>NZ_JAHFVK010000004.1 GCF_018599195.1 Croceibacterium selenioxidans | reverse complement strand
AGATTCGTCGGTTCGCAGGGCAGGGTGGGATGACACTTGGTCATGATGCCGAGGTTGTGGACGAACTGGTTGCCGGTCTCGACCGCGTCTTCGAGGAAGAAGCAGTGGCCCACGGTGTTGAAGGTGACGTTGTTTTCCACGCGCACGTTGTTGGTGCCGTGCACGGTCACGCAGCGGCTGTAGGTGTCGTGGATCGAGGAGTTCTGGATGTACTGCCCCTGGCCTTCGCCCAGCAGGTGCCAGTGCATCGGGTAGCGGGCGAGGTGCAGGTGCTGGCCCATGCGATTGAGCTCGACGCCCGAGACCTGCACCTTGGACCCGGCCATCGCCATGATGTGGCCGCCGAAGTAGGAGCGTTCCGCGTCATCGGACGCCTGGATGCGAATATTGCGCGTCAGCAGGCCGACCTCGCCGCGCTCGTCGACCCCATAGGTGATCTGGCCGAAGTGCATGTAGTCGAGGGCGCGATCGAGCGTAATTACGTTGCCCTTGATGGCCGCGACGGTGCGCCGCTCGGCCTGCCGGGGATTGAAGTCGGTCGAGGCGAGGACGATCTCGTCGCCCTTGCGCCAGCCGGAGGCATCGAGCACTTCGATCTGCCTGCTGCCGGCCGCGGCGGTCTGGGCAAGCTTGGTCCAGGTGTGCGCGCGGTCGCCGTGCAGGCTCAGCGTCCCGCCCATGAGCACGATCCCGCGGTCGCCCATGGTGTTGACGTCTTCCCCCGGGACCGTGTCGGTCAGGGTGATGGTGGCCTGGCGCGTATGGGGCTGGGCCTCGCTGCCGATCTGCAGCTCGCCCCCGCGCAGATAGATCCACTCGGTTTCGAGGCCGATATCGCGATCGTCGGCAAAGCTGAGCTTGCCGTCGATGGTCAGGCTGCGCAGGGCGGGGGGATCGACGTCGAGCACCACCGCCATGTCCCGCCCGATCGTGACCGCGTCGCCCTGGCCCGGCACCTTTCCGTCAGGCCAGGTGGCCGGATCGGACCAGCGCCCTGTCCTCATCGCTGACGGCGGCGTGCCTGCGGCAGCCGCTGCAGGCCCATGGGCGTGATGCTCCTGGGCCGCCACTCCCGCACTTAGGCCCAGCAACAGCGACGCCGGCAAAAGCAAAGCAATACGAAGCAGGCGCGATGGCATGCGCATGACGGTCATCCCCCTCAATCGGAACTGCGTGTCCCGTTCTTATTGGCTTGAGTTTCTGCAACGGATCGCACGACTTGCCAAGC
>NZ_JAHFVK010000003.1 GCF_018599195.1 Croceibacterium selenioxidans | reverse complement strand
TCACCTTCAACACCGTGGGCCACTGCTTCTTCCTCGAAGACGCGGTCGAGACCGGCAACCAGTTCGTCCACAACCTCGGCATCATGACCAAGTGTCATCCCACCCTGCCCTGCGAACCGACGAATCTTACTTTGGCTCATCAGTCCACGAAGGGTCAGGCTTCTGAGCATATCCTGATTCCTTCGGACAATACCGTCTCCACTTTCTGGATCACGAACCCCGACAACATCTATCGGGACAACGTCGCCGCCGGGTCCGACCAGATTGGCTTCTGGATGGCCTTTCCGCAGCATCCAACGGGGGCGTTCGCGGGAACGGAGATCAGCGCCAACACCTGGCCCGGACGGACCAAGCTGCGCGAGTTCAGCGGCAATACCGCCCACTCCAATTTCGATGGCTTGATGCTTGATCGCGGCCCGGGGCCTGACGGCAAGTTCGGTATCGCCGGCCCCAATCTTACCGCCTACGCCGACCCGACCGATACGAAGAGCGGCCTGGTGGTATCGGTGTTCGACAATTTCACCGGATACAAGAACCGCAACGGTGCGATCTGGGGCCGTGGTGAGTACCACCTCTACACCAACCTGAAACTGGCCGATAACGCCATCGGCTTCACTCATGCGTCCGGCATTCCCGGTATCGCGCCCTTCACGTCACGGGTGGTCGATTCACTGTTCGTCGGGGAGAGCGACAACATCGGAAACCCGACCACGCCCGAGGAACTAGCCTACGGCCGCAGCCTGCCGAACGTCGCCGCCGATTTCCCGATCCGCGGCTACGAGTATTACGATTTCCACCACGAAGTGGAAAACACCAAGTTCGTGAACTACGTGTCCAACGATCTTCGTGACGCGGGCGCGCTCTCCTACCTGCTGTTCACCAGCTTCGGCATGAGCACCGACAACTCGGTCAAGGGCCTGACGTTCGTCAACGCCCAGCCGGTCAGCTTCCCGCCGATCCAGCGCCGCTGGGCGTCCGACTACGGACGCAGTGCCGCCTACAAGAGCGCGGCCTTCCGCGACCTGGACGGCTCGGTTAGCGGCACTCCCGGTGCTTATATCGTTATCGACAACGGCATCGCGGCCGATGAAGAAGCCTGCCAGATCAAGGCGACCTGGAATGCGGCGATCTGTAAGGGCGACATCGGCCGGTTCAGCATCGCGGGCAATTTCAGCGGGTTCGAGACCGGTCCCATCACCGATCCGATCATCCTCCAGCGCCACGGCAAGCGGTTCGAATATGTCGGGGAAACCACCATCGGCAGTGGCGCCGAGCTACGGGTCGAGACGGCAAGGGATAAGCTATCCTTGTCCCTGACCGAAATGGACGACGGCTCATCGGTGATTCTCGAATTTCCCGGGTTCAAGGCCGCGACCGGGGGCGTGGAAAAAGCCAGCCTGGCCGCTCTGCGCGAGGCCCGTGAGACTTCCTGGTTCAGAGATGGCGACACGCTGTGGGCCAAGCTCGTGGTCGACAATGCGGCCGGCCTGACGGTTTCGCCAGGGAACAACGCTCCCCCCGGCTTAAGCGCCAGGGCCTTGCCTGTGGGGGCCATGATCGAGGTCGGTAAGGAGGGCCTCGGCGGCTGACGGAACGAGAGCCCCCGGCGCAAGCCGGGGGTCTTCCTTGGCAACCCCGACCTGCATTCGGGCCATCATGCAGGTCAAATCAGATGAGACGTCGATCCGGTTCTTCTGACATCGCAGACTGAGGTGGTCAGTCGAATACGACCGTCCGATTACCGTTCAGGAACACCCGGTACTCAAGGTGCGACTTGACCGCCCGGGCCAACACTCGTCGCTCCACGTCGCGTCCCCTCTCGACCAACTCGTCGGGCGTTTCGCGGTGGCTTACCACCGCTACGTCCTGCGCGATGATCGGCCCTTCATCGAGGTCGGTCGTCACGTAGTGGCTGGTCGCACCGATCAGTTTCACGCCGCGATCGTAGGCCTGGTGATAGGGTTTCGCCCCCTTGAAGCCGGGCAAGAACGAATGATGGATATTGATGCAACGGCCTGAGAGAAACTCGGTCAACTCGTCGGAGAAGATCTGCATGTAGCGCGCAAGCACTACCAGCTCTGCGCCGCTTCTGGTGACCAGGTCCTTGATCTGGCCCTCCTGCTGAGGCTTGGTTTCCTTGGTGATGGGGAGGTAGTGATAGGGGATGTCCTGGATCAGCGAAGTGGTCAACGCTTCGCGCGGGTGATTGCTGATCGCGGCAACACCTCCATGTTTATTTCGCCGATCCGCATGCGATACAGCAGGTCGCCGAACGCGTGGTCGAACTTGGATACGAGCAGCACGACCTTTGGCACGTAGCCGGGCGAGCGCCAACGGCACTCCATTTCACACTCGCTGGCGATGGGCGCAAATCCTGTCTGCAACTCGGCGACCGGCGTCGAACCCTTGAACTCGGCTCGCAGAAAGAAGCCCGCGCTGATGGGATCGGTGTATTGCTGCAAGTCGACAATATCCGCCCCGCTAGCCGTCAGGAACGTCGAGACTCTTGCGACCAGACCCGGCTGATTGCGGCAGGATAGAGCGAGGGTGAAGGTATCTTTCACGGCGACTTTCTCCATCGGAAGCATGACCTGGCGCATCCGCTTGTAACCTAGCCCGTGACGCAAGACGGATCACTTCGCAATTCCAAGCAGATACTTCTTGGCCCTATCGGAGGGAGATCGGGGCCCTCTGTTGACTGATAGCGATGCCCGCTTTCCCTACCTTGCGGTCGGGTCCGCCATACCGCCGGTCTAAGCGCCAGTTACGGGAAGTTCCAAATGGAAAGTCGAACCGACGGTCACCTCGGGGTCCAGCCAGATCCGCCCACCGTGTCTCTCCACGATTGCCTTGGTGATCGCGAGACCTAGCCCCGTGCCGGACTGCTGTCTTTGCGATGTCGCGTCCTGCTGGGCGAAACGCGTAAAGAGCCGGTTCCTGAATTCGGGAGCGATGCCCGACCCCTGATCGACCACGCTAATTCGAGCTTTGGCGCCCTCTGTTTCCAGCATCACCTGGACGTCGCTGCCGCGCGGCGAAAACTTGGCGGCATTCGAGAGGAGATTGGCCAGAACCTGTTCGATGCGAAGAGGGTCGACGCGCGCCGTGAACGGCTTCGCGGGCAGCTCGGCTTTCAAGGTTACACCGAAGCGCTCCGCATAAGGCTGATTATGCTCGACGGCGTCCCGGACTAGATCGCGAAGATCGACTTCCTTGAATTCGAATTCCGCGGTTCCCGACGCCAGCTTGTCCATGTCGAGCAGGTCGTTGACGAGTGCGATCAGCCGTTCGCAGTTCCGCAACGCGATCTGCGCTAACCGGGCTGCCTTTTCAGGCAACGGCTCGACAGGCGATCCGACCATTAGGCCCAGCGATCCGGCTATCGCCGTAAGAGGCGTGCGAAGCTCATGGCTGACGGTCGAAACCAGTTCCTCCTTCAACCGGGCGGCCTTGCGTTCATCGGTCACGTCCCGGGTAATGAGCAGATAGCGTCCACCCGAAATTGTCCGACCGAAAAGCTCGAGTATGCGGCCATCCTCACGCAGCATTTCGGCGCGTTGCTCATCGCCCCTCGCGATCGACGCAATGACATGGTCGCGGATCTCCGCAGGATCGCCCTCCCCCACTTCGCCGCGTTGGGCGTTGATCAGGACGAGATCGCGCAGTTCTGTGCCGACCTTGAGCGCTTGGGGTGCAAAGCCGAACATATCGCACAACCGCTGATTCCAGATCATGAGGCGCAAGTTGGAATCAGTAAGCAGGATACCCTGGGTGACATTTTCGAACGTGAGTTCGAGAAGCTCTCTTTCCTCCCGTGCCCGCTGCCAGGCCTGGTGGAGAAGCCAGGCAAGCAATGCCGCTACAAACATCAGCGCCAAGGCCAGCGCCGGAATCATCCGCTTCTCGACCTGTTCACCAGGCTGGAATGGGGTCCAGACTATATAGCCGATGGTCTGCCTTGCGCGGTTGCGAACCGGTAAGGAAGCTTCACCCTCGGGCCTCGAGCTGAACCTTGCATCCTTCGCAAGAAAGTCGCGCGAGAGCTGTCCGAGCAACGTTCCGTCAAGATAACGCGCGCTGACGTGCAGGTATTCCGTACCCGGCTGGAGGGTGCCCTCGCCCGTCTCTGGGACGATCGGTTTGACACTCAGGATGGCGGGTCGGCCTGCTACGACCGCCATGTCCCACGCTCCGGGCGTTGCGCCTTCTCCGGCAGTGCGTGGGCGGGAGGGAGATCGAAGAGTGCGGCGGAGTTCTTCCGCCAAGGGGACAGCCTGCGCCGCTACCCGCCGAAATGTCTCGGGATTAGCTCGAACGCCTCCTTGCATCGCGTAGATCGGCTGGTCAGCAGGGTCGAGCAGGTAGACTTCGTCGTGCCCATAGTAAGAGTTGAACCAGATCCCGAGATTGTTGTCGATCCACCGGTAATCGAGCGGCCGCTGGTTCAGATGCTGAACCGCATCGTCCCAGCGGGTCGAGGCTTCCTGATCATTGGCAACTTTCGCAATGGCTTGCTGCATGCCAAGCGCGATAAGCCGATTCTGTCGCTCAACCGCCAGCTCATCTGACCGGCTGGTGGAGTAATGAAGGACCGTTCCGACGATTAGTGCCAGAAGTGCGATTGCACCCAGCGTCGGGAGAAACACGGTTGGCAGTGCTGCCCGGAGTTTTGCTGGCGGGGATACCATGGTGCGCTAACTGCGGGGCCCAAAGCAATGTTCCAGACCATGGGTCATTCGCAGATTGTCGACTAATCGAGGCGATAATTGGTGGCGTTGTAAGTAAGGCCAGGCTGCAACCATTGGCCACCCATGTAGAGGCTAGCTCCTATCGCCGCCTTACCCCGTAGCCCCCATCCGGCGAACAGGCCCAGCGTGCTCCATCCGAAATCCCGTCGTGCATAGAAATTCACAAGTCGAACGCTCGCCGCGCTGAACGACGCATATGTCTTCGCGAACGCGACGCCGTCGATAGCGGCCTATCAGAAAGTCTTCTTGACGCTGACGGCCCATTCGCGCGGCCGTCCCGGCTGACCGGACACAAGCCCGGCACCGGCGCCCGTGAGGTCAAAACTCGTCAACAGGTAGTATTTGTCGAACAGGTTGGTCACTTCCAGCGAGACTTCGAGATCCTCGTCAGGGTTTCTCCAGGTCAGGCGAGCATTGGCCAGGGTGTAGCCATCGATATGATTGTTCGGGCCATTCACGGCGTTTGAAAAGATGTCCGACTGGTAGGAGGCATCGACACGCGGTGTGATCGAACCGGTGGTCCCAAGATCGACTTCATACTGGACACCAAACGCCCATTTCCACTTCGGTGTGTAGGGAGCAATCATCCCTTCCTGCACGCCGCCCGGCGCACTCGGTCCGCCTGCCTGCGGATTGATCGAGGTGTAGTCAAAGTCGAGATAGCTGAGTGAACCGTCAACGAGCAGTCCATTGCCCGGGTCAATGGTCGTCTCCAGTTCCAGGCCTTTTATGTGCGCGTCGCCAGCGTTCTGCGGCAGGGCACAGGGCCCAGGCCCACCGAACTGCGGACAGGCAAGCAAGGTGAGCTGGATGTCGGTGTAGTCGGAGAAGAACGCCGCCGCGTTCAACCGCACGACGCGATCGAAGAGGTCGGTCTTTATGCCCACTTCGTAGGCAGTCAGGGTTTCAGGACCGAACGGCTGAACCTGTGCCGGGTTGAACGGCCGCGGGCCAATGCCGCCGCCTTTAAAGCCCGTGGAGACCTGCGCGTAGGTCATCACCTCGTCACTCAGGCGATACTGCAGGTTGACGCGCCAGTCGAACTTGCTGCCGTCGTAAACACCTGTGACCCCGTCAAGCGCGCCGAGGAACGGGTTGAGCGAGCCGTCCCGATTGCGGCGGGAGAAGGTGTAGTCCTTGTGCTCGTCAGTGTAGCGCGCGCCGAGATTCAGGGTGAGCGCGTCGATGATCTCCCACGAAAGCGCCGCGAACGCGGCCTTGGTGCTGGCGTTGACCGGATCGTCACCCTGGAATTGGAGCGGGATTGGGGCGTAGCGGATGTCCTGGAACGTCGCATAAGTGGAACGCTGGTCCAGGTAGAAGGCGCCCAGCGTCCAGTTGAGGGCGTCGTCGAGCATCGAGCCGTTGAGCCGGAGCTCCTGGGTGAAGCCCCAGTAATCGAGGTTGCCGAAACCGTTGGAGATCGCCAGCGGCGAGTTGTCATCGTCATTGGTGAAGTCGAGGTCGTATTGGCGATACGCCGTGATCGACTGCAGCTGCAGATTGTCGTTGATATCGAAGTCAATCTGGCCCGAGACGCCCCAGCCGTCGAACTTCGACCGACCGTCCCCTCGTGTCTCGATGAGCGGGTAACCCGCTACCGGAGGGGTTTGCCAAGAGCCGGCCGGCGAGAAGTAGCTCGCGTAATTGCAATACTGGCCGCAGATAAACCGACTATCGTAAGGGACGGCCGTGGCATTCCCGCGAATGTTGGGGTTGGCGGTGTTATCGGCCAACAACAAAACACTGGCAGCGGCGTTTCGATCGTCGTTTGTGTAATCGGCAATGATATTGATATCGATGCGGTCAGAGGGCGTATAACGCAGCTGCACGCGTCCGGCCTGGTAGTTGACGTCCCCGTCGCGCGTGATCCGGCAATCGCCGCCCGTAAGGGAGGCGACGCCGCCAACAGCGGGATTGAGGGCCGATCCGGGAGGATTGACGCAGCCAAAGTCGAGCCGGTCGACGTAGCCCCCCTGCTTTCGCGCCACGCCAGCAACACGCATGAACAGGTCGTCGGTGAGCTTAAAGTCGGCGCCGGCACGAAGGTCGATCCGATTACGGCTGCCATAAGCGCCATAGACGTAGCCGCTTCCGTCGCCGGTCGGTCTTTTGGAAAAGAGCTTTACCGCACCGCCGATCGAGTTCTTTCCGGCAAGCGTGCCCTGCGGTCCGCGAAGGATTTCGACCCGCTCGAGATCGAGCAGGTCGAAGATCGCCCCTGTGAGAGTCGCGTAATAGACGTCGTCGACGTACAAGCCGACGCCGGGCTCGAGAGCCGGGTTGAAATCGTATTGGCCGACACCGCGGATCGAGGCCGCGAGCGAAGGACCAAAGGCGGGACCCTGCGGTTTCAGGGTGACGTTGGGAGCCTGAGCGGCGACTTCGGCGATATTGGTTTGGCTGCGGGCCTGAAGCATTTCGGCGTTAACCGCCGTAATGGCTATCGGCGTATCCTGCAGGCGCTGTTCGCGAAACTGGGCCGTAACAACGATTTCCCCTTCCTGTTCAGGGGTGGCCTCCGCAGGTGCTGCGCTTGGCTGGGACTCGTCCTGGGCGGCCGCTGGGACGGCGGATAACGCTAAAAACAGGGCAGTCATGCCTGCGGCAGGGAGGACGTCTCGTGACGCCGAGCGATCGAATGTTCTCATCCCAACCTCCTGTTAATTCATAATTATCCGATATTGGGTTCTTCTCTTTTTCGTGGCTCACCTTGCTAGGTGGCTTAGGCGGGACTGTTGCGAGAATGTCGGCGTTTAATTGCCGACTGCATCATAACTGGCCTTCTAACACTTCGACTGCGCATCCCCGAAAGGTTAACTTTGCACAGGACGTTATTTCTGCCCCCGCGCAATTTCCGGAGGCGTCCGATGGACCCAATAGGATTCGAAACCGAGTTGCGGTCCGAAAAAATAACCCGCGGAAATCTCGGCAGAAAATCAGCCCATTCTCGCCAAACAGCCGAACGGCGAAATTTCCGACATTCCGGGCCGCGCCGTAAGTTGGCGAAACAGTCGAAAAGACCATCAAAAAATGGCTGTGGGGAAAATGAAAGTCCTTGCTTAACAAGGACTGTCTGGCGGAGAGGGTGGGATTCGAACCCACGTTACGGTTGCCCGTAAACCGCATTTCGAGTGCGGCGCATTCGACCTCTCTGCCACCTCTCCGAGAAGGGCTCAGGAGCCCAAAACGGGCCCCCGGTCGGTCAGGAGCGCGGCGGTTAGCGGAACGTCTCTGGCTTGCCAAGCCCCAGACTTCGCAGAACGAGATTGGGCTGGGGATTCCGGCGTCCGGAACCTTGCTGCCATCCAGAGGTATCCTATATCCTAGGATAATGGAACGAGCTCAATTCTATTCGCCCCGGGCAGGCAGGCTGATCGAAGCTTCACAGCGGGTCGAAGCGCGTTTCGCGATCGGTGACGTGGTGCGACACAAGCTTTTCGACTTCCGCGGCGTCGTTTTCGACATTGATCCGGTCTTCGCTCACACCGAAGAATGGTATGAGGCGATTCCCCAGGACATGCGCCCCCGCCGGGATCAGCCGTTCTATCACCTCCTCGCCGAAAGCGACGATTCTTCCTACGTCGCCTATGTCAGCCAGCAGAACCTGTTGGAAGACAGCGCCGGGGGACCTGTCGACCATCCGAACGTCCCGCAACTGTTCGAAACGTTTCTGGCTGGACGCTATCGGTTGCGCCGCAGCCTCACGCACTGACGTCTTCGCGAACGCTCAGCTCTTGATTTTCCACCCGCTCTTGAGGAGCCGGTAGGTCAGGAATCCCAGGACCAGGTTGAGCACTCCTACGCCGATCGCGGCGCCGATGACCGCGTGGTTGGTGTTGCCGATGTCGCTCTCTCCGATGAAGCCGAAGCGGAATCCCGAGATCATGTAGAAAAACGGATTCGCGCGACTCAGGCCCTGAAATAGGGGCGAGAGGTTCTCGATTACGTAGAACGTGCCCGAAAGCAGCGAGAGCGGCGCGACCACGAAGTTGGTGACGGCGGCAGCGTGATCGAACTTCTCCGCCCAGAGACTGGTCATCAGGCCCATCAGGGCCAGCATGGTCGAGCCCATGAGGCCGAACCAGACGATCGCCCAGGGGTGTGCCGCCATCAGGTCCACGCCAGGCCACAGCGCCATCGCGAGCACGACCGCGCCCCCGACCATCACGGCCCGCGTAATCGCGGCGGCGACGATGCCGATCATCAACTCTGCGTTGGTCAGCGGCGGCATCAGCAGGTCGACGATCGTGCCTTGCAGTTTACCTGCCAGAAGCGAGAAGCTGGAATTCGCGAAGGCATTCTGCATCATGCCCATCATGACGAGGCCGGGCGCGACAAAGGTGGCGAAGGAAACGCCGAGGATAACGCGATCCCCCCGCCCCATCGCAACGGTGAAGATGACCAGGAAAAGCAGTGTAGTGATCGCCGGAGCCCACACGGTTTGCGTCTGGACCTTGAGAAACCGCCGCACCTCCTTCATATAGAGGCTCCACAGCCCGATCCGGTTAAGACCCGCGATCAGTGGCTGCCCCTTGGGCGGAAACGTACGCCCGGCACTCGCGATGGGGTCGACAGATTCAGGTTGCTTGTCGAGATTATTCGGCGCAGCGGCTGGAGCTTGATCGGCCATGGTCCGCGCCTATCGGCCCGGCCCGGTGCTGGCAAGGTTTGTGCGGTCCCGCCCGCCCGGATTTGTAGATGGATTTCTGATGAGCTGGACCGACGAACGTATCGCGACGCTAACCAAGATGTGGGAAGGCGGCGCCACCGCTAGCCAGATTGCCGATGAACTTGGTGGCGTGTCGCGCAACGCGGTGATCGGCAAGGCGCACCGCCTTGGCCTCAAGTCGCGCCCCTCGCCGGTGAAGGCCAACGAGCCTAAGGCGGCGGCGAAGCCGAAGGAAGAGCCGAAGGCTGCCGCTCCCGCTCCAAAGCCAAAGCCCAAACCCCCCGCGCCTGAGCCGGAGTTCGAGGTCGAGGACGACGAGCCCGTCACCGCCGCGCCTGTCGCCAGCCAGCCGCTGCCCAACCGCGATCCGGATCGGCCCCGCGTCGTCTCGGTCGGTCCTGGCGGATTCCTGCGTCAGGGTCCGGGCGATCAGCAGGCCCCGATTCCGCCGGCCCCGCCGCGCCGACTCGTCCCGGCCCGGCCGAGCCCGGAAATCGCCGACAAGACCAGCCTGCTCGATCTCAACGACAGGGTCTGCCGCTGGCCCATGGGCCATCCGGGCGAGCCCGACTTCCATTTCTGCGGTGAGAAGGTGAACCCCGGGTTCCCTTATTGCGTCCAGCACTGCGGCCGAGCCTATCAGGCCCAGCTGCCGCGTGGCGCTCGCCGGCCCCCTCCGCCGCTCCCCTTCGGCGGCCCGCGGGTTCGCTAACCTCGGCTCAAGCCAAAAAAGGAAGCGCCCGCGATCATCGATCGCGGGCGTTATTCTTTGTACCAGCGTTAACTTGCGCCGGCACCCGCGTCCGCCATCTTCGCCACCGCGTCGTCGATCGTGAAGCTGTTGGGTCGCTGGATCGGCGGGAAGTCCTTGAAGGTTTCTGCAAACTTCGCGGCCCCGACTTGGGCGGCGAAGATGAAGTAGTCGTTGTGCAGAAACCAATCGTAGTAGGTGTTCGAGGTGACATCCGCGAACTCATAAGGATCCGTCCGAAGGTTGAATATCTTCGGCAAGCGTAATCGGGTGAACGGTTCTGCCCAGACCTGCATCGTCCCCTGGCAGCGCTGCTCCATGAACACGATCTTCCAGTTGTCATAGCGCATGGCCAGAATGTCGCCGTCATCACTGATGTAGAAGAAGAAGTTACGCGGACTTTCCTTCTCCTTGCCGGTAATATAGCCCAGCAAGCTCATCCCATCTATATGGTTCTTGTAGGTCCGCCCGACGGCCTTGTAGCCCTTCTTGAGCTGGTCGACCACGTCGAGAGCGCCCGCCATCTCCATGAAGGTGGGTAGCCAATCGTGGTGCTGGACGATCTCGTTCGAAACCGCGCCCGCCTCGACCTTGCCAGGCCAACGGATCAGTAGTGGAATGCGGAAAGCGCCTTCCCAGTTTGTGTTCTTTTCACTGCGGAAGGGCGTCATGCCACCATCCGGCCAACTGTTGCGGTGCGGCCCGTTGTCGGTCGAGTACATGACAAAGGTATCCTCGGCGAGGCCAAGCTCGTCGAGCAAGTCGAGCATCTCGCCGACGTTCTTGTCATGGTCGATCATCGTATCGTGGTACGGCGATTGCCAGCGTCCCGCCTGACCAAGACTTTCCTTCTTGGTGTGCGTGAACATATGCATGTGGGTGGTATTCAGCCAGACGAACCATGGCTGCCCCGCCTCATTCTGACGCTTGATGAAGTCGGTGGCTGCGGCGACGAATTCGTCATCGCAGGTCTCCATGCGCTTCTTGGTAAGCGGTCCGGTTTCCTCGATCTTTTGCTTGCCGACCTTGCCCCAACGCTCATGCACGGTGGCGTCATCCTTCTCGGTCGCCCAGCTATGGATCACGCCGCGCGGCCCCAGCATGGCCTTGAAGCGGGGATCCTTCGGATAGTTGTCCATCTCTGGCTCTTCTTCGGCATTGAGATGGTAGAGGTTGCCGAAGAACTCATCGAAGCCGTGATTGGTCGGCAGCATGTGATTGAGATCGCCAAGGTGGTTCTTGCCGAACTGACCGGTGGCATAGCCTTGCTCCTTGAGCAGCGCGGCGATGGTCACGATCTTTTCGTTCATGCCGATAGGAGAGGCGGGAGCCCCGACCTTTGACAGGCCCGTGCGCAGCACGCTCTGCCCGGTGATGAAGGATGAGCGGCCGGCTGTACAACTCTGCTCGCCGTAGCTGTCGGTGAACATCATCCCTTCATTGGCGATCCGGTCGATGTTGGGCGTCTGGTAGCCCATCAGGCCCCGAGTGTAGCAACTGAGGTTGCTGATCCCGATGTCGTCCCCCCAGATGACCAGAATGTTCGGCTTTTTCTTCGCCATGGCACTTACTCCGAAGTTAGCCGGCCCGTCCGGGGCGTGACGCGATCCGAACGGGCACCGGCTTTCAGATGTCAGTTTTGACTGGGGCTCGCGGTGGAGATCTTCTCCATGGCGTCGCTTACCGTGAAGCTCGCCGCCTTGGCCCGCGGCGGGAACTCCTTGAAGCTGGCGAGCAACTGTCCGACGATCGCCTGCGCCGGCACGAACAGGAACATCCGGTGGGCGGAGTAGTCGCCGTAGTAGATGCTCTCGGGACCTCGCTCGAACGGGTCTGTTCGTATGTTGTACAACATCGGTGCCCGCAGCGCGGTAAAGTTGCCCTGCCAGACGCCGAGCGGCGTTTTCGGGTTAACCTCGGTGTGCTGTTCCTGGAATGCGACCTTCCACTGCCGCACGCGTAGCGCCATCAGATCGCCATCGTCGCTCCAGTAGGCAAATCCCTGCCGCGGCCATTCCTTCGCCTCGCCCTTGAAGGCCGGGATCAGGTTGTTGCCATCAAGGTGCACCTTGAACTTCTTGTCGCCAATCTTTCCACCCTTCTTCACGCGTTCGACGACATCGGTGTCTCCCGCCGCCGCCGCGAACGTCGGCAGGAAGTCTTCATGCGCGCAGATGTCGTTGATGATCTGGCCCGGCTCGATCACCCCGGGCCAGCGGATCACGCAAGGGACGCGGAAGCCCCCTTCCCAGTTGGTCGCCTTTTCGCCCTTGAACGGCGTGGTACCGCCGTCTGGCCAGGTGAAACACTCAGCGCCGTTGTCGGTGGTATAAACGACGATGGTGTTTTCGGTGACGCCGAGCTCGTCGAGAAGATCGAGTAGCTCACCTACATGGCCATCGTGTTCGACCATCCCATCGGGATAGAGGCCGAGCCCGGTCTTGCCCTTCGACGCCTCCTTCAGGTGCGTGAAGACGTGCATCCGGGTTGAGTTAAAGTAACAGAACCAGGGACCGCCCGCCTTGTGATTGCGCTTGATGAAGTCCTTGGCAGCGCCGAGGAATTCCTCATCGACGGTCTCCATCCGCTTTTTGCCCATCGGGCCGGTGTTCTCGATCTTCTGACCGCCCTTGCCATCGGACTTGCACTTGAGCACTCCGCGCGGGCCGAACTTTTCCCGGAACTTCGGATCCTTCGGATAGTCCTCGTTCTCCGGCTCCTCCTCGGCATTCAGGTGGTAGAGATTGCCGAAGAACTCGTCGAAGCCATGCATGGTCGGCAGGTGCTCATCCCGGTCGCCAAGATGGTTCTTGCCGAATTGACCCGTCGCGTAACCCTGCGCCTTCAGGACTTGCGCGATGCAGGGATCGTCAGGGCCGAGCCCCAAATCTGCGCCTGGAAGTCCAACTTTTGTTAGGCCGGTGCGGATTGGAGACTGACCGGTCAGGAAGGCAGCTCGACCGGCAGTGCAGCTTTGCTGACCATACCAGTCGGTGAAGCGCGCTCCTTCGTTTGCGATGCGGTCGATGTTGGGCGTCTTGTAGCCCATTATCCCGCTGTTGTAGCAGCTTGGATTGAACCACCCAATGTCGTCACCCATGATGAACAGAATATTCGGCTTTCCCTTCGGCATAACACTCTCCAACGACGCGAGTCCCTTCCCATTGAACTCTGTCCGCCATGGCTTGAGCTGCCATCGGCATAATCCCTGAGAATGCGTGGTGGCGGACCCTGTCTCGTGCCGGCAATGCGCTGAAAGGAAAGCGCTGGCCCCTGCAGGGCGCGGCGTTTGTCCCTAGGAGGTCCGCACTGTTGGCTCAGAAGACCTCGGCCCAATCGGTCTTCATACTGGTCAGCACGATCCCGTATGCATCCGCCTTGTCGAGCGCCTCGGCGAGAGGGCTTAGATGGAATTCCCTGTCGTATGCGAACTCCCGTTCGGCATCGTCGTGGTGGAGGAGCAGAGCCAGTCGCGGTCCTTCGCCGCCGAGCGCGTAGCGGAGCATGGCCAGGTCACCGTCGGAGTTGCCGAACGCCAGGATCGGCCGGCGGCCGATGTGGAGCGCGATGTTGGCGGGCTTGGCCTCGCGATCGTCGAAGCTGTTCAACTCGCCCAGCTTCTTCACCTGGGCCTTGCCATCGACGATCTCGAACTGCAGCTTGTCGTTCGAACCGACGACTTCGTCGCGCATTACTCCGTATCGTTGTTCGGAGATGGCCCTAACGAATTCGATACCACCGCCGGTGACGATGAAGGTGCGGAAGCCATTCCCGCGCAGGAACTTGAGCAGTTCCACTTGCGGCCGATAGACGTTCTCGGAGAACAGCGTGCCGAGTTTCGGATGCTTGGCCGTGGCAAGGAAATCGTGGGCGACTCTTCCGAATTCCTCCTCGCTCATTCCGGCGTGAGTGGCAGCGAAGAGTTCCATCAGACCTTGCTTCCCGAGTGAGTGCAAGGTTGCGGCATCATGCTCGAGCAGGGCCTTGAACGGCTGCCGGTCGCCCACCGAGGGATCGGCGTCGCGCAGGGCTTTAACCCGGTCGACCAGGAAGAAGACCTGCACCTGCAGCGGGTATTCGCACCACAAGGTGCCGTCGTTGTCGAAAGTCGCCACCCGGTCCGCCGGTGGAACGAAGTCGGCTCCGGATTGATCCGTCACACGAGCGACGAAATCGAGAAGCACCGATTTCGCGCGACCGGGGTTCCAACTGGGAAGTGGATCAACTGCACCGGGTCTACCTGGGTTCATATCCGAAATGTCGATCCTCGCGCCGGATTGGATGGGCCTCCAATCAAGCCGCGTTACCGCTTTCCCGAAATCCGCAGAAACCCGGAAACTGCCGGTGGCAATTCCCCTTCTCAGGTGGTGGTCAAGAGTGGCGTGCTACACGCGACTGGCTGGCGGGACCTGTCGGTCGACAATGAACGCAGCGGCCGACACCAGCACAGCGCCGAAGGCCAGGACCGTGAAGAAGGGGACCACGCTGCCATCACCCATGTCGAGCAGCCTCCCCCCGAACAGGGTCGCCGCCACCGCGCCGACGCGGCCCATGAAGATGCCAAAGCCAATGCCTGCGGAACGGCACGACGGGGGATAGGCATGAGTCATGATCGCGTACATGCTCGCGATGCCCGCGCTGAACAGCGCCGCCGCCAGACCAACCAGGGCCACCACCAGCACTTGCGTCTGCGCACTCGGCGCTGCGGGCATGGTCTCGATGACATAGGCCAGCACCAGCAAGGTCCCGAGCAAGCTCGCGCTGATGCCCATCACCAACAAACGTGAGCCTAACACGCGCACCAGCAACCCCGCGGCGATCGACGAGAATACCGATGTTATGCCACCCACCGAAACGGCGTAAGAGGCCTGCTCGAAACTGAAGCCTTGGCCCGTCAGCATCGTGGTCGTCCAGCTGAGCATGGCGTAGGCCACCAACGCGGCAGCCGTGAACGAGATGCCCACGCCCAGGTTCAGCCTGAAGTTGCTGCGATGGAGAACGCCGATCCTGGCACCGCTTTCATCCGCCATGTCGTGCAATTCCGGCACCAACTCGATGTCTTCGTCGAGGACTTTGCGAGCCGCCCGTTGCGCCGCCTCCTTCTTGCCGCGTGCAAGGAGGAACGAGGGACTGTCGCGCAGTACCGCGAGGATCAGGACGACCACCAGAAGTGTGGCGGCGCCTGACACGACGAAAGAGCCTCGCCAGCCGTAACCCTCCACCAGCGCCGGGGCGAGCGCCGCGATCACAAAGCCGCCGGCAGGTGTACCGACCGACAAAGTGGTCACCCCCACCGAACGCCAACGATCCGGCAACCACTCGCTCGCAAGGGCAATTGCGTTGGCATAAGCGGAGCCAAACCCGAATCCCCCAACGATGCGCCAGGCGGCCATGTGCCAGACCCCGTCTGCCGTGCTCGCGGCGATGGTCGATAACGCAAAAATCACTGCGGCTACCGCCAACGAGTAGCGACGGCCGATCTTGTCACCGAGCCAGCCGCCACCCCAGGAGCCCAGCCCGAAACCCACGAGCGCAGCGCTCATCGCCCAGCCGAAGGTCCCGTTGTCGACACCGAAATCGGCGATCACTTTGGGCGCGACGATCCCAAGAAGTTGCGCGTCGATGCCGTCCGCTACCAGGACAAGCATGCAGATACCGAACGTCAGCCACTGAAAGGTCCGTAAAGGCGCGCGAGATATCGCTTCGCTGAAAGGTATCGCCACGCCCATCCTCCCGAGATTGTCTTTTAGGGACAGATGCCACGCGGCCACCGGTCAGGAAAGCTCGAATGCCTGATTTTGAACGAAACCCGGATCAGCCGGACCGGCCAATGGCGCGCTTAGCGACGAACTGTGGGCTTCATACGCTGGTTTGAGTAATAAAATTCAATAAATCGCCATTCAACGGACATGTTGCACATATTGTCGACTAATATTTGAAGTCCTTCGTTTTCACGCCGAAGTTATCACCAATTGATAAAAACGAATGAGGGATAGGCGTTCACTGAGAAGCGCCACTCCCCCAATGTCCTCGCACGGTCGTCGCGGTGCAACTCCAGACACGGAGTTTCGCTGTGAGCGAAGGAGAATACCATGAAGTTGATTGCTTACTCATTTGCTGCTTTGGTTTTTGCAACAGGCGTAGCTCAAGCGCAGGAGGCTGGCGCGCCGGCCGACGCAGCCGAGCCGCCGGCTCCCGCTGCGCAGGGTCCGGCCTCACCTGCAGCTCCAGCAGCTGACGCCGCTCCAGCGGCCGATGCCGCCGCTGCGGCCACCATCTCAGACTCGGAAATCGATAGCTTTGCCAAAGCGACGGTAAAGTTGCAGGCCATCCAGGCCGATACGTCGATCGCTGACGATCAGAAACAATCAAAGATGCAGGCGGCTGTAACGGAGTCCGGATTGGATCCGGCCAAGTACAACGCCATCGGAAAAGCCGCCCAGGCGGATCCAACGCTGCGGGACAAGGTACGGACGGCCATGGCCAAGCACGCGGGACAGACCGAAGGCTGAATCGAGCCTAAGGGTCGCAAGAACCGCGCGGTAACCTAACCCCAGGTTACCGCGCGGTTTTTTGCTATTGTCCACCTGCCGATGAAGCGGACCCGAGGTCGAGAGCGAAGTCCCCTTCCTTCCGCGTCGGAACTGGCCGATTTCCCGGGGCCATGAGATCCCGAACCATCGCCGCGCGCATGGATTCAAACTTAACGCGGCCCGGCGTGGGCTCATCGAGCGGAAACGCCTCTTCGATCTCGCGGTGCCGCTGCTTCACTTCTTCTAGGAACTCGCGGTTCGTGAAAATGTAGAAGCGGTTCTGCTTGATCGCCTCCACAACCACCTTGCCCGTGTCAGAGGGATCGATGGCACCGCGCATGGCGTCCCACAGGTCCTTGAGGAACTGAGGCGCCCCTTCTTCCTTGATGTGCTCCGGATCGTCTTCGGGAATCGGTACCAACGCAGTGCGGGTAGCCCCGGGGAAGAGACAGGACACCCCGATGCCGTCCTTGGCCAATTGCATCCTCAAGCTCTCCGAGAATCCCCGGACGGCGTACTTGGCCGTCGAGTAGGCTGCGAGGCCCGGCAACGGCACGACTCCCGCCATCGAACTGGTGTTGACGATATGCCCGCCCTCGCCCTGCTGGCGGATGATTGGCGCGATGATCTTGGTGCCGTTGACCACGCCGCCGAGATTGACCGAGATCGCCCGGTCCCAATCGTCGAAGTCGCCACTGGCCGCCGTCCCGCCGCCATTCACACCGGCGTTGTTGCAGAGCACATGGATCTTGCCGAAGGCCTCCAACGTCTCGTCCACCGCCGCCCGTAAGCTCTCGCGCTCGGCGACGTTGGTCTTCACGAAATGGACCGCGTTATTACCCGCGAGTTGCTCCTTCGCCTTCGCGATATGGTCGTCGCTCCAGTCGGCGAGCGAGACTTTCATGCCCTCCTCGAGGAAGGCACGCGCCATTCCGAGGCCGATTCCGCTAGCACCGCCCGTGATGAAGGCGACCTTGCCGGTCAGATTTTCCATTGAACCCTCTTCCTACTCGTCACGGAACTGCCCGAAGTCGGGAGCTTCCTCTTTGACATCGGGTGTCGCTGCAAGAACGGCCTCGGCTCGCGCGCGCATCGCGTCCTTATAGTAGCCGTGTGTGACGATGTAGGTTTGGTTGGCCAGGATGCCCTCCGCCACCAGTTCGCCCGCCTGCTCCGGCTCCATCCAGTTGTCGCCCACGATGCGGCGGGAGAGCCGCTCTTCGCTGGCCTTGTAGCCACTGCTCTGCAGAAGATGAGCCGGGCGGTTCTGCTGCGTTTCGTGAATATTGGACTTTACCGGGCCTGGGAGGAGGATGGAGACACCGATGCCCTTTTCCCCCAAGGCCGGTTTCACAGCCTCGCAATAGTGGCACACGGCCGCCTTGCTTGAGGCATAGATCGCCAACCACTCCGGCATCACAACTTCCGCGGCGAGGCTGGCGGTCGAAACCACGTGACCACCGCGACCGTGTGCAATCATTTGCGGCAGGAACTCCACGAAGCCGTTGATGACGCCGCCGACGTTAACCCCGAAGCCGAAGTCGTAGTCGGCATAGGTAGCTTCGAGGACCGGCCCTTCGAGACCGACGCCGGCATTGTTGACCAGAATGTCGATGCCGCCGAACTCGTCCAGCATACGCTTCGCAGCGTCCCGGTATTGCTCGCGGTTTGTCACATCGAGCTGCAGAGCGGAAACAAGGTTGGAACGCCCGCCGCCCGCGAAGTCCGCCAGCGCACGGTCGATGTGATCCTGCCTGAGATCGGCCAGGACGACCTTTGCACCCCGCGAAGCCAGTACTTTGGCGATACCAAGGCCGATGCCGCTGGCGCCGCCGGTGATGAACGCGGTTTTCCCTTCGAAACTGGTAATCGGCATTGTCTCTCCCGCTACTACGCCGCTTCTTTCAATCCGGCGGCGGCAATTCCTGCCCGTCCGCAAGCGACATCTTCTGAGCTTTCCGCACCAGACACGCCTACGCCGCCCAGCGCCACCCCGTTGGTGGAAAAAATCGGCAGGCCGCCTTCCCAGGTGGCGAGGCCGGGCGGTCCCTTCCCCCAGTTGGCGGTCTCTGCCGAAGCGACATGGATCGTGGCGGCCGAGCGGCCCTTCCACTGGGCGAACTCCGCTACGGCGGTGGCGGCGCCATCCATGTGGGCGAAAGCCAGCATCCTCCCGCTCTCGTCATAGACGGCGACGGCCACCGTCAGCTTGCGCTCCCTCGCCCAGGCCAGGCAACCGTCGCGGATCGCCGCGGCCGAGGAATATTCGAGCATCGCGCGCGGGGCCTGCGCCATAGCCGGCGACAAAGCTGAGCAAGCGGCAAGCAGGGCAAGGCAGGCCTTGGTCATGGCAGTCACCTCGTCATCGACCCTGACGGGCATCGCGCAATGACGCTCAAAAGGAAAGAGGCAGCGTCATCCGCACGGCGGCGGGCTTGGCATCTGGTGTCGAACGCCAAATCCGCTATGGCCGCGCCACCAAACCGATTGGGAGACTTCCAAATGCCGCTTTCGCTTCACGCCGCCCTCGTTCCCAGCTGGCTCCAGATCCTCGGTGCCGGACGCGGATGGCTCGACAAGGCAGCGGCTTGCGGCCTCGACGAATCCTCCGTGGTCGACGCACGCCTGGCGGAAGACATGTTTCCCTTCAGCTATCAGGTGAAGTCCATGGCCGTACACAGCCAAGGGGCCATCGAAGCTGTGCGCCAAGGCGTCTTCTCGCCGAACTTCGCCGAAGCCCTGCCCGGTTCGCTGAACGAACTGCGCGAGCGCCTGGATGGCGCCATCGCGCTGCTCGAGAGCGTCGGCGAGGACGAACTCGAAAGCTTTATCGGCAAGCCGATGCGTTTTGAGATCGGTGAAAAGCGTCTCGACTTCACCGCCGAGGACTTCCTCTTCACCTTCAGCCAGCCGAACTTCTACTTCCACGCCACGACGGCCTACGGCATCCTGCGGGCGAAAGGCGTGAAGGTCGGCAAGCTCGATTATCTTGGCAAGCTTCGCCTGACCCAGCCGGCCTGAGCGCAGATTAGCCCGTAACCTCCAGCACCATGTTGGTCGGCGTCTCGGCGGCGCGGCGGACACTGGCGAAGCCGGCCTGCTTGCAGACCTCGGCCAATCGCTTCTCGCCCGCTTGCGCTCCCAGGCCCAGTCCGACCTCTTGCGACAAGGAGTTGGGGGTGCAGACCGTGGTCGAGAACGCGTAAAAGATCTGCCCGAGCGGATGCATGTTCTCGGCCATTGTGTCGCCCGCCAACGGCTCGACCAGCATTAGCGTGCCGTCGGGCCCGAGGGTCTCACGGATGTGCTTCGCGGCGCCCACGGGGTCGCCCATATCGTGCAGCGCGTCGAAGATGCAGGCGAAGTCGTAGCCCTCGCCAGCAAAGTCCTGCGCCTTGGCCACCTGGAACTCGACATTGGTTACGCCCGCTTCAGCGGCCTTTCTCTTCGCTTCCTCGATTGAAGGCGCGTGGAAGTCTATCCCATGGATGGTCGACTTCGGATAAGCTTGCGCCAGGAGCACGGTCGAGGAACCGTGGCCGCATCCGATGTCTGCAACTTTGGCGCCCGACTTGAGCTTGGCCTCAACGCCTTCAAGTGCCGGTATCCACGTCTCGATCAGATTGGCCTGATAGCCGGGCCGGAAAAACCGGTCGACGCCGCAAAACAGGCATTGGGTATGGTCGCCCCAGGGACGGCCCTTGCCCGACTTGAAGGTGTCGGTCGCCTTTTCGTGGCTTTCGAATTGCGAGACGACTGCCTGGATAAAGCCCTGCATACATGCGGGCTGCCCTTCCCGGGTGAATATCAAGGCTTGTTCCGGGGTGATCGAAAAAGTCTCGTCCTCGGGGTGATGATTAACATAGCCGGCGGCAGAAACCGAGCCCAGCCATTCCCGGAGGTACTTGGCGTTGAGGCCCGACTTGGCGGCCAACTGGTCCACAGTCAGGCGTCCGCTACCATCGAGAGCGTCAAAGACGCCGGCCTGATCGCCGAGATAGGCCATGTAAAGGCTAAGCGCACCAGCCACATCGCCGATCACCTTGCCGATGAGATCGTTGAGACGAGTTTCGTCGATTGCTTCGGTCATGGGTCATCCTCCTGCCAACAGGTGAGAGGCGACCCGATTCGTTGTTCTGACTACGGGGCTTAGTTACACCGCTCAGCCTCGGCGCGCGAACCAGATCGTGTGGCGCGGCCCTTTGCCATTAGGTCGGGCCCGTATCTCGACTTCCTCGACGGTGAAACGCGCCGCGCTGAGACGACGGGCGAAGGCAGGATCCCGAGCGGCAGACCAAATGGCCAGCACGCCTCCCGGCCGCAGCGCCTCCCAAGCGGAGTGAAGGCCGGATCGCGAATAGATGCGGTCGTTTTCGGCCCGTACGAGACCATCAGGCCCGTTATCGACGTCGAGGAGGATGGCGTCATAGCGGCCCCTCCCCGCAGCGATCGCGTCCGCCACGTCCTGCATCGCCAACGTGACGCGTGGATCGTCGAGGCATCCGGCGGCCAGCTCCGCCATTGGCCCGCGTGCCCATTCGATGATCTCGGGCACTAGCTCTGCAACGGTTACACGGCCACCCCGTCCAAGCTGTGCCAACGCCGCTCCGAGGGTGAAACCCATACCGTAGCCGCCGATCAGCAGGGTCGGGTCCGGCCGCCCCATTCGGGCGAGTGTCATCTCCGCCAGCGCCTCTTCGGAGTGGCGCATACGGGTGCTCATCAGCTCGTTATGGCCCAACACGATCATGAAATCGCGACCGTGAGCGAACAGCTGGAGTTCTTCTCCACCGGGCACATGGGCGGTGCCGAGCAGTTCGCGTGTAATCATGGGACCTCGCAGCAAATCGTTGAAAAAAGAGGCCGCGAAGTTTCCCTCGCGGCCCCTCGTTTACCTTATTTCGTCAAACCTCAATCATCCTTGAGGAATGCCGGAAGGTGGTCCGGATCGCCGCCTTCGTTGCGGTCGGAACGCGGGCCGCGGTCGTCGCGGTCGCGACGCGGGCCGCGATCGCCTCCACGGCCGCCCCGGTCGCCATCACGGCGCGGACGACGGTCGCCACCACGGTCACCGCGATCGCCGCGCGGTTCACGCGGTTCGCGCGGCGGACGGGTGTCCTCCAGCTCTTCACCGGTTTCCTGATCGACGACGCGCATGGACAAGCGAACCTTGCCGCGGTTGTCGATCTCAAGGACCTTGACCTTAACTTCCTGGCCTTCGGCGACGACATCGGTCGGCTTTTCGACCCGCTCGTTCTTCATCTCGGAAACGTGGACGAGGCCGTCCTTGCCGCCCATGAAGTTCACGAACGCGCCGAAGTCGACGATGTTGACGACCTTGCCGTTGTAGACCTTGCCGACCTCGGGCTCTTCGACGATGCCCTGAATCCACTTCTTCGCGGCCTCGATCTGGGTGAGGTCGGAAGAGCTGATCTTGATTACGCCCTCGTCGTCGATGTCGACCTTGGCGCCGGTCTCGGCCACGATCTCGCGGATCACCTTGCCGCCGGTGCCGATGACGTCGCGGATCTTCGACTTGTCGATCTGCATCGTCTCGATCCGCGGCGCGTGGGCCGACAGTTCGGTACGGGCCGAGCCCAGAGCCTTGGTCATCTCACCCAGGATATGCGCGCGGCCGGCCTTCGCCTGCTCGAGCGCCTTGCCCATGATCTCCTTGGTGATGCCGGCGATCTTGATGTCCATTTGCAGGCTGGTGATGCCCGCTTCGGTACCGGCCACCTTGAAGTCCATGTCGCCGAGGTGGTCCTCGTCGCCCAGGATGTCGCTGAGGACCGCGAAGTCCTTGCCTTCGAGGATCAGGCCCATCGCGATGCCCGAAACCGGGCGCGCGATTGGCACGCCAGCGTCCATCATCGCCAGACAGCCACCGCAAACGGTCGCCATCGAGCTCGACCCGTTGGACTCGGTGATGTCGGACAGGATGCGGATCGTGTAGGGGAAGTCTTCCTTCGAGGGCAGCATCGGGCGCAGGGCGCGCCAGGCCAGCTTGCCGTGTCCGACTTCACGACGGCCCGGGGCGCCGAAGCGACCCACTTCACCGACCGAGTAGGGCGGGAAGTTGTAGTGCAGCATGAAGCTTTCGTAGGACAGGCCGTTGAGGCCGTCGATCATCTGCTCGGAGTCCTTGGTGCCGAGCGTGGTGGTGCAGATCGCTTGCGTTTCACCGCGGGTGAACAGCGCCGAACCATGCGTGCGCGGCAGGAAGCCGACAGTCGCCTCGATCGCGCGGACCTGGTCGAGCTTGCGGCCGTCGATACGCGCACCGTCCTTGAGGATCGCGGTGCGGACGATATCCGCCTCGATCTTCTTGGTCAGCTTGTTGGCGGTAATGCTCGTCTGGCCGTCGGCGTCGGCATAGTGCGCCTTAACCTTGGCGCGCGCTTCGTTGAGCGCGTTCGAACGGGCCGACTTGTCGGTCAGCTTGTAGGCAGCGGCGATATCGTCACCGACCAGCTTCTTGATCTCCGCCTTCATCGCCGAGTTGTCGGTGACGTCGAGATCCCACGGATCCTTGGCGGCCTGTTCGGCCAGCTTGATAATCGCGCCGATGACCTTCTTCGATTCCTCGTGCGCGAACATGACCGCGCCGAGCATCTCTTCCTCGGTCAGTTCCTTGGCTTCGGACTCGACCATCATGACCGCGTCCTGGGTCGCGGCGACCACGAGGTCGAGCCGACCTTCGGCCACTTCGCCCATCGACGGGTTGAGTTGGTATTCGCCGTCCTTGAAACCGACGCGGGCGGCCCCGATCGGGCCCATGAACGGAACGCCCGACAGCGTCAGGGCGGCCGACGCGGCGATCATGGCCACGATGTCGGCCTCAGTCTCGCCGTCATAGGACATGACCTGGGCGATGACGTTGATCTCGTTGTAGAACCCTTCGGGGAACAGCGGACGGATCGGACGGTCGATAAGGCGGCTGGTCAGCGTTTCCTTTTCGGTCGCGCCACGCTCACGCTTGAAGAAGCCGCCCGGGATACGACCGGCGGCCGAGAATTTTTCCTGGTAGTGGACAGTCAGCGGGAAGAAGTCCTGCCCTTCCTTGACCGACTTCGCGGCGGTGACAGCGCACAGCACCACGGTTTCGCCGTAAGTGGCGAGGACCGCCCCGTCAGCCTGACGGGCAATGCGGCCGGTTTCCAGAGTGAGGGTCTTGCCGCCCCACTCCAGCGATACGGTTTTCGTGTCGAACATGTGTTTTCCTTACGAGATCCGCGGAGCCAGATTGCGCCACGGGGCCTCAAGTGCCGGGTGTTCCGTCCCGGTCCGGTGCGGAGCCTTTTCTTGCCCCAAGGCTTCCTCGCCGAATTGCGAGGCCTGCCCCATATACGAAAAGCGGCCCACTGAGGGGCCGCTTCCCATCAAATATTCTTACTTACGCAGACCCAGCTTCTGGATCAGGCTGTTGTAGCGCTCGACGTCCTTCTTCTTGAGGTAGGCGAGCAGGCTACGGCGCTTGTTGACCATCATGAGAAGGCCACGGCGCGAATGGTTGTCCTTGTGGTGATCCTTGAAGTGCTCAGTGAGGTTGCGGATACGCTCGGTGAGGATCGCGACCTGGACTTCGGGAGAACCGGTGTCGCCCTTGGACTGGGCGTTGCTGGTGATGATCTCTTGCTTCTTTTCGGCAGTAACCGACATTCATTTTACTCCGCGGTATCCGTCAGGTTGAACCCCCGGACGACCTTGGCCGTACCGCCCGAAAGTTCCATCAGCGCCACCGGAACATTGCCGGACACTGCGAGGATGAGCCCATCGGGATGGGGCATTCCGGAAAGGACCCGGCCCTGACGGGCCGCCTGCGCGCTATCCGGATCGAGGGTAAGGGCCGGGATACCGTCCAGCCCCGCCTCCAGCGGCAGGAGGTGGTCTTCAAGGCGCGCGCCGTTGCCGATTTCCTCAAGAATGTCCAGAGAAATCGCCTGACGCTCGGTAAAAGGGCCGGCCTTGATGCGCCGAAGGTAAGTGACATGGCCCACGGCGCCCAGGGCGTGCGCGATGTCGCGCGCCAGGGAGCGGACATAGGTACCCTTGCTGACGTGTGCCACCAGCGTAACACTGTCGGCCAGAACCAGCGGTGCCGCGGGGTCCAGCAGATCCGGGCGACCGGCCGTCTCGGCGAACGTCGACCACAGTTCATCACCTGCGCCGGGAGGGATCAGCTCGTGGATCGTCACCCTGCGGCTCTTGAGCTCGACCTCTTCGCCCGCCCTCGCGCGATCATAGGCCCTGCGCCCATCGACCTTGATCGCAGAGTAGGCGGGAGGCACTTGGTCGATCTCTCCGGTGAAATGCTGGCACACAGCCGCCACCGCGGCCAGCGGCGGCCGATGATCGCTGGTCGCGATCACTTCGCCTTCGAGGTCGAGCGTATCGGTCTCTTCCCCGAAGCGGATCGTAAACGCGTAGGTCTTGCTGGCGTCGAGCATGCGCCCGGCCAGCTTGGTCGCTTCGCCCAGGGCGATCGGCAGCACTCCCTCTGCCAGAGGATCCAAGGTACCGCCGTGCCCGATCTTGACCTTGCCGTAACCCGCCTTGCGCAACACGCGCTTGACGGCCGCCACCGCCTGGGTGGAGCCCAGCCCGCGAGGCTTGTCCAGGATTAGCCAGCCATGAGGTTGCCGCAGTGTCATTCGGGAAACGCCAACGTTCGGCCATGGTCGCGGATTGCGGGTGGCCACTCGTAGGTGAAGTGATCGTAACCGACCTTGTTCCCGGCATAGATCTCGCGCACCGCATCTTCGAACCTGGGCAGGTCACCCGCGATCGCGCTGAGGAAGCGATAGGCCGCATCATAACCTTGCTCGGGACTCTTAGCGCGCTTGCTCGCTTCCTCCACGAGCCGGCGCAGAGCCGCTGAGGCGCCACCACGCTGGGCATTGAGCCAATCCCAGTGCCGGGGAAGCAAGGTCACTTCACGCGCCTTCACGCCAAGCGACGGACGACCGCGCATCCTGGCTGGTTCTTCCGCCTGCAGATCCAGATCGATCTGTCGGCCGGTATCGTCATCAAACACCAACAGGTCTGAAGCCCTCTCGAGCGGCTCGAGCGCGCGCATCTGTGGGATAACTTCCTGCGCTGTCCCCCGCGCCAAGAGCGCGCCCTTGTGAAATACGGTCACACCCATAAGCGCCCCCTTCCAACGGCGTTATATATACCCGGGTATTTTTGTCAATTAACCCGGATATAATTAACCACCCGCAATCCAGTAGGCCAAAGTGAGGAACTGGCGCTGCGCCCATTCGAAGGGAGGGACGACCACTCTCTCCACGATGCCAAGACCAGGGAAAAAGTACGGGATGATCAGGAGGACCAGGAACACCAGCATAAAGCCGAAAGGACGAAGCTTGTCGTAGGCGACCGCCGCCTTCTCGGGCAGCAGCCCCTCGACGATGTGCGACCCATCGAACGGTGGTATCGGCAAGAGATTGAAAAGGGCGAGGAAGATATTGATCCCGATGAAGTAGGACAGGGCGATCAGACCGAAGCCGAGAAGCCCTTCGGGCGCAGTGGTCAAGCCACGAGCCAGAATGCCTAGAAGGATCGCGCCGAGCGTAGCCAGAACCAGATTGGTCGCCGGCCCCGCCGCTGCGACGGCCATCATGCCGTATCGCGGGTTCTTCAGGCGCCATTTGTTCACCGGCACGGGTTTGGCCCAGCCAAAGGCCGGCAAGCCGCTCAAGGTTAGCAGGCCGGGAAGCACCAGGGTCCCGAAGGGGTCGACATGGGGAATCGGATTGAGGGTGAGCCGCTTGCTCTCTTTCGCGGTCGGATCGCCAAGCGCCAGCGCAACCCACCCGTGCGCGACTTCGTGAAAGACTATGGCAATGACCAGCGCCGGGATCAGCGCAAGGGCCTGTAGAAGAGTATCGTTCATCGACGCTGAGATAGTGATCGGACCAGCCTAGCGATAGGGGCGGGATTATTCCTCCCCAAGATCACGCACCACCTTCGGATCGTTCAGCAGCCGCTCGATCCGGTCAGCCTCGTCAAAGCTCTCATCCGCGAGGAAGCGCAGCTTCGGAGCGAACTTGAGCCCCAGTCGCTGCGCCACTTCGCGCTGGAGGAAAGCGGTATTCCGGCGAAGGGCTGCGAGCACTTCCTCCTCGTCGCCGCCGAGCAGCGGCTTCACGTAGACTTTGGCGATCCGCAGGTCTGGCGACATGCGCACTTCCGTGACCGACAGGGTGTGCGCGGTCAGGGTGTCGTCATGGACCTGCTGGCGGCTGAGCAGCTCGGAAAGCAGGTGGCGCACGCGCTCGCCCACCTTGAGCAGGCGTACCGAACGGTCTTCGTTGCCTTGGGATTGGCGGGGCATTGTCAGTTATCCATCTTGTCGAGAATGCGCTGCAACGACCGCACATTCCGGGCCGTAGCGCGCGATTTAATTACCTTCGCCTTCTTCATCGCCGGGTCGAGCATGGAGCGCCCCACCCCTTCGCGGAAGTCGACGTAAAATTCCATAACGCCTGCGGCCAGCCGTTCGGGACCTTCATACCGACTCGCGAAAGCGTGGAAAGCTTCCTTGTCGAGAGGTTCGGCGAGGAAGATCGTGTGGACGAAGTTTGGCGCGCCATCCTTAACGAAGGGATTGTCGATGATGGCCGCCTGAAGTTCGTCCTTGCTCCGGACGGCAGCGAAAGTGTCGATATCGAAGCGGTCGCGGATGATGTAGGCGATCTTTTCGGCAAGCGCCCTCGACGGTCGTTCGTCATGCGAGAACAACACGTTTCCGCTGGCGACGACAGTCTCGACGTCTTCGAAGTCCTCGCGCTCCAGCGCTTCGCGCAAATCGGCCATCAGCAGCCGGTTGCCGCCGACGTTGATGGAACCCAGCAAGGCTACGTAGCGCGCCATGACCCTATTCCCAGCCCGCGATCCACGACCGCAGCACACGCGATGCGCGGGTTTCGAGTTGCGGGCCGAAACGCGCGGCGTCGGCCCGGATCGCGCGGGGATCTCGGCCGCTGGCGATCAGTTCGGCGCAATGCCCGACTAGCCAGCTCTCGATCTCGCGAGCATCGGCCTCGAGGTGGCATTGCAGCCCGAGAACGTTAGGACCGATGGCAAAGGCTTGGTTCGGGCACACCCCGGTCGAGGCGAGCAAGATCGATCCCTCTGGCAAGTCGAACTGGTCGCCATGCCAGTGGAGCACCGGCCAATCCTCGATATGTCCCAGCGGCGAGGCCAGACCCGCATCAGTGAGTTCTAGTGGCGAGAAACCAATCTCCTTGTCCGCCATCGGCCCGACCTTGGCCCCCAATGCCCGGGCGATGAGCTGCGCGCCAAGGCAAATGCCAAGAAGCGGCCGGCGCGCGGCCAGGCGCCGCTCGATCATGCGTACTTCAGCTGTCAGGAACGGATAGAGCTCATCATCATAGGCCCCGATCGGAGCGCCGAGAATGACGAGCAAGTCAGGCTCGACCGCCTCGATCGAGTCCAGATCGTCAACGGTGGGATCGCAGTAGAGAACTTCGAACCCGAAGTCCGCCAGCGCCGCGTCCCACACGCCAAGGTGCTCGAAGCCGAGATGACGAACTGCGAGGACAGTTTTCATTTCGCCCCTCCCGCTTGCCGGCGGAGCCGGGGGTGGGCTTGGCGCCACTTCCCCACGAGCCCTCCCCTAACCCCTCCCGCAAGCGGGAGGGGAGTTGGATCACAGCGTCCGTTCGCGTTCCTCGACCTCGAAGACTTCGAGGTGGTCACCCGCCTTGATGTCGTTCGTGTCGGCGAGGACCACGCCGCATTCGAGACCGACGCGGACTTCGTCCACGTCGTCCTTGAAGCGCCGCAGCGAGGCGATTGTGGTCGCGCTGACGATAACGTCGGCACGGGTGAGACGCGCGTAGAGGCCCTTGCGGATGATGCCTTCGAGCACCAGCAGACCCGCCGCCTTGTCGCGCTTGCCGGCCGGGAACACCTGCTTGACCTCGGCGCGGCCAACCACGTTCTCGATCCGCAGGGGACCCAGAACGCCGGCCATTTCGCGGGCGATCTCTTCGGTCAGTTGGTAGATGACGTCGTAGTACTTCATCTCCACCTTGTGCCGGGCAATCAACTCGCGCGCCTTGGCGTTCGGGCGCACGTTGAAGCCGATGATCGGCGCCTTCGAAGCCGAGGCCAGCGTCACGTCGCTCTCAGTGATAGCGCCGACGCCGGAGTTGAGGACGCGCACCTTGATCTCGTCGTTCGAGAGGTTGTGCAGCGCCGTCACGATGGCTTCGGCGGAACCCTGGACGTCGGCCTTCACCACGACCGGGAATTCCTTCACGTCGCTCTTGAGGCCGGCAAACATGGCATCGAGGTTGGCTGGCGCCGTTGCAGTACGCTTGGCAGTTGCCTGCTGCTGACGATAGGTCGCCACTTCGCGGGCACGCTGCTCGTTCTCAACCACCGTCAAGTGATCGCCGGCGTTGGGCACGCCGCCGAGGCCGAGAACCTCTACCGGCATCGAAGGACCGGCTTCCTTCACCTGTTGGCCCTTGTCGTCGACCAGCGCGCGGACGCGGCCGCTCTCGTTGCCGACAACGAAGACGTCGCCGCGCTTAAGGGTGCCGCGATTGACCAGCACCGTGGCGACAGGGCCGCGGCCCTTGTCGAGCTGCGCCTCGATCACGGTCGCATCGGCAGGACGGTCCGGATTGGCCTTGAGCTCGAGCAGTTCTGCCTGAAGCAGGATCTTCTCGATCAGTTCATCGAGACCGGCACCGGTCTTGGCCGAGACCTCGACATCCTGCACGTCACCGCTCATCGCTTCGACCACGACCTCATGCTCGAGCAAGCGCTCGCGAATCTTCTGCGGCTTGGCTTCCGGCTTGTCGATCTTGTTGATCGCCACGATCATCGGCACGCCGGCCGCCTTGGTGTGCTTGATAGCCTCGATCGTCTGCGGCATCAGCCCGTCGTCCGCCGCCACCACCAGGATAACGATATCAGTCACGTTGGCGCCGCGCTGGCGCATCTGGGTGAACGCCTCGTGCCCCGGAGTGTCGAGGAACGTGATCTTGTGCTTGTCCTTCGTGGTGATCTGATAGGCACCAATGTGCTGGGTTATACCCCCAGCTTCGCCCCGCACCACGTCGGTTCCGCGCAGCGCGTCCAGCAAGCTGGTCTTGCCATGGTCGACGTGGCCCATGATCGTGACCACCGGCGGACGCGGCTGCAACGTTTCTTCGGAATCGACGTCTTCCGTCGTGTCGATGTCCACGTCGCTGTCCGACACGCGAACGATGTTGTGGCCGAATTCCTCGACCAGCAGCTCCGCCGTGTCCTGGTCGATCGTCTGGTTGACGGTGACCATCATGTCCATGTTGAACAGCGCCTTCACCAGGTCGGCGCCCTTTTCGGCCATGCGGTTGGCGAGTTCCTGCACGGTGATCGCCTCTGGCACGATCACGTCACGGACTTGCTTTTCGCGCGGCTGCGACATGCCGCCCATGTGTGCGCGGCGTTCCTTTTCACGGGCGCGCTTGAGCGCCGCCAGCGAGCGGGCGCGGGCGCCTTCGTCCTCGTTGAGCGCACGGTTGACCGTAAGCTTGCCTCCGCGACGACGGTCGTCGACGTGACCACGGCCGGCCGGCTGCTGCTGTTGCTGTTGCTTGCGGTCGTCGCGCTTCTTTTCCGGGCGCTTGACCTCAGGACGAGCGACCGGGGTGAACTTGCGCGGAGCTGGAGCGGCTGCGGGAGTCGCCTCGTCGCCCTCGGCGCTGGCGCTGGCTTCACTACCCTCGGCCGCCTCAACAGCTTCCTCAGCCTTGGCTTCCGGTTCGGCAGGAGCAGCGGCCACGGCCGCAGCCTCTTGCGCAGCGGCACGGCGGTTCTCTTCGGCCCGACGCTTCTCTTCCTCGAGCGCTTGCGCGCGCTCTTCGGTCTCGCGGCGAGTCTGTTCCTCGGTCAGGCGCAGGCGCTCTTCCTCGGCCTCGCGCTGAAGGCGCGCGACGCGCTCTTGCGGCGTTTCGCCTGCAGGGGCCTTGACCACGGGCTTCTTCGGCGGGGGCGGCGGAGCGGGGGGTGGCGGCGGTGCCGCAACTTCGACCTCGGGCTCAGGCGCGGAGTGGCCCTCTTCCCCAGGGCGCTTCAGGGCGCGACGACGCTTCACCTCGACCGTCACCTTATTGGTGCGGCCGTGACTGAAGGTCTGCTTGACCTCGCCGGCGTCGACCGAGCGCTTCAGCCCCAGCGGCTTGCGGGTAAGCGTCGGTGTGTTTTCGTTATCGCTCATACGCCTTCAATAGTCCTTCAAAATTCGTTCGTCGCCATGCTTGCGGGAGCGGCGTCATCGCCAGCCCTGCAAGCATCTTCATCGAGAGAAGCCCCAGGGGCTCCCAGAAAGTTCACGAGGCGCTGTAGCGGGATAGCGACCCGCTTGGCCGATGCGGCATCGGCCAACGCCAGATGGACGACATTGTCACGGCCCAATGCCACAGACAGAGCCGCGCGGTCCAGTGGCAGGCGAAGGCCGGAAAGGCCACTCCCTTCCGCTTCGCTTCCCACACGCCAGGCCTGGTCCAGCTTACGGCTGCCGTCGTCGCTGGCATCCGCCGCATGATAGAGCGCTGCCACGCGGCCCAGTCGGGCCTCACCAGCAATGCGGTCCGAGCCCAAGATAAGCCGTCCGCTGCGCATTTCGAGTCCCAACCTGTCGAGAAACGCGCGAGATAGCGCCGCTCCGACGAGATCGGGCAAATTATCCGGTATCGCCAAACGTCCGTTCTTGAACGCCCGCGAAAGCGCCCCCTTCAGCTTTCCGTTGGCCAGCGCCTCTGCCAGTTCGCTACGAGTGACGCCAATCCAGGCACCACGACCTGGGGCCTTGGCGTGAGCATCGGGCAACACGTCACCATCGGGCGAGATCGCCAGGCGCAGGAGTTCGTCCCGCGAGGCGATCCGCCCGCTGAGTATGCAGCGGCGCTCCGGCCCCTTATCGGAGCCGGTCGCTTCCGCGATGTCGTGGTCGGCTAGCGGCTCATTGCGAGGATTCCGCATCGGCGGCCTCCTCTTGAACGGGCGCTTCGGCAGCCGGTGCGGCTTCCTCGTCACCCTCGAACCAATGGGCACGCGCGGCCATGATGATCTCGTTGCCCTGCTCTTCGTTCAGGCCGAACTCACCGAGTACGCCACCCTTGTCTTCAGTGCGCTGCTGACGACGAAGCGGTGGGCCCGCGTCGGCGTTACGACGGCGAGGAGCTTCGCGCTTCTTGGCGATCAGCTCGTCCGTCGCAAGATCGGCAAGATCGTCGAGCGATTTGATGCCGGCCTTGCCCAGGACAACGAGCATCTGCTCGGTCAGGTGCGGCATGTCGGCCAGCGCATCCTCGACGCCGAGTTCACGACGCTCTGTACGGTAGGCTTCTTCCTGACGCTCGATCGCTTCGAGCGCTCGACTCTGCAGCTCTTCGGCCAGCTCTTCGTCGAAGCCTTCGATCGAAGCCAGCTCGGCCAGCTCGACGTAAGCCACTTCCTCGAGTTCGGCGAAGCCTTCCGCCACGAGCAGCTGCGACAGCGTCTCGTCGACGTCGAGCTCTTCCTCGAACATCTTCGAGCGCTCGGCGAATTCCTTCTGACGCTTCTCCGAGGCTTCTTCCTCGGTCATGATGTCGATCTGGCTCTCGGTCAGCTGACTGGCGAGGCGCACGTTCTGGCCGCGACGGCCGATGGCGAGCGACAGCTGGTCATCGGGAACGACAACTTCGATGCGGCTCTCTTCCTCGTCGAGCACCACGCGGCTGACAGTGGCCGGCTGCAGCGCGTTGACGACGAACGTCGCGGTGTCTTCGCTCCACGGGATGATGTCGATCTTTTCGCCCTGCAGCTCTTGCACGACGGCCTGCACGCGGCTGCCCTTCATGCCGACGCAGGCGCCGACCGGGTCGATCGAGGAATCGCGGCTGATCACGCCGATCTTGGCGCGGCTGCCCGGGTCGCGGGCGGCGGCCTTGATCTCGATGATGTTGTCGTAAATCTCGGGCACTTCCTGCGCGAACAGCTTCTTCATGAATTCCGGATGCGCGCGGCTGAGGAAGATCTGCGGACCGCGGTTGTTGCGCTCCACCTTCATGATCAGGGCGCGGACCCGCTCGCCGACGCGGGCAGCTTCGCGCGGGATCTGCTGGTCGCGGCGGATCACGCCCTCGGCGCGGCCGAGGTTGACGATTACGTGGCCGAATTCGACCGACTTGATCACCCCGGTGATGATTTCGCCCGCACGATCCTTGAACTCTTCGTACTGGCGCTCACGCTCTGCATCGCGGACCTTCTGGAAGATCACCTGCTTGGCGCTCTGCGCGTCGATGCGGCCAAGGTCGACCGGCGGCAGCGGGTCGACGATGAAGTCACCGATCGAGGCCCCGGGCTGCAGCTTCTCTGCCTGCTTGAGGTCGACCTGCTTGAAATAATCCTCGACGATTTCGACGACTTCGACGACCCGCCACAGGCGCAGGTCGCCGGTGAGCGGATCAAGCTTGGCGCGAATGTCGTTCTCTGCGCCGTAACGGGCGCGGGCGGCCTTCTGGATCGCCTCTTCCATCGCTTCGACGACGATCGCCTTGTCGATCATCTTCTCGGTGGCGACGGAGTTCGCGATTGCGAGCAATTCGGCCTTGTTGGCGGAAATCGGACTGGCCATCAGTCTTCTGCCTTCTCTTCTTCGAGTGTTTCTTCGATTTCGTCGACGCCGCTCGTATCGAGCGGACGGGTAGCGGCGATAAGCTTGTCGGTGAGGACGAGCTTTGCCGAATGAATGTTCGCCAGCGCCACTTCCATGCGACCGGCCTTCCTGTCTTCCACGGCGACCACATCGCCATCGATGCCGAGCAACTCGCCGCGGAGCTTGCGGTGTTCGCCCACCGCCTCGTTCAGCGAAAGGTTCACGTCATGCCCGGCCCAGTTGGCGAAGTCCTTCGCTCGGGTCAGCGGACGATCGATGCCTGGTGAGCTGACCTCGAGGTTATAGGCCCCCCGGACAAGTTCTTCACCCTGCTCTTCAAGCTCGTCCATCCGGTCCGAAATCCGGCGCGACAGAGCCATGCACTGTTCGACCACCAACTGCCCAGTCGCCGGATCTTCGGCCATGACCTGGAGCGTGCGCTCTTCGCCGGAACCGGAAAGCTTCACACGCACGAGATCGAAACCGAGAGCTTTCGCTTCGGGCTCGATCACTTCTGTAAGGCGCGCGATATCGGCCATCGGGTCTCCATTACCGAATCATCGTGACAAAGAGGCTTCGGGCCGGCCCCCAGGAGGCGCCAGCACCAGACCTTGTCACGACAATGTCGGGATGGCGGCTAGATAGGCTGGGAGTCCGCGAATTGCAACTGGCATTGCGTTGGCACGCTTGAGGGCCATTTGACATGGGCACCCCGAGATGACAGCATCGCACGATGACAAGTACGCACTTTCGATCCCACGGGGGTCAGCTTCTCGCGGGCATTTAGCCCCGGGTCCGGTGCGTTCACGCCCCGCGCCCGGGGCGAGCTACCGACTTCACGCGCCCGGTGCGCGTTTCCCCCATTTCGAAAGACCACCAGTCATGACTGTCCAGCAGGCCCAGGTGCGGCCTCCGATCACCCTCATCGAAAACGAAGCCGATGCGCTTGCCGATCTCGCTATCAGCGTGCGCGAACGCCATCCCAACGTCAGCCGCCTCCTGCTCGAAGAAATCGACCGAGCCGAAACGCTGCCTGAGTCGGAGATGCCGTACGACGTGGTGACGATGGGCTCCACGGTCGTTTTCGTCGACGAGAAGACTGGCGATCGGCGAACCGTCACCCTGGTCTACCCAAAGGAAGCAGATATCAACGAGGGACGCCTCTCGATCCTGACGCCGGTCGGTGCCGGGCTGATCGGATTGCGCACCGGCCAATCGATCAGTTGGCCCGACCGGAGCGGAGAAGAACGGCTGTTGACCATCGAGAATGTCTCCCGCTCCAGCTAATTCGTTAGTCCACCTCCCCGTTGCGTTCCGCAAGCCCGTGCTTGCGGATGCAGTGGCGCAGCTGATCGTAAGTCAACCCCAGTGCCTTGGCCGTCTGTCGCTGGTTCCAGCGATTCCGGCCGAGGTGGTGTTCGAGAATGGCCCGCTCGTGCGCTTCGACAGCGGTCCGCAGGTCCTCAACGCTATCGTAGTCCTGCGCCAAAGGGCGTGAAGCGTAGGCGGCCGGCACGGACTCCACGCCCTTGCTGCCGGGAACGCCCAGCGGCTTCCAGGGGCTCTCGAAGGGATCGAACTGGACGTATCCGATCGACTCCTCCCAATTGGCCCAGCGATAGACGGCGCGCTCGACCACGTTTCGCAACTCTCGCACATTCCCGGGCCAGGGATGCTCGTCGAGCTGCCGCCGCACATGATCTGCAAAGCCTGGCCAACGCTCCCAACCGATTTCCGCGGCCATCCGGCGGCCGAAATAGTCCGCGAGAACGTCGATATCACCCTCTCGTACCCGCAAGGGCGGCAGCGTGATCACCTCGAAACTCAGCCTGTCGAGCAGGTCGGCGCGAAACCGCCCCTCGTCTGCTAGCCTTGGCAGATTCTCGTTGGTAGCCGCCACGATGCGCACGTCGACGCGGATCGGACGCGACGAGCCGATGCGGGTCACCTCGCCGTACTCGACGGCCCGGAGCAATCGCTCTTGCGCCCCCATCGATAGCGTCGCCAACTCGTCGAGAAACAGCGTCCCCCGGTCGGCTTCTTCGAAGCGTCCCGCCCTGGCGCGCGTTGCGCCGGTGAACGAGCCCGCTTCGTGGCCAAACAGCTCAGCCTCGATCAACGTCTCGGGCAGCGCTGCGCAGTTCATCGTGACGAGCGGTTCTTCCCAACGGTTCGACAGGCGGTGAAGGCGTTCGGCGATCAGTTCTTTGCCAGTTCCGCGCTCCCCGATAACGAGCACCGGGCGACGCATGGGCGCAGCCCGGCTCGCCCGCTCCACGGCGTCGAGAAAAGCGCCCGATTGGCCAATGAACTGATTTTCCCGCTCCATTAGCCAAGAGATAGCAAAAAATGCCACAAGGTGGCAATATGCGCCACATAGCCTGCTAAGATATATCCCAAAATTCGAGCAAGGCGGCGCATTTTCCTCATTTGGCATGCTCCTTGCTGATATACTGGCATAGGTTTGGTCAGGGGATTGAAGACCATGTTTGACCGGGAGTTCTTCAGCAGCAAGCTAGGCATCGCCGCGCTGGCGAGCATCATCGCCATGATCTCGTTCAACGCCTTCGCGCTGAACCAGCAAATCTGCCTGGCCGCCGACGCCAACCCGGTCGACGCGCCGCTGGTCGAGTTGGCATGAACCCCAAGGACCCAAACCCTCTACGTCCGATCGGAGAGGCGGCCGCGCGCGCCACTTCCCGCATCGATCGCGAAATAGAGCGGCTTCGCACCAGCCCCCAGCCGGGCATGGGCAAACCGGCCGCTCAGGATTTCAACGCTGCCGTCAATTCATTCGTATCCGGAGTACCCTGGATGGGCATTTTTTCCCGCACTCGAGACATCATCGCCGCCAACTTCAACGAGCTGCTCGATCAAGCCGACGATCCTTCGAAGATGATCCGCATGATCATCCTCGAGATGGAGGAAACGCTTGTCGAGGTCCGCGCCAGCGCGGCGCGGACGATTGCGGATCAGAAGGAAATGCACCGCCACACCGTCAAGCTGGAGAAGCTTCAGGCAGATTGGGGCGAGAAGGCCCAGCTCGCGCTGTCGAAGGATCGAGAAGACCTGGCCCGCGCTGCGCTGGTCGAGAAGAAGCGCGCCGCGGATATGGGCGACCAGCTCAAGCAGGAGATCGCCGTGCTCGATGACGCCCTGCGGGCTTACGAGCAAGACATCGCCAAGCTGCAGAATCGCCTGCGCGAAGCTCGCAGCCGGCAGACGCAGATCGCCGCTCGCCTGGAAAGCGCGGAGAACCGCGTGAAGCTCCGCAGTCTGATGACCAACGAGCGGGTCGACGATGCCCTGACGCGCTTCGACCAGCTCGAGCGCCGGGTAGACTATGCCGAAGGCCGCGCGGATGCCCTGAGCATCTCCGACGGCACCGGCAAGCCGAGCCTCTCGGACGAGATTGCAGCGCTCGAAGGGGCCGACAAGATCGACGAGGAACTCGAAGAGATGAAGCGGGCCCTCGGCATGGGCGGCTCCGAGAAGAAGGAGAGCTGAGCGATGGGTTCCGAAGTCTTCATCGTTCCGGCCATCTTCATCGGCCTTCCGTGGGTGATCATGCACTACATCACCAAGTGGAAAACGGCTGCAACGATAACCACCGACGACGAGCACCTGCTCGACGAACTCTACAACCTGGCCAAGCGCCTGGACGAACGAATGGACACGGTCGAACGCCTGGTCGCGTCCGACAACCCAGAGTTCAAGCCGGCGCGCCTCTTGCCCGATCGCGAGATCGACAATGAACCGCTGCGTGAACTCGACCGCCTGTTGGCCGAAAAGAAGGGAGCCAAGAAGTGAACACGCCTCGCACGACGCTTTACCGCGACAAGCAGAACGCCAAGCTCATGGGCGTGTGCGCGGGGCTGGAGGATTACACCGGCATCAATGCGATCTGGTGGCGTCTGGCCTTCATCATCCTCACTGTCTCGACGGGCGGCATTGGCATTCCGATCTACTTCGCGCTGGGGCTCCTGGCGTCGAAGAAACCCGCCAACCTCTACGTCGATCAGGACGAACAGAAGTACTGGCAGCGTGTCCGCCAGTCACCAAAGCGTACGGCGAGGGAAATCCGCTCGCAGTTCCGCGACATCGACCGCCGGCTGGCTGAGGTCGAGTCCTACTACGTAACCAGCAACCCGCGCCTCTCGGCCGAGATCGAGCGGCTTCGCTAAGGCATTATCAGAGGGGACAGGGGATGGATCCGGCAATCATTGGCGTCTTCATACCGATCCTGGCGATCGGCATGGGAATTCCACTGGCCTTCTACGGCGTGTGGATCGGCCACAAGCAGAAGATGGCCAAGTTCGAACTTCAGGCTCGCACGCACAAGGCCGACGATGCCCAGGCGGCTCGGATCGAAGAGCTCGAAGACCGCATGCGCGTGCTTGAGCGGATCGTGACCGATCGCGGCTTCGACGTCGCCCACCAGATCGAGGCCCTGCGCGATGTGCGACCTGACACGGGCGTCCCGCTCGAAATGGGCCGCCAAGCGGAACGGCAGCGCTGAGAGGAACGGTCATGGACCTGGCAAACATCATCTTCGCAGTGACGCTTCCCATAGCGCTGATGTCGGTTCCGATCTTCGCGATCTGGACACAGCATCGTCGCAAGTTGGTGGAACTGCAGGGCCGGACCGCCGCCAGCACAGCCTATCAGGAGTTGGAGGAGCGCACTCGCATTCTGGAGCGGATCGTCACCGATAAGGGTTACGACGTCGCCCACCAGATCGAAGCGCTGCGTGACCAGCGCCCGATGAACAGCCAGCTCGAAGACAGGGACAGCGTCCGGGTCGGATAAGCACCCGGGCACAGACTCAAGGAAGCACGTCGATGGATTTCTTTCCGTTCATGATCCCGATTTTCGCGCTGTCGATCCCGATCGTCGCCATCATCTCGAAGCATCGGGAACGGGTGGAGCGGATGCGCATCGAAGCCGGTGCCCGTTACGCTTCGTCCAACACCGATAAGCAAGACGGGCGCATGGAGATGCTCGAGGATCGCGTCGCTGTCCTGGAGCGGATCGTGACCGATCGTGGCCTGAACATAGCCGCGCAGATCGAAGCGCTCCGCGACCAGCGCGGCATCGACGATGCCTTGGCAGCACGTGAGGCCCGACCCGCGGCCAGGTCCGCGGACCTCGGCTGAGCGCCGCGAAGCAAGGAGAGACTTCGAGATGGAAATCATCATCCCGATCTTCGCCATCGCGATGGTCCTGGGCTTCATTCCGGGCTTCGCCATCTGGCTGGGCCACCGCAAGGACATGATGAAGCTGCAGATCCAGGCGACCGCGGAAAAGGCCGCGCAGTACGCCGCCAGCAACAAGGCCCTGGAAGACCGAGTGGCAGTGCTCGAACGCATCGTCACCGACAAGGGTTACGACGTGGCCCTGCAGATCGAGGCCCTGCGCGATCAGCGCCGGGTCGAGGATCGGTTCGAAGGCCACGAAGTCGAGAGGAGCAACTGACGATGGGACCGGGTGAAACCATTGCGGCTGTGGTCCTGGGCGGCATCGTGCTCGCCGTGATCATAACCCTAGGCGAGGCGTTCAAGCGCTTCATGGCCTTCAAGGAACGGCAGGTCGGCGTGACCGCTGACAGCACGGCCGAGAAGGCCGCGCAATACGCAGCCCATGTCGAGCGGCTCGAAGCCCGCGTCCGCGTGCTGGAGCGCATCGCCACGGATAAGGGCGCCGACCTCGCCCAGAGCATCGAGGACTTGCGCGGTACGCCCGTCGAGACAGTCCAATTCAAGGCAGAGGAGCGCGCCTGATGAATCCGATGGATCTTCTTCAGTACCTTCCCTGGGTAGTCGGGGGCGGCCTGTTGCTCGGAGCCGCGGGAATTCTCGCCTCGGTCCACAACACCCGCCTGAAGATCAAGCACGGCTATCCGCTGGAAGGTATGTGGGGCCAATCGCTGAAACCGGCGGTGACCACCGAGGCGATGGAGCGCGTGAAGCTTCTTACGCAGGAGAACGCCCAGCTACGGGCCGAGATCGGCTCGCTGCAGGATCGCCTGATCAACGTCGAACGCATCGTCACCGACAGCGGCTACCGCCTCGGCCATGAGATCGAGAGCCTGCGGTCGGACAAGGGGAATGTGCAATGAACATGTGGACCGCCATTATTGTAATCGTTGCGATCCTAGCTTTCGCCGAGGTCATCAAGACGAGGCACCGCGCCCGGCACGGCATTACGACCGACGCCATGGGCAACGAGAAACCGCTGCCGCGCGAAGATGCAGAGCTCAAGCGCGAGGTTCTCGAACTGCGCGAGCGAGTAAAGGTTCTCGAACGGATCGCCACCGAGGACCGCGAGACGAAACGGCTTTCGGCTGAAATAGACAGCCTCCGCGAGAAATAGGCGCGAGAGGCAGGGGAGAACTCGAGATGAGTCAGGAACTGTTGATCGCCGCCACTGCCCTCTCGGGTCTGCTGGTCGTGGCCATCACCTTGCTCAAGGGCTGGCAGGATTGGCTGGAGCTTAAGTCCCGTGAGCTTGAAACAGGGCACGGCAAGCGCGAGATCGAAGGCGGCGCCCGCGAAGGCGCCGCACGGATCGAGATCGCCGACCTCAAGGAACGCATCCGCAAGCTGGAAGCCATCGCCAGTGGGGTGGACCTGTAAGCAATATGCGCTAGGGGGCGCGTCATGCGCTCCCTAGCCGACATTCTCGAAGAGTACGAATTTCTCGACGCCGACGAACGATACCGGCTGCTGATCGAACTGGGCCGCGAGCTCGACGAAATGCCCCAGCCGCTCAAGACCGACGCGACTACGGTAAGGGGCTGCTCGGCCAGCGTCTGGGTCTATCCGACCGAGCAGGACGGCAAGCTCCACTTCCTCGCCGACAGCAACGCCGCGATCACCAAGGGGATCGTGGCGTTGGTGATCTCGGCTGTGCAGGACAAGCCGGCCGCTGAGGTCGCGGCAATGGACATCACGGCGGCGCTCGAACCATTCGACCTGCGGAACCAGCTCAGCTCCAACCGTACCCAAGGCGTGCCGAACATGATCGCTCTGGTGAAGCAGCACGCCGCTCGGATCGCGGCGGGTTAGAGCTCCGTTGCTTCTTGCACCTGAATCACGCCCGCCTCGCGCTGGCGCTTGAGTTCAGCCTTCAACCGCACCGGATCGCGTGCCCAGACGAAGCCGAAACTCACCCCGCCCTCCTTGCCGACCGTCGCATGGTGGAGCTTATGCGCCTGCACCAGCCGCTTGAGATAGCCGCGCCGTGGCACGTAACGGAACCAGCGCTGGTGGACGAGACCGTCGTGCACCAGCGTGTAGATGATCCCATAGCCGAGTATCCCCAACCCGATCCACGTCCCGGGCCACCAGGCGCGCGCCCCCAGGATCATTGGGCTGCCGAGCGCAAACATCGAAATGCTCATCGCCGCGCCCACCAGGGCGAAGCGGTCGTTCTTCTCGAGAATGTTGCCGTGCGGCTCGTGATGGTCGCGGTGCCAGGCCCAGGCGAAGCCGTGCATCACATATTTGTGGCTTGCCCACGCGACCCATTCCATCAGCGCGATGGTGGCCATTACGACGGCGAGAGGAGTCAACCAATCCATGCCGTCTAAATAGGAACTTTGGCCGATCAAAGACAGCCCCGCTTGAATTGCGCGCCGTCGTGCGTAACTGCGGGGCATGGCCTCCAAACCTCGCACCCTCTACGAAAAGATCTGGGACGCGCACGTGATCGAACGGCGCGACGATGGCACCTCGCTGATCTTCATCGACCGGCACCTGGTCCACGAAGTCACCAGCCCGCAGGCGTTCGAAGCGCTGCGGCTGAACGGGCGCAAAGTCCGCCGGCCCGAACTCACGCTCGCCGTGCCCGACCATAACCTGCCGACCACCGCGCGCCTCGACGCCGCCGGCAAGCGGATACCGATCGCCGATCTGGAAAGCGCTCAGCAGCTCGAAGCGCTGGAACACAACGCACCCGAATTCGGCGTACGCTACTTCGGCGCGACAGCGCGGGAGCAAGGCATCGTCCACGTCGTCGGGCCGGAGCAGGGCTTCTCCCTCCCGGGCACTACGATCGTGTGCGGCGACAGTCACACGGCGGCGCATGGCGGCGTCGGTGCGCTGGCGTTCGGAATTGGCACGAGCGAGGTTGAGCATGTGCTCGCCACCCAGACCCTGCTGCTCAAGCAGTCCAGGACGATGGAAGTGCGTGTCGAAGGTGACCTGGGTCCGGGCATCACCTCGAAGGACTTGATTCTCCACATCATCGGCGTAATCGGCACGGCCGGCGGCACCGGCTACGTGATTGAATACCGTGGCAAGGTGTTCGAGGAGATGAGCGTCGAAGGCCGCCTGACGGTCTGCAACATGAGCATCGAAGGCGGCGCTCGCGCCGGGCTGATCGCGCCCGACGACACCACGTTTGCGTATCTCAAGGGCCGCCCCTTCTCGCCCAAGGGCGCGGAGTGGGATCAGGCGGTCGCCTATTGGCGCACGCTCAAGACCGACGAAGGCGCAGTTTTCGACAAGTCGGTGGTCATCAACGCCGCCGACATCGAGCCGACCGTGACCTGGGGCACCAGCCCTGAAGACACCGTCGCAATCGGTGGCGTCGTTCCCGATCCATCGAGCTTTGCCGATCCGTCCAAGCAGAAGGCCGCCCAGGCCAGCCTCGATTACATGGGCCTCGCGCCCGGTCAGCGGATGGACGAGGTCGAAGTTCAGAACGTCTTCATCGGCAGCTGCACCAACAGCCGGATCGAGGACTTGCGCGCCGCCGCAGCGGTGCTCAAGGGCCGTCACAAGGCGTCAAACGTCAAGTGGGCCATTGTCGTCCCGGGCTCAGGATTGGTGAAGGAACAGGCCGAAGCCGAAGGGCTCGACAAGGTCTTCATTGGAGCCGGCCTCGAATGGAGAGAACCGGGCTGCTCGGCCTGCCTCGGCATGAACCCGGACAAGGTTCCCCCGGGGGAGCGCTGCGCTTCGACCAGCAACCGCAACTTCGTCGGTCGTCAGGGCCCGGGCGCGAGGACGCACTTGGTAAGCCCTGCGATGGCGGCCGCTGCGGCAGTGACCGGCAAGCTGACGGACGTGCGCGAACTGGTCTGACAGCCCTGATCGAGCGGGGACGGCAGCTCAGTTTACCGTCCCCATCTGACTTTCTCAGAATTTGAAGCCAGGCGTCTCGCGATAGGTCAGCGGTTGGAGCCAGCTCATAGCCGCCCTTTCCATTCCGCTTCGATCAGGCGATGATCCGGGGCGATCCGTGATCCGCAAGTCCTCCTTCGCGCCCGTCGTGGCACCCGACACCCGCCTGCTCGTCCTAGGCAGCCTGCCGGGCGAGGCGTCATTGGCCGTCAGTCGCTACTACGCGCACCCGCAGAACCGTTTCTGGCATCTTATCGGGAAGGCCATCGGAACCGAGCTTGTGCCGCTCGACTACGAGGATCGTCTAGCGGCTCTGCTCCGCGCGAAAGTCGGCCTCTGGGACACGGTAGCGTCCGCCAGACGCCAAGGCAGCCTCGATGCCTCTATCCGGGACGCCGAGCCCACGCAGTTGCGGGACCTGGCGGCATCCTTGCCCGACCTTCGGGCGGTTGGGTTCAACGGAAAGACGTCGGCAAGGATAGGTATGCCCCAGCTCGCCGGCAGCGGGCTCGCGCTGATCGCCCTGCCCTCTTCGAGCCCGGCCCATGCTGCGATGCCGCTCGGAGAGAAGGAAAAGCTGTGGAGCGCATTAGGCGAATTTCTCCGATGAGGCTTGCCTCTGGGGAGCGCTCGCCCCATTGAAAGGAACATGACCAAGCGTCTCAACTCGGGCCATGCGGCCATTGCCGGAGCGATTGGGTCGGCCGCGGTTGCCGCCGCCCTGCTCTACGTCAACCGCCGCAAGGAAAAGGCCAAGCAGGGCCAGAAAGCTCCCACGATCCCTAGCGGCGAGCCGCCGGAGACCGACTGATGGAAGCCGTCCGTGAAGTTTCCGGCCGTGCGATCCCGTTCGGCCGCAAGAACATTGACACAGACCTGATCATTCCCGCCCGCTGGCTCAAGACGGTCAGCCGCGAAGGCCTCGGGCGCGGTGCGTTTGAAGCCGTGCGCGAAGATCCGAACAACATCTTCGACAAGCCCGAATTCGCACGCGCGCCGATCATCGTCGCGGGCGACAATTTCGGCTGCGGCTCGAGCCGCGAACACGCCGCCTGGGCCTTGCTCGACATGGGCGTAAAGGCGGTGATCGCGCCGAGCTTTTCGGACATTTTCTCTGGCAACGCGTTCAAGAACGGCATTCTCACCGTGGTTCTGCCGCAAGAACAGGTCGACCGGCTGCTTGAGGTGGCAGAGACGGACCCCGTGACGATCGACCTTGAACACCAGACGGTCACTACGCCGTTCCAGGATCGTTTCACGTTCGAGATCGACCCGTTCCGCAAGCATTGCCTGGTGAACGGCCTCGACGAGGTGGGCCTGACGCTGGCGCGCGACGCCGCGATCGCGGAATACGAAGCACGCTTGGAGGCGGAGAAGCCCTGGCTCGCCCGCGGAACCGGGCTTGCCGCCTGACACGGCGCAACGCTATTCGCCTCCGGCAGCATTTTTGAGGGAATCCTGACATGACCGACTTCAACGATCGCGAACGGGCCGAGGAAGCCAAGTTCGCGATGGATGCGACAACTGCTTTCCGCGTGGCTGCGCGCCGCAACCGGCTTCTGGGGCACTGGGCCGCCGAGAAGATGAGCCTGACGGCCGAAGAAACCGAAGCTTACGCCAAGGCCGTTGTCCAGGCGGACTTCGAGGAAGCCGGGGATGAGGACGTGATCCGCAAGGTGCTGGGCGACCTCACCGCGGCGGGCATCGATGTCGACGAAACTGCCGTGCGCGTAGCGCTCGAGGAAAAGTCGGTCGAAGCCAAGCGCCAGCTGATGAGCGAGTCCTGAGGGCCCGACCATGGCGATGCCGGCCGCTGAAATCGAAGCCTTGATCCGGGCGGCGCTGCCTGACGCAGAGGTGGTGATCGAAGACCTCGCTGGAGACGGCGACCACTACCGCGCCCACGTCAGCTCCGCTGCCTTTTCCGGCAAGAGCCGCATCCAACAGCACAAGATGGTATACGAAGCGCTCGGCGGGCGCATGGGCGGCGAGCTCCATGCCTTGCAACTGACCACTTCGGTTCCCAACTGACTTCCATACTCAATTTCATCAGATCAGGCCCTGCCCCATGTCCGATACCAACGAGCGTCTCTCCAAGATCGTCGGCGACAACGATGTCGTGCTGTTCATGAAGGGCACGCCGCTGTTCCCGCAGTGCGGGTTCTCCAGCCGTGCCGTCGCCATCCTCGATCACTGCGGCGTTGCCTATGAAAGCGTCGACGTGCTGCAGGACATGGACATCCGCCAGGGCATCAAGGCGTTTTCGGACTGGCCGACCATCCCTCAGCTTTACGTGAAGGGAGAGTTCGTGGGCGGCAGCGACATCATGATGGAGATGTACCAGGCCGGCGAGCTGCAGCAGCTGCTGGATGATGCGCAGGTCGCAAAGGCCAGTTGACGGGCGGCACGACGCTAAACACCGAACTCACGATCCATGCCGACCGCCTTCAGGAAGGCAGGATCGTGGCTTACGATCAGCAAGGCGCCGTCGAATTCGCGTAACGCCTGCTCCAGCAGTTCGATCGACGCCAGATCGAGGTGGTTGGTCGGCTCGTCGAGAATGAGCAACCAAGGCGGCCTTTCGCCAGCCAAAGTGCAAGCGAGACCTGCCCGAAGGCGTTCGCCGCCCGACAACGTGCCCACAAGCTGTTCGGCATCGCGATTGCGGAAGGCGAAACGCGCGCAGGCGGCGTAGGCATCCCGAACGTTGAGCGACGGATTAAGGCGGCGAAAATTGGCCAGGATGCTGGCTTCGGGATCGAGCAACGTCACGTGCTGGTCGAGAATGGCGATCCGACCGTCGAGACGGCACACCGTGCCGCTGGATGGTAGGGCCAGACCCGCCGCGATCTTGAGCAAGGTGGTCTTTCCCGCGCCATTAGGTCCGGAGACCGCAACTCGCTCAGGCCCGCGAAGGCTCAACGTCCAGGGTCCGAGACGGCGTTCGCCCAGGTCAACCGCGACCTCCTCGAGCGCGAGGATTTGCGCGCCAGACGGAATCCCGCTGGGCGGCAAGGAGATTGTCAGCGGCGTAAGCACCTCGACCTTGGCGATGGCTTCCTCGGCCCGTGCAGCTGCCTCATTGACGAAACGCTCGCCCAGACGGCGCCCTCGGCCCCCGGAATTCTCAGCCCGTTCGGCTTTCGCGCCCAGAAGAATCTTCGGCTCCGAGCCCTTGGCCGCGAACGCCCTCCCCGCCTTGTCTCGTCGATCCTTGGCTTCGCGCTGCCTTTGGGCAGACCGCTCCACCTCGCGAAGCGCTGCTTCCGAGCGTTCGAGGTCCTGAGTGACCCTGCTCCTTTCCGCCTCGCGTTGCGTGGCAAAGGCTGTCCAGCCTCCACCGACAATGTGAACGCCAACGGAGGTGAGTTCGACGATCCGGTCCATGGTCTCGAGAAGTTCGCGATCATGGCTGGCGACAAGGGCCCCGCCGCTCCAACCGCGGATCAGCGAATGGATCGCCTCGCGACCCGCGCTATCGAGATTGTTGGTCGGTTCATCGAGCAACAGCAAGTCGGGCTTTTCGATCAGCAGCCGGGCAATGCCCACACGAGTGCGCTCTCCGCCCGAGAGCGATCCCATCGTGCGATCAAGAGCGAACCCGGGCACCCCGGCGTCGGCCAGCGCACTGTCTACCCGAGATCCCAGCGCCCAGTCCGCCGCCTCGAAATCCGCGACGTTTCCATCGCCCGCCAGCACACGCTGCAAGACGGCCATTCCCTCGGCAACACCAAGCGCGTCAGCGAGAGATAAGTCGGGCGGCCAATCCTGAACCAGCATTCCGATCGTCCCCGATCGCCGGACGGTACCCGTCGCGGCATCGGCCATGCCGGCAATAATACGCAGGAGGGTGGATTTGCCCGAACCATTGCGGCCAACCAGGCCGACGCGTTCAGCGCCTATGGCTAAGGTCAGGCCCTGAAAAAGGACCCGATGTTCAGGCGTTTGAGCTGAGACAGAATCGAGCGTGAGAAATGCGGACATGAGAACTCGCGAGATCGAATGAGACAAAACAGGGCGTATTCCTGGTCCGATCGATCACGACACGTGCTCCTTCTCGCTGCGCGTCGCGAAGTAGGATGACCTCTCCGGCTCTGCAAGTCCTTGGAAACCCTTTCGCGCAGGCGTCGTTTTTCGACCGGGAGGCAAGCTGAGAAGGTTGCCAATGCGAAAAACTATCACCCTTACTGTCGCAGCTGCGATAGCCCTAACTGCTGGCCCTGCGTTCGCGCAGGCCCCAACGCAACAAACGCCGCAGCAGGATCCGTTCGGAGTTATCTTCGGCGCCCTGTTCGGCGACCGCTTGGGCAACACCTCTTCGATCGAAGCTCAATGGGCGGCCGGACAAACACCGCTGGCCAACCAACGCAGCCAGTTCGAGAGCCGCGTCGACAACCAGGTCCGCGCGGGTGCCGTGAACCAGCAGACCGCGTCGCGATTGAAGTCAGACTACGACTCACTCGTGCAGCTTGAGAGCCGCTACGGGGCCGACCGGCGCTTTACGTCCAGAGAAAGGTCCGATCTGGCTGACCGCTACGGCGCGCTCACCCAGGTTCTTGCCGTAGGGACTTACGACGACGGGCAAACTGCCCAAACCGCCGAGATTGCGGACGGGCGCGCGGAGTTCGAGCGCCGCGTCGATAGCGCGGTCTATGACCGCAGGGTCACCCGTACTCAAGGCCGGCGCCTCAAGACCGACTATGCCGCACTGATCCAGGTGGAGTCCGGATATCTGCAGGATGGCGTCGTCAGCTCGAGCGAGAGGAGCGATCTGGATGCCCGTCTCGATGCCCTCGACGCCAGGCTTGGAGACACCAACTACGGGGGAGGAGCAACGCTGACGCCCCGTTCGCGCCTGGATGCGATTGGTCGCGCCCTGCCGTCGAGCGGCCTTTCTACCGCTGCCCAGGCTCAATTGCAGGTTGAGTATCAGGACCTGTCCCATCTGGAGGCCGCCTATGCGCAACTTAACGCGTCTTCCCAGGATAGAGCCTACCTCGACCAGCGCCTAACCGACCTGGAAACTCGCATTCGGATGCGGCGGTGAGATCTAATTAGTTTGGGAGAAATCTTCGGGGAGGCGGGACCGGGAGACCGGTTGGGGACCAATGGGCGGCCCCGCCTCGTTCGAAGACTTGGTTGGGTGTCTTGTACTTTGCACGTGCCATGCCAACCCATGCAAACTGAGCTTTTCTGCGAATTTCAATGGTTAACGCATGTTCGTCGACGTTCCAGACTGTCAATAAATCCGACAGGAAACGGTGACTGGCGCGTTAGGATTTGCCTGCCTAAAGTCGGTCAAAAGGCTCGTCGTTCGGGAGTAGTACGTTGGCGAAGGATAACAGGATCACCCTTTACGATCTCCAGCTGGCCAGCGGAGCGACCATCAGCCCGTTCGTTTGGGCGACCAAGTATGCCATCGCCCACAAGGGATTCGAGATGGACGTCGTCCCCGGTGGCTTCACCGGAATCCCCGAGAGGACAGGCGGTAAGACCGAGCGCCTGCCAGCCATCGTCGACGATGGCCAGTGGGTGCTCGATAGCTGGCTGATCGCCGAATATCTCGACGAGAAATATCCCGACCGTCCGACGCTTATCGGCGATCCGTCGGTCAAGGTCTGCGGGCAAATGCTCGAACAGTGGCTTTGGCAAACCGCGATCGGTCCGTGGATGACCTGCTATCTCAAGCAGTACCGCGACCGCTCGCTGCCGCAGGATCATGACTACGTGACAGAATCGCGCGAACGGATGTTTGGCGGTCAGAGGATCGAAGACATCATCGTCGGCCGCGAGGATCGGCTCCCGCAGATTCCGCCAAAGCTTGAGCTGATGCGCAACACGCTGCGCGAATATCAATGGTTCGGCGGGGAGAGCCCCAACTACGTCGATTACCGTCTGCTCGCCGTATTCCTCTTCCTTGCTTCAGTCGCCGACATCCCCGCCTTGCCGGAGGACGATCCACTGCGCGATTGGATAGATCGCGGGTTCGACCTGTACGGCGGGCTCGGGCGACACCCCGGAATGTCGCCCCTGTTCGGCTTGCCCCGGCGTGAGAATGACCCCGAACCTTTTGTTCGCGATCCACAGGCCAATGGCTTGAACAAGCGCAACACCGGTCCCCAATCCACCGCGGCCGAAACGGCGCGACTGAAAGGTGAGGCGGCAGGCGCGTGAAGATCGACCTTTGGCGCAAGCCCGTCCTTGACTGGGCGGTCAACAACCTGATCGAAATCGCCATCGCGCTCACGATTGCGGCCGCGGTCGTCGCCCTGCTCTACGGCATCAAGGCGCTGGTGTTACGCGCGGTCAAAAAGCTCGGCGCGCAGAACGGCCTGACCGAAGTATTCGTCAGCGTCGTACGCAAGACCCGCTTGTGGTTCCTCATCGCCGTCTCACTGCGGATGGTCCAAGGCTACCTGCATCCGCCGCAGGACGTCGCCAAGACCATCGCCTTCGCGTTCACGGTCGCTGTGGCGCTACAGGTGGCGAGTTGGGCGCGAGCGCTGATCCTCGGAATTATCACGCACCGAACGAGCAACCTTGAAGGCGATCCGAACAGCATGGCCAGTGCCATGGGCATCATTCGCCTATTGGTCTCGGTTGTCGTCTTCGCGATCGCCATAATCGTCATCCTCGACAACCTTGGCGCGAATGTCACCGGCCTCGTTGCCGGGCTAGGCATCGGCGGTATCGCCATCGGCCTCGCCGCGCAGGGTATTTTTTCCGATCTGTTCGCCGCGCTCTCCATCATCTTCGACAAGCCCTTTTGCGTCGGCGACACCATTACCTATCAGGGCAAGGAGGGGCCGGTCACGGGAGTAGTCCAGCGCATCGGCCTCAAGTCGACGCGTATCCGCTCGCTGGCAGGAGACATGCGCATCATCGGCAATACCCAGCTGCTGGCGCAGGAAGTGACCAATTTCACGGGTCGCGAGGTCTATCGGTTCCAGCTACCGATCAGCGTGATCCACCAGACTCCTTACGAGGACCTGCAGACCATCCCTTCCCTGCTCCGGGCCGAAGTCGACACGCTAGGGTATCGCTTCGTTCGCGCCGGTTTGCGGGCTTTCGGGCCAAGCTCGATCGACTACGACTTCATCTTCGAGATCAGCACGAATGATGTTCTCGAAGCCCATGCCGGGCTGCAGAAGGTGGCGTTGGCCGTGCTGGCCAAGCTGCGCGAGCGCGATATCCGCTTCGCTTATCCCACGCAGACCAGCTTCACCGCCGCTCCGGATGGATCGCTGGTGATGCCTTATCCCGAAGTCATGCCGGTGATGCACCACGAGCAGCCCGAAAGCTGACTGCGTCTCATCTGCAGTTGCAGGAATTCCGGAATGGCTGGCTCCCGGCCGCGGCGAACGCTAGAGCGCCGCTGCTGGACGGCCCCACATGAACAACAACTATGACGTAATCATCCTCGGCGCTGGCGCGGCTGGCTTGATGTGCGCTGGCCAGGCGAGCCAACGAGGTCGTCGCGTGCTCGTAATCGAACATGCCGAGAAGCCGGGCAAGAAGATCCTGATTTCCGGTGGTGGCCGGTGCAACTTCACCAACCTGCACACCGTGCCGGAGCGTTTTCTCTCGGCCAACCCGCACTTCGCGAAATCGGCGCTCAGCCGCTACACTCCACAAGATTTCCTGTCCCTCGTCGAACGCCACGGCATCGCCTGGCATGAGAAAACGCTGGGGCAGCTCTTCTGCGACGGATCGGCGCAACAGATCGTCGACCTGCTTCTGGCCGAGTGCGCGACGGGAAATTTCACGCTCTCCTGTGGCGAGACCGTTCGACAAGTCCGGCATGAAGGCGGCCGCTTCTCCGTCACGACCGATCGGCACGTAGCCCAGGCGCCTTCGCTGGTACTCGCCACCGGCGGGCCTTCGATCCCCAAGATCGGGGCGACTGCCTATGCCTACGAGCTTGCGCGTCAGTTCGGCCTCAAGGTCGTCGAACCCCGCCCTGCCCTGGTCCCCCTGACTCTGAGCGGCGAGGACGTGCTGTTCCGAGAGTTGTCCGGTGTAGCCACCGAAGTGATCGCCCGCTGCGGACCGGCCTCGTTCCGGGAGGCCGCCCTGTTCACGCACCGCGGCCTCTCGGGCCCAGCGATCCTCCAGGTCTCCTCCTATTGGCGTCGCGGCAACACGATCGAGATCGATTTCTTGCCGAATGCCGGCACGGGATGGTTGGTCGAAACCAAGCATCAAAACCCGCGCTCGACCTTGCGCAATGCCCTCCGGGCCAGGCTTCCGGACAGACTGGCCGATGCCCTTAACGACCGGCTCAAGCTCGAAGGACCGCTCGCCAACCTCTCCGACGCAGCCTTGCGCGACGGGGAAACCCAACTCGCCAACTGGCCGTTCCGGCCGAACGGCAGCGAAGGCTTCGCCAAGGCTGAAGTGACTGCCGGGGGGATCAGCACTGCCGAGCTTTCGTCGAAAACGATGGAAGCCAAGCGCGTCCCCGGCCTCTATGCCATTGGCGAGGCCGTGGACGTCACCGGTTGGCTTGGCGGCTACAATTTCCAATGGGCCTGGGCCAGCGGGTGGGCGGCGGCACAGGCCGTGTGAGATCGAAGCGCCGAACCGTGGCGGGGCTGCCGCAAGTCGTTCATTTCGTGCCGCATTGTTGCCACCATGGCGCAATAGCCATCGATCGACCGACACGATGAAAGGCGAAAATATGCGATGGAAACGGAGTCTTGAACACCTGGAACGCCGGGTCGACCGGTACTACCGTCTCGCAGCGGCCGCCAAGCTCCCTGACATTCGCGAGCGCTACATCGAATTGGCGCGCCGCTATCGCCTGCTCTGGGCGGAAACTCTTGCCATTCGCGGTGTCCAGGCCGTTGCATAGCGACAGCTAACGGGACGCGGACGTGAAGCGCCGTCGGCTGCGCCAGATCGAACTTTGTTGAAGGATATGGATAGCACCCTGCTGCGGAGCCGGACTTTCTCTCAGGTGTCCCGGCCAGACTACTAGGTTCCGACGACCAGCCGCACTTTGTATCGCTTTCCATCCAGGCCGGATACGCCGTCCCAGGAATCACCCGGCCGTTTGCCAACGAGCGCCGAGGAGCAATAGCTTTCTCGGTAAGTTCCATCGAAGCAAACCCGCTCGCCTTCGATGCGCCACCTGCCCACATCTGAAAAGAGGCCGTTCAAGGAGCTGCGGAACGTGCCGTCCGCGTCCATTTCTATCCTGACCCGATAGTCCCGACGTTCCATGATCAAGGTGGTGTTGGCGAGGTTGGTCGCGCTCAAGCGCTGTCTATGAACGACGATCTCATCGGTCTCCACAGGCGCGGTTGGCGCTTGGGCGTGAGCTGCGAGGCCGCTCGTTAAGGCAAGAGCGGCCAGGGCCTGCGCTATCTTCATGCCGCACCTCCGGCCGAATTGCCTGGGAACCCTGCTCCGCCGTCAGTCGAATGGCAAGCGCGTCGCAATGATCCAGGAGCGGGTCCAAAAAGAAACGGCGGACTTTCGCCCGCCGTTTCCACATTCTGAGTTGATCGTTCTTCAGGGTTTAGAAGTTAACAACAGCGCCAACCTTGAAGTAACGGCCCATGACTCCGCTGTAATAGGTCGAGACACCGCCGCCCGCCGGGGTCGGGAACGGAGCCTTGGTGTCGAACAGGTTGTCGATGTTGAACCGCAGCGTCAGCTGGTCGTCGAACGTGTAATTGACCGACGCGTGGACGAACGCGACATCACCACGAGTGAAGTACTCGTAGGCAGTCGGTTGGGCGTCGGGATCAACCACGGCCTTGCCGAAGTACTGCACCTGGACAAACCCGCCGAACGGACCGTTGGCGTACGAGACGCTGGCGGTGCCCTTGTGCTTCGAGTAGCCGATCAGGCCGCGGAGCGTCGTGAGGTCGCCCGCTCCGACGCGCTGTTCGAGCTTGTCGATGTACTGATAGCTGCCGCTAAACAGGACCTGGCTCTGGGAACCCAGGAACGGGGTCGCAACTCGCCAATCCAGTTCGGCGACCAGGCCGGAGTAGTCATACGACGCGGCGTTTACATAGCCGGTGCGGATAAACTCCACCTGCCCGTCGGAGTCGCGATCAATCTGATCGCAAGCCGGGCTCGGGAAATCGACGGCGTCATAGCAGGCTTGCATCGTCTGGTCGGCATCGAGACTCAGAATTGCGTTCTTCAGCGCGATGTCCACCCAATCGACCGATAGCGACAGGCCCGGTGCAAAACGAGGAGTGATGATGGCGCCGACCGTCCAGCTGTCCGCCTTTTCGTTTTCGAGGCCGATGTTGCCCGAAAGCGAGCCTCTGGATGTGAGGTCTACGATGTTCGAAGCAAAGTTGGCCGGCAGGCCGGCTGCTGCGCAGTTTGCCGCCCGGTTGGCCGGATTGGGCCCTTGACCGATAAAGCGCGAGTCGCAGGGGTCGTCCGCCGTGGTGAAGATGGGGCTGGTCGGATTGAACAGTTCCGTGATCGCCGGCGATCGGATCGACCGCGTAAAGTTACCGCGGAATCCGAAATCCTCGATCGGCTTCCAACGGCCACCGGCGGTCCAAGTCAGGTCACCGCCCGTAAGCGAATGATCGACATAGCGGGCAGCGCCGTTGAGCTCCAAGGTATCGACGAACGGAATGTTCATGTCCGGCGACACGACTGGAATCAGCAGCTCGCCGAACCCTTCGTTGGTGTGGAACTTGCCAAAGACGGGATCGATCGGAATCGAGCGGCCGTACTGTCCGCGGGGTGCTGTGGGATCGTTAGGATCGGCAACCCCGTAGAAGAACTCGCCCGGATCGAAATCGGCCTTCTCCTCGCGATGTTCGTAGCCAAGTGCGAAGCTGACTTCGCCGCCCCAGATGTCGAAGAGGCCGCCGGTCACGTCGGCGGTGACGACCATCTGGGTGTTGGTGGCGATCGGATGGGCGATAGTCGTGATGTAATCGGCGACTTCCGGACCATTCTGGTGCCCGAACGGATTGAACGGGACGCAAGTCGAGCTCACGGTCGCGATCGGCGAGCTTGTGCCGGTGCAGCCCGCAAGGGCGTTTTCGAAGTTTTCCTGAACCAGTTCGCGGCTCGAGCCCTTGGTCCTCGAACGGCCGTAGTTTCCGATGAGCGACCAGTCGAAGTTACGGTCTCCCACAGCGAAATCGCCTTCGAAGCCCGCTACGATGCGGTAGAGTTCGACGGTGGTGCTGCCGCGACCCGAAACCAGGTCGGTATTGGCGCGTCCCAGATAGAAGAAGTCCTGACCCGCCGGAAGTTGCGAGGCGATGGTCGCCCGCGCAGCGTCGCTAAGGAAGGGATTCGAGAGCGGAATGATCAGGTTGCCGTCCGGATCCCCGGCGTCGCCGAACAACCAGGTGTTGTAGACCGGCTGTGCGCGGAGTTCGGTTCCCTTTGAATTGGCGTAGGAGAACTCGGCGAAGGCTTCGACGGAATCGGTGAGTTCGTAGCTGCCCCGCGCGTATCCGAGGTAGCGCTCCGACGGGGTCTGCAGGTTCGTCAGCGGAACGAGACTGAAGCCGTCGCCGCCGGCGGAGTTGGTGAGGCCGTGACGCTCGCCGAAATCGAGCGGCACCAGGTCACCGTTGCGGTTGAACACCAGCGTGTTCCCCTGCGCGTCAAGAAAGCCATAGTTCTCACCGGGAGCACCGAGAGCGGCAAGATCGCCAGGCACGATATCCACATACGTCGGGGCGCCAAATTCGCTCAAGATGGGAATGCGGCGATCTTCAATCAGCTGATTGTTGAACGGGAAATTGGGATCATTGCGGGCCACATAGAACCGGCCACTCCTGGTGATTTCGCGATCGGTGTAGAGGAGACCGCCCGCCTTGTTGAACTCGAACGAGGCGAGAACCTTGCCGCGACCGCCGCCAAACGTCGTGCCGGCCAGAGCGCCAAGCCGGAACTCTTCGGCGTCGCCCCGCGAAGAAATCCCGCTCTGCGCGCTGAGGCGAACCCCGTCGAATTCCTTCTTGAGGATGATGTTTACTGTACCGGCAATCGCGTCGGCGCCGTAAATCGGCGCACCGCCGACGGCGACCGTTTCGATACGATCGACCATCAGCGTGGGAAGGGTATTCAGGTCGACCTGTGAACCCGCATCAACCGGCCCGAAAATGGAAGCGGTGTTGGAGCTTACGTAGCGCTGGCCGTTGACCAGCGTCAGAGTGCGCTGCGAGCCGAGGCCAAAGAAATCGATGAAGGTCTGGCCCGCGCCAAAGCTGCCGGCCTGAGTGCCGACCGGGCTGCTCGAAGGCGGAGCAAACGCCGGCACCGTTCTAAGCGCGTCACCGAGATTGGTGAAACCACGGCTCTCGAGTTCGTCCGAACCGAGCACCATCGTGGGCTCACGACGATCGGTCGTCCGAAGCGCGATTCGCGAACCGGTGACGACGATGACTTCGCCTTCGTCAGCGGTCTGTTCGTCCGCTGCGGGCGTTTCCTGGGCGACGGCTTGCTGCGCAATGAGCACAGCAGCGATTGCGATGGGAGCGACGGCTCCCTTCAGATACCTTTGGATTTTCACAGTTCAGTCCCCAACATGTCCGACTTCCCGGACGTTGACCCGCAATGCGCTACTGCCTGCATGCCTATGCCTCGCACGCTTGACCGACGCTCACTGCTGGTTTGCCGCGTGGTGGAGTGGCGAACTCGTTTCAATCCGAATTAGATGAATTTGGGGCTTTCGCGCCCGCCCTGTGGCAAATGCGCATCAGGTTTCGATTGAGACAGTCGCGGGAGCAACTCCCTGCGCGCGATGGCGAACACTAAGTTGTGGGAGTTGCGCGGATTGCCTCGGTTGACAGGCGCGCGCAGCCAACCGTCCCTGTCCCGTGCGTAACAGGACCGCCTCACCTCATTTTGAATGGGATGGCGCGCCCGGCAGGACTCGAACCTGCAACTCCAAGCTTAGAAGGCTCGTGCTCTATCCAGTTGAACTACGGGCGCGTCGCGGCGGGCCTTAGCGCGCTTTGCGACACATGCAAAACGCGATAGTCACCGGCCATGGACGGGGTATCGACACGGCTTGAAGGCGAAGCGCTCAACCATGCGCGATTTCGCTACTTCCCTTACATCATGGCGGCTTTCGTCGCGATCCTGCTGCTGTCCAACATGATCGGCGCCTCCAAGCCAAGTTTCGTCACTCTGCCGAACGGGACGCAGTGGTCCTTTGGTGCGGGAGTGCTGTTCTTTCCCTTCAGCTACATCATCGGCGACGTGCTGACCGAGGTCTACGGTTATGCCAACGCACGGCGGGCGATCTGGACCGGGTTTGCGGCCCTGCTGTTCATGGCGTTCATGGCCGCCGTGGTCGTGGCCCTGCCACCCGCTGCCGACTGGCCGGGGCAGGAGGCCTACGAGTTCGTGTTCGGTAACACGTGGCGCATAGTGCTGGCTTCGATCACCGCCTTTTGGGCCGGGGAATTCGCCAACAGCTTCGTCCTCGCCAAGATGAAGGTAATGACCGGCGGCCGCTTCCTATGGACCCGAACGATCGGTTCGACCGTCGTCGGCCAGGGGCTCGACAGCCTGATCTTCTATCCGTTGGCATTCTATGGACTAGCGGGCTGGCCGCCCGAACAGCTGTGGCAGGTCGTGCTCTCGCAATGGCTGATCAAGACCGCCTGGGAAGCGCTGCTGACGCCCTTCACCTACGTTGTAGTGGGATTCTTGAAACGGCGAGAGGGGGTCGACGTGTTCGACACGGACACCGACTTCTCGCCCTTCGCGAAAGCGCGCTGACGGATCACTCCGCCAGCAGCGCGATCACGAGGTAAGCCACGAGGAAGGTCCCAAAGCCGAACACCGTCCCGACCACGAACACCGCCCGCACGATCAGCGGATCGACGTTCATGTAGTTGGCAAGGCCGGCACAGACGCCGAAAACCTTGCCGTTGGTCCGGTCGAGCCGCAGCTGGCGCGACGGCTCGTATCCGGAGGGGCGACGGTCTACCGGGTTCATGCCAGGATACCCGCGACCGAGTGAACATCAGTCGCCGAAGTCGCGAGCACGTTGGCGAACAGAACCGTGGAAATCGCAAGCGCGCTAAGAGCGGCAAAGGCGTGGCGAGCAAAGTGCGACAGAACAGACATTTCAAATAATCCCCTTTATCTCATCCCGGCGGGCCATTCCGCCGATGCGAGACACTTTGCATAGGGCGTGCCAAACTTCGAAAATGGCGGTTTCGCGCGATTCTTGTCGTTATTAGAGAATTACCGGCGCCCCAGCTTCCCGCAACTTGGCGAAATTTCCTAAATAGCGGCGAAGCGGGTTTGCTGTGGTCTAGCTCTTGCCCTTCGCCTAACGCTTGTCTGGCCTATGGCGCTCGACCGGATCACCCTCAGCCACTTCCGCAATCACGCCGCTAGCCGCCTGGACGGCAGCGCGAAGATCAACCTGCTGTTCGGAGAGAACGGCGCAGGGAAGACCAACGTGCTGGAGGCGCTGTCCCTGCTTGCGCCCGGACGAGGTCTGAGACGCGCCGGCCTTCCGGACATGGCCGGGAACGAGGGTGTCGGCGGCTTCGCGGTCAGCGCTCAGCTGGATTGCGAAGACGGCATTGGCGCGGTGCAGCTTGGCACCGGCACCTCCGCGGACCGCCCGGGTCGGCGACTGGTACAGATCAACGGCGCAGAAGCGAGCGCCGTGGCACTGGGAGAATGGCTGGCGGTCGGATGGCTGACCCCCGCGATGGATCGTCTATTTACCGACAGCGCCGGAGCCCGCCGCCGCTACATGGACCGCCTTGCGCTGGCGCTTGATCCTGCCCACGCCCGTTATGCCTCGCGCTACGAGGCCGCGCTGCGTGAACGCAATCGCCTGCTGGCAAGCGAGGTCGCTCCCGACCCGCAATGGCTGACCTCGCTGGAGACGCAACTGGCCGAGAGTGGGGCCGCACTGGCCCTGGGCCGGGCGAGCATGGTCGAGCGCTTGTCCGAAGCCCTGGCAGCGCTTCCCGTGGCACCGTTTGCCCGCCCCGCCCTGTCTTACCTCGCCGGTGGCGCGCTGAACGCACACGAGCTGGCTTCGGAACTGGCGCGTCAGCGGGCGCGGGACCGGGCGGCACAGCGCACCCTCACCGGTCCGCATCGCGACGAGCTCGAAGTGACGATGGCCGGCAGCGGAATGCCTGCCGCAAGCTGCTCCACAGGTGAGCAGAAGGCCATGCTGATCGCCATGACGCTCGCGCATGCCGAACTCGCCGCCGCCGGCCGTCCCGGCGTCCTGTTGCTAGACGAAGTTGCAGCCCATCTCGATCCGCTGCGGCGAGAGGCGCTGTTCGAAAGGCTTCGTACCGGCGGTGCACAGGTCTGGCTGACCGGCACCGAACTCCCGCCGTTCGCGGCCATCGAAGGGGAAGCGGCGATCTGGCGTGTCGCCGGGGGTCGGGTCACGCGGGTCTAGGCAACTCCGTCACTGAGTTGCTGGCAAAGCCTTCGCCACGTCGGCTACTGTGGCCGCAACCATCGCATCGATCCCGGCCGCCGTGGGATGGATCCTGTCGGCCTGGATCAGCTGCGGCTTGTCGTAAACCGGTTCGAGGAAGAACGGCACCAGTGCGGTCGAATATTGGCGCGCCAAGGCCGGGTAGATTCCGTCGAATTCGGAGACGAACTGCTGGCCGAGATTGGGCGGCGCCCGCATGCCCATCAGCAAGACCGGAATCTTGCGCTTCGCCAGCTCCTGCAGGATCGCCTCTAGGTTCTCGCGCGTCTCCGCCGGGGAGATGCCGCGCAACAGATCGTTTCCTCCCAGCTCGACGATGGCGAGTTCGGGTGCCTTGGCCTGGCTGTCGAGCACGAAGGCGAGCCGTTGCAGTCCTGCCGCGGTGGTGTCTCCCGACACGCCGGCATCGGCTACTTGGGCATTGATGCCTTTTGCCCGCAGCGCCTTTTGCAGCTTCTCTGGGTAGCCTTCGCCCTCACCCAGCCCGTAGCCGGCGAACAGGCTGTCGCCGAAGGCGAGAATCCGGCGCTCGGGCCCGGAGACGGGCGCGGCCACGGGCTCGCTCGCGGCCTTCATTTGAGGCTCCTGCGCAGGAGGCTGCGCCGGCTCGCTACCACAGGCCGCGAGGGCGAGCGCCGCCAAAACCATCGACAAGCCGCCAATACGCATCGTCCAAGCCTCCTTGCTCGCCATCTTTCCCTATGCCATCCAACACTTGTGACAAGACCTCCTGCAATCGAGGCGCATGACTTGCGGCTTACGCTCGGCGAAGGCGAAGCTGCCGTCGAAATCCTCCGCGGCATCGACCTCATCGTTCCGACCGGCGAGACTCTCGCCCTGCTCGGCCCATCCGGCTCCGGGAAAAGCTCGCTGATGTCGGTCCTGACCGGTCTCGAACGGGCTGGCGGAGGAACCCTGCGCGTCGCAGGTGCTGACTTCACTTCGCTCGACGAAGACGCCCTGGCTCGCGCCCGACGCGGCCGTATCGGCATCGTGCTCCAGGCCTTCCACCTCCTTCCCACGATGACTGCGCAGGAGAATGTCGCAACCCCGCTGGAGCTTGCAGGCGAGCCCGACGCCTGGGCCCGCGCCGCGGCTGAGCTGGAGGCGGTTGGCCTTGGCCATCGCCTGACCCACTATCCCGCCCAGCTATCCGGCGGCGAGCAGCAGCGCGTCGCCATCGCCCGCGCGATTGCGTCTCGCCCGCCGCTGGTCTTTGCGGACGAGCCGACGGGCAATCTCGACGTGGCGACCGGTGCCGAGATCATCGAGCTTCTATTCAACCGCCGCGAAGAAACCGGGGCGACGCTGGTCATCATTACTCACGACGAGCACTTGGCAGAGCGATGCGATCGGATCGTGTCCCTGTCCGACGGGCGCATCGCCAGCGACACCCGTGCCTAAGCGCTGCCCCGCCCCGTTGCCGCGCCGCCTGACATCGCTGTCGACATGACGCTTTCGTGGCCTGCTGCCTGGCGCATCGCCCGGCGCGATCTCCACCGCCGGTTTCGCGGCCTCAGGTTGCTGCTTGTCTGCCTGTTCCTCGGCGTCGGTGCGCTTGCAGCCATCGGCACGCTGACTGGGGCAATCAGAGGCGAACTGGCCGAGCGGGGCCGCGAGATCCTCGGCGGCGATCTCGAGGTCGAAGTCTGGCAGCGACCCTTGAATGAGGAGGAGAGCGAATTCCTCTCTCGGTACGGCACGATTTCGCGCGGATTGCGCATGCAGGCGATGGCCAGCACCGCCGAGGCGGCGACACCGATCGAGCTGAAGGCCGTGGATGCGAACTGGCCACTCTACGGTTCGCTGACGCTCGACGGCGGTAGCACCCTGGGCGCTCCGCCGCCCGGCCAAGCCTGGCTCGCAGAGGGCGCCGCTGAGCGGTTGGGGGTCGTCCCCGGAGACAAGTTCAAGGTCGGCTCAACCGAGTTGACCGTGGCCGGGATCATCGATGAGGAGCCGGACCGGCTGAGCGAGGGCTTCCAGCTCGGCCAGACGGTAATCGTTCCGCTCGAGGTTCCCGCCGCGGCAGGCCTCACCACCCCTGGAGCGATGTACCAGTCGAAGACCCGGGTGCGTTTCATCGGCAATGACCTTCCCGAAAGCGTCGAGAAGACGCTGACGGAGCGCTTTCCGGACTCGGGCTTCGACATCCGCACCCGCGACCGAGCCTCCCCGGGAGCCGAGCGCTTCGTCGGCCGCATGGGAGAGTTCCTGACCTTGGTGGGCCTTGCTGCGCTGGTCATCGCCGGGATCGGCATTGGCGGCGGCGTGGCGTCCTATCTCGAGGCCCGCCGGGCGAGCATCGCGACCTTCAAGATTCTTGGCGCCACCAGCCACGATATCGTCCGGATCTACGCGCTCCAGATCGGCGTGGCCGCCCTCGCGGGAGCTGTTGCGGGGCTCGTCGCGGGCGTGCTCGTCACGCCGCTGCTGGCGCGGGCGCTGGGCGATCTACTGCCAGTGCGGACCGGCCTGGTGGTCGATCCCGGGGCACTTCTGCGAGCAATGCTCTTCGGATTGTTGGTCGCCCTCGTCTTCGCCGCTCCGCCGCTGATGCGGGCGCGGTATTTCCCATCGATGGAATTGATGCGGTCACGCGTCGCGCCCCTGGCGGGGGCCTGGCGCGGAGCCATCTGGCCGGTTTGCCTGGGACTGGCGGGTATCGCCGCCCTGGCACTGATCGGTTCACCGCAGCCTGGTCTGAGCGCCCTTTTCATGGGCGGCGCCGTAGCCCTTCTGATCGTACTCTGGGGCCTGGGCTGGTCCATTCGCAAACTCGCCACCCGCGCGCCGCGCCCGGCCAACCCGCTGCTTCGATCCGCGCTCGCCAATCTACACCGGCCCGGCTCCCAAACCGGGTCGCTGGTAACGGCGCTCGGCTTCGGCCTCTCGGCTTTCGTCGTTCTGGCTGCGGTGCAGACCAGCCTTTCGGCAAATATCACTCGCAGCGTACCGCAGATCGCGCCCGACTACTTTGTGCTCGACGTCCCACGGGATCGCGAGGCGGAGTTCGAAGCCGCCGTCCGTCGTCACGCTCCCGAGGCCGAGATCCGGGTCGTGCCAACCCTGCGCGGAGCGATCCTGTCCTATGGACCGAAAGCTCACCCCACTGTCGTCAGCCAGATGGACGAGCTGCCGGAAGGGGCCTGGGCGCTTCGGGGTGAGCGTGGGCTGACCTATGCGGACCGATTGCCGCAAGGCAACTCGCTGGTCGCAGGGGAATGGTGGCCGGAGAACTACCAGGGCGAACCGCTCGTGTCGGTCGACTTCGACCTGGCACAGGCCGCGGGGCTCAAGATCGGCGACTATCTCACCATCGGCCTGCTGGGCGTGGAGCGGCAGGCAAAAATCGCCAGCTTCCGGCGTATCGACTGGGAGAGCATGGGCTTCAACTATGTCCTGATCTTCTCGCCCAACGCCCTGCAGGACGCTCCGCACAACCTCGCGGCCACGGTCTCTCTGCCAAGTGGAAGCGAGGCCGGTGGTCTTTTGCGTGATCTCGTCCGCTCATTCCCCTCGAGTTCGGTCATCGAGGTTGGCCCCCTACTGACCCAGGCGCGGGACATCCTTGAACAGGTATCGCTGGCAATCCTCGCAGCCGCTGGAGTGGCGGTGCTTGCGGGGATCGCGGTCTTGCTTGGCGCCATCGCCGCAGCTCGAGCGGCACGGCTTTACGATACAGTCGTGCTGCGCGTGCTCGGGGCGAGCACCCGGCAACTGCTCACGCTGCAATTGGCGGAATTCGGACTGCTCGCGGCTGTGCTTGCCCTGGTTGCGCTTGGCCTGGGCAGTGGCCTCGCCTGGCTGGTCATCGTCCAGCTGTTCGAGTTCGAGTGGCTGCCGGACTGGCCGCGCGTCCTCGGAGTACTCGGCGCGGGAATCGCGCTGGTTCTGGCCTTCGCGCTCGGCGCTTCGCTACCGCTCTTGCGGGCGAAGCCGGCCCGAGCGCTCAGGTCACTTTAGGCGAAGACTTCCGCGTCGGCCTGGCCAAGCGGATCCGCACCATACTTGTTCGATCCCTGGGTACCCGGCAAGGCCATCAGGACGATCCATCCGATCTCAAGGACGAGCACCAGGATCGCTCCCAGGATGGGAATGAGGCTCAGGCAGATCACGGCTACGATAAAGCCCGGTAAGTACCATCCCGACATGTCGCGATCGTGAAGACGCCGCACCGTCACCGCGAGTGAAGGAATGAACGCAGCCACGAACCACACGAGAAGTCCCACGATTCCTACCCAGGCCAAGGGGCCGAAAGAGAATCCTTCGAGCTGATTGTCGACCACCGATCCCTCCGCGGTCGCGGCGACCATGGTAATCCACTCCATTCCGCCACCGGCCAGGATCAGGCTGTACAAGACGACGCCGACTATCAGTCCCAGCAGCTGGAACATCCAGAATTCCATCCTTCGCGAACGACCGGAAAACTCGGCGTAGCGCCGGAAGGGCAACAACATCCATTTCATGATCTATCTCCCCCTCAGGTCACATTGTTGTGTACCTGAGGGGGAAGGCATCACAGAATTCATCGCGGTGCAAATGAAAAGGGGGTCAAAAGACCCCCTTTTGATCCCGCTCTTTCGAGTAGATCAGAAACGATAGCGAGCACTGACCCCGTAAGTCCTCGGATCGTTCGCATAGCCGGAGATGCCGCGCGGCTGAGCGGGCGTATCGAAGATCACGCCGACATCGCGCTTGTTGAGAAGATTACGCCCCCAGACCGACAGGCTGAGCCCAATGTCCATGTCATAGGAGAACGAGGCGGTCAGGTCCTGCACTTCGCGAGTGAAGGGCTCGGCAGCCTCGAGCGCTGGCGTCGCATCGGCGATCGTTCCATCGGGATTGCGCACCACAAAGCCCGGAAGGCCTTCGATCAGCTGCTCCTTCGATTGCCACAGGAACGAAACCCGCGGCACGAGTGTGCCCCCGCCGATCTCATGCTCGTACTGAGCACCGATCAGGACCGTCCAAGCGGGGATCCCCGCCGGACGAGTGCCCGAGAGATCCCCTACGGCCGACTGTTCGAAGCTGACGTATTTGGGATCGAGGTAGGTCACTCCGAGGTTCAGCGTCAGAGCATCGGCGATCGTCGCCAGACCTTCGAACTCGACACCGAAAGTGCTGAGCTCGCCCGCATTGCGCAGGGCGAAGCCCGACCCGGTGAAGATGTTGGACTGGAAGCCTGAGATATCCTGGTCGAACACTGCGAGGTTGGCCGAGATGTCACCCCAGTTCGCCTTGATCCCGGCCTCCATCACCCGCGAGTTCTCGGGACCCGCAAAGCGGCTTCCGTAGACCAGGTTGTTGAGGTCGAGACCCGCCGCGATGATCGCGTCCCGATCGTTGGGCGAAGGACGACTGTCGCGCGAGAGATTGATCGAGCTTGCCTTGAAGCCGGTCGCGTAGGTCGCATAAACGTTGATGGTGTCGCTCACATCGTACGCCAGGCGAATGGTGTAGGCGAAATCGCTGTCGTTGGTCTTGCCGTCCTCGACCACGTTGGGGACGTTGAGAAACGGCGGCATAAACTGCAGCGCGCGTAATGGGGCCAGCGGGTTCGCAAGCGGGTTGTTGGCATTGGCGCTGGCGTAGGCCGTCGCACCGGTCTGGATCACGCCGAAGGCCGTGGGGTTCGACACCGCAAAGGCACCGACTTCCGCCGCCGTAGCAGAACGGCCGAGGCCGAGCGCCGTGCCTACACCCTGAGCGAGGGCACCACCGAAAAGCAGCTGCCCACGGAATGCCGCGTATTGCGGCGCGTCGAGGTCGATGCCCGAGAAGGTGTCGGTCGAACGGGCATTGGTGACGAACTTCTTGCTGTCGTCGGTATAGTTGCCGCCCAGGGTAAGGACGAGGCCGTCGGTGATTTCGAAGTCGACCTGTCCGAAGAACGAATACGCCTCGCTATCGAGGGTATAGGCCTCTGTGAAGCCCTGGCCCGATGCAAGGAACTGCCCGGAGTAGTCCTGCCCGTCGGCAGCGCCAAAGACCCCCTCGAGCGTCGCCAGGCTGAGCGCACCGCCCGAAAGCTGCTGCACCAGCGTATTGGCGTAGGGCCTGAACTGCGTCGAGTAGATCAGCTTGTTCTGCTGGTCGATGTCCTCGTTGATGTAGAACGCACCGAGCAGGACATTGATGCTGTCGCCGATCTCACCGGTCAGCCGCACTTCTTGCGTGAAGCTACCGATCCCAAGGTCCTGAAAGTTCGGATAGATCAGGTCGGCGCTGGTGAAGTCGGAATCCTGGTTCGTGACCGCCTGCGTCTCGCGATAGGCGCTGATCCAGGTGACGGTGAAGTCGTCGTTCAGATCGAAGTCGAACTGGGCGGAAACGCCGTAGTTCTCGATATCGTTCGTTGAGTTGTAGTTGTTGTACACAAACCCGTTGAACGCATCCTCGGGGGCGTTGACCTGCCCCCCAAGAGCCCGGACAACCGGCGTTGCCAGGCCGTCCTGAACGTTGACGACCGCACAGCAGTTTTCATCGATCGAATCGTAATCGGCGATGATGCGGGCGCGGAAGCCGTTGTCCGGATCGACCAGCAACTGCCCCCGGGCGAACCAGCGGTCGCGCTCGTTGGTCCGGTCGCCCGTGCCGCCGTCACGGAAGAAGCCGTCGCGCTGGTTGAGACCGGCCGCAACGCTGACCGCGATCGAATCCGCCACTGGGCCCGTTACGTATCCACGGGCGATGATCTGGTTGAAGTTGCCATAGGTCAGTTCGCCCACACCGCCGAAGTCGAACTTGGGTTCCTCGGTAGTGATGGAAATGACGCCGGCTGAGGCGTTCTTGCCGAACAGAGTGGACTGTGGGCCGCGCAGCACTTCGATTCGCTGAACGTCGGGTAGATCCGTGATCTGCGCCGCTGTCCGCGAACGGTAGACGTTATCGACAAACACGCCGACCGAAGGCTCGATCCCCGCGTTGTTGGCGCCATTGCCGAAGCCGCGGATGAAGAAGTTGGTGTTGGCAACGCTCTGGCGCTGTCCGACGCTGAGCGAAGGAACCACCGTCTGGAGATCGCGCAAGTCGCGGATCTGACCGCGCTCGATCGTCTCGGCCGTGGTCACGGAAACCGCGACCGGGACATCCTGCAGCGTCTGTTCCCGCTTGGTGGCGGTAACGACGATCGCGTTGCCGGTGCTGGCGTCCTGGTCCGCCGGGAAACTATCGTCCGGCGAAGCTTCGTCTGCTGGTCCGGCAGGAGCGGATTCACTCTGCGCTGCCGCGAAAGAAGGAATGCAAAGTGCAACTGCCGCCGAACCGGCAAGCCAAAATGCACGCGTATAAGCTGCCGACCCGGCGCCCCGAAACAACATTAGGTGGTCTCCATCTCCCTGCGCCGGGCGCCGCTGATTACGGTCGCACGGGCGGTTCGCTCCTTTAGAACCAGGGTGGTAACCACACAATTACCGGCGGCCTAGCTGGCGGCAACGGCAGCCGCTTCTGTGACCTTCCTGCCACGGTAGCCTGATAGGTGTTTTCCCCGTTTTGCGGATCGGGCCGGCTTGCTGCCTGCCAAAGCAGCCATTGCCGGGGCGCGACACAGGCCTTAGGGGGCCTCGATGGACATTGCCGATCTGCGCGTCGCCCTGTTCAGCGGCAACTACAATTATGTCCGCGACGGCGCGAACCAGGCCCTGAACCGCCTGGTAGACTTTTTGTTGAGGCAGGGTGCCGCGGTGCGTGTCTACGCACCCGTCGTGTCCCAGCCGGCGTTCCCCCCCACTGGGGATCTCATTGGCGTGCCCGCCGTCCCGATCCCCTTCCGTAGCGAATATCGCTTCCCGCTCGGGCTATCGGCGAAGAACAAGACCGATCTGGAGCGTTTCTCTCCCACGGTGATGCACCTGGCGTCGCCAGACCCCACGGCTCACGCCGCCCTCGGTTGGGCCGAGGCGCGCCATCTGCCCGTGCTGGCGTCGGTCCATACCCGGTTCGAAACCTATCCGCGCTATTACGGCATGGGCTTTGCCGAACCCTGGCTCGAAAGCATTCTCAAGCGCTTCTATAACCGCTGCGACGCGCTGGTAGCCCCTTCGGAGAGCATGGCCGAAGTGCTTCGCGAGCAGGGGATGAGCAGCGATATCGAAATCTGGTCGCGCGGTGTCGACCGCGAGATCTTTGATCCCCGCCACCGCGATCTCGAATGGCGCCGCTCGCTGGGCATTGCGGACGATGACGTCGTGGTCGGCTTCCTCGGCCGATTGGTGATGGAAAAGGGCCTCGACGTCTTTGCCGACACTGTTGCCCGCCTGCGCAGCCAGGGCGCTCCGCACAAGGTGCTCGTCATCGGCAAGGGGCCGGCGCACGATTGGTTCGCCGAACGGGTGCCCGGAGCAATCTTTGCCGGGATGCTGACTGGCGGCGATCTCGGACGAGCGGTCGCCAGCATGGACATGCTGCTCAACCCCTCGGTCACCGAGACGTTCGGCAATGTCACGCTTGAAGCCATGGCCTCGGGCCTGCCGGTAGTCGCGGCGAGAGCGACAGGAAGTACGAGCCTCGTCGTCGACGGAGAAACAGGACGACTGGTAGAGCCCGGTGACAGCGCCGCCTTTGCCGAGGTTATCGCCACTTACATTCGTGACGCGGCACTGCGGCATAAGCACGGAGCGGCGGGCGAACTGCGCAGCCTCACTTATTCCTGGGATGCGATCAACGGATCGGTTGCCGAGCTCTACCTGCGGCTGGCCGAACGCAAGGCGCTTGTCAGCGCAGCACCCCGGCAGCGTCCATCCGCCGCGCATAATACCACTGCGCAACGATCAGGATGACAATCACGACCGGCATAATGAGCGCCGAACCGCCTTCCATCGAAGTCGGCCTCTCCGAGGTGAACTGATAGGCAAAGCTGACGATTGCGCCGATCGCGGAGATCACGAACGCCGTCACCGCATGGCGCGAGCGCATCAACAGGAGGATCGAGCCGACGATGGAGGCCCACACTCCGATTGCCCAGGCCGCCACGGCCCAGGCGGGAAAGGCATCGACCCAGGCCTGCTCTTCTGGCCCAAACCCCATGCTTTCGAGATAGGCGGTGTTGCCGAGAGCCGTCATCGTATAGTCGGTCGCCCCGACGGCGTTCCATAGCAGCGAGACGATGCCGACCACCCGAAGGTGTTTCGGCGTTGCTACCGGACTTGCAATTGCCATCGCAGTCCCTCCCTCAGGCGCGATCACACCAAGAGTGTATCACACGCCTGTGGAAGGGAGAAATCGGGTAGGCTAGAGCCGCTCGATCTTCTGCGCCGCTTCGTCGAGAATTTCGGCGATCCGGTGCGGCAAATCTTCGTCATTACCGCCACTGTTGGCCATCCGTTGGCCAACGGCAGTGAACAAGCCGAACGCTGCCCGCTCGATAGAAGGCGAACGATGGCGTTCGGCCTTTTCACCCAGTCCGGTCAAACGCTCCATTGCCCGGGCGGCCGCGTCCGCCTCCGCCTCGAGCACCGCCTTCCCTGCGGGAGTAATGGCGAACTTGCGCCTCTGGTCGTTGCTTTGCTGCTCGACCACCAGGCCCTCGTCAGCCAGCAACGAAAGCGCCGGATAGATCACGCCCGGGCTTGGCGAGTAATGGCCACCCGACAGTTCCTCCATCGCCTTGATCAAATCGTAGCCGTGACGCGGTTGTTCATTGATGAGCGACAGGAGCATCAGCCGCTGTTCGTCGCGGCCAAACTTGCGGTCGCGCCCGTGACGGCGGGGGCCGCCTGGGCCCCATGGGCCGCCCTTTGGGCCAAAGACGCCACCTGGACCAAATACGCCGCCCGGTCCGAACGGACCCCCGGGTCCGAATGGCCCGCCAGGTCCGCCCCAGCGCATCTTGCCCCACTTGTCAGCCATGGCCTTCCATTCCCGGCCGTCACCGAAATCGCAATCCGTGTAGATCATGATGATGATCCTCCAATAGATATTCTACGATATATCTTAGAAGAGGAAAAATTCAAGTCGCCCCTCGGTCGACCAACGCCTATCTGTAGCCGATGGCCGACTTGTTCGCTGACGAAATGCCCCATACGCCACCCGCCGACGAGCCGCGCGCAGACGCGCCGCTTGCCGATCGTCTTCGGCCGCGCTCGCTGAACGAGATCATAGGGCAGGAGCACTTGACAGGACCGGAAGGAGCAATCGGCCGCATGGTCGCCGCCGGTCGCCTGTCGAGCATGATCCTCTGGGGGCCGCCAGGCACCGGCAAAACCAGCATCGCCCGCCTCCTGGCTGATGCCGTCGGGATGAGGTTCGTGGCCATCAGCGCCGTGTTCTCAGGCGTTGCCGATCTCAAGAAGGCCTTTGCCGAGGCCGAAGTGGCCCAGTTGGCCGGCCGGCGCACCTTGCTCTTCGTCGACGAGATCCATCGCTTCAACCGCGCGCAGCAAGACGGCTTCCTGCCCTTCGTCGAGCGCGGAACCGTGACGCTGGTCGGCGCGACGACGGAGAACCCCAGTTTCGAGCTAAACGCCGCGCTGCTCAGTCGTGCCCAGGTTCTGATCCTCCACCGGCTCGATCCGGCGGCACTCGGCAAGTTGCTTGAGCGGGCGGAGGCCCTGGAAGGCCCCCTCCCCCTCACGCCCGGCGCGCGCGAGGCCCTGATAGCTTCGGCAGACGGCGACGGCCGCTTCCTGCTCAACCAAGCCGAGACGCTCTATTCCGCGAGAATTCCCGATCCCCTGGGACCGGCCGAACTCGGTGCATTCCTTCAGCGTCGGGTGGCGGTCTACGACAAGGATCGGGAGGGGCACTACAACCTGATCTCGGCGCTGCATAAGTCGATGCGCGGCTCGGATCCGCAGGCGGCGCTCTATTACCTCGCACGGATGCTGGTGGCCGGCGAAGAGCCGCTCTATGTGTTGCGGCGGATCACCCGCTTTGCCAGCGAAGATATCGGACTCGCCGACCCACAAGCGCTGACGCAATGCATCGCCGCCAAGGAAGCTTACGATTTCCTCGGATCCCCTGAAGGTGAGCTCGCGATCGTGCAGGCCTGCCTCTATTGCGCCACGGCGCCCAAATCGAATGCCGCGTACATGGCCCAGAAAGCGGCCTGGAAGAGCGCTCGGGATACCGGCAGCCTGATGCCACCGCAAAACATCCTCAACGCACCGACCAAGCTGATGAAAGACATCGGCTATGGCCAAGGTTACACCTACGATCACAACGCAGAAGAAGGGTGCTCGGGCGACAACTACTGGCCCGCGGAGATGGAGCCGCAGATCTTCTACGAGCCGGTCGAACGTGGGTTCGAACGCCAGGTCCGCGAGCGGATCGAATGGTGGGACAAGCGCCGAAAGGAGCGGCAGTCGTGAGTCGACCGCTCCACTTCCGGAAGAAGTGAGCTATCGCTTTCGCCATTTCACCGCGATCGACTGGTCGGGCGCGGTGGGAGAGCGACATCGCGGAATTGCGCTGGCGATCTGCTCGATCGGTGACGACGCGCCAAAGCTGGTTCGGCCGGGTCACATATGGTCCCGGCCCGAAGTCCTGCGGTGGCTGGCCGACGACTTATTGGAAGGCAGCCTCGTTGGCCTCGACCTTGGGATCTCACTGCCCTTTGTCGACTGTGAAGCCTTCTTCCCCGGTTGGGAGGAAAGTCCTTCATCGGCACGCGAACTCTGGGGTCTCGTGGACAGCCTGTGTCAGGACGATCCGTACCTGGGCGCGACGAGCTTCGTCGAGCATGACGCCGCGAGCCGCTATTTCCGACGCCATGGCTCGCGAGAAGGAGAACACTTCCATCACTCCGCCGCTCAACACCGCCGCGGACGATTCCGCGTCACCGAGGGAGCGCAGGAGTTGATGGGTTGCAAACCCTACAGCAATTTCAACTTGGTCGGCGCGGCACAAGTCGGCAAGTCGAGCCTGACAGGCATGCGGCTGCTCCACGGGCTCGACGGGCAGTTACCCGTCTGGCCAATCGATTCGCTCCCATCCGCTGGCTCTGCCATAGTCGAAATCTACACGACCATTGCCGCTCTCGCCGCTGGACGCCGCGCGGGAGCCTCCAAGATTCGGGATCGCGATTCACTCGACCAAGCCCTCGCAGCGCTGGGCAGCAAGCCCTGGCGCCAAAACGTGCCGATCGACGATCACAAGGCCGATGCCCTCATCACGGCCGCCTGGCTGCGAGCCAACGCCGGCAGACCGGAATTGTGGGCGCCAGAACGCCTCACCCCAGAAATAGCTCGCACCGAAGGCTGGACCTTCGGCGTCGCTTGAAGCAAAGGCACTTCCAGGCGCCGGCTTAGCTCAGTTGGTAGAGCACCTGATTTGTAATCAGGGGGCCACGGGTTCGAATCCTGTAGCCGGCACCAGCTTTCACGAAGGGCAGCGACAGCTTTCCGATCGCCAGCGATGGCTCGCCCTATCCGCTCACTGGCACAGTCCCGCTGCCCGTTTGGCAATGCCCGACAAGCCTTTGCAGCGCGGAAGTTCCTGGCCCTGTTGCGCCGGTTGCGCCTCTTCAGAGGACTCTGACGATGCTCCGAAGTCGCTCATTCCCGGCATGCCGTGCATGACCATGGCGTTCGCGCGGAAGCGGACGCGGGCAATCCAGTCCGGCTGCCAACTGCGCGCCGCGTTGGCCGGCCGGACGGGGTAGGAGAAATCCGCCTGCGGGCCGTAGGCATAAAGGTTGGTCATCATGAACGGCCCACCTTGCTCACGCACCTCGGCCGGGATCGTGCAGCTGGTCTGGCTTGGCGGCATGACCGTTTTTGCAGTGATTAGCTTCTGCACCGTACTCGGTGAGAGCCAATCCCACATCGGTCCGCCAAATTGCTGGGTTGAGGAGGAGGTCCACCACACCATGTCACGCGGCTGGCCACTTTGGTCGGGGTTCATGGCCATCACCCAGGCGTAGTATCCGGTGGCGGTCGGCACCGAGTTCCAGCTGAGGTTCACAGCCCCGCCCGCTGCGTCGGCCGTCGATGGACGCAGGGCGGACATGAAGTCGTTGGCGAGCTCGAACGAAATCTCCGGCGCATAAGTGCTCGCGATGCGCTGGGTCCCCAGAAGCGAGGCGTTACCCGGCACCGGCTTGGGATCCCGCTCGTTCGGCCACTCGCCGAAAGTCTTGCTATTGGCAGAAGTGATCGACCAGTCTTCCGGCAAGTTAAGCGACTGCGCGTAGAGGCCCGGAGGCACTTGCCCACGAGCCAGCTTCGAGAAGTCGATCACCACCGGCTGCCCGGGCCCGGCATGTTCGCCACAGCCCCAGAACAGCAGCAGTCGTCCGGTCGGCATTTGGCCCGGCGTGTACTCCTGCGTTCCGGTGACCTGTCGCGGCGTCACCAGCGGCAGCGAGGCCCCCATGCGCATGCCCTGCGGAATGAAATGATCCGCTTTGGGATCTCCCGCCGGAGCCTGGCTCGAACCCAGACGCAGCCGGAGCTCATGCGCCACCTGGTTGCCGCCACCACGCATCATCGCCATCGCCGAATTCAAGCCGCCGCCGCCATTGGCGCCCATTGCGCCCATGCCGGAGATCGTGCCCGCGTCGATCGTATAGCGAACCGGGGGGGCCGAGCCGCCCTGGGAAATCGCGGGCACCGCGGCCAAGATGGCCAGACCCGCAACCGACGCTACACCAGCAAGCCGAAGAAAACGCTTCCTCATTACCGAACCCCCTGCCTACCCCTTGGCTTGCAGGAACTTAGCGTGAGTTCGCATCGGCCACCAGCCCGGCGGTCCCCTACCCCATTTGCCCCGGTGGAAATCGCCCCGGGGCAGCTATGTACGCTTGCGCTCCTAACGGCCTACCGCGACATACCGGAAGCCGTGGCGTTCGACGTCGGCCCGGTCGTAGAGGTTACGCAAGTCGACCAGCAGCTTGTCGTTTAGCGCCGTTCCAGCCCGCTGGAAATCGAGAGCGCGAAACGCGTCCCACTCCGTCACGATGACAGCTGCGTCGGCGCCTTCCATGGCTTCGTAAGCATCGCCGCAATAGGTGACGTCGTCGAGCACGTTTGCCGCCTGCTCCATCCCTTCGGGATCGTAAGCCCGTACCGCCACGCCTCCGTCCTGAAGCGTGCGGACGATCGCAAGGGCCGGCGAGTCGCGCATATCATCGGTATTGGCCTTGAACGTCAGGCCCAGCAACGCGACCGTCTTGCCCTGCGACTGACCGTTGAGCGCGTGGATCACCTTGCGGCCCATCGAACGCTTGCGGCCGTCGTTCGATGCCACCACGGCCTCGACGATCCGCAACGGCGCTTCGTAGTCCTGCGCGGTCTTGAGCAGGGCGAGTGTGTCCTTGGGAAAGCACGAACCACCATATCCCGGCCCCGGCTGTAAGAAGCGTGCGCCGATGCGGGAATCGAGGCCGATGCCCTTGGCCACGTTCTGCACGTCGGCACCCACCCGCTCGCACAGGTCAGCGATCTCGTTGATGAAGCTGATCTTGGTCGCGAGGAAGGCGTTCGCCGCGTATTTCGTCAGTTCGGCCGCGCGCCGCGACATCGCGAGCAGACGCGTCTCGTTGCCGAGCAGCGGGCGGTAGATTTCCCGCAGCACGTCGGCAGCGTGATCGTCGTTGACGCCGATGACCACGCGGTCGGGGCGCTTGAAGTCCTCGATTGCCGCGCCTTCGCGGAGGAACTCCGGATTGGAAGCGACCGAGAAGGAAAGATCCGGAGCCGCCTCGCGTATGATGCGCTCGACCTCGTCCCCCGTGCCGACCGGAACCGTTGACTTGGTGACCACGACCGTGCCGGCGTCGAGGTGAGGGGCCATCTCACGCGCGGCCGCGTAGACGTAGCTGAGGTCCGCATGGCCGTCGCCACGACGCGATGGCGTGCCGACTGCGATGAACACAGCGTCAGCATTTGGCAGCGCTTCGATGAGATCGAGCGAAAACTGCAGTTGTCCCGCCGCCACGTTCTTAGCCACCAACTCATCCAGGCCGGGCTCGAAAATCGGAATACGGCCCTGATGCAGAGCCTCGATCTTGCTGGCGTCCTTGTCGACACAACAGACATGATGCCCGAAATCGGCAAGGCAGGCACCGGAGACGAGGCCGACGTAACCGCTTCCGATCATTACAATGCGCATCGTTTACCCCCATGTAGCGGCGCGTTTCGCCGGCTTGGTCTAGTCAAACGCTGGTCGCGGTAGCAACTCACCCTCGTCCGCGATATCCCGAAACGCCCTGATCCGGTATCCAGAGACCTGCGGGCGACGAACCGCTTTGCCAGAACACGTCGATCGGAATGCCGCCCCGCGGATACCAGTAGCCGCCGATCCGTAACCATTGCGGGGCCATCTCGTCGAATAGCCGCTTACCTATGCCGACCGTCACGTCCTCGTGGAATGCGCCGTGATTGCGGAACGAGGCCAGGAACAGCTTGAGGCTCTTGGATTCGACGATCGTGTCGCCAGGCGCATAGTCGATGACGAGATGGGCAAAATCGGGCTGCCCGGTGACCGGGCACAACGACGTGAATTCTGGGGCCGCGAAACGCACGAGATAGAGCGTGCCGGCACGCGGGTTAGGCACATAGTCGAGTACGGCTTCTTCGGGAGAAGCTGGCAAGGCGCTCTGTTGCCCAAGGTGGCGCGGCGCGTCTGAGGTTGTGTCACTCATCGGTCGCGCTCTTGCCCCTATCGGACGCCATGCACAAGGCGGCGCTTTGCGTAGGGCGGTTCACGGACTATTCAGCGCCTCACCCAACATGCGGCGTAAATCGATGGGTCGGACGTTCAAAATTCCTAGGTCGAAGATAACCTGCCGGATTGCCGGCGCGAGCGCGCTTGCGCTGTGGGCGGCTGCGCCCGCCGTGGCCAGCGTCGCCGATTTCCGCCTGCCCCCTTCCACGTCGGAGGCGCAACCCCCTCCTCAGCGCCAGGGTCCGGTCGTCCCCGACGTGCCGGAATCGCGAGGCCCGCAGCCCACGCCGACCCCTGCGCCAACGCAAGTGCGCCCGGTCGAGGCAACCCCGGCACCGCAAGTAACTCCGCCACCCTTCGCGAGGCAGACGACAGCGCCCCGGCCTCAAGCGACTCAGAGGGCCCCTGCCGCTGAAACGGCAATAGCCATCGGTGGCGAGCCGCCCGCCGTCACTGAAGAGCCCACGGCGGAGAGCGCCGCTCCGGCCATCGCAACCCAGCCCGTCGCTCGAGCGCCAATACCGATCCGGGACTTCGGCGATCGTAACGAGGGCGGGGCGGCCTGGCCTTGGATTCTCGGTGGAATATTGGTGCTCGCCGGACTCGCCCTGGTGGCGCTCGTCTGGTGGCGCCGTCGTCCCCTTGCAGGCATTCCGCTTGAGGTGCCGCAACTCGAACGGCCGAGAGTCGATTCATCGCCCGTTGCGGCGCCTGAGCCACTGTCCGAGTCGCTAGTGCCGATAGCGCCGTCGCCGCCGCGCCAGCCAGCCATCACGCCCGCCGAACCTCTGCAAGTGGCACTAGAGCCGCTGCGCCTCAGCCTCACGCTGATGAACGCGACGCTCGATTACCGGCTGGAGGTTGCCAATCATGGGTCTTCACCGATTACCGGCCTTAAGATCGGCGCCGACATGATTTCCGCCCACGCCTCGATGAGCCGCGAGGAACAGCTCGCAGGTCCCGGTCAGGGGGCCATGCCGTCGCAGACCATCGAGCGGCTTGAACCCGGTGAGCGCAAAGTGATCTCAGGGGCTTTTCGTGTGCCGTTCTCGCAAATCGTGCCGATCCGCCAGGGCAAGACCGCGCTGCTCCTGCCGCTCGCACGCTTCCGGGTCGAGGCGGAGGGCGCACGACCGGTGGTGCGGACTTTCGTGGTCGGGCAGCCGGGGGAAGGATCGGCCCTGCAGCCCTTCCGTCTCGATCTGGGTCCGCGCATCTATCCGCATCTGGCCCAGCGCGCATTCGCATAGACCCTAACGCCACATTTACTGACATGATCGAACCGGCTAACCACGCCGCATGAAGGACCTTGTCTCCACCGCCTGGCTGGCGGAGCGGCTCGGCGAACCGGGTCTGGTGGTGATCGACGCATCGGCCCACCTGCCCGACGCAGAGCGAAACGCGGCGGCTGAATTCGAGGCGGCCCATATTCCAAGGGCACGCTTCCTCGACCTGGATACATTCAAGGACCCGTCGAGTGCGGTTCCCGCAGCCCTGCCCACGGCTCAGCAATTCGCTGAACGCCTGAGCGAACTCGGCGTCAACGACGGCGACCAGGTGGTGATCTACGACGACAGCGCGGTGAAAACTTCGGCCCGCGCGTGGTTCATCTTCCGCCTCCACGGCTTCGCGCAAGTCGCGATTCTCGACGGCGGTCTCGGCAAATGGCGAAGCGAGGCTCGTCCCCTGGAGAGCGGACGAACCCGGACTGGAGGCGGGCACGTCACCCCCACCGCGGGAACGGCCGCCGTCCGCAGCAAGGCCGACATGCTCGCCAACCTGCAGACTGCGACCGAGCAAGTCCTCGACGCACGCGGCACCGGTCGGTTCACCGGGGCCGAGCCGGAGATCAGGCCGGGGATGCCGAGCGGTCACATCCCCGGGTCGCACAACCTGCCCTTCGGGCGCCTGCTCAAGCCTGACGGAACCTTCCGCGACGAGGCGGGGCTGCGCGCCGCCTTCAAGGAAGCGCACATCGACCTCGATCAACCGGTCGTCACCACCTGCGGCAGCGGCGTCACGGCCTCGGTCCTGCTGTTCGCCATGCACCTGCTCGGCAAGGACGATGTCGCGCTCTATGACGGGAGCTGGAGCGAATGGGGTGCGGACCCGGCCACGCCCAAGGCGACGGGAACCGCCGCTTGAGCTCGCCCGATGAGGATCAGCACAAGCCCGCCACCCGCATCGTAGAAGCCGGCCGGCGGCCGGAATGGACAGGCTCGGTGGTCAACCCGCCGGTCTGGCGCGGGAGCACCCACCTCTACGCCGATAGCGCCGACCTGGCGCGCGGTCGCCCCAACGCGGACGGTCACTTCTACTACGGCCGCCGCGGCTCACCGACGCAATGGGCGCTGGCCGACGCCCTGACCGAACTCGAGCCGGGCGCTGCGGGCACGGTGCTTTATCCAAGCGGCGTGGCGGCGATCTCCGGCGTGCTGCTGTCGGTGCTCGAAAGCGGCGACACGGTACTGATGACCGACAACGCCTACGAACCCAGCCGGGTGATGGCGAAGTCCCTGCTTGCTCCGTTGGGCATAGAGACGCGCTTCTTTGATCCGCTCGATAGCGAGGGCTTTGCCGCCCTCTTCACCGAGCGCACACGCGCGGTCTTGTTCGAAAGTCCTGGCAGCTTGTCGATGGAAGTGGCCGACATTCCGGCGCTGGCGGCAACCGCGCGGATGAAGGGCGCTGTCAGCATTCTAGACAATACCTGGGCCACGGCGCTCGGCTTCCCGGCACTATCGCGGGGTTGCGATATCTCGCTGATGTCGCTGACCAAGCATGTGGGTGGGCATTCGGACCTAATGATGGGCAGCGCTTCTGCCGGCGAGGCGCTCTACACTCGGCTGCGGCTCAAGAGCCAAGCCCTCGGCCTCGTGGTCTCGCCCGACGATGCCGCGCTCGCCTTGCGTGGCCTGCGCACGCTCGGCGTGCGGTTGGAGCGCGAGACGTCCAGCGCGCTCACGCTCGCCCGATGGCTATCCAGCCGCCCGGAAGTTGCCCACGTCCTGTGCCCGATGCTGCCGGACGCCCCCAGCCATCAGCTCTGGCAGCGCGACTTCATCGGAGGCTGCGGACTGTTCAGCTTCGTCCTTAAGGGAAGCGATCCGGCCGGACGCGCCCGCTTCATCGACGCGCTGGAGCTGTTCGGCATCGGCTACAGCTGGGGCGGCTACGAGAGCCTGGTGATCCCGTTCGACCCCGCCCGTGCCCGCAGCGCGACATCCTGGCCGCCCGCCGGTTGGAACACGCAGGACCGCCTCGGAATTAGGCTCTCGATTGGGCTTGAGGACCCGCAGGACTTGATGCGCGATCTCTCGCGCGGCCTAGAGGCCCTGGGGTCGGCCTGATGGCTTCGATGCTGCTTCCTGCCTCGTCCCCTTCGCCGGAAGCCACCGCTACAGCCGTCGCCAAGGCGGCGGGAAATATCGAAGGCGCCGACGCGCTGAAGGACGTCGTTACCGAGAAGAGCATGACCGCAGGCACGGTTGTGGAGTGGCTCGACTCATTCGGTTTTGCGCTCGGGTCCACCCGCATTTCCGTGTGGGGCGTGATCGTCGTTCTGGCGGTAATCATCGGGCTCTATGTGTTTGCCCGTGTCGGTAGCAAAGTCGCCCATCGGCTGTTCGCCCGCCTGACGGCGCTTGATCCAGCCCGCCGGCTGCTGGGCGAGAAGCTGCTGTCGATCGTGATCTGGCTGATCGCCATCTTCATCGGGATCGACCTGCTCGGTATCGATCTGACGGCGTTGACGGTGTTCTCGGGCGCCTTCGGCCTCGCCATCGGGTTCGGCCTGCAGAAGACCTTCGGCAACCTGCTGGCGGGGATCATTCTGCTGATGGACCGTTCGATTAAGCCCGGCGACGTGATCGCGGTGAATGACGGAATTTCGAACACTGTCGGCCAGGTGAAGAAGATCGGGCTGCGCGCCGTCTCGGTCACCACCCGCGACATGAAGGAATACCTGATCCCGAACGAAAACCTGATGATCAATCAGGTCGAGAACTGGTCTTACAGCTCGCGCAATGTCCGGGTCCGGCTGCAGATGGTGGTCGATCACTCCGCCGACCTCGACCTGGCAGAAACGCTGATGATCGAGGCCGCCAAGGCCTCTCCGCGAGTCCTCAACCTTCCCCCACCTGCGGCGTGGATCACCCAACTCACCGAAGATGGCGTGTTCTACGAGATCAGGATCTGGATCAACGATCCCGAGGATGGCCTCGCCAATGTCCGCTCGGACGTGCTCAAGCGAATCTGGCGCTCGTTCCGCGAAAACAACGTGCCCATTCCCAATCGCACCACGCGTCAGGTTCACCTTGACCAGACCGAGGCCCTCAAGGAGCTCATTGCGGTTTTGCGAGAGGCGAAGCCGGGCGAAACGCCCAAAAACAACAACTAGGGTTCCCTCGTCCGAAACGAGCGGCGATAGAGTGCGCCAATGACGGCGACCATTCGAATGGAGCCGAACCGATTGCTCCGTCGCTTCGAAGGGTTTTCCATGAGGTTCGCCATTGGTGTCGTCTTGCTGGCCGGTGCTTTGCCGGCTGTTGCCCGCGCCGAGGCGCCCACGCTGCAATCGGCGATCGGTAATCCCGATGATTTCAAGCTCTCGGGCAGCATGCGCGTGCGCTATGAGGCGCTCGATGGCCAGCCTCGAGCCGGCCTTCGCGATGAAGATGAGCAACTCGACCTGCGCACGACTCTGTTCGCCGAATACGATACCGGCGTGGTCCGCATCGGGGGCGAGTTGTACGACAGCCGGGCCTGGCTGGATAAGCCCGGCAGCGCAATCAGCGCCAACGAGGTCAACACCTTTGAGCTGGTCCAGGCTTATCTTGCCGCGGATATCGACAATGTCCTGGGCGATGGCAGCAAGGCCACCCTGCAAGCAGGGCGCTTCACCCTCAACCTCGGCTCACGCCGCCTTGTCGCCGCGGACGACTACCGCAACACCACCAACGGCTACACCGGCCTGAGAGCGGATCTGCGAACCAAGGCCGGCGTCACGGCGACCGCGATCTACGTCTTGCCGCAAATCAGGCTCCCGGATGACCTGCCCTCAGTCCTCGACGCCAAGACCGAGTGGGACCGCGAGAGCTTCGACCTGCAGCTGTGGGGCGGTCTTATCGCCCGGCCCAAGACGATAGCCGGCGCCACGGCGGAGATCGGCTACTTCGGATTGCATGAGCGCGATTGGCTCGACCATCCCACTCGTAATCGAGACCTCGACACCTTTAGCGCTCGCCTGATCCGCGACCCCAAGGTGGGACAGTTCGATTTCGAGATTGAAGGCATTTATCAGACGGGCAACATCCGCGCCTCGACCGCAGCCAACTCTCTTGTAGTCGACGTAAGAGCGTGGTTCATCCATGCGGACGCCGGTTACACTTTCCCCGGCCCGGCGAAGCTTCGCCTTTCGGTCGAGTACGATCGAGCGAGCGGCGATGGGGACGGTCCAAAGTACGGACGCTTTGACACTCTCTTCGGCATGCGCCGTGCCGACCTCGCCCCGGCGGGTATCTACAATGCCATCGGCCGGGCGAATATCAGCACCCCCGGCCTGCGGGCGGAGGTCGCGCCCGACCCGCGGTGGGATGCCTTCGCCGTCTATCGCCCCATGTGGCTGGCCTCTCGTACCGACAGCTTTTCGACCACGGGCGTGCGGGACATTACCGGTCAATCGGGCAACTTCGCAGGGCACCAACTGGAAGGTCGCCTGCGCTATTGGTTGATGCCGAACTTCCTCAGAGCCGAAGTCAACGCGGTGTGGCTGGCCAAGGGCGAATTCCTCAAGACCGCCCCCAACGCCCCGCAGACTGGCGACACCCACTATATTGCCACCGCGCTGACGGCGACTTTCTGAGATTGAAATCCCCCCTGTCGGCGAAACCGATGGGGAGGAGAACTGCGACTGGTGGAGGGGATGGCCTGGTGCCCCTAGCCCCTGCGTCACCCCTCCTCCCCATGACGGCTCAGCCGCCACAGGGAGGATTTGATTAAAGCGCCCAGGAACGCAGCCTAAAGCTCTCCTAGCCCCTACCCAATCCAATATGGCTGGCGCGAAACGGGCCTCAACGCCACATGCGCGCCATGAGCAGGATAGGCACAGTCTACCTTGTCGGAGCGGGCCCGGGTGATCCGGACCTCCTGACGCTGCGCGCCGCGCGCCTGCTGGGCGCGGCGGAGATCGTCGTGCACGATGGTCTGGTGGAACCTGCCGTGCTGGCAATGGCACGTCCGGGCGCGAAGCTGGTGTCGGTCGCCAAGAGCCGCGCTCGCCACACCCTGCCTCAGGAAGAGATCAACGCCCTGCTGGTGCGCGAGGCGCTCGCCGGGCGCGATGTGGTGCGTCTTAAAGGCGGAGACCCGTTCGTTTTCGGACGCGGTGGTGAAGAAGCCGAAGCGTGCCACGCCGCCGGCGTTCCGGTCGAAGTCGTTCCCGGTGTCACCTCGGCCTTGGGAGCGGCGGCCGCCGCGCAGATCCCGCTGACCCACCGCGAAGGCGCAAGCATCGTCAGCTTCGTCGCCGGTCAGTGCAAGGGTCTCACCGAACAGAACTGGGCGGGCCTTGCCGGCAAGGGCCGCACGCTGGTGATCTACATGGGCGTCAAGACCGCCCCTCAGATCGCCGAGAAGCTCATGGCCGACGGCCTGTCGCCCGAGACGCCGCTGGCGGTCATCGAAAATGCCGCGCGTCCCACGATGCGTGTTCTCCGCGGCCCTCTCGCCGCGCTGCCCGACCTTGTGGAGCGCGAGCGGGTGAAGAGCCCTGCCCTCATCATCATCGGCGATGTCACCGCCCGCACCGACGCGGCCGTCGCCCAATTCGCGCTGGAGGCGCATTCGTGAAGATACTTACGGGGAATGATTTGAAGAACGGCCGGGTCATCTGGTGGGATGGCCAGGGATGGTCGTTTCATGTCGAAGACGCGGTTGACGTCGGCGACCAGGGGGAAACCATCCTCAAGCAGGAAGACGCTGCGTGCCGCGTCAATGGTGGCTACGCGCTCGATGCCGAACTCGATGCGCAGGGTAAGCCTCGCCCGGCTCACATCAAGGACCGGGTCCGCGCCTATGGCCCGACCGTACGCCCTGACCTGACTCTCAAACCTGCCGATCCCAACGCCGGCACCTGGGTGATCTGATGTACAAGTACGACCAATATGACCGAGCGATGGTCCAGGCCCGCGTCGAGGAATTCCGCGACCAGGCCCGCCGCCGCATCGAAGGCAAGCTGACTGACGACCAATTCAAGCCCCTGCGGCTAAAGAACGGTCTGTACCTGCAGCTCCACGCGTACATGCTGCGGGTCGCCATCCCTTATGGCACCTTCAACGGTGCGCAGATGCGCAAGCTGGCGCACATTGCCCGCGTCTATGACCGTGGCTACGGCCACTTCACCACGCGGCAGAACATCCAATACAACTGGATCAAGCTGGAAGAAGCGGCTGACCTGCTCGGCGAGCTCGCCGATGTCGAGATGCACGCTATCCAGACCAGCGGCGAGTCTATCCGCAACGTCTCGGCCGACCAGTACGCCGGCGCCGCGGCTGACGAGATCCTCGACCCGCGTCCGTGGGCCGAGATGATCCGGCAGATGACCAACTTCATGCCGGAATTCAGCTACTTGCCGCGCAAGTTTAAGATCGCCGTGATCGCCTCGCCGATCGACCGTGCGGCGCTGCGCTGGCACGATTTCGCGCTGCGTATCGTCAAGAACGACGCGGGCGAGATCGGGTTCGAGGTTTATGCCGGTGGCGGCATGGGCCGCACGCCTTTCATCGCGTACAAGATTCGCGAGTTCCTCCCGACCGGGCAGATCCTGTCCTACATGCAGGCGGTCCTGCGCACCTGGAACCGCAACGCCCGACGCGACAACATCCACAAGCAGCGGATGAAGATCCTCGTCCACGAACTGGGCGAAGACGAGTTCCGTCGGCAGGTGGAAGAGGAGTTCCAGCACTTCCTCACCCTCCACCAGGACTTCCCCCAGGCCGAGTACGACCGCATCGCGGCCTACTTCGCCCCGCCCGCGTTCGAGACCGGCCTTTCCGAAGAAATCGACCGTTCGGACCCCGACTTCGCGCTGTGGGTCGATCGCCAGACCGTCGCGCACAAGGCGCCGGGCTATGCGATCGTCAACATCAGCCTCAAACCCATCGGGCAGATCCCCGGCGACATTTCGGCCGACCAGATGGACCTCGTGGCCGATCTCGCCGAGCGCTACAGCTTCGACGACATCCGCGCTACGCACGCGCAGAACCTGGTTCTGCCGCATGTTCGCAAGCAAGACCTGCACGCCGTGTGGACCGCACTCCACGAAGCGGGCCTGGGCGAAGCCAACCTCGATCTGGTGACCGACATCATCGCCTGCCCGGGGCTCGACTATTGCAGCCTCGCGAACGCGCGCTCGATCCCGGTCGCGCAAAAGATCTCCGAACGGTTCGCGGATCCGGCGCGCCAGCAGGACGTGGGCGAACTCAAGATCAAGATCTCCGGCTGCATCAACGCCTGCGGCCACCACCACGCCGGCAACATCGGCATCCTTGGCGTCGACCGTAAGGGCACGGAGAGCTACCAGCTCCTGCTCGGAGGTTCGGGCGACGAGGTGACCACGCAAGCCAAGATCACCGGCCCCGGCTTCGACGAAGCGGGCGTGGTCGACGCGCTGGAACGCGCCGTCGAACGCTATCGCGAGATTCGCGAACCGGGTGAAAAGTTCATCGATACCTACCGCCGCGTCGGCATGGATGGGTTCAAGGAGGCTATCTATGGCTGACGTACTGCGCTTCCGCGACGATCCCGTGCCGGATGAACCGGCTGTCTCGCTCGACGCGTTTCTCGACCAGACCAACGCCGCTTCGGTCCGCATCGAAGCGGGCGACGACGTGCGCCGGCTCGCGCCGGTGCTCGATCGCACCAAGCTGGTGGAAGTGGACTTCCCCAAGTTCCGCGACGGCCGCGGCTTCTCCAGCGCCCGCGTGCTGCGCGAGATGGGCTACACCGGCGAGATCAAGGCTACCGGCGACGTGCTGGTGGATTTGCTGTTCTTCATGCGCCGCTGCGGATTCGACAGCTTTGCTCCCGACGTACCGTTCGACATGGACGACGTGAACGCGACGCTGAGCCGCTATCCCTATGTCTATCAGCCTGCCGCCGATGCGGCCGTGCCGATCTGGCAGTTGCGCCATCCGGATCTGGTGAATGGCTAGTCGGGCCATCGACACGATCGACACCGGTCCTGCCTTCACCCAGGCCGATGCGGACGCGCTTAACGCGCGCTTCGCCGGGGTGGACGTGGGCACGATGTTGCGTGAGCTTTTCGCCGAGGGCAGCCTCGGCCGGGTAGCCGTGGTCTCCTCGTTCGGCACGGAAAGCGCGGTGCTGCTGCACCTCGTAGCGCAGGCCGACCCGACGGTGCCGGTGATCTTTGTCGACACGCTGAAGATGTTCGAGGAAACTCTCGCCTACCGGGACGAACTGACCCGGCGCTTCGGCCTGACCAACTCCTCGGTCGTGCAGCCCGATCCTGCCGTGCTCTCCGCCAAGGACGAGAATGGTTTGCGTTGGTCGTGGGACCCTGACGGCTGCTGCGAGATCCGCAAGGTCGAGCCCCTGCGCCGCGCCAAGCAAGGCCTGGACGCCTGGATCTCAGGCCGCAAGGCGTTCCAGTCAGTTACCCGCCAGAACTTGCCGCGCTTCGAGATCGAGGATGGCCGCCTCAAGATCAACCCGCTGGGCGATTGGACCAAGGCCGATCTCGACGCCTACTTCGCCGAGTACGACCTCCCGCGCCATCCGCTGGAGGCCCAGGGCTATCTGTCGGTTGGGTGCCAACCCTGCACCAGCATCGTGAAGCCCGGTGAAGACCCGCGTGCGGGACGCTGGCGCGGCTGGGACAAGACCGAGTGCGGCATCCACACGCCGGTCGGCGCGACGGACACGCCGGACGAGGGCGAACTGCCTCCGGGCTACGAACCGGCATTCTGATCCGCCGCGAAGCGGGCAGCTTTCGTCGAAAAAAGAAGGGCATCGGGAATCCACCCGATTGAGCCTGCGCGCTTCTCACGGCCACTTGGACCACCAAGACAGCCATGCGCCAGGAGCGACCTATGGAAGCCGTGACCCGCGACACCTTCGTTCGAGCCGAGACCGACACCTATTTCGCTAACTTCGCAAAGGACGGCGCTTTCGGCAGGATGGTCCACAATCGCGGTTTGCCTGACATAGCTCACCAGACCGTGGTGCGCATGAATCGCGACACGCTTTACTCGAGCGGCATCTTCGACCTCGACGCAGGCCCGGTGACAATCACCCTTCCCGATGCCGGCAAGCGGTTCATGTCGCTGTTGCTGATCAGCGAAGACCACTTCAACCCCGCCACCTATTACGGCGCCGGTGCCTATGTGGTCACGCGGGAGCAAGTCGGAACCCGCTACGTCGCGCTGCTGGTGCGCACGTTTGTCGACCCTCAAGACCCGGCTGACCTCTCTGCCGTGCATGCCTTGCAGGACGCGATAACAATCGACCAGGCTTCGCCGGGCACTTTCGAGGTGCCGCAATGGGACCAGGTGTCCCTCGGCCAAATCCGCGACGTGCTGAAGCAAGCCGGCTCCTTCGAGCCGCGCTTGGCGTTCGGGACACGCGAGACGGTCGATCCTGAGGCTCACCTGGTCGGCACGGCTTGTGGCTGGGGAGGCAATCCTGCTGAAGACGCCGTCTACGTTGCCGGGCGCCCGCCCAACGATGACGGCACAACGGTCCATCGTCTCGAAGTGAAGGACGTCCCCGTCGATGGCTTCTGGTCAGTCACGGTTTACAACAAGGACGGCTACTTCGAGGCCAACCCGCAGAACGCCTATTCGCTCAACAACATGACGGCCAAGCAGGATGCCGACGGATACTACCGCATCCAGTTCGGCGGCTGCGATGGGCAGGTTTCAAACTGCCTGCCGATCATGCCAGGGTGGAACTACACCGTGCGCCTGTACCGGCCGCGAGCCGAGATCCTCGATGGCCGGTGATCGTTTCCAGAGGCGATGCCTGTCGAGTGAAGCCAGGACAAGTCTCACCACGCCGCTAACCCTTTGCCGAGTAGGGCTATTAACTCGCCCACGAGATCATGCGGTATGGGTCAAGAACAAGCGAAGGCTGCCGCCACCTGGGTCGAACGACGCGGTTCGGAGCGGGTACCGGTGTCGGGAGTGGTTCACCTCCAGACGGCGGGTGGCGACTGGCGGGGTAACATCTGTGACCTGTCCGAGACCGGCGCTCGTGTGGAAATCAGCAACCCTCCCCCGGTCGGCGCCACGGCCCTGCTAAAGTGGGACGGGCTTGAGCTGTTCAGCCGCATCGTCTGGGTCAAGGATGATGGCTGCGGCGTGATGTTCGACAAGCCGATCTCGATCGCCGTGGTCGAGAACGCACGCGGAGACACGTCAGTTCGGACTGGCCCTCCGGCCAACCTCGGCAACATTCCGTATGGAAAGAAGCGGCGCGGTTTAGCGCCGAACAGCTAGAGCCACCCCTGCGCCCGATACCAGCGCGCTGTCGCGGCGAGGCCTTCGGCTGTGGGGATCTCCGCCCGCCACAGGGCTTCGGGTGGAGCCTTGTCGGGACGGCTCACCCAGTCGGGATGGACCATGTAGCCGACCCGGTCAGGTGTCAGCTTGGCCTTGCTCCCACGCAAGCGGCCATCTGCCCAGGCCGCGGCGCGCAAGGCCTTGTCGGAGAGCGTCGGCACCCACACCCGCCGCCCCACGGCATCGCCGATGGCCTTGGCCAGTTCCTGGTGCGACCAGCCTCCTTCCCGCCCGTCGTCAGGCTCGAGAATGCGGTGTTTTACCTCCTCGAGCAACGGCACCGTCAGCCGCACGAGGTTCAGCAACAGATGGGCAAGGTCCTCGACATGGATCATCGATGCCCGGCCGGCCGGCGGCATGGGGACTACGCCCCAACGTGCTGCCTTGAACATGTCGAGGATTTCTCGGTCGCGCGGCCCATAAATCGCCGGTGGGCGGACGATGGTCCAATCCAGTCCGCTCGTCTGGACGGCTTCCTCGGCGTGTCGCTTGGACATACCGTAGCTGGAAAGGTTCGGCTCGCGCGCCGCAAGGGACGACACGAAAATGAAGCGCGAAACCCCAGCCGCTCGTGCGGCCGCGATCAGGGCTTCGGTCCCCGCCACATTTCCGAGGTGGAAGCCCATCGGGTCGGGCGTGTTCACCACACCCGCGATGTGCAACACCGCCTCGGCGCCCTCGACAAGGGTTTTGAGCGCGCCGAGATCAGCCAGGTCACCGCGAACCCACTCTACGCCCTGACGGGGAGACTGCTCGCGTCGTGCGAGGGCTCGTACGGAGACGGATCGGCTACTCGCCAGGTCCAGCAGCGCTTGGCCGACAAAGCCCGTGCCGCCGGTGACCGCGAGCGTCAAAGCAACACCAGTTGATCGCGGTGAACCACGGCGGAGCGAGGCGCATAACCCAGCAAAGCCGCGTGCTCTTCGCTGCGGCGACCCTTGATCTGCTCGATCTCATCGGAGTCATACTCGGCAAGGCCCTGGGCCACCGCCTTGCCGTCGGGGTCGCGCACGCCGATCGGATCGCCGCGCTCGAAATGTCCGTCAACCTCGGTAATACCGCTGGCGAGCAAGCTACCGCCCTTGCGCAGCGCTCCGGCACAACCAGGGTCCACCACCAGCGTACCCTTGAGCCGCTGGCGTCCGCCTAGCCACGCTTTGCGCGCCCGATCGCGTCGAGTGGGGGTGAACACCGTACCGATGTCGTTGCCGAGGGCCCGACCCAGTGGCCGCTCGTGCGTGCCGTTGATGATCGCAAGGGCGATCCCGGCACGGGTCGCAATCTCCGCCGCCTGAAGCTTGGAAGTCATCCCTCCCGAACCCAGACCCGAGCCGGAAGTCGGACTGGCCATCGCATGGACTGCCTCCGTAACGCCCTCAACCCGCGGCAGGAGAGTGGCTTCGGGGTGCTTGGGGTCACGGTCGTAGAGACCATCGACATCGGACAGCAGGACCACTGCATCAGCCTGAGCTGCCTGGGCCACGCGCGCCGCGAGCCTGTCGTTGTCGCCGAAGCGGATTTCCTGCGTGGCGACGGAATCGTTTTCGTTGATCACGGGCACGGCCCCAGCCCCCAGGAGCCGCCCGAGCGTCGCTGCAGCATTGAGGTAGCGGCGCCGGTCCTCGAGGTCCTCCAGCGTCAGCAGCAGCTGAGCCGCCGTCAGGCCGTGGGTCCCGAGCAACTCGCTCCACAGACCTGCAAGGGCGATCTGCCCTACCGCGGCGGCCGCCTGAGCGTCGGCGAGAGAACCCCGTCCGCCTTTCGCCAGCCCCAGCTTCGCCGCCCCGAGCGCGATGGCGCCCGAGCTCACCACGATCACCTTCTGCCCGCCCGCCTGCGCTTTGGCGATCTCCTGGGCCAGGGTTGCGAGCCAATCACGGTTCGGCGTGCCATCGCGACCGCACAGCAAGGAAGACCCGACCTTGAGGACAAGGCGAGGAGCGGTGGCGGGATTGGCTAAATCGGCAAGGCTCTCAATGGGCATTGCGGCGAGTTAGCCGCTGCAATCGCGGTTGAGAAGCCATGCATCTCCCTTCTCGTTGGGAGACGGCCGGGCAGAGGGTCTTGGAGCAGCCTCAGCCGCCGCTTCCCAACCCCCTTACAAGGGGGAGAGGGCTTAGCCCAGTGGCGACCACTCGCCCTCGGGCTCATCGTCGTCTGAGTTGACGATATGAGGGTTCTCGGTTGCCGTCCGCGCCGGAAGATAATCCAGCGCAGCGTCGAGCAACCGATCAATCCCCGCACCCGTAGCCCCCGAAATCGGAAACACGCGGTCCGCTCCGGCATCGCGCAGTTCCTGTGCGAAGCCTTCGGCCAGTTCGGCGTCAGCCAGGTCGATCTTGTTGAGCGCGATCAGCCGCGGCTTGTCCTCGAGACCCTCGCCATAGGCCTCAAGCTCGCGTTCTACGATGCGCAGGCCTTCGGCCGGGTCGGTGCCGCTGATGTCGATCAGGTGGATCAGCACGCGGCAGCGCTCGATGTGCCCAAGGAACCGGTCACCGATGCCCGCGCCATCCGCAGCGCCCTCGATCAGCCCAGGAATGTCGGCCAGCACGAACTCGCGGTCCCGGTGCCGAACAACGCCGAGCTTGGGCACCAGCGTGGTGAAGGCATAGTCGCCCACTTTGGCGCGCGCGTTCGAAACCTGGTTGATGAAGGTCGACTTGCCCGCGTTCGGCAGCCCGACCAGGCCAACGTCGGCCAGCAGCTTGAGCCGCAGCCAGACCCACATCTCTTGCGCGGGAATGCCCGGCTGGTGCTGGCGCGGGGCGCGGTTGGTCGAGGTGGCGTAGCTGGCGTTACCGCGCCCACCCATGCCGCCTTCGAGCAGGACAATGCGCTGACCCACCTCGGTAAAGTCGGCCAGCACTTCCTCGCGCTCCTCGTCAAGCACCTGAGTACCGACGGGAACTTCGATCACCAGGTCGGGCGCGCTGGCGCCCGTGCGGTTCTTGCCCATCCCGTGGCTGCCGCGCGCAGCCTTGAAATGCTGGGTATACCGAAAATCGATCAGCGTATTGAGGCCCGGCACCGCAACCAGGACAACGTCCCCGCCGCGCCCGCCATTGCCGCCATCTGGACCACCGTACTCGATGTACTTCTCACGCCGGAAGCTGACGGCACCCGGCCCGCCTGCGCCTGAACGGAGATAGATCTTGGCTTGGTCGAGAAAATGCATGGCGCTAACCTAACGGTTAAGCGGCAGGTTTGTCGAACCGCTCGTAAAGTAAAGGACCCGGTGGTGGAGCCGAGGGGGATCGAACCCCTGACCTCGTCATTGCGAACGACGCGCTCTCCCAGCTGAGCTACGGCCCCGTTCCGGTGTCGCGCGGGGTTGGGGCCCCGCGAAGAGCGCGCCTCCTAGCCAAAAGGCCGCGGGCTTGGAAGAGCAAAATTTTGCCCTTCCCATTTCCGCGCCACTCCCGTTCCGCCTACTTGCTCGGAACGGGCTGAACCACCGGCGTGCTGACCTCGTCCGGCACCGGGATAACCGGGATTTCCGCCCCCGACTGCGGATCGACGACCGCGCCGGTCTGCTGCGCCGGGGCGTTCAAGTTGACCAACGCCCCTACGCTCTGCCCGCTGGCTCCATGGACCGCGACGTAACCTGGTTGCGATGCGCCATAACGGGTCCCGTATTGGGCATCCCAAGACGCTGAATCGGCCTGGTACTTCTCGTATTCACGAAAGAAGTCCTGATAGACCGTCTCGACGTTCGGCAGATTGGCCGCTGCGAACTGCTTGATATCGGGTGTCGGTGACAGGCTCAGATATTGCTGAGAGAACGACCGGGCCACGTCGCAGAACCGCGCGCGGGCAGGCGGCAGGGCGAAGTAGTTGTAGACCTGCGTCATGTAAGTCTCACGAGCCTTCACCGCCGCGTTGCGCGCGCCGTACTGCTTGCGGAAGCGCTCCTCGATCGCAGTATTGGTGGAGGCAAGGGTCCGGACATTCTGCTTGAGGAAAGCTGAGTAGCCTTCCAGAATCGATTCATAACCAGGATCGAGGCAATTGAGCGCAGCGACGTTCCAGGCCGAACGGAAGTGCCACAGCGTGCTGTCCGCATCGAGGCCGGTGTTGACCGTGGTGCGCTGGCCGCCGACGCCCACAGGCGGCAGGTCCATCGTATACGAGGCGCCTTGCGGGGGGATGGGTCGGAAGGGAACCGTTTCCACGACCCTGGGTGGCGGAGGAGGCGGAGGCGGAGGAGGCGGAGGTGCCTTCGCGCAGGCCCCAAGAGCGCCGACAGCCGCAATCACGAGCGCCAGCTTCAGCCGATTAGGGCGGGTCGAATTCATGCAGTGTGCTCCCCTCTCATGGCACGTGAGATGATCGTGCCACGCCGCGCCTTGCGCGCGGATGAAGCGTCAGCCTATCGCGCGGGTCGGGCAATGAAAATGCCCGGGGAGCGTTTCCGCACCCCGGGCACGATGAAACGAATCTGAGTTGCGATCAGTTGCGCTGACCCATGAACTGCAAGAGGAACTGGAACATGTTGATGAAGTCCAGATATAGGCTCAGTGCGCCCATGATCACGACCTTGCCCACCGGGTAAGCTGCAACCGCATTCGGGTTGGTCAGCTTCATCTGCTGGATCGCGATGTACTGCTGCTTCAGCCGCTGGGTGTCATAAGCCGTGAGACCCGCGAAGATCAGCACGCCCAGGAAGCTGATCGCCCAGGTCAGCGACCCAGACTGCAGCCACATGTTCAACAGGCTAGCCACAATCAGACCGACCACGCCCATGATCAGGAAGCTGCCGAAGCCCGACAGGTCCTTCTTCGTGGTGTAGCCGAACAGGCTGAGGCCCGCGAAAGCCGCGGAGGTCGCGAAGAAAGTCGCCGCGATCGAGCTGCCGGTATAGACCAGGAATACGGTCGACATCGACAGGCCCATCAGCACCGCGAAGCCCCAGAACATCAGCTGGAGCGTGCCAGTCGAGAACTTGTTGACGCCCGCGCTCATGGCGAAGACGATCGCGAGGGGCGAAAGGATGATTACCCACGCCAGGATGCCCCCGCTGAGGAACACCTGGGCCGCAGGAGACGTCTCTCCGCCCCATGAAAACAGCAGTGCGACAATACCAGTCAGCAGCACGCCGCTGGTCATGTAGTTGTAGATCGAGAGCATGTGGCGGCGAAGGCCCTGGTCGACGGCATACGCCTGACCGGTCCCCACCGCACCCGCAGACCCGGAAGACGAGAAGTTCGTCCGAGTGGGCTGGGGATCATTCCAATTCGCCATTACAAACTCCATTCCGGCGCCGAGCGACGACAAGCCGGTGGAGGCAATATCGCGTCGATAGCCTCAGTATTCAAGGAAAACCGGTCTTTAGGTATTAACCGCTATTCCGGGCAGCCTCGGCCATCTCCGCGCTGCGGTCCCGTGCAGACCTTAACGTCTTAAGCATAAGATCGCTCAGAGAATTACCTTCGTCGATGGCGTCGAGGCCCGCCTGAGTGACCCCGCCCGGGCTCGCGACACGACGCGCAAGCTCTGCCGGGTCGTGCTCTGAAGCCGCGGCCAGGGCCGCCGCGCCGTCGACCATCGCCAGCGCCAGCCGCCGCGCTTTGTCCGCAGGCAATCCGAGCTCAGCCGCTGCCACGGACAAGGAATCGATGAACCGATAGACGAATGCGGGTCCCGAGCCGGCCAGTGCGGTGACGAGGTCGAATTCGTCCTCGGCGACCCATTCAGGCGTTCCGAGAGGCTTGAGCAAGGCGAAAGCTTCGTTCCGTGACGCATCGTCCAGACCTGCTTCCGCCATGGCGATCGGTGACTTTCCAAGGGCGGCCGCCAGGTTCGGCATCAGGCGAACGACACCGCCTGCCCGAGGGAACTGCTCCTGCAACACGGCGAGTTCAACCCCGGCGAGGATCGAGAACAGCGTGGTATCGCGCCCCACCAGCGGTTCGACGGATGGACCGACCTGGGCCAGAACCTGAGGCTTAATGCCGAGCAGGATGACATCGAATTCACCGCTTTCTGGAACGGCGTCGAGCCTGTGCACCCCATCCGGCAGATCCCGCACTGCCGGGTCCGCAACCGAGAACCGCTCCGGCGCCAGGCCTGCTGCGAGCCAGCCGCGAAGCATCGACCCGGCCATATTGCCGCACCCGACGAGAAGGATGGAATTGAAATCGGCCACTGAGCGCTCCTACTCCCCGTCCGCTCGCGGGAGGGGTGGGGAGGATGTCCTCCCACATCGGAGCTCCCATGCCCTCCTCAGGACCCTCCCGCAAGCGGGAGACCAGCCTCAGGCCTCTCCCGCCGCGTCGACCATTGCGGCTTCGAGCGCGTCCTTCGGCCGCTTGTCGCCCCAGAGCACGAACTGGAATGCGGGATAGAACCGATCGCATTCCGAGACTGCGCTTTCGACGGCGACCTGCGCCATCGACAAGCTCAACATCCCATCAGGTCCAAGCATCAGCCCGTGACGATAGAGCAGCACGCCACCGTTCGACCAGATATCGAAATGGCCGAGCCAGAGCTGCTCATTGACCAGAGCGAGCAACTCGTACGCCGGCTTGCGCTTGGCGTCGGGCACCCGAATCTCCGGGAGGCAGAGCAACTGCAGGACGTTGTCTTCCGCCCGCCAGATGCAGCGCATCTGATAAGTGGCCCAGCTGCCCTGGATTTCCCCGCTCAATTCGTCCTCGTTGACGAATTCGCAAGGCCAGCCATGGGCTTCGAACAATTGCGCAAGCATCTCGACCGGCGCCGCGTCGTCGGCTTCTTCGATCGGCTCACGCCCGGTGTTCATCATTAACTTTCCCATCCCAGCAAGACACCCAAGCACATGCAATGTAAGGGGTTCGCTAGGCAATTGAGGTAAATGTCGCCGCTGGGCAAAACTCTATAACCCTGTTGGCAAGATGTGCAAAAAGACGAATTCACCGAGGGCCGCGAGATCGTCCGTCAGATTCAGTCGAGGGGCTTCACCTCTTCCCCCTGAGCGCTGGTGAAGCGGAAGGAATCCAAGTTCTTCTTCTTCAGGTCCGCAACGAACTCGTTGGCCTCCTTGGCGCTGGGGAACGGCCCGACCAGCAGGCGGTTAGTCTGCCCCCAGTCGGCAATCTGGGGCTTGGACTTGTCCAGCAGCCCCCCCGCAGAGCGCTTGAGTCGGCGCCAGTCGAAAGCCAGCGCGTCGGTATCGCGGCCCGTGGCGATCTGCACCCAGTGACGGCTCGGAATGACCGGTTTCGGCGGCGCAACCACCGCCGGCCGTGGCGGCGGATCGCGCCGGGGTTCAAATTTGGACATGTCCACCGCTCCGTCCGCGGGAATGACGCGCGTAGCAGGAGCCGCCAAATCGGAGAACGCTTCCACTAGGTCCTGGGTGGGAGGTGGAGGTGGCTCTTCGGGCACTGGCGCGGGCGGCGGAGCCGGAGTTTGAGGCAATGCAGAGACGACCACCGGCGCCGGTCGAGGCGGCTCGATCGGCTGCGGCTGCGGCACCTGAGCGACCTGAGGGGCTTGCACCGCCGGACGCGGAGGCGTTGGCGCCGGGGTCGGCGGTGCGGCTGGTTGCGGTGCCGGGACTTCCTCGCGCCGTGGAATTCGGCTCGTGTTGTCGCGCCGGCCCAGCGGTTCGCCCGCCGGAACGAGCCGCGAGTCGGCCGAACCCCCCGAGGGAGCCGAAGCTGGAACCGATGGCAGAACTCCAAGCTGGGCCGCGTAAGCCACTACCGCAGGGTCGTCGCGACCGATCTGCGCCGCCGGCGGAAACGTACCGAGGTTCGCTGCCGCCGCTTGCTGCGCACGCGTCAGGCGCGGCATATAGCGCAGATAGGGCGCCAATCTGCTCGACAGACGCTCTGGCAGCATGGTCTCGGCAATGGTGACGGCTTCGTCCGACTTGCCAAGAATCGCCAGCGAGAAGGCGCGCGTTCTGTAGGCCGAGAGATCGCTCTTCTGCAGAAGCGGCAGCAATGTCGCTTCTGCAGCCGCCTGATTTCCGGCGATCGCCTGGCTGAGCGCGAGGCGCTGGACGACCCTGGGGTCGGGCGCGAAGTTCAGCGAAGCCGAATATTCCTTCTGCGCCCGGACATTGTCGCCGATCAGGTCGAAGGCGAGGCCCCGATCCGGGGCATGAAGCAACATCGCCTCGCCCGCCTTCTCCGCCTCGTCATAGAGGCGCAAGGCCTCCAGCGGCTGTCCCTGGCGGACCATAACCGCCGCCAGGCCGGCCTTCACTCTCCCATCGTTCGGATTGACGGCTTCCGCCCGGCGGAAAAAACCGAGCGCGGATTCAGGATCCTCGAGCGCAATCGACGCCTGCCCGGCATCGACCAGCGCATTGATCGAGCGCGGATCCTGGGCAAGCTGACGCAGCGCCTCGTTCAGCCGATAAGTCGCGGGATCCGGTAGCGGCTGGACCACGGGCTGAGCCTGCGCTGCGGGCGAAACCGCGACAGACAGCAGCACGCCTGCCGCCGAGGCCATGAGCGCCAATGCACCCGGCCTGCGGCGTTGTTTATGACCGACAATGCGGGTCATGCCGGGCCTGCTAAACAGGCGCGGCTGAACCTGGCGAGAATGGCGACCGTCCTACTGGTTGTTCTGACGGCCGAGGAAGCGTGGGATGCGGATCGAACTGCTTCCGCCTTCTTCTTCGTCATCTTCGTCTCTGTTGGCGCTCGAGCGTGAGAGGTTGGCCATGCGTTCGAACAAGGTGCTTCCACCCGCCGGAGCTGCACCGCCACCCTGAGGGGCGGACGAACCACCTTCTGCTTCACCCGGACCCGAGCCGAGCAGGCCTCGGCGGCGTCCACCGGATTGAACTGGCTCGGAGTCGTCGGCGACTTCGCTGGCCTCGAGCAAGAGTTCGTCCTGATCCGCCCCCGGCACGTCGTCCCCGGCGTCCGGAGCCTCAAGCGTCAGTTCGAATGCGTCTCCCTCGTCTTCGCCTTGTTCGGCCAGGACCTCGGGATCGCGTTCGATCTTCATGCCGGTCAGCGAACCGTAGCCCGCTTCCTGACCGCGGCCATAATTGCTGTCGTCGACTGGATCGGCGAGACCTTCTTCCTCGCCGCCGTCATAGGCAGCTCCCGTCAGAGGTTCGGCGTAATCGTCTTCGAATGACGGCGCCTGGGTAAAGCCGGGTTCAGCACCTGGCGAAGTCGCAAACGAGTCCTCGGCCAGTTCCTCTTCGGTCGGCAGAGGAAGGACGGGCTTCTTCGGCGCGCGTCCCGCGCTGAGGCTGATCGGCTGACTGCGGGCGGCAACGGCCTGCTCGGCGCTCTGTTCGATACCGGTGGCGACGACCGAAACGCGGATCTTGCCTTCGAGCGAAGGGTTGAATGCCGAGCCCCAAATGATGTTGGCTTCCGGATCGACCAGCTCGCGAATGTGATTGGCCGCCTCGTCGACTTCGAGAAGCTTCATGTCCTCGCCGCCAATGATAGAGATGATCACGCCCTTGGCGCCCTGCATCGACACGCCGTCGAGCAGCGGGTTGGCGATAGCGCGTTCGGCGGCTTCGAGCGCACGGTTGTCGCCTTCGCCCTCGCCGGTGCCCATCATGGCCTTGCCCATCTCGCCCATCACCGAACGAACGTCGGCAAAGTCGAGGTTGATGAGGCCTGGCATGACCATAAGATCGGTAATCGAGCGGACGCCCTGCTGCAGCACTTCGTCGGCGAGCTGGAAAGCTTCCTTGAAGGTCGTTTCCGCTTTCGCGACCAGGAACAGGTTCTGGTTGGGAATGACCAGAAGGGTATCGACGTTCTTCTGCAGCTCGTCGATGCCCGATTCGGCCGAACGCATGCGGCGCGTGCCTTCGAACAGGAACGGCTTGGTCACGACGCCGACGGTGAGAATGCCCTTGCCGCGAGCGATCTCCGCGATCACGGGAGCCGCGCCGGTGCCGGTGCCGCCGCCCATGCCGGCGGCGATGAAGACCATGTTCACGCCTTCGAGGGCGCGCTCGATCTCTTCGATCGTCTCTTCAGCGGCAGCGCGCCCCACTTCGGGCCGCGAGCCCGCGCCAAGGCCGCGGGTGATGTCCGGGCCTAGTTGGATGCGATGCTCGGCAATCGAGTTATTGAGTGCCTGCGCGTCGGTGTTGGCGACGATGAAGTCGACGCCTTCGATTTCGGCCTCGATCATGTTGGAAATGGCGTTGCCGCCAGCTCCGCCAACACCGATCACGGTAATCCGTGGCCGCAGTTCCTCCACCGACGGAGGACCGATATTGATGCTCATTCCCTGCTCTCCTTGGGGAGGCGTTGATACAATCCCGTGGCACGCTTGTGCCACAAAGCGATTCGGCGGTGCAAAAGGTATATGGAACTATCCACAGCCCCGCGAAAACCCTAGCAAACCGTTAAAAGTACTCTCTCATCGCTCGCCAGACACGCTGCACCTGAGCAAAACCCGACGCACGATGGCTGGTCTGGAAGCGCGAACCGACCGATCGAATATCGATCGGGTCCTCCGCCGCATAGAGTACCAATCCGGCCAACGTCGCAAATCCAGGCACTGCGTGCGCCTCCGGTAGAGCCTTCATTTGGGGCGGCCTGCCGATCCTGACAGGCCGTCCAAGCGCGGACTGGGCGTAGTCGGCAAGGCCGGCGAGTTCTGCCCCGCCACCTGTGAACACGACCTGACGGCCGTGGCGGCCCGAATACCCCATGGCCTCCAGCGCGCGGCCGATGTCGCTTACCAGGCGGTCGAGCTCACCGGTGATCACGCCGATGAGCTCCGACCGCGGTATGCGGTTGTTCTCGTCTGCCCCTCTCGCGACGGGTCCAGCGCGATCGTCGCCAGGACCGTTGACGGGGATCATCTCGCGGTGATCGGCGGGGCTCGCGATGGCCGAACCGTAAACGCACTTGAGCCGTTCGGCCTGAAAACGGCGAATGCCGAGCGCGCTGGCGATCGCATCGGTGATGTCGGCAGACCCGCTGGGGATCGTCGTCAGTCCGACGAGCATCCCCGCCATGTAAACTGATACGTTGGTTACCTGCGCACCGAACTCGACCATGGCCACGCCAAGATCCCGCTCTTCCGCAGTCAGGCAGGCATAACCAGTCGCAAGCGGCGAGGCGACGATCCCTTCGACTTCGAGGTGGGCGTTCTGCACCGCTTCAGTCAGGTTGCGCATCGCAGCGCCCTCGGCGAGCATGACATGAATATCGACGCGCAGCCGCTCCGCGTGGAGGCCTTTCGGATTGGCGATCCCCTCGGCCCCATCGAGGAAGTAGCACGCCGGTTGCGCGTGGAGCACCATGCGACCGTCAGGCTCGATGCTGCTGCGCGCCGAGACCAGCAGATGTTCTATGTCTTCCTCTTCGATGCGGCGGCCGCCTATGTCGATGTCGACCGGCGTGATCTGGCTCGCGAGGCCCGCGCCGGTACATCCGATCCAGACGCTGGCGACGCTCGTCCCCGCGTGCTTTTCCGCCCGCTCGAGCGCGTCGCGAACCGCATAGGTCGCCGCGGCCATGTCCGTGACATACCCACGCCGAATGCCCTCGGAAGCGCGATGGCCGCTGCCGAGCACGACCATTTCGCCGCTCTCGGTGAGACCGGCGATCATGGCCGAAATTCGAAACGATCCAATGTTGACCGCGCCAAACACGCGCGCGATGCGCGGGCTGTTTCTAGGTTGGCTGGCCATTAAGTTCCCCCGGTGTTTGATGCCTCTTTCGCGCGACCCGGCACCCGCATGTAGATGCGTTCCGGATTGCGCATATCGAACGCGGCCACCTTACCCCCAAGCAGCCGGTTCACTCCGTCCAATCTGGCGAAACTCATAAGCGCGCCGGCGGATTCATCCTCGCCCTGCGGTAGGGCCAGCACCTGACCCGTCTTGAAAGTCAAGTTCCAGCGCCTGTTGCCGACCCATTCCGCGCCCGCCACTTGCGGGCGAAGCGCAGGCGCGGCATCGAGCAAGGCGCTCAGCTCTTCCACCCGGGCTTGCGCACCAGGACCGGAAATCTCGAGCATGCCCTTGGCAGCCGTGCGCGAGATCGGTTCCAGTTCGTGGCCCTGCGGATCGATCAGCACCAGCCGGTCCGGCTTCTTGAGCACGGCGTGGGGCTGGCGCTCGACGATATCGACCACGATCTTGTCCGGAAGTTGGCGCGAGACCCGCGCATCCTTAACCCACGGCAGTTCGATCAGCGAGCTGCGGAGCGCGTGTAGATCAACCAGCGGCATGGCCCGGTCCTTCTCGCCCAGCACCCGCTCGTAGACCTTGAGTTCGTTCATCCGCTCGACTCCGCGCACTTCCACGCGATTGACCTCGTAACCGGCGTCGGCCGCGGCGAAGGCCATCTGCTGACCGGCAAGCGCCGTCAGCCCGGCGGTACTGGCGACAATCCAGGCGATTGCCGCAGCGGCCGCGAGGATCAGGACAAGGAATATCTTGTGCAGCTGCTCCTCGGTAAACGGCAAGATGCGCATGAGCGCGTCGACCAGCGAGTTGGTCTTCTGCCTGGCCTTGCGGACTTTGGTCTTCGACGCCTGCGCACGCGCCTGCCGACGCACGGGCTTGGCGTTGCGACGAATGGTCTGCGCCATCAGGCCGGCCTCTCCAGCTTGCCGAAGTGCACCAGCGCGTCTTCGATCACGATCTCGACCAACTCGGCATAATCGATTCCGCAGTGGCGCGCCTGTTCGGGCACCAGGCTGAGCGGTGTCATCCCGGGCTGGGTGTTGGTTTCGAGCAGGAACAGGCCTTCCTCGCCCTGCTCGTCATCCCAGCGGAAGTCCGACCGGCTGGTGCCTCGGCAGCCGAGCAAGCGGTGAGCTTGCAAGGCGTATTCGAGGCACAGCTTTTCAATCTCCGGCGGAATCTGCGCCGGACAGACGTGTTCGGTCATCCCGTCGGTGTACTTGGCGTCGAAGTCGTAGAAGCCGGACTTCGGGACCAGCTCGGTCACCAGCAGCGCCCGATCCCCGAGCACCGCGGTGGTGAGTTCGCGCCCCCGAATATAGGGTTCGGCCAGCAGTTGCTCGAATTCCTGCCACGGTCCCCTGGCGTCGCGCCGGATCGGGTTGCCGTAGTTACTTTGGTCGGTAACAATAGCTACGCCGACCGAAGAGCCTTCGTTGACGGGCTTGAGCACGTAGGGGCGTGCCAGGGGATCGGCTTGGAAAAGCTCCTCCGACTTGACGATGCGCCCTCCCGGCATCGGAACCCCGTGAGGTACCAGTGCGTGTTTCGTCAGTTCCTTGTCGATCGCGATGACCGAGGTCGCGAGGCCCGAGTGGGTATAGGGAATGCCCATCAGATCCATCATGCCCTGCACCGTGCCATCTTCGCCGGGCACGCCGTGCAGCGCGTTGAACACCACATCGGGAGCCGCTTCGGCCAAGCGCGCGGCGACCTGACGGTCCATGTCGATCCGCGTCACGCGATGCCCGCGCGATTCCAGAGCCTTTGCGACACCCTCGCCGCTCATCAGCGACACCGGACGCTCGCTCGCCCAGCCGCCCATGAGGACGGCGACGTGAAGTTTTGGAAGACTTACCACCGGCCCACTCGCTTGATTTCCCATTCGAGAGTCACGCCCTGGCTTTCGGAGACCCGGCGGCGGACCTCTTCGCCCAGGGTTTCGATGTCGGCACTCGTGGCGTCGCCGGTGTTGATAAGGAAATTGGCATGTTTCTCGCTGACTTGGGCCCCGCCGACCTTGAGCCCCCGACATCCGGCTGCGTCGACCAGACGCCACGCCTTGTCGCCAGTCGGGTTCTTGAAGGTCGAGCCGCCAGTCTTGCTGCGTAGCGGTTGGCTCTCTTCGCGCGCCTGGGCGATGCGATCCATTTCGGCGCCGATGACTTTCGGGTCGCCCGCCGTGCCCTTGAACCTCGCGGAAACGACGATGGCGCCGTCGGGTAAATTCGAATGGCGATAGGTGTAATGCAGGTCGGCCACCGGAACGGTGATCAGCGTCCCGTCGTGCAGCGCCACATCGCAATCGACAAGGATGTCCGCCACCTCCCGGCCATAGGCCCCGCCGTTCATGCGCACGAAGCCGCCAACGGTGCCCGGAATGCCGCGCAAGAATTCTAGTCCTGCGATACCCGCGTCGCGCGCGGTCGAGGAGACGAGGATCCCACTAGCCCCGCCACCGCACTCGACCACCTGGTCGCGAAGCACCTCAACGGTGGCGAAAGCCTTGCCCAGCCGCACCACCACGCCGGGTACGCCGCCGTCGCGCACAATGAGGTTCGAGCCGAGGCCGAGCGCCATGACCGGCGTGCCCTCATCAAGCCGCGCGAGAAAGGACACGAGGTCGTCGGTGTCGGCGGGCTCGAACAGCCAGTCTGCGGCGCCGCCGCTCTTGAACCAGACGAGCTTGTCGAGCGGCGCGTCTTCGGTGAGCTTACCGCGCACATCGCTCGGCACCCAGCCGTCGAAACCCCGGTCGGAGTCGGAACCCGGCGCGGCACACTCCGCGTGTTGACTGTCGGGTTGACGGATCATGCCGCCCCCTCGACCACCACACCGGTCTGGCGAGCGGCGACATCCGCGGCTAGGCCGGCCGCCCATTTGGTGATGTCGCCCGCGCCAAGGCAGACCACGATGTCGCCGGGCTGAACTAGGCCGGCGAGGCGATCGGCAAGATCGGCGGGGCCGGAAACCTCAGCCGCCGAACGGTGGCCGAGATCCTTCAGGCCCTTGACCAGTGCCGTGGCATCGACGCCCGCAATCGGTGCCTCACCAGCCGTGTAGACCGGGGCCACAAAGACCACATCCGCGTCGTTGAAGCAGCTTTGGAACTCGCCCATCAGGTCACGCAGCCGGGTGAAGCGATGCGGCTGTGCCACCGCGATGACCCGCCCCTTGGCCGCCTCGCGCGCCGCCGAGAGCACTGCACGGATTTCCACCGGATGGTGAGCGTAGTCGTCGATCACTGTCGCGCCTGCGACTTCGCCGACACGCGTGAAGCGCCGCCGCACCCCACCGAAACGGGCAAAGCCGGAGCGGATTACCTCATCGTCACAACCCAGTTCATCGGCCACCGCGATGGCCGCCAGTGCGTTCTGGACGTTATGCCGCCCAGGCATCGGCAGGGCGATGTCGGCAATTAACCGGCGATTGCCGTCACGATCGGTATGAACGGCGTCGAACAGGTTGCCGATGCCCGTGACCGACGGGCGAATATTCTCGGCCGACCAGTCGGCCTGCGCCGAAAAACCGTAAGTCACCACGCGGCGGTCCCGCACGCGGGCAATGACCTTTTGCACTTCCGGATGGTCCACGCAGAGTACCGCCGCGCCGTAGAATGGCACGTTCTCGATGAACTCGACGAACGCCTCCTTCACCGCGTCGAAAGAGCCGTAATGATCGAGGTGTTCGGGATCGATGTTGGTCACGACCGCGATGGTCCCGTCGAGGCGGAGGAAGCTCCCGTCGCTCTCGTCGGCTTCGACGACCATCCACTCGCTGTCGCCTAGCCTGGCATTGGAGCCGTAGCTCTCGATGATGCCGCCGTTGATCACCGTCGGGTCAACCCCGCCGGCATCCAGCAGCGCGGCGACCATCGAGGTCGTTGTGGTTTTGCCATGTGTGCCTGCCACCGCGACCGTGCGCTTGAGCCGCATCAACTCGGCCAGCATTTCCGCGCGGCGCACCACCGGGATACGGGCGTCCAGCGCCGCGGCAACCTCCGGATTGTCGCGCTTCACCGCCGTCGACGTCACGACGACCGCCGCATTTCCGAGATTGGCCGCGTCATGACCGATCTTGACCTCGATCCCGCGCGCGCGCAGCCGCTCGACCGACGTGCTTTCTGCGATATCCGAGCCCTGCACCGAGTAGCCGAGGTTGTTCATGACTTCCGCGATGCCGGACATGCCGATGCCGCCGATGCCAACGAAATGGATCGTGCCAATGTCGGTCGGCATCCGCCCGCCGCCGGACTGACGAAGCGCGCGATTCATGCCAGCGCCTCCCGTCCTTCGCGAACCCCTTCTCCGGCCGCACGGATCACGTCCTGGATCGGAGCCGCGCCGAAGCTCTCGACCAGATCGGCAAGATCTTTCGCCGCATTGGGACGGCCGCAATTCCAGGCGGCGTGCGCGGCGTTGGCCAGGGTTTCAGGATGCTGGGCCATGGCGTTGATCTGCTTGGCCAGTTCCTTGGCGGTAAAATTGTGCTGACGGATCGAGCGGGCGCCACCGGCCTTTACGATCTCTCGCACGTTGGCGGCCTGGTGATCGTCTGTCGCAATCGGCAAAGGCACCAGGATCGCCGGCCGGCCGACCGCCGTCAGTTCGGCTATGGTCGAGGCACCCGCCCGACCGATGAAGAGGTGTGCGTCGGCAAGACGCACGTGCATGTCTTCGAAGTAGGTTCCCAGCTCCGCCGGAATGCCGTGGTTGGCGTAACGGTCGCGGACCGCGTCAAGATCTTCGGCGCGGCACTGCTGGATGACCTGCAGGCGCGAGCGTAGCGCCGGAGCGAGCATCGAGAGACCATCAGGCACGATCTCGGACAACACCCGTGCGCCCTGGCTGCCACCGGTCACCAACACCCTCATCAGACCTTCTTCCGTGAAGGCCGGGAAAGGCTCATCGCGAAGGGCCAGAACATCCGGGCGCACAGGATTGCCTACCAGATGCACCTTCGGCAGGTATTTGGGCTTGAGCCGGTCGACGTCCGGATAGGCGGTGGCGATCGCGCTGACGCGGCCGGCCAGAAGGCGGTTCACCCGTCCCAGCACGGCGTTTTGTTCATGAATGACTGAAGGAATTCCGGCCGACCGCGCGGCCAGGAGCGCCGGCAAGGCCGGGTACCCGCCAAAGCCAACCACCGCACTCGGCTCGAAGCTTTCATAGAGGCGCAGCGCCATGCGCCGCCCTTCGAGGACTGAAGCGATCGCGGACGGCCAGCGCAGCGGATTCTTTCCGAAGCGCCCGGCCGGCAGCACGTGAGCCGGCAGAAAATCGGGCTTGCCCGGAATCTCGGCGCCTCGCTCGTCGGTGATCAGCGCCACGTGATGACCGCGCCGCTCGAGCTCATGCGCGAGCGCGAATGCGGGCGTGAGGTGCCCACCGGTCCCCCCTGCCGCCAGAACATAATGCCGCGAAACCGGGCTCATCGCCGAACCTCCCCATCGGCGCGGCCGAGTGGGCTGATCTCGATTGCACCGCGCCAGTCAAACTTCTCGCGGCTCAGATAGGGGTTGCGGCGAGTGATGGCCAGCAGCAGTCCAACGAGGAAGCACTGGGCGATCGTCGATGAACCGCCGTAGCTCACCAGTGGCAGTGTCAGACCCTTCGACGGAAACAACTGCAAGTTGACGAGGATGTTGACGAACGCCTGTCCCCCGAACAGCGCGGTAAGGCCCGTTGCCGCCAACAGGATGAACAAGTTGTCCTCGTCCACCAGTCGGACGAGCACCCGCACCACGATCGCAAGGTAGATGAGTACTACGAGGGCGCAGGTCAGGAGTCCGAACTCCTCGCCGATTACCGAGAAGATGTAGTCGGTATGGGCTTCGGGCAGGATCATCTTGCGTGTACCGAGCCACAGGCCGGAGCCCGTCCACCCTCCGGCCATCAGCGTCCGGCTGGCGAGGTCGACCTGATCGAACGCAGTGCCACCCCCAAGGAAAGAATCGATGCGGTGGCGCGCATTGTCGTAAAATGTGTAGGCGAGCGCCAGACCACCCACTCCCACGCCGAACAGCACTCCGACCCGCTGCATAGGCAGACCCGCCAGCACCACCAGAACGAACCAGCAGCCCACGAACAGGATCGCGTCGCCAAGGTTGGGCTGGATCATCAGCAACACCACGACCGTGCCGACGAAAATCGCGCTTAGCGGGATAACGGGCAATTCGGAATCCCGGGCGCGCCAGGATAGGACCCAAGCACAGGCAACGGCAAAGGCGGGCTTCAAAAATTCGCTCGGCTGAAAACGGATGCCGAGATCGAGCCAGCGACGCGCGCCATTCACCTCGGTTCCGATCATGGGGACGAGCAGCATCGCGAAGATCATCGCCCCGCTCAACAGGATCGAACCACGCCGCACCAACTCGCGCGGCATGAGTGAGGTCCCAAGCAGCACCAGCACCCCGAGCATCTGCCAACGCAAATGCAGCCAGAAGAAGTAAAGATCGGGTAGTTGGGCGGTGCCGGAAAGCCGGCGCGCACTGGCCGGGGACGCGGCGGCGACCGAGATCGCTCCGACCGTCATCAGCGCCAGGACCAGGAACAGGAGGACGCGATCGACCTCACGCCACCAGACTTTGACCCGGCGCCTGCGGCTCTGCGGGAACTGCGGCGCCGGGGCGGACCTCTCCCCCGGCCGAGGAACGTAGGGGCGTACCGGAGTCATGCCGGCGAATTCGCTGTGCAGGGCTCCCCGTCGGCTTCGGCGGCGCCCGTCAGTTGAGCGACGAGCTTGCGAAACGTATCCCCGCGCGTCTCGTAGTCGCGAAACTGGTCAAAGCTTGCGCAAGCAGGGGAAAGCAGGATGACGTCGCCGGTCTGCGCCGCGGCCATCGCCCGGGTGGTGGCTTCGCACAGCATCTCGCAGCGCTGGACCGGCATGAACGGTTCGAGAAGCTCGGCAAAGCGCGGGCCGGCCTCCCCGATGGTGTAAGCCGTGGCAACATTGCCGAAGTTCGGGGCGCACTCGTCAAGATCGTCGCCCTTGGGCAGTCCGCCGCAGATCCAGTGGACGCGCCGGTCCGGATTCGGCGGGAATGCGGCCAACGCGGGAGCCGTCGAAGCCGGATTGGTCGCCTTGCTGTCATTGATGAACAGCACGCCGCCAAATTCGCCCAACCGCTCCATTCGATGCGGCAGGCCGCGGAAACTTACGAGACCGGCAAGCACTTGTTCGAGGGTAAGCCCGAGTTCGAGCGCCATGGCCCCGGCAATAGCGGCGTTCTGCAGGTTGTGCGGGCCCTGCAGCGAAGGCCAGTTGCCCTGGCCTTCCTTCCAGAACGGTATGCGAGCACAGACCGCCCGGCCCTGCGGCCGTCGGAGCACTTCCTGCCGCTGGATCGCGGTTGTCGGAGCGTCGGCGCAACCGAAGACCGCGAAATTGCCTTCGCTCTGCATCGCGAACAGCTTGGCCTTCGACGCAGCGTAAGAGGCAAAGCCGTCGTAGCGGTCGAGATGGTCGGGGGTGATGTTGGTCAACCCAGCCGCTTCGCAATTGAGCGAGTAGGTGATGTCGATCTGGTAGCTCGACAGCTCAAGCACATAGACACCGCCTTCAGACAGAGGGTCCTGCGCCAGGATTGGTAGGCCGATGTTGCCGCCCATTCGCGCCGGGACACCTGCTGACTCGAGCAAATGGTGGAGCAGCGCCGTCGTGGTGGACTTTCCGTTGGTTCCCGTGATCGCGGCGACGCGATGCTGCGGAAGCTCGGCGCGGGCCTGGGCAAAAAGTTCGACGTCACCAATCACCGGCACGCCGGCCACGCGAGCGCGTTCGGCGATCGGATGCGTGTTGAGCGGAACTCCCGGGCTGACGACCACGCCGTCGAAACCCGCCAGATCGATCACGAGAGGATCGGCAATGATGGCGCGGCCCGCCAGCTGCTCGCGCGGGCCTTCCCGCCGGTCCCAGGCCGTCACCTCGGCCCCACTGGCTAGCAGGCTCTCGACCGTGGCCATGCCCGAACGCGCCAGCCCCAGCACGACATAGCGTTTGCCGCGGAAGGCGTCGCTTACAATCATCGGACTTTCAGCGTGGCCAGGCCCAGCACCGCGAGCACGATCGCGATGATCCAGAAGCGGATCACCACGGTCGACTCTTTCCAGCCGAGCTGTTCGAAGTGATGGTGGATCGGAGCCATGCGGAAAATCCGCTTGCCGGTGCGCTTGAACCAGAAGACCTGGATGATCACGCTCGCCGTTTCGATCACGAAGAGGCCGCCGATGATCAGCAGCACGATCTCGTGCTGGGTGGCAACCGCGATGGCACCGAGCGCGCCCCCGAGAGCCAGCGAACCCGTATCGCCCATGAAAACCGCCGCTGGCGGCGCGTTGAACCACAGGAAGGCCAGACCGGCGCCCATGATCCCGGCACAGAGTATCGCCAGTTCACCCGCACCTGGAACGTGCGGGATGCCCAGGTAGCTCGAATAGTCCACGCGGCCGACGAGATAACAGATCAGCATGAACGCGCCGGCCGCGATCACGACGGGCATGGTCGCAAGGCCATCAAGGCCGTCGGTCAGGTTCACCGCATTGCCGAAGCCGACGATCACTGTCGCAGCGAAGACGTAGTATAGCGGGCCGAGCGGGATGTAGCGGCCGGTCAGGAACGGCACGTATAGGTTGGTGCTCACCTGGTCGATGATGATCCAGGCCGCCACCCCGGCGACGATGAACTCCAGCAGCAGCCGGACCTTGCCCGAAACCCCCTTGTGGCTTCGCTTGGTCACTTTGTCGAAGTCGTCGAGGAACCCGATCAACCCGAACCCTCCGGTTACCGCGAGGCACGCCCAGACGAGCGGATTGCGCGGATCCATCCAGATCAGCATCGAGACGACCAGCGAGGTCAGGATCATCAGTCCGCCCATGGTCGGCGTGCCGACCTTGGCGAGGTGCGTTTGCGGACCATCGCTGCGGATCGGCTGGCCCTTGCCCTGCCGGACACGCAACAGGTTGATGAAACGCGGACCGATCAGGAGGCCAAGGGCCAGCGCGGTCAACATCGTCGCCCCGGCACGGAACGACTGGTAACGAACCAGGTTAAGCAGACCTTCGAAATTGAGCCATTCAGCTAACAGATACAGCATTCGAGCGGCTTAGCCCTCTCTGGCGGTAAAATGAGCGACGACCCTGCCCAGCCCCACCGAATTCGAACCCTTAACAAGGACAGCGTCGCCACTGGCAAGACCGAATTCCTCGAGCGCGGCAATCGCCTCCCCGGGATTTTCGCAATGAGCGTAGGCAATCGGATTGCCAAGCGCCCCGTGCGCGCCTTTCCCCAACTCCCGTGCAAGAGCCTTCATTTCCTCGCCGACGAGTACGGCAAAATCGACATTCGCCTGCAGAAGTGGTTCGGCAAGTTGCGCGTGGAAGCCAGCGGCGAAATCACCCAGTTCCTTCATGCTGCCGAGCACCGCGATCCGGCGAGAGGCCGGGGTGGCGCCAAGCTGTCCGAGCGTGGCCCGCATCGAGGCGGGATTGGCGTTGTAGCTTTCGTCGATCAACAGCGCATGGCCGCCGGGTACGCGCAACCGGTGGCGCGCGCCACGACCCTTCAGCCCACCCATCTCGGCCAGAGCCAGTCCCGCAGCCCCCAGATCTCCGCCCGCGGCGTGGACTGCAGCCATGACGCAGAGCGAGTTCGACACCCAGTGATCGCCCGGTTCGGCCACCGAATAGCACAATCGCCGCTCGTCGATCGCGGCCGTCACCAGCGATCCACCGTTGGCCGCTGGGATGGCGTCCAGCAGGCGAACCTGAGCGTGCTCAGACTGGCCGAATGCGAGCACGCGGGCGCCCCGGGCTTCCGCCGCGGCGCGCAGACGAGCAAAGTGCGGGCTGTCGGCTGGGATCACGGCCGTGCCACCAGCTTGGAGCCCCCCGAAGATCTCCGCCTTGGCGTCGGCAATCGCTTCCTCACTGCCAAGGTTTTCGATGTGCGCTGGCGCGATCGTGGTGACGACGGCCACGTGCGGGCGAACCTGTTGGGTCAGGCCGCTGATTTCACCCGCGTGATTCATGCCCATCTCGAACACGCCGAAGCGGCTGCGCGACGGCATGCGCGAAAGGCTCAGCGGAACGCCGACGTGGTTGTTGTAACTGCGGACCGAGCGGTGTGCCGCTCCTTTGCTGGCTCGCTCGAGCGAAGCAAAGATGGCTTCCTTCACACCGGTCTTTCCGACGGAGCCAGTAACCCCGATCACACACGCAGAGGCACGGTCTCGAGCCGTTTTTGCAAGAAGCTCAAGTGCCCTTGAGGTATCATCAACAAGCACGTGCGGCTGCTCGATCGGACGGTCGACGATCGCCGCGACCGCGCCATTGGCGAACGCCTTGTCGAGATAGACATGCCCGTCCAGGCTCTCGCCCTTGAGGGCAAAGAACAGATCTCCGGAACGAACATCGCGCGAGTCCATCTCGACGCCGGCGACCTGGAAATCGCCGCTGGCCGTGCCGCCCGTTGCGCTAGCGACCTCCTCCGCGGTCCAGAGGGCGAGGCGCTGGCGGTCCCGCCCTTCGTTGGGCCAGCGAAGGGTCTTCAGCAACGCATTCATCTATTGGCTCCTGCCAGTGCGGCGGCACATTCGCGCGCCACGGTAACGTCGTCGAACGGCAGGATACGCATCGTCTCTCCCGAGCCGATGATCTGCCCCTGTTCATGCCCCTTGCCAGCAATCAGGACGATATCGTCGCCCCGAGCCTCGTCGATAGCCGCCGCGATGGCGTCACGCCGGTTGCCGATCTCGCGCGCAGCTGGCGCTCCGGCGAGGATCTGCAAGCGGATCGCGGCCGGATCTTCGCCGCGCGGATTGTCGTCTGTCACGATAACCAGTTCAGAATGCCGAGCTGCGACCTCACCCATCTGGGCGCGCTTGCCGATGTCGCGGTCGCCACCGGCTCCGAATACCGTAATCAGCCGCCCGGACAAGTGTGGGCGAAGCGCGTCAATAGCCGCGCCGAGCGCGTCAGGCGTGTGAGCGTAGTCGACGTAGACCGGCGCTCCGGTGGACGTGATCGCCGCCCGTTCGAGCCTCCCGCGCACAGGCTGCAAGCGGCCCAGCGCGTCGAACACCGCCCCCGGCTCCCCACCGGTGGAGATGACGAGTCCGGCCGCAACCAAGGCATTGGCGGCCTGGTAGGCTCCGATCAGCGGCAAGATAACCCTGCGGCGGACACCTGCATGTTCGAGCTCGAGTTCCTGTCCCAACTGTCCAGGTAAGCGGGAGAGCAGGCGGATCCCCTCGCCTTGCTCTCCCACCATGAAGAGGCGCAACCCCCTGGTCCACGCCGCTTCCTGAGCCCGCTCGCTCCAGATGTCGTCTGCCCAGATGACCGCCGTCCCGCCTTCATCCACCACTTCGGTGAACAGGCGCATCTTGGCGGCGAAGTATTCGTCCATGTCCGCGTGGTAATCGAGGTGATCGCGAGACAAGTTGGTGAAGGCCCCGGCCACGACCGAAAGACCCTCGTTGCGATATTGCGAGAGCCCATGGCTGGACGCCTCATAGGCGACGTGGGTCACCCCCTCACGCGCCAGGCCGGTCATGTTCGAAAGAAATGTAACAATGTCCGGCGTTGTGAGCCCGGTCGAGACGCTTCCGTCCGGGGTTGTCACACCAAGCGTTCCAATCGAAGCGGCGCGCTGACCGCACATGCGCCAGATCTGGCGGGTCATCTCGACCGTTGAGGTCTTGCCGTTGGTGCCGGTTACGGCAACCACGGTCTCCGGAACCGGGCGGAAGAACTGCGCGGCAAGGCGAGCGAAGGCGAGGCGCGGCTCGGGGTGGGCAAAATGGGCCGCGCCCGTCACCTCCACTTGCGGCCTTGCGACCACGGCGATCGCGCCAGCCGACACCGCTGCCGGGATGAAATCCTCGCCGTTGACGACAGAGCCCTGAAAGGCGCCGAAAACCGTTCCGGGGGCGACCTTCCGGTGATCGATCGCAAAGCCGGTAACCTCAAATTCACCATAACCGCCCGCGTCGAAACCGGCGGCGGAGGCCAGGCGGGCGAGTTTCATTCCTCGGAACCGATCAGGGGCTTGAGGTCGGTGAGGTCGATGTCGCGGGAATCGTCGGGCATGACGCCCAGGATCGGTCCGATTCTCGGTACGAGCCGGGCGATGACCGGAGCGGCCGTATAGGCAGCGGTGCGCTGGAACGAGCTGGCGACGGTGCCTTTCGGCTCGTCCATCATCGAGATCACGACGTAGCGTGGCTTATCCATCGGGAAGGCGGCGGCGAACGTCGAAACCAGGGAGGTGCGGTTGTACCCACCGGCGCCCGGCTTTTCAGCGCTGCCGGTCTTGCCGCCGACTCGGAAGCCGGGTGCGTCGGCCTTGCGGCCTGTACCGTAGAGCGCGATCATCCGCAAAAGCTGGTTCATGCGAGCGCTGGTGCTGGCCTTGAACACGCGGCGGCCACGGTTGGCCTGCCCCGGCTCGATCTTGTGCAGCGTCGCCGGGCGCCAGATTCCGCCGTTGACCATCGCGGCGTAGGCGGTTGCAAGATGCAGCGGGGTAACGGCGATGCCGTGACCATAGCCGACGGTCATCGCTCTCAGGCGCGGCCATTCGCCGCTTGCCCAGATCGGGAAGCCGCGAGCCGGCAGCTCGATGTACGGGCGCTCGTTGAAGCCCAGGTCCGCCATGACCTGCTTGAGCCGCGCGGCCCCGAGGTCGTCGACGATATGGGCAGTGACGATGTTCGAAGAGTGGATCAGCGTCTCGGGCACGTTGAGCGTGGCACCCAGGGGGTGGCTGTCCTTGATCGTGAACCCGCCGATGTGAATCGGCGCCGCGGAATAGCGGCGCGACAGATCGGTCACCGTTCCCGCGTCGATCGCGGCGGCCACGGCGAGCGGCTTGAAGGTCGAACCGAGTTCGTAGACCTGGTTGGTGACCTTGTTGAAGATGTACTTCTGGCTATCCTTGTCCACCTTGTTCGGATCGAATTCGGGCAGCGAGGCGAGCGCCAGGACTTCACCGGTGTCGACATCGAGCACGATGCCCGCCGCACCCACCGCGTTGACTGAGAGCATGCCGCGGCGCAGCTCGTCTTCGAGCGCGCCCTGGACGCGCGCGTCGATCGAAAGCGCTACCGGCGTACCGCGGCGCGCGGGGTCGAGGAGCTGATCGTTTAGCGCCGACTCCATGCCGACGTGCCCCTTGCCGTCCTCGTCGACGTACCCGAGTACATGGGCCGCCATCGAGCCTTGCGGATAGTGGCGATCGGTCTCGCGCGGCAGTTCGAGCGCCAGTTCACCCAGGGCCATCACCTTGTTGGCGTCTTCGGGCAGAATACGGCGGCGCAAGTAGCCGGACTTCCCCGAGGCCAACTTGCGGGCGATCTCTGCCTCGTCGAGATCGGGGAATATCTCCCTGAGACGATGGGCCACGGTTTTCGCCGACTGGACCAGCGGGGGCCCACCATCGTCCATCGCGGTCGGGTTGAACCACAGTGCATAGGCCGGAAAAGCGCGCGCCAGGGGCACTCCGTTGCGGTCGGTGATCTCGCCACGCGGGGGCAGCAAGGCATCGGCCATCGACCGTTGGCTGGGGGCCGGCTGCACGACCCCCAGGTACGCGATGCGCAACAAAGCAGCGGCGGCGAGGGCCAGGAACACCGCCCCGATCAGCAACACCCTCAGTTGTGCGAGAAGCAGGGCCTTGCGCCGGATGTCGACCAGATGGACGCGACCGGGCGCTTGGGGTGCACTGATCGCATAGGCGTTCATTCGCCAATGCTCGCGATGGTAGCGTTGAGCGGAATGCGCATCGCCCCGTCGTCCGACCTGGCATCGGCCAGCGCCTCGACGCGCTCAGGCTGAATTAGAGCATCGTCGACCGGCTTGCCAGTGAGCGGCGATACGAACTTCGGGAACGCAGGCGTATCGCCGTTAACCCCGGCGACCCGGATCGGCTCGGGGGCGCCGAGGCCACGCGGGGTGCCGAAGCTGGCGAGCTGTCGCTCGCTGCCGATAAATTGGGCGGCGGTCGGCGCGGTGTAACCGAAGTCGACCTGGTTCCAGGCAGCGAGCTGCAATTGGTTGGAGCGGGTTTCGAACTCGGTTTCGAGCAGAAGTTTCTGCTGCTCGAGCGCAACGATCTGCCGCTCGGCCCTGACGACGTCACTCACCACAGCGTGCACCTTGAGGTGCAGCATCAGGTAGAGCCCGGTGCAGATCGCCAGGGTCATCAGCCAGCCGATCCGGCGCATGCGGTCCTGCGGGGTCATGCTGCCTCCCTCGCCGGAGCAGAAGTGCGGATCGCGGCACGCAAAGTCGCCGAACGGGCTCGCGGATTGCGGAGCGTTTCGGCCTCCGAAGGACGAATGCCTTTGGAGACTTTCTTGAACGTGGGTGCCTCAGCCGAATTCACCTCGGGCAAGTGGCGGCTGGCCCGAGCCGTGGCGCCAGCAGCCTCGCGCAGGAAGCGCTTCACAATGCGGTCTTCGAGGCTGTGGAAACTGACCACGGCCAGGCGCCCGCCGCTTTTCAGGAGCTGCTCAGCGCCCTTGAGACCTTCTTCCAGCTCGTTGAGCTCGCCGTTGACGTGGATGCGGATGGCCTGGAAACTACGGGTTGCGGGATCTTTCGGTGCCCCGGCGCGATAGCCGAGCGCCTTGCGCACGACTTGCGCCAGTTGGGCCGTGCTCGACAGTGGGCGCGCCGCAACGATCGCGCGTGCGATGCGGCGGCTCTGCCGCTCTTCTCCGTAGTGCCACAGAACGTCGGCGATCTCGGCTTCGTCTGCACCGTTGAGGAAATCGGCGGCGCTCGGCCCCTCGCGGCTCATGGTCATGTCCAGCGGGCCATCCGTCGAGAACGCAAACCCGCGCTCCGCCTGATCGAGCTGCATCGAGGAAACACCAATATCCATTGCAACGCCGTCGACGCGGGCAATCCCTGCCTCAGCCAGTGCGCCGACCATCTCCGAAAACCGGCGCGGATGCAGGATTAGGCGCGGCGGATTGTCGCGCGTTTCGGGGAAGCTCGCACCAGCGGCTATGGCGTCGGGATCGCGATCGAAAGCGTGGACCGTCGCGCCGGCGTCGAGGATCGCTCGGGTGTATCCGCCAGCGCCGAACGTCGCATCGACGATGACATCGCCAGGGCCGGGAGCCAGCGCTTCCATCACCTCGTCGAGGAGGACGGGGATATGCGGGGCGCCGCTCACTTGCCCTTCCCCTTGGCCGCGGCGTCGGCTTCCAGCTTGCGGCACACGGCTTTCTGGCCATCCCAGGCCGGGTCCATCGCGTAGAGCTGATCTGGCGACCACAAGGTGAAGAACTGGCCGCCGCCGAGCACGCAGATGCCCTTGTCGATCGAGCATAGCTCCGCGAGGTGGTCTGGCAGGACGAAGCGGCCGCTGGCATCGAAGGGGACTTCGGAGAAGGTCCACAGCTGAATCGAGCGCAGTTCGCGGTCGAATTCCTTGCCGAGCTTGACGGCGTTATCTTCCTCGCGATCGAGTAGCGCGTCGAACGTGGCGGTACGATCGAGCCCGAACCCGGTCAGGCAGTTCCAGCGATCGTGCTTGGCGAGGCAGAGGACACGCGGGTCGGTGTCGGCAGGCGCGATGGCTTTGCGGAACGCAGGCGGCAGGACGTAGCGGCCCTTTTCGCCGCGGGCTGAAAAGCCCTGTCCGCTATAGCCTGCAACCTTAAGCACCGTCTCAATTGCCCCCCTGGCAAGTCCTGAACCAAACCGGACACGTCTTCCCCGTGCGGGCAGGCGTGAGTGCGCGAGACCGTCATCCCCTTTCGGGAATGCAACACGGGGGTTTGTCCGATGGATTCGTTATGTAACGCGGGGAGATGCGGGAGAAAAGGGGAAATTGCGGGATTATGTGGGTGAGATCGCTTTTTCCTCGTAGGTTTCGGCTGTTATCAGGCACAGTACAGATGGATAGGAAGTGCGCGAACCTCCTCGAATTCACCCATATATAATTGATTTAAAGGGTATTTAGGCAGCCATTCGCCTTCGTCCCGCTATTTCCCGTGTTCGAGAAAGGCCTCGTCCATCAACCAGGCCAACGCATCGGCGGACTGAGGGTGCGGATCGTGCAAATTGAGTAGGGCCGCGTCGGCCAGCAAAACGACTCGGCCCTCGCCGATGGTGCAGCGGGCCAGCACGGCCTCTGCAGCGATCGTGCAATCGGCTGGAGTCCCCACTGCAACAAAGGATCCCGGACGATTGACCGGAATCGGCCCTGCCGAGGTCTCGACCAAGGCAAGGCCTTCCGGTCGCTCGACGTCGAATTGCAACTCAAGGCCCCAGTGGCCTAGTATGGGGGACAGCAGGATCACATCCTGGGGGCGACGGCGGTCGCCGATGGCGAATTGGGATTCACCAGTCAGCATCGGATCTGCAAACAGCAGCAGGTGACCTCCCCCGCGGACCCAATTATCGAGCGCGACATTCTCCGCCGCGCTTAGAGCCCTGGGTTGGGCCAAGAGCAGGAACTTCAGGCCAGCCAGAGCCTCCGGTGTCAAAGTATCGAGAGGACGCACGCGGTAGGACTTCTCGAGCTCGTCCCGGGCCCAGTGCGTTTGGCCGTTGCCGCCGAGCAGTTCGCTCACATTACCGGATTCGCCCCAGTAGATCGGGATGGTGCCCATCAGGCCTAGGTCTGGGTGTTCCGAAGCGGCGGCGGGCGCCTGCTGAGCGCTACAAGCACCCGGCAGCCACCACAACGCGGCGAGCAGCGCGAGACTACGGTATCTCAGGCGCGGCCTCGGCTTGCGCGGCGCCCGCTTGCGCCTTCTGGATGGGCTCCTGGGCCGCGGGCATGTCCGGAACGACGCCGGCTTCGGCAAGCGGATCGCTAGCCTGTTCGATCTTCGGCTGCACAGCCACCGTAGGAGCGGCCTCCGGCACAACACGGGCCTGATTGCGGTCGGCATTGTTGATCAGGATGTTGGCGAGGCCGACCAGCAGCACCATCGCAGCTAGCCCAAACAGGCCGATCTGCAGACGCTGCACCGCTTGAGAGCGGCCGGCACTGAGGCGCGCGAATGCGGCGTGGTCGACCACTTGCGAGGGCCGGAGTATCTTGGTCGGATCGAGCGACATGCCGCTAGTCTAGACCTGCGACATTAACGCAGCCAGTCGAAAACTGGCAGGCCCTTCGCCTCCAGCCATTCGCGATTGTAGAGCGACGACAGGTAACGAAAGCCGGTGTCGCACAAGATCGTAGCCACCCGCTTGCCCGGCCCAAGCTGCTTTCCGAGAGCGACCGCGCCCGCCACGTTGATGCCCGACGACAGCCCCAGGCACAGCCCCTCTTCCTTGAGCAGACGGGCGACCCAGTAGAGCCCTTCCTCGTCCGAGATGCGGAACTGCGTATCGATCGGCGCCCCTTCGAGGTTCGCTGTGATCCGCCCCTGACCAATACCCTCCGCCACTGAGTTGCCCTCGGCCTTGAGCTCGCCGTGCGCATAGTAGTTGTAAAGCGCAGCCCCGTGCGGGTCGGTCAGGGCGATACAGACCTGTTCGTCGAACGCCTTGAGCCCCATCGCGACGCCCGCCAGGGTCCCGCCCGTGCCGACAGCGCACGTAAAGCCATCGACGCGGCCGTCCATCTGTTCCCAGATCTCCGGCGCCGTCGCTTCGATATGCGCCTTGCGGTTGGCGATGTTGTCGAACTGGTTGGCCCAGACGGCCCCCTCGGTCTCTTCAGCGAGACGGCGCGAGGTGTGCACGAAGTGGTTGGGATCGGCGAACTTCGTCGGCGGAACCAGAACCAGCTCCGCACCGAGCGCGCGCAGCGTGTCCATCTTTTCCTTCGATTGATTGTCAGGCATCACGATGATCGTGCGATACCCGAGCGCGTTGGCCACCAGCGCGATACCGATGCCGGTATTGCCCGCAGTCCCTTCGACCACCGTGCCGCCCTGCCTGAGCTCTCCGCGCGCTTCGGCGTCGCGGATGATCCACAACGCCGCCCGGTCCTTCACCGAGGCGCCGGGGTTGTCGAACTCGCACTTGCCCCAGATTTCACAACCAGCCGCCTCGCTAGGTCCCTTGAGCAGGACCAGGGGCGTGTTGCCGATGAGATCGAGAGTGCTTCCGAGTGCGGCAGGAGCGGTCATTCGCGGGGAGTTAGGGCGGCTTGCGGTTCGTCGCAATGCAAATGCGCTTCTGGCCGCTGAAATCAGTCTTGCCTAGATCGACCTCGAGCCGGTTTAGGGGAGGTGGCGCGCGTCGCAGATGCGGGACGAAGAGGCAGGCGGAACAGCGCTACACCCTTCCACCCTCGGGCACACCGAGCAAGCTCGGGCGGGACCTGGAGTTAATCCTCCTGGGCGATCCTCACCCGCAACCCGTCGAGCTCATCGGTGAAAGGCAGCTGGCAGGACAGGCGCGAGCTCGCATCGCGATCGTCGCTCGAATCCAGCAAGTCGTCTTCGTCCTCGGTCATGGAAGGCAGGAGGCCGAGGAACTCATCGTCCACATGCACATGGCACGTGGCGCAAGAACAACAGCCGCCGCACAGCGCGAGAAGCTCGTCGAACCCGTTATCACGGATCGCCTCCATCACCGTGAGGCCCGACTGCGCTTCGACTTCGCGGGTTTCGCCTGAGCGAGTAGTGACGATCAATCTGGGCATCGATGGGCGTTCCTTTCCGGCGCCGGGCTGCTACGGACTGCTGCCCGATTTGGCAAGCTGACGGTGATGGGGAGTCCACGATGGGTTTGACGGCAGAGCAACTGACGCAAGGCCTCGACACCGTCGCCGCCGGCGAACCGGCCATTGCCTCGGCCCTCGCCCTCGCCGGCTATCCCGAGCCGCGCATCCGCGAGACCGGTTATCGCACCCTGCTGCGCACCATCGTCGGCCAGCAAGTCAGCGTCGCCGCCGCATCCAGCATGTGGCGCAAGCTTGAGGCCCAGCTCGGAGAAGACATTCCGCCCGAATTGCTGCTGGAGCAGGATTTCGACACGTTGCGGGCCTGTGGACTGTCGCGTCAGAAGCAGGGCTATGCCCGCTCGCTGTGCGAGCTGGTGGTCAGCGGCGAACTGGACCTGTCCGACTTGCCCGCCGATGACGAGGAAGCCATTGCGCTGCTCACGCGGATCAAGGGGATTGGCCGCTGGTCCGCAGAGATATACCTGCTCTTCGCCGAGGGCCGTGCGGACATCTGGCCCGCTGGCGATCTCGCCGTTCAGGTCGGCATAGGGCGCATTCTCGGGTTGGAGGAGCGGCCGTCGGAAAAGGCCACTCGCGAACTGGCCGAAGGCTGGCGCCCGCACCGGGGAGCCGTCGCCATCCTCACCTGGCATTGCTACAACAATCCCGCTCTGTGACCGGGGCAAATACCATTTTCCTACACGGCCCGAGATGGGCATTGTGAACGCGAATCATGGTGTTGAAATAGCTCCCCACGTCCCCCCACATCACGCCGTGCCGGACTTGCCGCTTGTGCCCCGCCCTGCGGCAAGTGTATTGCAATATTAATACAGTTGAGGATTCCCCGATGACCGACGCCGCCGCCACCCTCCCCTCCGCTGCCGAACGCGTGGAGGGGACGCCGCTTATCCCGCGCGAGGCGCTATTCGGAAACCCGACCCGCTCGGGCGGACAGATCAGCCCGGACGGCCAGTGGCTGGGCTGGATGGCGCCGGAAGGCGGGGTGATGAACGTCTGGCTTGCCCCGACGAGCGATCCGGCAGCCTCGCGGCTGATGACGCATTCCACGGACCGGCCGATTCCGACCTACTTCTTCGCCCCGGATTCGCAGAGCCTGCTCTACATCCAGGACAAGGCCGGCGACGAGAATTACCTGCTCTACCAGGTCAATCTCTCCAGCGGCGAAGAGCGGTGTCTGACGCCGTTCGAAAACACCCGCGCTCGCCTTATGGGTTCGTCACACGCGATCAAGGACAAGGTCCTCGTCGGCCTCAACAACCGTGACGCGCGATTTCACGACATCCATCTGCTTGACCTGAATTCGGGTGCACTGACTCTGGTGCTGCAGAATGACGCCTATGCCGGATTCCTCGCCGACGACACGCTAACGCTGCGCTGGGCGGTTCAGCAGAACGCGGCCGGCGGCACTGATATGTTCGAAGTCATCGATAACCACGTCGCCTCCGAGCCGACCGAGAGCACCGACCTGGAGGACGCACTGACCACGGGCGTCGCCGGATACACGGCCGACGGCAAGACGCTCTACTGGTACGACAGCCGCGGTAGGGACACCGCTGCGCTGATCGCACAGGATACCTCCACGGGCGAACGCAAGGTCATTGCCACCAGCGACAAGGCCGACATCGGCGGGACCTACCGCCATCCGGTTACCGGCGAGATCCAGGGTTACACAGTCAACTACCTCAAGACCGAGAAGATCATTTTCGATCCCGAGGTGAAGGCCTCGATCGACTGGCTGGCCGAACGTCTGCCGGGCGAATTCGGCGTTAGCGGCCGGACTGAGGACGACAGCAAGTGGGTGGTCTGGAACGACCCGCTGACTGGCCCTTCCGTCGCCTATCTCTACGACCGCTCCGCGCAGGAACTCACCGAGTTCTACGTCACCCGTCCCGAACTCGAAGGCGCGCCGCTTCAGCCGATGCACGCGCTCGAGCTGCAATCCCGCGACGGGCTGGTGCTGCCGAGCTACCTGACCTTGCCGCCCGAAAGCGATCCGGAAGAACGCGGCGTGCCGCGCGCGCCGGTGCCGATGGTGCTGCTGGTCCACGGCGGTCCCTGGGCGCGTGACGGTTTCGGGTTCAATCGTGCCCACCAGTGGCTGGCCAATCGCGGCTACGCCGTGCTGAGCGTCAATTTCCGGGGCTCCACCGGGTTCGGCAAGGCCTTCGTCAACGCGGCCAATCTCGAATGGGGCGCGAAGATGCACGACGACCTGATCGACGCGGTCGACTGGGCGGTGGATCAGGGCATCGCCGAACGGGACAAGGTGGCGATCATGGGCGGCTCCTATGGCGGTTACGCCACGCTCGCCGGGCTGACGTTCACCCCCGAGGCCTTCGCCTGCGGCGTTGATATCGTTGGCCCCTCGAACCTCGAAACGCTGCTCGAAACGATCCCGCCCTATTGGGAGCCGATGGTGAAGCAGTTCCACGAGCGGATGGGCAATCCCAACACTCCTGAAGGCAAGGCCCTGCTGGTCGAGCGCAGTCCGCTGCACAAGGCCGACAAAATCTGCCGCCCGCTGCTGATCGGCCAGGGTGCCAACGACCCGCGCGTCAAGCAATCCGAAAGCGACCAGATAGTCGGCGCCATGCAAAAGCACGGTATTCCGGTAACTTACGTGGTATTCCCGGACGAAGGCCATGGCTTCGCCAAACCGACTAACAACATCGCTTTCAACGCAATCGTCGAAAACTTCCTGTCGACAATCATCGGGGGGCGGGCCGAGCCAATCAGCGGGGAGGTCGAAAGTTCGACAGCGCAGATCGTGACGGGGGCCGAACTGCTCTAAGCGCTGTTGACCACTGATATTCCTCTCCCCTCGGGAGAGAGTGGCGGAGTGAGAGGTTCGATGCCGCGGACCCTCACCTTGCGCGCCTGTCGCCCTCCCCGCCGTCGGCAGCGGAGAGGGCCAGGGCCGTCAGTCCCTCACTACGTTCCCCGCCGTGGCCTCGATTGAAATGGGCCCCACAAGCGAAGCCACGATCCCGGGTCCGCTCTGATCGGGCCGTCGCGCATCCATACGCATCTCATTCATGGTGATATTGGCCTTCACGTGGCGGTTGAAGGGCAGGACCGTCCCGTCGCCCCAATCCTGATGGACGATGTCAAACTCAAGCGTGTCGCCGCTGATGGTGAAGTTCTCCAGCGCGCCGAACGTATAGGGATTGTCGCACCGGCCACAGGCGAGCCCGAACAGATGATCGCCATCCTTGCGAATGACGAAATATTGCTTTTCCATCCCGACCCCGAAGCCGAGCCAGACGCCAACGACATCGTCGGCGGAAAGGCGTCGCCATGGGGCGGGCTGGACGTATGGGGCGGGTGGCGGAGCGGCCGGCCCAGCGGTTCGCGGCAGGATCGGCACCGGGGGTGCGCCCGGCGGAAGGATCGATTGCTGGTAAGGCCCCGGCGTCGGGCCGCGAGGGTCCTTGATCGCGGTGTGCTCGAAGGTCAGGCCACCGGCTCCCCCTCGCTTGCCGGTGACGACCAGCTTGCCATTGACAAGCTTGGCCTGCAGCTTGTCGGTTGAGGCCGGAGAGCCGTCGAGCTTCAGGTGGCGAATCTTGAAAGTCAAACCATCGGCTTCGCTGAAGGTGCCTTCGATCGGGGCCAATGTCGTACCGTCGGCGCAATGGGTGCAATAGACGCCGCTCACCTCGCTGCCCTTGATGACGAATTGGTAGACGTGCGGCTCCCCGCCGTCAGTCCGCCAGCCGCCGCGATAGTAATCGGCGTTCTGTGCGCTGGCGCCCGTGGCCAGAAAGGCCATCGCCAGGAAGGCGCCTGCAATCCATCGAAAGGTCATCCCCGTGCTCCCTCCCCCTTTGCCGCGTTCCGGCGGAACCGCGATGCTAGCATTAGCGCGTCGGTTCACAACCGGCGGAACGGCGAACCAGACACAGGCAACTCTTGTCCCGCGTCATGACGGTGCAAAAGCGCTGGCCTGAAACCGGACAAAGTCATAGAGACTGGCGCAAAACAAGCTGGAAGAGAGGAAACCGGCCTAATGACCTGCAACCGTTTCGCTTCACGACTGTTCACTGCAGCCACTGCCCTCGCGGCAGTGCTTGCGACGCCAACCGGTGTCGCCGCGCAGGAACGGCCGGCCGATCTGACCGAGCTTCCGCCGGTGCCGACCGACTACACGCCGGACAAGACCTCGTGGGGCGATTACAACTTCAGCCACACCTATCAGATCGAATACCTCAACAACGCCCGCATCCTGTTCCAGCGGCCCAAGGTGTTCGGCAACCGCGTGTGGGTGAACGACGAAGAGTTCGCTCGCCGCGTGGCCGCGGCCGAGCGTTCGGATTCGAACTTTGCACCGGCTTCGGAAAATGGCGTCGGCACACCTGGCACCGAAGGTCTGGCAGACTGGATCAAGAACTCTTCATTTGGTCACCGGACCTCGATGCTTGTGAGCCCGGCCGACGGCCAGCTCCCGCCGCTGACCCCGCAGGCCGAAGCCCTGTACAAGGCTGGCCGGTCGGGGTGGGTCCCGTTGCAAGAGTATGACTGGGTCGACGACTTCGACAGCTGGGACCGCTGCATCAGCCGCGGCTACCCCGCCTCGATGTATCCGTTCCGCTACAACAACGGCATCCGCATCTTCCAGTCACCTGGTTATGTGGTCATCAACCTCGAAATGCTCGGCACCCGAGTGATTCCGATCGGCGACCAGCCGCACTGGCCGGGCGAGGTGGAAGCTTGGATGGGCAACAGCCGCGGCCACTGGGAAGGCAAGACGCTCGTCATCGAGACCACCAACATCAAGTCCGGCGATAGCGTCACGCATGACATCTATGCCCGTGCCGCCGCGCCGCTGAACATGGCGACTCAGCACGTCCCGCCGTTCAACACGATCCCGACCAGTGCCAAGGCCAAGACGGTCGAGCGCCTGACGATGACCGGCCCGAACACGCTGGTGCATGAACTCACCTACTCCGATCCGGAGGTGTTCACTCAACCCTGGACGACCCGCATCGAGTGGATCCGCGACGATGACTACAACTTCTTCGAATACGCCTGCCACGAGGGCAACGTGCAGGTGAGGAATTACATCACCGCCTCGCGCGCTCATCGCGAACAGATCGCCGGTGGTGCCGCGGCCCCGACGATCGAGGGTGACGACCGTTCACGCTTCGCGAACCAGTTCGACTACGATCCCGCCGCCAATGACCGTCCGGCCCCTCCGGGACCGCCGCCGGCCGCAGCCGCGCAACCGGCGCGCAGCGGAGCGCGCTAAGGCTGTTGAGATCGTGGCGGTAGCGGCCCTTCGCGGCCGTTACCGCCCGTCTCAAAATCACTAATCCACAAATATTAGTTTCCGAATCCAAAAAACCCCTAAACCCGGCCACTTCAATAGGTTACAGTAGGCCTTGCGAAGGGGGACTTCGTCCTCCGGGTCGTATATAAAACACGTGCGCGAACCGTCGCGCAAGGATGGGGGACATGGTGGGAATCGCCACTCTGGCGTCATGCGCAGGCTGCCCCCTGCAGCCGCACACACGTCCCTTTTCAGGGACACGTGACAATCCCTCTTGGAAAAACGCGATGATCGGGGGTGCCGATTGAATATGCCCCTTATTAGGGTAGTGATCGTCGACGATCACGACATGGTTCGCCGGGGGCTTCGCGGACTGATCGAATCAAGACTTCGCTACGCCGTCATCGGAGAGGCGTCTGATGGTCGAGAGGCCCTTACCGTAGTCGGCGAAGCTCAGCCCGACATCGTCATTCTCGATTATTCCTTACCTTTTCAGGACGGTCTCTCGGTCGCCAGGACGCTCAAGGAACTTTACCCAAGGGTTGAGATCGTCATGTTCACCCTGTTCGAACAGGAACGGGTCGTTAGCGAAGCCATCGAGATCGGGGTCCTGGGCTTTGTCCTGAAATCCGAGGACGAAAAATTCATGCTCGAAGCGCTGGAATCCGTGGCGCTCGGCCGGCAATATTTCACGCCAACCTTGGCGAAAGCCCGCAAGGAATCTCGCCATATAGCGACCAGCTCGATCGGCCTATCTGCTCGAGAACAGGAAATCGTTCAACTGATCGCTGAAGGCCTGGTGCAAAAGAATATAGCGTACAAGCTAGGCATCAGCATCAAGACCGTCGAAACCCATCGCACGAACGCCCTGAACAAGTTGGGACTGGCGACCACTGCTGATCTCGTCCGCTATGCCTTGAGGAACAATCTGGTCGCCGAATGACGGTCATCCGGCGCTGATTTTGCCCCTCTCGTCGGAACCCGAGGGGGGCCAGAGTCATTATAAGTCTGTAGAGACCCTCAACATACGGCAGACATGATGAAGCATTTTGCCCTCGCCCTCGCGCTGGGGGGAGCACTGACGCTCGCGGTTCCGTCCACCCCCGCATTTGCCACCATCGAAACGGCAGAAGCCAAGCAAGCGGCAGCCGACGCTGCCGAACAGGCGCGCGATGACATGCGCGTGGTGTTCGGCAAGGACTCCCTGAAGAATGGCCAATTCGTCTGGAAGGATGGCAAACAATCCGGCGCGGTGACCCGGGTGGTAATTAGCCTCTCCGACCAGATGGCCTATGCCTATCGCGGGGACGAATTGGTCGGCATCTCAACGATCTCCAGCGGTAACAGCAAAAAGCCTACGCCCACCGGCATCTTCCCGATCCTGGAGAAGAAGCGGTTTCACCGTTCGATCAAGTACGAGAACGCGCCGATGCCCTTCATGCAACGGCTCGACAGCTACGGCATCGCGATGCACGCTGGTCATTTGCCCGGCTATCCCGCATCGCACGGCTGCGTTCGGCTCCCCTCCCAGTTCGCGTCACGGCTGTTCGCCATGACTGAGGTGGGCACCGAAGTCCTGATCGGCGCCTGAGCTAGCCCGCGCGCAGCCGCGCAAGGCCGGCTCTACCCTCCGCGTCGAGAAATGGGCCGAGTGCGTTCCAGTCGATGAGCACGGGCTCTACGCAGGCGGTGGCGACGTGCGGAAGGTCTGGGCGGAACTCCAAACCTTCCTTGGCAAGGCCGATGGACCACAAACTCGTGTCCTCGACATATTCGCGACAGTCGGCGGAATCCTGGGGCCACTTGACAAGGATGAGGTCGCGAAGGGCCCCGGGGATGATCGAGTCCTCCCCATCGATCCGCTCGTCACCGATCCAGCCGAACAAGTCGATCTCCTCGCCCGATTGTCGATCAAAGATGCGCGACAACGTATAGTTGCTAGGATGGGCTCCCCCGCAGAACGAACCGGAGTTCTGTTCCGTCACAAGGAACGCCCGGCTCATCAAAGTCGGCTTCACCGTAAGCGAGTAGTCCCCGTCAATCCCTAGAGTTGCGATCGCTCCGGCCAAACATTTCACGAAATCGTCGTCAACAGTCTCGCCCGGAAGGTCGGCGGCGAGCATTTCACGGATCGCCTTGTCGCCGGGCTGCTCAGGCGCGAAGTCGAAACTCTCAATCGAGACATCATCCTCAAAAGACTTGGCCGGGTGGTAGGTCTTGCGAGTATAGGCCCACCCCGCAAGCTCACGCGGTTCGGAAATGACCGTCCCCTTCCCAGTCCGAGGCTCTAGGAACGCCGCCGAGCTGCATGGTCCACCCCGCTCGCCGGCCTCCCAAGCGGCCGGTTTAAGGTCGAGTGGCAAGCTGCGGCTGCCCTGTCGCCAAGCTCCACGCACGCGAGTTCCGCTGAACTCCGCCAGCTCCCAAGTCGCTTGCGTGTTGCCGTCAGGGGTGCGCTCGATCCAGCCCCCTTCGCCATCCTCTTCGCTGATCGATATCGGTTCAAGCGTCGACATGTAGTAGTAGGAGCCGCGCCCCGGCCCGTCGCCAAAGCTCTCCAGGCAAGCGCGAACCGGATAGGTCCCAATCCGACCTTCCCACACGCCCACCCAGGAGGGCGTTTCCTGCGCAATCGCCGGCCGCGAGGCGATCCCGAACACGAGCAGGGTAGCCATGCTCAACACGAATGGCGGTACCGATCTCATCGTGTTCGGCCCACCTGGTCGCACAAATGGTCATGCCAAGAACGCGGAAAAATCCCAACTCGCAAGAGGTAGAGTCCCTCATGCCAATGCACGCAACTCATGCGAGCAGCTTGTCTATTGCCCGAGCCAGTTTCGAGTCTCTTTCGGACAGCCCGCCGGCGTCGTGCGTGGTCAGGGTTATCGCCACCCGGTTGTAGACGTTCGACCACTCGGGATGGTGGTCCTGCTTCTCCGCCAGCAACGCGACACGCGCCATGAAGGCCCACGCTTCGCTGAAGGTGCGGAACTTGAATTCGCGCTCGATAGCGAGGCTATCGGCGCGCAGTGTCCACTCGGGCAAGGAGGCAAGCACCCCCTCGCGTTCGGCCTCGGTGAGTTGCGGCACGGGCATAGGCTCGCTCCCTCGCTTGTCGACCAACGCCTTCTGCCCTAACCCGCGCATCCATGGAAGCCGCCCGGCCCCAAGATGCGAGACTGGCCGCGACGGACCTTGCCTGCCGCCGCGGGGAGCGGCTGTTGTTCCGCGGGCTGTCGTTCGAGCTCAAGTCCGGGGAAGCCCTACAGGTCGTCGGTCCTAACGGCACAGGCAAGTCGAGCTTGCTGAGGATTCTCGCCGGTCTGATGCGCCCCATGGCGGGGTCGGTCGAAAGAAACGTAACGGTCGCCCTCCTCGACGAGCGGCTACCCCTCGATGGACACCTGCCCTTGGGCCGCGCCATGGCCTTTTGGAGCCGCCTCGAAGGCGGACGCCGTGATTCACATCTGATCCAGTCCAACGGCCTCGACCGGCTGGCCGACGTGCCTGTGCGCTATCTCTCGACCGGCCAACGCAAGCGTGCGGCGATCCTGGTTTCGAACACGCACAAGGCCGGGTTGTGGCTGCTCGACGAGCCGCTCAACGGGCTCGACGTCAACGCCGCGGCGGACTTCCAACGGCACGTAGCCGGCTTCCTCGCGCAGGGGGGCATGGTGGTCGTTGCCTCGCACCAGCCATTCGACGTGCCGCAGCTTCGCCGGATCACGCTGGAGGACTTCGCGTCGTGAACCTCTTTGCCGCCCTTCTGCTGCGCGACCTCGGCCAGATGTTCGGCGGAGGGCGGCGTGGCGCGACTCTGTTGCCGGTACTGTTCTTCATTGCCGTCGCCATGCTCTATCCCTTCGCTGTCGGCCCCGCTCCGGAACTGCTCGCCCGGACCGGCGGCGGGGTGATTTGGGTCGCCGCCCTGCTTGCCTCGATCCTGCCGCTCGACCGCCTGCTGCAAAGCGACGTCGAGCGCGGGTTCTTCGACCAGCTCTACTTGCGCGGTATATCGGAGGAACTGGTGGTCACCGTCCGCCTGCTGGCCCACTGGCTCAGCTTCGGGCCACCGCTGATGGTTGCCGCTATTCCCGCCGCCGCCTTGCTCGGAATTAACGGCCAGACCTTGCGCACCGTTGAGCTTGGCCTCCTCGCCGGCACGCCCGGCCTCGCCGCGATCGGCCTGATCATCGCCGCGCTTACGGTTGGCATGCGAGGCGGTGCCGCGCTGTCTGGCCTCCTGCTGATCCCCCTCGCAGTGCCCCTGCTTGTCTTCGGTGCGGGCGCGCTCTCGACTGGAGGTGATAGCGGCATCGCCCTGACCGCCGCGATCAGCCTGTTACTGGTAGCGATCACTCCGTTCGCCGGCGGCGCGGCGATAAGGGCTGCACGCGAAAGCTAAGGACCGCGCTGCTGCGAGCGATATCCCTGAGACATTTCGCGACACGGCGACATCTTGCCAAGCCCGATGGGCCAAGTACGCAGGCCCTGAAGAGGGACCCGAGTGGGACCCAAGGGATTGGGAGATCGGAATGAAATCGAAAGTGCTCGTGGCTTTGTTCCTGGCGGGCGGTCTGTCTGCAACCGCAGTCGCGCAACAAGCTCAACCGGCCGCTGGAACGGCACCCGGCGGGCGTCCGGCCGCAGGTCCGCCCCGTGCAACTCTGCCTCCGCCCGAGCCGATCGAGCACATCACGGGGAACGTGTACAAGATCTTCGGCGGCGGCGGGAACACGCTGGTAGTCGTGCAGGACAAGGGCGTCGTACTCGTCGACACCAAGATGCCTGGTAACGGTCAGGCAATCCTCGACGAGGTTCGCAAGGTCACCGACAAGCCGATTACCACGATCATCAGCACCCACAGCCATCCGGACCATACAGGCAGCACCGACTTCATCCGCGAGCGTTATCCCGATGTGCGGATCATTATGAGCGAAGGCACCAAGGCCGAACTTGCCGCCAACCCGCGCGGGAACCCTGCGCTGCTGCCGACCGAGACCTACAAGGACCGGCTGACGATCGGCGAAGGCGCCAACCGGATCGAGCTCTATCACACAGGCACGGGCCATACCGGCGGCGACACGTTCGTCGTGGTGCCCTCCGCGAAACTGCTGTTCATGGGCGACGTGATGGCCTGGAACATGGCGCCGTTCCTTCCCGCGGGCGGAGCGGCGGCGATCACGGAAGAGACCGAGAAGCTCGTGGCCACTGTCAAGGACATCGACATTGTGGTCGAGGGTCACGGTCACGTGAACGACTGGGCCGGTCTCGAGCGGCTGTCACGCTTCAATCGCGCCCTGTTGACCGAAGCGCGGGCGGCCTACGACCGGGGTGATGCGCCGGGTGTCGCCGTGGCCCAGCTGCAGAAGAATCCGGACTTCGCTCCGCTGCTCGACACCCACATCAAGAAGGGGCTCGAATACGGCAACACGCCGCTCGCCCGGGCGCATATGAACGTGAACATCGCCTACAGCGAGTTCGCCGGCGAACAGGCGGGATTCGGGATCGCCAACGGCGCGCCCCTGCCTGCGACGGACAAACACAAGGGCTCCGACCCGAAGGACACCGCGCCGCCGACGCCGGAGATGCTGGCAGCGGCCGTCGCAAAGTAGGGAGCTTCGCCATTCTTCTATGCTGACTGACGGGTGGCCACGCGCCGCCGGTCAGTCAGCCGGATACAAGGCCTCGAGCTAGTCCCCCGAACTGTCCGCTGCGACCGATGGCGCACCCACGATGATGGATATGGTGCCGTCGGGAGCTAGCTCGACGCGGTAGTCCGTCAGTCCAGCCGTTAGCGCCGCCGCGATGGCACGCTGGACGTCCTGTTCCTGCCAGGGTTCCGCATCTCGGGCCCCGATTTCCACCGGACGTAGCGCTTCCTCTTCAGGAATGATCGCAAAGCCGGACATCGGACCGGTACGCGTATATGCGTTTGACTCGCGCAGAAATTGCGCCTGAATCTGGACAGGGGGACGTCCCCTTCCAGCCTTGGAAGCCCGGGTCGCGATAGCCACCCACCCCTTCATATTAGCAGCCCCGCCGATTGACTCGACGTGGGCGGCAGCCTCTCCTGAATCTTGATTAATCCGGGACCGCGCTGGACAGCAAGACGAATCCATCGCGTTTTGCGACAAATGGGCCACTATCGACACAATTTACGACACTTTTGGCGTTGATGTCCGGCGGTGCATCGCCTCTCTGAGCTTGAAGAACAACGTAAAAAGCACGGCCCAGACAGTGTCCAGTCCCCCAGGCACGGGCGGAGCGACCGGCTCAAATCTGGCCGCGTCGCTAGCCCTAGTCGACGAATTGCAGCGCGCGCTCGGTCGGAACGACCGCGCCCGGATCGTGGACGCCGTCCGGCAGCTGGTCAGCCGTGGAGCGCCCATGGGCGCGCAGTGGCAGCAGATTGCCTACATGGCAGCCGATCACGGCGAACTCACCCTCTCCCGCCAGGCCATGGCGCTCTATGTCGAGGCATCGGGCGGAAATCCCATGGCGCGATATCAGCAGGCAGGCCTCCTGGCCCAGGGCGGCGCGGTTCAAGAGGCTTATGCCTTGCTCCAAGCGTTGCCGGAGAACGTGCCCGACCCGGCGGTCAACGCCTATAGTCGCGGGGCGGCCGCGGTGTTCATCGGCAAGCTCGAGGAAGCCCGCGAGTTGCTCGAACGGGCCATCGAGCTGCGCCCTCAGTTGGGCCAGGCCTGGCTGCCGCTATCGACCCTGGTCAACTTCGCCGGCGAACCGGAGCTTACAGAACGAATCGTCGCCGCCGAACGCCAGATGCGGCAAGCGCCGCCCGCCGCGCAGGCACCCTATTACCATGCCCTGGGGAAGGCCTATGCCGATCTTGGCGAGCATGCCCGGGCCTTCGCGGCTTTCGCGGAGGGTGCGCGGCTCAAGAAATCAGAGCGCCCTTACGACAGGCAAGGCGATCGTGCGGCCGCCGCCGAAGCAGTACGCGGCTACGATGCCGACGCGGTCGCGAGCATCGCCAGGCAACAGAGTGAGCCGACCGACCGCACGATCTTCGTCAGCGGGCTGCCACGCTCGGGCACCACGCTCGTCGACCAGATCCTGACAGGTCACAGCGAGGTTTCGGATGGGGCCGAGATCAACCGGATGCCGATGCTGGCGCGAGACGTCGGCGGCGCCTCCCATTCGTCGCTCGCCCGCCATGTCGCCAGCCACGGCGCACCGCCGGCCGCTCGCCTCTGGCGGCATTGGATGGACGAGCGCTTCCCGGCGCCGGGGCGAGTGGTCGACAAGTCGATGGAGACGAGCCGGTACCTCGGTCTCGCGGCGGCCTTGTTGCCGGAAGCGCCGATCGTCTGGCTCAGGCGCGATCCGCTCGATTGCGCCTGGTCCTGCTTCCGGACCCACTTTCTCGCCGGCGTGGAGTGGAGTTACGACCTTGAGGACATCGCCTTCCGCTTCGAGCTTGAGAACCAGCTCCTCGGGCAATGGCAGCAGGTCCTGGGCGACCGCTTGCTGGTCGTGCCTTATGAAGCCCTGACCGAAGACCCCACCAGCTGGACCCGTCGTATCCTCGGTCATTGCGGGCTGGCCGAAGAACCGCAGGTCTTTGAGCCGCACCGGAACGAACGTATCGTCACGACCTCGAGCGTGATGCAAGTCCGCCGGCCGATCAACCGGAAGGCCGTGGGGTCCGCCGAGCCCTATCGAGAATATCTGCAACCGTTTCTTGCGGCTTACCGGGCGTAGCCGCCCAGGCGCCTCCTGCTTCCCTCAAATTGACACTTTAGGGGTGACGGGGTGACACGGTAGAGCGGCCTTTGCGAAAAAGTGTCACCTTGCCCAATTTCCGCGGAAAACCGCCAAATTTTGTGTCAACTTACGGTCGAAGTGTCACCTTTGGCTTTCGCCATGCCTCCGCCAAGTTGACACATTTCGGGCGTCACGATTGGGCTTTCCACCAGTGAACCCGACAAAGGGAATGAGCCGAAGCGACCATGCCCTGATCGCGGCCTTGTAGGAAAGTGTTTTCGGCCAATTTCAAGCTGTTGCGATCACGCCGGCGATACATTCGCTCGGGCTCAGTTCCCTGGGCGAGAGAGGACCGCCCCATGATGGCCTGGATGACTTGGGAACTCTTTCTCGCTGACCTCGGGTTTGTCCCAATAGTCAACGGGCTGGCACGACGGCAGAAGGGCGGCGGTCGCACAAGCGTCCGACTCCATTGGTCAGGAACATAGCCATGATCCGTCAAGCTATCATTTCCTCCGCCCTGGCGTTGTCGCTGGTGGCTGGCACTACCGCACAGGCCGCCGTCCCCGCCCGCGCTCCCGCCCCGGTCAGCACCCAAAGCGAAGAGGTGGCTGGGGTTTCCACGATCTGGATCGTCGGTGGTGCCCTGGTTGCCATTGTGCTCCTCATCCTCATCCTGGACGATGACGACAATCCGACCAGCCCCTGACACCGGCGCTATCCCAATCGCTTAAGGGGCCGCTGAATGCGTCTCGGCCATGGCCTTAAGTTAACACCTGAGCTGCCGTGCCTTATGGGCGGCCCACACCCTCGCTCGCGGTGCCTTCCTGGGGACGTGAAGCGGCCGGTGCGCCGCCGCGGCGCCATCGCTCGGCTATCAGCGCGGTAAGTGTGATCGCCAGCACCAGCACCACCGCCAGTCCGACGTACGCGAAGTAGCCGCCTCCAAGGCCAAGCCACAGCCCCGCGGCCAGATAAGTCAGGGGTATGCTGGCGGTGAAGCAATAGAGGGTCTGCCGGCCATTCAGAGCGAACCAATCGAGCAACGGCTTGAGTGACGCGGGAGCGTTGGCGATAAGCGCGGCCAGCGTGGCGACCACCACCGTCGCGTGGATGAGGCGAAGGGGCTCCAGGTTCTCCTTGCCGGTCATCGGCACCGACAGGAACCCGCGCAAGTCGAGCCGATGCAAAACCGCGAACAGGAGCAGGAGACAAACCAGCGCAGCGGTGGTCCATAACCTTCCCGCCAGATAATCGAACGCGGTGCGATGGAAGCCGGCCTTGCCCAGCCACATCCCGATGAAGAACAGGAGCTGCCAGGCAAAGGGATTGAAGTTCCATTGCCGGTCTCCACTCGGCGAGCCGCCCGGCAAGTTGAACTCCGGGACCACCTGCACGAAGAGATAAATGGCCACGGAGGTCGCAACGAACAGCGCCGGCCACCGATCGAGCAAGCGGGCGGCAAACGGGACTACGAGCATGAATACGACATAGAGCATCAGGACGCCCAGCAAGTACGGGTGCTGGAGAAAGACCAGGAACCGCAGGACCTCGGTCAACGGATGCGCTAAGGTGAAGCTGACATCCGTCGCTGCCGCGACCGCCGACCCGGCAAGCCACGCCGCCAAGACAGCCGCCACGAAGGCCAGGATGTTGAAGCCGTAGATCGTCGCGCCGCGCTTCAGGACCACCGCGTTGCGATTGGGCCGGCGCATGTAGACCAGGCCAACCATCCAGCCGGACATCAGGAAGAATATCTCGGCCGCGGACGAAAATCCGAAATTGGTCAGCGTCGGTATGGCAAAGCCTTCCAGGCCTAACTCGGAGAGCAGGGCCTGGAAATGATTGAGAACGATCGTCACCATCGCGTAGCCGCGGAGTATGTCTAGCCGCTCATCACGCATGCCGACCGCCTGGCAAAGGCTTGCTCGACCGTCATCTACGCCTCCTCGCCGGCTCTAACCGTCTCGGAGGTCGATCGGTTCCTTGCGGCGGCAGATAGCGCCCCATACCGGAACGGCGGGATTTCCTGCGATCCCTACCTCTGGACCGTATCCCGCACCCACTCCGCCGGGTCCGACGGATTCTCAAGCTTGCCGACAAACCGCGGCGAGGTGGTCTTGATGTAGTTGGGGACGACGGTGTTTCCCTCGTGGCAGGCGTATTCGAACAGCTTGTAGGTCTCGTCGCGCGTCCACGGGAAGCGCAAGGTAAAGGGGGCGGTCAGGACTACCGGGTCTTCGACCCTCGCCTCGTAGAGGATGGTGTTGGGGCCGACAGGCGTCAGGCGTTCGGTGACCTTCTGTTCCGGACTGGTCGGGATCGGCTTGTTGCCCGGGCCGACGATGTTCATCGGGGTGTCACCAGTGAGATTGGTGGTCTCGATCACCAACGTCTCACCCTCCCAATGGCCGCGCGATTCACCGAGGTAGTTGCGCATCGTCGCGGGCAGGCCCGGGCGACCGTCGAGCGGGATGATGCGCGTCTCGTGCACGATCTCCAGCCGCAGCACGACGTAGCCCGGCGACTGGAAGATCTGGATGCCGTTGTTGTACGGGAACGGCGTCATCGAGGACGGAAGGCCGCGGCTGATGCAGCGGTCGAGCGAGTTGAAGTCGCCGATCCGGTCGAACTGCTGGACGTTCCAGCTGCTGCGCATTTCACTCGACAGCTTCTCGCCCTGCGCGGTCAACGGGGGGATGCGACCGTTAGCGGGCTCCATGATCAGCGATGTCTGCTTGAGCGGGCGACCCCATTCGAACCAGTGGCCCGAACCGATGGTGCCAGCCTCATCCTCTCGGTCGTAGTTCTGCGCGGTGTTCTCCGCCTGGGCTATGGCGGCCTGGTATTCCTCGTCGGTCAGGTAAGCCTTGTCACCGAGGTTCGCTGGCCGCTCGGTCGGGGTGCGGCCCACGGCATCAAGCGGCCAGGTACCGCGCAAGTCGGGATCGCCCCATTCGGTGCGCGGGGCGGTCCAGCCCGCGGGAGCCTCTGGAGCGCCCGACGCCGCCGCCAGTTCGACAGGACTCTGGGCGAAAACTGAAAACGAACCCGCCGCCATCACGCAGGCAGCGGCGCCGATTGCGACACGCGAAAGCTTCATCGTCCTCTCCCCCGAATTAGCTGCGGGGGATTGAACCACGTTGCGATCCAGGTCGCAATCTCCCTCTCCCGTTGGGAGGGTCAGGGTGATCGCGGCGGCCGACCCTCACCTTCCCATCGCGGCGCGACGGGCGCCTTCCGTTCCCAAGTGGTGAGGAGTGTTGCGCCATCCGACCGGCCCGCTAAGCTGTGCCGATGGGTGGGAATGTCGCAGGCAAATCGATCGTCATCACCGGAGCTGGCAGCGGTTTCGGTCGGCTGGTAGCTAAGAAGGCCGCGGCCCTGGGTGCGCGCGTGACGTGCGCGGACATCAACCTCGAGGCGATCGAGGCCGTTGTCGCGGAGATCGTGGCCGCCGGCGGCACGGCGCAGGCGGTCCGTACCGACGTCACCATCATGGCCGAGATGCGCGCGCTCGCCCAGTCAGCGGTACGAGCCTACGACGCTATAGATGTGATGCTCAACAATGCCGGTATCATGCCGCTGGCGTTCTTCGCCGACCATGAGGCCGCGCTCGAAGCCTGGGATCGATGCATCAACATCAACTTCAAGGGCGTGATGCACGGCATCATCGCGGTGTTCGACCAGATGATGGCGCAAGGCCGCGGGCACGTGATCAACATGTCTTCGATCTACGGTAATCATCCGGTCGTCGGCGCGGCGGTCTATGGCGCGACGAAGAGCGCGGTGAACTTCCTCTCCGAATCGCTGCGCGTCGAAGGGCGCGGCAGGATCAAGGTCACAGTCGTCCGTCCGACCGGCGTTCCGGTGACCGGTCTCAACGCAACCATCGTCAACCAGGCGGCCGGCATCGGCATCCTGGCGCACAACATGGGCGAGTTCACCGACATGGTCATGGGCCTGCAGGACGGGACCTTCCCGGCCGAGCGGCTCGACCAGGACAACATCGATTACGCTTCGCTGGCACCCGAGCATATCGCCGACGCCATCATCCAAGCGATCGACCAGCCTTGGGGAGTCTCGATTGCCGAGGTGACCGTGCGGGCGGCGGGGGACTATTTCATCCTTTAGCCGTCAGACTGCCGCCAACGCCTGATCGAAATCGGCAATAAGGTCGTCCGCATCCTCGATGCCGATCGATACCCTGACCAGGTTGTCGGTGATCCCCAGCATCGCCTTGCGTTCAGAAGGTACGGACAAGTGGGTCATCGCCGCCGGATGGCTGGCGAGAGTCTCGGTCCCGCCCAGGCTCACCGCCAGCTTGGCGACCTTGAGGTTGTCGAGGAAACGGAAGGATTCCGCTTCGCCTCCCTTGATGAACAGCGAAAAGGTGCTGCCGGGGCCAGTGCAGTGGCGGTCGTAGATGTCCTTCTGCCGCGGATCCTTCAGTAATCCCAGGAACCCGACGCCCTCCACCTTGGGATGGTCCTTGAGGAAGTCGCACACGCGGATGGCGTTCTCAGTCGCACGCTGCATGCGGATCTCGAGAGTTTCCAGACTGCGCAGGAGCATCCACGCGGTGTTGGGATCGCAGATTCCGCCCATGGTATTCCTGAGGCCACGCACCGGCTCCATCCAGCGCTTGGCACCCGAAATGCCGCCCGCCACCAGGTCCGAATGGCCGCCCGCGTACTTGGTCAGCGAATAAGCTACGATATCCGCCCCGTGTTGTAGGGGACTTTGCCAGAGGGGGCCGAGGAAGGTGTTGTCGATGGCGATCGGCGTCACTTCGGGATCGAGCGCGGCATCGCGTGCGCCGTGCACCGCTTCGATGTCGACCAGGGCATTGGTCGGGTTTCCGGGGCTTTCGAGATAAATCATCGCCACCTTGCCGCCCGAAGCCGTCGCCTGCGCCTTGGCCTTGGCCAGCACCGCGTCGAGTTCGTCGCGCGTCGCCCCCGCGGGGAAATCGACGTAGCTTACGCCATACCGGCCCAGCACCTTGGCCACGAACCCTTCGCTCGCGGCATAGAGCGGCCCGGAATGGACAATGACGTCCCCAGCCTCGCAATAGGCCATCATCAGCGTGCAGATCGCGGTCATGCCGCTCGAGAAGACCAAAGCGTCCTCGGCACCGTCCCAGACGCCCAGGCGATCTTCGAGTATTTCCTGATTTGGGCCGTTGAATCGGGAATAGACCAGACCCGTCGCGCCGCCGGCGCGTTGGCCCGTAATGCCTTCGAAGTGCCGCTTCCCCGCCTCCGCACTCTCAAATACGAACGTGCTGGTGAGAAATATCGGCGGCTTGAGCGATCCTTCGGACAGCACGGGATCGTAGCCATATCCCATCATCAAGGTGGAAGGCTTGAGCTTGCGCCCCTTCAGCGTCCTGACCTCGGGCTTGGGCTTGCGTCGTGGTGTGCGGTCGATTGGTTCAGGCATGGTTTCTCCGATGACGACCTCGATAGCGGGCTACCAGCTAGAACAACGCGGCCACTGCCCAAACCGCTCCGACCAGCAAAAATATCCCGGCGACGTCGAGCGCGAACCCGGCGCCAACCATGCGCGGGAGCGCGATCCGGCGGGTCGACCAGGCGATGGCATTGGGACCGGTGCCAGCAGGAAGCATGAAGCCCCAGCTCGCCGCCATCGCTGCCGGAAGGGCGAGCAGCAGGGGATCGGCTCCAAGCGCAACGGTCAGGCTCGCGACCACAGGCATGATTCCGCTGGCGGTGGCGACATTGCTCGCGAACTCGGTGATCAGGATGACCAGACCAACGACCGCCAGCGCCACGACCCACAACGGCAGGGCGGACAACGGCAACAGCGACTGACCGAGCCAGTTGGCGAGCCCCGAGGCGGTCATTCCGGCGGCAAGGGCCAGCCCGCCGCCGAACATCATGATCACGTCCCACGGCGCGCGGTTGGCCTCGGGCCAGGTAAGCATCGGGCGCCCCGTCCCATCCGGGGCGATGAACAGCAGCAGGCCGACGAACACGGCGATCGTGCCATCGGTCAGCGCCCCCTTGGGCAGCAACGGCTCGGTCAGCGGTTGGGTCACCCACAACAGGAAGGCGAGCGCGAACAGCGGGACCAGGCGCTTTTCTGGCACGGTCCATTCGCGCTGCGTGGCGATGGCGGCGTGGGCGGCGCCGACGTCGAAGCTGTCGTGCCCGACCTTCTGCACCCGGGAGATGATCAGCGCGGCGAGCGGAATTCCCAGCAGCACGATCGGCATGCCGTAGATCATCCACTGCACGAAGCTGATGCGGACACCGATGGTCTCTTCGAGCAGGCCGACGGCGATGGCGTTGGTGGGCGAACCTATGATCGTGCCAAGGCCACCGATCGAGGCGGCAAAGGCGATCCCCATCGGCAGGGCGCCGGAGAGGCCGTCTTGCCGGTCGGCCGAGACTCCGCCCGCGCCCAGCACTGCCAACGCCATCGGCATCATGATCAGCGCGGTCGAGGTGTTGGAGATCGTCGTCGAGAGCAGTCCCGTCGCGATCATGAAGGCAAACAGCAACTGGTTCGGCCCGCCGTGCTTGCCCATCGCGTTGAGGATGCCGACGGCGAGGCGGCAATGCAGGTTGGTCCGCTCGATGGCGAGCGCGAGAAATGCGCCGCCCAGGATCAGGAACATGGTCGGCGAGTAATAACTGCTCGCCGCGTCGTTGGCGGTCATCACTCCGCCCAGCGGCAGAACTACGAAGGGCAGCAAGGCCGTGGCCGTCAGAGGGACGGCTTCGGTCATCCACCAGGCGGCCATCCATGCAACAAGGCCGGCGGTGAGCCAGGCAGCAGGGGGCATTCCAGCAGGAGCGGGGATCGCGAGGGTGAGCAGGAAAGCGCCGAGACCGATGATGAAGCCGATACGCTTTGCCGACATGCGGCAGTCCCCCCTTTACCCTCTTCCGGCGCGATCCTAGGCTCTCGTCTCCTCCCGGCAAGGACAAAGGAACAGGCGATGGACAACGGCAAGGTTCTCGGAATCGGCGGATTGTTCCTGCGGGCCGAGGATCCACAGGCGCTCGCGGCCTGGTATCGCGACCAACTGGGCTTTCCCGTGACGCCGGCGGGGGAGGCCACTCCCGACGGGGATTGGTTCTGGAAGGCGGAGGGGGGAGAGACCGTCTATTCGATCTTCCCGCGATCCAGCGACTACTTCGCGGCTGACCGGCAGGTGATGGTGAACCTGAAGGTCGCGGGGATCGACGCGCTGATCGCGCGGCTTCAGGCGGCAGGGATCGAAGTGATCACCAAGCCGGAGTGGGACCATCCGGACGTGGGCCGCTTCGCCCGCATCCACGATCCCGAAGGCAACCCGATCGAATTGTGGGAACCCCCGGCCGCCAGCGGCTAAACGTTGCGCACCGTGGTTCGACAAGCTCACCACGAACGGCTTTGGAGGATCTAGTCTTCTGACAGAACCCGGCCTCCGTTCGTCCTGAGCTTGTCGAAGGACGCAAGCGCGACAGACGAACGGAGCATAAGGGGCCTTACTTGGGCGCCAGCACCATGAGCATCTGGCGGCCTTCGAGGCGCGGATAAGCCTCGATCTTGGCGATTTCCGCCACATCGTCCTGGACGCGCTTGAGCAGGTTCATGCCCAGCTCCTGGTGCGCCATTTCGCGGCCGCGGAAGCGCAAGGTCATCTTCACCTTGTCGCCTTCTTCGATGAACTTGACCACGCTGCGCATCTTCACGTCGTAGTCGTGATCGTCGATGTTAGGACGCATCTTGATCTCTTTGATCTGCTGCGTCTTCTGCGTCTTGCGGGCAGCGTTGGCTTTCTTCTGCGCTTCGTAGCGGAATTTGCCAACGTCCAGGAACTTGCACACCGGCGGGTCGGCATTGGGCGAAACCTCAACGAGGTTCAGGCCAACGTCGTTCGCCTGCTCGATCGCCTCGCGAGTGTACATGACGCCAAGATTTTCGCCGTTCTCGTCGATCACGCGGACTTTGTCCGATTGGATCATATCGTCGAAGCGAGGGCCGGATTTAACCGGGGGCGCGAGCATGCGCCGGGGTGGACGGGGTATGGGGCAATCTCCTGAATCGGTTTAGCGAAGGCGGCTACTTAGTGGCTTAAGGCGAAACGCGCTAGGGGTTGGATTCCTCCCCGGCACGCGGATGATTCAGGCGGCCGCTCGCCACAACGGAAACTGGACGAGCTTTCCTCCCGCCGGAAGCACCGCGTCGATCTGCGTCGCGGGCTGAAGCGCGGAGAGGATTGCTGGATCGGCGGCATCCATTCCGCCCGTGAGCGCACCGAATGCGGGCAGGATCATCCGCCCACCGCCCTTCCCATCCCGGCTCAAGACGGCGCAAGGGCGGCGGATGTGACGATCGCGCACGGTCAGCCGAAGGCGCGGGTGGTAGTGTCCCGAGAACTCGGGCCGGGTCTCCCCTGCCCGCGCCTGGTGACGCAGCACCATTCCAGCAATCTCCAGCTCGGCTGCCAAAGTGCCGCCTGCGCGCGCTTCCATGGCCGCGTCATGGTTGCCGGTGATCCAGACCCAGTCGGTCGCGCGCGTCAGGGCCGCGAGCATTCCGGCCGCGTGGGGTTCGAGCCGCTCGGTCCCTGCCGAGTCGTGGAAGTTATCGCCCAGCGTGAACACCCGACGAGCGCCGGTCTCGCCAATGGCCAAGGCCAGCCGTTCCAGGGTCTCCCGGCTGTCGTAGGGCGGGAGCATCTGGCCATGCCGCGCGTAAAAGCTGGCCTTTTCGAGGTGCAGGTCGGCGACCAGCAACGCCTGTTCGCGCGGCCAGTAGAGCGCGCGACCGGTGGTCAGGAGGAATTCCTCGCCAGCGAACGAAAGGGGAACCATTTGCTTCCCTTGCCCCCGACCGGCGGCTTTGGCAAGGGAACCGGGCCGCTTGAGGCTCGTCAATGCGGCGAGTTGCGAGGCCGGGCAGATGCGGGCGATACCCCATCTCCTGCAAGTGAGGACTTGATGATCGACTGGACCCCCCACACCGCCCGCGCCAAGGATTGGTTCGAAAGCCTGCGTGACCGCATTTGCGCCGAATTCGAAGCGATCGAGCGCGAAGCCGGCTCGGACGCCGGGTTCGAGTACATCGGCTGGGATCGCCAGGAAGCCGGCAACGAGAATCCCGGTGGCGGCGTGCGCGGGGTGATGAAGGGCAAGGTGTTCGAGAAGGTCGGAGTCAACGTCTCGACTGTCTCGGGGCAGTTCTCGCCCGAATTCGCGCGGACAATTCACGGTGCTGACGAGAATCCCGGTTTCACGGCGACGGGCATCAGCCTCGTCGCCCACATGACTAATCCGCACGTGCCCGCGGTGCATATGAACACTCGGTTCCTCACCACCGGCAAGGCGTGGTTTGGCGGCGGGGCAGACCTCAATCCGCCAATTCCCTACGAGGAAGACACCGAGGAATTTCACGCTCGCTTCCGCGCCGCGTGCGCCGCGCACAATCCCACTTACTACGAGCGGTTCAAGAAGTGGGCCGACGAGTACTTTTTCATCCCTCACCGCAACGTGGCGCGCGGGGTGGGCGGAATCTTCTACGACCACCTCGAGTGCGCCGACGATCCCGAATGGGACCGCAACTTCGCCTTCACCAAGGATGTGGGCGAGGCGTTCCTCGACGTATTTCCCCGGATCGTGCGCAAGCGCATGGGACAGGAGTGGACACCGGCGGAAAAGGAAGCCCAGCTCGAGTGGCGCGGGCGTTATGTCGAATTCAATCTGGTCTATGACCGTGGCACCTTGTTCGGCCTCAAGACCGGCGGCAATATCGACGCGATCCTGATGAGCCTGCCGCCCGAGGTTAAGTGGAGTTGAAGCCATGCATCGCCTGAACCTCGCCCAAGCCAACACCCTGATCGAAGCCGCCCTGGCCAAGGGCGCCGAGCTTGGCCTCAAGCCGCTCACCGTCACCATCCATGATCCGGGCGGCTACCTGATCGCCTGCCAGCGCCAGGACGGCGCTTCGAACATGCGGGTCAAGCTGGCGGGCGGCAAGGCGGCGGGCGCACTGGCGCTGGGCGTATCGAGCCGCACCATTGGCGACATGGCGGTCGACCGTCCCCACTTCATCGCCGCGGTCGACACGATGAGCGAAGGCGGAATGGTCCCGGCGGCCGGTGGAGTGATCATCTGCGATGGAAGCGGCACGGTGGTCGGCGCGATCGGCGTTACCGGTGACACGAGCGACAATGACGAAGCCTGCGCGCTCGCAGCGATCGAAGCGGCAGGTTTGCGCGCCAAGAACTGAGCTTTGCGCGACTCCGGCGGGCAATGAGCCCGCCCGTGGTGACAACTCTCGTTCAGCTCCCTATCGTTACACGCGAAACTTCCTGCCCCTCTCCGGAGATTCGAATGCGTTTCGCTGCCCCGCTTGCCTTGCTCCTGGCGTCCGTTGCCGCCGTCCCCGCGCAGGCGCAGTCCGCTGAGTTGGTTTCTCCGGTGCTCTTGAGCGATGACGCGCGCGATCCGTGGAGCTTTGCCCAGCCCGAAGTGGCGCGAGTGACCCATGTTGCGCTCGATCTCGCGCTCGATTTCGAAGCCAAGAGCGTGGGCGGCACCGCCACGCTCGACATCGCCGCCCGGCCTGATGCGGACACGGTCGTTCTGGACAGCGAGGGGCTGCAGATCGCCCGGATTACCGACGACGCGGGACGGGCGCTGCCCTTCACTGTCGGTCAAGAGGTCGAAGGCAAGGGCGCGCCGGTCACCGTCAGCATCGGCAAGGCCCGTCGCATCGTGGTCACGTACGCTGCCGCGCCCGAAGCCGAGGCGCTGCAATGGCTCACACCAGAGCAAACCGCTGGCGGCAAGTTTCCCTATCTGCTGAGCCAAGGCCAGGCGATCCTCAACCGCAGCTGGGTCCCAACCCAGGACAGCCCCGGCATTCGCCAGACCTGGGAAGCGCGCATCGTCGCGCCCAAGCCGCTGACCGTGGTCATGTCCGGCCTCAAGGTCGGCGAGCCCGAGGATCTTGGCGGCACCCGTGCCTTCCGCTTCTCGATGGACAAGCCGGTCGCGCCTTACCTGATCGCCATAGCCGCGGGCGACATCGCCTTCCGCGAGCTTGGCCCCCGTACCGGCGTGTGGACCGAACCTTCGATGCTCGACGCCGCTGCGGCCGAACTAGCTGACACCGAAAAAATGGTCGAAGCCGCAGAGGCGCTTTACGGCCCCTATCGCTGGGGCCGCTACGACATGATCGTCCTGCCGCCGAGCTTTCCCTATGGCGGCATGGAAAACCCGGTGATGACCTTCCTCACGCCGACGTTCATCGCCGGCGACCGCAGCCTGACGGGCCTCGTTGCGCACGAACTGGCGCATTCCTGGTCGGGCAACCTCGTCACCAATGCCAACTGGTCGGACTCGTGGCTCAATGAGGGCGTGACCAGCTACTTCGAGAACCGCATCGTCGAGGCTCTCTACGGTTCGCGCCGGGCAAGCCAGGAAGCTGCGCTGAGCTTTGCCGAAATCGAGACGGTGCTGGCGGAAAAGGGTGCGGATTCGCCCGTTACGGCGCTGCATCTGCCAAAGGGCACCGACGGCCCGGACGACAGCGAGTCCGGCATCGTTTACGACAAGGGCGCGGTATTCTTGCGCACCGTCGAAAAAGCCGTCGGCCGCGAACGGTTCGACGCCTGGTTGCGCCAGTGGTTCGACAGCCACGCCTTCCAACCCGCGACTTCGGCGATGATCGTCGCCGACATGCGCGAGCATCTGATCGCGGGGGATGCCCAACTCGAAGAGCAGCTCATGCTCGACCAGTGGGTCTATGCACCGGGCCTGCCCTCGAATGTCGCGCGCCCGGCAGCTTCGGCCTTCGCTGAAGTTGACGGTGCGGCCGCGCATTATCCCTCTTCCCATTTCATCGATCCGGAAGCCTGGGCGGGCTGGACCACCGCCGAGCGCCAACGCCTGCTCGCCAAGCTGCCGCGCAAGCTCAGCCATGATGAGCTTGACCGGCTCGACCGTGACCTCGGCCTTTCGCACTCGGGCAACAGCGAAGTCCTGTTCGCCTGGCTCGAGCTGGCGCTGGCCAATCGCTACGACCCGGCCGTTCCCGTGGCGGAAAAGTTTCTCTCGCAGGTCGGCCGCCGGAAGTTCGTCCTGCCGCTGTTCGAGGCGCTGTGGGGTCAAGGCGAGTGGGGCCAGCCGATCGCCAAGCGTATCTATGCCGAAACGCGGGCGGGTTATCACTCGGTGACGCAGGGGTCCGTCGACAAGTTGGTCACCTCGGGCGGGTGATCCTGAGCGCGGTGCTTGAGGGGTTCGACCAGCTCACCACGAACGGACTTTCGGGGTTACTGGATTCCTCCCGACTTCCGTTCGTCCTGAGCCTGTCGAAGGACGCCGGCGCGACGTTCAGCCCTGCCTGAACCGCGCCAACCGCGCGATCGCCTCGTCGAGCGTCGCATCGTCCTTGGCGAAGCATAGCCGTAGGTAGCCTCGCTCCGGATCGTCGCGGTAAAACACCGACGGCGGGATCGACGCCACACCGACCTCGCGGATCAGGCGCTCGGCAACGGCTTCGTCGTCGGGCGGCAGGCCCGACGCGGCGAGGTCGACTGTAACGAACCAGGTCCCCTGGGACGGCAGCAAGGCATAGCCCGCCGCGGTCAGCCCATTCACCAGCCGGTCCCGCCCCGCCTCGTAGCGCGCGCGATGATCCGCATGCCATTCGGTCGGCAAGCCCAGCCCCTCGGCCACGGCCCATTGCAGCGGCGTAGGCGTGGTGAACGTCAGGTACTGATGCTGCCGTGCGATCGCTTCGGCCAGGGGCGGCGCGGCGATAGCCCAGCCGACCTTCCAGCCCGTGAGCGAGAATATCTTGCCCGCCGATCCGACCTTCACGGCCCGCTCTCGCAACGATGAGAGGGCGAGCGGGGACATGTGCTTCGCACCGCCGTAGATCATCCCTTCCCACACCTCATCGCATAGCAAGATGAGGTCATGACGTTCGCAAAGCTCCCCCAGGGCTTCCAACGTGGCGTCATCCACCAGCGTGCCGGTCGGATTGTTCGGCGTGTTGAGAATGACCAGCCGAGTCCTGGGACCGATCGCAGCCTCGAACCGGTCGAGCGGCAAGGACCATCTCGGCGGAACAAGACTGACCGTGCGAGCCACCCCGCCCGCGCGCTCCACCAGGGGCAGATAGGCGTCGTAAAACGGCTGGAATAGGATCGCCTCGTCACCTGGCCGTAGGAAGGCGAAGATGGCCGCAGCAAGGGCCTCGGTCGCGCCAGAGGTGACGATGACCTCTTCCGGCTCGATCTGCAGTCCCTGCTCCCGGGCGTAGTAGCGCGCAACGGCATCGCGCAGGTCGGCGAGCCCGCGCATGGGTGGGTACTGGTTCGACTTTTCGACCAGAGCCCGTTGCGCGGCCTCGAGCAGCTCTGGCGGCTCGGGCAAGTCGGGGAAGCCCTGCCCCAGATTGATAGCGCCAAGCTCCCGCGCGAGGGCGGACATGCGGTCGAAGATCGTGGTCGTTGGCGGGCTCATTCGTCCTCGTCATTCGGATCGTCTGAAGGCAGCCGGGCACTGGCCGCCAGGATCGCGACATTGATTTCGACCGTAGCAAGCAACAGCGCCAGCGCGAACCAGTCAGTCACTCTGGACGGCGCCCAGAAGTGGCCGAGGCCCAATTTTGAAGCAACCACACCGAGTCCGATGAACACGCATCCGAGCACTACGAGGCCCGCCGCAACCAGAAGGCCGATGAAATGGCCGGACTTCACAAGCGCCGCTTCGCGTTCGTCGAACCCGCGGCCAACCTTCTTCAACGGGCTGAATGGCAAGAGCGCCATGGTCCCCAGGAAGGCAAACATGACTACGAAGTATCCGTAGATCTCGCTGACGGCGATCTGCGCCCATAAACCGCCGAAAGCGACGGCCAGCAAGATCAGGGGCACGATCCGGAAGCGGACCGGATATCGGTTGGCCAGCCGGCGCGAGAGCTGCGGCATCCCGGTTGCCTCTGCCAGCTTGTCGAGCTTCTCGGCGATCGGATCACCCTTGTAAGGCATTATCACTCTCCTGGCCGAGCAGCGTCGCCGCCACGCTCGGGAATGGGGTAAAGGAAAACAGCAGCTCGACCGGCACCTTGAACACCTGGGAGACACGCAGGGCGAGCTCAAGGCTGGGGTTGTAGTCCCCGCGCTCCAGGAACCCGATCGTCTGCGGATTGACGCCGACTTTTTCGGCGAGCGCCTTGCGCGTCATTCCGACTTCGGCGCGGAACACAGCGATGCGATTGTATATTCGTGCGCTCATGCGCGCATATAAGCCTATCCGTTATGTAAACGCAACAGATATGCCTGTCCTGACGCACCAGCGGAAAAAGCCCCCTTGCCCCCCGCCGCGCTGCAACGCACATCAGGTGTAATGCTGCGACAGTACGAACTTGTGGAGCGGGTCAAAGCTTATGACCCCGACGCCGATGAGGCGTTGCTCAACCGCGCCTATGTCTACACCGTGCAGAAGCACGGCTCCCAGAAACGCGCGAGCGGTGACCCCTACTTCAGCCATCCGGTCGAGGTGGCCGGCCTGATGACCGACCTCAAGCTCGACCAGGAGACGATCGTCACCGCGCTGCTTCACGACACGGTTGAAGACACGCTGGCGACAATCGAGGACATCGAGAAGAACTTCGGCCCCGACGTCGCCAAGCTGGTCGACGGAGTCACCAAGCTCTCCAAGATCGAACAGTTGGCCGAGAACGAGCGCGTGGCCGAAAACCTGCGCAAGTTTTTCCTCGCGATGAGCGAGGACATCCGCGTGCTCCTGGTCAAGCTCGGCGACCGGCTACACAACATGCGCACGCTGCACTTCATCAAGAGCCCGGAGAAGCGCAAGCGCATCGCCCGCGAGACGATGGATATCTACGCCCCGCTTGCCGAGCGTGTGGGCATGTACGAATACATGCGCGAGATGCAGCTGCTCGCGTTCGAGCAACTCGAACCCGAAGCCTACGCCACGATCACCGGGCGGCTCGAACAGATCCGCAGTTCCGAAGGTGGGCAGGTCGATGCGATCGCGCTCAAGATCAAGCAGGCCCTGGCCGCAGCGGGCATGAAGGTCGAGGTCTGGGGCCGCGAGAAGCACCCCTATTCGATCTGGAAGAAGATGGCCGAACGGCACGTCAGCTTCGAACAGATCACCGACATCATGGCCTTCCGCGTCCTCGCAGAGTCGGTCGGCGATTGCTACAGCGCACTCGGGGTGTTGCACCAGGCGTGGCAGTTCGTGCCCGGCCGGTTCAAGGACTATATCTCGACCCCCAAGACCAACGGCTACCGCTCGCTCCACACCTCATTGATCTTCGAGAACTCGATGCGCGTCGAGGTGCAAATCCGCACTCGTGAGATGCATCGCCTGAACGAGTTTGGCCTCGCCGCTCACTGGGCCTACAAGCAGGGAGACAAGCCCGATGGCCAGGTCGGCTGGCTGCGCGACCTGATCGAGATCGTCGATTCCAGCCACGACGCCGAAGAGCTGCTCGAACACACCAGGCTGGCGATCTACCAGGACCGCATCTTCGCCTTTACCCCGAAAGGCGCGTTGTTCCAGCTTCCAAAGGGCGCGACGCCGGTCGACTTCGCCTTTGCCGTTCACACCGACCTGGGCGCGCATACCGTGGGCGCCAAGATCAACGGCCGCCACATGCCCCTGCGCACGCCGCTCAACAACGGCGACGTCGTTGAGATCATCAAGGGCGCCAACGCGGAGCCTCAGCTCTCATGGCTGGCCTTCGTGGTGACGGGCAAGGCGCGCGCTTCGATCCGCCGCTCGGTGCGGGCGAAGGAACGGGCGGAAGTCGTCACGATCGGACGCGAGTTGTTCAACCAGATCGCCGAGCGTCTGCCCGCCAAGGTCGGCAAGAAGGCGATCGCCTCGGCCGCGGAGCGCCTCGACCTCGAAGACGAGGAAGACCTGATGTACGCCATCGGCGCTGCCAAGGTGGACGATCGCGAGGTGATGGAAGCGCTCGTTCCCGGAAGCACCGTCGACCTTCCGGATGAGCCGACGCAGGCGCGAGCAATATCAATCAAGGGCCTGACCCCCGGCATGGGCTTCACGCTCGCCGAATGCTGCCACCCTGTTCCGGGGGACCGGATCGTCGGCCTCAGGCGCAAGGGCGAAGGGGTGGAAGTCCACGCGATCGACTGCATGGAGCTGGCCAACGGCGTCGATGCCGACTGGATCGACCTGTCGTGGGGAGAGCGTTCACAGGGCGCGGTCGGACGGCTGCGTGTGGTGCTCTACCACCGGCTGGGCACCCTGGCGGAGATGGCCGGCATCTTCGCCAAGAACCGCGCGAACGTGATCACTCTGGAGCAAACAGAGCTCGACGATCCCTTCCACACCTACGAGGTGGACATGGAAGTGCAGGACCTCGCCCATCTCACGCGCATCGTCAGCGCACTCCGGGCGAGCGACGCCGTGGCGGAGGCAGAGCGCATCTAGAATGGCTCCTGACGGGCGAGACTCTGGGGGAGTATCTAGTGGAGCTCCAGCTCGACCTCGACCAAGTGACCTTCCTCGATCCCTTCGGCCCGGCGGACCGCTACCTTCACGGCCATGAACCAACTCTCGCGGCCCTTCTGCGGGAAGACCGACGTGTCCCACGTGCTATCGCCGATGGTTGCCGTCACTTTGACCGATCCGAAGCCGCGACGCTTGCCGAGCTCCAGCCGTCGCACGAGCTCATGTCCGGCGACTTGTTCGGCGGCTTCGGCGGGCAGTATCACAAAACCGACCGAACTGTTCTCCGCCTCGTTGGTCCATATCTGCAACGGGGCAGCAAAGCGGACCAGGGCGGGGTTCATCGAGACGCCGCTCGCCGCATTGGCACCGGCACGTTGCATACGTCCACGCCGCCCGCGGGGACCTTGTAGAACTCGTCGCTCCGGTTGGCGCGCACCTTCATCAGTTGGGCAAAGCTCGCACTGTCGCTGGCGAGGAATTCGAAATGCGGCCGGTCTGCTTCGGGCATGTCGTTGCCGAGCCGAACAGAGACGATCGGCACCTTGAGCGCGGGATCGTCATAGACCCCCGCCTCACCCTTTCCGCGCGGCAGGGTGGAGAGATGCTCAATCCCTTCGATCACCCGGCCGACCACGGCGATGTTTCGATCGAGTGCACGCGGTGCGTGGCCGATCACCGCGTAGAGCTCCGCTCCCGTCCCGGTGTCAGGCGACAGATCGCGCGCCACGCCCACGGTGCCGTAACAGTGCGTCGGCCAGATTCGGTTGCCCTCTGGAGTGAGCATGAAGGCCACTGGCCAACCGCCTGAGAAGCCGGTCTGGCCCTGCATGACGTAGGGGTCGATCGCCTCGATCGCGGCGAACGCCGGCGCGCACCGCTCGTCGAGGACTTTCCCGTCGTACTTATAGACCTCGCAGGTCATGGGCGCGGTGTATTCGCTTTCGGGGATGACCTTCAGGCCTTCGGGCAGCGGCTTGGCATCGGGCTTATCGTCCTCGCCGTCGCCCCACTGAGACACCCAGTTGTCGACCACCCGATAGACCGTGGTTCCGTCCCACCAGTGTTGGCCCGCCAATGTCCGGATGTTCCCCACCCATCCTTCGCTAAACGGAGCGGGAACGAGTTGGATCACGACCTGCCTGGGCTTCCCGCTGCTGTCGGGTGCGAGGGTCATCACCAGCAAGTTCGCCGGGTCGATCGCCCGCCAGTCGCTCACCGGCGCACCGGCGACGATGGACGTTGGAGTGGCTTGCGGCGCACTCTCCTGCGCGGATGCGGCCGTGGCCAGGAGCGCAAGGGCCAAGGTAGACAGTAGCTTCATGTCCCCACCGTGCCGCTAACTCGCTGCATCCTCAAGCGCATGCATGGTTTCGTCGCTGAGGCCGAAATGATGCCCGACCTCGTGGATCAGCACATGGGCCACGAGATGCTCGAGCGTCTCGTTTCCTCGGGCGATCCATTCGTCGAGAATCGCCGCCCTGAACAGGCGGATTCGGTCAGGCATGCGGCCCGAATGGTCGATGCTCTTCTCGTGCAGAGGCGTGCCTTCGTAGACGCCGCTGAGTTCGTACGGATCCGTGATTCCGAACTCGGCCAGCAATACTTCGTCGGCATATTCCTCTACCTGAAGCAGGACATCCTGGAGGTGGACGGCAAATTCCGCCGGCAGCCGCTCCATCGCCGCACGAGCGAGCGTTTCGATTTCGTCAGCGGACGGTGCCAGACCGATCGTGCGGGTCATTCGAACGGGATAGGGGCCACAAACGAACGCGACAAGTCACATGGCTTGTAATGCCGCGCCCCTCTCGCTAGGTGCGCCGCTCCCGTCAGGCATGCGGAGCGGTGGCCGAGTGGTCGAAGGCGCACGCCTGGAAAGTGTGTATACGGCAAAACCGTATCGAGGGTTCGAATCCCTCCCGCTCCGCCAGCCAGTCCCAGCACCAGGTACTGTCAGACCAACGTGACAGTGCGAAGCTGCTAGCGGCGAAAAAATGAGCCGCAAATCCAGAGCCCGCTCGGCCGCCTTGGCCGAGTGGCAGAATCTCGCTGCGTGAAGTTCGCGGCCTTCAAAGACCCGACTATGCAAAGTGGAGACCGGTTCGCGTTAGTCTGACAGCACCCTCCGGCAGGCATTAGGTCGATGAGTTGCGGACATTGCGTATAGATAGACCTCCCGCGAGATGAAAAGCTCCTAATATTACAGTTCTTTACATCCATTAGGTGACATACCGAACCTGCGCGCGCGTTCGTATTCGGTAAACACACAAGGGAGAAGTCAGTGAGCAGGCGGTCGGTCGCGTGCTTGCGTCGGAGGAGACCATCAATGCGGTTCAGAATTTTTCCTGGACTAACTAAATTTCGGATTGCGGCAATCGGCGCCCTGGCCTCCTTTTGCGTTCCTGTATCCGCGCAGGCCAGTGGCTTGATGCTTTTCGGGCCGCAGATCAGCCAGTCGAGCTTGAAGCTCCTGAGTTCGGGCAGCCGTTGCGTAACTTTCAAGTACGATGTGAACGGAAATCGCATCGCGCAAACGGTGGGCACGATCGCGTCCGGTCCGGTGCAGTGGGGGTCGGGGAAGCTTGGCTGCTTCGTCTGGAATAAGTGATCGACCAATCCTTGGGGTCTTGGGGACTGATTGGATTGTGGGGGCAGGTGGTATCCTTTGGTAATCGCGTGAATCGCGCTGTTAAGTGGCTTTCGTGCGCACTTCAGTACGGCGCTATTGCACTTTCACTTCTGAGTTTTGCCATCTCGGGCGCTGCACGAGCGCAGTCGGCAGACGGCGGAGGCAGTTGGAGCGGCGGGTACGCAACAGCTTACGAAGCCTGCGAGGCTCAATGGCAGCGCTACATGGGCGGCGGTGCCAGTCGGTTCATCGGGGCCCGACCTCACGAAGACAACTGGACGATCGCAACCTGCAAATGGACCAGCTTCCAATACCTTTGCCCTCAGGAAAAGCCTGGATCTGGCATCGGCGGCTGCGGCACTGTCTTGCCCTCGAACGTCTACTTTTCGTGCGCCAGCGGATATACGCCGACTGTCGACGGGCATTGCCGAGCAGATCCGCCGGTCGAACAGCCCTGTATTTGTGACGCGGATGGCCGGACCAATCCCACGGTCGGAAATCCAATCGTCCTTTCCACCGGTGCAAAATTCTTAACGGCCCGAGACTATGAAACCGCGGATGGTGATTTCCGCATCGGCCGCCATTATCGCAGTTTCCAGGTAGGCCGCCCGATTGACGGCAGGGCGCTTCCCAGATCTTTGCCGCGCGGCCTGACAGGCGGTTGGAATTTTGATTTCAGTTATGAACTGCAGTTGGGGGCGTTCTCAGGATCTCCGTCCTCGCCCAAAGCCAAGGTCGCCGTCCTAGCTCCGGACGGGACAGGCTTCGGCTTCGTCCTTCAGGCCGATGGCCGGTGGATACCAGATCCCGCGTTTGGCGCAGCCAACGCGTCGAATTCCTTGAAGCTCGAACTGGTCGGAGATCTGCCGGCGAACCTTTCGGACATAGCGAAAGCGTCGAGTACGTGGAAACTTACCGACCATGACGACAACGCCTGGACACTGCAAACCCGGATTGGTCCGAATGGCGGCAGCTACAACAGGGCCTGGCCCACGGCCAAGGTCGCCCGCGACGGCTACAGTTGGACCTTTGCCTATAATGCCGACAGCAGCCTCGGGTCCATCACCGACAGCTTCGGGCGTACAGCGACCTTCAGTTGGTATCAGTATTTCACCTCTTCGCTTGCGTCACCTCCGGCAGGATCACTGCCCTTCCCTCAAGCGGTCGCATCGATAGCGCTGCCCGATGGAACGTCCTTGCGCTACAGCTACGATCCGCCTCCGGCGACGAAGGCACCATCAAACTCTGTCATCAAACGACTGATCAAGGTCGAGCGCCTGAGTTCGGCGGGCGTTGCCCTGGACTCGGTCGAATACCTCTATGAAGACGCCCGCTTTCCCACGCACATCACCGGGATAATCGACAACCGCCAGGTTCGCACCCGCACTTACGCTTATGATGCACAGGGCCGCGCGACCTTAACGGCGACGGCCGGTGGTGCGGATTCCTACGAGGTCGAATACGGACAGAATGGAACTTCCCGAACTCGGCGCGTGACGAACGCGCTTGGGAAGGCGTCCGTCTATACTTACTCTTCCTTCACTGGCGCGGGGCCGGCCGATTACCGCCTTACTCAGGTAGCGGGCGAGGCGAGCCCAAGTACGCCTGCCAGCACCACATTGACGGCTTATGGCAGCAACACGTTTATCAGCAGCAGTACCGACGCGGAGGGACGGACCACATCGACGCTACGCGATGCGCGGGGCCGTCCGACCAGCATAGTCGAGGGAAAAGGTACCGTCGACGAGCGCACTGCGGCAATCACCTGGCACCCGACCTTGAACGTCCCTGTCAGCATTGTCAGGCCCGGACTTACCGAAGAGAATACCTATAATGCGAGTGGCCAACTCGAAACCGTCACGCTGACCGACACTACGAGCCACACGGCCCCCTATTCGACCAACGGTCAGGTCCGGAAGTGGACCTACGGCTGGAACGCCGTTGGCCGTCTGATGTCGATCAACGGGCCGCTTGCAGCCGATGCGCAGGGACGGGACGACATCACCAGCTACGCCTACGACACGCAGGGCAACCTTGTAACCGTTACCAACGCGCTCGGGCACGTTACGGCGTTCGGCGACCATGACGCTGCCGCCCGTCCCCGCACCATGACCGATCCCAACGGCGTCATCACAGCCTATTCCTATGACGAGCTCGGCCGAGCCACAGCGATCACGGTAAGGGATCCCGCCACCTCGGCACTGAACACAACCACTGCCATCGCGTACGACGCGGCCGGGCAGGTGACGCAACTGACGCTGCCTGCAACCGCGGCTCTGTTCATGGACTACGACCCCGCTGGCAGACTTACCAGCATGCGGACGGCGGATGGCGAACGGTGGGACTATGCCTATGACGCGATGGGCAACGTCAGCCATGAGACGGTAAAGCACGGCGACGGCTCGACATCCTTGAGCATAAGCAGGAACTTCGACGAACTCGGTCGGCTGATCCGCGAGACGACGGGCGTCGGACACACGGCGCAGTGGGGTTACGACAAGGTTGGCAACCCCGTGTCTTCGATTTCGCCCAACGGCCATGCGACAACGACGGCCTTCGATGCGCTCGATCGCGTGGTGAGCACGGTCGCCCCTGACAGCGGCACCACCGCCCTTACCTACGACGCGCGCGACAATCCGGTCAGCCATACCGACCCAATCTCGGTGACTACGCGGTTCGTCTACAACGGCTTCGGGGAAGTGATCCAGGAGGTGTCACCCGACCGGGGCACCAGCATCTACTGGTACGATGCGGCCGGCCGGCTCATCAAATCGAGCGACGGCCGGGGCCAGGTGATCGCCTATGCCCGCGACGCTCTCGGTCGGGTGACAACCAAGACGCCGCAAGGACGGCCCGCATCGGAGAAGATCCAGTATTACTGGGACACGGGCGGCCTGGTACCGACCTACGGCATCGGCCGTCTCGGCAAGGTGGTCGACGGATCCGGCCCCACGCTCTTCCGCTATGACCACCGCGGCAACCTGCTCCTCAAGCAACAGACGCTTGGCACGACCATCGCGTCGAAACTCGCCTACGTCTACGACCTTGCGGACCGGGTCACGCAGATCACGTACCCCTCGGGCCGGATCGTGCGGTATAGTTACGACGGCAAGGGGCGGGTGGCTTCGGTCACCACCAAGGAGACAGCAACGGTCGGCCCCTGGGTCACCGTATCGAACAGCTACAGCTACGAACCCTTCGGCGCGGTTGCGGAGATGAAGCTGGGCAACGGGCTGTCGGTTGCGAACGAGCGCGACCTTGCCGGCCTGCTCGCCTCGCGGCGGCTTTATCGCACGCTCGACGGCTCGGATCTTTCGAACTTGTCGTACGGCTACGATGCCGATGGCAACATCGCCTCGATAGACGACCACCTCAACCCGGCGAACTCGGGGCTTTACGGCTACGACGCGATGGGCCGGCTGACCCTGGCGGTGACGCCTGCCGGCGGCGGCGATCAGAGTTACGCCTACACCCCCGGCACCAACCGCCTGGCCTCAATGACCGACGCCGCGGGCACGCGATCCATCGGCTACGACGCGCGCGGCAACACTCTCACCGAGACCCGGCCCAGGGGAGTGAGTGTGACCACGGCCTATGACGGCTACGGTCGACTGATCGAATACAACCGCTCGAACGCCGGGGCGCAGAGCTATGTCTACAACGGCCTCGACGACCGGGTGGCGATGCTAAGCCCGACCGCCACCCGGCGCTTCATCTACGACGCCGACGGCCGCGGGCTCGGCGAGTACGGCGCCAGCGCCAGCGAAGTGCACGCCGAGTTCATCTGGGCCCTGCCCCAGGCGGCCAACGACAACACACCGTTCGGCGGCGACGACGGTGTCGGCGGCTACGCCCCGCTGGCGGTGGCAAGCCCCGACGCCTCGGGTGCGCTCGCGCTCACCTGGGTCCACGGCAACCACCTCGGGGTGCCACTGGTCACGACCAACGCCGCGGGCAACCCGGTGGCGCTGTCGGACGCCTACCTGCTCCCCGGGTTCCCGGGGCAGAGCCGCGTGCTCCCCGACCTCTACTACAACCGCTACCGGGACTACGACCCGGTCACCGGGCGCTACATCCAGGCCGATCCGATCGGGCTTGGGGGTGGGAGTAACCTCTACGCCTATGCCGGGAACAACCCGGTTAATCAGGTGGATCCGGATGGGCTGCAATTGAGGAGGCTTCTCCCTCTGCCCGGCGCCGTGCCTGTCGGGCCCGCTCCGCCGTACGGGCCTGGCGCAGACAGCAATCGCAACGGTGTCCCTGACGGCAAGGACATCACCCGGCGAATGCAACGGAATCTGGAGAGGCTTCGAGATTTCATTGAAGTTTGCTTCGACGACGATGACCCTTGTCAAATTCAAAAGGAAGCAGACGAACTTGAATGCAATCAATGGCATATTTTTGGAACGAGGGCGGGTTATACAAGAAGTCAAGGATATGCGATTTGCATGCGCACGGTAATAACGAGATTCGGCGAATGCCGAAGCCGAGGGATCAACCCAGCCAATATCACGACACCGCTATTTCTGCCCAATGGGCGCCGCAGTGGTCCGGACAAGAATAGGATTAAACCCTAGAATGAGCAGAAACTCGACGTTCATTGAGAGGAATGTATTCACGATGTGGGACGGCGTGCTCTTTGAGACACAAATCGTGATCGAGAAACCCTTTAAAATAGATGATAATAAATATTCTTGCAAAATAACATTTTCAAACGTTCCTAAATACAATGCATCATCAAAAGGGATAGACGAGTTTAATGCCATGGAGTGCGCTTTGGATTACGTTGGAGCAATATGTGAAAATAGTGACGACCCTGAATTTTTTATGAATGAAGGTGAAAGCATGAAGGGGTTTGATAGAACCGGCGGGGGGATTTTGTAATAACAATGGGCTGTCGGTTGCGAACGAGCGCGACCTTGCCGGCCTGCTCGCCTCGCGGCGGCTGTACCGCACGCTCGACGGCTCGGATCTTTCGAACTTGTCGTACGGCTACGATGCCGATGGCAACATCGCCTCGATCGACGACCACCTCAACCCGGCGAACTCGGGGCTTTACGGCTACGACGCGATGGGCCGGCTGACCCTGGCGGTGACGCCTGCCGGCGGCAGCGATCAGAACTATGCCTACACTCCCGGCACCAACCGCCTGGCCTCGATGACCGACGCCGCGGGCACGCGATCCATCGGCTACGACGCGCGCGGCAACACCCTCACCGAGACCCGGCCCGGGGGAGTGAGTGTGACCACGGCCTATGACGGCTACGGTCGACTGATCGAATACAACCGCTCGAACGCCGGGGCGCAGAGCTATGTCTACAACGGCCTCGACGACCGGGTGGCGATGCTAAGCCCGACGGCCACCCGGCGCTTCATCTACGACGCCGACGGCCGCGTGCTCGGCGAATACGGCGAAAGCGCATCAGAGGTGCACGCCGAGTTCATCTGGGCCCTGCCCCAGGCGGCCAACGACAACGGCCCGTTCGGCGGCGGCGACGGTGTCGGCGGCTACGCGCCGCTGGCGGTGGCAAGCCCCGACGCCTCGGGCGCGCTCGCGCTCACCTGGGTCCATGGCAACCACCTCGGGGTGCCACTGGTCACGACCAACGCCGCGGGCAACCCGGTGGCGCTGTCGGACGCCTACCTGCTCCCCGGGTTCCCCGGCCAGAGCCGGGCGTTCCCCGACCTCTACTACAACCGCTACCGGGACTACGACCCGGTCACCGGGCGCTACATCCAGGCCGATCCGATCGGGCTTGGGGGTGGGAGTAACCTCTACGCCTATGCCGGGAACAACCCGGTTAATCTGACCGACCCAACCGGTCAGTTCGTGCCTGCGATTATCGGCGGTGCCTTGATCGGAGCGGGCATCGAACTGGGCCTCCAAGGACTCTCGAACTGGTGGGGTGGACGCGATATCTTCGATCCAGATTGCTACGAATGGGGAGAAGTGGCGGCTGCCGGGGCGATGGGTGCGTTCGGAGGAAATTGGGTCAAAGGTTGGGTGCGCCTCACTCCAGGCTCGATGAAGTGGAACAATGTGTCGCGCCGGGTCCGTAGAGCGGAAGGGCTGGTCAAGAAGGATGTGGACTTGCACCATTGGCTCGTCCCGAAAAGAGCGGGCGATGGCGTTGGAGGGTTGCGCGATCGTATCATCAATCGGCCATGGAACCTCAATCCGCTGCCGCGAAATGTGCATCAGGACCTTCACGCTGGAGAGTTTCTGCCGGGTTTCCTTCGAGGGACCCCAAAACCCGTCCTTGGCGGTGCGGCGATCGGCGCAGGCAGCGCGATCGAGGAGGCAATCGATGGGAATTGAACTATTGTTGGAGGAACATGAGCCATCGGCGCCATACCTCTTTTTTCATCCAGAATTCATAACGAAAATTGAGGGGAATAGTTGGGAATTTACGCCCACCAGATGGCAACTGGATTTGGGATGGTGGAAAGGCCAAGACTGCTTTTCTGTCGACGTCGAATGCCGGAAATTTCCTTTCCTGGATTTGATCGATCTAGGCGCGTCGTGGACCCCCTGGAACATGGTAAGTCGTCGGCGGTATAGGCGAGTTCGAGTAAAGTACGTCTTCGGCGCGCCGATCCAGTTGACATTTGAACAAGCGCGCGAAGAATTTGTGGAGTTCTGCTGTCAACGTCGATGGTGGTCAGCAAGCTATGAAACCGAAAAGCAATTCCGCACCCGGAATGCCCAATACATCAACATAGAGGACCTGATGGAGCCCGTTAGTTGGAAAGGGCGATTCTTGCGTCAGCCAAAATAGATGGCAAGGTCGGCCCTGGGTCACCGTATCGAACAGCTACAGCTACGAACCCTTCGGCGCGGTTGCGGAGATGAAGCTGGGCAACGGGCTGTCGGTTGCGAACGAGCGCGACCTTGCCGGCCTGCTCGCCTCGCGGCGGCTTTACCGCACGCTCGACGGCTCGGATCTTTCGAACTTGTCGTACGGCTACGATGCCGATGGCAACATCGCCTCGATCGACGACCACCTCAACCCGGCGAACTCGGGGCTTTACGGCTACGACGCGATGG
>NZ_JAHFVK010000002.1:690000-1431959 GCF_018599195.1 Croceibacterium selenioxidans | reverse complement strand
TCACCTTCAACACCGTGGGCCACTGCTTCTTCCTCGAAGACGCGGTCGAGACCGGCAACCAGTTCGTCCACAACCTCGGCATCATGACCAAGTGTCATCCCACCCTGCCCTGCGAACCGACGAATCTGGGCCCTGCCGGATCGGGGGGCGGCGCGGGATCGGCAGCGGCCGGCCAGGCTTCCAAAGCTGTCCTGATTCCCTCGGACAATACGGCGTCGACTTTCTGGATCACGAACCCCGACAACATCTATCGGGACAACGTCGCCGCCGGGTCCGACCAGACAGGATTCTGGTTCGCCTTGCCCGAGCATCCGACCGGTCAGTTCGAAGGCACGGAGATCAGCGCAAAAACCTGGCCTCGACGAACCGGGGTGCGCGAGTTCAGCGGCAATACCGCCCACTCCAATTTCGATGGCCTGATGTTCGATCGCGGCCCCAAGCCCGACGGGACGTTCAGTGTCGGTGGCAGCAACTACCATTTCGCCTTCGCCAACCCGGCTGACCCAACGAGCGAACCGGTGACGTCGGTCTTCGACAATTTCACCGGCTACAAGAACAGGCATGGCGCCGTCTGGGGCCGCGGTGAGCTGCACTTGTTCAAGAACCTGCGGGTGGCCGATAACGCGGTCGGCTTCACGCACGCGGCCTCTGCAGTTGGCCGCACCGCCTATACGTCACGCGTCGTCGACGCGGTGTTCGTGGGCGAAAGCGACAATATCGGTAACCCCCGTACGGCGCAGGAAATCGCTTACGGTCGCAGCATGCCGAGCGATATCCCGGATTTCCCGATCCGCGGGTACGAATATTACGACATGCGCCACGACGTGGAGAATACCACCTTCGTGAACTTCGTGCCCAACGACACGCGGGATGCGGGGGCGATCTCTTACCTGATGTACACCAGCTTCGGGATGAGCTCCGAGAACGCAATCCAGGGCGCACAATTCATCAACGCCAAGCGGGTCAGCTTCCCTCCCGTCGTGCGCAGATGGGCCTCCGATTTTGGGAGACAGAATGCCTGGAGGGGGGCGGCGATCCATGATCGGGACGGCTCGGTCGGCGGTGTCGCCGATTCCTATATCGTCTTGGACAACGGTATCGCCTCCGACGAAGACGCCTGTGAAATCAGGCCGGACTGGGGTGCGGCCGTGTGTCGAGGCGACTTCGGTCACTTCGGGCTCGGCGGCAACCTGGGCTTCGGCAGTGGCCCGATAACTGACCCGATCATGCTGAGCCGCAACGGCAGGCGGTGGGAATACACCGGCCAGACGACGATCCGCAGCGGAGCGCAGGTGAGGGTGGAGACCAGCAGGAAGGACCTGTCCCTGTCGCTGAGGGAAATGGTCGATGGTTCGTGGGTCATTTTCGAACTTCCCGGTTTTACCAGCACCGCAGGGGGCGCGGAGACATCCAGCCTGGCAGCGCTGCGCGACGCGGGTAAAACTTCCTATTTCAGCGAAAACGGAACGCTGTGGGTCAAGCTGGTCGTCGACAATGCGGCCGGCCTGAATGTTTCGATCGGCACCCCCGGAGCCGGCGTGAGCACGGTCGGCACAGGTCCCGGTGGAGCGTTCGATGCGGGGGCAAGCCTCGAGGTGAGCCGACAAGTCCAGGTAAGCTCGGCCCCGCTGAATGAACAACAACTCCGACGCGAGTAAGGCGCCGGGACTAGCGGCTGGTTGCCTTCCTGCCTTGGGGTAGGAAGGCCGCCATCTCCCCTGTTAGGATTACCGATGCGCGGGCGAGAAAGCAGCGTTCGCAGAAAGCGCCTGATCGCAACCCACTCCCTGCCCACTGAAATGACGTCGCCCGCGTCGAGTGGCCCGAGTGCGCCTATCTTAACGCCGCCTAAGCTTTCAGATGGATCCGCCCTTGCCGCGCGTCCTCATACTTGAGGCCAGACTATGCGCGCGGATCGCCACTTCCGACGGGGTGGAATCAGGGCGAAAAACGCAACTGCCGACCGCCACACCCTCGGCCCCCGCCTCGATCCAAGCGACGGCATTAGTCGGATCCACGCCGCCGACCGCCCAGATGCCAATGGATTGAGGTAGCACGTCCTTGAGCAACTTCACGTGACTCGTCGGAACCGAAGACGCAGGGAACAATTTGAGCCGAGACGCTCCTGCAGCGACGGCCGCAAGCGCTTCGCCCGGTGTGCACACTCCCGGCAGCACATCCATTTCATGAGCTATGCCCGCCCCAATTACCGCAGGATCGCAGTTCGGCGCGACCAGCAACCGTGCGCCGAGGGCGGCCAGCGGCCCTACGGCGGCGCTGTCGAGCACCGTTCCGGCCCCCACCAAGGCGCGATCACCAAAGGCGTCGACTAAGAGCGCAATGCTCTCAAGGGGTCTGGGGGAATTGAGCGGAACTTCGATAGCCCGAATACCCGCCTCAACCAGGGCCGCCCCGATCTCCAGGGCATCCCCGGGCATAAGACCGCGCAGGATCGCGATGACCGGTAACGCTCCATTCTCGAGGATCTCATCCAAGCTGGGCATACGCGATCTCCAATCCGATGAGTGCGCAGGTCTCACCATCGGCCGTTTGGCAGTCCAACCCGTACTTGGCGAACGCAGAGCGATAACGGCGTACAAGATCGTCCGAACCCACCAGCAAGGGGACGGCGTTCAGGGCGCAGGACGGCGCCATGGCCGCGATCTCGCTTCCGATCAAAAGTCCCGACAGAAATCCGGCTGACCAATCCCCGTCTCGATGATCTAACACTCGAGCGGCACGCGCCTCGAACAGGGATGCCATCAGAGGCACGCCATCGAACGCACGGGCGACCCCGGTGGAGAATCCGTCCGCGTGAGACCGGCTGTGCGTTTGCCTTTCGCGAGGGGCCAGACTCGATCCGAGCAGACTGGCGTGCAGCTCGCCTGTCGGACAGGTAGCGAAATGCGAAATGCTGCAATCCTCCACGCGAACCCATTTGCTGTGCGTGCCGGGAAGAACCATTTCCGTAGGCCCATTGGCTCCCGCATGTCGCATCGTGAGCGCGCCGAAGACTTGCGCCTCCTCGCCACGCATAACATCGGGGCGACCACCCCCATCCCGATTTGAGAAGCCCGGCAGAATCGTGATCGGGAAGCCGTCGAGCGAGGTTTCCACCGCAGCGCCGACCCACTGATCGACGTTCCCGGGGCATGGAACATAACCCGCCTCGGCCAAGCCTTCACGCGCCCCAGCCATGCCGCATAGCACTATGGGTAAGGGCGCTGTTACGCCCAGAGAGCCGAGCGCGTGGCGCAAGATCTGCTCCGGACTTTCGTTTGCGACGAGCAGGCCCGGTGCCTCGCTTGCCGCGATTGTCGCGCCCCCTTGACGCAACCACAGCCGCAACCGGGTTCCGCCCCAATCGCCGAGTATGACGGAATGGGCCGTCACCAGGTCAGGCACCCTCCTTCCGATCCAGCAGTAGCAAGCGCACGATTAGCCGCGAACCGATCGCGTCCCTCGGGCTATTCATTGCAACAGCGCCGCATCGCCCCAAGTCACGGGAACGGGCCGCTCGGTGGGGTCGGCGGTTCGCGACACGAGCTCCACGATGGACCGCCCCTCGACATCCGCGCTCAGAGTCTGCGCCTGTTGACCGAAGCCGATCCATGATGTCTGCGCCACCAGTTCTCCGTCACCGTACAACTCGAAGCGCACGCGTTGCGCCGTATCGGCGGAGGAATCATCGATCCCGACCATCGCCGAGAACCGCCTGAAATTCTTATTGCGCACTTCCAACCGCGAATTGGCGAGCACGCCGATACCATTGGAGAAAGGCCGTCCGGCGATCTGCAAGTGCTGCCCGTAGGGCGCCCTGTCGGCCCGCGCTCCTCCCCATCCGGCATAACGCGGAGGCTCGCCTGCGCCATGCGTACCTTGCCAGGATATGATGGTCCGGTGGATCGAGGGGTCCGGCTCTGGGTGGACAATCCCGTCTTCTGCGACATTCACGCTGCCCGGCATCTCCGAAAGATACAAGCCGCCCGGCAATTGACGAGTGCCGCTCGCCCGGAAGACCCGCGTTTCGTGAGGGGCGAGTGCGAGCGGCTGTTCACCACTGAAGCTCAAGCTCTCACCAGACCAGAGGTCGGTTAATTGCACGGGCGCCTTGTCTACGAATTTGAGGTGAGCGGCGTCCAGCGTCGCGTTGAGTGGCGCTGCGGTGCGATTGAAGATCGCGACGGCTTTACCACCATCGGCCAGCGTCTTGACGTAGATCTGGAGGTCGTCCGTGTCGAAAGCGAGGACCGCCTGGTTTCCCGCCGCATCCTGATTGAGGGCGATGATCTGCTCGTTTCCGAGAATGGCCAACAAGTCCGGCGTGGCTTCGCGCAAGTCGTAGCCGATGATCAGCGGCGCATTGAGTATCGCCCAAAGGCTGAAATGACTACGCGCCTCGACGAGGTGATGTGCGTCGAAATCGCCGGTGCCCACAAACAGCATGTCGGGATCGTTCCAACTGCCTGGCTGAGCATAGAGCGCCCGCCGCGCTGCGGAATCCAGATTGTGCAGCATCCGGCCCCATTGCGGCCCGATATCCTCGCTCGTTCGCGAAAGGTTGCCCACATCGTGCGCCCATGATCGCACATCGGCAGATCCCCAGAGACAGATCGAGAACACGAAATCGCCGTCCGGATTAGACCGCTCCAGGGCATCCGCCACGTGCTGGTAGAGAGCCTGGACGGCGCGCACGTCCGTCCGCGCGATGGAGTTGAAATCGATCAGGGGCTCGAAGGTGCGATATATGCCCGATGCGACATTGGGATTGTCTGCCCCCATACCGCGAATGCCGCAGCCATCGACCTTGATGAAATCGAAGCCCCATTCGTCGAAATAGAGCGCGATGTCTTGGTCGATGTGGCCGAACAATCCCACCTCGCGCTCTTCGAGCGTCCCTGCCGGATTGTTCTTTCCGCCATGACCAAACGTCTGGCCGCAGGAGTTTCGACCGATATCGGAATAGATTCCCGCTTTGAGTCCCATCGCATGCAGGCGATCGGTCAACGGTCGAAAACTGGTACGGCCGCTTTTCCCTGCCGCGGAAGGAAAAGTTGCGGTGCGGATTATCATCCGCCCGTCTGGCTGGCTCCGCTTAAGCCACCACCCATCGTCGATATTGATGTAGCGATATCCCCTGGACGCGAGGCCGCTGTCGACAATTATCTGGGCCGAGGCGAGGACCTTCTCTTCGTCAACGTCGCTATAAAAGGCATTCCAGCTGTTCCAGCCCATGGGAGGCAACTGACCGTGGCCCTTTTCGTAGGCGCTCCACTCTCCTCTCGCTTCAAGCCCTTCTGCCAACGCTGGGGGCGCCAACATCAAGATCAGGGAAACGGCACCGATCAGCTTCACTTCCCCGGTCCCCAGGAAGGAACTCGATCAAAGAGAGGGACGCGGCATCGCAGACGATCCGAAACTCGGTGTCCCTGGCATCCGCCTACCGACGCACGGTGAAAATCTCTGCTCATGTCGCTCACAGCCACCATCTCCACCGCGCCATTCGGTAGTCCATCTCTGCTGAATTCGTCAGATCACCGTGATGCTGCTTCCGATGCCGACGCGTCCACAGCTTTTGGCTTCAGCATTCCGTGCATCTCGAGCCAGCTGACGAAAGCGTTGAACCACCCGGTGCTGGTGGTGTCCTTGGGATACATCCCGAAACCGTGACCGCCTTTCTCATAGTAGTGAAACTCCACCGGGCGGCCCGCGGCCCGCCAGCTTTGGATCAATCCGAAGTCAGTGCCGGGGAACAGTGGATCGTCGGCGGCCAGTGCTACGAACAGTGGCGGCGCGTTCTCGGGCACCTTCACCGCGCCCAGCGGACCGTAGATATTGGCTACGAACGCAGGGGCCGCCTGGCGATCGATCAAGGCCGTCGTCATCGTCAACATGGCGCCCGCCGAGAATCCGACCATGCCGATGCGATCCGGGTCCAAGTGCCAGTCGCCAGCCCGGGAGCGCACAAGCTCGAAAGCGGCGCGAGCGTCGGCAACCTGCGGAGACAGACTGTCCGCCGCCTGATCGGGTGACGGGCGCGCCGGACGTGCTGCTGGCGCCCCTCCGGGCTGTGGCGGTCTGGCAAACTCCTGGAGATCGGCCGGAGTCTGGTTCAGCCGGTACTTCAGAACGAAAGCCGCCACGCCCCGCTCCGCCAGCCGGCGGGCGACATCCCATCCCTCGTTTTCCATCGACAGGCTGCGAAAGCCGCCGCCCGGCGCGACAATCACTGCCGCACCGCTCGCCTTGCCGGGGTCCGGCAGAAATGGGGTAAGCGTCGCCTCGGTTACGTTGCGGGCGAAGACGCTGCCGTACTGTTTGTGCCACGATTCCGAGATGCTGGCATCGGGCAGCGGACCCGTGTTCAGATCGATAGCGTTGGCCTCCGCCGGTTTTTCGATTGCCGTCATCCTGTCGTCCTGCGCTGCCGCGGGAAGCGTGAGGACCGGAAGACTGGCGAAAAGGGATACGATGGCGGCCAGCCTCCCGGCCCCGATGCTTTTTGTCCGTTCTCTTGGCATCGGATTGGGCTCCTCGTTCTATCGTGGGGGTTCGGCGGGGTAAAATCGCCAGCGCCCGGCGTCGCTGGTCGGATCGAAGCGGTTCAGACTTGCCGTGCTTGTGCCGATGGCAACCAGGGCCGTGTCGTTGCCGGAAGGCTGCCCCTTGGGTGAAATCCGATAAGTGCCGTCAGTGAGTTGATCGATCCGCCAGAGTTGCGCGTCGCCCCCGGTGAAGCGAGGGACCGTCTCAACCTCGCCCCCATCGGCGGTGACCGCCAGGGCGCGATCGGTGCCGGCTATCTTGATGCTGTAGTAGGGAGCACCAAAGTAACCCCCCGCGCCTTCGACGGGTGCGATCGTCCAGTGCTGGTTGGGCCGGACCATGTAGGCAGAAAGGTCTGCTCGGATGGTCCCGTCGGGCCAGACGGCACTGTTGTCCGCAAGGGATTGGTCAGGCAAGGGGCTTACCGGATCTCCGGGATTGGCCATGAAGCTACGCCGCGCGTCGAAACCGATCCTGACGAAGTCGGTCTTAAGCTGCAACGCATTGCCGCTGCGCTCCGATTGGATTTCATAAGTGCCCGACGTCAGATTGCTGCCACCGACCGGCCATCCGTCGCGCCACAACAGGGGTTCGATCGACAGCACGCTGCGGCCGCTTCGATCCATGTCGGCTTCGTAGTGCAGCGAGAACTTTTCGACACCTCCGCCCAGATCAATAAGACCGAAATGCCCCGCACCGATCATCCGTCCGTGCGCGGCGGATACCAGCTTCCCCCCTCCGCGGAGCAGCGGGACATCCATGTGATCCAGGTAAGGACCCAAAACGTCACGGGATCGGCCGACACGAATGTTGTAGGTGGAATTGGGGCCATCGCAGCAGGTCCCGTGCGTGCCGAGCAGATAATACCAGCCGTCCCGATAGAGGAGCGCCGTCGCTTCCATGTCGATCGCGACATCGACGGGGTCGTTGCCGGCCAGCCTCTGCCCCGTCGTCGGATCCAGTTCGACAATGCGGATGGTCCCGAAATAGGTCCCATAACTTAGCCACAAGCGACCGTCGGCGAGAAGGAATGCAGGATCGATCGCGTCATTGCGCTCGATACCATCACTCGAGGCAACGGTGCCGACGTCGTGGTACTTGAAGTCTGGAGAACCCGGATCGAGGCTCTTCGTCCACATGACCTTGATCTCGCTGGCGTGTCCGCCATTCAGGCCTCCGCCCCCGACCGCATAGGCGACATAATAGCGCTCGCCGATCTTGATGACGTCGGGAGCGACCCCACCGCCCGGGCGCACCGGGCCGTCGGACCACGTCCACCCATCTTCGGATACCAGCCCCCCACCGCGAGTGCCGAAAGTGTACCATTTGCCATCTGAGAGCACGACCGTGGACGGGTCGTGGATGAAGACGTTGCCTTCGAGCTGCGCCAGCGCGGGCGTGGCAAACGCCTGGCTGAGCGCGATGGCACCGGCGATTATCGCGACGCGACGCGCCTTTGGCAGGGCCTCTTTCATAGTCACGCCGGCCTCCGCGATGGGCCAAAATTGATTTCGAGGTCGCGGATCGGCGCGCCGCTTTCATCCAGAAGGCGCAGACAGAAGTCGCTGAGGCCCGGTCCGTTGATGACCGCGCCGCGAATAACGTTGCGCCCTTTGCGCAGCGTCACACGGTCGGACAGCACGTCGTCCACCACCATCCGGCGGTCGTCGAACAGTTCGACCGCCACCTCTCCATTGAGCCACCAGCGTGAGGCGGAGTTCGATCCAACCGCGAGCCGGACGTTCTTCATTTCCCGGGGGCTGTCGATTATCGTCACCATCCAGAACACGACGCCATACTTCGGCTTGCCGAGCGCCTGGGCGAAGTCGAAGAGGCGCACATCCCAGAGCTTGGAATCGAGCGCGTGCCAAGTGAGCGCTTGGTCCCCACGAACCGCTTCGCCCGCTTCCGGAATGGAGTCGAAGTCACCCGGATAGGTTTCCCGCGACAGGGCCTGGCGAACGTACTTGCCGGTGAACACCGTGTTCGTCGGGTTCGGCTTCGCGATCGGTTCGAGGATCATCCACCGGCGAATGAAACCGTCGTCGTCGGGAACGAGGGGGCTCTCGGTTATCGCGGCAAAAGATTCGGTCAGCGGAGGCGGAGCGGAGGCATCTTGGGCTGCGGCGGTTTGGCTCGGTAGAGGCAGGTACAGGATCAGTGCCAGTATTGCGCAGGTCCTCTGCCGGAGTGGGATGGCCTTACAATAGCGATCGCTGCCACCCATCCCGGCCTCTCTCTTCCCTGGACACCGCCGTCTCGAATGGCCGGTCGGTCCTGGAGACAGTAAGCAAGGTCACGGCACCACGTCAATTGTCCGACAAATAAAACAGCCTCGTTGGCGATCAATGCCTCAGTTGCCGCATGAGCATGGCCCGGATCTGGGCGTATCGGTCCCGGTCGATCGTGCCGAGGATTCCATGACTGCTTTCCGGCAGATGCTGGAGCGGGTGGCCTTCAGGCCGGAAGACGTAATGGTCGAAGAAAGCCGCCCAGGCCGCACGTTCAGCCCGAGGCCTCTCCGCCAAGGCAATCATCGCCAGCATCATCGCCGTGAAGGGCGCATCGGGACCCTGGCGAAATGCATCCCACCAATAGTTGATCAACACGTTTGCATCGTCGCTTGCCTTGACCTCGTGCCACCAGAGTTTGGGCAAGTAGAGCGCATCGCCGGGGGCCAGATCGACCGTCAGCGCTCGGGAACGAACGGCCTCGAAACGGGGATATCTCGGATCGCCGGGAGCGCTCGCCACGGCCAGGGCGACCGGCTGGCCGGCCATCGTCTTGTCGATCGGACCCACATAAAGATCGCCAATCAACTCTGGCGGGAAGAGAGTGAAGCGCCGTCGCCCGGCCACAACGCAAGCCAGGTTGTCGTAGGTGTCGAAATGGCAAGAGACATGAGAGCGGTTGCCAATCCAAATTCGCGGCTCGACTTCCTGCGGCAGGGACCCCACCGCGTTTTCACGGTCAAAGCCTGGAAGGTGGCGCGCGACCGGCACCGAGCCCAGGTAGACCGATTCCCTGTTGTCCCCCTGGGCGCCCTGACGGATGCGATCGAGCGCCGCGGTCACGGTCATCGTCTGCCGCTCGAAATTGAAGCCCTCCATGTCGTCGGAGTAAAAATAGCGACCCGCGACTTCCGGCGGAGCGACAAATCCCTCCGCCTTCTCGCCAGTGTCGTAAGCGGCAAGGTAGGCGATGAGGGCGTCGAATGATCGGCGGCCTTCCCGTACCGCAGGCCACTGCTCGCATAGGCCTCTGATCACGAACGGCTCGCATTGCGACAGCAACTCGTCATCGAACGAGGCTGGGGTCGATACCTCCCGAACCTTGCTCAAGCGCGGCAAGGTCACTGCGCCTCTTGGGACAGGCGAGAATTGTGCCGGGCCGCCATGACCGGAAGCTGTCGCGAGGATAAGGCAACGGTATACGCCAGCTGAAGATGGCCGGCGCGAAACAGCGATACGACCGTGGCATCGTCAAGTTCGCCCAGTCCATCGAGGCCGATGGTGTACAGCCCTTGGAGTGACAGCCGTTCGCCGTCGTCGAAACTGAGCGAGACATCGATCGGCTCGATCAGCCGCAGGTCCATCATGGCCTTTATGAAGGCGTCCGTCTCGCTTTTGCCGGAGTGCAGCTGTGTAAGAACGGCCTGGACAGCGCGCAACGCGGGGGCCGGGCTTCCATCGGATTGGAACAACGGCTCCCCTTCGGTGCGGCTGAACCTTGGGCAGGCCTCGTCGATGGCGATATGGTCAGTGGCGATGTAGAAGCCTGCGCGCTTGCGGTCGAGCGACACGAACGGTTCGGTTTGATCGCCTGGACCTCCCGTCAGGGGCGAACCCTCTTCGAACCCGAACAGCGCCCCGGCATACAATTCGCCCGTATCGGCGTTCTTTGCGAAAAAGATCGGGCAGCACACCGCTGCCCCAGCAAATTCGGACGCAACGATTTCCGTGAATCGCCGTGTCTCGCGTGGAACCGATCGAATGGATAGATCCCCGTGATCATGGGGATTGAGACCTACCAATTGCATAACGCCGAATCTCTCCCAAGCGCGCCTGCCGGTCCACTACTCGGTCCGTGCGAGCAGCTTGCCAGCGCCAAATCCCAAACCCAAGACCTAAATCCGATTAACTCGGACAAATAAATGTTGATAGCGCTATCATTCCGGGTTATGTCTGAGTAATTCACGAAAGAGTGTCCGCGCCGATGCGTCGGTGCGAGCCATTTTTTTGGGTTTGAAGCCGATTGTCCCGACCGAAGAGGATTAGGGGTGACGGCCTCGGGGAGGGAAAAATGATGGCAAACAGGCGTGCTTCAATGTGCAAGGCCCGGTGGGGCGGCCCGGTCGGAATTAGTGTTGCGAGCGCGCTCGCACTGGCGATTTCGGCGCCTGCGCTAGCCCAGGATTCCGCCCCAGAGGCTGACGCAGACTCGAGCGCCGATAACACCATCGTGGTTACGGGTATTCGGGCTTCGCTTCAGCGCAACCTTGACGCAAAACGCGATGCCCCGGGCGTGATCGACGTGATCTCCTCGGAAGAGATCGGCAACTTTCCCGATTCTAACGTCGCCGCATCGCTCCAACGCTTGCCTGGCGTGTCAATTCAGCGCGACGGCATGAGAGGCGAAGCGAACGGAGTGACCATTCGCGGCTTCGGCGGCGATTTCAACGAGACCCTCGTCGACGGGCGGCGCCTTTCAACGGCGACGGGCGGGCGCTCTATCGACTTCAGCACCGTCGGTTCCGACTTCATCGGCGCCCTCACCGTGTACAAGACGCCCGACGTGTCGGTGGCGGCGAACTCGATCGGGGCGACGATCAACATCTCCTATCCGCGCCCGCTTGATCGCCCCGGCTTCCACGTCGCTGCGACCGCATCAGCCTCGATACAGCAGGATGCGGGCAAGATCGTCCCGTCCGGGGGCCTGTTGATCAGCGATACTTTCGCCGATGACAGCTTCGGCGTGCTCGCCAGCGTGATCTACACCCGGCACGACACGGAGACGAACAATGTCTTCGTTCACGGCTTTCCCGGCGGATATTATGCGCCTTGCCAGTTGGAAGGCAGCACCGCGGCCACTTGTAGCCCTACCGACGACGTGACCGCGCCGGCCTCGCAGCAGCGGACCGTCGTCGGCTTCTTCGAGCAGCAATACGGCGCACAACAGAGCTTCACCAAGGACGAGCGCGTCGACGCCCGACTGGCGCTGCAATGGCAGCCATCCGATGACCTGCTCGTCACCCTCGACAACAACTATTCCGACCAGAGGGTCAACTCGGAGACGTTCGGATTCGGGATCTGGTTCAACCAGGGGTCGCTCCGTGACGTCGTGCTCGACGACAACGGCGTTCCGCTCGACTTCACGCAAGCCGGCTCGCAGACCGACTTCACTGCAGGCACCGACAGCAACCTGCGCCGCACCAACATGACGGGTCTCAACGTCGCCTGGCAGTCGACGGACAACCTCTCATTCGAAGTTGACGGCAGCTATTCGAAGAGCTGGCTCAACCCCGACGATCGCGTGAATTCGCTCGGCGCCGACATCGGCTACGGCTTCGCAATCGGCCCGTCGCTAGGGATTTCGATCGACGGAAGCAGCAAAAACACCATTCCGGTCCTGCACAGCTATGGACCGAACGGAGACGCGTCACGCTGGACCGATCCGGCCGTGATCGGCTCGCACGTTACGGTCAACATCGCCAACAAGAACACCGACGAGATCCTGCAAGGCCGCTTCGTTGGGCAATGGGAGCAGGACGACCTGACGCTTCGTTTCGGGGGCAGCTACCTCGACGACACTTTCAAATTCGACAGCGCGAATACGTTCGCCAACAACTTCTGGCAGGCCTATTCTGGATACGGGCCCTCGTCGGGCACGACGGGCGGGGTTCCTATCCCGCCGAGCCTTTACCAGGGGCTGGTGCGAACCGACAACTTCATCCCGGGGTTCAATGGCGCCTTGCCGCCTACTCTGATCGACTTCAACGCGATCGACTACCAAGCTTACCTGACCAGCCTCGGCAATCCGCAGACGACCACGATACCGGGCTACAATTACGGTTGTTGCGGAACCGCGTTTACCGGCACGTTCGACGTCGCCCAGGACGTGGGAAGCGTTCGCGACATCAACGAGCGGACTTGGGCGCTGTTCTTGTCGGGCAGGTTCACGACCGAAGTCGCGGGGATGCCCCTTACCTTTACCGCCGGCGTCCGGCAGGAAAGCACGAAGGTAAAGTCGACGGGCATCGGCAGATTGCCCATTTCGATCACGCCAAGCACGACCGACCCCACGCTCCTCACCGTCAATTTCGGGGATTCGCAGGAGGTCACCACCAAGACCGACTACAGCTATCTTCTGCCGGCGTTGGATGTGAAACTCGAAGTAATGCAGGATGTCGTCCTGCGGTTCGACGTATCACGCACGCTTACCCGCCCGACGCTCAACCTGCTTACGCCAGTGCTCAACATAGGCAGCGGTCAGCGCGTGGGCGCCTTGACGGCGAACGGCGGAAACCCCTCGCTGCGGCCGTACCTGGCGGATAACTTCGATCTCGCGGGGGAATGGTACTACGCACCTAACTCATACTTTGCCGTCAACCTGTTCCTCAAGAATGTGTCCAACTTCATTGTTCAGGGGACGCAGCGGCAGACGATCAATGACGTGATCGATCCTTCGACCGGCCAACCGGCTCAGTTCAGCGTATCGCAACGCGTAAATGGACCAGATGCTACGGTACGCGGTGTCGAAATCGCGCTGCAGCACACGTTCGGCGACAGCGGGTTCGGCTTCATTGCCAACGCGACCTTCGTCAACACCAACAAACCCTACGACCCGAACGACATCAGCCAGAGCGGGTTTGCCGTTACCGGGCTTGCGAATTCGGCCAACTTGGTGGGCTTCTACGACAAGAACGGGTTTGAATTCAGGGCCGCGCTCAACTGGCGGGATGAATATCTGCTCGGCTTCGGGCAGGTCCAGAACACGGGTGCGTTCGGCGCCGAGCCCACGTTCGTCAACGCGAGCACGCAGATCGATCTCAGCGCGAGCTATGACGTAACCGAAAGCGTCAGCCTCTTCGCCGAAGCGCTCAATATCACCAACGAAGTGCAGAGCACGCACGGCCGTTTCGACAACATGCTGCTCGACGTCTTCGCTTACGGGCGGCGCTTCACGGGCGGCGTCCGGTATCGTTTCTAGATCCTCCCCTGCCGGGGTTGTCTCCACGGCAACCCCGGGCTTTATGGCTGTCCGATGAAGCCGATCAAGAACATCGTAATCGTAGGCGGCGGCACGGCCGGCTGGCTGACTGCCGGAGTCATCGCCGCAAAACACCTCTCGCGACGGGAAGGGGGCTTCTCGGTCACGTTGGTCGAGTCGCCCAACACTCCCATAATCGGGGTGGGAGAAGGGACGTGGCCGACCTTGCGCACGACCCTTGCCAAGATCGGCGTTTCGGAGACCGACTTCTTCCGCGAGTGCGACAGCGCCTTCAAGCAAGGAGCCTACTTCGCCCGCTGGACCACGGGCGAGCCGGACGACGGATACTATCATCCCCTGGTCTTGCCGCAGGCGTTCTCTCGCTTGAACATGGTGCCTCATTGGCTTGCGCGGGGCGGCACGGACAGCTTCTGCGATGCCGTGTGTCCTCAGGGCCGGATCTGCGATGAGGGGCTGGCGCCCAAGACGATAACGACACCCGAATTCGAAGCCCTGGCGAACTACGCTTACCATCTTGATGCGGGCAAGTTTGCCGGGTTCCTCCAGCGCCATTGTACCCAGAAGCTGGGCGTCCGCCACATTCTGGCCGACGTTCGGTCGGTCGACCTGGCCGAGGATGGTGACATACACAGTGTCGTGACAGAGCAGGCAGGCCCCATCGAAGGCGATCTGTTCGTGGATTGCTCCGGGTTCAGGTCTCTCCTCCTGGGAGAGGCGCTCGGGGTGCCGTTCAAGGATTGCAGCGACGTGTTGTTCTGCGACACCGCCCTTGCGATCCAGGTACCTTACGAAAGCGAGAACAGTCCCATCGTCCCGCACACGGTGTCGACGGCCCAATCGTCCGGCTGGATCTGGGATGTGGGCCTCCCCACGCGGCGGGGCGTCGGCCACGTGTTCTCCAGTCATCACATTTCCGATGAGATGGCGGAGCGTGAATTGCGCGCTTACCTCGGCGCGGCGGGCGCTGACCTTCCGGTGCGCAAGATTCCGATCCGTTCCGGGTACCGTGAGACCTTTTGGAAACGGAACTGCGTGGCCGTCGGCCTGGCCGCCGGTTTTCTCGAGCCGCTCGAGTCATCGGCGATCGTTCTTATCGAACTGTCAGCAAAGCTCATCGCCGAGCAGATGCCGGCCTGCCGAGAAGTGATGGACGTCGTAGGCAAGCGGTTCAATGCCACGACCCACTACCGGTGGGGACGGATCATCGACTTCCTGAAGCTGCATTATGTGCTCAGCAAACGCACCGACAGCGCCTTCTGGCGTGACAACCGGCGCCAGGAATCCATCCCAGAGCGGTTGCAGGAGCTTCTGCTGCTGTGGACGTACCAAGCGCCCTGGTTCCATGACGAATTCGACCGGGTCGAGGAGGTCTTTCCGCCCGCGAGTTACCAGTACGTGCTCTATGGCATGGGTTTTCGGACCAAGGTCGAGCCCGAGTCGTTGAGCGCGGAGACGCAACTGGCGGAACGGGCGTTGCGAGAGAACTCCGCGCAGACAGAACGGCTCTGCAGCGGACTTCCCCGCCATCGCGACCTTATCAACAAGATCCGCGAACATGGCCTCCAGCCGATCTGAGTTCGCAGTCGAAGCATTCTTATCGCGCAAGCGCTGGCAGAACGCCCGGCTTGGGCTGATCATCGGTGCCACGCTGATGGCGGTTCCGGCCACTGCCGCCGCTTCGCTGCCGCCGGCTGTGGACATCCCCGACCTGGAGCGAGGGGATAGGCCTGACTCCGAAGCCGCCTTCGCCAGCGTTGAAATCCATCCGCGGCCGGAGCCGGTACCCGTGGTGTTACACGTATCGCCCAAGGGCTCGACAAAGGCGGATGGCAGTGCGGACCAGCCCTTTTCGATAGAGCAGGCCCAGCAGGCCGTACGGGAGATGGCCGGGACGTCTTCCGTGAGGATCGAGCTCGCCGACGGAACTTACTTCCTGCCACGCCCCTTGCGTTTTTCTTCGCTCGATGGTGGCCGCGACGGACATTTCGTCGAATGGCGAGCGGCCGAGGGCGCCCAACCGGTCATCTCAGGTGGGACGCTAATCACCGGCTGGCGCCTGCTCGATCAAGCGCGGAACATCTGGTCCGCCGAGCTGCCCAGCGGGCTCGATCCGCGCCAACTGTGGGTCGGCGACAAGGCCGCGCATCGCGCTGCGGTAGAGGCCCCCCGTTCATCGTTCTCCTTTCACGATTGGGGTATCCGGATCGTCGATCCAGACTGGGCCTTCCTGGCCGACTTGCCAGGTAAGGATCGCCTGGAGATCGAAAACACCGGATTTTTCACCGACCGTCGCGCCGTAGTGGAACGGATCGAGGGCGACCGGATCATTCTGCGGGAGCCCGGTTGGCGCAATAACATCATCGGTTATGACACCTTCGCTCGCCCCGTCTCGGGCGACCGTGCGCGGCTCTTCATCGCGAATTCCGCAGCCTTCCTGCGGCATCCTGGTGACTGGTTCGCCGACCCGGTGAAGGAATTGATCTACTACATCCCGCGTGACGGAGAAGACATGTTGCGCGTGGCGACGGTAGCGCCGCGCCTCGAATACCTCTTGTCGATCGCAGGTAGTCATGACGACCCCGTCAGCGACCTGCGTTTCGTGGGTCTGTCATTTCGTCACAGTGGATGGCGCGGGCCTTCCGGCCCGGAGGGATACGTCAGCCAGCAGAGCGGAGCCTATCTGGCCGGCACCATTGAGGGATATCCCGAGGACCCGATCCGCGATTGCAGCTGGGGTTGCCGTGCGTTCGAGCGGATGCGCAACAAGTGGCGCCAACAACCGGCGGCAGTCCAGGTGGCGGCCGCCCGGCGCATCACTTTCAAGGCGAACAGCTTCTCGAATATCGGTCAAGTTGCACTCGGAATCGGTAACAACGCCGATGCCAATGCCGCCGGGGTCGGCCTGGGCGTGCAGTCGGCCGAAATCACCGAGAATGTCTTTCAAGACCTATCCGGGGGCGCGATCATGGTGGGAGGGATCACTCCCGACGCACATCATCCGCCCACACCGGAGATGGCCGTCCGCGATATCGTAATCCGCGACAACACGGTGCGCTCAGTTTCTCAGGACTATCGCGAGCAGGCTGCGATCCTGGTGACCTATGCCAGCGCTCCCATCATCATTCACAACGAGGTTTTCGACACGCCTTACGACGGGATCGATGTGGGTTGGGGCTGGGGCATCAACGATCCAGGCGGGAACACGGACTACATGAGCTGGCAGCGCGGGTACTACGACCAGCCCGGCAATCTCGTTTACGACACACCCACGATCTTGCGCGACGCGGTGATCGTGGCGAACCGAGTCCACGGGGTCAAACGATGGTTTCCCGATGGCGGCGCCATCTACCACCTATCGGCGGATCCTGGCGCGCTGATCGCCGAAAACCACGTGTTCGACGTGCCCGGCGGCATCGGCGTGTATCTGGACGAGGGCTCTCGATACGTAACGGTACGCGAGAACGTGTTCGACGGCGTCGGCCTGTGGGTCAACCTCAACGCCCTGGACGGCGCCTGGCCGCGGCGTACCGCGATGGATAACGCAGCCCGAGGTAACTGGTACAACTCCGGCAAGGCCAACGGTAACTGGAGCGACTACGGCAATAACCGGTTGATCGATAACTCCGAGGTGCCGGACGGAAACTGGCCGGAGCGGGCACGGGCCATCATCGAAAACGCGGGGCCGCGCAGGGCCCCCAAGCCGACCCCTTGAGGATGCGGCGCGTCAGGCCGCGTGTCGGCAAAAGGAAAGAGGATGATCGAATGCTAAAGATCCGTTTGCGTTCAGGCTCGACCGCGCTGGCGTTGGCATCGGTCCTCATTTGGGCGGTCGGCGCTGGACCAGGCGAGCCACTTCATGCGCAGTCGGTGAGCGAGGTCACAACTGTCCGTGATCAGGCCGACGAACGTGCCGCGCAGATAGTGTCGCAGCTGACGCTCGAAGAGAAACTGCCGCAGTTGCTGAATACGGCTCCCGCGATCCCCCGGCTCGACATCCCGGCCTATAACTGGTGGACCGAATCCCTGCACGGCGCGATGGGGGCGCTTCCAACCACGAACTTCCCCGAACCGATCGGGCTTGCCGCAACTTTCGACGCCCCGCTGGTCAAGGATGTGGCCCGGGCCATCAGCACCGAAGTGCGGGGCCTGCATGCGTTGGCCCGGCAGACCGGCCGGATGGGCCGCATCGGCACGGGTCTGGATACCTGGTCGCCCAACCTGAACATTTTCCGCGACCCGCGCTGGGGACGGGGACAAGAGACCTACGGCGAGGATCCGTTCCTCACGGCGCGCCTGGGTGTCGCTTTCGTTGAAGGGATGCAGGGCGACAACCCCGCACTCCCGGATGTGGTGGCGACGCCCAAGCACTTCGCGGTGCATAGCGGACCGGAGTCCACGCGGCATCACGCCAACGTCTTCGTTTCCCGCCATGATCTGGAGGACACCTACCTTCCCGCATTCCGCGCCGCGATCGTCGAGGGGCGGGCCGGCTCGGTCATGTGTGCTTACAATCGGGTCGATGGACAGCCAGCCTGCGCCAGCGACGACCTGCTCGAAGACATCCTGCGCGGGGCCTGGAAGTTCGACGGATACGTCGTCTCCGATTGTGACGCGGTGCGCGACATTCACACCCAGCACAAATTCGCCCCGGACGCGGCCGCCGCCGTAGCCGCGGCGCTGCGTCTGGGCGTGGATCTAGAGTGCCATACCGCGACTTTGTCCGATACGGCCGGGCTCGAAGACCGTTATCGCGAGGCACTGGAGCGCGGCCTGATCACCGAAGCAGACGTGGACCGTGCCTTGGTGCGACTGTTCTCGGCTCGCCTGCGCAACGGCGACTTGCCCGGCGTCCGCGAACCGAGCGTGGGCGCCCCCTCGCCGGCCTCCTTCGAGAGGCCCGAACACGCGATCACCGCATTGACGGCAGCGGAAGAAAGCCTTGTCCTGCTCAAGAATGATGGCGTGCTGCCGCTGCGCACCGATGGGCTCAAGATTGCCGTGATCGGTCCCTTCGGCGACGCGACCCGCGTGCTGCGGGGGAACTACTCCGGGACCATCTCGGCCCCACCCATCTCGGTGGTCGAAGGACTGCGCTCGGTCATGCCGAAGGCGCAGGTGACTCAAGTCCCGTTCGGTGAAAGCTTCACCGACGGCGACCCGGTGCCCGAATCCGCGTTGCAGGACGAGGACGGCCAGCCGGGACTTACGGCTCGCTACTACAACGCGCTCGGATATCCGCCGCGTCTGTTCGGTCCTGGGGAGCTAGAGGCGTTCAGGCAGCAAGTCCGCTACGCGCAAGAACCCATCGTGACGAGGCGGGAGCGCAGCGTCGACGGGCGAAGCCTCGACCTAGGTGAAGTCTCAGACCATCATCGCGTGGTCTGGTCGGGCTACCTCGTCCCACCCGAAACGGGCCTCTATCGGCTCGGCCTGGCGGGGTTTCAGACCGGTAGCCTGTCGTTCCAAGGCAAGCCTTTCGTCGATCTCAAGGGCGTCCCATGGGGCAGCTTGCCCACGCTTCGGACAGTCCACCTGGAGAAAGGGCAACGCTATCCGATCGAAGTCATGGGGGTGTCCGAAACAGGCAACGCCGGCGTCGGTCTAGCCTGGAAGCGGATCAGCGCGGATCCCGTTGCAGCGCTGCACCAGATGGCCGCTGACGCCGACGTGATCGTTGCGGTGATGGGGCTGACCTCCGACCTTGAAGCGGAGGAATCCCCGGTAGCTATTCCCGGGTTCGCGAGAGGCGACAAGACCACGCTGGACATTCCGGCCGACCAACAGGCCTTGCTCGAAGCCGCCCAAGCGATGGGCAAGCCCCTGGTCCTCGTCGCGATGAATGGCAGCCCGATTAACCTGGCGTGGGCGAAGGACAAGGCGGACGCGATCATCGAGGCGTGGTATCCCGGCCAAGCGGGCGGTCTGGCTATCGCTAACGTGCTAACCGGCAAGGCCAATCCCTCGGGAAAGTTGCCCCTCACGTTCAATCAGAGCCTCGACCAGCTACCGCCCTTTGACGACTATCGCATGACAGGGCGCACCTATCGTTATTACGAAGGTGAGGCGGTGTATCCCTTCGGTCACGGGCTCAGCTACACGACATTCGCCTTTGGCCCGGTCACCGTCACGCCGGCCGCCGGAGGGGCGATGAACGGCGCGCGTGTCGAGGCGGAGCTGCGAAACACGGGTGACCGCCCGGGAGACGAAGTCGCGCAACTGTACCTCACATTCCCCTCTCTGCCGGGCGTGCCGAACATTGCGCTGCGCGACTTTCAACGTGTGCGCCTCGCGCCAGGAGAGTCCAGGCGAGTAAGCTTTGATCTCTCGCCACGCGATCTCAGCGCTGTGGATCCCGAGGGCGTGCGTCGCGTCATGGCAGGGGATTACCGGGTCTTTGTCGGCTCCGGCCAGCCCGAGACCGGCGCACCCGTTTCAGCAGGTGCGTTCCACGTCGAGCAGGCGGTCGAATTGCCGCGCTGATCAGCGAGATTCTACATGGAGATCAGGGCCGGAAAGGCGGAGGGCGCGGCCGGGTTCAAGCCAAACGACCCGGCTCTGCGCGCCCAGTGTCACCCGACGTTCGCCCGCAATGCCTGAGGTCAGGGTAGCGTGGCGGAGCTCCCCTTCGCGCCAGGCGAGGTCGACCTGGCAGGCTCCCCTCACGCGCAGACCGAGGACCCGGCCCTTGGGCCACGCGGTGGGAAGCGCGGGAAGCAGAAGAATGTCCTCGCCGTGACTTTGCACCAGCATTTCCGCCATCGCGGTCAAGCCGCCGAAATTGCCATCGATCTGAAACGGAGGATGGGAATCGAACATGTTGGGATAGGTCCGCGACGGACCCAGCAGGAATTGCAGGATGCGGTGTGCGCGATCGCCTTCCCGCAGCCGCGCCCACAACGCGATGCGCCAAGCGGTGGCCCAGCCCGTGGCTTCATCTCCGCGCATTTCCAGCGACTTGCGCGCCGCGCGCGCAAGCTCCGGGGTCGTGTCCGGATGGATCTGGTCGCTGGGGAATAGCGCGTAAAGATGCGACACGTGACGGTGATCCAGTTCGGGCGCCTGCGCGTCCCAGTCCTGCTGCCATTCTTGCAACTGGCCTTGCGCTCCGACCCTGTCGGGGGCGAGCCGTTCGCGTTCTGCCAGGAGCTCCGCGGCAAAGTCGGCGTCGATGTCGAGCAGCCGAGCCGCGCTGGCGGTCTGCGCGAAGAGGTCCCGCAGGATCTGCTGGTCTACTGCAGGGCCGGCGCAGACCGAGGCCCCCTTCGGATGGACGTTCTCGGGCGAGATCGACGGGCTCGTCACCAAATACCCAGTGACCGGATCGGTCTGCAGCGTGTCCACGAAGAACAGCGCCGCACCCCGCATCAACGGATAGACGGAGCGCAAGAGTTCGAGGTCGCGCGTGTAATCGTAAAAGTCCCACAGATGCGTGCAAAGCCAGGCCCCTCCGGTTGGCCACAATCCCCATTGCGCGCCGTCGATCGGCGCTGTCGCCCGCCACAGGTCGGTGTTGTGATGGGCCACCCAGCCCCGCGCGCCGTACATCGTCTTTGCCGTGCGAGCGCCCGTCACCGCGAGGTCCCGCACCAACTCGACCAGCGGCTCGGCGCACTCGGACAAGGCGGCCATGTGCGCTGGCCAGTAGTTCATTTCGGTGTTGATATTGATGGTATATTTGGAGCCCCAAGGTGGATCGGCATGCTCGTTCCAGATTCCCTGCAGGTTGGCGGGCTGGCTGCCGGGACGCGAGGAAGCGATCAACAGATAGCGCCCATAGTTGAAATAGAGTGCCGCCAACGCCGGATCGTGACTGGCCTGGTTCATGACAAGCCGCTCGTCGGTGGGAGACGTTGGAGTCTGGGCCGGCCCGAGATCCAGCGACATCCTCCTGAACAGGCGCCGGTGGGCAAGCTTCGTGTCTCGCACGAGTTGCGCAAAGCCGAGGGGCTCGGCCGCTGCGATCCGGGTCTGGGTTGCTTGCAGAGGATCGCCCGAGACATCGTCGAAACGGCGATAGCTGGTGGCCATGGCGATCAAGACAGTGACCTCGTGCGCTCCCTTAAGCACTACCCGATCGCCATCGGCCCGCAGAGTTCCCCCCCGAGGCAATACCTTGACCCGCGCCGCGAATGTAAGGGCCCCTTCGACACCGTGCGAGGCGCCGTTGCGGCCTGCGAGCAAGAGTTCGCCGCCGGCGACCGTAAGCTTGGCTTCGTGCGGCGACTTGATCGCGATGGCGCAGGATAGCGCCGCGGGCCGATTGGCAGACAGATGCAGGGCGATCACTTGATGATCGGGTGAGACAATGACGTCGCGACGGTAACCGATGCCCCCGAGTACGAACCGGGTCGAAGCCATCGCCGCATCGATATCGAGCTCGCGGCAATAGGAGCTCCAGTCCGGCTCCCCTTGACCGGCCATCGTCAAGGTCAGGTTTCCGAGCACCTGATAGGCCATCTGGGATAACGGCCTGGCCATGACCTGCTCGTCGGCCAGCGCTTGAGCTCGGGCGAATTCCCCCTGTTCGATCAGCCGGCGCACTTCGGAAAGCGCTGCGTGCGCCTTCGGATTTACCGGGTCATAGGGTCCACCGCTCCAAAGCGTGTCTTCGTTCAGCTGGAGACGTTCCTCGGCCACGCCGCCGAATACCATCGCGCCGATCCTGCCGTTTCCGACCGGCAGCGCTTGTTCCCAGGTCGCTGCGGGCTGCCGGTACCACAGCCGCGTGGAAGCGCTGTCCGTCTTTGCAGCGCCCGCGTTGGATATCCCGCCCGCGGCGTCCGCCACCGCGAGTGCCGCCGACCCCACGATAAACCCGCGCCGTGAACACCTGGGATCGAGACCCGATGTCGGCCCAGGCACGAAAGGGTCTGCCATTCGGTTGGTTCGCCTTCTTGCGATTATGTCGGAGTAATACCCGCGTTACGCCGGGCGGGAAAGGGGCCTGCGTCAGACGCGACTGCTGACGGCTCGATACGAAACGACCTCGGCGCACTTATCAATTGGCAATAAACGCTCTATTCCGAAAGCGTGTCAGCTAGGCAACGATCAAAGGGGTATGATGACCGAAACCGTGAAGCCCGACACTGCGAGCGACCCTGGGGTCTTGTCGACACCCACGACGGCCGGGCGGGGCTCCGGCAGGCGGTTGCGCGGTGCGATTGCTCACTATCTCGGAACAGCGATCGTCTCGGGTCGCATCCAGCCCGGTGCGCGCCTGACCGGCGAGGTCGCGAACTCCGAGGCCCTGAATGTGTCTCGTGGAGCCTACCGAGAGGCGGTCCAGGTGCTGACCGCGAAGGGCCTTGTCGCCAGCAAGCCCAAGGATGGCACACGGGTCTTGCCTCGGAGCAACTGGAATCTCCTCGATCCGATGGTCCTGGCCTGGGCTTTCGCCGGGGAACCCGATCCCGGCTTCGTCCGCGACCTGTTTGAGCTGCGAGCCGTAGTGGAGCCTGCGGTCGCGCGTATGGCGGCCGAGAGGCGCGACAAGGACGACATTCGAAAGATGAAGAGGGCGCTAACCGGGATGCGGCGGCACACCTTGGCGACCGAGGCAGGCCGGGCAGCCGACCGCGAATTCCACGACGCGCTGCTCCGCGCCGCGCACAACGAGGTCATGATGTCCCTGGCCGCGAGCATAACTTCGGCCGTAAACTGGACGACCATCTACAAGCAGCGATCACGAGCCCTGCCGCGCGATCCTGTTCCCGACCACGTGCGGGTGTTCGATGCGATCGTCGAGGGTGACGGCGAGAAAGCCGTGAAGGCGATGCAGACGCTCGTCGACCTTGCGCACGAGGACACGACCGCCGCGATGGAGGACGACGATCACCGTCGGATTTGAGGCTTGGGTGCGACGCTCGAACTTAAGAAGTTCGGCGGCTAGATGATGTCCGATCAACCGCGCCGAGTATCGCCCTTACAACTCAATCGTGATTTTCACGCTATCTACGGCGACGCCCGCCGCTGCCGCAATCCGTTGTTTTGCTGAGCGGATGAGGCCGTCGAGCGTCCTGGCGTTGTCGGGATCAACCTGATCCCGCTCGCTGAAAAGCGGGGCTCCGTCGTCTTCGGGAAGAAGTTCCCGTTCCGAGACGTCAAGCGCTCGAGCCAAAGCGAGCAGGTTCTTGCGACGGGGCGACACCCGTCCGGTCTCCCAAGCCCATAAGCTCGGCGCGCTGAGGCCGGCTCTCTCGGCCAAGGCGGTCCGGCTCAAACCCCGGCGACGGCGCAAATCCAGCAGGCGATCGGCCAGCATCTGGCGCGAAGTCGCGTCATCGGCTTCGTCGAGCGGGTGCGCTTCCAGCGAAGAGGGACTGCGCAACAGGGCCGCGCTCAGGACCGCTTTTCGAAGCGGCTGATCCAGGCGGCAACCCGAAATCCTCCCACTGGTCCAGACGACTGTCGCCCCAACCTGACCCGCTTCCGGCAGGTCGACCGCAATCCGCTGGTCGAGCGACAGCTCCTCGGTGGTTTCGATCAGGATGCCGGTTGCGGACAGATTGTGGATCAGTGCAGTCGTCTGACCGCCCTGCTCGAAGGAGCCCGAGACTTCCAGCTGCAATCGAACACGATGCGCGCCTCGAACTGGAGACGCGGCCTGCGGCTCAACGGGAGTGCGATTGGGCATAACCGAGCCCTCGCAGCGCTTGGTTGATGAATAGTTAAACGAACCCGGTCTCCGTCCTTTTTTGTGAGAGCGCGGGCAGGTCCGTGATTTCTTTGCGAATCTACAATGTACCGATGAAGAAGTCGAGAGTCCTCGATGCCCTTGAGCCGTTCATTAAAGTTAGTGAAACGAGTCCCTTCTCATTAAGATTCTTAACTTCAGCGTCTCGATTCAGGACGGATAGGTCTGCGAGGGACCCGCTGCACGACAGCTATTAACCATTAGCAGCCGCGGAACTCCTTGGATTACCAGCATTGCCTCCGTCGCAGAAGACTGCCTCAAAACCGTACAACTCGATTTTGGGACTACCCGTCGCAACTTAATGATGTACTAACTTTTTTTCATTGAGGGGGTTGAGTCGTAAGGGCTCTCCCATAGTTGAGAGGTCGTTGGGGCAGCGTTTGCGCAGCCCTGGCGTATGGGGTGGAGGGGTCAGTGCGGTTCCTGCTTATGGCGCTTGTCGCAACGGCGTTTGCGACGCCGGCAAGTGCGGACGAAATCCAGAACGTGCGTTCACTCGATGTCGCGGTAAACGGCTCGATCCGTGAGCATTGCGCGATGGGCAGTGTGGCCGACATGGACTTCGGTAACATCGAGCGCCGCGGCCTTGGATTCCAGACCCAGGTCGCGTTCGACTGCAACGTTCCCTTCACGATGACGATCAAAGGGGCGCAGGGCGCTCTCACTCATACGACGATGCCGAATGGCCAGGGCCCGTTCGGCGGCAAGCTGCCCTACTCGCTCGCGGTACAGATGCCCGTTCGGTATCCCGCGACCCAGGTCGTCAGCAAGACTTTCGGCAGCCAGCAGCTTCAGGCTGGCGGCATCATTTCCAGCAACGGCGGCATCGCCACGGACGGAATGGTCCTGGCGGTTCAGCTCGGCACGCCTTCGGGCGAAGCGGGCCTGCTCGCCGGAGAATACGCGGAGACGATTACGATCACCGTCTCCCCCATCTGACTGGAATCATGAATTCGGTCGCGGACCCATCCGCGGACGTAACCCCGGGGGAGCAGGCACCGATGCCCTCCCGGTCCCCACTACTACGGTGCAGATATCCCGCCGTTACCCTCGAAAGTGGGTGCGGCAACAACAGAGGAAAGTAAGCTATGAAGACGATCCTTAGCGGCGCTGTTGCCGCCATCGCCCTCGTCGGTATCGCCGCTCCGGCTGCCGCCCAGACTGCTGAACTGCACTATGCTGGCGGCATTGTCTCGCCGCTGACCAACCCGACCGGCCTTGGACTGCTCGGCGCGGCAGCCAACGAAGGCGCGATCCTGGCCGGCATCGGCACGCGCTACACCGCGCTTGGCGGTTCGCTCTCGGGCGACACCACCCCGGCGACGACCCGCGTCGACGTTGAATTCACCCTCAAGGGCAAGGTCAACAAGGACTGCTCGTTCTACGCCGGCAACACCGCCAGCGCGCGGACCATCGACCTGGGCGTCATCGGCGTTCAGACCGGCAACAACGTGAACGTCCAGTCGGCGTTCGAAATGGTTGCTCCGGCCGGCGCGCTCATCGACACGCTGACCGCTGGTTGCAACACCAACAACGTCGTCGAGATCAACAAGAACGACATCCGCGGCCTCGTGAACAACAACCCGGGTGGTTATGACACCAACCAGTTCCAGGCGAACATCCCGTACAGCGTCGAAGCCAGCTGGAACGGTGTTGCCCTGAACGCCCAGACCACCGGCACGACCCAGTCGCTGACCGTCGACACCGCTTCGAACGCTGCTCAGAAGCAGCAGGGCGCGTGGCGCTCGGCCATGTCGATCGACATCGTCGTCCCGACCGTGACCAACAAGGGCCTGGTCGCCGGTAACTACGAAGGCAAGACCACGATCACGCTGCGCGCGATCTAAGGTTCAACCTTAAGTTCGGAGAAAGGGGGAAGAGCAATCTTTCCCCTTTCTTCACGAACGCACCCTAATTTGCCGTCATTGGGTAGTGGGCAGGATACCATGACAGTGTTGAAGATGTTGAAGAGCCGCGCTTGCGCGCTCGCGGCGGCTCTTGCCGCTTTTGCCGCGCTGAGTTCACCCGCGGCAGCGATGCGCGTTTCGCCGATGGTAGTCGAAATGGAAACGCGCGGCACCGATGCCATCGCGCGTGTCGAGGTCCAGAACATTAACCAGGGCAACCTGGCGTTCGAGACCCGGGTCTTCCTCATGAACATCGACGAGAACGGAAACATCGTCGAAACCCCCGCTGACGACAAGTTCCTGATCTTCCCGCCGCAAGGCGTCCTGCCGGCAGGTGGCCGTCAGGTCATTCGCCTGCAATGGGTCGGAGAGCCCGACCTTGCGGCGTCCGAAGCCTACTATGTGTCGGTCCAGCAATTGCCGGTGTCGTTCGAACCGAACTCGACCGAGGGCGTCGCGGCGCAAGTGCAATTGCTTTACAACATGCGCGCTCTGGTCGTGGTCGCTCCTCCCGGGGCCAAGCCAAACGTAAGCGCGACCTCTGTTCACCAGCTCAATTACCAGCCGCCCGCCGCGCCGGGCACCGATGCCCTCCCGCCGATGCAGGATGGCGTCGAGATTACCCTGAAAAACGAAGGCCGCCGTCACGCGATGATGTCGAACTTCGGCTGGCGCCTCGAAGGCCTGGATACCAACGGCCAGCAGCTCCGCGTCGACATCTCGCCTGAAGAACTTAACCAGGCCGTGGGCACCGGCTATGTGCCCGCGCTCGGTGAGCGCACCTTCCGCGTCCCGGTTCCCGGCTTCGGCCAAGGCCCGATCTCACTGTCGTTCATCCAGTGAGACTCGGTTACGTCCTTTGTTCGGTCGCGCTACCGGCCCTATGGGCCGGGACCGCCTTTGCGCAGGCCCCGATCCCGCTGCCCCAGCGATCGAGCGCCGTAACGCAAGGCGCTCCGGCGACGATCCCGCTGCCCGGACATGAGCCGGTGCCCGCTCCCGCTTCAACGCCACTGATGCCTCAAGTGCCGATCGGACCTCACGGCCGCCCGGACATCAATCCCTACGACCGCGACATCGACATGACGGTGCCGCTCACGTTCCAGAGTCGCAGCTTGGGCGAAATCCCGATGCGACTCACGGCCGATGACCGCTTCCTGCTGGACTCTGAGACCTTCGTTCGTTTGATGCGGCCGATCCTCAATGACCCGGCCCATCAGACCCTGTCTGCCCGACTGCAAAACCTGCGGACTTTCGGTCCCGCGGATCTGGAGGGCGCCGGCGTGGAGCTCACCTACGATCCCAGCTCGCTGGCGGTCGTAGTGGTCGAAGTCTCGCCCGAGCAGCGCGCGATCCAGAACCTGTTCGCACCGCCCCAGGAAGACCGGAACGACGTCACGGTTCAGCCGGCAGACTTCTCCGCCTACCTCAACCTCAACGCGATCCAGTCCTATATTTGGGAGGACGGCGACACCAATCCGCCCACGATCAATTTCGACGGCGCGATGCGCTTCGGGAACGTGGTCTTCGAGGGCGATGCACAGTTCAGCCAACAGTTCGAGGACGCGGGCGAGAAGTACGAGTTCGAGCGTAACTATGCCCGCGTGGTCTACGACGAGCCGGAAGATTACCGACGTTGGATGGTGGGCGATCTCGATCCAGAGATCCGCGGTCAGCAATCATACGTCCAGATGGGCGGCGTCGGCGTGCTCCGCCAGCAGCGCCGGTTCAACACGTTCCGTTCGGCGATTTTGCAGGCCAACCGTCAATTGGTGCTGCAGCGGGAATCGACCGTTCGCTTCATTCGTAACGGCGCGCTCTATCGCGAAATGCGCTTGCAGCCTGGCCGCTACGATTTCAGCTCGTTGCCCCTCATCGCAGGCAGCAATGACATCGATATCCAGATCGAGGACAATACCGGCAGCCTCCAAAGCCTGTCCTTCCAGCAGTATCTTGATCCGATCGACCTCGATCCGGGTGACTACGAATACGGCGCCTTCCTGGGCCCGACGAACAGGAACTTCAGCACGGCACCCGACTACAAGGGGCCGGTCGCCTTCACGGGCTTTTTCCGCAAGGCATTCTTGAACAAGCCGGCACTTGGCGTCGGGCTGCAGTTGAGCGAGGACGTGCAGACGCTCAACGGGCAGGGCCAATTCGTGCTTGGCAACGGCGGCCGCATTCTTCTCGATGTGGCCGGAAGCAACTCGGAAACTGCCGACCAGGGCTTCGCCGGTGGCGTGAGCTACGAACAGTTCATGGATCGGGGAGGCCTGGCGGACAACTTTTCGTTACGCGCGGATTACGTCTCTTCCGGCTTTGCAACGCTGGGAAATCCGGAAGCGATCAACACGACCTCGTTCTCGTTTTCCTCTCAGTACACGCGGCAATTCAGCTTCCGCTTTCTCGCAACCGCGACCGCCTCGTACCTCAAGGGTCGCGATGCAGTGGGCGACAGCTATCGGATCGGGGCGAGCGGATACTATCGCCTCAACGACCGCTGGACGTTCCGCGCGGGAGCCGACTACGCCAAGTTCCCGTCAGCCTTCTCGGGGAGCGACGGCTTCAGCGTCAACGTTGGGCTGATTTTCCAGCCCGACTACCGGCGCCGGGCTGAGGCACGGTACGAAAGCCGCGACAACCTGGGCGAGCTTTCGTACAATCAGAGCGGCCTCAACGAGATCAACAGCCTTGGCTTCGGTGGCGTGGTCGCCCATCAGGACGACAGCGTCCGGGCGCAAGGCTATGCCTCCTATTCCGCCAATCGCTTCGACGCGGCGATCAGCCATGCGACTTACGGTCCGAGCTTCTCGAACTTCTCGGACGTCAACGCCACCTCCGTTCGCGTCGGCACGACCCTGGCCTTTGCCGACGGCGAATTCGGTATCGGCCGCCGGATCAACGACAGCTTCATGCTGCTTCATCCGCACGAAAACCTTGGCAAACGCAGTGTCGTGGCCGGCCAATCCCTGGCCGAGAACAACTTTATCGGCCGCAGTGGCGCACTCGGAGCAGCAGTGAACAATTTCCTCGCATCTTACGTCGTCCAGTCGGTCCAATACGACGTGGAGGACCCGCCGACCGGATACGACACCGGGCCGGGCGTGCTGCGAGTCAACCCGCCGTACAAGAGCGGCTACGTCTACAAGGTCGGGACCGATGCGTTCGTCAGCGCGATGGGTACGCTCGTCACCGCGCCGGATCGGCCGGTCGCGCTAATCGGCGGGCGGGTCACCCTGCTCGACGTGAAGGAAGGCGACACGCCCGAGCCGACGCCGTTCTTCACCAATTCGGTTGGACGCTTCGCCATTGCGAACCTGCTGCCCGGCCGACGTTATCTTGTGGAAACCTATGGCCCCAATGGTACTATCGACCGGAGCTTCGAATTCTCCGTACCGAGCGATACCGACGGCCTCGTCAATCTCGGCACCGTACAGCCGGGTTTGGCCAACTAGGAGACAAGCAATGCTCCGTCCCGTTTTATTCCTGGCCGCGGCCGCACTCGCTACGCCGGTGCTTGCAAAGGACAACCCCGGCTCCCCGGCGGAAACCGGCTGCATCGTTCGCATGAACGCCGTGCCCTCGGCCTGGATGATCCAGGGCTATGATCCGTTCGGCGGCTCCGTGCCGGAAGGCACGTTTGGCGTCACCTTCATGAATGAGGGTTCGGAAGATTGCCGCTTCACGCCGCACTTTGAGCTGAACCAGCCGCCTTTCGGCCTGTCGAAGGGAACGGGCAAACCGATCCAGTACGCGCTTCTCAATCTCACCGACACCGCGGACGTGACGCCGCGCGCCGGGCGTTCGCTGCGCAATTCCTCGCAGCGCGACATGGTTCTCGGCGCGAATCAGACGCGTACGGTCTTGTTCAAGCTGGTCGCGGACCCTGACGACGTGCGCGACGCAGGGACTTTCACGCAGGACGTGACGCTCGAGGCGCAAGACGATAACTTCAGGGCGCTGGCCGGCGCCCGGCTTGTCCTCGGCATCAACGTCCTTCCTTCCGCCCGCCTCGGGCTCGCCGGTGCCTATGCGATGCAGGACGGGCACGCGGTGGTCGACCTGGGCGAACTGAGGACCGGTGTCGCTCCCGTTCCGCTCCAGCTTCGGGTCAACAGCACGGGCCGTTACGACGTCAGTGTCAGTTCCGCCAACTCAGGCCGTCTGCGTCTCGGATCGAGCGAGTGGTACGTGCCGTACTCGGTCGCCATCGGAGGCAATTCCGTGAATCTCCTGGGCCCCAGTACGATTGCTGGCTCGCCGGAATCGGGCTTCCGCCGGGAGGCTCTGCCGATCCAGTTCGTGATCGGCGACGTCTCCAACCGCCGGGCCGGCACTTACAGCGATGTACTCTCTATTTCCGTTACGGCGAGATAAATTCCAGACAAATGGAAGTCATCCAGAGAACTCCCGATTGCCTGTTAACCGCAACTTAGCTATCGCCAACTAATCACTGCCCTCGAAGCCTTTGAGAAAAAAGGCGGAAGGGGTAGTTATGGTTAACAAGTTCTCGCTAAGCCTTGCAGGTGCAGCACTGGTGGTGGTGCCGACTGTTGCCTATGCGGCTTCGTCGTTCAGCTACAATCTGCGGGCAACTGTCCCGGTCCACTGTTCCGTGCAGCACAGCGCCGCGGGATTCGGCGGTGGCTCTGAAGGTAGCGGAATTTCGCTCGGGACGTTCCGCGAATATTGCAACGCGCCGGGCGGTTATGAGCTGTTGGTCAGGTATACGCCGGGCACGCTGCGCGGGGCCAGGATCATCGCTGGATCCGATACCGTCGTGCTAGACGGATCGGGTCAGGCAGTCCTCAGCCGTTCGACTGGACCGCGCATTCGCGAGCGGACGATTTCGGCCATTCCCGGCGAGCGGGGCTTCGACACGCAGCAGTTGCAGCTGGATATCCTTCCAACTGTGTGACGACGGCCCGTCGTTGACGAGCCCGCAGCAGCCTGTGAGCAAGCAACCGGAACGCCTTAAGCGCGAGGCCCGACCCTTCCCCAGCGGATCACTTTGCGCAGTTCGACGTGCCTTCCTGCCGCCGAAGGAAACCTCTCGTTGAACTTTCGGGACAAGACCAGCCAGGCGATTTCGTCGTCCGGAAATTCGCCAGACTCAAATCCGCGAATCTCATTGCCCAGCTCGTAAGAGACAAGGTCGTCTTGGCTTTGCACCGATGTAGACACGGCTCGATCCTCAATCCTGCAAGTCGCCGGCAAGCGACGCCAGAATGAGAAAGCGAAGCCCCGGTGCATCTTCTTCACGCCCTATCCCTTCGACAGAGCATGATTGGGATATCTCGCTCGACGGCGAGTTTCTCTACGCAAATCCCCCTAGAACAAAGCGTTATGTAACTTTCCCTACACACCACCTTTCAAAAGGCTGGTTCGGCCATCCGATGACTCTACACGGATGAAATGCCGCGACGCCCTTCTGAAGGGCGCCGCGGCGGACGACCGCACGCTATCAAGTCAGGCGCTGTTCGCCCCCCTCGGGCAGCGGGACACGCGTCGGTGGCCTGATCGGCCTAACCGACCGTCACGACTTGGCACGCGCGGTGGAGAGGCGTCCTCCCTCGGGATGAGGTCTGGATCACCGTCTCAACGCTCAGAAGCGCCAACCCAGAGTGCCGACAACCTGATTGCGCGAGATATTGGCTTCATAGTTCGAGTAACGATATTCCGCGCCAAGGTAAGCACCGCCATTCAACTGGTACTGCGCACCCAAGGCGCCGCGGACACCATCTGCGTGAGCGGTCGTCGTTGTCGTCGTGTTGCCTTCTTTGTCGCGCAACTTGAGCCCAAGATTGGTGTAACCAACCTTCGCATAGAGCGCGACGTCTTGCGCCACCTGCGTCGTAAAGCGCGCACCGACGTAGAGATCGCGAGTTAGATCGAGAGAGCTGCGAACGCCGTCTTCCCTGTAATTCCATCCCGACGTGGAATTAGTGCCCTCAACGTCGATACCAATGGCCGAGCGCCCGCCAACCGCGAGGTCGTATCCGGCACCGAAACCGTAAGCCATGCCGGACGCGCTATCGTCACCTTGGCTCTCAAGGCTGACGCTGTCCCAGCCGATGACGGCCTCGACACGCGGGCCGGAAACGGAGTTGGCATTTGCAGGCGTGGCAACAACAGCAGCAAAGGCGACTGCGGCGACAAAAAGCTTCGTATTCATGAACTTCCCTTACAATTCAGTCCAGCACAACCGACGCTGGAAAAAGCGATGATCTGGTCACCATCGCGCAAGCGATATGGTTTCTCTCAAATCCGACACCAATAAGGATAGTTACCTAGACTAATACAGTTCTAGATCTTGTCTTGAGCCCTATTGAACTTTCCTGGTCCAAATTGAACCGACTTTAATCGATCAATGACTTAGGAATGCAGGACGACTGAGGCGCCTTCTTCTGTAAATCGCATGGCAGCGGCCAATACGCCCTCCCCAACGCCGGGCTATGGCCGGCGTCGGATTGGCATGCCCCATCTGGACTTCCGGGTTTGCGACGCAACTAGATCAAGGGTCGCTGGGCCATAATACGTAAGCCTACTGAGCCCCGCTTATGACAGGTCTGGTCCGCTTCCGATTGGCCCAGGTCCACCGGCGCGACGTCGCGTCGGCGCGGCAACCCGGGCCACTCAAGCCTAATTTGTCTCGAACTTGTCGTTGGCAGCGAAGGCGAGGCGCAACGCTTCGGACAGGCTCTTGACGCCGAGCTTGGACATCACGTTCGCTCGATGGATCTCCACCGTTCGCGGACTGATGCCGAGATCGTGGGCGATGGCCTTGTTCGGTAGGCCTTCGACCATGCCATTGAGAACATCACGTTCGCGAGGAGAGAGCACCTCCAGCTGAGCAGCCGCCTCGCTAGACCTCAGCCGCATGCGATCCGATTTCTCGAGCCGCAGCCAACCTTGCTCCAACGCGCTCACCAGCATGGCTTTCTCGAAAGGCTTCTCGAGAAAATCCACTGCGCCAGCTTTCATGGCCTCCACGGCCATTGCAATGTCGCCGTGGCCAGTCATGATCACGACCGGCAAGACGTTGTTCCTGGGCGAAATAACCCGCTGGACTTCCAATCCGTCCATGCCCGGCATCCGCACGTCCAACAGGACACAGCCCGGGGAAAGGCTATCCGCCTCTTTGACGAATTCGTTGCCGGACTTGAACGTGGCTACTTCATAGTCGGCAGTACGCAGCATGAAAGATACGGCCCGGCGAACCGCGTTGTCGTCATCGACCAGATAGACCAGTCGCTTAGTCATGAGTCACCTCGGGAAATGTTCCTGTAAGTAGAGTGAAATGAAATGCGGTCCCCCCTAGATGAGACGGCCCCACCCACAGTCTGCCCCCGTGAGATTCGACGATGGCACGGCAGATCGGCAGCCCGAGCCCCATGCCGTGACGTTTTGTAGTGTAGAACGGCTCGAACAGGCGCTCCCGAGCGCCGGCCGCGAGGCCCGGGCCGCTGTCGGCCACGGTCAGGCGAAGACTCTGATCATCCACCTTGCGTGAGCTGATCTCCAGGCGCTGGACCGGTGAGTCCTGCATCCCCTCGATCGCGTTGCGGATCAGGTTCTGCAGCACCTGATGGATCTGTGTTCGATCGATCACGACGCGATCGACCTCCGGGTCGAGCTTGAGCTCCAGGCTGACGTTCTTCGTCGCGGGGCCAAACTGCCCCAGGACCGTCACTTCGTTGACGACATCCTCGATGCTTTCGACGCCCTTTTCGGATTCGCCTTCCATGATGAAGTCGCGCATCCGGCGAATGATACGCCCCGCACGCACAGCCTGCGTGGCAGCATCGTCCAGCGCCTCGCGCAATAGTGCCCGATCGATCTCCGCCGCGCCGAGCATGTCGCGCGAGGCTTCCATGTAGCTCGCGATGGCGGTCAAAGGTTGATTGAGCTCATGCGTCAGAGACTGCGCCAGTGTGGTGACCGCGCTCATCTTCGACACCTGCTCGAGCTGATCGCGCAGCTCGTAGAGTTCCTGCTGGGCCTGCTGTCGCGACGTTATGTCGTGCAGAAACCCGGTGTAGACGCTTCCTTCGGGGGTACAGGCTTCCCCAATCGTCAACTGGACCGGGAAAACCTTGCCGTCACGACGCTGCGCCACGTCGACGCGACCCAGCACCCGGCCCAGGCCGATACGGTTGGGCCATCCGACGCGAATGTTGCGTCTGAGGTATGCGGCATGCCGATTACGATCGGCTTCCGGAAGAAGAACCCTGACATGCCTGCCGACGACTTCAGCTTCACTGTAGCCAAACATGGATTCGGCCACGCTGTTGAAAGAAACGATGAGCAGGCGCCGATCAAGCACGATCATCCCTATCGGCGCGCTAGCCAATATAGATCTCAAGTAATTCGAATTATTCAAGCGCTTCATGGGAACGGCCATTGAGCGCCCTCATGCAAAGATGAATTGAGCATTTGCAGTATCTCTTTGGTTTTCCCGAAGATGTTCAATCAAGCGCCGGGCGCTCAATCGAATCAGGCAGCAAGAAGTCGGCCGAGCGCCACGCGTGCGCGCGCCATATCTTGAGGCCAGCCTCGCTGAATATAGGCATTTTCACGTATGCCGGACGAATAGTGAGCAACGCGATAAGGTCAGATCGAACTCGTGCAGCCGATTCAACGATCATCAAGGGATGATCGTTAGTTTTTCAATGATCTGCTAGCTACTTTATTCGAACTTATGAGATCGGTCGTTACGAGCTCTTTATTTCAAGATCGACATTAACGCCAGATTATCGCGCAGCGTCAAACTCATTACGAATAGTTAATAGGCATGTAATGAGGACAACTGCGTGTGTCATAGAGGATTGCGTCCGTGCGGGTGCCCTGTGGCAGCGCGAGGTGAGACGCCGCCCCAACCCCTCCGCGGTGCCCGCCGGAAGTGGTTGGATTGAGCGGGGACGCTACTACGTAGCCGGCGGCTACGTAGTAACACCTTACGTATCATCACTTATTGAGCGATCAGGGAGCCCCGGACATAACGACCAGGCATCCCCTTCGACCCCAAGACCCGGGGGGTGCACTACCCCTGGGGCGTCGCCGCGAGACCATTTTGGCGGCGCCCCAATTTTTGCCGACCCCTCGGCTGAGATCGACACTGCCGCGATTTATTGGCTTTGGCAATTGGTTTTGCCGAGCAAGCTGGGGTTTGTGGCGTAATCTCAGGATGTTAGGGCGCTTCCCGCGGGTTGTGTCGGCTTGAGGCCTGCAGAGATCGCGGCCCTACAGGACAACTGGATGAAGGTCTGCCTACCCACCTGGGGTTTGGCTCCTCATCGGGCAAGGCGGACAATTTTCGGCCTGCCCCTGCCCCTCAATGCTAGGGAAGATGGAACATCAACCTCCCGATGCAGCCGATGCCGTTTCCGGCAAGCGCGTCATGCGGATCGGCGAAGCGAGGTCCCGGCTTTCCCTCTCGGCTCGGTGATGATTCACCCCGACTTCCGCGCTAGCAACCCATGCCGCCGGTCGGGGAAATTCCTTCAGCCGGTCAGGGAGTTCACTGATGCCTTGAAGACAAAAAGGGGCGTAGGCCAACTCATGCGGAAAGTCGTCTTTAACCAGGCGACTTCAGGACCCATCATGCCGGAGCCTCCTCCCAACTTCTCGCCGGCATGAAGTACCGCCCCGTCGAATGGCCTATTGCAGGACGGCCATGAGACGGGGCGGTGCACTTTTCAGCTCTTGAGAACCGATCGGACGGCCTAGTGCAGGGTCACGACAGATGGCTGCGCAACGGTTCGCGTCCGGCCGGCTAACAGCGCGAATACGCACAGCAGCAGGTAGCACCCGCCCGGCACCACGAAGGCGGCGACATACCCGGCCTGGTCCGACACGGCGCCGACGAGCAGCGGCAGAAAGGCCCCGCCCACGATCGCGGTGCAAAGGAGGCCCGAAGTGGCCTGCTCGCTCGCCGTCGAACGCTCGAGCGTCAGGGTGAAGATCACCGGAAACATGATCGAGTTGAACAGGCCGATGCTCAGCGCCACGAACCCGGCGGTAACGCCACCCATAGCGAAGACATAGGTGCACATGCCGGTCGCGATGGCCGTGAACAGCGCGAGCAATCGCCAGGCGGAGAAGCGCGCGAGCAGCACCGAACCCACCGCCCGGCCGACCATTGCCCCACCCCAATAGAACGCCACGGCCTTGCCCGCTTCCTGCAGGCTGACGCCGGGCACGCCGTCACTACCCATGGCATGCCCGAGCAAAGGCACGCCAAACGGCGCGTCCGAGTTGCCCCAGATACCATCGGAATTGAGAAACAGCGCCATCTGGGTGCCGATCGACACCTCGGCCCCGACGTAGAGGAAGATCGCCGCCCCTCCCAGCAAGGCCCACCTGGACGAAACCGCATCCGAGATCATTGCCCCGATGCCTCGAGGCGCAGGCGGTACCGGCGCGGCCGCCGCCACCGTCTTGCGATTGAACCAGAAGAACGCGAGCAGCAGGAGCAGCAAACCGCAGATCCAGAAGTAGGCCCGATCGATGCCCGCCAGCGCCGCCGCACGCACGTCGGGCGTAATCGCGGTGCCTTCCTTCACTTCCACTCCCTCGAGGAACAGGACGGCGCCGAGGAAGGGGCCAATGAAGGTGCCGAAGCTGTTGAACGTCTGCGACAGGGTGAGGCGGAAGTGGCTGCGCTCTGGCGGTCCCAGGGCCGCAGCCAGCGGATTGGCGGCTACCTGCAGGACGGTAATCCCGCTCGCCAGCACGAACAGGCCGACAAGCACGAGAGTGTAGATCGCCAGGTTGGCCGCGCCGAGCATGATCAGGCAGGCGATCGCCATCATGCCGAGCGCGAGCAGGATCGCCGGCACCGGCTTCACCCGCGAGATCAGCGCGGCGGCGGGAAACGAGACGAGACCATAGGCGATGAAGAAGGCGAAGGCGGATAACTGCGCCTGGACGTCGGTGAGGGTGAAGATGCCCTTCACCGCCGCAACCAGCGGATCGATCAACGAGGTGATGAAACCCCAGGCGAAGAACAATGTGGTCACGGCAATGAAGGCCGCGCGCACTGTGGACTTGTTTCCCATCATTCCTCCCCAAGGCGGACGGCCTTCCCTACGCGCGTCGCGCACGATCCGCTGCTTCAGCCCGGCGCTTTTCCCCGGAGTCGGAGAGCGCGCCGGCTGTTACTGCCCCATGTTGACCACGATCAGCGGACCGAGATCGACCGTCTGCGCCGCGGTCGCCAGGTGAATGGTCGCGTTGAGCGATCCGGCGGCCTGATCGCTCGCCGCCTTGCCCTTGACCTCGAACATCTTCCACTCGGGCCCGATGGTAACCGGCTGGCTGAACAGCGCCGTGTAGGGTGCCGCTGACATCTGCACCGCATTGTAGGGCAGCACCGTTTCGGTTGCCCCGCTCTCGCCTTTCTCGAGGCGCGCCCAGAACGCGAAGATCAGCGCGTCTCCAGCCTTGACCGGCTTGTCGATCGTCGTCTGCACCGCCGCATCCCAGGGGTTCGCGCCCTTGCGGCGCACGGTAATCCGGAGCGCTTGCCCGCCCTGCACCGCGGGATCTTCCCGCAGCTTGGCGGCCGCGCCCATGACTTGCGGATTGCCCGGGTCGTTGACGATCCTCGAAGCCAGATCGTCCTGAGCCGTCGCCGGCCCCAACATCAATAACGCCAGCGCGCAGCCGACGATGGCAGCCCCTCGTTTCATGATCCCCTCCTCCTCTAGGAGGAGTAAATCACGAATGGGTAGCGCTCACAACGCCTTGATTGCGGGAGTTGTCTCCCGCGGGAGAGAGCGCCCTGGGCCTATTCGTCGTCGCGCCTTAGGAACTCGACATGGAAGCGGACCGGCCCGAGCGGTTCGACACGATGGAGGATCGTCGGCTCGACAAGCCCAGGCTGGCCCTCCGGCGTCAGAATCAGTTCGGTTGGCGTGCGGCGTTCGTCCGTTACGAGGTAGCGGAGCTTGCCCTGCTCGACGTGAATCAGCCCCCAAGTCCCCTCCTTGGTCGAGTGATCCTTGAGCAGGTTTTCCGGAATGCTCTCTTCAGTGAAGCTCGCGGTGCGCTTGTAGGAACGAAGCCCTTCTGGAGGCCCCAGGATTCCATGCTCCCGCAGCACACCTTCCTCGTCGCCCGTGACCCAACCGAATACCTTCGGCTCCTCGTCGAGATGCCGGACGAAGTAATGGACATCGAATTCGATCGCCACGTCGGCCTGGTCCCAGCGCGAATAGGTCGCCGTCCAGGCGACATGAGCCAGGCAGTGAAACTCGTCGATCGGCGCAATCCGGACCTCGCGCAGGCGCATGTCCTTCATCCCAATGTTCCGGTAGTTCGCATATCCAAGCGCCATGGCCTGGGCGAAGTATTCGTCGTTCTTCCCGGTCATCACTCCGCCGGGCGCGGCGCCGATGAACTCCGGCGCATAGAGCGAGGCGACTTCGTCGAGATCGACGACGCCGCTCAGGGCCCGGTTGAACAGGCGCTCGTAGCGCTCGAAGAGCTCCCTCACACTGGCTTCCATCGTCCTCCTCTCGGGCTGTCATAGCCGGGGGAAAAGGGGGCGTGATCCCGGTACAGTGGCGCAACTGCACGGCGACGGCAATGGACTTGAAGCGGCGCCGGGTTGGAGAGCCCCTCGTTCCTGGCTGTCGAGCCTGCAGGAGGATCTGTTCAAGAGCCGCAGGCTGAGCCCTGACATCGGAACCTGTGGAATGGGTGGAAGGCGGACGCTAACTCTCACCGCCGCCTTGCAAGCACACAGCCTTGTCACCGCATTGCAGGTGCCTTCTCATCAGCTCACGAACCTCGTCGATCAGGGGGCATGGCGTGCCAGCATCGAAGTCCAGGGTCGTGAGAGGAACGGGGTAAAACTGGGGGACCACCCGGAGTTTGGCTTCCAGGACAGATTTGGAAACTTCTTCACCGTTCCAGGTGATTGACCGATCCGCACGAATCTTGATGAGGTTTTTCAACTCCCTACTGGGAGGAGTTGGGGGGTTGCTGGCAAACTCCCGCGATGACCGAAAATCAGCAGGTATTGTGGAACAGTTACCCGAGCTCAGCTTAGCATCGGAGCCCCCTTCGTCACTCGCCAGCGCCTGTGGTTTGCGCTCCTCGCTGTCGGGTGAGCAAGCGGCAGTCAGGCAGATCAGCGACCCCAGCCAGATCGAGCGCATCATGAGCCCGAGTATCGCACGCAGCCGCAGGCCCGCCAAGCGTCGAATGCCCCCGGTCGCCTGCCGCGCAGGCCACACTTGACCAGGTCCACACCAAACCATTTTCCTACTTGCGAATGATCGGCCACAAGACCGGCCGATGACTGCCCGATTCACTCGCCGCCCAAGCGCCAGTTTGCGCGAAAATCGCTCCTCGGAAGGTTACACGCCGGGCGCGCCAGGCTGCCGCAAAGCCGCGCAACTCCTGTGAAATCCCGCAAGTTGACACTTTTCGAGGGGGCCGAGATGCGTGTGCGCAAAGGTGACACGTCCTGGTCGTTGCTGCGCTGGCTCGTGGCCCTGTTGGCGCTGCTGCTTGCTGTGCCCGCCTCGGCGCATCCGGTGCCGTTCAGCTACCTCGACCTGGAGGTCCACGACGACGCCGTCACCGGCAGGGTCAGGGCGCACCTCACCGACATCGCGCCGGTCCTGGGCATCGCCGATCCGCAGACCCTGCTCGACCCGCAAGTGCAAGCCGCGCATCAGGCGCAGATCGAGCGTTACATCGCGTCGCGCATCTCGTTCGAGAACGGCGGTTTCGCGCGCGCCAAATGGGGGGGCCTCGCAGTCGTCGACGAGGACGAGGCGCTGGAGCTGACGTTCACCATCGAGGGCAAACCGCCCGGCGCGCTGCCGATCCGCGCCCATCTGTTCGCAGCCGATCCCAACCATCAGACTTTCGTCAACGTCTACGAAGGCGACGGCATCCCGACGCAATATATCTTCTCGAGCGCCAGCGAACCGAAGACCTACTATCGCGGCACCTCCGCAGGCGCCGTGGCGGTGGTCAAGACCTTCATCCCGTCTGGCGTCCACCACATCATGATCGGGCCGGACCACATCCTGTTCCTGATCGGCCTGCTGCTGCTCGGCGGGAGCTTGCGCCAGCTGATCACGATCGTGACCGCCTTCACCATCGGTCACAGCATCACGCTGTCGCTCGCAAGCCTGAACATTCTCACTCCGCCGTCCTGGCTGATCGAGCCGGCGATCGCCCTCAGCATCGTGGTCGTGGGGGTCGACAACCTGCTCCAGCGCAAGGGAGAGGGGCGCGACTTGCGCGCCTGGGCGGCGCTGTTCTTCGGGCTGATCCACGGCTTCGGCTTCGCCAACGTGCTGAAGGAGTTCGGACTTCCGCAAGAAGCGCTTGGTTGGTCGCTGTTTTCGTTTAATGTCGGCGTTGAATTGGGGCAGCTGGCAATCGTCGCCGTAGTCGGGGCGTTGCTGGAAGTGATCCGCCGGCGGCGTCCGGCGTTGAGCGGGTGGATCGTGGTAATCGGCTCACTCGTGGTGATCGCGGCAGGCGGCTACTGGTTCGTCGAGAGGGTGTTCTTCGGAGGCTGAATAATGAAGCGGATCGCAATCCTGGCAACGATCGTGGCTGGCGGCCTTGCTGCTGCGGGGCTCAACGCACAGGGACTGCCCGGGATCGGTGCGACCGAGAAGGTCTCCGACAACGTCTACAAGATCTTTGGCGCGGGCGGGAACACGACGTTCTTCGTCCGCAGCGACGGGGTGGTGCTGGTCGACACCAAGCTCGCCAACAATGGGGAGGCGATCCTCGCCAAGGTGCGCGAGGTGACCGACAAGCCGGTGACGATGATCATCAACACCCACTCGCACCCCGACCACATGGGTTCGAATGCGGAGATCAACACCGCGCGCGGCAGCGTGCAGATCGTCGCCCACGCGAACAGCGCCACGCGCATGGCCCAAATGCCCAACACGCCGAAGGTGACGCAGACCTTCACCGACAAGCTGACGCTCGGCAAGGGCGGGGACCAGATCGACCTCTACTGGTTCGGTCCGGCCCACACCGATGGCGACGCCTTCGTGGTCTTCCCGAAAGAGAAGGTCATGGCCGCGGGTGACGTGATGGCCTGGGACATGGGCCTGTTGGTCGATCCGGGCTCGGGCGGCAGCATGCTGGGCACGGCGGATACGGTCGGCAAGGCCGTCGCGGGGATTCACGGCGTCGACAAGGTGATCGAAGGCCACGGCAACGTGAACACCTGGGACGGCTTCCTGCGGTACCTCGCCTACACTCGCAAGGTGGTGGACGTGGCCAAGCGCGCGGTGGCCGAAAATCTCAACTACATCGAAGCCTTCGACAAGTACTTCGCGACCGATCCGGCGATGTCGCCCTATATCGGTGAAGCGCTGAAGCCAGGTCTCGAATACGGCGGCACGCCGAAGTCGCGCTCGCTCAACAACATCTTCATCGCGATGATGGAGCTGCGGGGCGAAAAGCCGCCCTTGATCATGGGGGCCCCACCGCTCCCGGGCCAGCCGCTCCCGACCGGCCCCGGCGGCGGCGGCCCGCGCCCGGCCGGAGGCGGCGGGGCGCCGGTGGACGAACACAACCACCTCTGAGGTCAGACCAAGGGGATGTCGCTAGTATTTGGCGACATTCCCTTGGCATTTATAACCATATTGGTTACACGCCCCGCCGTCAGAATGCCACTGACACCAGCGACGGGTGCGGGAGCGGTTAGCGCTTCGCTTTCTCTCCCGCGCAAGGCCGGCGCCCTTCCGACATCGTCAGAGGGTGTCCGCAGGATACGGGGATGACAACCGCTGGCGGGACCTGCGAGCCCTAACCGCCAGCGCCTCGGGTCCGACAGGGCCGAGCAGCGAGGTTTGCCGCAGCCCTCGCCGCCGTTCGCACTCCATGCTCGCGCAAGGCAATCCTGTGACGCCCAGGACGCGCCGGCCTTTGCCCGTCCGCGGTTTTACTCTTCCGGCGTTAGGCCCGCATTCGCCCGCGGGGGGTTGGCTGTGCCTGCTCCCCTCCCGCAAGCGGGAGGGGGGATACCTCCAAATCCTCCCTGTCGCGCAGCGATGGGGAGGTGGCAGGCGCCGCAGGCGGCTGACGGAGGGGCTAATGGCACTCCGCCAGCGCCCAGCCCCCTAGGCCAGCATCACCACCTCGCCGGCCAACCGCTCGACCTCGCTTCGGTCGTGGCTGACCAGCAGGATCGGGATCTCCAGCTCGTCCCGAATGCGCTCGACCAGCTTCATCAGGGTCTCGCCCCGCTCGGCGTCGAGCGAGGCGAAGGGCTCGTCGAGCAGCAGGAAACGCGGAGCCGACAGCAGGGCGCGGCCGATCGCCACCCGTCTTGTCTCACCGCCCGAGAGCGTGGCGGGCCAGCGGGCGAGCAGATGGCCGATGCCGAGAAACTCGACCACTTCCTCTTGCCCGATCCAGCGGTCGGCTGTCGGAGCCAGGCGCTCTCCGTAAGTGAGGTTCGCGGCCACCCGCATATGGGGAAATAGCCGCGCGTCCTGGAAGACGTAGCCGGCTCGGCGAAGCTCCGGGCGCAAGTTCACGCCAGCCGCGGCATCGAAAAGCAAGTTACCGGCGACGGCGACACGGCCGCTCTCGGGCCGCCGCAGCCCGGCAATGCAATTGAGGACAGTGGTCTTGCCGACACCCGATGGCCCCACCAAAGCGGTCAGCCGGGCTTGTGAGGCAAATGCCAGTTCGATGGCCCGTTCTCCGACGCGGCAGCTCAGGCTCAGATCAAAGAACATGAGCGCGGCTCCCCGCCGATCGCCGCACCAGCAGCTCGGAAATGACCAGGGCCGCCAGAGAGAGCACCACCGAAATCAGCGACAGCCGCGCCACCTGCACCTCCGCCCCCGGCAGTTGCAGGCCGCTATAGATCGCGAGCGGTAGGGTGCGCGTCTGCCCGGCGATGTTGGAGGCGAAGGTGATGGTAGCGCCGAACTCACCCAGCGAACGGGCAAAGCCGAGCATCGCCCCCGCGGCGATGCCCGGCGCGCTCAAGGGCAGGGTTATGCTCAGGAAGGCCCGCCAGGGGCTGGCTCCGAGAGTGCGGGCCGCATCCACCAGGCGCCGGTCTACAGCTTCGATCGACAGGCGCATTGCCCGCACCATCAGCGGCAGCGCCATGACCGCCGCGGCCAGCGCCGCGCCGCTCCACCGGAACACCAGCACGAGCCCGAACTGACTTTCGAGCCACGCGCCGATCGGACCATTGCGACCAAACAGCACGAGCAGGATCCAGCCCGTCACCACCGGCGGCACGACCAGCGGCAGATGCACCACGGCGTCGAGCAGTATACGTCCCGGAAAGCGCCGGCGCGCGAGCAGCCAGGCCAGTGCGTAGGATACCGGCAACGTCAGGGCGACCGCCACCAGGCTGACCTTGAGCGAGAGGGTAACCACGCCCCATTCGGCGGGCGTGAGCCATTCACTCATTCAGCGATTCCGAATCCATGCGACGCGAATATCTTGTTCGCCTCGGCTGAGGAAAGGAACTCGAGGAAGGCCTTGCCCTCGGGGTTGTCGGATCCGGCCAGCAGCGCCGCGGGATAGCGGATCGGCGGGTGGCTGCTTGCGGGAAACTCGCGCACCACCTCGACCTTGTCCGATGCCTTAGCGTCTGTGGCATAGACGATCCCAAGCTGCGCTTCGCCCCGCTCCACCAGCGCCAGTGCGGCACGCACGTTCTCCGCCGGGACTACCTTGTTTTCGACACCCTGCCACTCTCCGAGGCTTTCGAGGGAAGCCTTGGCATAGCGCCCCGCCGGGACCGCCTCAGGGTCGGCGAGCGCCAGCTTCCCCTCTCCCAGCGCGTCGAGACCGCGCACAGCCGCGCCTTTCGGAGCGATCAGCACGATGCGGTTGGTCAGCAAGTCGATGCGGGTAGTCGGCTGGATCAGGTTCTTCCCGGCGAGGTAATCCATCCATTCCTGGTCGGCCGAAATGAACACATCGGCTGGCGCGCCTTGCTCCACCTGGCGCGCCAACGCGGAGGACCCCGCAAACGACAGGACGGGCGCGGGATGGCCTTGGGCGGCCCACGCCTTTGCCGCTTCCTCAAGCGACTCCTGCAAGCTTGCCGCGGCGAGCACGGTAGGTCCCTTGGCCGGCCCGGTCGGGCTTCCACAAGCCGCGATGAGGGGCAAAAGGAGCGCGAGGCAAATCCAGCGCAGCGTGGCGGAGAAGGTCTTGGTCATCGCGCTGCTGTATCGGCGGGAACATAGCACGTCCAGTGCGCGAGTGGCCTAGGCTTCGGTCGAACTCGCGTTCGGCGCGGCGTCTCGCGACGGTCCGCGGCTGGCGCGCATGATGAACTCGCTCGGACGGCGGACCGGAATTCTGAGCACGCAGCGAACCCCTGCCGGGTCGAAATCCAGGTCGACCGGGTTCTTGAGCTCGTGCGCCACGATGCGTTCGATGAGATCGGTCCCGAAACCACGGCCGCGCTTGACCGTCACTGGCGGACCGCCACTCTCGCGCCATTCGATCCGCACCAGCGAGTCCGACACCAGGTTCCAGTGCACCGCCACTTTGCCGCCCGGCTTACTTAGCGCGCCGTACTTGGCGGCATTGGTCGCCAGTTCGTGGGTCGCCAGGCCGAGCGACAGGGCATCGTTCGGCGCCAGCGCGATGTCCGGGCCGAGCAATTCGATCTCATGATCGGTGTCCTGCGCGTAGGGCAGCAGCTCCGCCTCGACCACCGCGCGGATGGGCGTGGTGCCCCAGTCCGACTTGGTCAGCAGGTCATGGGTGGCCGACAGGGCGCGAATGCGGCCGTCGAGGCCATCGGCGAATTCGTCGAGGTTGCCGGCCCGGCGCCGTGTCAGGGCGATGATCGACAGCACGTTGGCCAGCGTGTTTTTCACCCGGTGGTTCAGCTCGCGCGTCAGCGAGTTGCGGATCGAGGCCTGCTCTTCAAACCAGCGGAGCGAAGCTTCGTCCTCGATCGCCTGCTGGGTCAGCATGCGAACCAACAGCATAAGGAGGCTGGCCACCAGCATGCCGAAGATCATCGTCACCATCGACAGGCCCGACAGGCCCCCTCCGTAAGAGGCCGTGACTTGCAGGGTCCAGATGTTGTCCGCGATCGACAGCTCCTCCGCGACGGTATCACCCTCGCCGGCACCTCCGGTGATGGCCGCCATCAGGTTCTGATCACTGATATCGCCGTCATAGAGCCTGACCGAATAGCTCCCTCCGTCTTCCAGCTCGAGCGCGGACAGCAGGAACTCGCGCGCGTTGAAGGGACTGAAGATATAGCCCTTCAGGCGCCGGCCGCCCGGGGCAGGCTCGAACACCGGCATGACGATAAGGAAACCCGGCTGTCCGGTATCGAGATCCTGGCGCAGCACGATCCTGCCCGTGGCGGTCGGGCGTGCCGTTCGCTCGGCCTCGACAAGCGCCGCGCGCCTGACGGGTTCCGAAAACAGGTCGAATCCCAGAGCCAGCCTGTTCCGCTCCGTGTCAGGCTGGAGATAAGTCACCGGGACCGAATAGGGCTGGCCACCCGAGGGCCGGGGATAGAGCCGAACGGTGCCCGTGCCCACTTCCGACATCATCTGATCGAAGGCATCAATCTCGTCAGGCAGGACGACTTCGGCCCAGCCGATCCCCTCTGAACCCCGGTAATCTTCGTCGAGCTGGAGTTCGCTGACGAACCGACGAAAACCGGCCGCCGGGACATCGTCAAGCGTGGCAAGGAGGGCGGCGCCAGCCCGGAGGTAGGCGCTACTGGCGTTTGAACGACGCTCCAGCGCAGAAGCGACGGCGGCCGCGCGGCTGCGCAACTGCACGGCACCGCGCGCGTCTTCGCCCCGCTCGATCGCGAACACGCTCAGGACGGTTATGGCGGCAATCAGGACGAAGATCGCTACTGGAACGGCCCGCGGGTAGCGGACCAGCCAGCGCTTGGTTTTGCTTCGCCCGCCGGTAGCCTGCTCCAATATCTACTCCCCTGAGGCGGTTGTCAGCCGCCCGCCCCCATCGCACAGGCATCCCCCCGCTGGTCCGGACCAACAAAGAATTCGCGGTTGGCCGTTACGAGTGGGAACCGGATGTCCCCGCTTTCGTTCCGAACAAGCGCAACAACGCCGAAGCAGATGCACACTTGCAACAGGGGTCGGTGTCAAGGCAATTGCAAGGACGCAATGTGGAGCTGGTGGAAGCATCGATAATGGCTGGCGCTGACGGGACGGGGAAGCCTGTGAAAGGCAAGAAGCAGCATACCAGAAAGCAGGGACCGGAATGGGCTTCCGGGCTCAAGCAACTCTACGACTCCGTGATCGAGGAACCTATCCCCGACGCGTTCAAGGATTTGCTCGCCAGGCTTGACGACGGCAAACGATGAGCAACGAACAGCGTGTGACGCCCGAACGCAGCGCCGACGAAAAGCGCGCGTTCAAGCGCGACCTCACCGAGGTTGTCCCGCACCTGCGCGCATTTGCTCGCGGGTTGTGCGGCCGGCCCGATATGGCCGACGACCTCGTGCAGGAAACCCTGCTCAAGGCCTGGGCCGCGCAAGACCGGTTCGAACCCGGCACGAGCATGCGGGCCTGGACCTTCGTCATCCTGCGCAATGCCTATCTGACCGATATGCGCCGCAACCGCTTCCGCGGGGAATATGACGAAACGGCCGCAGAGCGCATCCTGACCGCGCCCGCCGCCCAGGAAGAGCCGATTCACCTTTCCGACATGCACCGTGCCCTGCTGACCTTGCCGCCCGAACGGCGCGAGGCGCTGCTGCTGGTGGGCGCGGGTGGCTTCTCTTACGAAGAGGCTGCGCAGATCTGCGGTTGTGCCGTGGGCACGATCAAGAGCCGTGTGGGCCGGGCGCGCGCCGCGCTGACGGTGATGATAGAGGAAGGCTCAATACCCGAGCGTTCGATTGACGACCCAGCCGCGCATCGCGCAATCCTGCAGGAACTCGACGATGTCGCGTCAGGCAAGGGGATCAGCATAGCCACCAAATAAGGGGGATGCGGGGGCGCCGGAATGACCAATGGAACCGAGGCCGAAAAGGCCGGTCCACGAAGCGGTGAAGCCACTCCCAGACGCAAGCGCCTGGCGTTTGCGGAAGAAGAACTGCGGCTAATCTCGGCGTTGGTGGTGTTGATTGCCATCGGGCTGTTCCTGGCTCTGCCTTTCGTGCTTTCGATCGGCTCGGTCGTATTCCTCCCACTCGTCACCGCTATAATCCTGACCATCATCCTCTCGCCGGTGGCGGACCGGCTGGCTCGCTTCGGGTTGCCGAACTTCCTGGCCTCGCTCGCCGCCCTGGCGATTTTCCTCGCCGTCGTGTCCCTGGCACTGACCGCAGTCCTGCGCCCGGCGCTGTCCATGTTCGACGACGTCCCCGCGATGGTCGATCGCATCGGAGAGCATTTCAACGCACTGCAGGGGAACCTGGCGTGGATCTCGCGGCTCAACGACAAGGTCGCTGGCCTGGTCGGGTCGGCCGGCGGTCAGCGCGTGGTGCTGGCCGAACCGACAATGCTCCAGCAGTTGGCGTTCGCAACCCCGACGGTCGTACTGGAAGTGCTGCTTACCCTGCTGATGGCGTTCTTCATGATCGAAGCGAGGGTACGCATGCGGCGGCGCCTTCTGCTCGATCGGCAGGAGTTCGGCGCCAGCCTGAAAGCCGCACGTGTCATGCGCGACGTGCAGGACCGAGTGGCCGCTTACATACTAACGGTCGGCCTTATCAATCTTTGCATCGGGATCATCGTGACCCTCGGCGCCTGGGCGCTGGGGATGGATTTCCCGGTCATGTGGGGCGGCCTTGCCGCGCTGCTCAACTTCCTGCCCTACGTCGGTCCCCTCGTCATGATCGGGCTTCTGACCTTGTTCGGGCTGGGAACGGCGGAGAGCCCGGTGGTCGGGCTGATCCCGGCAGCGGCTTATCTCGGGCTCCATGCCACCGAATCAAATGTCATCACACCAGCCATCCTCGGCGCACGGTTCACGATGAACCCTGTCATGATCCTGCTGGCCCTAAGTTATTTCAGCTGGATCTGGGGCGTGACCGGAGCCTTGCTCTCAGTACCGATCCTGCTGACCGTGACCGCACTGATGGAGCATCTCGGGCGGCCCAACATAATAGGTTTTCTGTTCGGGGAACCCCTTTTCGCGGCCAGCACGCTCGAACCCCGGGAGCCTGAGTAGGATCAGCGTCCAGATCGGCGGCTGAGCGAAATCACGGTCGGCCCCGGTTCGACGGTGCGCACTTGCTCGATCACGTCGTCATAAAGCGGTGTGTCGAACTCTATCCCGACCGACCCGTGGCGGGCCCATCTGAGCTTTCCTGCGATGGGACCGATATCTCCCAGCCACAGTTGCAGCGGATCCGACTTGGTCACCCCGATCGCCGAGCCGCGCATCATGCAGCCATGGGCATCGAGGTCGGTCAGGAGAACCTCCTGGACCGCCCCATCGCCGATCTGGCATTTTCCTTCGGTTGTCAGGGCATTACGCTTGCCCAAGCGCGCGGTTTCGGTGTTGTTGACGAGGGAAGCGCGCTTGATAGCCATTGCCGGACGCTAAACCGGGATGATTAAGGTTTCCTTCCAGATCATGGTTGCCCGGGCCGGATTTTGTCCGGCCCGGGGCAGCCCTTGCCGCCGTCAGGCGTATGTGGGCGCCGGATAGCTCCAGGTCCCTTCGCGAGCGAGGTTCTCGGCCGCGAAATCCCAGTTGAGGTGCTTTTCGATCACTTCCTTGAGGTAGACCGGACGCTGGTTCTGGTGATCGAGATAATAGGCGTGTTCCCACACGTCGATCGTCAGCAGCGGGCGGAAGCCCTGGTCGGCCAGGGTGTCGCCGTCATGGGTTTCCTCGATCGACAACTTGCCGTCCTTTTCGGCGAGCCAGACCCAACCGCTGGCGAAGTGGCCGACACCGCGTTCGGCAAACTGCTTGTTGAAGTTGTCGAGCGAGCCGAAAGCCTCGTCGATCTTGGCCGCGAGATCGCCAGTCGGAGCGCTCGCATTCGGCGAGAGCGAGTACCAGTAGAAGCCGTGGTTCCAGCTCTGCGCAGCGTTGTTGAACAAGCCCTGGTTGCTACCCCGCGCCTTGGCGATCACGGTCTCGAGCGAAGCGCTGTCGAGGTCGGTGTTTTCGATGGCGGCGTTGGTCTTGTCGACATAGGCCTTGTGGTGCTTCCCATGGTGGAAGCTCAACGTCTCGGCGGAGATCGCCGGCGCAAGCGCCTCGCTGTCATAGGGCAACTGGATCAGTTCGAAGGCCATGGGAAATCGTCCTCTGATGGAATGGGTCCGACCCCCTAACGCTCGATTCCGATTCAGGTTCGCGTAGAAATGTTAGCGCGTCCCGAAGATGCGCTAGGGTCAGGGCCCCGGGGCTTGTTCCGGTCGACCGTGGCCGTGACCGCCACGTCCATCACGACATTGCCGAGCGTGCGCATGATGTCGGGCAACATCTCGACGGCGACGAGAATCGCCAGCGGCTCGATGGGAACTCCCATCGCGAGCGCGATCGGTCCGATCGCGGTGATAAAGCTGATCGCGCCGGGGAGGCTGACCGATCCGATGGTCGTCACCAGCGCCACGGCGATGCCCACCGCCATGAGTTGCGGGGTCAGTTCGACCCCGGTCAGCTTGGCGACATAGATTGCCACACCAAGGTTCATAACGGGGCCAGTGGCACGGAACAGCGCAACGGCCAGGGGGAGCACGAAGTCCGCCGTCGTCTCCCGCACCCCGAGCAAGCGGCACGACTGGAGCATGGCCGGCAGGCTGGCGAGCGAGCTCTGGGTGGAGATCGCGACGGCCAGCGAGGGCACCAAGGCCCGGGTGAATCCGATGGGGCCACGCCGGGAGGCAAGGATGCCGAGGAGGAAACCGGCGAGCAAGATCACCAGGCCGAGGCCCGAGATGATCAGGATGTAGTGCCCGAGCGCGGCGAACGCCCCGCCCCCGCTTGCGAGCCCCACGCTGACGGCCAGCGCGAAAACGCCTATGGGCGCGACCCGCAGGACCCAGCCGATGATGATCAGCATCGTCTGCCCGATCGCCTCGAACAGCCGCAGCATCACGTCTTTCTGCACCCCTTCGAGACGCGAAATGGCCGCGCCGAGCGCCACGAAGAAGACCACCAACGGAAGCATCGCCGTCTCGGCCGCGGCCGCGATCACGTTGTCGGCGACCAGCGACTCGATGAACTCGCCGATGCCGGGCACGGGTTGGGCTGTGGCGCTTTCCGCCGCCAGCGCCGCTTCGGCGCGGCCCGGGATGGGAAACACCTCGAGGAGAGCTGGCGTCGCAAAGGCGGCGAACAGCGTTCCGGCGAAGAGGATGATGAAAAACGTCAGCAGAGTGCGCCGCGCAACCGGTCCGGCCCGCGCTGTCGCCACCATTTGCGTGATCCCGGTGACCAGTAGGGCAGCGACCAGCGGAACGATCGTCATCTGCAGGGCCCGCAACCAGACCGAGCCGACAGGTCCGGCGATGGCTAAGGCGGTGGCGCTGGCGGCCGTCTCGGAAAGCAGCCAGCCGAGCGCCAGGCCAGCTATCAGCGCGGCGAAAGTCCATCCAGCTGGCAGCTTGATCTGTGTCACCGCCGCGTGACATTGCAGTCCGGAAGCGCCATGGCAATCGCCAGCAGCGAGAGGGATGAATGGGCAGACACTATTTCGGCACCGACGGCATTCGCGGACGGGCCAATGGAAAGGTGCTTAACGCGGCGACGGCGATGAAAGTCGGCCAGGCAGCCGGGCGCCACTTCCTGCGCGGCTCGCACAAGCACCGGGTAGTGATCGGCAAGGACACCCGACTGTCGGGCTACATGATGGAAACAGCCCTCGTGGCCGGGTTCACCAGCGTCGGCATGGACGTGATCATGACCGGCCCGCTGCCCACCCCCGCGGTGGCGCTTCTCACGCGCGAAATGCGCGCCGATCTCGGCGTGATGATCTCGGCCAGCCACAATCCCTACGCCGACAACGGCATCAAGCTGTTTGGCCCCGACGGCTTCAAGTTGTCCGACGCGGACGAGGAAGCGATCGAGGCGGCGATGCTGGTGGAGCAGGAACTGGCGCAGGCCGACGCCATCGGCCGCGCTCGCCGGATCGAGGATTCGCGCGGCCGCTATATTCACGCGATCAAGCAGTCGCTTCCCTCGGACACCCGGCTCGACGGGCTCAAGATCGTGGTCGATTGCGCCAACGGCGCCGCCTACACCGTAGCGCCGACTGTGGTCTGGGAGCTGGGTGCCGAAGTCATCGCCATGGGCGTGTCGCCCGACGGCCTCAACATCAACGACGGCGTCGGCTCGACCTCGCTCGATGCCATCAGGGCACGCGTGCTCGAGGAGGGGGCCGATATCGGCATTGCTCTCGATGGCGATGCCGACCGGTTGATTGTGATCGATGAAAAGGGCCAGGTCGTCGACGGGGACCAGATCATGGCGCTGATCGGCCTGCGCTTGGCTGCGAGCGGGGAACTGCGCGGGGGCGGCGTGGTCGCCACCGTCATGTCCAATCTCGGCCTCGAACGGCTGCTCAACGACGCCGGGCTCAACCTGGTGCGGACCAAAGTCGGCGACCGTTACGTGCTCGAAGCCATGCGGGCCGGCGGCTACAACGTCGGCGGCGAACAGTCCGGCCACATGATCCTGCTCGACCACGCGACAACCGGCGATGGTTGTATCGCCGCGCTGCAGGTGCTGGCCGCGCTCGTCCATACGGGCAAGCGGGCGAGCGAGCTGCTGCACCTGTTCGATCCGGTTCCCCAATTGCTCAAGAACGTGACCTATTCGGGCGGCGATCCGCTGGCGGACGCGCAGGTCAGGTCGGTCATTGCCGATGCGGAAGCGAGGCTCTCGGGCCGCGGCCGGCTGGTGATCCGAAAGTCGGGAACCGAGCCCAAGATCCGCGTCATGGCGGAGGGAGACGATGCCGGCGAAGTCGAGCAGGTGGTCGACGAAATCTGCGCCGCCGTGAAGGCTGCGGCATGAGCCTCGAGATGCGCCCCGACTGCGAACGCTGCGGTGCCGACTTACCCGCGGAAGCGCCGGGCGCGTTCATCTGCAGCTTCGAATGCACCTTCTGCGCCGAGTGCGCCGACGCTCTCGACGATCGCTGCCCCAATTGCGGTGGCGAGCTGATGGACCGGCCTACAAGAGCCAAGGCCCTGCACGCAAAACATCCGCCCTCGCCAGAGCGGCGCTACAAAGGCGGATGACTACTCCGCCCCGCATCCTGGCGATCGCCGGTTCCGACAGTTCCGGCGGCGCCGGCATCCAGGCTGACATCAAGACCGTGACGATGCTCGGCGGTTACGCGATGACCGCGATCACCGCGATCACCGCGCAGAATTCTCGCGGGGTCACGGCGGTCGAGGCGCTTTCACCGGACATGGTCGGAGCGCAGATCGACGCGTGCCTGTCCGATATCGGCGCCGACGCGGTGAAGATCGGCATGCTCGGCTCGCCTGAGATTGCCCATGCCGTCGCGGATCGGCTCGAAGCGACAGGGCTGCCGGTGGTCTTCGATCCGGTCATGGTCGCGACGAGCGGAGCGGTGCTGGCGGATGCGGGCACCGTGGCGGCCTTCGAACGCCTGATGCGGATCGCCACACTGACCACGCCAAACGTGCCTGAACTCGAAGCGCTGGGCGGTGCCAAGGCGATGGCCGCGCGCAAGATCACCTACCTCGCAAAGGGCGGCGACGCGGAGGGGCCTGAGGTTGAGGACCGCTTGGTGCGTACCAACCAGAAAGACATGATCTGGCGCTCGCCGCGCATCGCGACCCGCCACACCCACGGCACCGGATGCACCCTGTCGAGCGCGATAGCTACGCAGCTCGGACGGGGCGTGCTTCTGGAGCAGGCGGTCGCCGAGGCTCGCGAATTCGTCCGCGCTGCCCTCCTCGCCGCGCCGGGCTTCGGAGCCAGGCACGGACCGATGGGGCACCAGGCCGTCCGCTAGCGCATGCGCCCCGGGTTGGGGTTGATGTTGTAGAATTCGGCGATGTGGCCCCAGGCTTCCTCAGCCGTCTCGCACCAGGTGAAGAGCTTGAGATCTTCAGGCGAAATCACGCCTTCGCGCGCCAGGGCGCCGAAATCGATCACCCGGGTCCAGAATTCCTTGCCGAACAGCAGCACCGGGATCGGCTTCATCTTGCCGGTCTGGATCAGGGTCAGCAGCTCGAACATCTCGTCGAAGGTTCCGAACCCGCCGGGGAACACCGCGACAGCCCGTGCGCGCATGAGGAAGTGCATCTTCCGCAACGCGAAATAGTGGAACTGGAATGACAGGTACGGGGTGACGTAGGGGTTCGGTGCCTGCTCATGCGGAAGGACGATGTTGAGCCCGACCGATTCGGCCCCCGCGTCCGAGGCACCCCGGTTAGCCGCTTCCATGATCGAAGGCCCACCGCCCGAGCAGATCACGAACTGGCGCTTGCCCTGCTCGATGATGCCCTTCTCGCTCACCAGCCGGGCCAGCTTGTAAGCCTCACCATAGTACTTGGCTTTCTCGGCCAACCGCTCGATCACCAGCCGCTCTTCCACCGGGAGGTCCTTCGCGCCTTCGAGCGCGACAGCAGCGGCTTCGGGCGGCGGAATGCGCGCCGATCCGTACATGACCAGCATGGAGCCAACCCCGGCTTCGTCGAGCAGCATCTCCGTCTTGAGCAGCTCGAGCTGGAAGCGAACCGGTCTAAGCTCGTCACGCAGCAGGAATTCGGTGTCGTGAAAAGCCAGGCGATACGCGGGGTGCAGCGTTTGAGGTGTTTCGGTCGGAGCCGACTCGACGAACCCGGCTTCCTGTTCCGCTCGGTAAAACTTGCGATCCTCGATGTTCGCGTCGTTTTCGAGGTCGTCCGGTCCGCTCACATCTCTCTCCCAGCAATCCTACCTCGCGACCTAGGCATTTGCGGCGCGGAAAGGAAGCAGCGGCTGGAGTTTTGGGCGTCCGGGAAAGCGGATGACTCGATGTCGAAGGGGAGCTAACAAGCCCTCGCGATGGTCCGTCGGCTTTCCCTTGGCAGCGCTCGACGCTTTGTAGCCCTGTTGCTGCTCCTGGGCGTAATGCTGGGCGGAACGGTTGACGCGGTCGCCTGCGAACCGACCACCGAAGCCAGCGCCGTGGTCGCCGCCGCAGCGGAAGAATCCGGGGATCACCAGTTGCCCGGCGGGGACCACGATGGCGTGTGTATTCACGGTCATTGCCATCACGGTGTTCCCTACATTCAGTCGATGACGGCCCTCTCGGACTTGCCGGTCTATCACGGCGAGCATCCCCGGCCGCACGACCGCATTCTTACCTCGATCGTTCCCGACAGGCTGAAGCGCCCCCCTCGCGCCTGATTACTTCGCCGCCTTGTGGCGGTTCGTGATCAATGGACGAGAACGGGATGAATCATGAAATCCTCAATATTGTTGGGTGCCCTGTTGGCGGGCGCCGGCTTCGCGGCTTTGCCGCTGCCGGCGGCTGCCCAGGAGACGGTGACCCTTGAAGAGGCATTGGCGCTCGCCGGTGCGACCGATGGCGTTTCGCCAGGCTCGCAGAACCCCCGAACCATCGGCCCTCGCGCCGAAGTCGAGGCCGCGCAGGCGCTGCTGACGCAGGCGGGGCTGCGGCCTAACCCTGAAGCGTCGCTGGAGGTCGAGAATGTGGCCGGGAGCGGACCCTACTCGGGGCTGAGCGCTGCCGAATACACCCTCAGCGCAGGGCTTCCGCTTGAACTGGGCGGCAAACGCGGCGCGAGGCTGGCCGCGGCACGCGCCGATGTCGATGTCGCGCTTCTGCGCGAGAAGATGGCGATCGCCGATCTCGCGATGACCGTGCGCCAGCGATATGTCGGCGCGGTCGCTGCACAATCCCGGGTCGCCCTGGCTTTGAACGTGGTCGAGCGGAACCGGGAACTGGCCCGGATCGCGGCCGAGCTTGTCGCCGCCGGTCGCGAACCGCCGCTTCGATCCCTCCGGGCTCAGGCCGAGCTGTCGGAGGCCGAGGCGGAGTTGAAGGCCGCTCAGGCGACGGCGCTAGCCTCCAGATTCGTGCTGGGGATGCTGTGGTCCCAGGACCCGGCCCCGCCGCCCGCGGAAGGCTTCCCCAGATTGGAGCCGCCCCACGAGATGCTGGCGGAATACCAGGGGCTCGAACCGCGCCTGGCTGCCGCCGAGCGGATCGCGGCCCAATCGCTGGTCGGCCGCGAGCGCGCGTCGGGCATTCCCGATCCGAGAGTTTCCGCTGGCGTGAGGCGGTTTGAGGAAAGCAACGACAACGCTCTGGTCCTCGGCGTCACCCTCCCCTTGCCCTTCCGCGATCGCAACCAGGGCCATGTCGCAGCGGCGCGGGCGCAGGCCCGCGGAGCCGCGGCACGAGAGACGGTTGCGGTGTCGGAGTATCGCCAGGCCGTGGCGGAAGCGCGGGCAGACTATCTCGCCGCTGAAGCCAAGGCCGATACGCTTGAAGCGGAGTCCCTGCCCCAGGCCGAAGAAGCGCTGAGGCTTGCCGACATCGGCTACCGCAACGGCAAGTTCGAACTGATCGAAGTGCTGTCCGCGGCCGAAGCGCGGGACGGCATCCGGCGAGCTCTGATCGACGCGCGGGAAGCGCAAGGCAAGGCAGCCGCCCTGCTCATCAGGCTGGCCACGCAGTGACCCCCACCATTCGCGCGGATCGCGCAAGAAGGACTTTCCGCAAATGGAACTCCAATTGAACCGACTCCAGCTGATTGCCGTGGGCGCGGCCGGTGCTCTCGCGCTTACAGCCGGCGGATATTTCCTCGGCCGGACGCTTTCGTCGGCGCCTCAGGTCGAGGCAGCCGACAACCACGAGGAAGAGGAAGGGCATGGGCCTGAAGGCTTCATCGCCATGACGGCCGATAGAGCCCGGACTGCGGGCATCGCCGTAGAGCAGGTCAAGGCCGGCGGGCTCGCTTCCGAGATTCTCGCTCAGGGCATTGTCGCCCCCACCCCGGCGGGCGAGGCGGTCCTGACCGCTCGTGCCGACGGTGCGATCGTGCGCATCAATCGCCGCCTGGGTGAATTTGTCCGCGCAGGGGATTCCGTCGCGATCATGGAAAGCCGAGATGCGGCCGCCCTCTCTTCCGAGCGCTCCAGTGCCGAAGCGCAACTTGCGCTGGCTCGTTCGGCCTATGAGCGCGAGCAGCGCCTCTACGAAGCCAGGGTTACCGCCCGGCAGGATCTCGAAGGCGCCCGCGCGGCGCTGTCCCAGGCTGAGGCCGAAGCTCGTCGCGCCCGTTCCGCGGCCAGCGCTGCAAAGCTTAGCGGCGATGGCCGCACCTTGTCGGTCGTAAGCCTGATTTCGGGGCGGATCACCAGGGCCGACGCCAAGCTTGGCGCCTTCGTCCCGGCGGGTACCGAGCTGTTCCGGGTGGCAGACCCGAGCCGGATACAGATTAACGCGTCGGTTCTCGCGACCGATGCGCGACGCATCCAGCCCGGTGATCGGGCGGTCATCGAGCTCCCCGACGGCGAGGGGCGAGGAGCGGTCGTGCGATCGATCACACCGGGCCTCGACCCCGAAAGCAAGACGGCGACGGTCGTGCTGGAGCCTGAAGGTTCAGGCGGGCTTAGCCAAGGCCAGGGGCTACGAGCCCGAATTCTACCCGTGACCGCCGACACCAGCCGCATCGCTCTACCCGAGGAAGCGGTGCAGAGCTTCGAGGGCCGTGACGTGGTGTTCGTCCGTACCCCGAACGGCTTCCAGGCGGCGAACGTCGCAGCGGGTCAACGCGGCGGCGGGCGCATCGAGATCATCGAGGGCCTTCGTCCCGGCACAGTGGTGGCGACGCGCGGGGCTTTCCTGCTCAAGGCCGAACTCGGCAAGGGCGAGGCGGAGCACTGAGATGATCACACGCATCCTCGACGCCTCGATCCGCTTCAGATGGCCGTCGTGATCATAACCATGGTCATCGCGGCCTACGGTGTGTTCCAGCTCCTCAAACTACCGATCGACGCGGTCCCTGACATCACCAACAAGCAGGTGCAGATCAACACGGTCGCGCCCAACCTCGGTCCGCTCGACATGGAGCGGCTGGTCACCTTCCCCGTCGAAACCGCCATGGCGGGCATTCCGGGGCTGGAGAGTTCTCGCTCGATCTCGCGCAACGGTTTCAGCCAGGTTACAGTCGTCTTCGAAGACGGCACCGATCTCTATTTCGCCCGGCAACAGGTGGCCGAGCGGCTGAACCAGGCCAAGGGCACCTTGCCTGACGGAGTCGAACCGGAGATGGGTCCGGTCTCGACCGGACTGGGCGAGGTCCTGATGTATGTCGTGGACTTCGTTCCGGCCGGTTCCAAGGACGTCCGGCGGGTTGCGGGTCGTCCGGGCTTCCAGCCAGACGGGAGCTACGTGACCCCCTCTGGAGAAATCCTCAGGGACGATGTCGCCAAGCAGGGTTACCTTCGTTCGGTCCAGGACTGGGTGATCAGGCCACAGCTACGGTCGGTGCCCGGCGTTGCCGGAATCGACTCCATCGGCGGCTACGAGAAGCAGTTCGTCGTCCATCCCGACACAACGCAGATGTCCAGCTATGGAATCTCGTTCTCCGAGCTCGCTGAAGCCCTAGAAAGTGCAAACGTCTCGGTCGGCGCAAACTTCGTCGAGCGCGGCGGCGAGGCGTTCCTCGTTCGCGCCGACGGCCGTATTCGCAAGCTCGATGAGATCGAGCGGGCAACCGTTGCTTCGAGGGGCGGCGTGCCGGTTCAGGTGCGCGATGTCGCCACCGTCAGTGTCGGCGGTGATCTTCGTACCGGCACGGCCACGCAGAACGGCAAGGAGGTCGTGGTCGGCACGGTGCTCATGCTGGCGGATGGCAATAGCCGTATCGTTGCGGCCGCCTCGGCCGAGCGCCTTGAGGAAGTTGCCCGATCGTTGCCACCGGGGATTCAAGTAAAGACCGTTCTCGACAGGTCGCATCTGGTGGATGCGACGATCGGCACCGTCGAGGAAAACCTGTTCTTTGGAGCGCTCCTCGTCATCGGCGTGCTGTTCTGGCTGCTCGGCCACTTCAGGGCGGCGGTCATCGCCGCGCTGGTCATACCGATCTCGTTCCTGATCATGGCCACGGGCATGAATGTCACCGGTACGTCAGGCAACCTCATGAGTCTCGGGGCGCTGGACTTCGGGCTCATCGTCGACGGGTCGATCATCATTATCGAGAACTGCCTGAGACGCCTAGCTCACCGTCAGAAGCAGGAGGGCCGCGTTCTCACGCGCGATGAACGTCTGCACGAGGTGTTCGAAGCCTCGAAGGAGATGATCCGGCCAACGCTCTTTGGGCAGGCGATCATCTTCCTCGTCTTCATTCCCTTGCTCACGTTCACGGGGGTCGAGGGCAAGACCTTTTCCCCGATGGCGATCACGGTGCTCCTCGCGCTCGCGGGGGCGTTCCTGGCGTCACTCACCTTCGTGCCCGCAATGGTCGCGCTGCTCATTCGCGGCGAAGTGGCCGAGAAGGACGTAAAGGCCGTCGCCTGGGTGAAAGCGCGTTACGAGCCGCTGTTGGGCCGCGTCATCGCCCGGCCCTGGCCCTGGATCGGCGCCGGCGCCGGAACTTTTGCGGCAGCAGCGCTCGTCTTCACCATGCTAGGCAGCGAGTTCCTGCCGGTGCTCGGCGAAGGGAACCTGGCGATGCAGGCGGTGCGCATTCCTTCGACGTCGCTGGCGCAATCCACGCGAATGCAGGAGCAGGTCGAAAGGACTGTGGCCGAATTGCCCGAGGTGGCGTTCGTCTTCTCGAAGACGGGCACCGCCGAAGTGGCCAGCGACCCCATGCCGCCCAATGCCTCGGATACCTTCATCATCCTCAAACCCGATGACGAGTGGCCCGCCGGCGTCCACACGAAAGACGACGTGATCGAACGCGTCGAGAAGGCGCTCGAACCGCTCGTCGGTAACGCCGTCGAGATCAGCCAGCCGATCCAGTTGCGCTTCAACGAGCTCATCGCAGGAGTCCGGGGAGACATTGCCGTGAAGGTCTATGGCGACGACCTTGAAGCCATGGGCCGCACGGCGAACGAGATCGCAGCGGTGCTCAACACTGTCCCCGGCGCCGCCGACGTCAAGGTCGAACAGACCGAGGGCTTCCCTGTGCTCGACGTCCGGTTCGATCGCGACGCGATCGCTCGCTATGGCCTCAGCCTGAAGGATGTCAGCGACACCGTCGCGGCCGCGATGGGAGGGCGTGAGGCCGGGATCGTGTTCGAGGGTGACCGTCGGTATGACGTGGTCGTTCGACTGGATTCCGCCACCCGCAACGATCTCGACGCTGTGGGCGCGCTGCCGGTCATGCTCCCCGGAGACGACGTCCATCGCGGCTCCGTCCCCTTGCGCGAACTGGCCCGGTTCAGTTTTTCCGAAGGCTTGAATCAAGTCAGTCGCGAAAACGGCAAGCGTCGCGTGGTTGTCCAGGCGAATGTCCGGGGCAATGACCTCGGGTCATTCGTGGCCGAGGCCCGCGACAAGGTTGCCCGCGAAGTGACGCTGCCGCCGGGCAGCTTCCTCGAATGGGGCGGTCAATTCGAAAACCTCCAGGCGGCCTCGGCACGGCTCTCGTTGGTGATCCCGCTGATCTTCGCGGCTATCTTCGGCCTGCTGTTCCTCGCCCTGCGCGGGATGCGGCAGGCCCTGGCCGTCTATTCCGCCATTCCGCTGGCCCTGGCGGGCGGCGTGTTCGCGTTGCTTCTCACGGGGCATCCATTCTCGGTGTCGGCCGCGGTTGGTTTCATCGTGTTGTCCGGTGTTACGGTCCTCAACGGACTGGTCGTGATGACCAGCATCAACCAGCGTCTCGATGCTGGAATGGCAGTCGATCGAGCCATCAAGGAAGGAACGATGGAACGCGTGAGGGCGGTGCTGATGACGGGCCTCGTCCCGGCCGTCGGTTTCGTGCCCATGGCCCTGGCGACCGGCACCGGGGCCGAAGTCCAGAAGCCGCTCGCGGTCGTGGTGATCGGAGGATTGATCACCTCGACCCTGCTGACCTTGTTCGTCCTTCCGGCCATCAGCCACCTGCTGCTTCGGGGAAAGCCCAAGCACCACGTGACGGGCGATTATACCGACGTCGACAGGCTCGGTTCGGAGCTGTCGGCGACCTGACGGGGAAAGGACCGGATACGGCAAGACCCTCGCCCAGGCGTCCGTGAGCCAAGTGGAGCATATTGTCTGGAACGCACTTGGTCACGGATCATTGGCAGCATGGACGCGCCCGTACCCCCCAAAAGTTGGGCGCGTCCAACCTTCCCCGCCTTTCGCGCGCCGTGACCTGCCGCAGACTAACTGCTACGCAAGGACCATCGACAGGGGGGACTCATATGAGCCGTCAAATTTGCTGGCTTGCCATATTCGTTGCCGGACTTTTCGCCGGTGCCCCCGCAATGGCCAAAGTCGAGCCCTTTCCTTCGACCTTCGAGACACGAGATATCGCTGTCGACGGGACGACGATCCACACACGTATCGGCGGACACGGGCCCGTTGTCCTTCTGCTGCATGGGTTCGGCGATACCGGAGACATGTGGGCGCCGCTCGCGGGTCGTTTGGCCGCCGATCACACGGTCGTCGTCCCGGACCTGCGCGGCATGGGCCTCTCGTCGCATCCCGAGACCGGCTACGACAAGAAGAGCGAAGCCGGCGATATGGCGGCCGTGCTTCGTGCGCTCGGGCTCGACGGCCCGTTGGCGCTGGTCACGCACGATATCGGCAACATGGTCGGCTACGCCTTCGCCGCCCAGAACCGCGACCGGGTCACTCGCTGGGTGGTGATGGACGCACCGCTTCCCGGGCTTGGCAATTGGGACACCGTGATCAAGGACCAGCGAACCTGGCACTTCGACTTCTTCGGACCTGACGAAGAACGGCTCGTAGCCGGTCGAGAGCGGATCTACCTCGATCGCTTTTACAATGAACTATCGGCCGACCCGAAGCACATCGACGAAGAAACTCGCGCCCATTATGCCGCGCTCTACTCCCGCCCCCATGCGATCCATAACGCGTTCGCGCAATTCGCGGCCTTCCGCCAGGACGCCGTCGATAACCAGACGTTCCTCGCAGAGGGCAAGCTCGCCATGCCGATCCTCGCGATCGGTGGAGAAAAATCGTTCGGAGAGGGCTTTGCGAACGAAATCGCCTTCGCCGCAACCGATGTCCGCGGGCTCAGCATACGCGATTCCGGTCACTGGTTGATGGAAGAGCAACCCGAGGCGACCATGAGCGCGATCCTGGCTTTCATCACCGAACCAGCCAGCTCGGGCCAATAGCACCCAGGACAGGAGCGCGAGCCCGCAAACCGCTGCGAGCCAGGGTTACTCAGGTGGCCCTTCAGAACGGCAGATCAGCGATGATATGGGGAGCGATCTAGCCGCGATCCCGCGCTATTCCGCCAAGATCTGGCCGTGGAATGGATGCCCCGTGAGGATTCGAACCTCAATTGACGGAGTCAGAGTCCGTAGTCTTACCATTAGACGACGGGGCAACGCGGGAGCGGCGCATCTAGAAAGGCCGGACGCTCTCGTCAAGCGGGCCACACGCGTCTCGTGACACGGAATGCGCTCGCCGGGTCCGCGGCCCCAAACTTGCCCCGGCGAAGCGCTTTCGCTAGCCTGTGCCCAGGTTCCGCCTTCGAGCGGGTAAGAAATACGAGCGAGTTAAGAGAAAATGGCGGATTTCAATCCGCCGGATGAGCGGCGGAGTACCGCGGGTTCTGAGGGGGATGTGCCGAATTTGGCCAAGCTCCCTCGGTCGGGCCACTCCGGCACCGCCGGCGAAAGGCAGGCAAACGGCAGCGCCAACGGCGCTGACTTGCGCGAGCAGCCTGTAAGCCTCCCCCTTGGCCAGTCGCGCCAGGCTTATGCGGCAATCGATCTGGGTACCAACAACTGCCGGCTGCTGATCGCGCGCCCGGCGGACGCGAATTTCGTGGTCATCGACGCGTTCAGCCGTGTCGTGCGCCTGGGCGAGGGTCTGGCCCAGACCGGCCGGCTGAGCGACCAGGCCATGGACCGCGCCGTCGGGGCGCTGAGGGTCTGCTCCGAAAAGCTTAAGCGGCGCAACGTGCGGCTCGCCCGTTCGGTCGCCACCGAGGCGTGCCGGAGGGCGACCAACGGCGCCGAATTCATCGAGCGGGTGCGGCACGAAACGGGAATCCGGCTTAACGTCATCTCCGCCCAGGAAGAGGCGCGCCTGGCCGTGCTCGGCTGCCATATCCTGCTCGAGGACGGGATCGGACCAGCGGTGATCTTCGACATCGGGGGCGGCTCGACCGAGTTGGTCCTGATCGAGCCTGGCGCCCCGGTGCCGCATATTCTCGATTGGCAGAGCGTACCCTGGGGCGTGGTTTCGCTTACCGAAACCGTGGGTGACGAGGGCACCGATGCCGCCTCACGGCTCGCGCGCTATCGCAAGATGCACAAGCTCGTGGCCGACAGCTTTGCCGGATTCGCGGAGCGCATCGCCCCCTTCCGTTTGCCCAACCTGCGCCTTCTGGGTACCAGCGGCACCGTGACCACCCTCGCCAGCTTGCATCTCGATCTTCCGCAATACGACAGGAAGGCTGTCGACGGTCTGGTCGTGCCTTCCGAATCCATGCGCGACATCGCGACCCGGCTTTCCACCATGGGACCCGAAGAACGCCGCCGGCTCCCCTGTATCGGAAACGAACGTGCCGATCTGGTAGTCGCGGGATGCGCGATTCTCGAAGCCATTCTCGACATCTGGCCGGCCACACGACTCGGCGTGGCCGACCGCGGAATTCGTGAGGGCATCCTGCGAGGACTGATGTCCGCCGACGCGCTCGGTATCGAGGCACAGGCCGCGCTCCGGCGACTCAAGCAGACCATCCGGTGAGCCGCTCAGGCAAGGACTCCGACCGGCGGGTTAAGACCGCCCGCGGCCGCACGGCTTCGTCGACGCGCTGGCTCGAGCGCCAGCTCAACGATCCTTACGTCAAGCAGGCCAAGGCCGAGGGCTACCGCAGCCGGGCGGCATACAAGCTGCTGGAGCTCGACGAGCGATTCGGTCTGCTCAAAGGCGTGCGCCGGGTCGTTGACCTGGGCATCGCCCCGGGCGGCTGGAGCCAGGTCGTACGCAAGCGGGTTCCCTCCGCCGCGGTCGTCGGCATCGATTTGCTGGAAACCGAACCGCTTGAAGGCGTGACGATCTTCCAGATGGACTTCATGGCCGACGAGGCCCCGGCTGCGCTCGAAGCCGCGCTAGACGGGCCGCCGGACTTGGTGCTGTCGGACATGGCTGCCAATACCGTGGGACACAAGCAGACCGATCACCTGCGGACCATGGGACTGGTCGAAACCGCCGCCCACTTCGCGGTCGATGTGCTCGACAAGGACGGCGCCTTCGTGGCCAAGGTTCTGGCGGGCGGGACCGACGCCGATTTGCTCGCTCTGCTCAAGCGACACTTCCGCGCGGTCAAGCACGCCAAGCCGCCGGCCAGCCGCAAAGGCTCGTCCGAATGGTACGTGATCGCCCAGGGCTTCAAAGGCCGCGACTAAGTTGATCTGATGACCGCAATCCTTCCTGTGGCGGCGCAGGCGTCGTGGGGAGGTGGCAGTCGCAGCAGGTGACTGATGGAGGGGCCATCGGTCCAACGCCTGCCCTCACCATCCCATCGCGGCACGACAAGACGGATCAATGAAAAACGGCCGCAGAAGCGGCCGCCTTCCCATCCTCAATGACGCGGCGGCCGAAGCCGCCGGGTCTTAGTGAGCCGCAACTGCGGCGGCTGCCGGTTCCGGAGCAGCAGTGGCACCCGCTTCTGCAGCCGGAGCGGCAGCGGCATCGGCCGGAGCTGCGGCTGCATCGCCAGCGGCCGCATCAGCAGCCGGCGGCGGCGGCAGCGGCGGTCCACCACCGTTTTGCAGCAGGAACAGAATCACGTTGGCGCGATCTTCGGGCTTGCCGAGGCCGGCGAAGCTCATCTTCGTGCCGGAGGCGAAAGCCTTCGGGCTCTTCAACCAGTGGTCGAGATTCTCGAACGTCCAGTCACCACCATGACCCGAAAGATCGCTCGAATAGGCGAATCCCGGCTCATGCTTGCCGATCGGCTTGCCGACGACACCGTAAAGATTCGGACCGATACCATCACCACCGCCCTGGGCGATCGTGTGGCACGAGGTGCACTTGGCGAAGATCTTCTCGCCGGCAGCCGCGTCGCCCGTGGCGAGAAGGGTTGCCAGCGGCGGCCCTTCCTCGGCGGCGCCCGCTTCCACCACGCCTTCGATGGGGAAGCCCATCTCGTGCGGACGGTGGGGCTTGTCAGCCTGGAAGTACAAGCCGCTCGCAATCGAGCCGCCAAGAGCGACGATGCCCGCGAATAGGGTCCAGCCGGCGATGGTGTTGAAACGATCAGTCATCGATGGATTATCTACCAGAGTCAGATTTGCGCGCCGCTCTAGTAAGGCGGGTTCAAAGGCGCAAGTCCGATAGTCACTTGTCGGTCGCAAGTTGCGTCGTTACCCGCGTCGCCTGAATGGAAAGCTATCCCACTCCTGCCCTTGCCCTCGTTGAAGAGATGCACGCGGCCGCCGCCGCCGACCCCTCCCGCGCGATCGCCTTTCAGGGTGCGCCCGGCGCCAATTCGCACCGTGCTGCGATCGAATGGTCGCCGGACTGCCTGCCACTGCCGTGCTTTTCGTTCGAGGATGCGCTCGACGCGGTCAGCGCGGGGCGGGCAGGCAGCGCGATCATTCCGATAGAGAATTCGCAGCACGGGCGCGTGGCAGACATCCATTTCCTCTTGCCGGGTAGCGGGCTCTCCATTGTCGGCGAGCAATTCCTGCCGATCAGCTACGCGGTCATGGGGCTTGGCAAAGGGCCTTACAGATCGGCTCACAGCCATCCCCAGGCGCTCGGGCAGACACGGAAATACTTGCGCGATCGCGGTATCGTGCCGCTCGCCTACGCCGACACCGCCGGTGCTGCCGCGCTGGTGAAGGAGATGGGCGATCCCGAAGCTTGCGCGATCGCGCCCGCGCTCGCGGCCGATCTCTATGATCTGACGATCGCCGAACTGGGCGTTGAAGATGCGCCGGACAACACCACCCGATTCGTAGTGCTTTCACGCGATGCGCTCGATCCGGCGACGCTCGCAGGTCAGGCAGCGATGACCACGTTCGTGTTCGAGGTGAAGAACGTGCCCGCGGCGCTCTACAAGGCGCTCGGCGGGTTCGCGACCAACGGCGTCAACATGACCAAGCTGGAAAGTTATCAGCAAGGCGCGAGCTTCTCGGCCACCATGTTTTTTGCCGACATCCTCGGCGCGCCGGGCGATCCCGCGATCGACCGGGCGCTCGAAGAGCTCGCTTTCCATAGCAAGGAGCTGCGCATGCTCGGCAGCTACCGCCAAGCCAGGGTTCGAGGCTAGGACCCCGCAAAACCACGGGTTGCACCGCCGCGGTGGCCATGCCACCTCCTGACATGTGACAGTGCAGACGGGGGATAGCGCCGCGCAAGCGGGCGCAGGCGATTTCGCGCGCGACTGGGAAGCGGTGCGCGCGGCCTCCGATATCCAGTTTGACCCGGTGAAGATGCCCGAACGGACCCCGCCGCCGGATTGGCTGCAGAGGTTTTTCAAGTGGCTGGGCGAAGCGCTGCAGCCGGTGAGCGACGCGCTGGCGAGCGTGTTCGGAGCGATCGGCCGGTTCCTGGGGGTTTCGGGACAAGTGATCATGTGGTCGGTGCTCGCGCTCGCCGCGCTGCTGATCCTCTATCTGCTCTGGCGCACCCTCGCGCCCATGCTGGCGAACGCCCAGCTTGGCGGGACGAAGGAGAGTGCGCCTGAGTGGACGCCCGACACCCAGGAGGCGCTCGCGCTGCTCGAAAACGCTGACGGCCTCGCCGCCGAAGGACGGTACGAAGAAGCGACGCACCTCCTGCTCAAGCGCAGCGTCGGTCAGATTCGCGAGTCTCGGCCCGGCTTGCTCGAACCGTCGAGCACCGCCCGCGAGATCGCCGAATTGCCCGATCTCTCGCACGGCGCGCGCGGCGCTTTCGGCGTGATTGCCGAGCGGGTCGAACGCAGTCTGTTCGCGCTGCGCAGCCTTTCGGCGGAAGACTGGCAGGCGGCACGCGCCGCCTATGCCGAATTCGCGCTGGCGGCGCCGAAGCTGGGATCGACCGACCGATGAGCCGGAGTGCCTCGCCCTTCTCCCCGAAGCTTATCCTCGCGGTGCTGGTGATCGGTGCCGGGGCCTTCCTGCTGTTCCTCTACGCGATCGGGGCCGGTTGGGACGGGCGTGAAGACCGTAACGGCGGCTCCCACGCAGCGGCGAACGGGCTCAACGGCTTTGCGGGACTGGCGCGACTGCTCGAAGCGCGCGGCTATGACGTTTCGCTTTCGCGCTCCCAGGCGCGCCTGCAGGACAAGGCGCTGCTGATCATCACGCCGGACGTCTTCAGCGCGGACGGAGAGGAAATTGCCAAGATCATCCAGGCGCGGCGCTACGCTGGGCCGACGCTGCTGATCCTGCCCAAGTGGACGGCAGGCCGGGCCGATTCGGTCCGCAACCTCAACGTGCCGCGCGGCTGGGTCGTGCTGGGCTCGGGAGTCGCGCCGGACTTCGTCGGCCAGATTCCGGGCCTCAAGAACGACGAGATCAAGCTCGGGAAGCGCGATCGCTGGCACGGACTCGATCTCCAAGGAACGCTGCCCGTTCCCGAGCAGACGCTCGCCATGCATGGCGCGGGGCTGGCCCCGCTGATCAGTGACAGGACGGGCGACTCGCTGGCCGGTTACCTCAACGATGCGGGCGTCTACCCTTACCTCGCCCAGGCTGCCGGGATTTCGCCCAATGACGGCAACGACAGCCGGACAGACGATTCGCTCTGGCCTGTCGTGGTCGTGGCCGAGCCCGACCTCATGAACAACTACGGCCTCGCCGACGCTACCCGTGCCGAGGCGGCGGTCGCCTTGATAGAGGTGACGCTCGAGGATTACGACCTGCCGATCGTGTTCGACCTCACGGTGGCCGGACTTGGGCGCAGCGAGAACTTGCTGACGATGGCCTTCCGGCCACCTTTCCTCGCCGCCACCCTGTGCCTGATCCTGGCCGCGCTGGTCATCGCCTGGCGCTCTTTCCGCCGCTTCGGTCCGCCGGTCGCAGAGGCGCCGTCGTTCGCAATGGGCAAGGAGCAGTTGGCGCGCAACAGCGCCGCTCTGGTCGAGCGGGCGCGCAGGCTGCACCTGCTCGGCCCACCTTATGCCGCGCTGATTTCCGCCCGCGTCGCGGTCGCGCTCAATATTCGCGAGGCCGACCTCGGCGCTCGGGAAGCTGCCATCGCCCGCGTCCAGGCCGTTCGCGGACTGCCTGCCGATTTCCCCGAACGGGCCGAGGCCCTGCGCAACGCCCGCCGCCCCGCCGACCTGCTGCGCGCCGCGGGCGCTCTGAAATCCATCGAAAGGACCCTTGTTCAATGACCCTATCGCTCGCAGAGACGCGCGCGCTGGCCGACGCCATCCGGACCGAAATCGGCAAGGCGATCGTCGGCCAGGAAGAGACGATCGAGCACTTGCTGATCGCGCTGGTGGCGCAAGGCCACGTTCTGCTCGAAGGCCCGCCGGGCACGGCGAAGACCTTCCTTGCGCAGTGCTTCGCCGCTTCGACCGGGCTCGAGTTCGGGCGAATCCAGTTCACCCCTGACCTGCTGCCGGGCGACATCCTGGGTTCTAACCTGTTCAATTTCCAGACGAGCCAGTTCACCTTGACGCGCGGGCCGATCTTCCACGAGCTGCTGCTGGCCGACGAGATCAACCGCACCCCGCCCAAGACCCAGGCGGCTCTGCTCGAAGCGATGCAGGAACGGCGGGTCACGCTCGACGGGCAAACTCATGCGCTGTCCGACCACTTCATGGTGGTGGCCACGCAGAACCCGATCGAGAACCAGGGCGTCTACCCGCTGCCCGAGGCGCAACTCGACCGCTTCCTTTTCAAGCTGCTGGTACCTTATCCCAGCGCCGAGGAAGAGGCGGCGATCGTCCGTCGCTTCGGCGAGCGCAGCGGACCACCGAATCCCGCGGAATTCGGAATCGGCACGGTCGCCGACGCCGCCACGCTCGCCGCGGCGCAGGAAGCCGTGAAGTCGGTCAAGCTGGCCGACGAAGTGATCGGCTACACGGTCGCGCTAGTGCGAGCGACGCGCGAGAGCGCCGATATCGCCAGTGGCGCTTCGCCGCGTGCGGCGGTGGTGCTCGCCAACGCCGCGCGGGCTCGCGCCGCCCTTCAGGGCCGCGACTATGTGCTTCCGGATGACGTGAAGGCCCTGGCCACCTCGACGCTGCGCCATCGCCTGCTCCTGTCACCTGCGGCAGAGATCGAGGGCAAGCTGGTCGAGAATCTCGTCGCCGGCCTGATTGAGCAAACCGAGGCGCCGAAGTGATCCTCCTAGGAAGATCCTCCTTGTGGCGGCGTAGCCGTAATGGGGAGGTGGCAGGCGCCGTCGGGCGTCTGACGGAGGGGCAAGCGGCACGACGCCAGGCCCTCCACCACCGGCCTGCGGCCGGCGGACCCTCTCCCCATCGGCTGCGCCGACAGGGAGGATCAGTTTGAAATCGCGCATCGTCCCCTCGGGCAGGGCCCTGCTGCTGCTGGCGCTGATGGCGCCAGTGGCGGTACTGATCGGCGCGCTGGCTCCGAACGCCTGGATCGTCGCGCCCGCCGCCGCGCTGGCGCTGCTGGTGGTGACCGCGCTCGACGGGCTGATCGCGGGGCGGCTGCAGGATCTCAAGCTGACTTATCCCGCCGATGTCGAAGTGGGCCAGCCGATGCGCCTGGTGCTCCATGCCGAGTTCGGCGCCCGCGCGGGTAGCGGGGCCCCGCAAGCGGCGCTGGGCTTCGATGCTCGGCTCGGTGAACGCGGGACCGCAAGCGTTACACTGGCACCCGGCCCGCTGCCTGACATCTGGTCGAGCGCCTCGGACATTGTCCCGGTGCGCCGGGGTACCGGGACTTTGCACGAACTCTGGCTCCGCTGGCCGGGCCCCCTGGGTCTCGCGCATCGCCAAGCTCACCGCGTACTGGGGGAGCCGGTGCGCGTCTGGCCCGACCTTTCGCCGGTGCGCTCTCCTGTGCTCCAGGCTTTCCTGCGCGACGCGCAATTCGGCTTAATCGCCCGCCGCATCCGAGGCGAAGGAACCCAGTTCGAGGCGCTGAGCGAATACGAGCCGGGAATGGACCGCCGCCGGATCGACTGGAAGGCGAGCGCGCGCCACTCGCGTCTTTATGCGCGTGAGAACGAATCCGAGCGAGACAACCAAATCATCTTCGCGTTCGACTGCGGCCAGTCGATGAGCGAGCCCGTCGACGGGCTGCCGCGGATCGACCGGGCGATCTCCGCCGCTTTGATGGCCTCTTACGTCGCACTCAAGGGCGGTGACCGAGTCGCGCTTTTCGCATTTGCCGACAAGCCCGAGCTCATGACTCCCTTCGCGCTCGATTCCCGGGGCTTCAACCGATTGCAGCGGGCCGCGGCCGAGCTCGACTACATTCCGCGCGAGCCGAATTTCACGCTCGCCCTCGCCACCCTGACCGCCCGGCTCAAACGCCGATCCTTGATCGTGCTGTTTTCCGATTTCACCGATCCCACTTCGGCCGAAATCATGGTCGAAAGCGTCGAACGGCTGGTGCGCCATCACCTGGTGATCTTTGTCACCATGGCCGATGAGGAGCTGTCCGACCTGACCGGCACGGAACCCTCGACTGTGCGTGACCTAGCGACAGCCGTCGCGGCGGACGGTCTCGCCCGCCAGCGCGCCCTGGTGCTGCAGCGGCTGCGGCGGCTGGGCGTCGATGTGATCGAGGCGCCCTGGCAGGCCATCGGCTATCGACTGCTCGACCGTTACCTTGAAGCCAAGCGCATGGAGGCGGTCGGCTGATGGCGCTGGCCTTGTTCAAGAAATCGGAGATCGCGCCGCTGCCGGACATCGAGGCGGCCTCTCTCCGTTCGGACCGTTTCCGGCTCGAGCGTGAGGCGGATTGGCGCCGATTGGAAGCGATCGTCATCTCGCTCGAGACAAATCGCCTGCGGCGCATCTCGGATGAGGACTTGCTAGCCCTGCCCGTACTCTACCGGCAGGCCGCTTCGAGCCTCGCCGTCGCGCGCGAGACTTCGCTCGATGCGGCGACGCTCGCTTATCTCGAGGCCCTGGTCCGGCGCGCGTGGTTCCAGGTCTATGGACCTCGCACCTCGCTATTTGGCTGGCTTCGGCTGTTCCTCGGCGGCGGCTGGAGTATCGCAGTGCGGTCGATCTGGCTCGAAATCGCCATCGCCCTGGCGGTGATGGTCGCCGGGACCGCAGCCGGCTGGGTGTTGGTGTCGCAGGAACCGGAATGGTATTACGCGCTGGTTCCCGGCGAAATGGCCGGCGGACGTGAGCCGGGGGCCGATCGGGCAGCGCTGGCCGAGACGCTCAAGGGCACGGGCGACAGCGAGGGGCTGACGGCTTTCGCCACTTTCCTCTTCTCCAACAATTCCGCTGTCTCGATCCTGGCCTTCGCGCTCGGCTTTGCCTTTGGCATCCCGACGCTGCTGCTGCTGGTCTACAACATGGCCTCCCTAGGGGCGATGCTGTGGGTCTTCTTCAAGGCCGGACTCGGGTGGGAGTTTGTCGCCTGGCTTTCGGTTCACGGGACGACGGAGTTCGGCGCCATCCTGCTGGCCGGCGCCGCCGGACTCCACGTCGGGCGGTCCATGGCTTTTCCCGGCGACAGGTCAGTCATGTCCGCGGCCGCGGACAGCGGACGCCGGGCGGCGCAAGTCATGGCGGGCGTCGTGTTCATGCTGGCGATCGCCGGCCTTCTCGAGGGGTTCGCCCGTCAGCTGGTTGAGCAGCCGGGGGCTCGCGGCGCCATCGGCAGCGTAATGCTGCTGCTGTGGCTGACCTACTTCACTTTCGCCGGACGGCGAACGGGCAGGCTGGGAGCGGCTTCGTGAACGCCGTCACTGCCGCGCGCAATCCGAGCGAGGCCAAGCGCCGCCGTGAGCTTGTGACGCCCGAGGGGCTCTCGCTGCCGCTCACCTTGGCTTCGAAAGGCGCCCGCGCAGGCGCGCTCATGCTCGACCTCGCCCTGATTTTCCTCGGGCTGGTCGTGTTTTCGCTGATCCTCGCTGCCCTTGGCATCGGTATCTCGCAAGTCGAGGGTGAGCAGGTGGCGCCGGGCATCGAAGTCGTACTCGTCCTTGTCATCCTGCTGCTGTTCCTGGCCCGCTATGGATATTTCCTGTGGTTTGAGATCGGTCCGCGCGGTGCCACGCCGGGCAAGCGCGCGCTCGGCATCCGCGTCGCGGCGCGGGGCGGCGGACGGCTGACGGCGGAGGCGGTGATCGCGCGCAACCTGATGCGCGACGTGGAAGTGTTCGTGCCGCTGGTGTTTCTGTTGTCGGGAGGGGCTAGCGGCGTGGCCGGGATCGCGGCGGGCGTGTGGCTGGCGATATTCGTGCTGTTCCCGTTCTTCAACCGCGACGCCTTGCGCGCCGGGGACCTGATCGCGGGCACCTGGGTGGTCGAGGCGGAGCGGCGCAAGCTGCCCCAGGCCCTGTCGCTCACGCCGCGCACGCCGGGGACCTATCGCTTCGGCGAGGCCGAGTTGTCGGTCTATGGCGAGCACGAGTTGCAGGTCCTCGAAGGCGTTCTGCGGCACGATAATGCCGAGGCGCAGCGCAAGGTGGTGGAGGCGATCTGCCGCAAGATTGGTTGGGAGCCCGGCCATGGCGACGACCGCCAGTTCCTCGAGGCGTTCTACGAAGCCCTGCGCGCCCGGCTGGAAAGCGGCATGCGCTTCGGCAAGCGCAAGAAGGACAAGTTCGATCGCTGAAATCCTCCCCGTGACAGCCACGGGGAGACTCTGAAGGCTCATCGCAAAGTCTGCGTCGCGACGGGCTTGAGACGCCGGCGCAAGGACGGTCTTGTCAGCACGGGGCTTGGCGTAGCAGAGAGCGGACATGACCGACTACGACATCAGGCTCGACGACCTAACCGGCGCCGAGGTGACCAACCTGCTCCAATTCCACCTTTCCGAGATGCACCGCTGGTCCCCACCTGAAAGCGTGCATGCCATGCCGGTCGAGCGGCTGCGTCAACCGGACGTTACCTTCTTCAGCGCCTGGGACGGAGACAATCTGGCGGCGGTCGGTGCGATAAAGGAGCTCGACGCGGCGCATGGCGAGCTCAAGTCGATGCGCGCCGCACCGGAGTATCGCGGCAAGCGCGCGGGCGAGGCGATTCTGCTCCGCCTGATGGCCGAAGCCCGGCAGCGGGGGTACCGCTGGCTTGGTCTCGAAACCGGCCGGCCCGAACCCTTCCAGCCGGCGCAATCGCTCTATCGCAAGCACGGCTTCACCGAATGCGAGCCCTTCGGGGACTACGTATCGGACGACTTCTCGATGTGCATGGAGCAAACGCTGTGAGCGCCCTTCTCCGCCCCGCCACGGGCGACGACGCCGAGGCGCTTGCCAAGCTCGGCCGCGAGAGTTTCATTGCCGCCTTCGGCCATCTCTACCGGCCCGAAGACCTGGAAAGCTTCCTCCAGGAATACCGCACGCCCGAAGCATTTCGCGCTCACCTGGCCGATCCGCCGACCTTGATCCAGGTGGCCGAGATCGACGGCAGGCTGGCAGCCTATTCGCTGATCGTCCGTGGCCATCTCATGGGTGGACGGCCCGATCCTCAGCCGGGCAAGCCGGTCTACCTGAGCCAACTCTACTGCGCGGGCGACATGACCGGCCACGGCCTCGGCGCGGCGCTGATCGAATGGGCTATCGCCGCCGCGCGCGACTGGGGCGCCGACGCTCTCCAACTTTCGGTGTTCAGCGAGAACTTCGGCGCCCAACGGTTCTACCAGCGCTACGGCTTTGCCAAGGTCGCCGATATCGACTTCTGGGTCGGCAACCAGCGGGATGACGAGTTCCTCTACGAGTTGCAGCTTTAGGCCGGATCGTTAGCCGCCGGGTCACGAACCTGCGGCTCGGTGAGCACGTTCTCGCGCGCGGCTCGCAGGTCACCGGCGGCGATCTGCTTTGACAGGCGCTCGCGATCGGTTGCGCGGTAGAGGCTCTCGGCCCGTTCGATCGCCTCTTCGCTGAGGCCCATTTTCTGCAGCGCCATCCGCGCCATGCGGAGAGCGGATTCGAGCACCTCGCGCACGACGTATTCCGCCGGCGTATCGCTCAGCTTGAGCACGCTGCGCCGGTCGAATCCGCGGATGTAGATCGCGGCTTGCGGGAAGCTCTTGTGGACCGCGTGAACGAACTCCGGCTCGATCTGCTCCTGGTCGATGCAGAACATGATCAGTTCGGCCTCCGCCGCACCGGCCTGTCTCAGCAGGTCGAGCCGGGTGCCGTCGCCGAAGTAGACCTTGGCGCCGAATTGCTCGGCCACGTCGATCATCTCGACATCGCTGTCCACCAGCGTCACCGTGATGCCGCCCGCCACCAGCGTCTGCGCCACCGTCTGCCCGAAGCGGCCGTAACCCACGATCAGCGCGCCTGCGGTCTGTTCGGAGGGCGCCTCGCGCGATTCCTTCAGCTGCTCCGGGTTTCGCCGGAAGCGCTTGGTCACCGACATGAGGAACGGCGTCGTCGCCATCGACACCGTCACCACGGCACCGAACAGGCTGGCGGCCTCGTCGCTGATGAGCAACGCATCGTGGGCCGCGGCGAATAACACGAACCCGAACTCGCCGCCCTGGCTCAAGAGCAGCCCCATGCCGAGCGCCGGACGCCAGTGCATTTTGAACGCCAGACAGATCGCGAAGATCACCAGCGCCTTCACCGCCACCAGCACCATCGCGAGCCCGAACACGAACAGCGGCCGCTCGGAGATGGCGTCGAGATTGAGCAACATGCCCACAGACAGGAAGAACAGGCCCAGCAGGATCGATCGGAACGGTTCGACGTCCGCCTCCAGCTCATGCCGATAGGGCGAATCCGCCAGCATCACGCCCGCGACGAAGGCTCCGAGCGCGGTGCTGGCGCCGATCGCCTCCATCACCGCCGCCGAGGCGACCACGGTGAACAGCGCCGCCACGATGAACATCTCGCGCTCGCCCAGCCCGCCGATAAGGCGAAACAGCGGCCGGATCAGGAAGCGTCCGGCCGCAATGAGGCCGAAGACGGCCGCGACCGTCAGCAAGGCCGTCTGCCAACCGGGCGGCCCTTCGAGACTCGCCGGGTTGCGGCTGAGCGCGGCGACGATCGTGATCAGCGGGATGATCGACAGGTCCTGAAACAGCAGGATCGCAAAGGCCCGCTCCCCGAACGGCGTACGCAGACGCCCGGCCGATTGCAGCATCGGGAGGACCTGCGCCGTCGAGGACAACGCCAGCGGCAGGCCGATGACGAGCGCCGCGGCGGGTGAGAATACGGTGCAGAGGAGAATGACGCCCGTCAGCGCCAGTCCGCAGAGCACAACCTGCAGCAGGCCGAGTCCGAATATCTCCTGCCTCATCCGCCACAGCCGCGACGGGTTCAGCTCCAGCCCGACGATGAACAGCAGCAGCACGATGCCGAGCTCGCCTATTCCGCTCATCTCTTCGGCATCGCCGACCAGGCCCAGCACGTAGGGGCCAATCGTTACCCCGGCTAGGAGGTAGCCCAAGGTCGCACCCAGCCCCAGGCGCCGGAACAGCAGCACGAAGAACAGCGCGAACCCGAGCATGACGAAACCGTCACGCAAGAGGAAACCGGTCCCCGAATGCTCCATCGTTCCTCCTTGGTTACGGCAGCCTCTAGAGCCTCTTCGTCGCGCTTGCCAGCGTTCCACCTTGGCCTAGGATGCCTTCGGGGAAGAGGAGAAATCAAATGGCGGCGCGGCCCGATGAGCTTTGCGACGTGCTGATTGTCGGCGGCAGCCTGGTCGGGCTGTCGGCGGCGGCGTTTCTGGGGGCCCATGGGATAGAGGCCCGGGTGATCGAAAAGCACGCGGGAACCTCGATCCACCCGCGCGCCGGATACTTCCACATCGGCACCATGGAGGCCTATCGAAGGATCGGGCTGGAGCCCGCGATCCGCCAGGCATCCGAAGCGCAGTTCGGACCCGGCGGCGGGATCAACGCGGTGGAATCCCTCGCCGGGCGGGAGCTCGCCCGCCACGTCGACAGCATCAACGCGGGGGTGGAGCCCTACAGCCCGAGCCGCCGCTTCTTCATGACCCAGCAAAGTCTCGAACCGCTGCTGCACGGGCGCGCGGCGGAGCTTGGCGCCAAGCTCGCCTATCGTTCCGAACTGGTCGGGTTCGGCAATTACGATGACCACGTCCTGGCCGAAGTACGCAATCTCGAAACCGGTGACCTGCGGACCATCCGGGCAAAATACATGATTGCCGCCGACGGAAACCGCAGCCCCGTGCGCGAAGCACTTGGCATCGGCATGAGCGGGCCGGGTTTGCTGTCCGACAGCATCACGATCTACTTCAAGGCCGATTGCCGCCCCTGGCTGGAAGGACGCCAGCTCGGCGTGATCTACGTAGTCAACGCCGACCAGCGCGGCTTCTTTCGCTTCGAGGCGGGGGGCACGCGCGGGTTCCTGGCGGTCAACACGCTCGGCGACTTGTCGCTGCCCGGTGCGAAGGACGTCGCGGGCGACCTTTCGCCGGAACGCTGTATCGCCCTGGTGCGCTCGGCGGTCGGGGTGCCCGACCTCGAAGTCGAGATCGAGGACGTCGCGACATGGAAGGCCACCGCCGAATGCGCGGATGCCTATCGCGCCGGCCGGGTCTTCCTGGCCGGAGACGCCGCGCACGTGGTCCCGCCTACCGGCGGGTTCGGCGGCAACACCGGGGTGCAAGATGCCGCGAACCTCGCCTGGAAGCTGGCTGCGGTACTCAAGGGAGAGGCGGGCGAGGCGCTGCTCGACAGCTACGAGGCCGAACGGCGTCCGGTCGGGCAGCTCACAGTCGAACAAGCCTACGCCCGCTATATCCGCCGAGTGGTGCCCGAAGAGATTGCGCCCGACACGCCGGAGATGCGCGACGAACTGACCATGGAGATCGGCCAGTTCTACCGCTCGGGGGCGATCCCGGGCGGACGAAGCGAACGGGAGCCTGCCTGCGTCCATCCCGACTTGACGCGCGGCCATCCCGGCGCCCGGGTTCCGCACGCGTGGCTCGGTAACGGCCGCTCGACTATCGATTGCGCGGTCAACGGCTTTGCGCTGATTGCGGGGCCGGCTGGAAAAGCGTGGGTGGAGGCTGCCGGGGGCCTGCCGCTGGAAGTAGCCCAGCTGGAGCGCGATGAATGCGGTACCGGCCCGGAGGGCGCGCTGCTGGCTAGGCCTGACGGGTTCGTGGCCTGGCGGGCCACCGATGACGCTGGCGCCTCTCCAGAGACACTTGAGCGAGCGCTAAAGACCGCACTTATGAGCCGCTGATTGAATCCTCCCTGTCGGCGCAGCCGATGGGGAGGTGGCAGGCGCCGAAGGCGGCTGACGGAGGGGCCAAGGGTCGCCCGCCAGCCCCTCCACCATCCGCTTCGCGGACGGTCCCCCTCCCCATCGGCTACGCCGACAGGGAGGATCTTTTCACCCGCACTGCGCGCGGTGGAGCAGCTTGTGGTCGGCCAGCACCAACGCCATCATCGCCTCAACCACGGGGGTGCCGCGAATGCCAACGCAAGGGTCATGGCGGCCTTTGGTGACGAGTTCGGTCGCCTCGCCTTCGCGAGTGATCGTTTCTTGCGGGATGAGGATCGAACTGGTCGGCTTGAACGCCACCCGCACCACCACCGGCTGCCCGGTCGTGATTCCGCCCGCGATACCACCAGCGTGGTTGGCGAGGAATTCCGGACCGTCGGCGCCGGGCCGCATCGGGTCGGCGTTCTGCTCCCCGCGCAGGGCAGCCGCGGCAAAGCCGTCGCCGATCTCCACGCCCTTGACCGCGTTGATGCCCATCATCGCGGCGGCGAGGTCGGCATCGAGCTTGCCGTAGATCGGCGCGCCCCAGCCCGCCGGCACGCCCGTGGCCACGCATTCGACCACCGCACCGAGTGACGAGCCGTCCTTGCGCGCATCGTCGACGAGCGCCTCCCAGCGTGCCGCGGCGGCGGCGTCGGGGCAGAAAAACGGGTTCTGGCCAATCTGCTCGGCGTCGAACGCGGCATGATCGATGCGGTCGCCGCCGATTTCGCTGACGTAGCCGATGATCGTCACCTCGGGGATGACGAGCCGCGCGACAGCGCCAGCGGCCACTCGAGCTGCGGTCTCGCGTGCCGACGAGCGCCCGCCGCCGCGATAATCGCGGAAGCCGTACTTCGCGTCGTAGGCATAGTCGGCGTGGCCGGGGCGATAGGCCTTGGCGACTTCCGAGTAGTCCTTGCTGCGCTGGTCGGTGTTCTCGATCAGGAGGCTGATTGGGGTGCCGGTAGTCTTGCCCTCGAACGTGCCCGAGAGGATCTTCACCAGGTCAGCCTCGCGCCGCTGGGTGGTGAACTTGCTCGTGCCCGGCTTGCGCGCGTCGAGGAACGGCTGGATCGCCTCTTCGCTGATGGAAAGACCCGGAGGACACCCGTCGACGACGGCGCCCAGCGCCGGCCCATGGCTCTCGCCCCAGGTGGTAAAGCGAAGGACGCGGCCGAAAGTGTTGACGCTCATGGGGCGCAGGCATTGGCGCAAGATGCGACGGCTGTCCATATTGGGGCTGTTTGAGCGCGCGGTGAGGGGGCTTTGCCGTCCCTACTCCTGCCCTGTAGCGGCGCTGCCGTCACGGAGAGGTGGCAGACGCCGTATGCGGCTGTCGGAGGGGCCGTAGCGCCAAGGGCCCCCTGCCTATCGGCTTCACCGACAGGGAGGATTTAGAAGAACCATTTTCCTACATGCTCACGATCTGCCATATCGTGTTCATGCTTTGTTTCAAACTCGATCCGCCCCAATTGACCCACCGCCAAGTTGACACTTTTTGGCCAAGTTGACGGTTTTGCGCTCAAGTTGACGCTTTTCAGCGCAAGTTGACAGTTTCGCCAGGAACCGTGTCACCCCGTCACCCCTATCACCGCGCCGGTGGATGCCGGCCGCTTGCCCCTAGCCAAACCCGCCACGCTCGGGCAGGAACAAAACATGATTGCTAAGCTGACGGGACGGCTGGACGAAAGCGGGGCGGACTGGGCGGTGATTGACGTCCGGGGCGTGGGCTATCTGGTGCACTGCTCGAGCAAGACCCTCGCCGCGCTGGGCATCGCGGGCGACGATTGCACGGTCTTCACCGACTTGCAGGTGAGTGAGAACGACATGCGCTTGCTCGGCTTCGCCGAAGCGGGAGAGCGCGACTGGTTCCGCTTGCTGACCACCGTGCAGGGCGTCGGCAGCAAGGTGGCACTGGCGATCCTCTCGGCCCTCTCGACCGAAGAATTGCAGCGGGCCTGCGGGGCGGGCGATGCCGCGCAAGTGGCGCGGGCGCAGGGTGTCGGGCCAAAGCTCGCCGGGCGGATCGTCAATGAGCTCAAGGACAAAGCTGGCGCGCTGCCGGGTGGCTCGGGCGGCGTAGCGGTTGCGGCGATCTCGCAGCCGGGGAGCGCGAGTGCGGACGCGGTCTCGGCGCTGCAGAACCTCGGGTTCAAGCCGGCTGTCGCGGCGAGCGCCGTGGCGCATGCTCAGGCGGAACTAGGCGAGGATGCGGGCTTGAACGAACTGGTGCGGGTGGCGCTGAAAAGGGCGACGGGGTGAGGGTGAAAAAGGTTTCGGGTCGAGCTGATTATTGAGGCAACTGAAGCGGAGGTCGAGATGACGGAACAAGACATCAATCGAACGGTCACCGTGAAGTTTGAAGCCCTCGAGAACTCGCTGAAAGAGAGGATCGATCAGACGATTGCAGAAGGCCTTAAAAGCCAGATCAAGCAGAAGGAGTATTTGGAGGAGCGACAGAAGCTGGATCTGGCCAGATTCGCCAGCTCGTCTCAGTGGCTGATTGCGTCGCTTCTTGCCGTCAATACCGCCGGAGCCGTCTTTGGCGGCGGCCAGGAGGACCTCACCCATGGCGAGACAATCTGCGTCATGATTCCCTTCCTGCTTGGCGTGGTTCTCGCCCTATTCTCCGGTTTTTTCTATCGCCGGGCCACAATCTGGCACGTGCGAGAGGCAGCCTTGGTCGTAGGGGGAAAGGCGCAAAAGAGGCCCCGCCTCTTTCGAGGCCAAGATTCGGATTCGAGAAGCGAAATCAAGAGCGCCGCGGAGACTTGGGACAAGCTCACCGAAACTCTGGGCTGGCTGAGTTTCGCAAGTTTTCTGGCAGGCGTCTGGTTTGCCTATCGCATTTTGATCTAACACTGAAGATTGTCGACTGAATGAACGATAACCCCACCCTCACGCCCCAGCGCCAGCCGGAGGACCAGGACGCCGCGCTGCGGCCGAAGTCGCTCGGCGAATTCGTCGGGCAAGAGGCGGCGCGGGAAAACCTGCGGGTGTTCATCGAAGCCGCGCGCGGACGGGGCGAGGCGATGGACCACGTACTGTTCTTCGGCCCGCCGGGCCTCGGCAAGACGACCCTGGCGCAGATCGTCGCCAAGGAGCTGGGGGTCGGGTTCCGCGCCACCAGCGGGCCGGTGATCGGGAAGACCGGCGACCTTGCGGCACTGCTGACCAACCTAGAACCGCACGACGTGTTGTTCATCGACGAGATCCACCGCCTCAATCCGGTGGTCGAAGAAGTGCTCTACCCTGCGATGGAGGACCGCGCACTCGACCTCATCATCGGCGAGGGACCCTCGGCGCGCTCGGTGCGGATCGACTTGCCGCCGTTCACGCTGATTGGCGCGACGACGCGTCAGGGCCTGCTGACCACCCCGCTGCGCGACCGCTTCGGCATCCCGGTGCGGTTGAATTTCTACACCGTCCCTGAGCTGGAGCGGGTGGTGACGCGCAGCGCCTCGCTGCTCGGCATGGCCATCGACCCTGCGGGGGCGCGGGAAGTCGCTCGGCGTTCACGCGGCACCCCGCGCGTTGCCGGGCGCCTACTGCGCCGGGTGCGCGACTTCGCTCATGTCGCCGGGGCCCCGCTGATAACCTCCGAGGTGGCGGACAAGGCGCTGACCCGGCTGGAGGTCGATTCGCTCGGGCTCGACGCGATGGACCGGCGCTACCTCTCGATGATCGCCGACATCTACAAGGGCGGTCCGGTCGGAGTGGAAACCCTCGCCGCCGGCCTCGCCGAACCGCGCGATACGATCGAGGACGTGGTCGAGCCGTTCCTGATCCAGCTTGGCCTCGTCGCCCGCACCGCGCGCGGGCGCTGCCTCAACGATGCGGGGTGGAATCACCTGGGAATCACCCCGCCGAGCGGCTCGCAAACTGGCCTGTTCGATCCGGGAAAGTAGCAGGAGGTGTTAACGATCGTTGGGATTCGCACGCAGTTCGGTTCCAGATCGGGACAGAGCCGCTCGCAGGCCCGGGAGACTTAGCAAAAAACGACATCGCGATCCCGAAATCTTGGTTAATCCGATTGCCGATCCCTCGCCGGCGCGTGTTCTTGGCAGTGGAGGAGAAGGGCTGGAGGTCCAATTCGGACTGGCAGCACTCCTGGCCACTGAGAGAGAAAACGCATGTCGGTACGCACAGCCCTCGCCAAACTGGCCGCTCTCGCGGCAAGTGGAGCGCTCGTCGGTGGCGCGGTCCACCAGGCCGAACCGCAGGCGCGGACGACGGACTACAAGTCGGGCAAGTCGGTTCCGATCGAACGGCCGATCAAGCAGGTTAAGGCGCGGCCGCCGCGTCCCGTCGTGGTAGCCGAGGCTCCTCCGCCCGAACTCCCGCCGATCGAGCGAGTCATCGACGCACCGCCGATCGCTCCGGTACCCATCCCACCCCTGCCGCAGGCGCCCGTCGTGGCCACGGGCAGCCCACCTCCCGTCGTAATCGGGGGTTCGAGTGGTGGAGGTTTTGGCGGGGGCTTCTTCGGCGGCTTCTTCGGTGGCGGCAGCAGCGGCGGCAGCATCACCGTCTCGACCACGACTTCTGGTTCTAGCTCGGGCAGCTCGAGCTCCAGCTCATCGAGTTCCTCCTCGTCCAGCGGTGGCGATACGCCGTCCTCGACCACGACGACAACCACCACGTCAGGAAACGTCTCGACTACGACCTCGGGGAACATCACCACGAGCACGACGACGTCGGGTAACATTTCGACCAGCACCACGACGTCCGGCAACGTCTCAACGACAACCACGACGTCGGGCAATATCTCTTCCACGACGACATCCGGAAATGTTTCGACCACCACGACGTCGGGCAACGTTTCAACCACGACGACGTCTGGTTCGACTAGCACCACGTCGGGTACCGAAGTTCCAGAACCGCCGATGATGGTCCTGTTCGGAATGGGCGCCGCCGCCGTGTTCATGCGACGCCGCAGGAAGGTGTCCGCCCGGGCGGCCTGAACCCACCACCTTCTTGTGGTGAAAGGGCGGTTCGGGGGGGGCCGCCCTTTCGTTTAGGGGGCGTTCGAAACCCAGCTAACGCCCGGACCGTCAGTCCGGATCACGTCCGCCAACTCCCAGACGTTTTCGTATCCATAGCCGACGAGATTGATGAAAGTCGGTATGTTGAGAGCTAGCTCGACCTTTTTGACCGCTACGGGCGGGCGGTCGTCTGCGAAGTTGTTATTGCAGTAGATGTAGACCGGCCGATCCGCATCCGGACCCAGGACTTGGGCCAGGCGCTCTGCGGTGAAGTCAGGCAACGGAAGATTGATGGCGCCGGCAAGGTGCCCGGCCGCGAACGCACTTTCCGAGCGGGCGTCGAGCAAGATCGCACCGCCGTCTCGGGCGCCGCGGGCGAATTCCTCCCAGCCGATCCGCCGACCCTCGCGATAGGCTCCAAGCCTGCCGGCCAGTTCGACGAAGCCTTCGTAATCGACCTGCGGATTGGCCGGGATCGGAGCCTGAGCGTGCAGTGGCAGAGCCAACAGCGAGGCTGCGAGGGCGCTCGCGACAACAATAGAGCGGATGGGGCGCATGAACTTCTCCCTTCGCCGAAGAAGCTGCGCCCCGATCCTAAAACCGCGAATGAACGAACTTAAGCGGCCAGCTTCCGCAAAACGTAATGGAGGATGCCGCCGTTGCGGTAGTACTCCATCTCGTTCGCGGTATCGATGCGGCAGCTGGCGGTGAACGTGAAGCTCTCGCCGTTCGGGCGAGTGACGTCCACTGCGACGTCCTGGCCCGGTTCGAGCCCGGCAAGTCCGCGAATGCTGAACTTGTCGTCACCCGTGAGACCAAGGGTCGCACGGCTCTCTCCGTCCTTGAACTGCAAGGGCAGCACGCCCATTCCGACGAGGTTCGACCGGTGGATACGCTCGAAGCTCTCAACGATCACCGCGCGCACGCCCAGCAAGTTGGTGCCCTTCGCCGCCCAGTCACGGCTGGAGCCGGTGCCGTATTCCTTGCCGGCGATCACAACCAGGGGGGTGCCGTCGGCCTTGTGCTTCATCGCGACGTCGTAGATCGCTCCGACCTCTTCACCGTAACGGCTCATGCCGCCTTCGATGCCGGGCACCATCTCGTTCTTGATGCGGATATTGGCGAAAGTGCCGCGCATCATGACTTCGTGGTTGCCGCGACGGCTGCCGTAGGAGTTGAAGTCGCGCTTATCGACCTGATGCTCGATCAGGTAACGGCCCGCTGGGCTGTCCGCCTTGATCGAACCCGCGGGGCTGATGTGATCGGTCGTGACCGAATCTCCGAGGATCGCCAGCGGCAGGGCACCGACAATGTCGGTCACCGCGGCCGGCGTCATGCTCATACCTTCGAAGTAGGGCGGGTTGGCGACGTAGGTGCTGCCCGCGCGCCACTGGTAGGTGTCGGAACCGACCACGTCGATCGCCTGCCAGTGCGTATCGCCCTTGTAGACGTCGGCATAGCGAGCTTCGAACATGGTGCGGTCGATGCTGCTCGCGCGGATGTCGGCCACTTCCTGGTTGCTTGGCCAGATGTCCTTGAGGAACACGTCCCGACCGTCCTTGCCGGTGCCGATCGGAGTCGCGACGATGTCCTCTGTCACCGTGCCCTTGAGCGCGTAGGCAACCACCAGCGGCGGGCTGGCGAGGAAGTTCGCGCGTACGTCGGGGCTGACGCGGCCTTCGAAGTTGCGGTTACCCGAAAGGACGGAAGCGGCGACGATGTCGTTGCCGTTGATCGCCTTGCTGATTGGTTCGGCCAGTGGGCCAGAGTTGCCGATGCAGGTGGTGCAGCCGTATCCGACGAGGTCGAAGCCGATCGCGTCGAGGTGCTGTTGCAGTCCAGCCTTCTCGAGGTAGTCGGTGACCACCTGCGATCCTGGGGCGAGGCTGGTCTTGACCCACGGCTTGGGCTTGAGGCCCTGCTCGTTCGCCTTCTTCGCGACCAGGCCGGCTGCGATCAGTACGTCGGGGTTGGAAGTGTTGGTGCAGCTGGTGATCGCGGCGATGACCACGTCTCCGTCACCGATGTCATGGCTCGCGCCCTCGACGGCAGTACGCTTGGGCGAAGTTTTGCCATAGAGCGACTTGAGCTCACCATTGAACAAGTCATCCACGTCCGGGAGCGCAACCTTGTCTTGCGGACGCTTCGGCCCCGCGAGCGAGGGTACGACGCTGCCGAGATCGAGTTCGAGCGTGTCGGTGAAGACCGGATCGGGCGCGTTGGGATCGAGCCAGAAGCCCTGTTCCTTCGCGTAAGCCTCGACCAGGGCGATCTGATCCTCGTCACGCCCAGTCAGTCGCAAGTATTCGAGCGTCTTGCCGTCGATGCCGAAGAAGCCGCATGTCGCGCCGTACTCGGGAGCCATATTGGCGAGCGTCGCGCGGTCGGCGAGGCTCAGTGAAGCGAGGCCCGGGCCGAAGTATTCGACGAACCGGCCGACCACGCCGCGGGCGCGCAGCATCTGAGTGCAAGTCAGCACGAGGTCGGTCGCGGTCACGCCTTCCTTGAGCTGGCCGGTCATCTTGAAACCGACGACCTCCGGAATCAGCATCGAGACCGGCTGGCCCAGCATGGCCGCCTCGGCCTCGATCCCGCCAACGCCCCAGCCAAGCACGCCCAGGCCGTTGATCATGGTGGTGTGGCTGTCGGTGCCGACGCAAGTGTCGGGATAAGCGACCATCGCGCCGTCCTGGTCGAGGCTGGTCCACACGCCCTGGGCAATGTGTTCGAGATTGACCTGATGGCAGATGCCGGTGCCCGGAGGCACGGCCTTGAAGTTGGCGAGGCTCTTCGATCCCCATTTGAGGAAGTCGTAACGCTCGAGGTTGCGCTCGTACTCAAGTTCGACGTTCTTCTCGAACGCCTTGGGGTGGCCGAACTCGTCGACCATGACCGAGTGATCGATGACGAGGTGGACCGGCACCAACGGGTTGATCTTGGAGGTGTCGCCGCCGAGCTTGGCGATCGCGTCACGCATCGCGGCAAGATCGACTACGCAGGGCACGCCAGTGAAATCCTGCATCAAGACGCGCGCCGGGCGGTACTGGATTTCCTTGCCCGTGACCGGGTTCTTCTGCCAGTCCGCAATCGCCTGGATATCGCCGACCGAGACGGTGAACCCAGCATCCTCGAACCGCAGGAGGTTTTCGAGCAGGACCTTCATCGAAAACGGCAGGCGGCTGACGTCGCCGATCTTCTCCGCAGCCTTGCTGAGCGAGTAATAGGCGAAGTTCTTGCCCGCGACGTCCAAAGTGCTGCGGGTATCGAGCGAATTCTTGCCGACCTGGGTCATGGGCGAGTGGACCTCCTGAGAATGCTGATTCCGACCCCAAGAAGGGCCGGTTTGCGCTGGCGCTTGCGCGTTCAGGCGCGCTAGGTCAAGGCACGGCGGTAATCAGGAGCGCGTCATGACAACAGGACCTTCGGGCAGACGGCAGGAGCCGCTTTACGTGATACCGATGGCTCTGGCGCTGATTCTGGCGGCGATCTTCGGCGCCGCATTCGGCCTGGTCTGGCACGCGGCAGGCTTCGGGGCGAAAGCAGAGAGCGCAACCGCCACCCCCAAGACGGATACCTAGGCAGCGGCCTGCTCGGGATGCTTGCGCGGCGCGGCAATCCAGCAGGCTGCCACGATCAATCCCGCGCCGAGAAGGACTGCCACTCTCAAGGTCTCGTCAAAGAGCAGCCAACCGAATAGCGCGGCCCACAGGAATCCTGAATATTCGAGCGGGACCAACGCCTGCGCTTCGGCCCGGGCATAGGCCCAGGACAGCAGCAGAACCGCCACAACAGCCAGAACCGCCGACACGCCGATCACGGGCCAGGTACCCAACTCCGGCATCTCGAACATCCACGGGGCGAACAGAAGCAACACGAGCCCCATTCCAGCGTTCTGAAAAGTGGCGATCTCGACCGGCTTTGCCACCAAGGACTGTTGCCGTTGGAGAATCAGGTTCCACGCATAGAGCACTGAAGACAGCAAGATCGAGGAAACGCCCCAGGTGGCGTCCGCATTCGCCGGGGTACCAGGTCCAACCCGTTCGAAGGCGATGACCGTCACTCCGACCAGGCCGAGCAGCGAGGCCCCTATTGCGCTCCGGCTGATCCGCTCTCCGAGCACGATTGCCGCCAGATAAAGCGCAATCAGGGGCGCGACGAACGACAGGGCGATTCCTTCCGCCAGGGGGATTCGTTCGAGGCCCCAAAAAAAGGTGAATGCCATCCCCGAACCGACGACGGCTCGTAACAGGTAGAGCCGCATGACCGATTTGCTCGGCCAACCCGCGCGGGTCGCCAGCCAGACGGGACCGATCAGGAGCGTTCCCAGCGCGCACCGAAGCAGCAGGGCGCTGTAGGCACCGACCGCGGTTGCCGCCCCCTTCATCAGCGCGTCCATCAGCGAATAGAGTGCAACGGCCGCCAGAGTGATGGCAAAAGGCAGCAAGGGTCGCTCTAGCTTCATGCTGCCAGGTTTACCCAGCAAACCGTTGCGGACAATCCGCATGGTCGCACGATTCACCGTAGAGTCAGCCGTCCTCCTTGATAGCTGGGCGCGAAACGGGAACAATACCGATCGCGTTGTCCTCACGGGCCCCGCATGGCAGGGGCTTCCGATGACTTATAGGGGCATGGAATTTACGATGAAGGCGTGGCGCAAAATCTTGCTGGCTGGTGTGACCGTGGCGCTGGGCGCTCCGGTTGCGGCCCAGCAGATCCCGACACAGCGGGTGCTGGATCAGGACGCCGAGGTCGTCACCGCGCCGATGTCGTCGGCGCTGACCCTGCCACCGGCGGTGGTCTATCCGGCCATAATGCATTGGTCCGCCGATAGTGCCAGCAAACTGCTGGCTTTTGCGGAGCGTATTGGGACCGAAGGCCTCGATCCGTCGGACTATAAGATCAAGGAGCTCCGCGCCGCGATTCTGGCCGGCGAAGGCGCTCAGTTGGACGAGGCGGCCAGCCTCACGTTCACCTGGCTGGTGGAAGACCTTCGCGATGGCCGCACTCCGATGGATGCGCGCCGGCAGTGGTTCGTGATCGATCCCGACGCAGACCTGATGCCGACCGGGGAGCTCATGCAAAGGGCATCGCAGACGGGTATCGTCGCCGAGACGATCCAGGCCGTGCTGCCGACCCATCCGGACTATGCTGCCCTTCGGGAAGCTTTGGCCGTCACGCCGCAGAGCCAGACCACGAAGCGCGATCTCATCCGAGCCAACATGGACCGCTGGCGGTGGCTGCAGCGCGATCTCGGCGTGCAATACCTGCTCACTAACGTCCCCGAGTACCAACTGCGGCTGACGGTGAACAACAACATCATCCGCAGTTATCGCACCATCGTCGGCAAGCCGGGTCGCACGGCTACTCCGCAGCTGGCGGAAACCGTGGAAGGGGTGATCTTCAACCCGACCTGGACCGTGCCGCAGTCGATCGTGAAGGGTGAAGGCCTCGGTGCCAAGGTCCTCGGCAATCCTGGGTGGGCGCGCGCCAACGGCTATCGTGGCAGCCGCGCCGAGAACGGCTTCGTCACGGTCGTGCAGCAGCCGGGGCCGGGGAACTCGCTCGGGCAGATGAAGCTCGACATGCCCAATCCGCATTCGATCTTCCTGCATGATACCCCGTCGCGCAATCTGTTCGCTTCGGACAATCGCGCCTTGAGCCACGGCTGCGTCCGTGTCGAGCGGGCGCTGGAGCTGGCGATGACGATAGCGATCCTCGGGCAGGGCGCCACGCGCGAGGAAGCGGTGACCATTTCCACCTCGGGAGAATACACGCGGGTTCCGGTGCAAAAGTCGATGCCGGTTTACATCACCTACTTCACCATGGCGCGCGACATCGATGGCCAGTTGCGGACCTTCAACGACATCTACGGCCGCGATGCGCCGGTGGTTGCCAGTTTCAAGGCGCCGCGGGTGGGCAATCGTTCGCGGGTGACCGACGAGGAAGTCATCGAGATCGTCGACGATCTCCAGACTTCCTGAAGCGTCAGATAAAGCCCAGGCGGTCGGCGAAGATCAGCCGTCCGCCTGAGAGCTGCGCCAGGATTTCGTAGAAGTCGTCCGGCGAGAAGGCGAAGCAGCCGTTGGATCGGCCCAGCTTGCCCCAATGATCGAGGTGGGCCTGCGTTGCGTATTCGGCCGAGTGCATCACGATTGCTCGGTCGAAAGCGTTCGAATTGTCCGGATCGAGGCCACCCAACCGCACCGAGGTGCCGTACTTGCCCGCGTACCACTCCCAAGTGATGTACGATCCGCGGCTGGTGGCGTTTGAGCCCGGCACGTTCGAAAACCACTTGAGCCAGCCGTCATGCTCGGGATCCGAGCCGGCCCCATGCGCCACTCGAAACGAGCGGACTGTGCCACTCTCGAGGTTGGCGACGTGGAAACGGGGGTAGGCCGAGTGTGCGGCGAAGTCGGCGACACCGACTATGTCGCGACGCCAAAGCTGGGCGGCAGAGCGATTCATTTCGGCGCGCGCCGAATCCAGGATTGCGCTCGTGCGGAGGTCGGGCCCGACTTGCGCGGCCACGCGTGCAGGCAAGGCCAGCGATCCCGCCGCCAGGCCAGCCGAAGCAATGAATTCCCGCCTATTCACTAGCCCTATATTGCTCCTTTCGACCCAGACCTGTCCAGCCCGATGCGACCGGAGGGTTTTTCCACTGCATCTAACCCCCCAGAATCATTCGACCCGTCTCGATCTGCACCTTGCCGATGCGGGAGAGGAAGGATTGGCCGAGCAGTGAAATATCGAGGCCGTCAGGCACGACGATCGCTTCCACCCCGCGAACCTCCAGATCGCCGATGCGCACCGTGTCGAGCAGCACCGGCACTCCATAGACGTCCCCGCTGGCCCCGCGAGCGACGGGCCGGACTTGTGCCTGGTCCCAGGCGATGCCCATCGAGTTGGCGTCCTCGTCGGTCAAAGCGATGACCGTGGCGCCGGTATCGACCAGCATCTCGCTCGACGCCGCGTCGACGATTACGTCGGCGTAGAAATGCCCGTCTGCCTCTCGCGGCAGGACGACGGGACCGGGCTCTTGCCGCACCACTTCGACTGCCGCTGCGCCAGCCTTGTGTTCACCCGGCGGCGGCGGACCGTCGCGCGCCCTGTCGGGGGCGAACCAGGCGATCACCATGCCTGCGGCGAGCAGGGCGAAGAGCGGTTCGACTTTCATCGGTCCGCCATAACCCGGGCATGCTTAAATGCCCGTAAAGCTAGTCAGCCCCCCGGGACGCGGCGAGCTCGCCCAGCGCTTCGCCATCGACGCGCATGACCGTCCATTCGTCCATGGGCCTTGCGCCGAGCGACTTGTAGAACCCGATCGACGGCTCGTTCCAGTCGAGCACCCACCATTCTAACCGGGCACAATCGCGCTCCCGCGCCAGCCGCGCCAGTTCGACGAGCAGCGCCTTGCCGAGCCCGACACCGCGCGCCTCGGGCCGGACGAACAGGTCTTCGAGATAGATCCCGGGCTTGCCTTCGAAGGTCGAGAAATTGTGAAAGAACAGTGCGAAGCCCTGCGCCACGCCGTCCACTTCGCCGATCAACACCTCGGCGTAGGGCCGTGGGCCGAACAGCTTTTCGCCCAGCACCGCCTCTTCGAAGCGCACTTCGTGGGCGAGCTTCTCGTACTCGGCCAGCGCGCGGATCAATTCGGCGATGAGCGGCAGGTCGGCAGGCGTAGCCGACCGGATCGAAAGGCTCACTCCTTGCCCTCGTCCCTGTCCAGATCGAGCAGGGTGATGCGACCGACTTCCAGCTCGTCGATCCGCAGCTTCTTGATGCGGGCCCTTCCGACGCGGAGGCGTCCGATCGCAAGTGCCCCGATCGCGAGCGCGCCCAGCGCAAAGGCGCCGAGGGCTAGCGCACCAATGGCTCCGCTGCCCAAGGCGGCGGTCCCCGTGGCGGTGGCGCCTGTGGCAGCGGCCCCGATACCGACGCTCTTGCGCGACAGAGAGGGCGTGTAAGTTGCGACGTGGGCCTTGTGTTTCATGCCGCCTTCCCGTGCAGCGTATCCATGCTCACCGAGGTGCCCGCCTCGATCTCGGCCGCCTTGGCTTCGACCAGGCTGACGATGTGGTCGAGCATACGCTCGCTCTCGACATGATGATCGGTCACGCCAGATAGGAACACCATGTGCTTGCCCGCGCCGCCGCCGGTAATGCCGATGTCGGTCTCGCGCGCCTCGCCTGGACCGTTGACGACGCATCCGAGTACCGAAACGCTCATGGGTGTCTTGATATGCTGCAGCCGATCCTCGAGCGCCTGGACGGTGCGGATCACATCGAACCCCTGCCGCGCGCAGCTCGGGCAAGAGACCACGCGCACGCCGCGGGTCCGCAGACCCAGGCTTTTCAACAGCTCATAACCGACGCGGACCTCTTCCTCGGGTTCCGCCGAGAGCGAGACGCGGATCGTATCACCGATCCCGGCCCACAGGAGGTTGCCCATGCCGATCGCGCTCTTGACCGTGCCGCCGATCAGCCCGCCCGCTTCGGTAATGCCGAGGTGCAGCGGGCAGTCGACCGTTTCCGCCAGTTGCATGTAGGCGGCGACGGCGAGGAAGACGTCGCTCGCCTTCACGGCCACCTTGTATTCGTGGAAGTCGTGGTCCTGCAGCAGCTTGATGTGGTCGAGCGCGCTTTCGACCAACGCCTCGGGACAAGGCTCGGCGTACTTTTCGAGCAGGTCCTTTTCCAGGCTTCCCGCATTCACGCCGATACGGATCGCGCAGCCATTGGCCTTGGCCGCCCGAACCACTTCGGCGACCCGCTCCGACGAGCCGATATTGCCCGGATTGATCCGCAGGCAGGCGGCCCCGGCGTCGGCCGCTTCGAGCGCGCGCTTGTAGTGAAAGTGGATGTCGGCAACAATCGGCACACTGGCAGCGCGGACGATCTCCTTGAGCGCGGCGGTGCTCTCTACATCCGGACACGACACGCGGACGATGTCCGCACCGGCATCCTCGCAACGGCGAATCTGATCGATCGTCGCCTTTGCGTCGGACGTGAGCGTGTTGGTCATGGTCTGCACCGAGATCGGCGCGCCGCCGCCAACCGGGACCTTGCCCACCATGATCTGCCGGCATTCGCGCCGCTCTATCGTACGCCAGGGACGGATTTCGTTCATCTTAGGCAGCCATTCCCTGACAGGCAGGAGGGTAAAGTGACAGGGGGTGACGGGGTGACACGGTTCCTGAGGTAAGTGTCAACTTGGACCCCGCAAGTGGCAGCTCACAGCCCAAAAGTGTCAACTTGCCGGCGAAAGTGTCAACTTGCGTGCGAAAAGCGTCAACTTGCGCGCGATGCAACGCATGCGCGCGGAAATTGATGATGGTCGCGAGGTCGGTCATCGTGCGGGGCTCTAGCAGCTTTGGCTCGTGTAGGAAAATGGCGGCGTAGTCCAACGCAGGTCGATCGACCAAACCCTTGCAATTATCGCAACACCTGTTGCGCTTTTCGAAAGTGTCGCTTGGTTGATCGATTATGTCGATCCCACCAATCGCTACAAATCGCTTTTTTGCATCGCAACATCGCCTATCTGGGCGACACAAGAGTTTTCAACCCACCAAAACAACGGAGAAATCATGGGTATCATCGGCAGCACCATCAAGCCGTTCAAGGCGACCGCTTTCCAGGCAGGCAAGGACTTCTTCGACGTGACGGAGCAGGACCTGGCCGGAAAGTGGGCGGTGTTCTTCTTCTATCCGGCGGACTTCACCTTCGTCTGCCCGACCGAGCTCGAAGACCTCGGCGAACACTACAACACGCTCCAGAAGCTGGACGTCGACGTCTATGCCGTGTCGACCGACACCCACTTCAGCCACAAGGCCTGGCACGATACTTCGGAGAAGATCGGCAAGCTGAAGTACGCTTTCCTGGGCGATCAGCTGCACACGCTGTCGAAGAACTTCGGCGTGCTGCGCGAAGAGGCTGGCCTGGCTGACCGTGCGACTTTCGTGGTCGATCCGGACGGCGTGATCCAGATCATGGAAATCACCTGCGAGGGTGTCGGCCGCAACGCCAACGAGCTGGTCCGCAAGATCAAGGCGGCCCAGTACGTCCGCGCTCACCCGGGTCAGGTTTGCCCGGCCGCGTGGGAAGAAGGCGCCGAGACGCTTGCCCCTTCGCTCGACCTGGTCGGCAAGATCTAAGAGTTCGCAACCCGCGCAAGCGGGCTGCAAGGCGGCCCGGGGCTCCTCCCCCCCCTCGCCCCGGGCCGTCTTTACCTTTCAATCACAGGGAGTTTTCGATGCTGGACGCCACGATGAAGGAACAGCTCAAGCAGTATCTCGGCAATCTTCGGGAGCCGATCGAGCTTGTCGCTTCTCTCGGTGAGGGCACGAAGTCCGACCAGACGCGGGAGCTCTTGAGCGAGATCGCGGAGCTGTCGGACAAAGTTTCAGCCCGCTTCGACGGCGACCACGAACGCAAGCCCAGCTTCATCATCCGTCGCGCGTCAGACGCGGAAGTTTGGGTGCGCTTCGCCGGCCTGCCGATGGGCCACGAATTCACGAGCCTGGTGCTCGCCCTGCTGTGGACCGGCGGTCATCCCCCGAAGGTCTCCGACGAGGTGCTCGAACATATCCGCCACCTCGAGGGCGACTATGCGTTCGAGATGTACTTCTCGCTGTCGTGCCACAACTGCCCCGACGTGGTGCAGGCGCTGACCCTGCTCGCGCTCTACAACCCGCGCATCACCGCGACGCTGATTGAAGGCGGCACCTTCCAGGAGGAAGTCGACGCCCGCAACGTCATGGCCGTGCCCGCGACTTTCCTCAACGGGGAGATGTTCGCCAGCGGCAAGATGAGCGTCGAGGAAGTGTTGGCCAAGCTCGACACCAACGCCGTCGCGCGTGCCGCTGCCCGTATGGGCGAGAAGGAACCGTTCGACGTGCTGATCGTCGGCGGTGGTCCTGCGGGCGCCGCGGCCGGCATCTACACCGCGCGCAAGGGCTTCCGCACCGGTATCGCGGCGGAACGCTTCGGCGGTCAGGTGCTCGACACCATGGGCATCGAGAACTTCATCTCGGTTCCTTACACCGAGGGGCCGAAGCTCGCGCGCGCGCTCGAAGCGCATGTGGCCGAGAACGGCATCGACGTGATGAATCTGGCCGAGGCCGAGCGCCTCATCCCGGCGAAGAAGCCGGGCGGCTGGCACGAGGTCGTTCTCAAGAACGGCGCGACGCTCTCTGCCCGCGCGGTCGTGCTCGCGACCGGGGCGCGCTGGCGCAATCTCGGGGTGCCTGGCGAGTTCGAATACCGCAACCGCGGCGTGGCCTATTGCCCGCACTGCGATGGCCCGCTGTTCAAAGGCAAGCGCGTGGCGGTGATCGGCGGCGGCAACTCCGGCGTCGAAGCGGCGATCGACCTCGCCAACATCGTCGGCCACGTCACCCTGATCGAGTTCGACAGCCAGTTGCGCGCCGACCAGGTACTGCAGGACAAGCTGCGCAGCCTGCCCAACGTCGACATCCGCATGTCGGCCCAGACGACCGAGATCACCGGCAATGGCGAGCGCGTCAGCGGCCTGCTCTACAAGAACCGCGTCTCGGGCCAGGAGCAGAAGATCGAGCTGGAAGGCGTGTTCGTTCAGATTGGGCTGGTGCCGAACACCGAATGGCTCAAGGACTCCGGGCTCGAACTGTCGAGCTACGGCGAGATCGTGATCGACCACAAGGCGGCGACCAATCTTCCCGGCGTGTTCGCCGCGGGTGACGTGACCACGGTGCCTTACAAGCAGATCGTGATCGCGATGGGCGAAGGCTCGAAGGCCGCGCTAAGCGCGTTCGACTACATCATCCGGAATGCGCCTGCCGAGGACGTGGCCGAAGCGGCCTGATAAGCGCGCTCGCCTAGCCCTTCCGTCAGCCGCCTTCTGCGCCTGCCACCTCCCCGAAACAAGCTCGGGGAGGATCAAGCAGTCCCCCCTCCCGCTTGCGGGAGGGGTTAGGGGTGGGCGAGTGAGCGAAAGCTCATCCCCATCCGGACAGACCCACCCCCCGGCCCCTCCCGCAGGCGGGAGGGGAGAACCTCACCGTCTCCGTTTCAGCACCAGATAAAGCGCACCCTCACCCCCATGGCGTCGGTGCGCTTTGCGTATCGCGGCGATATCGGCGGCGTGCGGCCCCGCTGCCAGCCAGTCGAGCACCTTGGCCCGGATCGCCCCGCGCTTCTCGCCGCGATCGGCCGCGTGCACAGGGCGGGACTTGCCGGTGATCAGCAGCACCAGCCGCGCGCCCATCGACTTCGCCTGTATAAGGCCCATGTCGAGCCGGTTGTGCGCCTGCTCCAGGTTATGGCCGTGCAGGTCGAGCGTGAAATCCGGATCGATCGCCGCTTTCGCCAGCTTGCGTTCCCAGGAGGAATCGAGGCCCGGACCCGGCGACGGCGGTGGAGCCTGCAAGCGAGGCGCGGGCAATGGCGGAGGGATCCGTCCCTTCAGCGCCTTCTTGGGCAGAGCCGGAGGCGTAGGAGGAAGGTCCGGCACAGGTAATGGCGGTTTTTTCACCACCGTCTTCTTCAGCGGCGTGACGGTACTCGCTACCCGTGCCCAGAGCGCCGCTTCATCCGCGCTCAGCCCGCGCGGGGCTTTCATTGCGACCTCAAGCGCGCCAGCGTCCCCTTCGGCAACAGGACGAACGCCTTCCCGCGCGAGTTCATGCCGCCGGCAATCGTCTGGGCATCGTTGCCCGCGCCCCAGAAAGTGTCGAAGCGGTTGGCCCCCTTGATCGCGCCGCCAGTGTCCTGGGCAATCCACAATCCGTTGGCTTGCCTGTGCTCGACATTGATGAACACCGGAGCGCCCAGCGGCACAAAAGCCGGATCGGCGGCAACGGAATTCTCGCGCCGCACCGGCACCTCGAGCGCGCCGAGCGGACCGTCACCGGTCAGCTCCCGGAAGAACACCCAGCTCTGGTTCTCGCGCATCACGGCGCGGCCTTCCGCCGGGTGATCGCGCAAGTACTGCACGATCCCTTGCATCGAGCCCGAGTACTGGCCCGGACCGCTGCCGATCAGCCCGCGCTGGCGCATCAGCGAACCGATTGCGACGTAGGCGCGCCCGTTCTGCCCGGCGTAGCCGATGCGGATCACCTCCCCTTCCGGCGTGCGCAAGCGGCCCGACCCCTGGATCTGCAGGAAGAAGAACTCGATCGGATCGGCGGCCCAGGCAATCTCAAGTCCCTTGCCCGCCAGCGCGCCGTCCTCGATCTGCCCGCGATCGAAATAGGGACCGACCACCCCGCGCTCGTCGCGCCGGCCGAGGGGCGGACGTCCGTTGCGTTCACCGGCGGGCGTGCCTGAGGGCCAATCGCGCACCAGGTCGGGCGGCATGCGGTAGACGGGAACCTCGAAGCCCGGACGGCGCTGGCGGCTGCCGGCGATCTCGGGCTCGAAATAACCGGTGACGTGGCTCGCCCCTTCGCCGACGATGACGGCCTCGAACTGGGTTTCGAAGAATCGCGGGGCTTCGCTCACCGACCAGCCGCTCGCGGCCGTGCAGGCCTCCTGCCAGTCTTCCTTCCGGGTCAGCCCGCTGCCGTCAGTGCGGGCGAGGAGTTTCGGGCAACTCTCGCGAAACGATGTGAGCGCGCCGCGCGCATCGGAAGCGCTCAGCTGCAGATCGGAAATCGCGGGCCCGGCCCTGACACCAGCGGCGTAGGCATTGGTCGCGACGGGTGGCGGCGAAGGTGTCGGCCGCGGCTCGGAAGGCTTGATACGCGGCGCCACGCACCCAGCGAGCAGGGCAAGCGTTGCCAGCCCGGCGAAACGGTAACGCCCTCCCCCCGGCACCCGGGATCAGCCTTCGTCGGTTTCGTCGAGCAGCCAGTCGGGATCGGCGCTGTGCACGTCGCGGGAGAATGTCCAAACGTCGATGCTTTCGATCGCATCGTCGAGCGAACCGGCAACCATGTTGCCGTCCTTGTCGCGCGTGACCGCGGCGATGTCGGCCGTGAAGCGCACGGCGATGCGCGCCATGCGCCCGTCGAGGCGGGCCATGTGCACCACGGTGTCCTCGATCCGGATCAACCGGTTGTCGAGCGTCTCGCCCGCAGCCTCGCGCTCGGCGATCGCAGCAGCAAAGCTCTCGTACACGTCATCGTCGCACAGCTGGCGGAGTTCGTCCTTGTCACCGCGCCAGAACGCTTCGAGCACCATGCCGTAGGCCGCCTTGGCGCCTTCGAGGAAGCTGAGCAGGTCGAACCGGCGATCGGCCACGCTGATTTCACGCAAGCCCTGTTCGATGGCGGGCGGGAAACCGGCGATCTCACGGCTGTTGTTCGGGATCTCGGCGGCGGAAGTGGTCACCTGGCGCGGCACGTTGCCGGCCTCGCCCCGCTCGAAGCGAGTCGGCACCGGCTCCTCCTCATGCTCGGCGCGGCGGCCGAGCACCGAATAGAGCCGCAGCCCGAGGAAGGCTGCGATCATGGCCAGAATGACAATTTCAATGATCACTACGCTTGTCCGATCTGCGCCCGGCAATGTCCGCTCACGGATCACCCCAAGCCTATTTGTGCATTAGATAGTTGCCATACACAAATGAACAACACCTGTCAGGCCCACTGGCTCCTGAGAGATTACGCTTTTTAGGCAGCCGTTGCGGCGGCGCAATGGCGGTGCTAGCGCGCGCCGAACCCATTTTTCGAAAGTCGAATACGATCATGGCCGAACAGGGCGACGTCCTCACCAACCTCGATTCCGATCCCGCTGGCGCCGGCAATGGCGCGGATACCCTGCCTGTCGCGGGTCTCCTGACGCAGTACGTGAAGGATCTTTCGGTAGAGAATCCAAAGGCTCCCGAGAGTTTCCAGTGGACCGACCAGCCGCAGATCGACGTGCAGTTCAACATTGCCGCGCGCAAGATCAACGAAGAGGTTCACGAGATCGAACTGAAGATCTCGGTCACCAACAAGTCGAGCCAGGGCACCGCCTACATCGTCGAGCTGTCCTATTGCGGCCTCGTCGGAATGCGCAATATGAGCGACGAACAGAAGCACGCCTTCACTTACGCCGAAGCTCCGCGCATCCTGTTCCCCTTCGCTCGCCGCATTGTCGGTGACGCCGTGCGCGACGCGGGCTTTGCTCCGCTGCTGCTCGATCCGGTCGATTTCAACGGCCTCTACGTACAGCAGCTCCAGGCACAGGCGCAGCAGGCCGGCCAGGGCGCTCCTGGCGAAGCTTGATCTTAGGGCCAGTTGAATTTTTTGGGCGATCCCCCGTTCGTGGTGAGCTTGTCGAACCCCATTGGCGCGACCCGGCTGGGTAGCGCCAGAGGGTCCACCAACAAGCTCAGGACGAACGGAAAGGGAGGGGCCCACCGTACATGAGCCTCGTCAAGAACGTCGGCACGATCGGCGGGCTGACCGCCGTGAGCCGTGTGTTCGGCTTCATCCGCGACATGTTGCTCGCCCGGGTCCTCGGAGCCGGGTTGGCGGCCGACGCGTGGCAACTCGCCTTTACGCTGCCGAACACCTTTCGCCGGCTGTTCGCCGAAGGGGCGTTCTCGGTCGCCTTTGTGCCGATGTACTCGCGCGCCCTCCATGGCCACGGCGGGGACGAGGCGGCCGACCGCTTCGCCAACGACGTGCTGGCGGTGTTCGTCTGGGTGCTGCTCGGCTTTTCGGCACTGGCCATGCTGGCCATGCCCGGCATCGTCTGGTTGCTCGCGCGAGAGTACCAGGATGTCCCCGGCAAGTTCGAGCTCGCCGTCAGCCTCTCGCGGATCACCTTCCCCTACCTGATGCTGGTCAGCCTCGTGGCGATGCTCTCGGGCCTGCTCAACGCCCGCTCGCGTTTCGCGCCAGGCGCCTTCGTTCCGGTGCTGCTCAACGTGGTGCTGATCGGCGGCATCGTCGTGGGTTACTACTTGCGCGAGAACTTCACCGGCAACGATGTGACGGTGGCCTATGCCCAGTCGGTCGCCCTGGCCTTCGCCGGCGTGGCTCAGCTCGCCTACATGTCCTGGGCGACGCACAAGGCCGGCGTGCACCTCAAGGTGTCGTTCCCGAAATTCACGCCCGAGGTGAAGCGCCTCGGCATGCTGATCCTTCCGGCCACGTTCGGCGCGGGCGTCTACCAGATCAGCCAACTGGTCGACACGTTCTTCGCCACCAGCCTGCCGCAGGGTTCGCTGACACTGCTCAAGATGGCCGACCGGCTGAACCAGATGCCGCTCGGGATCTTCGGGATCGCGCTGGGCACGGCGATCCTGCCGATGCTCGCTCGCCATATCCAGACCGGTGACAGCAAGGAGGCCCAACGGCTGCAGTCAAACGCAGTGGAGGTCGGAACCCTGCTCACGCTCCCCGCCGCCGCCGCGCTCGCTATCTGCGCTCCGGCCTTCGTGACCGCGTTCTTCGTCGGCGGCAAGATGACCGAGGCCAATGGGGCGCTCATGGCCAATATCGTCGTCGCGCTTGTCGCGGGCCTGCCATCCTACGTGCTGGTGAAGGTATTCCAGCCGGCGTTCTTCAGCCGCGAGGACACTCGCACGCCGGTCTACGTCGCAGCCTGCGTGCTGACTATCAACATCGCGCTCAACTTCTGGGTCGTGCCACGCTTCGGCATCGTCGGCCTGGCAGCGGCAACCGCCTTTACCGCCACGCTCAACGTCTTGACGCTCTACACCCTGCTGCAACTGCGCGGCTGGTTCCACTTCACCGGTAAGCTCGCCGGCCGCATCGCCCGGCAACTGGTCGCTACGGCAGTGATGAGCGCCCTGCTCTGGTGGCTGACGCCGGCCCTCGCCGATCACTATGGCGGCAGTGTCGTCGAGCGCGTCTGGTCGCTGTCCGTCCTGGTCGGCGCCGGTGGCGTGGTGTTCTTCGCCGTCGCCTGGCTCATCGGGGCGATCGACAAGGACCTGATCGCCCAACTCCGCCGCAAGCGCCCGGCCCAATCGGTCAACCTTTCCGAGTAGGGCTGTCCCTCGCCGCCGATTGTGCTATCGGCGCCCACGATGGACCATCCCACCGCCTTTTCACGTAAGTGCTCGCGCCGCTTCATGGCGCGCGGCCGGGCGGCCTGGCGATGGCGGAGCCGCGCCTCGATCTGAGCGCCTGCTGCCCCGCTTTTCGGGCGGCCTCCCCTATCAATCCAAGTTCTGAGAGACTCTCATCATGCGCGTTGTTTCCGGCATCCAGCCCACCGGCTCCCTTCACCTCGGCAATTACCTCGGCGCGATCCGCAACTGGGTCCGCATGCAGGACGATCTCGAGCCGGGCAGCGAGTGCCTGTTCTTCCTCGCCGATCTTCACGCCATCTCTATGCCGCACTCACCGGCCGAGCTGAAGGCGGCCACCCTCGAAATGACCGCGGCGCTCGTCGCCTGCGGCATCGACCCGGCTCGCTCCATCCTGTTCAACCAGGCCCAGGTGCCCGCCCATTCCGAACTGCAATGGTTGCTCAACGGCACGGCCCGCATGGGCTGGCTCTCCCGCATGACTCAGTTCAAGGACAAGTCGGGCAAGAACCGCGAGGGCGCCAGCGTTGCGCTGTTCACCTACCCGGTGCTGCAGGCGGCGGACGTGCTGCTTTACCAGGCAACCCACGTGCCCGTGGGCGAAGACCAGAAGCAGCACCTGGAGCTGGCGAGGGACATCGCGCAGAAGTTCAACAACGACTTCTGCCCCGAAGATGCCCCCGTCTTCACCCTGCCCGACCCGATCATTCCGCCCGGCGCGGCACGGATCATGTCGCTTCGTGACGGTACCGCGAAGATGAGCAAGTCCGACCCTTCGGACATGAGCCGTATCAATCTTGCCGACGATCCGGACGAGGTGATGAAGAAGGTCAAGAAGGCCAAGACCGATCCGGAACCGTTGCCGAGCGAGGAAGCGGGGCTGGTAGGCCGGCCCGAGGCGCTCAATCTGGTTTCGATCTACGCCGCGCTGACCGACAAGTCGGTGGCCGATGTCCTGGCCGAACACGGCGGGCAAGGATTCGGGTCGTTCAAGCCCGCGTTGGGTGAATTGCTGGTCGAGACCCTGAGCCCGATCACCGCGCGCTTCACGGGTTTGCTTGAAGACCGGGAATCGCTCGACGCGATCCTCGCCCGCGGCGCCGCCAAGGCCCGGCAGATCGCCGGTCCGACGCTGGAGCAGGCCTACCGGGCGTTGGGGCTGCTGCGCGGCTGAGGGCCCAGGCCCGGAGTCGCCTGACTATCCAACAAGTTATCGTCCGACCCGGAAGGTCCTGTATAAAACAGGCCGTCCGGGCGGCGATTTTGCCCGATTGGCGGGACATCGACACGTCTCCCAATTGAAAAACCACGGTTTTTCCGCCGCTTGTGTTCAACGGCTATTCAGCCCGCCCTTGATATGACACGTTCTATCGTTCTGGAACTCGCACCCGATCGAACGAGTTCGAGTTGCACGTGGTTTTCGAAAGAGAGTTTTCGAGATGAGCAACCTGTCCAAGATGGCACGAGGTCTCAGACTGGTGCTGGTGCCGTTGGCTCTGGCCGCCCTGGCTGCCTGCGCCACGCCTTTCAAGGCGGATGTATCGCGCTTTGAATCGCAATTGCCGGCGCCCGCCGGGCAGACGTTCTATGTCGTTGCGCTGGATCCGGCGCTGGAAGGCGGCATCGAGTTCCGTACTTACGCGCAACTCGTGTCCAACCACCTCACCAATCTTGGCTACCGACCGGCTACTGCACGGGATGGGGCCGACCTCATCGTCAGCTTCGACTACGGCGTCGACAACGGGCGCGAGCGTATTCGCTCAACCGGTTTTTCCGACCCCTGGGGCTCATGGTACGGTTACCGGCCCTACTGGCGCGGCGGCGGCTTCTATCGCCCGTACGGAGCGTGGGGCTGGGGTTGGAACTCGGCGTTCTTCAACGACGTCTACAGCTACACCGTCTTCACCAGCGGCATCGACCTGAAGATCGACCGCGCGGCTGACGGCGTGCGGCTGTTCGAAGGCAACGCGCAGGCGCTGTCGACTTCGAACCGGCTCCAGTACCTCGTGCCGAACCTGGTCGACGCTATGTTCGTGGGCTTCCCGGGCAATTCGGGCGAGACGGTGCGCATCTCGATCGCGCCGGAAAAAACGGCCAGCCGCGACTGATAGCGACCGGCGGGGAGCGCTAGACCAAGGCGGAATGCCCGCCGGTCGAGCCGAACCCGCCGGCACCGCGCGCGGTGTCGTCCAGTTCATCAGCTTCCTGCCACGACGCCAGCGTCACCGGCGCGAGCACGAGCTGGGCGATGCGGTCGCCGCGAGCGATCGCAAAGCTTTCGCTGCCGAGGTTGATCAGGATGACCTTCACCTCGCCGCGGTAATCCGAATCGATCGTCCCGGGTGTATTGGGAACGCTGATCCCGTGCTTGAGCGCGAGGCCGGAGCGCGGGCGGACCTGGATTTCGTACCCGGCGGGGATGGCTACGGCGAAGCCCGTCGCGACCGCGTGGCGCGCACCTGGCGGGAGGGTCAGGTCCTCGGCGGACAGCACGTCCATTCCGGCGGCACCCTGGGTCGCATAAGCTGGGAGGGCGAGGCCTTCTCCGTGGGGCAAGCGTTTGATCCGCACGCCAACTGTCGCGTCACTCACTAGTCAGAACCTCGGTCATTCTCTCCACCAGCCGCCGTGCGACCGCTTGCTTGCTCATCGGTTCCCAATCCTCGACCTTGCCTTCGCTGATCAGGTGGACGGTGTTTTCGTCGCCGCCCATTACGCCGCCCTTGCCATCGGCCTGACCAACATCGTTGGCGACGATCCAGTCCACGCCCTTGCTCTTGCGCTTGCGAGTGGCGTTGTCGACCACGTTCTCGGTCTCAGCGGCAAAACCGACCAACAGCTTGGGCCGCTGACGGCTCCCTGCGACCGAGGCGAGGATATCGGGGTTCTCGGCCAGGATCAGCGCCGGTGGCGCCGAGCCGCGCTTTTTGATCTTCTCCTGCGCGAAGTCCTTGGTCCGCCAGTCGGCGACCGCGGCGACCATGACCGCGGCATCGGCCGGAAGCGCCGCCTTGACCGCTGCCGCCATTTCCTGAGCACTTTCCACGTCGACGCGGTCCACGCCTGGAGGCGTTGCCAGCGCCACGGGTCCCGCGACCAATGTCACCCGCGCACCCGCGGCGGCAGCGGCCGCGGCGATCGCGAAGCCCTGCTTGCCCGAGGACCGGTTGGCGATGAACCGCACCGGGTCGATCGGCTCGTGCGTCGGACCAGCCGTCACAAGTATGTGCTTGCCGAACAGCGGACGGTGTTCGGGATCGACGTCGAAATCGGGCTGCCCGTCGAGCGGATCGAAAGCCGGGGGTTCGGGCGGAGCCTGCCGGTCGTTGACGTGATGGTTGAGTGCCGCGGGGTCGGTCGGCGGCGCAGACCTCGCCTGTCCCTTCTTCACGATCAGCGGGCCGGCCGTCAGATCGGGCGTCGGCAGCGGCGGACCTTCCGGCATGAGTTCGTCGAGCGGTGCGTCGGCGAACGGCTCTTCCACGTATCTCACTTCGTCCGGCTCGATCCGGCGAGGCGTGCTCCGCGGGATAAGCGAGGCGAGGAGGCCTGCCAGTCCGCCAGGCTTGCCATCTTGCGCACCAAGCTCGCTTTCGGGCTCGTCCTCGGGCTCGAGCGCTTCGAGATAGCTCGCCACCTCGCGCGATCCGGCCTCTCCGGGATCGAGGCCGAGCTTCTCAGCAATCTCAAGCCAGATCATTTCCGGCTCGGGCAAGCGACCGGGGCCGTATTCCCCACAGGCCATCTCGCCCTCGTCGGGCTGCATCACGTGCACCCCGGCCTGTTTGAGCCAGGTGACGTTGCGCTGCGTCGCTTCGTGCTCCCACATGCGCACGTTCATCGCCGGAACGGCCATGACCGGCTTATCGGTCGCGAGGATCAGCGTGGTTCCGAGATCGTCGGCGATGCCCGCTGCCATCTTGGCCAGCAGGTCCGCGGTCGCCGGGCACACCACCACCAGGTCCGCCTGCCGACTGAGCTGGATATGGCCGATCTCGACTTCGTCCTTGAGATCCCACAGCGTCGAGTGGACCTGGTTGCCGCTGAGCGCGGCTAGGCTCATCGGCGTAACGAACTGCGCGCCGCCTTCGGTCAGGACGCAGGTTACGTCGCCCCCGCCCTTCTTGATCAGGCGGACCAGCTCGCACGACTTGTAGGCGGCAATGCCCCCGCCCACGACCAGCAAGATACGCGGTTGTGCCATGGTGGCGGTGATGCTCTCTCCAGCCCGGTTCAACGACCAAGACCTACATTTAGGACCACTTCAACACCAGCCTTGCCGCGCGATGGTTAAGTTTTGCCTAGCGCGGCGCGCCACAGATCGCGAAGCGCACCCGGCATGAAGGCGAGGCCGAGGAACCACGTCGGGATCACCACCAGCGCCCAGTAGAAGTTGTTGTCGCGCCCCGCGAGCATGAAGAACAGCCCGTAGCCGCTGTGCAGCAGAGTGCCGAATATCCCGGCATCGCTTCGCCATGAGATCCAGCCGATCAACGGCAGCAACGCCAGCGGGGCCGCCAGCCACGCTGGCAGGTATTGCAGGACACTGTTGAGCTGAAGGTTCGAAGTCCACCCGCGCAATCCGCGCAGCACCAACCAAGCCGGCGACGCCGGGTCTTCCGGCGACACGACTTGCGAGGCCTGCGAGAGATGCAACACCATTCCCGCGACGAACAGGCCAACGAGCCCTGCCCAGGCCGCCGCCTCGCGCCAGTCGCGCCGCCAGAGGGCCAGCGCGCCCATCAGCAGGACGAACGGCAGCGCCAACTCGCGCAGGGCCAGCGCAAGAGCCGCGGCCACCCAGGCGCCGATCCATCGCCCCGGACGGTGAAGCGCAAAACTGAGCGCCAGCAGGAGACCCGCCCAGAGCTCGTGCAGGACCAGGTATTGCGGTTTCAGCGCCAGGCTGCTGCCGATCACCAGCAAGAGCATGCAGATAACCCGCTTGTCGCCTGACCCCGGCTCGCTGCCCAGCCTGCGCCACCACGCGGCGAGCACGGCCAGGCCCAGGAGCGCAGCAAGAGCGACCATCCCGGGCTGGCCAAGCGTGGCGGTGAGCAACGCGAGCGTCGGCAAGCGCACCGTGAGGCCGGGGCGGACGGGAAAGCCGCGTGCCCGCTGTTCCTCGACGGCGGCCTGGTAGTAGTCCTCGCCCGCCGCCACCCGCTCGGCGATACGGTCATAGAGGCGCAAGTCCTCGTCCCGTTCGATGGTGTCGGCGGCGCTGACCTGCGCGGGCCCTGACAAGGCCGCGTCAGACTGGACATGTACGGGCTGGCGGGCGGTGATTACCGCGAGGCCGAGCAGCAAGGCGAATGCCGCAAGCACCCCAAGGGCGGCGCCTCGTGGCCAATGGGCAAAGCGGCGCCAATCAGGCGCCGTGCCGTTCAACCGAGCCACCCCATCATCTGGCCCGCCAATACGAGTCCCCCACCCACCAGCACAGCAACAGCATAGCCAAGCCAGCGCGAACCACTCTCGACCGAGCCTTCCCAGACCAGATCGATGTCCGGCAAAGGTGGCTGGTCGGGCGCGCCTCCACGAGCGGGGAAGCGCTCTTCGATGCGGCGGACGATTTGCGGCAGGCGCAACAGCGTTCCGACGTCTTCGCGGATGCGGTCGGCGAGGGCGGCTTCGGGCCCGAGCTCGTCGCGGATCCAGCTGCGGACGTACGGGGCGGATACGTCCCACATGTTGATCTTGGGATCGAGCTGCGTGGCAATGCCTTCGACCATGACCATGGTCTTCTGCAGCAGAAGCAGGTGCGGCTGGGTCTGCATGTCGAAATCGCGAGTGATGGCGAACAGGCTGTCGAGCATCATGCCGACCGACAGCTCGCTGACCGGCTTGCCGCGCATCGGCTCTCCCACCGCCCGTAGAGCGGTCGCGAATTCCTCGACCGAGTGATAGCTCGGCACGTACTGCGCCTCGAAGTGGATTTCGGCCACGCGGCGATAGTTGCCGGTGGTCAGGCCATAGAGGATTTCCGCCAGCCATTGCCGCGCGCGGCGGTCGATGCGGCCCATGATGCCGAAGTCGATCGCCACGATCGTCCCGTCGGGCCGCACGAACAGGTTCCCCTGGTGCATGTCGGCGTGGAAGAACCCGCCACTGATCGCCTGGGTCAGGAACGCGAGCACCAGGCGGCTGGCGAGTTGCGGCAGGTCGTGCCCGGCGGCGCGCAGGGCTTCGACATCGCCGATCTTGATGCCGTCGACCCATTCGATGGTCATGACCCGGCCATTGGTCCGGTCCCAGTCCACCGCGGGGACCGTGTAGCCTTCGAACCCCTTCATCGCCTCGGCCAACTCGGACGACGAGGCGGCTTCGCGGCGCAAGTCGAGCTCGCGATGGGTCCAGCGCTTGAAATTGGCGATGGTCATGCGCGGACGAAGCCGCCGCGCTTCGCCGCCCAGCGCTTCGAGATGGGCCGCAGCCCACTCATAAGTCTCGATATCCCGTGCAAACTTCTCGCGGATACCGGGCCGCAGGACCTTGATCGCGACTGTGTGCCCGTCGACGGTCACGCCGCGATGAACTTGCGCGATCGAGGCCGAGCCGACCGGCACAGGGTCGATCTCAGCAAACACGGAGGTTAGCGGCACCCCGAAGCTGCGCGCCATTTCCGCCTCGACCTGATCGAAGGGAAGGGGCGGGAGGCTATCCTGAAGGGTCAGCAGATTATGCGCCGCTTCCTCGCCGACGATGTCGGGCCGGGTGGCGAGCGTCTGCCCGAGCTTGATCGCGGCCGGGCCGATGGCCTGGAAGGCGGCGGCATAGTCTGGCACGCGGGGCTGGAGGGTGCCGAACCGCGCGATGCGGACCAGGCGCTTTACCGGGGGCGGCGTGTTGGGATCGCCCTCGATCCCTCGGAGCGCGCCGTGCCGGGCAAGCGTGCGCCCCCACTTGAGCAGGCGCAGAATATGGACTGTCGGTCGGGTCAGATCTTCCACCCTGAATGAATGGCGACCAACCCGCCCAGAATCGGCTCCACCTTGGTCTTTTCGAAGCCGGCCTCGCGGATCATCCGCTCGAACTCCGGCATCGGCGGGAAACGGCGGATCGATTCGATCAGGTAGCGGTAGCTGTCCTCATCACCCGCGATGGCCTTGCCTACCTGGGGCACGATCTTGTGCGAATAGAAATCGTAGACGTCCTTGAATCCCGGCCATTCGGTCGTCGAAAATTCCATGCAGAAAAACCGTCCGCCGAACTTGAGCACGCGGAAGGCTTCGGCCAGCGCCTTGTCGATATGGGTTACGTTCCGGATGCCGAACGCGATCGTATAGGCGTCGAAGCACCGGTCGGGATAGGCGAGCTGCTCGGCGTTCTGCCGCGACCACACCAGTGTGTCGATTCCGCGCTCGACCGCCCGCTCCAGGCCGACGTCGAGCATTTCCTGGTTGATGTCTGCCACTGTCACGGCAGCACCGCGCGCGGCCATGCGGAAGGCTATGTCACCCGTGCCGCCCGCCATGTCGAGGATGGCCTCACCCGGCTGCGGCTTTACGCGGCGAACGAACTGATCCTTCCACAGCCGGTGCAGGCCGCCCGACATCGCGTCGTTCATCACGTCGTACTTCGACGCCACGCTGGAGAACACCGCGCCGACGCGGCGGGTCTTCTCCTCCGCTTCGACCGTCTCGTATCCGAAGGAAACCTGATCGCTCATGCCCGGTCCTCTAGCGACGGGGCAGGCGCGGCGCCAGCGGGCTCTTTCCTCGTTCCTGAAAGAAGGCTCAGGCCGATCCCGACCAGGATGAAGACCATGCCTACGAAGTGGAACGGATGGAGCCGCTCGCCAAGCAGCGCGGCGGACAGGAACGCGCCGAACAGCGGCATGAGCGTGATCGCCTGTCCCGCCTTGGCCGGGCCGACCACGCCGGTGGCCTGGTTATAGATGAAATAGGACAACAACGACGGCAGCAGCGCGACGTAAAGAAACGCGCCCACCACCTGCGGGCTCCAGGCAATGGTCCGGCCCGACTGCCACTCGAGCGCAGCCGGCACCGCCATCGTCACCATGGCAATGAAGAACGTCACCGCGATGAAACTCACGGGCGAGATCGGCGGACGGAGGCGCAGAAACACCGTGTAGAACGACCACACCACCACCGAGCACAGGATCAGCGCATCGCCCTTGCCGAAATGCAGTCGCAGGGCCGCTGACGCGTCACCTTCGAACACGATGACAAGCACGCCGAGCATCGATGCTGTTACGCCGATGATCTGCCACCAGCCGTGCCTGACGCCGAACAGCAGCCGGTCGAGCAGCACCATGAACGCCGGGGTCGCCGCCTGGAGCAGCAAGGCGTTGGTCGCAGTAGTGTATTGCAGGCCGGAATAGAGGAACGCATTGAACGCGGCGACGCCGACGAGCCCGAGGAATAGGAGCGGCTTCCACCCCTTCACGATCTCGGGCCAGTCGCGCTTCAGCGGGCCGATGGCGAAGGGGGCGACGGCCAGGCACGCCCCGGCCCAGCGGATAAAGGCCAGCGTGAACGGCGCCACGTCGCCCCGTACCGCGCGGGCGACGATCGAGTTCCCGGCCCACAGAATCATGACAAGTCCGAGCAGGGCGAAGGCGCGAGCCTGATTGCGATCGATGGGCATGGGCGGGGCTTTAGTCAGCCCTGTCGCGCTTGGCGATGACAGAGTGAGCCCGGGCGGCTAGGTACTTTCCGCAGATGCCCGAGCTTCCCGAAGTCGAAACCACTGTCCGCGGCCTCGCCCGCTTCCTCGATGGCGCCCGCATCGAACGCGTGGCGCTTTATCGGCCGGACATGCGCTTTCCGTTTCCCGAGGGGCTCGTGCAGTCGCTGGCCGGGGCGCGGGTTACCGGCATGGGACGGCGGGCGAAGTATGGCCTGATCCATACCGACCGCGGGACGACGCTGGTGTTCCACCTGGGCATGAGCGGACGCTGGCGAATCGACCCCGAAGAGCTCGGCAAGCACGACCATCTGGTGCTCGAGACAATCGGCCATCGATTTGCCCTCAATGACGCGCGGCGTTTCGGGTTCGTCGATCTGGTAGAGACCGAAGCGCTGGATCGCTGGCCCGCATTCGCTGCGATGGGCCCTGAGCCGCTCGGTCCGGGTCTGACCGTAGATCATCTAAAGGGGGCTCTGCGGGACCGGAAGCAGGCGGTGAAGCTCCTGTTGCTCGACCAGAGGATCGTTGCCGGACTCGGCAACATCTACGTCTGCGAGGCTCTGTTCCGCGCCCGCATCGACCCGCGCAAGGCCGGGGGAAAAGTGACACGAGCTGCGCTCGAGCGGCTGGTCCCGGCGATTCGCGCAGTCCTCGAACAATCGATCGAAGATGGCGGCTCCAGCTTGCGCGACTACGCCCGCCCCGATGGCGAGCTCGGCTATTTCGCCAGCCGCTTCGCTGTCTACGGTCGGGAGGGAGAACCTTGCCAACACGAGGACGGCGGGGCGATCCAGAGAATCACCCAAGGGGGTCGCAGCACTTGGTTCTGCCCCACTTGTCAGAAGTGAACTCGTTCCGTCCGCACAGCGGACGGCAAGGCCGATCGGACGCCCGAGCTTATGCGAGGAAAGCCAAGGGCCGGGATGGGCCCGCCGGCGTTTGAGGCTACACAGAGTGTTGACGATTCGGCGCCTCGTGGGTAAGGGCGCCGCTTTCCGGCGGGAAACTGCCGTTTCAGCAATTTTAGACAGAGCTTCCGGTCGCTCGTCAAACGCGGCCCGATGTAAGGACAAAAATGGCCAATACGCCCCAAGCCCGCAAGCGCATCCGCCGCAACGACAGGCGCGCCGAGATCAACGGTGCGCGCATCAGCCGCATCCGCAGCTTCGTGAAGAAGGTGGAAGTCGCGCTCGACGCCGGTGACAAGGATGCCGCCCAGGTCGCGCTGAAGGCCGCGCAGCCGGAGATGGCCCGCGGCGTGGCTCGCGGCGTGCTTCATAAGAACACCGTGGCCCGAAAGATGAGCCGCCTGAGCAAGCGAGTCGCGGCTCTCTGATTCGTCCCGTTTCGGGATTTGCCAGGAACGAAATTGGAACGGGCCGGTGGGTTTTCCACCGGCCCGTTTTCGCGTCTGCGAGACAGTAAATACTGACTTACTCGAAAGTGCAGGATTTCTGCCGATTCGCAAAACTGTCACAAGAATCTGAAGTCGATTCAGCGACTTGAACGCAAGGCTGCGGGGTCCACGCAAGTCAAGCCGATATATTTCACTTTTTTTAGGTGCGCAGACTTGCGAGCCCGGACGAGGGGCGTTCATAACGGCCTTCCGGTTGGCGACTGACTCGCCCAGCCGAAACAATTCGAGATGACGTACGGGGGCACTTGCGATTCCGCTGGATTCGCGAGGGGGGTCTTTTGTGCCCGACGTCTTCAGTGTGAAAAGCCTTCGGGGAGGGAACGGATCAATGATTCGGATGGGACCGCACGCCGGCCGATCGGGGCCTGCCAAGAACGATGGCATTGAGGGGGATATGGAAGAACAGGAAGCCGTCGATCTTGCAGCGGACTGGGCTGACATCAGCCAGGGCCTGCGCAAGGATCTGGGCCATCAGCTCTTCAGCCAGTGGATCCGTCCGATTCAGGTTGGCAGCTTCTGCAAGGACACCGGCACACTCCATCTGTTTCTGCCGACTGAGTTCTCCGCGAATTGGGTGCAGGATCGATTCCATGATCGCCTTTCGCTCGCGTGGAAGATCGCCCGCAGCGAAGTCCGCAACGTCAAGATCGGAGTCCATCCGGGCCGCCGCAAGCTGGCCGACCTCGACTTCCGGGGTGAGGACGGCTTCGGTCACCGTGCCGCCAACGATGGCGCTCTCGCCGGCGGCCGGGCTATGGAATCTATCGGCGACGACGGCTTTACTTCGTCAGTTGGCCTCGATCCTTCGCTGACCTTCGCTGCCTTCGTCACCGGCACGACCAACGTGCTGGCGAAGAACGCGGCGGAGCGCATGGCGCAGGCGGAAAAGCCGCAGTTCTCTCCGCTCTACCTCAAGGCCGCGACCGGCCAGGGCAAGACTCACCTGCTCCACGCGATCGGTCACGCCTATCTCCAGGCTCATCCCCGCGCCCGCATCTTCTATTGCAGTGCCGAGCGCTTCATGGTCGAGTTCGTCTCGGCGCTGAAGTCGAACGAGATGATCGAATTCAAGGCGCGCCTGCGTGGCTTCGACCTGCTTCTGGTCGACGACATCCAGTTCATCATCGGCAAGGCGAGCGCCCAGGAAGAGCTGCTTTATACGATCGATGCGCTGCTGGCCGAAGGCAAGCGGCTGGTCTTCGCTGCCGACCGTGCGCCGCAGGCGCTCGACGGTGTCGAGCCGCGTCTGCTCAGCCGCCTCTCTATGGGCCTGGTCGCCGACATCCAGTCGGCCGACATCGAGCTGCGCCGCCAGATCCTGCAGTCGAAGCTGGTGCGTTTTGCCCCGCTCGACGTGCCGTCGGACGTGATCGAATTCCTGGCCCGCACAATCAACCGCAACGTGCGCGAACTCGTCGGCGGCCTCAACAAGCTGATCGCCTATGCCCAGCTCACCGGGCAGGACGTCTCGTTGCAGCTGGCCGAAGAGCAGCTGACCGATATCCTCTCGGCCAACCGCCGCCGGATTACGATCGACGAGATCCAGCGCACGGTCTGTCAGTTCTACCGCATCGACAGGGCCGAGATGTCGAGCAAGCGCCGCGCCCGTGCGGTGGTCCGTCCCCGTCAAGTCGCGATGTACCTCGCCAAGGTGCTGACGCCGCGCTCCTATCCGGAGATTGGCCGCAAGTTCGGCGGTCGCGACCACTCGACGGTGATTCACGCCGTCCGCCTGATCGAGGATCTGCGCCAGCGCGATTCCGACATGGACGGCGATGTGCGCAGCCTGCTGCGTCAGCTCGAGAGCTGAGCTTCTGACGGGAGGGTGCTTCGACAAGCTCGGCACGAATGGGGTTGGGATCCTGACTTCGTTTGGCTGAGCTTGCCGAGGTGCGTGTCCGGCCCTAGCTGCAGGGCATGAACCTCACTCCTGAACGCCTGGAACGTTTCGCCCGCCACATCGTGCTGCCGGAGATCGGCGGCGCGGGACAGGCCGCCTTGGCGAACGCGAAAGTCGTGCTGATCGGTGTCGGCGGGATCGGCTCACCCGCCCTGCAGTACCTTGCCAGTGCCGGAATCGGCTCGCTGGTGCTGATCGATGACGATACCGTCGACGCGACCAACCTGCAGCGGCAGACGATATTCCGCGAACACGAGGTCGGCCGGGGCAAGGCGGACCTTGCAGCCGCTTGGGTACGCGAGTTCGATGCCCATCTCGACGTTCGCTGGATCAGCGACCGGATCACTTCCCATAATGCAGGCGAACTGATTGCGGGCGCCGATCTGGTACTCGACGGGTGCGACAACTTCGCGACCCGGCTGGCGGTCTCCGATGCCTGCGTTGCCGCCGGCATCCCGCTGCTCTCGGCCGCCGTGGGCCGCTTCCAGGGCCAGGTCGGCGCTTTCGCCGGACACCTCCCGGACCAGGCGTGCTACCGCTGCTATGTGGGCGATGCATTCGACGCCGACGATTGCGACACGTGCGCCGAAGACGGCATGCTCGGCGCCATGGCTGGCTGGACGGCCACATTCGCTGCGCTCCAGGCCATCCGCGTGCTGCTCGCTCCGGTGGGAGGACTGGGGGATCCCCAGTGGGGCAAGCTGCATCTGCTCGATGGGCTGGCGCCGGGAATGCGGACGCTCAACATTGCCAAGGATCCGGCGTGCCGGGCCTGTGGCTCAGGAGCCTAGCAACTCATCCACCCACTGGGGCACCAACTCACTTGCCGGGCCCAGCCGCGTCTCGTCGAACCACCGCGAGCCCTGGCTCCGCTCGAGATTGAGCTCCAGCGCCCTTGCCCCATGGCTTTTAGCCTCCTGTACGAATCCCGCCGCCGGATAAACAGCGCCCGAGGTCCCGATCGACACGAACAGGTCCGCGCGAGCCAGCGCGCCAAATATTTCGTCCATCCGGTAAGGCATCTCCCCGAACCAGACGATGTCGGGCCGCAGCGCCACCTCCCCGCACGAGGGGCAAGGCGGTCCATCGAGCAAGGTGCCGGTCCAGCGATGCCGGGCGTCGCAAGCAAGGCACCAGGCCGACAGCCCCTCCCCATGCATATGCAGCACCCGCTTTGCCCCGGCACGTTCGTGCAGATCGTCGATGTTCTGGGTGACGATCAGCAGGTTTCCGCCGAACTCCAGGTCGAGCCGCGCCAGTGCCTGGTGCGCGGCGTTCGGTTCAGCAGCGAGGATGTTGGTACGGCGCTCGTCATAGAACCGCTGCACGAGCTCGGGATCGCGCCCGAAGCCCTGCGGTGTGGCGACGTCTTCGACGCGGTGATCCTCCCACAGCCCGTCGTCGGCGCGGAACGTCCGCAGCCCGCTCTCTGCACTAATTCCCGCTCCGGTGAGGATCACGATGTTGCGAATGGCGTCCATTGCTCGCATGAAGCACGCGCACGAAGGGAGGCGCAATGGCCCGCATTGGCATTATCGGCAGCGACGGACGCATGGGACACGCTCTCACGCGCGCCATCGAGGCGGCCGGACACGAGGTTTCCGGCGGTATCGACCGGGGTGGTGACGCCGGCCGGTTGGCCGATCACAGCGACACGCTGGTGGACTTCTCGGCCCCGGCCGCGCTCGAGAACAATCTTCACGCCGCGGTTGGCGCGGGCATCCCGATCCTCGTCGGCACGACCGGACTGGGTGAGACGCAGCAGGCCTTGATCGAAAGCGCCGCGCTGGCCGTTCCGGTACTGCAGACCGGCAATACCTCGCTCGGCGTCACCCTACTGGCTCACCTCGTCAAGCAGGCGGCCGCAAGCCTCGGACCCGAGTGGGACATCGAGGTTCTAGAGATGCACCACCGGATGAAGGTCGATGCGCCGTCTGGCACCGCGCTACTACTGGGTCAGGCGGCGGCTGAAGGTCGCGGGATCGAGCTGGCCGGCAACTCCGAGCGCGGCCGCGACGGGCACACCGGCGCACGGGCGGAGGGCGCGATCGGCTTCGCCTCGCTCCGCGGCGGCACGGTGGCGGGTGAGCATTCGGTGATCCTCGCCGGACCGCAAGAGCGCCTGGTGCTGTCGCACAGCGCAGAGGACCGGATGATTTTCGCCCACGGCGCCGTTCGCGGGGCGACCTGGCTGATCGGCCAGCCGGCCGGCCGCTACACAATGGGACAAGTGCTGGGGCTTTGACCAAGGACCAGATCTTCGAGTTCTTCCGCCGCCTCGCCGAGGACAACCCGGCGCCGGAGACCGAGCTCGAATTCGGCAACGTCTACCAGCTGCTGGTCGCGGTCGTCCTGTCCGCGCAGGCAACCGACGTGGGCGTCAACAAGGCGACGCGGGCGCTGTTCCGCGAGGTGAAGACGCCCGCCCAGATGGTCGCGTTGGGCGAAGAGGGGCTCAAGCAGCACATCAAGACGATCGGCCTGTTCAACGCCAAGGCGAAGAACGTTATCGCGCTGTCGGAAATCCTGGTGCGCGATTTCGCGGGAGAAGTGCCCCCGGACCGGGACACGCTGGTGACCCTGCCCGGTGTCGGGCGCAAGACCGCCAACGTGGTGATGAACTGCGCTTTCGGCGAGGAGACCTTCGCGGTCGACACTCACGTGTTCCGCGTCTCCAACCGCACCGGCCTGGCCAAGGGCAAGACGCCGGAGCAGGTCGAAGCCAAGTTGGACAAGCGCGTGCCGCAGCCGTTCCGGCGTCACGCGCACCACTGGTTGATCCTCCATGGCCGCTATATTTGCAAAGCGCGCCAGCCAGAGTGTTGGCGTTGCGCCGTAATCGACTTATGTTCCTATCGGGATAAGGTGCTCGAGAGGCCCACCGCAAAGAGAAGGCGGGCAGCGATTCCCTCTACTTAACGCCCCCGGCCTGCTTCCGGAGCGCAACAGAGGGAGTATGTGCGATGACCATGAAAGGGGTTGCGCCCGCGCTGGCCTGCGCGGGTTTGCTGTCCTTGGCAGCTTGCGCGGACAACAGCGGAACCGATCGAACTCGTCAGACCCGAGCTCCGGCGGTCGAAGTGCTGGGTGAACCGGTCAATTGCATCAACACGATCCGCGTCCGTAACACGCGAGTGCATGACGACTTCACCATAGATTTCGTGCTGGCCGGCCGCGAGATGTTCCGCAACACCCTGCCCAACCGCTGCCCGGGCCTCGGGTTCGAGCGGCGCTTCGCCTATCAGGGCACCGGCGGCAGGCTTTGTCACACCGACATGATCACCGTTCTCCAGGCCGGGTCCGCGCGCGGACCTCGTTGTCGCCTAGGCCGGTTCGTGCCGGTTCGGCTGGCAACGGAAAACCCAGACACTTCGAGCAGTTCCGAGAGCTCGGATCCGCCAGAGCCGCCAGCCGACTAAGCAGCGGCGGCGGTGTCCGCCGGCTCGCGGCTGAGGCTGCTGATGACCTGGGCGGCAACCAGGTCGCCGACGACATTGAGCGTCGTGCGGCACATATCGAGGAAGCGGTCGACGCCGAGGATCAGACCGATTCCCTCCGGCGGCACGCCCACGCCCGAGAGGATCAGCGCGATCACCGGCAGCGACCCTCCGGGCACACCCGCGGTGCCGATACCGGCGAGGATGCAGACGAGCATGACGAACAGCTGATCGCCCAGCGACAGGTCAACGCCGAAGAACTGGGCGAGAAATAGCACCGTCACGCCTTCGAACATCGCCGTGCCATTCTGGTTGGCGGTGGCGCCGATGGTAAGGACGAAGCGCGAGATCTTGGGCGGCAGCTTGAGCTGGGTTTCGGCCACCCGCAGCGAGGTCGGCAGCGTCGCGTTGGAACTGGCGGTGGAGAACGCCATCACGCTCGCCTCGCGCGTCTCGCGGAAGAAGGCGATCGGGCTCTTCCCCGCCACGAACTTGAGCAGCGCGGGGAACACCACGAACATTTGCACGCCGAGCGCCAGCAGCACCACACCCACGAACGCTGCGAGCCGCGGCAGAAGGTCCCAGCCGAACTGCGCCGAGAGGTTGAACATGAAGCAGAAGATCGCGATCGGCGCGAGTTGGATGACGAGGCCGATCAGCTTCATCGCCACTTCGAACACGCCCTCGATCGCCTCTTTGAGCACCTGGGTGCGCGCCGTGCGGACCAGCAGCAGGCCGATGCCGAACATCAGCGCGAAGAACATCACCGCGAGGATGTCGTTGTTGCTCATGGCCGAGACGACGTTGCTCGGTACGATTGCGACGAAGGCGTTGACCCCGGCCTCGCTCTCCGCCGAGGCGGCGACGATACTGGCGGCGCTGGCGCTTCCCTGGGCAAGCAGTTCGCTGGCCGCGGTGGGGTCGACACCTTGGCCAGGCTTCAGGACATTGACCAGCAAGAGCGACAGGGCAACCGCGATGCTGGAAACGATCACGGTGTAGGCCAAGGTGCGCAGGCCGATCGCTTTGAGCGCGCGGATCTCGCCCATCTCGGCGATGCCCACGACGAGCGCTGAGAACAGAAGCGGAAGCACCAGCATGAACAGCAGGCGCAGGAAGATCTGGCCGATCGGTCCCGTGATGTAAGTCACCACCCACTGCAGCCATGCGGCGTCAGGCGCGACGGCGTAAGTGAGCAACCCAGCGGCCAGGCCTCCGATGAAGCCCATCAGGATGCGCCACTGCAACTTGCTGTGGCCGGCGGGCGCGGCTTCCTTGGCGATCTGCTCTGCGTCAGTGCTCATGCCTACCCCGTTCCCCTGGTTCTATCCGCGAAGGTAGCGAAGCAATCCCGGTCGGTCGAGCATCCCGCGGGCGAGGTGCCAGGATATATCCTCCATGACGCCCCCTTTTTTCCACGGCGGTCGTCCTTCCCCGCGAATCCCGGGGATCGGGACAAGCCTACCGGAGCCGACTGCTTTTTCACCATCGCGCGTTTGATGAACACACCCACCCCCCACCGTACGCCCTGAGCCTGTCAAAGGACACGGGCCCAGCGCCGGCGCGGCTCGACAAGCTCACCACGAACGGAAGAGGTATGCCCTCATCGCCATCGAGAGACGCCAGGTTTGGCCGATGACCTTTCGAAGCTGCCGCACCAGGTTTGGCGCGCCGAAGGCGGGAAGGGTCTGGAAGCATGCGAGGCTTCAAAATGTTCCGCGAACGCCCACCAGAACCGTCCGCCCGGGGTTGTACTCGTTGAACGTCGCATTCGGGAACTGGAAGTAGCTGCTCTGGACTTCCTTGGTGAGGTTGGTCGCGTTGAGCACCAGGGTCGGCAGCCGGTCGTTGTCGAACACGTAACCCAGGTCCAGGCTGCCGGAGAAGTCGAGCTGCGAGTAGCCGCGCCCGAATATGGCCGCCTCTGGAATGCCGTTCTGGTTGTTGCCCGAACCCTGCGCCCCCTTGTTGCGCGTGTAGGTGAGGCGCGTCGAGAGGGCTCCCTTTTCATAATAGCCGGTCAGTGTGTAGGTGACGGGAGCGACGCCAAGCGCGACGGCGGCCCCTTCGCCTTTCTGATCGATCAGCGTCAGGTTGCCCTGCACACCGAACCCCGAGATGCCGACCTGTTCGGTCAGGAAGTCGAGCGGTTGGGTAAGCTGGAACTCGAGACCGTTGATCTTGAGCTTGCCGTCGACATTGACCTGCTGTTGCACGGCCACTTCGACATCTCTGAGCGCCTGCCCAGGTTTTGCCCGGGATGCCAGGGCGTCACGCTGGTCCTGCGACAACGAGTCGGTGGTGATGCCATAGGGCTCGAAGAACGAGAACGGCACGTTGGTCAGCCGATTCTGGGTGAAGCCGGTGATCTCCTTGCGGAAGGCCGCGAACGCAATCACGCCTTCGCCACCGGTGTAGTACTCGAACCCGAGGTCGATGTTGTCGGACATGTAGGGAGCGAGCGCGCTATTGCCGATCGTGCCCACGTCGGCCGAAGGCTGCACGAAACTCGCGCCGGGAAGCAAGGCATTGGGATTAGGCCTGGTCATCGTGCGCGAAATCGAGGCCCGCGCCACGGCCTTGCGGTCGAACTCATAGGCGACGCTCGCCGAAGGCAGGAGGTTCGAATAGGTCGTCCGCAGCGTCGGGTACGTAATCGTGTTCGGATAGCGGCCGCCGTCGAGCACGGGAGGAGCGCCGGCCGGCGTGTTGAGCTGGCTGGGCAAGCTGACGAGACCGCCGACCAACTGCTCGGTCCACACGATCCGCACGCCGCCGTTCAGTCGCAGGGTATCATCGCCGATATCGAAGATGCCGTTGCCCTCGATGAAGCTGCTGGCCACTTTCTCGCGGATCAGGCCGCCGTTGGCACCGGTCGCGCTCGCGCCGGTCTCTGCCGCCTGCGCAAGATGACCCGCATAGTCGGTATCGGCTTTGACCCTGTCCCAATCGACGGTGACGTAGCCGTTGGGACCAGGCAGCAGATAGCTCGGTACCCCGCCGTTGGGGATGAGCGAGCCGGCATAAGTGATCGGCGGCATGCCCGTCGTATGATGGGTCCCAAAGCCGGGAAAGGTCGGGAAGCCGGCCGGAGTCGCGTCGCCGGGTTCATTGAGGCCGGTGCAAGGAGTGGTCACGGTGTTCGGAGCCAAGAACGTGACGCTCGGCCCATTGCCACAAATCGCGTTCTGCCAGGGGTTGGTATTGTCAAACGGCGCGATGCGGCGGCTGGTGTCGTCATAGGCGCCGCCCACGCGCACGCTGAAGCGCCTTTTGTCGCCGAACAACAGGCTGCCGCGCACTCCCTTGGTCTCGGTCTCGCGATCTTCGCCATTGAGGTTGACGCGGCCGCCGCCGACCCAGCCGAAGTTGGCCGGGTCGTTGAGATCGATGTCGGTCTCGATCGAGGGAATCCCGCCGCCGTTGCGATAAGTTACCGTGGCGCCGCTGTTGGGCGCAGTCGTAACCAGGAATGTCGGGTTTTCGCGGCGGAAGGTGCTCCTCGTGTAATTGAGGTGGAAGTCGCCCTGCAGCCAGTCGTTGAAGGTAAACTCCATCCCCGGATTGATGCCCCAGTAGTCCTGCGTGTCCTTGTACTGGCGATATTCGAGGAAGAACTGGGAGTTGGCGTAAGTGCCGCCGGTGACCACACAGCCCTGGGAGCAATCGTCGCGGTCGTAGGTCGTGTTGAGTGGAATCGCCGCGCCGTTCCGAACGGCCCAGTTCATCGAGGTGCGAGTCATGTCGGTGTCGCGGCGCGCGTACATCCCGTCGACGTAAAAATGGAAGTTGTTGCTCGGCCGCCATTCGAGCGAGACCAGCCCGTTGTAGCGCTGGCGTTGCCCCGTCTCGGAGCGCGGACGGGCAAGACGGGGAAGAAGGCCGTTGTCGATCTGGTCGATCGTCGCGCCGGGATTGTTGGCGAGCAGGAAGGCCTCGTCGATAGCCTCACCTGAGGTGAGACCATTCCCCGCATGGCTCGGCACGGTCGAGGGAATGGTAAAATTGCCGCCACCTGTTGCATTGCGGAGGCCGCTGGTGCGTTGGCTCTCGGTCAGGTTCGGATTGGTCCAGCCGATCGTCTCGAAACCGTCGACATGGAAGTTGTTGCGAACCGCGGCCCCGCCGACAAGGATGCCGAAGTCGCCGAAAGTCGCGCTCGCCAGCACATGGCCGCGATAGCCCCATTTGCCCGTACCGCTCGCCTTCGAACCCTGGAAGCCGTAGCTGACATAGGGCTCGGGATTGTCGAACGGACGCGCGGCACGCAAGTTGACGGTTCCGGCCGCGCCGCCTTCGACCTGACTGGCGACCGGCGACTTGTTGACCGTAAGTTGGGTGAAGAGCTCGGTCGGCAGGAGATCGAGATCGACTTCGCGATTGGTCCCCTGCGCATCGAACCGCACTGAGGCGATTGCAACCGGCGCGTCGTTCAACAGCACCCGGGTGAAGTTGCTGCCAAGACCGCGGATGGCGATCGTCACGCCCTCGCCGGTAACCTCCCGGCCGATGGTGATGCCAGGGATGCGATTGAGCGATTCGGCGATGTTGGTGTCAGGAAACTTGCCGATGTCTTCAGCAAAGATCGTGTCGGTGAAGCCAGTCGAATTGCGTTTGGCGTTGGTCTGGCTCTGAAGCGACGCGCGGTAGCCGGAGACGAGGATCATGTTCTCTTCGCTCGCGGCGTCGGAGTCGAACTCGTCAGCCGGCCACTGCTCCACTTCAGCAATCTCGTCGGCTTCGGAGGTCTGGGCGTTAGCCGGTATCGGCAGCATCAGACTGGAAAGGCCCACAACACCTAGCCATTCACGGCGCACGATCTCAAGGCGTGAAATCAACGCTAACCTCCCTGTTTTATCTCGACTTTTGTCGGTGGTAGACGTTATGGTAACGCTACCATCAGGGAGGAAAACTCCGTGATTTTACGTAAGCAGGCCTCCGCTCCCGCAAGCGGGGCGGGCTGTCGACAATCGGCTAGGCCAGCGCCGCGAGGGCGATCCGTCGATAGATCCGCACCAGGGTTTCGAGGTCCTCGAGCGCTACGGCCTCGTCGCGCTTGTGCATAGTCGCGTTGGGAAGGCCGAATTCGATCACCGGGCACAGTGCCCTCAAGAACCGTGCGTCGGACGTGCCGCCGCTGGTCGAAGCTTCGGGCGCAATGCCGGTCTCCGCCTCGACCGCGCTGCTGACGATCTCCGAGAAGGCCCCTGGGGGCGTCAGGAACGGCTCGCCGGAGATAATCGGTCTCGCCATACCACCATGCTTGTTGGCGATCTCAGTGACCTTCTGGGCCAGCTCCGCGCCCGTGTGCGTGTCGTTGAAGCGTATCGAGATACGCGCCTTCGCCCGGGCGGGGATGACGTTGGTGGCCGGGTTGCCGACCTCGAGTTCGGTGATCTCGAGGTTCGAAGGCTGGAACCACTCGGTCCCCTGGTCGAGTTCGAGTGCGTCCAGCTCCGCCAGCATCGCCACCAGCCGCGGGATCGGGTTGTCCGCCAGGTGAGGATAAGCGACATGGCCCTCGCTACCCTCGACCTCGAGGAATACGTTGACCGAACCGCGCCGGCCGATCTTCATCATGTCGCCGAGGCGATTGACCGAAGTGGGCTCTCCCACCAGGCACAGGTCCGGGATTTCGCCACGCTCGCGCATCAGGTCGATAAGGGCGCGCGTACCGTAGACCGCGGGCCCCTCTTCATCGCCGGTGACGATGAAGCTCAACGTCCCTGCCTGCGCCGGCACTTCCGCTGCTGCCGAGACCATCGCCGCGATTGCCCCCTTCATGTCGACCGCGCCGCGGCCGTAGAGCAGCGCCCCGCGCCGTTCCGGAGTGAAGGCTCCGCTAGTCCATCCCTCACCTTCCGGAACCACGTCGACGTGGCCGGCGAAGGCCAGGTGGCGGCTGCCTGGCAGACCGCGCCGAATAGCGAAGAGGTTCTCGACCGGTCCGTCCGGCGCTCCGCCGGCGACGAAGCGGTGAACCGCGAACCCCAACGGCGCGAGCATCGCCTCGAGCGTGTCGAACACGCTCCCGCGGGCAGGAGTGACGCTCTTGCAGGCGATCAGCTGCTCGGCGTAGCTTACGACGTCGCTGGAATTTCCCATCGCTCGCGGGTTAGACGAGCCATTGGCCTCTTTCCAGCCGGAGATGAAGATCATGCCCAAGCTCGATCTCGACGCCATCCCGCAGTCCAACCGGACAGGCTATCCGCATCCTTATGACCGCGACGTTCAGGGCCGCTGGTGGCGCCGGCTCGCTCCGGCCGGCGGGCTAAGCGAGATGGGTGCCAGCCACGTGGTTCTTAAACCTGGCGCGTGGTCCTCCCAGCGTCATTGGCATGCGGAAGTCGACGAGCTGCTGGTGATGATTTCGGGCGAAGCGGTGCTGGTGGAGGACGGCGGAGAGACCGTGTTGCGCGCCGGAGATGTCGCGGCCTGGCCCAAGGGGGCGACCAACGCGCATTGTCTGCAGAACCGAACTGATTCCGACTGCAGTTTCGTCGCGATCAGCGCGGGTGATGACGATAACGACCGGGGCGACTACCCCGACATCGACCTGAGGTTCGAGGCCGACGACTACTTACACAACGACGGGACGCCCTATCCGCCGAAAGGCTGACCAGTCCTAGGCCACCTCGAACTGTTCGATGACCCACTGCTCGTCTTCGGCACCCTGAATCCATTCCTGCATCCACGCGTGCTCCCAGATCGCCTCCATGTAGGCCTGGGCGAAGCCGGGCACGCCGATGCCGTAAGTGACGAGGCGCGTCACGATCGGAGCGTAGAAGATATCAGCGGCCCCGAAGGTGCCGAACAGGAACGGCCCGCCCTTCCCAAAGCGCGCACGCGCTTCCGCCCACAAGCCGAGGATGCGGACGATGTCATGGCGCGCATCGTCGGTCAGCTCCAGCCCTTCGATCCGTTTGCGGATGTTCATCGGGCACTGGCGGCGAAAGGCGAGGTACGAGCTGTGCATTTCCGCCACCATCGCCCGCGCCATGCCGCGCGCGGCATCGTCTTTGGGCCAGAAGCGATCGCGCCCGACCTTGTCGGCAAGGTATTCGAGAATGGCGAGCGAATCCCACACCACCACCTCGTTGTCCCACAGCACAGGGACCTTGCCGGCCGAGGGCTGAAATTCGTCGTCGGTGCGTTTCGTCGCCTGCCAGTCGTCACCGTCAATGTGAACGGTCAGCGCCTCGAACGAGAGACCCGACTGCTTGGCCGCAAGCCAGCCCCTAAGCGACCAGCTCGAGTAGTTCCTGTTACCGATTATCAGCTTCACGCTCGGCACCCTGTCTGCCCGCTGCGCGCCCTAGAGCCTATCCCGCCGGGTTGGAAGCGCAATGATTGCGCTGGGAAGCGGTGGAACAGGCTGACGGCGTTCATTCCAGTTGCGTCGAGACTGAACCGGAACCAAAAAAATCAGGTCCGCTGCACGCTCCCGATCACCGCGGTACCGGGCGATAGCTTGCGCACGATGAGACGGCCCCCGAGTTCCGCCAGGCGTGCGCGCATGCCGAGAAGACCGACGCCCGGTGAAACATCCACTGGCATGCCCCGGCCATTGTCCGCGACGATCAGGTGGATCATCGACTTGCGCCCAATCAGCCTTACCGACAGCTGCGTCGCATGAGCATGACGGTGAACGTTGGACAGCGCCTCTTGCAGGACGCGATAGATCGCCACGCGAGCGTTCTGCCACTGCACATCGGTCTCGCCTTCGACCTCGAACGAGGTGATCAGCCCGGCCCGCCGCCCGAATCCCTCGACCAGGGTACGAACAGCCTCGGATAGATCCATCCGGCTCAGTTGAGGAGGATGGGCGAGGTAGGCAATCGACCGGAGTTCGCGCTGCGCGTCGAACAGCAGTTCCTCGATGTCATCGACCAGCGCAAGGGATTCGCCGGGTAAGCGCGTGCGCTTCAACTGGCTGACGGCGAGACCCAGCGCGGAGAGCTGCTGCATGGTGGAATCATGAATCTCGCGCCCCATTCGGCGGCGCTCTTCCTCCTGGGTGTGGATCAGGGAGGTGCTGAAGCCCTGGCGCAGGCGGCGGAGCTGGACCAGTTCGGTGACGTCGATCCGGGTGACCGTGAAGTACTTCCGGCCGCCGATCTCCATGCTGGCGATGCGGATTTGCGTTTCCTGCCCGTCGCGCGGACCGCTGTAGACGTGCCGGTACATACTCGGGCGTCCCTGCTCGAACTCCTTGATGGCGGCGATGACAGCGTCCGTCGCTCGCGCGGCCTCCCGCTTCTCCTCGTTCAGGCGTTCGAGTTCTTCCAGATAGTTATGGCCGACCTGGAACACTTCGAACCCGTGGGCCGCGCAATAATCCGTCCAGGCGTCGTTGCTGGCGATGATGTTCCAGCGGGCATCGAGCAGGGCGATCTGGTCCGGCAAGCCGTTGACGAGCTTTTCGAACACGTCGATCGCCGTCGAAGCGCCGGTGGCATCGACCAGGTTAGCGATAACATCACTTGATGCGAGAATTGGACCGTCATCGTGGGACGTTCGTTGCCCAAAGGCTTGTCCATGAGCGTATCGAGAACCCACTTGTTTTCCCGAACCTAGCCTCGAAGGACATTTGCCCAGCAATTCCGAAGCGAGTCAACGCTGTTCACATTTCGCGCCGCGAGCAAGGGTCTGGGCGAATCGTCGCCGCAGCCGGTCCTCGGGGTTATTCAGAGGGCCGGTGTTGCCTGTTAAGACGCTCTCCGAGCTCCAGCTGCTGGAGGAAATCGCGCATCATTGCAGCGACTTCGGCGACCTCACCAAGACGCACTGCGCCTGGGTCGTCGGGCCAGCTGGCCCAGACTTCCCCGTCCTTAAGGCTGAAGATGACGCCGCTCATGACTGGGCATCCGGCGGGAGGTTGCGTGACTTCGCGACGCGCCAGGAATGCGGGGACATGCCGAATTCGCGCGCAAACCAACGGCTGAAGGAGCTGAGGCTCGCATAGCCCGTGAGTTCCGCCACTGCGGTGATCGACCGGGTCGAATTGGTCAGGTAGCGCTTGGACAACTCCCGTCTGGCCTCATTCAGAAGGAGCGCGAAGCTCTGCCCTTCGTGTTCGAGGCTGCGCTGCAGCGCGCGGGTGCTGATCCCGAAATGACCCGCGACATGTTCGACACTCGTGATTCCCTTCGGGAGGAGCTGGATGACCAGCCGCTTCGTCCGTTCGCTGATGGGCGCATCCTCGGGCCCGAGCGGCACGAGCGCCAGCAGGCTCTCCGCGTGGTGGGCCATCTCGGCGTTGGCCAGCGGCAAGGCGATCGTCAACGAATCCGCCGGACACGATAGGCCGTTGAACGTGCTCTCGAACTCGACAGGGACGCGAAACAGCCGTCGCGCCACCGACAGGTCCGACGGCGCCTTTCGTTCGAGGTGGATCATGGAAGGCTCCCAGCGCCCTCCCGAGACACAATGCAGGATCTTGGCCACGAACCCGAGCGAGTAGTCGAGGACCTGGGTCCGGGCGTACTCGGGGATCAGCTCGACGCGGATCAGGCTGGTGCCGTCCTGCTCTTCCACCGCCAGGTTCAGAACGTCGTTAAGATGCCGGCGATAACGGCTCAGGGCGCCTAGCACCTGGCCGACATTTTCCAGCCTTTCCAGCAAGAGCGAAAGCGGACCCAGGCTCGAATAAGGCCGGGCTTCGCCCATGAGCAGCCCGAAGCTATCGAACCCCGAACGCTCCGCCGACATTTCGAGTAACCGGACGGCCGCGCCGGCGGAAATGCGCATTTCCGGGTCGCTCAAGCCCGAGAGTTGCAGGCCCGCCTCGCGCAGCATGGCCGGACCATCGAGCCCAACCTGGCCGGCTACCTGGGCGTAACACGCCAGCGAGGCCACACGAACCTGGTGCACTGCTTACCCTCCAAACGGCACCATCTCGCCGCATCGACCCCTTTCGCGACGGTAGCAAGGTAGCGGATTCTGGCTTTGCAGATGACGCCAAGAAGTTTCCATCTGGGCGGATTGTCCTATTTCGTTGATTTTATCCGGTCAGAGGCGATCAGCGGAGCCCTCTGACCCGACAAGGCGCGTCAGCAACTTGTCTCACGGCGACGGCGATCGCCCGTGCCCAAGGTTCAGCGGGTCGCGTCGGCGAGAATCGCGGCGCGCAGTTCCGGAATGCCCAGGCCCTTTTCGGCGCTGGTCACGTGGATCACCGGATAGGCCGCAACATGCTTGCGCGCCTGGGTTTCGACCTTCGCCAAAGTCGCGGCCAGTTCGCTGGCCTTGATTTTGTCCGCCTTCGTCAGGACCAGGCGATAGCCGACCGCCGCCTCGTCCAGCATTTTCATCATCTCTTCGTCCGGTGGCTTGATGCCGTGGCGGCTGTCGATCAGCACCAGCGTGCGCTGCAATGCCGCCCGCCCGCGCAGGAAGTCGCGTACCAGCCGGCGCCAGCGTTCAACCACTTTGACGGGAGCCTTGGCGAAACCATAGCCGGGCATGTCGACCAGCCGGAACCGCGTAGGCTCCCCCACCTCGAAGAAGTTCAGTTCCTGTGTGCGCCCCGGCGTCACCGAGGCGCGGGCGATGGCCTTACGCCCGGTGACGGCATTGATCAGCGAACTTTTGCCGACATTCGAGCGTCCAGCGAACGCGACCTCGGGCAGGCTGCCATCAGGCAGGAAGTCCAACGAAGGTGCCGACAGCAGGAAGTCCACCCGGCCGGAAAAAAGCCGGCGAGCCTCCTCGATCAGTGCCTCTTGCCCTTGGTCGGTCACCCCTTGGCCTTGTCACGTTCGGAAGCACGAGCCTTGTCGGTAGCGTCCTTCTCCGCCTGCGCCTTGAGCTGTGGATGCTTCGAATAAAGGTACTTCTGCTGCCCCAGCGTCAGGACGTTCGAGGTGATCCAGTAGAGCAGCAAGCCTGCCGCGAACGGAGCCATGACGAACATCAGCACCCACGGCATGATCATGAACATCTGCTGCTGGACCGGGTCCATCGCCGCCGGATTGAGCTTGAACTGCAGCCACATGGTCAGGCCGAGCAACACCGCCAGCACGCCGATGGCGAGGAAGCTGGGCGGGGTGAACGGCAGCAAGCCGAACAGGTTGAGGATCATCGCCGGGTCGGGAGCGGAAAGGTCCCGGATCCACAGGATGAATGGCTTGTGCCGCATCTCGATCGAGATCAGCAGCGTCTTGTAGAGGGCGAAGAAGATCGGGATCTGCAGGAAGATCGGCAGACAGCCCGCGAGCGGGTTGACGCCTTCGTCCTTGTAGAGCTTGCCCATCTCCTGCTGGAGCCGGACCTTGTCGTCCTTGTGGCGTTCCTGCAGCGCCTTCAGCTTGGGTTGCACCGCGCGCATCTGCGCCATGCTGGCGAACTGCTTTTGCGCGACGGGGAACATCAGCGCGCGCACGATTACCGTCAGCAGCATGATGGCCACGCCGAAGTTTCCAGTCACCGCGTAAAGCTGCTTCAGGAGCCAGAAGATCGGATACATGAGCCAGCGGAACCAGCCCCAGTCGATCGCCAGGCCGAAGTTTTCGATCCCGCCCTTTTCGTAGTGGTTGAGGACCGAACTTTCCTTGGCGCCCGCGAACAGGCGCGTCGTGCGCGTGGCCTGGGTGCCAGGAGCCAGCGTCACCGGGTCATAGACCACGTCGGCACGGAACAGTTCGTTACCGAGTGAGCGAAAACCACCCTCAATTCGCTGGCCGTCTTCCGGAACGAGGACCGAAAGCCAGAAGATATCGGTGAAGCCGAGCCAGCCGACCTTACCTTCCGGCGTGACGTGGCGCGCTTCGTCCACGTCTTTATAGTTCCAGCTGAAATTCACCTTACCGTTGAAGAGGCCGATAGGCCCGGAGTGAAGGTTCCAGCTACTTTGGCTGGCGGTGCGGCTGGTGCGGTTGATGAAGGCGTAAGGCCGCATCGAAACCGTACCGGTGCCGGTATTCGCCACGGTCTGTTCGACCGTGATCATGTAGAATTCGTCGATGGTGAAACGCTGGGTAAAGCGCTGGCCCTGGCCGTTGTCCCAGGTCAGCGTCACGGGCCTGCCGGGGGCCAGCGGACCGCCCGACACTTGCCACACGGTCTGCGGGCCCGGCAGAGCGACGCCCTGTCCGACCCAGCCAAACTGCGCGAACTGCTGCGCCGGGGTTCCGTTAGGTGAGAACAGGCGGACCGGACCGCTGTCCTTTTCGACCGTCTGGCGATGCGTTGTGAGCGTAATGTCGTCGACTCGCGCGCCGACCGGATTGATCGAGCCGGCAACCTTGGGCGCGTCGATCGCGACGCGGTCCGGCGCGGCGAGCGCGGTCTTCAGGTCCTTGACCTCTTCGGCCCATTCGGCAGGGTCTGTCAGACCGCCTTCGCGGGTGTGCTTGGCCGCGGCGCGCTGAGTCGGCGTATCGGCCTTGGCGGCGACCTGCTCGGTCGGTGACGGTTGCGGATAGAGCCGGCCCATCACCAGATCGAAGCCGAGCAAAAGCGCCATGCACAGCACGACAGCGACAATAAGGTTACGCTGATTGTTCAAGATGCGATCCTAGATCCGATTACCGTGCCACTCTTCAGGGCACCGGGTCATAGCCGTGTCCCCCCCATGGGTGGCAGCGCATTAGACGCTTGGTAGCCATCCATCCACCCTTGATCGCGCCATGCCTTTCGACCGCCTCGATAGCGTACTGGCTGCACGAGGGTTGATAGCGGCACGAGGGCGGCAGGACCCGTGAAGGCCCGAGTTGCCAAGCCCGGGCGACGAGGATGAGAACCTGCTTCATTTGCGCGGCGGTCCCCTGCGGCGCGGTGGGTCACCCTTGCCAGCGGCGGCGCGCGAAAGTGCAACGGCAAGCTCTTCGCGCAGCTTGGAAAAGTCGCGCTCTATCCCACCCTCGCGGCCGATCAGCACGTGGTCGTGATCGGGCAATCCCTCTCCGGGCAAGGCCTCTCTCAGCAGCTCGCGAAAGCGGCGCTTCATGCGGTTCCGGACGACGGAGTTACCGATCTTCTTGGTGACGGTGATGCCGTAGCGCTTGCCTTGCCCGCTGTTCGCCAGGGTCAAAAGCACGAAACCCGGACGTGCGACTCGCAGGCCACGATTGGCGGCGACGAAGTCTGCTCGTTTGCGGATGATCTGGATGCCGGCACTCATTGCGGCCGCCTATCTAGGTGGTGATTCGGCATACCGCCAGAGCAGCACCGACGCAAAAACGCCCTCCGGACGACAGTCCGAAGAGCGCGAATGCAAAAAACCTCAGAGGGTCTCGCCGGAACGAGCCCCGGTTTGCTGCCCTGGTGTTTAGGCGCAGAGCTTCTTGCGGCCACGCTTGCGGCGGGCGCGAAGCACCTTACGGCCACCCACGGTCGCCTTGCGGGCGAAAAAGCCATGCCGCCGGGCGCGGACGAGGTTGCTCGGCTGGAAAGTGCGCTTCATCGTCGTAAATCCTGAATCAACAAAAAGGGCCGCCAGCTCGGGCGGCCTCGGTATGGGGCGGGCGGTTAGTGGAGAGGCGCGCCCAAGTCAAGGCGGCCCAGTTGCTGGGGCGATCGAATCAGCGCCGGATCGCCCTGGACCCACGCCCGCATCGCTGAGCCCGACATCCAACGCGGGCTTTCGTGCGGCGCCGAATTAGTCATCGCATAGAATGCCTTCGCCTGCGGCAGCGTCATGCCCATTTCCCGGTAATAAGCGAGATATTTCGTATGCTCCCACGAATCGGCCGGGACTTGCCCCGCCTCGCGCCCGCCGCGTTCACGCCAGGCGTGAACGGCAAATACGGCGCTGTCGTCTATGACCAGGTTGGTGCCGGCCAGCATCAGATCGATCGCGCCCGAGCGGACCGAGCCGCCCGGTGGGACATAGACCGCCAAGCCCGCCAGGCGGATCAGGCGGCCGAGTGCGAGGTTGGCACGGTCGTCGTAGGTACCCGGGCATTCGATGAACACGATTGTGTCGATCGCCGGATAATCGCGAAGCATCGCGCGGAAGGCGGCTGGGGAGCGGGCATCGGTGCTGCCAAGCAGCGCCGCGGTGCGCTTCTCGATAACCGCGAACGGACCGTAGCTGGCGATCGGCGTCCAGGCGCTCCGGACAAAGTTAAGCGTGGAAGATTGTCCGCCAGCGGCAGCAACCGGCTGGGCGGCGGTGGCCATCTGCGCTGCGGCTGGCGCCGCGAGCGACAAGGCACAGGGCAGTGCCAGGAAGCATACAAGGCCACGCATCTCTCAAACCCGGGGCCCGTGGCCATCGAAGTGGCCGGGGCTCTCAAGGTGTCGGCCGCTTAATCGGGACTTCGCAGGAATCCCACAATGGGGCCCAACCCTCGTGGAGGGGGGGAATTAACATGAGTTTGTTCTGCGCTCGACACTGAGAACCCTGATCAGCTATCCCGCTGATTTGAAAGGAGTTCCGTGGTCGCAATTGTATCGACGGTGGCTTACCTCGGCCTGGATGCCCGGCCCGTGGAGGTCCAGTGCCAGGTCGCCCCGGGCATGCCGCGCTTCGCCATCGTCGGCCTGCCCGACAAGGCTGTCGGCGAAAGCCGCGAGCGGGTCCAGGCCGCGCTCGCCGCGATGGGCCTGTCGCTGCCGCCCAAGCGAATCACCATAAACCTCTCCCCGGCCGACCTGCCCAAGGAGGGGAGCCACTACGATCTGCCGATCGCCCTCGCCCTGCTGGCCGCGATGGGCGTCACCGATGCCGAGCAACTGGCCGACTGGATCGCCGTCGGCGAACTGGCGCTCGACGGCCGCATTGTTCCTTCGCCCGGCGTCCTTCTCGCAGCCCTTCACGCTAGCGAGCGCGAACGGGGCCTGATCTGTCCGGCGGCACAAGGGGCGGAGGCGCGGTGGGCCAGCGGCATCCCGGTGGTCGCAGCTCCGGGATTGGTCGGCCTGCTCAACCACCTCAAGGGCACACAACTTTTATCACAGCCCGAACCGGGTGAGGTGGAGGAGCCGGGCTTTGGCCCCGACCTCAGGCAAGTCAAAGGACAGGAGACCGCCAAGCGCGCGCTGGAGATCGCAGCGGCCGGTGGTCACAACCTGCTTATGAGCGGCCCACCCGGCGCGGGGAAAAGCCTTCTTGCCTCCTGTCTCCCCGGTATCCTGCCCCAACTCGCTCCGGCCGAGGCGCTGGAGGTGAGCATGGTCGCGTCAGTCGCCGGGATGCTCGAAGGCGGACGGATCAGCCGCAGGCGTCCCTTTAGAGCACCGCATCATTCCGCCTCGATGGCAGCGCTGACGGGTGGCGGATTGAGGGTGCGCCCCGGGGAGGTCAGCCTCGCCCATCTTGGCGTGCTGTTCCTCGACGAATTGCCCGAGTTCCAGCGCACGGTACTCGATTCGCTGCGCCAGCCGCTTGAGACCGGCAAAGTCGACGTCGCGCGCGCCAACGCCCACGTGAGCTATCCCGCGCGGGTGCAACTCGTCGCCGCGATGAACCCCTGCCGTTGCGGTCACCTCGGCGACCCGGCTCTCGCTTGCAGCCGCGCCCCCCGTTGCGCTGCGGACTATCAGTCGAAGGTCTCGGGCCCGCTGCTCGACCGGATCGACCTGCATGTTGAAGTTGAGGCCGTCAGCGCCGCCGACCTCGCCTTGCCTCCGCCTAGCGAAGGCTCGGCCGAGGCCGCGGCCAGAGTTGCCGAGGCGCGCAAGCGCCAGTCGACTCGCGGGGTGCGTTCCAATGCGGAGCTCGAAGGCGATGCCCTGGATCGTCATGCCGCGCCGGACGAAGCCGGCCGCAAGCTGCTGCTCCAGGCTGCCGACGCCATGCGCCTATCAGCCCGGGGGTACACAAGGATGCTCCGCGTGGCGCGAACGATTGCCGATCTTGCCGGAGTCGAGCAGGTCGGGAGGATCCACGTGGCAGAGGCGCTCAGCTATCGCAGGCAACCGCCGCGAGCATGAGTTTAACGGTTGCTTACACTGCTGTAGGTATCTAGGGGCGCACCAGCGCCTCGCGAAGGACTCCATCTCCCTGGGGCGCAGACTCGGCCCCCGCGCACCTCCCCCCTTTGCGCGGGGGTCATTTCCTCAGAGCAGCAGTCCCCGTTCGATCAGAGCCGTTTCCAGTGAAGCGGCATCGGTGAACAGGTGTGCCTGCCATCCACGCGCCCGGGCAGCTGCGACGTTCGCGGCGTTGTCATCGGTAAAGAAGAGCGCCTCGGGCGGAAAACCGAATCGGGCCTCGGCTATTTCGTAGATTTTCGGATCAGGCTTCACGCAGCACTCCTCGCCCGACACCACGACGTCGAGAAACGGATCGAAGACCGGCTGCATGGGACGGAAGCGCGTCCAGAACTCCGCGCCGAAATTGGTCAGCGCGTAGAGGGGAACGTTCCGCTCTGCCAGGCGGCGGACCAGTTCGTGCGTACCGGGAACCGCGTGGGGAAGCGTTTCCATGAACCGCTCGGCATAGGCCTCGATCAACGGAGCGTGCTGCGGGAATTCGGCGATGCGTTCGGGCAGCATCTCGCTGAGCGGGCGGCCGCCGTCACTTTGGAAATGCCACGATTCGGTGACGACGTTGGCGAGGAACCAGTCGAGCTCGGCCTGATCTTCGATCAACTTCTCGAACAGGTAACGCAAGTTCCAGTCGAACAGGACGCGGCCGATATCGAAGACCACAGCCTGTGCCTGGGCCTCGCGGGCTTCAGGCATGCAAAAGGCCCCCGATTCCTCGGAGGCCCTTCAAGTCATCGCGGCCGCGAACGAATCGCGGCGCGGCAGACATCAACCTTGGCGCGCCTTGAAGCGGCGGTTGGTCTTGTTGATCACGTAGACCCGGCCGCGGCGGCGGATCACGCGGTTGTCGCGGTGGCGGCCCTTGAGCGACTTGAGGCTGTTGACGATCTTCATGGCTATTTTCCAAAAAAGTGCGGCACCGGAGACAGCCCCGATGCCGGAATTCGTGGCCGCGCCCTATGCTCGGCGCCGCCTCAAGTCAAGCTGGACCGCGCAATTCGCTGAGCCGCCGTTCCCAGGCAAGCGCGTGCCTGACGATTTCATCGAGATCGGCATGGTGCGGCTGCCATGGCAGGGCCGCCTTGATCCGCGAAGGATCCGAAACCAGCGAATCCGGGTCGCCGGCCCGACGCGGCGACAACACGCGCTCGATCGAGCGGTTCGTCACCCGATCCACCGCGTCGAGCACCTCGAATACCGAGAAGCCCCGCCCATAGCCGCAGTTCAGGGTCATCGAGCGCGCCGGTTCGGCCATCAGGGCCTCGAGCGCCAGGACATGGGCCGCGGCCAGGTCGCTAACGTGGATGTAATCGCGCACGCCGGTACCGTCAGGGGTGTCATAGTCGGTACCGAAGACCTGGACGTTGTCGCGCTGGCCGCGGGCGGCCTCGACCGCGACCTTGATCAGGTGGGTCGCGCCCTTGGTCGATTGACCACTGCGTCCCTCAGGATCGGCCCCCGCGACATTGAAGTAACGCAGCGCACAGAAGTTCATCGGATGCGCCGCGACGGTGTCCGCGAGCATCCGCTCGGTCATCAGCTTGGACCAGCCGTAGGGATTGATTGGCTCTTTGGGCGAATCTTCGGACACCGGCGAAACCTTTGGAATTCCGTACGTCGCGGCGGTGCTGGAGAAGATGAAATGGGGGACGCCCGCTTTGACAGCGGCTTCCAGCAGCGCCCGGCTCTTCACTGTGTTGTTGTGGTAATACTTGAGCGGGTTCTCGACCGATTCTGGGACGATGATCGAGCCGGCGAAATGCATGATCGCCTTGATGCCCTGCTCGGCAAATATACGCGCCAGCAGCTCACCATCTTCGATATCGCCTTCGTAAAACGCCGCCTCTTCCGGGATGGCGAAACGGAATCCCGTGGTGAGATTGTCGATCACCGTCACGGGCCACCCGTTGTCGAGCAAGGCGAGGACGGCGTGGCTGCCGATATATCCGGCGCCGCCGGTGACGAGTACTGGAACAGGGCTGGTCATCGGTCACGGGGCTACGTAGCATCGCGTCAAGGCGCAATCGTTTTTGCTGGCGAGGACCCCACAATGGCTGCAACTGCTTGGCACTTCGCGCGTTTGGGCTTCATGAAGTCCAAAGCTACCGGCATTTTCGCCCCCGCCCTCGCAGTGGCCCTTGCCGCATCGCTGGGCGCTTGCACGACCTCCTTCGTCTCTCCGGTCGAAGTCACGCGCTTCACCGGAAGCGAGCCGCACCTGCTCGGCCAGGGAGAGATCGCGGTGCGCGCCGCTCCGGGCCAAGACCCCGCCTCATTGGAAAACCGTGTGTTCGAGGATGCGGTCGCGGCGGAGCTTACCCGGCTCGGCTATACGGTGGTTCAAGGTGACGCCCCGCAAGTCGCCGAAGTTCGTGTCGAACGATTCGTGATGCAGGCCTCCGGAGGCTCGCCCGTCAGCGTGGGCGTAGGCGCCGCGAGCGGAAGCGCGGTGAATGTCCGCCATGGCGGGGTTGGCGCAGCCGTCGGCATCGACCTCACCCCCCGACCTTCCGACCAGATCGTCACCCAGATGCGAGTCATGATCAAACCTGCAGAGGGCGGCACGGCCCTATGGGAGGGCGGCGCGCAGTTCAACGCAACGGCCAACAGCAACTATGGCAGCATCGATGCCGCTGCAGGGCGGCTTGCCGGAGCGCTGTTCGGTGGCTTCCCCGGACAGTCCGGAGAGACTATCCGGGTGCGATGAACATCCACATCGACGCTGCCTTCGACAGCGGCAACATCGAAGTCCTCGAGATCTCCGGCAGTGGTGCCCGCCTGCGCATTCGGCACGACAACGAATCCGAGTTCTACCAATGGTTCCACTTCCGCGTCGCCGGTGCGGCAGGCCAGGAACTCGAGCTGAAGATCGGCGACCTCAACGGTTCGGCCTATCCGCTCGGGTGGAGGGGATACCGGGCCTGCGTCTCGGAGGACCGGAGCTACTGGGCCCGGGCGGAGACGAGTTTCGACAAAAACGAGGATGGCGGCACGCTGACCATTCGCCACACGCCGGACAGCGACATCGCCTGGTTCGCCTACTTCGCGCCCTATTCGCTGGAGCGACACCACGACTTGATTGCCGAAGCCGCGGCGAGCGAGGGCGTGGCCTATCGCTGCCTCGGGCACAGCCTGGACGGACGGCCGATCGACTGCCTGGAGATGGGCGAGGGCTCGATTCCGGTGTGGCTCATCGCCCGTCAGCATCCGGGCGAGAGCATGGCCGAATGGTGGATGGAAGGCGCGCTCGAGGCGCTGTGCGATCCGGCCGATCCCGTGGCTCGCTTGCTGCGCCAGAAGTGCCGGTTGCATGTCGTGCCCAACTGCAATCCCGATGGCTCCATTCGCGGCCACCTGCGCACCAACGCTGCCGGGGTGAACCTCAACCGCGAGTGGCACGAGCCTAGCGCCGAGCGTTCGCCCGAAGTCCTGGCACTGCGAAATGCGATGGACGAGACGGGCGTGCGCTTCGTGATGGACGTCCATGGCGACGAAGCCATACCGGCGAACTTCCTTGCCGGTTTCGAGGGCATTCCCTCCTGGTCCGACGAGCTGGGCGCGCAGTACCAGCGCTACCGTTCGATCCTTGAGCGACGGAGCCCCGACTTCCAGACTGCCAAGGGCTACCCGATCGCAGGGGCCGGCAAGGCCAATCTGTCAATGAGCACCAACCAGCTCGCCGAGCGCTTTGGCGCCTGCGCAATGACCTTGGAGATGCCGTTCAAGGACAACGACGACTTACCCGACCCGGAACAGGGATGGAGCCCGGAACGCTCGAAACTGCTGGCGAGGGATTGCCTGGCCTCTTTGGTGGAGTGGCTGGAGGGGTAGATAGCGACCCCTCAGGTGGGGTGGCGGTCGCCACACCCACCTCAATATCCCTGCACCCGCTGGCGCAAGGGGGCCTAACCCGGAAAGGTAAGACCTCAGAAGAGCGAAGGCCGACCGGTCCCGTGGGTCGCAGGATCGCCTTGCGCGAGCTTGCCCGGCAACCTTAGTCCAGATTGACCGAGATCGCCTTCAGCTCGGTGTAGGCCTCTACGCCCGCCTTGCCATTCTCGCGTCCCCAGCCGCTAGCCTTGAAGCCGCCAAGCGGCAACGCCGGATCGACGCCGCCCGAACCGTTGATGCGGATCGTGCCGGCCTTGAGGCGGCGGGCGAGCTTGTGCGCCATGCCGATGTCTCGCGTCCAGATGCTGGCGGCGAGGCCGAATTCGGTTTCGTTGCCGAGCCGCGCCAGGCGGTCGGCATCGTCGGCCGAGGGGAACCGGGTGGCACAGAGAACCGGGCCGAAGATCTCCTCGCGGCGGACTTTCATGCTGGCTTCGGTATCGACCAGCACGGTCGGCTCGACGAACCAGCCGGGGCCGTCCTTGCGGCCGCCGCCGACCATCACGGTCGCGCCTTCCTTACGGCCGCTTTCGATGTAGCCAGTGACGCGGTCGAGTTGCACTTCGCTGACCAAGGGTCCGATAACGGTTTCGGGGTCGAGCGTGTGGCCGACACGCAGCATCTTGGCCATGCCGGCGATGCCTTCGAGCACCTGGTCTGCGACTTCTTCCTGCACGAACAGGCGGCTACCCGCTGCGCAGACCTGCCCGGCGTTGAAGAAGATGCCCATGGCCGCGGCCGGGATCGCCTTCTTGAGATCGGCGTCGGCGAAAATGAAGGTCGGCGACTTGCCGCCCAGCTCCAGGCTCACGCGCTTGAAGTTGGTCTTGCTGGCATCGATGATCGCGCGGCCCGTCATGGTCGAGCCAGTGAAGGCGACCTTGTCGACATCCATGTGCGACGCAAGTGCCGCGCCGGCCGTGCGGCCATAGCCGGTCACGAGATTGACCACCCCTTCGGGGAAGCCGGCTTCGAGCGCCAATTCTACCAGACGAATGGTCGAAAGCGGGGTCTGCTCGGCGGGCTTGAGCACCACGGTGCACCCTGCCGCGAGCGCCGGTCCGAGCTTGGCCGCGGCCATCGCCAGCGGGAAGTTCCACGGAACGATCTGGGCGCAAACGCCCACAGGCTCGCGCAGGACGTAGCTGAGCCATTCACCGGGGGCCGAAAGCTCCAGCGTCTCGCCTGCCAGCTTGGTGGCCCAGCCCGCCTGGTAGCGCAGCTGGCCCACCGCACCGCCAACGTCGGCGAAGCGGCTGAACTGGATCGGCCGGCCAACGTCGAGCGTCTCGGTCAGGGCCAGTTCGTCGCCGTTGGCCTCGATCAGGTCGGCCAACTTGTTGATCAGCCGGGCGCGCTCGTCGGGCTTGACCTTGCTCCACGGGCCTTCGAACGCCGCACGGGCAGCGGCCACCGCCGCATCGACATCGGCCTCGCCGGCGCTGGCAACGTCAGCCAGCTTTTCGCCGGTTGCGGGGTCTTCGGTGGAGAAGGTCTCACCGCTCGCCGCCTCGCGCCATTCGCCGCCGACCAGCATCTTGCCGACTTTGCCGTTCCAGCGCTCGCGGAACTGTTCGAGGCGGTTTTCGATCGGGGTCTGGGCGTTCACGGCACTCTCTCCATGGCTTGTTGTCGGCGCTGTGACAGCGCATAGAGATTGTAAGCAACACTTACCATAGTGCGATGTTGAGGAGAGGCGCCCTTGGAGGGCCAGTTCGACTATGTGATCGTCGGCGCGGGATCGGCCGGCTCGGTTCTGGCCGCAAGGCTGACCGAGGACCCGAACACGCGCGTTCTGCTGCTCGAGGCGGGCGGCGGGGCCGACAAGTTCCTGATCAAGATGCCGCTGGGCATGATGAAGGCCATGCTCAAGCCCGAGCTGACCTGGCGCATGATGACGGAGCCGGAGCCGACGCTGAACAACCGCCGCCTGTTCCTGCCGCGCGGGCGGTTGCTCGGCGGTTCGAGTTCGATCAACGGCATGGTCTACATGCGCGGCCATTCGGCGGACTACGACCGCTGGGCGCAGAAGGGCTGCCGAGGGTGGAGCCACTCCGAGGTGGTGCCGTATTTCCGGCGGATGGAGCGGAGCTGGCGCGGGACCGAGAACTACGGCGCTTCCGGCCCGCTGCCGGTGACCAAGAACAACACCGAATACCTGCTGCATGACGAACTGATGCAGGCCGTCGCCAATGCTGGTCTGCCCGTCACCGAGGACATCCACGCTGGTGCCGAGGAAGGCGCGAGCCTGGTCGAGCTGACCATCGACGAGAAGGGCCGCCGCGCTTCGACTTACGAAGCCTACCTCAAGCCGGCGATGGCTCGCCCGAACCTGGCGGTCGTGACCCATGCGCTGACCCGCAAGGTCGTGGTGGAGGATGGCCGGGCGACCGGCGTCGAATACGAAGTGGACGGAGAAGTTCGGGTGGCCAAGGCCGCGCGCGAGGTGATCCTCTCTGGCGGTTCGTATAACTCCCCGCAACTCCTGATGCTGTCGGGCATCGGCCCGGCCGAACACCTCGCCGAGATGGGCATCCCCTTGGTCCACAACCTCCCCGGCGTCGGCCGCAACCTCTCCGAGCATCCGCGCGTGCCTCTCGAGTTCGCGGCCAATGGCCCGATCACTTTCGTCAACCAGTTGCGCTTCGACCGAGCGGCGCGAGCGGTGGCGCAGTGGTACCTGTTCGGTACCGGTCCCTTCGCCCGACAGCTCAACAGCGCCAACCCTATGCTGCGCACCGACCCACGGCTCGCTCAGCCCGACATCCAGCTGTTCTCGAACCCGGTGAAGCTCTCCGCGCACTTGTGGTTCCCAGGCTTCGTCAAGAGCCCCGAGCACGCCTTTTCCGCCGACGTGATCCTCCTCCACCCGCAGGCACGCGGTTGGGTCAGTCTCAAGTCCGCCGATCCGCACGAACTCCCTGCGATCCGCCTCAACCTGTTCGACAACGAGGCCGACTTCGTCACCGCCCGAGCCGGTCTGCGCCTGGCTCGCAAGATCTACGGCACCGAGCCCATGGCCGGCCTGATCGAGCGCGAGTCCATCCCCGGTGCCGAGGTGCAGAGCGACGCCGCGATGGACGAGCACATTCGCGCCACCGCCGGAACCACCCAGCATCCGGTGGGCACTTGCGCCATGGGCACCGGCCCTAACGCCGTGGTCGATCCCGAACTGCGCGTCCACGGCCTCGCCGGCCTGCGCGTGATCGACGCCTCGATCATGCCCGACGTGCCAGGCGGCAATACCAACGGACCGACGATCATGGTCGCGGAAAAGGCCAGCGACCTGATCCGCGGCCGCTCACTCCCCGCTGTAGAGAAGGAAGCCGCATGACCGAGGACGATTTCCGCACTTACATCGCCGCCTTCAACGCGCGCGATTTCGCCGGGTTCAGCAAGTTCTACGCCGACGATGTCGAATTCAACCTGGGTGACCGCAAGCAGATCATCGGCGCGCAGGGCATAGTCGAGTTCTACACCGGCGTATTCGACCATATTGCCGAAGAACTCGAAATCATCGACCTGATCGTCGCCCCGGATGGCGCGGCGCTCCACAGCCGCACAAAATTCACCACCTTCAAGGACTGGCCCGACTTTGAAATCTGGCCGACCGTGAAGGGCGACGTCCGCATCGTCGAAAGCATCAACATGTATCGCACGAAGAATGGCAAGATCGTGCAGATCAAGTCGGGCCGTTACTCCAGCAAATGACCAAATCTACTGATTATATCATCGTCGGCGCAGGCTCGGCGGGGGCGGTCGTTGCCGCTCGCCTGAGCGAAGACCCTAGCGTCACTGTCACCCTGATCGAGGCCGGGCCGCGCCAGCGGCATCCGCTGCTCTCGATGCCGATCGCCTTCCCCATGGTCATGCTCGATAAGCGCTTCAGCTGGGCTTACGAAGGCGAGCCGGAGCCCTTCGCCAACGATCGCCGCATCCGCCAGCCGCGCGGCAAGGGGCTCGGCGGGTCGAGCCTGATCAACGGCATGCTCTACGCCCGCGGCCATGCGCGCGACTACGACGAATGGCGCCAGCTCGGGCTCGAAGGCTGGGGGTATGACGACGTACTGCCCTACTTCAAGAAGAGCGAGAACCACTGGGGTCCCGAAGATCATTACCACTCTCGTGGCGGCCCGCTCTCGATCACCAAGCACGTGCCCGATACGCGGCTGTTCCCGCGCTTCATGGAGGCGGTAAATACGCTCGGCTACAAGACCCAGGTCGACCACCACGGCGCCGACCAGGAAGGCTGGGGCAGCCCCGACATCTCGATCCACAAGGGCCGCCGCGGCAGCACTTCCGCCCGGTTCCTGATCCCGGCGATGAAACGGCCCAACTTACGCGTCATCACTGGCGCGCTGGTGACCAAGGTCGAGGTCAGCAATGGACGGGCAACGGCCGTCCACCTGGTCGCCGATGGCCAGACGCAGCGGATCGAGGCGGATCGCGAGATTGTGCTCTCGGGGGGCGCTTTCAACAGCCCCCAATTGCTGCTTCTGTCCGGCATCGGACCCGCCGACGAACTGCGCGAACTCGGCATCGACGTGGTCCATGACCTCCCCGGGGTCGGCCGCAACCTGCAAGACCACCCCTCGATCGCCATGGTGTGGAACGCCGATCGCGAAGTTACCCTGACCAACGAGCTGCGCTTCGACCGCCTGACAATGTCGGTGCTCGAATGGCTCGCCACGGGCAAGGGCCGCATCGCCAACATGCCGGTCACCGCCAACGGTTTCATCAAGACCCGGCCCGAGCTCGAGCGCCCTGACGCGCAGTGCCTGTTCCAGCCGACCTCGATCTTCGCTCGCCCCTGGTTCCCCGGCGTCAAGCAACCCGCGCCCGACGTGATCGCCATGGCCTGCGTCCTCCTGCGCCCCGAGGGCCGCGGTTGGGTCAAGCTAGCCAGCGCCGACCCGCGCCAAGGGCCGCGCATCCTCACCAACGTCCTCTCGACCGAGAACGACCGCGCCTTCTTCCGCCGGATCATCCCGCAGATCCGCGAGATCGTCGCCACCTCGCCGCTCGCCGACGTGGTCAAGGGAGAGATGCTGCCCGGCCCCAACGCCAACTCCACGGAAGAGGTCGACGCCTGGGTCCGCCAGTTCGTCAGCACCGCGATGCACCCGGTCGGCTCCTGCGCCATGGGCATCGGCGCCGAGGCGGTGTGCGACGCCCAGCTTCGGGTGCGCGGGATCGACGGCCTGCGCGTGGCCGACGCCTCGGTCATGCCGCGGATCGTCGGCGGCAACACCAACGCGGCGGCGATCATGATCGGGGAAAAGGCGGCGGCGCTGATCCGGGAGGGGTGAGCGGGTCGTCCGCCTGCGCTATTCGGCTACCCGGCGCAAGCGCACCGGCTTAGCCTTTGCGCGGGCGATGATTCCCTTGGCTTCCAGATCGAGCTGGACGGCTTTGAGCCACCACCCGGCCGTCTTGCCTCCAGGAAAGAGCGCCTCCGGCAATCCCGGCAGCAAAGCCGACTTTGCTTCTGCGACCAGCTGGCCCGGCGCTTCTTCAGGCAGGACTGCCAGTAGCGACTCCCGCATCGCCTCGTATTTCGCGCGATCGACGCGTTCGGTGCGTCCGGGTGTATTGATGTTCGAGATTTCGATCTTGTCGCCAGGACCCATGACCAGCACCTCCGGGGCGGCAGAAATGCGAACATATCGGACAGGAACGGCTAAGGCCAGATTGTCGGCCCTGGTCACTGGCGACGACGAAGACCTTCGCCATTCCTTTTCCGAGTCGGCTCGGCTTGCCCGGTGCGCCCATCCTCTTGACGCCCGCCTGGATCAAAACGCACGCGTGATGCCGACTTCGCCTCCCAACCGGCGGTAGTCATGAATTCCCACCGTTGAATCGTTGCGCTCGTAGCTGACCCGCACGATCGGAGCAAAACCGGAGATCGTAAGCTGCCGTAGCGTGGCGCCTGCCACGGCGCGATATTGCCAGTCTTTGCGGCGGTCACGAAACAGCGCCAGACGCTCGTCCGCCCGCAGGCCCGATACACCGATGATGCCGTAGAGCGAGGCCTGGCCCATTTCTCGCCAGAACAACAGCTGACCGCCCGCGGAAGTGGTTGCATAGCCGGGATCACGCGCGCCCTGCCTGTCGAACGTCAAGCCGAAGCTGGCCCCCATGCGCGCGGAAATGGCACGCTCGTAGGTAAGGCTCGCATTGTAAACCGGCCCGTCCTGCAGATCATTCCACTTGTAATCAGCCTCGCCGAGGGCGAGGCTCGCTTCGATCTGCGCGCGCGGTCCGAGCGGGCGCTGAACATGGAGCGAAACCGCGTCAGTGGTGGCGTAGGGAACCTTGCCGTACCAACGATAGGTCCGACCAAGCTCGGGGCGCAGCCGCCAATCGCCCAATCGCACCTCCAGACCGATCTGGCCGGTTCCCTGAAAGTCGTTGAAACTCGAATCACGATAGAGACTGGTCTGGCTCGAAAGTCGGCCAGTAAGATTGAGTTGGCGATCCAATGGAACTCGGCCGCTGATCTGGCCGCCGATCTTGAGCCCGACGCCCGAGGTGGCGCGCGCATCATCCGACAGGTCCATGTCAGCTACGATCGTTTCGAGCGTGTTCGCACTCGTCGCTCGATTGATATTGGTGGTCGGCGCCATGGCGATTTCGATCGAAGCCCCATAGGGCTTAAAAGAACGAAGGCTCGCGGCATATTGGTCCGCGATCCGCGCCACGTCTGGCGGTAGGCCCCCCGCCTGCGCCTGCCGCAACTGTCGGCGAGCCGCCGCTAGGTCGCCCATTTGCGACAGGACGGCCGCAAGCTCGAGACGCACCGCTTGGGCATCGGGATTATCGTCAAGGATCGCACGATAGAGCACCGCGGCATCGGCCAGCTTGTTCTGTCGTGTTAACAGCCGCCCGTGCCGAAAGCGCGCCTCGCTGCGGATCTCAACATCAGGATTTTGCGCTAGAGCGCGGTAGATGTTCTCGGCGTTGTCGAATTCATGGTCCTGCTCGAACTGCCACGCCAGCTCGAATAACTGCGCCGCGGTCAACTCGACCGTGCAGTCCTCACCCTCTGAACAGGGCGACGCCGATTGCACCGCTTCTGTCGCCAGCAATAAGACAACCATCTTTTTTGCCAACGATCAGCGATGCAACCGGCGCGACCTCATGTCGGCTTAGTTTTTCTTACCGGCAGCGACACCCACCGCTGCGTAGTCTGATCCGGTCACCTGGAAGGTGTAACCAAATTCATTTGCACTGGGCCCAAAGAACTTTCCACCCCACGATCCGGTGCCAGACCCGCTCAAACTCCCATTAAGCGGCGAGCCATTCATGACGAAACCCGCTGTATTTCCATTATAGGTCTGAGTGGGAAGGCCAGCGCCCCCGGCGGTGTTGACACCGGTGAATTTGAGGCTCGTCGAATACTTGCCAGTTGTGAAATTGGCATTGAGCGTCGACGTTCCGGTCAGCGCGTAAGAAGCGCCATTCTTGCCCTGGGCATTACCCCCTACAATACCGGAGTAGGTTGCCGAACCTGTTGTCGGCAAGCTGGTGGTCGGAACGCCGAAAACATAGGCCTGCAGAGTAGCATCCGAGCTCCCGGGCAATCGGGCGAAAGCAAAGCTCGTGTAGGTGAGCGGAACGGGGCCGCTACGGTTGTTGTAAACGGCGACTACGTCGTTTTTGTCGGCATTACTTGGCTTGAAATAACTATAGCCGGCAACGGCACCCGTTGTGGCGTTCTGCTTGGATAACTCCAGAGCTTTCTGGTTCGTCTCAGTTGTATAGAAGGTATAAGTTTCCTTGACGGGATCGTAGCTGATCGCCTTTGCCTTGATGCCAGTCGCCTTGAGCGAGCCGGCGCTGGCAAAATTGCCGCCCAGATGAGTGCTCGCCAACGCATTTTGCACCGCTCCTGGCAAGGAGACCGCGGCGGCTGGGGCAGGGGTTGGCGATGGAGTGGGTGACGGAGAGGGCGACGGTGACGGCGAGGGCGACGGTGCGGGAGGCGGCGTCGATTTCACGCCGCTTCCTCCGCCGCCGCAAGCAGCGAGTTGGAATGCCAGAACCGAAACAGATATCAGACTAAAAAGGCGCCGCATTGGTCCCCCTGAACTCAAGTTATTGATTGGAAATGCGATTTGAAGGCTCCCGAATTCGCAATCCATAAGTGATTTCACCTAATTCCGGGGTTTCCGATCCATTTTGGCAGCAACGAAACGCGGCTATCGATCCGGGGTCAGCTGGTCGCCGATGACTGGGTACCGCCGGTCGAACGATTTGCTCCCGGCAAGAGGGCATTCCAAACCACAGGTTCTCAACAACCTCGCCCGCGCTGCGTTGACTCGACCGGCCCACTGCCTACCTAGCAAGCAGCTTCTGACGGGATTTACGCATGACTACGCACACCACGAAAATGCTCATCATCGGCTCCGGCCCGGCCGGCCTCACCGCCGCGATCTATGGCGCGCGGGCGGGGATGCAGCCGATCGTGGTGCAGGGCCTCCAGCCCGGCGGGCAGCTGACCATCACCACCGACGTCGAGAACTATCCCGGCTTCCGCGACGTGATCCAGGGCCCGTGGCTGATGCAGGAGATGCAGGCCCAGGCCGAACACGTCGGCACTCGCATGCTGTGGGACACGATCGTCGATGTCGACATCGCCGGCGGCAGCCCGTTCCGCGCCATCGGCGATAGCGGCGACGAATACATCGGCGACGTCCTCGTCATCGCCACCGGCGCCCAGGCGCAGTGGCTCGGCGTTCCGGGAGAGGAAGCGCTGGGCGGCAAGGGCGTTTCTGCCTGCGCCACTTGCGACGGGTTCTTCTATCGCGGCAAGAAGGTCGTCGTTATCGGCGGTGGCAACACCGCGGTCGAGGAAGCGCTCTACCTCACCAACCATTCCGACGACGTGACCCTGATCCACCGCCGCGACGAGCTGCGTGCCGAGAAGATCCTGCAGGACCGCCTGTTCGCCCATCCGAAGATCAAGGTGCTGTGGAACAAACGGGTCGAGGAATTTCTCGGCGCTCCGCTGCAGGGCGGCCTGACGGGCGTGCGCCTGGCCGACACCCAGACCGGCGAGATCAGCGAGTTCGCCACCGAAGGCGCCTTCGTCGCCATCGGCCACTCCCCCGCGACGAGCCTGTTCAAGGGCAAGCTGGCGATGGACGATAGCGGCTACCTTCTGGTCGAACCCGGGACCCCGAAAACTTCGGTGCCGGGCGTGTTCGCGTGCGGTGACGTGATGGACCACACTTACCGTCAGGCGGTGACGGCCGCGGGCACGGGGTGCATGGCGGCGCTGGATGCCGAGCGCTTCCTGGCCTCGCGCGAGTTCGCCGCGGCGAAGGTCGAGACAGTCGAGGCCTAGCCCCTTACCGCCCGGTCATTGCCAGTGCGGCTTCCGGCAGTCGCGCTCCTTCGAGCTCGATCTGCGAAGACGCGGCGTCTATCTGCTTGAGATCGTCATCGGTTAGCGTCACCGTCACGGCCCCAAGGTTCTCCTCCAGCCGGTGCAGTTTCGTCGTACCGGGAATGGGGCAGATCCACGGCCGTTGCGCGAGTAGCCATGCCAGCGCGATTTGCGCGGGGGTGGCATCCTTTCGGTTCGCCACGTCTTTCACCATATCGACAAGGGCCATGTTGGCCTTGCGCGCCTCGGGCGAGAAGCGCGGGACGACGTTACGGAAATCGGTTGGGTCGAAAGTCGTGGTCGCGTCGATCTTGCCTGTCAGGAAACCCGCGCCAAGTGGGCTGAACGGCACGAACCCGATGCCGAGTTCTTCGAGGACCGGCAGCAAGTCCTGTTCGGGCTGACGCCAGAACAGCGAATATTCGCTCTGCACTGCGGCAACGGATTGCACCGTGTGGGCTCGGCGAATGGTTTCGATACCGGGCTCCGACAATCCGAAATGCTTGACCTTCCCCGCGGTGATCAGGTCCCCGACCGCGCCTGCAACTTCTTCGATGGGGACGTCCGGGTCTACGCGATGCTGGTAGAACAGGTCGATGTGATCGGTGCCCAGCCGCTTCAGCGAGGCGTCCGCCACCGCCTTGATATGCTCGGGACGGCTGTCGAGGCCGCCGGTGCGATCGGTCCCGGAAATTTCGAAACCGAATTTGGTGGCGATGATCACGTGATCGCGGAACGGTGCCAGCGCCTCGCCGACCAGCTCCTCGTTCGCGAAAGGACCGTAGACCTCGGCGGTGTCGAAGTGGGTGACGCCGCGTTCGACTGCAGCGCGGATTAGGGCGAGGCCGGTCTGCTTGTCGGTTGGCGGTCCATAACCCGAGCTAAGGCCCATGCACCCCAGGCCAATGGCAGAGACCTGAAGGCCCGAGTTTCCGAGTTGGCGAAGTTCCATGACGATTACCTTGTGCTGAAAGAAAGGCTCGCGCCCTCAACGCTCGAAAGCACCGACTGGCTTCCTTGTGAGCAGCCACCGCCTTCTGCATCCGTCACCGTCGACTAAGCTCTTCGCCGCCCCGCGTAAGAACCCCCTACCCCGCCGGCGTCATCTTGAGCAGCTTCCCCTTAGGTCCATCGGTCAGGATATAGAGCGCCCCATCCGGCGCTTGGCGGATCAGCCGAAGCCGCTCCTTCCGGTCCGCCAGCAGGCGTTCCTCGCCCACGACCTTGTCCCCATCCAGTACGAGCCGCGCGAGATGTGCTTGGCTAAGCGAGGTGACGAAGGCGTTGCCCTTCCACTGCGGGAACAGATCGCCCGAATAGAACATCAGGCTCGACGGCGAGATCACCGGGTCCCAGTAGTAGACCGGCTGTTCGAGCCCCGCCTTGACCGGGCCTTCGCCAACCGGCTTGCGGCTATATTCGAGACCATAGTTGATCACCGGCCACCCGTAGTTCTTCCCCGGCTCGATCTTGTTGAGCTCGTCGCCGCCGAACGGGCCTACGTCGACTTCCCAGAGCTCCTCGGTTCCGGGACGGAAGGCGAGGCCTAGCGGGTTGCGGAAGCCGAGAGCGTAGAGTTCGGGCCGCGCGCCGGGCTTACCGGCAAAGGGGCGGCCGGGAGCAGGGGCGCCATCGGTGGTGATGCGGACGATCTTGCCGATGCCGGAGTCGAGCTGCTGGATGTAGGGACGCAACGGATCGGAGGCGAGGTCTCCCAAGGTGACGAACAGTGCGCCTTCCTTGTCGAACAGCAGGCGGGCGCCGAAGTTGCCGTGCTCAGACTTGAGGTCGGGCTCCTGGCGGTAGATGACCTTGACGTCCTCGACCCGAGGCGTGGGGCCGTCGACCAGTCGGCCACGTGCAACCGCGAGTACGTTGCCCGCCGGGCGGTTCTCGACATAACTCCAGTAGATACGGTGGTTGCTGGCGAAGGCCGGGTCCAGCACCACGTCGTCGAGGCCCGAGATTTCCTGCACCGTCACCGGTGGCAGACCTTCTACCGGCGGCGACAGCGTCGAACCGGAGACGAGGCGCATGGTGCCCGCCTTCTCGGTCACCAGGAAGCGTCCATCGGGCAGCATGGCGAAGCCCCAGGGGGAGACGAAGCCCTCCGCCAAGACCTCGACATTGAGGGCAGTGCTCGACGGCGTGTAGGGCGCACGAGTCTGCTGGGCGAACGCAGGGGTCCAGTCGGGCGCATTAGGCTTGCGGCATTCGACTGACTGGCCAGCGACCGGACTGCAGACCGGAACGGGCGGAGGACCTGGCGGCGGGGCGGGCGGTGCTGGGGGCTGGGCCTGTTGCGCTTGAGCCGTACCGGCAAGCAAAAGCGCGCCAAAGGCGACGAATCCTATCTTCATGTTTCCTCCCACTTATTCTCGTTTGCGCGCATGCTGGCACAGGCAAGCGCCGGTTGCGAGTTCTGGCATGCTGCCGTGAATTTTCATCCACGCTTCGTCACGGGCGCGGAGCGCGTCAGGTGGGTTCGGTCGCACAGCGGATTGAGGATGACCTACTGCGCCGTGGTGCCGAGGCACTGCGGCTTGCCCCAGTTGGAGGCGCGGTGTTCCTACCTCGCGCGGCTCAATGGGCGGACCGTCTCGCCAGCATCGAACGCCGGGGAAGGGTTCCGCGCAATCGCCGCCTTCGGCACGGCCATTCCCGTGCCGAGCGCCAGGAGCACTCCGGCGGCCGCAACCGCGAGGCGCTTGGACACCTTCACGACCTCTCTCCCCTTCTCGTCCCTCAGCTTCCCGCTTGCAGAGTGCTGGGGTTGACCGGAGACAGTTCCTTGAGATCGGTTAGCCCCTCGGCGCTGCGTTCAGCCCACTTCTTGAACACCTCCTCGAACGCTGCGGCGTTAGTCACGCTGTTGCGGATGTAGGGCCCCATGTCGGAAGTGTCCTGCCTATCGACGGCTCGGCCGAGGACCTGGCCGCTGACCGAATCCTTCACCTCGAGCACCAGCGTCGCCTCGCCCGCATCGCGCGAGAAAGAGCGCGAGCGGGCCGACGTGCTGACGTCGGGCGCGGTGACATCGAGGTTGATGATCGCGGTGGAAAGGTGGAGCACATCAGGGCCCGGCGCCTGCACGACCTGGAATCCCGCCTTGGTGTAGGCCTCGGCGAAATACTTATCGAAACCCTTCTGCGCCTCGTCGAGGATGCGCCGGGCATCGGCATCGGACACGCGGTTCGAAAGGTCGAGGCGGTCGCGGTTCTGGTCCCGCTGCCAGTTCTTCTTGAACGACACCTCGGTCGGGTCGATCATGACCTTGGTGTAAGTCCTGAAGTCGGCGTTCGGTAGAAGATAGACCTTGTCCATCTTCTTGGCTTTCACCTCAAGCAGCCCGTCCCAGTTGCCGTCGACCGGCTGGGCGACCAGCGGCACGGCCGCCGCGAGCAGCAGCGGCGCGACGACGAATCGTCGGAAGAATTTCGGATTGGCCATGGATTTGTCTCCTTCGTCGAGGGAAACCGGCAGAATTCTACGGCGCTGCGCGGATGCCGAATTTTGGCCGTAGCGACCGTCGCAGGATCGGTTCCATCGCAATTTGAAGGAATTGATTACGACGCTGATCGTCTGAGGCCATCGGGATTTGTCCCCATATCCGGGAAGGGAGACACGGGTGTCAGCTTCCGTTCACGCTCAGGTATTACCCCTAGTCGCGCGGGAAATATCCCCGAGAAATGCTGCCGGATCGATTGCTGCCACGCCCTGGGTGTGGCCCAATCGCGGGCAGGGGCCGGGTCGGACGCCCGGTGGACGAAAGGTCACTAAATGTTCATGGACATCCCGGCGTCGGGAGAGGGCGGCTATGAGCCGCTTCCGCCCCGCTGCCACAGTTGCAAACAGTTTATCGCGCCGGGCTCTCCGACCGAAACCGTCGCGTTTCCGGTCGATCAGGAGCATCACCTGGAGGACCTCAACGGTCTCTATCACGCCGATTGCGCGCGCCCTTACCTGAGCATCTATCGCGCGCTCGACATGCTCTCGCGCCCGTTCTTCTGAGGTCGATCCTCCCTGTGAGCGAAGCTCATGGGGAGGTTGCAGCCCGCAGGGCTGACGGAGGGGCCAGTGGCACAACGCCTGCCCCCTCCACCATCCGCTTCGCGGACGGTCCCCCTCCCTATCGCTACGCGACAGGGAGGATTTAGCCGCTAAGCCGCGCGGACGTGGCTCAGGAATTCGTCGACCTGGTTCTTGAGCACCGACGCCTGCTGCTCCAGCTCGGTCGAGCTGGTCAGCACCTGGCTGGCCGCCGCGCCGGTCGCCAGCGAAGTTTCGCGCAGCTGGCCGATGTTGGTCGACACGTCCTCGGTATTGCGCGCCGCCAGATCGATGCTGCGGGCGAGATCCTGCCCGGCGACCGATTGTTGGTCCACCGCCGCGGCGATCGAAACCGAGGTGGCCTCGAGCTGGGCAATCTGCTTGGCGATCGAACGCAGTGCCTCGACGCTGGCCGAAGTGGTTTCCTGGATGGCGCGAATCTGGCCCGAGACTTCCTCGGTCGCCTTGCCGGTCTGGGTGGCGAGTTCCTTGACCTCCGCCGCGACCACCGCGAACCCGCGTCCCGCCTCGCCGCCACGCGCCGCCTCGATCGAAGCGTTGAGCGCCAGCAGGTTGGTGCGCTGGGCGATGGTCGAAATCATTTCGACGATGTCGCCGACCTGGCTTGCCGAAAGGGTCAGAGCCGAAATCGTGCTGTCGGCCTCTTCGGCCGCGGTCGACGCCTTGCGGGCCAGCTCGGCTGAAGTCGAGGCCTGCCGACTGATCTCACCGATCGACATCGCGAACTCGTCGCTCGCCGCCGCCGCGGCCGTAACGCCGGCGGACGCTTCGTTGAGGCTGGATGAGACGTCGCCGGTCTGCATCGACGATTGCTCGGCGGCTGACGCCATCGAACTCGCGGTTGCCTGAAGCTGCGTCGAGGCGGCAGCCACTCCGCCGACGATCTCACCCACAGTACGCTCGAACTTGTTGGCCAGCTCGCGCAGCGTCTCGGCCTGCTTCGCCCTATGCTCTTCGCGCTCCGCCTGCATTTCGGCGGTGCGGCGCTGCTCCTCGGCCTCGGCGTCCTCGCGCTCCTTGCGCATGCGGTCGAACTTGTTGGCGGCCTTCTTGATCACCACGAGGTAGCGCGCCATCGCGCCGACCTCGTCCTGGCGGTCAACGTGGGGGACGAAGACTTCGCGGTTACCCTGGGCCAGCTCGCGCATGGCAGAGCAGAGGGTCTCGACCGGATGGACCAGCTGGTCCTGCACGAAGCGGATCGAGACGATCGAGATCGCCACCGTGGCCAGCGCGACCATTCCCATGGCGATCAGCAGGCCGCCGTTCCCAGTCCCCTTGCCCATCAGTCCGGCCAGCGCCAGCGTACCGAGCAAGGTGGAGGCGCCCGCCGAAGCGCTGAACATCAGCTTGATGCGCACACCGATCGAAGACACCGAGTTGTCACCTTGAGGCGTGCCATAATACTCGACGGCCGCCTTCAGCCGCTCGCGCTCGCGTTCGAGTTCGTCGGCCCCTTCGGCCACGAGCTTATCCGACATGTCCATGTGCTTCCCCAATACCCAATGTGTTGTTGCGGTCCCGGATCTCGTCCAAATGGCCGCGGATTTCGCCCGCCGAGATCGCCTTGTAGTAGTACCAGCCCTGAATCTGGTCGCACCCGGCGGTGCGCACGAGATCGGCCTGGGCTTTGGTTTCGACGCCTTCGGCCGTGACTTCCATGTCCATCGCCCGGGCCACCGCGATGCTCGAGGCCATCATGGCCAGCGAGCCGCTGTCGAGGCCGGCATCGACGATCATGGTGCGGTCGAGCTTGAGCTTCTCGAAGCGGAAATTGCGCAGGAAGCCGATCGAGGCGTAGCCGGTGCCAAAGTCATCGAGGGCGATGCCGACACCAAACTTGCGGATCACGTCGAGATTGCGATTGGCCACCACCGGATCGCTGACGAGATAGGTTTCGGTCACCTCGAGCTCCAGGCGCGAGGGCGGAAAGCCCGTTTCTTCAAGAATGTGGCCGAGCTCGACGGGAAATTCAGGATTGCGCAGTTGCACTGGCGAGACGTTGATCGAAAGCTTGATCTCATCCCAGGCCATGGCCTCGCGGCAAGCGGTGCGGAGCACCCACAGGCCTATCTGGTAGATCAGACCACACTTCTCGGCGATCGGCACGAACACACCGGGGCTGACGGTCGAACCGTCCGCTCGCTCCCACCGGAGCAGAGCCTCGACCGCGACGATGTCACCGCTCTTGGCGTCGACCAGGGGCTGATAGGCAACCCGGAACTCCTGCAGGCGCAGCGCCTCTCGCAGTTCCGCTTCGACCTGTTGAGTCACGTCGCGGTTACGGTCGAAATCGTCGCTGAACCAGGTGCAGCGGTTCCGGCCCGCATCCTTGGAGACATACATCGCCATGTCCGACCGGCGCAGCAATTCGGACGAGGTCAACTCGTCCCTGCGGCTACTACGCGACAGGCCTACGCTGGCGCCGATCAGGAGCTTGCGTTCGTCGATGGTCACGGACTGGCCTAACCGCGCCAACAAGGTGTGGCAGATGCCTTCCAGGATGTTGCCGGCAATGGGACCGATCACAAGAATCGCGAACTCGTCACCGCCGAGGCGGTAAGCACGTCCATCCTTGCTGCAGACTTCGGCCAGGATCTTGGCGCATTCCTTGATCAGCTTGTCTCCGACAAAGTGGCCGTACTGGTCATTGACGGATTTGAAGCCGTCGAGGTCGAGCAACGCCAGGGCCTTCTCGGTCCCAGGGGCGGCGCGAGCGTAATCAAGATGCAGGGCCCGCCGGTTGGGCATGGCCGCAAGGGTATCGGTGAGTCCCAGGTCCTCGAGCTTGCCGACGCTGGACAGGCCGAAGCGGATCAGCAGGATAACCGCGGTGCCATAGGCGAGGCCGCCGGTGACCAGGATCGATTGAGAGGAACTCAAGTCCGCGCCTGCGCGGTTGAGCAGCATCGCGAGGACCGTCGCAGAGATCAGCGAGAGCACAGCGACCGGCGCGATGACGAGCACCGCTGGACGCATTTGCTTCAGGCCAATCGCATGCAACACGCCTGGAAACCCTTCCCCCCGATGATTCCAGTGATTGCGATAGAACGAACCTCTTAAGGTATCGTAACTTGGGATTTACCTTGTTCCCGTGAGGTCGACCCTGCCGAGGGGCTGGCCGATGCCCAGCGCGCCCCTTGCCCCCGAGGTCGGTGCGCCGACAGCCAGGCGGTGGAAACCCGAACCGCTGGTTTCAGGAACAAGAACTTCGGTCTGTCCAACGGTGGTCTCACCGGCCCCGAGCATCAGCAGACCATCGGGCGCGAGCGCCGTCGAAAGGCGTACGAAGGCCCGTTCCCTGGTGGCGCGGTCGAAGTAAAGCAGGACGTTGCGGCATAAGACGAGGTCGAAGCGGCCCGGCTCGGGCGGTGTGTCGAGCAGGTTGTGCGTCTCGAACCGAACCATCTTGCGGAGGTTCTCCTTGGCACGCCACCCGGTGCGCGATTCCTCGAAGAAACTGACCATCTGCGCGACGCCCAGTCCGCGCTGGATCTGGAACTGCGAGAAGTTGCCCTCCCGCGCCGCCTCGACGACCGAGCGCGCGACATCGGTACCGAGGATTTCGATGGTCCAGCCGCGCCACCGCGTCGGCAGTTCTGCGAACAGCATCGCGACCGAGTAGGCTTCTTGCCCTGTCGAGCACCCGACCGACCAGATGGAGAGCCGCTTCGTCGCCTCGCGCCGCTTGGCCAGCAAGGGCAGGACCGAATTGCTGAGCTGGTCAAACATGGCCCGGTCGCGGAAGAAATAAGTCTCGTTGTTGAGCAGCGCTTCGACGACCTTCTGCGCCAGCGCGCCCTGATTGGGCTTACCGAGGCGTTGTGCCAGGTCTTCCAGCGATTCCAACTCGTTCTGGCGCAGGACGCCGGACAAGGCCGTACCGACGCGCCAGAGCCGATCGCTGGTGAGCTTCTGGCCGGTGCGGGCTTCGAGCAATCCGGCGACAATGCCGAGGGCGTTCTGGCTATGATCAGTCATGCAACACCTGCGGCTTCGGAAATTCGATGGGCGATCTGGTCTGGCGGCAGCAAGGCGGAGGCGAGACCCGCGTTTGCCACCGCGCCCGGCATGCCCCAGACCGCGGAGCTGGCGGCGTCCTGGGCGAGAATGGTCCCCCCGGCGGCGACGATCCGCGACGCTCCATCGGCCCCATCGCGACCCATGCCCGACAGGACGACGCCCAGCGCGTGGCTGCCGTAAAGCCGGGCACAGCTGGCAAACATGGGATCGACCGAGGGTCGGCAACCGCTCTCGACCGCTTCGTGTTCGAGGCGGATCGCGAACGGCCCTTCCTTGCTAGCGACCACCGTAAGGTGGGCATCGCCCGGCGCGACGATGATCTGGCCCGGGCGAACGATCAGCCCGTCTTCGGCCACTCGGGCTTCACGGCCCGATGCCGCTCGAAGCTGGCGCACGAACGGCTCCATGAACGAGCCCGGCAGGTGCTGGGTGATGAAAATCGGCACACTCACTTGCGCCGACAGCGCGGAGAGCAATTGCCCGACGGCATGAATGCCGCCAGTCGAGGCGCCGATCGCCAGGGCATGCGGGGTGATCGTACCGCACGGGCGAAGAAGAGGCGGTGGAGCTGGAGGCTCCAACCTGAGGCGCGCGCGCTTGGCTACTCGGCCCAGCAGGCGGATCTTGCGTAGCAGGGTCGCACGGTATTCACCGCCGAACTCGCCCGGCCTCGGCTTGGCCAGGGTGTCCGCGGCGCCCAGCGACAAGGCGGAAAGGGTGTGCTCCGCGCCCCGCACCGCGAGCGAGGACACCACCAGGATGCGAGCCGGAGAGGCGACTTCCAGCAGGCGTGGTATGGCGTCGAGGCCGCCCATTCCGGGCATGTCGAGGTCGAGCAGGATGACGTCGGCGGGCGTCTGATGCAGCACTTCGAGAGCGTCTTCGGCACAGCCCAGCGAGGCTGCCAGCGCAAGGTCGGCTTCCGTTTCGATCAGCCGCGCGAAAACCGCGCGAACCGTCGGGGAGTCGTCGACGACGAGGACCCGGACGGGAGCCGCCGGCAGGCCGCCCCTGTCACGAACCGCGAGCTCAGGCGCGGTGCCCATATTTACCCTCGCCTTCAGGCTGCGCCGATGAGCTGCAGCTTCATCTGCAAGGTTTCATGGTCGAATGGCTTCATCACATATTCGTCCGCACCGGCTTCGATAGCTTCGCGAATATGGGCGACGTCGTTTTCAGTCGTGCAGAACACGACCTTCGGCTCGTTTCCACCGGCCAACCTGCGCAGCGCGGCGATGAACTCGATCCCGTTCATGACCGGCATGTTCCAATCCAGGAGGATAAGATCCGGCATGCTTTCCTCGCACTTGACGAGCGCATCGCGACCGTTCTCGGCCTCGGAAACCTCGAATTCGAAGCTTTCGACGATGTGTCGGGAGACCTTCCGGATTACTCGCGAATCATCGACGATAAGACAGTGTTTCATGTGCCGAGACCCCATTGTTTTTTCGCCGAATAGGCCATGTGTGTAAGGATAACCTTAAGCCGCCACTACAGCGCCGGGTCCGGCGATGAGGGCGGGAATGTCGAGAAGGAGCAAAGCCCCGGCTTCGGTTTCGACCCGGCCGAGCGCTCCGTTGCGCCAGCCTGGTCCCGGGTCCGCGCCAAGCGGGCCCGGTTCGTCCAGCGCCGCGACAATATCGTCCGCGCCGTCGACCAGCAGGGCGTAGAGATGCCCTTCGTGTTCCACGACCACCGCACGGCTTCCTTGCCAGCCTGCCTCGTACTGGCCGAGCCCAAGCGCCGCCGTGCAATCCACGACAGTCAGCGGGCGGCTACGCAAGGCCGACAGGCCGAGGATATGGTCCGCCGCACGCGGCACCGGCGTGACTTCCGCGAGTTCGATGACCGAATTCACTTTCCCCGCCGGCAGGGCCGCCTTGCGGCCAGCCAGAACGACGACGAGCAGCATATCCGTCACGCCGCGAGCTCCTCTCCAACACGCAGCAACGCCGCCATCAGGCCCGCGCGGTCATAGCGATAGATTGTGTCCGAGCCCCCGGCCGAGCCCGGCGCACTCCGCAAGCGAATGGCCTTGCGTGCCACGCCCAGTTCCTCGCGCGCGGTCCCGTCGTCGACGAACACGACATCCGCCGGACCAGTGCCTTCGACGACGCGATAGCCGGCAGCTTCGATGATCGGCCCGAGAAAACTGCGCATCCACGCATCCTCGCCATCGAGACGGCAAGTGAGGGCATGGGTGCCAATCTGCCGCGAAACATGACGGGCGAAAAGGGCGTGGCAATCCACCAGCTCGGCGGGTTCCCGGTCCACCAGCGTGACACCGGCAACCAGGGTCTGGCCCTGGACGTGTTTGAGCTCGCCCGTGAGTGTCGAGATGTCGAGGACTTCGCGAGCCGCGTAGGCGATCCGCTCTCCCCCATCGTTGAGCTTGAGTACGGTGAATCGTTCCGGAAGTTCGGGGGCCTCCGGTACGCCCGCGATCGAAAGGATGTCTTCGCCGAGTACGACTTGCGCGTCGGGCCCTGGGTGACGGATGTTGGACGAAGCGGTCCGCTCGACCTGCTCCACCACGCTCATGGCAATCGCCCGCCGTTCGCCGTCGAGGCCGCGGAAAAGGACTACGCGCAGGCCTTCGCTCTCGATGGCTTCCGACTCCTGGCTCGGCGCCACCGGGCGCTGTAATTCGCGCGGAATGCCCGCGCTGTAACCGATGGCCGCGACGTCGAGCACGAGAACCGGGGTGCCGTCGTCAAGCTGGGTACAGCCGACGAACAAGCCGCTCTCCATGATGGCGGGCGACAGCGGCTTGATGACCAACTCCTGGTGGTCGAAGATCTGGTCGACCGCCAGCGCGTAAAGGTCGCCCCATCCGAGGCGAAGAATAACGAACAGCTCTTCCTCGCCTGCCGGGCGCTCAAGTGCGAGCGCATCTCCCAGTGAGACACAGGCAAGTCGGCGATTGCGGAAGGTCATGTAGCGGCGCTCGCCAACTTGGGCGAACTCCAGCTGCCCCCCGGCCGTGCTGACGATTTCCTCGACGTAAGAGCGCGGGATGGCGAACTTCTGCCCGCCCGCCTCGATCGTCAGGCTGGGAAGGATGCTGAGCGTCAGCGGAACCCCGATCAGGAAGCGCGTGCCTTCGCCGGCGGTGGTTTCGATTTCGAGCGTACCGCCAAACTTCTCGAGGTTGGCCCGCACCACGTCCATGCCGACTCCGCGGCCGGAGATCGAGGTTACCGCGTCAGCGGTGGTCAGGCCCGGCTCGTAGATCAGCTCGATTCGTTCGGCGCGGCTCAGCGCAGCGACTTCTTGTTCGGTCCGCAGACCGGCAGCGACTGCTTTGGCGGCGAGCCTGTCACAGTCGATGCCGCGACCGTCGTCCTGGATGCCAATCCAGATCGTGTTGCCGGTCTGGCGGGCCGTGATGGTCAACATGCCCGCTTCGCGCTTGCCCGCGGCGCGGCGCTCGGCCGGCACTTCGATGCCGTGGTCGACAGCGTTGCGGATGATGTGCAGCAGCGGATCGCGGATCAGTTCGATCATCTCGCGATCCAGTTCCACCTCGCCGTTCTCCAGCTCGATGAAGACCTGCTTGCCAAGCTCCGCGGAAAGGTCGCGGACGAGCCGCGGGAAAGTCGAGAACAGGCCTTCGATGCGGCGCATGCGCGTGCGGGTGATCGCGTCGCGGACTTCGGCGATCAGGCTGGAGAGCCGCGCGAAGGTCGTTTCGAGACCGGTATCGGTCCCCATATGCTGCATTCGCCGCGCCAGGTCGTTGCGCGCGAGGACCATTTCGGAAACGCCGCTCATCACCTGATCGATCAGGTCAACCGGGAGGCGGATAGTGCGTTGCTCGGCAGCAGTTGTGGCCGTGGGCTGCTGACCGGAAACCGGGGCGAGATGCACCTCGGCGTCGGGCGCGCCCTTCAGCGCCGCAATCAGATTGTCGTCGGCCGCGTCGGAGATGGCTTCGCCGCGCTCGATCTCTTCGATCATCACGCCGATGCGGTCGATCACCGCAAGTACAGCGTCGACCAACTGGCGATCGGCATTTCGGCGGCCATTGCGCACGTCGGACAAAGCGTCTTCCGCCGCGTGGCTCAGCGCCTCGAGCTGCGGGAAATCGAAGAACCCGCAGTTGCCCTTCACAGTGTGAACGAAGCGGAAGATGGTATCGAGGCGCGCGCGATCGGCGGGATCGGCCTCCCAGGCGACAATCTCGCCCGACAACGCAGCCAGCATTTCACGCGTCTCGGCGACGAATTCCGCCAGCAGATCGTCCATAACCCCACCCCTTGCGGGTACCCCTTTTCCTTCGGAGGTACCCCACCCCGTCAGGTGTCAGAGATATGAACGCAATGTGGTTAAGAGGCTCTTACCGATACTCGGACGCCCGCCCCTAGCCGCGCGAGATTTCGGTCTCCTGCTCGGTAATAAACTCCACCAGCGCGGGCTGCCCGGCCTCGGTCGCAGCAATGGCGCGGCGCAGTGCGGGGACGATTTCCGACGCCTGCGTGACTCGCTCTCCATGGCAACCAAGCGAGCGGGCGAAGGCCGCGTAGTCGCCCGAGATATCGGTCGCGCGGTACTTGTCGGTCGCCACTGGCATGATCGGCAGTTCGATCGCCATCGCGTAGTTGTTCAGCAGGATCGAGAGAATCGGAATGCGGTCGCGCGCGGCGGTCTCCAGGTCGGTGCCGGTGAACCCGATCGCCGCGTCGCCCCAGACGTTGATGCACAGCTTGTCGGGATGGACCAGCTTTGCTCCCATCGCCAATCCGAGGCCGTAACCGAGCTGAGTGGACTTGCCCCAGCCTATATAGCTGTGCGGCGTGGTCGACTTCCAGAACGGCACCAGCTGGTCGCGCGGTGAACCGGCATCGTGGGTGATGATGGTGTTCGCGACATCGACCGTTTGCTGCAGGTCCCACAGCACGCGGTATGGCGATAGGGGCGAAGTGCCCTGCTCGCACTTCGCCCGCCACTTGGCGAACCAGGCTGCTTCGGCTTCCTTGATCTTCGCCGCCACCGCAGAGCCGTCGCGAGGGAGCGGCACCCGGCGCTTTACCGCCTCGATCAGCGCGGCCAACGTCAGCTTGGCGTCGCCCACCAGCGCCACCTCGCTTGGCACCGACTTGTCGATATCGAGCGGATCGAGTGTCGAGTGGATCACCCGCTTGCCTTCGGGAATTGTCAGTCCGAACGACGTCGCGGTAAAGCTGCAGCCGATGCCGAACAACAGGTCGCTCTCGTCGAGCCACTTCCTCACGCAACCGTTGATGCCATTGCCGCCCGAGCCGAGCGCGAGCGGGTGCGTTTCGTCGAACGCGCTCTTGCCCGGCAGGCTCGTCATCACCGGAATGGCCAGATGCTCAGCCAGTTCGCGAAGTTCGGCATAGGCTTCCGACCAGTGTACGCCCTGCCCGGCATAGATCGCCGGGTTGGCCGCACTCACCAGAAGGTCGGCCGCCGCTTCGATATCGGCCTGACCCGGCTGGGACAGCGCGACCTTGCCCGGCGCGTAGTCGAAGGCACCCTCGTAAGGCTTGTCGAGCACGTCGTAGGGCAGCTCGATCACCACCGGCTGTGGGCGGCCGTTACGCAGCATCGAGAAGGCCCGCCGCAGCACCGGCACGACCTGGTCACCGCTCGTCAGCGGCTCGACGTGCTTGGCGTACGTTGCCATCGATCGAGTCGAGTTGAAGTTGTAGGGTACGTACATCTGGCTCAGCGAATAGCCCTGCGGCATGACCAGCACCGGCACGCTGTCGGCGAAGGCCTGGGCAACACCGCCCATGGCGTTTTCCGCTCCGGGGCCCTGCTGCATCACGAAAACACCCATGCGCTCGCCCTTGGACATGCGGCTGACCGCGTCCGCCATATGCAGGCCGGTGCGCTCCTGCCGCACGATCACCGTGCGGATGTCGATCCGCGCCGCCGCTTCGAGGATCTGATTGCGTGGATAGCCGAAGACGATGTCGACACCTTCGCGCTTGAGCACCGCCGCGATCGCATCGGCGACCGTGCCGTTGGCGTGGACTTGCTGATCGGCGATGCCGTTGCCCTGTCTCATCTTATCTCCCAAAAGATCGCGAAACGGCTAGAACAGGCCGAGGGAGAGAGCAATGAAGCCGATCGAGCTTGGGCGCATGCGCGTCCACAAAGTGCACGAGATGGATAGCCCCGTACCGCTGTTGAGCCAGCTTCCCGGCACGACCGCCGACGACATGAAGCGCTTGCTGGGGTGGTACGATCAGCCCGACGAAATCACTACCGATCCCGAGACCAGCTTCATGACCTTTTCGGTCCATAGCTGGGTTATCGAGCTCGACGGGTTGCGCATCCTGGTCGACTCCTGCTGCGGCAATCACAAGGACCGCGCCCTGCCCGAAGTCCATCAGCTTAACACCGACTACCTCGGCAACCTGCGACGTGCCGGCTTCGCGCCCGAGGACATCGACATGGTCATGTGCACACACCTGCACTTCGATCACGTCGGCTGGAATACCCGGCTCGACAACGGCAAGTGGGTGCCGACCTTTCCGAAGGCCCGCTACGTTTTCGGCAAGCGCGACTTCGAATACTTCAAGAGCAACCCCGAAGGCGAGGAATTGCACAACGCGGCCTTCCTCGATTCGATCGTGCCGGTGATGGAAGCGGGCCAGGGCGACCTGGTCGACGAGGACACGATCACCCACCGCGAGATCGGTGACGGTGTGTGGCTCGAACCGGCATTCGGCCACTCGCCCGGCTGCTGCATCATCAACGCCCAGGCCGACGGCGCGCCGGGAGCATTCTGGGGCGACGTGATCCACCATCCGGTGCAACTGATCCGCCACGACCTGCCCTTCGCCTTCGACGCCGACGGCACCACGGCCTGCAAAGTGCGCAAGGCGACGATGGAGCGGCTCGCCGACACCGACACGCTGTGTTTCCCGGCCCACTTCCGGCGCACCTCCGCCGGCTATGTGAAGCGCGATGGCGATGCATTCCGATATGAGTGGGTTGCGGGCTAGTCCGCGCCACGCTGCTACTCCCGAGGCTTGACGAAGCTCGGGAATTGCCCTCGCTTGCTTACAACTGAAACCGGGTGCAGGGCGCAGGACATGGCAATCGATCGTTCCGCGCTCCGCTCCGCCTACCGCCAGGAAGAAGGCGCCTGCCTCGAAGAAAGGCTGCGCCAGGCTGCCCCCGCCTCTACCGTCCATCCGGAGGCCGCCAGGCTCGCGGCGCGGCTGATCGAAGGCGCCCGCGCCCGTAAGCCGGGCGGGCTCGATGCCTTTCTTGCGACTTACGGCCTCGGCACTGACGAAGGCATCGCGCTGATGTGCTTGGCCGAGGCGCTGTTGCGGGTCCCGGATGCCGGGACCGCTGACGCCCTGATCCATGACAAGCTTTCGGGCATCGACTGGGGCGAACGCCTCGGCGACTCGAACTCGACTTTCGTCAACGCCGCGACCTTCTCGTTGATGCTCACCGGAGAGGTCCTGCGCGGCAGCTCGCGGCAGGACGAAGGGTTCGCGAACGCCCTGCGCCGCGCGGTGGGCCGGCTGGGAGAGCCTGTAATCCGCCAGGCCACGTTGCAGGCCATGCGCATCCTCGGCGGCCAGTTCGTGTTCGGCCGCACCATCGACGAGGCGCTCAAGCGAGCCGCGAGTTCGCCCCGCCCCGGCGAGACGCACTCCTTTGACATGCTCGGTGAAGCGGCAATGACCCTGGCCGATGCGGAACGCTACCGGAAGAGCTACGCGGCCGCGATCGAGCGCCTCGCGCGCGAGGCATCGGGCAACATGCGTTCGAGCCCGGGCATTTCGGTCAAGCTCTCGGCGCTCTATCCAAAGTACGACTTCCTTCACGCCGATGCGGCCAAGGCGGCGCTGCTGCCGATCGTGCGGGACCTCGCCCTGGCGGCGAGCCGGGCGAACATCCATTTCACCATCGACGCTGAGGAAGCCGAGCGGCTGGAACTGTCGCTCGACTTGATCGAAGCCCTGGTCGCGGACGGCTCTCTGTTCGCCAACGGCTGGGAAGGCTTCGGTCTCGCGCTCCAGGCCTACCAGAAGCGCGCCGTGCCGCTGTGCGACTGGGTCGCGGCGCTGGCTCGGCGACACAACCGGCGGCTGATGGTACGGCTGGTGAAAGGCGCCTATTGGGATAGCGAGATCAAGCTGAGCCAAGTCGGTGGCCATGCCGACTACCCGGTGTTCACGCGCAAGCTCGCGACCGACGTCTCCTACCTCGCCTGCGCCGCCAAGCTGCTGGCCGCCGAGGACGTGATCTATCCGGCCTTCGCCACCCACAACGCGTACACGGTCGGCGCGATCAAGGTGTTAGCTGCGGGGCGGCAGCTTGAGTTCCAACGCCTCCACGGCATGGGCGAGCAGGTCTACGAGGAGTTGGCCGAAACCGAGGGCGACAGCCCCACCCGCGTGCGCGTCTACGCCCCGGTCGGTGGCCACAAGGACCTGCTGGCCTATCTCGTCCGTCGCCTGTTGGAGAACGGAGCCAACTCCTCATTCGTCAACCGGCTGGCCGATGCCGACGTGCCTATCGCCGAACTGGTCGCTGACCCGGTGAAAGAGCTCGCAGCGCTCAAGCAGCGGCGCAATCCGGGCATTCCGCTCCCCGTCTCGATCTATCCGAACCGCCGCAACAGCGCGGGCATCGACTTGGCCGATCCGCTGGTGCGCGAGCCTTTTCTGGCAGCACTACGGAAGCTGGAGACCCGCGATTGGGCAGCGGTACCCACAGCCTTGGCGAACACGTCGGCCGGTTCGCAAGGTGAGGTCCGCTCTCCACAGAAAGGCACCCTGATTGGCCAGTCACTCGAGGCCACACCCGGCGACGTGAACCTGATGCTCGCTCGAGCCGAGGCTGCTCAGGCCGCATGGGACAACCTCGGAGGCGAAGAGCGCGCCGCCCGCCTCATCCGCGCTTCAGAGCGCTTCGAAGCGCATTCTGCCGAGATCATCAGTCTCTGTCAGCGCGAAGCGGGCAAGAGCTTGACCGACAGCGTGCTGGAATTGCGCGAAGCGGTCGATTTCCTGCGCTACTACGCCTGCGAAGCCCGCATGCTGTTCAGCGCGCCACAACCGCTTCCGGGACCAACCGGAGAGCAGAACCTGCTCCGCTTGCACGGCCGCGGCGTATTCGCGACGATCAGTCCCTGGAACTTCCCGCTGGCGATCTTCATCGGCCAATGCGCCGGTGCGCTGGCGGCAGGCAACGCGGTGATTGCCAAGCCCGCCGAGCAGACCCCTCTCATCGCCGCCTTTGCGGTAAAGCTCTGCCACGAAGCTGGAATTCCAGACGATGTACTCCAACTCGCACCGGGTGACGGTCGCGTTGGCGCCGCCCTGACATCGGACCCGCGCATCGCGGGAGTCGCCTTCACCGGTTCGACCGAAACTGCGCGCATCATTAACCGCACCCTTGCCGCGCGCGATGCGCCGATCGCCACACTGATCGCCGAGACCGGCGGCCAGAATGCGCTGATAGTCGACAGCTCCGCGCTGCCCGAGCAAGTCACCCGTGACGTGATGAGTTCGGCTTTCCAGAGCGCCGGCCAGCGCTGCTCGGCACTGCGCGTCCTCTACATCCAGGACGACGTGGCCGACAGCATGATCGAGATGGTCCGCGGGGCGTTCGAGACGCTGGTGATCGGCGATCCGGCGGACCTCGCCACCGATGTAGGCCCGGTCATCGATGCCGAGGCGAAGGCGTCGCTTGACGAGCACGTGGGCGCGATGCGCGCCTCGGGCCGCAAGGTCTGGCAGCGCGAGCTTCCGCCTGAGTGCGCGGGCGGAACTTTCGTCGCCCCTGCGATCATCGAGGTATCCTCGATCGCTGACCTGCAGAAGGAGAACTTCGGCCCCATCCTCCACGTCGCGCGTTTCCAAGCAGGCGAGCTGGAGCAGGTCATCGAGGCCATCAACGCCACCGGTTATGGCCTCACGCTGGGTCTCCACAGCCGCATCGACGCCACGCGCCGTTTGGTCGAAAGCCGCGCGCGAGCGGGCAACTTCTACGTCAACCGCAACCAGATCGGCGCCGTCGTCGGCAGCCAGCCGTTCGGAGGTGAGGGGCTATCGGGCACCGGACCCAAGGCAGGTGGCCCGAACTACGTCGTCCGCTTCGCCACCGAGCGAGTCACGACCATTGACACCACCGCTGCGGGCGGCAACGCGAGCCTGCTTGCCGGGGGATAAATCCTCGGCGAGCTTGCCCCCGCCCGCCCACTCCGGAATCCCTGCCTCATGACGATTCTCAGCGACCGCTGGATCCGCGACGAAGCGCGCCGATCCGGCATGATCGAACCCTTTGTCGAACACCAGAAGCGCGATGGCTGCATCAGCTACGGCCTGTCGTCCTATGGTTACGACGCGCGCGTGGCCGACGAGTTCAAGATCTTCACCAACGTCGATTCAGCGGTGGTCGACCCGAAGGACTTCGCCGCGAACAGCTTCGTCGACCGCAAGACCGACGTCTGCGTGATCCCGCCTAACAGCTTCGTGCTCGCGCGCACGGTCGAGTACTTCCGCATCCCGCGCGACGTGTTGGTGATCTGCCTCGGCAAGTCGACTTATGCCCGCTGCGGAATCATCGTGAACGTCACGCCGCTGGAGCCAGAGTGGGAAGGCCATGTAACGCTGGAGTTCTCAAACACCACGCCGCTGCCCGCGAAAATCTACGCCAACGAAGGCGCCTGCCAGTTTCTGTTCCTCAAAGGGAACGAGCCTTGCCAGACCAGTTATGCCGACCGTTCGGGCAAGTACATGGGCCAGCGCGGAGTGACGCTGCCGAAACTGTAAGTTCCCTGTCCAGCCGAAGATGGGGATGAGAGGATTGCGATGACCGACCCGATCGCCGCGCTGACCGCGCGGATGGAAGCCCTGGAGAAGCGCGCGCAGGCGGCCGAGGACTACCGCGACCTCGTCAACCTCCAGGGAGCCTACGGCTACTTCGTCGACAAGGGCCTGTGGGACAAGGCGGCCGAACTGTTCGCTCGCGAGGGCACGCTCGAGATCGCCGGACGGGGCGTCTATGTCGGGCGCGAGCGGGTGCGCGAGTATCTCCATCGCTTGCCGCCCTATGGCTACGGCGTGATCTACAACCATATGCAGCTGCAGCCGGTATTGCACATCGACAGCGAGAAGGGGACGGCCAAGGGCCGTTGGCGCACGCTGATGATGGTCGGCGCCCTGGGCAAGGAAGGCCGCTGGGGGGAGGCGACTTACGAGAACCGCTACATCCGCGAGGATGGGAAGTGGCGCATCGCCAGCCTCCACGGAATCGTCAATTTCTACACCGAGTACGACGAAGGCTGGCACCGCGGGGGCGTGCCGCTGTTGCGGTCGGTCGATGGCGCCCAGCCGGACCGACCGCAGAGCTTCGAGTACGAAGCCTACCCCGAGCCGGTGATCGCTCCATTCCACTACGACGAAGTGTAAGTCCTCCCCGAGAGAAGCTCGGAGAGGATAGGGCTCAGAAGCTTGTCTTGACGCTCACCTTCACATTGCGACCCGCGAGCGGGACGAAGTCCTTGGTGAAGCTTGCGTGCCGGCGTCCTTCGACGTCGAACAGGTTGTTTGCCTGAAGCATGACTGTAACGTTCTTGCCTCCGCGCAACGGCTTCCATGCGACCGACATGTTGACCTGGGCAAATCCCTCGGTTGGCGTTTCCAGCGGCGCGACCCGGTCCTGCCCGTCGAACCATTGGACTTCGGCCCGCAGGTCCACCGGATCGGACTGCAGTTCCAAAGCGCCCAGTGCGCTGAGCGGGGGAATGCGCGGGACCGGCGTGCCGTCAGCCAGGATAGCCCGGACATAATCTCCCTGGACGTCGCCCACGGCCTTGAAGGGCCCCACGTCGAATAGCGGGACACTGGCCTCCGCTTCGACGCCGAAGTGCTTCGCGCCCTGCTGCATCTGGGCGTAGACCGGCAGCTCGTCGATCACGTCGCCGGTGGCCTGAAGGTAGACGAAGTCGTCGAACCACGACTGGTAGACGCTCAGCCCCAAGTCAGCCCCGCCGACCACGGCTCGGGCATAGGCTTCGAGGCCCCAGGCGGTCTCCATCTTGAGGTCGGGATCGCCGATCTCGAACTGCTGGGTGGCAATGTGCGGACCGTTGGCAAAGAGCTCTTCGGCCGAAGGCGCTCTAGCGGCGCGTGAGCCGTTGAGGCCGATGCGAACGTCCGGGGCAACGTTCCACGCCAAACCCAGGGCGCCGGAAAAGCCGTTGAAACTACGGTCGAGGCCCAAGGTTTCGGTCTTGATCCCAGTGTGCTCGAAACGTCCTCCGAACTCCACCTCGAACGGATCAAGGTCGACCTCCTGCAAGGTGAAAGCGGCAAAGCTCTCGGTCGTGTTGGGCGGCACAAAGGCTTCCTCACCGACGGCCGAGAAGTCGCGGAACATGTACTGCCCGCCAAAGGAGCCGCGCCATCCGTCCTGCTCGCGCTGGATCAATTCGACCCGACCTTCGACGCCCTTTACCGCAAAAGTGGTGCCGGTTTCGTCGCCCTCAAGTTCGACGTGGGTGTAGTCGGAATAGCCCCAGCGGGTTTTAAGCTGTTCGAAGAACCCGCCGCCAAGATCCACCGATCCCCGAAGGTCCGCTCGCCATTGCTCGAGATCGATCGAGACCGCACCCTCCTCGTCGGCGTGGGCGCCGGGACGGATCGGAACGCCGTACTGAGTATCGTAATAGCCGACCGAAACACCAAGGCTGGCGCCATCACCGATCCAGGCGAGACCCGATCCGAGCGAGAGCGTCTCCGTCGCGCTCGAAGGCAGGACGCCGCGCTGGTTGGCCTGCGCGATCAACGCGTCGGCATGGTCGGGATCGGCGGCAGCTTCTTCCAGCAATTCCTGGCGCAGAGAATCGGACAGCGCGTACCCGGCGATTTCCACGTCATCGGTCTTCCGCCACGATCCATCGACGTGGAACACCAGCTCGCTCGACAACGGAACGTCCGCCGAAGCTCCGCCCTCGCGCAAATCGTAGGCCGTGTCGGCGCCGACCAGGGCATCGACGTGGATGGATTCGTTCGGCACCTTCTGCGGGATGCGCTTGTCGATCACGTTGACCGCGCCGCCGATGGCCGAGCTGCCGTAGAGCAGCACCGCGGGTCCGCGAAGCACTTCGACTTTGTCGGCCGTCAGCGGATCGATGGTCACGGCGTGGTCGGCCGAAGTGTTCGAAGCGTCGATCGAACCAATGCCATCAAGCAGCACGCGCACGCGGTCTCCTTGGAAGCCACGCAGGACCGGGCGCGAGGCACCCGGTGAGAAGCTGGTGGCGGAGACGCCAGGGATTTCGGTTAGAACTTCGCCGATCTGTCCGCTGAGGTTCCGCTGCAGATCCACGCCGTCCATCACCGAAGTCCCGGCGAGCATGTCGAGCCGGTTGAGGCCGCCCGCGGTGACGACGATCACGTCTTCGTGGAAATCGTCCGCGCTGCTGGTGGCCGCAGGTGCGTCCGAAGAAGGGGCGGTAGTTGCGTCCTGGGCCAGGACGGGAGCTGAGAGCGCGAGCGAGGTCCCGGCGAAAAGCGCGAAGCGAAAGACATTCATGTGAGAGCGGCCCTGTTCAATGGTATGTGATACTATCACATAAACCGCTAATGATGGGGCTTCGTCCGAGCAAGCGCTTTTTCGATGAATTGCGCCGCTTGAGCGTCAGGCGGTGGCGGCGCGGGCGAGCCGGGCGCGAACCTCGCCCTCACCAATCAGCGGCAGCAAGGTGTGCATGTCGGGGCCGTGATCGCGCCCCGTCAGGGCCTGGCGGAGCGGCAGGAACAACGCCTTGCCCTTTCGCCCGGTAGCTTCCTTGAGCGCGCCGGTCAGGCTGCCCCAGGGATCGGCGCCCCAGGAAAGAAGCTGCGCGGCCTCGCCGACAAAGGCCCGGGTTTCAGCATCGAACTCGGGCGCATCTATCGGGCCCGTTATCACGCTCCACCAGTCCGAAGCATCTTCGACTCGTTCGAGGTTGGGGCGGATGGCTTCCCAGGCTTCAGCGCCCATGCCTTCGGGCAAGCGTGGGGCCACATGGTCGTAGGGAAACTGGTGAACGATGGCGGTGTTGAGCCGCGCCAGTTCGGCCTCGTCGAACCGGGCTGGGGCGCGGCCGAAGTGGGCGAGGTCGAAGCTATCCACCAGCGCCGCCCGGTCGGCGATCGGCTCCACCGGCTGCGAGGTGCCGATGCGGGAAAGCAGGGCGACGATCGCCTCCGGCTCGATGCCGGTCTCGCGGAAGGCGTCGCAGCCGAGCGAGCCCAGGCGCTTCGACAGCTTGCCCTCGCTGCCGACAAGCAACGCCTCGTGCGCAAAGCGGGGAGGCTGGGCTCCCAAGGCGGTGAACATCTGGATCTGCACCGCCGTGTTGGACACGTGGTCCTCCCCGCGCAGGACGTCGGTTACGCCCATCTCGATGTCGTCGACCGCGCTCGGCATCATGTACAGCCACGAGCCATCGGCTCGCCGCACGACCGGGTCCGACAGCTGCGCCGCCTCGAAGTGCTGGGCCCCTCGAATGCCGTCGAGCCATTCGATCGGCGCGTCGTGGTCGAGCTTGAAGCGCCAGTGTGGAGCCACGCCCTCGGCCTCCTTGGCGGCCCGTTCCGCGTCGGTCAGCTCGAGCGCGGCGCGGTCGTAGATCGGCGGGAGCCCTCGGCCCAGGGCCACCTTCCGTTTAAGATCCAGTTCCTGCGCCGTCTCGTATGCGGGATAGACCCGCCCCGCCGCCTTGAGCGTCTCGAACGCCGCTTCGTAGTGGGCCAGGCGGGCCGACTGCCGCTCCTCGCCATCGGGATCCAGCCCTAGCCAGGCAAGGTCCGCCCGGATCGCGTCGACGAAGCGCTCCTCGCTCCGGGCGGCATCGGTATCATCGATCCGCAACAGGAACCGTCCGCCTGCCTTCCGCGCCAGCGTCCAGTTATGCAGCGCCGTGCGCAAGTTGCCGACGTGGAGCCGGCCGGTCGGCGAAGGGGCGAAACGGGTGGTTGCAACCATGTTTCGCCCCATAAGCGATTTCCCAGCGGGGGGAAGCTTTCGCGCTTACGCCAGCACCGACAGCGTGCCCGGGTCGAAGTCCCGAATGTCGTCGTGGCGAGCCTCGCGCACCTTTTCCACCCAGTGCGGATCGGACAGCAGCGCGCGGCCGACGGCGATGAGGTCGAACTCGCCCCGCTCCATCCGCGTGACCAGGCCCTCAAGCCCGGAGGACTCGGCGTTGCCGCCCTGGAAGGTCGAGATGAAGTCGGAATTGAGGCCCACCGAACCCACGCTGATGGTGGGAACGCCGGTGATCTTCTTGGCCCAGCCGGCGAAGTTCAGGCCCTGTTCGCCGTCGATCTCGGGGAACTCGGGCTCCCAGAAGCGGCGCTGCGAGCAGTGGAGGATATCGACCCCGGCAGCCACCAGCGGGCCCAGCCATTGCTCCATGGCTTCCGGCGTTTCCGCCAGCCGGGCGCCATAATCCTGCTGCTTCCACTGGCTGACGCGCAGGAGGATCGGGTAGTCCGGCCCGACCGCCTCGCGCATGGCGGCCACGATCTCCGCAGCGAAGCGCGACCGCTCGGCAATCGTCGCGCCGCCGTAGCGGTCTTCCCGCAGATTGGTGCCCGACCAGAAGAACTGGTCGATCAAGTATCCGTGCGCCCCGTGAATCTCGAACGTGTCAAAACCGAGCGCCTTGGCATCGGCTGCGGCGCGAGCGAAGGCCGCCACGGTGTCGGCGATCGCCTCTTCGGTCATCGGCTCTCCAGCGGGCTTGCCCGGCGCGTCGAGACCCGAGGGTGTATCGAGCGGCCCGCGCTCGAACGTGGCGTCGGACGAAGGCACGCCGCCGGTGTGCCAGATCTGCGGGCCCATCTTGCCGCCGGCTTCATGCACGCCTTCGATCACGCCGCGCCAGCCGCCAAGCGGAGCTTCGCCGTGGAAGAACGGGATCGCCGCCATATTGCGCGAGGCAGGCCGCGCGATGACCGTACCTTCGGACAGGATAAGTCCCACGCCGCCTTCGGCGCGGCGGCGGTAGTAGTCGGCATTGGGCCGCGCCGGCACGCCCTCGGGCGCCATGTTGCGGGTCATCGGAGCCATGACGATGCGGTTGGGCAAGGTCAGCTTGGGCGAATTGAAAGGCTGAAAGAGGACGGAGGTGTCGGTCACGCAGGATGCTCCGGAAATGATCTGCCCTCATCTGGGGACAACGGCGCGTGCGTCAACCCGCCTTTCAGGGGGCAAAGAAAAGCAGAGCCCGGCAGTGGCCGAGATCGGTGGGGCGAACGCCCGCCGTCAGGCCGCGAACGGCGCACCGGAACGGAGCATGGGGCCAACTCATTGATCATTCGGAGGCAAGCGCAGGATCAGACTCATGACCGACGAAACCCAGACCGTTGAGAAAGCCCATGTCGAAGCCATTCCGGAGGAGCCGAACCTTCCCGGCCATGAAACGCAGCTCGATCCCAAGCCCGACTGGGAACCGCGCTATCCGGGCTCCGGTCGGCTAGAGGGTAAAGTCGCTATCGTAACCGGCGGGGACAGCGGCATCGGGCGGGCGACGGCGGTACTCTTCGCGCGCGAAGGGGCGAAAGTTGCCATCGCCTATCTTGAAGAGGACGATGATGCCCGGATCACTGCCGACGCAATCGAACAGGAAGGCAGCGAGGCCTTGCTCTTCGCGGGTGATCTCGGCGATCCCGAGACGGCCGGGCAGCTCGTCGCCAAGGTTATTGCCAAGTGGGGCCGCCTCGATGTGCTGGTCAACAATGCCGGCGAGCAGCATCCTGACGAGGACATCCGCGACATAACCCCGGAGCAACTGCAGCGCACGTTCCAGACGAATATCTACTCGATGTTCTACCTGACGCAGGCCGCGCGCTCGCACCTGAAGAAGGGCGCAACGATCGTGAATTGCACGAGCGTCACCATGTACCAGGGCAGCAAGGAACTGCTCGACTATTCCGCCACCAAGGGAGCCATCACCGCCTTCACCCGCTCACTCAGCGAGAATCTCATCGGCGACGGAATCCGGGTGAATGCCGTCGCTCCCGGCCCGATCTGGACGCCGCTCAACCCCTGCGGTGGCGCCAGCCCCGAGAAGCTCGAGCATTTCGGAGAGAGCACCCCCATGGGACGCCCGGGACAGCCAAACGAGGTGGCTCCGGCCTTCCTGTTCCTCGCTTGCGAGGACTCCTCCTACATGTCGGGCCAGGTACTTCACCCGAACGGCGGGACGATCGTCAACGGGTAGCCCGGCAACCTTGCCCTAGACCGTCTCCTTGACCAGGCGGTACAGGAAGTAGTCGGTTCCGTCGCGCCCGTGCTCGACGAGGTGCTGGGCGTCGATACGCAGGCCCAGCTTGCTAAAGGTGTGGAGGACCACCTCCCTCTCATGCTGGTTGGTTCGGGCCTTTCTCAGCGGCCTGGGTGTGAACCAGTCTCTCACCGAACGCCTAAGGTCGATCAGGTACCTGCGCAGGAACCGGCGCAGCCCCTTCGGCCCGTTGAGCAACAAGTCGCGGGGCGGGACCCAGTGGCGGACGCCCACGATCAGGTAGCGCTTCGACACCCGCCGCAGCTCCCGCAGCGAGTCCTCCAGACCGCGCGCGTCCACCCAGTTGAGGAAACGAACGCTAAGGGCGCAATCGAACTGGCCGTCGTACTCCGGGATAGTGCGAATGTCGGCGAGATCGAGAGAGCAATCGAGGCCGTCCAACTCGTTCAGCTTGCCCTGCGCGGCCCGCAACATGTCGGGCGAAATGTCGCGCCCGGCCACCTTGAAGCCGCGCTCCTGGTAGAGTTCGAGGAAGCGCCCGGTTCCGACCGGCACATCCAGGACCGAGGCGCCTGGGGGCAGAACCCGCAGCAAGTCGCGGACCGTCTCGTCCTCCGTCAGCCATTTCGTCGTGGGTGCGCGCCGGGCGTCATAGCCTGCTGCGGCCTCGCCGGTATACGCTGTGCTCAAAGCTTGAAAATCCATCAGCCGGCCTCCTGCCAAGCAACTCTGTTCCTCAAGAATTCCGCGACCTTTTCCGCTGAATCGGTGAGCGGGGCTTCGCCGTTCAATTCGAGCACGGGTACGCCACGGCGGCGCAGCAGTTCAGCGGCAAGATCGAAAGCCTCGGCCGCGTCGACGGATGCGGCATGAAGCTCGCTGTCCCCCAGGCCCAGATGAGCGTGGATCCTGCGCCCCCGGGTACGGAGACGCTCCACGATGACCTCCGGCGGCGCCGCGACGAGAACGACCGCGCCGGGCTTCGGCACCGAAGAGAAGTAAGCTTCCCTGGAAGCGCGCGCGCAAACCCATCCTTTTTGGACAAGGCCGTCCTGCTGCAGGATGTGCACCTCGGAGGGCAGGCGGGTCCAGAGATGCAGGTCGCGCAGTTCCTCCAGCATGATCGGCAGCCGGGCGAACCGGGCGAAGGCGTCACCAAAGCCGGTCCGCGCCATCTCGCTGCAACATTCGAGGAAGGCCTCCTGGGCATGCAGGGTCTGTCGAAACGAGTCCTCCGACGATTTCACCGCCAGCCGCCGGGCGTAGACTTCACCCACGCGCGGCAGTTGGAACGCGGACAGGTAGGACAGGCGCTGGAGCGGGCTTACCCGGTGCAGGCTCGCCAGCGCGGCCAGGAACCTCCCTTCCTGCGCCGTGCGATAGCTGCCGCGCCTTCCCAACCGGGCTCGCGCGGCATGATAGATCGCCGACTTTCCCACCCCGGGCGGGCCGATGAATTCGACCTGCCGTTCGGCGCCGGGAAACGCCGGAACGGCCTGGGCGGTTTCGTGAATGTGGCTGGGGCACAGGGCCGCAACCACGCGGTCGTGACGGGCCGCGACGGGGCTCGAGGCCGTGGATTGTGTCACAGGTGATGGACGGGGCCCTGTGCTGGCCATCTATGAAAGCTTGATCTTGCGCATCGTATTTCCCCTTGCGGAGGGAACACGACACCGAGCGTGGACGCCTGGGCATCGCGCGCTTTAGCCGTTGGTAACGCGGAGCAAGCTGCTTCCCGCTCAAAAGCCGCGGATCCCTGAACGAGCCTTTGTGTCAAGGACGGGATCGATTCCTTACTTTCTCAAGTTATTAAGTTGAGAATGTAAGTCAAGCGTTAGGCGGCGGTCACGGCGAGGACATGTTTGACTAATTAGTAGCGGCGAAAGAACCGGCCGATCCCCCAAACGAGTGAGGCGATAAGCCAAAGGATCATGGCGTCTGGCCCCTGCGCGAGGCCCCCGCCCGAAGTCTTAACGGGCTAGATTGCGGTCACCAGGCGATAGCCAAGATCGCATTCCTCCTGTGCCCGCAGCTCGCCGTACCGGCGCTCCCACTCTCCGCTTTCGAGATCGCGCCTCAGGCGCAACAGTCCCGCCTGCAAGCCGCCGATCTTCCAGAACGAAGAGATGCCCGAACGGACCGCTTCGTCGAGATAGGCGGCGGGCCGGGCCCAATACGCGTAAAGGAAACCGTCCGTGCAATCGCGCGGGATCGGCAGCGGTTCGATCCGGACCGGGCCCAGCCACTGCTCATAGTCAGACATGCGCGGCATCTGGGTCTCGTCCAGGGTGACGAGTTCGGGGAAATAGTCGTTGAGCCAGGCGCCGCGGTGGGCGGGATCGAAGGTCACCACCACGATCGGGCCGCGAGTGACGCGGCGCATCTCTGCCATGCCCTGCTTCTTGTCGCCCCAGTGATGGACCGTGAGCACAGCCATGCAGGCATCGAAACTCTGGTCCGCGAACGGCAGCGCTTCGGCCTTGCCCTGCATGGCCGGCGCCGCCGAAGCAGGGCGCTGGCGGATCATCTCCAGGGAAGGCTCGATCGCCGTAACCCGACGGTCCCGCGGTTCGTAGGAGCCGGTCCCGGCCCCGACGTTGAGCACGGTCTGCGCCGGTCCGAGCGCCTCCAGGATGCGCGAGGCGATCCTCGGATCAGGCTTGCGCAACTGCGAGTAGTCGATCCCGATCCGGTCGTAGATGGCGTTCATTGTCGTCCCGTCCTTCCCGGGTCGAGAATGCGCGGATCGTCGGCCAAAGAAAAGGCCCCGCCGGATCGCTCCGGCGGGGCCTTTTCTTAAGCGCGAGTCAGGGCTCACTCCTCTTCGGGAGCGGCCTCTACCTCGATCTCTTCGCTGGCCTCGGGCGCTTCAAGCGTCTCTTCGGCCTGCTGCAGGTATTCACCGGCATCCGCATCGGTGCCGTGGGTTTCGCCCTCGACCTCGGCCAACGGATCGCCGCCCAGCGCCGCTTCCGGACCCTGCTCGAGCTCGGCTGCGTGCTCCTCTTCGGCCGTGTTGGCCATGATGAGGTGCTCCTGCGCCTTCTTCCACGAGGCGCGGATCGCGGCGTCGCGGCTGTTGGCGGTGACACGCAAACGGTTCATGCCCGCGCCGGTACCGGCGGGGATGAGACGGCCGACGATCACGTTTTCCTTCAGACCGATGAGGGTGTCCTTCTTGCCCTCCACCGCGGCCTGGGTGAGGACGCGAGTGGTCTCCTGGAACGAAGCCGCCGAGATGAACGAGCGCGTCTGCAGGCTGGCCTTGGTGATGCCCAGCAGCACCGGGGTGCCGACCGCGGGCTGCTTGCCCTTGGCCAGTCCGGCGTTGATCTGGTGCATCTCCTCGGCGTCGAGCTGTTCGCCCGGCAGCAGCGTGGTGTCGCCGCCGTCGGTGATCTCGACCTTTTGCAGCATCTGGCGAACGATCACCTCGATGTGCTTGTCGTTGATCTTCACGCCCTGCAGTCGATAGACTTCCTGGATTTCCGCGACGAGGTACTCGGCCAGAGCCTCGACCCCCATCACTTCCAGGATGTCGTGCGGATTCGGGCTGCCCGAAATCAGCGTGTCGCCCTTCTTGACGAAGTCGCCTTCCTGGACGTCGATGATCTTGGTCTTCGGCACCAGGTACTCGACCGGATCGCCCTCTTCCGGAACGATCGCGATCTTGCGCTTGGCCTTGTAGTCCCGAACGAACTCGATCCGGCCGCTGATCTTGGCGATGGTCGCAACGTCCTTCGGCATGCGCGCCTCGAACAGTTCGGCCACACGGGGCAGACCGCCGGTGATGTCGCGGGTCTTGGCAGCTTCGCGCGAAGCACGAGCGAGAATGTCACCCGCTTCGACCTGCTGGCCATCGTCGACCGACAGCGCCGTGCCCGGAGCGAGCATGTAACGCGCCGCCTCGGTCTCGCCACCGCCTTCGCCGAGCAGGGTCAGACGCGGACGGAGGTCTTCCTTCTTCGACCGGCCGGTGGCGCGGTACTCGGTGACCACGCGCTGGGCGATGCCGGTGGCTTCGTCCAGGCGCTCTTCCATCGTCTTGCCTTCGGCCAGGTCCTGGTAACGGACGATGCCCGACTGCTCGGTGATGATCGGCAGGGTAAACGGATCCCACTCGGCGAGCCGCTGCCCTTCCTTCACCTTCGCGCCGTCTTCGAACATCAGCACGGTACCGTAAGGCACGCGGTGGATCGCGCGCTCACGGCCCTCGCTGTCGATGACGACCATCTCGCCGCTGCGAGCCAGCGACAGACGGCGGCCGCGCTTGTCGACGATCGTCGGCATGTCACGGTACACGACCGTGCCTTCCGAGATCGACTCCAGGTGGCTGGTTTCGTTGACCTGCGCCGCACCACCGATGTGGAAGGTACGCATGGTAAGCTGGGTCCCCGGCTCACCGATCGACTGCGCGGCGATAACGCCGACAGCTTCACCGATGTTGACCGGAGTACCACGAGCCAGGTCACGACCGTAGCACTTGCCGCAGACGCCCTGTTCCGCTTCGCAGACCAGCGGCGAACGGATCTTGGCCGACTGCACTTCGGCTTCCTCGATCGCCTTGACCATCGGTTCGTCGAGCAGGGTGCCCGACTTCACGATGACTTCGCCGGTCTTCGCGTTGACCAGGTCCTCGGCCGTAGTGCGGCCAAGGATACGCTCGCCAAGCGAAGCGATGACCGAACCACCCTGAACGATGGCGCGCATTTCCAACGCGTTCTCGGTCTTGCAGTCCTCTTCGACGATCACGCAGTCCTGCGACACGTCGACCAGGCGGCGCGTCAGGTAACCCGAGTTCGCGGTCTTCAACGCCGTATCCGCGAGACCCTTACGGGCACCGTGGGTGGAGTTGAAGTATTCGAGAACGGTCAGGCCTTCCTTGAAGTTCGAGATGATCGGCGTTTCGATGATCTCGCCCGACGGCTTGGCCATGAGGCCGCGCATACCGGCAAGCTGCTTCATCTGGGCCGGCGAACCACGGGCGCCGGAGTGGCTCATCATGTAGATCGAGTTGATCGGCTTCTGACGGCCGGTCTCGTCCAACGGCGCCGCGCGGATCTCGTCCATCATGGCGTTCGCCACCTGGTCGCCGCAACGGCTCCAGGCGTCGATCACCTTGTTGTACTTTTCCTGCTGGGTGATGAAGCCGTCCTGGTACTGCTGTTCGTAGTCGGCAACCAGCGCCTTGGTCTGGTCGACCAGCTCGGTCTTGCTGTCCGGAATGATCATGTCGTCCTTGCCGAACGAGATGCCGGCCTTGAACGCGTGACGGAAGCCCAGCGCCATGATGGCGTCGGCGAACAGCACCGTGTCCTTCTGGCCGGTGTGACGATAGACCTCGTCGATAACGTCGCCGATGTCCTTCTTGGTCAACAGGCGGTTAACGACGTCGAAGGGCACCTTGTGGCTCTTCGGCAGGCATTCGCCCATCAGCATGCGGCCCGGCGTGGTCTCGTAGCGGACCATGCGCTCGACACCGTCCTCGCCCGTCTGCGGGACGCGGCTGGTGATCTTCGAGTGCAGGGTGACCGCACCGACGTGCAGCGCCTGATGCACTTCGGCGATGTCGGCCAGGATCTTGCCCTCGCCTGGCTCGCCTTCGCGGTCCATCGACAGGTAGTAGAGACCGAGCACCATGTCCTGCGAAGGAACGATGATCGGCTTGCCGTTGGCGGGGCTGAGGATGTTGTTGGTCGACATCATCAGCACGCGCGCTTCCAGCTGCGCCTCGAGGCTCAGCGGAACGTGGACGGCCATCTGGTCGCCGTCGAAGTCGGCGTTGAAGGCCGAGCAGACCAGCGGGTGCAGCTGGATCGCCTTGCCTTCGATCAGCACCGGTTCGAACGCCTGGATGCCGAGACGGTGGAGCGTCGGGGCGCGGTTCAGGAGGACCGGGTGCTCGCGAATGACTTCGTCGAGGATGTCCCAGACTTCCTTGCGTTCCTTCTCAACCCACTTCTTCGCCTGCTTGAGAGTCATCGAAAGACCCTTGGCGTCGAGGCGGGCGTAGATGAACGGCTTGAACAGCTCGAGCGCCATCTTCTTCGGCAAACCGCACTGGTGCAGCTTGAGCTCCGGACCGGTCACGATGACCGAACGGCCCGAATAGTCGACGCGCTTGCCGAGCAGGTTCTGACGGAAGCGGCCCTGCTTGCCCTTGAGCATGTCGGACAGCGACTTCAGCGGACGCTTGTTGGCGCCGGTGATGACGCGGCCGCGGCGGCCGTTGTCGAACAGGGCGTCAACGGCTTCCTGCAGCATGCGCTTTTCGTTGCGGACGATGATGTCCGGCGCGCGCAGCTCCATCAGGCGCTTCAGGCGATTGTTGCGGTTGATCACGCGACGGTAGAGGTCGTTGAGATCCGACGTCGCGAAACGGCCGCCGTCCAGCGGGACGAGCGGGCGAAGCTCCGGCGGAATGACCGGCACGACGTCGAGGATCATCCATTCCGGGCGATTGCCCGAATCGATGAAGCTTTCGACGACCTTGAGGCGCTTGATGATCTTCTTCGGCTTGAGCGTGGACTTGGTCTCGGCCAGCTCCTTGAGCAGATCTTCCTTTTCCTGCGCCAGGTCGAGGTCGATCAGCATCTGCTTGACCGCTTCCGCGCCGATGCCGGCGGTGAAGGCGTCCTCGCCATACTCATCCTGCGCGTCGAGCAGCTCGTCCTCGGTGAGGAGCTGATACTTCTCGAGCGGGGTCAGGCCGGGCTCGGTGACGATGTAGCTCTCGAAATAGAGGACGCGCTCGAGCTGCTTGAGCTGCATGTCGAGCAGCAGGCCGATGCGCGAGGGCAGCGACTTAAGGAACCAGATGTGCGCAACCGGAGCGGCGAGCTCGATGTGGCCCATGCGCTCACGGCGGACCTTGGTCACGGTGACTTCGACGCCGCACTTTTCGCAGACGACGCCCTTGTACTTCATGCGCTTGTACTTGCCGCACAGGCACTCATAGTCCTTTACCGGACCGAAGATGCGGGCGCAGAACAGGCCGTCACGTTCCGGCTTGAACGTGCGGTAATTGATGGTTTCCGGCTTCTTGATCTCGCCGAACGACCACGACCGGATGCGCTCCGGAGAGGCGATGCCGATCTGGATCTGGTCGAACGTTTCCGGCTTGGCGAGCTGGTTGGTGAATTTGGTCAGTTCGTTCATGTTTCAATTCCCTTGCGGGTGAATTCCTGGGGCGGTTGGGAGGGCGGCCCGGTCGGCCGCCCCGATCCCGATTATTCCGCCGCCTCCGGCCACTGGTCTTCGTCGTCGGCGTCGGTCAGCGACGACAGTTCGACGTTGAGGCCGAGCGAACGCATTTCCTTCACGAGCACGTTGAAGCTCTCCGGGATGCCGGCCTCGAAGGTGTCGTCACCCTTGACGATCGCTTCGTAGACCTTGGTACGGCCGACCACGTCGTCCGACTTCACGGTGAGCATTTCCTGCAGCGTGTAGGCGGCGCCGTAGGCCTGGAGAGCCCAGACCTCCATTTCACCGAAGCGCTGACCACCGAACTGCGCCTTGCCGCCCAGCGGCTGCTGGGTGACGAGCGAGTACGGACCGATCGAACGGGCGTGGATCTTGTCGTCGACCAAGTGGTGGAGCTTGAGCATGTAGATGATGCCCACGGTCACCTTGCGGTCGAACGCCTCGCCGGAGCGACCATCGTAGAGCGTCGACTGCCCGGAGGTGTGCAGCCCGGCCTTCGCCAGCATCGCCGAAACGTCCGCCTCACGCGCGCCGTCGAACACCGGAGTGCCCATCGGAACGCCCGTCTTCAGGTTGCCCGACAGTTCCACGATCTCGGCCGTCGTGCGGGAGTCGATGTCGGCGTGGTACTGTTCTCCGTAGATGTCCTTCAGCTTCTCGACCACGGCAGCCGGCGGAGCCGATGCCTCGGGGTTCGGGTTGGCTTCGCGCCATTCCTCCAGCGCCGCCGCAACCTGGTGGCCCAGAGCGCGTGCGGCAAAGCCGAGGTGGGTCTCGAAGATCTGCCCGACGTTCATGCGCGAAGGCACGCCCAGCGGGTTGAGCACCAGGTCGACCGGGGTGCCGTCTTCCATGAACGGCATGTCCTCCACCGGCAGAATGCGGCTGATGACACCCTTGTTGCCGTGACGGCCGGCCATCTTGTCGCCCGGCTGCAGCTTGCGCTTCACCGCGACGAAGACCTTGACCATCTTGAGCACGCCCGGCGCCAGTTCGTCGCCCCGCTCGAGCTTCTCCTTGCGGTCTTCGAACTTGTCCTTGATGCGCTTCACGGCCTCGTCATACTGGCCCTTCACCGCTTCGAGCTGCGACTGGACGGCATCGTCCGCGACGGCGAACTTGAACCAGTCGTGGCGGTCAACCGAGTCCAGCGTTTCGCTGTCGATCTTCACACCCTTCTTGAGACCCTTCGGCGCGGCCGCTGAGACCTGGCCTTCGAGCATTTCGCGCAGGCGGTTGTAGGTCGCGCGGTTGAGAATGTTGCGCTCGTCCTCGCTGTCCTTCTTGAGGCGTTCGATTTCCTCGTTCTGGATGGCGCGGGTACGGTCGTCGATCTCGATGCCGTGACGGTTGAAAACGCGCACTTCGACGACCGTGCCGGCAACGCCCGGCGGCAGCTTGAGCGAAGTGTCGCGAACGTCCGAAGCCTTTTCGCCGAAGATCGCGCGGAGGAGCTTTTCTTCCGGCGTCATCGGGCTTTCGCCCTTCGGCGTGATCTTGCCGACCAGGATATCGCCCGGGTGCACTTCGGCGCCGATGTAGACGATGCCCGCCTCGTCGAGGTTGCGCAGCGCTTCCTCGCCGACGTTCGGGATGTCGCGGGTGATGTCTTCCGGCCCGAGCTTGGTGTCGCGAGCCATGACTTCGAACTCCTCGATATGGATCGAGGTGAACACGTCATCCTTCACGATCCGCTCGGAGATCAGGATCGAGTCTTCGTAGTTGTAGCCATTCCACGGCATGAACGCGACCAGGCTGTTCCGGCCGAGCGCCAGCTCGCCGAGGTCGGTTGAAGGACCGTCGGCGATGATGTCGCCCTGTTCGACCACGTCACCCACCTTCACCAGCGGACGCTGGTTGATGCAGGTGTTCTGGTTCGAGCGCTGGAACTTCTGCAGGTTGTAGATGTCGACACCCGGGTTGCCGGCATCGACGTCGCCGCTGGCCCGGATGACGATACGGGTCGCGTCGACCTGGTCGATCACGCCCGCGCGGGTGGCGGCGATGGCCGCACCCGAGTCACGCGCAACGGTCTCTTCCATGCCGGTGCCGACGAACGGCGCCTCGGCCTTGAGCAGAGGCACGGCCTGGCGCTGCATGTTCGAGCCCATCAGCGCGCGGTTGGCGTCGTCGTTCTCGAGGAACGGAATCAGCGAGGCCGCGACCGAGACGAGCTGCTTCGGCGAAACGTCCATCAGGGTGACGGTTTCGCTCGGAGCCATCACGAACTCGCCGTTCTGGCGGGCCGAGACCAAGTCTTCGACGAAGTGCTTGCTGTCGTCGAGATCGGCCGAAGCCTGCGCGACGGTGTGCTTCTGCTCTTCCATCGCGGAGAGGTAAGTAACCTCGCCGGTGACGGTCCCGTCGATCACGGTCCGGTACGGGGTTTCGATGAAGCCGTACTTGTTGACGCGCGCGAAGGTCGAAAGCGAGTTGATCAGACCGATGTTCGGGCCTTCCGGCGTTTCGATCGGGCAGATACGGCCATAGTGCGTCGGGTGAACGTCGCGGACTTCGAAGCCCGCGCGCTCACGGGTGAGACCACCCGGTCCGAGCGCCGAGACGCGGCGCTTGTGGGTGACTTCCGACAGCGGGTTGGTCTGGTCCATGAACTGCGAGAGCTGGCTCGAACCGAAGAACTCGCGCACCGCGGCGACCGCGGGCTTGGCGTTGATCAGGTCGTTCGGCATGACGGTCGAGACGTCGACCGAGCTCATGCGCTCCTTCACGGCGCGCTCCATACGGAGCAGGCCGACGCGGTACTGGTTCTCGAGCAGCTCGCCCACCGAACGGACGCGGCGGTTGCCGAGGTTGTCGATGTCGTCGACCTCGCCCTTGCCGTCCTTGAGGTTCACCAGTTCCTTGACCACGGCGAGGATGTCTTCCTTGCGCAGGGTGGTCACGGTGTCTTCGGCGTCGAGGCCGAGACGCATGTTGAGCTTCACGCGGCCGACGGCCGAGAGGTCATAGCGCTCCGGATCGAAGAACAGGCCTTCGAACAGGGCTTCGGCGGTTTCCTTCGTCGGCGGCTCGCCCGGGCGCATGACCTTGTAGATCGCCTCGAGGCCTTCCTCGCGGTTTTCCGCCTTGTCGGCCTGCAGGGTGTTGCGCATCCAGGCGCCGGTGGTGACGTGGTCGATGTCGAGCAGCTCGAGCTGGTCGATGCCGGCCTTGTCGATCTTCTCGAGGTTCTCAGGAGAGACTTCCTCGCCCGCCTCGATGTAGATGCGGCCGGTGCTCTCGTCGATCAGGTCCCGGGCCGAATAGCGGCCGAAGACTTCCTCGGTCGGGATCAGCAGGGTTTCGAGGCCATCCTTGGCCGCCTTGTTGGCCGCGCGCGGGCTGACCTTCTGGTTGGCGGGGAACACTTCCTCGCCAGTCTTGGCGTCGACCAGGGCGAAGCCCGGCTTGGCATTGCGCCACTGCTCGGCGGCGAAGGGAATTTCCCAGCCGTTGGCGCCGCGCTTCCAGGTGATCGCTTCGTAGAAGTAGTCGAGGATGTCCTCGCTGTTGAGACCGAGGGCGAACAGCAGCGCGGTGACCGGCAGCTTGCGCTTGCGGTCGATACGCACGTTGACGATGTCCTTGGCATCGAACTCGAAGTCGAGCCACGAACCCCGGTACGGAATCACGCGGGCCGCGAAGAGGAACTTGCCCGAAGAGTGCGTTTTGCCGCGGTCATGGTCGAACAGCACACCCGGCGAACGGTGCATCTGCGACACGATCACGCGCTCGGTGCCGTTAATGATGAAGGTGCCGTTCTCGGTCATGAGCGGCATGTCGCCCATGTAGACGTCCTGCTCCTTGATATCGAGGACGGAGCGGGTCTCGGTCTCGGTATCGACCTCGAACACGATCAGGCGCAGCGTGACCTTCATCGGGGCGGCATAAGTGATGCCGCGCTGACGGCACTCGGTGGTGTCGTACTTCGGGTCTTCGAGTTCGTAATGGACGAAGTCGAGCTCGGCGGTGCCGGCGAAGTCGCGGATCGGGAACACCGAACGCAAGGTCTTCTCGAGGCCGGAGACGTAGCCGGTGCTCTTGTCCGAGCGCAGGAACTGCTCGTAGCTTTCGCGCTGAACCTCGATCAGGTTCGGCATCTGCACCACTTCGTGGATGTCGCCGAAGATCTTGCGGATGCGCTTCTTCTTGCTCTGGACGGTCGCAACGGACGCGGCGCCGGTGGCCTCTGACTTCTTCGCCATGGAGGGAGTTGCCTCTTCGCTATGCTTCGCCGGAATGGGTCCGGCGTGAATTTCTTGCCCTGTGCGGGGCGGCTCCACCGAAACGCCGAAAGAGCCGCAGGCACACCGCTCCCCTTCCGGGACCGGAGCTGCAGCATTGGCGACGAATCGAGCGGATTACCCGACGCTTCCTTCCGTGGAGAACCCCCGCACATGGGCCCGCCTTGCTCGAAGCTGTCGAATGGATGGCGGATATAGGAGCGACCCCCGCGCAAGTCAAACCCACGGGACCCCTGAATCGCACGATTCGCCAATGACTTTCCGTTCAGCGTCCCCGCGCGGGTATCCTGCGAAACGGGATTTTCCGTATTTCAATCAGAACCATATCGTTTTTCGATATTATCGATTGACGATAAGCGCGAATCGGCTTATTGAATATCGATATCGACCATATTGGAGATCGAGAAATGACCAGAGTGATCGAACAAACCGCCGCCCTGCTCGTTGCAGTGCTCCTCGTCACCATTTCGTTTGCAGAAGTCGCGTCGGTACCCGTCGAGCGGACCGGCATTGTCATCGCCGCGCCGATCCTCGCCTGATCGGCCGGCCGGACCTGCAACAGGGGAAGACGCAATGAACACACTCACCAAGGATCCGCTGCTGACGACGGGGAAGGTCCTGACCATCCTGGTACGGATCGGCCTGGTCATCGGCATGATCGGGCTCGGCATTGCCGGCACCGTCGTCGCGATCGGAGCGACCGGGCTGACCGAGCACATTATCGTCAAGACCACCGGTGTCGGCGAAGTGAAGTGGGCCGCCGTGCTCGCCATCTTCACCATGCTCATCTCGCTCGGGCTGATGTACGACTTCGCGACCCGGTTGGCGCAGATCATCGACACCGTCGGCAAGGGCGATCCCTTCACGCTTGAGAACGCTGCGCGCCTGACCCGCATGGGGTGGCTGGCGCTCATCGTGCAGATCCTCGCGATCCCCCTCACCGTGGTTTCGTCCTGGCTCGAGACCCGCGTCGACGAAGGCGTGTTCCAGCTGCAGTCCGACCTCTCATTCACCGGCCTGGTGGTAGCCGTGCTGATGTTCATCCTCGCCCGGGTGTTCCGCAAGGGCGCCGAGATGCGCGAAGACCTGGAGGGGACCGTCTGATGCCGATCACCGTAAAGCTGGACGACCTGCTCTATCAGCGCCGCATGACCCTGACCGAGCTTGCCGAACGGATCGACCTGACGCTCGCCAACGTCTCGATCCTCAAGACCGGCAAGGCCAAGGCGATCCGCTTCTCGACGCTCGAGGCGATCTGCCGAGAGCTGGATTGCCAACCGGGCGACGTATTGGGATATGAAGGGGACTGACGGATTTCTTGACTCCGCGCCCGAATTGTCTAGAGGCCCGCCCCTGACTGGCGGGCCTTTGTCCGTCGGTCATCCGTCCGAGACAGTTGGTGCACCGGGTCTGCCGGCGCTTAATTTCCAGCCTAGACGGGGAAAAGAGATTTCCGGGCAGCGCTATTGGCGCGTGCCCCTATCGCGTTTCGGCGCAACTCCTTCCCCTTCAACGGACCAATGCCCGTGTCGATGCTCGGCATGGGTCAATGTGAGCCGGTCGCGCGCACCAATACGTGTGCGGCCATTGTGAAGGAGTAAGGCATGGATCGTTCGCAGAAAGCCGATTCGGTCGCAGCCCTCAACGCGGTCTTCAACGAGGTCAGCGTGGTGGTCGTCACCCGCAACCTCGGCTTGTCGGTGGCTCAGTCCACCGCCCTGCGCGGAAAGATGCGCGATGCGGGTGCGTCGTACAAGGTTGCGAAGAACCGCCTCGCCAAGCTCGCCCTGAAGGACACCCAGTACGAAGGCCTCGAGGAACACCTCACCGGCCCGACTGCCCTGGCATGGTCGACCGATCCGGTCGCCGCTGCCAAGGCCGCGGTGGAATTCGCCAAGACGAACGACAAGCTCGAAATCGTCGGCGGCGCCATGGGCAGCACGAAGCTCGACGCGGAAGGGGTCAAGGCGCTCGCCTCGATGCCTTCGCTCGACGAGCTCCGGGCGAAGATCGTCGGCCTGGTCAACGCGCCCGCCACCAAGGTGGCGCAGCTGGCCAATGCCCCGGCGGCAAAGCTTGCTCGCGTGTTCGGCGCATATGCCGCCAAGGACGCAGCGTAAGCGGTTTTTCAGTTCTCGAATTCCCGTCCCGCATGGGGCGGTCCATCATTTGAACGGAGTATTTTAACATGGCCGATATCGCCAAGCTCGTTGAAGACCTGTCGCAGCTGACCGTCATGGAAGCTGCCGAACTCGCCAAGGCCCTGGAAGAAGCATGGGGCGTTTCCGCCGCTGCTGCTGTGGCCGTTGCCCCGGCTGGTGCTGGCGCTGCCGCCGAAGCCGTCGAGGAGAAGACCGAGTTCGACGTCATCCTGACCGGTGACGGTGGCAAGAAGATCCAGGTGATCAAGGAAGTCCGCGCCATCACCGGCCTGGGCCTGACCGAAGCCAAGACCCTCGTTGAATCGGCTCCGAAGCCGCTCAAGGAAGGCATCAACAAGGCTGAAGCCGAAGAGATCAAGAAGAAGATCGAGGAAGCCGGCGGCACCGTCGAGCTCAAGTAAGCCTCGGTCCTTTCGGATCAAACACGAGAGGGCGGTGCCGCGAGGCGCCGCCCTTTTCGTTTGGGCTCTTAGCGAACTCGCGTCGGGGCCAGTTCGGGCTTGGCCGACCCCGCTTCCTCATCGTCTTCGTTGAGGTGGCCGAGTTCACCGCTGGCGCGCGCCTTCTTGCCGTAGACGATCTCGAACAGCGGCGAGGCCATCAACGTCGTCACGATCGCCATCATCACCAACATCGAGAACAGCGCCGGGCCGATAATGCCCTTCTGCAAGCCGATGTTGATGATGATGAGCTCCATCAGGCCGCGCGCGTTCATCAGGGCGCCCAGCGCCATGGCCGTCGGATTGTCCTGACCGGTGGCTCGCGCCGCAGCCCAGCACGCCAGGGCCTTGGCGGCGATCGATCCGAGGAGGATCACTCCGGCAATCGCCGCCAGGGTCCAGCTGTTGACCATGGTGAGCTGCGTGTTGAGTCCAGAGAAGACGAAGAACATCGGCACCAGCAGCGCTATGGTGAACGGCTCCATCTGCCGCTTGATCTCGCGCGTCAGCAATCCGCGCGGCATGGCGATGCCGAGCAGGAAGCCGCCGAACACCGAATGCAGACCTGCCGCGTCCATCGCCCAGGCGCTCAAGCCGAACAACATGACGACCACCGCCAGGAGCGGCGGGGTGATCTTGCCTTCACGTTCGGCCCAGCGAGCGAGCGGGGCTAATACCCTGGGTCCGAGCAGGATCATGAACGCCGCGAACAGGCCGCCGCCAAGCACGGCCTTGAAGGCCACTTCCGCGCCACCGCCAAAGCTCGCGAGCACGATCGCCAGAACGGTCCAGGCTCCCGCGTCGTCGATCGCGCCGGACGAGAGAGCGAGCGAACCGAGCGGGGTCTTGGTCAGGCCGCGCTCCTGGATGATCCGGGCCAGCACCGGAAAGGCGGTGATCGAGATGCATGCGCCCATGAACAGCGTGGCCTGCACTCGGGTGACGCTCTCCCCAAACAGATGAAGGTCGAGCAACCAGGGCGTTAGCGCGACAGCGATAAGGAAGGGCGCCAGCATTCCGGAGAGCGATACCGCGACAGCGCTCTTGGCGTTGTCGCGGAAGTGATCGGTGCGAAATCCTAGGCCGACGAGAAACATGTAGAGCCCCACGCCCAGCTGGGCGCAGACATAGAGGACTGGTTTGCTGTCCGGCGGAAAAATCGTCGCCTGGATCTCCGGGGCTAGCAGGCCCAGCAATGAAGGGCCCAGAATGACGCCGGCGATCATCTCGCCGATCACCTGCGGCTGGTCGAAGAATCGCTTCATGACCCAGCCCATCGCGCGACACGCGGCGACGATGACGAAGATCTGCAGAAAGAACGCGACGCTTAACTCGCCGAGACCCACAGCACCCTCCCAGATATTCTATTTGTGGTAGCGTTATCATGGCGGCCCGCGGGAGGACAACTGCGATCGCATGAATGTCCGCAATGACCGCGCTCCGGTCGCCGTGGTGGATCGCGACCTAAGGTTTGGCGGCGCGCACCTCGCCCACCACGGCGTCGACCGCGTCGATTACGACCTGGGGCTTGGTCCGCTGGATGTAGTGGTTCGCCCCGGGCACGCGGGCGTTGATCCCCCGGGTGGACAAGGCGGCTAGCTGTTCATGCTGGCGGCCCCATTCCTCAGCCCAAGCAGCCATGCGCGCCGCCTCGTCCGCCGTGGCCCCAGGCGGAGTTGGCAACGGGGCTGTCGCGGTCAGTACTATCAACGGCATGTCGCCATAATTGCGCGCGGGATTGACGGCGATTTTTGCGTCATCCGCGAACGTGGTGAGAAAGGATGCCATCGTCTCATACTGGATGGGGTTGCTGACCTTTGCTCCGAACGCCTGGGCGAGCTCGGGAGGAAAGAACTCCGGGTAGTGCATACAACGGTCGGGATCGGGGCCGCCCAGTTTTACCCTGCCCTCGCGGATCGCCGCCGCGCACTTGCGGAACAGGACCGGCGCGCCGGTTTCGGGGTCCGGCGAAGGAAGCCCGACGCGCTCGCCCGCCGCCATCTGATCCGGAAAGCTCGAATCGACCAGCACCATGCCGACGACCTGGTCCGGATGCCTGTCCGCGTAGAGCAGGCTTTCGTAGCCGCCGAGCGAGTGGCCGACCATGACATAGGGGCCGGGTATCTTGCCGGTGGCAAGCGCCGTCTCAAGGGCGGCGGTCGTGGTCGCGACGGTGTGCTTTCCGTCCGCCCCGTCACTGAGGCCCCAACCCGGACGGTCCCAGGCGCAGACCCTGGTCACCTTCGCCATTTCGGGCTGCACGGTGCCCCAGGCCATACCCGCGAAATCGCCCATTCCGGCGGTCAGAATGACAGTTGGCGAGCCTTCGCCCATGCAAGTGATGCCGAGCGTCCGTCCGTCGGGTAGCTTCACGGAATCGGCGGGACTGGCATAGGGCACCAGGGATGCCTTGAGTTCGTCGAGCGAGGGCCCCATCTGCGCCTGCACCGAAGCGGCCGTCACCGCGGTCAGCGCCAATAGGCTGGTCTTGAACAGCTTCATCCGATCGTCTCCCCTTGCTCGATCTCACACCCGATGACGGCGGCTTTGGCTACCGCAGGGTGAGACCCAAGAACTCCGTGCCCGGCAGGGGGTTGAACGATACGGGATCGGCCGGGATGAACCCCAGCTCCGCATAAAGCTTCCTCGCCTGCTTGAACTCCTCAAGCACGTCCAACCTCATTTCCTGGTATCCGGCCTCCTTCGCCTCGGCGATCAGGCACTCCACCATTTGTCTGCCGAGTCCCGCCTGCCTTGCGCTAGGCCGGACATAGAGCCGCTTCATCTCGCAGAGGGTGCCGCTGATCCTTCGCAGGCTGACGCATCCAGCGATGCCTCCATCCCTTTCCGCCAGAAGCAGCCTGCCTTCGGGCGGCGCATATTTGCCCGGGATATCGGCAAACTCGGCTTCGTAGCCTTGATAGTCGAGACTGACGCTCGGACTGCTGACGAATTCACGCCAGATTTCGAGAACGGCATGCGTATCCTCGGGAAAGCGAGCGTGCCTCACGACGCTGTTCATGGCGTCCCTCCCGCAATTGCCGGCTAGACTAACACTGTTAGTTTGGCACATTGATCCCTGATGACAAGCGGGAATCTGGATCGAGACGCCATCGTGCGCGCGGCCTTGGCCATCCTGGCCGAACACGGCTTGCAAGCGGTCAGCCTGCGCAACGTTGCCGCGGCCGTCGGCGCCCGGGCCCCTTCGCTCTACTGGCATGTCGCCAACAAGACGGCGCTGTTCGGCCTGATGTCGGAAGCGATTTTCCGCGAATGCCTCGATCAGGTAGAAGCCTCGGATGACTGGCGGGAATGGCTGCACAGCCTTGGGACCACCGTGTGGCACACGCAGCGGCGGACTCGCGATGTGCACCAGCTCATGATGCAATCGTCGATGGACCCTGAGGTCCTGCGCGGCTTCACCTCGCGAATGGTCGCCGAGTTGACCGCTCGTGGCCTCGATCCGGCCATCGCTTTCGAGGCGCAGAAGTCGGTCCTGGCGCTAGCTACTGGCTGGACGATGATGCCGAAGGACCCTGCCTTCGAGGTCAACCCGCAGGAGCAGAGCTTCCTGCATTGTCTGGACGTGGTGATCCGCGGGTGGGATCGCTCCGACTGACGGGCTGGGGCGAAAGCGATCCCTGCCTAAACCACCCGCCAGACCACCGGCCTGATCGTCGCACACGCGGGTGAGCCATCCTTGGCCGTGCCGTTGATCTGCCCGACCAGCACCCCACCCTTCGCCGCCTTGTCGAGCAGCGCCGGCTCAATATCATGAATGTCGATCTTCATCCGCCGGGTCCACGGCGACGCGCAGTCGCCAGCGGCCGTTCCGATGCGGATGTAGACGAAACGGCGTTCGGGCCCTTCTCGACGGACTTGCTTGCCGAAGAACTTGGCGCCGCCTTCGATGCGCTCGACGCGCAGCGGGAAGTCGAAAGCGAGCGCCTCACCCGCTTTCGAGGTCTTGGGATCGAGCGGGGCGTCGTCTTCCTGAAGGCTGTGCAGGACGCCGGGGACCGGCTGCTCGATCACGATGCGCGCGCGGATCTCGAATTGATCCGCGCGCGCCATCGGGTCAGAGACCCTTGATGTAGTCGATGATCGCCTGGCGCTTGGTCGCGTCCTTGACGCCGCCGAAGGCCATCTTGGTGCCGGGGACGACACCGCGCGGATCGGTCAGGTACTTGTCGAGCGTGGCCTGGTTCCAGACGAGGCCCGAATCCTTCATCGGCTGACTGAACTCGAATCCCGGCACGGCGCCGGCCTTCTCACCCCAGATACCGGCCAGCGACGGACCGATGCCGTTCTTGCCCGGCTCGACCGAGTGGCAAGCCTTGCACTGAGCGAAGGCCGCCGGCTCGACCGCAGTGGCAGCAGCCGCCGTCGTGGCAGTGGCCTTGGCAGTCGGGGTCGGCGTCGGGCTCGGTGATTCGCTGGGAGTGGCCTCGGGAGTGGGCGTTGCGGCGGGAGTCGCCGTGTCGGTGGCCTCCGGCGTCGCGAGGGGAGTTGCATCGGTGACGGAAGCGGTCGGCTCTTCAGCCTGGTCATTCCCGCCGCCACAAGCGGCGAGGGCCAGCGCGAGCGCGAAGGCAGAAGTGAAACGGGCAGCAGTCGTGGGGGCGAACATCATCAATGCATCCCTTTAGGAGAACTCGCATGCCCTCTATCGCGTGATTTTCCGGATAGGAAGAGCTTGTGGCCCCGGGGCCGCACAAGGGTGCGAAACGTCGCAATAGGGATACATCCTGGGTTTCGCCGCCCCGCCGTCGCGCCTATCCGGGCCGGCTTCATGTTCGAGACCTCTCCTTCCACCTGGCGCGGCGAGCTGGCTGCGACCTTGCGTCTTGCGGGGCCGCTGGCGGCTGCCAACCTGCTGCAGATGCTGGTCTATGCGATCGACGTGATCTTTGTCGCCCGACTGGGCGAACAGGCGTTGGCCGCGGCTAGCCTATCGATCTCTCTGTTCGGTCTGATGATGTGGTGCTTTTCGGGCATGACCGGGATGGTCGCCGCCCTGATCGCCGCCGAGCTGGGCCGTCGCCGGCATGCGGTGCGCGAGGTGCGGCGGAGCGCGCGGATGGCGCTGTGGCTGGGCGTTGCCTGCGGCCTGCTGGGCATGACGGTCTGCTGGTTCGGACACGAGGTGATGCTCCTGGCGGGGCAAGAGCCGCACATTGCCGAACGGGCCGGACACTTCCTGCGCGTAATCATGTGGGCCATGATCCCGATGATCCTGGCCAATGTGCTGCGCTCGGTGGTCTCGGCACTGGGGCGGCCGCTGTTCGCCACCGCGATCACCGGACTGGCGATCGGCGTGGCAGCGCTGGGCAACTACGCCTTCGTCTTCGGCAATCTCGGCGCGCCCGCGCTCGGGCTCGAAGGATCGGCGCTCGCCAGTGTGCTGACCGCGATCTTCATGTTCTGCGCCTACGTCGCCGCGATCTGGTCCAACCGCCGGATGAGTCGCTATCGCTTGTTCGGCAACTGGTGGCGTTCGGAATGGAGCCGGTTCCGTGAACTGGTACGGACCGGCACTCCTGTGGCGCTGACCATCCTTGCCGAGGCAGGGCTCTTCAGCGGGGCCGCGTTTCTGATGGGCCTGATCAGCTCGGCCCAGCTCGCAGCGCATACCATTGCGCTGCAGATCGGCGCGCTTGCCTTCCAGATCCCCTTCGGCATCGGCCAGGCCGCGACGATCCGGGTCGGCTATCACTTCGGACGGCGCGACCCGGCCGCGGTCGGCCGCGCGGGTTGGGTGGCGATCATCGCGGGGGGCAGCTTCATGCTGCTGACCGCGTCGCTGATGTTGTTCACGCCCAAGCTGTTGCTCGGCATCTACGTCGATACCGAAGCGCCCGAGAACGCCGTGCTGATGAGCTACGCCTTGAGGTTCATGGTCGTGGCCGCGGCCTGGCAGATCGTCGACGGGCTGCAGGCCGTTGCCGGCGGCTCCCTGCGCGGATTGCAGGATACGCGCGTGCCGATGCTCTACGCACTGTTCGGCTATTGGGTGCCGGGCCTCGGCACCGCGGTAGCCCTCGGCTTCTTCACCCCCTTCGAAGGACTCGGGATCTGGATCGGCCTCGCGGTGGGCCTCACTGTGGTTGCCTCGCTCATGCTCTGGCGTTGGAGCCACCGCGCCCGCCTCGGCCTGCTACCGGTCTAACGAGATTCTTTGCGCGGGGGTGTTGACGCCTCCCGGCCGCCCAACCATATGCGCCCCGCTGGCACTCTCCGCATGAGAGTGCCAATCGTGTTTAACAACCCAATTGGAAGAGGTCATACACATGGCATTCCGTCCGCTGCACGACCGCGTTCTGGTCCGCCGCATTGAGGCCGAAGAAAAGACGGCCGGTGGCATCATCATCCCCGACAGCGCCAAGGAAAAGCCGAGCGAAGGCGAAGTCGTCGCCGTCGGTTCGGGCGCTCGCTCCGAAGACGGCAAGGTCACCCCGCTCGACGTCAAGCCGGGCGACCGCGTGCTGTTCGGCAAGTGGTCGGGAACCGAGGTCAAGCTCAACGGCGAAGACCTGCTGATCATGAAGGAAAGCGACATCATGGGGATCGTCGGCTGATCCAGCCGCTCCCTTCAGCTTTCCCACACAACCCATTCGCATAGAGGAAACAGGAACATGGCTGCCAAGGACGTGAAATTTTCGCGCGACGCGCGCGAACGCATCCTCAAGGGCGTCGATACGCTCGCCAACGCCGTCAAGGTGACCCTCGGCCCCAAGGGCCGCAACGTCGTGATCGACAAGAGCTTCGGTGCCCCGCGCATCACCAAGGACGGCGTCACCGTCGCCAAGGAGATCGAGCTCAAGGACAAGTTCGAGAACATGGGCGCGCAGATGCTGCGCGAAGTGGCCTCGAAGACCAACGACCTCGCCGGTGACGGCACCACCACCGCCACCGTGCTCGCCCAGGCGATCGTACGCGAAGGCATGAAGTCGGTTGCCGCGGGCATCAACCCGATGGACCTCAAGCGTGGCATCGATCTCGCCGTCGCCAGGGTCGTCGAAGACCTCAAGGCCCGCTCGAAGCCGGTTGCTGGCTCGAACGAGATTGCCCAGGTCGGCATCATTTCGGCCAACGGCGACCGCGAAGTCGGCGAAAAGATCGCCGAAGCGATGGAAAAGGTCGGCAAGGAAGGCGTGATCACCGTCGAGGAAGCCAAGGGGCTCGAGTTCGAACTCGACGTCGTCGAAGGCATGCAGTTCGACCGTGGCTACCTGAGCCCCTACTTCGTGACCAACGCCGAGAAGATGGTCGTTGAGCTCGATAACCCGTACATCCTGATCCACGAGAAGAAGCTTTCGAACCTGCAGTCGATGCTGCCGGTCCTCGAATCCGTGGTGCAGAGCGGCCGTCCGCTGCTCATCATCGCCGAGGACATCGAGGGTGAAGCGCTCGCCACCCTGGTGGTCAACAAGCTGCGCGGCGGCCTCAAGGTCGCGGCGGTCAAGGCTCCGGGCTTCGGCGATCGCCGCAAGGCCATGCTGCAGGACATCGCGATCCTGACGCAGGGCGAGATGATCAGCGAAGACCTCGGCATCAAGCTCGAGAACGTGACCCCGAGCATGCTCGGCCAGGCCAAGAAGGTCACCATCGACAAGGACAACACCACCATCGTCGACGGCGCCGGTTCGGCTGACGACATCAAGGCCCGGGTCGAACAGATCCGCGCCCAGATCGAATCGACCACCAGCGATTACGACCGTGAGAAGCTGCAAGAACGTCTGGCGAAGCTCGCCGGCGGCGTTGCGGTGATCAAGGTCGGCGGCGCCTCGGAAGTCGAGGTGAAGGAGCGCAAGGATCGCGTCGATGACGCGCTGCATGCGACCCGCGCCGCTGTCGAAGAAGGCATCGTCCCGGGCGGCGGTACCGCTCTGCTTTACGCCACCAAGAAGCTCGAAGGCCTCACCGGTGGCAACGAAGACCAGACCCGCGGTATCGACATCGTCCGTCGTGCGCTGCAGGCTCCGGTTCGCCAGATCGCCGAAAACGCCGGCCATGACGGTGCGGTTGTCGCCGGCAAGCTGATCGACGGCAACGACGAGCAGCTCGGCTTCAACGCCCAGACCGACGTCTACGAGAACCTGGTCCAGGCCGGCGTCATCGACCCGACCAAGGTCGTGCGCACCGCGCTGCAGGATGCGGCTTCTGTCGCCGGCCTGCTGATCACCACCGAAGCGGCGATCAGCGAGATTCCGGAAGACAAGCCGGCCATGCCGGCCATGCCGGACATGGGTGGCATGGGCTTCTAAGCCCAGGCTTCCAGCCGATCATTGAAAGGGCCGGAGGAGCGATCCTCCGGCCCTTTTCTTTTGTTCGGATAGTCCCCCTCCCGCCTGCGGGAGGGGTTAGGGGTGGGTCTGTGCCGGCATCTGCCGACGCTTGAACGGACAGCCCCCCATCAGCCCCTCCCGCAAACGGGAGGGGAGTCTTGGCCCATCTTCTTTTGTCCGGACCCTGCGCGCCGCTCGCCCGTTAGGCTTGATGAACAGACAGGAGAGCGGACCCATGAAGATTCCCCACCAGGCCCTCGTCGCGCTGGCCAATGGCGAACAGTTCGTACTGATGCGAAACGTCGGACAAGCCTTCGATCCCAAGCTCGAGCGCGAACAGGAACTGGACCTGGAACTCACCAACTTCAGCGCCGGAATCCGCCATCAGGATCGCAGGGGAGCGCCGAATAACAGTACCAATCTCGACGAACTCGCCCATGGCGCCGCCATCGCGGAGTGGCTCAACGCACGGGCCCTCAACGGCCAGCTCGAAGACCTTGTCATTGCCGCCGATCCTCGCACGCTCGGCCAGATACGGCAGCGCTGCCATAAGGAAGTGCAGAGCCGGATATTGGGTGAAGTCGCCAAGGATCTCATCAACTCGCCGATAAAGGAGGTCGAGCGGGTCCTCGCCGCCGCTTGAACACCAGGTGTGAGCTCATTTGCCCAGCAACGCGCTGCGATGGTCGAACGCCAGCTCAAGGCGCGCGGCATCCGCAACGATCGGGTTCTGTCCGCCATGGGAGAGGTCCCCCGAGAGCAGTTCGTGCCAGAGCGGCTGCTGGAGTTCGCCTATTCCGACGGTCCCCTGCCCATTGGCGAAGATCAGACGATCTCGCAGCCCTACGTCGTCGCTCTCATGATCGAGGCGGCGGGCGTGGCGCCCGGCGACCGGGTGCTCGAGGTAGGGGCGGGCTCCGGCTATGCGGCGGCGGTCATGGCACGAATCGCAAGCCGCGTGTTCGCGATCGAGCGGCATGACACCTTGGCGGAAAGCGCCCGGCAGCGGCTTCTGGAAGGCGAATACCGCAACGTCACGGTGATTATCGGCGACGGTAGCGGCGGCCTTCCCGACAGGGCTCCGTTTGACGCGATCCTCGTCTCGGCCGGGGGCGACAAGGTGCCCGAACCGCTCAAGTGGCAACTCGCGATCGGCGGACGCCTGGTGGTCCCGGTAGGCGGCACCGGCCTGCAGTCGTTGCTGTGCATCAGGCGGACCGACGAGGAAGAGTGGATCGAGCATGATCTTGGTAACGTGCGCTTCGTGCCCTTGATCGGAGCGCATGGGAGATAGACGCGCTGACATCCTTGCGAGACCCCACCCCGATGATAGGATGGGTCAAAAGCAACGAGAGGACGCCTCATGCGCTCGACTTTGGCTCTAATCGCGCTGGCCCTCGCCGCCAGCGCCCCCGCCGCCTCGGCGAAGGAACCTTCCGATTACGCCGCCGCCCTCAACGATGCGCAGCGGCCGGCGGCGGACAAGGAACGCGATGCCGCCCGTCATCCGGCCGAGCTACTGGCCTTTGCCGAGATCGATCCCGGCGAAAAGGTCGGCGATTACATCATGGGCGGGGGCTACTGGACGCGGCTGCTGGCCACGGCGGTTGGCCCGCAGGGCAAAGTCTACGCCTTCCAGCCGGACGAATTCATCGCCTTCCGCCCGGCTTATGCTGACGAGCAGAATGCCGCCGTCGCCGGTCATGCCAATGTCGCCGCCTTGCGCGGGCCGGTATCGGCGCCGCCCTTCCCGGAAAAGCTCGACACTATCATTACCGTGCAGAACCTGCACGACCTCTACCTCGGCGCCTTCCCTCCCGACACAGCCACCAAAGCGATTGCCGCGCTATTCGACGCGCTCAAGCCCGGCGGCACGCTGGTAGTGGTAGATCACAGCGCAGCCGACGGCAGCGGCACGACGGCTGCGAATTCAATTCATCGTATCGATAAAGCTGCCGCGGTAGCGGCCCTGACTCATGCCGGCTTTGTCGTGGAAGCCCAGAGCGACCTCTACAAACGGCCCGAAGACCCCCGAACCGCCAACGTCTTCGATCCGTCGATCCGCGGAAAAACCGATCAATTCGCGCTAAGGCTGCGCAAGCCGAACTGAGCAAGTTCCGCCAAAATCAACTGTTTGCCGCCATCAGGACTCCGTTCGTCTCGAATCAGATTGCCGAGAGCGCCCTCGTGGTTAAGATTCTGACAATATAAGAGGGTCTAAAACAGGGGCATGACGTTGCGCTTCCTTGGACGGATTGCGGCCGGGCTATCGCTGGCTTTTGCCATGCCCGTGCTTGCACAGGGTCAACCGCTCGAATCACGCTTCGATCGGGCATTCGGTACAGAACTCAGGTCCCCTCGGGACTTCTCCGCCACTTACGATAATGCGCTCGCCCAACAGATCGCGCTGATCGCCGACGGGTCGCAAGGTCGCATCGGCGTGGCTGCCGTCGACCTGACAACCGGACAGGAGATTGCGGTCCTGGGTGACGAGCGCTTTCCGATGGCGAGCACCAGCAAGATCGCCATTGCCGCGACGTTCCTCGAAGGCGTCGACCGGGGCCGTTGGTCGCTCGACAGCCAGTTCCCGATGATGGTGCCGGTAGCCTCCAAGCCCTTCTCCACTCGGGTCGCGCCGGTTCGTGCCGGCGAATCCTACAGCGCGCGCTCGTTGATCGACATGATGATCACGCGCAGCAACAATCAGGCGACGGATGCTCTCCTCGCGGCCGTGGGCGGACCTGCCAAGGTCAACGACTGGGCGCGTCGTGCGGGAATTCAGAACTTCAATCTCACCCGCGACATCGCCACGCTGGTGCGCGACGACGGCGAGTTCAATCCCGCTTCGCACATCGACATTCGCGACAGCTCTACCCCGCGCGACATGGTCAGGCTGCTCAGTGGAATTTACCAGGGCCAGTGGCTCAGCGCCTCGAGCCGCGGTGTTATCATTGACGCGATGGAGCGGTGCCGCACCGGCACCCGGCGTATTCCCGCGCTCATGCCCGCCGATGTACGCGTGGCCCATAAGACCGGATCGCTGAACAATACCTCGAGCGACATCGGCATCATCACGATGCCCGATGGCCGCGCCATAGCGCTCGCCATTTATGTCACCGGCCAGGGCACACGCCTCAACCGAGAAGGCCGGATCGCCAATATCGCCCGCGCGATCTACGACGGGTACGGCACCCAGTCGACGCGCCAGTGGACCAATGCCACTTACGCCAACAGCGCCGGCAAATAAGAAAAGGGCGCGGCCTTGCGGCCACGCCCTTTCGAATAGCTGACTTCAAGCCGATCAGTCGGCCTTGGCAGCCTCGGTGGATTCGCCCTGAACGTCGGCTTCGGCCGTAGCGGCAGCGTCGGTCGCGGCAGCGCCCACGTCGGCAGCGGCTTCGGTCGCGGCGGTCGCGGCGTCGCCAACGGCTTCACCGGCTGCTTCGACGTTGGCTTCAGTGTCGGCCATGGCCGAGTCAGCAGCGTCGGTGGCAGCGTCTTCAGTGTTTTCCGAGCAGGCTGCGAGCGAGAGGGCTGCACCGGCAATCGCGGCGGCGAGAACGATCTTGCGCATGTTTTTATATCCTTAAACAGCGAAACCAGAACGCACACCCCTTGCGGAGCAGGCGCGGAAATCCACCGAAAGCGAATTTCGGACTGGAGAAATAATGGCAACTTTGTGGCAAGGCAACCCTGAGGCCGGTTCTGAGTTCCCGCCCTCCCCCGTTGCCCGGAGCGAGCGCAGGCCCTAACACTTAGCCATGGCCGACAAACAGCATCTCTACCTGGTCGACGGTTCGGCCTATATCTTCCGCGCCTATCACCGCCTGCCGCCGCTGACGAACCCGCACGGTGTGCCGGTCGGTGCGGTCTATGGCTACACCACCATGTTGTGGAAGCTGGCCGACGATCTCGACAAGGCCGACGGCCCGACGCACCTGGCGGTGATCCTCGACAAGGGTTCGACCAGCTTCAGGAACGAGCTGTACGATCAGTACAAGGCCAACCGCCCGCCCCCACCAGAGGATCTGGTCCCGCAATTCCCGCTCATCCGCGACGCCACGAGGGCCTTCAGCCTGCCGTGTATCGAGGAAGACAATCTCGAAGCCGACGACCTCATCGCCTCCTACGCGAAGGAAGCGACGCGGCGCGGCTGGGACGTGACCATCGTCAGCTCCGATAAGGATCTGATGCAGCTGGTCGGCCAATGCGCCGAGCCGCACGACGGCCACGAGGGTGGCTGCATCGACATGCTCGACACGATGAAGAACCAGCGCATCGACATCCCCGAGGTAGTCGAGAAGTTCGGCGTCCCGCCGGAGCTGGTGGGCGACGTGCTGGCCCTTATGGGCGACAGCGTGGACAACGTGCCCGGGATTTACGGGATCGGCCCCAAGACGGCGAGCAAGCTTATCCAGGATTACGGATCGCTGCAGGGCGCCCTCGACGCCGCGCCCGACATGAAGCCTGGCAAGCTGAAGGAACGCCTGATCGAAGGCCGACCGATGGCGGAGCTGAGCCGCGTGCTCGTGCAGCTCAAGGACGATTGCCCGCTGCCGATTCCCCTTGAGGATTTCGTCCTCAAGAAGACGCCCGAAGAGCCGTTGGCACAGTTTCTCGAAACCCATGGCTTCACCAGCCTGTTGAAGCGTCTCGGTGACGGGCGTGGCAGCCCGGACCGGCCCACCCAGCTCAATCCGGCCAAACCCGAGACCGCTGGCGCCCCTGCATCGCCAAATGGCAACCGGCAGCCGCTGCCCGAATGGCCCCCGGTCGACCGCACGACGTACGAATGCGTACAGTCGATGGAGCGGCTCGAACATTGGATCGGCCGCGCGTTCCACGCCCGCATGGTCGCTATCGACACCGAGACCAGCAATCTCGACGCGATGCGGGCGGAACTGACCGGCGTCAGCCTCGCCCTCGGCCCGAACGACGCCTGCTACATCCCGTTAGCTCACGGCGGCACGGACATGTTCGCCGAGAAGCCGGTACAGATCGACAAGGCCGCCGCGCTATCGGCTCTGAGGCCGCTGCTCGAAAGCGAGGCCGTGCTCAAGGTCGGCCAGAACGTGAAGTACGACCTCAACGTCTTCGCCCGGAACGGCATTCTGATGGCCCCCGTCGAAGACACCATGGTGATCAGCTTTGACCTCGATGCGGGCCGATCTGAAGACGGCATCGGCGGCGGCCACGGCATGGATGAGCTGTCGCAGCGTCACCTCGGCCACACCACGCTGACCTTCAAGGACATCTGCGGCACCGGCAAGAAGGCGATCCCGTTCGGCGAAGTCCCTCTCGACAAGGCGACGCAATACGCGGCCGAGGACGCCGACGTGACCTGGCGGCTGTACAAGACGCTCAAGCCTCGCCTGGCGCTCGAAAGCGGGACGCGGATCTACCAGCGGGTCGACCGGCCACTAATCCCGGTAGTCGCGCAAATGGAGCGCAACGGGATCAAGGTCGACCGTCAGGCGCTGGCCGGACTGTCGGAAGAGTTCGCCAGGGAGATCGCTCGGATCGAAGCCGAGATCTACGAGTGTTGCGGACAGCAGTTCACTATCGGCAGCCCTGCGCAACTGGGCGACGTGCTGTTCAACAAGATGGGCTACAAAGGCGGCCGCAAGGGCAAGAGCGGACAGTACTCGACTGACCAGGCGATCCTGGAACAGCTCGCCAACCAAGGCGCCCCGGTGGCCCGGCTGGTACTGGACTGGCGCCAGCACTCGAAGCTCCGCAGTACCTATACCGAGGCGCTGCAGGCCGCGATCAATCCCGCAACGGGGCGCGTGCATACCTGCTACAGCCTGGTCGGTGCGCAAACGGGGCGGTTGTCCTCGACCGACCCGAACCTGCAGAACATCCCCATCCGCACCGCCATCGGTCGCCGTATCCGCGAGGCTTTCGTCGCCGAGCCCGGCAATGTCCTGCTGGCGGCGGACTACTCGCAGATCGAGCTCCGCCTCGCCGCGCACATGGCCGACGTGCCGCCGCTCAAGGAAGCCTTCGCGGCGGGCGAAGACATCCACGCACGCACCGCGCAGGAAATGTACGGTACGGTCGACCGCGACACCCGCGCCCGCGCCAAGACGATCAACTTCGCCATCCTCTATGGCATCAGCCGCTGGGGCCTGGCCGGTCGCCTCGGGGTGGAGGCGGACGAGGCCCAGGCGGTGATCGACCGCTATTTCCAGCGGTTCCCTGGCATCCAGCGCTACATCGTCCACACGCTCGAGAATGTGCGCGAGCGGGGCTATTCGGAGACGCTGTTCGGCCGCAAGACCTGGTTCCCGCGGATCAACGCCAAGATCCCGCACGAACGCCAGGGCGCCGAACGCGCCGCAATCAACGCGCCGATCCAGGGGACCAGCGCCGACATCATCAAGCGCGCGATGGCCCGGATGCCGGCGGCGCTCGCCGACGCCGGGCTAGGCCAGGTGAAGATGCTGCTGCAGGTGCACGACGAACTGGTTTTCGAATTGCCCGAGGGCGATGTCGCCGCGGCCTCGCCGGTGATCGAGCGGGTGATGGCCGAAGCCGCGCTGCCCGCAGTGAAGCTCGACGTGCCGCTCGGGATCGAAATCGGCACAGGTCCGAGCTGGGACGCCGCGCACTGAGCCCTCAAATAACCTCCCCGAGACAAGCTCGGGGAGGATTTGGCCTTAAGTCCCGGGCGTGTGCTTCCGCTCGCGCGTCGATTCCACCATGCCTTCGTGGATGAAGCCGATCGGGCGCACTTCCATCGCGCGCTTTTTCAGCTCGCCGCGCATTCGCAGGTATTCCATCTCCATCTGCTCGGTCACGGTCGCGCGGCTGTCCGCCAGGGCCTCGGTGAAGTCCTGACCGGTCACCTCGGTCGCGTTCTCGCCGCGCTTGCGGATGGCGATGAGACCGGCCCTGCGGACTACGTCCTCAAGGTCGGCGCCGGTGAAGCGCTCTGTTTCGGCCGCGATGCTGGCAAGATTCACGTCGTCCGCCAAGGGCATGTCCCGCGTGTGGATGCCAAGGATGTGCAAGCGCCCGGCCTGATCCGGCGCGCCGACATAGACCAGCTCGTCGAACCGGCCCGGCCGCAGAAGGGCAGGATCGACCAGTCCCGGACGGTTGGTCGCGCCGATCACCACGATCGAGTTCAGCTCTTCCATGCCGTCCATTTCGGCGAGGATCGTGTTGACCACGCGCGCCGTCACTTGCGGCTCGTTGGCCTCGCTGCCGCGTGCGGGGACAAGGCTGTCGATCTCGTCGATAAAGATCACGCACGGCGCCACCTGGCGCGCACGGGCGAACATGCGGCTGATCTGCTGCTCGCTCTCGCCGTACCACTTTGACAGCAGGTCGGAGCTCTTCATCGAGATGAAGTTGGCCTCGGCCTCCTTGGCGACGGCCTTGGCCAGCAGTGTCTTGCCCGTTCCCGGGGGACCATAGAGCAGGAACCCCTTGGCCGGACGGATGCCGAGGCGCTCGAAGGCGGCGGGGTTGCGCAACGGCAGCTCCACCCCTTCGCGCAGCTTTTCCTGCGCATCGTCGAGGCCGCCGATGTCGGCCCAGCCGATGGTCGGCGCCTGGACCATGACTTCGCGCATGGCGCTTGGCTGCACGCGCTTGAGTGCCGCGCGGAAGTCGTCCTTTTCGACCTGCAGGTCTTCCAGCACCTCGGGCGGGATCGTGCGGGCGTCGAGATCGAGTTTGGGCATGATCCGCCGCACCGCCTCGATCGCCGCTTCACGGGCGAGGGCGGCTAGGTCGGCGCCCACGAAGCCGTGGGTGCTCCGCGCCAGTTCCTTGAGATCCACCCCCTCGCCCAGCGGCATGCCGCGGGTGTGAATCGCCAGGATCTCGCGCCGGCCCTGCTCGTCGGGCACGCCGATGATGATCTCGCGGTCGAAGCGGCCGGGACGGCGCAAGGCTTCGTCGATCGCGTCGGGCCGGTTGGTGGCGGCGATGACCACCAGGTTGGAGCGCGCCTGCAGCCCGTCCATCAAGGTTAGGAGCTGGGCCACCAGCCGCTTCTCGGCCTCACCGGTCACGTTCTGCCGCTTGGGCGCGATCGAATCGATCTCGTCGATGAAGACGATGGCCGGAGCCGAGCGTTGCGCCTGCTCGAACACTTCGCGCAGTCGCTTCTCGCTCTCCCCATAAGCCGAGCCCATGATCTCCGGCCCGTTGATGATGAAAAATTCGGCGTCGCTTTCGTTGGCCACGGCCTGGGCCAGGCGCGTCTTGCCGGTGCCGGGCGGGCCGTGCAGCAACACCCCCTTGGGCGGATCGACGCCGAGCCTGGTGAACAGCTCCGGATAGCGCAGCGGCAGCTCGACCATCTCGCGCAGGGCGTCGATGGTTTCCTGCATGCCGCCGACATCGTCGTAGTTGATGATACCGCGGCTGTCGCTCGGCTCTTCGAACTCGGCGCGCAGTTCCACCTCGGTACTCTCGTCGATGTGGACGATGCCCTTGGGCACGGTGCTGACGACCTGGAGTCGGATCTGGGTCAGCGCATAGGCCGGGGCGTTGTACATGCGCCGGACGGCCGCGGGCACATCCTGCACGGGCTGCTGGCCGTGCGTTGCGACGAGGTCGCCCGCTACCAGCGGACGACGGAAGAATACGCGCTTCAGAGCCTCGGTCGGCCCCTGCAGACGCATCTCGCGCTGGGCGGGTGCGAACACCACCCGGGTCGCGGGCCGCGATTCGGCGGAGCGGATCTTGATGTGCTCGCCGGATGAAGTCTGGGCGTTGGCGCGCTGGAGACCGTCGAGGCGCACGACATCGAGCGTGTCGTCCTCGGCGTAGGCGGGAAGCGCGATGGCGGCCGTTACTCGCTTGCCTTCCAGCTCTACCACGTCTCCTTCGGTTATGCCGAGGGTCTTGAAGGCACTGCGCGGCATGCGGGCGACGCCCGTGCCGCTTTCTTCCTGACGCGCGGCGGCGACTTGCAGCCGGACCTCTCCTTGTTCCACTTTCGCATCAGCCGCGTCTGCCATCGCCCTCTCGCTTTCAATCTCGTTCGACGGAGAGCTAGGTGCGCCGCCCCCCGATTGCAAACCGGTGAGCCGAAAGAAGGTGCCGAACGAGGCCCAGAAAGTCGCGCGGAAGGCGGACAAAAAAAGACCCGGACGTTGCCGGCCGGGCCTTGGAAGTTTGGGAGAGGATGCCTGAAAGGCCTGCTCCATATGCGGCGAGGCCGTTCATCTCGCAAGTGCGAAAAGCGCAAGTCATGTTGCACTTTGCGCAACAACGTACTATCATTTTGAAATATATGACTTTCTAACTTACACATGTGTTCGCCGGCGATGCCGCAAACTTCTCAATGCATGCGAACCCCCTGGATGTTGCGTCGCAGCATGATTTTTGGGATGGAGGGTTTGCAGGTCGCGCCGAGGGTGACAGCCGCACACGCCTTGCCTAACGATGCGTCTGGTCACCACAACCGATGCCCCAGCGGGAGCCGTCCATGAAGAAGCTCTACCCCAATGCCAGCGCCGCCCTCGACGGGCTACTGCGCGACGGCATGCTCATAGCCGCGGGGGGCTTTGGCCTGTGCGGCTTGCCCGAACGTCTGCTCGACGCGATCCAGGCGAGTGGGGTCAAGAACCTGACTTTCGCCAGCAACAACGCCGGGATCGACAACGAAGGCATCGGCAAACTCTTGCGCACACGGCAGGTGAGCAAGATGATCAGCTCCTACGTCGGCGAGAACAAGGAGTTCGAGCGGCAATACCTGGCTGGCGAGATCGAGGTCGAGTTCTGCCCCCAGGGCACCCTGGCCGAACGCATGCGCGCAGGAGGCGCGGGTATTCCTGGGTTCTATACCCGGACGGGCGTCGGCACCCTGGTGGCCGACGGCAAGGAGGTGAAAGAGTTCGACGGAGAAGACTACATCCTCGAACGCGGCATCTTCGCCGACCTTGCGATCGTCAAGGCATGGAAGGCCGACGAGACCGGCAACCTCGTGTTCCGCAAGACCGCGAGGAACTTCAACCAGCCGGCCGCGACATGCGGCAAGGTCTGCGTGGTCGAGGTGGAGGAGATCGTTCCCACCGGCAGCCTAGACCCCGACGGCATCCACTTGCCCGGGGTCTACGTCCAGCGGATGATCGTGGGCAGTCCCTACGACAAGAAGATCGAGTTTGTGACCACGCGCGAGAGGGAGGCCGCATAATGACCTGGACGCGCGACGAGATGGCGGCCCGCGCGGCGCTGGAATTGCAGGACGGGTTCTACGTTAACCTCGGCATCGGCATCCCGACGCTGGTGGCGAACCACATTCCCAAGGGGATGGAGGTGACGCTGCAGTCGGAGAACGGCATGCTGGGAATCGGGCCGTTTCCCTATCCCGACGAAGTCGATGCCGACCTGATCAACGCTGGCAAGCAGACCATCAGCGAACTGCCGCAGACCGCCTACTTCGACAGCTCCGCGAGCTTTGCCATGATCCGTGGTGGGCATATCGACCTCACTGTGCTCGGCGCGATGGAAGTGTCCGAGCACGGCGACATCGCCAACTGGATGATTCCGGGCAAGCTGGTGAAGGGCATGGGTGGGGCGATGGACCTCGTCGCCGGGGTCAAGCGGATCATCGTCGTCATGGAGCATACCGCCAAGGATGGCAGTCCCAAGTTCATCCCCGAATGCACCCTGCCGCTCACCGGCAAGTGCGTGGTCGACATGATCGTGACCGACCTCGCGGTGTTCCACCGCTCCGATCACGCGAGCCCATTTCGCTTGATCGAGCTCGCCCCGGGTGTCAGCGCGGAAGAGGTGGCGCTCAAGACCACGGCAAGTTATCTTGTCTGACGCAGCCATGCGATACACGCTGATCACCGCCAACCGGAACTATTCCAGCTGGTCGCTGCGGCCCTGGCTATTGATGACGGCGCTGGGCATTCCATTCGACGACCGGCTTGAGCCCTTCGCCAAGCCCGATAACTACGAAGACTTCCGCCTGTTTTCTCCCACAGGGCAAGTACCCGTGTTGATCGATGGAGATCGGCGGGTCTGGGATTCGCTCGGGATAACGCTCTACCTGGCAGACAGGCATGGCGGAATTTGGCCCGAGGACCGCGACGCTCGGGCCTATGCCCAATCGATCGTGGCCGAGATGCACGGGGGTTTCAGCGCCCTGCGTAACGATTGCACGATGAATGTCGGCGTGCGGGTGGAGCCCAAGCCGATGTCCCCGGCCCTGCAGCGCAATGTCGCGCGGGTGCAGGAGATCTTCGAAGAGGGCCTCTTGCGGCTCGGCGGTCCCTGGCTGGCCGGCCCTTCGTTCACCGCCGCCGACGCCTTCTACGCCCCAGTCGCCTTTCGCATCCGGACTTACGGTCTCAAGGTGGGGCGCGGCGCCGAGTGGGTCGAACGGATCATCGCCCATCCCGCGATGAAGGAATGGGAGACCCAAGCTCTCGCCGAAGAATGGCGCGAGGAAAGTCACGAGGCCGAATTGCGCGAAGCCGGCACGATTACGCAGGATTTCCGCAACGCGCGCTAATCGGCGCTCGCAAATCCCCGCAACCCTTGGCAAGTTCCTTCCAATCCGCCGAATGAGCGGACCTGGGAGGAAATGGGAATGCCCTTTAATACGCGCCGCGATTCGCCCTGGCTGGCGCTGATCCTGCTGATGGCGATCAACACCGTCGGCTTCATCGATCGCATCGTGGTCAACGTTCTGGTCGAGCCGATCAAGGGCGAGTTCCAGCTGAGCGACACGCAAGTCTCGCTGATGGGTACGGCCTTTACACTGCTCAACGTTGGCGTCGCCCTAATCATTGCCCGCTATGCCGAAAGAGCACGGCGACTGTCGCTGATCGCTGCGGGCACGCTATTCTGGTCTGTCGCGACTGCGGCCTGCGGCTGGGCAGTGAGCTGGACCCAGCTGCTGCTGGCCCGCATGGGAGTGGGCCTTGGCGAGGCCATCGGACTGCCAAGTAATCAATCGGTCCTTTCCGACTATTTCCCACCCTCGAAGCGGGGCCTGGCGATTTCGATCCTAATGCTTGCCCCACCGATCGGCGCCTTCGTCGGCTTCGTCGGTGGAGGTTGGATCGCGCAGGAGTTCGACTGGCGTTCCACCTTCCTGATCGCTGCGATCCCCGGCCTGGTATTGGCGCTGCTGGCTTGGCTGTTCGTAGCTGAGCCGCCACGCGGCCGCTATGACAAGGTCGTGACCGACGAAGTGCCGCCGATGAAGGCGGTGCTGCACCGGTTGTTTGTCCTGCCCAGCGCGCGCAATCTGGTGATCGGTTCCTCTCTTGCGGCCATGCTCGGTTTCGGGCTGAACTACTTCTTCACCTCGCTGATGATGCGCCAGTTCGGTGTCGGCCTGGCCGAAGCCGGGCTCTATTCGGGTATTATCGCCAGCTTACCCGCCGCGATCTCGGTGGTCGGCAGCGGCTGGCTGGGTGACAAGCTGGGCGCGAAGAATCCGGCGGCCTATGCCCTCATTCCTGCGGTATGCCTGATCGTAGGTGGCCCACTCTACGTTTTCGCCATTACCCGCGAGAGCCTCGGCCTCTTGCTCGGCCTCATCAGCATCGCGACGTTCCTCAACTTTGGCTACCTGGGGATCACCTACGCCGCGCTGCAGAACCTGATGCACCCGAGGATGCGCGTCTCGACCTTTGCCGTGCTCAACGTCGTCTATGGCGTCGCCAGCGCGCTTGGGCCGTTTCTGCTGGGATGGCTGAGCGACCACATGGCGGCGTCTTTCGGCCCAGCACAAGGACTCTCCGTCGCCATGGCGATTACGGGTGCGCTCTACGTCTGGGCGGGGCTGCACTACCTACTGGCCAGCCGTCATCTGGCGCGGGACGTCGCCGCGGTGGCCGAGAAGTAGCGCCCCCAACGGCCCACCCCTGACCCCTCCCGCGAGCGGGAGGGGCATTGGGCCTGCGTCAGGCCAGCGCGGCCTTGAGGTCGTCCACCAGGTCAGTCTTTTCCCAAGGGAAGAAGTCGCCCTCAGGCGTGCGGCCGAAGTGGCCGTAAGCGGCGGTCTTGCGATAGATCGGCTTGTTGAGACCCAGATGCGTACGGATGCCGCGAGGGGTCAGGCCACCGAGCTTGTCGATCGACTGGATCGCAGCTTCGATCTTGTCGTCTGCCACCGTGCCCGTGCCGTGGGTGTCGACATAGAGTGAAAGCGGCTTGGACACGCCAATGGCGTAGGCCAGCTGGATCGTGCAGCGCTTGGCCAGGCCGGCGGCGACGATGTTCTTGGCGAGGTACCGGGTGATGTAGGCGGCCGAGCGGTCGACCTTGGTCGGATCCTTGCCCGAGAACGCACCACCGCCGTGTGGTGCGGCGCCGCCGTAGGTGTCGACGATGATCTTGCGACCGGTGAGGCCCGCGTCGCCGTCCGGCCCGCCGATCTCGAACGAGCCCGTCGGGTTGATGTGATATTCGGTCCCATTCGACAGCAGGTTCGCCGGAAGCACGTCCGCGATCACCTTCTTCACGTAGGCGTGGAGCTCGGCTTCCTTGTCGCCCTCGTCATAGCCCTTGGCGTGCTGGGTGGAGACGACGATGGCAGTGGCAGCGACGGGCTTGCCGTTCTCGAACTTGAGCGTGACCTGGCTCTTGGCGTCCGGCTCCAGGAACGGAGCGGCGCCAGAGTGACGGTCGGCCGCCATATGCTCCAGGATCTTGTGGCTGTAGTCGAGCGTCGCCGGCATGAGATCGGGAGTCTCGTCGCAGGCGAAACCGAACATGATGCCCTGGTCTCCGGCGCCTTCGTCCTTGTTGCCGCTGGCATCGACGCCTTGCGCAATGTGCGCCGACTGGCCGTGCAGGTTGTTCTCGAAACGAAGCTCGTTCCAATGGAAGCCGGCCTGCTCGTACCCGATATCCTTGACGGTGTTGCGAACCGTCTTTTCGATCTCCTCGAGTGCACCGGGCGCCCACTCGCCGTTCTCGAACACGCCCTTGCAGCGGATTTCGCCCGCCAGCACCACCAGTTGCGTCGTGGTGAGGGTTTCGCAAGCAACGCGCGCTTCCGGATCCTTCGAAAGGAACAGGTCGACGATTGCATCTGAAATCTGATCCGAGACCTTGTCCGGATGGCCTTCGGACACGCTTTCGGACGTGAACAGGTAACTCTGACGCATTTAGGCTGGGTTCCCTCGAGTACGTTGCTGAACGGGTCTAACGACGCCCCCTCCGGGACGCAATATAGGCGAGGCCAAGGAATACCATGGCCCACACAACCGCAAGCGCATTGCCGAGCTGTGAGAACGGCGTTGGGCTGGCGGCCAGTGGTATCGTGCCATCGATGCGGCCAGCCTTGTGCATCGGCAGGTGGTGTCTAACTACGCCGTGCGGATCGATCACAGCGCTGATCCCGGTCGTGGTGGAACGAAGCACGGGAAGCCCCTCCTCGATCGCTCTCAGGCGGGCCTGGGCGAGGTGCTGTGGCGGGCCGAAGCTTCCAAACCAACCGTCGTTCGATGGGTTAAAGATGTAATCCGGGCGGTTGCCGCGTTCGACCACCTCCCCGGAAAAGACGATCTCATAGCAAACCTGCACCCCGGCCTTGCCAAGAGCGCCGAGATCGAGCGTGCGGGGGCCAGGGCCCGGAATGAAATCGATCGATCCCGGCACCAACCGGCTGAGCCCGATGGGTTCCAACACTTGGCGCATCGGCAGATATTCACCGTAAGGCACCAGATGCGCCTTGTCGTAGCTGCCGAGGATGGCGCCTCCTTCGTCAAGCGCGCTGACCGAGTTGTAGGCCCCCACCGCCCGTCCGCCCGCGATCTCCAGTTCGACGGCACCGGTCAGCAGCACGCTGCCCGGCCCGATCAGGCGCCCGATCCTCGCGCGGGCCAACTCCGGATCGCCGAAAGCGGTCATCCGGTCATAATAGCGCTGCGGGTAGCCGGGCTCGATATAGTCCGCGAGGCCGGATTCGGGCCACAGCACGAGCCGCAGTTGTCCCGGCTGCCGAGGATGGGTGAATTCGGCGAGACGCAGGTAGTTCGCTTCGTAGTACAGTGGATCGCTGATGCGGTATTGGCGCAGGTCCGGCTGGACCAGGGTAAAGTTCAGTTTGCCCTCGCGCTCTGCCGGAGCGGGCAAGTACATTCCGACGACCAGCAGGATTGCGACCAGCAGCGCCACGCGATTGCGCCGCTCTCTCACCAGCACCGCGAGCGCAATGGAGAGGAATACGGCCACACCGGAGAGGGCGTAAGTGCCCATCCAAGGAGCGATAGCGGCGAGCCCTGGGCGGTCGAACGGACCAAGCAGGACCATCGCGAACGGATTCCAGGCATAGCCGCTGAATACCGACGCGCGCATCAATTCCGATAGCGTCCAGCATCCAGCGAAAGCCCAGGCCAGGGTCCAGTTCAGTCCCCCGCGTGAGATCGCTCGAGCGCCCATGGCGGCAAGCGCCGGGTAGATCGCGAGGTAGAGTGAAAGGATCGGCACCGCCGCCCAACCGAGCACCGCAGGCATTTCCGCCTGATGGGTGAACGCTGCGGCGATCCAGTTGTTGCCAAAGGTGAAGTGTCCGAGCCCGAAAAACCAGCCGAGCGCCGCGGCTCGTCGGGTGTCAGGCGCTTCCGCGACGAGGGCCGCGAATAGCGCCATCGTCGCGAGGGCTAGCGGCCAAAGCCCCAGAGGCTGGAATCCCGTGGCCGCAAGGGCGCCAAGGCCCAGCGCGCTCAGGCGTGGACGGTCAGCCAGGTATCGCCATGAGCTCAGCACAAGCGCCATGGCATGCGTTTGGCGGGCCATGGCGCTTGGTGCAAGCCGTGTCAGCTTACAGCTTCGAGAGCCTCGTCGCCGCTATCTTCGACAGGGCGGGTCTTGCGAGTGCGCGTTCGCGGGCGGGGACGCGGTGCGGCCTCCTCTTCACGGACGATCGACGGCGGCAGCAAGCCGGGGTCGAAACTCGACACTTCGTCGTTCGCAGTGGGTTCGGCTCCACGCTCACCGGCCTCGGCGTCATTGGCCGCGCGTCCACGACCGCGAGTACGCGGACGCGGGGCGCGGGCCTCGCGAGTGAACGGATTGTCGTCCGCCGTAGCAGCCTCTTCACCTTCGCTGGCGCGCACGCCTTCGCCAAGACGAGGAGCCTCGTCCCGCGGACGGCGATCATCGTCGTTGCGGTCGCGTTCACGTCCGCGCTGGGGCTGCTGTTGCGGCTCGCGGCCGCCCTGGTCCTGCTCGTAGGCTTCGTAGTCCTCGGCTTCGTACCCGTCGCGATCGTCGCGATCCTGCTCGCGCCGCGGACGCTGTTCGTCCTTCTGCGAACGGCTGTCCGCCACGACGCGGAAATAGTGGTCCGCGAATTGCAGGTAATATTCAGTTTGCACGCGGTCGCCGTTCAGCGAGGCATCGTGCGCCAGCTTGCGATACTTTTCGAGCATCTGCGGAGCGTTGCCACGGGCCCGGCTGTCGATCCGGTTTCCGGGATTGCCGCCGCCGCCACCTTGGCCACCGCGATTGTTGCCGCGGCCGCGACGACGATTATTGTTGCGATTCTGGTTCAAAGGAAATCTGCTTCCTCGATTAATGACCGGCCTCCCGGTCGCACATCCCCCATCCACGACGCTTCCTGGGCAAGGAAATACGCTTCGTGGTTCCCCATCTGCTCTTTCGGCGGGCGGTAGCCCCCGTGTACTTGGCAAATGATGGAGTTCTGGCCCGGTGCCGGCTTTCGCCTCCCACCGCTGGCCTGAACCGAGAGTTAGTGAGTCGATTGCTGTTTGCCAAGCCCTAATCGCCAAGCTTTTTCAACACCAGCGCTCGAGGCCGGCCGCCGAGATCGAGGTGCAATTCGCGCGAGAAGCCGGCTAGTTCGGCGATTCCAGCCACTTGGTCGGCTTGGGCCGCGCCAATCTCAAGGACCGCCGCCCCCTCTTTAGTCAGCAAGTTCGGCAACTGCGGAACCAGGACGCGGTAGTCGTCGAGGCCTTCGCGGCCCGCAAACAGCGCGCCCTCTGGCTCCCAATCGCGTACAGCCGGGGCGATCGGAGCGTCTGCCTCCACATAAGGCGGGTTGGCCAGGATAAGGTCGTATTCGCCCAGGCCGTCGGCCCAGCCCGGTTGATTCCAGTCGGCGCGCCGGACCTCGGCTCGGCCGGAAAGTCCCAGCCGGGCGGCATTGGCCGACGCGATTTCCAGCGGCTCGTCGGCGCGATCGATGCCCACCCCGGTCGCTCCGGGCACTTCGGCCAGTACAGTGAGCAGCAAGGCGCCCGAGCCGACCCCGCAGTCCAGCACGCGACGGGGCGTCGGCACCGCCGAGAGAGCCGCGGCCACCGTCGTCTCGCTGTCCATACGAGGGATGAGGACACCGGGAGCGACGAGGAACTCTCGTCCGTAGAACTCCTTTCGCCCAAGGATATACGCCACCGGCTCGTGCCGTTCCCTGCGTGCGACAAGCGCGGTGAATCCCTCAGGCGCCTCGGCCTGCATGTGGCGCAGCAAGAGGTCGGAACGCGAAGCGCCGAAGGCATGCGCCATCAGCAGCTCGGCATCGAGGCGGCCGGTATCGGACACCGGCCCCAGACGGATGGCAGCCTGGCGGATCGCTTCGGCGACCGTGGTCATTCGCCGAGCGCGGCGAGCCGCTTGGCCTGGTCTTCCGCGATCAGGGCATCGACCAGTTCTCCCAGACCCGGCCCTTCGAGCACTTCGTCGAGCTTGTGCAGCGTCAGCCCGATGCGATGGTCGGTCACGCGGCCTTGCGGGAAGTTGTAGGTGCGGATGCGCTCGGAGCGGTCGCCCGATCCGACCATGGCCTTGCGCGCCTCGGCCTCGACCCCATGGGCTTCTTCGCGCATCTTCTCGTAGAGACGGGCGCGCAGCACTTGCATCGCCTTTGCCCGGTTCTTGTGCTGGCTGCGCTCGTCCTGCTGGATCACGACGATGCCACTGGGCAAGTGAGTGATACGGACCGCGCTGTCGGTGGTGTTGACGTGCTGCCCGCCCGCACCGCTCGACCGATAGATGTCGATCTTGAGATCCTTGTCCTCGATGTGCACGTCGACTTCGGTCGGCTCGGGCAGGATGGCGACGGTCGCCGCCGAGGTATGGATCCGCCCACCGCTCTCGGTCGCGGGCACGCGCTGCACGCGGTGCACGCCGCTTTCGAACTTGAGCTTGGCGAACACGCCCGTGCCCGCGACGTTGGCGACGATTTCCTTGAATCCGCCGACATCGCTGGCGTTCATCGAGATCGGCTCGACCTTCCACCCCTGTTCACCGGCGAAGCGCTCGTACATGCGATAGAGGTCGCCCGCGAACAGCGCCGCCTCATCCCCGCCTGTGCCGGCGCGGATTTCAAGCATCGCCGGACGCGCGTCGGCCGCGTCGCGCGGCAGCAGCGCGATAGACAGCGCCCGCTCGGCCTCGGGCAGCTTCTGGCGAAGGTCGGCGAGCTCCTCGTCCGCCAGCGCGCGCATCTCCGGATCTTCGGTGAGCGCGGCGAGCTGGGCGATTTCCGAGCGCATGTCGCGCACTTCCTGCGCCGCCTTGGCGACAGGTTCGAGCTCCGCGTAGTCGCGGCTGGCAGCCACGAAAGCCTCGCCTTCCAGCTGACCCGAGGCGAGCCGCGCTTCGAGTTCGGCAAAGCGGTTGGCAATCTGCGCCAGGCGCTCTTCGGGGATGGTCATTGGCCTTGGGCCAGGATCAGCGGCAGGACCACCGCGTCGACCTTCTCCACCCAGTCGTCCGGTCCCTTCAGGCTTCGCACGACCTGGTCCTCGTTGTGAGTCAGGCCGAGGATCACCCGCGCATCCGCCTTCACCGCCTTGTCGAACCGCTTCCGCGGCGAACCGCTGGCAATCATGTCGGCTGAAAAGCCCGCGCGGCGAAGTTGGGCGAGCGACTGTTGTGCCACACGCAGGGCGCGATCGTCTTCAACCGCCAGGATCACGTCGAGCGTGTCGATCGCAACCCTGCCCGCGTCGGTCACCAGCATCGCCAGGCGCTCGATCCCGGCAGCCCAGCCCACCGCTGGAGTCGGCGCGCCGCCGAGGCTCTCCATCAACCCGTCATAGCGCCCTCCGCCCAGGACTGTGCCTTGAGCGCCCAGCCGATCGGTCACGAACTCGAACGCCGTATGGCGATAGTAGTCGAGCCCGCGCACCAGCGCCGCATTGCGCGTCCAGGCAACGCCAGCGGCATCGAGGCCATCGGTTACTTGAAGGAAGAACCTCTCGGCCTCGCCACTGAGGAAGTCGTCGATGCGCGGAGCATTGTGGACCAGCGCCTTGTCGCGCGGATCCTTGCTGTCGAGGATACGCAGCGGGTTCTTCTCCAGCCGCTCCTGCGAATCCTCGGACAGGGCATCGCGGGACTCGCGGAAGTGCTCGACCAGCGCCGCGCGCCAGGCCTCCCGGCTCTCCGCATCGCCGAGCGTATTGAGCTGCAGCGTTACGCCGTCGGCAATGCCGAGCTCCTTGAGGAGCTGGTCGGCCATCGCCAGCAGCTCGACATCGGCTTGCGGCTCGGCGGCGCCGATGATCTCGGCGTCGAGCTGGTGGAACTGGCGGTAGCGGCCCTTCTGCGGCCGTTCGTAGCGGAACAGCGGACCGTGAGTGGCGACCTTGAGCGGGGCGTATTGCTGCCAGCCGTCGGTGAGGTAGGCGCGGGCGATCCCGGCGGTGAACTCCGGCCGCAGGGTCAGCGACTCGTCGCCTCGGTCGAGGAAGGAGTACATTTCCTTCGAGACCACGTCGGTCGTTTCGCCTAGCGAGCGGCTGAACACTTCGGTCTTCTCGAAGACCGGCATTTCGACGCGGCGGAAGCGGTAGAGCTTGCGCACCCGCTCGAAGGTTTCGACCACGTGCGCGAAGGCCTCTGCCTCGGCGCCGAAGATGTCTTGTGTGCCCCTGATGGGCTTGGGCGTTTCGATCCTGCTCATGCGCCCCGGCGCTTAGCTGCAAAGCATCGGTTCGCAAAGACGCGTTGCTGGCGCCAAGGCACGCAAAGGCGCTATGGTGGTCCCGTGAACCCGGCGCACTCCCGTCCCTCGATCGGCAATCGCATTGCCCCGCCACGGTTCCTGCTGTTCCTCGGCGTGCTCGTCCTGACTTACGCGGGCTATGTCATGGGCCTCGGGCAACGCGGCTGGCTCGACGGGGTGGCCGTGGCATTCGACGTCGCCGCCCTGGTATTCTTGATCTCGCTGGCTGGGCTGGTGCGCTATTCCTCGCCCGAGATCCTGCGCAGCCATGCGGCGGCCAACGATGCCAACCGGGTGCTGATCCTGCTTCTGAGCACCTTGCTAACCGCCGTCGCCATGGCTGCCATCATCGGCGAGCTGCGCGGCGCGCGGACCGGTGATCCCGCCGCCGTGGTCACGCTGGTTGGTACGCTGATCCTGGTCTGGCTCTTTGCCAACAGCGTCTACGCGCTCCACTACGCCCATGCCTATTATGCGATCGGAGCCGATGGCGGGGACGCGGGCGGGCTGGAGTTTCCCGGTACCAAGACGCCCGACTATCACGACTTCGCCTATTTCGCCTTCACCCTGGGCATGACGTTCCAGACCTCGGACGTGCAGATCACGGCAAACGGCATTCGCCGGATCGTGCTGCTGCACACCTTCGGCGCGTTCCTGTTCAACATTGGGCTGATCGCCTTCGCCATCAACGTCCTGGGGGGCTAGTCCCCCTCCCGCCAGCGGAAGGGGATCGGTGCGCACTCCCGGAAACGGAGCTTACTCGGCGGCCTCCAGGAAGCGATCGTCGATCGACGCATCGGCCTCCCAGCTCTTGACCTCGGGCAGCACCTTCTCGGCGAACAAGTGCATGCTCTTGAGCGCCTCTTCCTGCGGCATGCCGCCGAAATAAAGGTGCGGGAAGAAGCCCTGCGGCTTGAAAACCTCCTTCAGTTCCCACATCCGCTCAAGGATCATCTGCGGCGTGCCGGTCACCGCGCCATGGCCGAAGTTCTGGCAGTATTCCTCTACCGCTTCGGGCGGCATGGTCATGTTCTCGTAGTTCTCGTAACCCTTGATGTCCGCGAAGGTCCCGGGCTTGTCGAGACTGTAGTTCTTGACCGCCGCCCTCATCGTGTTCGCGAGGTACTTGTGGCCTTGCTCAGCGGCGAAGTCGGCATCTTCGTCGATGTAGAAGTTGCCGCTGACCATCGGCGCGGGCGGACGGGTGCCCGCTCCATGCACTTGCTGCCAGACCTCGACGTACTTGTCGGGCCCCACTTCCTTGCCTCGCTGGGGCAGCATCAGGACCATGTTGCCGAACCCGTGGCGGGCCGCCGCGAACATCGAGGTGCCCGAGAGGGAACCGCAGAACTTGCGCCCCTCGAAGCTCTTGAATGGCCGTGGCCGCAGCTCGACGCGAGGCTGGCTGATGGTTTCGGTCTCACCTTCGAGAATGCCGGTTTCGATCGCCGGTATGACCATGTCGAGGACGTCGTTGTAGAGCGCGCGGGACTTGTTCTGGTCGACTCGCAGGCCGCGGAATTCGTCCGGCGAAAGGCCGCCCCCGAAACCGAGGATCGCCCGGCCGCCGGAGATGATATCTAGGTTGATGATCGCTTCGGCCAGCCGCACCGGGTCCCGCCACGGCGCGATAATGACCTGCGTCCCCAGCTTCACCCGTTTGGTGCGCCCGGCGATATAGGTGAGCAGCTGCAGCGGATCGTTCGACATCGAATAGTCGGTGAAGTGGTGTTCGGTGATCCAGACCGAATCGAATCCCAGCTCTTCGGCGAGGACGAGGTTCTCGACCTCCTCGCGAATGAACTGCGTGTCCGAATAGCTGTCGCCGCGCTGGTGCGCGAATCCTGAGGCAAGGCCTACGTGCATCGGTTTCCTCTCATCCGGGACTTGCGGCTTGTCGTGCACCGCTTGAACCGGTTGATGCCGCAGTTTTCACGCTTCGGCAATTCGCTCTCGCCAAGCTGCATCCCATGCTCTAGTCGCGCCGCAAAAATATGGGAGGGGTGCCAGCCTATCCTTATGGAAGCGAGCATCCATGCGTATCGAACACATTCCTACCGGGGACAATCCGCCCGAGAGCCTCAATGTCATCATCGAGGTCCCGACAGGCGGCGAACCGGTAAAGTACGAATTTGACAAGAAAAGTGGCGCGCTGTTCGTCGACCGCATCCTGCATACGCCGATGCGTTATCCGGCGAACTACGGCTTCGTGCCGCATACGCTGTCGCCTGATGGCGACCCGCTGGACGCGCTGGTTATCTCGCGCTCGCCATTCATCCCGGGCTGCGTCGTGCGCGCCCGTCCGATCGGCGTGCTCGTGCTCGAGGACGAACATGGCGGCGACGAAAAGCTGATCTGCGTGCCGGTGGATTCGACCTTCCCGTACTACTCGGACGTGGGTGAACGGGAAGACCTGCCTTCGATCGTGCTTCAGCAGATCGAGCACTTCTTCAAGCACTACAAGGACCTGGAGTCCGAAAAGTGGGTGCGTGTCGGGGAATGGGGCGATGCCGCCGCGGCGCGCCAGATCACCGTCGAAGCGATCGAACGCTACAACAAGGCAGCTGCCTGACTTTTGCGACTAGGCGGGGCGGCGAGGCCGCTGCCTCGCCGAAACCGACTTGATGACCAGCCGGCCATCGGCGGAAGGATCCAGCGGCGGCTCGACCAGTTCGAGCGCCGCGGAGATCAGTGACTCGACTTCGGGATTCTCGAACTCCCGTATGTCCTGGAAGCGAATGTGGCGGATGATCGTACCGCCGCCCCGCAGCAGACCCGCCGGATCGGGCAGCAGCGCTCCCTTGAAGAAGAACAGGCTTACCATCGCGGGTAAAGCACCACCGAGATGATGACGCTGGCCGACGAAAGGTCCCGCGCGAAGCCCACGCCGAGTGCGTTGTAGTTATCGTAGACGAGGGCATGGGCCTGGGGGATCCGCGCCCGCATTCGCGCAATGAGGGATCGGCCCAGTCGGGCCACATCGGGCGAATAGCGCCCGATCATCCGTTCGGGCCCCTCGGCCTCGGCCTCCATGTCCGGCGACCAGAAGGCGCTACATCAGTGAGTAGGCGACCTTGAACAGTCCAGTGAGAAGGAACGGCAGTCCAAGAGCACAGAGCCACAGCACCAGGCGGTCTCGCTTGAACCTGTCGGCAAGCTCGGGATTGGAGGCTTCGCTATCGCTGATACCGTCCCAGCGCTGCTCGAACATGCGGCAGGCGGGAATGATTGCGGCGACCAGTACGATAAGTGCGAAATACGGCAGGATCGAACTGTGGCCGCTCTTGAGAGCGCCCATCGTTACCCAGATTTGCAGACCGGTGTATGCCAGCAGAGCGTAAGCGACGTGGTCGCTCATCTTGCGTCGCCAATCGAGCTTCTTTCCTGCGGGCTTCTGTCCGGCCGTCTTTGGCGCAGTGACTTTTTGCGTTGCCGCAGATTCCTGAAGCGCTTTATTCACGCGCCATTCCTCCTCTGCATTCCCGACTCGGACTATCTCACCACCATGACAGTGTTTCAAGAGTAGTAACCTTGTCACTCCGCCTTAGGTTCCGAACGGGTCATGCAGGAATCCTGCCAACGGGGTTCAAACCGCCGCAAGCCGTGCTAAAGGACTGAACCTGAAGCTATGACCCCGCTCGACGAAACCACCCTCGACACCCAGGCGCTCGCCTCCGCGATGGCAGAAGCGCCTGTGAATGCCGCACCGCCCATCCCGCAAGGCGGGCTCGAGGTGGTCTCGATCGCGAAGAGCTACGACAAGCGGGCCGTGCTGTCGGACATCTCGCTAACCGTCGGCAAGGGTGAGGTGCTCGGCCTGCTCGGACCGAACGGCGCGGGCAAGACGACCTGCTTCTATTCGATCATGGGCCTCGTCCGCCCCGACAGCGGCCGCATCCTGATGGACGGCGTCGACGTGACGAACCTGCCAATGTACCGCCGGGCTATCCTTGGCCTCGGCTACCTGCCGCAGGAGACCTCGATCTTCCGCGGTATGACTGTGGAGCAGAACATCAATTGCGTGCTCGAGATGGTCGAACCGGACAGGGATGTCCGCGCGGCCGAGCTCGACCGGCTTCTCGACGAATTCCACATCACCCGCCTGCGCTCCAGCCCCGCCATGGCCCTGTCCGGCGGCGAGCGACGGCGGTGCGAAATTGCCCGCGCGCTGGCGGCCAAGCCCTCGATCATGCTGCTGGACGAACCGTTCGCGGGCATCGACCCGCTGTCGATCGGCGACATTCGAGAGCTCGTGAGGGACCTCAAGCGGCGTGGCATCGGGGTGCTGATCACCGACCACAACGTGCGCGAGACGCTCGACATCGTCGATCGTGCCTGCATCATCTACGGCGGACAGGTGCTGTTCGCCGGAAGTCCCGAGGATCTGGTGGCGGACCCGAATGTGCGCCGGCTCTACCTCGGCGAGAGCTTCACCCTCTAGGCTTGGTGTAGGGGGAGGCTTCGATGGCACTGGGGCCTCGGCTCGACCTGCGGCAATCCCAGTCGCTCACGATGACGCCGCAGCTCCAGCAGGCGATCAAGCTGCTGGCTCTGTCCAACCTCGAAATCGAAGCCTTCATCGGCGACGCGCTCGACAACAACCCGTTGCTCGAAGCAGGCGAGATCTCGCTTGAGCGCCAAGCCGAACCCGACACTCGGGAAGAGGCCCCGGAAGATCCTTCGGCGGACCAGCTCATCCTGCGTGGCCAGGGGGAGGCCGATGCGCCGCTCGATATCGACGTGACGGCACTCGACCGCGATCGCGACACCGGCGACTGGTCGGCCACGGCGACGCTCGGCGGCGGCGAAGAGGGACCGGGCATCGACGAACGCGGCGATGACGAGCCGACATTGGCCGAGCATCTTGAAGCGCAGATCGGGGCCGTCAGCTCGGACCATGCGCTCCTGTTCGTCGCCCGGCATCTGATAGGGCTGATCGACGAGGCCGGTTATCTTTCGACGCCCCTGCTCGAAGTCGCCGACAGCCTCGGCGTGCCGCTGGCGCGGGTCGAAGAGGCGCTGGCGGTCGTGCAGACGCTCGATCCGACGGGCGTCGGCGCGAGGAGCCTGTCCGAATGCCTCGCGCTCCAGGCAAAGGAGGCCGATCGCTACGACCCCTGCATGGCGCGGCTGATCGACAATCTGGAACTTGTCGCCAGGGGTGAGTTCGCCCGGCTCAAGCGCATGTGCGACGTCGACGACGAGGATTTTGCCGACATGCTCATCGAGCTGCGCGGTTACGATCCCAAGCCGGGCATGCGCCATGGCGGCGGCGAGCGAGCGCCTGTCGTGCCCGACATCCTTATCTCCGGTGACGGCGACAAGGGCTGGGAGATCGCCTTGAACCAGGCGACGCTTCCCCGCCTCATCGTCAACCGACCCTACTATGTCGAGCTGCGCAGCGGCTGCGTCGACCGCGGCGCGCGCCGTTGGCTGAGCGAACGGCTGTCGGAGGCGAACTCGCTGATCAAGGCGCTCGACCAGCGGCAGAAGACCATACTCAAGGTGGCCGCTGAGATCGTGAAGCAGCAGGAAGGATTCTTCCGCCGCGGGGTATCGCATCTGCGCCCTCTGACCATGCGTATGGTGGCCGAAGCGATCGAGATGCACGAAAGCACAGTCAGCCGCGTTACCTCGAACAAGTACCTCAACTGCGGGCGGGGCACTTTCGAGCTCAAGTACTTCTTCACCAGCGGCGTCGCGTCGTCCGATGGCGAGGGTGCCGTTTCCGCGGAGGCAGTGAAAGCCCAGATCCGCGCGTTGTGCGAAGCCGAGAGCGCCGACGATATCTTATCCGACGACAAACTGGTCGAGCTACTCAAGGAGAAGGGCTTCGACCTCGCCCGGCGCACCGTGGCCAAGTATCGCGAGGCGATCGGGATCGGTTCTTCGGTCCAGCGCCGGCGGCAGAAGAAGCTCGCCCGCGTCGCATAGCGGAAATCCCGTATCGCCCGATTCTCGGGAAAACGTTAAAGGAAAAATTAACCTTTTTCGTTGAGAGATGTCGTGGTTAATTCCGGGCAACACCTGTTAGCGGTCCGTTACCAGGTGGTTCTAGGGGGGCAGCAATGCGCGTTCTGTTGATCGAAGACGAACCGACCACCGCGAAGGCGATTGAGCTTATGCTCACGACCGAGGGGTTCAACGTCTATTCGACCGATCTTGGCGAAGAGGGTTTGGACCTCGGCAAGCTGTATGATTACGACATCATCCTGCTCGACCTGAACCTGCCGGACATGCACGGCTATGACGTGCTCAAGAAACTGCGCGTCGCCAAGGTGCAGACGCCGGTACTGATCCTTTCCGGCATTTCGGAAATGGATTCCAAGATTCGCAGCTTCGGCTTCGGCGCCGACGACTATGTCACCAAGCCGTTCCATCGGGACGAGCTGATCGCTCGCATTCACGCCGTCGTGCGTCGTTCGAAGGGACACTCGCAGTCGGTCATCCGCACCGGCAAGCTGGCGGTCAACCTCGACGCCAAGACCGTGGAAGTCGATGGCGCGCGCGTCCATCTGACTGGCAAGGAATACGCCATGCTGGAGCTGCTTTCGCTCCGCAAGGGCACCACGCTGACCAAGGAAATGTTCCTCAACCACCTTTACGGCGGAATGGACGAACCCGAACTGAAGATCATCGACGTGTTTATCTGCAAGCTGCGCAAGAAGCTCTCGAGCGCGTGCGGCGGCGAAAACTATATCGAAACCGTATGGGGACGTGGCTACGTGCTGCGTGACCCGGGCGAAGAGGTCGAAGCGGCCTGACTACGTTCTCCTAGTTAACTATCGTACTCCTAGAGACTATGGGCCCGCTTCCGATGGAGGCGGGCCTCTTTCTTGGTTGATCCCCCCTCCCGCTTGCGGGAGGGGTTAGGGGTGGGTGTGAGGGCCAGGCCCCTCGGACGCGGACGGGCCCGCCCCCAGCCCCTCCCGCAAGCGGGAGGGGAGTTGGCGCTGGACAACGCCACCCCCTGCCGCCTAGCGGGCGCGCCATGACCGCACACAAGTCGGGTGATCCGACCACTCTCAACCGGCTCTACGGCCGCTCCAAGGGCAAGACCCTGCGCGCCGGTCAACAGGACCTGGTCGATACGCTACTGCCGCAGATCGCCGTGCCGGCCGAGGGTCCCGTTACGGCCGAACGCCTGTTCGGTGAGGACTGTCCGCTCCATTTCGAGATTGGCTTTGGCGGCGGCGAGCATATGGCGGCGCGGGCCGACCTGCTTCCCAGCCACGGGTTCATCGGTTGCGAGCCCTTCGTGAACGGCGTTGCCCAGGCGCTGGTCCATGTGAGCGGCGACCACGGCTCGCACCCGCCGATCGCCAACATCCGGCTTCACCACGGCGACGCCCTCGAAGTGCTGTCGCGCGTGCCGGACGGCGCACTCTCGTTCATCTACCTGCTTCATCCGGATCCCTGGCCCAAGGCGCGCCACGCCAAGCGGCGCATGATGAACGATGGCCCGGTCGACATGTTTGCCGCCAAGCTCAAGCCGGGCGGCGAGTTCCGATTCGGCACCGATCATCCCGTCTATCTGCGGCACGCGTTGATGATCATGCGCCGCCACACCCTTCAGTTCGAATGGCTCGTGGACGGACCCGAGAGCTGGCAAAATCGCCCCGGTGGGTGGAGCGAGACCCGGTACGAGGCGAAGGCGAGGCGGGATGGCCACGAAGTCTGGTACTTCCGATTCCGGCGGAGTTAGCCTCTTTTGGAGGGACTTAGGCGCTTTTGGCTAAGTTGCCCCCTTTGCCGCAGTTAGGCCGCATTTCCCCTAAATAGCCACGCTTCTGCGCCTGAATGATTCTCTATCTTTTTGGTTGAGAATGGGTTCGATAGCCGCAGAACACGCAACGAAGGGGACTGCCGCATGCCGTTTGGCGATTTCGACCTTGCTGCCTTGCTGCCATTTATCGCGGTAGGTTTTGCCGCACAGCTGGTCGATGGTGCGCTTGGAATGGCCTTCGGGGTCATCTCGAACACGCTGCTTGTGGGCGTGCTGGGTGTTCCGCCCGCGCACGCTTCGCAGCGCGTGCATATCGTGGAGGTATTCACCACCGGCGTTTCGGGCTTGAGCCATCTGCTCCACCGGAACATCGACGGGAAGCTCTTCGTGCATCTGGTCGTGCCTGGCATGGTGGGCGGTTTCGCGGGTGCTTACGTACTTTCCAGCCTCGATGCTGCCGTGGTGAAACCGTTTGTCCTGCTCTACCTGACCTCGATCGGCCTCTACCTGCTGTGGCGCGGGTTCATGTACCCGCCCAAGCTCAAGGAAGCCAAGCTCGTGGCGCCGCTGGGCCTCATCGGCGGCTTCCTCGACGCCGCTGGCGGCGGGGGCTGGGGACCCGTGGTCACTTCGAACCTGCTCATCCAGGGGGCCGAGCCGCGCAAGGTCGTGGGCACGGTCAGCGCCGCAGAATTCTTCCTCACGGTGACGATCTCCGCCTCGTTCATCTGGCACCTCGGTATCGAGAAGCTCGCCGGAGCGACGTTGGGCCTGTTGATCGGCGGCCTGCTGGCAGCCCCGCTCGGCGCCTGGGCGGCCAAGCACTTCCCGGCCAAGCAGATGTTGATCCTGGTTGGTATCGTGCTGACGCTGACCAGCGCTTACGGAGTGTGGAGCGCCTGGGGCTGACCGGCCTCCAGGCGACCAGGAGCGACTAGCCGAAAGCCAAGGTCGCCCCGGCCATCACCACGGCCACGACGACAATCACCGCGACGCAAGCGACCTGCTTGTGCATCACGGACAGGCCTGACCTGACGATCAACGCGTTGACCGCGGCACCGATCACGCCTGCCACCACACCGACGATGCCCGACAGCTGGTTGATCCGATACCACTCGGCCTCGGAGGCCTGGCTCGCAGCGGTCCGCGCGCCGTAGTAGGCGTTCGGACCGACCCACCCGAACACCATCGGCAGGCTGATCGCCGCGAACATCAGCGGGACCAGGACCAGGGCCCAGTAGGCCCCGGCCGTCCTCATCCGACGACGCCGGCCGCTGCGAGGACCGCCAGCGTAAGCACGTCGGGCGCGTTAGCCGTCATCGGAGCGATCTGGACCGGCTTTTCCAAGCCAATCAGCATGGGGCCGATCGTGGCATTGCCCGCCAGCTCGCGCAGCAGCTTGGCCGAAAGGTTGGCCGATTGCAGGCCTGGCATGACCAGCACGTTGGCGGGGCCCGAAAGACGGCTGAACGGATAGAGCGACATGACCCGCGGATTGAGCGCGGCATCGGGCGCCATTTCACCCTCGTACTCGAAGCCCGGGTCCTGGGCGTCGAGAAGGTGCACCGCGTCGCGGATGTTCTCGAGCCATTTGCCCGACGGATTTCCGAATGTCGAATAGGACAGGAACGCCACCCGGGGCTCATGCCCGAGCCGGCGGGCCACGGCCGCCGTTTCCTTGGCGATGTGCGCGAGTTCCTCGGCGCTAGGGCGCTCGTTGATCGTCGTGTCGGCGAGGAACACGGTGTAGTTCTTGCCGATCATCATGTGGACGCCGAACGGCACCTGGCCGGGCTTCGGATCGATCACCTGGCTGACCTCGCGCATGGTCTGCGCGAAAGGCCGCGTGAGGCCGGAGATCAGCGCGTCGCCGTGGCCCAGAGCCACCAGCAGCGAGGCGAAGGTGTTACGGTCCTGATTGACCATCCGCCGCACGTCACGTTCGGTGAAGCCCCGACGCTGCAGGCGCTTGTAGAGGAAGTCCGCCATCTGCGGCACGAGATGCGAGTCCGCCGAATTCTGGATTTCGAACTGCCGCGGGTCCGATACGCCGAGTTCGGCAAGCTTGGCCGTGACCGCCTGCGTGCGACCGACGAGCACGGGCGTGCCATAGCCGAATTCCTGGAACTGGATAGCGGCGCGCAGCACCACTTCCTCTTCGGCTTCGGCGAAGACCACCCGCTTGGGGTTGTTCTTCACCTCTGCATAGACGCTCGCCATGACCGAGGTCGTGGGATTGAGGCGGCTCTTGAGCTGAAGGCGATAGGCCTCGAAATCCTCGATGTCCTTCTGCGCCACGCCGCTTTCCATCGCGGCGCGGGCGACGGCCATTGGGACCACCTCCATAAGGCGCGGATCGAACGGGGCCGGAATGATGTAGTCGCGCCCGAACTGGTGGCTCTTGCCGTAGGCGGCCGCGACTTCTTCCGGCACGGACTCGCGGGCCAGCTCGGCGATCGCGCGGGCCGCGGCAATTTTCATCTCTTCGTTAATCGCGGTCGCCTGCACATCAAGCGCTCCGCGGAAGATGAACGGGAAGCCGAGCACGTTGTTGACCTGGTTGGGATAATCCGACCGGCCTGTGGCGATGATCGCGTCCGGGCGTACGGCCTTGGCGTCGTCCGGGGTGATTTCCGGATCGGGGTTCGCCATCGCGAAGATGATCGGCTGGTCGGCCATCTTAGCCACCCATTCGGGCTTCAGCGCCCCCGCGGCGGAGAGGCCGAGGAAGATGTCCGCGCCGACGAGCGCCTCTTCCAGCGTGCGTGCGTCGGTGTCGATCGCGTGCGCGCTCTTCCACTGGTCGACATTGTCGCGCCCACGGTAGATCACGCCCGAACGGTCGCACATGGTGACGTTCTCATGCGGCACGCCCAGCGCCTTGATCAGCGCGGTACAGGCGATGGCCGAGGCACCCGCCCCGTTCACGACCATGCGCACGTCCTTGAGGTCACGCCCAGTGATGAAGCAGGCGTTGAGCAAGCCGGCCGCGGAAATGATCGCGGTGCCGTGCTGGTCATCGTGCATGACCGGGATGTTCATCCGTTCGCGCAGGGCCTGTTCGATCACGAAGCACTCGGGCGCGGCGATGTCCTCGAGATTGATGCCGCCGAAAGTCGGTTCCATCAGCGCGACAGCGTTGATGAAGGCTTCCGGGTCCTCGGTGGCGAGTTCGATGTCGATCGAGTCGACGTCGGCGAACCGCTTGAACAGCACCGCCTTGCCTTCCATCACCGGCTTCGAGGCAAGGGCCCCGAGATTACCCATGCCGAGGATGGCCGTGCCGTTGGAAATCACCGCGACGAGGTTCGAGCGGGCGGTGTAGCGGGCGGCATTCGCCGGATCGTCGGCAATGGCCTGGACCGGAACCGCCACACCGGGAGAATAGGCAAGGCTGAGGTCGCGTTGCGTCGCCATCGGCTTGCTGGCGATGATCTCGATCTTACCGGGCCGAATGGTCTCGTGATAAAATAGGGCCTCGCGCGCGGTAAAGCGGTCGGTTTGCTCGTCAGCCAAGGGCGATCCTCTGGTGCTTGAAGTTACGCGTGGGAGCGCCCTAACGCGCAGAGGGCGCATGGCATAGCGTAAATCTTGGAGTCGAATTCGGATCGGCTGGGAAGGACGTTACCCCTGGGCCTATTCCTCCAGCTCGATGTCCCAGTAGAGCCAGTCGCGCCACGTCTCGTGCAGGTAGTTGGGCGGGAAGCTCTTGCCTTGCTGGATCAGCTGCCAGCTCGTGGGCCGGATCGGCTCTAACAGGGGGTGCATGTGCGCCTGACGAGGCGTGCGGCCACCCTTCTTCATGTTGCACGGCGCGCAGGCCGTGATGATGTTCTCCCACGTCGTCTTGCCGCCCAGCCGGCGCGGGACGACGTGATCGAACGTCAGGTGTTGCGGACTGCCGCAGTACTGGCAGGCGAACCGATCGCGCAGGAATACGTTGAAGCGCGTGAACGCCGGAAACTCGCTCGGCTTCACATATTGCCGCAGAGCGATCACCGAGGGGATCTGCATGTCGAGCGAGGGCGAGTGCACCATCCGCTCGTAAGTCGCGACGACATCGACCCGTTCGAGAAAGATCGCCTTGATCGCGGTCTGCCAGGGCCACAAGCTCAAGGGATAATAGGAAAGCGGGGTGTAATCGGCGTTGAGGACCAGCGCGGGGCAGCTTTGCAAACTGCGCGTAGGATCCTCTTCCGCGCCGCGGAACCGGGTTGCCCTATCGATCAGTTCGGCCTTGAGCACAGCGTAATGCTCCCCTGACGCGTTGCAGGGGAGCATTTGCAGCAATTTGCGTCAACCCCGTTACGGTCGTCGAATCCCCAGCGTTTTGCCGCAACTGCGCGATATTGTTAGGGAGTGCGGCATGACGGTCACGCGTTTCGCCCCCAGCCCGAACGGCTCGCTGCACCTCGGGCACGCCTATTCGGCGATCGTGGCCCACGATCTGGCCAAATCGCGCGGGGGGCGGTTCCTGGTGCGGATCGAGGATATCGACGGCACCCGATCCCGCCCCTCCTTGGCCGAAGAATTTCGCGCCGACCTCGCCTGGCTAGGTCTCGAGTGGGAAGAAGTCCCCGCCCAGTCCTCCCGCCTTGCCAGCTACGAAGCGGCCGCGACCCGATTGCGTGAGATGGGTCTGCTCTATCCCTGCCGCTGCACGCGTGCCGAAATTGCCGCCGCTGCCCTGACAAAAGGGCCGGACGGTCCGGTCTATCCGGGAACCTGCCGCGGCGCCGATGACGATTTCGCGGGTCCCGTGGCCTGGCGACTCGACGTGCGCAAGGCGCTCGCCCAGAGCGGTCCTCTCACCTGGATCGACGAACTTGCGGGAGAGCAGATCGCCCGCCCTGATCTCGCAGGCGATGTCGTGCTGGTGCGGAAGGAGGCCGATACGCCCGCGAGCTATCACCTCGCCGTGACCCTCGACGATGCGGCCGATGGCGTCTCGCTGGTGACTCGCGGAATGGATCTTTTCGCCGCGAGCCATGTGCACCGTCTGCTGCAGGCCCTGCTCGGCCTGCCGGTGCCGGTGTGGCACCACCATGCGCTGCTGCTCGACGCCGATGGCACCAAGCTCGCCAAGCGGCGCAACTCGCCCTCGCTCGCCAACCGTCGCCGGGCCGGGGAAGATGGCCTGGCGCTGGCCACGACCCTGCGCGAGGGCCGCTTGCCCGCTGGCATTACCTTGTCGGAAGGCCTAGATGGGACGCCATGAACACAGTCCTCATCGTCTTCCTCATCCTCGCCATGATCTGGGTCGTGATCTCGCTCGTGCGCGGGATCGTGGCCTTCCTGCAAAGCACCAAGCTCGACCTCGAAAACGACGGTGACCGCGTCAAGGAGATGCAGCTGCGGCAGAACAAGATGATGTTCGCCCGCATCAAGTACCAGGCGCTGGCGATCGTCGTCGTGGTGATCCTGCTGATGGTGAACAGCAAGTAACCGGCTTGGGCCGAGGGGATCGATCGACGCATGGTCCGGCTCACCAAGATCTATACCCGCACAGGCGATGACGGCACCACCGGCCTGGTGGATGGTTCGCGCCTGCCCAAGCACTCCGCACGGCTCGAAGCCGTAGGTGCCGTGGACGAGGCGAACTCGGTGCTCGGCTGGGCGGTTCTGGCCCTCACGGTGGGGGAGGCCGAAGCGGCGGTCCGCATCCAGAACGACCTGTTTGATCTCGGCGCCGACCTAGCGACGCCGGGCGAGGACTTCGCTCCTTCGGACATGGTGCTGAGGATCGTGCCCGCGCAGGTCGACTGGCTCGAACAATTGATCGACGCCGCCAATGAGAGCCTCGAACCTCTGCGGAGCTTCATTCTCCCCGGCGGCAGCGAGGCCTCCGCCCGTCTCCACCTCGCCCGCGCGCAAGTTCGCCGGGCAGAGCGGGCGATGACGGCGCTGGCTGCGGTCGAACCGGTCAATCCCGCGGCGCTCGCCTACATCAATCGCCTGTCCGACTACCTGTTCGTGGTCGCGCGCCTGGCGAACTCGGGCGGAGCGGGTGACGTGCTCTGGACGCCCGGAGCGAACCGCTAGCGCGCCCGGCATCGCGCCGCTACTCTGCTGCAACTGCGAAGGAGTGGCGCATGCAAACAGTCGGCATCATCGGATCGGGCCAGATGGGCGCGGGCATCGCACAAGTCGCGGCCGCCAGCGGGTACACGGTGGTCCTCGTTGACCGCGAGATCGCCATCGCGGAGAAAGCGCGCGACGCGATCGGCAAGCGGCTCGCGCGACTTGTCGAGAAGCAGCAGCTTACGCCCGAGGCCGCCGATGCCGCGCTGGCCCGAATCCAGCCGTCTGCCGACTACGCGCCCCTGGGCGGCGTGGGTCTGATCATCGAGGCGGCAACCGAGCGCGAGGCCATCAAGCAGGCGATCTTCGAGCAGGCCGGCCAGGTCCTGGCGCCCCAGGCGATCCTGGCCAGCAACACCAGCTCGATCCCCATCACCCGCATGGCGGCCACCACGACCGACCCGGCGCGCTTCATCGGGCTGCATTTCTTCAACCCAGTGCCACTGATGGAACTGGTGGAGATGATCCCCGGCCTCGCCACCTCACCCGACACGATCACCCGAACCCGGACATTCGCCGAAAGCCTCGGCAAGCAGGTGATCCTGAGCGGGGACGAGCCCGGCTTTATCGTCAACCGCATTCTCTTGCCGATGATCAACGAGGCGGCGTTCGTGCTGGGCAGCGGAACGGCGGGGATCGCCGATATCGACAAGGGCTGCCGGCTGGGCCTCAACCACCCGATGGGGCCGCTGCAACTGGCCGACTTCATTGGGCTCGACACCTGCCTGGAGATCATGCGCGTCATCTTCGCGGGAACAGGCGATTCCAAATACCGCCCTGCCCCGCTGCTGACCAAGTATGTCGAAGCCGGCTGGTTGGGACGCAAGACTGGCAAGGGCTTCTACGACTATTCGGGCGAGGAGCCGGTCCCGACGCGCTAGCGGGAACGCTCCGGTGCGGAGAAGGGTTGGAGGGCCGAAGGAGTTCCGTTCATGACCGACCGCCGAGACGCCGCCCATAAGTCCTCCGCCGAAGAGGCGCCCGAATTGCATAATGCCGAACAGGACGATGAAGAGTCGCAGGCACAGACCGTCGCCAGGGAAGCGCTTGGCGCCGATGACGAGGAAAGCCCGCTCGACAGCGAAAAGTCCGACGATCCCGGCGAAGTGATGGACGATTCCACACAGGACCTGATCGACCGGATGCGCGACATGGAGCAGTCGGGCCGGATCGACATGGGCGCCTATCTCGGCGAGCCCAACATGGACGACGAGGATGACGCTCTTGGCGAAGGGCACGATCCGGATGAGGACTGAGGGGTTGCGCTGAAAGCCCCCTCGACATCCCGTAGGTGGTCGGTCGCTGCTTGAGTCGGGCCCCGTGACCGAGCGGCTTTTGCGGAGGCCGGCGCTATTCCCCCGCGTCCCGCTTGAGCTCGTACAGCAGGTCCAGCGCCTCTCGGGGCGTGAGGGCGTCGACATCCAGGCCCTGCAGCCGATCGCGCAAGCTGTCGCGGCTCTCTTCCTCCAGGTGCGCCGCTGCCGCGAACAGCGGTAGCTCGCCCAACCCCGCGGCCAGTCCGCCGGTTTCCGCCCGGCCTTTCTCCAGCTTGTCGAGTACGGCCCGCGCCCTCGCCACCACGGACTTGGGCACACCCGCCAGCTTGGCCACGGCCAGGCCGTAGCTCCGATCCGCCGCGCCCTCGGCTACCTCGTGCAGCAGCACCAGATCGCCCTTCCACTCCTTTGCCCGAACGTGATGCAGCGACAGGGCCGGGCAAGTCTCGGCCAACCGGGCAAGCTCGTGATAGTGCGTCGCGAACAGGCAACGGCAGCGGTTGTTCTCATGGATGGCCTCGGCCACCGCCCAGGCCAGCGCGAGACCATCGTATGTCGAGGTGCCGCGTCCCACTTCGTCCAGGATCACGAAACTGCGCTCGGTCGCCTGGGCCAGGATCGCTGCCGTCTCGACCATCTCGACCATGAACGTGGAGCGCCCGCGCGCGAGGTTGTCGGCCGCCCCCACACGGCTGAACAGGCGATCGACCAGTCCGACCTTCGCCCGCGCCGCCGGAACGAAACCGCCCGCCTGTGCCAAGAGCACGACCAGCGCATTCTGGCGCAGGAAGGTCGACTTGCCGCCCATATTCGGCCCACCGACAAGCCATAGCCTGTCGTCCGGCGACAGGCTGCAGTCGTTGGCCACGAACCGCTCGCCCACTTGCGCGAGCGCCGCTTCGACCACCGGATGGCGGCCGCCTTCGATCTCCAGGCAGACCTGCTCGACGATCTCCGGCCGGGTCCAGCCACCTTCCGCGGCGCGTTCGGCCTGACCCGCGGCGACATCGAGCCGGGCTAGCGCGGCTGCCGTCGCGGCGATCCGCTCGCGATCCGCCACGACCTCCTGCACGAGCTCTTCGAAATGCGCTTCTTCGGCAGCCAGTGCATGGCCGCCGGCTTCTGCGATCCGGCTTGCCTCCTCGTGCAGGTGCAGCGAGTTGAAGCGCACCGCGCCCGCCATCGTCTGGCGGTGCGTAAAGCCGCTGTCGGGCGCCATCATCCGGTCAGCGTGCCTGGCCGGCACCTCGATGAAATAACCGAGTACGCCGTTGTGGCGAATCTTGAGCGCGGCCACGCCGGTTTCGTCGCGATAGCGCGCCTCGAGCGCCGCAATCGCGCGGCGGGCGTTGCCCGACACCAGGCGCAGCTCGTCGAGCGCGGCATCGTAACCTTCGGCGATGAAGCCGCCCGACGAGCGTTCGGTTGGTGGGGTAGTGACGAGCGCGCGTGAAAGATGATCGGTCAGCGCGCCATGGCCGCCCAGCCGGGGTACCAGTGCTTCGAGCAAGGCGGGTTTGTCAGGCTTGCCCTGCAAATGGTCGTGGACCCGGCGCGCTTCGCTCAGGCCGTCACGAATCTGGCCAAGATCGCGAGGCGACCCGCGACCCGCGACGATCCGCCCGAGCGCACGGCCAAGGTCCGGCAAGGCACGCAGCACGTCGCGCAGATCGGCCCGTAACAGCGGATCGGCGTGGAGCCATTGCACGAGGTTGAGACGAGCCTCGATCGCCGCCTTTTGCGCGAGCGGCGCAGCGAGGTCCTCTGCGAGCTGGCGCGCGCCGGCGCCGGTCACGCAGCGATCGACCGCCGCCAGCAGACTTCCGGAACGCCCGCCGCCTTGCGCTGCGGTTATTTCGAGGCTGCCGCGCGTGGCTTCGTCCATCGCCAGCACTTCGCCCGTGGCACGGCCTTCGGGCGGCAGGAGCAGCGGCAGGCTGCCGCGTCCGACGTGGTCGAGATAGGCGATCAGCCCGCATGCCGCCGCCAGCATCGGTCGCGTGAAGCTGCCGAAGCCATCGAGGGTGGCGACACCGTGGATACCCTTAAGCCTCGCCTCGCCGCCGTCGCTCGAGAACTCGTGCGCGGAACGGGGGATGGCGCTTGTCGGCAACAGACCCATGCCCGGCCCTTCGCGCAAGCGGGACGGGAGATCTTCGGGCATGACCACTTCGCTTGCCGACAGTCGAGCGAGCACGGCTCCGAGATCGCCGGGGGCGCATTCCTCCAGTTCCATGCGCCCGGTCGAGATGTCGCACGCGGCCACGCCCGCCATGCCGCGCATTTCGCACACCGCCGCAAGCACGTTGGCCCGGCGCGGTTCGAGAAGCGCCTCCTCGGTCAAGGTTCCTGCAGTGACGAAACGAACGATGTCGCGGGCCACCAAGGCCTTGGAGCCCCCCCGCTTCTTCGCCTCCTCGGGCGTTTCGACTTGCTCCGCGATGGCCACCCGGCAGCCCGCCTTGATCAATCGCGCGAGATAGCCCTCGGCCGCATGGACCGGCACGCCGCACATCGGGATGGGCGCACCGTCATGCTCGCCCCGGCTGGTGAGCGCGATGTCGAGGACGGCACTCGCGGCCTTCGCATCGTCGAAGAACAGTTCGAAGAAGTCGCCCATGCGATAGAACAGCAGGCAATCGCCGGCCTCGCGCTTGAGCGCGAGGTACTGGGCCATCATCGGGGTCGGTGCGGAAGCCTGAACCATGGGACTTCCGGCGCTTAGCGGCTTGTTCCGCCAAGGTCATGACCCTGGCATGATAAGCTGCGGAAAGCCTATTGATCGATCAGCAGGCCCTGCTTCTCGAGGTGTTTTTTCACGATCTTGAGGTTGCGGGTGTTCGAGCGGAAGAACACGTCGAACACGTCTCCGGCAAACGGAATCGCCCCGATGGCGGTGTCGACCGCGACGTTGCCCGCCATCCGCCAGAGCTTCCACCTGGGCAGGCCGAGGTTGCGGGCCTCCCAGATGATGTAGCTGCCAAGGGCGGCGCCCAAGAGGTCACCGAAGATCGGCACGAGTCCGGCCAGGGCATCGAGACCGACTCGGAACTTGAGCCCGGGAATCACCAGACTGCGCTCGAGAACATGCTCGACCAGTTCGATCCGGCGATAGACCGATGCGGTATCCATGCCGAGCGGCAGGTCCATCCGGCCTGGACGTTGAATTTGCTCCAAGGGAATCTCCTCCAGAGCTTATCTGGGTATCTGCGCCAGCGCCGGCAAGGGGTGGAAAGCCCACTGGTTCGCGACGAACCCGTCGACATTGCTCCGCACGAGCGAGAAGCGGAGCGGCGAACCGAACGGAATATAGACGTTGGCCTGGGTCAGCTTCGCTTCGGCTTCCGCCAGGAGATTGTCACGTTCGGCCCGGTCGGGCTGCTTCACCGCCTCCCGCACGAGGGCATCGGCTTCGGCGTCGCACAGGCCGTGGCGAAGCGAGCAATTGAATTGGTTGAGGAACCAGCGCGGCTCCGCATAACGGGCCACGCGGTCGATCAGGTCGAGGTCGGCCGCGCGGCCGGGAGGCGCCCTGTCCAGGATTATGCCCACCGTCCCGAGCTGCCGCACCAGCTCCAGGAAAAGTGCGTCGAGGCCCGGGTCCCTCATCAGCGAAATGGTCAGCCGCGCCTCTTCCCCCCCGTTCGCCCGGCGCCAGGCGGCCACGCGAGCGGCGGCGATCGCGCGGTTCTCGTCGATCGTCCGCTCGCCCCAGCGCTCTGGGACAAGCCTGACATCGTTGGGCAGGCCAGGGGCCGAAATTCGCGTGGTCGGGACCCAGCCGCCAATATTGAACTGGGCGACCAGCGCGGGCCTGTCGATGGCCATGGCGAAAGCCTCGCGGCCCTCGTTGGTCGTCAGCAGACCCCGTTCGCGCTGCACCAGTAAGCCGAACAGCCCGATGGCAGGTTCCAGCCGCACGGTGCCGCGCGAAAGCGGGCCCGTGTCGACGAGTGGAAGACTGCCTATCTGACCGCCAAGCACGACATCGACGTCGCCGTTGTCGAATCGTTCGATCGCCGCCTTGGGATCGGCGGGTCGCAATTCGATCTGGCGGACGAAGGACTGCCAGTTCCGCTCTTCGGGAATGCCACGCTCGGCCGGCGGCTTCATGGTCAAAGTCGCCAGATCGCCCTCCCGCACGAGCCGCATTTCGCCAGCCCCATCGCCTTTCGCGCCATGGCTAAGCGCGAGTTCGGGCTGGGCGAGGATTTGCAGCAGGGTGGGGACCGGGCTCGACAGGCGGATTTCGACGACCCGTCCGGCCATGGCCCTGACCTCGGAGACCGGCGCAAGGTCGAGGCCAAGCGAGGTGCCGTTGAGCGCGCGAATCGAACTGCGCAGGGCGGCGCGCACGCTTTCTGCGGTCAGGTCGGCTCCGTCGGGCCAGTCGCCTTCCCTCAGGCGGAAGATGAAGCTGCGACCATCGTCGGTTACGATCCAGCGATCGGCCAGGGCGGGAACCACGTCCCCCTGCGCGTTGAAAGCTACGAGGCCCGCGTCGGTCGCGGCGCGGAGGTGTTGGGCACCAGGGGAAAGCCGCAGGCCATCTGCGAACAGGCTCTCTGGCGTATCGATGAAATCGACCTGCAGCGCCCCTTCGTTACCCCGCCCACACCCCGCCAGCATCAGAACCGCGGGGAGAATGAGGGAGAGCCAGCGCCAAGCCATCTGGCTCTATGCTAGAGTCTATCCCGCCGGGATGGAAGCCGATCAGATCTTTCGCAGTCTTGCCGGGTTCGGTTCGTTGAACGGCATGGCCGAATGGGTGCGGGTAAAGCGGGGCGCGTCATACTCGGCCGCTTCGCTTGCCGGAGCCGGAGCGCGAACCACCAGGGGATCGACCTCATCGACGAAGGCGATGCCGAAGCGGTTGTCCTGCTTCCAGGCGACCGAGCCTTCGACCCAGCCGACGTTGCGCAATTCCACCGACACCAGCGAGCCGCGCATCACTTTCACGTCGCCTTCGGCCATCATGCCGCCGGCCGAAAGATTGCGGACCTTGACCCGATGCAAGAGGTCCTGTCCGTCGACCCGCAATTGGGCGAGCAGGAACAGGCTGTCACGGTTGACCTGGCGAGTGTCGATGTTGCTCATCGTTAGGGGCGTTTCCGAAGTTCCGATTCACGCGAGGCTGCCAACAGAACGGCCGGCTTTCCCGCGCTTAACAAGTCGGAGTTCTATCGCAATTCGTAGCTAATGAAGCGTAAATGCAAGACCGTAATCACAGGCCTGTCCCAAACCGGGTCAGTATCGAAATCAGTCGTCGCGAGAGACCTTCTCGCGACGTTCGTGAGCCTGCTGCGCTTCGACGGTCATGGTCGCGATCGGACGGGCGATCAGGCGGTTGATACCGATCGGCTCCCCAGTGACTTCGCACCAGCCGTATTCGCCTTCATCGATGCGGCGCAGGGCCGAATCGATCTTGGCAATGAGCTTGCGCTGCCTGTCGCGTGTCCGCAACTCGATGCCCCAATCGGTTTCACTGGAGGCGCGGTCGTTGAGGTCAGGTTCCCGAATCGGTCCGTCCTGAAGCAGCTGCAGAGTGCTTTCCGCAGCGCTGAGAATCGACTTCTTCCATTCCAGTAACAGCACCCTGAAATAATTCAGTTGCTGCTCCGACATGTATTCTTCGTCATCGGAGGGCGCATAGTCCCTGTCCAGAGCACGCTTGGCCTTGGCGAGAATGTCGATGTCGTCATTCGGAATCGACCCCATTCACGAACTCCGCAAGCAAGCCGTCTGAAATTCGGCCTCATCCAAATCCTTGCGCCCCCCGCGGATGCGGGCTTAGCAGGACTGGCGCGGCCTATAGTGGCAGCGCGAATCCCGCACAAGCCGCAATACGGGGTCTACACCCGGCCAAGTTAAGCGAGCCCTAAGGGCGGTAAATCCCGCTCCGTTCCCTCGGCGCGGGGGTACGTTAATAAACTTCCCGGCGCGTTAACCATTTCTTGACCACACTTGCTCGAAAGTCCTGTGGCAGTCCGGTTTCTCGACCGGACCCATAGGGGGGTTAGCGATCATGGAACTGACCAGGATCGAGGATTTCGCGAAGATCCGACCGGCCGACGAAACGCGGGCGGACCTTCACATTGCCCGTTGCCTGGCTGCGGCTGCAGCGGGTGACACCGATGCCTGCTTCGACCTTGGGGTCGCATTCTCCACCGGAGCGGAAGGCGTGGCCTGCGATTTGATCGAGGCGCACAAGTGGTTCAACCTCGCGGCAGTCGCCGGGCACGAAGAAGCCGCCTGGAGCCGGGCGGACATCTCCGACGAAATGACCGCCCGCGAAATTGCCGAGGCTCAACGCCGCGCTCGCGAATGGCTCTCCGACGGGGATCGCCGGGCAGCCTGACGCTGGATCTGCCCTTCCGGGTCGCGATGGGTTTGACCGGCTGAGTCGGACCCCATTCAAGAAGGGCGGGGACTACCAGGCATCGCCGGTCTGCTCGTCGAACGGCCGAGTATCGGCGGGCGGCGACTTATAGGGCGGGCGCTGCGGTAAGGTCCGTTCCCCTTTCCACGGAATCTGATCGACCGCCGTCCAGGCGTTGACGTGCAGGCGATAGAACTTCCATCGCCCGTTGCGCTTCACCAGCCGATCGTCGCGGGTACCGATGCCGAACACGAAATTGGTGTTGTAGTCGGCGTTCCACTGGATGATCTGGAAGAAGCAGCGCACCCGTGCCCCTTCGGGCCTGGGGTCCATGATGAAGTGGTTCATCAGGTGCTGGCGGCCATACCACCAATGCTGGCGGTCGTACCAAAGCTTGCGCAGGTTCTCGCGAATGGCCGCGTGGCCCTTCACCGTGCCTTGCCACAGATGGTCGAATTCGGCGTCTTCGGCGAAAGTGTTGATCGCCTGCTCTTCGTCGGCGAGGTCGATGCCCCAGGCGTAGCGCGCGAACAGTTCCTCGATCTCCGCACGGTCTTCGGCGGGCATGATCTCAGGCACGCCCTGGGGCCACGGATTCTCGGACATCTAGCTCTCCCTCAATGCGCTCTTGCCAAAGACCGGCAGGCGCTGTTCAAATCCCTGAATAACAAAGGACGAGAGAGATGCCCGAGATTTTTCATCCCTATGCGAGCTTCGGCCACCAATCAAAGATGCCGATGCGCTTCGAAGCCGACGTCTACGAATGCGAAGTCGAGGGAGAGATTCCGGCGGAGCTGGAAGGTGCCTATTTTCGCACCGGGGGTGACCGGCAGTACCCGAGCCTGGAGGACGACATCATCCTCAACGGCGATGGCATGGCCTCGATGTTCCGTTTCGAGAACGGCCACGTCAGCTTCCGCAGCCGCTACGTGCAGACTGAGCGCCTCAAGCGCGAGCGTGAGGCACGGCGGCGGCTCTATGGGCACTACCGCAACAAGTTCACCGATGACGAAGCGGTCTCCAACCTGCCGGAGCGTGACAACACCGGCAACACCTACGCGTTCAACCATCACGGCGAGCTGTACATGCTGCGCGAGGATTCGCGGCCCTATCGGCTCGATCCGCGCACGCTCGACACCATCGAGGTCGGGCGCTTCGGCAACCTCGGCAGCACGGCGCTGACGGCGCATCCCAAGATCGATCCGAAAACCGGCGAGTGGTGGAGCTATGGCGTCTTTGCCCGCGGCGAGCCGACGACCGACGCCTCGCTCCACGTGTTCGACAAGAGCGGGGCGCTGATCCGCGAGGAGTGGTTCCACACTCCCTATCCCGGCCTCAGCCACGACTGGGGCGTGACGCGCGAGCACCTGGTGTTCCCGATCATGCCGCTGATCGCCGACAACAAGCGCCTGCAGGCGGGCGGGCAGTACTACCAGTACGACCCCGATTTGCCCTCGGCCTGGGGCATCATGCCGCGCAATGGCTCGGCTTCCGAGATGCGCTGGTTCCAGATCCCCGGGATTGTCATGGGCCACGTGATGAACGCCTATACCGAGGGCTCGAAGGTCATCGTCGATACCCCCGTCAGCCCGGGCAACTGCTTCTGCTTTTTCAAGGACAAGCACGGCAACGTGCCGACCATGCCGGAAACGGTGACGCAGATCACCCGCATCACTTTCGACCTCTCCAAGCCCGATGCCGAGGCGGTGACGCTCGAGCCGATCCAGGGCGCCTATGGCGACATGCCGCGGATCGACGACCGCTATGCCATGGAGCCCTACCGCACCGGCTACTTCGCCTTCCGCGACTTCCCCCGCATGGGCCTGGCGCAGATCGACTGGGAGACCGGCGAGCTCAAGTTCCACGACCTCGACAAGGCCGCGGCACAGGAACCGCTGTTCGTGCCCCGCAGTCCGGACTCGCCCGAAGGCGATGGCTTCGTCCTCGCGGTAGTCGACCGTTTCGTTGAAAGGCGCACCGACCTGCTGATCCTCGACGGCAACGACATCTCCCGCCCGCCACTCGCCACGATCAAACTGCCATTCGCCATGCCGATGGCGTTTCATGGAAGCTGGATGGCGGCGTAGATTTCAAATCCTCCCCGAGCTTGCTCGGGGAGGGGGACCGTCCGCGGAGCGGATGGTGGAGGGGCTTGAGTTCTTCCGCATACCCCTCCCGTCAGCCGGGGGGGCTGCCACCTCCCCGAGGCAAGCTCGGGGAGGATTGAAGTAAGTCTACCACGTAACCCGCTTCACGAACCCAGCGACCATCCGTCCGATCGACTTGAGCTCGCTGCCGATGCTCTGCGCCGGGCTCAGATGGTTGTGGCCAGCGAGGTAGTGCATCTCAGGGTAGGCTGCATGCGCCACGCCCCAGGCCCCGACGAACTGGGCTGCCTGGCGCTGGAAGTCCTCGGGATCGAACTCCGACACCGTCACCATCAGTGGGATTTCGGTGTTGATCAGGCCCGCCATGCACGACGCCGGCCCCCAGGCTTTCGGGTCGCCACCATAGTAGGCGATGTGGAACTGGTTGGGCGTCGCGCTCACCGTGTCGTAGATACCCGACATCAGGATCGCTCCGGCGATGCCGCCGCCCGGCTCGACATGATGCGCCCTGTGCGCCACGTAGCTGGCGACGTGCGAGGCCCCGGCCGACTGGCCCGAAAGCACGATCTTGTCCGGATCCCCACCATACTGGGCCACGTTCGCCTTGAGCCACCTGACTACCGCACCGAGGTCTTCGGGGCCCGAAGGAAACTGGCTTGCCGGGGCGAGGCGATAGTTGATCGTCACGCCGATGAAGCCCTGCTGCGCGGCGAAAGTGCCGATGTTGTCGTAGAACGGCGTTTCGCTGGAGCGCTTGTCGCCCATCACGAAACCGCCGCCATGGACATAGACCAGCACCGGCGCGCCGCTCACGCCCGGCTTGTGGAACAGGTCGAGGCGGTGACGCTCGTGCTCGCCGTATTCGAGGTCGCGCTCAACTTGCACTTCCGGGTCCGCGCCCGTCGCCATCGCGGCGAAGATCTGCGTGGTGCCGCCAAGCATCTCCGGGGTCAGTTCCGCCCCAAGGCTCTGGAGGCGTTCTCGCAAGTCGGGCGTCATGCCACTTCTCCTTCGATCAGCAAGACCGGCTTGATTACCCTGCCAGCATGCGCGTCTTCGAAAGCGCGGGCAATCTCGGTGAACGGGTAAAAAGTCAGCAGCCGGTCGAAGGGGAAACGCCCCAGCTGCCAGAACTCGATCAGCATCGGGATGAAGCTGCGCGGCTCGGCATCGCCGCCGAGCACGCCCCGGAGCGACCGCCCGCCGCTCAGCATCGGGAACATCGCCGGGGCCCACTCCCCGCGCGGCGCGGTCACGAAGGCGGCGGTGCCGCGCATCGCCAGGCAGTCCATTGCCGCATCGAACACGTCGGGCACAGTCGTAGTGTTGAGGCTGGCGTCGATCCCGCGCCCGGTGATGGCGCGGATCTTGGCGACGAGGTCGGGTTCGTCGCCGCGGAAGCAATCGGTGGCCCCGAGTTCGCGGGCGAGTTCGAGCCGCTCGTCGGAGAGGTCGACCGCGATGATCCGCGTCGCTCCGACCAGCCGTGCGGCCATGATGGCCGAGAGGCCGACACCGCCGGTGCCGAATACCGCGATCGACTGTCCGGGAATGACCTCAAGCGATTCCAGAACGGCACCGGCGCCGGTGATGATCCCGCAGCCGAGCGGGCCGAGCTTTTCGAGCGGCAATGCCTTCGGCACTTTCACCGCAGTGCCCTGCGGCACGATCGCGTGGCTGGCGAAGCTCGACTGGCCGAAGAAGTGGGAGTGGATCGGGCCCGAGCCGCACGAGAGCGAGGTCGAGCGATCCATGCGGCCGCCGCCGAAGATGCGCGGCATCGCCGTGTCGCAATAGCTAGGATAGCCGGCGAGGCACGACGGGCATTCGCCGCAGGAACTGCCGGAGAGCACGACGTGGTCGCCGACCTCAAAGCCGCTAATGCCCTCGCCCAACGCCTCGACCACGCCCGCGCCCTCGTGGCCGAGCACGATCGGCAGCGGCGAAAGGCGGCCGGAGTGGGCGTGGAGGTCTGTGTGGCAGATGCCGGTGGCGACCAGCCGCACGCGCATCTCGCCCGCGCGCGGTTCGCCGAGTTCGAGGGCCTCGAGTGCCGGAGCGGCGCTGCCTTCCCGGCTGACCGCTGCGGTGATCCTCACGCGCCCGGTTTCCCGAGATGATGGTCGTCCTGGATGTCGGCCACCGCACCATGTTGTGTCATCAGCGCCTTGCGGCGGACGAAACGGAGGATCGACTCCAGGCCGGTGCGCGACCCGCCAAGGCCCGAGAAGCCGAAGCTGTGCGTGCCGATCGAGCGCATCTTGCCGAAAGTCAGGAAGGTATCCTGCAGGAACACCGCCCCGGCATTGATGCGCCGCCCGATCGCCAGCGCCTCCTCCTCGCTCCCGGCGAGGACCGAAGCGGTGAGGCCGAACTGGGTGTCGTTGGCGAGGCGCACCGCCTCGTCGATGTCGGAATAGGCCATGACCGGGACGCAGGGTCCGAAAGTCTCGTCCTGCATGATCGTCATGTCGTGAGTCACACCGGTCAGCACCGTCGGGCGCATGTAGAGGCCCCCGTCGATCGCTTCGACTTCGCCGCCGGTAAGGACCTTGGCGCCCTTGGCCGTCGCATCTTCCAGGTGCCGCTTCACGATCTCCGCCTGGGGCGCGAACGTGAACGGACCGATGTGCCCGGCGCGCGGGTTATCGGCGTTGAGGCGGACGGCCCTGGCCTTCTCCACCAGCTTCTCGACGAACGCGTCATGTACGCTCTCGTGCACATAGACCCGCTCGGTCGAATAGCAGACCTGGCCGGTGGCATAGACCGCGCCGCGCAGAACCGAAGTCGCCGCGCGCTCGAGGTCGGCGGTTTCGGTGACGATTGCCGGGTCCTTGCCGCCGAGTTCGAGGAAGCACGGGATCAGCCGCTCGGCACAGGCGACCGCAACCTTGCGCCCGGTCGGCACGCTGCCGGTGAAGCAGACGAGATCCGCCTGGTCGATCACCGCCTGGCCGATCTCGCCCGGACCGGTCACATAGTCGAAAACCGCAGCGAGTTCGGGCACGGCGCGGACCGTTTCGAACACGGTCTCGATCACGCGCGGAGTTACTTCACTCGGCTTGAGCAGGACTGCCGAACCGGCAAACAGAGCAGGGACCGCATCGAGCAGGGCCAGCATCAGTGGGGCGTTCCACGGGCTGATCACACCGACTAGCGAATAGGGCACGAGCTGGCTGCGGATCTCCACGTCGGGCATCACCGCCGAACGGGTGTGGACCTCGTAGTTGCCGAGCGCCTTGGGCGCATCCTCGATCCAGCCGCCGATATTGGCGAGGGTGATGAAGCCCTGGATGTAGGACGTGTGGCAGCCGCCGGTATCGATCGCATCCTGCTCTCCGATATCGCGCGCGCGGGCCTTCACCTCGCCGAGCCAGCGGGCCATCACGCCCATGCGCGCCTGGAGCGGCTGGGCGGCCCAGGCCTTCTGGTTCTCGCGAAGCCGGGCGGCCTTCTCCGCCACTTGCGACGGGCTCGATACCGCCAGCCGGAAGTCCGCCTCGCCCGTACGGGGATTGCGGACTGCGAGCATGGCTTCCTGTGCGGGAGCCGCTGACGCCATTACCTCTCCTGTTTTTGTTTGTACTTTCTCACTGGGTAACGCCCCTCGCCAACCAGCGAAAGAGGCAATCCCCCTCCCGCGTGCGGGAGGGGAGACTTGATCAGAACCCGTAGCGGAAACCGCCCCACACGGTCAGCGGGACGCCGAGGTCCATCGATCCGCCCTGGTTGCGGGTGACAATGGTCTCGTCGAACAGGTTCTCGACCCGGCCGACGAAGCTCAGCTTGTCGACCAGCGGGATCTGGGCGAACAAGTCGACCGTCGTTGCGGCAGGCAGCGCATCGTTTTCCTGGTCGTCCTCGTACTGCAGGCCCACGTGGCGAAGCGTCGCGGCGAAGGTCATGCCTTCGGCCGGGCGCCAGCTCATCGTGCCGCTCGCCGCCCACTCAGGCGTCTGTGCCGGACGGAAACCGTCGAGCGCCGCCTGGATGCCCGAGCCCTGCATCTTCGCGTCGGTGTAGGCCAGAGTGCCATCGAAGCTGATCTGGCCGAACGCGAGCTGGGTCGCGAACTCGATGCCCTGGGCCTTGATCGCATCGATGTTCTGGCGTTGGCGCGTGTTCGGCGCGTTCACGGGGTCGGGCGTTACATTGGTGATCGCGTTCTTGACCTCGTTGTCGAAGGCGGTGAGCGAGACGTTGAGGTTCTCGGTCGCCTGCCAGTCGATGCCGGCCTCGAAGCCTTGCAGCTTTTCGTTGCCCAGTTCGGCATTGGCCTGGGTCGTAACAGGAAACACAACGAACGGCCGGTAGAGCTCGTTCAGGGTCGGCAGGCGCAGGCCGGTGTAGGCCGCTCCGCGCAGGCGCAACCCTTCTGTCGCCTCGAAGACAGCACCGGCGCGCCAGGACACCGTCCAGTCGGAGCGGTCGTCGAACGTGTTGTCTATCGTGGTCGCGCCCGCAGCGTTGACCGATCGGAAGTAGCCATCCTCGATCTGATAGTGGTCGGCGCGGACACCGCCGGTCAGCGTCACCGGGCCGAGCTCCCAGTCGTCTTCCAGGAAAAGGCCGAGGTCGGTGTTCACCCCGCCCGCGAAACGGTGTGCGGTCAGGGCCCCCGTCGCGGCGTTGTAGGAGTCTTCGGCCAGGTCACCTTCGGAGCGGCGATAATCGGCACCAAAGCGCAAAGTATGATCCTCGCCGACGGGCGGACGGATCTCCAGCTTGCCGCCGAGGCCAGTCGATGGCGTGTCCTTCTGGTCGAGAGAGAGGTTGAAGGTGCTCGATGAGATCACTTTGTTGGTGAAGTTACGCCACTGGGCATAGGCCACCGCATCGACTTGCCACGGTCCACGGCTGACGACTCGGGCGCTGATGTCCTGCCCTTCGCTCGAGGTATCGGCTCCAGCGAAGCGCAGCACGCGCTGGTCCTCGAACGCGAGGCCGCGCAGCTGGATTTCGAGGTTCTCGGCGATCGGTTGCACCACGCGTGCGCTGGCCGACCAGGAGTCGAACTTGGCCCGTACCGTCGCCGGAACGCGCTGCTCTTCGGGCGTGGTGTAGAAGCCCTTACCCCGATCCCAACGGCCGCTGACGACCGCGAAGCCATCGCCCAGCTCGGGCGCGACGGTGCCGGAAAGCTCGGTTTCCGCGCGGCTGTTGATCGAGGCCTGCCCGCTGACCAAGCCTAGCGTCGCGGCATCGGCGCTCTCAAGTTCGATGGCGCCCGCAAGCGCGCCCGAACCGAACGGTCCCGAGCCCCCGCCGCGGGTCACGCGGATGCTTTTCAAGCGCTCAGGCGCCACGGCCGAGAGCGGGATGTAACCGAAGAACGGATCCGCGATGGGTACCGCATCGAGCAGCACCAGCGCGCGGCTGGTGGCGTTGCCGCCCAGAGCCCGCAGGGTGACGCCTTGGGCACTCGGGTTCGAAGAACGGCTGTCGGAACGGCGGAACTGCTGGAATCCGGCCACCGAGCCCAGCACGTCCTCGATCCGGCCCGAGCTGCCCGAGACGATCTTCTCGCGTTCGATCTCGATCACGTCATAGGCGGGAGTGGCGGGGGTTTGCTCAAGCCCCTGGCCGGTAACGACGATGACCGGCCCCTTGTCTTGCTCTTGGGCGAGGGCCGGAACGGCTGGCAGCAGGAACGGTAGCACGGAGGCCATGGTGGCCAGGTTACGCAGGCGCATGAACGATCTTCCCCAACTTCCCAAATTGCGTTTGTCCGGCCCTCTAGCGAGTCATGCTTGCCGCGTCACCCCTCCTTTGGCAAAGACTGTACAAAGCAGAGAGATACGAGGGGAGATGTGGGGATGCGCCTCGCAATACTTGCAATTGGAACCATCGCGGCGGCGCTTTCAGTGCCGGTCGCCGCTCAGGAGACGTTGACTATGTCTGTTCCGCCAGTCGTTTCGCAGGACCACGAAGCGCTGCTCGCCAGCCCCGACCCGCAACTCGCGGCGAACAAGCGGCTGGTCTACGACATGTATCGCATCGTGCTGCAGGCGGGCCTGGCGGACCGGGCGCATGAGTTTATTGCCGAGGATTACATCCAGCATAATCCCAACGCGGCGCAAGGGTTGAAGGGCCTGGTGGACTATGTCCGCGCCAGCCGGCCCGAGCGGCCCATCAAGGACACGCTCGATCTACCGCTGGTTCATCTGATGGCTGAAGGCAATTACGTCACCACCACCTTCGTCCGCCCCGAGAAGGACGCCAAGGGCGAGACCTATTATTCCAGCTGGTTCGACCTCTATCGCATCGAGAACGGCAAGATCGTCGAACACTGGGATCCGATGCTCAAGAGCGATCCGAAGATCGATCCGAATGACAAGCGGATCTAGGCCGGATGCTTCGTTGACGAAGACGCCCTTCCGGCAGGGAGGGTGGATATCGGTGACATTCTCTTGACACAACGAACCATATCGGTTATGTGCTCCGCCGTCAGAATGCCACTGACACCAGCGACGGGTGCGGGAGCGGTTAGCGCTTCGCTTCTCTCTCCCGCGCAAGGCCGGCGCCCTTCCGACATCGTCAGAGGGTGTCCGCAGGATACGGGGATGACAACCGCTGGCGGGACCTGCGAGCCCTAACCGCCAGCGCCCCCTATCCGACAGGGCCGAGTAGCGAGGTTTGCCGCAGCCCTCGCCGCCGTTCGCACTCCATGCTCGCGCAAGGCAATCCTGTGACGCCCAGGACGCGCCGGCCTTCGCCCGTCCGCGACTTTGGTCTTCCCGGCGTTAGGCCCGCACTCGCCCGCGGGTGGTTGGCTGTGCCTGCTCCCCTCCCGCAAGCGGGAGGGGGATACCATCCAGATCCTCCCCGAGCTCGCTCGGGGGAGGATCAATTAAGCCGTCCTCGCCGCTTCTGAAAATGGACGTAGGCAATCTGCGCAAGAAGCAGGATCGCCAGTACTCCCGTCGCGCCACGCGCCTCCGGCACGCTGAGCAAGAGCGAAGTGCCGATCGCCAGCTCGTAGAAATTGGCCAGCGCGAGGACGGCCAATTGCGTGACGAACAGCGGCAAGGCCCAGCGCGACTGCAGCAGCAGCGCCACCGCCCCCGCCAGTCCCGCAAAGGGACCAATATCCGCCAGCAAGACGAACCACAGCGGCTGCGCCTCGAAATAAGCGGTGGTCACGGCATCGACCACCGGCATCCGCGACGTCTGGGCCGCGACGGCAATCGCCACGCCCCAACCGTTCCACAACACCAACGCGAGTCCCACTAGCCAGAGATGGGCCGGAGCCCGCTCTGGATAGGGGAAACTGAGTTGCGCCTCGGTCACTGTCTCGGGCCGGCTCCAAACCTGATCCCGCATTGGCTCATAATTGGCTCAGAATGTCAAAGCCTTGCGGGCGCTCCATCGAGCAGGATGGTCTTGGTCTCGACGTAGGGCCACAGCCCTTCTTCGCCGCCTTCGCGGCCGATGCCCGACTGCTTGAAGCCGCCGAAGGGCATGCCGAATTCCATTCGCATGCCGTTCTGGCCCATCACGCCCGTGCGGACCTTGCGGCTCACGTCGTAAGCCGCCTGCACGTCAGTGGTGAATACCGAACCGTTGAGGCCGTAGTTGCTCTCGTTGGCGATACGGATCGCGTCCTCTTCGTCCTCGGCCGGGATGAGGCACAGCACCGGGCCGAAGATCTCTTCCTGGGCGATGCGGCTTGTGTTGTCGACGTTGGCGAACAGGGTCGGCTCCATGAAGTAGCCCTTGTTCATGTGCGCCGGACGCTGGCCGCCGGTGACAAGGTCGGCGCCGCTCTTCTTGCCTTCCTCGATATACATTTCCACCCGTTCGAGCTGGCGCTTCATCGCCAACGGGCCGAGTTGCGTCTCGGGATCCTCGCTGTTGCCGATCTTGATGCCCTTCATCACGCCCGCGATGGCCTCGGCCAGTTCGTCGTGCCGGTGCTTCGATACGATCGCGCGGCTGAGCATGGCGCAGACCTGGCCGCTCATCACAGTGATCGTGTTCCCGAGGATGCCCGCGGCCGCCTCGATCGGGAAATCGTCGCGCACGATCGCAGCGGACTTGCCGCCCAGCTCCAGCGAACAGCGGGCGATGCGGCTGCCGCAGACTTCGGCGATGCGCTTGCCCGCGCCAGTCGAGCCGGTGAAGCTGACCTTGTCGACGCCGACGTTGTGCACGAGGTAGTCCGAAGCCTCGCGCTCGCCAGTGACGAGGTTGACGGTGCCCGGAGGAAGGCCCGCGGCTTCGGCGGCCTCGGCGATAATGTAGGCTTCGAGCGGAGTTTCGGGCGAAGGCTTCATCACGATCGTGCAGCCGGCGATCAGCGAATAGAAGACCTTGTTGGCCATGATCCCGAACGGCGCGTTCCACGGCGCGATGCCGACGACGACGCCAACCGGCTCGCGCGCGAGAATGGCGGTGTCGACCACCATGCCCTTCTTCTGCTCGACCCACTTGAAGGTCTGCCCCAGCGCCGCGATTCCGCGCAGACCGGCCACCCCGCCGCCGTGCATGACCGGCGCAAAGCTGGCCAGGCCACCGACCTGAGCGGTCCAGGCGGCGCTAAGCTCCGGAATGCGGGCTTCGAGGTGATCGATCATCTTCATCAGCAGCGCACCGCGTTCGGCGGGCGGAGTGGTCGGCCAGGGGCCGTTGTCGAACGCCTCGCGCGCGGCAGCGACCGCGCGGTCCATGTCGTCGGGCCCTGCCTCACCGACGCGGGCGATCACTTCCTCGGTGTTCGGATTGACGACCTCGATCGACGATCCGCTCATTGGAGCGACCCACTGGCCGCCGATGAACAACTTCTCGGGATATTTGATGTTCACGCCTTGGGGGGTCATTGCGTCTCTCCGCTAAATCGAGGCCGGACTATCGGCTAGAAATTGGACAAAATCGTGAGGCTGCGGCTGTCGAGCGGTTTGCCTTGCGCCTTCAGCTGCAACTCGCGAGCGCGCAACTTGGTCTGCTCGTCGATCAGGAAAGCGTGAATCGCCTTCACCTGGTCTGGCTTCAGCAAGTCCTCGAAGTGCGGCATGCCATTCGGCGTGAACAGCCCTTCGAGCACGATCTGGTTGAACGCCTCGTGCCGGGCCTTGTCGAGCCGCCGCAAGTCCGGCAGCGGCGCGCGCGGCTGGTTCGAATGGCAGATCGAGCAGTTCTCTGTGAACAGGCCGGAGCCCATCGCGAGCATTGCGGGCGTCACGCCAGGGAGCTGCGCCGGCGCTTCGGGCGCAGGTTGGATCGGCGGCAGGTCGGCCGGAACGCGCGTTTCCTTGCCGCCGATCTTGAACACCAGAAGGCGGTTCGCATTACCCTTGCCGTAAGCCGCAGCGTAGGGCGGCACGAAGCCCCAGCCACCCCCACCCCAACCGGTCTGTACCGCGACGTACTGCACGCCGTTCACCCGGTAGGTCATCGGTGCGGCGAGCATCGAACTGCCGGTCTCGATCGACTTGAGGATCTTCCCGGTCTCGGCATCGCGCACGATCAGCTTGCCGGCGAGCGTGCCGTGGATGACGAGCCCGCTTTCGGTTGCGAGCACGCCGCCGCGATCCTGCCAGCCGTCGAAGTCGGCGGCCCACTTGGTCTTGCCAGTCAGCGGGTCGATCGCGCGGATTTGCGAGGAATAGGGCAGGTCGAGCACCTGCTTCCACTGGGGCAGCGCCTCGATCTGAGCCTGCATCGGCGGCGGCAAGGTAGCGGCGGCGGCCTGCAAGTCGGCGGTAAAGATCAGCGCCGCCGAGGGGTTGAGGAAGCGCTCGCGCCGCGCTGGATTTTCCTGCCCTGGCGGAATGAACATCAGGTTGCCCATGTCGACCACCGCCGCGAAGTAGAGATTGCGCGTGGGGTCGTAGGCGGCCGGATGCCAGTTGCGCGCGCCGGAGGAGGCCGGGAAAACGATCTTCGGGCCGGTCGAATAGTCGGAATACTCGGGTGTCAGAACCGGCTTGCCGCTCTCAAGATCCCAGCCGCTGGCCCAGCTTGTCCGCACCAGGGCGTTGGCTGCCAGGGGCTTGCCGCTCTCGCGGTCGACCACGAAGAAGAAGCCGTTCTTCGGCGTATGCAGGATAACGGGGCGCTTCTTGCCGCCGACTTCCATCTCGCTGAACACCATCGGCTGGGTCGCGGTGAGGTCCCACGAATCCGTCGGCGTTTCCTGGAAGTGCCACTTCATCTCGCCGGTCTCGCGATCGAGCGCGACGAGGGAGTTCAGGTAGAGGTTGTCGCCACCCTTGGGCGAGCGGGTGTGAAGCGGATAGGGTCCGCCGTTGCCGACGCCGATGATCACCTGGTCGAACTGCGGATCGTACTGGATCGCGTCCCACACCGTGCCGCCACCGCCGATGTCCCAGCGGCTCTTCGGGTCCCAGGTCTTGAGCGCGGCTTCGAGCGCCTCGCTCTCTTGCGGGCCGTCCTTGGGGTCGCGCGGAATGGTCCAGAAGCGCCACGCCTCGATGCCGTCCTTGGCGTTGTAGGCGGTGACGTAACCGCGTGTGTCGTTCTCCGCGCCGGCGTTGCCGATGATGACCAGGTCGCCTGCGATCTCGGGTGCGCCGGTGACGGTGTAGCCGCGCTTGCGGTCGGCGATGGTGTCGGTCTTCCACGCCACGTCGCCGGTCTTGGCATCGAGCGCGTAGAGGTAGCCGTCAAGCGAGCCGACGAAAACTTTACCGTCATGCACCTGCACGCCGCGGTTGGCCTGGTCGCAGCAGGTCCAGCGGTTGACCTGCATGTCGACTTCGGGCTCGAACTTCCACAGCTGCTCGCCGGTTGCGGCGTTGAGCGCGTAGACCCGGCCGAGGTTGCCCGAGGTGTACATCACCCCGTCGATCACCACCGGCGTCGCTTCCTGCACCCGCGCGGTGCCGAGGTCGTATTCCCAGGCGAGGCCGAGCTCGCCCACGTTGGCGGGCGTGATGTCGGTCAGGCGCGAGAAGTGGCTTCCGGCCCAGTCTCCGCCCGGATTGTCCCAGTTGTCACCCGCCCCGATGACCGAGGTGTCGACCTTGGGCGGCTCACTACTTTGCGAACAGGCGGCGAGGAAGAGGAGCGCCGCGACGATCAGCTTCCTCATTGGGGCCAGGCGCCCTGGTACTGCTCGAGCACGGAGCGCAGCGTACGCGGCGGGCGGCCAGTGATGCGTTCGACATCGTCCGACACGACATTCATGAATCCTTCGCGGATGGACTGACCGAAGGTCACCATGCCCTCGCTCGCCCAGGGGATCGGACCGTCCGGCACGATGTCCGACGCCTTGCGCGCCACTCCCAGCGAATCGAAATAGGCGTACATGCCTTCGTCATCGACCGGCTCGATCACGATCGGCTTGCCGGCCATCTGCGAAACCAGCGCCATCGCGTCGGGCAGGGTCCAGAGCTCGGGTCCTGTCACGTCGTAGGCCTTGTTGGCGTGCCCGTCCTGCGTCAGCACGCCGACCGCAGTCGCGACACAGTCGTCACGGCTGACGATCGGCACGAGGCCCTCGCCGGAATTCTCCGGCTTGCCGCCCGCTGCCAGCGCCGGGATGGCCATCGCGGTGGCCACCGCTTCGGAATAGAGGCTGTCGCGCAGGTGCGTCCAGGCGAGGCCCGATTGCTCGATCATCCGCTCGGTCGCAAGATGATCGAACTGCTCGACCGAGGGGTTGCCCGGCGCTCCGCAGCCCAGGATCGAGGTATAGACGACATGCTTCACGCCCCGGGCCACAGCCGCCTCGACCGCGTTGGTGTGCTGCTCGACCCGCGAGCCGACGCGCACGGTGGAGATCAGCAACATGCGCTCTCCGCCTTCCATCGCCGCCAGCAAAGAGACGGGATCGTCGAAATCCGCGCGCCTTACCGAGGCGCCCCGCTCGGCCAGGTCGCTCAACCCTTCCGGGGTGCGTGACAGGAATACGAGGTCCTCCGCCGGGACCTTCTCAAGAAGCTGCCTGGCAGCCGCATTGCCGAACTGGCCGGACGCGCCGGTGACGATGATCTTTCCCAAGGTACTCTCCCGCTTTCCCACAATCATAACGAGTGTTACGGTTGAGGCAACTAAGGGTTCAAACCCCGGTAAGGAGAGGCATTGCGTGACACGACTGACGATTGAAGACCGGCTGGGCCTGCAGGACCTGATCGCCAACTACTCCTGGGCGCTCGATACGGGCGATGCCGAAGGCCTGGTCGATTGCTTCACCGAAGACTGCGTGATGAGCGAGGAAGTGTTCGAGGATCCCGACATCTGGGAAGGGCACGAAGGTATCCGCGGCCTGATGCGGCACTATGCCAACGCCCCCGGCTTCCCCGGCCGTCAGCACCACGTGACGCAGACCCAGTACAAGCCCCAGCCCGACGGCACCGTGCTGATGAAGAGCTTCGCCTTCGTCACTGAATGCGAAGGCGAGCCGCCTTACGTGCTCCGCTTCACCGGCTGGTACGACGACCACGCAGCGAAGGGCCCCGACGGCCAATGGCGCTTCCGCCGGCGCACCGTGCGGCTGTGGGATGGTGAGGTTCTCAAGAATTTCCCCGGGCGCGGACAATGGGTTGCAAGGAAACGGCCGGATTCGCTAATTATCCGCAAGTGAGCCACGGGCCGATCCGCTTCCGCACCAAGCTGCTGTGCAACGATCCGCGGCTCGGCCTCTGGTTTCAGATCCCCGCGAGGTTCATCCGCGACTGGGGCCTCACCATGACCACGACGGTCGAGGGGACCATCAATGGCCACCCCCTCGGCCGCCGCGCGATCAAGGATAGCGGGCCCAAGACCGACGACTGGTACATGGGCCTGACCAAGCCGATTACCGACGCCATCGGTGGGCAGGAGGGCGCCGAGGTCGAGATCGAGCTGCGGTTGTCGGACATGACCTTGCCGGAGGAGATGGCCGCGCGGCTGAAAAGCGACGCGGCCTATGCCCGCGCATGGGAGGCGCTCAAGCCGAACCACAAACGCGCGGCTATCGAGCATTACCTGGAGGCGAAGACGCCGGCGGGCCGCACCGCGCGGCTGGAGACAATTTCGAGGTCGATCAAGGCGCGGTTGGATGCAAAGCCCTGACCTCTACCAAATCCTCCCTGTCGCGAAGCGATGGGGAGGGGGACCGCCGCCTCAGGCGGTGGTGGAGGGGCTGGCGTAGTGCCACAGGCCCCTCCGTCACACGCCTTGCGGCGTGCGCCACCTCCCCATGAGCTTCGCTCACAGGGAGGATTGAAGAAGAAGGGAGCTAGATGAAGAAGAAGACCACACTGTGCCTCTTGCTAGCCGCCGTGGCCGTTCCCGCGAGCGGGCAATCGTCTGGCGTTCCGCCCACGCATATCATGGGCGAGGGCGACAACCCGAACCTTAAGAGCTGCCGGGTTTCCTACGCCCCGATCATCGACGCCATCGCTGCGGAAATGAAGGTGATCAAGGTCCCGCCCGCGTCGAGGCAGCAGAGCATCGATGGCAAGGCGCTGGTGATGTACGTCAACGCCAACGTCGCCCCGCTGCGGTTCGAAGGGAAGAACACCACCACCTGCACCGGGTACGTGGCCCTGCAGCTCTACGTGCCGCGAGTCATGGCCGACCCTGTCTCGCGCAAGCAGCGCCGGACTTCGCTGACGTACTGTAACGAGGGCTTCAACCTGACCGCGGTTCGCGGAGAGATGCAGGCCGAGATCAACGAGAAGATCCGCTTCCTCGCGGCGCAGTGCATCAACACTTATGTGCAGAGCGCTGTTGGGGGTTAGGTGGAGCTCCTGAATGCCCGCAGTGGGTCATTGAGGGATAGTGAGTGTTGACCCGCTGAGATGCCCCTCCCCCGTTCGTCCTGAGCCTGTCGAAGGATGCCAGCGCTACGCCAGAGCGGTTCGACAAGCTCACCACGAACGGAAAGGGGAGTTGCGGCCCTTATGCTCGCGGCGCCAGAACCCAACCGACCACCAAACCAGGATCAGCTCGCGGCGGAAACGCGCTCGCAACTGTAGCGCCAGCCAGCGCTCCCGGCCTCACCGCATAGTCCGCCAGCGCTTCGATCCAGTTGCCCTCCGCAGCCTGGGCCAAGCGCCCGAGCGCGGTCCAGCCGGGTTGGCACTCATCGGTGCAAGTCCGGCCCCGCCCATGCAGTGCGGCGACCGGGACGTAGCCCGCCTCCCGCGCCACTTCCTCGATCATCAGCGCATCGGCATGGCGGCTGACACCCGCGATCAAGGCGGGCTTGCGCTCCAGCACCGTGCGGGCCAGCCGGATGCGGTCGCCTTCGATGGCGACCACCTCACCCCCGCGAGCTGCGCCAGCCTCGGCAAAACGAAGCCCGGCGGTCAGCGCGGGGTCATGCAGAAGCACCGAAGCCTCGCCGTGCCGCCAGCGCCAATGCGCGAGCCCGGCCACGGTCGGCACGGCAAGCGCCCCAGCCAGCACACCCCGGCGGCAGGCGCGGATCACTTGGCGACCTCGTGCGGACCGGCGGCGAGGTATTCGGCGATGGCCTTCAATTCCTCGTCGCTGACCTCGCCGCGCGGGATCGAGGGCATGTTGCCGATGCCCTGGCGCGCGGCCATCACGACGTATTGCGGCGAGAGGTTGTCGCGCAGCTCCAGCAAGGCCGGCTGGATGCGTCGCCCGAGCAGGCCGGTGCCCATGCCGTTTGGTCCGTGGCACGAGATGCAATGTTCGACATAGAGCGCCTCGCCGCCTGTCGCGTTAGGCCGCGCGGCCAGCGTGATCGGCCGCGGCGCCGGTGGCGGGCCTTGGGCGATGGCCGCCGCTCCGCCGGCCAGGGCCAGGGTCGCGATGAGGATGCGCCGCTTCATGCCCGTGCTCCTTTCGGCCAGATCCCGCTCTTGCCCGGCGCCAGGATGCCGTTCGGGTCGAGCGCGTCCTTGACCTTCTGGTTGAGCTTGCCGAGCGCCCCGCCGTTCCAGTCATAACTCGCGGCCACGACGTCCATGTAGTCGAGGTGCGTGCGGTACTCCCCGTACCCTTGCTCCTTGGCATCGGCGACCAGCTGGCGGAAGAATGGGTCGACCTTCTTCATCATCGCCGGATCGTCCTTGTTGAACAGCATCGCGTTGACGTTGGTCAGGTGCCGCTCGCCGAAGGCGAAGCTGCCCTGGTAGTCCATCCCGTATTCCTTGTAGCGGGCGTAGGTCCGCTGGAACTGCTCTAGCGCCTTGGTGCCGTTCTGCGGGATGATCGGCGAGAAACCGATGTGCCCGCCGCGCCCGCCGTACCAGTTGACATTCTGCATCGGGAACGTGATCGGCGTGCCGGTCCAGCCCGAATATTCGAGCGGCTGGCCCTTCACCCAGGTGGTCGGCTTAATCACCAGCGGCTTGATGTCGGTCATCGCCTTCTCGAGGATCTTGTAAGCCGCCTTGTTGACGTCCTCGCGCCCATAGAGCCGCAGCGAGACGCCCCACCAGCCGAGGCCGAAGCGCTTGCGGATCGCGTCGATCACGCTGTCCGACAGCGCGCCGGGCTGGTCGGTCCATTCGTCGCGCGTCGTGGCGACGGCAGCGGCGCGCAGCCAGTTGCCGATGGAGGGGCTCTGCTGCAGCACGCGCTCGCGCCTCAAAGGCCCGATGGTGTCGACCATGGCCTTCAGGTCCTCGGGCCGATCGAACTCGACGTCCATGCCCATCAGGCTCTCGGGCTCGGGCATCAGCCACATGCCCATCTTGGTGACCACGCCGAAGTTCGACTGCACGAACATCTGGTCCCAGCCCGGGCCGAACCCGAAGGGATAGGCCTGCCAGGTCGGGGCGTTGGAAAACGCGCCCATGCCGGTGCGCACGACCTCGCCGGTCGGCAGCACGACTTCCATACCGCAGATGTTCTTGGTGTGCTCGCCATAGGGTGTGTACCCGACCCCGCGGTCGAGCGCGTTGCCGACTACCGAGCCCCACGAGTTGCCCGGCGTCGAGAGCCAGTAAGGCAACTGGTGCTGGCGAATATAGTCGTAGAGATCGTAGAACCCGACGCCCGGTTCGAGCACCACGGTGCCGAACTCCTCGTTGAATTCGATCTTCTTCATGCCCGACAGGTCCATGACCACGCTGCCGGAGAGCAGCGGGGCCGAACCGCCGTAGCCGAGGTTCTTGCCCCGGCTGATCGGCCAGACCGGCAGGCGGAACTGGTTGGCGATCTTGAGCGCCGCCTGGACTTCTTCCACCGTGGTCGGGGCGATCGCGCCCGCCGGGTGATGCGCGGCGTCGTTGACCGCGAACTTGTCACGATAGGTCGTGCGGTCGAGGTCCTCGAAGAACACCTTCCCCGCCCCAAGCGCGCTTTCGAACGCGCGCTGGGCCTGGGTCAGCTTCTGCAGGGTGAAATCGGGCGGGAGGGGCGGATCGGCCATTCTCTATTCCTTCAGCCGGCAGACCATTGGGTCCGCGCGGGCGGGCGGGTGCCGGCGTCGAGCCGGATCACGTCGCCGTTGAGCAAGGGGGTGCGGATGATGAACTCGGCGACTTCGCCAAACTCGTCGGCCCGGCCGGCGCGCTTGGGGAACTCGGAGTCCTTGAGCAGTTCGGCGAGGAAGCTGTCGGGCAGGAAGCTGACCATCGGCGTCGCCATCAGGCCGGGCGCGATGCCCATGACGCGGATGTTGTACTTCGACAGGTCGCGCGCCCAGACCAGCGTCAGCGCGGCGAGCGCCGATTTCGCGGCCGTATAGGCACCCATTCCTTCCTGCCCGCCGAAGCTTGCGATAGAACAGGTGTTGATGATGACGCCGCGCTCCCCGTCGGGGCCGCTCGGCTCGTTCGCGGTCATGCGGTGGCCCACTTCGGCCGCTACGTTGGCTGCGCCGAGCAGGTTGACCTCGATCACCTGGCGGAACGCGGCCATGTCGCCCGGCCCTTCGGCGGTGGCTACTGGACCCGTGCCGCCGATGCCGGCGTTGTTGAGCAGGATGTCGATGCGCCCGAACTTTGCGATCACCTCAGCAACGGCGCGGGCCACGCTCGCCGGATCGCTGACGTCGCAGCCGATCGTCGTCGTGCCCGTCGGCGCCGTGCCGTCGCGGTCGAGGGTAACGACCGTCGCGCCAGCCTTCGCCAGACGCAGGGCGGCGCCTTCGCCCAATCCTGAATTGCCGCCCGTGATGACGGCGACCTTGCCAGCCGGATCCATGACCTCTCCCCGCGCTTGCTGCGCGACTTTAACGACCGTTACTTTTCAGCTAGCACCCCCACAAGTCAAGCAAAGGAGAGGGTCTTGACCACTCGCGAAGAACTTTACGAGAGCCTGGACCGGTTCACTTCGGCCCTCGTCGCGGGCGATCCGGGGCAGATCGAATGGGTCGGTGGGCTGCATTACACCGAAAACAACGTCGCGCTCGAACCGGGCGACGGCCTGTGGAACACGTTGACCGCGCTCGGCCCCTATGACCTGCGCTTCGCCGACGCGAGCCATGGCCAGGTCGCGCTGTTCACTTGCGTGACCGAAACCGACGCCACCAGCCCTTGCGCGATCCGTCTCGAGGTTCGAGGCGAGGGGATCGCCGGGGTGGAGATTGTCGTCGCCCGCAACAAGGACGAAGGCTTCCCGTTCCTCGGCCAGGCGTTCGAGGACAAGCCGATCATGCTGGCCGAGGTCCCACAGGGGGAGCGCTCGACCCGCGAGGAGCTGGTCCGCATCGCCAATGGCTACTTCGAAACCATCGAGCGTAACGACGGGACCATCCGGACCCGTTTCCACCCGCATTGCAATCGCGTTGAGAACGGCGTGCAGACGACCAATAACGCCGGCTTCCCGCTCCCCATCGCCCGCCTCGGCTGCGAGGCGCAGTTCGCGCTCGGCTGGTATCGCTACGACGACGAGTTGCGCGGCCGCCGTTTCCCGCTGGTCGATATCGAACGCGGTATCGTGCTTGCCCACGGCTTCATCGACCATGCCGGCAAAGTCGGCGAATACGAGCTGACGGATGGCACCAAGGTTTCAAGCCCGGTGCGCCGCCCGCACAGTTACTACCTTGCCGAAGCGTTCAAGATCAGGGACGGTGCCATCGAGCAAGTCGAGGCGGTATTCCATTCGGTACCGTACAAGATGCCGAGCCCGTGGGAGGGGAGAGTCTAGAACATGCAAGGGTCGTCCATAAGTCAGCCTAGTCCCCCTCCCGCTTGCGGGAGGGGTTAGGGGTGGGCCAGCCGGAAGCGCCGCACTCCACTCACACCCAGCCCCAGCCCTTCCCGCAAACGGGAGGGGAGAAGGTTGGCGCCCTCCCGCAAGCGGGAGAGGAGGTCCAGTTGACGCCGGCGCGCCGCGTCCTGTCGCTTGTGCTGCTGGGCGGCGTGTTCGTGATGGAAGGGTTCGACATCAACGCGATGGCGCTGGCCGTGCCCCGGCTCGAGGGCGCGCTGGGCCTCATGCCGGCCAGCTTCGGCTGGGTGTTCTCCGCGCTGCTGATCGGCCTGGGCGTCGGCGGGGCGCTTCTGGCGCCGCTCGGCGACCGTTTCGGACGACGGCCGCTGATTGTGCTGGGATGCGTGGCCGTCGCGGCCTCCACCTTGGCGACCGCGACCGCCAGCACCACCACCGAGTTCCTGGTCTGGCGCCTCATTACCGGCATCAGCCTCGGCGCCTGCCTGCCCAATGTGAGCGCGCTCTCGGCCGAGCTCGCGCCCGAGAAGCTCCGCGCAACGCTGATGGCGGTGGTCTCCGCCGGCATCCCCCTGGGGCTGGCCGCGGCCGGCCTGTTTGCGCCGCGCATCGTCGCGGGAAGCGGCTGGGAGGGCCTGTTCATCGTGCCCGGCATCGCGGCCGCCCTGCTGGCTTTCGCGCTCGCCTTCGTGCTCCCGGGCGGGGCACCCCGGAACGAGGGCAAAGGGACTGAGCCAAAGGGCAAATTGCCCCAGTTGGCGCTCCTGCAGTCACCTTGGCTCCTGCCTTTCGCGGTGTTCGCCGCAATACTCTCTCTCAACGCGATGAACCTCTACCTGCTCAATTCGTGGCTGCCGACCGTGCTGCCTCAAGCAGGCCTGTCCCTCGACGCCGCCGCGCAGGTGGCGGGCGTGGTACAGCTCGCCGGTCTCGCCATCGGCGTCATCGCCAGCCTGCTGATCGACCGCTGGCGGGCCGGGCCGACGCTGATTGGCATGTTCGCGCTGATGGCCCTGTGCTTCTTTGCGATAGGAGCCACCGCGCCCAATGCCACTCGCTGGACCTTGCTCTTGATGGTCGGCGTGGGCGGCGCTTCGGCGGGAGGCATGGTCCTGCCTGCCCTCTGCGCTTACCTGTTCCCTGCCCGCCTCTTGTCCTCAGCGGTCGGCGTAGGCGTGCTGGTGGCGAGGCTCGGCGCCATAGCCGGTCCGCCGCTAGGCCAGGCGATGTTGGTCAATGAGGTCTCGCCGCAGTTCTTCCTCGCCGCTGCGGGCGTGCCGGCCGTTCTTTGCGCGCTGGTGGCCCTGGCCGTTCCTGCCGCTCTGGCCGTGCGGAAACGGGAAGAATCGACAGCGTCGAGGGAGCGAGACGCTTTCGCCTAGCCCGGCAAGGTCGCGCTTACGCGCCTTTCGGCTTCTTCTGCCCGTTCAGCATCACCGCCTCGCGAACCAGCGCCTTGAAAGCCTCGGCGTCGACCTCCTCCCCTTCGCGGATGTCGATTGCGCGGCGGGTGTTGCCCTCCAGACTGGCGTTGAACAGCCCCGTGGGGTCGTCGACGCCAGCTCCCTTGGCGAAGGTCAGCTTGACGTAGCCCTTGTAGACCTCGCCGGTGCAGAGAATACCGCCATGCTCCCAGACCGGCACGCCCGAGGGGTTGGATGGTTTGCGCCATTTGACCTGCTCGATCACTTCGGGATCGGCCTCGCGGATCAGCTTGCGCATGCGGCCAAGCGTCTCGCCGCGCCAATCGCCCAGGCTAGCGAGCTTCGCGTCGATCAACTCACCGGGAGTATCGTCTGATTGTTCCGGACCGCTCGTCGTCATGTTTTTTGCCCTGTCTGGGATGAGGGAACGCCAAAACAATGCTCGAACCCGTCGTCATCGGTCAGGAAGAACTCGGTTTGGCCATAGTCCCGCTCCTCCACCTCCGACACTGCATATCCGAGCCCAAGAAGGCGTTCCCGTAAGGCGTATAAGTCGTCGGGATTCCAGTAGAACCGGACGCCCTCGTAGTCCTCTGGCCGGTCCGCTGTCCCGGCGCGCAGATTGAGCATGAACATCATCGGACCTTTGCGGATTCCGGCACCCACCAGCACGCCATCGCGGTGAGCCTCCCACCAGGTTTCGGTGAATCCCAACCCGTCGTGCCAGAGGCGCAAGCTTTTCTCGAGGTCGACGCTCGGCACGACCGGAATGCAAGTTTTGACGGCCATCTCGGGGCGCCTTGCTAAGCCATCCAGCCCGGCAGCTTGGCGGCCTCGCGGATCCAGTCAGCTAGCTGCTTTTCGTCCACAGGCTCGTCCTCGAAGATGTGGAGATAGCGTACGTCGGAATCTTTCGAAGTCACCGGCGGAGCCGGTTCCAGCGCGGCCCCTTTGAAGAAGGTCACCTTGATGTACTTGTTGAAGCAGTGGAAGCTGAGGAACCAGCCGAGGCCCTCTACGCCATAGAACGGCGAGTTCCACTTCACGGCCTTCCGTACACCGGGCACCGTTAGCTCGACCAGCTCATCGAGACGCCGCCCCGCCTCGCTCTTCCAGCCCGGCATTGCGGCGATGTACGCCTTCACCGGTGCGTCGCCCTCTCCCTTGGGAATCTGAGGGTTGCCGCCAGAAAGGAGCTTGGGTTCGGTCACGGCCGGAAATCTAGCCCGCCAACCCGCTCCGCGAAACGCCAGCCGTCGCGGGTGCGCACCAGCTTGTCGGTAAACGTGCCGATCAGCGGCGACTTCGGGCCCTGCACCGGCAAGCCACCATCGTCGGCTGCATCGCCCATGTAGAGCACGATCACGCTAAAGGCGCGCGCATGGTCGGCATCCTCGACATCGACCACGGTGTTGGCAATCACGTGCCGCTGCGCCCGGCCGGGGCGGGCGAGGAAGCTGGAGAGGATCGCCTCGCGCCCTTCGATGAAAACGCCCGGCTGGCTCGGCCGGGCAAAGCGCGCGTCCTCGGCATAGAGCGCTGCGACGGCGGGCCAGTCCTGCGCGTCGTTCAGGTTCACGTAGTGCTTGATCAGCCGCTCGCAATCCTGCTCGATCGCGCGGCGTTCGTCTTCGGTCATTCGTCATCCTTGGGCTTGGTCCGCTCGATGAACAGCGAACGGCCCTTTTCGTCGGTTGCTTCCAGGGTGTCGATCAGGCGCGTCAGGATCGTATCGAGCTGCGTCACCTCGGCAGATGAGAGATCCGAGAACAGGTAGTCCGCCACCTGCTCGCTGCGCGGGCGCATGATCTCGTAAAGGCGCCGCCCCTCGTCGGTCAGGGTCAGCCACTTGCGCCGCCGGTTCTTCGGATCGCGCACCACCTCAATCCGGCCGTGGCGCTGCAGCGTCGACACCGCGCGCGAGACGCTCATGACATTGACGCCTGTCAGTTCGGCGAGTTCGTGACTAGCAGTCTGCCCCAGCGCGCCGATGGTCATCAGCATCCGGAACTCGTTGAGGCTGATCTTGTACCGATGCGCCAGATGCGTCGAGAACGGCGCCATCAGTCGATTGGTCAGCTTGAGCAGCTGGTGCAGCATCTCCACCTTGATGCCCTGCTCGGTATCCGTGCGTTTGAGCACCTGTCGGTCCTTCTTTTTGAGCGCGCGCAAAGACGCTCGCCCTTCCCTTCGATTATAACAGCCGTTAGCATTTCACCATGCCATTATGGCTCAGAATCACCGGGAGAGTACCTAGGCCATGACTGCCTTTCCGCAGACAATTCACTTCATCGGCAGCAATTTTCCGCGCCGGGCCGAAATTTCCGTCCGCGACCTTGAGGTCGAAGGGGAAATCCCGGCCGAGATCGACGGCGCCTTCTTCCGCGCCGTGCCGGACAACGCCCACGCCCCGATGTTCGAGGATGACATCGCCCTTAACGCCGACGGCATGGTCGCGCGCTTCAACATCGAAGGCGGAGCGGTCGATTTCGACATCAAGTGGGTCGAGACCGAACGCTACCAGGCCGAGAAAACCGCCCGACGCGCGCTCTTCGGGCGCTACCGCAATCCCTTCACCGACGATCCCAGCGTCGCGGGTGTCGATCGCACCGTCTCCAACACGACTCCAGTGTGGCACGCCGGCCGCCTGTTCATGACCAAGGAGGACGGGCGCGGCTACGAGATCAACCCGCACACGCTCGAAACCGCGGGCAAGTGGGATTATTACGGCGCGATGAAGTCGGAGACCTTTACCGCCCATCCGCGCATTGACGCACAAACGGGCGAGATGTTCTTCTTCGGATACGAAGCGGGCGGCCTGTGCAGCGACGACATCGCCTATGGCATCGCCGACAAGGACGGCAACCTGATCAGCGAACAGTGGTTCAAGCAGCCCTACCTCGCCACGATCCACGATTTCGTCATTACCGAGAAGTACGCGATCTGGCCGATCTTTCCGACCACCGCCAACCTCGAACGCCTCAAGGCCGGCGGGGCGCACTGGGCGCACGAGCAGGACCTCGAATCCTGGCTCGCGATCATGCCGCGCTACGGCAAGGTCGAAGAGATGAAGTGGATCAAGGGCCCGGTCGGCGTCTCGGTGTTCCACGAGGTCAACGCCTATGACGATGGCGACCTGGTCCACATCGACTTGTGCCTGACCGACACCAACGCCTTCAGCTTCATGCGCGAGGCCGGCGGCATCCACCGCGACCAGCGCGAGATACAGGGCGCTCTGACGCGCTGGACCATCGACATGTCTAAGGACGAGCCCGTCATCGAGGAGCGCCCGCTCGGCCCTCCGGGTGACCTGCCGCGCCTGGCCGATGTCGACCAGGGCCGTCCTTACAACCGCGCCTGGTACCTGAGCATGAACCCGCAGGGCGGCCCGCCGATGCCGGGTGGCCCCGTGGGAATCAACTTCAACGCGCTGATGCGGATCGAGCCGGGCAACGGTCGCCTGACCGTGTTGGGCGTGCCTCCGGGCGCCGCGATCAGCGAGCCGGTGCATGTGCCTTCGAGCGAGGCCGGCCATGGCGGCTGGCTGCTGACCGTGGTCGACGTGCCGAACGGCCCTCCGGGCGCCGGTCCGCCGCACGACTATGCGTCGGAGCTGTGGGTGGTCCTGGCCGACGAGATCGAGAAGGGTCCGATTGCCAAAGTGAAGACCGGCCTCGCGCTACGCAGCCAGGTCCACGGCTCGTGGGTCAGCCGCGCGCGCCTCGACCAGAGCAAGCTGAAGGGCTGACTCAGCTCAAGAGCTTGAGCAGCATACTGACCAGAAGAATGCCGAGACCGCCGATGGCCACGCGCCGGAGGCGGTCTCGGAAGCGGCAGACCGTAGGAGCCCGCGCCGCCCGAGCGGCCACATCTTTATAGACCATAACTTCCCCGCAGGTTGAACGGGGGGAATTAGCTCAGGTGTGAAGCGGGCGGCTGGCGGGTAATGCCAAGTATTTAGCCACCGATGACTTGAGGCGTCGACGCGTATCGCAGTTGCATGCGGCGGTTTCTGCGTCATACTCTCCTTAAAAACGGGGAGAGATACGATGAAGCTGCGCCTGCTAGCCGCCGCCCTGCCCTTGTTATTCGCTGCGCCAGCCTTTGCCGAGGACCCGGTCCCGTCGGCCAAGGACTACCCCGCTCCCCCTGCCGGCTGGAAAGTGGCTCGCACGGCATGGGGCGACCCCGACCTGCGCGGCCAATGGCCGGTCGACTACATGGCGGCAACCCCGCGCGAGCGGCCCGCCGAGCTCGGAAACCGCGCCGAATGGACCGAGGAGGAATACCAGGAACGCCTGGGCGCCGCTGAACAGCGCATCGGCCTTGAGGCAGCGCAGGATCGCGTCGGTATCCTCGGCATGGGTCATTGGCGCGAAGACGGTCGTCCGTTGTGGCAGACATCGATGATCGTCGAACCCGCCAATGGCCGCTATCCTCCGCTGACCGAGGAAGGCAAGCGGGCCGCGGCGGGCGTGAAGACCTCATGGAATACCGTCGTGTTCGACAAGATCAGCGACTTCGGCGTGTTCGACCGCTGCCTGACGCGCGGCATGCCGTCCTCAATGCTCACCGGCGCCTACAACATGGGCATCCGCGTGATGCAGAGCCCGGGCCTGGTGGTGATCGGGCTCGAGATGATCCACGAGACGCGCAAGGTTTATCTCGACGGCCGCGACGCCCCGCCGCCCGAGGTCACCGACTATCTCGGCTATTCACGCGGGCACTGGGATGGCGACACGCTGGTGATCGAGACCACCAACTTCACGCCCGGCATCTCCAACGGTCCGGCCCCGAACAGCGAGAAGATGAAAGTGATCGAGCGGCTCACGCCCGTCGGGCCCGACCAGATTCGCTACGAGGCCTGGATCGAAGACCCCGTCATGCTGACCTCGGCCTACAAGATCGACATCCCCTGGCGGCGCAATCCGGCCTACGAGTTCTACGAATACGCCTGCCACGAAGGAAATGTGCAGATCCGCGGCTACATCACCTCGACCAGCCCCCGCTTCGAAGCGCAGCGGCAGGCGAAGTGGAGCGCCCAGGGAGAAGAGGCGCCGGGGCCTCCTGAGATCGCTGTCCCGCCCGGTTGAGAGTTTCCTGCCCAATTCCTGAAAGGCTACGATGATATTCAAGTGGACCTACCACGCCAGCCGCGTGGTGTTCGGCAGCTGGTGGCTGTTCTCCGGGCTGATGCACTTCCTCTGGCCGAGCATCCAGCCGCTGGGTGACGAGCCTGCCGCGATCGCCTTTACCAAGGCGCTGATGGCAAGCGGGTTGTTCGACTGGATCAAGGTGATCGAGGTCGTGCTCGGGGTGACCATGCTGCTGAACCGCGCGATCCCGCTGACGATCGTGGCGCTGGTCCCGCTCAACATCGTGATCATCTATTGGAATTTCGTGCTCGACACCGGCGCGGTCGAATGGACCTTCGGGGCCCTGAGCATCGCGTTCAACGCGATCCTCGCCTGGCCATGGCGGCGTTATTTCTGGCCGCTGTTCGTGTGGCGCGGCGTGCCCGACTACTCATTGGAGCCGGGGTTCTCGGAGGCTGCCGGCGGGCCCCGGATTTGACCAAAGGGGGCCCGCCGCCCCCATCACCGGAGCGCGAGGGAAGGCGTTCCGGTGCCGTTTCTCGAGCGAAGCAGCGCTTCGTAGTTCCCGCCCGCCACCAGCGGCTGAAGCGCCGGGGCGACGCTGTCGCGCAGCTGGCGCAGCAGGAACAGGCCGAAGGGCCACTCGCGCAGGTTGGACTCGCTGTTGATGTGCCCGAGCCACCCCGCGTCGACGAACCGGCTTTTCCATATTCGGGCCAGACGCCGGGCGCGCCCGAAGGCGATGTAGGGATCGTCTCGGCTGGCGACGACGATCGAGGGGAACGGCAGCGACTGCTTCACCACGGGCGCGAACCGGGCGAGCCGCTCGTCGAGGCCGGGGTTTTCGACCTCCGGCGGCGCGACGAGCAGCGCGCCCTTCACCGGGCCGCTCGGATCCGGCCGCTCGTATTCGGCCCACCAGGAGACCGCGTGACAGCCCAGGCTGTGCGCGACCAGGATCACTGGCTGCCCGGCGCTATGGATGGCCAGGTTGAGCTGGTTGACCCAGGCATTGCGTTGCGGATCGTCCCACAGCCCGAGTTCGACACGGGCGCTGCCCGGCAACTGGCTTTCCCAGTGGGTCTGCCAGTGATCGGGCCCGCTATTGAACAGACCGGGCACGATCAGGAACAACGGTTCTTCCGCCTCTGGATAATTCCACAGCATGTCAGAAGCTCCTCGCTTGCCGGGGTGCATGCCTAAAGGCCGAGACGCGACCAGAACTCGGGCGCGGAGATCGATGCCACGCGCTCGACCGAGTCGGTCAGGCGACCCCACGAGGGATGGGGAAGCGGCGTGAGCGCAGCGTAGGAACTCCACTGCCGGGTGGGGATTCGATTGGTGTTGGGCATTCGTTTTCTCCTGTAGGGAGCACGAGCCCGCGTGGTCGCGTCGGTCCGTGCGCTTTAGCCGTTGGTGACGCGGAGCAAGCTGACATCGATCAAAAGCCGCGGCCTGCCTGATGCAGACAATGCCTTCTCAACCATTTCGCTTGAGAATAGGCAATAGAGAGTCGCTTAAGCGTGGCGAAGAAAAGCTAGAGCGCTTTCCCACCCTTCCGGATCATCGTGATTGCGACAAGAGGCCCGCTGGCAAGGCGCGGCGGGCGGCAGGGGCTTTACCGCCCCTGCAAGCGACGGAACGCTGTCCAGCGGGCCTCCTGTCGCAACTGCGGAGCGGCGGGCCCAAGCTGGCCCTTTGCAGCGTTGCTCGTCGGTCACGATGCTATGGCATCGCTCCCTCCTCGCGCCTTGCACTGGGCCAGTTTCGGCTCCGTCACGACGACCCGGAAGGGTGGGAAAGCGCTCTGGCCGCCCGGCTTGCAGGCCGGGCGGCTCAATGATTTCACCGGGAACGCGGCGGAAGCCGCGCTCGGATTTAGGCAGCAGCCTTCTTGGTCAGCGCGTTCGCCAGATGCTCGGAAACGAGACCGAAGATGGCGCCGATGATCACTGACACGATGGTCGGGATGATCGCCTTCTCCGGTGCCAGGTTGGCGAGCAGGATCGGACCGGCGATGGCGGCAAAGCCATAGACGCTGGCCGGGATCGTCGAAAGCAGCGACACCGCGCTGGCAAGGCAGATCACGGCAGCGCCCAGGCCGACCGCGATCGGAGCGGCGAAGTTGCCGGCGCCGGCCAGCGGGCCGCTCGCGAGCATCACGGCGACCATGCCGACCAGAGCGCCGAAGCTCATGCCGACGACGGCGGTGGTGCTGCCTTTGACACCGCCGCCGGAATGAAAGTGGCAGCCCCAGGCGATGAACGAGATCCAGACCAGACCCGGCAGGAACGTGGCCAGCGGCACGACGAACAGCCAGGTATCGAGGACGGCGAGCAAGCCCACCGACGTGGCGAGTGCGAATAATGCAGGCATGTGATGAAACTCCCCCAGAACGATGTTGTGTTTTTTCCATGGCGGCCGGGTCCCGCGACCATGAGAAGGGCCGTCCGCACCGCAGGGAAGCTAGCCGTGTTGACGTCAAAGTCCAGCGGGTGTGGGCGAGTGTTCACCGTGGGGTGGTGGCGCTGGCTTGCGCGAGCATTAGGCGAACCGCGGCGAGGGCTGCGTCTGAACTCGTTACTCGGCCCTGAGGCTACGAGGCGGTGGCGAAGGCGCCAGATGTAGTGCTGAGCCGCAGGATCCCTCTGTCCATGCGGCCACCAACCGTCAGCTCGAACCTTGCGTGACCTCGAATGACGCACTAACCGCGCCGACCTTTCAGCAAGAGGAGGCGATCATGCGCAAGTACCACGACCCCGACACGCTCCCCTGCTTTCGAGCGGACCAGCAAACGGCGTAAGGGTTACCCGAGCGAGACCCGCGTCAAACGCCGCCAGCGGACGATCAAGGGCGGCGAGATAGAGCTGCTTGAAAAGCTCGGCCGCAACGACCCTTGCCCGTGCGGCTCAGGGAAGAGCTTTCAAACGCTGCTGCCTAACCTCCGGCCGGTTTCGACGGCGCGAAGCGGAGGGACTATTGGCGGTGACCGGTTTCAGTGCGCTGAAAGCAACGGTCGATGTAACGCGGCTAACTGTGCAAAATTCGAGTCCGCCGAGAGCGGGATGGTATTGGATTAATCCAACGCACCCTATATGTAGTTTGACCCTGCGCCTTCCGAAGCCTTACGCTCTGCGAAAGGTCTCAGTAGGTTGGCGTGGGGTCACTTCCGAATCCCAGCAGCTTTTTTCGTGCGAGTTTCGTCGAGCTCGGCTTCATTCGGAACAAAGAGCCAGTGCCTGTAGACTTGGTCAAACCGATCCCGCGGACCTCCAGGTTGGCCCGTGGTAATCCCAACATTGAAGTTTGGGTAAAGCTGGAAAATCCGCTCCTTGATGGCTTGGTAGACCCGAGCCTTTGCCCGTGCGCGTTTCGTACGACGCCTGGCCGGCGGCACCGGCTTGGTGTGCTTCTCGTTCAACCGAGACTGTATGCCACCAAGAACCACATCCAGTGCTTGGAGAATGTTGTGATCCTTGGAATTCACATCCGTAATGTCGTCATGTGAGATCGAAAAGTCCGCGCGCCGCCAAATGGGATACGCCGACAACGATGAGATGTAGGTTCTGAACTGATCCAGCTTTTCGCGATTATGAGGGATGTCATCTAGTAAGACTGCCGCACTTGCGCCGTTGCCTTCGCTCGCTGCGTACCTAAGACCAAATGCGTGTTTGATGAACTGATAATACAGCAAGAAATACTCGTTCTCTTCTTGGTATTCATCGAGAAACGGAATGTGACGGTTCTGCGTGAACATGATCCGCATCTTCATATCTCCGCGCGAGATTATGTCGAAAACGGCATTCACAAAGTCAATGTACTTCTCGACGTAAGGCTCCGTCACCCGTTGCCACTTCATTTCGCCGGCAAAAATATGCAAACGATCCTTCACCGATTGCAGTTCATCGTGAAGCGCCTTCTGCTTGGACGCTTCAATCAGCACACCACCATAGAAATGCGAATAGAAGCGGCCTTTGGAATCGGACTCGTCACAATAGATGATATACCGGCGCGTCATTGCAGAAACGCTTAGAAATCAATCCTGTACCGGACGCAAGATCACTCCGCCGCCTGCACCCCCGGCGTCTCGCCAAACAGGCCCGGCTCATCCCCCACGCCCTCTTCGTTCGCCGCAACGGTCTTCGCCTTGTTGCGGTTGTCGAAGCTCGACCACACGTCGTTCCAGTTCCCGCGGGTCGCGGCCTTGGAGTACTCGGTGGCGCGCGTCTCGAAGAAGTTGGCGTGCTCCACGCCGTTGAGCAGCGGGGCGAGCCAGGGGAGGGGGTGGTCGTCGACCATGTAGATCGCCGGCAGGCCGAGCTGGCCGAGGCGCCAGTCGGCGATGTAGCGGATGTACTTCTTGATCTCCTTCGCCGTCATGCCGGGCACCGGGCCCTGCTCGAACGCGAGGTCGATGAAGTTGTCTTCCAGGCGCACCGTCTTCTGGCAGGCGTCGATGATGTCTTCCTTGACCGCCTTGGTCAGGCAGCCGCGTTCGGCGCAGAAGGCGTGGAACAGGCGGGTGATGCCTTCGCAGTGCAGGCTCTCGTCACGCACCGACCAGCTGACGATCTGACCCATGCCCTTCATCTTGTTGAAGCGCGGGAAGTTCATCAGCATGGCGAAGCTGGCGAACAGCTGCAGCCCTTCGGTAAAGCCGCCGAACATGGCCAGCGTGCGGGCAATGTCCTCGTCGCTGTCGACGCCGAATTCCTGCAGGTAATCGTGCTTGGCCTTCATCTCCTCGTACTCGAGGAACATGCCGTATTCGCTTTCCGGCATGCCGATCGTGTCGAGCAGGTGGCTGTAGGCGGCAATGTGCACCGTCTCCATGTTGGAGAAGGCGGCGAGCATCATCTTGATCTCGGTCGGCTTGAACACGCGGCCGTACTTTTCGTGGTAGCAGTCCTGCACCTCGACGTCGGCCTGGGTAAAGAAGCGGAATATCTGCGTCAGCAGGTTCCGCTCGTGATCCGAGAGCTTCTGCGCCCAGTCGCGGCAGTCTTCGCCCAGAGGCACTTCCTCCGGCATCCAGTGGATCTGCTGCTGGCGCTTCCAGAACTCGTAGGCCCAGGGGTATTCGAAGGGCTTGTAGGTCTTGCGTGCTTCGAGCAGCGACATCTTGTGGTCTCCGTTGGCCGATCGGCGAACCTCCTACATAGGGAATCATGGCACCGATTCGATAGCAAGGGACAAAATTAGAGCCGGGGATAACCGGTTGATTTCGGTACCCGCGCGGCGACGGGCGCGGCTGGGGCCAGCAATTCCAATCCGCGTCGGCACTTGGCCGGCCGAGCTTGCCCAACAGCAAGTTTGGAACCGACTCCCGCCCAACCGCATTGATCCTTCGCCCGCCGATCTATTCGGCCGGTTGCGCTTGCAAGGAGGCAAGCGGGCGATGTGGACCTTACACAAGCAGCAACAGCAACGGGGCGTACAGCTCCGCACGCGCAAATCCGGAGAGGCTCCGGTCGAAGCGGTCAAGGACCGCGAGGCGCAGGATCACGAACAGGCCGGCATGGCCCGACCGAAAGCGAGCAAGGCGGAGTTAGACACTCTGCCGCTTCCGGAAGGAAAGTAGGGCCGTGGGCCAGGAGAGGCGGCGCGATTCGCGCAAGGTGCCGCGAGATCGGCATCGCGCGCCGGGCGAAGTTCCGCTCTCCCGCGCGCCCCAGCAACAACAGGCCGGTGAAGCCGAGCTCTACCAGGACGAACGGGGCGGGGAAATCGAACCCACCGTGGCCATCGAACAACAGCAGCAACAAAGCTCCGCCACGCATCGGCGGCAGGCCGAAGCGCAGGACGACGACATGCCCTCCGCGCCCAACGATCCGGGGCGTTACGACCGCAACGACTGACGAAAGACTAGCGGCTGAAGTTCTTGAAGCGTCGCTGGATCTCAAGAATGATCAGGAGCGGCGTCGACCACAGCCAGGTCATCAACGACGATTCCACCCAACCCCGCCCTTCCGGCAGACGGATCGAGCATTCGTAGACATCGAGAAAGTCCTTCGGCTGGCAGGCCGAGGGCCAATAGGCGCGCGAGAACAGCAGAAAACCGAGCGCGAACCAGCCGGCCTGGGCCAGGTAGAGCGCGAAATAGCGGCTCATGCCCAGATCGGCATAACCGTGATGATGCGGAGTCTTTCTGATCTTCTTCGCGGTCATGCTCGCATGCATGCTCCCGGAATGGTTGAAAATTCGCTAAGATCGGAGCCTCAGGATCGGCTTTTGCGGCCCTTCGAGCTGAAGTGCGTTCCTCCGCCCAGCACAGTGATGCCGAGGAAGAAGCCGAAGTCGTACCAGCCGCCGTTGTTCGGCACCGAGTAGACCGCGATCTTCGGGTCGAACAGCGAACCGATCCAGGCGAACGGGAACACGAAACCGTGCCACAGGCCCCAGAGGAAGCCCGGCGTCTCCGCACTGTGCTGGACCGTTTCCGGAACCTGCCGCGCGCAGGCGGCGAGCAGGAGGATGAGGCCGGTCAGGGCAACGACGCGGACGGTACGGGTCATCGACTTTCCTCTCATTTTTCCGGATTCGCACCGGGCCTGAACCCTTTCGCCCGTTCGTACGTTTCCTCGGTCTATCCAGCAGGAGAGTACCCATGGCCGACGCAAGTGCAATCAGGGAACACATGGAGGTTATTGGCGCCGACGGAGCGCATGTGGGCACAGTCGACAAGGTCGAAGGCGACCGCATCAAGCTGACTCGCCAACAGGAGGCCGTCGAAGGCCACGAAGGGCCGCACGACGGGCATCATCACTATGTGTCGATTGGACTGGTGGCGGATGTCGAAGGCGACCAGGTGCGGCTTAGCGCGACCGGCGCGAATGCCGTGACGTTCGAGGAAGAGGGGGACTGAGTCCTCGGCCCAGCTAAACGAAAGGAGGCGCCAATCGCGATTGGCGCCTCTTCTCTATTTGCCGTGAATTCTCGCTACCCATTTCACTGGCAGGCGAGGCATTCCTCGTAGTCGGTCTGCGCCGCGCTCAGTTCATACTTCGGCGCGTCGGCGGTGTTGTCCGCTTCCACGCCGCCGGCAAAGCCCGCGCGCTGCACGCTCTTGCTGCGGAGGTAGTAGAGCGACTTGATGCCCTTCTCCCACGCCTGGAAGTGCAGCATCATCAGGTCCCACTTGTCGACGTCGGCCGGGATGAACAGGTTCAAGCTCTGCGCCTGGTCGATGAACGGCGAGCGGTCGGCGGCGAATTCGAGCAGCCAGCGCTGGTCGATCTCGAAGCTGGTCTTGTAGACCGCCTTTTCCTCGACGGTCAGGAAGTCCAGGTGCTGGACCGATCCGCCCTTCTCGAGGATCGAGTTCCACACGTTGGTCGAATCCTTGCTCTTCGAAGCTAGCAGCTTCTGCAGGTAAGGGTTCTTGACCACGAAGCTGCCCGAGAGCGTCTTGTGGGTGTAGATGTTGGCCGGGATCGGCTCGATGCAGGCGCTGGTGCCGCCGCAGATGATGCTGATCGAAGCGGTCGGCGCGATCGCCATCTTGCAGCTGAAGCGCTCCATCACGCCCTGCTCGGCCGCGTCGGGGCAGGCGCCGCGTTCTTCGGCGAGCACCATCGAGGCCTCGTTGGCCTTGGCCGAGATGTGCTTGAACATCTTGAGGTTCCAGACCTTGGCCATCGGGCTTTCGAAGCCGATGCCCTTGGACTGCAGGAACGAGTGGAAGCCCATCACGCCCATGCCGACGCTGCGTTCGCGCATGGCCGAATACTTGGCCCGCGCCATCGCCGAAGGGGCGCGGTCGATGTAGTCCTGCAGCACGTTGTCGAGGAAGCGCATGACGTCCTCGATAAAGGTCTTGTCGCCGTTCCACTCATCCCATGATTCGAGGTTGAGCGAGCTGAGGCAGCAGACCGCAGTGCGATCATTGCCGAGGTGGTCGCGGCCGGTCGGCAGAGTGATTTCCGAGCACAGGTTCGAAGTCGAGACCTTGAGGCCGAGCTCGCGGTGATGCTTCGGCATCATCCGGTTCACGGTGTCGGAGAAGACGATGTAGGGTTCGCCGGTGGCCAGCCGGGTTTCGACCAGCTTCTGGAACAGGCTGCGCGCGTCGACCGTGGCGCGGACCGAGCCGTCCTTGGGGCTGGTCAGCTGCCATTCCGAACCCGAGCGCACCGCTTCCATGAAGGCGTCGGAAATCAGCACGCCGTGGTGCAGGTTGAGCGCCTTGCGATTGAAGTCGCCCGACGGCTTACGGATCTCGAGGAATTCCTCGATCTCAGGATGGCTGACGTCGAGATAGCAAGCGGCCGAACCACGGCGCAGCGAGCCCTGTGAAATGGCCAGCGTGAGGCTGTCCATCACCCGCACGAACGGGATGATGCCGCTGGTCTTGCCGTTGAGGCCGACCGGTTCGCCGATCCCGCGCACGTTGCCCCAGTAGGTGCCGATGCCGCCGCCGCGGCTGGCGAGCCAGACGTTCTCGTTCCAGGTGTTGACGATGCCTTCGAGGCTGTCGTCCACGGAGTTGAGGTAGCAGCTGATCGGCAAGCCGCGCCCCGTGCCGCCGTTCGACAGCACTGGCGTGGCTGGCATGAACCACAGCTTCGAGATGTAGTCGTAAAGCCGCTGGGCATGCTCCTGATCGTCGGCGTAGCAATCGGCGACGCGGGCGAAGAGGTCCTGGTAGCTTTCACCGGGCAACAGGTAGCGGTCGGTAAGGGTGTCCTTGCCGAACTCGGTCAGCAGCTCATCGCGCGAGGTGTCGGTCACCACGTCGAAGCGACGCGGATTGACCGATTTGGAATCGCCGACCGAATTTTCCGCGGCCTTCGCGGCTTCCGCCACGGCACCAGCCATCGCCGCCGCGGCCACGTCGGCTACCAGTTCGTCGGTCCCTGCGTCCTTGCGATCCATGTCCACCGCCTTGGCCTGAGCCCTGCTGTCCTTGCCGCCATCAGCCGGGGCGTCGAGCTCCAGCGTGGCCGAATTTCCGTTGTCGCCAAGACCCATCGCCGCGTCGTCCCCGTTCCGAAATTCCATGCTCTGCAGCCCCCTGGCAAATGTCTGACCACCCCGACCCCAAACGTCTTGCGAACGCTTGAGGCCCAACCGATGTTCCGCATGTGTTCGAATCGGTGGCTCGCCCCCAACCTATCAATTCGCATGCGGCGGCAGGGAAAAACTTATCCCCCGACCTGTGCCCGGCCGGGGTTGCGAATGGGTCCCGGAACACTTCGAATCCGAAACTTGCCGACGCTTTTCAGCGCGTTTCGGATATCTAGGTATTGTGGGTACCCTCTACAACCCAACCACAATCCATAGTGAATCGAACCGGATTCCCACGCAAGAGGGATAAAGCCGAATGGAGCCAGGGGCATGGCAAAAAACGCCACTGTGTTGACTGCGCAATACAGTGCGACGCGCGGTCAAAGCGCCACTGGTGTCCGGCGCAAGATGCAAAATGACTCTGTCGAAAAAAATCTGTGCGTTGCGCGGCTTTGAATCTTTAGAATCCGCCAGCGCAATCTTGCAGCAGTACGGCTTATGAAAACGCACGAGGATTACCTGGCGACTTGCCCGCCCGACTCGCGAGAGCGCATCGAGGCGGTTCGCGCGGAGGCTGAGCGGCGTGTGCCCGGAACCGAGCGATGCATCGCTTACCAGATGCCGGCGCTGCGCAAGGGGCGGGTGTTCTTCTATGTCGCCGCGTTCAAGAAGCACCTCGGCATCTACCCGCCCGTCAAGACGCCCGAGGCGCTTGTGCAGGCACTGGCGCCCTGGCGCGGCCCCAAGGGCAACCTCGCCTTTCCGCATTCCGAGCCCTTGCCGCTCGACCTCATAGGCCGTGTCGCGGAGGCCCTGGCCGAACAATACGCGAAACCGGGATAGCGACAGGAACGAGTCCCGCGTGACGCGTTCCCTTCCTATGAAGCCGTTGACCGAAGAGCACCTGGCCATCCTGCGCCGGCACATGGTCGAAATCGTCGAGATGCATTTCGACCTCGCCGGTGACGAGACGGAGGGTCGTACGCTGGATCCCGAGCTCCGGCGCGCGCTGATGGCTGTGCCGCGCCACCTGTTCGTTCCCACGACAATGATCCTCGCCTGCTATCAGGATAGCCCGGTACCGATCGGCTTCGCCAAGACGCTGTCGCAACCCTTCATCGGGGCGCTGATGCTCGACTTGCTTGGAGTGAGGCCCGGCATGCGGGTGCTCGAAGTAGGGACCGGGCTCGGCTACCAGGCCGCGGTCATGGCCGACATCGGCGCCACCGTGTTCAGCGTGGAGGTGGTCGAGGAATTCGCCGAACTGGCCGAAGCCCGCTTCAACGCCCTTGGGTACGACGTAAACGTACGAGTGGGCGACGGCTCTCGCGGGTGGGCCGAACATGCGCCGTTCGACGCGGTGCTGGTCACCGCGGCCGCGGCCAAGCCGCCACAGGACTTGGTGGACCAGTTGCAGCCCGGAGGCACCATGGTCCTGCCGCTCGGTGGAGAAGAGGTCCAGCAGCTTACGGTGATCGAGAAGACGGCTGACGGCGAAACCAAGGTGCATCCCGGCATGGCCGTGCGCTTCACCCAGCTTGAACTGGCTGGCTGAAGCCTAAGGCACCAGGACCGTGTCTCTCGCCACCGGGTCAGTCTGCGGATAGTCGAGGGTGTAGTGCAACCCCCGGCTCTCGTGACGCTTGAGCGCGCTCTGGACGATCAGGTCGGCGCACTGGAGCAGGTTGCGCAGCTCGATCAGGTCGGTCGTGACGCGGAAATGGCCGTAATAGTCGCCGACCTCATCATAGAGCAGCTTGATCCGGTGCGCGGCGCGTTCGAGGCGCTTCGTGGTGCGCACAATGCCGACGTAGTTCCACATGAACCGGCGGATTTCGGTCCAGTTCTGTTTGATGATCACTTCCTCGTCGGAATCGGTGACCCGGCTTTCGTCCCACTCGCGGATGGACGGCGGTGCGTCGAGATTGTCCCAGCAGCGGAGAATATCCTGTGCCGCGGCTTCGCCGAACACGAAGCATTCGAGCAGACTGTTGGAAGCGAGGCGGTTCGCCCCGTGGAGCCCGCTCTCGGTGCATTCGCCCGCGGCCCACAGGCCCGGCAGGTCGGTGCGCGCGTCGAGGCCGATCAACACCCCGCCGCACGTATAGTGCTGCGCCGGGACCACCGGGATCGGCTGCGTGGTCATGTCGATGCCCAGGGCAAGCAACTTCTCATGGATTGTCGGGAAGTGTCCCGTGACAAACTCGGCCGGCATATGGCTGATGTCCAGATGGACGTAATCCAGGCCGAAGCGCTTGATCTGGTCGTCGATCGCTCGCGCCACCACGTCGCGCGGGGCGAGTTCGGCCCGTTCGTCGTAGTCGGGCATGAAGCGGTGGCCGGTGTGCGGGTGCTTTAGCTGCCCGCCTTCGCCCCGCACCGCCTCAGTGATCAGGAAGTTCTTGACCTCGAGGTTGTAGAGGCAGGTCGGGTGGAACTGCATCATCTCCATGTTGGAGACGCGGCACCCCGCGCGCCAGGCCATGGCAATACCGTCACCGGTGGCGCCCCTCGGCGCGGTAGAGAACTGGTAGACCCGCCCCGCTCCGCCCGAGGCCAAGATGGTCGCCCGCGCGGTGTAGGCTTCTACCTTCCCTGTCGCTGTGTCGAGCGCGTAGGCGCCCCAGACACGGCCTGAACCCGAGTAACGCTCTTCGTGCCGCCCGGTGATGAGGTCGATGCAGCTCCTGTCAGGCAGGAGCGTGATGTTGGGATTTTCCTCCGCCGCCTTGAGCAGCGCGGCCTGAACCGCCCACCCCGTGGCGTCGTTCACGTGGACGATACGGCGGTGCGAATGCCCGCCCTCGCGCGTAAGGTGCAGGCCGGCGCCGTCGGAGTTGAACGGAACACCCAGCCCGACCAGACGCTCGATCGCCTGGGGCGCGTGCTCGATGACGAATTCGACTGTCTCGCGCCGGTTGAGCCCGGCCCCGGCCACCATCGTGTCGCGAATATGCTCCTCGAAGGTATCCCCCGCGTCGAGCACCGCGGCGATCCCGCCCTGGGCCCAGGCCGTCGAGCCGCTGGTTAACGGCCCCTTGGCCAGCACCAGCACTTTGTGCTTCGTCGCCAGCGACAGCGCCGCGGTGAGCCCGGCCGCTCCTGAGCCGATAATGAGGACGTCGTGGGTCATAACCGCTCGCTCATAAGGCGGCGTTCTGTGATCGCAATTGGCGCGTTTGGGAAGGTGCTATCTCACACCGCAGCAGCGCGCCGGTCAGGCCGCCGGCTTCAGGCCCGGACCGCTTCGACCACATTCACTGCAGACTGAGTGGGCACTACCCGGGTCATGCGAAAACCGCTGGCGGCGAGCAGCGCCTCGTACTCGCTGGACGTTCGTTCCTGCCCGCCGGGCGCGCAGAGCATCATCATGTCGAGGAGCTTGCCGGGATGCGGTTCATCGCCTTCTGGCAGGATCATCTCCACGATCAGCACTTTGCCATCCGGCTTCATCGCGCGATGGCAATGCCAAGGATGGTGGCGCATTCCTGCTCGTCCCAATCATGGATGATATGCGACATCAGATAAGCGTCGTAGCCTTCGGGCACCCCCTCGAAGAAGCTGCCGCCCTGGACCGCAACCCGGTCCGCCACGCCGAACTTGCCGAGCAGCGCGGGCGCATCGGCGACCACGTGGGGCAGATCGTAGAGCACGCCCGTCACGCCTTGGTGGCGGGAAAGAATATGGCCGAGCATGTTGCCCGAAGCGCCGCCGACATCGACCAGCGAGCCTATGCCGGAGAAGTCATAGGCCTGGGCCACAGCCGGAGGTTCGGTGCCGTGAATGCCGACCATTATCTCGCTGAACAAGCTCGGGAGGCCGGGCGTTTCCATAATGTGTTCGAACAAGCCCTTGCCATAGTGCTTCTCGAAGCCCGGCTCGCCCGTCTTGAGCGAGTAATCGAGGTTCTCCCAGGCGGGGCTGACCAACTTGCCGATCAAGCCGATGATGGTCGACCGGGCAAAGCCGGGCGCCCCGGTCTTGAGCGCTTCGCCCATTGAAGTCAGCGCATAACGGCGCGGCCCCACTTCGGTGAGGATGCCCATGCCGGTGAGCGTGCGCAGGAAACGGCGGAAGGTGGGCCCGTGCAAACCCAGTTCGCCGGCCAACTCGTCGGCATCGCGCGGCCCTGAGGCGAAGTTGTCCGCCAGGCCCATTTCGGCGGTCTGCCTGAGCACCTGGCTCGCCCAGTACCCCCAGGCGATTTCCAGTAGCTTGACGACTTCGGGCGGCGTTTCGAGGTCACGGCTTGCCATTGCGAATCCCCTCCGCAGCGCGACCTGGAATGGGACTAGCGATCAAGCGGCAAATGCGAAAGCCTAGAGGACGGTTGCGTTGCTCGTCAGCTGGACGAAAACATCCTCGAGGTCCGCCTCGCGGGTGGTCACGTCCTCGATCGCATAGCCATGCTGCTGGACCAGCGCGAGCACCTGTCCGGCGCTGCTCTTGTCGCGGTCATAGGTGATCTCGACCGTTCTGGGATCGAGCACCTCGGCCTTGAGGAAAGCGAGTTCCATCGGCGGCCCGGCAAGGTCCTTGTCGACGGTGATGCGGACTATCTTCTCCCGCGCCATGCCCACCAATTCGCGCGTCGGCTTGTTGGCGATCAGCTCGCCGTTACCGATGATCGCAATGCGATCGCACAACTGCTCGGCTTCCTCGAGGTAGTGCGTGGTGAGAACCACGGTCACGCCTTCGGAATTGAGCTCACTCACCAGCTCCCACAACTGGCGGCGCAGTTCCACATCGACGCCCGCGGTCGGCTCGTCGAGCACCAGGATCGGCGGCGAATGGACCATCGCCTTGGCGATCAGCAGCCGCCGCTTCATCCCGCCCGAGAGCGAGCGCGAGTAGGCGTCGCGCTTGTCGGCGAGGTGGACGGCGCGGAGCAGTTCCTCCGAGCGGCGCAAGTGCTTGGCCACGCCGTACATGCCCGACTGGTTCTCCAGCACCTCGAACGGGGTGAAGAAGGGGTCGAACACGATCTCCTGCGGCACGATGCCGATGCACATCTTGGCATTGCGGTGATCGCGATCGATGTCGTGGCCCCAAATGCGGATCGAACCACTGGTCTTCATCACCAGGCCGGCCATGATGTTGATCAGGGTGGACTTCCCCGCGCCGTTCGGGCCGAGCAGGCCGAATATGCCGCCTTCGGGTACGTCGAAGCTAACGCCCTTCAGCGCCAGCTTGGGCGGCGCGTCGCCTTGCGCGGCGTATTCCTTGACGAGATCGCGGATTTCGATCGCTGCATCGGGCATTTGCGGCCCTTAGAGCCTGTCCCCTTGCGATGGAAGAGCGGCGATGGGGCAGCGGGCCGGACGTGGGCTGCCACTGATCGTTAACGCAGCGCTAACCCTGTTTCGAGCGACCGCCTTCATGGCTTGGTGACTAGAACCTTACCGATGGGGTTGGGGAATCTCACTAGGGCGCGCCTTGATCGGCGAGAGGCCAGGCTTCGGCGGGCAGCCTGTGCGCTGCTCGCCGGTTTTGCGCTGGCCCTGCCGCTCCCGGCGCTGGCGCAAAGCGCCACCGGGCGGGCGGACGCCCAGGCCACGCTCTTCCGGCCGGGCACCGTGATCAAGCTGGCCGACATGGATTTCGGGGACATCGCCAAGCCCTTGGCTGCCGGAACCGTCGTGATCCCCGCGACCAATTCGGGCAACTGCACCACGACTGGCGGGATTATTCACAGCGGGGCTTGCGAGTCGGCCTATTTCCGAGGCGACCTGGGCTTCCTCAATACTGTGGTCATCACCAAACCCGTCGGGGGGCAGATCTTCCTGGCCGGACCGAGCGGCGCGACCATGCGCGTCAACAACTTCACGTTCGGAAGCGAGACCGGAATGTGGCTGACCAGTTCCAGTTCCACGCAGCAGCGTTATCTCGTGGTCGATCTCGGTGGCATTTTCACGTTCCGCATGGGCGGAACCCTCAACGTCGCGGCCAACCAGCGGGCCGGCGTTTACCAGGGCACCTACGCGCTGGACATCAACTATAACTAGGCGCCGCGCGCCTGACGCCGTCGGTATGGTGATAGGGACTTCCCACAAGATTGGCCTGGCAGCGCTAGCTTTGGCCGCGCCGCTGTCCGCGCTCGCTCAGGCAAGCGGCGCGGCGACTGCGACAGCTGAAGCCGCCATTCTCGACCCGGGAACGGTCGTAAAGACCGCCGACATGAACTTCGGCCAGATCGCCAAACCGGCAAGCGCAGGCACTGTCGTGCTCGTGCCGACTGCCTCCGCGACCTGCAACGTGACCGGCGGCCTCGTCCGCACCGGCACCTGCCAACCGGCCGAATTCACGGTGATGGGCCAGAAGCAGGGCCGCGTCCGCATGCGCGAACAGAACGGCGGGATCATCACCCTGCTTGGGCCTGGCGGCGCGACGATGCAGGTGACGAACATCACCCTGAGTACGACAGACCTCACGCCGATCAACGGCGCCGGCGGATGGAATCTCGGGCGTCACGAGATCACCTCTAACAACGGAACGGCCCGCTTCCGGATCGGCGGGACGCTGCACGTCAATGCCAATCAGCAGGGCGGGGCCTACAACGGTACGCTGCAGCTCGAAGTGAACTTCAACTGACCTTTCCGGCGGAGCCGCTTCGTGGCGGATTGCGGGAAACGGCCGACACAGCTAAGCGCGGCGGCGATGGAAAACGTCCCCGAAACCACTCTGGTCGATGCTCCGCGAGTATGGTGCGACGGCGCCGGCGACATTCGCGGCGGTGCCAACTATCGCCCGGCCGCGCTGGGCCACCCGCGCGTCTACATGCAGATTGACGAACTCGGCTACGTTGACTGCGGCTATTGCGACCGCCGCTTTATCCTGCGTGGCGGTCCAGCGGAGCGTGGCATTCACGAAATCGGCGTGGGCGACTTGCCCGAATCGGACGAAGTGCCGGGCGGCTCGGTCAACCCCTGATCGCCTCCGGCCGCCTCGATGCTTGACCGGTCAGGCGCGGTTCACCACATCTGTCGCATGATCCCGCCGATAGGGAGATTGCAGATGAAGACCTTTGCCATGATCCTCGCCGGCGCCGCACTGGCTCTCACGGGCGCCACGGCGGCCTCGGCCGAGACGCGCCAGGAGAAGAACGAAGCCCGTCTGGCGAAGATGCTCGAAGGCCGCGTCGCCGGCGAACCGACCTCTTGCATCATGACGCTGCGCAGCAGCACCGACCTGAAGGTGATCGACTATGTCGGCATCGTCTACGACGCGGGCGACACGATCTGGGTCTCGCGGCCCAACGATCCCCGGTCGCTGAGTTGGACCGATATTCCGATCTTCGATCGCTTCGGCAGCCAGCTCTGCAAGCAGGATATCACGCGCACGATCGACCAGAGCGGCCGTTTTACCGGCGTCGTGTTCATGAGCGACTTCGTCCCCTACCGGAAGGGCTAAGGGCTTGGCCGCAGGGCGTACGCGCTGGGCGGCCGAGCTGCTCCACTTCTGGTTTCACAAGCTGGCGCCCACCGACTGGTTCCAGCCGGATGCCCAGGTCGACAACGCCCTGCGCAACCGCTTCGAACGTGACCTCCAGTCTCTCGGCAACCGGCCCGCGAGCGAATTCCTCACCGATCCTCGCAGTGCGCTGGCCGCCGTCCTGCTGTTCGACCAGGTTCCGCGCAATCTCTATCGCGGCACACCTCGGGCCTTTGCCTATGACGGGCTCGCTCGCGCCATTTCCGAAGGTGCCCGCGCCCGCGGGTGGGACGAGCCGCTCTCCCTCGTCGAACGCCAATTCCTCTACATGCCCCTGATGCATAGCGAGCACATCGCCGATCAACTGGAGTGCCTGGCGGTATTCTCCACCCTGGGGCACCGCTACGGAATGCCGTTCGCGCGCAGGCATTACAGGATGATCGCACGCTTCGGCCGATTCCCTCATCGCAACAAGGTGCTGGGACGCAAGACCACGCCTGCGGAGGAAAGGGCAGTGAGGTCCGGTTTCGCCTGGTAAGGCGGGTCTAGAGTTCGCGCGCCAACCGCACGCTCGTCTTTTCGTAACCCAGCCGCTCGTAGAATCGATGAGCCTCGGTACGCCTCACGTGGCTGGTGACTTCGACCATGTAGCAGCCCTGTGCTGCCAGCGCCTCTTCCGCGGCCCGCACCAGTAGCGCGCCAAGGCCACGGCTGCGCAGCGCTTCGTCCACGACCATCATTGAGATCCGGCCAACCGGGGCGGGCCGATGCAGCACTCGCATGACCGACGTGGTGAGGCAGCCCGCCACCTCACCTTCGAGCTCCGCGACGAGCACGATGCGTCCGTCGGTTTCCATGAGGCCGAGGCGATCGGCGACCTCCGCCGCCGTGGCATCGTAGCCGAGCTGGCCGATCAGGCGCGCAAGGCCAACGGCGTCACGCGCCTCGGCGACCCGGATGACCGGGTCAGGCAGCTTTCGACCAGGAGTTGCACGCCGCCGCTTGCGAGCCTTGACCGGCGCAGGCCGTAGCCATCTTCGTCCGCAACTGGGAAAGGATGTCCGCGCCGTCGTGCGCCTCGCTCCATTCGCGCAGCTTGTCGCCCCAGGCAGCGAGCTTGACGCGGGTTCGCTGGTAATAACTGTCGGGGCTCTTGCTCAGCTCGGCGATCACCGCCTCGCCGCTCTTGGCGACGGCCGCCTCGTCTTCAGGCGTGAGGCGCAGGACCGCGTTCGAGTAGAGGATCGCCCACTGGACCCGCGTGGCCGGACCTTGCGCGGCCTCGTAGGCCTTGCGCGCCCACTCGACGGCGGCGGCCTTGTCGCCTTCCTTCTCGGCGAAGTCGGACAGGCTGCTCATGTAGTAGTAGGGTTGGTTCGAGCGCTCGAGTTCGGCGGTCAGCAACTTCTTCGCCCCGGCGCGATCGCCCGCGTCGAACAGCAGGTATGCGGCGGAATCGATTACCGACTGGCGGGAGATCTTGTCGGTCGCGGTCTTGTCGGCCCAGGCGGCACGCTCGCGCACCTTGGCCAGCAGGCTTGCGGGGATGGGACCATTGGCGGTGGCCAGCGCGACATCGATGTTCAGCGCTTCGACCCGCTCGGTCAGCGATAGCTTCTCGTTGGCGTAGATCGCATCGCCGGCAGCGATGAGCTTGCCGGTGAGTTCTTCGCGCTTGGGCGACTTCGGGAGGGCGGTCACAAGCGCGGGGGCGTCGTGCGTCAGCTCCTGTCCGTTGGCCATGATCTCGCCCGGGCTTGAGAGGATCGGCGTCAGTTTTTCGCCCACGCGGGCCTGCTGCGCCGCGTCAAGCGCGACTTTTCCGTCATCACCTTCCTCTGCCTGGACCGCGAGCGCCAGCAGCCCGAAGCGGCGCTGAAGCGCGGGTTCGGGCGCGGCGGCGGCCAGTTGGTCGAGCAACTTTCCGGTCTTGGCGTCGTCTGCAAAATGCCGCGGGTCGTTACGCCAGTCGAACCCGGCGAGAATGCGCCAGTCGTCGGCGTCGAGACTGGCGGTGTCGGTCTGGGCCTTCTCCAGCAGAGCCTCGATCGAGGTTGTCCGGCCGGCGGCGACCTGCAGCAAGTCCGGCAGTTCATTGGCCATGGTGGCGCTGGATATGCGGGTGATCTCGGTCCCGTCGGGCCGCAGCACGATCACTGTCGGATAACCGCTGATGCCGAACCGTTCGCCCCAGCGCTGCGCGTCCTTGGTATCGCCATCGAGGTAGACGGGGACGAATTTCTGCGTCTCGGCAATGAAGTCGGGATCCTTGAACAGGGTCGCCTTCATCTGGTTGCAGGGAGGACACCAGACCGCGCCCCAGTAGAGGATAACCGGCTTGCCGCTCTCCTTGGCCTCCGCCAGCGCGTCGTCGACATCGCCTTCGCGCCAGGCGATCTCTTTCGCTTGAGCAGAGGCGACAGGAGCGTCGGTTTGACCGCAACTCGCCAGCGCAGGGACGAGCGCAAGGGTCAGGGCAGTCGCGAAGATTGGGGCAGCGATCCGCATGGAATTCCTTTCAGAACCCAATTCTGGGGTGGCCTAGCGGCCGAGACAAGACCTCACTCCCACTCGATCGTACCGGGTGGCTTCGAGGTGTAGTCATAGACCACGCGGTTGATGCCCTTGACCTCGTTGACGATGCGCGTCGCCACGCGGCTCAGGAACTGGCCGTCGTAAGGATAGACGTCAGCGGTCATACCGTCAGTGCTGGTTACGGCGCGCAACGCACAGACGCTGTCGTAAGTGCGGTAGTCACCCATAACGCCCACGGTCTTGACCGGTAGCAGCACGGCGAAAGCCTGCCAGATCGCGTCGTAGAGCCCGGCGGCGCGGATCTCTTCGAGATAGATGGCGTCAGCCTTGCGCAGGATGTCGCAGCGTTCCTTGGTCACTTCGCCAGGGATGCGGATGGCCAGACCCGGGCCCGGGAACGGATGGCGGCCGACGAAAGCCTCGGGCAGGCCCAGCTCGCGGCCGAGCGCGCGGACTTCGTCCTTGAACAGTTCGCGCAGCGGCTCGACCAGCTTCATGTTCATCCGCTCTGGCAAGCCGCCGACGTTGTGGTGGCTCTTGATGGTGACCGAAGGACCGCCCGTGAAGCTGACGCTCTCGATCACGTCGGGATAGAGCGTGCCCTGGGCAAGGAAGTCCGCCCCGCCAATCTTGCGCGCCTCTTCCTCGAACACGTCGATAAAGGTCTTGCCGATGAACTTGCGCTTGGCCTCGGGGTCGGTGACCCCGGCAAGGCCGCCGAGGAACATCTCCTCCACGTCCACGTGGACCAGAGGAATGTTGTAAGTGTTGCGGAACAGGCTGACGACCTGGTCGGCCTCTCCCATGCGCATCAGCCCGTGGTCGACGAACACACAGGTCAGTTGATCGCCGATCGCTTCGTGAATCAGCACTGCGGCCACGGCGCTGTCGACGCCACCGGACAGGCCACAGATAACCTTGCCGTCGCCAACCTGGGCGCGGATTTCCTCGATCTTGGTCTTGCGGAATTCGGCCATTGTCCAATCGCCCGCGCAACCGCAGACGTGGCGCACGAAGTTCGCGATCAGCTTGCCCCCGTCGGGCGTATGCACGACCTCGGGATGGAACTGGGTACCGTAGTACTGACGCGCCTCGTCCGCGATTACCGCGAAGGGCGCGCCGTCGCTGGTGGCGACGATGCGGAAACCTTCGGCAAAGCGCGTGACCTTGTCGCCGTGGCTCATCCACACCTGGTGCCGTTCGCCGACCTTCCACAGCCCGTCGAACAGGGCGCAGTCCTCGGTCACGGTCAGGAACGCGCGGCCGAACTCGCCACCTTCGCCCGTCTCGTGCCCCGGCCGGACTTCGCCACCGAGCTGATGCGTCATGACCTGCTGGCCATAGCAGATGCCGAGGATCGGCAACCCGCTCTGGAACAGCGACATCGGCGCGCGCGGGCTGCCTTCCTCCGGTACGCCCGCGGGCGAGCCCGACAGGATGATCCCCTTCGGCTTGAGCCGCGCGAAGGCCTCTTCGGCCATCGTGAAGGGAGCGATTTCCGAATAGACCCCCGCTTCGCGCACGCGGCGGGCGATCAATTGCGTTACCTGGCTGCCGAAATCGACGATCAGGATGGAATCGGGAAGGTGCTGGGCGTCCATGGCGGGCAGTTAGGTTCCTGCGCCCTCCATGTCTAGCGGGGGCGATCGGGCCAACCGCACTTCGCCCCGCCCTCGTTACGGTAATGTGAAAAAGCATGTTGCAAATTGCGCAACACCCTTTGCCTTCTTCGCATTTGCACATTTTCATGCTGCGCCGCACAAAGGACGGGCAAGTGAAGACGGGGGCAAGCCGAGGAGGCAGCACCCAAATCGAAGGAAACAGCCATGCGTAAGTCGATCGTTACCGTACTCGCCGCCCTGGCGACCTCCGCCGCCCTCGCCACTCCGGCCCTGGCCGAAGAGACCGAGGTTGTGGTGTCCTACTCCGACCTCGATCTCACGGACGCCGCGGGCGCCGCCAAGCTCGAACAGCGCGTGGACGCGGCTGCGGAGCAAGTCTGCTCCAAGCCGGATCTTCGCAACATCAAGGGCATGGTGGCCTTCGAAGCCTGCAAGACCGAAGCCAAGACCAATGCCCTGGAGCAGGTTTCGGTGCTCGAACCCTACCAGAGCATGGCCCTCGCCAGCGTCTTTTGAACTTAACTGAACGGGCGAGCCGCGAACCCGTACTCCGCGGCTCGCCCAACGGAGCTACCGATGATCACTTTCTTCAAGCGCGTATTCAATGCCTACGTCTCTGGCGCCGGCACTTATCCTCTCCCGATGGTCTGGACCTTCTGACACCAGGCTTTGGATGCGTGTGGAACGGCCGCCTTCGGGCGGCCGTTTTCGTTTGAGGCTCAGCCCGCATAAGCTTTCACCAGATCGTAGAGATAGTCGCGACCCGTGAAGAGCGACTTCACCTCGATCCGTTCGTTAAGGCCATGCGCGCCGTTGCCGTCGGGATCGCCCCACATTCCGGCCACACCGTAGACCGGGATGCCCACCGCGGCGAGATAGAGTCCGTCCGTCGCACCAGTGGACATCGAGGGGATGACCGGAACCCCCGGCCAATAGCGCTGCGCCAGCCGCTCCATCGGGCCGATGATCGCGGGATCGAGTGCGGGTGACGCGGCTAGCGGCTTGTCGGTCCGCGCGGGGCGGATCGAGATCGCCTCATCGCCGATCACCTGTGTCAGGTCCTGCTGGACCTCGGCCGGCGTATTCCCCGGAAAGATCCGACAGTTGACGTTGGCCTCGACCCGCTGCGGCAAGGCGTTCCGAGCGTGACCGCCATCCACCATCGTGGCGACGCAAGTCGTCCGCAGCAGCGAGTGCAACTGCTTGTCCTGGTTGACGATCGCCTCGGCCTCGCGATCGCCAGGATTGGCCGCGAGCCGTTCGGCTGCCTCGCCGATCTCCCCAGGACGCAGGTAACGGCCCTTGGCGAACATCGCCCGGGTGGTGTCGTTGAACTGCATTGGGAATTCGTGGGCGCCAATCTTCTCGAGCGCGGCCGACATCCGATAGATCGCGTTGTCCGGCACCGGCATCGAACTGTGCCCGCCGGGGTTGGTCACGCTCAGAATGAAATCCTGATAGATCTTCTCTCCCACCTGGATTCCCTGGATCGCAATCTTCCCCTGGCCGTCGGTCTTGCCGCCCCCGCCTTCGTTGAGCGCGAATTGCGCATCGATCAGCTCGCGCCGGTTCTTGGCGAGCCAGTCTGCGCCGTTGAACGCAGTGTCGGTCTCCTCGCCGCAGGTGAGCGCGATCTTGACCGTGCGCTTGGGCTTGTAGCCCTCCTCGGCAAAGCGAATGAGCATGTCCGCCCAGATCGCCGACATCGCCTTGTCGTCGACCGCACCCCGGGCGTAGAAATAGCCACCCTCCTCGATGAGCGTGAACGGATCGCGGACCCAGTCGGCCCGATTGGCTTCGACCACGTCGATATGGCCAAGCAGAAGGATCGGCTTGGCGCCGGACGAGGTTCCCGGGAACACCGCCACAAGCCCGCCTTCCTTGGGATGGTCGGGCGCGCTGAACACGGTCACATTCGCATCAGGCAGCCCGGCGGCCTTCAACCGCGCAGCAAGCTGCTGCGAGGCCAGCGTGCAGTCCCCCGCCGAGAGCGTGGTATTGGTCTCGATCAGCTCCTTGTAGAGATCGCGGAAGCGCTGTTGATCGGGCCGTAGCGGTCCCATTGTCCCGGTTGGGACCTGCGCTACGGCAGACGAAGCCAGCATCGCGCCCAGAGCCACTGCAGCAACCCGTTTCCTCATAGTCCATGCCCTCGAAATTGATGGCTGAATGGACCACGTTTCGATTGTGGATGGAAGGGCCGCCAGCGGGTTCCGTAATCGTACTTCGATGCCTATATGATGGGCATGACTGAACCAGCCGAGAACCTCCCCAACGCCAACGCCTATGGTGCCGATTCGATCAAGGTCCTGAAAGGCCTCGATGCGGTACGCAAGCGCCCGGGCATGTACATCGGCGATACCGACGACGGTTCGGGCCTGCACCACATGGTGTTCGAAGTCAGCGACAACGCTATCGACGAGGCGCTGGCCGGACATTGCGACTTGGTGCTGATCGAACTCAACCCCGACGGTTCGGTCTCGGTCGAGGACAACGGCCGCGGCATTCCGACCGGCATCCATGCCGAAGAAGGCGTCTCGGCGGCCGAGGTCATCATGACCCAGCTCCACGCCGGCGGTAAGTTCGAGAACACCAGCGAAGATAACGCCTACAAGGTTTCGGGTGGCCTCCACGGCGTGGGTGTCTCGGTGGTCAACGCGCTGAGCGAATGGCTGGAGCTGACAATCTGGCGCGACGGCGAAGAGCACTGGATGCGCTTCCGCCACGGCGACGCCGAAGCCCCGCTCAAGGTCACCGGTCCGGCACCGGCGGGCAAGAAGGGCACCCGCGTCACCTTCATGGCCTCGACCGACACGTTCAAGAACGTGACCGAGTTCGACTTCGAGAAGCTCGAGCACCGCTATCGCGAGCTCGCCTTCCTCAACTCCGGGGTGCGCATCCTGCTGCGCGACAAGCGGCATGACGAACCCTTGGAGCACGACTTGTTCTACGAAGGCGGCATCGCGGCGTTCGTGAAGTTCCTCGACCGCAACAAGCAGCCGCTGATCCCAGAGCCGATCTCCGTTTCGGCGGAAAAGGACGGCATCGGCATCGACGTCGCGCTGGAATGGAACGACTCGTACTACGAGAACGTCCTTTGCTTCACCAACAACATCCCGCAGCGCGACGGCGGCACTCACCTCGCCGCGTTCCGGGCCGCGCTCACCCGCACGCTCAACGGTTATTCCGAACGCACCGGGCTGCTCAAGAAAGAGAAGGTGGCGCTGACCGGAGAGGATATGCGCGAAGGGCTGACCGCCATCGTCTCGGTCAAGCTGCCCGATCCCAAGTTCTCCAGCCAGACCAAGGACAAGCTGGTTTCCAGCGAAGTCCGTCAGCCGCTCGAAAGCCTGATGGGCGAGAAGATGAGCGAATGGCTGGAGGAAAATCCGGCCGACGCCCGCTCCATCGTCCAGAAGATCGTCGATGCCGCCGCCGCGCGCGAAGCCGCGCGCAAGGCGCGCGAACTGACCCGGCGCAAGGGCGCGCTCGACATCGCCAGCCTGCCAGGCAAGCTCTCCGACTGCCGCGAGCGCGATCCCTCGCTGTGCGAACTGTTTCTGGTCGAGGGTGACAGCGCGGGCGGTTCGGCCAAAAGCGGCCGCGACAGCCAGTACCAGGCGATCCTTCCCCTGCGCGGCAAGATCCTCAACGTCGAGCGCGCACGGTTCGACCGCATTATCAGCTCCAAGGAAGTCGGCACGCTGATCCAGGCGATGGGCACTGGCATCCGCGACGAGTTCAACCTGGACAAACTGCGCTACCACAAGATCGTCATCATGACCGACGCCGACGTCGACGGCGCGCATATCCGCACGCTGCTGCTGACGTTCTTCCATCGGCAGATGCCGGAGATCATCAAGGCCGGTCACTTGTTCATCGCGCAGCCGCCGCTGTTCAAGGTCAGCAAGAACCGCAGCGAGGTCTACCTGAAGGACCAGGCCGCGCTGGATCGCTACCTGGTCGAAGCCGGGCTGCAGGGCCGGGTGCTCGAGACCTCAGGCGGTGCCCGGGGCGGAGCCGACCTCGCCGCTCTGGTCGAGCATGCCCTGAGGATGAAGAGCCTGATGGCCTTCGTTCCGCGTAAGTACGATGCCACCGTGGTCGAGGCCATGGCCCTGGCGGGCGCGCTCGATCCGGACATGTCCAACGACCAGCGGAGCCAGGCTCTGGCCCGCGCCGCGACGCAACTCAAGATGGGCGATCCCGAAGCTACCTGGGCGGCCGAGTTGCGCGAGGACGGCACGATCCGTTTCGACCGAGTATGGCGCGGGGTGACCGACGCACACCTGATCGAACACGGCTTCGTCGGCAGCGCTGAAGCGCGCAAGTTGCACAAGCTGACGCAGGAAATGGCCGAAGCCTATGCCGCACCCGGCCGCCTGTCGAAGGCGGGCGCCGAGGCGGAGCCAGACGTCGAAGTGGCAATCGATGAAGGTGAAGAGGCGGCGACCGCGCCGGTCGTTATCGACGGCACGATCACACGGCCAAGCCAATTGCTCGAGGCCGTGCTAGTCACCGGCCGCAAGGGCCTGTCGATCTCGCGCTACAAGGGTCTCGGCGAAATGAACGCCGAACAGCTTTGGGAAACCACGCTCGACCCCGACAACCGCATCCTACTGCAGGTGAAGGTCGAAGATGCCGACGTGACCGACGAGATCTTCACCCGCCTGATGGGCGATGTCGTCGAACCACGCCGCGATTTCATCCAGCAGAACGCGCTGAACGTGGCGAACCTGGACGTCTAGAGATCCTCCCCGGGACGGGGAGGGATCGAAGCTCACTCCCGAACTTCGAAGTGCAACACGCCGGGTTCCTTCTCCAGCAGGAACGCGTCATCGAAGTCGTAATACTTCGCAACGCTCACGTCCTCGCCAGCGAACCGTTTGATCGCGGCGAAGTCGTCCCAGAACGTCAGCATCTCGACGTGGGTCACGTCGCCCTCGACGCGGTTCAGGCACCAGGCGCCCCGGTTGCCTTGGGTCGAGCGGTAGTCGGGCAAAGCGACCTCCTGCATCAGCCGCAAGTACTCAGCGGCCAGCGAATTAGGCACGCGCCCGTGCCAGCGGCGAGCGATCATCGAGATCTCCCCAATTACATCCTGAACACGCCAAATCGGGGCGCCTCGGGTATCGGTGCCTCCAGGCAGGCGCCGAGCGCCAGGCCCAGCACGTCCCTGGTCTGCGCCGGATCGATTACCCCGTCGTCCCACAGGCGCGCCGTGGCGTAGTAGGGGTTGCCCTCGGTTTCGTACTTCTCGCGGATCGGAGCCTTGAACGCCTCGGCCTGTTCGGGTGTCCAGCTCTCGGCATCGCGGTGGACGGTAGCCAGCACGCTCGCCGCCTGCTCGCCGCCCATGACGCTGATGCGCGCGTTGGGCCAGGTGAACAGAAAACGCGGGGAGTAAGCTCGGCCGCACATGCCGTAGTTACCGGCACCGAAGCTCCCGCCGATGACCACCGTAATCTTAGGCACCTGCGCCGTGGCAACCGCCGTCACCAACTTGGCACCGTGCTTGGCGATGCCCTCCGCCTCGTAGCGGCCACCGACCATGAAGCCCGAGATATTCTGCAGGAAAAGCAACGGAATGCCTCGTTGGCAGGCCAGCTGGATGAAATGAGCGCCCTTGAGCGCGCTTTCGGAGAACAGCACCCCGTTGTTGGCGAGGATCGCTACGGGCATCCCCCAAATATGCGCAAAGCCGCAGACCAGTGTCGAGCCATAGAGCGCCTTGAACTCATGGAACTCGCTGCCATCGACGAGGCGGGCGATAACTTCGTGCACGTCGTAAGGCGCGCGGACGTCGTCGGGAACGATAGAATAGAGCTCCTCGGCGTCGAACCTCGGCGCGCGGGGCTCCCGCAAATCGAGCCCGGCGCCTTTGCTGGGCCCGAGGTGCGAGACGATGTCGCGCAGGATGGTAAGGGCATGCTCGTCGTTCTCGGCAAGGTGATCGACCACGCCCGACTTTTTCGCGTGAAGCTCGCCTCCGCCCAGGTCCTCCGCGCTGATCTCTTCCCCTGTCGCCGCCTTCACCAGCGGCGGACCGGCGAGGAAGATCGTGCCCTGGTTGCGTACGATCACGCTCTCGTCACTCATCGCAGGGACGTAGGCACCGCCGGCCGTGCAGCTACCCATGACGCAGGCAATCTGCGGGATGCCCAGCGAGGACATCTGCGCCTGGTTATAGAATATTCGCCCGAAATGGTCGCGGTCGGGGAAGACTTCCGCCTGGTGCGGAAGGTTCGCCCCTCCGCTGTCGACGAGGTAGAGGCAAGGCAGCCGGTTCGCTTCCGCGATCTCTTGCGCCCGCAGGTGCTTCTTGACCGTCAGCGGATAGTACGTGCCGCCCTTCACCGTGGCGTCATTGGCGACGATCATGCACTGGCGGCCCGAGACCCGGCCGATCCCGGCGATCATTCCGGCGCCGGGGACTTCGTCGCCGTAAAGCCCGTTCGCGACGAGCTGACCGATTTCGAGGAACGGCGAGCCCGGGTCCAGCAACCGCTCGACCCGCTCCCTTGGCAGCAGCTTGCCCCGCGCGCTGTGCCGCTCACGGCTGGCCTCCGGGCCCCCGAGAGCAGCTTGGGCCACGCGGTCCCTCAGCGCCTCGGCCAAGGCGCGGTTATGCTTCGCCCGCGCACGGGCGTCGGCCCCCTCCAGATCGATCGAGCTGGAGAGGACCGGTGCGCTCATTGCTTGTCGAGGTGCTTGGCGAAGAACGGCAGCACGACGTCGGCGAAACGCTGGCCGATCTTGCTGACGTGATCACCCTCGTAGACTGCCCAATCGTGAGCGATGCCGAACTTCTCGAGTTCCTGGTGGATCGCGGTGTCGTCGGTGATCAGGCCGTCCTTGTCGCCCACGTCCGCGCCGATCGCGTCGAAGCTCTTCAGCGCATCGACGTGCGCGGCGACCATCGCCAGCGGCGAGTTGTTGGCCCACTTGGCGATCACCAGCGGATCGACCGCGCCGTCCTTGAGCGGGAAGTCGACAAAGTACGGCGGGTTCTGGGGGTTCGGTGCCCAGGCGACCGCGGAAGCGAGGCCGGCCCGCATGCCGAAGCCCGAACCGTCGACCTTGTCATAAGGCACCGCTGCCATGGCCGTTGCGGACTCGACCGTTTCGGTGCGCGGACTCACGCAGCAGGCGCTCTGCGCCCAGATGCTGTCGAACACTTCGGGATAAGTCATGCCCACGACCCAGGTGCCGTATCCGCCCATTGAGTGGCCTGCAAGGCCGCGTCCGCCACGCGTGGCGATCGTGCGATAGTGGCTGTCGATGTACTGGACGAGGTCCTTCGCGATGAACTCGCGGAAATCACCGGTTGTGACCGAGTTCGAATACATGCTGCCACCCATCTTAGTCAGCGTGTCGGGCACGACCACGATGAACTCGGTTCCGGCCGCAGCCGACTTGGCGACGGCTTCGGGCACTTTCATGAAGTCGTAGAAGTTGCGCCCGTCGATGGCGAAGCCGTGCAGGTAGTAGACCACCGGATAGCGCTTGTTCGGATTGGTCTTGTAGCTCGGCGGCAGCACGACCATGACCTCGCGATCGACGGCATTGCCTTCGAGGTTGCCTTCGAGCGACGCACCATGGACCTTCGGATTTTCAACCGTGATGCCGGCCGGAACGACAGCCGGGGCCGGGGCCTTGATGTTCTGCGCCGCGGCCGGAGTGACGGTCAGCGCGAGCAGCGCGGCGGCAGTAGCGGTAAGTGACTTCAACATCCCCATATCCCTCAATTACTTGTCCAGGTGCTGGCCGAAGAACGGCAGCAGGTCCGACCTTATCCGGGCGTTCACGCGATTGCCGTGGTCGCCTTCGAACACCTGCCATTCGTGCTTCACGCCGAAACGGTCGAATTCCTCGTGCATCCAGGTGTCGTCCCGCAGGAGGAAGTCCTTGTCGCCGACCTCGAGCCTGATCGCCTCCAGCGCGTTCATCGCCGGCAGGTACTGCGGCAACAAGACCAGCGGCGAGTTGGCGTGGAGCCGCGCGAGCAGCAACGGATCGACCACGCCATCCTTGACCCCCGTCGAGAGGTAGAACGGCGGATTCTTGGGGTCCGGCGCCCAGGCTGATAAGGTCGCAGGGGTGGCGAGGGCGAAACCCTGTGCCGTAGCCAGTTGCTCGGGAGTGAGGGCCGAGACCGCCTGAACCTGCTCTGCCGTCATGTTCGACGGCGAGAGGCAGCACGGCGCCATCGCATAGATGCTCGAAAACACGCCCGGATACTTCATGGCGATCTTGAGCGTGCCGTATCCACCCATTGAGTGCCCCGAAAGCCCGCGGCTGTCGGCGTCGGCGATCGTGCGGTAGTGCCCGTCCACATAGCCGACGAGGTCCTGCGCCACATAGCGCTCGAAGTCGCCGGTGGTGACCGACGCGCCGAACATCGCGCCTTTGAACTTGGTGTACACGTCGGGCATCACCACGATCATCTCGTTGCCCGCCGCGGCAGCGGCATCGACCGCCTCCTGGAACTTGGCAAGGCCGTCATAGGCATCGGCCCCGACCGAGTAGCCATGCAGGAAGTAGACCACCGGATAGCGCTTGTTCGCGCTGCTGTCGTAGCTCGGTGGCAGGAACACATAGACGTCGCGGTCGGGCGAATTGCCCTCGAGGTTACCCTCGAGCGAGGCGCCGTGAACCTTGATCTTGTCGGTCCGCGCCTCGGCCGGAACCGCGGCCAGGGCTGCCAGCGCCACGGCGCTCGCCACTATCGTCTTGAACATCGACCCTCCCAAGTCTTCCGTTGAGCGCCCGGTCTCGTTCGTTAGCGAACCGATGTCGAGCGGAATAACGTCGCAATTGTTCGCAGGACCTCAGACCCCGATCAGCTCCCTGCCGATCAGCATCCGCCTGATCTCGTTGGTCCCCGCCCCGATATCGAGCAGCTTGGCGTCGCGCAGATAGCGTTCGACCGGCCAGTCAGTCGTGTACCCAGCGCCGCCGAGGGCCTGGATCGCTTCGCCAGCCACCCGGAAGGCGTTCTCGCTTGCCAGCAGGATTGCCCCCGCCGCGTCGTGGCGGGTGGTCTGCCCTCGGTCGCAGGCACGCGCCACGGCATAAGTGTAGGCCCGCGCCGATTGCAGCGCGACATACATGTCGGCGACCTTGGCCTGGATCAGCTGGAACGAGCCGATCGGCTTGCCGAACTGCTCGCGCTCGCGAACGTAGGGAATGACCGTGTCGAGGCAGGCCTGCATGATCCCGAGCTGGACCCCGGCGAGCACGGCACGCTCGTAGTCGAGCCCGCTCATGAGTACCTTCACCCCTTGCCCGACCTCGCCGAGCACGTTGCTCTCCGGCACTTCGCACCCCTCGAACACCAGTTCGGAGGTGGGCGAGCCGCGCATTCCCATCTTGCCGATCTTCTGGGCCGCCTTGAATCCTGGCATATCCTTCTCGACCAGGAAGGCGGTAATACCCTTCGAGCCCGCTGCGGCGTCGGTCTTGGCGTAGACCACCAGCACCTCGGCCTCGTGCCCGTTGGTGATCCAGAACTTGGTGCCGTTGAGCACGAAGCCGCCCTGGACCGCGTCGGCTTTGAGCTTCATCGAAACGACGTCCGAGCCTGCCGCCGGCTCGCTCATGGCCAGCGCGCCGACATGCTCGCCGTTGATAAGGCCGGGCAGGTGCTTCGCCTTCTGCGCCGCAGTGCCCCAGCGCGCGATCTGGTTGATGCAAAGGTTCGAATGGGCGCCGTAGCTGAGGCCGACCGAAGCGCTTGCCCGGCTAACTTCCTCGATCGCGATGACATGCTCGAGATAGCCCAGCCCAAGCCCGCCATCGGGCTCCGGCACAGTGATTCCATGCAGGCCCAGTTCACCCATCGCTGGCCACAGCTCGCGCGGGAACATGTCCTCGCGATCCACCTTTTCCGCGATTGGCGCGATTTGCTCGTCGGCGAAGCGGGCCACCGAATCGCGAATCATCTCCGCGTCTTCGCCCAGCCCGAAATCGAATTTGGGAGTCGCTTGCATCGAGAACCCCTTTCGAACCCGCCATAGCAAGCCGGAAGAGCCCCGAAAACGGGTTCAAACCGCACCGAGCCAGGGTTTTTCCCGAGGAGTCCTGACCTTTCTAAGGGTTGGGTATTCGTTTAACCTCGTTCGTGGAGGGTTTAGTGAACGCGACGTCCATCCAACTGCGGGCTGCCGAAAAGCAGCCCCCGCAAATTGACCCCGAAGAGGAAGAGCGTCTCCGCATACTCCGGGCATACGGGCTCGATTCACTGCAGGACGATCCGGAGCTTTCGGCCATTGCCACCTTCGCCGCGAAGCTGTGCGAGGCGCCGGTAGCGCTCGTCAGCCTGGTGGAGGAAGAGCGGCAGCGCTTCCTCGCTCGCGAAGGCCTCGACCAGCGCGATACGCCGCGCGACGTCTCCTTCTGCACCCATGCCATGATGCATGGCGGATTGATGCAGGTACGCGATCCCAGGTCGGACCCGCGCTTCGCGCGGAACCCTTATGTGATCGGCGAGCCTTTCGTGCGCTTCTACGCCGGACAGCCGTTGCTGTCCGAAGAAGGCATTGCGCTCGGGGCGCTGTGCATCATCGACACGCATGAGCGTCCCGATGGGCTGACCGAGATGCAGCGTGACGGGCTCTCGATCCTGGCCCAGGCCGTCATGCGGCGGCTGCGTTCGCGCCGGCACAGCATCGCCGCGCGGCGCGAGCATGCCGAACGCGAGACTTACCTCCGCACCCTGGCGGACTCCATCCCGGCGATCGCCTGGTCCGCCGATCCGGCAGGCAACTTCGACTACTTCAACCAGCGGATGGTGGAGTTCACCGGAGAACCCGAAGACACGAACGGCGGTTCGTTCCATCCCGAGGATTGGAAGAGGGCCAGTGCGGCCTGGCGCCATTCGCTGGCGACTGGCGAAACCTACGAGATCGAGCATCGGCTGCGCCGGCATGACGGTGAATACCGCTGGATGATCTCGCGCGCCGTGCCGGTGCGCGATGCCGACGGCAAGATCGTGCGTTGGTTCGGCACCGCGGTCGACATCCACGACCTCTATGCCGCGTCCGAATCCCGTGACCTGCTCGCCAAGGAACTGTCGCACCGGATCAAGAACATCTTCGCGGTGGTTTCGGGCCTGATCTCGCTCTCGGTTCGTAACCGGCCCGATGTGAAGGGCTTCGGAGATGAACTGATCGGCACGATCCGGGCGCTGGGTCGCGCGCACGACTACGTCCGGCCCGCGCAGGGCAAGCGCAGCGGCACGTTGAACGGCATGCTCAAGGATCTGTTCGGGCCCTATCGCAAGGAATCCTGTCCCAGGATCTCCATCCACGGTGACGACCTGGCGATCGCTCCGCGCAGCGCCACGCCGTTGGCGCTGGTGTTCCACGAACTGGCGACCAACTCAGCCAAGTACGGAGCGCTCTCGTCCGAAGAGGGCACGGTCGAACTGACCGTGACCGATCAGGGCGAAACCATGTTGCTGCGTTGGGTGGAGCGAGGCGGCCCTCCGCCCAAGGCGAAAGTGAAGGAAGGCTTTGGCTCGCGCCTGGTGGAAATGAGTGTCACCGGGCAATTGGACGGCTGGTGGGAACGCCGCTTCGAACCCGCCGGCCTCGTCTGCGACCTCACCGTCTCGCGGGCAGCGATCTCGCGCTAAGTCCCCCGGGCAAGAGGAGGTGCTAGGATACGCGCGAAGGCGCCGTTTCGCGCATCAGCACGAATACCGGCAGCACGGCAATCGCCACGGCGGCGATCATGATCCCGGGAACGGCAGGCGAGCCGGTGCTTTCCACCAGATGCTGCGCCACGAACGGCGTCAGGCCACCGAAGATCACGGTCGCTGTAGTGTAGCCAACGCCAAGACCGCTCGCGCGGCTCGTCTCGCTGAACTGCTCGCCGGTCGCGATGGCTCCGACCGCACTCGCCCCGCCCGCGACAAGAGCGAGGGTGACGGCTCCCAGCAAAGCGTGACCGGTCGATGCCCCGGCCATGAGCGAGAACATCGTGATCGGCAGCGCCGCACCCAGGATCGCCAGCCCGATCAACACCGGCTTGCGGCCTACGCGGTCCGCCAGCAGGCCGACGAAGGGCGTAACAGCTATGACCGCGACCGCCGCGACGGTCGACAACCACAAGGAGTCCGCTTCGCTCACGGTGCCCACCGAAGTCAGGAACGCTGGCACGTATGTGATGCCAACGTAATAGGTGATCGAGCCGAAGGCCGAGATCGCGAACGCCCGCAGCAGCCCGCGCCATTGGTGCGACAAGGCATGTGCCAACGGGTTGGGAGCAAGCTCGCTGGCGGCCTTCAGGCGCACGAAATCGGGCGACTCCTCCATCATCGAGCGAGCAAACCACACCGCGCCCGCGAGGACCGCGCCCACCAGGAACGGAATTCGCCAACCCCATGATTGTAGCTGGGCTTCGGACAGCAGGCTGACTGTAAGGGCTGCTACCGCCACCGCCAGCAAGGCGCCAACCTCGCTGGCTGCTGCCGCAAGCGAGGCGATCAGCCCCCGCCGTTCTGGTCGCGAGCCTTCGAGCAGGTAGGCGATGACGCCGGTATACTCCCCGCCGACCGAGAACCCCATCACGCAGCGCATCGCCAGCATCAGCACCGCCGCGGCCGAGCCGACTTGGGCGTGCGTCGGCAAGAGTGCGGTCGCCAGCATGGCCAGCGACATGATCGCCATCGACAGCAGCAGCATGGGGCGGCGGCCTTTGCTGTCGCCGATATGCCCGAACACGACCGCGCCGACCGGCCGCATGACATAGGCGACCGCGAACCCGCCGAGCGTCGCCAGCAACGACGCCTCACCCCCGCCGAAGAACACGCGCGAAAGGACCGTGGCAAAATAGAGATAGAGCGTGAAGTCGTACCACTCGACCACGGTCGACAGCGCAGCCACCAGGATCGAACGGTTCGAAACGCGATGGCCGCCCTGCATGGACCTAGAATCCCGCCCCATCAGGCCAATCGGGTCCGGCAAGACCCATGACCTTGAACAGCTTGCCCATTTGCTCGTCGCCCGTCAGGCGATCCCTGGCCCGCATTACGGTTTCATGATGCCTAGGCGAGCCGCCGGCGAGCGTCTCCGCGCGCCGGTCGATCCCCATGGCCCGCAGCCAGGCGCCCTGCTCGACCGTCCCGAGCCATCGGGCACCACGAGACCCGGCTACTTCTGCCAAGACGGCGAAATCGACATGGGCGGTCAGATCGGCTTCGCCGGGCAAGGCAAACGGATCGACTTTCCGATGCTTCGCCAGCGCCTGCAAGGTCGAGCCCGTGCGCGGCTCCACGTAACCGTAATCGATGAACAGCGCCGCCCCGCCTTGCCGGGCGAGCCTTTCGGCGGCCTCGGCCATCACCGCGGCCGCACCGGGGCAGGTCTCGACCACCGTGCCTTCTTCGGCTTCTCGCCGAGCCTCCGGCAAGGCGGAATCCATCGGCAGGGGCCCCGCGACCCGCACGAAATGACCCTCGCCGTCGACCGCGACCATGACTTCTCGCCAGCCCTCGGCCGTGCGAACGAGCTGCCGCACGGGCAGGGCGTCGAGGAATTCGTTCGCCGCCAACAGAAGCGGGCGATCGGCTGGGACGGTCGAGAGATCCTGGTGGAACTGCGCTTGCGGCACCGCCTGCTGCTGCTGTTGTCTCAACTCCGGCGAGCCTTCGACGAGATGTACCTCGGGCTCGAGGCCGAAGCGCTTCATCGCCCGTAACGCGTCAGCGGCCAGGGTACCTCGACCCGGGCCAAGTTCGACATAGCAGACCCCAGCCGGACATGCGGCCCGTTCCCAGGTGTCGGCCAGCCAGAGTCCGATCATCTCGCCGAACATCTGGCTTATCTCGGGCGCGGTGATGAAATCGCCTTCGGTGCCGAACGGGTCGCGGCTGGCGTAATAGCGGGCGTTCGATTCACCCATGAACTGTGCGACGCTGATCGGCCCGGTGGCCGCGATCAGCCGCCGGAAGCGCTCGGCCAGCGAGGCCGGCTCGGTCATGCCGCGGCCGGCTTGATTCCGCTGCCGAGCGCAGGCCGCTTGAGCGACCAGGCCATCAGGGCAAGACCCGCCAGGATCAGCGGAATGCTGAGCCACTGCCCGCGGCTGAGGCCGGTGTCGGTCACCATCCAGACCAGCTGCTCGTCAGGCTCGCGGAAGAACTCGACCACGAAACGCGCGCTGGCGATGAGGACGGTAAACGTGCCCACCAGCAAGCCCGGCCGATATCGGGCACGAGTCCGCCAGAACAGCGGGAGCATGATGGCGATGATCAACAGCCCCTCGAGCACCGCTTCGTAAAGCTGGCTCGGGTGGCGCGGCAAGCCGAGCCGGTCGCTCGGGAAGATCATCGCCCAGGACACGTCCGTCGGCCGGCCCCAGAGCTCCCCGTTGATGAAGTTGGCGATACGCCCGAAGAACATGCCGAAGCCGACGTTCACGGAGATATAGTCGCAAGTCCGGATAAAGCTGAGCTTCCCGCGCCACGACACCCATGCGATCGCCAGAGTGGTGCCGATGACCCCGCCATGGAAACTCATGCCGCCGTCCCACAGGCGCAGCAGGTCCCAGCTCACCCTCTCCGATGACGTGAAGCCGGTGAACAGGTCCGGCTTGTAGAAGGCGGCGTAGCCCAGCCGCCCGCCGATGATGACGCCAAGCGTGCAGTAGAAGAACAAGTCGTCGACGTGCCGCTGCGCCATTGGGCTGCCGGGCGCCTTGGTCATCTTGGACAAGTGCCACCAGGCGGCCAGGATACCGGCTAGATAGGCCAGCGAATAGAACCGCAAGGTGAAGAAGCCGAGGTCGATCCCCCGGGTCAGTCCGAGGTCTTCGAAGTGGATCGCTTCCTGGGTGGCGACAGCCAGCAAATCGAACATGGTGCGTTGGGCTCCCTCTCGCTTGCGGGGCTTTGGCACGGAACGCGCCGGCAAGCAAAGGCTCTGCTGAGACATTGCAACGCAAGGCTTTGCCTATATGTGCTGTCCAGGGTCAGGCCCCATATCCCGCGCCTTCGAGGTTTGAAGAAAAATGGCTCAGTGCAAGGAAGGAAGACGCAGGACTATGTCGATGTTGCAAGGCTTCTTGACGCGGCAAGGGGTCATTTTGATCAAATCCCGAAGGCACGGCAGAATGCCTTCCTTGAACGAAAACGGCCTTGGAAAGGCATCCAGCCTTCCCGGCGGCCCTTTCCTTCCGATATGTTCGCCATTCTGCCGCCTCAAAGGCGCTGGATATGGGGCCTGACCCTAAGTGAGCACGCCTAGCATCCCCAACCAGCGCGCGGTCCTCGATCGCCGCGTGCTTGCCGCCTCGATCGCCGACGCCGTGGCGGAAGCGGGCGCCCAAGCGGCGCGGCCGCGGATCGTCGAGCTGTTGCGCGGGGCGCTTGAAGACGGGCGGACCGAGCTGGCCCGGCGCTTCGCCGAACGCCCGACCAAGGGCTACGAAGTAGTCCATGGTCACGCTTTCCTGATCGACCAGCTGATCCGCGTCCTGCACGACCACGTCATCGCCGATCTCTATCCCGCGCCGAACCGTTCGAAGGGGGAGCGCCTGACCCTCATCGCGGTTGGCGGCTACGGACGCGGCGAAATGGCCCCGTTTTCGGACATCGACATCGCCTTCATCACGCCGGGCAAGACCACGCCGTGGTGCGAACAGGTGATCGAGGCGCTGCTCTATTACCTGTGGGACCTTGGCCTCAAGGTTGGCCATTCAAGCCGCTCGCTTGACGAGATGGTGCGCATGGCGAAAGCCGACTTGACGATCCGCACCGCGATCCTCGAAGGCCGTTACCTATGGGGTGACCAGAAGCTCTACGACGAGGCCAGCCGCCGTTTCTGGGAAGATGTGGTTCCCGGATCCGAGGCGCAGTTCGTGTCGGAGAAGCTGGCTGAACGAAACGCCCGCCACAAGCGCATGGGCGACAGCCGCTACGTCGTCGAACCCAATGTGAAGGACGGGAAGGGCGGCCTGCGCGACCTGCAGACTCTCTACTGGATCGGCAAGTACATTCACCGGGTGCGCGATGCCGCCGAACTGGTCGATGTCGGTCTGCTCACCCAGCGCGAATACCGCAGTTTCCGCCGAGCCGAACAATTTCTGCTGGCGGTGCGCAGCCACCTCCACACGATCACGCGCCGGGCAGAGGATCGCTTGACCTTCGACCTCCAGCGCGAGGTCGCCAGGCGGATGCAATTCGCCGACCGGACCGGCAAGAGCGCCGTCGAGCGCTTCATGCAGTACTACTTTCTCCAGGCGCAGCACGTCGGCAATGTAACTGGTGTGTTCCTGGCCCACATCGATGAGCAGATGGGCCAGCGGAAGCGGCCCAAGGGCCTGCTCGCCAGCTTCCGCAGCCGGCCGCGCATGTTCAAGGGCTACCGCATCGTCGGCGGGCGCATCTGCGCGCCGGGAGACGAGTGGTTCCAGCAGGACCCGATCCGGCTGATCGAGATTTTCCAGATCGCCGAGGAAGAGGGCCTGGAAATCCACCCCGAGACGATGCGCATGGCGCGCCGCGACGCCGAGCTGATCCGCGAGGACACCCGCCGCGATCCGCGTGCGAATACGCTATTCCTCAAGCTGCTGACCGGACGGCGCGACCCCGAAACCGTCCTGCGCTGGATGAACGAAGCGGGCGTGTTCGGTCGCTTCGTGCCCGACTTCGGCAAGGTGAACGCGCAGATGCAGTTCGACATGTATCACCACTATACGGTCGACGAGCACACCATCCGGGCGATCGGGCTGCTGGCACAGATCGAACGAGGAGAGCTGAAGGACGATCACCCGCTCGCAACCGAGCTTCTGCCCCAGCTCGGCAATCGCACGGTGCTCTACGTCGCCACCCTCTTGCACGACATCGCCAAGGGTCGGGGCGGGGATCACTCGATCTTGGGTGCCGAAGTCGCGATGAAGCTGTGCCCTCGGTTGGGGATGAGCGAGGACGAGACCGAAATGGTTGCCTGGCTCGTGCGCTGGCACCTGCTGATGAGCGCCACCGCGTTCAAGCGCGATCTTTCGGACCCCAAGACGATCACCGACTTCGTCTCGCAAGTGCAGACCCTTGAGCGGCTGCGGCAGTTGGTCATGTTGACCATCGTCGACATCCGCGCGGTCGGACCGGGGATCTGGAACAGCTGGAAGCGCCAATTGCTCGGCGAGCTCTATGAGCTTTCCGAAGAGCGCATGCGGCTCGGCCACAAGCGCCATGGCCGCAAGGAGCGGATCGACGCCAAGAAGGCGCGGGTTGCCGAACTGCTCGACAATGACGCGCACCTTATCGACGAGCTCGAAGACCGCTTCGACGATGCCTACTGGATCGCCGAGCCCGAAGACATCATCGCCCTCAACGTACCGATCTACGCCGCCGCCAAGGAGGCCGAGGAAAGGCTCACCATCTTCGCCCAGTACTACCCGGCGCGCGGGGCGACGCTTGTAACGGTGATCGGCGACGACCACCCCGGCCTGTTCTACCGCATCGCCGGGGCGATCAGTCTTGCCGGGGCCAACATCATCGACGCGCGCATCCACACGACGCGCGTGGGCAAGGCGGTCGACAACTTCCTGGTGCAGGACCCGCTGGGCAAGCCGTTCCAGGAGAAGGATCAGCTTACCCGCCTGCAGACCACGATCGAGGACGCACTCGCCGGCAAGATCGAACTGGTCCCGCAGCTCGCCAAGCGCCCGCTCGCCCGCCCGCGTGCGGAAAGTTTCGAGGTGCGTCCGACCGTGCTGTTCGACAACAAGGCCTCGGGCCGCTTCACCGTGATCGAAGTAACCGCGCGCGACCGGCCGGCGCTGCTTAACAAGCTCGCCAGGACGCTGTTCGAATGCCGGTTGATGGTGAACTCGGCCCACATCACACACTACGGCGAGCGCGCGGTCGACAATTTCTACGTGACCGACTTGCTGGGCGGAAAAGTCACCGCGCAAGACCGGCTTAAGGAAGTCGAGCGGGCTTTGCTGAAGGCAGCAGGGGAGCCGGCGGACGCCGAGATGGCCTGATCAAAAGCCCTCTCCCCTTTGGGGAAGGCAATTAGCCCCTCCCGCCGAACAGCGCCGTCCCCACTCGAATGTGCGTCGCGCCGAGCGTGATCGCGGTTTCGAAATCACCGCTCATCCCCATCGAGCGACCTTCGAGGCCATTGTCGCGGGAAAGCTTGTCGAGGAACGCGAAGAACGGCGCCGGCTCGATCCCGAACGGGGGAACGCACATCAAGCCCGCGAGCGGGATTTCGAGGGCGCGCGCTTCGGCCAGAAGGCCGGGTAAATCAGCGATTGCGCAGCCGCCCTTTTGCTCCTCATTGCCGACGTTAACCTGAACGAAGCACGGAACGGCCTTTCCCAGCTTCTGCATCGCCTGTGCGATCGATCGGGCGAGGCTCGGCCGGTCGAGCGAATGAATCGCGTCGAACAGCGCCACGGCGTCCTCCGCCTTGTTGGACTGAAGCTGGCCGACGAGATGCAACTGCACGCCCGGAAAGCGTTCGCGCAGTTCCGGCCACTTGGCCTGGGCCTCCTGCACGCGGTTTTCACCGAACACCCGGCATCCCACTTCTATCAGGCGCTCGACAGCATCGGCGGGGTGGGTCTTGCTCACCGCGATCAGCGTGACGTCGCCGCGTTCGCGCTGGGCGACGCGGCAGGCGTGGGCGATGCGGTCTTCGAGCTCGGCAAGCAGAGTGGCTGCGCTTTCCATCGGGCGCGCTATAGCGGCGCCATGCGTGGACGCCAGACCCTGCCCTCTCTGTGGCTGATTTCCGATGAGCGGAACGACGCCGGCCTGGAGCGCGCTCTAAAACGGCTGCCCCGCGGATCGGGTTTCATCTACCGCCATTATCATCTCGAACCGCACGAACGGGTCGCCCGCTGGTTCGCGCTGCGGGATGTTGCCCGAACGCGAGAACACTGGACGATCCTGGCCGACAGCGCGCTTACCGCCCTCGAATGGGGCGCGCACGGCGTCTACGGCGCCCCGCGCTCGCTGTGGCCGACGCGCGGTCTTATCACTCTCGCCACAGCACATGACCTGGCCGATATCGCGTTGGCCAATCTCAAGAAGGCCGACGCAGTGCTCCTCTCGCCGGTGTTCGCGACCCGCTCGCATCCCCAAGCAGAGACCCTCGGCCCCTCACGGTTTCGCCTCATGGCAGCCCATGCCGAGATGCCGGTCATTGCCCTCGGCGGCATGACCGCGCACAGGGCACGGCGCCTCCGCTGGCCGCACTGGGCGGCGATCGATGGGCTAACTTACCCCTGATTCTTGACGGCGAGTCCGCGCAGGAGGATTATGGGGGTCACACGGACGTAGAGGGAACATCACATGGCCAGCCGCGCAATGACGGGGGCGCAACGGGCGGATTGGCGCGCCGCGTTCCGGCGCTCGCTCGCGCGCGCGGCGCAGCTCACCGGCGCTGCGGTCCTGGGTCTTGCGACGGTGTTCCTCGCGCTCGCCCTCGCGTCCTACACCCTGACCGATCCCTCTGCCTCGACGGCGGCGGGCGGCGAGGTGGCCAACTGGATGGGCCGTCCGGGCGCCTGGGCGGCAGAGCGGGCGCTGTTCCTGTTCGGCCTCGTTGCGGTGCTGTTCCTGCCGATGCTCTATGCCTTCGCCAGCAAGCTATGGCGCGATGCCGGGGACGAGCAGACACCGCATGGCGGCCGCTGGTGGCGAACGTTGGCGCTGCTACTACTGGCGATGGCGCTGATCAGCACCGCGATTGCGCTTGCCAGTCGCGGCAGCGCAATCGAGGCCTGGTTCGACATGCCGGCCTCACTTGGCGGGATCTTCGGGCTGCTCGGCTCCGACGGAGTCAACGCCGTCGCGCGTCGGATTCCCGAAGCTGGGCAATTCTGGGCCAAGCTCGGTCTTGGGCTCCTCAGCCTTGTGGGCGGCGTGGTGCTCGCCGCGCGGGTCTTCGCGTTCGACTGGGCGCGGCTCATGGCTCTGCCCGCCCTCTGGCGTCGCGCACCGTCCCGTCCCGGCCGCGAACCGGAACTCGCCAAGGCTCGGCAGGATCGCCGGGTGCAGCGCGCCGAACCGCTCGACGAGGCGGATGAAGACGCGCCGGCCCGCAAGCCGCCCGAAATCGCCGACTCCCGCCAACCGCCGCGCCCGGCCAAGCTGACAGGCAAGGCGCAGAAGGACCTGTTCGACAGCTATCAGCTGCCGAGCCTCGACCTGCTCGCCGATCCGCCCAAGGACACCGGCCCCAAGCTCGACAAGCTCGCGCTCGAACGCAACGCCCGCCTGCTCGAGAACGTGCTCGACGACTTCAACGTCAAGGGCGAGATCACCGCTGTCCGCACCGGCCCGGTCGTGACCATGTACGAACTCGAGCCCGCGCCCGGCATCAAGGCCAGCCGCGTGATCGGTCTCGCGGAAGACATCGCCCGCAACATGAGCGCGATCAGCGCGCGCGTCAGCCCGATCCCGGGCAAGACCGTGATGGGCATCGAGCTGCCCAACGCCGTGCGCCAGATGGTCAGCTTCAAGGAACTGGCCGCGTGTGAGGCTTTCGCTGACAGCAAGGGCAACTTGCCCATCATCCTCGGCAAGGACATCGCGGGCGAACCTGTCGTGGCCGACCTTGCGGCCATGCCTCACCTGCTGGTCGCGGGCACCACGGGTTCGGGTAAATCGGTCGGGCTCAACACGATCCTGCTATCGCTGCTCTATCGCTTCACTCCGGCCGAATGCCGCCTGATCCTCATCGATCCCAAAGTACTGGAGCTCAAGACCTACGACGACATTCCCCACCTGCTCTCTCCGGTGGTGACCGAACCGGCAAAATCGGTTCGCGCGCTCAAGTGGGCGGTCGAGGAGATGGAACGCCGCTATCGCATGATGAGCGACATCAGCGTGCGCAACATCAACGGCTTCAACGACAAGGTGAAGGCGGCGATCGCCAAGGGTAAGCCTCTCGGCCGCCGCATCCAGACCGGCTTCGACCCCGACACGGGTGAGGAATTAGTCGAGGAAGAACAGCTCGATTACGCGGTCCTGCCACAGATCGTGCTGATCGTCGACGAACTGGCCGACCTTATGGTCACGGTGGGCAAGGAGATCGAGGTCCTCATCCAGCGCCTCAGCCAGAAGAGCCGGGCCGCGGGCATCCACCTGATCATGGCCACTCAGCGTCCTTCGGTCGACGTCATTACCGGCGTGATCAAGGCCAACCTGCCCACACGCGTCAGCTTCCATGTCACCAGCCGCATCGACAGCCGCACCATCCTGGGCGAGCAAGGGGCCGAGCAACTGCTGGGCAAGGGCGACATGCTCTACAAGCCCTCCAGCGGTGCGCTGCGACGCGTTCACGGCCCCTTCGTGAGCGACGAGGAAGTTGAGGACGTCGCGAACCACTGGCGCGCCCAGGGAGAACCCGAGTACATCGATTCCGTCACCGAAGAGCCCGAAGACGGCTTCATGAGCTTCGAGGACGACTTTACCGCCTCCGACAACCCGGAAGAACGGAAGTACCGTCAGGCGTGCCAGATCGTGTTTGAAGCGCAGAAGGCCAGCGGATCGTGGCTGCAGCGGCAGATGGGTGTGGGCTACAACACCGCCGCCAAGTGGATCGAGCGGATGGAAGAAGACGGCCTCGTCGGGCCAGCCAACCACGTTGGCCGGAGGGAGATCTACCGCGACAGGGACGGCAACCCGCTCTAGGACCAGAGTATTGAACTCTAAGCGGAGCTCCTGGTCCCCCGATCGGGTTGTTGACCCTACTCGCCCAATCTTGCAGTGGCCCGCGCGATGGCAAAGGAAGAACAGCGGCGACGGCTAGCCGTCCGCAAACAGAGATCGGTGCTCACTCTAAAGGTGGCTATCATAGTACTCGTGGCGGCAAGTCTCGCCGCTTGGGCGGCCATCTTGTTCCCCTGACGTACTCGGGGGCAAGCTCCTGGAGTCCCGTTACCCAGAGGCGCCAACACCCGCGTTGTCCGCGCTCCTTCCCCGCTCCCACGAATCGTAGGCATCCTGGCCACCGCCAATGTCATGAGCGGCGTCCCGAAGTCCGGAACATGTGCAGCGAGTCCAAGGACGGGCTCGGCTGGATTCAGCTTCACGCCGTTACGGAAACCCGGTACTCATATTCTCCGGCAAACTCGGCGCGGGGTTGAATCATGGCAGGGGAACCCCTTCAGTCGCCAATCAGTTGCACTTTGGCGCGGTACCTCTCGCCGCGCGCCGCGGAGACCTTTGCCATGAAACTTACGCTTGCCCTGCTGGCTGGAGCCACCGTCCTTCTGGCGGCGTGCAACAGCTCGAGCGCCGATCGGGCCGAAGACAAGGTCGAGGATGCTGCCGAAGCTACGGCAACCGCGGCGGGAGCGACGCCAGCAGCGTTGGGACTGACCGAGCTACAGTTGCTTGATGCCGACCTGCTCGGAACCGACGGCACGGCCCGGGGCGATATCATCACCGTGTTGCGCGCTCCTGACGGCCGGGTCGACCGATTGCTGGTCGAAGTCGAGAACAGCGACCCCGATCGCTACGTAGAGATTCCCATTCAGGGTCTCGTCGTGCTGACACGCGGCGACAGTACCGACTTGGTGACGACGCGAACTGCCGCCGACTTCGATGCGATGCCGGCCGCAACGCTTCCCACGGCCACACCAGCGTCCACATCTACCGCTACGCCGTAAGCCTTCCACACTGCCCAGGGGAGAAATCTTGGAACACGCCGGCAGCGGAAGCGCTGCCCCATGAGGGATGTCCTGCAAATCCTGATAGAGATCGTGCTCGGCATAGCCGGCGCGGTCTTCTTCGGGTCACTTACCGTTGTCATCGTCGCGCTCGCTGTCGGCTGCGTCGCTTTCGGTAGTTGCTGGAGCATTATAGGCTGGCGGCGGCGGCGGGCCGCTCGGCTGCGCGGCCGCGATTGATCGTTCTCGCGCTGGCCGTATTGCACACCTATAGTCGCTTCAAAACACAACGGGCGGAGAGGCCATGACCAGCAAGTACGAAGCCGAAGTCTATCACTGCATGGACTCGACGTTTGAGCTCTACGAGCGAACCGAAAACCCGCTCCACCGCGCGATCCTTCTCAACTACTGGCGCCACGTGCACCTTGAAGGCGCGGCCATGTTCGAGGAAATCACCGCGCCCGACATGATGGCCGACAATCCCAAGTACCACATCACCTGGGGCGACAGCCCGTTCCAGGTCGAGGGACGCAAGGGCGTGTTCGATTTCTATTCGAGCATCGGCGACATCGTGCTGTGGAATTCGGGCGACAAGATCGCGGTCGCCGACTGGGGTATCGCCGACGAGATGTGGTTCCACCAGATGTCCACCGGCGCGGAGCTCAGGAAGATCGGTCACAAGGTGGACAAGGACGACGGGCTCTATCTGGTCTCCAGCCGCCAGGCCTTCATCTGGCCCTATAACGACCGCGCGCTCCTGACCGGTGAGCATCTTTACGAGGACAAGTCGACGCTGACGATCGAGGAGATCGATCCCGCCCAAGCGATGACCCCGGCGCGAGTGCGCGAAATTCACAAGGAGTGCCTGGCGGACATGGAAGCCAGGATGGGTGCAAACTATTGGGTCTATCGCGGCTGAGGCGAAGATCGGCAGAGACGTCTTGGGAGGGACTAGCATGAGACTGGCAATTTATCGGCTCGCGGGCGCGGCCGCGGTACTACTCGCAGCCCCGGCACAGGCCGAATGGGTCGCGAGCTGGACGGCCGCACCGCATGCCCCACTGGGCACCGAAGGGCCGTTCGCGGCAGCTTCCTACGAAAACGTCACGCTGACGCAGATCCTGCGCCTGTCCGAAGGGGGCAAGCAGCTAAGGGTAAGGTTCTCCAACCGCTACGGCCCAGCGCCGCTCGAGATCGGCGCCGCGCGGATCGTGCAGATCGACGGTTCCGGAAACGAAGTCCCGGGTACGGCTCGCATGCTGACGTTTGGCGGCGCTCCCTCGGCCGTGATCCCGCGCGGTGCGCCTTTCGTGAGCGATGCGGTGAATGTCAATGTGCCTGACCTCGCCCGAATGAAGGTCGAAATCTATCTGCCCAAGGCAACCGGCCCGTGCACCTGCCACCTGACTGGGACCGATGAGCTGGCTGTCTCGCCACCGGGCAACTTCCTCGGCAAGCCATTCGAACCTGTCGACCGCAAGCAGTTTCGCGCCTTCCTGTCGGGCATAGAGGTGGATTCACCCGACGCCTTGGGTACGATCGTTGCCTACGGGGATTCGATCACCGACGGCGTGGGCTCGACTCCCGGTGCGAATAGGCGGTGGCCCGACATTCTGGCCAACCGCCTGCAGGACGCGGGGAAGGAGTGGGCCGTCGCCAACCAGGCGATCAGCGGCAACCGGATTCTCAGCCCAGGCATGGGTGAAAGCGCGCTGTCGCGTTTCGACGAGGACGTGTTGAGCCTGCCGAACGTGAAGTACATCATCGTATTCGAAGGGGTGAACGACATTGGCAACCGCTTCGGGGTTCGCGCCGGAGGACCGCAGCTCCCGGGCCTCGACCAGCCGCAGTTCGATGTCGAGGAGATGATCGCCGGCTACAAGCAGATCGTCGCGCGCGCGCATGCCAAGGGGATCAAGGTGATCGGTTCACCGATTGGGCCCTACAAGGGCGCCAGCTACTGGTCGGAAGAAGGCGAGGCCGCTCGCCAGAAGATCAATGACTGGATCCTCAACAGCGGAACCTTTGACGCGACGGTACGCCTCGACACGGCCTTCGCCGACCCGACCGACCCGCAGAAGATGCGCGAAGGCTATCATATGGGCGACCATCTGCATGGCAGCGACGCCGGGCTGAATGCGGTTGGGGAGTCGATCGACCTTGGCTTGTTCAAGCGGGACTGAGTCCTGTCGGACTCCTTCCCGAGCTTGCTCGGAAAGGCAGTGCGCTTTGCAGCCGCGTGACAGGGGGTTAGCTTCCCAACGCGACTGCCCGTTCCCGCATTCGCCTTCCGAAGGACCCCTTCTCCGGTCAGTTTCGGAGGGAGATCTTGTCATAGGAATGCAGTGACTCGCTGCTCGGCACAAAAAAAGGGTGGCACGCGGTTGCGTGCCACCCCTTCTTTCATGTGCGAACCTGGCGTTAGCCGCGTTCGCCCACCGGAGCCACCGGCGGAGGCGGCGGAGCCGGGCAGGCTGCCGTCACCGGAACCACCTGGCCGTTCGGGCAGGTCTTGGTCTGCGGCGGCGGCGGCGGGGGAGGCGGCGGAGGCGGAGGCGGAGGCGGCGGCGGGGGCGGCGGCGGAGGCGGCGGAGCCGCACCACCGAAGTTGAACACTACGCCACCGAGCAAGCTGTGCGAGCTGAACGAGGTCTCGCCCAGACGGGTGCCATCGTCGAGATCGACACCGCCGGCATTGAAGTAACGATACTTCAGGGTCACGTCGACAGAGTCGCTGATCGCCTGACGCACGCCCGCGATGATCTGCCAAGCGAAGCCCGAGTCCTTGTCGTCAAGGAACGGCGGGACGTTGTCATACAGACGAGCGTTGTTCAGGCCGACTTCAGCCCAACCAACACCGCCGCCGACGAAGCCCGAAAGGCCGTCATCGTCGCCGAAATCGAGCATGCCGTTGACCATGAAGCTCAGCGCGCTGGCATTGCCGCCACCAGCGGGAACCGTGGTGGTCACAGTGCCGCCCGGAAGGGCAATCTGGCTGCTCAGTTCATCAAGGCGAGCCTTCTTGTAGGCCGCTTCGCCTTCGAGCCTGAACCCGCCGAAGTCGTAACCGATGATGACGTCGCCGTCATAACCGAAGTCGGTGTCCAGGATGACTGCGTCGTCCAGACCGTTAACGTCGATCTTGAGGTCGTTAGTGATCATGCCACCGAACTCAACACCGGCGTAAACCGCATTTTCGCGCGCTAGCGCCGGAGTCGACAGAGCGACCGCGGCGGTTGCGAGGCCTAATGCAATCTTTCGCATTGGATTCCCCTTCAAATCTTCTGTCGCCCCGACGGATCCCACACCCGTCCACGCGTCGGCGACAGTCTTCCTCACGACTCACAGGCCCGCGCTGTGTTCCTGAGGAAAATTAGTTTTTCATCATAGGTACGTTGCTGTTGCATTGCTGCAACGGTTTGCGGACGAAGGTCATTACGGAAGTCGAGCGAGCTGAGGCGCATCCGCGCTATCGCGCGCGTATGGGTCAGAGCCGACGGCCAGCCCCCCGCCATTCGGCTGAATGGTCAGGTAAGTCATGTAGATCGGTACCGGCTCGGCAAGATCAACGCGCTGCTCGGGCGACGCTCCAACGGTCGGCATTGAACCCTGGAACAACCAGCGGCCGAACCGGGCCGCATCTTCCAGCCGGACGCAGCCGTTGCTGAACTGACGCGCACTCTCGAGCATCAACTTCTTGTCGGGAGTATCGTGCAGATAGATCCCCATCGGATTGGGAAACTCGTACTTCACCTTGCCCATCGCGTTGGCGGCACTGGGCTTCTGACGAACCGGCTGTTCGACAGATCCGTCACGGATCGCCTGCCAATTGACCGATGTAGGATCGAGCACCTGGGCATTCGGGCCGAACTCGGAGATGACTTCGTAGCCCCGTGTGCGCAGATAGTTGATGCCCTGCGCCAGGACGTTCTTCGAAATCGTCTTCTGCACCAGGTTGGCCGGCACATTCCAATAGGGATTGAGCGTGGCGTAACGGATATAGCCCGCCATGATCGGCGTCTGGGTGTCCACCTTACCGACGACCACCTTCATGGAATCGACCACCTGGCCGCCTTCGTACATGAACAGCCGCGCGCTCGCGATATCGATCACGACGTGCCGGGGCCATGGCGGAGCCGGTAGGGCACGCACTCTATTGAGGCTTGCCCTCGCCGGCAGCATCATCGACGCCGCATCGGGCTGAGCCATCAACTTCTGCCGCAGTTCACCGTACAGCGGATGCATCCACTGAATGTGCGAGACGTAATCCTCAAGCGAAGGCGCGGCGGCCGCAGCATCGAGCACGGTGTGCGCCGCCGGTTCGACCGGCTTCAGCACGTCATGCTCGTAGAACATGGAATTGTTTCCGGTGTTACTGATCGCGGCCGCATAAGTAGCCAGCGTGCGCGAAAGCAGCAGTTCGGCATTAGCCAGGTTGGCCGGAGATGCGTTCTGTTCTGCCAACGAGATGGCATTCGCCAGCTCCGTCGCCCCAAGCGCCGATGGGTCGAGCCCGTCGAACTCAGCCGTCTGGACCAGCTTCAGCAAAGAATGCGCCGCCGGGTCGAGCTGACCGTTCTTTATCCACACCTGACCGTCGCGGTGAGTGTAGAAGGCGAGCATATCGCCCTTGGCCTGTTCGACGATCAACGAATGCAACTGAAGCGAACCCGCCCCCTGCGCATGCGCCGGCAGTGAGAATGAAGCCGCCAACGCCATCGGCAGCACGGCCCGCCGGATCCCGGTGCGAACCGCGCTAAAGTACTGATTTGATTTCACCATATTGCACCCACAAAGCACTCGCTGAGCCGAAATTCAAGAGGCTGCGTCCTGCGACGCGCGAGCCAGGCATGTCGCAGGCTATTCCTTAATGGCTAATTTCTCAAGCCAATGCCGCGCTTCCCTCGCCTCGCGACAGGACTGTCCCGTCCGCCTGCAAACGTCTTCAAGCGCCTCTACGTTCCGGCGCTGCTGGTCGAAAAAATAAGGATCGGTGAGAATTTTGGGCGAATAGAACTCCCGCCTCGTCGCCGTTTGCGACGTTTGGCTCTGCTGGACTTGCGAGGACCCGTCCCGCCCCCCGAGCATAAAGCCGAGCGGAAAGGCGATCCCCACCCCGACGAGCAGGGCGCATCCGATCCGTGCCAGTCCCTTCCCGTCCACCCGCTTGCCTCCAATCCCCTGATTGCGCCCTTACTGCGGCTCACCTACCAAGACGCCAAGGAGAATGCTCATGCTGATCGGCTGCCCGCGAGAGATCAAGAACCGCGAGTACCGCGTCGGCCTCACGCCCGAAAGCGCGAAGGAGCTGGTCCGCCACGGGCACGAGGTCTGGGTCGAGACGGGCGCGGGCCTCGGCATCGGCGCCGACGATGGTCAGTATCGCGAAGCGGGAGCCAGGATCGTCGACGGTTCGGCCCCGATCTTCGCCGAGTGCGAGATGGTCGTGAAGGTGAAGGAGCCCCAGGCGGCGGAGCGGGCCCAGCTACGCGAAGGGCAGATCCTCTACACCTACCTTCACCTTGCCCCCGATCCCGAGCAGACCGCCGAACTCGTCAAGTCGGGGGTGACGGCTATCGCCTACGAGACCGTTACCGGACCCGGCGGCACTCTGCCCCTGCTCAAGCCAATGAGCCAGGTGGCGGGCCGCATGAGCATCCAGGCCGGCGCCACGGCGCTCGAGAAGGAAAATGGCGGCCGCGGCGTGCTCCTGGGCGGGGTGCCCGGCGTCATGCCCGGCGTCGTGATCGTGATCGGTGGCGGCGTCGTGGGCTTCAACGCCGCGCAGATGGCCGTCGGGCTCGGTGCCGACGTCACCGTACTCGACAACAATCCTGATACGCTTGAGAAGCTGGGCATCCACTTCGAAAGCCGCGCCAAGACGCGCTTTTCCAACCAGGCCAACATCGCCAGCGCGATCTGCGCTGCGGACCTGGTCATTGGCGCGGTGCTGGTTCCCGGCGCTGCCGCTCCCAAGCTGGTCACGCGCGACATGCTCCAGTGCATGAAGCCCGGCGCGGTGCTGGTCGACGTCGCGATCGACCAGGGCGGATGCTTCGAGACGAGCCATCCGACCACGCACGACAACCCGACTTTCGTGGTCGACGGAATAGTCCACTACTGCGTGGCCAACATGCCGGGTGCGGTCGCCCGCACAAGCACCTACGCTCTGAACAACGTGACCCTGCCGCGCGCGCTGAAGATCGCCGACCTGGGCTGGAAGGAAGCCATGCGGCTCGATCCTCACCTGGCCGAGGGACTTAACGTTCATGCCGGACGAGTGACTTATCCGGCAGTCGCGCAAGAACTCGGCTACGACTTGCTGCCGGTCGAACAGGCGCTCGCCTGATCCTCCATCGTTCCCGGTTGATCGGACGGGGAATTTCGGTCAGCCTGCGGATCTCCGCAAAAAGGGGCCCGGGGATGCTCGCTGTCTGGCGCGTCGCAATGCTTCCGCTCGCGATGCTGATCGCGGCCCCGGCTCATGCAAGCGACCCTGCGCCAGAAGACCCGCAAGCCGCGTCGCCGGGAGAACAGCCCTCGAATGCCGCAGAGGGCGAGAACAGCATCATCGTCACCGGCAGGGTTGCTCCGCCGACTCGCGAGGAGGTCTACCAACAGGCCCTCGACGTCAGCCGCGTCGACACCGGCCGTCTCTACGAGGAAGCCCTGGCGCGGATCACCACCCCCATCTGCCCCGCCGTCGACGGCCTCCGGCCCGAATTGGCCGGCGAGATCGTCGACCGCATCCGTGCCAATGCCGCGCGCCTGAACTTGCGGCTCGGCGGCTCGCGGTGCTCGACCAATATCCTCGTGACCTTCGTCGACGACGGACAGGAACTTCTCAACGACCTCGCCGAGAATCACCCGCGGATGTTCAACCTGGTCGAGAAGTCCGAGCAGACCGAGCTACTGGCCGCCGAAGCCCCGGTGCGCGTGTGGAACGTGGTCGAGACCAAGTGGCGCAACGGCGCCCCGCTTCCCTATTGGCGCGGCAAGCCGCAGCGGCCCAGCGTGCGGGGCAGCACCGACCTGTTCCTGCCGACGCGCAACGACATCAACTTCGCCCTCGTCGTGTTCGACCGCGAGGCGGTGGTGGGCCTATCGGCGGTCCAGCTGGCCGACTACGCGACCATGCGCGGCCTGAGCCACACCCGCCCGGCCACGAACGACCAGCCGATGGCGACGATCCTGGCGCTGTTCGAGGAGGATTCGGGCGGGGAGCCCGCTGAATTGACGAGCTTCGATATGGGCTATTTGCGCAGCGTCTATTTCTGGCGGCCCGATCGGCCAGTGCCGGGAGTCGGGCGGCTTCAGGGTGTGCGCAGACGGGAAGCGAAGGCGCGCGAGGACTTGTCGGAGCCCTAGGGCGTGGAGGAAGGGAAAGCCCCGATGGCATCGGGCTGACGGTTGTTGCATCATGGGCGCCATGAACCGGACCGCTTTACTGGCCACGTGCTTGGCCGCATGCTTTGTGGGGAGTGCAGCCAGCGCCCAGGCCGTTGACCGGGGCGATCGGTCGATCCTTGAAATGGTCTCGTCGCTGACGCCCGGAGAGTATGTCTGGGCTCCCGAGCTGAGCCCGCAAGGGCCTGCGCTACTCGTCGTCAATCTTGAAACCCAGCACGCCGTCTTGTTTCGCAATGGCGTGCCCATTGCGGCCTCCACCGTATCGACCGGCAGCGAAGGGCATGAGACGCCCACGGGCGTTTTCACCATCCTGCAGAAGCGCAAGGAACATTACTCCAACCGCTACAACAATGCGCCGATGCCCAACATGCAGCGGCTCACGTGGGATGGCATCGCCCTCCATGCAGGGAAGCTGCCGGGGTATCCGGCCTCGCACGGCTGCATCCGCTTGCCGATGGCCTTTTCGGCCTTGCTGTTCGACACGACGCAACTGGGCATGACCGTCGTCATCACGAGCATACCGGCTGTACCGCAAGGCTCGGCCGCCCCCAATGTCACCACCCCGGCCGCTTCAGGCAGCGAGCAGGCCCTCGCCGATGCGCCATTCGAATGGCATCCGGAACGCGCGCCCGAGGGCCTGGTGTCCGTGATCGTCAGCGTGGCGGACCAACGCGCGATCGTGCTCCGTGGTGGAGTGGAGATCGGATCGGCCCCGATACGATCCCTGCGCGCGATAGACAGCGGGACGGCCTATATCCTGCGCAGCTGGGACGATACCGGACGAAAATGGCTAAAGGTGAAGTTCGCGGGTCCGGGCGGAAGCATGGAAGCGACCGTGGACGACGGCGGACAGTTCGACGCCCCCTCTGGCTTCCGTCGCGCGATATCCGATGTCCTCGCGCTGGGTAGTGTCATCATCGTGACGCCGGAATCGCTCACGGCCGGCGCTCCGGGAAGTCAGTTGATGGTCATCGAGGACGACGCCGGTTCCCAGGGCGAGAATACCGGAGGGGGAGAGTAGCCGCGCCCGCAAGGACCCCCGCTTTGCCCCCCGAGCGGTCGAAACTGGCTGGCCCATTTTGCGGACAGTCCGCTAGCGCCCATTGCCCCGCTTGAGCGTTAGACTTTATGTCAGGCGTCCAAGTGCGGAACAGTGAGGCGGGTCACGCATGAATTTCATGCAACTGCTGCAGTCGCTCGACAACCTTCTCTACGAAGTGATGAGCTGGCTGGTGTTCTTTCCGATCACGCTATGGCGCACCGTCAGCCGGCCGCTCCAAATGATGGAATATGCGGACAGCGAGCTCAAGGATCGGCCGGAAAGGCAATACGAAGACACTCTCAGCCCACCCCTGTTCCTGCTGTTGGCCTTGCTGGTCTCGCACTCGATCGGGTTGGCTTTTGGCGAGGGCGTAAACCCGATCGTGGCCAGCAAGACGGGCCTTGCTGCCTATATCGATTCAGACGGCAAGCTGCTCTTGCTCCGTCTGGTGTTCTTTTCCATCGTTCCGCTGATGTTGGCGGCCGCGCTCTTGATCGGGCTGCGCCAGCCGGTGACGCGTGAGCGGTTGAAGCCGCCGTTCTACGCGCAATGCTATCCGGCAGGCGCTTTCGCGCTCGCGCTCGGAACGTCGGTGCTGCTGATGCACGATGGACCTGACAGGGCCAAGCTTGTCGGCGGTGCGATGCTGGTCGTCACGCTCGCGGCCTATTTCTCGGTGCAGGTCGCGTGGTTCCGCCGCTACCTCAAGCGCGGCCTTTTGGTCGCCACCGGCTATGCTGCGGTCGCGCTCGTTGGTGGAATGACCTTCAGCATTGTGTTCGGCTTGTTGTTCACCTGAGGGGGGTGGGACCTGGATCAGGCCAACCACCGGCAAGCGCGCCACGATTCCGGCAGACGGGCCGGTCCGGTCAGCGCTCAGCTCCCCAGGAACGGCGCCGAAACGTCTGCCGGCACGCGCTGCAAACGACCGGTTTCGCGATCGATCATGGCCCAGGTGGTCTTGGCCTTGACCAGGGCCTTGCCCTTCGCGTCGGTGAAGCTGAAGTGGCGGTCGAACCGGGCGCCGGTCGGCTGGTCGAGGATCTCGGTCACGCCTTCCACGCTTTCGCCGAGTTCGATGTTGCCGCGATAGTCGATCTCGTGCCGCGTCACGACCCAGGCATAGGCCGCGGTGTGCGCGGGATCGGCGTCGCGCATCCAGTGAGCCGTCGCCAGGTCCTCCATCCACCGTACCCACACGGTGTTGTTGACGTGCCCGTTCTCGTCGATGTGCTCGGGCAGCGCGGTGAAGGTCATGGCGAAGCGGTTGCTCATCGCTTCCCCTCCCGCCTGCGGGAGGGGGCTGGGGGGCGGGTGAGTCTCGACATGCCGTTCTCTTGCCCACCCCCGGCCACTCCCGCAAGCGGGAGGGGAGAGTTCAAGCCTCGATCCCCATCTGCCACAGGATGAAGGCGAACTCCTCGGCGGTTTCCTTGAGGCTCTCGAACCGCCCGGACTTACCGCCGTGGCCGGCGCCCATGTTGGTCTTGAGCAGCAGTTCGTTGCCGTCGGTCTTCATCTCGCGCAGACGGGCGACCCACTTGGCGGGTTCCCAGTAAGTCACGCGCGGATCGTTGAGCCCGGCGGTCACGAGCAGCGGCGGATAAGCCTGGGCCCGCACGTTGTCGTAGGGCGAGTAGCTCTGGATCAGTTCGAACGCCGCGTGGTCTTCGATCGGGTTGCCCCACTCCGGCCACTCGCCCGGCGTCAGGGGCAACGAGGCGTCGAGCATGGTCGCAAGGACGTCAACGAACGGCACATGGGCGACGACTGCGCCCCACAGCGCAGGGTCGGAATTGATCACAGCGCCCATCAGTTCGCCGCCTGCCGATCCGCCCGAGATGCTGATCCGACCTGCCTCGGTCAGGCCGCGATCGATCAGACCCTTCGCCACATCCACGAAGTCGGTGAAAGTGTTGACCCGGCTTTCGAGCTTGCCGGCCTTGTACCAGCGCCGCCCGAGGTCGTCCCCGCCGCGGATATGGGCGATGGCATAGGCGAACCCGCGGTCGACCAGGCTCAGCCGGGTGGTGGAAAAGCCCGGCGGGATGGCGATGCCGTAGGCGCCGTAGCCGTAGAGGTGCAGGGGCCCGGACCCGGCGCGGTCCTTGCGGTACATCACGCTGACCGGGATCGCGGTGCCATCGCGCGCGGCGATCTCCAGCCGTTCGGTGGTGTAGAGCGACCGGTCGTAGCCCGAAGGGATCTCCTGCACCTTGAGCAGTTCCAGCCGCCGTTCGGCGACGTGATAGTCGTAAGTGCTCGCCGGGCTGATCATGCTCTCGTACGAGACGCGGATCACCGTCTGTTCGTATTCCGGATTGTTGCCCGTCCCGGCGGTATAGCTCGCCTCGGGGAACTCGATCGGTTCGACGCGGGCCAGGTTGTCGTAGTAACGGATCTCCAGCCGATCGAGACCGTTCAGGCGCCCCTCGACGATATAGAAATCGCGGAACAGCTCGAACCCGGTGAGGTAGAACTCGTCCGTTCCCTCGATCAGCGTCGTCCACTCACCCGGCCGCTCGATCGCCGCAGTGGCGATGCGGAAGTTTTCGTGGGTATCGTTGGCGTGAATGAACAGCGTGCCTTCGTGTTCGTCGATGTCGTATTCGACGCCCTTCTCGCGCGGCCGGATCAGGATTTGGTCGGCCAGGGGATTTTCGGCCGGGACCAGCCGAACCTCGCTCGTCTCATGGTCGCCCGCCGAGATGATCACCCACTGCTCGTTGGCCGAGAGCGAGGCGGAGACACGGAAGCCCTCGTCGTCCTCGTGGTAGAGCTCGATATCCTCGGCCGCAGGCTGACCCAGCCAGTGCAGCCGGGCGTTGTCGGTCCGCCACTGTTCGTTGGCGAGCGAGTAGATCAGTCCCTTGTCCCCCGCGACCCAGATCAGGGAGGACAGCGTACCCGGAATCTCGTCGGGCAGGTGCTCTCCGCTGGCGATGTCCTTGATCCGCGCGGTGAAGCGTTCCGAGCCATTGTCGTCGACCGAATAGGCAAGCAGGCGCCCGTCCTTGGTCGTCGAAATCGCGCCGAGGCGGAAGTACTCCTTGCCTGCGGCCAGGGCCGGTTCGTCGAGGATCAGTTGGTCGGCGCTGCCATCGTCGGGCGCGCCTACCGGGCGGCGCCACCACTTCTTGTACTCGGCGCCTTCCTCGAACTCGATCCAGTAGAGGAAATCGCCATCCTTCTGCGGCACCGACTTGTCGGCTTCCTTGATCCGCCCGCGCATTTCCTTGAACAGCGCGTCGATCGTGCCCTGGTGCGGGGCCATGCGCGCTTCGAACCAGGCGTTCTCCGCGGCGAGGTGTTCGAGCACCTCCTTGTCGGTGACCTCGGGATAGCCGGGATCACGAAGCCAGGCGTAATCGTCGGCCACCGTGATCCCGTGGTGAGTCACGCTGGAAGGCTTGCGAACCGCGACCGGAGGCCGCGCCGGAGTGGCATCATTCATGGGCTGCATCTATGTAGGGTTTGAAAGGACCGCAACAATGCTGATGCAAACCCACGAAGCCCGTCTCGACGCGCTGAGGAAGCAACTCGAAAAGCAGGGAATCGACGGGTTCGTGATCCCGATCTCGGATGAGCATCTCAGCGAGTATGTCGGTTCCTACGCCCAGCGGCTGGCGTGGCTGACGGGATTCGGCGGCTCCGCCGGCACGGCAGCGGTGCTCAAGGACACCAGCTCGGGCAAGGGGGCCGCGATGTTCGTCGACGGGCGCTACACCCTGCAGGTGCGCGACCAGGTCGACGGGCGGCTCTACGAATACAAGTCGGTCCCGCAGGACAGCCTGGCCGAATGGCTGGCGGCCAACGCCGGCCAGGGCGCCAGGATCGGCTTCGATCCGTGGCTGCACACGCGTGGCTGGGCGAATGCGGTGGCCAAGGCGCTCGCGGACGCCGGGGCCGAGCTCGTAGCGGTGGAGACCAACCCGGTCGACGCGGTGTGGCAGGACCAGCCCGCCCCTTCCGCCGCGCCCGCCTTCATCCAGGACGAGGCGCTGGCCGGCCGTTCCAGCGCGGACAAGCGCGCCGAAGTCGCCGAGTGGCTCAAGACGAAGAAGCTCGATGCCGCGGTCATCTCGGCGCTCGACTCGGTCGCCTGGCTGCTCAACATCCGAGGCGCCGACGTGGACCGTACGCCCGTCGCCCTGTCCTACGTCATCGCGCATGCCGACGGCACGGCGGACTGGTTCATCGAGCCGGGCAAGGTTCCCGCCGAGGTCTCGGCCAAGCTCGGCAATGCCGTCAGGATCAGGCCGCGAGCCGACTTTACCGCCGCGCTGACCGAACTTGGCGGCCAGCGCGTCGCGGCGGATCCCGAGCGAGCCGTGGCGGCGATCTTCGCCGCGCTGGAGGGTGCTGGCGCGACGGCCGTTCCGCTGACCGATCCGGTGGTGCTGCCCAAGGCGATCAAGAACCCGGCGGAACAATCCGGCCACCGTGCTGCCCAGGCGCGCGACGGCGCGGCGGTGGCGCGGTTCCTGCACTGGCTCTCGATCGAAGGCCCCAAGGGCACGGTCGACGAAATCGCAGCCGCCGAGCGGCTGCACGAGTTCCGCCGGGCGACTGGCGACCTGCGCGATCTCTCGTTCGACACCATCTCCGGCGCCGGACCCAATGGCGCGATCGTCCACTACCGCGTGAGCGAGGAAACCAACCGCAAGCTCGAGCCGGGCAGCGTCTTCCTGGTGGATTCCGGCGGGCAGTACCCTGACGGGACGACCGACATCACCCGCACGGTATGGATCGGCCCCGGCGAAGCGCCGGCGGAAGTCCGCGACCGCAACACGCGGGTGCTCAAGGGCCACATCCGCCTCGCCACACAGACCTTCCCGGCGGGAACAGCGGGATCTCAACTCGACACGCTCGCCCGACAGTTTCTGTGGGAAGCGGGCGTGGACTATGCCCACGGCACCGGCCACGGTGTCGGCAGCTTCCTGGCGGTGCACGAGGGGCCGCAACGCATCGCCAAGGCGCGTGGGGGCCAGGCCGGAACCGACCAGGAACTGCTCGCAGGCATGATCCTCTCGAACGAGCCCGGTTACTACAAGACTGGCGAGTACGGCATCCGCATCGAGAACCTGGTGCTGGTCGAGGAACGCACGATTGCCGGGAGCGAAGGCGACTGGCTCGGGTTCGAGACGCTGACCCTCGCGCCTATCGACAAGGCGCTGGTCGAACGCTCGCTCTTGTCGCCGGCCGAGGTGGAGTGGTGGAATGCCTACCACGCGCGGGTCCGCGAAGTGCTGGCTCCGCAACTCGAAGGCGAGGCGCTGGCGTGGCTGGAGGATGCCTGTACGCCCTTGTAAAGTAGGAGTTGTTCTCCTAATGTTCTCACCGAGTCGAGTCGCAAAGGGGAGAGTGCGATCATGATCGGTTACGTTACCGTGGGCACCAACGATCTGGCGCGTTCAGCCGCCTTCTATGGCGAGATCGCCAGGATTCTCGGTCATGGGCAATTGTTCACGACGGAGCGGACTGTTGCCTGGGGAACTCCGGAAAAAGGTGCGATGATGAGCGTCATCACGCCCTACGATGGTGAGCCCGCGACGGTCGGCAACGGATCGATGTTCGGCTTCCCGGCAGAGCGGGAGGAGCAAGTCCATCAGATCTACGACTTCGCCCTTGCCAACGGCGGCAAGGACGAAGGCCCTCCCGGGCCGCGGGGCGAGCAGTTCTACGGTGCCTATTTCCGCGACCCGGACGGCAACAAGCTGGTCGCTTACGTGTTTCGGGGCTGAGGAGGAGCGTTGGCCATGGCTGGGACGAATATTCAAACGCATCCGATCCACCTCGGCAACGGCGGTACCGCGGTTCCACAGCCCGAGTTCCCACGCGATGAGCGGGCCATGCAGTGGTACATGGACTACGGCGCGCGCCATGCCGATGATGGAACCGATGGGCGGCTCGTTTCCTGTTTTCATTTCACCGAGGACTGGGCCGGTTGGGAAATGCATCCCGCGGGTGCCGAAGTGGTGATCTGCACCGAAGGCAGCATCACCTTGATTCAGGAGATCGACGGCGAGCCCGTGCGGACCACGCTTTCTCCCGGCGAATACGCGATCAATCCGCCCGGCGTGTGGCACACTGCCGACGTTCATGGTGAGGCGACCGGGGTCTTCGTCACTCCGGGCATCGGAACCCAGGGCCGTCCGCGTTGAGAAGCGGCGCGCGCTTTCGAAGGGATGAACGCCGCCTCCCGCGCGCGACAAATTGCGACACTTTTTGCCTCTCCCGGCAAACCCATGCGACATAGCATTGGTAAAACACAATTCATGGGTAGCGGGGCGCCGAGTCCTCTGCTTCCCTTCAGGTCGGCGCCCCGTTGCTCACTCAGACCGACATGGGAGTATGCTTGATGCGCAAGACGCTCAGCTTTTCGCTTGCCGCGGTTGCGGCCCTTGCTGCCGGCGGCGTTGCTTTCGCGCAGGAAGCGCCGAAGCGGGAACCCCGCCCACCGATGACCCGCGCCGATGTGGAGCAGCGGACCAACGAAGCCTTCACTCGCATGGACGCGAACAAGGACGGCGTACTCAACCAAGCCGACCGTGATGCGCGCGAGAAGTTGGCGTTCGACCGGATCGACAGCAATCACGACGGGGCAATCAGTCCCGAGGAATTCGCCGCCCGCGGCGACGAGCGGCGCGAGGTGCGCCAGGCACGCGCTGACGGTGACCAGCGTCCAGGCCCTCGCATGGGCCGCCGGGGAGCCGGCGGGCCGGGATCGATGGGCTTCGGCCTCGCACGGAATGCGGACGCCGATGGCGACGGGTCGGTGACCCAGGCCGAGTTCGCCTCGGCGGCGCTGACACGCTTCGATAGCGCCGATGCCAACAAGGACGGAACCCTGAGCCGCGAAGAACGCCGCGCTCAGCGCCGCGATCGTAGCGGCCACCAGGGTGACCATCGCCGCTCGCCCGAGGCGGGATGAGCAGCCACAACGCAGCTTCCGCGGCACAAGCGACAGCCACACCCGTGCGGTTGCTGCTGGTCGATGACGAGCCGACCTTGCGTGAGCCCCTGGCAGAGTATCTGACTCGCCAGGGGTTTGTCGTATCTCAAGCCGAAGACGCCGCGCGCGCGCGCAGCGCGCTGCTTTCCGACACGCCGGACCTCGTCCTGCTCGACATCATGATGCCGGGCGAAGACGGCCTGTCGCTTTGCCGGCACCTGACTGAAACCAAGAACCTGCCGGTCATCATGCTCACCGCGCGAAGCGAAGCGACCGACCGCATCGTCGGGCTCGAGATCGGGGCGGACGACTACGTCGTTAAGCCTTTCGAACCGCGAGAGCTCGTGGCCCGCATCCGTTCGGTCCTGCGCCGCGCCACGCGCCCCGCCCTCACGCCCGAGGAAGACGCGCCGTACGAGTTCGAGAACTGGAAGCTCGACCCGCTCAAGCGCCGGCTGACCGATCCGCAGGGCATCGTCGTGCCTTTGTCATCGGCTGAATTCCGCCTGCTCGTCGCCTTTCTGAACCACCCTCGCCAGGTCCTCGACCGTGACCGGCTGCTCGACATGGTGCAAGGGCGCGAGGCGCATCTGTTCGACCGTGCGGTCGACAATCAGGTCAGCCGACTTCGCCGCAAGATCGAGGAAGACAGCCGCGATCCCAAGCTGATCCAGACCGTATGGGGCGGCGGGTACCGCCTCGCCGCCGATGTGCGCCGCCTCGCCCCAGAACGTGATTAGAGATTAACACCTTGCGCAAATTCCTGCCGAAAAGTCTGCTGGGGCAGATGCTGCTCTCCGTGGCGCTCGCCCTGCTCGTGGCGCAGGCCATCTCCGCCGTGTTGCAGTATCGCGAGGCCGAACAGCGGCGCGAAATGATCGCGGCCAACAGCCTGGCGTTCCAGCTGGTGACCGAGCCGCGCTTCGACTTCCGCCGTCCGGCCAAGCACAATCCCGAAAAGGGCAAGCGGGGAAGCTGGCAGCGGCTGAGAGTGGAGCGAACGGCAGAAAATCCGCTGCAACCCGGAGAGGTCCGCGAGACCCAGCGGGAAGAGTTGTTGCGCACGATCCTGCTAGACCAGGGCATCAACCCAGCGAAACTGGTCGTCGTTACCCGGCATGTCTCCGACGACAACTACGTCATGTCGCAGCTCGACGGACGCGAACAGACCGAATGGGGAGAGGGGCGCATGCTGGTTGCCGGCTTGCTGCGTCCGGGCGAATCCGAATGGACCGTCGCGCGGATGGCGATATTCAACCGCGAGCCGAACCAGCTAGGCGCTCTGATCGGGCAGACGCTGCTCCTCTACGTTGTCCTGGTCGGCGGCCTCGCGCTGCTGTTGCGACGGATCACCCGCCCGCTCGCCGCGCTGACTCGTCGCGTCGAACACTTTGCCGCCACGCGCGAGATCGACGGCCAGATCGAGCCCACGGGCCCGGACGACACGCGCCGCCTGATCATGGCGCTCAACCTGATGGAATCGCGCATTGCCGCGTTGCTCGACGAAAAGGACGTCATGCTCGGCGCCATCGGGCACGACCTGAAGACGCCGCTCGCCGCGCTGCGGGTGCGTATCGAATCGGTCGAGGACGCCGGGGAACGGGCCAAGATGGCGGCCAGTATCGAGGACCTTTCCCGGTCGCTCGACGACATTCTCTCGCTCGCCCGCGTCGGCCGGCCGAGCGATCCGCTCGAAAAGACCGACCTCTCGGCCTTGCTCGCCTCGGTGGTCGAGGAATACGAGGATATGGGCGAGCCCGTCGAACTCGGCGCAACCCAGCGTTTGGCCATGGCCTTGCGCGCTACCTGGTTGCGGCGCGCCTTGCGCAACCTCATCGGCAACGCGCTCCGTTATGGCGAGCGCGCCAGAGTTTCGCTCACGCGCCAGGGCAACGAAGCCGTGATCACCATAGAGGACGACGGCCCCGGCATTCCGGAAGGCGACATCGCCCGGTTGATGGAGCCCTTCGCGCGCGGTGAATCGTCGCGCAATCGCGAAACCGGGGGTGCCGGGCTGGGTCTGACGCTCGCCCGCGCGATTGCCGAGCAGCATGGCGGCACGATCTCGCTGCGCAACCGCAACGCCGCGGTCGGCAAGCCCGCCGGCCTGATCGCCGAATTGCGCCTGCCGCTCGACTAGCGTCTTGGCCGAGGTGGGGGGCGACTGCTAGGGCCGGTTACTTCGGAAACCGTCGGAGCCCGCCGTTGAAGCGCACAGCCGCTAACGTTCTTGCCGCCCTCCTCCTTGCCGGCAGCACTCTCACCTCAGCGCCTGTCGCGCTGGCCCAGGCCGTCACGCTCGCTCCCCTGCCGGAATCCGTGCCGAGCGATCTGCCGCGCACGGCCCGGCCGATCCACTATTCGATCCACATAGAGCCCGACGCGCAGAAGCTCACCTTCACCGGCACCCAGGACATCGAGCTCGAGGTCTTCATGCCCGTCGATGCGCTGACCCTGCATGCGCTGGAGCTGGAGATCGGCCGCGCCGAACTGTCTCGCGCCGACGGTACCGGTAGGGTCGACCTGACGCCGAAGATCGACGCCGAGGCCCAGACCGTGCGTCTCTCCGCACCGGCGCCGATCGGGCCCGGCACCTACCGCGTCCACATCGAATATACGGGCAAGATCAACACCCAGGCCATGGGATTGTTCGCGCTCGACTACCCCGACAAGCGCACCGGCGAGACCGTGCGCGGCCTGTTCACCCAGTTCGAAGCTCCCGACGCGCGCCGCTTCGCGCCGATGTTCGACGAACCAAGCTACAAGGCCACCTTCAACCTCTCCGCCACCGTCCCCGCCGGCCAGTTGGCCATTGGCAACATGCCGGTCGCCAGTGAGAAGACGCTGCCCGACGGCCGCAAGCTGGTGACCTTCGCCACCACTCCGAAGATGTCCTCCTACCTGCTGTTCTTCGCCCTCGGCGACTTCGAGCGGCTTTCCGCCAAGGGCCCAGGCGGCGTCGATCTCGGCATTGTCAGCCCCACGGGTAGCGGCGAGCAGGCGCGCTACTCGCTCGACATGATGGCCCCGTTGATAGCGTACTATACCGACTACTTCGGCGTCCCCTATCCGCTGCCCAAGCTCGACAACATCGCCGCCCCAGGCGAATCGCAATTCTTCGGCGCCATGGAGAACTGGGGCGCGATCCTCACGTTCGAGAAGTACCTGCTCGACGATCCGAGCATCACCAGTCCCGCCACGCGCAACTACATCTACACCGCAGGCGCGCACGAGATAGCGCACCAGTGGTTCGGCGACATCGTGACCATGGCCTGGTGGGACGACCTTTGGCTCAATGAAGGCTTCGCCAGCTGGATGGAGACCAAGGCCGCGGCCAAGTTCAACCCCGACTGGTACCCGCTGATTACCCGCGTCACGGGGCGCGAGACGGCGATGGGCTATGACGGGTTCGCCACCACCCATCCGGTCATCCAGCCGATCCGCACCGTCTCCGAGACCAACCAGGCGTTCGACGCGATCTCCTACTCCAAGGGCGAGGCGGTAATCTCGATGCTGGAGGCCTACGCCGGCGAAGACGTCTGGCGCGAAGGCATCCGCACCTACATCCAGCGTCACCGCTACGGCAACACCACCAGCGAGGACCTGTGGCGCGCGGTAGAGGAGGCCGGCGCGGCGAACCTCGTCGCCGTCGCTCGCGACTTCACGCTTCAGCCGGGCATTCCGCTCGTCAAGGCAGAGGCCGAATGCCGCGAGGGCGTGACGCACCTGACCCTGACCCAGGGCGAATTCAGTCGCGACCGCAAGGACGAAGTCGCCGCGAAGCCCCAGCGCTGGCGCGTGCCCCTGTTGATCCAGGCGCAGGGTGCCGAGCCCAAGCGCGTCCTTCTCGAAGGCAGCGCGTCGCTCGACTTGCCGGGTTGTGGGGCAGTTGTCGTGAACGGTGGCCAGCTCGGCTATTTCCGCACGCTCTATTCGCCAGCGATGTCCGCGCAATTGGCCAAGGCCATGCCCGGGCTCGATCCGATCGATCAACTCGGTCTCGTGCGGGACAGCCTGGCCTTGGCCGAAGCTGGCTACCAGCCGCTTGCCCTCGGGCTCGACATGCTCGCCGCCGTGCCGGGCGAGGCTAACCCGGTGGTCGCCGAAGGGGTAGTCGCCCGTTGGGGCGCGATCCATCGCGTGGCCTCCGAAGCGGACCAGCCGGCCGTGGCCAAGGCCGCGCGCGACATCTGGCTTCCGCGACTGGAGCAGCTCGGTTTTGACGCGGTGCCGGACGAATCGCTGGCCGACACTCAGCTGCGGGTCCAGCTCCTCAACACGCTGGGCAACATGAACGATCCCACGGTAATCGCCGAGGGTCGTCGCAGGCTGGCGCTGCTGGCGGATAATCCCAAGGCGCTCGATGGCCCCCTCAAGACCACCTGGCTGGCGATCGCCGCCCGTAACGCCACGGCGGAGGAGTGGGACAAGCTGTCGCAACTCGCCGCCAACGCCCCGTCGGCGGTCGAGCGACAAGCCTATTATCGCCTGCTCGGGACGGTCAGCGACAAGGCTCTGGCCCAACGCGCGCTGGACTTCGCGCTGACCGGCAAGGCCGGTACCTCGAGCGCGACGATCATCGCCGCTGTGTCCGAGCAGCACCCGGACCTCGCGTTCGACTTCGCCATAGCCAACCGCGCAGGCGTCGAAGCCTTGCTCGATTCGGGCGGGCGGCCGACCTACATCTCGGGCCTCGCCAACACCTCGCGCGATCCGGCCATGGTCGGCAAGCTCGAGAGCTTCAGCCAATCGGTCCCGGCCGACGAGCGGCGCCCAGTGCAAACCGTGATCGCGTCCTTGAAGCAACGCCTCGAAAGCGAGCCGAAGATGCGGGCGCAGGTCGGAGAGTGGCTGGCGGCTAATCCAGACTAAGATCCTCCCCGAATTCGCTTGGGGCAGGATTTAACGCATCAATCGAGCAACCGTCCCGGCGTAACGCCCAGAGCGATCGCGAGCTTGTCCACTACGCTGATTGTCGGGTTGCGAGATCCTCGCTCAAGATCACTGATATACGTGCGGTGCAGTCCTGCCTCGTCGGCAAAGACTTCCTGCGACCAACCCTTCGCCTGCCGTAGCAGACGCAGATTCTTCGCGAGGCGCTCCTGAATGTCCATTCGTCCACGATGGACCAACTTGCAGCCGATCAGTCTACAGACGGTAGACGACAACTTGCTTTGCCAGACCGTCGACACTCGACTATCGATGTCACTCATCGACTACAATGGAGATAGTGATGGAAACGGCGGATTGGCCCGAACCGGAAGACACGCTTCATACGGTTCGCGGTATCTTGCAGCAGCGTTCGGATTATCGCTTCTTCATCGTCGCGAATGAGGGCGGAGAATGGCAGCTGGAGCCCGCGAGCCAACTCGCAAAGCATCACGGTTTCTCAGTGACGATCGAAGGCGTTCGTACCGGCTTCAACTGGCTGCACGTCGTAAGGATCAAGCGCGAGGGTGATGAGTGGTTGCCAACCCAGTCGTGGACGCAGTGGTTCAGTCGCTGGAGACGTAAGCCATAGCGATCTGCGCGCCCCTAGCGCATCAACCCTCCAACGAGGTTCCGCACAAATCGCCCGAAGAACTGCCCGCCCAGGTCAGTCGCAATCGAGCCTGCGGCCGACGTCGCTGCATTCCGCATGGGGTTGGAGCTCGACCTGCGCCCGGTCACCGCGGCGGCCGCAATAGTCGCCGCTGATCCGGCCACGGCCCCCGCCGCGCGCTTGCCCGCCTTTTCCCAGATGCTCGGGGTCAGGCGCTCGCGCTTGCCGACTTCCTCTCGTCCCTTATCCGCCACCTCCGCCGCCGTCGCGGCGGCGTCGGCGGACTTTCTTGCGAGCACCTCTTCGGCGCTGTCCCGGTCGACCGCCGTATCGTACTTGCCGACGAAGGGACTGACCGACTGGATCACGGTTCGCTCCTTTGCCTCCAGCGGGCCGAGCCGGGAGCAGGGCGGCTTGATCAGCGTGCGCTGAACCACCGAGGGCGCCCCATCTTCGAGCAGCATCGAAACCAGTGCCTCACCGGTCTTGAGTTCGGTGATCGCGGTCGCGACGTTCAGGTCGGGATTGATACGAAAGGTCTCGGCGGCGGCGCGGATCGCCTTCTGGTCACGCGGTGTGAAAGCGCGCAACGCATGCTGCACCCGGTTGCCGAGCTGGCCCGCCACCTTCTCCGGAATGTCGATCGGGTTCTGCGTCACAAAGTAGACCCCTACCCCCTTCGAACGGATCAGGCGGACCACCGTCTCGATCGTGTCCTGCAGGGCGTCGGGCGCGTCTTCGAACAGCAGGTGCGCCTCGTCGAAGAAGAACACCAGCTTGGGCTTCTCCGGGTCGCCCACCTCGGGCAGTACTTCGAACAGCTCGGCTAGCAGCCACAGCAGGAAGGTGGCGTAGAGCTTGGGGCTACGCATCAGCCGGTCGGCCGCGAGGACGTTGACGATCCCGCGCCCCTGGTCGTCGGTGCGGATGAAGTCCTCGATCTCCAGCGCTGGCTCACCGAAGAACAGGCCGCCACCCTGGCTGTCGAGCGCTAGCAGTTGGCGCTGGATCGTCCCTACGGTCGCCTTCGAGACGTTACCGTACTTGGTGGTCAGCGCGGCCGCATTCTCGGCAGTATAGAGCAGCATCGACTGGAGATCGTCGAGGTCGAGAAGCAGCAGGCCCTCGTCGTCGGCGTAGCGGAAGGCGATGTTGAGCACGCCTTCCTGGGTTTCGTTGAGCCCCAGCAGGCGCGAGAGCAACAAGGGGCCCATTTCGGATACCGTGGTGCGGATCGGATGCCCTTGCTCGCCGAACAGGTCCCAGAACACCACCGGGCTATCGGCATAGGCATAATCGGTCATGCCCAGCTCGGCTGCCCGCTCTTCGAGCTTGGCGGCGTTCTTGAACGTCGGCGAGCCGGGCATGGCGAGGCCGGCGAGGTCGCCCTTCACGTCGGCCAGGAAGACCGGCACACCTTCTTTCGAAAAGCTTTCCGCCAGCCCCTGGAGCGTCACCGTCTTCCCGGTACCCGTGGCACCGGCGATCAAGCCATGACGATTGGCGCGAGAAAGCTCCAGCACCTGCCGCTCGCCGTTAGCGCCGAGTCCGAGGAAGATTGCGGCCATGTTCTGCTCCTTCGATGCCTGCAAAAGGTCTGCTCAGCCGCAGAGGAACGGTCAAGCGATAGACACGCGATAATTTGCGGTTAGAGCGCGAAGGGATGGCCGACACCAAACCCTTCGTCCTGCTCGACGACGCACGCCCCGATGGGGCGAGCGATGCGCAGCTGTTCGAAGACCCCGTCGAGATCTTCGTCGCTCGCAGGCCGGAGGAAGTCCTCGAGGTGCTCCAGGCGGCGGAGGATGCCCGCAAGGCGAGGGGCGGAACGCTTGCGGGGTATCTCGCTTATGAGGCCGGGCTGGCGCTCGAGCCAAAGCTTGAGCCGCTCGCCGCCGCAAGGACCGGCGCCGAAGGCCCGCTCGTTTGGTTCGGCCTGTTCGACGCTCCGAAATTGATTCCTTCGGATCGGGTAGCCGACTGGCTGGCCGAACGCGCAGGGTCAGATCCCGCTTCGATCGGGCCCCTCCAGCCGCAAATCTCGACCGGGGCCTACCTCGACGCATTCGCCACCTTGCAGGAGGCGATCCGCGCCGGGGACATTTACCAGGCCAACCTGACCATGCCGCTCGCCGGGGCGGCGCGCGGCGATCCGCTGGCGCTCTATGCCGCGATCAGGCCTGCCGCCAATGCTGGCTATGGCGGTCTGATCTTCGATGGGTCGCATTGGCTGCTCAGCTTTAGCCCGGAACTGTTCTTCAGCCACAAGGGCCGCTCCGCCAAGGTAAAGCCGATGAAGGGCACCCGCCCGCGCGGACGCGACGCGGCGGAGGACAAGGCCCTGGCGGAAGAACTGGCTGCCTCGGTCAAGGACAAGGCTGAGAACCTGATGATCGTCGACCTGATGCGTAACGATCTCAGCCGGGTTGCGGTTGCCGGTTCGGTACGGGTCGAAAAGCCCTTCGCGATCGAGAGCTATCCCACGGTGCACCAGATGGTTTCCACCGTGCGGGCCGAATTGCTGCCAGGCATGGGCGCGATCGACATGATCCGCGCGTTGTTCCCCTGCGGCTCGATCACCGGCACGCCGAAGATCCGCGCCATGGAACTGCTCAGCGAAGTCGAGCGCGATGCACGCGGCCCCTATTGCGGCTCTATCGGCCGCATCGGCGAAGACGAGGCTGCGCTCAATGTCGCCATTCGCACAATCCGGCTGACACCGGGCGAGAACAACCGGCACCACGCGGTGCTCGGCGTTGGGGGCGCCATCGTCGCGGACAGCGACGGCATGGCCGAATGGCGCGAATGTCTGATCAAGGGCGGCTTCGCCCGCGAGGCCGCCGGGGGCCACGATCTGATCGAGACCATGCGCTTCGATCCGCAGGAAGGGATGCCGCTGCTCGAACTGCATCTCGAACGGATGAAGGCGAGCGCGGCCGAGCTCGGCTTCGCATTCGACCGGCACGAGGTGCGCAACCGCATTCACGCGTTGTGCTTCGAGCTCGATGCTCCGGCAAAGGTGCGGCTGGTCGTCTCGCGGCGAGGCGAGGCGGCGCTGGAAACCACACCGTTGCCGCCTGCGCCCCAAGGTACGGTCGAATGCATCGCCCTGCCGGTCCCGGTCGTCCCTGGCGACTGGCGCTTGCGGCATAAGACGACCGACCGGGGCTTCCACGACGCCGCGCTCGCGGTGGCCAGGGACCACGGCGCTTACGAAGCCGTTTTCGTCTGCGACGATGGCGAGGTGACGGAGGGCAGCTTTACAAACCTGTTCGTCGAACGCGATGGCAAGTTGCTGACCCCACCGACTTCCGTGGGCCTGCTCCCGGGGATCCTGCGCCGCGCGCTGATCGAGGAAGGCCGCGCCGTAGAGGCCCGTCTGACGCTCGATAATCTCGCGGGCGGGTTCTTCATCGGTAATGCCCTGCGCGGCCTGATACCTGCCCGGATGAAGCCATGAGCCACGAACACCTCAGCCCCGCGCTGCGCCGGATCGCGCCTTCCGGCACCACGGCCATGACCGACCGGGCGACGGCCTTGCGTGAAGCTGGGCGCGACATCATTTCGCTCTCGGTCGGGGAGCCCGATTTCCGCACGCCCGACAACGTGATCCTGGCTGCCAAGGCCGCGCTCGACGGGGGCAAGACCAAGTACACGCCGGTCACCGGAACGATGGCGCTCAAGCAAGCGGCCGCGCTGCACTTTCGCCGCGACCTCGGCATCGCCTGCCGGCCGGAACAGGTCATCGTCACCGCGGGGGGCAAGCAGGCCATCTTCGAGGCGCTCGCGGCGACCGTGGGCGAGGGGGACGAGGTGATAGTGCCGAGCCCCTGGTGGGTCAGCTATCCGCAGATCGTCCGCTTCGCGGGCGGCAAGGTCGTGCCCCTGATCACTCACCCACAGCACGGCTTCCGCTTCGAGCCGAGCGACCTCGAAGCGCTGATCACCCCGCGCACGACATGGCTGCTGCTCAATAGCCCCGGCAATCCGACCGGTGCGGTCTATCCGCGCGACATGCTGCTGGGCATCGCCCATGTCCTGCGACGCCACCCGCAGGTTCTGGTGATGTCGGATGATATCTACGCGCCGCTCAATTACACCGCTGAACCGCACGCCACGCTCGCCGCGCTGTGCCCTGACCTGGCTGACCGCATCTGCACCGTTTCCGGCGTATCCAAGAGCCACGCGATGACCGGTTTCCGCATCGGCGTCGCCACCGGACCCGACTGGTTGATCGAAGCCATGGGGCGGCTGCAGTCGAACGGAAGCGGCAACCCCTCCTCCATCAGCCAGGCGGGCGCGGTCGAGGCATTCGAAGGGCCGCAAGACTTCCTGCAGGACTGGCGCGAGCGCTTCCGCGCGCGGCGCGACAAGGTGGTGCAGGCCGTCCGCGAGATTCGCGGGCTCTCGACCCCGGTACCCGATGGCGCCTTCTACTGCTTCATCGACGCGAAGCCGCTGATGGACCGCTTCGATCACGACGATAACAAGCTGGCGCTCCACTTGCTCGAACACGGCGTGGCCGTCGTCGCGGCGAGCGCGTTTGGAGGACGTGACGGCTTCCGCATCAGCTTTGCCGCCGATGATGCGGTGCTCGACGAAGCGATGCGGCGGATTGCGCAGGCCCTGGCATGAACCGGATTCCCATTCTCTTCGAAGACGGCGAGGCCCTGGTCATCGACAAGCCGGCGCGCTTGCCGATCGAGCAGCCACGCAAGGGCGGCCCTTCGCTCGAGGATTACCTCGACGATCTCAAGCTCGGTTTCCAGCGACCGCCGATGCCGGTCCATCGGCTCGACACCGACACCTCGGGCTGCCTGCTGCTGGCTCGCAACCCCAAAGCTCTGAAGCGCTTCTCGGCCGCCTTCGAGGCGCGATTGCCGATCAAGCGCTATCTGGGCGTGCTTGCCGGCGTTCCGTCAACGGCTGAGGGCACGATCGAGCTGGCGCTGAGCAAGATCAGCTCCGCCGCCGAAGGCTGGCGGATGATCCCGGCGCGCAAGGGCAAACCGGCGCTAACCCGCTGGCACGTGCTGGCCGAAACCGACGGCCGCACGCTGGTCGAATTCCTCCCAGAGACAGGGCGAACACACCAGATTCGCGTTCACGCGGCGAGCGGCATCGGCCTGCCCTTGCTCGGCGATCCTGTTTATGGTGACGGCCGGGGCGCTCCGCGCACGATGCTCCACGCCGCGGGTCTGGAAATCCCGCGCGAAGGCAAGCCGCCGATTCTGGCCGCGGCTCCGCTCCCTGCCGATTTCGTCGCGCTTGGCTTCGGTGATGCCGAGTAACGAAGAATCGCTCGCTGCCCGCGCGCTCGAACTCGTGGAGGAGAGCTTCATCACGGCCTCGGGCCCTGGCGGGCAGAACGTCAACAAGGTCGCGACCGCCGTGCAGTTGCGGCTCGACGTCTTCGCGCTGCGACTCGAACCTGCCGTGTTCCATCGCCTCAAGACGCTCGCCGGCAGCCGCATGACCGCACGAGGCGAGATCGTCCTGACCGCGCGCAATTACCGTACCCAGGAGGCCAATCGCGAAGACGCCCGAGCGCGCCTGGCGGATCTGATCGAGCAGGCGCAGATCGAACCCAAGAAGCGGGCCAAGAGCCGCGTCAATCGCGTGGGCAAGGTACAACGCCTCAAGTCCAAGAAGGCGCGCGGCACGGTGAAGGCCAACCGCGGCAAGGTGGACTGGTAACCGAGGCCGCTCCTTCAAGCTTGCCGCCCGGCCGGAGTGGCACGAGGGTGCACGCAGCTTGACTTTTCGCCCGCCCCGAAGCAAAGGCGCGCCCGGACGGGCGGCGCCTTGCGCGTCGCCCCTATTGTTTCGGGCCTAAAGTGCCCTCACCGATTTTTGGGAATCAGACGATGGCGAAGCCCGCAACGATCAAGATCCGGCTCAACTCGACCGCGGATACCGGCTTCTTCTACGTGACGAAGAAGAATCCGCGCAACCAGACCGAGAAGATGACCTTCCGCAAGTACGACCCGATTGCCAAGAAGCACGTCGAGTTCAAGGAAGGCAAAATCAAGTAATCCACCCGCTGCTGAACTGTCGGGAACGCCCGGGTTCACAACAGGTTAAATGCCCCGTATCTAACCCCGGGAGCATGGATATCTTGAATCGACTGAAAGCCACTCCAATGCGCGCCGCGATTGCCGGCGCGCTTGCTGTTGCGGTGCCTGCCGCGCTCGCCGTTTCCGCGGCCCCCGCCGCCGCGCAGAGCGACCAGCTCGACCAGGTCGTGGCTGCCTTGCGCGGCATCACGACCATGAAGGCCGACTTCACCCAAACCGACCGCAAAGGACAGACCGTCCGCGGCGTGATGACGATGAAGGCGCCGGGGCGCATCCGCTTCGAATACGAAAAGGGCGTCAACATGCTCATCGTCTCGAACGGCCGCTCGCTGACCCTGATCGACTACGAAGTGGCGCAAACGCAACGTTGGCCTATCAGCAATTCACCTCTCGGGGCGCTGCTCGATCCCAAGCGCGACGTTAAACGCTACGGCAAGCTGATCTCGACCGGAAATCCTGACGTGCTTAGCATCGAGGTCAAGGATCCGAAGAAGCCCGAATACGGGACCATCACACTCATCTTCACACGCTCGGGCGATGCGCCCGGCGGACTCAAGCTGAGCAGCTGGGTCGCGCTCGACGCCCAGAACAAGCGCACTACGGTACGCCTTTCAAACCAGCGCTTTGGCGTCACGGTCCCGGACAGCGCCTTCACCTACCGCGACCCCCGTCCAGCGGTCGGTCGCCCGCGCTGAACGATTGTCGGCAGGGCGCCCGCGCCTTGCGACCAGTCGCTAACGGTCATTCATTTACGAGAAAGCCCGCGTTCCATAGAGTGCCAAAGTAAGCCGGATGGAGGCGGGTTTCCCCCCTGTTGCCCTGTCCTCACGAGAGATGCCGGCTTGCAAGCGTGACGAACGCTCAAGATGAACCCCCGTCCCAATGCCCCCGGGACGGGGGTTTTTCATTGGGGACCCCGGATGCTTTCGGTTGGCCTTCCCTGCTGGAAGGAAGCATCGGCCAGCCGTGCTCTTGCGGCGCGGCGAGGGCATCCCTATCCCGACCCCGATGGTCAAGATTGCAACATGGAATATCAACTCGGTCCGCCTGCGGATCGAACAGGTCGAACGCTTGCTCACCGAACACGCGCCCGATGTTCTGTGCCTGCAGGAGATCAAATGCCGGGAAGAGCAGTTCCCCCACGCTGCGTTCGAGGCGCTCGGCTATACCCATCGCGTGGTCCATGGCCAGAAGGGCTACCACGGTGTGGCCACTGTCAGCCGCATTCCGTTGCGCGAGGTAGGCCGGCACGACTGGCAGGATAACGGCGAGGCCCGCCATGTCGGTGTCGAGCTGCTCGGCGCGGGGCAGGGCATGATCCTGGAGAACGTCTACATCCCCGCGGGCGGCGACATTCCGGATCGCGAGCAGAACCTCAAGTTCGGCCAGAAGCTCGATTTCCTTGAGCGGATGACGCGTTGGGCCGAAGCGCTCGACCGGCCGACGCTGATCGTGGGCGATTTTAATATCGCGCCTCTCGAATGCGACGTCTACGACCACAAGGCTTTGCTCAAGGTGGTCAGCCACACGCCGATCGAATGCGAGGCACTCGACCGCTTCCGCGCCGCGCATGGCTGGGCCGACCTTGGCCGGCAGTTCATCCCCGCGCCGGAGCGTAATTATTCCTGGTGGAGCTATCGCTCTTACTGGCGCCAGAAGGACCAGGGCCGCCGGCTCGATCACATGTGGGCCTCGCCCGACCTTGCGCGTCAGGCGACGGCGCACAGTATCGTCGAAGAAACCCGCAGGTGGGAACAGCCGTCCGACCACGTACCGCTGATCACGGAGTTCGATCTCTGAGTTCCAGTTCGCCTTCGCGGCGGGCGGCGCAGGCCGTTGATGCGCTGCGCCACGGGTGGCCGCTCGCGATCGGTCAGGCACCAGTGCTGCTGCCGGTCGAGACGGCCCCCGGTCCGGCGAGTTCGCCACTCGCGCTTGTTTCGGCTGCCCGCGCAGTCACGCTCAAGCTCGCCAACCAGCGCGAGGCGGCCGACCCGCACTCGCCGGTGCTGTTGCGCTCGGGCGAGCCGATCGACCTCGTCGCTGCGCGCCCGATCGCCGATCCGGCGCTCGATCTTGCCGCGCCGCTCAAGGGACCGTTTCTTGCCGAACACCTCGACTGGCCCGAAGAGGCCGCCGCGGCGATGGAGCTGGCGAGGATCGCCGGAATCCTGCCCGCGTTCCTCGTGGCGCCCGAGCAGGCCGGAGAGCCTGTGGTGGTGGAGGTGGCGGATGTCGCCGCCTTTCTCGACGCGGCCAACCTGGCGATCGCCACGCGGGCCCGGCTCCCCGTCGCGGCGGTCGAAGAGGCCGAGATCGTGGTATTCCGCAGCCCGGACGACATGCGCGAACATGTCGCGCTGGTGATCGGACGGCAGACCTCGGAACGGGTGCCACTGGTTCGCCTGCATTCGGAATGCCTGACTGGCGACATTCTCGGCTCGCTGCGCTGCGACTGCGGTCCGCAACTCGACGCGGCCCTCGCAGCCATGGCGGCCGAGGCCGCTGCTGGCGGATGGGGCGCACTGCTCTATTTGCGACAGGAGGGGCGCGGCATTGGCCTGGTCAACAAACTCAGGGCTTATGAACTCCAGGACCAGGGCTTCGACACGCTTGAGGCCAACCGCCGCCTTGGCCTTCCCGCCGAGGCGCGCGACTTCCCGGTCGCCGCGCGCATGCTGGCCCTGCTGGGCGTGAAGGAAGTGCGGCTGATGACCAACAATCCGGCCAAGGTCACTGCGCTAGAGCAGGCCGGAGTGATCGTCGACGAGCGCGTGCCGCATCAGCTTCCGGCCAACCCGCACAACGAACGTTACCTTGCCACCAAGCGCGACGCGGCGGGACACCTCCTGCGATGAGCGACCTGACCATCCGCCCCGAACGCCCAGGCGACGAGCCTGCGATCTTCGATGTCACCGAAGCCGCCTTCACCGGTCATCCGCACAGCGAAGGGACCGAGCCCGCGATCGTCGACGCCCTGCGTGCCGCTGGCGACCTTGCGCTGTCCCTCGTCGCCGAGCGGGACGGAGAGATCGTCGGCCACGTCGCCTATTCGCCCGCGATCCTGTCGGGTGGCGAGGAGGGCTGGCTGGCCCTCGGCCCGATTTCGGTGCATCCCAAGCTGCAGGGGCACGGGATCGGCCGCGCCCTGGTGGAGGCCGGCAGCGAGTACTGGCAGCGGGCGGGCGCCCAGGGCCTGGTCCTGCTCGGCGATCCGGCGCTCTATTCCAGGTTCGGCTTCGTCCGGGAAACGCCGCTGCACATCACGGGTCCGCTCGCGGAGTATTTCCAGGCGTTGCCGTTTACCGACGCGGTTCCCGACTCTTCGGTAACCTTCGCTCCCGCGTTCCGGCTGGCGCGACCGACCAATCGCTAGCGCCGCTCGAACGGCTTGAGGCCGGCGCCGAGCCTGTTCTGACCCAACGCCAGTTCATCGCCCGTCCAGTCGGCCACGAACGCGGTGCTGCGCTCGACACCGGGAGCCAGCCGCGCGTCGTTGCCCAGGATCGACAGCCCGACGCTGGAATGCGCATGGTTTTCCGCTCCGACCGCGATGAAGGCGGAGTAGTTCTCCTTGTCGCGGCCCTGGACGAACCGGTTGTTGCTAATCTGGCCCACGGCTCCGTCTGGCAGGTCGATCATGTAGTTGGTCGCCTGGCCGCGGGAATCATCGAAGCTGGAACTCGCGATCTCGACCTTGGCGGCGCGACTCTTGACGTAATGCCCGCCGCGCCCTTCTTCGAAACGGCTGCGCGTCACCCGCAATTGGCCATAGTCGCCGATGTAGATCGAATGCGCGCAACCGCCCGATCCCTCGCAGGTACCGAGGCGGGTGAAAGTCGAGCGGTCGATCACGATCAGGCCGCCGGGGTTGGTCGCGGTGAGAATGCCTTGCTGGCTATCGCGGAACCAGCTCTGCGCCACCGTCAGGTTGCCGCTCTCAAGCCGGATGCCCGCGCCGTTGAAGTCGGGGACCCGCATGGCCTGGAACACGAGGCCCGACACTTCGGCGCCGAGCCCGCGAAGAACGAGCGCCGCCTTGCCTTCGCAAGTCTTGCCATCGAAGATCGCGGTGCCCGGTTCGGTGGCGATGTAGCTGATCGTGCCCGAAGTCTGCACCGCGCACTGGGCATAAGTGCCCGGAGCGATCGCGATGGTTCCCCGCGCCTGGCCGATGGCATCGACGGCGAGTTGCAGGGTTTCGAATCCGCGCCCGGTCTCGACCACGACGAACGGCCGCACCCTCTCCTGTGCGAACAATGCGGCAGCCGGAATCGCGGCGATGGCGAGCGCCGCTATCAGCCCGAGCCACCCTAGCGAAGGGCGGCGAAGCGCAAGTTGATCGACCGATTCCATCCGCCTGCCGGCTAAACGATAAAGGTAAACGGCCCGCTAAGACTTTCCGGTGAGGGCAGGCATGACATGCTCGGCGAACAGTTCGGCAGAGCGGGTAACGGCCTCGGCTGGCAAGTTGCCGAACGCCAGGGCCGAGACGAAATAGTTGATCCCACCCGCTTCCGCTTCGTCTTCCACGAAAGACCGAACCGTGTGGGGAGAGCCCGCGCAACCGTGGCCCATCGCTTCTGCCGCATCCCATTCGAGCGGAAGGTGGGCGGCGAGCGGAAAGCCGTTGCCGCGCTCCTCCCACAGCTTGGCCATGCTCTGGCGCCAGCGGGCATAGGCGGGGCGGACGAGCGCCTTGGCCTCCTCGTCGGTCGGCGCCACGACGATGTGCCGGCTGACACCCATCAGCGGGATTGCCTCTGCCGGCCCCCGCCACTCCGAACGGTAGAGTTCGGTCGTCTGGCGCACGCGTTCACCGAGCGCGAGGGTGACCATATTCACGCCGTTCCGGGCGCACCAACGGATCGAGTCCGGACTGCCCGCGCCGTACCACAGGGGGGGATGCGGGCGCTGGATCGGGCGCAGCGCCATAGGCACGTCGTCGAAGCGGTAGAACTCACCCTCGTAGTCGAGCCTGTCCGACGACAGCCCCTTGAGCAAGACCTCGAGCGTCTCGTCGTAACGCCCGCGTTGCTCGGTCATGTCGAGGCCGTAGAAACCGAGCTCGATCGGAGAAACGCCACGACCCACCCCAAGCTGGAAACGGCCTTGTGAAAGAGCGTCGATCATCGCCACTTCCTCGACCAGCCGTAGCGGGTGATAGAGCGGGAGGAGATAGACCAACGGTCCGAACCGAAGGTGGCGGGTGCGCTGGCTCAGCGCCGCGAACAGCATCCCGGGGGACGGCGCAAGACCGAGCGGCGTGCCGTGATGTTCCGCCACATGATAGTAATGAAATCCGCAGCGGTCGTAAGTCTCGGCGAACCGCAGGCGTGCCTCGAGATGATCGGCGAGCGGCAGGCCGCTGTCGTCGACATGGTCGAACACCCCGAACTTCATAGGGCCTGGCCCTCCCGCATTTTTGACGCCAGCCTAGCCAGTTGGTCGCGTAGCGCCAGTCTCATTCGGCTTCCTGTTTCGGCGGTCGGCCACGGCGCGGGCGCTCGGCCGCGGGGACCTTGATCCCTCTTCGGCCGAGCGCCTCACGCAGCAGGACCTCCAGCTCGGCGTTGACCGAACGGAACTCGCTCGCCGCCAGCCTCTCTATCGTCTCGTAGAGCGCCGGGTCGAGCCGGAGGGGGAAGGCTTTCTTGGGTGTTTGCGGCACGAGCCTGGCCCTACTGGTAGAGCGTTCCTGCGTTCAACACTGGGCTCACTTCGCGTTCGCCACAGAGTACGACCATCAGGTTCGAAACCATGGTCGCCCGGCGTTCGTCGTCGAGCTGGACGATTTCGTCCGCGCTCAGTTTCTCAAGCGCCATCTCCACCATGCTGACCGCGCCGAGCACCAGCTTCGCCCGCGCCGCAATCACCGCTTCGGCCTGCTGCCGACGGAGCATCGCCCCGGCTATCTCAGGCGCGTAGGCGAGGTGAGTGAGCCCTGCTTCGTCGACCACGATCCCGGCATGTGACAGACGTTCGTTGAGTTCCGTCCGCAGTTCACCGTTTACGATCTCGCCATGCGAACGCAGCGTCGTTTCATGCTCCTCGTAATCGTCATAGGGATGGCGCGAAGCGACCGTGCGCAGCCCGGCGTCGATCTGGATGTTCACGAAGGTCCGGTAGTCATCGACGTCGAACGCCGCCTGCGCCGTATCGGACACCCGCCACACCACGTTGCAGGCGATCTCGATCGGATTGCCGCGCAAGTCGTTGATCTTGATCCGCTCCGAATGGATGTTGTTCTGTCGGACCGAAATCTTCTTGCGCCCCATCCACGGCCAGACCCACCGCAGACCCTGCGTCCGCTCGGTGCCCCGGTACTCGCCGAACAAGGTGATCACTGACGACGTGTTCGGCTGATCATGAAGAACCCGGCCAGGATGAAGACGAAAGACAGGATCGACAGCAGCAGCAGCCAGCCACCAAGGGCGGTCGGTCCGTGTGTGTTGAACATGATGATGCGCCAGATGCCGACCCCGATCGCGCCCAGCCACAACAGCAGGAACGCATAGCCGTTGAACGTGCTCGCCGGCCGTTCCTGGCTCCGCGCCATGACCCCCTTCCCCTCAGACATGATGAATCTCCTTTGGCATAAATATGATATCATATTTATATCAAACGTCGCGCGGATCAAGGAGGATCGGGTCCTCCCCGAGCCAGCTTAGGGAAGATGGGAGGCCTAATGCTGCCTGATCACCGACAGGAAGGCATTGCCATAAGCCTCAAGCTTGCGCGCGCCGACGCCGGAGACTTTGCCCAGCGCGGACACCGTGGTGGGCTTGGCAAGAGCCATCTCGCGCAGCACCGCGTCGTGGAAGATCACGTAGGGCGGTACTTGCGCCTCGGTTGCGAGCTCGCGGCGGAGGGCCCGCAACGCTTCGAACAGGGGATCGCCGACAGGATTTGCCGCATCCCGCCGCGCGCGCCCCTTGCCGCTGGGCGCGGGCGGCTGGACGATCTCGACGGTCGCCTCTCCCTTGAGGATAGTCCGCGCGTCGCCTCCGAGCTTCAGCCCGCCGTGCTCGGTGGCGACGAGCGTCCCGCGAGCTTGCAGCGCCCGGCTGAGCGGCTGGAGCAGCCTCGCCTCTTCACCGCCGACTATCCCGAACACACTCAGGCGATCGTGCCCCCGTTGCGTCACGCGCTCGTCCGCGCTGCCGGTCAGGACCTTTTGCAGGTGCCCGAAACCGAAGCTCTGACCGGTGCGATAAACGGCCGACAATAGCTTGCGCGCCAGCTCGGTGGCGTCGATCACGCCCGGTGCCTCCAGGCAGTTGTCGCAATTGCCACAACGCTCGGGCGGATTCTCGCCAAAGTACCGCAGCAGAATGGCGCGGCGGCAGGTCGGCGTTTCGATCAAGCTTGCGAGCGCATCGAGGCGCGCGCGTTCTCCGCCGCGCCGGGCGGCATCCACCTCTTCAAGCCGCTGGCGCGCCTGTGAAAAGTCCGCCGCGGCCCACAGCATCACCGCCACGGCGGGATCTCCGTCACGACCCGCGCGGCCGGTTTCCTGGTAGTAGGCCTCGATCGACTTGGGGATCCCGGCATGCGCCACGAAGCGAACGTCGGGTTTGTCGATCCCCATGCCGAAGGCGATCGTGGCCACCATGACCATATCCTCGCTGGCGACGAAAGCCGCCTGGTTGGCGGCGCGTCGTTCTGGCGGGAGGCCTGCGTGATAGGGCAGGACCGGCCGCCCACTCGCCGCCGCGAGTGCTTCTGCGAGCTGCTCCACCTTCTTGCGGGTGGGAGCATAGACGATCCCCGGACCCGGGTGATCCTTCATCAGCTGCGCGAGCTGGCGGGCTCCGCTCTCTCGGTGACGGATGGCGTAACGGATGTTCGGCCGGTCGAAGCCTGCCACGACCAGGCCGTCCTCAGGAATGCCGAGCTGGGTGAGAATGTCAGCGCGGGTGTGCGCGTCCGCCGTCGCTGTCAGGGCAAGGCGCGGCACAGACGGGAAGGCATCCATCAGCGGCCGCAGCTGGCGGTAATCGGGGCGGAAGTCGTGACCCCACTCCGACACGCAGTGGGCCTCGTCTACAGCGAACAACGCGGGCGGGGAGGCCGAAAGCAGGTTTCGGAAATGCGGTTGGCTGGCGCGCTCCGGCGCGACGTAGAGCAAGTCCAAGGCGCCTGCGCGATAAGCATCGATCGTGGCCTCTCGGTCGTCGTCGACGCTGGTCAGCGAAGCGGCGCGAATGCCGTTCGCACGCGCCGAGCGCAATTGGTCATGCATCAGGGCGATCAGGGGCGAGATCACAACGCAACAACCGGGCAGCATAGTCGCGGGAAGCTGATAGGTGAGCGACTTTCCGGCCCCGGTCGGCATGACCGCCAGAGTCGACCGCCCGGCCAGGACGCGCTCCACCACCTGCTGCTGCACGCCACGGAAGTGTTCGAAGCCGAACACCCGGCGCAGCGCTTGCTCCGCCCCTTCGATCTCCGCCAACTCGTCAGCCATCAGGATGCTCTGGCAGATCGCCGCCGCAAGGCAATCCGCGCTTGCCCAAGTTTAGCCATTTTCTTGGTTCGCTCGCTGCGGTAGCGTGGTCACGACCAGGAAGGAGAGGCACCTAGCCGCCATCCGATTGCCAAGGAAAGGTTTCAAAGAATGAAGAAGATCGCCCTGATTGCAACAACTTCCGCGCTCTCTCTGGCGCTCGCCGCTTGTGGCGGTTCGGGCGATGCGTCCGAAGACGCGATGGCCGACAGCGTCGAGCTTCCCGCCGACGAGGCGATGAGCGATGTACCCGATCCGAGCGCCGCAGCCGTCGCCGACGCGGCCGAGGACGCCACCAAGACTGCCGAAGAAGCGGTCGACACGGCCGAGGCCGCTGGCGACGCCGCTGCCGCCGCCGCTGCCGATGCTGCCGCTGCCGCCGATGCTGCCGGCGCCGCCGCAAAGACCGAAGCGAACTGAGTTGCCCTTAACGGGCTTCCGCCGGGCGGGTGGGAGGCAACTCCTGCCCGCCTTGTTCGCTTGCACGCTGGCGACCACCCTGGTGTCCGGCTGCGGCTCGGACGATGATCCGGGCCCGGGCGGAGTTACCGTGGGCGAAGCCAAAACGCTCGATGAAGCGGCCGAGATGCTCGACGCCCAGCGCTTGCCGCAGGAAGCCGTGGCGGCACCCTCGTCCGAACCGACGGCCGACGAGAACGCGTCAGACAATCGCTAGGACCCTGGGTTGCGGTTTGGCCGTTGAGGTAGCCCATGCTACTTTGAGTGCGGAGAGCCCATGGCCACGATCAGTCAGATAGACCCGGATTTTACGGCGCTTCCCGCCGTGTCGCAGGACGTCTTTACCGCGCCGCTCAAACGCCCGCCCCATGTCGGCGAGGACTGGCTCGAACCGGCGCAGCGCGATTATTCCGCCGACGAAGACACCATCTGGGACGACCTCTTCGCCCGGCAGTTGGATCTTCTTCCAGGCCGGGCTTGCACCGCCTTCCTCGCCGGGCTCGACAAGCTGGACCTCGGGCGCGGCGGCGTGCCGGAGTTTGGCCGACTGTCGGACGAGCTTGGTGCGATGACCGGGTGGAGCGTGGTGCCGGTGCCGATGCTGATCCCGGATCACGTGTTCTTCTGGCATCTCGCCAACCGCCGTTTCCCGGCGGGCAATTTCATCCGTACGCGCGAAACGTTCGACTACATCCAGGAACCCGACGTCTTCCACGACGTGTTCGGCCACGTGCCGCTGCTGACCGACCCGGTATTCGCCGAATACATGCAGGAATATGGCAAGGCTGGGTGGAAGGCGATGCGCTACAACCGGCTCAAGGCCCTCGGTGCGCTTTACTGGTATACGGTGGAATTCGGGCTGATCCAGGAAACGGACGGCTTGCGCATCTTCGGCGCCGGCATCCTGTCCGGCCCGCGCGAGGCGGTGTTCGCGCTAGAGGGTCAGTCGCCCAACCGGATCATGCTCAACGTCGACCGTGTCATGCGCACCGACTACGTAATTGACGATCTGCAACCGACCTACTTCGTGATCGAGAGCTTCGCCGACCTTTACCACCAGACGGTCGACCGCGATTTCGACCGGCTCTATCGCAGCCTCGACCCTGGATTCACTTATGCCAATTCGGCGGTGATCGATGTCGATGACGTCCTCCACCTCGGCACCCAGGAATATCACCTTCGCGGTGGGCGAGGCTCGGGCGCCACTCCGACCTGACGAGCAAAAGCCGGCCCTGGGGACTGCCCCGGGGCCGGCTTCCGGCATGCTACCGTGAATGGCTTACGGCGCCTTGGTTTCACCCTCGACGGCGGACTCGGTGGACGTGGCGCTAGCGGTGGCCGCCGCATCCGACGCCTGAGCGTTGGGGGCCTCGGCCGTAGCGCTCGGTTCGGCGTCATCGGCGACGGCGGTGGCATCGGCGGCGGCAGCGTCATCGGCGGCGGGCGCTTCGCCGCCGCAGGCGGCCAGGCTCAGGCCCAATGCACAAACCGCAGCGATCGCGATTATTGTCTTCATTCTATGTCCCTCCGTGAAATAGCGAGTGGGCGCATTCGCCCCCCGCAGATGAAATACCGGGCGCCGGACGCGCAGCAGGAACCCCGGGCGAAACCTGCTTGCCGCAGCTCAAGATCGCTGGGTCTGTTAGCCGATGAGCGGCTGCGGCTTGCCTAGGACGACGCTCCCTCATCTTGATCGTGATTGGCGGCCTGTTTTTCACGCCAATTCAAAGACATGTATTAGAGACAGAGCTTGTAGGTTGAGCAACGAGCGCGCGACATCCGCAAATGTACGTAGGTACGCCGGACAGCAAAAAGCCGGCCCCGGGGACTACCCGAGGCCGGCTTTCGGCATGCTACCGTGAATGTCTTAGTTCGGCGCGGCGTCCATCTTGTCGGCCTTGTCCTCGAGCGCGTCGGCCTTGGCTTCGCCGGTCGCCTCGACCGCGTCGGCCGTGGCCTCCGCAGCAGCCTCTGTGGCAGTCCCTTCGGCGGCTTCGCGAATGGCGTCAGCCTGGGCGTCAGCAGTCTCTTCGACGGCGTCGGCCTGATTCTCGACGGCATTCTCCTGGGCGCTATCGCAAGCAGCCAGTCCAAGCCCAAGGGCAGCGACCGAACTAAGGATGAGCAGTTTCTTCATTTTGCACCTCTTCGCAGTGTAGGAGACAACCCACGCGACCCATCCGCGCATGAAGTCTCAGTAAGGCCCAAACTGGGCCGGTTAGCGGGCTTCCGGTTTGCGCAACACATTGAGCAGGAAAAGCATCGCGATGGTTCCCAGCGAAGCCGTAAGGAGACCATCGACACTGTAGCTACCTTCAAGAATGCTTCCGCCATTGAGCAGCGGATTCAGCACGATCCCGGCAAACATCGCCCCGGCGATGCCCACCGCGATATTGAGCTGTATGCCGCGGCTGTCTTCCGCGCGCATGATGATGGCAGCAACCCACCCAAGAACTGCACCAACGAGTAGCAGGAAAATCAAACCCATATGCGGCACTCAAAACCTCGATGAGGTCTAGAATCCGCTCAGGCGGGCTTGGTTCCGAAGATGTGGTGGAAAAGTGGCAGCTAGCGGCTCCAAAGCCACACAATTGCCACGGTCCCGGCAACGATGCGGTACCAGGCAAAAGGCGCAAAGCCATAGCGGCTGACATAGGCGACGAAGGCCTTGATCACTGCCAGCGCAACCACGAACGAGACCACGAAACCGATCGCGATTTCGTCCCAGCCGACATTGCCGTGCACGGCCAAGCCGCCGTCCAGCAGCTCCAGCGTCGAAGCGCCGATCATAGTGGGCACAGCCAGGAAGAAGGAGAATTCGGCCGCGGTCTTGCGGTTGATGCCCATGGCGAGGGCACCCATGATCGTTGCTCCCGAGCGGCTGACGCCCGGGATCATCGAAACGCACTGCGCGAGGCCAACGCCGATGACTTGCTTCAACGGCAAGTCCGCCACTGTTGTGTCAGGACCTGCCTTGGCCACCCGTTCGATCCCCAGGATCGCGAGGCCGCCGAGGATCAGCGCCCAGCCTACTACCGACGGGCTGCCGAGCAGCACGTCGATATAGTCCTTGAGCGCGAGCCCGAGCAGCGCCGAGGGCAGGAAAGCAACCAGGATATTTCGGGCAAAACGCAGGCCCTGCGCCTCGAGCTTGAGGACGCCGATCCCGGCCTTCCAGAAGGTCCGCCAATACTGCACCACCACCGCCAGGATCGCACCGAGCTGAATGATGACGTTGAACTGCGCCCACTCCGCCGCGTCGTAGCCAAGCAGCTCCGAAGCGAGGATCAGGTGGCCAGTGGAGGAGACCGGGATGAATTCGGTCAGGCCTTCGACGATGCCGAGCAGGATGGCGGTGAGAGTCAGTCCCATTGGCCCTGCGTGTCGAGGGCGCGGGCGGCGAAGTCAAGCGAGGTGCGGCGCAATTTCCGCCCGGTTCGTCAAATCGCCCTGTTCCTCCCCGAGACAAGCTCGGGGAGGATTGGTCCGGCTGGTTACCAGATGTGGACGCGCTCTTCGGGCGGCAGGTAGAGCTTGTCGCCCGGCTTCACGTTGAAGGCCTTGTACCAGGCATCCTGGTTGCGCACGCCGCCATTGGTGCGGAAGTCTTCCGGGCTGTGCGGATCGGTCAGCAGCCGCTGGCGGCCCGCCGCCTCGCGCTGCGCCGAACGCCACACTTGCGCCCAGGCAAGGAAGAAGCGCTGGTCGCCGGTCAACCCGTCGATCACCGGGGCTTCCTGGCCATTCAACGACATACGGTAAGCCCGATAGGCCAGGCTGAGGCCGCCGACATCGCCGATGTTCTCGCCAAGGGTGAAACGGCCGTTCACGCAGGTCTTGCCGTCATCGTAGGGGCAGTAGGTGTCGTACTGCGCCGCGAGCTTGTCGGCGAGCTTTTCGAACTGCGCACGGTCGGCGTCAGCCCACCAGTTCTTGAGCGCGCCGCTGAAATCGTACTTCGACCCCTGGTCATCGAACCCGTGACCCATCTCGTGGCCGATCACCGCGCCGATACCACCATAGTTGACCGCTGGATCGGCGCTCGGGCCGAAGAACGGCTGCTGCAGGATGCCCGCCGGGAACACGATCTCGTTGAACACCGGGTTGTAGTAGGCATTCACCGTCTGCGGCAGCATGCCCCATTCGGCCCGGTCGACCGGCTTGCCGAGCTTGGCCCGGTTGTCGTTGATCTCCCAGTCGATCGCGCGGATGCGATTGCCGAGCGCGTCGCCAGGGGTGATCACAAGGCCGGCGTACTGCTCGAATTCGTTAGGGTAGCCGATCTTCGGGTTGAACGAATCGAGCTTGGCCACCGCCTGCTTCTTCGTCTCTTCCGACATCCAGGTGTTCTCGGCCAGGCTGGCCCCCAACGCCTTGCGCAGGTTCACCACCAGATCGTCCATCGCAGCCTTGCTGGCGGGCGGGAAGTACTTCTGGACATAGAGCGCGCCGAGCTGTTCGCCGAGCTGACCCTCGGTCGAGGCGATCGCTCGCTTCCAGCGCGGCCGCTGTTCTTCCTGGCCCTGGAGGAACTTGCCGTAGAACGCGAAGTTCGCCGCATCGATGTCGCTCGGCAGCACGGCGGCGTTGGCACTGATGAAGCGCGCGGCCATGAACGCCTTGAGCGTGTCCAGCGGCGTGTCCGTCAGCAGTTTCATCATGGCGGGAGTACCGCCGCCGATGCCCTTCACCATTTCCGGCGTGAGTTCGAGTTCGGCGATCTCAGCCGCCGACGGCGGGAGTTGCGGCACGTTGAACGACTGGACGCTGCCGAACTGGGCTGCGTCGAGCAGCCTGGCCATCGGGAAGCCCGGATAGAGCGCCAACAGTTCATCGCGCGAAAGCTTGTTGTAGGTCAGGTCGCTGTTGCGGAGCGCCGTCCGGTCCCATTCGAGCTCGGCCACTTTGTGCTCGAAAGCGTAGACGGCTTCGGCGGTGGCTGCCGGATCGGCATAACCGGCCTTGCCGAGTACGAACGCGAGGTATTCCTTGTACTTGGCGCGGATCTCGGCATTCCGCTCGTTGTCGATCAGGTAGTAGTCGCGGTCAGGCAGGCCCATCCCGTCGAATCCGACGATGACCACGTAGCTGTTCGGATCCATCTCATCGACGTCGACCGCCGGCGAGATCAGACCCGGCATTCCCGCCTTGGGGAACAGCGCCGTCAGTGAGGCGAGGTCGGGCGCCTGCTTGATTTCCTGCAGATAGGGCTGCGCCGGGGCGAGGCCCGCCGCGTCGATCGCCGCTGTATCGAGGAAGGTGTTGTAAGCGTCGACAATGCGCCGTTCGGGAGTGCCGGCGGCGGGGTTGGACGCGACCAAGCTGGCGACGAGCGTTTCGACGTCGGCCGTCGACTTCTCCCGCAGGATGTTGAACGCCCCGAAGCGCACGTATTCCGCCGGAATCGGATTGTCGTTCACCCACTTGCCGTTGGCGAAGGCGAAGAAGTCGTCACCCGGCTTGACCGCCTGGTCGAGCCCCGCGGGATCGAAGCCCCAGGAACCGAATTCCATGGTCGGCGTGGGGGTGCGTTGTTCTTCCTGCGCGGCGGCAGGGAGCGAGAGGGCAAGAGCGGCGGCGGAAACTCCAACGGCAAGAATGCTCCGGAACATGCGTGGCCTTTCAATGGGCAGAGTCCGCCTGCGCGGACCGGAAAAACTGGTGCTATGATTTAGCGCCCCGCGCACGAATGCAGGGGTCGCTCGTCGGTTGCAATTGATACTTTGTCGATTAACCGAGCCTTATGCGACGGCGGTGTCGTCAAACTGCAGCGCTGCAAGCCTGGCATAGAGGCCGCCGGCGGAACTGAGCCGGGCGTGGGTCCCTTCCTCGACAATGCGGCCGTGGTCCATGACCACGATCCGGTCCGCGGCGCGCACGGTCGCCAGGCGATGGGCGATCACCAGCGTGGTGCGGCCTTCCATCAGCCGTTCGAGGGCCTGTTGCACCAGCCGCTCGCTCTCGGCATCGAGCGCGCTGGTGGCTTCATCGAGCAAGAGGATCGGTGCGTCGCGCAGCAGAGCGCGGGCAATGGCGATGCGCTGGCGCTGCCCGCCGGAAAGGCGCGCTCCGCCTTCGCCAAGGAACGTGTCCAGGCCCTGGGGCAATTCACGCAGGAATGTTTCGGCGTTGGCCGCCTTGGCCGCTTCCCAGATCGCATCCTCGCTCGCGTCCCAGGCGCCGTAACGCAAGTTGTCGCGAGCGCTGGCGGCAAAGAGCGTTCCTTCCTGCGGGACCAGCGCCATGCGGCGGCGGATCTCGGCCGGATCGGCCTGGACCAGCGGCACCCCGTCGAGCCGGATGGTGCCGGCCTGGGGATCGTAGAACCGTTCGGCCAGCTGGAAGATGGTCGACTTGCCGGCGCCCGAGGGACCGACAATGGCGACCGTTTCGCCGGGCTCGATGGTCAGGCTGAATTCGTGGATAGCCGGAGCGTCGGGCCGCGTCGGGTAACGGAAAGTGACGTTCTGGAATGACAGTCCGCCGCGTGGCGGTACGGGCAGGTCCAGCGGACGGGCGGGAGGCGCGATTTCGGGCTTCTGGTTGAGCAGCTCGTTGAGCCGGCTCGCGGCTCCCGCTCCGCGCAAGAGGTCGCCATAGACCTCGGTCAGCGAACCGAACGCGCCTGCCACCAGCATGCCGGTGAGCACGAAGGCGGCGATCGTGCCGCCCGAGAGCGTCCCTTCGGCGACCTGGATCGCCCCGCGCCACAACAGCAGGGTAATCGCGCCGAAGATCAGGCCGATCACCACCGCGGTCATCACCGCGCGCAACAAGATCCGCCGCCGCGCCGTCTCGAACGTCGCCTCGACGGTTGAGCCGAACCGCTGCTGCTCACGCGATTCCTGATTGAAGCCCTGGACGATCTTCATCGCCCCCAGAACTTCCGAGACTCGCGAACCGACATCGGCCACCCGGTCCTGACTTTCGCGCGAAACGCTGCGCAAACGGCGCCCGAACCACACGATCGGCAACAGCACCACGGGCACGCCGATCAGCAACATGCCGGCGAGGTCCGGCGCGAGATAAAGCAGGTAACCGACCCCGCCGATCGCCGTCAGCGCATTGCGCAGCGCGACCGAGATCGTGGTCCCCACCACTTGTTCGATCTGCGCGGTGTCGGCCGTCATGCGCGAGGAAATCTCGCTCGGCGCGTTCTCTTCGAAGAATCCGGGCGAGAGACGCAGGAGGTTGTTGTGGACCGCCAGGCGGATGTCAGCGACGACTCGCTCCCCCAGCCAGCTCACGAAGTAGAACCGGCAAGCGGTGCCGAGCGCCAGGACCACCACGATCATCGCCAGGTAACGGAACCAGCGAGCGATCTCCGCCGGATCGGAGCCCGCAGCAAAGCCCCGGTCGATGATCAGGCGAAAGCCGGACGGTATCGCCAGCGTGGCCGCGGCGGTGATCGCCAGCGCGATGAGCGCCAAAACGACTTTGCTGGGATATTGCGCCGCAGCGGCAAAGATCATGCGCAGCGGCCCGAGGGACGTTGCGGGTTCGACGTCGGGCTTGGTGGGGCGGCGGGCCATGCCGCGGGCATCTAGTGCCTGCGAGGCGGCGCGGCAATGGCTCCGGCATCATTCGATTTGGCGGGGTTGGCGAAATGACGGTCTCGAATGGTGCGTTGCAACTTAACGCTGAAGGGAGTCTAATCGCGCCATTCTCACGGCCAACTCCGACAGGGGACCTCTATTGCTCTACCACGCCTATGAAATGCAGAAGTCGCTGCTGAGCAGCGCGGGCAACTGGGCGGCAATAGGCGCGCAACTCCTGAACAATCCGGCGCTGCCGATGGGCTACTTCGGCACCGGCCCGATCATCGCGAGCGCGCTGCAGGTCTTCGCCCACCTTTATGAAGAACGCGGCAAGCCGGTCTTCAACATCAAGTCGGTCGAGATCGATGGCAAAGATCATGCGGTCGAGGAAACCGTGGTGCTGGAAAAGCCGTTCGGCAGCCTGCGCCACTTCAAGCGGAAAGGCCTGCCCAAGGGCTCGCCCAAGGTCCTCGTCGTCGCGCCGATGAGCGGACACTACGCCACCCTTCTGCGCGGCACGGTCGCCCGTCTGCTGGAGAACCAGGAAATCTGGATCACCGATTGGGCCGACGCGAAGATGGTGCCGGTTGATGCCGGGCATTTCGACCTCGACGACTATATCGACTACCTGATCGAGTTCCTGCGTTTCGTCGGCGAGAACACCCATGTGCTCGCCGTGTGCCAGCCTTCGGTTCCGGCCTTCGCCGCCACGGCGGTCATGTCGGCCGAAAACGATCCCTGCCGCCCCGCTTCGCTGACCATGATGGGCGGGCCGATCGACACCCGCGCCAGCCCGACATCGGTCAACGACGTCGCCATGGCCCGGCCGCTGAGCTGGTTCGCCGGCAACGTGATCGCCACCGTGCCCTTCAATTATCCGGGGGCGGGACGCGAGGTCTATCCGGGCTTCCTGCAGCTCGCCGGGTTCCTCTCGATGAACATCGAGAGCCATATGATGAGCCACTACGAGATGTTCAAACATCTCACCCTCGGCGACCAGGAAAGCGCCGCGGCCACCAAGCGGTTCTACGACGAATACCTCTCGGTCTGCGACATGACGGCCGAGTTCTATCTCCAGACCATCGAGCATGTGTTCCAGAAGCACAGCCTACCGAAGGGTGAGTTCGTGCATCGGGGCAAGCCGATCGACCCCGACGCCATCCGCGACACCGCCCTGCTGGCCATCGAGGGGGAGCGGGACGACATCTCCGGCATCGGCCAGACCCGTGCCGCGCTCGACCTGGCCGAGCACCTGCCCGAGGCGAAGAAGAAGTACTACCTGGCCGAGGAAGTGGGCCACTACGGCATCTTCAACGGCAGCAAGTGGCGCACGCGCATCGCCCCGGTGGTGGAAGACTGGATCCGCGCCAACGCGCGGGGATGATCAGACCGAAGGATCGACCGGAGGACGCGGCCGGAACAGGCTGCGGATGACCTTGCGCGCCAGCAGCAGCAGCCAGATTGTCAACGCCAGCAGGACTACCGCTACCCCGGCGGCGATGTAGGGATGCTCGTACACGAGCCACAGCAATCCGAAGGTGGTCACGTCCTCCACGGTCGAGACCGCGACGTTGCTGACCGGCTCGGGGCTGGTGTTGACCACCGCCCGCACTCCGGCCTTGCCGCCATGGGCCAGCAACGCCCCGCCCCCGCCAAGGAGAAAGGCTATCGCCTGCGTCGCCGGATCGGAAGGATCGACGATGGCGAGCGCCAGTAGCGCCCCTCCCAGGGGACGCACGAAGGTGTGCACTGCGTCCCAGATACTGTCGAGCCACGCGATCTTGTCGGCGAAGAACTCGCACAGCGCGCCGATCCCGGCCACGCCCATCACCCAGGGGTTGGCGAGGATCTGCAGGCCCATGAGGTGTTCGGGCAGGGGTATCGTCCCCGTGCGCATGGCGATCCCGGTGGCGAGAACCACCACGTAGAGCCGCCACCCTGCGAGCAGGCTCATGCTGGCGGCAATGCCGAGGATCTCGGCAATGCCCAAGGCGGGCTGCGCATCCATCATGCGCCTTATCGCGCGAGCGGGTGCTCTTGGGCAAGCCCGGGATCAACTCGTTGCCGGGATCGGCTTCTCGGTCGACGAGCGGCGGAACTGCGCCTTGGTGGGCCGGTGCTCGGTGCGCCGCACATAGGACCAGAGCGCACACTGCAGGCCGACCAGCATGAAGATGAACGGCTGATAGGCGATGCCGACGAACAGCGCCCCCACGAGGTAGATGACCTGCGCTTGCTGCAAGGCCGTAGCGAGGCCCCACTGCCAGGTGGTGGCACCGTCCGCGCCGTCCGCCTTCCTCCCGCCGAACAGCCAGCGAATGCGCTCCATCTGCCACAGGCCCAGTCCATGGAGCAGAAGCCACAGGAACAGCCCCGGCCAACCCTGCTCGCCGAGCATCTCGAAATAGGAAGAGTGGTAGGCGCGCCCGTGGTCGGTAACGACCTGGGACTTGACGATGCTGTTGTTGCCTTCGTTGACAATCGTGCGGGTTTCGTAGGTGAACTTATTGCTGCGATAGGCGTCGAACCCGCCACCGAGCGGCTTTTCGGCGACGTAGTCGAGCGTCCACTTCCACACCTGCACCCGGGTCGAGGCGGACTCGTCGCTGTCGTGGTCCGCGATCGTGTTCATCCGCGCGAGGTAGCTTTGCGGCAGGAAGGGAACCGCAATCAGCAGCGCGCCGCTGGCGAGCGAAGCGTAGAGGACCCGGCGCTTCGCCGAACGAAGCAGGAGCACGCCAAGCACCCCGATGCAAACGAGCCCGGTACGCGCGGCCGTGCCGATCGGAATAAGCAGGCAGGCAAAGATCAGTGCCGCGGCGAACAGTTTGACCCAACGGTCGGGCTTGAACACCGTCCCGTGCCGGGCCAGCCACAGCACGAGCGGAATCACGGCGATCGCCGCGGTCGACAGGATCGAGCCTTCGTAAAGCCCGGTGTTGTCGTTCACGAGCAGCGACAAGGCGCCATAGCCCCCGCTCCCCAGTGCGGTCTTGATGCCGCCGTTGATGATGATCGTCGCGATCGACAGCACCATCACCAGCACTGCGGCCTCTATCCTCAGGCGCGTTCGCAGGGTCAGCGGCAGGAACAGTGCGAAGACCAGGGCCTTCCATACCCAGGCCCACTTCGTCGCCGCCTCGACCGGAAAGTCGGCCGTCTGGGTAGTAAAGAAGCACCAGCCGAGCAGCAATCCCACCAGCGCCTGGCGCAAGGTGACGCGGCTGCCGTGCTTGTCGTCGAGCAGCAGCCAGCCCCCGAAGGCCGCCACGAAGGCGATCATCGAAACCGGGACCGACTGAATGATGCCCCAGCCGATCTTTTGCGGAGCGACCACGTCGATATAGATATAGGCCAGGACCCACACGAACGGCCGCTTCAAGCCGAGCGTGAGGACCAGCGCGATGAAACCCAGCAGGGCGATGTCAATCATCGGCCGCGCTCGCTTCGGCGGCTCCGCCGCGCTTGCGCAACCAGGGACGGTCGCGCTTGTCGGTACCTTCCTCGCTGTCGAGGTCGGGCCTGAACAGCAGGCGCCAGACGGCAACGGCCAGCAGGCCGTGCGTCAGCGCGAGAGTGAAGATATCGACCAAACCCGGACCCCGGTCTTCCCTGGGAGCTCAAGTCGGCAGGAAGTAACCCCGTTCGGTTGACGCGCCGTTAAGTTTACCGTGGCATCGGTGGGCCATCATGCGGGTCCTCCACATTCTCGACCACTCGCTGCCGATGCACAGCGGTTATACCTTCCGCACGCGCGCCCTTATGAAGGCCCAGATTGCCAACGGGCTCGAGGTGCGGGGGATTACCAGCCTGCGCCATGAATCGGGTGGGCCCGATGTCGAGCGGGCCGACGGTCTGACCTTTCACCGAACCCCTGGCGAAAGCGCGGGCCTCCCCGGCCTGCGGGAATGGCGCGAAATCGTCGCGTTGGCGGGGGCGATCGACAAGCTGGTGGAAGAATGGCGGCCCGATGTGCTGCACGCCCACTCGCCGGCTCTGTGCGGCGCGGCGGCCCTACGCGTCGCTCGCCAGCGTCGGCTGCCGCTGGTCTATGAAATCCGCGCCTTCTGGGAAGACGCCGCCGTCGGTAACGGCCAGGGACGCGAGCGGTCGCTCAAATATCGCCTGACACGCGGGCTCGAGAACCGGGTCATCGCGGGAGCCGGCGCCGTGGTGACGATCTGCCGCGGCCTGCGCGACGATCTGACCGCTCGCGGCGTTCCGGCGGACAAGATCGGGATCATGCCCAACGGCGTCGACCTCGAGCTATTCGGCTCGCCCATCCCGCGCGACGAGCCGCTGGCCCGCGATCTGGACCTGGGCGAAGGGCCTGTGATCGGCTTCATCGGCAGTTTCTACGACTACGAAGGGCTCGATGACTTGATCGACGCGATGCCGGCGTTGTTGGCGAAGCAGCCGCAGGCCCGACTGCTCATGGTCGGCGGCGGCCCCATGGCAGCAGACTTGCGCCGACGGGCCGAGGCCTCTTCCGCGGCTTCCGCCATCCGCTTCGTCGGGCGCGTGCCGCACGGCGAAGTCGAGCGCTACTATTCGCTGTGCGACATCATGGCCTATCCACGGAAGGCGAGCCGCCTGACCGACCTGGTCACGCCGCTCAAGCCCCTTGAGGCGATGGCACAAGGCAAACTCGTCGCGGCATCGTCGGTGGGCGGCCATCGCGAGCTTATCGCCGACGGCATCACCGGAGCCCTGTTCGCACCCGACGATCCTACCGACTGCGCCCGCGAGTTAGCCGGGCTCCTCGCGCGGCGGGACGAGTGGCCGGTCATACGGGAGGCCGCACGCGCGCATGTCGCAGAACGTCATGATTGGGTGCGGAATGCTCGCCGTTATCAGGTCATTTACCAGGGACTTCTAGGTCTCGGACAAACCCTCCCCATCCCGGCGGCTGCGTGACGGGGGAGGCCAGCAATGGCACGATCAAGGACAGCATGGCTAAGAGAAGTCTCAATAACGTCGCGGCGCCGTCCGGTTCGGGTTCGATCACCCGGCACTCGGCTTTTCCGGCGATCGTGGCACTTTGGTTTACGGCGCTGCTGGGACTTGGCGGTCTGCTAATTCCGACCGCGTTGCTCGAACGCCTGTTGGAGAGTTCCGGGATCGCCACATGGGTGCCCGCGGCCACGCCTCCGCTCGGCCTCACTTCGCAAGTGATGGTCGCTGTCGTCCTCGGCGCTGCCGGCGCTGCGCTGGGATTCAGAATTGCGCGCCGGGTGGCCGGAGCGGGTACTCCCGACGAAACGGCGCGGCGCTCACGGGCGGATCGCCGCGCCATGTTCAACGTCGCGACCGACATCGTTGCTGGGGAGGAGCCCGGCGAAAGAGCCTCGACGACTCATCCGCTCCGTCGCCGCGCGCTGGCGGTTGCCGATCTGGGGTCGGCCGCCGAACGCATCGGTCCGGACGCCGAACCGCGATATGACCATGCGCCGGCGCATGACGAGGCTTCCGATCACCGGGTCGAGACGCCCGGCGTGGAGGATTCGCTGCCTGAGCCAGGATTCCATGAATGGCGGCGGGACGACGAGGTCTTCGAAGAGCCGCTAGAGGTAGCAAATGCGACGGCCGAAGCCCTCGAAATAACGCATGTTGTCGAGACGGTCGAACCGTTCGATGAGCCAGAGAAGGTTGACGCGTCGGAATGGCCTGAACCTGAACCTGAACGTGAGCCCGAACCTGAACCGGAGTTCCGGCCCGAGGCCGCGGCTGTGGTTGAGGCCGAGCTTGAATCTCAACCCGAGTTGACTCACGCTTCCGCCCCCAAACCTGTCGTGCGCACGACGCCGAGTTCGTCCTTGGACGAGCTCGACATCACACAACTTGTGGAACGCTTTGCCGACACCGTGCGCAGACGCAGCGAATGGCTGACTTCCGCTCGGCGGCCCTCACACTCCCGCCCCACGGCCCTGGAGATAGAGCCTCCCGCCCCGCGCCTGGCTCCGGTTACGCCGCCGCCCGCAGAGGAAGAGCCAGCGGTTCAGCCCCCGCCGTTCTTCGACTGGCTGCATCATTTGAACGTCGAGGCCCAAGACGATGCCCCTGCGCCGGGATTCTCCGTTCCGATGCATACGGCCGCTTTCGTGCACCCTTCGCATCTTTCGGTCGAAGAAGAACCGGAGCTGGAAGCCGATGCGGAAGCAGAGGCCGACGATGTCTATGGCTCGCTGATCGAGATGAAGAATCCCTTTGCCCCGCCAAGGTCCGACTTCATTCGTATCGACGACGGCGAAGCGGAACCGGGCGCCGAAATCGAACCCACGCACGAGCTGGAAGCGGTGCTAGAACGGCGAGATACCGCCGACGCCGAGGAATCTCTGCGGGCGGCCCTGGCCAAGCTGCAACAGCTGAGCGGCCATCACTGACGCGATCTGCACGCTGCTGCGGGTGAAAAGCGCCATTTTCGGCTTCACCGGAAACTTGCAAAAACACCTTCCTGTCGCCATGGGGGTCCCTCGCGACATTTTTGAAGGCACCCAGTGCCGGGTGAGTCGCGCTTCGTTGCCGCACTGGGCTGGCGCCGAAGCGAGGCTGTGGCCGCCCGGACGGAGACAGGAAGACGAGTTTGACCGAGTACCCCGCGCCCCAGGGCCTTTACGATCCCCGCAACGAGCATGACTCCTGCGGAGTGGGCTTCGTTGCCCATATCAAGGGCGAGAAATCGCACGCGATCGTGAGCCAGGCGCTCGAGATTCTGGCCAACTTGGACCACCGCGGCGCGGTGGGTGCGGACCCGTTGCTCGGCGACGGCGCCGGTATCCTCGTGCAGATTCCCGATGCGCTCTACCGCCGCTGGGCCGAAGGCGAAGGCCTGACCCTGCCGCCGCTGGGCGACTACGCCGTGGCGATGTGTTTCCTTCCGCAGCACGACGAAGCGCGGGAGTTCATCACCAGCCAGTTCGAAAAGTTCATCGCCAAGGAAGGTCAGACGCTGATCGGCTGGCGTGACGTGCCGACCACCGATGATGGCCTGGGCAAGGCGGTGCTCGCCTCGAAGCCGGTGATCCGCCAGTGTTTCGTCGGCCGGGGCGAGAACTGCGCCGACCAGGACGCGTTCGAACGCAAGCTGATCGTGATCCGCAAGCAGACGCAGAACCCGCTGGCCGAACTGGCGGAGAAGCACAACCTGCCGGAGATCACCCAGCTCTACCTGCCGAGCTTCTCCAGCCGCACCGTGGTCTACAAGGGCCTCCTGCTGGCGAACCAGGTCGGCAGCTTCTACGACGACCTGCGCGATCCGCTGTGCACCAGCGCGCTTGGCCTCGTCCACCAGCGCTTCTCGACCAACACCTTCCCGAGCTGGAAGCTGGCGCACCCGTACCGCTTCATGGCGCATAACGGGGAGATCAACACGGTTCGCGGCAACGTGAACTGGATGAACGCCCGTCGCCGCACGATGGAATCGCCGCTGCTCGGCGCCGACCTCGACAAGCTCTGGCCGATCATTCCGCACGGTCAGTCCGACACGGCGTGCCTCGACAATGCGCTCGAGCTGCTGCTGCTCGGCGGTTACAGCCTCAGCCATGCGATGATGATGCTCGTCCCTGAAGCCTGGGCCGGCAATCCGCAGATGGATCCGGCGCGCCGCGCGTTCTACGAATATCACGCCGCCCTGATGGAGCCGTGGGACGGCCCGGCAGCGGTCGCCTTCACCGACGGCCGCCAGATCGGCGCCACGCTCGACCGCAACGGCCTGCGTCCGGCACGCTTCTCGATCACTCGTGACGACATCGTCTGCCTCGCTTCGGAAAGCGGCGTGCTGCCCTTCCGCGAGGAGGACATCGTCCGCAAGTGGCGCCTGCAGCCGGGCAAGATGCTGCTGATCGACTTCGAGCAGGGCCGCATCGTCGAGGACGAAGAGCTCAAGGCGGACCTGGCCAGGGCCAAGCCCTACCAGCGCTGGCTCGACCAGGCGCAGTACAAGCTCAAGGATCTCGAAGCGATCGAGAGCGACAAGGAAGCTGTGCGCGAGGAAGTAACCAGCTTGCGAGCCCAGGAACTTCTTAGGCGCCAGCAGGCCTTCGGCTACACGCAAGAGGACATCACCAAGTTCCTCGAACCGATGGCCTCGCAGGCCGACGATCCCCTCGGCTCGATGGGCACCGACACGCCAATCGCGGTGCTGAGCCGCCGTCCGCGCCTGCTCTACGATTACTTCAAGCAGAACTTCGCCCAGGTCACCAACCCGCCGATCGACCCGATCCGCGAGGAACTGGTGATGAGCCTGACCTCGATGATCGGCCCGCGCCCGAACCTGCTGGGTCAGGAAGCCGGCACGCACAAGCGTCTCGAAGTCGATCAGCCGATCCTGACCAACACCGATCTCGAGAAGATCCGCTCGGTCGAGAAGGTGCTCGACGGCGCGTTCCGGACCGAGACGATCGACATCACCTGGGATGCCACCACCGGGGCCGACGGCCTCGAGATGGCGCTGAAGGAAATGTGCTGGGCCGCAACAGAGGCCGTGCTGCAGGACCGGAACATCCTGATCCTGTCCGACCGTGGGCAAGGTCCGGGCCGCATCCCGATCCCGGCGCTGCTCGCCACCGCGGCAGTCCACCACCACCTCGTCCGCCAGGGCCTGCGCATGCAGACCGGCCTTGTGGTCGAGACCGGCGAAGCGCGTGAAGTGCATCACTTCTGCGTCCTGGCCGGCTACGGCGCGGAAGCGGTCAACCCGTACCTTGCGTTCGAAACGCTTGAGCAGATTCGCCAGGAAAAGCTGCCCGAGCTCGAGCCGCAGCAGGTTCGGAAGAACTACGTCAAGGCCATCGGCAAGGGCATCTTCAAGGTCATGTCCAAGATGGGCATCTCGACCTACCAGTCCTATTGCGGCGCGCAGATCTTCGACGCGGTCGGCCTGTCGAGCGCGTTCATCGACAAGTACTTCACTGGCACCGCGACGACGATCGAAGGCATCGGCCTCCAGCAAGCGGCCGAGGAAGCGGTGCGCCGCCACCAGGCCGCCTATGGCGACAACCCGATCTACGAAAAGATGCTCGACGTCGGCGGCATTTACCAGCAGCGCCTGCGCGGGGAAGATCACGCCTGGACGGCGAGCTCGGTCGCCAGCCTGCAGCACGCGGTGCGGGGCAACGACTTCAAGAACTACGAAGAGTTCGCCAAGTCGATCAACGAGCAGTCCGAACGCCTGCTGACGATCCGCGGCCTGATGGAGCTGAAGAAGGCCGATAAGCCGCTCGACATCTCCGAGGTCGAATCCGCCGAAGACATCGTCAAGCGCTTCGCCACCGGCGCGATGAGCTACGGATCGATCAGCTGGGAAGCGCACACCACGCTTGCCATCGCCATGAACCGCATTGGCGGCAAGTCGAACACCGGCGAAGGCGGGGAAGATCCGAAGCGCTTCAAGCCGCTTGGCAACGGCGACACCATGCGCTCGGCGATCAAGCAGGTCGCTTCGGGCCGCTTCGGCGTCACCACCGAGTACCTCGTCAACGCCGACGACATCCAGATCAAGATGGCCCAGGGCGCCAAGCCCGGCGAGGGCGGTCAGCTGCCCGGCCACAAGGTCGACAAGATCATCGGCAAGACCCGTCACTCGACGCCGGGCGTCGGCCTGATCAGCCCGCCGCCGCACCACGACATCTATTCGATCGAAGACCTCGCGCAGCTTATTCACGACCTCAAGAACGTGAACCCGGCCTCGCGCGTGTCGGTCAAACTGGTGTCCGAAGTCGGCGTCGGCACGGTCGCTGCGGGCGTATCCAAGGCGCGCGCCGACCACGTGACGATCTCTGGCTACGAAGGCGGCACCGGCGCTTCGCCGCTAACCAGCCTGACGCACGCGGGCAGCCCGTGGGAGATCGGCCTTGCCGAGACCCAGCAGACCCTGCTGCTCAACGATCTGCGCAGCCGCATCGCGGTGCAGGTCGACGGGGGCCTTCGCACCGGTCGCGACGTCGCCATCGGCGCGTTGCTTGGCGCGGACGAGTTCGGCTTCGCCACCGCCCCGTTGATCGCCGCCGGTTGCATCATGATGCGCAAGTGCCACCTCAACACTTGCCCGGTCGGCGTCGCCACGCAGAACCCGGTTCTGCGCGCTCGCTTCACCGGCCAGCCCGAGCACGTGATCAACTACTTCTTCTTCGTCGCCGAAGAGCTGCGCCAGATCATGGCCGAGATGGGCTTCCGCACCGTCCAGGAAATGATCGGCCGGGTCGACCGGATCGACATGAACAAGGCGATCCGCCACTGGAAGGCCGACGGCGTCGATCTCTCGCGCCTGCTGCACCAGGTGCCGCCGGCTGAAGGTCACTCGCTCTACCAGACCGGCACGCAGGACCATGGCCTCGACGCCGCGCTCGACAACGAGCTGATCGCGGCCTCGCGTTCGGCGATCGACAACGGCGAGACCGTCGTCCTCGAGCGCAAGGTCCGCAACGTCAACCGTACCGTCGGGACGATGCTTTCCGGCGAGATTGCCCGCAAGCACGGACACGGTGGCCTCAAGCCCGATCAACTGCGCATCGCCTTCACCGGGGTCGCGGGGCAGAGCTTCGCCGCCTGGCTGGTCCACGGCGTCACGCTCGACCTGGTCGGCGATGCCAACGACTACGTCGGCAAGGGCCTGTCGGGCGGCCGCGTGATCGTGCGCCAGCCGGCCCATGTCGACCGCGATCCGAAGGACAACATCATCGTCGGCAACACCGTGCTCTACGGTGCGATCGCGGGCGAGGCCTATTTCAACGGTGTCGCGGGTGAACGTTTCGCAGTGCGTAACTCGGGCGCCGTCGCGGTGGTCGAGGGCACCGGGGACCACGGCTGCGAATACATGACCGGCGGCGTGGTGGCCGTGCTCGGCCGTACCGGGCGCAACTTCGCCGCGGGCATGTCGGGCGGCATTGCCTACGTCTATGACGAGGATGGCAGCTTCAAGGATCGCTGCAACCTCGCCATGGTCGACCTCGTGACCATCGACCCCAACGTCAGCGATGACGAAGGCACAGGCCTGCCGCAACAGCGCGCCAGCCATGTCGATGACGCGGGCATGGGCGACATGCTGCGCCACGATGCGGAGCGGCTGCGGATCCTGGTGGAGCGGCACAAGCTCCACACCGGTTCGAAGCGGGCCGCGGCGCTGCTCGATGATTGGGACAACGCGCTTTCGAAGTTCGTCAAGGTCATGCCGCGCGATTACGCGCTCGCCTTGAAGCAGCTCGAAGCCGAGCGCGAAGAAGCCGCCACGGTCGCGGCTGAGTAAGGGTTACACGACATGGGTAAGGTAACAGGCTTCCTCGAAGTCGAGCGGCAGGATCGTGGCTACGCGGATCCGAAGGAACGGATCGGCCACTATCGCGAGTTCGTCGTCCCCCACAGCGAAGAGGGCATCAAGAACCAGGCAGCGCGCTGCATGGATTGCGGGATTCCCTACTGTCACAACGGCTGTCCGGTGAACAACATGATCCCGGACTGGAATCATCTGGTCTACGAGAGCGACTGGCGCGAGGCGCTGGACAACCTGCATTCGACCAACAACTTCCCGGAATTCACCGGCCGCGTCTGCCCCGCTCCGTGCGAGGCGAGCTGCACGCTGAACATCATCGACCAGCCGGTGACCATCAAGTCGATCGAGTGTGCCATCGTCGATCGCGGGTGGAAGGAAGGCTGGATCGAGCCGCAAGTGCCCGCGCACAAGACCGGCAAGAGCGTTGCGGTGATCGGCTCCGGCCCCGCTGGCCTCGCTGCGGCTCAGCAACTTGCTCGCGCGGGCCACTCGGTGACGGTGTTCGAGAAGGCCGACCGCGTGGGCGGCCTGCTCCGCTACGGCATTCCCGACTTCAAGATGGAAAAGCACCTCATCAACCGGCGCGCCGTGCAGATGGAAGCCGAGGGTGTGACCTTCAAGACCAGCACCGAAGTGGGCGTCGACGTCTCGATGAAGTCGCTGCGCGAGAACTTCGACGCTGTGGTCCTGGCGGGCGGCGCTGAGGAAGCGCGGCCGCTGACCATTCCAGGCGCCGAGCTGCCGGGCGTGCGCCTGGCGATGGAGTTCCTGACGCAGCAGAACAAGCGCAACGCCGGCGACGCCGAAGAACGCGCAGCCCCGCGTGGCACGCTCGTCGCTACCGGCAAGGACGTGATCGTGATCGGCGGTGGCGACACCGGCTCCGACTGCGTCGGCACTTCGAACCGCCAGGGTGCCAAGAGCGTGACCCAGATCGAGATCATGCCCAAGCCGCCCGAAAAGGAAAACAAGCAGCTGACCTGGCCCGATTGGCCCATGAAGCTGCGCACCTCTTCAAGCCACGAGGAAGGCGTCGATCGCGATTGGTCGGTCCTGACCAAGGAAGTGGTGGGCGAGAACGGCCAGGTCACCGGCCTCAAGTGCGCCCGCTGCGAGTGGGTCGACGGGCAGATGAGGGAAGTTCCGAACAGCGAGTTCGTGATCAAGGCGGATCTGATCTTCCTGGCGATGGGCTTCCTCGGCCCCAAGAAGCCGGGCATGATCGCCCAGTCGGGCGTCAAGCTGACCGAGCGTGGCAATGTCGATGCCAACGTGATCGACTACGCCACTTCGGAAGACAACGTCTTTGCTTGCGGCGACATGCGCAGGGGCCAGTCGCTGATCGTCTGGGCCATCCGCGAGGGCCGCCAGTGCGCCCGCGCGGTGGACGAAGCGCTGATGGGCGTGAGCCAACTTCCGCGCTGAGAATAGGGCGGGAGGTCAGACCAAATGAGCTCCCGCCAGGCAGCCCGCTACGAAGGAAGCTGCCACTGCGGCGCAGTGCGCTTTGCCGTAACCACGGACTTCCCCGAGCTGACCACTTGTGACTGCTCGATCTGCAGCCGCAAGAATGCGCTGATGGTGGCGGTCCACGAGGATCACTTCGAGCTGCTCGCGGGTGAAGGTGCGTTGCGCGAATACCGCTTCCACACCGGAGTCGCCCGCCACTTCTTTTGCGGCACTTGCGGCATCTATCCCTTTCACCGGAAACGCATGTTGCCCGATCACTACGGGATCAACGTGTTCTGCCTCGACGGTTTCGATCCGTCGGGAATCCCGGTTCGCGAGACGCATGGCACCCAGTTGCCCTGACGGGGCGACGTCAGCCCTCCAACGCCTCGATCGCCCGGTCCAGTAAGGCCAAAAGCGTCGCCAGGTCGCGCACGCCAAGGGCGGCTCGAATCTGCCCCTCCGCGGCATCCACCTCGGCAAACAACGCCTGCATCGTCCGCTCGCCCTCGGCCGTGACCGAGACCTGATAGCGTCGCCGGTCGTTCGCCACGCGCCCGCGCTCGACCAGCCCGCGCGTCTCTAGCTGGTCGACGATCCCGACCAGCGCAGACTTGTTGAGGCCCGACCGTTTGGCCAAGGCGCTCTGCGAACTACCCGGATTGGCGGCGATCAGGGCTAGAACCGTGAGCGAACCGGTCGGCAATCGATAAGGCGCGGAAACCGCTATCGAGCGCGCCGACAAGGCGTTGCGCAACAGCCGCACGCGCGGCCCGACCGATCCTTCGAGGATTCCCCAATCGAGAGCCTTTCCCACACCTGACGATGTCGTCCGTAGCGGTTCCTTTTGCAACAGTTGTTCCAATCAACTATTTAGCGCGCATGGACGTATCCCCGCTGCACCCCCTCTTCGCGGCTGAGCTCACGGGCGCCGACCTTACCCGCGAGCCCGATGCCGAGCTGGTCGAAACCGTCGAAGCGGCGATGGCGCAATATGGAGTGCTGGTGATACGCGATGCGCGGATTACCGATGAGCAGCACAAGCGCTTCAGCCGCGCTTTCGGTCCGCTCGAGATTCCCAGCCGCATACCCGGAGCGGCGCGACCGCAAGGCAAGCGGGCGATCGACCTAGAGCTGTTCTACGCCGGCAACATCGACAAGGACGGCGAAATCATCGCCTACGGGACAGAGGGCTACAAGCTGGCCCAGGGTGCCGAACGGTTTCACACCGACAGTTCGTTCCACGCCATGCCGACCAAGTGGTCGCTGCTGCTCGGCCACGAAACCCCGCCACCTGAAGCTGGGGGCGATACGATGTTCGCCGATGCCCGCGCTGCCTATGACGACTTGCCCGGCAGTACGAAGGGTCAGATCGAGGATCTCATCGGCATCCACGATTTCTGGGAGGGACGGCGCCGTGCGGGCCTGAAGGGCGAGATCACGCCCGAGATGCGCAAGATAATCCCCTTCCCACGGGTCGATCATCCCCTCGTTCGTCAGATGCAGAGCGGCCGCAAGGCGCTCTATGTCGGCGGCCACTGCATCGGGGTGATCGGCCTGGACGAGACGTTGGGGGAGACGCTGGTGGAACACCTCTATACCCACGCGACGCAGGACAAGTTCGTGTTTCGCCACCACTGGCGCCAATACGACCTGGTGATCTGGGACAACCGCTGCACGATGCACGCCGCGACGCCGCTGTTGTCGAACGAGTACCGCCGCGACATGCGCCGCACGACCGTCAACGAGAGCGGGCCGGAGATGTCGGCTTACGAGTGGATGGGACTGGCCGAGGCCTAGATCCGCCCCGAGACAAGCCGGTGTGCCTTCACCACGCGATCGCGCCCCGCCCCTGCGCTTCCAGAAAGGCATTGGCCTGGCTGAACGGCTTGGAACCGAAAAATCCGCCATGCGCGGAGAGCGGGCTGGGGTGCGGCGACGTCAGTACCAGATGCCGCGTCCCTGCCCCCAGTTCGGGTACCCGAGCGGCCTTTTTCCTTGCGTGGTTGCCCCAGAGGATGAACACACTGGGCGCCTCCTGCCGTGCGACCGCGGCTACCGCCGCATCGGTTATCGCGTCCCAGCCCTTCCCCGCGTGGCTCCCGGCCTGGCCCGCCTCCACTGTCAGCGAATTGTTGAGCAGCAGCACACCTTGTTTAGCCCAATGTTCAAGATTCCCGCTCGAACGCCGGGCAACGCCAAGGTCGCTCTCCAGCTCTTTGTAGATGTTCACCAGCGAAGGCGGCACCTGCACGCCCTCGGGCACCGAGAACGACAGGCCATGCGCTTGTCCGGGCCCGTGATAGGGATCCTGCCCCAGGATCACGACCCGCACCTCGTCGAGCGGCGTCAGCTCCAGCGCGCGCAGACGCAGGCCGCGTGGGGGATAGACCGCCTTGCCGTTCGCCTCTTCCTGCTTGAGCCAGCCACCCAGCCGCCGCGCCTCCGGGGTCTGCAGCACGGCTTCCAGCGCCGGGCGCCAGCTTTCGGGGACAATCTCGCTCATGCTCGCGAAACTAGGTGCCGGGGACGCGGGCGGCCAGCACCTCTTTCCCTCTATCCCCAATCCGCCTAAGGCTGCCCGGAATGGCAATCTATTTTCACGAAGAAGACCTCCCCGAAGGCGTCCTCGCGCCCGGGCCGGTCGCGGTCGACACCGAAACGATGGGTCTGATCACCCCGCGTGACAGGTTGTGCCTGGTGCAGATCAGCGACGGGCAGGGTGACGAACATCTCGTCCGCTTTGCCGTGGGCAGCGCTTACGAGGCGCCGAACCTCAAGGCCGTGCTGGCCGATCCGGCCCGGGTGAAGCTCTATCACTTCGCGCGTTTCGACCTGGCGGCGATCGAGCATTACCTTGGCGTCATGGCCGCCCCGGTGTTTTGCACCAAGATCGCCAGCAAGTTGACGCGGACCTATACCGACCGTCACGGGCTGAAGGACCTTGTGCGTGAGTTGCTCGGCGAAGAAATCTCCAAGCAGCAGCAGTCGAGCGACTGGGGCGCCCCGGTCCTCAACGACGCGCAGCGAGAATATGCCGCCTCGGACGTGCGTTACCTCCACCGCATGGTGGAGATCTTCCAGCAGCGTCTGGCCCGCGAGGGCCGCACCGAAGTGGCCCAGGCCTGTTTCGACTTCCTGCCGACGCGCGTCCGGCTGGATCTCTCCGGCTGGGCCGACAAGGACATTTTCACTCACGACTGAGTTTACGGCCTGACCGGGCCAGAGGTTTACCGGCAAGGAGCGATGAGCCAGCAAGCCGACACTATCAGGGACCGGCGCCGGGCGTTTGCCGCACCGGGCGGTTCGTTCGACCGGACGATCCGGTTGCTGGCGGTTGGCCTGCCTGCGCTGGTGGGTGTCGTGGCCGCCTTCATGCTGATCACGCCGCTCGGTCCGCGCGGGGAGGTCAGCTTCATGCTGGATCGCAACAAGGCCGACATTGCGGAGGACCGCCTGCGCGTCGACAACGCGATGTATCGTGGGCGAGACAACAAGGATCGCCCCTTCACGCTCCAGGCCGGGGAGGCGGTGCAGCGCAGCGCGGCCGACCCCGTCGTCCAGCTTTCGAACCTGACCGCGAAGATGCAGCTCACGGGTGGCCCGGCGCTGCTCGTCGCCCCGGCGGGTCGCTATTACATCGAGGACCAGCGGGTGGCGATCGACGGCGTGGTGCGCTTCAACGCCGCGGATGGCTACAACATGGTCATGCGCAACGTCTCGATCGACTTGCCCAACCGCACGGTCCAGGGAGCCGGTGGAATCCAAGGTTCGGTTCCGGCAGGGACATTTTCGGCCGACCGGCTGGAAGCCAACCTCGAAGAACGGGTGGTCGCGCTCGACGGGAACGCCAGACTGCGGATGGTGCCCGGTCAGATGAGGATGCCGTGACCATGGCCTTGCATGAACCCGCCGCCCGCGTAAGGACTGCACGATGACCGTCAGCAATCGTTCGCTCTCCAGTCTCGCCGCGCGCTCGTTTGCCGGCGCCTTTGCCGCGGCAGCCCTCGTCGCGCTGTGCTTTTCTTCGCTGGCGGGGGCCCAGGGAATTGCGGGGTTCAATTCGAACCAGCCGGTCAACTATGCGGCCGACAGGATCGAGCTGCAGGGCCGGCAAAGCCGGGTCATCCTGTCGGGCAATGTCGTTATCACGCAGGGCGACCTGAAGCTGACCGCGGCGCGCACTACGGTTGCCTACACCAACGAGGAATCGCTGCAGATCCAGCGCATCGACGCGACCGGTGGCGTAACGGTGACGCGCGGTGACGAGACCGCCAAGGGGGCGGCGGGCGTCTACGACTTCAACCAGCGCGTCATCATTCTGTCCGGCGGGGTTTCGCTCCGGCGCGGCACCGACACACTCAATGGCGGGCGTCTGGTCATCGATCTCGACAGCGGCCTCTCCACCGTCGACGGTGGAGCCGGACCCCGAGGCACGCAGAGCGGCCGGGTTTCGGGGACGTTCTCAGTTCCAAGCAAGTAGTCAATCCTCCCCGAGCTCGTCTCGCGGCGGTGGCGCGCACCGGAGGCGTGGCGGAGGGGCAAGCGGGCCAGCGCAACAACCCCTCCCGCACCGGTCGCGACAAAAAAAAGGCCCGCGTTTCGGCGGGCCTCTCCAAATTCGAATTCGCTCAGCCAGCGTTACGGGCTGACCGGATCCTTGCTGCCGTCGGTCAGAAGCACGATCAGCAGTGCGGTCACGCCGAGCGCTGCGAACACGATCCACAGATTGCTCACGCCACTGACCGCTTCGTTTTCCGAGCTGACCGAGCTCGAACGCTCGACGCTCGCCGGAGCGGCACTGGCCGCGATCGGCTGGGCAATTGCAAGGCTGGCCACCGCGATGGACGCCAGAGCGTTCTTGATCTTCATTTTGAGACTCCCCTAACTTGCGGCTCGGGATTTACCGGAAAAGGTTCGGGATTCAACTGCCTTGTTCTCAATCAGTCGCCGAGTTTTAAGTTTTTGCGGGGGTGTTGCAAACAAGCATTGCCCCTGCGAAGCCTCATTAGAACCGCGCGATCTTTCGGAGCGCTCTCGCTTGTGCCATGGCGCTTCGCGCAAGGCCTTACGGATTCAGATTGAACAAAATGCTCCAGATTAGTTTGCCGGATGGTTCAGTGCGCGAAGTTGCGCCGGGCTCGACGCCCGCGGATATCGCCGCGTCCATCGGACCCGGTCTCGCGAAGGCGGCGCTGGCCGCCCGCGTCAATGGCGAGCTGCGCGATCTCGCGCGGCCGTTCGATGGCAATGCCGAACTCGCGCTGGTCACCGCTCGGGACGAAGCCGATGCGCTGGAACTGGCACGGCACGATTACGCCCACGTCCTGGCAGAAGCGGTGCAGGCGCTATGGCCCGACACGCAGATCACCTTCGGCCCGGCGACCGAGGACGGCTTCTACTATGACTTTGCGCCCGGTGCGCGCGGGCCGTTCACCGACGAAGACCTGCCCACGATCGAAGCCAAGATGCGCGAAATCATCGCGGCGGACAAACCGCTGACGCGCGAAGTCTGGACGCGCGACCAACTGATCGCCTGGTTCAAGGACCACGGCGAAAGCTTCAAGGCCGAATGGGCGGCCGAGCTTCCGGCGGACGAGGAACTGACGATCTATCGCTCGGGAAGCGACTGGCTCGACATGTGCCGCGGGCCGCACTTGCCGACGACGGGGAAACTCGATCCGCAGGCTTTCAAGCTGACGCGCGTGTCGGGCGCCTATTGGCGCGGCGATCAGAAGAACGCGATGCTGAGCCGCATCTACGGCACCGGCTGGCTCAACAAGAAGCAGCTGTCGGAACACCTCGTGCGGCTGGAGGAAGCCGCCAAGCGCGACCACCGCAAGCTGGGCCAGGAGATGGACCTGTTCCACCTGCAGCAGGAAGCGCACGGCTCGGTCTTCTGGCACCCCAAGGGGTACCTGATCTGGCGCGAGCTCGAGGCCTATATGCGCCGGGCGATCGACGGCGCGGGCTATCGGGAGGTCAAGACCCCGCAAGTCATGGACGCCCGCCAGTGGGAACAGTCCGGCCACTGGGGCAAATATCGCGAAAACATGTTCGTCATCCCCGACGAAATCCCCAACGTCGAGGACGAAGGGCCGCTGGTGTCGGAAGCCGCCGACTGGATGGCGCTCAAGCCGATGAACTGCCCGGCGCACATCCTGATCTTCAAGCAGGGCATCAAGTCCTATCGCGACTTGCCGCTTCGCCTCTACGAGAACGGCTGCTGCCACCGCAACGAGCCGCACGGCGCGCTGCATGGACTGATGCGCGTGCGCCAGTTCACGCAGGACGATGCGCACATCTTCTGCCGTGAGGATCAGATCGTCGAGGAAGTGCGCAAGTTCTGCGCGCTGGCCGACCGGATCTACCGGGACTTCGGTTTCACCTACCACATCAAGCTCGCTCTCCGGCCGGACAAGCGCTTCGGCACCGAGGAGATGTGGGACCTGGCCGAGGCCGAGCTGCGGGCCGCCGTGGTCGCAGCCGGACTCAACACCGACGAATACGGCTGGGAAGAGCTGCCGGGCGAAGGGGCGTTCTATGCGCCCAAGCTCGAATGGCACCTGACCGACGCCATTGGCCGGACCTGGCAGGTCGGGACGATCCAGTCCGACCGCGTGCTGCCTGATCGCCTCGATGCCAGCTACATCGCCGAAGACGGTGAGAGGCACCGCCCGGTCATGCTCCATCGCGCGATCTTCGGCTCTTACGAGCGTTTCATCGGCATCCTGATCGAACACTTCGCCGGCAAGGTTCCGGTCTGGCTGGCGCCGGTCCAGGCGGTCGTGGCGACGATTGTTTCCGACGCCGACGGCTATGCGACCGAAGCCGCCGCCAAGCTCCGTGCGGCGGGCATCCGCGTCGAGACCGACCTGCGCAACGAGAAGATCAACTACAAGGTGCGCGAACACTCGGTGCACAAGGTTCCGCACCTGCTGGTCGTCGGCAAGCGCGAAGCGGAAGAGGGCACCGTCGCCCTGCGCACCCTGGGCGAGGAGCGGCAGCGCGTCCTGACGCTCGACGAAGCGATCACTCTGTTGAAGGCCGAGGCGACGCCGCCCGACTTGCGGTGACAATACGCTTCGGAGTTCCTGCCGATGTGTCGCGCGCGCTGGAGATCTGGCGCGATGCGACCGACGCCACGCATGACTTTCTGACGCCCGAGCATCGTATCGAGATCGACGCGATGGTCGCCGGCTGGTTGCCGGAAGCCGAGCTATGGCTGGCGCTGGACGAGAGCGAACACACTGTCGGGTTCCTGGCCATGGACGGCGACATGATCGACGCGCTGTTTGTCGACCCGGCATTCCACGGGCGGGGTTATGGCACGAAGTTGGTCAACCACGCCTTGACGCTCGCCCCGAATGCCCTGGTCGATGCCAACGAGCAGGCCTCGAATGCGCTGCCGTTCTACGAATCGCTAGGTTTTGTGCGCACGGGAGGTTCGGCGACAGACTCGCAAGGACGCCCCTATCCGCTGGTTTACCTGGCCTACGCCGGAAAGCGCTAGGCCGGCCGGACCCTTAGAAGGGCAGCACTGGTCCCGCGAAGATCAGCGCGGCGGCGCTCGCCAGCACGATCACGACCCGCGCGATGTCTTCGCGTTGGCGCGTGGCGGACACAGCCAGGGCGATAGCTTTGCTCATGCCCGGCAGTGTCGCGCTGGGAACTTAAGAACGCGTTAAATCGAAGCGGGCGCGTGCTGGCTGGCGCAGTGGAAGCTGCCTCCGCCGGTGAGCACGGCTTCGGCCGGCAGCCCGACCACGGCCCTTCCCGGGAACAGGTCGCCGATCGCCTCAAGGGCGGCATCATCGTGATACGAACCGTAAGTCGGCACCACCACCACCTGGTTGCAGATCGCGAAGTTCATGTAGCTCGCCGGCTCGACAATGCCGGCCTCGTCCATCCGTCCGGGCGAAGGCACGTCGCGCACTTGCAGCCCGAACTCGCGCGCCCGCGCCCGGGCATCGGCATAGACCGCGACGTTGGGATCGTCGGTCCCGCTCGGTACCGGGATCGCCACCACGCCCGGGGCGACGAAGCGCGCGAGGTTGTCGACGTGGCCGTCGGTATGGTCGCCCAGCAATCCGTCACCGAGCCACAGGACCCGGTCGAAGCCGAGGTCGCGTTGCAGGCGCATCTCGATCTCGGCCTTGGTCAGCTGCGGATTGCGGTTGGGGTTGAGCAGGCACTGCTCGGTAGTCACGACCAGGCCGGTGCCGTCGGTATCGATCGCCCCGCCTTCGAGGATCCAATCGGCCATCGTCGCCGGCAGGCTTCCGGCTTCGGCCATTGTCACGCCGATGTCCTGGTCGCCATCTAGGACGAACTTGCCACCCCAGCCGTTGAAGCCGAACCGCTGACCGAAACGGCGCCCCTTGCCATCGAAAATCACCAGCGGCCCGGAATCGCGGATCCAGATGTCACCATAGGCGTGCCGTTCGCACAGCACGCTCGCGCTCACCAGCTCGCGCGCCCGCGCTTCGTTGGCGGCATCGCGCACGACCAGCCGCACTTTCTGCCCGGTTTCCGCCACGGCGTTGGCGAATGCCGCCATCTGCTCTTGCGCGGGGATCAAGTCCTGTTCCCACAGCGAACCGTCGGCCGGAAAGCCGATCCAGATCCAGTCCTGCTGGGCCCACTCGGCGGGCATGTACACGGTCATGGCCTCAACAGCCTCCTTCGGGTTTGCAGCTCTCGTCGCGAATGCGCCGGAATTCGTCGCCGGGGAGCCAGTTGGGCCACTTGTCGTCTTCGGCCAGCGTCCTTCCGAGGCGGTAGAACAGCTGTAAGTCCTGCACCACTCCTCCCCAGTTCCAGTTGGGATCGTACTCGTCGTCGGGCATGTGATAGGCGCGCTCGCGATAGTTGGCCTCGAACGCCCGGCCCGCCTCTCGGCCACCTTCGACCAGGTCCTGCCCGCTCTTGACGTAGAACATCGGCACCCCGCGCTTGGCCAGGCTGAAGTGGTCGGAGCGGTAGTAATAACCGGCCTGCGGCGAGGCGTCGGGTGTGGCCACGCGGCCCAGGTCCGCGAGTGCGATCTTGAGGTAGTCGTCAAGTTCGCTCTTCCCGCCGCCAATCACGCTGACGTCCCGCGCCGGACCGGCGAGGGAAAGCGCGTCCATGTTGAGGCCACCGACGATGTGGTCGAGCGGGACGGTGGGGTTGTCAGCGAAATACTCGGAGCCGAGCAGGCCCGATTCCTCGGCTGTCACCGCGACGAACAGCAGCGACCTGTCGGCGGGGCCGGCCTTGGCATGGGCTTCGCCGAGAGCGACGAGCGCCGCGGTGCCGGTGGCGTTGTCGATCGCGCCGTTGCAGATATCGTCACCCGCGGCGTTCGGCGTGCAGCGGCCCAGGTGATCCCAGTGCGCGGTGTGCAGCACATATTCGTCTGGACGGCTCTTGCCCGGCAGCATGGCGACGACATTCTTCGAATCGAACCGGCGGATCGCGTTGTCGAACCCGGTCGAGGCCGTGAGCCCGAGCGGCACCGCCGTGAAGCCGGGCTTGCCGGCCGCGGCGATCAGCTCGTCGAGGTTCTTTCCCGCCATCTGCGCGATCTCGCGTGCGACCGGCAGCTGCACCCAGCCGTTGACCTGCGTCTGGTCGGCCCCACCATCCTTGCGCACCGCATGAGCCTGCGGGCCGGTCCACGAGCTTTCGACTGTGCCCCAGCCATAGGCGGCGGGGAAAGTGTCGTGCACGATGATCGCTGCGGCCGCACCCTGACGCGCGGCTTCCTCGAACTTGTAGGTCCAGCGTCCGTAATAGGTCATGGCCCGGCCATTGAACGGGCCTTCGAGCCCTTCTTCCTTGTAGTCCGCGTCGTTGATCAGGATCAGCGCGGTCTTCCCGTGCATGTCGATCCCGGCATAGTCGTTCCAGCCCTTCTCCGGCGCATTGATGCCGTAGCCGACGAACACGATTTCGCTCGGCGCCAGATCGGTCCGCGGCTGCTCGCGGTAAGTGACGCCGACCCAGTCCGTGGCGAAGGTGTAGTCCTTGCTCGCGCCCTTGCCCGCTATCGTCAGCGGCTTGAAGTGGCTGGCGGTGATCTCGACAAGCGGCACCTCCTGCACCCAGCTGCCGTTGTTGCCCGGCTTGAGGCCGGCCTTGGTGAACTGCTCGATCAGGTAAGCGACCGTCTTCTCCTCGCCGGGAGTGCCGGGGGCGCGGCCCTCGAACTCGTCGAGCGAAAGGACGCGAGTGCCCTCCTTGACCGTGGCTTCGGGGATCTGCCCCGCGGCCACCTTGGGAACGCCTCCACCTGCTGCCACCGCGCTGGCGGCGGCGGCGAGAGAAAGAACACTTGCGCTGACAATCTTGAGCATGCGTACGACCTCGCTGGCTAAGCTAGTGCCTTTGGCAAAGCCTCCGGTCCGCCGCAACCAATGTCCTTGCCCTTGTTGCCTCGCCCATGCAGTCAGGCCCGATGAGTAACGCATGGCAGAAAGCAATCGAACGGGCGCAGGCGCATTCCCCTTTTCTCAATCTCGCCCTTGGCCGGCAACCTGAACTCACCGCCATTCTCGAGCGGGGGGATGGCGAGGCCGCGATAGCTGCGGCGCGGCGGGCAGGCGATGGCGCGCCCGATGTAGCGGTGGCGCTACGTCAGGAGCGACTCGCGCTCGCGGCCACGGTCGCGATCGCCGACCTGGCCGGCGCGTTTCCGCTGACCCGCGTGATGACCGAACTCAGCGGTTTCGCCGACTATGCCCTCGATCGAGCGATCACGGCTGCGATCGAGCGCCGGGTCCCCGATGCCGAGCCGCGCGGTTTTTCGGCCATCGCCCTAGGCAAGCAGGGGGCGGGCGAACTCAACTACAGTTCCGACATAGATCCGATCCTGCTCTACGACCCGCAGACGCTGCCCCGCCTGGAGCGTGACGAACCGGGCGAGGCCGCACAGCGTTATGCCCGGACCATTGTGGAAACGCTTAGCCGCCAGACGGGCGACGGCTACGTCATGCGCGTCGACTTGCGCCTGCGTCCGGCTTCCGAGGTCAGCCCGCTGGCGATCCCGTTCAACGGCGCGCTCAGTCACTACGAAAGCTCAGCCCTCGCCTGGGAGCGCGCTGCCTTCATCCGCGCCCGAGCGTCGAGCGGCGACATCGCAGCGGGCGAAGAGTTCCTCGCCGCGCTTCGCCCGTTCATCTGGCGCCGTAGCCTCGACTTCATGGCGATCGAGGAAATCCGCCGCCTCACAGCTCGCATTCGCCAGGCCTTTGGTGGCCCGCGCGAGCCGGCGCCGGGCTTCGACATCAAGCGAGGACGCGGCGGGATTCGCGAGGTCGAATTCTTCGCCCAGACGCATCAGCTGATCTACGGGGGCCGCACGCCGTCACTGCGCCTTCGAGGCACCCGGGCCGCGCTCGATGCCTTGGCGAATGAGGGCATCATCGAGGAGAGCGACGCCCGCGTGCTCGGCGAGTCCTACGATCGAATGCGGGTGATCGAACACCGCCTGCAGATGGTCGACGACCGGCAGACCCATTCGCTGCCGACCGACGAGGCCGCGCTCGACAATGTCGCCCGGCTTGATGGCCTGGCGAACGGAGCGGAGCTGATCGAGGAGCTGCGCGGGATCTGCGCACAAGTCGCCGAGCGCTACGACCGCCTGCTGGGCGAGGGCGAGCAGCCAGCGAGCGCGTCACGCGCCACCATCGATCCTGAGGTGCGGGAGCGGCTCCAGGAACGCGCGGCGCACTGGCGCGAGACGATCCGCAGCCTCCGCGGTGCGGAATCGCGCGCGGCCTTCGACGTCATCCTGCCCGACCTGATCGACGCGCTGGCTCAGGCGCCGGACCCCGATCACGCCCTGACCCGCTGGGAAAGCCTCATCGGACGCCTGCCAAGCGCGGTGAACCTGTTTCGCCTGTTCGAGCAACGGCCGGGCCTGCTCGCGCTGGTACTGCGGATTCTGACGCTGGCCCGCCCCATGGCCGACGAGCTGGCGCGCCGGCCTGAACTGCTCGATCGCCTGATCGACAGCAGCGCATTCGACTTGCCCGGCTCGATCCAGGATCTTGCCGACCGGATGCAGGCGACTGATGCCGGTGACGACTACGAGCGGCAACTCGACCGGATCCGCCAGATCGTGGGTGAGGAGCGCTTCGCCCTAGGCGTGCAACTGATCGAGGCCCAGCACGATCCGATGGCCATCGCCGCGGGCCTGTCGCGCGTCGCCGAGGCGGCGCTGGCGACTGCGGCCGATGCGGCGAAGGCAGAGTTCGAACGGGTGCACGGACGCGTTCCCGGGGACGACATCCTGGTGCTGGGTCTCGGCCGGCTCGGGGGCGGGGCGCTTACCCACGCCTCCGATCTCGACATCGTCTATCTGTTCACCGGAGAGATCGGCCTGGAATCGGACGGCAAGCGCCCGCTCACTGCCTCGCTCTATTTCAACCGGCTGGCGCAGCGCGTCACCGGGGCGTTGAGCGTCGCCACCGCCGAAGGGGCGCTCTACGAAGTCGACACCCGCCTGCGGCCGCAGGGCAACCAGGGTCCGATTGCGGTCAGCCTCGACAGCTTCGAGCGTTACCAGCGCGAGGACGCCTGGACCTGGGAGCATATGGCGCTGTGCCGCGCCCGTCCGGTCTATGGTCCAGAGGCTGCGCGCGAACGTTTGGGTTCGATCGTGCGCAACGTTCTCGAAACTTCGCGCGATCCGGCGAAACTGCATACCGACGTGCTGGCGATGCGCGCCGACATCGCCTCGCACAAGCCGCCCGCCGGTCCCCTGGATGCGAAGCTCCATCGCGGCGGACTGGTCGACTGCGAGTTCATCGTCCACTTCCTTCAGCTGCGCGAACGCCGCGCCTTCAACCCCAAGCTCATGGAGGCGATCGCCGAACTGGTTGATGCGGGCTTTCTGCCATCCGAGTTTGCCGCCTATTTCGCCCTGCAGGCGCGCCTGTTGGTCGCGGCGCGCTTGCTTGCGCCGGACTGCCTTGAGCCACCTGCGCAAGCCCAGGCGGTTCTGGCAGCGGCCTGCGAGCAACCGGATTACGCGCACCTCTTGCAAGCGCTGTCCGCCTCGCGCCATGGCATTGCCGCAACTTGGGCCGATCTGTTCGGCGAGGAATTGGAGATCGAACCATGAGCGACGCACCTGGCATTGGCGACCTTGTCCCCGACATCGCGCTAGAACGACCCGACGGCACCACCGTTCGCCCTTCGGATTTTCGGGGCCAAAAGCTCGTGGTGTTCTTTTACCCCAAGGACAACACCCCCGGCTGCACGGTGGAGAACAAGGACTTTTCCGAGCTGCAACCGCAGTTCGAGGCGGCCGGCACCGCCTTGCTGGGAGTGAGCAAGGATCCGCCCGCAAAGCATGTGAAGTTCACCGAAAAGCACGGACTGACCGCGCCCCTCGCCACCGACCCCGCAACCGGAGGCCTGTCCGACGCGCTGGGCATCTGGGGCGAAAAAAGCCTCTACGGCCGGCTGTTCATGGGCATGAAGCGGACCACTTACCTGATCGACACCGAAGGACGGATCGCGCGGGTGTGGCCCAAGGTGAAGGTCAAGGGCCACGCCGCCGAGGTGCTGGAGGCGGCCAAGGCGCTGTGACGTCTGTCGCCGAAGCGATCCGCCAGGCCCTGTCGCTTGGCAACCCACGGGAGAAGGTGAAGGCGACCCGCGCCCTTGCCCGCGCCTGGCGGCGAGGCGATCTCGCGTGGGATTTCGCCGCGGCAATGCCCGAGCGACCCGCAGCCGTGCCGGGCCTGGAGCTTCTTCTGCCCAAGCACATGCCCAAGCGGCGGAAGGGTGGCTCGCAGCGGGCGGCGATCGCGCTGTGGCATTCGTTGGCGCATATCGAATTCGTCGCAATCGACCTCGCGCTCGACATGGCCGGCCGCTTCGGCGGCGAGATGGATCGGGACTTCGTGGGAGACTTCATCGCCGTCGCGGCCGACGAAGCCATGCACTTCACGCTCATCGAACGGAAGCTGCGCAGCTTGGGCGCACACTACGGCTCGCACCCGGCTCACGATGGGCTGTGGCAGGCTGCGCATGAAACGAGGCATGACGTCGCCGCACGACTCGCAGTCGTTCCGATGGTGCTCGAAGCGCGCGGTCTAGACGTCACTCCGGCGATGCGGGAACGACTTCTGGAACAAGGCGATAGTGGCGGCGCGCGGATTCTTCAGCGAATCCTTGACGACGAGATTCGGCACGTCGCGGCCGGGGCAAGGCACTTCAAATCCCACTGCCAAAGGCGCGGCAATGCGCCGGAATCCCACTGGAAATCGTTAGTGAATCATTACTTCAGAGGGTCCCTGAAGCCTCCATTCAACGACTCAGCGCGTCTTGCAGCCGGTCTACCGCGCGAATTCTACGCTGGTGTTGCCTAGTTAACTTTCTCGCCCGTAGACCCTACGCATCGAGACGGCGGGGGGTTCCGACCATCTCAAAATAATTCAGTCCGGACCGGACATGAGCGCAATAACAACAGTGCGCCAGCCGATTGGTCCGAAACGAAAGTCGCCGGTCTTGCGCAAGCTGGACCGGTTTGGATGGGGAAAAACGGTCGCATGTTTTTCAAGCTCGGATCAGTCCTTGGCCTTGCCCTCGCCCTCGTGGCGAATCCGGCGCAGGCCAACGAAACGGCTGCGGCAACGCAGATTACGGGCGCAGTTGATGCCCAGAACGCAGCCACCGGAACCGGCGACCGCGAATTTGCTGAACTCTTTGCCAGCTGGCGTTCGATGGACACTACCGGAATCGCTACGGCTCCGCGCACCAAGGTGGCGATCCCGTCGATGATGCCGGTCCAGGGCGTCACCATGACCAGCGACTATGGCATGCGCATTCACCCCGTGCTCGGCGGCCGCCGCAATCACAAGGGCATCGATCTTGCCGGCCCGATGGGCACGCCGGTCTATGCGACCGCCGATGGCGTCGTTTCCCGTGCAGAGCGCTTCAGCAGCTACGGCAACTACATCCAGATCGAACATGGCGGTGAGCTTCAGACCCGCTATGCCCACCTTTCCGGCTACGCGGTTGCCGCCGGGGAGCAGGTGACCAAGGGTCAGCTCATCGGGTACATCGGCACCACGGGCCGCTCGACCGGCCCGCACCTGCACTATGAAGTCCGGGTCTCGGGCGAAGCCGTCGACCCGCGCCCTTACATGCTGGCGCAAGTTCCCGCGGGCCAGGGTGGCCAGGGCGGCGAATAAGATCCCAGCTTCGAAAGAAGATTGAAGAAGGCGCCATCCGGCGCCTTTTTTGATGTTCGGCGAAGCTGTCGAGACGGTGTGGGCAACTTTGTCGGCCCGCGTCTCCGCGATTTTGGGTTGCGCAAAGGCGCTAGGGTGCAAAGATCAAACGCCGCCGGCGACCGGCCCCACTCAAGCGGGCAACGTGGATGCAGCAGGTTGCCGTGCCCGCGAGCATACCAAAATCGGTGTGTTGTTGAGTGAGCTGTTAGCGCCCTTGCGTGAGATGCTCCCCCGCACGCACTCTCGACCCTGCGGGAGGTTACCGAGCGAGCAGGCGCTCCGCCATCTGCCGCACTTCGGCGCCGATATCTTCGCGCCCTAGCGACAGTGCCAGCGTGGCCTCGACAAACCCGGTCTTGCTGCCACAGTCGTAGCGATCACCGCCAAAGGTAACCGCGTGGAAGGGCTGCTGGCCGATCATCCGGGACATGGCATCGGTCAGCTGGATCTCTCCACCGGCGCCCTTCTCCTGGTTTTCGAGAGTGCGCATGACTTCCGGCTGCAAGATGTAGCGCCCGGAGATGATCTTGTTCGAAGGCGCCTGGTCGACCGGCGGCTTCTCCACCAGGCCGAGCACTTCGGTCAGGGCACCATGGCTCGCTCCGGGTGCGATGACGCCGTAGCTCGACACTTCTTCCCGCGGCACTTCGAGGACCGAAATCAGGTTCCCGCCCACTTCCTCATAGGCTTCGACCATCTGCGCCATACAGCCCGGCTTCCCGACCATCAGTTCATCGGGCAGGAGGATCGCAAACGGCTCGTCCCCGACGATTGATCGGGCGCACCAGATCGCGTGGCCCAGGCCGAGCGGGACCTGCTGGCGCACCGTCACCAGATTACCGGGGGTGAAACGCGTGGAATCGAGCGCCGAAAGGTCCTTGCCCCGCTCCCCCATCGTGGTCTCGAGTTCGTAGGCAATGTCGAAATGTTCGACCAACGCCGTCTTGCCGCGTCCGGTGACGAAGATCATCTGTTCGATCCCCGCCTCGCGCGCTTCGTCCACCGCGTATTGGATCAGCGGCCTGTCGACGATCGGCAGCAGTTCTTTGGGAATTGCCTTGGTCGCGGGCAGGAATCGGGTTCCAAGGCCAGCGACGGGGAACACCGCCTTGCGGATGGGTTTGCGGTTGCTCACTGTGCCCCTCACTATGAAGCGTTCGCCATTGCGGTCAACCCAGTTGGGCGGGCCATGAGACTAGACGAGACTGGCATAAGATTCGGTGAACCTTCCCCTGTTTTGCGCGTTGGGCGGGAGCAGAAAGGATGGTTGCATCATGGGACTTTTCAGGTTGGCCGCTCTCGGAGCCCTGGGCTTCATCGGTTACAAGTACATGGAAAAATCGAAGAATAACGGTCGCGCCGCGTTCGCCAACGATCATCCGGCCGACGACAATTTTGCCCAAGTACGCGATGCCGGGCCGGACGCCATGGGAGACAAGCCGCGTCGCGAATGGACGACTGCCGACCAGGCGAGCGATGAAAGCTTCCCGGCAAGCGATCCGCCGGGCACTTATTGATCTTGGCGCGCGGCGGAACGGCGCAGGTCGGCGACCAACCAGATCCGGATGGCCCCGGCCAAGCCTGGCGGTACATCGACCGCGATCCGTTCCGCATCGATACGAGCGACGAGGGCGTTGACAGGAACGCCCTCTCGCTCGGCAGCTGCTTTTAGCAAGGACCAGAAATAGGGCTCGAGACTGATCGACGTCTTATGTCCGGCGATCTCGACCGAGCGTTTGACCGGGGGATGGTAGGGTATCGGCACCGGCTCAATACATGTGCTGACCGCCGTTAACCGACATCGTCGATCCTGTGATGAAGCCGGCATCCTCCGACGAAAGGAAGGCAACCGCGCGAGCGATTTCCTCCGCGTGGCCAAGGCGGCCCACCGGGATGCGGGCGACAATCTTCTCAAGCACGGCTTCCGGAACGGCGGCTACCATTTCAGTATCGATATAGCCCGGAGCGATCGCGTTGACGGTGACGCCGAACCGCGCCCCTTCCTGTGCCAGGGCCTTGGTGAAGCCGTGGATGCCGCTTTTCGCCGCCGCGTAATTGACCTGGCCATATTGCCCGGCCTGCCCGTTGATCGACCCGATGTTGACGATCCGGCCCCAACTGCGGTCCTTCATGCCCGGAAAACAGGCCTTGGCCATGTTGAAACATCCGCCAAGGTTGATCCGCATCACGTCATACCAGTCCTGAAAGCTCATTTTCAGGAGGGTTCCATCGCGCGTGATGCCGGCGTTGTTGACGAGCACATCGATCGGGCCGACCTCCTGCTCGACCCGCTTGCAGCCTTCGAGCACTTCTTCATGTTCGCCTACGTCCCAGCGGTAGGCGGGTATGCCCGTCTCGTCGGTGAAGGCCCGCGCCTTTTCCTCATTGCCTGCATAGTTTGCGACGACGGTGAGGCCTTCAGCCTTCAGCGCCTCGCAGATCGCCCTGCCAATTCCGCGAGTTCCACCGGTAACGATTGCAACGCGTGCCATGTCCGCTCCCTTGCCTGCTGGATTCTCCAGACCTTAAGCCAGGGCAAACGAGGCGCAAGGAAAACCCCGCCGAAGCGGGGTTTTGCCACGCGCTACTTCTTGAATGGGCTTAGAACCGGAACTGCGTTCCGACGTAAACCGCCTGATTGTCCTTCGCGGGGGCATCAGCCACCGGCGCGAGGCGATCACGTTCCTGCGAGTACCGCACACCGGCGGTCACATCCAGGTTCCGCGTCAGGCGATAACCGGCCCCGATATCCACCATCTGGTCCGCCCGCGAATCGATCGTCCGGGGCGCTGAACCAGCCTTGGCTTGCTGTTCAAGCTCGACACGCGGAGCAAAGCGGCTCTGCTCCACCTTCTCGGTCGCCGCAGGCTTCATCTCGACCAGGTCAGGAATGCTGGCGTCCGAGAGCGTGTTCGAAATGCGAGCCGGCTCCGGCTTGGCGAAATTCTGGTATCCGCGCGAGATGCCGAGATTGTAACGCGTCGGCGCGATCCGGACACCTGCCTCGCCAGCAACCTGGTCCAGCGCCGCGGCAATTGCACCGCGGACCGAAATCGCCCGGGCTTCATCCGGGTTCACGCGCACGGCGACCGTTACCGAACGACTGCCGCGTTCGGCCACGCCGGCTGGTGTGAATCTCATCAGCCGCGCGTCGCCATCGGTGTGCTTGGCCACGAAGGCCGCGAGCTGAGGATCAACAGAGGCCGGGGTGAGGGTAACGAAGCTACCGCCCCGGACGAGACGAGCATCATTGTCGAGCGCACCGAGCGCGAGCCCGGCCGTCGGCAACCCGGCACACACTAGCACGCCCGTAGCAGCAATCGCTGCCCAGCGGCTCCGTCTGCGAGTGGCCATCTTCTTCGACACGGATTCCTGCCCCGTTTTCCCTGTTAACTCTTAACACCAGGACACCTGAATGGTGCCTGACATTTGCGTGCGAGCAACCGGTAGACTCGGTCGCGACTCGCCTTCAATTGACAAATCTAGGCCACACGCCGCCGGTTTGCCAGCAAGAGCAATCCCTTGGCGCCGCTTTTCGCTGAGTGTTGCAGAGGCTCAACAATAGCTTAACGCAGGCGCCGAGGATTAAGCTCGCGTTCACGGGCCGAGTCCTTGTTCAGGAGACATGCGTGGCACCTTGCCGCTCGCCCATCACGGGCTATAGAGCGCACTCGGATCACGCGGGCCCGTAGTTGGATTTAGGACCGAGAATGGCATTGCAGACCACCACCGTCACACCTTTTCGCCGGGATCTTGTCCAGGCTTGCGTTCGCGGCCTGACGCTCGGCGCAATGGCGCTCGGCCTGGCGGCCTGCGGCATGACGCAGCAGAAGCCCAAGGCCGACCTCGCGGCTTCGCAAGTCACTTATATCGGGGTGAATTCCTATCTCTGGCGCGCCAGCCTGGAGACGCTGTCGTTCATGCCGCTGACGCAGGCCGACAGCTCCGGCGGCGTGATCGTGACGGACTGGTATTCCAATCCGCAAGATCCGAACGAGCGTGTGAAGGTCTCGGTCTCGATCCTCGACCAGGACCTCCGCGCCGACGCGCTGCGCATCGCCGCGAGCCGCCAGGTCATGCAGGGCGGAAACTGGGTCGAAGCGCCCGTGCAGGCCGCGACCGTGCAAAAGCTCGAGGACATCATCCTGACCAAGGCACGCGACTTGCGTCGCGCCGCATCGGCGGGATGAGCGCCTGATTCCCGGACAACTTTAGGAACCACACCATGACCGAGCAGCGCTTCGATCCGTCGCAAGCCGACGGACGGTGGCAGCGTGCGTGGGACGAAGCGCGCTGCTTCGAGGCCGACAGCGACAGCAACCGGCCCAAGAGCTACGTGCTGGAGATGTTCCCCTATCCATCGGGGCGCATCCACATCGGGCACGTGCGCAATTACACGATGGGTGACGTGCTCGCCCGCTACAAGCGCATGACCGGACACGAGGTCCTGCACCCGATGGGCTGGGACGCGTTCGGCATGCCGGCCGAAAACGCCGCCATGGAGCAGGGCGTGCATCCGGCCGGGTGGACCTACCAGAACATCGCCACGATGAAGGCGCAGCTCAAGCGCCTCGGATTCGCGCTCGACTGGAGCCGCGAGATCGCGACATGCGACCCGTCCTATTATGGGCACGAGCAGGCGTTGTTCCTCGACATGTACGAGGCGGGCCTCGTCTACCGCCGCCAGAGCGCGGTGAACTGGGACCCGGTCGACCAGACCGTGCTCGCGAACGAGCAAGTGGTGGATGGCCGCGGCTGGCGCTCCGGCGCGCTTGTCGAGAAGCGCCAGCTCAACCAGTGGTTTCTCAAGATCACGCAGTTCGCGCAGGACTTGCTGGGCGGCCTCGGCACGCTCGAGGACTGGCCGGAAAAGGTCCGGCTGATGCAGGAAAACTGGATCGGCAAGAGCGAAGGCCTGCAGTTCCGCTTCGACCTGACCAACGGCGATACGCTCGACGTCTACACGACCCGGCCCGACACGATCTTTGGCGCCAGCTTCGTCGCTGTCGCGCCCGATCACCCGCTCGCGGAAGCCGTGGCGCAGGTGAATTGCGACGCCGCCAAGTTTATCGAAAAATGCCGCGCCGGCGGGACCACCGCCGCTGAGCTGGAAACCGCTGAAAAGCTGGGCTTCGATACCGGCATCGGCGCGGTCCATCCGTTCGATCCGGACAAGCGCCTGCCGGTCTACATCGCCAACTTCGTGCTGATGGACTACGGCACGGGCGCCATCATGGCCGTGCCGGGCCACGACCAGCGGGACTTCGAGTTCGCGACCAAGTACGGCCTGCCGATCGTTCGCGTGGTCGCCGCCTCCGCCGAACAGGCCGATGCGCCGCTGACCGAGGCCGAAGCCGGCGACGGCGTGCTGGTCCATTCGGCCATCCTTGACGGGATGACCGTGCCCGAGGCCAAGCGAGCTGTGATCGCGGCGGCGGAATCCCAAGGCTGGGGCGAGGGCAAGACCGTGTGGCGCCTGCGCGATTGGGGCGTTTCGCGCCAGCGCTACTGGGGTACGCCGATCCCGTTCATCCACTGCGGCGAGTGCGGCGTGGTTCCCGTCCCGAAGGAGCAACTCCCCGTCACTCTGCCCGAGGATGTCGATTTCTCGATTCCCGGCAACCCGCTGGTGCGGCACCCGACCTGGAAGCACGTCGACTGCCCCAAGTGCGGCGGCGCGGCGGAGCGCGAGACCGATACGCTCGACACGTTCGTCAACAGTTCCTGGTATTTCCTGCGCTTCGCCAGCCAGCCGGCCGACCGTCCGTTCGACCGCGACGAGGTCGCCAAGTGGCTGCCCGTCGACCAGTACATCGGCGGTATCGAGCACGCGATCCTGCACTTGCTCTACGCCCGCTTCTGGACTCGCGCGCTCAAGCACATCGGCAAGATCGACGTGGCCGAACCGTTCCGCAGCCTGTTCACCCAGGGCATGGTGACGCACGAAACTTACGAGCGGAAGAACCCGGAAAACGGCCAGCCGGTCTACTTCGGTCCTGGCGAGATCGAACGCAGCGCCGAGGGCGCCGTGCTCAAGGCCGATGGCGACCCCGTCACGATCGGCCGCGTCATCAAGATGTCCAAGTCGAAGAAGAACGTGGTCGACCCGGACGACATGGTCGAACGCTACGGCGCCGACGCGGTGCGCTGGTTCATGCTCTCCGACAGCCCGCCCGAGCGGGATCTGCCGTGGTCGGAAAGCGGCATCGAAGGCTGCGGCCGGTTCGTGCAGCGCCTTTGGCGTCTGTTCAGCCAGTACGACGACGCCGCCACCGGTGAAGACCGGGCGCTGCAGCGCAAGCAGCACCAGACCATCGCCGCAGCGGCCGAGGACATTGAAGCGCTCGCCTTCAACAAGGCGGTGGCGCGGGTCTACGAGTTCACCTCAGCCGTCGAAAAGGCGCCGCCTTCCGCCACGCGCAGCGAGAGCATCGCGACCCTGATGCTGCTGGCCTCACCGATGATGCCGCACCTGTCCGAGGAAGCCTGGCACAACGCCGGGTTCGACGGGCTCGTGTCCGAAGCCGAGTGGCCACCGGTCGATCCCGCCCTATTGATCGAGGACGAAGTCACCATCGCCGTCCAGGTGAAAGGCAAGCTGCGCGACACGCTGACCGTGGCCAAGGGCCTGCCTCAAGTGGAAGTCGAGGCGCTTGCGCTAGCGAGCGAGAAGGTCCAGCGTGCCCTCGATGGAGCAGAGGTCCGCAAGGTGATCGTGGTGCCCGACAGGCTGGTGAACATCGTCGCATGACGCGCACTGCCTCCTTGCTGGCGCCGCTCGCGCTGCTCGGAGCGCTCGGCGGCTGCGGCCTGCAGCCGATGTACGCGGGCGGTGGTAGCGGTGCGGTCGCGCAAGGCCTGGCAGCGGTCGAAGTCGCTCCGATCGAAGGCCGCGCGGGCTGGCTCGTTCGCAACGCGCTGAAGGACAGGCTGGCGCAAAGTGGCGGCACGGCCACGCCGCGCTATCGGCTCGATGTCCTGCTCGACGACCAACTCGAAAGCCTCGGCCTGCTGACCGACGAGACCGTTTCGCGCGAACGCCGGACCCTGCGCGCCCGCTATCAGCTGGTCGACCTGTCGAACGGCACGATCCTGCTCGATGCCACGGCGGGTTCGGATGCCGGTATCGACGTCGTTTCCTCGGAATTCGCGACGATTGCCGCGGAACAGACCGCGCTCGAGAACCTTGCCGTCGAGGTCTCCGACCGGATCATGATCCGCGTTACGCTCGCCCTTCGTTCGCAATCGTGAAGGCCACCCAGCGCGACTTCAATGCCGTCGCGCCGCGGGCCGCCCAGCAGGCGAAGATCGCCTTCTTCTGTGGTCCCGACGAAGCCGGCGCTGCCGCGGCCGCCGCCCGCCTGATCGCCATGCTGCCCGATCCCGGAGAACGGATCGAACTGTCAGGCGGGGAGCTGAAATCCGACCCTGTCCGTCTTGGCGACGAAGCCCGATCGAACTCCCTCTTCGCGGGGACCCGTCACATCCTGGTCAGAGCCAGCGGAGACGAAGCCCACGACGCGGTGAAAACCTGGCTTGAGGTGATTGACGGAGGGGAAGGCGAGGGTGCCTGCCCGGTCCTGATCGTCGCGACCGGCGCCACCGACAAGTCGCGCACCGCCAAGCTCCTCGAAGGGCGCGGCGACAGCCTGGTGGCGATGTTCCATCCGCCGGACCTCAAGTCGGTCACCGAGGAAGTGCGGCGCATGGCCGATGCGGCCGGCCTCAGGCTCGGCGGCGATCTTGCCGAGCGCATCGCACGGGCGGCCGGGCTCGACGTGCGGCTCGCCCAATCGGAGGTCACCAAGCTCGCGCTCTACCTCGACGCTTCGGCGCAGGCGCCTCGCCAGGCCAGCGAAGAAGCGCTCGACGCAATCGGGGCGAAGACAGAGGAAGACGGCTTCATGCCGCTGGTCAATGCGGTGCTGTCCGGTGAGGTAAATCGCCTTCCGGCCGAACTGCGGCGAATGCACGAGCTGTCGCTCAACCCGGTGGCCGTACTGCTCGCCCTCGAACGCCGAGCCGCGCAACTGGCGCAGCTTACCGCCAGGCTCGGACCGAATGGCAGGATCAAGGACTTGCTCGAGGCGGAGCAAAAGGCTCGACGGGTGTTCTGGCGCGACGCACGCGATCTCGGAACCCAGATGCAGCGCTGGAACGCCCGGCGCCTCAATCGCCTGGTGCAGCGGCTCGCCGCACTCCACCGCGCGCTGCTGTCGAACAGCCAGGCGGCAGAGCTAATGTTGGCCCAGGAACTGACCGAGATCGCCCGTTATGCGGCCCCGCGACGGTAGGGGCGGGAGCCAAGCCTTGCCGATCGCCAGCTTCGACTCCATCTGAGCAGCGATGCCTGAGACCCGTTTCCATGAGATGCCCGATGGCAGGCGGATTGCCTTCCGCCACTCGCCCGGCACAGGTCCGGCAATAGTGTTCCTGCCGGGGTATATGTCCGACATGGCCGGCAGCAAGGCGACCGCGCTATCGGCCTGGGCGCAAGCCGAAGGGCGCGAATGCCTGTTGCTCGACTATTCCGGCTGCGGCGAAAGCGAAGGCGACTTCGCCGAGGGAACCCTGGCCCGCTGGACCGAAGAGGCACTCTCGCTGATCGCGGCCGAAGTGCAGGGCGAAGTCGTGCTCGTGGGATCGTCGATGGGGGGCTGGCTGATGCTGTTGGCGGCCCGCGAACTGGGTGGCAAGGTTGCCGGCCTCGTCGGCATCGCGTCGGCCCCGGATTTCACCGCCTGGGGCTATGATGAAGACCAGAAGACGCGGCTGGCGAACGGCGAGACGCTGTTGACCGAAAACGCCTACGGCTATGACCCGACCCCGACACATGCGGGCTTCTGGAGGGACGGGCAGGACTGTCGTCAGCTGGAGAGCGAGATCGCTATCGATTGTCCGGTGCGGCTGCTCCATGGGCAGGACGACACCGACGTACCTCCGGAGATTTCTCTGCGCCTGGCGGCGGCTTTGCGTTCACAGGATGTGCAGGTCACTCTGGTCAAGGGAGGCGACCATCGCCTTTCGCGCGACAGCGACATCGCCTTGCTCCTGCGCACCGTCGCCGCGCTAGCATGAGACCCTTTCGATGATCACCGCCCTTCTCTCCGCTTCGCTGCTCACCCTGGCTCAGGCGGCCGCCGAGGCACCCGGCCCGCCGGTACCGCGCACTTTGGCCGAAGATCGGCTTATCGTGTGCCTGGACAAGGCGCGCCAAGACCCGACGACCGCTATCGTGGAGGCCAGCCAGTGGTCCGAACAGACCAGCGGCGCCGACCGGTCGTACCCGCAGCATTGCCTGGGCATGGCCTATACCTCGCTGCTGCGATGGGAAGCGGCGGAGCAGGCGTTCCTTGCCGCACGCGAGGCGCTTGGCCAGGGCGATCCTTACCGCCGGGCCCAGCTCGCCGCGATGGCGGGCAATGCCGCCCTCGCCCAGGAGCGCGGCGCCGCCGCCCTTACGCACCTCAACCTCGCGGCGAGCGATGCCGAAGCCTCCGGCGATGCCGGTTTGAGGGCCGTGGTCGAGATCGACAGGGCTCGGGCCCAGGTCCTGCTTGGACAAGACGCCGAGGCCGAAGCTACGCTTACCAGCGCGCGGACTTTCGACCCGCAGAGCCCTTATGCGTGGTTGCTTTCTGCGACCCTCGCGCGCCGACAGAACAAGCTCGACCAGGCGCAGAGCTATATCGAAACCGCCGCAAAGCTCTCTCCCGGCTATCCGGAGATCGGCCTCGAAGCCGGTGTCATCGCCATACTAGGTGGACGCGAGGACGCGGCGCGGGCAAGCTGGCAATCGGTCGTCGACCTGGCTCCGAACAGCGAGGAAGCGATTACCGCCAGGGGCTATCTTGCCCAGCTAAGCGAGCCCGCCGCAGCCCAGCCCAATGACGCTCCGCCAAGTGAGGAGGAACCGTCCGAATGATCCCCCTTTCGGTCCTCGATCTCGTTCCGATCCGCGAAGGCGGCACCCTGCACGAGGCGCTGGAGGACGCCGGCAAGCTCGCGGCGACCGCTGAGCAAGCCGGATACAAGAGGTTCTGGGTGGCCGAACACCACGCCACCCCGGGTGTCGCCGGCGGAGCCGCCGCGGTCGTACTCGCCCACATCGGTCATTCGACGTCGACCATCAGGATCGGTTCGGGTGGGATCATGCTGCCCAACCACAACCCGTTCGTGATCGCCGAACAGTTCGGCACGCTCGATGGCCTGTTCCCCGGTCGCGTGGACCTGGGGCTGGGCCGGGCGCCTGGAGCAGCGGGAATCGTGGCACAGGCCCTGCGCAAGAATCTCCACCAGGCAGCCGAGTACTTTCCGCAAGATGTGGTCGAGCTGCGGGCCATGCTGACCGGCGATCTCGACCTGCCGATCGTTGCCACCCCCGGGCTGGGTGCCAAAGTCGAACTGTGGATGCTGGGGTCGAGCCTGTTCGGCGCCCAGCTCGCTGCGCGGCTCGGCATGCCCTATGCCTTTGCCAGCCACTTTGCGCCGGACCATCTCGATGCCGCGCTGATAGCCTATCGTAGCCAGTTCCGCCCCTCGGCCTATCTCGACAAGCCGCACGCCATGGCGGCCATGACGGTAATCGCCGCGGAAACCGACGAGGAAGCGGAGCTTCTGGCCTCGTCGCAGGACCAGTCGTTTGTCCGGCTGCGTTCCGGCGACCCGGGCAAGCTGCCGCCCCCGATACCGGGCTATCGCGAGACCCTGCCCGATAACGCCCGCGCCATGCTCGAACACCTCGGCCAGGCCCGCGCGGTCGGATCGGTTGCCACCGTCCGTGAACGGATCGGCCGGTTCATCGAACGGACGCAGGCCGACGAGCTGATCGTCTCGGGCGCCACATATGATCCCGAGGCGCGCCGCCGATCGCTGGCGCTCACGATGGAGGCAATTTCTTCGTAGGGACGGCCGTGGCGCCACTCGGCGCGAGAAGTCGGAACGACCGCACGGCCGCCTCGTTTGTCTGGTTTGTGGAGGCGGGAGAGAGTGAATATGGCCACCGCGCGGCGCCAAGCCGATGGGTTCAAGCAATTGTCGGCTGGAGACGCGAAGCTGGCCAAGGTCTTGCGCGAGCGCATCGCGGCATCCCGACTGCCGGGCGAAACCGAACTCGGCGCGGCCCATCTCGACGAAGCGGCCGCGTTTCTGCTCGAAACCGCCCGCCTGCGTAAGCGCGGAGAGGCCGCGATCGCGGTCCGCTCGGGGCTTGGCGACCGACGCGTCACCCGCATCGCCATCGTCAACAAGGACATGCCCTTCCTGGTCGATTCGATTGCCGCGACGATTGCCGCGCTCGGGCTGCCGATCGACGTGCTTGCCCACCCCGTGCTTCCCGCACGCCGCGACGAGAAGGGCAAGCTGGTCGCCCTGCCCGAAGGGGAGGCGAGCGGCGAGAAGCTGGAATCGATGATCTACCTCGAGACCGCGCGGATCGACGCCATCCAGCGGCGCACACTCGAACAGGAGCTCGCGGCTACCCTGGCCGACGTCCGGGTAGCGGTGTCCGACTGGCCGGCGATGCGCGAACGGCTCGGCCGGGACGCCGACAAGGTACCCGATACCGAGCGGCAGGAGCTGCTGCGCTGGTTCGGCGACGGCATGCTGACGCTGCTGGGCCACGTGACGATCAAGCGCGACGGCTCGAAGTCCGAAGCTCTCGGCATTTGCAAGAAGAGCGCCAAGGCCCTGCTCAGCGAGGAAGGCTACAAGCTCGCCTTTGCGTGGTTCGAAAAGCCCACCAACCAGCAACGAGCACCGTTAATCATCAAGGCCAACACCTACTCGCACGTCCATCGCCGGGTCCCGCTCGACGTGTTCATCGTGCCCGTGATCGAAAGCGGAAAGATTACCGCCCTCTCGGTCCACGCCGGGATCTGGACCAGTGCCGCGCTAGGGACGCCTCCGGCACAAGTGCCCGAGTTGCGCCGCCAGCTGGCCGACCTGATGGAAAAATTCGGCTTCCAGGACGGCAGCCACGACGCCAAGGCCCTGGTCCACGCGCTGACAGTGCTGCCGCACGACATCGCGATCGGCTTCGAAGACGAAGATCTGGCGCGTGTGGCGACCACCATGATGGCCCTGGCCGACCGTCCGCGGGCCCGCGCGGCCATGGTCATGGCCCCCCTCCATCGCCACCTGTTCGGCTTCGTCTGGCTCCCGCGCGATCTGCTTTCGACTTCGACGCGGCTCAAGATCCAGGCGATGATCGAGGATTCGACCGGGGCCGACACGCTCGACTGGAGCTTGCTGGTCGAAGGCGGCAACCTCGCCATGCTGCGCTACGTCCTGGATTTTCGCGGACGCGGGCGCGAGCCTGACATGGACCTGGTCGACCGGCGGCTGCAGGAACTCCTGCGGGGCTGGGGCGAGGCAGTCGAAGCCGCGCTTGCCGTCGACGAGGAACCCTCGCGCGCCGCCGCGCTTGCCTCCCGTTACGCCGAGGCCTTCCCGCTCGCTTACCGAACCGATTACGGACCCGCCGAGGCCGCGCGGGATATCACGCGGATGCGGGCGCTCGCGAGCGCGGAGGCGGAGCGCCCGCTTCACCGCGATGCCCGGCTCTACCGGTTGGAGAACGACCCGGCCGATCAACTGCGGATGAAGCTCTACCAGCTCGGCGGCTCGGTCGCGCTGTCGGACGCCGTGCCCGCGCTGGAGAACTTCGGCTTCCGGGTTCTCGCGGAACGTCCCACCTCGATTGCCGGAGCCGAACCCGGCTCGATCCACGATTTCCTGCTGGGTCTCGCGCATGGAGACGAGGCTGCGCCGCTGCTCGATCGCGCGCCGCGCATCGAAGCCGCGATCTGCGCGGTGCTCAACGCCCGGGCCGAGGACGACGTGTTCAACCGCCTGGTTGTGAGCCCGGGGCTGGAGGCGCAAGAGGCCGACTGGCTGCGCGCGCTCTATCGCTACCTCCGGCAAGTCAACATCGCCTTCACCATCTACACGGTGGTCGACGCGTTACGCCGCGCGCCCACCGTCACTCGCGCGCTGATAGAGCTGTTCCGCGTCCGCCACGATCCGGGTTTCAAGGGTGATCGCGAGGCCGCTACCCGGCAGGCCGAGGAACAGATCCGTACGGGGCTTGCCGGCGTTGCCGCGATCAACGACGACCGCCTGCTGCGGCTCTACTGGGCCTTGGCCGGAGCCATCCTGCGGACCAACGCCTTTGCCCCTTCCGGCGCCGAGGCACTGGCTTTCAAGCTCGATTCCTCGCTGGTTCCGAACCTGCCCAAGCCGGTGCCCTGGCGCGAGATCTTCGTCTATTCGCGCCGCGTCGAGGGCATCCACTTGCGCGCGGGCCCGGTCGCTCGCGGGGGCCTTCGCTGGTCCGACAGGCGCGACGATTTCCGCACCGAGGTCCTCGGGCTGATGAAGGCGCAGCGGGTCAAGAACGCGGTGATTGTGCCGACCGGGGCCAAGGGTGGCTTCTATCCCAAGCGCTTGCCCGACCCGGCGATCGACCGCGACGCCTGGGCCACCGAAGGGCGCGAGAGTTACAAGCTCTTCGTCCGCACCCTGCTGTCGATCACCGACAACATCGTCGGCAGCAAGGTGGTGCATCCCAAGCATGTGGTGATCCATGATGGCGATGATCCCTACTTCGTGGTCGCCGCGGACAAGGGCACGGCGACCTTCTCCGACACCGCCAACGCCATCGCCGCCGAGTTCGATTTCTGGCTCGGCGACGCATTCGCGAGCGGCGGTTCGAAGGGTTACGACCACAAAGCCATGGGTATTACCGCCCGCGGCGCCTGGATCTCGGTCCAGCGGCATTTCCTCGAGATGGGCATCGACGTCCAGACCGTGCCGGTCCGAGTGGTCGGCTGCGGTGACATGTCAGGTGACGTGTTCGGCAATGGCATGATGCTGTCGAAGGCGATCAAGCTTGTCGCCGCGTTCGACCACCGCCACGTGTTCATCGACCCCAACCCCGATCCGGCTACGAGCTGGGCCGAGCGCAAGCGGTTGTTCGAGCTCCCTCGGTCGAGCTGGGCGGATTATTCCGAAAAGCTGATCAGCAAGGGCGGCGGTGTCTTCCCGCGTACGCTCAAGCGCATTCCGCTGTCCCCGGAAGCCCGCGCCGTGTTGGCCGTCGAAGCGGAAGAGCTCGACCCCGAAAGCCTGATCAGCGCGATCCTCAAGGCCCCGGTGGATTTGCTGTGGTTCGGCGGAATCGGGACTTATCTCAAGGCCAGCACCGAAGCGCATGCGCAAGTGGGCGATCCGGCGAACGACGGCTTGCGCGTGAACGGCGACGAGGTTCGGGCCAAAGTCGTCGGCGAAGGCGCCAACCTGGGCGTCACGCAGGCCGGAAGGATCGAGTTCGCTCTCCATGGCGGACGCATCAATACCGACTTCATCGACAATTCCGCCGGGGTCGATTGCTCCGACAACGAGGTCAACATCAAGATCGCGCTCGAAGCGGCCAAGCGCGGCGGCAAGCTGTCCGAAACGCGCCGGGTAGAAGTGCTTGAGGCGATGACGGATGAAGTCGCCGCGTTGGTGCTCGAAGACAACCGGATGCAGGCACTCGCCCTGTCGATTGCTCAAGCCGGTGGTGCCAAGGCTGTGGCCTCGCAGACTCGGCTGATCGAGTTCCTCGAAGACGCGGGCGAACTCGACCGCAAGACCGAGGGGCTGGCGGACAGCCAGGCGCTGGTGCGCCGGGCGGTGGACGGACAGGGCCTGACCCGGCCCGAACTCGCCGTCCTGCTCTCAAACGCCAAACTGCTGCTGCAATCCGCCATCGAGGCGAGCGACATCGCTTCCGACAAGGCGGCGGAACCGTTGTTGTTCGACGACTTCCCGGAGTCGATGAGAGCGCCCTTCCGCAAGTTCATCCTGGCCCATCGGCTACGGAACGAGATCGTGGCGACCGTTATCGCCAACGCCCTCGTCAATCGCATGGGCCTGATCCATCCCTTCGAGCTCGCCGAAGAGGAAGGCGCAGGGCTCGACCAGATTGCCGCAGCCTTCGTTTCGGCTTGCGCGTTGCTGGGGATGGACGCGATCTGGGCGGCGATCGACGAGGGCAAAATGCCTGAAGGCGCCCGGCTTCTGCTGTTCGAAAGATCCGCGTCCGCGTTGCGCGGACATATGGCCGACTTGCTGCGCGCGGGCGGGGCCATGCAGCCGCCCTCGGACCTGATCGGCGCCGTTTCGCGCGAAGTGGCCGAGCTGGTCGATCACGTCGACGACCTGCTGGCCCGCGAGGCGCGCGAGCATGCTGAAGCCATCGCTACCGAGCTGGAAGAAGCCGGCGCACCACCGGCGCTTGCGCTCAAGGTCGCCAACCTGTTCGCGGTCGACGGCACGATCGGCCTGGCGCAACTGTCGCGCGACACGCGCATCGCCCCGGTCCCGCTGACCCAGGCCTTCATCGCGCTGGGCGAGACTTTGGGCCTCGACTGGGCCCAGTCGAAAGCCTCGGTGATGAATCCCTCCGATCCGTGGGAGCGACTGCTGGTCGCCGGGCTGGCGCGCGATTTCCAGCAGATGCGGTTCGAGTTCCTCCGCCAACTCGCTACCAGCAAACGCGGCAAAACCGATCCCAAGGGCCAGATTGGCGAATGGGCAGCCGAGCGCGCGCCCGCGATCCAGCAGTTCCGCTCGATGATCGCGCGGGCCCGTAGCGCGACGCCGCTTGCCCCCGCGATGCTGGCACAGATTGCCAGCCAGGCGAGAAACCTGTTGAACCGCTAAGGTATGAGCGAATCAGATATCGTAATCGTCGGCACCGGGCACGGCGGCGCGCAGGCGGCCATTGCCTTGCGCCAGCATGGCTTTGCCGGTTCCATCCTGATGATCGGCCGCGATGGGGAGCCGCCTTACGAGCGGCCACCTCTCTCGAAGGACTATCTCTACGGGGAAAAGCCGTTCGAACGGATCATGATCCGCCCCGCGCCGTTCTGGGACGAACGGCAGGTCGGCCTGCTGCTGGAAACCAGCGTGTCCAGGATCGATCCCGCCGCAAAGACGCTGACTGTCTCGGGCGGCGGGACGATAAGGTACGGCACGTTGATCTGGGCCGGGGGCGGCGATCCGCGTCGGCTGTCGTGCCCCGGCGCTCAGCTCCCCGGGGTGCACGTGATCCGCGACAAGCTCGACACCGACCGCATCCGCGCCGAGCTTGCTTCGGGTGCCAGACGTGCGGTGGTGATCGGCGGAGGCTATATCGGACTTGAAGCCGCCGCCGCGCTGACCAAGCTGGGCTGCGATGTCACGGTGGTAGAGAAGGAAGACCGCCTGCTCTCGCGCGTTGCCGGGGAGGATCTCTCGCGCTTCTACGAAGCCGAGCATCGCGCGCAGGGAGTCGACTTCCGCCTCGGCGCCGAGGTCGAGGCCATCGAGGGCGAGGAGAAAGTCACCGGCGTCCGCCTGACCGATGGTGAGACCCTTCCCTGCGATCTCGTCATTGTCGGCATCGGCATCGTCCCGTCGGTGGGACCGTTGATCGCCGCGGGAGCAGCGGGTGCCAACGGAGTCGACGTCGATCCGTATTGCCGCACCAGTCTGCCCGATATCTACGCCATCGGAGACTGCGCGGCGCACGTGAACGCCTTTGCCGACGGGGCGGTCATCCGGCTGGAGAGCGTGCAGAACGCCAACGACATGGCCAACACGGCCGCACGATCCATCTGCGGCGACAGGCAGCCTTACGAGGCTGTCCCGTGGTTCTGGTCCAACCAGTACGATCTCAGGTTGCAGACCATCGGCGTGAACATCGGCCATGACGCCACGGTGCTGCGGGGTGACCCATCCAGCCGCAGCTTCTCGGTCGTCTACCTCAAGGGCGGACGAGTGATCGCGCTCGACTGCATCAACCGCACGAAGGACTACGCCCAGGGCCGCAAGCTGGTGGAAGCGCGCGCGGTGATCGCGCCCGAGGTGTTGCTCGACACGGAGATCCAGCTCAAGGAGCTTTTGTAAGCTGCTCAAGCGCCCAGGCGGCCGCTTCGGCGACCACCGCGTCTGGGTCGCTCAGCAGCGGGTAGACCGCCCCCAACAGCTCCCGGTTTCCGCTATTGCCCGCCGCGATCAGGCAGTTGCGCACGAACCGGTCGCGTCCGATGCGCTTGATTGGCGAGCCCGAAAACAGCTTGCGGAAACCCGCGTCGTCGAGGGTCAGCAATTCGTCCAGCCGCGGCGCCATCAGTTCGGCGCGGGGCAGGAAAGCCTGGTGCCGTGACGCCGCGACCGCGAACTTGTTCCACGGACACACCGCCAGACAATCGTCGCAGCCATAGATGCGGTTGCCCATCGCCGCCCGGAACTCCTCAGGAATGGGTCCGCGATGCTCGATCGTGAGATACGAAATGCACCGCCGCGCATCGAGCCGGTACGGCGCGGGAAAGGCGCTCGTCGGGCAGGCATCGAGGCAGGCATGGCACGAGCCGCAGTTCGTTTCGTGCGGAGCGTCGGGCGCGAACGGTAGTGTCGAATAGATCGCTCCAAGGAAAAGCCAGCTACCATGCTCGCGGCTGACGAGGTTGGTGTGCTTGCCCTGCCAGCCGATCCCCGCCGCCTCACCCAGCGGCTTCTCCATCACCGGCGCTGTATCGACGAAGACTTTAAGCGCCGCATCGAGCCCAAGCTTGCCCGTCTCCGCCGTCATCCACCGCGCGAGCGCCTTGAGTGCGCTCTTCATGACGTCATGATAATCGCGCCCCTGAGCATAGACCGAGATGCGGGCGCGCTCAGGATCGCCTTCCAGCGCCAGCGGATCGTGCGCGGGGGCGTAGCTCATGCCGAGAGCGATCACACTGCGCGCCTCGGGCCACATCGATTGCGGACCGCGGCGGACCTCGGCGCGCGCCTCCATCCACTCCATCTCGCCATGCATGCCCGCGTCGAGCCATTCGCGCAGCCGTTCGCTGCGCAGCGGATCGTCCGCCGCGGGCGCGAACCCCACGCTCGCAAAGCCAAGCGAGCGCGCCTGCTGAACCAGCCGCGTTTTCAGATCGTCGAGGGCGATGGCCTCAACCACGATTCCGGTTGCTCCTGTTAACCTGAGCCGCGTATCTCGACCGAAGGAGGGGGATGCAAGTGAACATTGCGTTGGAACCTGGGGTGCATCGATCGGCGCCCGCACTGGCCATCGAGGCGCGCGGACTGGTGAAGCGGTTCGACGGCACGCTGGCCGTCGACGGCGTCGACCTCGCCGTGCCCGAAGGCGCGATCTACGGCATCCTCGGCCCCAACGGCGCGGGCAAGACCACGACGCTGCGCATGCTGCTTGGGATTATCGACCCAGATGCGGGCGAGCGACGTATTCTCGGCCATTCGAACCCGCAGGATGTCGCCCGCCAGATCGGCTATCTGCCCGAAGAGCGCGGGCTTTACCCGACGATGAAGGCCTTCGAGGCGATCGCCTTCATGGGCGCGCTGCGCGGCCTCCCGCTCGCAGAAGGGCGCCGGCGCGGACGCGAGCTCATGGAGCAGAACGGCCTCGGTCACGCGGTCGAGCGGCAGATCCGCCAGCTCTCGAAGGGCATGGCCCAGCAAGTCCAGCTGCTCGGCACCCTGGTCCACTCGCCGCGGCTGGTCGTGCTCGACGAACCGTTCTCCGGGCTGGACGCGATCAACCAGGGCAAGCTCGAGCTGCTGATCCGCAACCTCGCCGCCAATGGCGCCACGGTAATCTTCTCAACCCACGTCATCGCCCATGCCGAGCGTCTTTGCGAAGGCGTGGCGATCATCGCCGGCGGCAAGGTGCCTTATGCCGGGTCCGTCGACCACGCGCGCGATCGTATTCCGGCGCAAGTACGGCTGGAAACCCTCAACGCCGACGGGCCGTGGCGTGCCGCTCTCCCGGCCCAGGCCCGCCGCGAAGGCAATTTCTGGTACTTCCCCCTGCCCGATAGCGGCGTCGAGCCCCTCCTGCGCGCGCTGATTGAAGGCAACGCCGGGATCCAGTCGCTCTCGATCGAACGCGCCGGACTGCACGACGCTTTCGTGGCCATAGCCGGCGAAGCCGCCGCCAGAGCCCTCAACGCGGAGCCGGAGACCGTCCAATGACCCCGGTTGCGAACACCGCGTGCCGGCTTTCGCTGCTCCAGGCCGCCTGGGTCGTGGCGCGCCGCGATTTCATGACCATCCTCTTCAGCAGGAGCTTCGTCTTCTTCCTGCTAGGCCCGTTGTTCCCGCTGGTCGTCGGCAGTCTCGCCGGGGGCATCGGCCAAAGGGTGGAGAGCGAGGCCGCGCGACCCGTCATCGGCATCGCCATGACGGCCGCCGATACCGAAGCCATCCTCGCCGCGCGTCAATCGCTGGCGAAGGAGCTGGGTCCGGCGCTGCCGGATATGGTGGTCTCCAAGCGTCTGGACCCAGGAGAAATCTTTGACGCCCAGGCCCTGCTCGCGCGGCGCGAGGGCAACCTCGCCGCTGTCCTGACGGGCACACCGGCCGACCCGGAACTCGTCGCCACGCCCGAACGGTTGCAGTGGTGGACGGGGCCCGTCTCGCTGATCGCCGGGGCGGCGCTGCGGGATACGCCTGCCGTCTATCCCGAAGTCCGCACTCAGGTCGTCGCCGTGACCGGGGCCAGCGAGCAACGGGGACGCCTCCGGACGGCGCAGGCGGGCCAGCTTATGCTGTTTTTGCTGATCATCCTGCTGGCGGGCATGGTGCTCTCCAACCTGGTCGAAGAAAAGGCGAACAAGGTCATCGAAATCCTGGCCGCCGCCATACCGATGGATGCCGTGTTCCTGGGCAAGCTGTTCGCCATGCTGGCGGTCTCTCTGGTCGGCATCGCCGTGTGGGCGACGGTCATCGGAGCGGTGGTCGGGCTGTCGGGTTTCGAGGGCCTGATGGGCAACGCGATCGACCTCAGCAGCCTGCCCGAGCCGGGAGTGGGTTGGCCGTTGTTCTTCGCGCTGGGCATCGCCTACTTTGCCATGGGCTACCTGCTGCTCGGCTCCGTGTTCCTCGCTATCGGCTCGCTCGCCAACACCGTGCGCGAAGTCCAGACGCTGTCGATGCCGGTCACTATGATGCAGGTCCTGCTGTTCCTGTTCGCGAGCCTGGCGGTGGGATCTTCGGGTCAGCCGATCGAGTGGGCGGCCATCGCTTTTCCCTTCAGCTCGCCCTTCGCCATGTTCGCCAGAGCGGCGCAGTACGAATCGCTTTGGCCGCACGTCCTGGCTCTGGGATGGCAGGTCGCCTGGGTCGCCATCACCATTCGGCTCGGGGCCGCCTTGTTCCGCAAACGAGTGATGAAATCCGGCAGCCAAGGGGCTAAACGGAACCGCAACCTTCGCACGCTCGTTGCTTCGGCATTCAGCAAGGGTTCGAAGAATGCTCTGTAGGAGGGACGCATGACACACCCGACCAGCCGCCGTAACGCGATCGCCTGGCTGGCTGCCGGCATTGCCCTGCCGGTGCTGGCTTCCTGTGGCGGCGCTGCCGAAGCCAAGACCTTCAAGGTCAACCTGACCGACGCCGAATGGAAACGCCGCCTCAGTCCGGCCGCCTACCAGGTGCTACGGCACGAGGACACCGAACGGGCGGGCAGCTCTCCGCTCGATCATGAGAAGCGCAAGGGCACTTTCCTCTGTGCCGGTTGCGCCAATGAACTCTACGCAAGCAGCACGAAATTCAACAGCGGCACCGGTTGGCCGAGCTTCTACCAGCCGCTTCCCGGCGCCGTGGGTACCTCGACCGATTACAAGCTCGGCTATCCGCGTACGGAAGTGCATTGCGCCGATTGCGGTGGGCACCTGGGCCATGTCTTCAAGGACGGTCCGCCGCCCACCGGCCTGCGCTATTGCATGAACGGGCTGGCGATGAAGTTCCGCCCGGCCTAGCGGCTCCGGACTCGCCAGAGCTGCCACTCGGGCGATTTGTCGAGCGGCACACGCTCAAGCCAGTCGGGGGCCTGTCCTTTTACCAGCTTGGCGGCGAGACCTTTTGGCGCGGTCGTGGCGCGAAGCTCGATCTCCTTCAGGTCCGTGCAGAGCAACAGGTATTCGACGCTATGCGCCCGGACGATTTCGCGCGCCTCGGCAGGTGGGGCCATGAAGGCCTCGATCACATCGTGCATGGCCTGGGCTGCCCGATGGTGTGAGGTAGCCACAACGCTGTGGTGGGTCTGTTCGAGCAAGGCCGGACCGAGATCCAGCGGCGCAAGCACAGTGGCCGGAGGCAGGTTGCGCAGCGGATCGAGCGGTTCGTTAGGGTCGCAAACGCGTTTGTCCGACAGCTCGTCTTCTCCCGCTGCGGCCGCTTGCGGCATCCAGTTCTGGGCGGCGGCGAACGGGACTGACGGGACCAGCAGACAAGTGATCACCATGGCCACGCCGGCCTTGCGCAACGGGCCCTCTACCTTGCCCAGGGTGTCGAGCAGGCGGCCGGTCAGCCAGCCGAGCGGCACAGCCGAAAGCGCGCCAACGAAAGCCAACGAGCGCAGGACCAGCAAGCCAGAGAGGAACGCAGCCCCGGCGATAACAAGGTATTCGAACCACCAGCGGCGCTCCATGCCGCGGCGGTGGAAGACCAGCCAGACAAGCGTCGCGAGGGCGGCCAGGCCTTGCGCGACCGGTGGTATCCAGACAATCGCGTCGGCCTGCCAGGCGGGTTGGCCCTCGCGTATGTAGAGATACCAATATTCGCGCACCAGCGGGTCGAGGTTGCCGAACGGGCCCGCCAGGCATTGGGGAGAGGTTCCAAGGTAGAGAGCGGCTCCCGCCAGCGCCGGAACTCCCAACATGACTACCAGCAGCGGCCGGGACTGCGGATTGATCCAGGCGGCCAGTCCCGCGCCTGCCGCCGCGAGCGCGAACAGGCCCAAAAGCGGAGGCGTGACCGCGTCGCAATGGAGAGCCAGGTCGCCAAGCCCGCGAGTGGTCACGAACAGGACCCCGGTCGAGAGGGCAAGCGAGCCGAGGAAAACGGTCAGCGCCGCCTTCTCCCTGGGGTTGCTCAACCAGCGCAAGGCGAACACCGCACCGAAGGCGGCGGTGACCGGCAGAACCTCGAGCGAGATGGAAAGTCCCGCGGCAAGGGCAATGCCCGAGAGCGCCGGACCGCGGGCGCTACGCCCGGGAACAAGCCCGGTCAGCGCCAACATGACGCTGAAGACCTGCCAACCATGGTGGTCGATCCGCATGGGTTGAACCTGCGTAAGCAGGAACATCGATGTCCCGGCGCAAAGACAGGCGAGCGTTACGTCGCGCGCATCGAGGAAGCGCGAACCGGTCTTGGCGATAGCAAAGAGAATCGCGCCGAGCGTAATCAAGGGGACGGCGACCAGCGCGACCTGCTCGGCAAGGCCGCTACCGATCAAGGGGGCCAGGCTCCCCATCACCAGGGCCAGGGGCAGATCGACGAGTCGCGACCAGTGCATCAGTGTGCCGGCCGGCGGATCGATCCGATACTGGTGGAGATCGAACCAGCCCTGGCCCGACAGCAAGTCACGGACCTGGACGAGCCGCAGAACGTCGTCAGGATCGGGGAAGTGCCGTTCGACAATCCCGCTCCAGCCGCGCGCGAGCAGGATTGCGGCAACGGCCACCCAGACCAGGAATACCCGGGTCAATGGTGCGCGTAACCACGGCATAGTTTACTCTGCCAACTCGCGGCGGAACACCAATTTGCTTCGCAACAACCAGGTTGCCACGAAGCTGATTACGATCGCCCCCATCTTGGCCAGCCGCGGATCCATGCCCGCGTTGTGCCCGGCGAAAACGATCCCCGTGGTGAGGCCAAGCCCGAGGAGCGCCGAGCCGACGAACAGGACCTTCTGTCGCGTCCGCGCCCCGCCGGCCTCAGCCACGGTATCGGCAAAAACCGCACGGCTAGACATCAGCCAATGGGCTGCGATGCCGGCGCCATAGCTGGCTGCCGAAGCCGCAGCCGGCCAGGCTCCGAGCGCCAGCAGAGCCAGGAACGCCGCCATGTCGACGGCGAGCGCGCCGACGCTGGCGAGCAGGTAGCGGACCAGCCTCAGATCGGCGACACGGGCGATGATCGCGACCATCACCCGACTCAAGCGACCTTGCGGCGGTCGTCGACAATTCGCTGCGGCACCTCGCGGACAGATGCCAGAGCCGCCGCCTGGTCTTCGGTGACAGGCCCGCGTGACGACGATTCGGGAAGCACTTTCTGCGCCCCTTCGTCCCCGGCCTCGTGATACTCGGCGTCCTCGTTCACGCACCAGGTGTCGTAGATTCGCTGCCCGGCGAGAATGTTCTCTGCCGTGAGCATGGCGGTCATCATCGCATGATCCTGGTTATTGTACCGGTGCATGCCATTGCGGCCCACGAGATGCAGGGTGGGGTGTTTTTCTTCCAGCTCTGTCCGCATGGCGTCGACGTTGGCGGCATAAGTTTCGTCGTAGACCGGGTAAGCCTTTTCCTGGCGGACGACGGCGCCCCCGATTACCTTTTCAGGCGCAACCAAGCCAAGGATAGCCATCTCTCTCTTGGCCAGTTCGACGAGCTTTGCATCGCTCATAGACCACAGGCCGTCGCCTTCGAAACAGAAGTATTCGAGCCCGACGCAGGCAACGCTTTCGTCCGGCACCATTTCGGGCGACCAGGAACGGAAGTTCTGCACCCGGCCGACCTGCACCTTACTGTCGTGAATGTAGATCCAGTTGTCGGGAAACAGATCGTCCGAGCGGATCATCAGCGCCACGGTCAGGAAGTCGCGGTACTTGAGGTTGCTCGCCTTGATCGTGCTTTCCGGCAGCGGATGGAGCCGCGCCGCCAGCTCGCGCATGGGCGCGGAACTGATGGCGTGCGCAGCGCGAATCACAAGCTCGCCTTGGGGGCCATTAGCCGTAAGACGCCAGCCGCCGTCTCCGTCACTATGCAGCTGCTTGAGCGCGTGGCCCATGAAAACGCGTCCGCCACGCTCCTCGATACGATCGCGGGCAGCATCCCACATCATGCCGGGGCCGAGACGCGGGTAGCGAAAGGTCTCCAGCAGCGTCTTGACCGCCTGCCCGTCGTTCGGGCGCTTGTTGAGGCCGAGCGAGCGCTTGAGCCCGTCGGTGACGGCTCCCCACAGGCTGAGGCCCTTGATACGCTGAGCAGCCCAGTCGGCGCTCATCTGGTCGCAAGGCATGCCCCAGACCTTCTCGGTGTAGGTCTTGAAGAAGATCGAATAGAGTTTCTTGCCGAACTGGTTGCTGGTCCAGTCCTCGAAGCTCCTCACGTCCTTGATCGGATAGAGCTTGGCCCAGCCATAGCTGAGCATGCAGGCTGTCGAGCGCAGCACGCCGAGGTTGCGCAAGGCCTCGAACGCACGCAGCGGGTAGGAGTAGAACTTGCCCTCGTAATAGATGCGGCTCATGCGCGGGCGCTGGATGAAATCGTCCGGCAGGATCTCGTTCCAGAGGTCCACCACCGCCTGACTCTTGGAGAAGAACCGGTGACCGCCGATGTCGAAGCGGTAACCTTCGTGTTCGACAGTGCGGCTGATGCCGCCGACGTAAGTCGCGTCCTTCTCGATTATCGCGACCGACTTGCCCGCCTTGGACAGCAGGTAGCCCGCAGTGAGGCCGGCTGGACCGGCCCCCACGATAACCACGTCGACCTCAATTTCACTACCCGCGGGTACGCCTGAATCGCTCATCAATTCCCCCGGTCTCTCGTTTCACCGGGAGTGAAGGAAATTGGTTATGAGACGGTTAACGGATGTCCTGCGGAGCCCACTCGCAGGGCCTAGTCGCGCGGCCCCTGGTTCCGCTGCACATCGAAGGCGATGCGTGCGAGTTCCTCGAACTGCAGGTTGTTTTCGAAACTCAGCCCGTAAGTCTCGCCCCGCCGCCAACGGACCTTGGCGGCCAGCTCCGGAAGTCCATCAGCCTCGATCCGGATGCGCTGGACCAGCGAGAGTCGCTCCGCAGTGACGATCCTGCCGCCTTGCTGGGACAAGTTGCACAGCTTGGCGTAAACCTCCCGTTCGCCGAACCGTACCACGCAGGGTAGGTTGAGATTAACGCGCACCGCCCGCTTGGCGAAGCGACTCGGGGATTCGACGATGCGTTCGAGATCGGCGGGATTCTCGAAACGGAAGCCGGCCTTGCCGTCTTCCTCCCACACCCGCAGCAGCGGATAGCGATCGCCATTCTGCAACTCGAGCGTCAGCGGAACTTCGGCCGGGAGCGGATGGAACAGGCGAACGCTGACCCCGCCCTCGGACGCATCGCGCACGACGCACAAGTATTCGCCTTCGGAGCTGACGAGCTTCGCCGAACGAATGAGCAGCCGCAAACGCGGAGCCCCGCGCTGCTCGGGAACCTCGGCCGCTGTCTCTTCAGTGACGGAAGCGATCGCTTCCTTTCGAACGGCCTCGTGCATGTGCGCTCCCAAGGTACCGGGACCCGACGGCTCCGCCTCGATCCATGGCTCTGATTTGGCGGAATTTAACGGCATGGGAGTTTCCGAATGGCTAACGCGTTCTGGGGTCTGGCTCGACCCATACCTTGCTGGAAGCAAAGCCTTTCTTGGGGCGCCACTAAGGACAACTGCGGATGGGTCCCGAAACGAATCGGTTCGCCAGGCCGACCGGCCGCCCGAGCTTAGGCGAAGAAAACCAAGGTCGCGGGTGCGACCGCTCGGCACCTGTCGGGAAACAGCAAAATGGTGCGGGTGGCCGGACTCGAACCGGCACGAGCAAAGCTCAGGGGATTTTAAGTCCCCGGCGTCTACCATTCCGCCACACCCGCAATCGAAAGACCGACTAGCGGGCGCGAGCGGTTCTTACCAGTAGCGCTTGCTCGCGATCGCAGCGCCTTCCGCCAACGCCGCCAGCTTGGCCCAGACGACCTCCGCATCGAGATTGCCGCTGCCGGCGTGGACGGAGAAGCCGCAGTCGACCCCCGCCACGACCCTCTCGCGCCCGAGCACGTCGGCGTAACGGCCGATACGCTGGGCGATCAGCTCCGGATGCTCGACGTAAGGGGACTGTGGCTCGATCATGCCCGGACACAGCACTTTGCCTTCGGGCAACGGATGCGCCTCGAAATAGGCGAACTCATGCGCATGACGCGGATTGGCGCCTTCGAGCAGTACCGTCTGCGGCTTCGCGCTCCACACGATGTCCGCGATATCGGCGAGATCTACGTCGCAGGTGTGCGGGCCCGGGTAGTTGCCCCAGCACAAGTGCATGCGAAGCTGCTCGGCCGGTATGTTGCGCAGCGCGTGGTTGAGCGCTGCAACGTTCATGCCGATTCGCTTGCGGAACTCCTCTGTCGACAGCGCCGTGAATTGCACGTGGCGGCCCATGGCGAGATCGGGGCAGTCGACCTGTAGGGTGATGCCTGCAGCGGCGATGGTTTCGTATTCGTGGCGCAGCCCCTCGGCCAGGGCGAAGACGTATTCCTCGTCGCTGGCGTAGAACTGGTTGGGGAAGAACAGCGCGGTTACGCCCGGAGACGCAGCAGACATGAAAGTCTCGTGCCCTCCGGCGAGCCGGTTGAGCCGTTCCGCATCCTCGCGCGGGGCATCCATGTCGATGACTTCGATGGCGGATGTGCAGGCCGGAGCGCTGCGCCGGGCACGCCCGGTGTCACCGAACACCTTGGCCTTGGCGCCTGGGAACTGCTCCAGGTCTTCGAACTCGTAGCTGCCCGCCTCGCCGCCGAAGCCTGATAGCCGGTGCTTGATGTAGGTGGCATAGCTCGGCTTCGACATCTCGCCATCGCCGATCACGCTGATCCGGGCCTGCTTCTGCCGCTCGACGACGTAGGCCGTCGCCCGCTCAATTGCCTCGTCGAGAACGGCTTCCTCGATGGCCTCACCCCCTTCGCGGGCGAAGATCAGGTCGAGCAGATAATCCGGCCGCGGCAGGCTGCCGGTGTGGGTGGTCTTGAAACCGCTCACGCCAGCTCTTCGCGCACGATGCGAGCACCGTCGGCCATGGCCTTCATCTTGCCGAAGGCAACCTCGCGTGGAAGGTACTTTAGGCCGCAGTCCGGCGCGACGATGATCTTTTCCGTCGCCACATGCGGCAAGGCCCGGCGGATGCGCCCGGCCACGATCTCCGGCGTCTCCACTTCGTGTGAGGACAGGTCGAGTACGCCAAGGATGATCGTCTTGCCCGGCAAGGTCTCGAGCACGGAGGTGTCGAGGTTCGACTGGGCGGTCTCGATCGAGATTTGCTTCACCCCGCTGCCACTAAGCTCAGGCAAGAAGCTGTATCCCTCGGGCCGCTCGTGGATCAGGTGCGCGTAACCGAAGCAGATGTGCAGCGCCGTGGTGCCTTCGACGCCTTCCAGAGCGCGGGCGAGTGCCTTGAGCCCGAACTGGCGGGCCTTCTCCGGCCGAGCCTGCATGTAGGGCTCGTCCAGTTGCACAACGTCCGCTCCGGCGGCGAACAAGTCCTTGATCTCCTCGTTGACAGCCCCCGCATACGCCAGCGCCAAAGCCTCGGGATCGCCGTAGTAATCGTCCTGCGCCTGTTGGCTCATCGTGAACGGACCCGGCACGGTGATCTTGATCTTCTTGTCCGCGCTGGCGTGCTCCCGCAGGAACTGCACGTCGCGCACTTGCACCGCGTGGCGACGCTTGATGTCGCCGATAACCCGCGGCACGGGGACCGGCTCCCCGCTGCGGTCGAGGGCCGTGCCGTGGTTATCCATATCAACGCCGTCGAGCGCGGTGGCGAAGCGGTTTGAGTATGATTCTCGCCGCATCTCGCCATCGGTGATGATGTCGAGGCCGGCCCGCTCCTGCTCGGCAATCGCCATGATCGTGGCGTCGTCCCACGCCTGGTCGAGCCATTGCTCGGGTATCCGCCACAGCTCCTTCTGCCGGGTGCGTGGCGGAAAGCGTCCCGCCAGCTTTTCGCGGTCGATGAGCCACTCGGGCTGGGCATAGGAGCCGACCAGCGAGGTCGGAAACAGGGGAAGCGACATTCGAAGTCCTCTCTCTTCGCCAACGCGAGAACGGCCCCGCAGCAATCCAGGGTGGGCTCGCCACCTCTGGATCGCGTCGTTGGCGATGCTGTTCTTGTTCTGAGGGTTAGGCCGCTTCTTCGTGGCGGAATTCGTTGTTGGTCGAATGGTCGCCGCCCAGCCAGCGCTTGAGCTCTGCATGGGCAATCGAGCGGCGGTATTCATCGCCCTCTTCCGCACGCGGATCGTCGCAGGTGAATTCCACCGTCATGCCGTTGGGATCGACCACGTAGACCGAACGGCAATAGCCATGCTCGAGAGTGTAGGTGTTGGGCGGTTGAATGCCCGCCTTCTGGATCCGCTCCTCGAGCGCGGCCTGGGTGTCCTTATCGACGTTGAGCGCAAGGTGGATGAACGGCGTCGCTGGAATCTCCGGCCCGAACAGCGCCTGGTCCTCGGGGTCGGCGAACTGGAAGAACGCCAGCGCGCCGCCATCGCCGATACCGAAGAAGCAGTGGCAATAGGTGCGGTCCTTGCCAAACAGGAAGTCCTTCTCGCACCAGGTGGCGGTGAGCGGCAGGCCGAGCACGTCCTCATAGAAGGCGCGCGTCGCTTCGAGGTCCTTGGTCACATAGGCCGTATGGTGCAGCCGGCTCGGCAACTTGGTCATCTCTGTTCTCCCGTCGCGGCGAGTCTTTCTCGCCTGCTTTGTTGGCAATCTAACAAACCCTCGCGCGGGCGCAATTCATTCAGACGCCTGGTGCCGCGGGTACTAGGTCCTGCCCAAGACGTCCCCGTTGTTCGCGCCCAATTCCGGCGGCGGGGTGACGCTGCCTTCGATCTCGCCATCAAAACGGATCGGGAAGCGGATCGTGCGAAACTTGCCCCGTGCCCCTTCGCCCTCGACCACCAGTTTGTGGTGCTGCGCCAACTCGCCTTCGACCACCTCTTTCGAGGAATAGACCGGCGAATGCGGCACCTCGAGAGCGGCTAGCCGCTCCTCCCACCACTGCCGAGGTTGCTGCGCGAAGATCGGGGCGAGGAAGGCGACGACCTTCTCATAGTTAGCGATCCGCGCCGGACGGCTTTCGAATTCGGGCCGCTGGAGCATGTCCGGCTGGCCGACGGCTTCGGCGAGGTTCTCCCAGAACTTGGGCGGGCTGGACATGTGCAGCGCGATCCAACCGCCGTCGGCGCACTGGAACACGTAGCTTTGCGAAACGTGGGGCCGCGACCACGGGCCCATGACCTCGTCGACCGAAAGGTAGTGCGTAAAATCGTCGAGGTTGAAGTGGCTCATCGCCTCGAACATCGAGGTTTCGACCAGCCGCCCCCTGCCGGTCTTTTCCCGCTCATAGAGCGCCGCGAGGACACCGTAAGCCGCGTAGAAGCCCGTCACTGCGTCCCCGATCGCCGGACCCACGACGCGCGGATTGGCCGGGTTGACCAGCAGTCGCAGGAAGCCGGTGCTGGCTTGCGACACGGTGTCGAATGCCGGGCGGTCCTTCCACGGGCCGTCATTGCCGAAGCCGGAGATGCCGCAATAGATCAGCCGCGGGTTAAGCGCCTGCAGGCGTTCGGGCCCGACACCGAGCCGCTCGGCCACGCCGGGACGGAAGTTCTGGATGAAGACGTCGGCGGTCAGGACCAGCTTGTCGAACGCGGCGAGGTCTGCGGCCTCCTTGGTGTTGAGTTCGATCGACTTCTTGTTGCGGTTGTAGGTCTGGTAATGCGGCGAATAGAGGTCGCCCTTGAAGGCGCGGAACGGATCGCCGGTGCCGGGCATCTCGACTTTGATCACCTCCGCGCCAAGGTCCGCCAGCAGCATGCCTGCCGCGGGGCCAGTGATGAAAGTGCCCATGTCGAGCACTCTGACGCCTGCGAGCGGTCTCGCCATTCCTCTCTCCCTTTAAGCCGTGCCGAGGCTATAGGTCGGGGCGAACGCTATCGGCAAGGAGAGAGCCATGCGCATCGGCAAGCAGGACGCGCCCTATACCGCCATCTGCACCTCTGACGAGGACAGCATCACCGTGCGCGGCCGCGATCTGGTGGGCGAGATCATCGGCAAGATGGATTTCACCAGCTACTTCTGGTTCCTCGTCACCGGGCAGGAGCCGAACGAGGACCAGGTGTTCTTCGCCAACGCCATCCTCTGTTCGCTGGCCGAGCACGGCCTCGTGCCAAGCGTGGTCGCCGCCCGCATGACTTACGCCGCCGCGCCCGAAGCGCTGCAAGGCGCGGTCGCCGCCGGTCTGCTCGGCTGTGGCAGCGTGGTTCTGGGGAGCGCGGAAGTCGCCGGCCAGTTCTACGGCGAATGCGTCGCTGACATGCGCGAGAACGGCGGCACCGCCGAGGACGCCGCCAAGCGCGGCATCGCCCGCCTTCGCGCCGAGAAGAAGCCGATCCCCGGCTTCGGCCACCCCCAGCACGCCAACGGAGACCCTCGCGCCAACCTCTTGCTCAAGCTTGCCCGTGAACACGGCGTCGGGGGCCCGCACGTGGCCATGCTCTACGCCATCCGCGACGCGCTGCCCGGCGCGATCGGTCGTAGCCTGCCGATCAACGTCAACGGCCCGATCCCGGCGATCCTGCTCGATCTGGGCTGGCCAGTGACCGCCCTCAAGGGCATCGGCCTGCTGTGCCGCACGGCGAGCCTCATCGGGCATCTCACTGAGGAGGCCGAGCGCTCGATCGGGTTCATCATGTCGGGAGCAGCAGCGGCGGCGATCGATTACGATGGGCCGAAATCGCAGTAACCCGTCCCTTTTGGCTGGCGCTGGATTTACAATTGCCAACCCGCGCTCGGCACGCTCAAACTAGCCGCAAAAGAGAACGGGAGAGAGCGCCGTAATGAGCGCAGCGGAATTCGATTACATCGTGGTCGGCGCGGGGTCCTCCGGCGCCGCGTTGGCGGCGCGCCTGGGGGAGGCAGCTGACCGCACCACTTGCGTGATAGAGGCCGGTGGCCAGGACACGCACCCCTTCATCCATATCCCGAGCTTTGTTGCCGCCGCGATCGGGCGCGAGGCGACCAACTGGCGGTTCAAGACCGTGCCGCAGCCCGGCATGGCCGGGCGCGAGATTCCGGTGCCGCGGGGAAAAGTCCTGGGCGGATCGGGCTCGATCAACGGCATGGTCTATTTCCGCGGCCATCCGACCGACTACGACGACTGGTCCGACGCCGGGGCGACCGGCTGGTCCTACGCCGAAGTGCTGCCTTACTTCACCCGCACCGAGAACAACGAGAACTACCCCGAGAGCGTGTTCCACGGCCATGGGGGACCGATCAACGTCAAACATGTCGATGGGCCCAACGCGCTCAACTTCGCCTTCATGGACGCGCTCGCTTCACTGCAATTCCCGGCCTGCCCGGATTTCAACGGAGCCAACCCCGAAGGCTACGGCCGCCGCCAGGGCTTGCTGCGCGATGGGCAGCGCGAAAGCACCGCCAAGAACATGCTCCGCCCCGCGCTCGCCCGCGGCAATATCCATGTCCAGACCGATGCCCAGGTCAGGCGGGTACTGGTCGAGAGCGGCCGCGCCATCGGCGTCGAGCTGACCGACGGACGAGTGATCAGGGCACGGCACGAGGTGATCCTCTCCGCCGGCACCGTCCAGACGCCGCAGATCCTGATGCTCTCCGGCATCGGCCCGGCGGCGCATCTCAAGAGCATGGGCATCGAAGTCGTGCTCGACCTGCCGGGAGTGGGCGAGAACTACCACGACCACCCGGCGAGCCCGATGCACATGGAGACCGCCGACACCACCAGCTACGGCCTTTCGTGGCGGGTCCTGCCGCGAGATGCCTGGCATCTGGCGCAGTACCTGCTGACCCGCACCGGCCCGCTCGCGGGCAACGTGTTCGAGAGCGTGGCCTTCCTGCGCACCGACCCGGGCCTCGACAGACCGGACGTGCAGTTCGTGTTCCAACCGGCCAAGCGGCTGACCAATCCCAAGATCCCCTTCCCACTCGGCCATGGCTACGCGATCAGCCCCGTTGCGCTCTATCCCAAGAGCCGCGGCACCGTGCGTCTCGCCAGCGCCGATCCCACCGCCGCACCGGTGATCGACCCGCACCTGCTCGAGCACCCTGACGACATCAAACCGCTGATCCGCGCGCTCAGGATCGCTCGTGCCGCGTTCGCGAGCGAACCCTTCGCCGAATACCAAGGCACCGAAGTCGCGCCCGGTCCCGGGGTCACGACCGACGAACAGTTCGACAAGTACATCCGCGAAACAGGGTACACCGTGCACCACCCGGTCGGCACTTGCCGCATGGGCAGCGACGCCGGCGCGGTGGTCGATCCGCAGCTTCGGCTCACCGGTATCAAGGGCCTGCGCGTGGCCGATGCCTCGGTTATGCCCAGCGTCATCGGCGGCAACACCAACGCCCCCTGCGTGATGATCGGAGAGCGCGCGGCGGACTTCGTGCTCGGCAAGAAGCCGCTGCCCGCCGCCGAACTGCCGCCGGAGAGCGTGGCAAGGTATAAGCCTGCAAGAAAGAGCCGCCAAAAGGCGGCCTGAGGAGAGAGAATGGCCAAGGAGCACATGAAGTCCTGGCACGTCGGCGACGTCACCGTGACGCGCATTGTCGAGCTGTGGGACTTCCAGGACAACATCAACATGACGATGCCCGAGGCGACAGCGGAGGAAGTCATCGCGATGGAGTGGCTGCATCCGCACTACGCGACGCCCGATGGGCGCCAGCGGATGAACTTCCAGGGTTTCGTGGTGCAGGCACCGGGTCGGGTCATCGTGGTCGATTCCTGCATCGGCGCCGGACGTCAGCGCGACTTCGACGTGTTCTGCGATTTGCCGGAGGGGTTCCTCGAGGACCTTGAGAGCCTCGGCATCAGCCGCCAAGATGTCGATACGGTCATGTGCACGCACCTGCACTTCGACCATGTCGGCTGGAACACCTACAAGGACCCCACGACGGGCGAGTTCAAGCCGACCTTCCCCAACGCCCGCTACCTGTTCGGCAAGACCGAATACGAAGCGTGGCAGACCACCATCCGCAATGACGGGCACCACACCGACACCCACCTGGTGGAGTGCGTCGATCCCATCGTGGAACTGGGCCTTGCGGACTTCATCGAAGCCGACCACGAGATCGCTCCGGGTATTCGCTGCGAGCCGAGCCACGGCCACACGCCCGGCCATGTTCACGTGCGCATCAGCTCGAACGGAGAGGATGCGGTCATCACCGGCGACCTCATGCACCACCCGATGCAATGCGCGATGCCGCATCGGCCCGCGACCTTCGACATGGACAAGGAGTCGGGCCGAAGGACGCGCATGGGCTTCGTCCAGAAATACGCCGACAGCGGCGTGCTGGTGATCGGCGCTCACTTCGCCGAGCCCACGGCGGGGCACATCAACACGCACGGCGAAGGTGACGTGCGCTTCGACGGGCTCCGCCTGTGAGCAAGCCGATCCCCGAGTACGAGCTCGACATCTTCACACCCGAGGCGGTGATCGACGCGCGCGCGGTGGACGATGCGCTGCGCGAGTTCGCCCCGGTCGTTCGGCTGGCGGACGGGACGCACATGCTCGGCAGGCATGAGCATGTCGCGGCCGGACTGCTCGACTGGAAAGCCTTCTCCAGCGCCAGCCGCCCGTGGCATGACCCGAACAGCCCTCGTCCCGAAATCCTGCTCACCGACGATCCGCCGCGCCACACTCAGGTGCGCAAGGTCATCGCCGATGCTCTCAGCCCCCGCGCGCTCGAACGCGTGAAGGGCATTTTCGAAGCTCGCGCCAAGGACCTGCTCGCGCGTCTGCGCGAACGCGAGGGTGAGCCTGTGGATGCCGTGGGCGAAGTGACCCAGGCCTATGTGTTCCAGGTCCTGCCCGACATCCTCGGCCTGCCCGAGGAAGGCCGCGAGCACATGCACGGCTTTTCCGAAATGGTCTGGGCGACGATGGGACCGCCGGGCGCCCTTTTCGACCAGGCGATGCAGCATGACTATTCGGCGGTGATCCAGTGGCTGGAGACGCAATGCGAGCGCTCGGCGCTCGATCCCGAGGGCATCGGCGAGACAATCTACGCCGCGTCCGACGCCGGTCAGGTGACGCTGGCGGAAGCCAAGCTGCTGCTGCAGACCGTACTCAGCGCCGGAGCCGATACGACCTTCATCACCATGGCTAACGCCCTGAGAGCCTGGGCCCTTTTCCCGGATGAATACGTAAAACTACGTAGTGATCCGAGAAAGGTTCGCGCGGCCTTTGATGAATCGCTTCGTTGGGACAGTCCGAGCCGCATGGCGGGGCGCATCACGACGCGCGATGTCGAGGTCGACGATTACGTCATCCCGGCCGGGACGCGCTGCGGACTGATGTTTGCCGCGGCCAATCGTGACCCGCGATTCTGGGACGATCCGCTCGCGTACAGATTCGATCGCGACAATAAGCACTCGCTCGGCTGGGGCTATGGCGTCCATGGCTGCGTCGGGCGCACACTGGCGCAGATGGAGGCGGCCGCGCTGCTGGGCGAAATCGTCGCGCAAGTGGAGAGCATCGAGATCGCCGGGGACTACGAGCCCTGGATGACCACTGTCGGCCACGGACCGATCCGCCAGCCAGTCAAACTCAAGTTCACTTGAGTTAACCATGGCAGCCCTCGTCACCCGGATCGATGCTATTCGTTATGCGAGGCACGAACGCACGGCCGTTAACAATTTCGTCCGGCCAGTGGACGATCACGATGTTTCCATGCCGCTCGACTACTTCATCTGGGCGATCCACCGGGACGGGCATGCCCCGGTGATAGTCGATACCGGCTTCGGCGAGTCGGCGGCCGTCGCCCGTGGGCGGATTATTACCCGGCCGGTCATCGAAGGCCTGCGCGACGCAGGGATCGACCACCTGTCGGTCGAGGACGTGATCCTGACCCACCTGCACTACGACCACGCAGGATCGCTCAATACCTTTCCCAATGCGCGGTTTCACGTTCAGGATGCGGAACTGGCCTTCGCCACCAGCCGTCATGTCTGCGACCGCGAGGTGCGGGCGCCGTTCGATGGCGAGCCGGTGGCCCAGCTGATCCGCAAGCTCTACAACGATCACGTGGTATTCCACGACGGGGATGAAGAGTTCGCTCCGGGCATCAGGCTCCACCTCTGCAACGGGCATACGGCGGGTCTGCAATTGGTCGGGTGCGACACTGCGCGCGGCAGAGTCATTCTGGCCAGTGATGCCGCCCACCTTTATTCCAATATCACCCGCCACAATCCCTTCCCCATTTTCGTCAACGAAGCGGACTATTTGCAATCGCAACAGCGAGCGCTCGATCTGGCGGGCGGATCGCTCGATCACCTGATCCCCGGGCACGATCCGCTGGTGCTGAAGTGCTACCCGTCCGAAAACGACATTGCCCGCGTTGACCTCGCCCCGATCATGCCGATAGCGCAAGCTCTATGACGACGATCGGATTCCTCGGGCTTGGGCGCATGGGTGCGCCGATGGCGGCCAACCTTCTCGGGCAGGGCGAGACCCTGCTGGTGCACGACATCTCGCCTGCCGCGGTCGAAGGCCTGGTGGCCAAAGGTGCCGAAGCGGCGGGATCGGCGGCCGCGCTGGGCGAACGGTGCGAAATCGTGTTCACCAGCCTGCCGACCCCGAACATCGTGCGCCAAGCGATCGCAGAGGTAATTTCGGGCGGATCCCCACGGATCGTCTGCGACCTGTCGACCTCGGGCCCCAAGCTCGCGCAGGACTTGCACGAGATCTTGGCCGCCCGGGGCATCGCCAGCTTCGACGCGCCCGTCTCGGGCGGCATCCGGGGCGCGGAGCAGGCTACGCTCGCAATCATGGTCGGCGGCCCCGAGGCGCTCTGGCCGCACGTCGAACCGCTTCTTCAACGCATCGGGCGCCCGTTCTTCATGGGCGAAACTCCCGGCGCAGGCCAGGTGGCCAAGCTTGCCAACAACCTCCTCAGCCTCGCCGCCATCGCCACCACCGCCGAGGCGATGACACTGGCGATCAAGGCTGGGCTCGACCCGGCACGAATGATCGAAGTGCTCAACGCCGGCACCGGAGCTAACTCGGCCACGCGCGACAAATGGCCCCGCGCCGTCCTGCCCCGCACCTTCGACTTCGGTTTCTCAGCCCAGCTCAGCCTCAAGGATACTCGCCTCGCCCTAGAGGAAGCCGAGGCCATGGGCGTGCCGCTTCCAACCGGCGAGCGCCTGGCGGCCCTGCTCGACCGGGTGCTCGCCACTTACGGCGACGATGCCGACTTCACCGCGATGGCCAAGGTGGTCGAGGCTGACGCCGGCCTCGATCCGGAGCGGCGATGAGGGCAATGCCGAAGCGGAGGCGGCCGGAGGCGAGCCCCTGACCAGGACGTAAACGGTCTAGTGTGAAGAGGCTGCCCGCAGCATTGGCGAGGTCCGGCCGAGCGGTAACGCTTCGTGGATGTGAAGCCCCACCTGCATCCCGGTCGGAATGCGCGCGATGAGAGTCGTGCCTCCCGGGTCGCCGGTAATCACCACGCTGCCCCCGAGCCGGGCCATGCGTTCGCGCATGCCCGGTAACCCCACGCCGAGAATCCGGTCCGACGCGGAATCGTCGAAGCCGATGCCGTCGTCCTTCACGGTCAGGAAGATCACGCCATCACGCACCTCGAGTGCGACGCGGACTTTGCGGGCCTGGGCATGGCGATAGACGTTCGTCAGAGCTTCCTGACACACTCGGAACAGGTGCACCGCGGTATCGTCATCGATCATGCTCGCGTCGGGTGAGATCAGCACATCCACCTTGAGGCCCGCGCGCTTGCCGAACCCGTTGGCGAAGTTCTCCAGCGCCTCGGCCAGGCCATGGCTCCGTAGCAGGGGCGGGTGGAGCAGGTAGGACAGCACGCGAATTTCACGTTGGGCCTCGTTCAGCGAGGACGACGCATCCTCAATGACCGCCATCAGGCCGGCGTAAGTTTTCGAACATTGGATCGCCGTCGCCGGCAATGACTTGGCGTTGCGGAGCGCCAGTACCGCGGCAGTCAGGTGCTGTCCCGTCGAATCGTGCAGTTCTTCAGCGATGCGCCTGCGTTCGTCGATCTGTAACGTCAGCATTCGCGTCGAGAGATCGCGCACCTCCTGCTCGATGCGGTCATGCTCGGTAACGTCCTCCGAGATGCCGAGCACCAGCTTTACCTTGCCGTCGGTATTGCGGCTGAACACCGTCTCCCGGTTCTCGAACCGGCGGTATTCGCCCTCTACCGAGAGAATGCGGTAACTGATCATCGACACTTCGCCGTCATCCAGCGCGGCGAGATCGCCCCAATGCGCCCTCGCGCGCGGCCGGTCCTCCGGATGGAAGTACTGGTCGACCGCGTCACTACCTGCCTCTTCGGCTTTCCGGCGCCAATCCTCCCGGATATGGTCGCCGCTGCCGCCGATGAAGCTGATCGATTTGGTATCGAGATCGAGCAAATAGATCGAAGATGGCAGCGCCATGCCAAGCGTCCGCAGCATCGCCGCGTTGTGCTGGGCATTTTCGATCAGGATCGTCTCATGCGTGACATCGCGCGTGAAGCCGATCACGAATTTTACGGGACCCGAATGGCGGACCACCGGCGAAAGGCTGGTCTTGAAGGAAAGGTGCGATCCGTCCGGAGCCTCGATCGTCCGATGATAAGAGAGCGGCCGGCCCGTTTCGACGCAACGGCGAAGATTGTTGGTCAGGCAATCGGCAATGTCGGGCGGCAGGCAGTCCTCGACCCTCGCGCCGCGAATTTCCGATAGGGGCTTGCCCGCAATCCTTTCGAGGAAGTCGTTGGCATCCTCGAACCGGAAGCCACCGTCATCACCCACGCGAATGACGTAAGCCGCCATTTCGGGACTGCCGGTGACGACTTCGTAGAACTCACCGAACGTGAGCGGCGCCTCTTCAGTCGCGAATGCCTTACCCGACATGTGCGCTCTCGATCCCCATCTGAACCGGCCAGTAAGTGCAGACATAACACAATCTGCGCCAGCGGGCATACCGGCTATGTATTACTATGAGTAACGAGAGTCACGCACATCGGCTCGATTCATTTTTTGACCTGCTCGATTCAGATGTCATTGCGAATCGTGGCCAATGCGCCGCCGTCGATTTCCCATTTGGCTCCGTTGACGTAGCTCGCCTCGTCCGAAAGCAGGAAGCTCACCACATCGCCGACTTCGCGGGGTTGACCGACGCGGTTGAGAGTGGCGACCTGGCCGAGCTTGTCCATGCCCGCCTGGACATCGCCGTCGAACATCTGCTCAAGCATGCCGACGAGCAACGGAGTCTCGATCACGCCGGGCATGACGCAGTTCACTCGCACGCCCTTCTGGGCCACTTCACTCGCCGCCGTGCGCGTCAGGCCCACGGCTCCGTGCTTGGCGGCGTTGTAGGCACAGGCGCCCGCAAGGCCGCGTTCCGAACCGATCGAGGCGGTGTTGACCACCGCGCCCTTCCCGGCGGCCACCATGTGCGGGATCACGAACCGCAGGCCGAGGAACATCGAGCGCAAGTTCACCCTGATGATCTTGTCGAACATGGCGATGTCGTATTCGTGCGTCGGGGCGAGATCGCCTTCGATGCCGGCGTTGTTGAAGAAGCCATCTACGCGGCCGAACGCCTCCATCGCCGCCTTGGCATAGCCCGCGACCGAGTTCTCGTCGGCGCAGTCGGCGACATAACCGATAGCATCGTAGCCCGCCGTGCGGAGCTTGTCGGTGCAAAGCTCCAGCCGGTCGGCGGCGATATCGACCAGCATGACTCGCGCGCCTTCACGGGCGAGGATCTCGCTGGTGGCGAAGCCGATCGATCCGGCGGCGCCGGTCACCAGCATGGTCTTGCCGTCGTGGCGTTTGGTCATGGCACTTTTCTCCCGGCGTTAGTGAGGTCGCGTGGCGTTCCAGGGGTTGCGCGGCACCACCCTATCCCCCGTTCGTGGTGAGCTTGTCGAACCCCGTCAGCGCAGCGCTCGCGCCCTTCGACAGGCTCGGGACGAACGGAGAAGGGGTGCCGTGGTCTCCCCTCACACCGACTTCCGAAACGGTAGCGTGAGGATGAACAGCATCAGCTTGGGCGTAAGCAGCTTCAGCGCCGCTCGCGCTTGCTCGGGCGTCAGCGTGGCACTCATCGGCATCGTGCCGAAGACTTTGCCCTTGAGCACCAGGTCATCGCCCTTCCGCTCGATCACGGAGACCTGCATCAGCTCGCTCTTGTCGGCCGAGTAGATCTTCATGCGACCGCGATCCTGTCGAACTCGACCCCGATGTCCTCGGCCATGACCATCGCTGTGGCACGGCCGGCGCCGAATACCCCGCCCCCGGGGTGCTGGAACGGGCCCACGAGGTAGAGCCGCTCGACCCCAGGCACGCGGTACTGGCCGAGTTCCGGCGTCGGCCGGTGGCTGCCCGACTGGTATGTGGTTGTGGCAATGCCGTGGAGATCGCCGCGGAAGAAGCTCGGGCTGGTGCGCTCCATGTCGACCGGCGAGTCGCAATGGTAATCGAGCACCACCTCGGGCACGTTTTCGATGAAGTCGCCCATCCGCGAGATGAGCTTGTCGGCGAACTCGCGCTTTGACTCGTCCCAGCTACGGCCGTCCTTGCGATCGTACGGCACATAGTCCCACGCATGGAAGATCGCCTTGCCCTCTGGCGCGCGGCTCGGATCGTGCTGGGTCAGCTGGCCTACGCCGACCAGCGGAGTGGGCGAGAAATTGCCGTAGCGCAGCTCGTCGAAAGCGCGGCGCATGTCTTCGTATTCGGCGGGCATCAGCTCGTACATCACCGCCGAGAGGTCGCCGCCTTGAGCCGTCTTGGCCTTGAATTTGAGCGGCGCGTCGAGCGCGGCGTGAACCGTGAAGCAGGCGGCCTCGGTAATGTGCGTGCGCAGGGCGTTCTTCGCCACCGTTGACGGGAGGGCCGGGACCATTTCCGGCAGGTGATGCGGATGGATCGCGCCGATGATCCCCTCGCTCGCCGAGAGCCGCTCGCCGTTGTCGAGCACCACGCCGATGGCGCGGGTGCCGTCGGTGACGACTTCGCGCACCTGGGCGTTGTTTCGCACCGCGCCGCCGTGATCTTCGATGCAACGGATCAAGGCATTGGTCAGGCTGCCCGAACCGCCGACCGGCACACCAAAACCGAACTTCTCGAGAAACCCGAGAAAAACATAGGCGCCGATCCCGGTCGCCTTCTCGTCCGGGCTGACGAGGTTCTCTCCCGCCACCCGGCCGAAGTGGGCCTTGACCTTGTCATGCTCGAACAGCTCGCCCATCAGGTCGAAGGTGCTCATGCCCATTGTGCGCATGATCTCGCGCCCCTCGGCGCTCTGGTCCATCATCGCGGTCTGCGCGCCGACCGGCATCGGCGGGGAATAGAGCCCCGCCTGGATCATCGGCAGCCACTCGGCCGCCTGGCGGCTCATGGCGAGGAAGGTCTCGGCGTCTTTGGCGCTAAATTTGCGGATCGCTTCGGCCGACTTGGCCGGGTCGCGGTAGAGCGGCAGGGTGGTGCCGTCTTCCCAAAGGCTCATCATCGGCACTTCGGGGAACACGTACTGCAGCCCGTACTTGCGCTTGAGGCCGAGCTCGTCGTTGAGCAGCAGCGGATTGCCCTGGATGAAGATGTGGCTCATCGAATGCTGGTCGTGCCGGAAGCCCGGCTGCGTCAGCTCGCGGGTTACGACGCCGCCACCGAACCACTCGTTGCGTTCGAGCACGAGCACTTTCTTGCCCGCCACCGCCAGATAGGCCGCGGCGACCAGGCCGTTGTGGCCCGAACCGATGGCAATGATGTCCGCGTCAGCCATGTATTTCCCTTAGATCATTGCCGACAGAGCGAGGTCGGACAGTTTCTGGCAGCGTTCGATATTGGCGGCCTGGGTCATTACCCCGGCGCTGCAGAGCGCGAACGAGACATCGCGCACAGGGTCGACCCAGAATAGGGTGCTGCCCGCGCCGTAGTTGCCGTGCGTCTGCGGGCTCGCGAGCGTGCCGAACAGGTGGTGGAATACTCCCGTGCCCCGCACCTGAAAGCCAAGGCCCTGGTTGGCCGGAGGGATTTCCCATCCGGCGTTCTCGGCCACGCGCTTGTAAAGCTCGTTGGGCATGGTGCCGGTATGGACCTGGCGCGCCAGCTGGAGCGTAGCGGGTGAGAGGATGCGCACGCCGTCGAGCTCGCCTTCGCGGCGGAGCATTTCGGCGAAGCGGTAGAGGTCGCTAGAGGTCGAGGCGCAGCCGACATGCGGGGCTTCCACGTCGGGATCCTCGAACAGCGCGTGGTCGCCAGGCAGGTTGCGGCTGAGGTGTTGGATCGGCACCGTCCCGCGCATGTCGGGTCGCACGTGGCGGTCCTTGAGGTCAGGTCGAAGGCCCATCGAGGTGCTGTCCATCCGCAGCGGGGCGAACAGGTCCTCGTGCAGCAGGGTCTGATAGTTGCGCCCCTTGGGATCGGTCCGCACCAGCGCCGTGCCCATCAGCACGTGATTGACCAGCGGCGAGTAATCGCAGCGCGAACCCGGCGGGACTTCACCCTGCACGTTCTCGATCGAGGCTTCGAACAAGTCCTGCAGCCGGTCGAGGTACATACCCGGCTTGGGCGACCACACGCCTGGCATCCCCGCGGTGTGGGTCAGCAGGTGGTAGAATGTCGCGTCCTCGCGCGGGGCGCCGGTGAACTCGGGCAGCACGTCCTTCACCTTGGTCGTGAGCGCGAAGCGGCCCTCTTCGATCGCCTTGAGGATCAGGGCGTTGGTGAAGGCCTTGGTGACTGAGAAGATCGAGAAGACGTTGTCATAGTGGAGCGGCCGTTCGCCCGCGCCGTCCTGTGCCCCCAGCGCCTCGGCAAAGACCACTTCGCCGCCGCGCCCGACGGTGAGCACGGCACCGAAGTAGTCCCCGCGGGCGATGTCGGCGAGGATGACCTCGCGCAGCTTGTCGAGCCGTTTGTGCCAGATTTCCGCCATCACTCCCCTCCCGCTTGCAGGAGGGGCCGGGGGTGGGTGTGTCGAGTTAGACGCAACGACCGCCGCGCCAGGCCCACCCCTAGCCCCTCCCGCAAGCGGAAGGGGGACCACGTTGCGTATTTCCGCTTACTCATCCTGATCATCCCGCCGCGATGATGCCGCCGTCGATGGCGAGCATCGCTCCATTGATAAACGCCGCCTCGTCGCTGAGAAGGAACGCCGCGGCCTGGGCGACATCCTCCGGCGTGCCGTTGCGGCGGAGCGGGATGTTCTTGGCCCGCTGCTCGTATTGCTCGGCCGTCACGAAGCCTTCGGTCGCGGGCGTGGGCACGCTGCCCGGCGCGATGGCGTTCACGCGAATGCCGCGCGGACCGAGTTCCCCGGCCAGCACCTTGGTCAATCCGGCAATGCCCGCCTTGATCGTCGTATAGGCTCCGGTGCCGGGCCGCCCGCGATAAGCGACCGGGGAGGAGTAGTTGAGGATGTTCCCAGGCTGGTCTTCGTCGCGATAGGCGAGGAACGCCTGCACGCCCCAGAACACGCTCTTGAGGCCCGCAGAGAGCATGCGGTCGAGCGTTTCCTCGGTCACCTGCTCGATCGGCTCGTAAACGAGCACGCTGGCGTTGTTCACCACCGCCCGCAGAGGCGCGGCCGCGTCATACCGAAAGGCTTCGGCGACGCTAAAGAACTGGCTCCGATCCCCGAGATCCCCGCCATAGGGATGCGCCTGGCCGCCCGCCGCGCGAATGGCCTCCACCACCTGATGCGCGCTATCCTGGTTGATGTCGGCGACGCCGACAATCGCGCCTTCTGATGCGAGGTGCCTGGCGATCCCCTCGCCCAGCCCGCGCCCGGCGCCCGAGATCAGGATCGGTTGGCCGTCAAAGCGCGCCACGGCTCAGCCCATCCCGAACAATTTGGCCGTGTAGTGGCTGTCCATATATTCGCGCATGGCGTCGATCTTGCCGTTCGAAACCTCGAACACCCAGCAATAATCGTTCTCGTAGATCAGCCCGTCGAGCGTCTTGCCGGTCGAGAAGCTCTCGACGCAGACCCAGGGGCCGGCAGAGAACATGTTCTGTACGTGGACCTTGGGATCGCCTGGCTCGAACATCCCCCGTACCGGGGCGAGGAACTTGTCGATGATATCCATGCCGATGTGCTTGCCGGCCCCGGCGATGTCCTTGACCTTGGGTTCCCACACCGAATGCTCGTGATAGAACTTGCGAAGCTCTTCGAGATCGCCCGAGGACAGCACCTCGAAGAAATCGAGCACGAGCTGCTCGTTGGCGTTGGCGGCTTGAACGCTCATATCACTCCTCTCGCTTCGTCGGTGGGAGCCGGGATGTTGGGCATCGGACCGCCCTGGTGCAGCACCACCCGGCCATAGCGGCTCTTGAACTGCCAGCCTTCGCTGGTCTTGACGTAGTGATCCTCGAACCCGCCGACATAGAGCGCGCCCGCCGGCTGCGGCGGCACGGTCGAGGCATGGCTCGAGAGCATGGCGAGGTAGTTGGTTCCGCGCGCTTCGGTCTCGCTTACCACTTCGACCAGCACGTTGGTGACAATGTGCCGCACCAGGATTGGGGGGCGGTCGCGGAAGATCGCCTGCACCCGGTCACGGCCGAAGAACGGATGGTCAGGCTGGAAGGGGCGAGCAAATTCGCAGTCGTGCGTGAACAGGGCCGCCAGCGCCGCATGGTCGCCGTTATCGGCATACTTGGCGAACAGCAGCGGCAGGCGGCCGCATTCGCGCTCGATCAGGAGCTGGGCGATCTCGTCCATCAGTCGAGCTTTTCTTGCGCTTCGTTGTCGATCTCGGCGAAAGCCTCGTTGGCGAGGCGGAAGCTGTCCACCGTCGCGGGGATGCCGCCATAGATGCCGACTTGCAGCAGCACTTCGCGGATTTCCTCGCGGGTCAGGCCATTGTTGAGCGCGCCTCGAATATGGGCCTTGAGCTCGTTATGCCGGTTGAGCACGGCAATCATCGCGAGGTTGATCAGGCTGCGGTCGCGCTTCTCAAGGCCTTCACGCCCCCAGCACCAGCCCCAGCAATACGTCGTGACCAGCTCCTGCAGCGGATCGTTGAACGGGCCCGACTTCGCCAGCGCGCGATCGACATAGGCATCGCCGAGCACCTCGCGGCGGATCTTCATGCCCTTGTCATAGAGTTCCTTGTCCATTGTCGTTCCTTGGTCAGAGTACCGAGTAAGCGGCATCGATCAGCCGCCGTGCGCGCGGGCCATTGGTGCCCACTGCGTGCATCTGGTTGCAGCAGTAAGAAAAGCCGAGCTTCGCATCAGGATCGCCGAAACCGATCGAACCGCCGAGGCCGTGATGGCCGAAGCTGCGCGGGTTCGGCCCCATGTAGACCGCTTCCGGAGTGTTCAGCAGCACACCCATCGCCTGGTGATAGGGCCTCTCCTGCAACAGCTCGATTTGGTTGTGCTGTTCGGTGATCATGCGTTCGAGCTGCTCCCTGGAAAGCAGCGAGACGCCATCCACCTCACCCACGACCGCGCCGTAGATGCGCGCCACGCCTCGAGCATTGCCGTGACCGGAACCGCTGGCGATTTCGCAGGTGCGCCAGATCGGCGAATTCATCGTCGTATGCCACGGCTCATGCGGGTTTTGCAGAAAGGCGAAGCTGCGCAGCACGACGCCATCCTGCCAGCCTTCGGGCGTGGACGGCTTGGCCGGTACGCTCTGGTCCTTGGCCGCGAACAGGCGCGCGCCGGTGTTGGGCAGCACTTCGGCGACATGCGCCTGCTGCTGCTCGTCCATGCCGCCGATGTAGTATTCGGCATGGAGCGGCCGGGTCACGTTCTCCTTGAGGAACGGACCGACTGTTTCCCCGGTCACCCGGCGCATGATCTCCCCCAGCAGGAAACCTTGGTTGTGCACGTGATAGGCCGCGCGGGTCCCCGGCTGCCACAGCGGCTCCTGCACCTCTAGCGCGCGGATATAGGCCGGGTAATCGAAGAACCCGCCCGGATACATCGTGTCGTTGGTCAGCACCGGAATAGCCGCGGTGTGATCGAGCACCATGCGCACGGTGATGTGCTCTTTCCCCGCCTGGGCGAACTCCGGCCAATAATGGGCGATACGCTCGTCCGGATCCACGAGGCCGCGATCGATCAGCATATTGAAGCAGATGCCGGTCACGCCCTTGGCGACGCTCATCATGCAGACGGTCGAATGCTCGTCCCATTCCTCCGACTGGTCGGCGCGAGCCCAGCCGCCCCACAGGTCGACCACGGTTTCCCCGTCGAGTACGACCGAGGTGCCGGCACCGAGTTCTTCCTCAACGCGGAAGTTCTCGAGGAAGGCGTCGACCACAGGGCGGAAGCGCACGTCATACCGGCCGCGCAGCCGAAATTCGGCGCCGCGCGCCTCGACGGTTTCGTTCAGGTCTAGCAGCGCCATGTCCTCTCCGGCGTTCTTATTGACTTAGTCCTAAGCCAGCTTGGGCAGTTGCGGAAGGGGCTTGGCAGTGCCGATTGCAACGCGCATCGTGCCGGAAGTGGAGAGAACCTCATGAAGGACGTCATAGTCGTTGGCGGCGGACCGACCGGCTTCATCACGGCGCTGGGCCTGGCGCAGGCCGGTGCGGAGGTCCTGCTGATCGAGGCGGGCGATGCTGTGATCGATAGCCCGCGCGCGGCGGTTTACCACTGGTCGACGCTCGAAGGGCTGGAACGGCTTGGCATTCGCGAAGAAGCCGAACGGACAGGCTTTCCCAAGCAGGACTACCTATGGCTGGTGCGCCAGACCGGAGAGCGGATCGCCTACGATCTCTCGGTACTGAAAAATACGACCCAGTTTCCCTATAACATTCACCTCGGGCAGGATCGGCTGGCCGAGATCGCGCGAGATCGCCTGGAGGCGCTGCCGAATGCCGAAGTGCGTTTCGGTACGCGAATGGAACGACTGGCGCAGGACGCCGGGGGCGTAACGCTGACGACCGACCGGGTCGAAGAGCTACGCGCCCGTTGGGTCGTGGGGGCCGACGGGGCGGGCAGCGAGGTTCGTCACCAACTGGGTCTCGCCTTCGAAGGGTTTACCTGGCCCGAGCGCTTCGTCGCGACCAATGTCTATCATGACTTCGAAAGCGCCGATTACGGCCTCTCGACCATGGTCATCGACGACAAGTGGGGCGCCGTGATCGTCAAGATTGCCCGCGACGGACTGTGGCGCTGCACCTACATGGAAGACGCGTCGCTGCCCGAGGACAGCTTCCTCGACCGCGTGCCCGCGGCCTACGAACACCTCTTGGCGGGCAATGGCGGCTACAAGCTCGACCGGGCCGCGCCTTACAAGATGCACCAGCGCTGCGCGGAGACCTTTCGCAAAGGCCGTGTGATGTTGGCAGGCGATGCAGCGCACGTGACGAACCCGACCGGAGGGTTCGGGCTGACGACCGGCCTCTTCGACGCTTTCTCGCTCTGGCCGACGCTGGCGGCCGTGGTGCTGGACGAGGCCGATCCGATGCTGCTCAATCGCTGGGCAGACGACCGGCGGCGGGTCTATCTTGAACGCACTTCACCTCAGGCGACCGCTTACAAGCGCTTCGTGTTCCACGCGAACGGCGGTGGGGTGGAGCTGGAGATGGCACTCAAGGGAATGCGGGCGATGTCGCGCGATCCCGATGTGCGACTGCAGCGATTGATGTTCACCAAGGGACTGGAGACAGCGAGTCCGGTGGAAGGTGCGCTGGCTTAGGGCTCCCTCCGCTTGCGGGAAGGGGACTATCCGGCGAGAAAGGCAATCGTCCGCAGCTCGATGCTCTGCCTCGGCGCGGCATCGGGCGGTGTGTTCGGATCCTCGAACGCGCTGTGGGCGCTGAACTGCGTCGCTGCGGGATCGCTGTCGAACAGCTTGAAGACCAGGGCTTCCCACGGCTGCATATGCGGCACCCAGTACCAGCGATGGGCCGGATTGAAGGCCAGGTTGAAGCCCCAGAGCGAATGCCGGTTGAAATCGCCCAGGCCGCCGACGACTTCGCTGTCGAACAGGTCCTCGCGGCTGACGGTGCTGGCGTCGCACACCGCCAGCGGTGCGCTTTCCACCATGACGATCGGGCGCCAGATGTTGATCAGCATGTGCCGCCCCTCCAGCCGCCGTGCGGCCTCGTCAGCCGGAAGCAGGTCGCTGGTGAAATCGGCCACCGTCCGTGCTCCGTAGTCGACGTGCGCGCCGTGGGCTGGCTGGTTGTGGCCGTGCGCGCCCCCGGCGTTAGTGCGGATCATCGGGCCGAAGCTGACGACTTTGTCCGCTCCGGTCAGGCGCTGGACCAGGGCTTCGGTCTCGCGACAATAACGGGCGAGCTCCCCCTTGTCGGTGAACTCGGTCACGCGGGTCGGCTCGTCCGCCAGCACGAAGCCGTTACGGTCGAACGAGAGCTGGTTCCGGATTGGGCGCACGTCGTGAATCGTCACTTCGTGTTCGTCGACCGGCCAATAGCTCTTCGAGCGGTCGCCGGCGTGGAACGTGGCCTTCTCACCCCGGACGACATACTTCATCGTGGTGCGGACGTCGCAGACGACCTGGTCGGCCTCGTTCACGCGATGCTCTCCTCGCTTACCCTTTGACGGGGCTTGCCAGCCGACATAGCCTGCCTGCCAAGCCGCCGTCGAGCGGCATGGGAGGATTATCGAATGGTCGCAACGACCGATCCGCGCACGGTTATGCGCGAGCGTGCGATGAACCTGCAGCAGTACGGCGTCATCGGCCTTTGCGTCCTGATCAACATGATCGACGGCTACGACATCCTGGCCCTGGCACAGGCGGGATCGGCGCTGAAACGCGAATGGGGCTTGAGCGATGCGGCGCTCGGCACGTTGCTATCGATGAACCTCGTCGGCATGGCGCTCGGCGCGCTCGGGGTATCGCCGGTGGCCGATCAGTTCGGGCGGCGACCTGCGATCCTCACTTGCCTCGTCTTCATGAGCATCGGCATGGCGCTCGCCGCCGTCTCGACCGACTTTTACGGCATGGCCGCGGCGCGGATCATCACTGGAATCGGCATCGGCGGCATGACCGCCACCGCCGGCATGCTCGCCCTCGAATACGCGAGTCAGAAGCGGCGCGAGTTCGCCGCCAGCGCAGTCGCCGCGGCCTATCCGGTGGGCACAATAATCGGCGCCTATGTCGCGGTCGCGGTGCTCGATTCCTACGGCTGGCGCGGGATCTTCTGGGTCGGCGCGGGCCTGTCGGCGACGTTGCTGCCGATCGCCTTCCTGTGGTTGCCTGAATCGCTCGACTTCCTGCTGATCCGCCAGCCCAAGCGCGCTCTCGAAACCACCAACCGCATCTTACGCCGTGTCTCGGTGCCCGAGATATCCGAACTGCCGCCCAAGCCAGATGGTACGGGTCCGTCGGTCATTCACGAGATCCGCCAGCCGTTCCATGTGCGCGAGTTGCTCAAGCTGTTCCTCGCCCACGCGCTCAACATGTTCACCTGGTACTTCATCATCAACTGGGGCCCACCGCTGGTGGCCGAGGCGGGCGCCTCCGACGAACTCGGTGCGTTCTATTCCTCGTGGGTCAGCTACGGCGGGATCGTCGGCGGGCTGACTGCCGGGTATCTGTGCGGCACGATCGGGGTGAAGCGGATGATGTGGTTCACCATGGTGAGCCTCGCATTGCTGGTCGCGCTGTTCGGCCAGTTCGTAGGCAATCCGACCGCGCTGATGATCCTCGCCCCGTTGATCGGCGCGGCCCTGTTCGGTTCGGCCACGGCCAACTGGCTGACCATCGCCTATGCCTTCCCGCCGCAGCTCAGGGCGACAGGCCTCGGCCTCGGCACGACGGCCGGGCGCATCGGTTCAGTCTTCGGCCCGATCGTGGGTGGAACGCTGCTCGACAGCGGGATGACCGTCGCGGCGGTTTGTGCGGCCATGGCCGTGCCGGCGGTGCTCTCCGCGATCACCTTCAGCCAGGCGCGACGCATGGAGCCGGGGCGCTGACCCCCTAGAACACGTCCTGTCGCGCGCGAGACAAGGCAAAGCCGGCGCCCCGCTCGTTTCGGCACCGCAGGTCCTCGCGGCTCGACAGGCAAGTGAACCCGCCGCGCGACCACGTTTCGCCATAGGCGATCACGCGCGGATTCGGCACCGCAATGGTATCGCCATGACAGATCCGCTCGCCGCGCCGGGATTCCGCTGCGATCTCGAACGCGTTGCCCCAGTCCAGCTCGCAGTCCTCGGGCCGCGCTGGAGGCGTATTGCTTACCTCCTCGATTTCGCAGCGGAGCGACGGACTTTCCCCCTCGGTCTTATAATAGAGGCACTGGATATTCCCCGATGGCGTGGAAAAGCTCTCTTCCCCCGCCGGAACCCGAGCGGCACCGGGCGGCACGATCAGCAGCGACGCCAGCACCGCGCCCACCTTCGCCCACACCGGCCCGGATCCTGAGGAGGAACTCGTCGCCTATCCCTTCAAGAAACTGCGCAGCGCCTCGACGGCAGCCGGGAATTCGTCGAGCAGCAGGTGGGAGCCGCCGGGGATGATCTCCAGCTCGGCATGCGGAAGCACCGCCTCCCACTCGGGAACGTAACCCAGGGGGACGATCCGGTCGTTCTCGCCCCACAGCAGCAAGGTCGGACGGTCGAAACCCTTGAGGCCCTCGCGCAGGGCCCGGTCGGTCAACGACAAGTCCTCGCGCGAGGCGAATGCGGCGGCGGATTCGCGAGCACGCAGGGCGGCCCATTCGGGTGAAGGGTCGGCCGGCCAGAACGGCGCTACCCACGCAGGATCGGCCACGAACATCGCAGGGATATCCTGCGGCGCGACCTTCGAGAAGTCGGGGATCGAGGCGCGATCGGACTTGAGCCCGGCGGGCGAAACCAACGCCAGCTTCTCGACATCGAGCGGATTGGCCGCCGCATAGCGCGCCGCCATGTGCCCGCCCATCGACGCCCCGCAGAGATGGAAGGTGTCGAGCCCAAGCGCCGGGAACAGCATCTCGTAATGCGCGACATAGTCACCCATCCCTCCCAGCTCGGCATCGCCGCTTTCGCCGAAATTGGGATGATAAGGGCAGAACACGCGAAACTCGCCGGCCAGCGGACGGACCCATTCGAAGCCGTGGAACGTGCCGCCGCCGTGGAAGTAGACCAGCGGCTCTCCCTGACCGATCGCATAAGTGACCGTCTCGACCCCGTCGATGCGGTGAACGATGCGGTCGAACCCGTCCGTGCTGTAGGCCCACTTGCTCATGCGATCTCCCGTGCGCGATAGTGCGGGCGCGGCGCTACCATGCGGGCGGAGATGCGCAAGGGCACCCTCACGCGGCCAGCGGCCCGACCGGCATCGCCGCGCCCTTGATCAGTTCGGCCAGCGAGGAGGCGCGTACTTCCGCGCCGCCCTTGTCCGCCTGGGCGAACATCTCCGCCTTGTCCTGCTGCCGCCGCGCCGGGTCGCTTTCGGACAACAGGCGCTTGAAGTTGGTAGACATGGGCGAGGTCACCTCGAGGAACACCCGCCGCCTCTCCGCGGAATAGAAGTCGAGCACGCCTTCGTTCGCCCGGCCGGCGATTACCGCGCCCAGGGTGTCCGACAGCGTGTCGGCGTCGATCACCCCACCGGTGAGGCCCAGGCCACCGCAAGGGTTGCAAGCGTGGGCGGCGTCGCCCGCAAGCAGGACCCGCTCGACCCGGAAGCTCGGGGCACAACGCTGATGGACGCGGTAGGGCGAGAAGTTGTCGATCCGGTAGGGCACCGAAGGATCGGGCAGGATCGCGGCGAACCGTTCGGGCAAGCGCTCGAGGATCGAAGCCTCGCTCAGCTCCGCATCTTCGCCATAAGTCAGGCGCCAGAGGTTTTCGCGACCCAGGCGACCGATCACCGCCCAGTTGACCGGATCGACGACCATGTTGGCGTTGCAGAATCCGAAGTCGAGGAAAGGGTATTCGATATTGGTCGCCACGAACCGGTCGGGCCAGGTGAAGCCTTCGAAGGGCAGGCCCGCAAGCTTGCGCACCGTCGAGCGGGCGCCGTCGGTGCCGATAATCCAGTCGGCCTCGAACGTGACCTCGCCATCCTCGGTATCGACGAGCACGCGAGCCTTGCGGCCGTCCTGCCCCAGCGCTTTTACCGTGTGGTTCCAGAGGACTTCGGTGTTGGGCAGCAGCGCCAGATGCCTCATCACCAGTTCGGCCAGGATGTGCTGACCAAAATGCAGGTTGTGATCGAACTCCTGCCCAGGCTCGAGCGCATCGCGCATGTCCGACGACATGACCTCGCCCGTCTCCAGCCAGTGCATTTTGAACTCGGTAGAGGTCAGACCGATCTCGTGAGCCTCGTCGGAGAGGCCGAGCTTCTTGAGTATGGATATCGTGGTGTGAAAGTAGACCGCCGCGCGTGGCGAGCGGACGACTTCGGGCTCGCTGTCCAGCACGGTGACTTCAACGCCCTGCCGGGCCAGGCCGAGCGCTGTCAGGAGCCCGACCGGCCCCGCGCCCACCACAATAATCTGACGACTCACCACACTCATGCAACAACTCCTGCCGGCGCGCGCCGGGCCAGTACGCGCGGGTTTGTCTCGACCACAAAAAGCGCTGTCAGACCAGCGGCGAGCGCCAGCCCGCCCTGGATATAAAGCGCGACGTCGAGGCCGAAGCTATCGGCCAGGCGTCCCGCTATCGGCGGTCCGAACACGCCGCCCGTCAACTCGCCGATCATGACCACCAGGCCCATGGCCGTGGCCGCCCGCGCTCTCCCGATCGTTTCGGCCGGGATCACGCCCATGAACAGCGGAAAGGTGCCCAGCCCCATCCAGCTCACGAAGATCAGAGCCGTGAGCGCAGGAACCGGTCCCTGGAACCACAGCAGCGCCGCCGGAGCGAGCGCCATCAGGAAGGCGAACACGATAAGCGGCAGCTTGCGTCCGATCCGGTCTGAAAGCGCCGTCACCAGCACGCCGCCGATCGCCGGACAGAAGCCGACCATGGTCATGACATTGGCCCGGGTCAGCGGATCGTATCCGCGCGGACCGTCCAGATAGAGCGGCATGAAGATCGAACCGATTACTACCGAGCCGACCGCAAAGCAGCTGATCAGCCCGCAAAGCCACATGTTGCGTTCGGCCAGCATCGCCCAGGGTGAGAGCGCGACCTTCGCCGCGGCGGGGTCGGCAGGTGGCTGCTCCGGCTCCTGGATCAGGCGCCAGATTAGCAGCGCCAGGATCAGGCCGGGAATGCCGGAGATGAAGAAGGCCATGCGCCAGTCGCTCGCCTCGGCGATGCGGATGAGGATGAAGGGCGCGAGCGCGGTACCGATGATCGAACCGAACACGTTCTGCACGATCCCCGCATTGAGCCCGCGGCGGCTTTCGGCCGAGGCGGCGACCATGATCGCCAGGCAGATCGGCAGGAACGGGCCCTCTGCCGCGCCCATGACGATCCGTGTCGCCAGGAGCGTGCCAAAGCTCCAAGCGATGCCCGACAGGACTGAGCAGAAAGAGAACAGCACAAGGGCGCCGATCAGGAACGGCTTCCGGCGGCCGATGGAGTCTGACCATCGGCCCACGAGATAGGCGCCGAGCGCCCAGGTGGCGGACAATCCGGAGCCCAGCCATCCGACTTGTTCGTTGCTGAGCCCCAGTTCGGCCTGCACTTCCGGCCCAAGGAAAGTCAGGGCCATCCTGTCGAAATAGGCAAAGCCATACGCCAGCCCGAGCAGCAGCAGGACGCGCAGCTCGTATCCTCGAAGTCCTGATTGCGGCGGCGCGGCCGTTGCCATCTCATTCCCCCAAACCGGTTTTCTTTATGGAAGACAGCGTATGTTCGCGATCGAGGCCCGTCTAGAGCCCTCCATCCCGAGAAGCGTTGCTAGAACGCACCAAGCAAGATTCAGACTACTTAGCAGTCGAACTGTGTTGCTTGATTGCGACACCGGCCAGCATTCGGATCAACCATTGTGCATAGCGCTCTATTTTGCGGGATTCAGTTCCGCTATTACAACTAGCGGGAGAGGGAGTGGGTCGCACCGGTCCTTCACAAAAAGGAACACGGTCACTTCCTGACCAATTCGTATTCGCAGCGTTCCCAACAAGGGGCTGATGCGGGATTCGGGATAGAGCGAGGAACGCACGAACGTTCCCGCTAAGGGAGGATGCCTGATGAGATTCAAAACGCTTGGCGTTGTGTCGTCGCTGGCGATAGTTGCCGGCCTGGCCACGCCCGTTTTCGCCCAAGACAACGCGGCTCAGCCTGCCGCTCAACCTGCTGCTACAGAGAGCGAAGACGGGCGCACCAACGTCATCACCGTGACTGCGCAGTTCCGTGAGCAGAATTTGCAGGACACGCCGATCGCGATCACCGCGGTCAATTCCGAGATGCTGGACGCGCGTGGGCAGACGAACATCGCCCAAGTTGCGGCGCAGGCGCCGAACGTCTCCCTGACACCGCAGCCCCAAAACGGCGGCACCGGTCTGATCGCCTTTATTCGTGGCGTCGGCCAGACCGACTTCAACTACGCACTCGACCCTGGCGTCGGCCTCTACGTCGATGACGTCTATATCCCGACCCTGTCGAGTTCGCTGCTCGAACTGATGGATGTAGAGCGTATCGAAATCTTGCGCGGCCCGCAGGGTACGCTGGCCGGCAAGAACTCCATCGGTGGTGCGATCAAACTGTTCAGCGAAAAGCCGAGCGGTGACGGCTCCGGCTCGCTTCAAGTCACCTACGGCTCGTATAACCGCATCGACGTTCGCGGCATGGCCGATTTCAAGGTCAACGATCAGGTCGCCGTTCGCGCGTCGGGGATTTTCAAGGGCCGTGACGGGTATGTCGACCTGCTCGACTATGGCGTGGCTCATCCCAACGAAAACGTGCCGGCGAACAACGCCCGCGGTGCCTACCCGGTCGTCGGAACGCAAGGCGGCCAGTCTATCGGCGCCGGACGCATCATGCTCCGTTGGGAGCCCAGCAGCACCGTCGAAGTCAACCTGTCTGCCGACTATACTCGTGAGCGGTCGGAACCGCAGCCTACTGTACTGATCGCGGCGGGCAAACCGCAGAACGCCAGCAATCCGGTGTTCAACCCTTCGCTTGCACCCGGTGATGCGAACGCCGGACTAGCGCAAGGCGTGGGCCCGGGGCAGCCAGCCTGGTTGCCTGGCAAGGACGGGACTGCGATCCCCTATGACTGTCGCTTCGTGCCAGCAGGGCAGTACAGCTGCGATAACCTCAGCTCGAGCATTTACGACGGTGACCCGCGTTACATCTCGTACGCCAACTTCCTTGATGGCACGGCGCCTACCTCGCAAGCGCCCTTCAAACCTTACTCCGCGCTCCAGAACCAGGACTTCAACGGCTGGGGCCTCATGGGCAACGTTTCGTGGGATATCACCGACAACCTCGAGCTTTACTGGGTTGGCTCGTGGCGCGAATACACCACCAAGTTCGGCCAGGACCAGGACGCGTCGCCCGTGCCGGTCGCGCAGCTAGACAACCGCTTGGACCACCGCGCGTGGAGCCAAGAACTTCGTCTCAACGGCGAATTCGGTGACGGGCTGGTCGAATACACCGTCGGCGGGTTTTATATGGATCAGGAGGGCAGCTATACCGCCCGCGTCGATCTGAACTATGCCGGCATCGACTTCCTGCATGGCCCCGACACCACGCCTTCGACCTCGAAGGCGCTGTTTGCCAACGCCATTGTGCATCCGGTCGAGAACTGGTCGATCACAGGCGGCCTGCGCCGTTCGTGGGACGAGAAGACCTACACTTACTTCCGGCGCAATCCGGACGGCACCATCCCGGGGCCGTGCGAATTCTTCACCGGCGCCGCCCCTCCGGGCACCGCCGGTCCGACTGGGATTGGCAATAGCCCGAACTGCCTGCTCAACGGCATTTTCGACTTGGCGGGCGAATTCAAGGGCTCGCGGTGGGACTGGCGCATCGCCACCGATTACCGCTTCTCGGACGAGTTCCTGGCCTATGCCTCCATCGCCACCGGCTACAAGGGCGGCGGCGTGAACCCGCGTCCGTTCTTCGGCCCGTCCGCCGGCGAATGCGACGCCCCCGGCTATGTAGCTCCCAACCCATGCAATCAGATTAAGCCGTTCAACCCGGAAACCCTCATCACTTACGAGTTGGGGTTCAAGAGCGACTTCTTCGACCGGCGCGTTCGGCTGAACGGCGCGGTGTTCTATAACGACTACCAGGACATCATTCTCATCCTCTCGGCTTGTCCGTCGTCGCCGTGCCTTCGCCCGACCAATGTCGGCGAGGCCACTGTGAAGGGGTTCGAACTGGAGACGACGATCTATCCGATCGACAACCTCTCGATCGACGGGTCGCTGAGCTATATCGACGTCAACTATGACAAAGCTTCTGTTGCCGCGGCAGGCCTGACCGGCAACGAGACGTTCCCTTACACGCCCGACTGGACTTATAGCTTCGGGGTCCAATATGACGCGGACGTAGGGCCGGGCACGACTCACTTTCGGTTCGATGGAGCGTATCGTTCGGAGGTTTTCACCGAAACGACGAACACTTCGTGGAGCCGCATGCCAGGCCGTTTCCTGGCAAACGCGCGGATCTGGTACACCACCGAGGATCAAGACTGGGAAGTCGGTCTCGAGGTGCAGAACCTGTTCGACAAGTATTACTTCCTCAGCGTGAGCGACATCACCAAGTCGCTCGGCTCGGTGACCGGCGTCCCGGGATTGCCGCGCACTTGGGCCGTGTCGGTAAAACGCAACTTCTGACCTAATCCGCTTCGGCGGGAAGGGGAGAGGGGCGCGGATCTTCGGGTCCGCGCCCTTTCTATTGGAGCCTCAAGCAGCGCAAAAGAAAACGGCCCGCAAGCGCGGGCCGTGATCTTGGTCGATCAGCGAGATGGCTCAATCGGTATTGAGCCGTTCGCGCATCTCCTTGCCCGGCTTGAAGTAGGGTACCCGCTTCGAAGGTACGTCGACCGGATCACCAGTTCGGGGATTGCGCCCGGTACGGGCATTGCGCAGCCTGGTGGAGAAGGTGCCAAAACCGCGAAGCTCGACACGGCCACCCTCTGCCAGTCGCGCACCAATCTCTTCGAAGAAGATGTCCGCCACTTGCTCGACCTCATCGGGTCGCAAGTCGGGGTTATCAGCCGTCAGTGCTTCCAAAAGCTCCGATCTAATCATGGACTACCCCTTTCACCCGGCCATCGTTATGACGTACCGGTTCCATGTCCGTACCCTTGCGCGTGGAGTACGGCCTATGCGACCCATGCCAATAATTTGACAGACTGCCCGCCCGGAAGCAATCCGGGGGAGTCAAAAAATCACGACATCAACGATTTGCCGCCGGAGGCCGTTCTTTCAGGCTTCGTCCAGCACGTCGGCAAGCTGGATACCAAGCCGGGCCATGCGTTCGCGTATCTGTGGCCATTCGTCTTCAAGGAACTGCGTGCGCTCAGCGGCCCTTAGGTGTGCTGCCGCTCCTTCGCGAACGAACATTCCAACGCCGCGCTGCACACGGACAAGGCCATCTGTCTGAAATTGCTGGTAGGCCTTTGCCACGGTCAGCGGATTGGCGCCCTGTTCCGCAGCAAGCGCGCGAACCGAGGGCAGCATGTCACCTTCGGCATATGTCCCATCGATGATCGCCGCAGCAATCTGATCGCGGAGGCGCAGATATACGGGTCGACTGTCAGCCATGAGTGATGCAGTGCCATAATACAGCGGGTCGCGCAAGGGTTCCGCCGGTTTCCACTGTAACAAAAACGCCTTCACATGACCGAAAGTTGCGCTAGGTTGCGCCCCTTGGAACGGAGAGGAAACACGACGACGATGGCCAGCCAATTTGCCGAAAGTGGTGACGCGCGTGGCACGATCCTTGGGCATCCCAAGGGGCTCTTCATCCTGTTCTTCGCCGAAATGTGGGAGCGCTTTTCCTATTACGGAATGCGCGCCCTGCTGGTGTTCTACCTAACGAAACACTGGCTATTTTCGGATGAGCGATCGAGCGTCGTCTACGGCGCCTATACCGCGCTCGTCTACATCACGCCGGTCATCGGCGGGTATCTGGCCGATCGCTACCTCGGTCAACGAAAGGCGGTGCTATATGGCGCGGTCTTGCTGACGTTCGGCCACTTCCTGATGGGCTTCGAGGGCGCGGGCGGGCAGGACGCCGCCTCGCTCAATGTCTTCTGGCTGGCGCTGGCCTTTATTATCGTCGGATCCGGCTTCCTGAAGGCCAATATCTCGGTGATCGTAGGCCAACTTTATCCCAGAACCGACCTGCGGCGCGACGGCGCCTACACGATCTTCTACATGGGCATCAACCTGGGTGCGGCACTCGGTTCGCTGCTCTGCGGTTATCTCGGCGAAACCTACGGCTGGAGCTACGGCTTTGGAGCAGCGGGCGTGGGCATGTTGCTGGGCCTCGTGGTGTTCGTCTGGGGCAAGCCGCTGCTGATGGGCCGTGGCGAGGCCCCTGATCCCGCGGCTCTCTCCAAGCCAGTGGCAGGTATCAAGCTCGAATGGCTGCTCTATCTGTCCGGCTTGGTCGCGGTGGCGGTATGCTGGTGGTTGGTACAGAACCAGGCGGTGGTAGGCACCTTGCTGGGGATCGGAGGCACCATCCTGATCCTGTACGTGCTGGGCGTTGCCACTTTTGGGTTCGTCTACGGCTCCTATTCTGCGGCGCCGCGCGTGCCCGTGGCGCTATTCGCCCTTGGCGGTCTCGTGGCGATCGCCGCCTTCATTATGATGTTCATCGAAGCGATAACCGCCACGGCCGCGCAGAACCTGGCGCTGGCCGGCTTCGCACTGTCGCTCGTCATCGTGATCTGGCAATCGATCGGCCGCGCGAATCATGATCGCGACCGTATTTTCGCGGCCATGTTCCTAATCATGGGATCAATCCTGTTCTGGGCGCTGTTCGAACAGGCCGGATCCTCGCTGAACCTTCTGACCGATCGCCATGTCGCCCGCGAGGTCCTGGGCTGGAACATTCCTGCCTCGATGTTCCAGTCGCTCAACGCTATTTACATCGTGTTGCTGGCACCGCTGTTCGCGTGGTTGTGGACGGCTCTGGGACGCCGCGGACTGGAACCCTCGGCGCCGGCCAAGTTCGGCCTCGCGTGCGTCCAGCTCGGCGCCGGTTTCCTGGTGTTGGTGGCGGGTGGCTCCAATGGCAACGAGGCTCTGATCCCACTGGTGTTCATCTTCCTCATCTACTTCCTGCACACGACCGGTGAATTGTGCCTCAGCCCAGTCGGCCTCAGCGCGATGAACCGGCTTGCACCGGCGCACATGGCCTCGCTGATCATGGGTACCTGGTTCTTCGCTTCGGCCACGGGCAACTTCACCGCCGGCCTGATTGCGGCCGCGACTGGCTCCGAGAGCGCGAGCGGAGAAGCCGCGGGCAAGCAAACCGTCCTTGATGTCTACAGCACGATTGGCTGGATTGCCGTCGGCGTCGGCGTGGCAATCCTTGTGATTTCGCCGTTAATCAAGAAACTGATGCACCTGAACACCCTGAGTGACGACGGCAGCCTGGCTGGTGAACATCAGGCCGGCGTCGAGGCACAGGAAGCCGGCATTCACCCGGCTACCAGCTAACTAGCGTTGTCGGTGACGACCTGGGGCCGCCAAGCCAGCGGCTCTAGGCCCGGGCTTCTTCCACGCCGCTACTGTTGTGGCGCAGGGCCGACAGCACCGTTTCGACGATATGCGGGGCGTTGAGCCGGGCGTCGTCGTACTGCTTGTCGGGCGAGTCGTGGTCCTGGAACAGATCCGGCAGGCGCATTGTACGGATCTTAAGGCCCGCATCAGTCAGGCCTTCGTCGCTGGCCAGCGTGAGCACATGCGCCCCTAGCCCGCCGATTGACCCTTCCTCGATGGTCACCACCACTTCGTGCGTCGCCATCAGCTTGCGGATGAGCTCGCTATCGAGTGGTTTGGCGAAGCGCAGGTCGGCCACCGTGGTCGAAAGGCCCTTGGCATCGAGTTGATCGGCCGCCTTCAAGGCTTCGGCCAAGCGCGTGCCGAGCGACAGCAGCGCGACCTTGCTGCCGTGGCGGACCACGCGGCCTTTCCCGATCGGCAGAGCCTCGGGAACTTCAGGCAGCGGCACACCTACGCCGTTTCCACGCGGATAGCGGAAGGCGATCGGCCCCTCGTCATAGAGGGCTGCTGTGTGCACCATGTGGACCAGTTCGGCCTCATCCGCCGCGGCCATGACCACGAAGTTGGGCAAAGTGGCGAGGTAGGTCACGTCGAAGCTGCCAGCATGCGTCGCGCCATCGGCGCCGACCAGGCCAGCGCGGTCTATGGCGAAACGGACCGGCAAGTTTTGAATCGCCACGTCGTGCACCACCTGGTCGTAGGCACGCTGCAAGAACGTCGAATAGATTGCGCAGAACGGACGCATGCCTTGCGCCGCCAGCCCGGCGGCAAAAGTCACCGCATGCTGTTCGGCGATGCCGACGTCGAAGCTGCGTTCGGGATAAAGGCTCTCGAACTTGTCGAGCCCGGTCCCGCTGGGCATGGCCGCGGTGATCGCGCAGACGCGGCTGTCGCGCGCCGCTTCTTCGATCAGGGCCTTGGCGAAAACAGAAGTGTAGCTGGGCGGACCGCCCGCGCTCTTGGTCTGTTCTCCGGTCACGACGTCGAACTTCTGCACCCCGTGGTACTTGTCGGCGCTGTTTTCGGCCGGGGCGTAGCCTTTGCCCTTCTGAGTTACGACGTGGATCAAGCACGGCCCTTCGGCGGCGTCTCGCACGTTTTCGAGCACCGGGACGAGCTGGTCGAGGTCATGCCCGTCGATCGGGCCGACGTAGTAGAAACCCAGCTCTTCGAACAAGGTCCCGCCCATGGCCATGCCGCGGGCGTATTCGTCGGTCTTCTTCGCCGCCCGGTGCAGCGGCTCGGGCAGCTTGCGGGCGAAGCGCCGCGCCAGTTCACGCAGCCCGAGGAACTCCGCCGAGGAAACCAGACGCGCGAGGTAGCCCGACAGGCCGCCCACCGGCGGCGCGATCGACATGTCGTTGTCGTTGAGGATGACGACAAGACGATTGCCAGCTGCCTCGGCGTTGTTCATCGCCTCGTAGGCCATGCCGGCACTCATCGCGCCGTCGCCGATCACCGCGATCGCCTTGCCCGGCTCCCCGACCAGCTTGTTGGCAATGGCAAAGCCGAGACCCGCCGAAATCGACGTTGACGAGTGCGCTGCCCCGAACGGATCGTACTCGCTCTCGCTGCGCTTCGTGAAGCCACTGAGGCCGCCACCCTGGCGCAGAGTGCGGATGCGGTCGCGCCGGCCGGTAAGGATCTTGTGCGGATAGGCCTGGTGGCCAACGTCCCAGATCAGCCGGTCGGCGGGCGTGTTGAACACGTAATGGACGGCAACGGTCAGTTCGACGACCCCAAGGCCCGAACCCAAATGGCCGCCGGTGCTACCGACCGCATCGATCATTTCCGCGCGCAATTCGTCTGCCAGTTGGCGCAAATCCTTGCGCTCCAACCGGCGCAAATCTTGGGGCGTGGCGACGCTGTCGAGCAGGGGTGTTTGAGGTAATGAAGTCATCGTTCGGGCGGCACTTACACCTGTGACCTTCGCGTGTCGATGAAAGGCGGGTGAGGTTGTTATGAGGATTCGGTGAAAAGCGCGAGTATCCCGCACTTTTCACTCGAATCAGCGGCTAACGGGCTACCCGGCGCAGTCTTCGCAAATGCCGCGCAGTTCAACGACCGGACGCACATCGGCGAAGCCGGCTTCACGGCCGGCCTGGCGCAAGGCACCGGTGAGGCGATCGTCGTCGAGATGAGTGGCCTGCCCGCAATCGTCACAGATCAGGAAGATGCAGTCATGCCGACACCCCGGGTGGCTGTTGGCAAGATAGGCGTTGGCGCTTTCGACCCGGTTGGCGAGATTGGTGCGCACGAACAGGTCGAGAATGCGATAGACGCTGTTGGCGGCCACGCGCTTGCCCCGGCGCTTCCCGACCGCTTCGGCGATGTCGTAAGCCGAAGCGGGGCGTTCTTGCGCGGCCAGCGCCTCGAATACGTCGGACCGCATTGCGGTCCACTGCTCACCGGCAGCGGTGAGGACGCCTTCCGCCTCTACGACCAGCCGCTCACCCGTATGTTCGTGGTGCTTATGAAGTCCCATCGTTGGAATATAGGGCTAGTGCCGCCGGGCGGCAATCAGCCTGTCTGATACACCGCGCGATAGAGCGAGGGGTACATCGCCTTGAACGCCGCCACCTTGGGTGCGTCGTAACGCACAATGTAACCCTGGTTCGGGTTCTTCTTGGCGAAGTCCTGATGATAGTCCTCTGCCGGATAGAAGGTCTTCGCGTTCTCGATCTGGACCACGATCGGCTTGTCCCACACCCCGCTCGAGCGCATCTGCGCGAGATAGGCGGTGGCCACCTGTCTCTGCTCCGCCGACAGCGGCACGATAGCGGCGCGATACTGCGTGCCGCTGTCGGGGCCCTGACGGTTCTTGAGCGTCGGATCGGCCACGACGGAGAAGAGGATCTGGAGCAGTTGATCGTAACGCACGACCTTGGGGTCGTAAGTCACCTTCACCGACTCCGCATGGCCGGTGCCGCCCGCCGACACGATGTCGTAATGCGCCGTCGCCGCGCTTCCCCCGTGATAGCCGGAGACCGCGCTCGTCACGCCCTTGGTGTGGCTGAAAACCGCTTCGACGCCCCAAAAGCAGCCGCCAGCGAAGATCGCGGTCTTGAGGCCGCTCTCGTTCGCCTCACGTTTGGCGGAAGGGGCGTTGAAGGTGGATTCCGCGGCTACGGCCGAACCGCACCCGGCGAGAGCCAGTGCGCCTGCCACGAGCAAGGCGCGCATGCCGCTCAAACCAGTTGCGGAAGCATGTACACCGCCAGCGCGATCGCGGCGATGCCGAAGCCGGCGAAGAAAGACCGAAATACGTCTGGGGTGAACAAACCCATGGTAAATACCTAAATCTCTATCGAACTGTCTCATCGGCTCTACCTCACAGGTACTTGAGAGACTCTGAACGTGGTTGTTGTCGGGCGTTCATATAGGAATGGCCGCCGCCGTCGCAATCCGCTCTCTCCTCGCTCAGTGTCGAAAGTGGCGCATTCCGGTAAATACCATAGCCAGGCCCGCGGCGTCGGCGGCGGCGATGACGTCCTCGTCGCGCATCGCTCCCCCGGGTTGGATCACCGCGGTGGCTCCGGCCTCGATCGCCGCTTCGAGCCCGTCCGCGAAAGGCAAGAACGCCTCCGATGCCATCGCACTCCCGACCGTGCGCGGCTGCGGCCAGCCGGCCGCCTCAGCCGCCTCGCGGGCCCGGATCGCGGCGATGCGAGCGGAATCACGGCGGTTCATCTGTCCTGCCCCAATTCCCGCCGTCGCGTTGTCCTTGGCGAAGACGATCGCGTTCGACTTCACATGCCGGGCGATGGTCCAGGCAAACAGGCAGTCGGCCAGTTCCTGGTCGGTCGGGACGCGTTTGGTCACAACCTTGAGATCGGGCAGGCCGACCGCGCCGTTATCGCGCGACTGCACCAGCAAGGCCCCGGCGATCGGCTTGACCTGCAATCCGCCGCGGCGCGCGTCCGGCAGATCCTCGAGCAACAGGAGGCGCAAGTTAGGCTTGGCCGCAAATGCCGCGCGCGCCGCCTCGTCCGCGCCGGGCGCGACGACGACTTCGGTAAAGATCTCGGTGATCGCCTGCGCCGTGGGGCCGTCAAGCGGCCGGTTGACCGCAACGATGCCACCGAAGGCAGAGACCGCATCGCATGCCAGCGCGGTGCGGTAAGCCTCCTCCAGCGTCGTCGCCTGGGCCACACCGCACGGATTGGCGTGCTTGACGATGACCACTGCCGGATCCTGATCCTTGAACTCGGCAACGAGTTCCAGGGCCGCGTCGGCGTCGTTGTAATTGTTGTAGCTCAGCTCCTTGCCCTGCACCTGCTCTGCCTGGGCCAGGCCTTTGATGTGCGGCCCAAGCGGCGTGTAGAGCGCCGCCTTCTGATGCGGGTTCTCGCCATAGCGCAGCTCGCCCACCAGGCGGCCATTGACCGCCAGCATCTCGGGGAACAGTCGCTGTTGATCGGCAAAGGCGAACCACTGGCTGATCATCGAATCGTAGGCTGCAGTGGCGGCGAAGGCCTTGGCGGCCATGCGCTTGCGGAAAGCGAGCGTGGTCGCTCCGTCGTTCTCTGCCAGCTCTTCTAGCAGGACCGGATAGTCTTCGGGATCAGTGACGATCGTCACGAAAGCATGGTTCTTCGAGGCTGAGCGGATCATCGCCGGGCCGCCGATATCGATGTTCTCGATGATCTCGTCGCGCCCGGCGCCGCGCATCACCGTCTCTTCGAACGGATAAAGGTTGCTGACCAGCAGATCTATCCCGCCGATCTCATGAGCGTCCATCGCTGCGGCATGCTCCGGGTCGTCGCGCACGGCGAGCAAGCCGCCATGGATCAGCGGATGGAGCGTCTTGACCCGGCCGTCCATCATTTCGGGGAAGCCGGTCACGTCGGACACGTCGCGCACCTGCAATCCTGCGTCCCGCAACGCCCTCGCCGTACCACCGGTCGAGACCAGCTCAACACCGCCCTTGGCGAGGCGCGAGGCGAGCTCGACCACACCGCTTTTGTCGGACACCGAAAGCAGCGCCCGCTTGATCGTCACTTCTGTCATGGGCCGCTACCTAGGGCTTAGCCCGCCGTGTTGGAAGCGCCGTAATGGTCTGGGTGTGAGCTAAGCTCTGATCTTCTTGAGAAGCCAGGAGAAGTTGCCGCCCCCGCGCGAGACCATGCCCTGCATCACCAGCTGCTGCACCGGATGCGGACGACCCTCTCCGTCGACCCACAGGCTTTCGTCGACCTCCAGCGAGCCTTCGCTGGTCACGAACTGCCAATAGCTGCCATCGGGCAGCGCCAGCGTCGCGCCGCGCCCGCTTTCACCCGCGGTGACTTCGACCATCGGGCCAAGATGGAAGCGGAGGGCATAGGGGACCTTGCCCCGCTTGCCCTTCCGGCCGGCCGGTACGAGCAAATCCTCTCCGCGCAGCTCAGTGCCATCGTCGCGCAGAATCAGGATGCGCCGGTGCACCAGGCCCACCCGCGCAACGTACCCGTCGTGACTGGCCTCGAGCCGTGTCGCCGACGCGCCCTTTTCACCAGTCATCGTGCGGCGATCGACTTCGACCTCTGCCACTCCGGCACCGAGTTTTCCGGCGACGACCACAGCCGTCGAGTTGGTGTCGTTCAGCACCAGCGTCGAATGCGCCGCCGTGCCACGCAGGCCTTGCTCGATCCGAACCGGAACCTGTCCTCCGGCGAAGGCGGAGCCACCGCAATTGACGATCAGACGATGCGCGCCGTGAGAAAGCTCGAACGCGAGCGTCGAAGCGCAGCCGTGCTGGGCATGGCGCGGGAGCGGCGGAGGGGCGGCGTCGAACTGCAGGACCGTCTTGCCCGCGACCGCGCGCTGATAGCCCCACTGACGTGAATCGCGCAGCGGACGCGTGCGCACCCCACTTGCGGCGACGAGCGCCGCTACAGTATCGGCGCCGACCGCACCCGAGCCTTGCCAGCAACCGAGGCCGCCATCGCCATGCGTCAGCGACAGCAGGGGCGGCACCAGCATTTGCAGCATCGTTTCGACCGCCTGAGGCGGATCGCAGCGAGTGGCGCGATAGCAAGCTGCCAGTTCGGTCAGCCGGGCGATGGCCTCCATCTGCCCTAGCGGGCTGCGTGAGAGCACGCCGCCATCGGCACCGACCATCTCCCCCATCGCCCGGGCGAGACCGGCTTCACCGAACAGGCGGCGCGGCTTGCCGTCAGGCAAGAGGAGGCCGGCCGCAACGATGGCGCACCACGCCGCCAGTTCGTCCGCCTTGTCGTCGGCCTTGGTGGCGTTACGGTCGAGCCAGCGAGCGGTCTCCTCCATCGAGGCGAGCACTCGCGAGCGCAGGTGCTTGTCGTTACCTCCAAGGATCAGCGGCGCGTGCACAAACCACGCGAGCAAGCGCGTGCCGGCATGGCCAACCCTCCAAGCCGCACCCTTGCCCGGTTTGCCATTAGCATCCAGCCAGGCGAGAAGCACACGCTCGGCCGTTGAAGTGCATTGCTGGCGCGGCGCGCAGGCTTCGAGGTCGCGCAACCAGGTGAAAGCATGGATCGTGCGCTCCAACGGAGGCACGTGCGGGGCGGCGGGCGCGAAGTCGATCTGCGTGATCGGCGACTTGACCCCATAGACCAGGAAATGGCCCGCACGCAGCGCCGTGCCCGCAACGGCATTGCCTTTGAGCGGGCTCTGGACCGTTGCCAACAAGCGGGGTTTCGCTGGCTTGCGGAAGGGTGCAGCCAGCGTCGGTCCGGAAATGCCCAGGCGATAGGCGAACCGTACCAGCCGCTCGCCCATCGTGGTGTCCGGAGGCGTAAAATCGGTCAGGGCAAGCGCCCGGCCAGTCTCAAGCACCTCGGTATCGGTTGCGACCGGCTCGATCGGCTGTGGCGTGACGAGTTCCGAAACGGCAGCGACTGTCGCTTCCTCGCGCTGCTTGAGTGGGATGGCCATGGCGGGCGGAGTTTCGCTATCCGCCGCGCGCGTCCCGGTCACAAAACGATTGCGGGACGCGATTTCCGTCATGCCTGCCCCCTCAAAGCGGCGATATTGGCGGCGTATCGCTCTGGCCCGCCAGCGAAGGTGGCAGAGCCCGCCACCAGCACGTCGGCACCCGCCGCGATGCACAGCGGCGCCGTTTCGCGAGTGACCCCGCCGTCGACCTCCAGCCGGATGTCGCGGCCCGATTTGTCGATCATCTTGCGCACCGCTTCGATCTTGCGCAGCTGGCTCGAGATGAAGCTCTGCCCGCCGAAGCCGGGGTTGACGCTCATGATCAGCACCAGGTCGATCTCGTCGATCAGGTAGTCGAGCATCTTGGCCGGTGTGCCGGGATTGAGCGAAATGCCTGCCTTCTTGCCAAGCGCCTTGATCGCCTGGATCGAGCGATGGACGTGTGGCCCTGCCTCGGGATGGATGGTGATGATATCGGCGCCCGCGGCGGCGAACTGTTCGATCCACATGTCCACGGGAGAGACCATCAGGTGGACGTCGAAGACCTTGCCGCTGTGCGGGCGGAGCGCCTTCACCACGCCGGGACCGATCGTCAGGTTGGGAACGTAGTGGCCGTCCATGACATCGACATGAATCCAGTCGGCCCCCGCTTCGTCGATCGCGCGCACCTCTTCGCCGAGCCGGGCGAAGTCGGCGGAAAGGATCGAAGGCGAGATAAGCGGTTGAACCATGACGCCTTCAATGCCTTAACAGCGCTTCAGGTACCAACAAGGCGTAGGAAGGGGATTTCCACACGGTAAATCCACCCTGGCAGGAAATGAGACGTTTTGGCCCCCGTGAAACTCGGCCGCCATCGACATGCGTGTGTTGACAACTCTTGAAATGGCGGCATTCCACGCCACTCCTTTATCCAAACTCCTGCTTCGTGCGGCGCATGACTGATGGGCTAACTGAAAATTCAGCGCAAATTCACCGCCGCCCTATAGGGACTTGTTCGAAGGATATGTTCGCATCACCACTATGGGCGCGCCTTGCCAATGGCCGCCATTATTAGCACGAAACGAATGGAGCCGACGGACTGGGCATGGTGAAACCAGGCTATATTAATTGCGTGAAAGCGGTGACGTGGGGTCTGAACGGCCTTGCGCTTGCCGGCCTGCTCGTCGCCGCGCCGCTACAGGCGCAATACAAGCAGAAGATCGGGAACGACATGTCACGCTGCCGCGGCGCTGGCCCCGCGGTCAGCGTTCGCGTGACCGGCATCAAGTCCGGCGAAGGAACGGTCCGCGCCCAGATCTATCGCGCGACCAAGCAGGACTGGCTCGAATCCGGCCGTTGGCTCTATCGCATCGAATTGCCGGCCAAGGCCGGATCGATGACTTTCTGTCTGCCCGTGCCGGAGCCCGGGAACTTCGCGGTGGCCGTGCGCCACGACGTGAATAACAACGACAAGACCGACCTGACCCAGGATGGCGGCGGAGCCTCGAACAACCCGGCCTACACCATCTTCAATCTCGGCAAGCCGAGCTACACCAAGACCAGCTTCCCGGTCGGCAAAGAGGTAAAGTCGATCACCATCAACCTGCACTACATGTAAGGCTGCGACTAGCGCCCGGCCTTCCTCTCGCGGCGGCGCGCACGCAGGAGCTGTCGCAGAATTGCGGGGCCGGCGATGAGCGGGTACTTCTCGCGCAAGGGCGTCACTTCGATTGTCTCGCCGGTGTGCCGCTCCACTTTCCAGGCGATGTAGCGCATCCCACCGTCGAAAGTGGTCGAGGCTTTTACCAGCCGGGCGAGGTTGAGCAGCTTGCCCAGCCGCCGCCGCCTCGCCCACCACCGCGCCACCCCCCTACGCCACTCCGCTTCCGGTGTGGGTTCAAGTGTATGACCCGCCTGAACGAAGGGAACCCGGTCCGCCGTCAGCGCCAGGGGCAACAACCCTTCGAAGTGCGCACGATTGGCGGCAATGATCGATTCTTCGCGCCCAGCAGCTTCAACCCTTAGTTCCGCGCGATAGGTCGCGCGGAAAAGCGCTCGCCAATAGTCCTCCTCCACACCCTTGGCCGGTCCTAGAACAACGGCAAGACGCGCGGCGGTCTGCGCGGCGGCACAGAGGGCTGCAGTTACCTCGATCGCCACCTCGGGATCGTTCGCCCATGCCAGCCCGGCCGGCTGCACGAACCGCGCCCAGATCGTCGTATCGAGTTTCTCTCCTCCGGCCGCGACGGCAAAGGTGGCGAGGTTCATTGTCGCGATCTTGGCGCGGAGCGTAAGGCGCTCATGAGGCTTTTCGCGGTAGGACACGCGCGGCCAAATTCCACCTTCCACTTCGCCTGGAAGCAGGACGTAGAAGTCCAGCACCCCTTCAAGGGAACCGGTTCGCAAGTTCGAGCCGTAGAACAGCACAGCCCGCGCACCAGCTTCCTCGCCAATCTGGCGCGCGAACTCTGCGACTGCAGGGGCGAGGGGCCGTTCCAGTGCCGCGCCCAACCGCGCGGCAAGAGCCCCGCTCACGGGACGACGAAGCGCAGCTTGGGCCCGAGCGAAAGCTGGTACCGGCCTCCGGGGAAGGCTTCTCCATCGAGGATGAAGCGGTCCGAGATATCGAGCTGGATCGAGTCCGATTCGACAACGTGATATCCGGCGCGGCGCATCCCTTGGGAAATCTTGCCGCGGAAGATCATTGGCAGGCGCAAAAGCAGGCTGCGGCTGGAACTGTCGAGCAGCGCGGTACGCATGGTCGACGAGTCACCGTTGGGAAACGGCCTCAACCCAACGGGAAACCGGCGAAGAGTGGAAATGAACAGCAGGAAGCGCTCGTCCAGACGGCCGATCCCGCTGTGTTCGACTTCACGGCCTTCGCCATCGAATAGTCGCATCGGGGTGCCGCGCCGCCAGACATTGCCGCCGCTGCCGAAGATCGCCTGCAACAGGCTTCCGACCACCGTAATGCCGACCCCGAGACTGTTGAAAGCGCCGCTCTTGTGCGCCTTCTGGCCCAGCTGGATCGCCGCCGTGTAGGCACCGGCGCCCAGCACGAACCCCTGCACCCGGGCGTTCGCATTGTCTCGCAACGATATGGCCAGAGGTCGGCGTTGCTCGATCCGGCCCGTGTGAATGGCCTCAACCGCTTCAGCCAGCGACCAGTTGAGCGGAAGCCCAAGATCGACCGCCAGGGCGTTGGTCTTGCCGTTGGGAAGCACGATCAGCGGAGGCCAGCTCTCACCGAAAATTCCCGCGCCGCAAGTCAGCACGTCGCGCACCGTGCCGTCTCCGCCAGCCAGCACAATGTAGTCGACCCGGCGTTCGGCAAACTTGCTCAGAATGGCGGGCAAGTCAGCCCGGTCGCCCGGGGACTCCAACAGCAGGGTCGCTTTGGCGGTGTTTTCGACGGGTGCCATCTCGCGATGGCTCCGCGCATTGCGGATCACACCCACGAGGGGAATCTGCCGCGCGGGAGCCGCGACCTGAACCACCGGAGCGGTCGGCTTCACGACTTCCGGCAATCGGTCAAAAAGATGGACAGACCCGTGCATGGCGCCGCCTTAAACCCTTGCTCCGTTAAAATACTACGGTTTTTCGTCAAAATCCAATCGGACTGGGTCCGGAACCCGCACTAGATGGGTACTTCCGGCCCGTCCGCAATGCGCCCGCCCTATTGTTATGCGAGTGGATGACGGCTGAACCGGTAATTCATGTAACCAGTACTGGCCCGATTGCGAAGGGCGGGTTAGACAAGGTCATGCTCGCCGAACACCTCCTCGAACAGGCGCAGTCACTTGCACCGCGCATTGTCGCCCTCCGACGCGCTATCCACGCCGAACCGGAACTCGGATTGGAGACGCCCCTTACTCTGGCCAAGGTCAAAGCTGAGTTGGCGGATGTGCCGCTGACCTGGCACGAGGGCCCGTCCTGCACCGGTGCCGTGGCGATACTCAAGGGTACGGGCCCAGGCCCCGCCGTCCTGCTGCGCGGCGACATGGACGCCTTGCCCATGCCTGAAGAAACCGGGCTCGAATTCGCCTCGACCATACCGGGCCGGATGCACGCGTGCGGTCACGACACTCACACCGCGATGCTCGCCGGCGCCGCCCGCATGCTTGCCGATCGACGCGGGGAATTCGCGGGTGAGGTGCGTTTCATGTTCCAGCCGGGCGAAGAGGGCTATCACGGCGCGCGCTTCATGCTCGCGGACGGGCTCCTCGGCGGCGGCGGCGATATCCCGCTGCCCGATGCGGCCTTCGCCCTCCACATCATGCCGAACTATCGCCACGGCGTCCTCGGAAGCCGCACCGGCGCCCTGCTCGCCGCGGCCGACATGCTGGAGATCGCCGTCACCGGTCGCGGTGGCCATGCTTCGATGCCGCACCAGACTCGCGACCCCGTCCCGGTGGCATGCGAGATCGTCACTGCGATCCAGGCGTTGATCACCCGCCGGTTCAACGCGGCCGAAGCGGTGGTGGTGACCGTGTCGCAGCTCGACGCCGGCAGCGCGCACAATGTCATTCCCGACCAGGCCCTGCTGAAGGGCACGATCCGAACCCTCTCCCCCGAGCGGCGGCAGGAAGTGCGGGACGCCCTTCGCCACCTGGCCCAGCACATTGCCATCGCGCACGAGTGCACCGCCGAGGTGACCGTGACGGAAGGCTTCCCGCCGACCATCAACGACGCGCGCGCCGTTGCGGTGTTCGATGCCGTGGCTAGCGACTTGCCCGGCGGCTGCTTCGAACACCTCGCCAATCCGATCATGGGTGCGGAAGACTTCTCTTACGTGCTGGAGAAGGTCCCCGGCGCCATGGCCTTCCTTGGCGTGGCGGCGGAAGGGTCCGACTGGGCCGGCTGCTGCGGCATCCATTCGACGCGCATGGTGGTCGACGAGACGGCCCTCCCGCGCGGCTCGGCGATTCTGGCCGGATGCGCGCTGCGATTCCTGGATCGCGGGTGGGAATAAACGGCGGAACGCGACGCTGACAGGCGGTCGCGACCGATTATCGCTTGGCGCAATCCAAACGCGTTGCTAACCGCACCCGCAGGCACCCGTAGCTCAGCTGGATAGAGCGCTGCCCTCCGAAGGCAGAGGTCACAGGTTCGAATCCTGTCGGGTGCGCCACTCCTGTATCGAAGTAAGACCGCCATGACATGCCTCGACGCCGGCGAAGACCGCGTGTTCGAGCGCGGCCTTGCTGCCGCGAAGCGTGATGGTCTCTTTGGTAACCTCGAACTCATCCACGATGAGACGCAGGTATCCGCGGCGCAACGCGGGGTCCTCCTGGCGTAGGCCGGGGCGTACGGCCCCAACGTCCGCAATAGGTCGTTAGCGGACAGGCAACCAAGGATGGAGAGCGCGCACATACTGTGAGTGCTCCGCCGTAGAATAGATTGTCAGAACAGGTTCTGGGCAGGTCTTCATTGAGCTCCGGCGCTTTCACCCAGTAGGGACATCAGGTCCTGCGCCAAAGCCTCGTCGTCGGCGGAGCAGACGCCTAGCGTTATCGCTTCCTCGCAGCCCTCGGCAACCAGGTAGGCATGCCCCATCGAGGAATCGATGTAGATCAACTCGCCTTCCTTGATGACCACAGGATCGTAGAACTCGGTGTGCACTTCGATGCTGCCGGTGATGACGTAGACGACCTCTTCCCCTTTGTGCCGCACGAGCTCGCCAAATTCCTCAAGCGACTTGGCGCGGATTTTCGTGATGATCGGAATCATCCGCTTCCGCCTCAACTCGGTGTTGAGATAGTAATAATCGTAGTTCGGCGTCGTGACGCGCACCGCGTCCGACGTTCGTCCGATGCTCCTGCGCCCAGTCACTTGGGCCTCTCGCCCCTCGCTGGGCATCGCAAAAAGCTCTGACATCGGGATCTTCAGCCGTTGGCTAACCTGCTGAAGCTTGTCGTAGCTGAGCGTCAGGCGCCCGTTCTCGACCTTGGAAAGCGTCGAAAAGGGAATTCCCGAGTGCTTGCTCATATCCTTCAATGTCCAACCGAACCGATCGCGCAAGGCACGCATGATCGTGCCGAGATTGGGAGGATTATCGTTCAAGTTGCTTCCTCAGCCCTCATTGACATTTTTCCAATCAGGATATCTAAATCCTGACGGGGAGATTCTTGGCCAGAATATCCGGCGTCGGCCTAGGGCGCAATCGGCTTGGAGGGAAGCTTAGTGCGACAGTTGAAAAAATGGATCGTTCCGCTGCTGCTGCTCGTCGGCGCAGGCGGTGTTCTTGCCCAGGGGCTCGTGCCCGAAGCGATCACGCCCGCGGTTGGTGACAAGGCGCCGGCGCAGGCGGCACCAACGCCGGCCGGGGGCGCCACGCTGACCAAGACCGACGTCGACGCGTGGCTCGATGGGTTCCTGCCCTATGCCCTTGAAAGCGGCGACATCGCCGGCGCCGTGGTGGTCGTGGTCAAGGATGGGCAGGTCCTCACGCAACGCGGGTTCGGCTACGCGGATATCGACAAGCGCATCCCGGTCTCCCCCGAAACGACTTTGTTTCGAACCGGCTCAGTGTCGAAGCTGACCACTTGGACGGCGATCATGCAGCTCGTCGAGCAAGGCAAGCTCGACCTCGACACCGACGTCAACAAGTACCTCGATTTCACCATCCCCGCCTACGAAGGCAAGCCGATCACCTTGCGCAACATAATGACGCACACGGCCGGCTTCCAGGAAACTGTCCGTCGCCTGATCAGCGACAACCCGGAGGACATGGTTTCGCTTGGCGAATACGTGAAGAACGACATTCCGGCGCGCATCTTTCCGCCGGGTGAAGTCCCGGCCTATTCGAACTACGCCACCGCGCTTGCGGGCCGCATTATCGAGCGTGTGTCGGGTCAATCCTACGATGACTATGTCGAGCAGCACATCTTCAAGCCACTGGGTATGACCTACGCGACGTTCCGGCAGCCGGTTCCAGCAAACCTCGCTCCTCACCTGAGCCAGGGCTATGGGCCGGGGCTCAAGAAGCCCGAGAAGTTTGAATACGTCGTGCCGGCGCCTGCGGGCAGCCAAGCCGCCAGCGGGGCCGACATGGCGAAGTTCATGATCGCCCATCTCAACGACGGCGCGGGCCTGATGAAACCCGAAACCGCCAAAACGATGCACGAATTCGAGTTGAATTCGCTGCCCCCGCTGCACGCCATGGCGCTCGGTTTCTACCGCGATGACGTCAATGGGCACCGCGTCCTCGCGCACGGCGGCGATACTGTCTTCATGCACTCCAATCTCGACTTGTTCGTCGATGACAACGTCGGACTATTCATCTCGATGAACAGCGACGGGCAGAATGGATCGCCTCGTTGGCTGCGCGAAGCGCTGCTCGCCCAATTTGCTGACAGGTACTTCCCGCAGGAACTGGCGGGCAAGCCGATCGACGAGAAGACCGCGCGCGAGCACGCCCGGATGTTGGCCGGCACTTATGCCAGCTCGCGCGGGTTCGAGACCAACTTCATGAGCCTGCTTGACCTGGTCGGGCAGGAAAAAGTCGGGGTCGACGAAAAGGGCGGCATCGTCGTCGGCAGCGCTGCGAATGCAGCGGGCCAGCCGCGCAAATGGATCGAGGTCGAGCCGTTCGTCTGGCGCGACCGCGATAGCGGCATGAAGCTCGCGGCCAAGGTGGAGGACGGCAAAGTCACCGAGTGGCGCTTCGACACGATTAGCGCGATCATGAGCTTCCGACGTGTGCCGTGGTACAAGGACACGGCGTGGTTCTTCCCGGTACTGCTGGGGGCGATCGGTGTGCTGTTCCTCTCTGCGGTTGCGTGGCCGGCGGGCGCCATCGCCCGGCGGCGTTACAAGGCCGCCAATCGCTACGAAGGTCGCAGGTTGCGTTCTCAACGTATCCTGCACGGCTCGCAGTGGCTGGTCTTGGCGGTCCTGACCGGCTGGGTGGCCTGGTTCTACCTGGGTCTGAGCAACCTCTCGATGCTTAGTGGTCCGCTGGATCCGCTGCTTTACGCCCTGCAGATTCTTAGCCCGATCGCCCTGTTCGGCTTGCTCATCGGTAGCGGCTGGAACCTGTGGATGGCTCGCAAGGAAAAGCGCGGGTGGTTCGCGCTGCTCTGGGCCGTGCTGGTAGTCCTCTCCGCGGTGGTCCTGCTGTGGATGGCCTTTGCCTTCCACATGTTCAGCTTCGGAACGAACTACTGAGACATGCGGCGTCAGCTGACGTTGCGGGAGGAACGGTTCGCCTTTCGCGAACCGTTCCACATCTCTGGTCACAAGTTCACGGAAACCAAGGTGCTGGTCGCACAGATCGCGGCTGGAGACAGCGTCGGGCTCGGAGAGGGGGCGGGGGTATACTATCTCGGTGACGATCTCGCGCACATGCGCGATCAGGCCGAGAGCGCCCGCGTCGAGCTCGAAGCGGGCGCCGATCGGGCGGAGCTACAGTCCCTGCTTCCACCCGGCGGCGCCCGCAATGCGCTCGATTGCGCCCTATGGGATCTCGAGGCGCGGACGGTCGGCGTGCCGGTGTGGCAGTTGGCAGGTCTCGGCAAGTTCGCCCCCCTGCCGACGACCATGACGATCAGCGCTGATGCTTCGGCGAAAATGGCGGAAGTCGCGGCGGGCCGCTTCGGTAGCTGGCCGATGCTCAAACTCAAGCTCACAGGTGATGTCGAGCTCGATGCCGATCGGGTTCGCGCCGTGCGCCGGGCGCGCCCGGATGCGTGGCTGGGAGTGGATGCCAACCAGGGCTACACCGCAGATAATCTGGGACAATTGGTCGAGGTTCTTCTCGAAGCGAAGGTCGAACTGTTGGAGCAACCGCTCGCCCGGGGAGCGGAACACGACTTGGACGATCTATTCCGGCCCCTGCCTTTCGCGGCCGACGAAAGTGTCTGCACGTTGACCGAAGTTGAGCAGGCGACAGGAAGGTTCGACGCAGTGAACATCAAACTCGACAAGTGTGGAGGCCTGACCGAAGCACTGGCCATTGCGCGCCGATGTCGTGAACTCGGCCTCCAGGTGATGGTCGGGAACATGATGGGGAGCAGCCTGTCGATGGCGCCCTCGCTGGTCGTGGGTCAACTCTGCGATATCGTCGACCTCGATGGCCCCACTTTCCTGGCCTCGGACCGTCCAGGGTCAATCCGATACTTCGATGGAAAGATCGATGCGGGAACTGCTGGATGGGGCCTCCTGGCCACACTCGGAAGATGATTTCCGAAACGGATTGACATAGTCTAATCAGAAAATACGATCCTGTATGGGATCAAGGTAGCTGCATCGGGAAGACTGTTCGGTGGCGCGTTAGGGAGCGTGTCCGCCGAGCCTCAGGGAGGTCATAAATGAAGAAATCTGGTCTTCTCATCGGTAGCGCCGTCCTGGCGCTCGCAACCGGCCTCGCGGCCACCCACGCCTCTGCTCAGGATACTGCGGCAGTGGCAAACGAGGGTGAGACCATCCTGGTAACCGCGCAGAAGCGGTCACAGGAACTGATCGAGGTGCCGCAATCGGTCACCGTCGTATCGGGCTCAACGCTTGAGGAGCAGCACGCCGACAGTTTCTCCGACTACCTGAAACTAGTTCCGGGACTTCAGCTCGACCAGAGCCGCCCTGGGCAGGGTCGCCTGATCCTCCGTGGCGTCAACACCGAGGGCGTCGCCTCGACGATCGGCATCTACATGGACGAAACCCCGTTCGGTTCGAGCAGCGGGCTCGTCAATGGCGCGGTTCTCGCCGCCGACTTCGACACTTTCGATCTCGATCGTATCGAGGTGCTGCGTGGGCCGCAGGGGACCTTCTACGGTGCGAGTTCGCTCAGCGGCGTGCTGAAGTTCGTGACGACCGAGCCTTCGACCAGCGAAACCGTCGTCCGCGGACGGGCGGGCGTTGAACTAACCAAAGGGGGCGCGGCGAGCGGATACGGCAATCTCGTCGTCAACGTGCCGATCTCCAGCATCGCGGCCTTCCGGGCTTCGGGAAGCTATCGAACCATTGGAGGTTTCATCGATTCAGTCGGTGCCGGTGGCTCGGACGTTGAAAAGAACATCGACGGCAGCAAGTCTTTTGGCGGACGGGCCTCGCTGCTGGTCATGCCGAGCGAGGCTATCGATCTGCGCTTCACCGCAGTGATACAGAACATCGACGCCGATGCTCCCTCGCTTGCTGAGAGCGATCCTGAGACGCTCGAAATGCTGCATGGCGGCTACACTCAGTCGCAGTTCATTCCCGGGTTCAGCGACCTTCGCTACCGGGTGTACAATGCCACAGGCAACTTCGACCTCGGCTTCGGCACACTCACTTCGTCGACCAGCTATGGCACCCAAAAGCAGAGCCTGCGGACGGACTACACCTTCGCTCTCTCCCCACTGATCGAGGCGATCACCACCGAGGCCAACGAGTTCTTTCAGGACCAATCGACGGATTCGGAGAAGTTCACCCAGGAGCTGCGTCTTACGGGTGAATCGACGCTCGTCGACTGGCTGGTGGGTCTCTACTACACCGATGAAGACGGCCTGATCGAACAGGACTTCATCGCCTCGACTCCTGGCACGACGACGCCGATCACCGGGTTGCCGACGCTGGGCTACGCCCTGGTCGAGTCCAGCTATCGCGAGGCCGCTGCGTTCGCCAACCTGACCTGGCATGTGGCCGATGGCTTCGACATCGACCTGGGCGGTCGGTACAGCGACAACAAGCAGTCGGCACACCAGGTCACCGACGGTCTGCTCGTCGGCGGTTTCCAGGATCTTCCCGTGTTCGAATCGAAGGAGAACGTGTTCACCTACTCGATCGCGCCGCGTTTCGAGCTCAGCGACAATGCGTCGATCTACGCGCGCGTCGCCAGCGGCTTCCGTCCGGGCGGCCCAAACGTCTTGGCGCCGAACCAGCCCCTCGATCAGGCTACGTACGATTCAGACTCGCTGACCAACTACGAGCTGGGGCTGAAGGCGCAGACGCCGGATCGAAAGTATGGGATCGAAGTCGCTATCTTCCATATCGACTGGAATGATATTCAGCTTCTGGCCGAAAAGGACGGCTTCAACTTCAACGCAAATGGCGGCGGCGCCAAGATCGACGGCCTCGAGTTGACGGCCACTGCAACACCGGCTGCCGACTTCAACCTCTCGCTCAACACCGCTTACACGGATGCCCGGCTTTCAACCGATACGCTGATAGGAGGCCTCGACGGCGACCGGCTTCCGTTCACGCCGAAATTCTCGGCATCGCTGAACGGCGACTACACCGTCATGGTGGGCAACGACGTGGAAGCCTACTTCGGCGGATCGTTGCGGTACCTCTCCGACCAATCGGCGAGCTTTGACGCCGATTATCGTGCGGCGCACGGCGAACAGCGGACGATCGAAGCCTATGCCGTGATCGACCTCAACGCCGGGATAACGATCGATCAGTTCGACATCCAGCTCTACGTCAAGAACCTGACCAGCAGCGCGGGCCGAACCTCGACCACGGGCACGACCGTCTTCGGTGGCTTCCCGCTATTCCCGGATGATGCAATCGGCACCGGTGTAATCCGCCCGCGGACGGTTGGCCTGTCAGTAAGGGCTGAGTTTTGACCCCTGATCCCAAGATAATCAAACCACAGGGAAGCTCGGAGCCGGTCGGCCTCGCGCTTCCCTCGCCATACTTGCTGTTCCTGGGCGACGTCACGACGGCCGCCTATGCAAAGACTGCCTTCGGGTTGCGCGACTGGGCAGGTGACAAGTGCATCGGCGAGTTCGCCTTACCGGGGGCCACCGTAACTACGGGGCTGCCGGCAATGACGCCCGCCGATGCACTTAAGGCCGGGGCAAAATCGCTCGTGATCGGTATCGCCAACGAAGGGGGCAAGATTCCGGCTTCGTGGATTCCGGCGCTTGTCGAAGCGATCGAGATCGGCCTCGACATCGTGAGCGGGATGCATGTGCGGCTGGCGAGCGTCCCGGCCGTGCGCGAGGCGGCGCAACGTTGCGGCCGCGCCCTGATCGACGTGCGAACGCCGCCACCCGGAATCCAAGTGGGTTCTGGGCGCAAACGCAGCGGCAAGCGGCTGCTGACAGTCGGAACCGATTGCGCGCTAGGCAAGAAATACACGGCACTCGCTATTGCATGGGCTCTTCAGGACCGAGGGGTTCCGGCGGATTTTCGCGCAACGGGGCAAACCGGCATCATGATTGCCGGAAGCGGCATGCCGATGGACGCGGTGGTTTCCGATTTCCTGTCGGGCGCAGCGGAGATGATCAGTCCAGCCGCGCCGGCCGACCACTGGGATATAATCGAGGGACAGGGATCGCTTTATCACCCGGGCTTTGCCGGTGTTTCGCTGGGCCTTCTCCATGGTAGCCAGCCCGACGTGTTCGTCGTTTGTCATGATCCGACCCGTACGGAAATTGTTGGCCTTCCGGGCCTTCCCTTGCCCTCGCTCGAGGAGCTCATCGAACTGACCCTGACATTGGGGCATCGGGTCAATCCAGCGATCCGCTGCGGGGGAATTTCGCTGAACACGTCGGCGCTGTCGGAATCAGAGGCGGCGGACGCGATCGCAGACACAAGCGCTGCTATCGGCCTGCCTGCGGCGGATCCGCTGCGCGGCGGGCCCGAGTTCGACCGGCTGGTCGACTCCTGCCTCGCCTGACATGTCCGGCGAAGCCCGAAGCGGGGGTCCAAGCTGGTTCCAGCGCTACCTGCTGCCAGGGCTGGCTTTCAAGGCGCTGGTGATCGGGGGCGGGTACGCCACCGGGCGCGAAATCGCCGAGTTCTTTCTTCCGAGTGGCCCTTGGGGCGGTCTCGCCGCAATCGCCCTCGCGACCCTGCTGTTTAGTGCTGGCTGCGCACTCACGTTCCTGTTCGCGCTGACGACGCGCAGCCTCGAGTACCAGAGCTTCTTCAAGGCGCTGCTGGGGCGCGGCTGGGTCGCATGGGAGATCACCTACATCCTGTTCGTGATCCTGATCCTCGCCGTGTACGGCGCAGCGGCAGGCGAGATAGGTGTGGCGCTGTTCGCCGCGCCGAACCTGGTAGGGACGTTCCTGCTTATGGCCGGCATCGTTCTGGCCGTGATGTACGGCAACAAATCGGTTGAGCGCCTGTTCGAGTGGGTCTCTTACCTCCTTTACGGCGTCTATGCCCTGTTCTTCGTCCTGGCCTTTTCGTCGTTCGGCGGCCGCATCGTCGATGCTTTCAGCGCGCCTTCCCACTCGGGTGGCTGGCCGCTCAGCGGCGCGACCTATTTCAGCTACAACATCATCGGCGCGATCGTGGTGCTGCCGGTGGTGCGGCACCTTACCAGCCGGCGCGATGCGATCATCGCGGGCGCCATCTGCGGCCCGCTGGCGATGCTGCCGGCGCTGCTGTTCTTTACGGCTGCGGTCGCCTTCTATCCGGAGATCATGGATGCGACGCTGCCGTCCGACTTCCTCCTGCAGCGGCTCGGCTCGCCGCTATTCCACTACTTGTTCCAGCTGATGGTCTTCTCGGCGCTGCTGGAAAGCGGGGCGAGCGCCGTCCACGCTTTCAATGAGCGTGTCGATCAAGCCTGGAAGCGTCGGCATGGCGCACCACTGGGTCCGGCCCGACGGACTGTCCTTACGCTCGTGCTGCTGGTGCTGTGCATGTTCCTCGCCAGCGCTGTCGGCCTGGTGGACCTGATCGGCAGTGGTTATCGCGGCTTGGCTTTCATCCTGCTCGCGATCTACGTCCTGCCCCTCGCTACGATCGGGCTAGTTCGCATCCTCAAGAAATCGAACCTCGGAGACAATGATGGTCTGCAAGCGTCCTGACGCGCTGCGCCTGGCGATACCGCTCTTGCTGGCTCTGGTTCCCAGCGTTGCGCTGGCCGATCCGCCCAAGGGCTTCGCCGAGCATGTCGAACAGTTGCGGCTGGACTCGGGCGCGCCCGGCATCGCGATCGCCATCGTCGAGCACGGCCAGACCACGCTGTCGCAAGGGTGGGGTGTTCGTCAGCAAGGCGGATCCGAGAAGGTCGACGAGCGCACGATCTTTCCGACCGGATCGACTGGCAAAGCCTTCACCGTTGCCGCGATCGCCACACTGGTCGACCAGGGTAAGCTCGGCTGGGATGACAAGGTAATCGACCATATCCCGTGGTTCCAGATGTACGACCCTTGGGTCACGCGCGAGATGACGATCCGCGACCTGATGGTCCATCGCAGTGGCCTTGGGCTCGGCGCCGGCGACCTCATGTTCGTGCCGCGCACTTACCTGAGCCGCAAGGAAACGGTCGAGCGCCTGCGCTATATCAAGCCCGCGGCGAGCTTCCGGTCGGCCTATGCCTACGACAACGTTCTCTACGTGGTGCTTGGCCAGCTGATCGAGGAAGTCACCGGTAAGACCTGGGAAGAGTACATGGCTTCCGAAGTGCTTGCGCGGGGCGGCATGACCGACTCCACCGCGACCTACGACGCGCGCTACGCCACCTCCAATCGCGCTCTGCCGCACGGACGCGTCAGCGACGTCATCCGTGGGCTTGGACCCAATAGCGTGCTGGACGAGCGCAACGAACTGGGTCGCAATGCGATGCCGGCGGGGGGGCTGGCGATGAGCGCCAACGACCTTGCGCAATGGCTCAAGATTCAGCTCGGGCACGGCGCGTTGCCGAGTGGCGGGCGCCTATTCAGCGAGGCGGCGGGGCGCGAGATGTGGACCCCGGTGACGATCCAGCCGATCGATGCCTGGCCAGACGATCTGGCTCCGGCGACGCCCCAGTCCAGCGCCTACGCGCTCGGCTGGGACGTCGAGACCTATCGCGGTGCGCGGATGATCTGGCACAGCGGCGGCGTATTCGGTGCGATTGCGGTGGTGGTGCTTCTGCCCGACCAGGATGTCGGCTTCGCGATAGTCATCAACTCGGAGGAAGCGGCGCTGCGACGCGGGCTGATGTACGAGTTGATCGACCATTATCTGGGGCTGCCGGACAACGATTGGTACGCCAAGTGGGACAGGTTCGTCGATGCTCGGCTCGAAGGCGGAAAGGCGGCCCTGGCGCAAATGCAGGACAAGCCGGCGCAAGTTGGCCCGAGCCTGCCGCTTGGGTCCTACGCCGGAACCTACCGCGATCCCTGGTACGGCGATGTCGTGGTCAGCGAGCGCGACGGTGGGCTCTGGATCAATTTCGCCAGCACGCCGCGGATGGAAGGTCGCCTGGCCCATTATCAGTACGACACCTTCAAGACGGAGCTGACCGACAAGGCGGTCGAGAACGCGCTGGTGACCTTCCAACTCGATGCTCACGGCAAGGTTGAGCGAGCAAAGATGGTTGCTGCCTCGCCGCTCGCGGACTTCAGTTACGACTATCAAGACCTCGATCTCACGCCCGTGAAGGATAAGCCATGAGTGTCCGCAAGTTTCTCGCCTTCGCTTCTCTGTTGGCGCTGGCGGCCTGCTCCCGCTCGGAAGAAGCCCCTGCAGATGATCCGGCGGCCGTGCACAAGGGCCTGCTGGTGCTCGATACTCACCTCGACACGCCGCTCAACTTCGAGCGGCCAGGCTGGAGCTTTGCTGACCGGCACACGCTGGCGAATGACCTGGTCCAGCTGGACTTGCCGCGCATGGCGGACGGAAACCTCGATGGCGGGTTTTTCTCGATCTACACCGCGCAGGGCCCACTGACGCCGAAGGGCTACGCCGACGCGCTTGCCTTCGCGCGCAAGCGCTCGGACACGATCGATCGGGTGATCTCAGAGAATTCTGGCGTGATCTCTCCGGCAACTACGGCCGACGATGGCGCGCGGCTGGCAGCGGCTGGCAAGCTTATCGCCTATAAGAGCATGGAAAACAGCTATCCTCTGGGCGAAGATCTGTCGCTCCTCAAGGAGTTCTACGACCGTGGTGTCCGACTGGCGGGCCCGGTGCATTCCCTGAACAACCAGTTCGCTGATTCCTCGGGCGACAAACCCCGTTGGAACGGACTTAGCCCGCTCGGCAGGGAGTGGGTGGCAGAGATGAACCGGCTTGGCATCGTGATCGATGGCAGCCATTCCTCGGACGCGGCGTTCGATCAGATGCTGGAGCTGTCGAAGACTCCGTTGATCCTGTCCCACACCTCGCCGCGCTGGGCGTTCGATCATCCCCGCAATCTCGACGACGAGCGCATCAAGAAGCTCGCGGCGAAGGGCGGGGCGATCTGCATGTCGACCATCTACCTTTCACCGATGAACCTCACGCCGGCACGCGCGAAGCTGTTCGACGAGTACGAGCACATCGCCGACCTCGATCCCAAGGCACAGGCTGAGCTCGTGCAGCAGTGGCGCGAGCTCGATAAGACCGAGAGCATGTGGTCCGCCGACTTCGAGAAGTACATGACGGCGTTGCTGCATGTGATCGAAGTCGCCGGTGTCGATCATGTCTGCTTCGGTGCGGATTGGGATGGTGGTGGCGGGATCAAGGGCATGGAAGACATCAGCGCACTTCCGGTCGTTACGGGCCGGTTGCTGAAAGCCGGTTACTCCCGCGATGACATCAACAAGATGACCGGTGGCAACGTTCTTCGCATCCTGCGCGCCGCGCAGGCGACGGCCGAGATCTGAGCCGGGACGATCGACGTGCCCGAGCCGCTCGATCGCTATGAGAAGCGCATTCTGGAGCTGCTTCAGCAAGACGCCTCGCTTTCGACTGCGGCGATTGCGGAGAAGATCGGCCTGTCCTCGTCGCCCTGTTGGCGTCGGATCGATCGGCTCGAACGGGAGGGCTTCATCAAGCGCAAGGTGGCTCTGGTCGATCGGAAGAAAATCGGACTGAACGCGCAGATTTTCGCGCAGATCAAGCTTAACGCCCACGGCCGTGCCAACCTTGACGAATTCACCGCCGCGATACGGGCCTTTCCGGAAGTCCTCGAATGCTACGTGCTCATGGGATCGGTCGATTTCCTGATCCGCGTGGTTGCGACCGACATCGAGGCTTACGAAAGGTTCTTCTTCGACCGATTGTCGCGTTTGCCCGGCGTGCAGGAGGTCAATTCCACCGTTGCGCTCTCCGAGATCAAGGCGACGACCGAGCTACCTATTCCCTGATTACGCCGCGCGGTCACAGGGGAAGTTTTGACCCGATATCGCGGCAATCGAGGCAAGACTTTGCGACAATCGCGGTCTCGCCCGGCCAGATAGGTCAGCGCCGCCGTGGCGAATTGCGCAAAACCTCCCGAGAACAGGGAGTCTTTGCGCATGTGTGATTTCGTCTCCGCCACACCGCCCGAGAGCGTGCACGTGCTGCACGATCCGTCGAGCGGCCTCGATGGCGTGATCGTGCTCCACTCGACCCGAAGAGGCCCCGCAGCGGGCGGGTGCCGCCTGTGGACCTATTCCAGCGGCGCCGAAGCTGCCAAAGACGCGGTGCGCCTCGCCGAGGGAATGGCCTACAAGAATGCCTTGGCGGACCTTCCGCTTGGGGGCGGCAAGGCCGTGCTCCGCCTGCCACCCACACCTTTCGATCGCCGTCTGCTGTTCAAGGCCTTCGGGCGGGAAGTGGCCAGGCTTGGGGGCAACTACGTTACGGCCGAGGACGTCGGCACCACCGTTTCGGACATGCAGGCAGCCAGCGAGACCTGCCGTCATGTTGCCGGTCTTGGCGCACCCCAAGGCCGCCCAGGCGGAGACCCGTCGCCCTGGACGGCGCTTGGCGTGTTCTTATCGATACAGGAGTCGGCCCGCCGCAAACTCGGCGCCGACCTCAAGGGCATGACGGTGGCCGTCCAGGGGCTCGGAAACGTCGGTTCTCATCTATGCGGCCTGTTGCACGAAGCCGGGGTTAAGTTGGTCGTTGCTGAGCCGCGTTCGCATGTCGCCGCAAAAGTGGCCTGTCGATACGAAGCGACCCTTGTGGGTCTGGATGCGATCCTGGACACCAAGTGCGAGATCTTCGCGCCCTGTGCTCTCGGCGCCGTAATCGACGAACGTGCCGTCATGCGCCTCCGCACCAGGGTCGTGTGCGGCGGGGCCAACAACGTCCTGGCGACTGACGAGGATGGCGATCGGCTGGCGGATCGAGACGTGCTCTATGCGCCCGACTACATCGTGAATGCGGGTGGTATCATCAACGTCGCGGCCGAATACATTGGCTGGAAAATCGAAGAGGCCGAAGCGCGAGTAAGGCAGACCGGCCGGCGCCTCGCTGACCTGCTGGACTTTGCTGAACGAAAGGGGTTGGCGCCTCACCGGGCAGCGAACGGTCTGGCGCGCCAGAGGATAGGGGCACCGCAAATGGGCCGGATGATGGAGGTGGTGTGATCGATCGCGTCAATTTTCGCGTTACGGCGAATTCGTGTTCTGGCCTGCTTTGCAAGATACTGGGCTTGTTCGCGCAGCTGGGCCTTCCGGCTCCGACCTTGCAGGTGAGCCTTGTCGGGGTGTCCATGCGCATCGAACTCAGTCTGGCCAACTTTGGAGATGCGCTCGTTCAGATCGTTGCTCGGAGGATTGCAGGCTTCGTCGGCGTGCAATCGGTGACCGTCATCTGATCCGTGCGCTCTCCGACCCTATGCACAAGTGTCCGCAATGGGTGGTTTCGGGACCTTCCGCTTTAGGCCAGATTTGCCGCGTAGCAGCCATTCCAATCAATTGGCATCGGTCTGAAATTGGGGGGCGAAGCTCTCCCGGGCGCACCACCAAAACGTCAGTCCTCCAATTATCCCTGCCGTCAGAAATGAGGGCAAGAACCTGAGGAACGCCACGAAAAAACTTAGGTGTTCGGGGTCATTTGAGGGCAGGCCCGATCCCGCGACGGTGGCCGCAAAAGCGCACAGCGCTACCGATGTGATGACTGCACTCGCCACGAAGAATGGGGCCGAATGTAGCTGCCAACGCTCGGCTATTTGAAGGGCTGCAAAGAAGGGCAGAAAGGCGCAAAGGCCGGTCAAGACGAAAGCAATTCCCCAGAACACCAAGTAGACTGCGATAAGCTCCGGGGAAAAGTCGCTCGCCGAGCCGATCTGGAATTGAAAGACTGCCGCCATGCTCAGGGAGGCTGCTCCAACAGAAAGCAAGTAGCCGAGAGCTGGCCGCATTTGTCTCATCTCCTCGTCCGATAGACGCCGTACTAGTCGAACACCCGGGCGGGCGTCGATGTCGGCTTGAGGGAACAGTGCACGGACAATCGCGGCGACCGCAAGGGGTCGATAACTGACGGTCCGGTTTGAATTCGAAGAGTGCGAAAGCGGACTTCGGCTTCCAGCCGTCATGGGTCTGAATCGTGGGCATATGGAAGCCTCACGGCGAAATGGGCGCCGTGATGGAGCCACCATGGGCCTCGACGATCGTTTTCGCGACCGACAGCCCGTAGATCCCCATGCCCGTGGCCTCGGTCGTGGCCTAGCAAGTACCGTAAACAGAACGGTGGGGGGCATCGAATTTCGCCGCGCTAAAATCCCGACAAATCAGGTCGTTGTCGACCCTCTCCTGATACTCTCCCGCGACCAAATTGGCCTTCCAGGAAGCCGTTCCCAACGCCTGACGCACAACCTTTCGCGAAAAATTCTTGGCCAAATGAATTTTAATTCCTATAGTCCGGAATATAAGGTTTGGGAGAGCCATTATGTCCGCGAAACTTCTTGTGAGCGCGTCTGTCGGCGCGCTCTGCGTCTTTTTCGCCTCGTCTGCCGCTGTGGCGCAGGAAACTCAGCCAGTGCCCGCCGGCCCGACGCAGGATACGAGCCAAGGCGGAATCACGGACATTATCGTGACCGCACAGCGCGTCGAGGAAAGCGGCCAGAGCATCCCGATCCCGGTCGACATTATCGAACCGGCCGAGCTGGTGCAGCAGAACGTCATCCGCGCCGAGGACCTTTCGCGCCTCACGCCCTCGCTCGCTGCGAATGGCGGGGGTGGGCCGACCACGGTGTTTTTCGTGCGCGGCGTCGGCAATGCGACAGTCAACGGGTATTCCGACCCCGCGATCTCGTTCAACTATGACGGCGTCTACATCGGACGGCCGACCTCGACATCGGGCGTGTTCTACGACCTTCAGCGCGTCGAGGTCCTCAAGGGCCCGCAGGGCACGCTCTATGGCCGCAACGCTACGGGCGGCGCCATCAACGTCATTCCCAACCGTCCCGAGCTTGGGGAGACCTCGGGCAATTTCATGCTCGGCTACGGCAACTACGACTGGCTGACGGGGCAGGCTGCGGTCAACGTCCCTCTGGGCCAGGATGTCGCACTGCGCGCGGCAGGTTCCATCTCTCATCGCGATGCGCTTCAGAGCGACGATACCGGCAACCAGCGCGAGTATGCGGGGCGTCTGCAGGTCTACGCCGAGCCCAACGATCAACTGGACGTGCGCCTTGCGCTAGACTTCTCTCATCAAGGCGGCGCGAGCAGCAGTGGCTACTATCTCGGCGCGGTCAACCCGACATTCGGTCCTACCGGTTTTGCGGGCTACGAATTCGTGCCAACCGGGTTTTCCACGCAGCAGGGACTGTTGGATCCGGCGTCGAATGCGTTGATGGCATCGCGCTTCATCTCCCAGGTCGGACGTGCGGGCGCCGTCGTAGACGGGCAGCCCTTCAACGACAACGACTACTGGGGAGTCACGGCGGAACTCAATTACGAGACGGACGTCGGCACCCTGACCATCCAGCCGGCCTACCGCGAAGCCTCGATCGAGTACGCCTTCAACGGCGTGTTCCGTCAGGGTTTTACCAAGGAGAAGGACAAGCAGGCCAGCGTGGAGGCCCGTTGGGCCAGCGATCTTAGCGACTCCGTCGACTACCTGCTGGGCGCGATCTACTTCGACGAGGATATCGACGCGACCGCACGCTACAACCAGCAGACGCTGGTCCCCTTTCAGGAATTCACAACCGGGACCGAGAGCTTGGCCGGCTTCGGCAAGGTGACCTGGCGGCCGATTGAGCCGCTTAGCCTCACGATGGCGGGCCGTTACACCTCGGACAAGAAGACTTTCGACGGGGTGTCGAACGTCTACATCCTGTTCTGCGGCAACCCCGCGCCGCCGCAGGACTTCTGTCCGACACTGCCGTTCGCGCCGCTCGTCTCGACGGAAGACGAATTCCGTGCCTTCTACACTTCGCTCGGAATCCCGATCACTCCGGTGCCGCTGTTCGTGCTGCCGCCCGTGGCAGGCGGATCGCAAACTGCGCCGTTCGTGCTCTTTTCGCCGATCGTCATCAACGACAGCCTGAAGAACGACAAGTTCACGTACCGGCTGGCAGCGCAATACGACCTGAGCCGTCGCAACATGATCTACGCGAGCTTCGAAACCGGATATCACGCCGGCGGATTCTCGTTCGCCCGCGGCATCTCCACGTATGAGCCGGAAACGATCAAGGCCTTCACGCTGGGTAGCAAGAACCGCTTCCTCGACAATCATCTGCAGGTGAACGTCGAGGCGTTCCTGTGGAAGTACAAAAACCAGCAGTTCAGCCAGTTCGGGTACGACCTCGGGAACCCGCCTTCGACTGTCTTCCTGACGCGAAACATTGGCGACAGCACGATCAAGGGCGTGGATCTCGACCTCGAATACCTGCCGGCCGAGAACACGCAGCTGTCGGCGAATGTCCAATATCTCGACACCAAGTACGACAGCTTCGTCTACTACTCGCCGAACCAGGGACTGCCGCCAAACACGACCTGCCCGTATACGCCCACGACGCAATCGACGCCTGGCGGGACGATCAACGTGTTTGAGATCGATTGCTCGGGCAATGTCGCGTTCAACTCCCCGAAGTGGTCATTCAACCTGAATGGCCAGCAGACCATTCCGATCGGGAACGACTACAAGGCCGTGCTGGTCGCCGGCACGCGTTATCGTTCGTCGAGCTATTCCTCGGCGGACTACCTGCCATACCTCAAGTCCGAGGCGACCTTCGTCAGCTACGCCTCGGTGACATTCGGGCGCGAGGATGACAGCCTTTTCGTCAGCTTCTACATCAACAATATCGAAGACAACCGCCGTCTGATCGGGGGTACAACCAATCCGGCCGGCCTCATAGCGGCCTCCGCGGAACAGCCGCGCACTTACGGCGTCAGGATCGGTGGGCAGTTCTGATGAGACCATCGAAAGGAGTGAGTACCCCATGACCGTGAGCGTAACCGACCTGCATTACGTAGCCCTCGCGGTTCCCGATCTCGCCTCCGAACGCGCGTTCTTCGGCGAGCAGTGGGGCCTGGTCGAAGTCGCGGAGCGGGACGGCAGTGTCTACTTCGCGGCCGAGGGCATGCCGCACCCTTACGTGCTCGTGCTGCGCGAGGATGCCGAGCGCAAGACCGATCTGATCGGTTTTTCGGCTGCTTCGCGCGACGACGTGCTGGCCCTTTTCGAGCAGGTGAAGGCGGCCGGCGCGAAGATCATCTCCGAACCCGCGCCCGCCACCGGTCCAGCGGGCGGCTTCGCGTTCCGCTTCTTTGACCCCGATGGCCGCGCCATGGAGGTGATCTGCGACAGCACGCCTCGCGCGTTCCGCAAGCTCGACAAGGGTGAGGCGATTCCGATCGGCATAAGCCACGTGGTGTTCCATTCGCCAAACCACAAAGGGCTCGCGGAATTCTACGAGAAGGCACTGGGTTTCCGGCTCTCAGACTGGATCGGCGACTTCATGGTCTTCCTGCGCTGTAATTCGGCGCACCACCGCGTCGCGATCCTTCCGGGCCCGCCGGCCCTAAACCACATCGCCTTCGACGTCAGCTCGGTCGACGAACTGATGCGCGGGCTCGCCCGCATGCACGAGAACGGAATCAAGCTTAGCTGGGGGCCGGGTCGGCACACCGCCGGGAACAACACCTTCAGCTATTTCATCACGCCCAACGGCAACGCCGTCGAATACACCTCGGACCTCGAAGAAGTCGATGAGGACACGTGGCAGCCGCAGACCTACCAGCCCGGTCCGAGCACGATCGACCAGTGGGGCACGGGCCGCATCATTACGGGGAGTGTGCCCCATGCGGAGATGACCCCGGACAAGGGCTTGTGGCAGGTCCCGGCCTGATCGCCGGCGCGTGAGAGGACTGAACCAATGATCGACAAGGCCCTTGTGGTCGGCGGTGGCGTCGGCGGAATGAGCGCGGCTCTCGCTCTCGCGCGCCAAGGCGTGGAGGTCGAGCTCGTCGATGCCGACCCGCACTGGCGCGCCTATGGAGCCGGGATCAGCGTGACTGGACTGTCGCTTCGGGCTTTCGACGATCTCGGAATTCTCGATGAAGTACGGGAACGGGGCTTCGTGGGTGGTGGCATCCGCCTGCGGACGGCCGATGGCAGCGTTATCATGGAATCTCCGCCGATTCCCGATGCTGCGCCTCCCGTGGCGCGCAGTGGCGGTATCATGCGCCCCGCCTTGCACGAAATCATGTCACGCAGAGTGCGCGATGCGGGCATTCGCGTGACTCTTGGTGCGGAGATAGCTTCCGTCGAACAGGATGCCGCCGGTGCGCAGGTTGGTTTCCCGGACGGCAGGCGCGAGCGCTACGATCTGGTGGTCGCCGCCGACGGCATCTTCTCACAACTGCGCAGGCACCTGTTTCCTGCCGCGGCGGCACCTCGTTTTACCGGCCAGGGTTGCTGGCGCATCGTCGCGCCGCGCCCGCCGGAGGTGGATCGCCCCGAGATGTTTCTCGGCGGACCGGTTAAACTGGGTTTCAATCCCATCTCCGATGACCGGATGTACGCTTTCATCCTCGAGCACGTACCCGACAACCCATGGTTTGCTCCTGAGGAGCAATTGGACCACGTGGCCAGCCTCTTGGCCCCGTTCGGCGGCTACGTCCCACAAGTCCGCGCCGGCCTTGGAGCGGATTCACTGGTCAATTACCGCCCGCTTGAATGGCTGCTGCTGCCCGCCCCGTGGCATCGCGGCCGCGTCGTCCTCATCGGTGACGCCGTTCATGCAACGACGCCTCACATGGCCTCGGGTGCGGGCATGGCGGTGGAGGACGGGTTGGTCCTGGCCGAAGAAATCGCCCGCCACAACGATCTCGAAACCGCGCTTGCCGCCTTCACCTCACGGCGTTTCGAGCGTGCGCGCATGGTCGTCGAGAACTCGGTTCGCGTCGGGGAGATCGAAATGGCCGGCGGCGACCAGCGCGATGCGAACGCGATGCTCGGCAGCACGATGCAAAAGCTCCACGAGCCTTACTGAGAGGGCGCATGACTTACGGACTGGCCACAGTTTCCTCGAACGGCACCGAACAGGTAGTGCTCGTCTCTGGCGAGCGTTTCGTGCCGCTGTCGCACTGGGGTGAGGAGCGCGACCTGCCGGCGCTGCTGCGCGACTGGCAGGATGTCTCGGCGCAAGTCGGGGCGTGGGCCGCGGACGATGCCGCCTTTGCCGCCAGCGGCGATTTCGCGACCGCGGACGTGCGCATGCCTTACCGGCCCACCCAGGTCTTCTGTACTGGGGCGAACTACAAGAAGCACGTCGTGGGTCTGATCATGGGCGATCCGTCGATGCGAACCAGCGAGCATGACGACGTCGATCCGGCCGAGCTAAAGGCACGGGTCGAGGCGATGATGGATGCTCGCGCCAAAGCCCCGCCATTCGCCTTCCTGAAACTCCCCGCCAGCGTGATCGGCCCGCGCGACGAGGTGATCCTGCCCTACGACGTCGAAAAGCCCGACTGGGAGCTTGAGCTCGGCGTAGTGATTGGCCGCCGCGCCCACCGCGTGAGTGAGGCGGAGGCAATGGAGTACGTCGCCGGCTTCGCCGTGGTCAACGATGTTACCGCGCGCGAGCTTATCTTCCGCCGCGATGGATCGGCGATTGGCGCCGACTGGCTCTCGGGCAAGAGCTTTCCGACCTTTCTGCCCTTCGGACCGATGATCGTGCCGAAAGAGTGTATCGCCGATCCCTATGATCTGGCGATGAAACTGTCAGTCAACGGCAAGGTCTATCAAGACGAGACGACCGCAGATATGATGGCCTCGATCGAGCGGCAGATTGCCTACCTTTCGAGCCGGGTTGTGCTTGAGCCGGGGGACCTGATCTGCACCGGCTCGCCCTATGGCAACGGCTCGGCCTTCGGTGTCTTTCTCAAGCCGGGCGACGTCATGGAAGCGACAATTTCCGGGTTGGGAAATCAGCGCAACCTCTGTGTGGCGGAGAAGGCCTAACGCTTGCGCACGCCATCTGTGATCAGGCGGACGACGAAATCCTCGTAGCTCTTGGCGAGTTCTTCTTTGGTGGTCCCCGATGGAGCCAGCAACTCGATAAGCGGGGCCCCCGACACGAAGAAGTCGCTAATGCCGACTACCGCGAGGTACATGAAGAACGGGTCGAACTCGCGCAACTCGCCCTCGTCGTCGAATTCTAGGATGCGCGCATAGTTCGAGACGGGGCTCCTATTCCATTCGCGCATCTTTTCCCGCACTTCGGGTGACGAGGCGGAATCCAGTTCCTCGATCATAAGGCGCTGCATGTGCTTGGCCGAGCGGGTGAAGCGGAACGTGCCGCGGATCATGTCTTCGAGTAGGGCGAGCGGATCGCCCGGCGGCAGGGGCCGGTTGGACTCCTCGCCGATCTGCTTGGCTACCTCGAACAGCAGGTTCTCGCGGTTGCCGAAGTAATAACGCACCAGGGCAGGATCGGCGTTTGCCTTGCGAGCGATTGCGGTACTTGTCACTTGGGAGGGGGGAAGTTCCTGCAGCAGTGCGCGTGCCGCGTCGATCAAGGCGTCACGCCCCACGCCCGCCTCTGACGCCGTCGGACGGCCCTTGCCCCGCGAGGCGAGCTTTGCCGCTGATTTGCCTGGCTGGCCCTGGCCTTTTCCCATCGGCGCGGTGCTACTCGCTGCGCGGCGCGGCGACAACCATTTCGGCTGGATAGAATATTCTTGTCGACCGGAAATAACTGAGTAGTGTTGCTTCAGGGAGAGAATGCAAGATGGCAAATTGGCCTTTCCGCCAGGGCGTCCACGAGATCGCCAACGGGACTTACGGTTACATCCAGCCCGACGGCACCTGGGGATGGTCGAACGCGGGTCTGGTGACATCGGCAGGTCAGACCCTGCTGATCGATACCTTGATGAGCGTTCCCCTGACGCGCGATATGCTCGCTGCTTTCGCCGGGGTTCCAGGCGGCGAGCGGATCGACATGGTCATGAACACCCACGCCAATCCTGATCACTTCTTCGGCAACGGCGTGGTCGAGGGGGCGGAGATTATCGCAACAGCGAAGACCCGCCACGAGATGGAGGGGTTCAACCCGCAAGCGCTCGCCAATCTTTCGGCCAACTGGGAGACCATGGGCGAAGCCGGCGAATTCCTGTTCGAGACCATGGGCCGCTATTTCGATTTCAGCGGGGTGGATGAACTGGCCCTGCCGACACGCACCTTCGAGAGCGCCATGACGCTCAAGGTTGGGGAGAAGACTGTCGAGCTGACCGATCTGGGTCCGGCTCACACTGAGTCCGACACGATCGCTCATGTGCTCGAGGATCGCACGGTCTTTACCGGCGACCTGATGTTCAACGAAGGGCACCCGATCGTATGGGCCGGGCCGTTCGACAACTGGATCGCGGCCTGCGATCACATCATCGCACTCGATCCCGAGGTCGTCGTGCCGGGGCACGGGCCAATCTGCGATGTCGAGAACGTCCGCACTATGAAAGGCTATTTCGAGCACCTGCGGCGCGAGGCTCGCGGCCGCTTCGAGGCGGGGATGGATTGGCGGGACGCAGCGCGCGACATTCCGATCAAGGAATATGCTGATTGGACCGATAGCGAGCGGGTCGTGGCCAACGTCTTCTCGCTCTACAAAGGCTGGGATCCAAACCTGCCGCATGCCCCGCCGCCAGTCCTGTTCGCGGAGATGAACCGCTACCGCAAGGAACACCACGCCAAGCACGGATGCGGGCATGCCCACTGAACTCAACGCCACGCACGATCCCGCCCGCCGGAGCTGGGTGGAGAGCGCCAACGCCGATGGCACCGACTTTCCGATCCAGAACCTGCCGTTCGGAGTGTTCGACGACGGCAAGGGTGCGCGCGGTGGCGTGGCGCTGGGTGACCAGATCATCGATCTGACCGCGCTTCTCAAAGCGGGCGCGATTTCAGGACCAGCCGCCGAAGCTGCGTGCGGCGACAGCCTGCTTCCGCTGTTCGCCTGCGCGCGCCAGGATGTCTCGGCGCTACGGGCCGCCTTGTCCGACCTCTACCGGATGAACGGAACTGGCGACCGCAGGTCCGCCGAGGCAGCGCTTGTGCCGATGAGCGACGCCAAATTATTGATGCCGGCCAAGCCGACCGCCTTCACCGACTTCTGCACCTCGGCGGATCACATCCTGCGTATGGCTGCCAATGGCGGCCGCTCGCCGATGCCCGCCTGGGCAACCCTTCCGGTCGCGTACAATGGCCGCGCCAGTTCGGTTGCCGTTTCCGGCACGCCGGTAGTGCGGCCTGTCGGTCAGGTCGTGCCGCCCGGCAGCAGTGCGATGGCCGTGGCAGCCGAACCGATGCTCGACTTCGAACTCGAATTCGGCGCCTGGCTAGGAGGCCCCGTCAACGCGCTGGCCGAAACGGTCGACATGGCCCAAGCCGAACAGATCCTGTTCGGCTGCTGCCTCGTCAACGACTGGTCGGCCCGCGCCATCCAGTTCTACGAGATGTTGCTCGGCCCGCACCTGGGCAAGAGCTTTCTGACGACGATCTCTCCCTGGATCGTGACGATGGAGGCACTCGCTCCGTTTCGCGTTGCCGGTCGCGGCCGGACCGGGGAGGAGCCGGAGCTGCCAGCCTATTTGAACGATCCTTTCGATCGTCGGGCAGGCGGCCTAAACGTCCAAATCACAGCCGAGCTCGATACTGGCAACGGACCGTACACGATCGTGCGGACCAATGTGGCCGAGCTGTTCTGGACGCTTGCGCAAATGGTCACTCACCAGGCTTCCGGCGGCGCCCCGCTCGAGGTCGGCGACTTGATCGCGACCGGAACCGTCTCCGGCGCGGCCGACGAGGCGCGAGCTTGCTTGGTCGAAATCACCAAGCTGGGTAAGGAACGCCTTGTTCTGCCCGACGGGACGGAACGCGTCATGCTCGAGGACGGCGATACGCTCACCCTGCGGGCCAAGGCTGTCGCAGAAGGATACGTGCCGATCGGTTTCGGCCCCTGTGCCGGCAAGATCACTCCTGCGAGGACGGCGGCATGAGCGGCAACGTCTTCACCTGCGGCGACCGCAAGCCAATTCCGGTCAAAGCGCGCGGCAAGCATCTCGTCGTCGACATCCACTGCCACCTCGGCATCCCGGCCGCCGATGCTATCGTGCAGGCCAAGTATCCGGGCCCACCGCCCGGCATCAACGATTTCACCAGCGCCAAGACCTCGGAAGTGAACCGCGCGCAGTTTGCCCAGATGGGCCGCACGCTCAACACGCTCGACACGCGCGTCGCCGACATGGACCGGCTAGGGATCGACGTGCAGGCGATCTCACCCAGCCCGGGGCAGTATTTCTACTTCACCGATCCCGAGACCGGACGCGACGCGGCTCGCGTCGTGAACGACGGGATGGCCGCCGCGGTCGCCCAGCACCCCGACCGCCTGATCGGCATGGGTTCGGTGCCGTTACAGAATGCCGAAATGGCTGTGGCCGAGATGCGCCGGTGCGTGAAGGATCTCGACTTGAGGGGGATCGAGATCAGCTCCAACGTGAACGGCAAGGATTTCCACGCCGAGGACCTGCGCCCCTTCTGGGCGGCCGCAGAGGAGCTGGGCGTACTGATCTTCATCCATCCGCTGGGGTTCACCCACGCGGCGCGGATGAGCGAGTATTACTTTAACAACCTCATCGGCAATCCGCTCGAATCGACGCTCGCGATCGGCCACCTGATCTTTGGCGGCGTGCTCGACGCTTACCCCGGACTGAAAATCTGCGTCGCTCACGGCGGAGGTTACATGCCAGGATATTGGGGCCGGATGGACCACGGCTGGCGCGCCCGTGCCGATTGTTCCGAACACTGCCGGCACGAACCTTCGAGTTATCTGCGCAAGCTGTGGCTCGATACGCTGGTGTTCGACAAGGACCAGCTCGACAGCCTGGTACGCACGCATGGCGCCGACAAGCTGTGCCTCGGCACGGACTATCCCTTCGACATGTCCGAGCCAGACCCGGTTGGATTTCACGACCGGCTATCGGAAGAGGACAAGGCGGGTATCTTGGGTCTGAATGCGGCGGGACTGCTCGGTCTGGAACGCGTGGATTGAGCGATCCGCTCGGCCAGATGTTTCGAATGCCGGTCGGGTTTGGCCCAGCCCCCGGGCCGCGCAACCTGCCGGCTTCGCAACGACACCGACGCTTCGACAAGAAAGCGACTTCACTCACGCTTTCGGCTGTCACCGATGCCGAGCCCTTGGCCGCACTCCTTCCTGACAGGATGACGCTGGTCGGCGAACCGAGGCTGGAAGTCGTGGTAACCCTGTTGAGCGACGTCGGCTGGCTGGCCGGGCGTGGTTACAATATCGTCATGGTCCGCATTCCAGCGCGCTGGAATGGTGAGCAGTCAATCACGGGCCACTTCGTGCCGGTTGTTTGGGAGAACATGGCCGATCCGATCCTCACGGGACGCGAGGAGCTCGGATGGCCGAAGATTTTTGCGGAAATCCCGGAGCCTGATGACACCGGTTCACGCCTGACAGGTTCGGCGCGATGGGACGGCTTCGAATTTCTGCAGTTCATGGCCGAGGACCTGGAACCGATCGCATCGCCAATGTCGGCCGCGGCTCCGATGATCTTTCGCAAGTACATCCCGCGGACCGGCGAATGGGGCAGGGCGGAGATCGACCACATGACCATCGTTGAGCCCGGCCCACCAGTGCCAGAGATCCGGTCCTGCCAGGCGGGCTCAGGCCGCTTTTCCTTCACCGGCGCGAGGTGGGAAGACATGCCGACACAATATCCGATCGTGAATGCGCTGGCCGCATTGCCGTTGCACGCTTTCGGCCCGGCCGTGCTCCTCGACACGTCCGGCGGATCCGACGTCAGTGAGCAGAGGACTCTGCGGTGAAGCGCACGCGCCGCATTGTCACCGGTCACGCGCCCGACGGGCGTTCGATCATTGTGTCGGATGCGCCGGTGCCGCTCGTGAGGGACCTTCCCGGCGCCCGCTTCGACGAAATATGGTCGACGGCCCGGGCATGCGAACCGCTCGAACTCATCCCCGACGGCGAACCTGTCTCCAGCTCCAGCTCGATTGGGCCCGCCGGACGCGGGGGCAGCATCATTCGCGTGATCGATTTCCACCCCGCTGGAGCAGGCGGCGCGCGCAGTCCGATGCACCGGACCCGCACGATCGACTACGGCATAGTGATCGAGGGCGAGATTGCGCTGATCCTCAGCGACAGCGAAACGACCCTGCGCAAGGGTGACGTGGTCGTCCAGCGAGGAACCGATCATGCCTGGGAAAACCGGTCCGGCGAGGTGGCGAGGGTGGTCTTCGTGCTGATCGACGCCGAGTTTGCCGAGCCGCTGGCGCAAATCCTAAATAAAGCGGAGATCATCCCATGAACGAGGACGCCCCCTCGGTATCCCGGCGCACCGCCGTGTGGGTGCTCTTCCTGTTGTTCCTCGCCAACGTACTAAATGCCGGCGACCGCGGGTTGCTCGGCTTGGTGACGGAGCAGGTTCGCGGCGAACTCTCGTTGTCGGACACCCAAATGTCGCTTGCGAACGGGTTGTTCTTCACCGTGTTCAACTTGGTGGGCGGCCTCTTCCTTTCGCGCATGATCGATCGGGGTAACCGCACGCGGATCCTGGCTTTCGGCATTGCAGGGTGGTCGATCGCCACCGCCGCGACGGGGTTGGCGACCGACTTCGCGACCCTCGCCATCGCCCGGATCGGGGTCGGCATCGGCGAGGCGACTGCCTTTCCCGCCGCGATGTCCCTGATCCCCGACCTTTTTCGCGCGCAGGCGCGAGGGCGCGCCGTGGCGGTATTCCAGTCGAGCGCGTTCATCGGCATCGTCGGCGGCGCGATAGCAGCCGGCGTACTGGCGGCCGCGATCGGCTGGCGGGCGATGTTCTTCTGGGCAGGCGGCGTCGGCGTCGTGCTCGCGCTCGTGATGCTCGCCACCGCCACTGAGCCCGCGCGTGGCGAGGACGCTCGACCGGCCGCTCCAGCCGGTACCTTCGCGGACTTGTCTCAAGGCCTGCTGCGACTGTGGCACTCCCCAGGGCTCGCCCGCCTTGTCGTCGGTTACGGCACCGCCAGCATGCTGACCTCAGTTCTCGCGGCCTGGGGACCCGCGTTCCTGCAGCGCTCCCACGACGTTCCGCTGTCTCAAGTCGGTGTTGCGATCGGGCCCGCGGTCGGGATCGGAGGAATCACCGGAACGCTGTTTGCCGGGTTCCTCGCCGACGCGGTCCGCCGGCGTACGGGTTCGGCCGCTGCCACGCTGTGGCTCCCCATCGTAACACTGCCGCTCTCAGTGCCCTGCGTGCTCGGCTTCGCCTTCTTGCCTTCCCTGTCCCTGGCGATGGCCAGCGCAGCGCTGATGAATTTTCTGCTCGCCTGTGCGATCATTCCGAGCATCAACTTCGCTGTCGAATCCGCAGCTCCCGGCGATCGCGGGCTGACCGCTACCGTGATGCTCGCTGCTGCTGGGCTCATCGGTAGCACCCTCGGTCCATTCATCGTCGGAGTCCTCAGCGACTATCTCAACCCTACCCTGGGAGAGGAAAGCCTGCGCTATGGGATCGCCGCCATGGCGGCGGCGCCTCTCGTGGGAACGGCCTTCATCGTCGCAGCAAGGATTTCGACCGGGCGCGCGCAAGCTGAATCGCTTGCGCGTTCTGCGATTAATTCCTAGGAGAAGGAATAACTGCGGAGTCGTCCGCGATCTGAACTTGGGGAGAGACGAAATGCGTGACCTTTTCTACGGATTGTCACTCGCCGCCGCGGGTCTCGCCGCATCCGTTGTCGCACCAACCGCCATGGCCCAAGATGCCGCGGCCGCCCATTATTCGGTGACCGAAACAAAAGTCGGAAAGCTGCTCGATGACCCTGCTGCGGCAGAAATTCTCAAGCGCCTTATCCCCAAAACCTTCGCCAACGAGATGTTCCAGACCCTTGGGCGCGACCTCACGCTTAAGGGGGTCCAGCAGTACGAGGCCGAACTGAGCGACGATAATCTGGCGAAAATTCAAGCCGAGTTCGATAAGATCCCGGCCAAATAGGTGGAAGTCCGATCAGGGCGCCCATTCAACGTAAACGACTGTAGCGCGTGAACGGACAGACGCGCGCGCCTCAGATCAACAAAAAGAGGCGACAGGTTGCCCTGCCGCCTCCTTCTCCGAGCCGAGGCTCGACAATGTTTGGCGACTACTTCGCAGCCTCGTTCGCATCTTCAAGCTTTGTACCAACCGAGGTGAAGGTGGAGTTCAGCTGAGTGCCGATCTGACCCATGGCGGCCATAGCGGCGACTGCGATCAGAGCGGCAATGAGGCCGTATTCGATCGCGGTGGCGCCCTGTTCGTCGCGGAGCAGCTTGTTGAAGAACTTCATAATCAATCTCCTGGTTAGGTCTTCGGTTCCCTTAGGTCCCGTGCCGAACCGATAAGTCGGAGGCGGGAGATTGAAATACGTAATAATACTAGTTCAATAGTGTGACGTCATCAAAATAGAGTTATTAGCACGAGCTCATTTAGAGGCTGATTTATAGAGTTATTGTTAGTCCCTTGGTAATGACGCAACAACCGTTTCGAATTGTTCACTAACACTTGGTTAAAGTGCGGCAACGTCTTTTATATGGAAATATAATGGGCGGGTTCAATGTTGCATCGGACGTCTCGCCGCACAGCAGATCGACTTGCGAGTCCCGTCATCTGCGATTTTGCGCTAAGTTAAGCCACTGGCCTTGATGACGCGAAGATGTCACAAAAGTGCAATGGACGTCTCACACAGGGGTGCTTCGCATAGCCCCCGCCAAGGACGACGATGATTAGCGCCGTTTCGAGTTTCGACCCGGTGGAGCGCCCGGACATAAACGATCGCTTCTTCAATCGGGAACTGAGCTGGCTCTCGTTCAACGAGCGCGTACTCGCGGAAGCGACCAGGCCGAGCTATCCCCTGCTCGAACGGCTGCGATTCCTGGCCATTTCCGGCAGCAATCTCGACGAGTTCATGATGATCCGCGTCGCGGGCCTGAGCGGGCAAGTGCGGAGCGGGGTCGACGAGGTTTCGATCGACGGCAAGACCCCGCAACAGCAAGTCGCCGCGATCCGCGCGAAGATCGGCGAGCTGGTCGACATGCAGCAGCGGGCGCTCGCGGAACTGCGCGCGCTGCTCGACAATCAGGGCATCCATATCGTCGACGAGCGGCACATGGACAGCCAGGCGACCGCCTGGCTGCGCCAGTACTTCATCGATTACGTCGTGCCCGTGGTCACGCCTCAGGCGATCGATCCAGCTCATCCGTTCCCGTTCGTGGCCAACCAGGGCATCGGGGTCCTGTTCAGCCTCAGGCGCGTCCGGGACGACGCGCGGCTGGTCGAGATGGTCCTGATCCCGAGCGCCATCCCGCGGTTCGTCCGTATCCCGGGCGAGGAGGCGACTTACGTCTCGATCGAAAGCGTGATCTGCCGCTTCGCCGACTTGCTGTTCCCCGGCTTCCAGGTCGAAGGCGACGGGGTATTTCGGGTCCTGCGCGACAGCGACATCGAGTTGGAGGAAGAGGCCGAAGACCTGGTCCGTTACTTCCGCACCGCGATTCAGCGTCGGCGGCGCGGGCGGGTGATCCTGATGGAGATCGACCGGGATTGCGCGCCCGAGGCCGAGGCGATCCTGCGCGAACAGCTCGCCCTGCCCGATACGCTGGTCAACAAGACTGACGGCATGCTGGGAATTGGCGGCCTGGCCGGGGTGGTCGAGGAGGACAGGCCGGACCTCAAGTTCGAGCCGTTCAACCCGCGCTATCCGGAACGCATTCTCGAGCATGACGGTGATTGCTTCGCCGCCATCCGCGAGAAGGACATGATCATCCACCACCCCTACGAAAGTTTCGAGGCGGTGGTCGATTTCATCCGCCAGGCGGCCAAGGATCCCTCCGTCGTCTCGATCAAGCAGACGCTCTATCGCGCGGGTAACCAGTCCTCGATCATCGCGGCGCTGATCGCCGCGGCCGAATCGGGCAAGTCGGTCACTGCGGTGGTCGAGCTCAAGGCCCGCTTCGACGAGGAGCAGAACCTGCACTGGGCGGCCGAGCTCGAACGCGCCGGAGTGCAGGTGATCTATGGCTTCATCGACTGGAAGACCCACGCCAAGGTCTCGATGATCGTGCGCCGGGAGGAACAGGCGTACCGCACGTACTGCCACTTCGGCACCGGCAACTATCATCCGCTGACGGCGCGCATCTACACCGATTTCAGCTTCTTCACCGCGGACGAGAGCCTCGCGCGCGACGCGGTCAAGCTGTTCAACTTCATCACCGGGTATGTCGAACCCCAACGGACCGAGCAGCTGTCGATCTCGCCCATCAACTTGCGCGAAACGCTCTATGGGCTGATCGACAAGGAGATCGCGAACGCCGAGGCCGGGAAGCCGGCGGCAATCTGGGCGAAGCTCAATTCGCTGACCGATTCGGACATGATCGACCGGCTCTACGAAGCGAGCCGGGCCGGCGTGGAGATTCGCCTGGTGGTGCGCGGCATCTGCTGCCTCAGGCCCGCCGTGCCGGGTCTGTCGGAAACGATTTCCGTGAAGTCGATCGTCGGGCGCTTCCTCGAGCATGCGCGGATCTGGGCCTTCGCCAACGGCCACGCCCTGCCGAGTCGCCGGGCCAAGGTCTACATTTCCTCGGCCGATGCCATGTCGCGCAATCTGGACCGCCGGGTCGAGACTCTGGTCCCGATCCGCAACCCAACGGTACACGACCAGATTCTCGATCAGGTCATGGTTGCGAACCTGCTCGACACCGAGCAGAGCTGGGTGCTGGATTCGAGCGGACACTACCACCGGATCGAAAGCAGCGACCATCCATTTAACTGCCACCGGTACTTCATGACCAACCCCTCTCTCTCCGGCCGCGGCGCCGCACTCAGCCGAGGCGGCGTGCCGAGGCTCGACTTGCGGCGGGGGAGGGAATGAAGGAGCTGCTCCGCTCCGACGCTTTCAGGCTGGATCGCGGAGCCCCGGACAGGGCTGTCGTCGATATCGGTTCGAATACCGTGCGTCTGGTCGTTTATTCGGGCTCACAGCGGGTACCCGACGTCTGGTTCAACGAAAAGGTCGGCGCCCGCCTCGGCCGCGAGCTGAACGATACCGGGCGCATTCCCGATAGAGCGGCGCAACTCGCGCTGGCGGGACTGCGCCGCTTTGCCGCGATCCTGCACGATCTCGATGTGAAGTGGGTCGAGGTTGTGGGCACCGCCGCAGTCCGCGAAGCCGTGAACGCCGAACCCTTCCTGGCCGAGGTGCGGGAAATCGGACTCGAACCCCGAGTTCTCACCGGCGAGGAGGAAGCGCAGGCATCTGCCTGGGGCGTGATCGGCGCGTTTCCCGACGCTCACGGCGTTGTCGCTGATCTGGGCGGTGGAAGCCTTGAGCTCGTGTCGGTCGAAAACGGCCGCTCACACCATGGCGAAAGCCTGCCGCTTGGAACCTTGCGCCTCTCGGGATTACGGGAGAAAGGTCCACTTGCGTTCAAGCGCGCCGTGCACAAGGCCTTCGAGAAGGCGGGATGGGCCGCCGCGCATCCGGGGCCGCTCTACATGGTCGGCGGAACCTGGCGCGCCTTCGCGACCTATACGATGCGCAGCACCCTTCACCCACTGTCGGACCCGCACACTTTCGAACTCGACGTCGCGGAAGCCGACAGGATCGCGAAGAAGCTCGTCCGCAGCGATCCGCGTATCCTGATGGAGACAGCGCGCCTGTCGTCCATGCGCGCCAACGCCCTGCCCGATGCGGCGGCTATCATGCGTGCCATGCTCGCCGAGCTGCAGCCCACTCACCTGGTGTTCTCCTCGTGGGGCCTACGCGAAGGGTTGCTCCATCAGCGACTCAGTCCGGAGATTCGGCGGAAAGATCCCCTGCTGGAAGGCATCAGCTACTTCGGCGCGCCGCGCGCCAGTTCGGCCCCACTCGCCGCGGCGATCGCCGCCTGGACGGCGGGTGCCGTCCGCCAGGACGGAAAACCGGAAGCCGAACGACTTCGCCTGGCCGCGACCATGCTCTCGCTCTCGGCGGTGCGGCTCGAACCCAACTTGCGCGTTCGACATTCACTCGACTGGGCCCTCCATAAGCGCTGGATCGGAGTGGACATGGCGGGCCGGGCGCAGATCGCCGCCGCCTTGCTCGGCGCTTGCGGCAAGCAGATCATCACACCGGATCTTCTGCGGCTGGCTCCGGAGGAGACGTTGAGGCGCGCGATCGGCTGGGGTCTCGCCACCCGGCTGTGCCTGAGGCTCGGTGGCGGCGTACCTCCCTCGCCCACGGCCAGCTCGCTCACTCTTTCGGATGGCACTCTCACTCTCCGGCTGGCGAATTCTCTCTGCGACCTCACTTCGCCGGCAATCGAACAGGACCTCAGGGTTTTAGCCGAGTGGATCGGCGCAGATCCCGCTCTAAAGTTGATGACTGCCGCGTGACGGTGGTGTGACGAACACGGCAAAAGCCTTGCCCGGACGTGATTCGGCGTAAGACTCAGCTTTGAGGTCGAGTTTCGGAGGGACATCCATTGGCAAGGTCAGCAACTGCGGCAAACGGGAAGCGCGGCAACGGGACGACGCCCGTCGCACCCGTCCAGCCGCCGGTGCCCAAGAAACCCGCCGTCGACACATCCGCGTTTTCGCTCGAACAGCTCGCCCAAGCCATCCTGGCGGGCGAGGTGAAGCCACGGGTGGCGGACATCCGCCGCCTGGCCACGGCCGTTCTCGAACCGAAAACGGGCGAAAAGCCAAAGAAGGTCAAGGGTTCCAAAGCGAAAAAGGACAAGGGGAAGCACAAGCTCCCCAAGATCCCGGGTCAGAATAAGAAGAAAGCGAAGGCGAAGGCCTGACCGGCGCCTAGGTGTGGGCAGGGCGCCGGCCAGGACCTACATGCGCACTGGCAGCTGTTGCAGAGTCTCGCCGCTGGCGCGCTTGACGGTGACGTTGAACCCCCCGTGGCGGCCGTCACGCAACTTGTAATACGTAAGGTCGATCTTCTCGCCCGGCGTCAGCGAACGCTTCGACCAGCCCGATCGCGACAGGTGATTCGGGCTCATGCCTTCGAATGCCCAGCGATTGCCGGCGGCATCCTTCACGTAGAGAAATGTGTGCGGATTGGTCCACACCCAGCGCTCTACGGTGACGCCTTTCATCTCGGTCGGGACGCCCCAGTCGAACATCGCGGTCGAATGGTGGGCGACCGCGGGCACGGCCAGAAGCGAGCCGAGCCCTGCGACGGCGGCAATCGCCATGCGGGTTGTCTTTTTCATTGGTCCTCTCTCCTGCGCATCTCCCACCCCATCTGGAAGAGCACTTGCACTACTTCTCCCGCAAAGATCGGACATAATCAACCCGCCGCTTGACTTAGCCTCACCTACCACCGCAATCTTTCCCAAAGAGAGAGAATGCGGGAGGGACAAATGAAAGGTTGGGCATGGACGGCGCGCGCGCTCGCAAGCGGTGCGGCGTTGGCGATGGCAGCGGCGGCGCCAGCGCAGGATAACGCGGCTCCGCGGGGACAAGGTTACGCCGCGCTTGAGCAATTGCCCGATTTCAGCGGGGTCTGGGCACCCGACTGGTCGCTGCTGTTCGGCGGCGGCGCGGGCGGCCCTCCGGCTCAGCCCAAGCTCACCCCGGCCGCCCAGCAACGGCTCGACGCTTTCCGCGCAAAGCAGGCCGCCGAGGGTGTCGACCAGTCGGCCCAGGTCAGTTGCCTGCCGCCCGGCATGCCCGGGATCATGCGCCAGCCCTATCCGATCGAGTTCCTGTTTACGCCCGGTCGGGTGACAATCTTCGCTGAAACCTACACTCAAGCGCGACGGATCTACACTGACGGGCGTCCGTTGCCCGACGACCCGGATTTCCTGTTCAATGGCTATTCGGTCGGACGTTGGGACGGTGACACGCTTTTGGTCGACACGGTGGGGTTCAGCCCGGTGACCGACATTTCCGGCGGCATTCCGCACAGCGACAAGATGCGCATCCACGAGCGGATCTGGCTCGACAAGCCTGATGTGCTGCGAATCGAGACGACGATCACCGACCCCGAAGTGCTGACCGAACCGTATGTCCAGCAGCTCGCCTTCCGTCGCGAGAAAACCTGGGAAATTCGCGAATACGTCTGCGAGGAAAACAACCGCCTGGTGAAAGACGGTGGCGGCGCCAACGTTGACCTCGGCCTGGATGACGAAGGCGACCCGTTCGGCCCGCCCCCAGAAGGTCAGTAAGTGATATCCTTCCTGTGCCTGCGCAACAGGCACAGGAAGGGTCGAGCGCTAACCAATTCGCAAGCAGGCAGGCGCTAACCCGGCGGACGATGAACGCCATGCCGCCCTCCTTCTATGCCGCGACCGACAGCTTTGTGCCGGGACAAAACGATACGCTCGAGGCCTCGCTGCGGTGGACGGCGCTGGCGGAAGCCGCCCGCGTGGTCGCAACTCTTGCCCGAGTCGAAACCGCACCCACGTTCGCGGATGGCTGCGAGATTGGCGAATTGTTGCAAGCCGCCGATCCGTGGCGTCGCGACCGGGCCGAGCACGGTATCACCGACATCTCCGCCTTCATGCAGCCGGGTATCGTGGCCCTGCTTTCAGTGAGCGCCCGAGGGGTCGATCCCAAGCCGGCCGCTATGGCCCTCTGGGAGGAATTCGTCGACGCCCGCGCAGCGGTGATCGCGCTGCTCAAACCCGGCGTCGCGGCTTAGCAAAAGGTTAGCGGCACCTCGCCGACATTCATCGTTACGGGCAACCTGCCAACGATATCTCCGTCGGCCTGGATTGGAAGCCCTGCTTCGCTGGTCGCGCTCAGCGCACGACAGGTGAATGTTTCGACCCCAGCTTGGCGCGAAGCGTCACGTCCGCAGATCAGACCGAACACGAAGCGGGCGTAGTCGCGTCTCCGGGCAGTGGGGAGAGCGATAACGTGAAACAGTGGGTCGTGCACGCGGGCGGACTGGGCCAGGCTCCACGCCCCGGCATAATAGCGTCCCTTGGCGACGTAGAAGGCCTCGCATTCAAGCACGCGTCCTTCGGACTCCAACCGAATCGTATGACGCGACCAGTGCCACAGAAGCTGGCAGAAGGCCGCCCCGTAAGCGAGTCGCCCGATCCAGCGCTTGAGAGGCAACGAAACCCGCTCAACGGCGCAGCTGTCTGGCCCGACCCCGGCACAGGAAAAGAAGAAGCCGTCCCCCAACGCGACGGGATAGTGCGGGCGCCCCGCCCGGCCCGCAAGGACGAGCCGGGCAAAGGCGCGCGGATCGGCGGGATACTCCGCTTCGCGTGCCAGGAGGTTGATGGTTCCCGAGGGATAGATGCTGAGAGGAACCGCGCGCTCCTGCCGCGCCATCGCCCCTGCCACGCGGCGCACCGTTCCGTCGCCCCCGACAACGCAAACGTGAGTTGCCGTAGCGGCGAACCTGGGTTCGCCCGCGCTTTCGCAATGGAGGACCGTCGCGCCTTCCGCCTCCAGTGATTGCGCCAACCTGGCGACACGCGCGCGAGAGTACGAACCCGAAGTCGGATTGGTGATCAGCTGCACTATCGGAGCAGCTTGCCGTTTCGCAACATTCCGCGTGGGCACGGCCATGCTTCAATCACCACCCTCACTGGCCCAAGTGTGCGACAATGCACCCATGCCTCCTAACGATTGGTGCATGGCTTCGACTTGACCGTGTTCCACATCTGTTCCATTTTGAGTGGATGGCCGATTCTCCCCTTGCCTCTGTTGGCTCCGAACTCTCCGAACGCCGTGCGGCGGCCGTGGCGCGCGGGATTTGTCGGTTGTTCGCGCGCAACGACATTTGGGCCCTCCCCGAGATGCCGCTACGCAATGGGCGGCGGGCGGACCTGATGGGGATCGACGCCAAGGGCCACATCGTGATCGTCGAGATCAAGACAGCCCGGTCGGACTTGCTCGGTGACGGCAAGTGGCCCGATTATCTCGACTTCTGCGACAAGTTTTTCTGGGGTCTGCCGCCGGAGCTGGACCGCGCCTGCCTGGAGGGCGCGGACTTCCGCCCGGATTGTTGCGGCGTGATCGTAGCCGACGAATACGACGCCGAAATCGTCCGTCCCGCGCCGAGTCATCCGCTGGCCGCCGCCCGCCGTAAGGTTGAGGTCGAGCGCCTCGCGCGCACGGCGCTGCGCCGCCACCTCGTCGGGCTCGACCCGCAGTGCGCCGCCTGGGGTCAGGGGCTGGGCTGAGCCGCGCCTTCCTGAAGGTGGCGAGTTGTGGCAGTTTGCACCGGATGACCGCCGTAGCCTTGTCCGCACTGGCGATGAGCCTGATTGTCGCCGCTCGCTATGCCCTTTCGAGCGGTGCCTTCGCCTACGCCACGCATCGCGTGCGCCCCCGCCTCTATGCCGGACTGGACGAGCAGATCCGGCGAGAGATCGGCTGGTCGCTGGCCTCGGCAGCGATCTATGGGATTCCCGCGGGCATCGTCGCCTGGGGCTGGCAGAATCGCGGGTGGACGCAGATCTATACGGACTTTGCCGACTATCCCCTCTGGTACCTGCCCGTCTCGCTCCTCGCCTTCCTCTTCGTCCACGACACCTGGTTCTACTGGACCCATCGGCTGTTCCACCGCCCAAGCTGGTTCCGGCTCGCCCACTCGGTCCATCATGCAAGCCGCCCGCCTACCGCTTGGGCCGCGATGAGCTTCCACCCGATCGAGGCGTTGAGCGGCGCTGTGGTGATTCCGGCCCTGGTATTCCTTGTGCCGATACAGGTCGCCATGCTCGGTTTGGTGTTGGCGATCATGACGGTCATGGGCGTGACCAATCACATGGGATGGGAGATGTTTCCCCGCGCCATCGTGCATTCGAGGCTCGGCGATTGGCTCATCACCGCGAGCCATCACCAGCGGCATCACGACGAGTACCGCTGCAACTATGGGCTCTACTTCCGCATGTGGGATCGCCTGTGCGGCACCGATCGCGGGATCGCCTCGCCGCCCGCCTAGCGCGCCCCCCAAGCCTGCCGAATTTTACGGGTAATTAACTATGCCGAGCCCATAGGCAGTCCCGAAGAGGTTTAGGGGACTAGCTGCATGGATACGGTGCGGGGCAACTTCGGGCCTACTGCCGATAGCGACGGCTATGACCCGGACGAGGATGAACCCGTTCGCCGGGTCCCGCCGCGTCCCGAGATCGGCCAGGACGAACGGCGCATGCAAGTGCGCGCCTACAATCACTGGGCCGGCCTGCTCGACGACCGCAACTATCCGGCGATCGACGACCTCGACCCGGAAAGCCTCCCTGACTTCGGACCCTATAGCGTCCTGCTCGATTTCAGCAGGGGCATCGAAAACCCCGGCATATCTTTCATCGGCGAAAAGCTGGCGGAAGAATGTGGCGCGGGCGACGCAGAGCTGACGACTCTGGCCGATGTGCCATCGCGTTCGCTGCTGACCCGCATCACCGACCACTACATGCAGATCCTCGCCAACCAGGCGCCGATCGGCTTCGAGGCCGAGTTCGTGAACCAGCGCGGGGCGACGCTCGCCTATCGTGGGATTCTGCTGCCTTATTCAAGCGACGATGACACGATCGATTTCATCTACGGTGTGATCAATTGGAAAGAGCTCGCCGATGCTCTCGATTCGGATGAGCTTTTGCTCGAAATCGATCAGGCCCTCGAAACCGGGGTCGACGCGGATTCCGAGGACGACATCGAAAATCTCCATCTGCCGAGCGGGCTTTCCATCAACGTCACTTATAGCGAACCGGCCGAAATGACCGAGGAAGCCCCCACCGCCCCAGGCTTCGATCCCCTGCCACTCCCTTCGTTCGGCATCGACGCCGATGATGAGCCTGATGAGCTCGAGGATGCCCGTGAACCCGCTGGGCTGGATGCCTTCAAGGCCCTCTACGAACTCGCCGACAGCGACGAAGAGGAAGACGAGGAGACCGGCTACGAGTCCGACGACTCGGACGGAGCGGAGGACGGCGATCATCGTCCTTCGTTCGGATCGCTCCTCAAGATGCCGATGTTGATGCCCGAGGGGTCGGGCAAGATGCCGATCGAGCTAGGCGATCCGATTGACGAGAGCGAATTCGATCTCTCCGACTATATCGAGACCGCAGTGGACATGCCTGTTGTCGATCCGGCGACCATGGGCCTCAGCGACTGGCTCGCGGCTGCGCGCGAAATGGCAGATGCCGCCAACAACAGCGAAGATCGCACCCGCACCGCTCTCTACGAAGCAATAGGCCGCGCATACGACTTCTCGATCGCCGCCATCGAAGCCCCCGCCGACTTCAATGAACTGCTCGCCGACGCGGGGCTGACGGTACAGGTCCGCGCGCCAATGACTCCGGTGGTCAAGCTGGTGTTCGGGCATGATTACGACAAGACGCGCCTTACCGAATACGCCTCGGCCCTGACCTATGCGCACCGGATCGAACTGCCGCGCGGTACGCTTGGTACCTACCTGCGCGATGTGGAAGGTGGCCTCAAGGGTGTGGTCCAGGCCGAACGCCGCCTGCGTCGCGAGGAAGCCGGCAAGTCCGTCGACGCGCCGAACGGGCTTCGGGAAGTCCTGGCAGGCAAGCTGCGGGGAATGCCGCCGCTATCCTTCAATTCGCTGGCCGCCGAAGGTGCCGAGTTCTCGCTCGTCATGATCCGGCGCACCGAAAGCGGCGAGATCATGTTGGTCGGCGAAGTTCCCGAAGACATGTCGCTCCTCGAACGGGCGGCAAAGCGTCTGATCGGCTAAGGGGTTTGGCGAGCGGCGCCCGGCGTGCCGCCAAGCTTCAGTTTCCGTTCATGCCCCGATGGGCTAGGCTTGGCTCGAAATGCGACCCGCCACTAGTCTGCTCGCTCGCCTGCTTGCCTTCGCGGCCCTGCTCGTCATCGGCGCTCAACCCGTCGCCGCGCAGTCGATCTTGCGCGACGCCGAAACCGAAGCGCTGTTGCAGGATCTGGTCGAACCCATCACGGAAGCGGCCGGCTTGCCCAAGGGCGCTGTCGACGTAGTTCTGCTGGACGATCCGTCGATCAACGCCTTCGTCGCCGGTGGGCAAAGGATCTATGTCCATTCCGGTCTGATCAACGCGGCCGACAACGCAAATATGATCCAGGGTGTACTGGCCCACGAAATGGGACACATCACCGGCGGCCACATGATCAGCGGTTACGAGAACATGGGCAAGGCGATGAAAATCCAGCTCCTCTCGATGCTGGCCGGCATCGCCGCGGCCGTCGCCGGAGCCGGTGACGCGGCCATGGCGGCGATGGCTCTCGGGCAGCAGGCTGCGATGGGGACCTATCTCTCGTTTTCGCGAACTCAGGAATCGAGCGCTGACGCCGCGGGGGTGCAATACCTTTCGAAGGCGGGCATTACCGGCAAGGGTTCGCTCGCGTTCTTCGAGAAGCTGCAAAACCAGGAATTCCGTTATGGCTATAGCCAGAGCGACGAAGCCGGATTTGCCCGTACCCACCCGCTCTCGGGCGACCGCCTTGCGCGCCTGGAGGCTGACTATCGCGCCGATCCCGCGTGGGACACCCCGCCGGACCCGGAACAGCAGGAACGGTTCCTGCGCATCAAGGCGAAGCTGTTCGGCTATCTCGCGACACCGCAGCAGACCCTCAATTCCTATCCGACTTACATGACATCGGTGCCGGCACGCTATGCGCGAGCTTATGCCTACCACAAGGAGTCACGGATGGAGGACGCCTTGGCCGAAACCGATGCTCTGATCGCCACCGATCCGAACGACCCCTACTTTCTCGAGCTCAAGGGCCAGGTCCTGCTCGAATCCGGTGAGCCCAAAGAGGCGATCGAGCCCCTGCGCCGTTCTGTCGAAATGACCAAAAACGATCCGTTGATCGCCACCACGTTCGCCCACGCCCTGCTTGCCACCGAAGACCAGAGCCATCTGGAGGAAGCTGAGAAAGTGCTCCGCGCGGCTGTCGGGCGCGACAGAGAAAACCCGTCGGCCTGGTACCAGCTTGGGGTGGTCTACGGGGCGCGGGGCGATATCCCGCGCGCCCGCTTGGCGAGCGCCGAGCAACAGATCATGAGCGGGCGTCCGCGCGAGGCGCTGCAGAACGCGGAATCGGCCGAGCACACCTTGCCGCAGGGCTCGTCGGACTGGATCCGCGCGCAGGACGTGGCCATGCAGGCGCGCGCTGAACTCGAGAACGAACGGAGCCGCCGATGACGGCTTCCATTGCCAGCAGGCCGGGTAGTCCTTAGGTCAGGGCCAATGCGCTGGTTTCTTACCCTGGTGATTTCGCTTTCTGCCGGTTTCGCCGGTGCCGCCCTGTGGGACCTGACCGGCCTCGGAGGGCGCACCACGCGCGAATATCTGATGGCCAATCCCGAAGTCCTTCCTGAAGCGATGAAAGTCCTGCAGGAACGCGAACAGCTGGCCCGGATCGAGCCGATGCGCGGCCAGCTCGAAACGCCCTTCCCCGGCGCCGTGCTCGGCAATCCGCAGGGCTCCGTTACGCTGGTCGAATTCAGCGACTATGCCTGCACCTACTGCCGCCAGAGCATCGCCGACGTGGAAGCCTTGATCGCCGCCAATCCTGATCTCAGGGTGGTGATGCACGAATATCCGATCCTCTCGGCTGAGAGCGTCGATGCCGCGCGGATGGCGCTCGCGGCGGCTCAGCAGGGCCGCTATGCCCAGTTCCACTCCGCCATGTTCCGTCTCGGCCTCACCGGCCCTGAAACGATCCAGGCAGCGGCCAAGGAAGCCGGTGTGGATCTCGCCAAGGCCAACGCGGCCATTGCCTCGGGCATGTTCGACGCCCAGTTGCACGCCAATGCCTCGCTCGCGAGCGCGCTGGGCATCTCGGGCACGCCGGGCTGGGTCATCGGCAACCGGACGTTGAACGGCGCAGTCGGCCGTGACGCGATCGGGGAGGCCATCGAAGAGGCGCGCAAGACCTGAGCTGGCTCCCCACCTTCGGCAGCCCGGCTTCCCGCAAGCTCGCGACGCAGGCCTCCGGGCAGGCTTCCGCATCGGGAGAGGTTGGCTCGATGTCGAACCTTCCTTTCCGCCCCGCGCCCTTCTTCGAGAACAAGGATCGCGCTTTCTGGCGCCTGCAGTTCGTCGGCTGGGGCGCCGCGGCCTTCCAGCGCGGAATGTCGGCACTCGCCAACGGGCAGGACCTGTCGTTCCTCGTATTGGTGCTGATAGAAGCCATAACCGGCTTCTCGATCAGCCTCGTGCTCTCAGTGATCTACGGCAAGCTGATAAATCGCCGGCCGATCATCACCTGGAGTGTGACCGCTGTCGTCCTCGTCACAGCGGTGTTCGTGGCGGCGTTCATCAACGGCTGGGCAGTCAGCCTCCAGCGAGGGGGAACCACCGGTTTCCTCCAGCTGGTGCTGGGCCTGTCGTACATTCACATGACACTGCTCGGGGCGTGGTCGGCTCTCTACTACGCCATCAACTACTACCTGCAGGTCGAAGAACAGGCGGACAGACTGGAGCGGCTGGAGGCGCAAGCGACCAGCGCCCAGCTCGCCATGCTGCGTTACCAGCTTAACCCTCACTTCCTGTTCAACACGCTGAATTCGATTAGCACGCTGGTCCTGCTGAAGCAGACCGAACCGGCGAATGCGATGCTTACGCGGCTTTCGGGCTTTTTGCGGCATACCTTGGTGACCCAGCCGGGCGGCAAGGTTTCGGTGGCGCAGGAGGTAGAGACCCTGAAGCTCTACCTCGACATCGAGCGCATGCGCTTCGAGGAACGCCTGCGCACCGTGTTCAAGGTCGAACCGGCCGCCGCGGACGCGAGCATCCCCTCATTGCTGCTCCAACCCTTGGTCGAGAATGCGATCAAGTACGCCGTTTCGCCCCAGGAGGAAGGCGCACGCATCAGCCTGACTGCGCAAGTCATCGGCAACCGACTGCGCGTCACCGTGGCCGACACCGGGCCAGGCGCGCAGGCCACCGCAACGACCGCACGCGTCAGCGATGCACTGTCGGCATCTCACAACACGGTGTCGACTGGCGTCGGCTTGGCGAATATCCGCGACAGGCTGGCGCAAGCCTATGGCGAGGAGCACCGTTTCGAGATTGAAACGCCACCGGAGGGTGGTTTCACCGTGATTATCGAAATTCCGTACGAACCCTTCCAGGACTCTGCGGCGGAAATTGGCTCCGCCGTGAAACCGGCAACGGCTCCATCCGTTGCCACCGTACCCGGACAACGGGCGATGGGAACTAGTGCATGACAATTCGAACGCTAATCGTCGATGACGAGAAACTTGCGATCCAGGGCCTTCAGCTTCGGTTGGAGCCTTATTCCGATGTCGAGATAATCGGCACCTGCGCCAACGGGCGCGAGGCGATCCGCGCCATCAAGACCGAAAAGCCCGACCTGGTCTTCCTCGACATCCAGATGCCCGGCTTCGACGGCTTTTCCGTGGTCAAGGGCGTTATGGAGATCGAACCACCGTTGTTCGTCTTCGTCACGGCGTACGAAGAACACGCGATCCGTGCCTTCGAGGCCAATGCCGTCAATTACCTGATGAAGCCGGTCGACGAAGACAAGCTGGCCGACACGCTCGACCGTGTCCGTACGCGCCTGGCTGAAAAGCGCTCCGCCGACGAGGCCAAGAAACTGCAGGACGTCCTGGCCGAAATCGCGCCCGATGCGATCGAGAACATGCCCGTCGAAGATGAGAACGCCGGCCGTTACGAGAAGATGATCAACATCAAGGACCGCGGCCAGATTTTCCGCGTCGATGTGGACTCCATCGAACACATCGAAGCCGCGGGTGACTACATGTGCATCTACACCGGCGACAACTCGCTGATCCTGCGCGAGACAATGAAGGATCTCGAGCGCCGCCTCGACCCGCGCGTGTTCCAGCGGGTCCACCGCTCGACCATAGTCAACCTCGATCAGGTGCGTCAGGTAAAGCCGCACACCAATGGCGAATGCTTCCTGGTGCTCGGTTCGGGTGCCGAGGTGAAGGTCAGCCGGTCCTACAGGGACGTGGTGGCTCGCTTCGTCCACTAGTCGGACTTCGCCTCACATCGTCGGCGGGTCCAACGGGGCCTTTTCGGTCTTGTCGTTTGATGCGGCGCCCATTGGCGCTCACAGCCATGGCCCGTCGGCGCTTGAGGCACAGTCAAAAAAGCTCCAGACGGCGAGGATGACCGTCTTTTCACTTCCGGGCTTCGACCTGCACGCGTTCGTACGCTCCACTCTGAATGAAGACCTGGGCCTGGGTCTCCCGGGCGGCGGGCACGACGTGACCGCCGAGAGTGTCATCCCCCCCGAGGCGCGCTTTTCGGGAGTGATGGACAGCCGCGACCCGATTGTCGTCGCGGGCCTTCCGCTGGCGGCCGCCTTCTTCCAGGCGCTCGATCCGGACATGGAAATCGAATTGCTCGCCGAAGAGGGCAGCCTGGTTGCTGCCGGGACCGACATCATGCGCCTGACAGGCAATGCCCGGGCCATGCTGACCGCCGAGCGCAGCGCGCTCAACACCGTCCAGCACCTCTCGGGCATCGCCACCATGACTCGCCAATACGTCGAGGCCATGGGCCCGACCGATTGCGTCCTGCTCGACACGCGCAAGACCATCCCAGGCCTGCGGATGCTGGAGAAGTACGCGACGCGCATGGGGGGCGCCCAGAACCACCGCATGGGACTGTGGGACGCGGCCATGATCAAGGATAATCACATCCTCGTCGCAGGCGATGTGGCCGAAGCCGTTCGCCGGGCGCGTGAGGCCGGGGTCGAACGGATTATTTGCGAAGTCGACCGGATCGACCAGATCGAGCCCGCCCTGATGGCCGGGGCCAGCCATCTCCTGCTCGACAACATGGACCCGCCGACCCTGCGCGAAGCTGTCGCTGCAGTCGGCGGGAGAGTGCCCACGGAGGCCTCGGGCGGCGTGCGCCTCGACACGATCGGCGCCATCGCGGCCACTGGCGTGAACTTCGCCTCCGTCGGCCGCCTCACCCAAAGTGCCCCAGCGGCCGACATCGGGCTGGACTTCACTCCGCTGTGACATTGCGCGAACGATCCTACTGAGGCAGGTAGTCCGGGCAATCAGGGGGACAATGCCATGCGACCGCAATCCATTCTTATGTTCGAACGTCTGTTTCTGGCCTCGCTCGCGCTGAGCCTGGTCGGCTTCGCCATCAGCTACCAGGCAGCGGTGGACGCCCTGACGAGCGATCCCGCCATTCAACAGTTGGGACTGGGTGGTGGATTCGTTCTGGGCGCGGCCGCAGTCGGTTACGCGATGTACCTCGGCCTCTGGTACCTGATTGCCCACAAGGCCGCGAACTGGGCAAAATGGGTTCTCGTCGTTTTCGTGGCGCTCGGGCTAACGTCGCTTCGTGCCGCGTTTTCGGGTTCCTGGGGTCTTACGAGCGTCCTGAACCTGGTGGTCTACGGGCTTGAGCTGGCGGCTATTGTCTACCTTTTCCGGGCGGACGCAAAAGCCTGGTTGAGCGGCGAGGAAACGGGCGACTCGGCCACTTTCGAGTGATCTGGCGGGCGCTTGCGGCGAGCATCGCGACTCTCGCCCTGGCGCCCGGCATGGCCCAGGCCCAAGCCTATCAGTGCCAGATCCCACGAGGATCGTTTAGCGTACCGGCGGTCCAGCGTGACGGGCCTGCAAGGCAGGTGCCGATCACCGGTTACACACTCTCGCTGAGCTGGTCGCCTGAGTACTGCAGGGGGCGCGAGAGGCGGGCGGGCGATAGCCGGCAATGCTCAGGCCGATCGGGACGTTTCGGTTTCGTCGTGCACGGTCTCTGGCCCGAAGGTCGCGGCACTTGGCCGCAATGGTGCCCTGCGTCGCGCCAGCCCTCCTCGGCAGAGCTCGCCCGCAATCTCTGCATGACGCCCTCGGTGGGGCTGCTGGCGCGCGAATGGGCCAAGCATGGCAGTTGCATGACGCAGCGCCCCGAGAGCTACTTCAAAGTGACCCGCATTCTCTGGAGCAGCCTGCGCTGGCCCGACTTCGATCGGATCGCCCGCTCGGACGCCCTGACCGCCGGGGACATTCGCGAGGCGTTCGCGCAAGCGAATCGCTACTGGAAGCCCGAGCATATCGGCCTTGCGGTCAACGACCGCGGTTGGGTGGAAGAGATGCGGCTTTGCTACGGCAAGGACTTCATGCCCGCCAAGTGCGGCAAGCAGCGTTACGGGCCGGCCGATTCGGAACCCGTGAAGGTCTGGCGCGGTCTTTAGCGTCGGGCCGCGAAGAATTCCCGCAATTGCGCGGCCGCCGGCTCCTCGCCAATGCCGGGATAGACTTCGGGCCGATGAAGACACTGCGGATGCTCGAACACCCGCGCGCCATGCTCGACTGCTCCGCCCTTGGGGTCGGGAGCCCCGTAGTAGACGCGGGCGATTCGGGCGTGGACGATAGCCCCGGCGCACATCGCGCAGGGCTCCAGCGTCACCCACAGGTCACATCCTTCAAGCCGCTCGCTGCCAAGCTTTTGCGCGGCACGACGCAAGGCCAGCACTTCGGCGTGGGCCGTGGGGTCCGTCAGCTCTCGCGGAGCGTTGTGCGCCTCGCCCACGACGACGCCGTCCTTGACCACGACGGCACCAATCGGCACTTCGCCCGCCGCGGCGGCTTCGCGAGCCAATTCCAGCGCACGCGCCATCGGTTCGGGAAGCGGCCAACGGGTCATGCAACGGGGGCTAAGGCGCATGATTGGTTGACGCAAGCGGGACCCACCGCTATGCGCGCCGCTTTCCGGGATACCCCCAAGCTTAGATTTTCGAGAGACGAACGATGTCGCGTATTTGCGAACTGACCGGCAAGGGTCGCCAGACTGGCCACAACGTGAGCCACGCCAACAACAAGACCAAGCGTGTGTTCCTGCCGAACCTGCAGAACGTGACGCTGCTCAGCGAGAAGCTGGACCGGAGCTTCAAGTTCCGCGTCTCGACTCACGGCCTGCGCTCGGTCGAACACAACGGTGGCCTCGACAACTGGCTGCTCAAGACCTCGGACGAAAAGCTCAGCGCGCAGGCTCGCAAGATCAAGCGCGAGCTGAAGAAGGCCGCTGTAGCCGCCTGAGGCTGCGGCGCTTCCGGCGCCCGAAAATCCGAATCAGCGAGGCGTGCGGTCCGTGCCGTGCGCCTTTTGCTGTGCCTCGGCCTCAGGACGCCATTCCAGCTTCAGCAACAGCGTGCGCTGAAACGAAGCGGAGTTGTCGTCTGAGATCAGCCAGGCAACGACGGCACCGTCACGGGCCTGCGTCACGGCAAGACCTTCGTAGTTGTCGGTCGCTAGAGGTTCGTCGAGATCGGCGACGACCTCTCCCTTCCACACGGATCCCCGGCGAATCTGCGCCGGATCCGCCACCATCAGCTTTCCGGCGAAGCGCGGCGGCAAGCGCCATTTCACTTCCCGCAGCAAGATCAGCACTCTCCCGTCGGGCAACTGCACCATATCCACGGGGCGGAAGCTTTCGGGCGCGGCAAATCTGAAGGCCTGCGGAAGGCTGCCCTCGACCGGATCGTAGGGGAACAACAGGCCGGGAAAGTCGTCGGCGAACCAGCCCGGATCCGCTTCCGCGAGCACCACAAAGCGTCCGTCCGTCAGGCGTGCCAAGGCCTCGGGACCGGTATTGCCGCCCCAGTTGCGCATCGCCAGCGGACGCGCACGACCTTCGGGCCGACGGTTACGGTCGAGCCGGGCGATGCTGTTGCTTTGCTCGTAACCGACCCACAGTCGTCCGCTAGTGCGATCGCGGGTAGCCGACTCGGCGTCGAAGTGGGTTTTGTCGCTGACGCTCTGGCCGATGAGCGAAGCGAGAAACGGCCGCGGCGGCCCATCACCGGGCGGCGTGAACTCCAGCTGGTTACCGCTATCGCTAACCGCAAGCAGCCGGCCCGAATCGAGAGCCACCAGTCCGGAGTAACTTCCGAATCGGCTGTTGCGGCTGTCGAGCTCCCACACGCCAGCGACATCGAACACGCCCAGTTTCCTGACGGTCACGGGCAGCGGCTTGATCGAAAGCGCCTGTCGATTGTCCTCCACGCTCGCGCCGGGCGTGGAGCGGATCCAGGTCCCAGGCGCCAGGACGAGCGCCACGACGAGCAGAAGGAACAGCCGCAACATCCCGCCGGATGCCTCTCAGGGGCTCAGGGCATCGGGCCGGTGAAGAGCAGCGGATCGAGGCGAGCACCCCGCCAGACGAGCCCCCAATGGAGATGCGGGCCCGTCGCCCGGCCTGTCGCGCCAATTCGCCCGATCGGCTGGCCCTGCTTCACTGCCTCTCCCTCGTGCACGAGGAGTTCGGAGCTATGGAGGAAGGCGCTGCTTAGCCCCATGCCGTGGTCGATGATCAACAGGTTGCCCTCGAGAGTATAGGGAGACTGGGCCGCGAGTACGACGATCCCATCGGCAGGAGCCACGTAAGTCGTTCCCGTGCCGCCCGCGACATCGATCCCGGAATGGTAGCTACCCGGTTCACCGCGATAGACGCGCTGCGATCCAAACCGCCCGGAGATGCGCCCGGTTGCAGGCCAGATAAAAGTTTGCAGCCAGCCCTCGCTGCCCGTCTCGATCTGCCGGGCGGCAGCGATGCGTTCCAGTTCGGGCTTGCGGCGCGCCAGGAATTCCTCGCTCGGGACATTGGCCGTAGGCGAAGCGTTGATGTTTTCGATATTCCAGGCGCGGGGCGAAACCGAAAGCGGGATCTCCAGCGTGCGGCCATCCGCCATTGTCGCGACAAGCGTGGCCTCGGGCCCGGCGTCGCGGTCGAAAGCGGCGAAGAATCGTCGGCTGCCATCAAAGGTTATCGCCGTTTCGCCGAGGCGGGCAGAGACCGTGCCCGGAGGCACTTCCCCGCGAATCCAGCCACCTTGGGTCAGCTCACCGCCAAACACAAAGGTCGCGGATGCCGGTTGCACTTGAGGCGGGCTTGATGGCGCCTGCTGTTCGGCACGGGCTTCGACTTCGGCATGGGGCGCGACGCAAGCGACGGCGAGACAGCCCAGGGCCAGAGCCAGGAAGCGCCTCACGCCTGGCCGAGCAACCGGCGCGTCGAGATTTCGGGGCTCGCGTAAGGCTCCTGCCGGTCAACGCTCCAGTAGCGCAGCTCTTCCAGCGCAATCGGTTCGCCGGTTACCGCGCAAGTGACAAAGCGTCCGGGTTTGATGACCCGGAAACCGTTGGGGCCGTAGAGCAGGGTGGCGGCTTGTTCGCCTGAAGACATCAGCATGGCCATCGCCTTACCAAGCCCCCCGTCTCAAAGCAATTTCGGTTGCTCGCTCGACGACGAGACCGGCTTGGTTCGCGACGGACGAGGCGTGCTCGCAGGAACCACGTCGACCATCCCGTCGCGGAACTTCAAGGACAGGCTCGCCTCCTTGCGCGCATGGGCGGCATCGGTGACGGCCACTCCTTGAGCGTCCATCACCATGACGTAGCCGCGCTGCAGGGGGCGCTCCGGATGGAGATGCTCGGCCAGGCGGAAGATCGACGCGAGACGTTGGCGCCCGTCAGCCAGCGGTCGGGTCAGCAACGCCGGCTGCAGGCGAACGGCCCCCAGGCGGTCGCGCGACCGGTCGATCCTAGACATGAGCAGGGGAGCAGAGAGTCGCGCGGAATCGCCTTGCAGTCGGTCCTTGGCTTGCGCCGCCCGATCCGCGAGCCCGCGCCGCAGGCGTTCGCCGAGGTCGTCGAGCCGCTGGGCGGGCTGCGTCGCCAGGGCTTCGGGTCTGGGCATGCGAGCGAGCCGCGCCTCGAGCCGCTCGCGCCCGAGCTGAACCGGGCGGAGCGCGCATTTCCGCTGGCGCAAGCCGAACTCATCGAGCGTCGTGGCGAGGTCACGCAACACCGGTACCGCCATCTCGGCGGCCGCAGTGGGCGTCGGGGCGCGGCGATCGGCGGCATAGTCGGCCAGCGTCGTATCGGTCTCGTGTCCTACGGCGCTGATCACCGGAATCGGCGATGCGGCGATGGCGCGGACCACGATCTCCTCGTTGAAGGACCACAAGTCTTCGATCGAGCCTCCACCGCGGGCGACTATCAACAAATCGGGCCGCGGGATCGGGCCGTTCTCGGGCAAAGCGCCGAAGCCGACGACGGCATTGGCCACTTGTTCGGCCGCACCCTGTCCCTGAACGAGCACCGGCCAGACGAGAACCTGGCTCGGGAAGCGATCCGCCAAGCGATGCAGAATGTCGCGGATTACCGCCCCGGTGGGTGAGGTGATCACGCCGATCGTCCGCGGCAGGAACGGCAGACGGCGCTTGCGCTCCGCGGCGAAAAGGCCTTCCGCCTCAAGCCGCCGGCGGGTTTTCTCGAGCAGCGCGAGCAACGCGCCTTCGCCGGCAACTTCCATCGCTTCGATGACGATTTGGTACTTCGACCGGCCCGGGTAAGTGGTCAGCTTGCCCGTGGCGACGACTTCGATGCCGTCCTCGGGCACAAACCCCAGCCGCTGCGCTCCGCCACGCCACATGACACCGTCGATCACTGCACCTTCATCCTTGAGGCTGCAGTAAAGGTGGCCGGAGGCGGCGCGCTTGACACCAGAGAGTTCCCCGCGCAGCCGCACGAAACCGAAGCGATCCTCGACCGTACGCTTCAAAATATTCGAAATCTCGGTGATCGAGAGCGGCGCAGCGTTGTCCCCGGGCTGCCCCTTGGCTACCAGCCCGCCGGCGGGGGCATCATCGTCATTGAAGGAAGGGCCGGGCATGAACATCCTGCTGATTGGATCGGGCGGACGCGAACATGCGCTGGCATGGAAGCTCGCGCAATCCCGGCTGATCGCGGAAAACGGCGGCACGCTCTATGCATCCCCCGGAAATCCGGGCGTTGCCCAACACGCCACGCTGGTTCCGCTCGACCTCTCCAACCACGCCCAGGTAGTCGCCTTCTGTACCGAGCAGGGCATCGGCCTGGTGGTGATCGGGCCCGAATTGCCCTTGGTGGACGGGTTGTCCGATTCGCTGCGGGCGGCAGGCTTCGCGGTGTTCGGGCCCTCGCAGGCGGCAGCCCAGCTCGAAGGCAGCAAGGGTTTCACCAAGGACCTGTGCGAGCGCGCCGGCATTCCCACCGCGGGCTATGTCCGCACCACCTCGCTGGAACAGGCGGTGGAGGCGCTCGATCGCTTTGCCGCCCCCTACGTGCTCAAGGCCGACGGCCTCGCGGCGGGCAAGGGCGTAGTGATCGCGCAGGATCGGGCGGAGGCGGAAGCCGCGCTCGACGACATGTTCGGCGGTTCGTTCGGCCAGGCTGGCGCGGAAGTCGTGATCGAGGAATTCATGGAGGGCGAGGAAGTGAGCTTCTTCGCCCTTACCGACGGCGCCGTCATCGTCCCGTTCGGGAGTGCACAGGATCATAAGCGCGTCGGCGATGGCGACACGGGCCCCAATACCGGCGGCATGGGCGCTTACAGCCCCGCGCGGGTGCTGACGTCCGACATGCGTGGAGAAGTCCTGAGCAAGATCGTGGCTCCGACCGTCAAGACCCTGGCCGACGAAGGCACGCCCTACGCTGGCGTACTCTACGCAGGGCTCATGTTGACGAGCGAGGGTCCCAAGCTGGTCGAATACAACTGCCGCTTCGGCGATCCCGAATGCCAGGTCCTGATGATGCGACTGCAAAGCGATCTTGGCGAATACCTGCTCGCCTGTGCCAACTACAGCCTCGGAGCGCTGCCGGCTCCGCAGTTCTCGACCAAGAAGGCGCTGACCGTGGTGATGGCGGCGGACGGCTATCCGGGAACGCCGGCGAAAGGCGGACGAATCGCGAATATCGAGGTTGCCGAGGCGGCAGGGGCGAAAGTCTTCCATGCGGGGACCGCGCTCGATGCGGAGGGACGGCTGGTGGCCAATGGCGGGCGCGTGCTCAACGTGACCGCGCAGGGTGACAGCGTCGCTGAGGCCCAAGATGCCGCCTATCGCGCCGTCGATGCGCTCGATTTCCCGACGGGTTTCTGCCGTCGTGATATCGGTTGGCGCGAGATCGAACGCGAAACTGCAGCGGTATAATCCACCCCGCTTTTCCCGGGCAGGATCTGCCGCCTAGAACCCGAGCCTGTCGCGCAGCGCCCAGACCGGCAGGTATGGGCGGGCTAGCGCCTTGTCGATTGCGTAAGGCCACCAGCCCGGGCCGAAAGGATAGTAGAGCCGCACCGGCACGCCCATCCGGCGAGCGACGTCCAGCGTCCGGCGACGCGGCAGGCCGCGGATGAGTTCGAGTTCGCAGGGAGTGCCGGCATCGAGCAGCAGCCCAAGCGCGGTTTCCGCGAGGCGCGGATCGTGCGTCGCGACACCGACCATGGTCCAGCGTCCTGCGAGAATCGACGCGAGTTCCAGATAGGCGGCGGCCACGTCGGGAACGTCCCCGCCCGGATCGGCCCACTCGCCCTTGACCAAGCGGATGCGGCACGGCTCGTCGCGCAGGCGCTCCGCATCGGCGGCACTACGCCGCCAGCGTGCCGGAAGCGCGATTCCTGCACACAACTCCTGGGCCAGGGCGACCGTCTTTTCCGCGTGCGGCTCGGTCAGGGCGTCGAATACGAGAGGCACGCCCGAAGCAGCAATCCCGCGCAAGGCCGTCGGATCGAACCCCAGGGCAGGGGCCTTCACCGCCAGCAGGGTACTGCCGCGAGCCCTTGCGAGCTCTTCCGCCACCTGCCGGTTCGCGGCGATGACGGTTTCACGGCTGGTCTCCCCGGCGCCGAAGAAGCCCGCCGTCGTCTTGAAACCCCGCGCGGCGAACTCGGCGCATTGCGCAGCGGCATCGGCCGCCCCCTCACCTGGCACGATGCGTTCAACGAGGTTGGGCAAGGCGTAGCGGAAATCGCGCAATCGGGCCCTGATCACTCCGCTCATGCCGAACTCGGCCGCAGCCGCCCCCGAATTTGGGCCCGAATCTGCCCTTGAATCCAGGCAGTGCCGTCGGCCAGCAGGGCCGTGAGTCCGGAAAGGCTCAGGGGATATGTCCGCACGCGGCGGCATTCGTGCTGCTCGCGCGTCCAGAAGTCTGCGATCCAAGCTTCGGCGTCCCCCAGCAGTTCGAAGCTCTCAAGCCCGCGCCGTGCGGCATGGCCGAGACAGTGCAGCATCAGCAACGTGCCTGGAGAGCACCGGCCATAGGCCTCGTCGTATCCGATCTTGTAGAGCCAGTAGCGGCCCGACCATTCGACCGCGAGCTGCATGGCGACCGCCTTGCCGTCGATGCGTAGGAACGCGGCACGGAATTCCCCCCGCTTGCAGGCAGCCAGGAAGTAAGAACGGAAGAACTGCTCCTTCGCCTGGTCGCAGGCGATCGCGGTGCCGGCGGGCGTCTTCCAGCTGCGCGCCTCGACCGCCACGGCCTCGTCGAACAGGGGATCAAAGTCGGCCGGAAGCGGTGTCAGGACTTCGCAGGTAACCTGGCCGAACTCAGCGGCCCGGCGCTCGGCGCGGCGGAAGTCTGACCTGCGGCGCGAAGAGAAACGACTCTCGGCGTCGGTCCAGGAAACATCGAGCGGGATGAAGGGACACGCCGTCGCCGGTCGAACGGACATCCAGCCGCGCCCCCTCATACTTGACCTGAGGGCCGGGATCAGCGCGGAATCGGCCGGGACACGATGCAATTCGACCGGACGAGTCTGTCGGGCCAGAAACCGGGCAAGAGTGGCGGCAGAACCGCTGTCGCGGCACAGGGCATCGCCGGGCTCGAATACTTCGGCCGCCCCGGGCAGCCGCCAACGCGCGAAGGGACCGCGGCCATGGCACAAGGGGAGGACGGCCACGGTCTCGTCATCGTCCTTCGCTTCGACCAGCTTGATCGGCGTATCGGCCAGCAGGGTACGGCCGAGCGCGGCAATGAAATCAGCGCCTTGCGTCGGCAGTGTGGCCTGAGGCTGGAGCAGCTCCCACCCGCGCACGAGCGCCTCCATCCCGCCAGGAAGGCTGAGATCGATCATGAGGACGTGAATCGCATCGTTGGATGGCGCTCCGGTTCTCCCGCGCGGATAGCGCGGAAGTCCTAAGATTCACCCAATCATCGCTGTTCGTTGCCCGGGCTGGCGAGTCAGCCGAGCCTTTCATCCATCAGGGCCGCGAGGTTGGCTTCGGGCCGTGCACCGTAATGGCTGATGACCTCGGCGGCCGCGATCGCTCCCATGCGCAAGCAGGTCGCAAGCGGTAAATCGCGCACATGCCCGGCCAGGAAGCCAGCCGCGAACAAGTCGCCCGCGCCCGTCGTGTCAACGACCTTCTCGACCGGCTCTGCCGCCACTTCGGCACGCTCATCCCCGGCGACCGCAATGGCCCCCTTGGCGCTGCGGGTGACCACCAGGATCGGCACACGGGGGGCCAGGCTGGCCACACCGGCCTCGAAGTCCCGCTCACCGGTCATCGTGTGCAGTTCGTCCTCGTTGCAGAACAGGATGTCGATCTGGCCTTCTTCCAGCAAGGCCCTGAAATCGTTGGCGTGGCGCGCGATGACGAAGGAATCCGACAGGGTCAGGGCCACCTTGCGCCCAGCGTTGCGCGAAGCCGCGATGGCACGCCGCATCGCCGCCCGCGGCTCTTCCGGGTCCCACAGATAGCCCTCGAGGTAGAGCACGCGGGCGCTGGCGATCACGGCATCATTGAGTGCGCTCGCCGGAAGGAATTGAGAGGCGCCGAGGAAGGTGTTCATTGTGCGCTGGCCATCGGGAGTGACGTAGATCAGACAGCGTGCCGTAGCCGGTTCGCCAGCGCGGGCCGGCGTGTCGAAAGCGATGCCGCCGGCGCGAATGTCGTGCGCGAAGACTTCTCCTAGCTGGTCTTCCGCAACCTGGCCGATAAACGCACAGCTCGCCCCGAGCGCGGCGAGACCGGCCAGTGTATTGGCGGCCGATCCGCCCGAAATTTCCTTTGCCGGGCCCATCATGCCGTAGAGCCGCTCGGCTTCTGCCTCGTCGATCAACAACATCCCGCCCCGGACCATTCCGAGGAGAGTGATGAGCTCGTCGTCGCAGGGAGCCATCACGTCGACGATGGCGTTGCCGATGGCGATGACGTCGTATTTAGGTTCGGACATGCGGTTTTCCGAGCATTCGAGTGGAGGACACGCGGCCCAGGGAGCCGCGCGGGCGTTGACTTGGCCCGCCGCGCGCGCAATCGCAAGAGATATGCCTGGGGTCGCCGCTTCCTTGCTGCTCGCGCTTGGCCAATTTGCCGATCCGCGAGTGCTCCGCATCCTGCTGAAAAGCCTCGCGGTTACCGTGGTGCTGTTCGTGCTTGTGGCCGTTGGCGGCTGGTACCTGCTCGACTGGGGCTTCACCGCCCTTGGCCTGGACGGGCGGTTGTTTGCGGGTGCGGACGAGGTCCGCGGACTCGCTTCGCTGTTCCTCACCCTGCTCGGCCTGTGGCTCGCCTGGCGGATCGTGGCGATGGCCGTGATCCAGTTCTTTGCCGACGACGTGGTCCAGGCGGTCGAGCAACGCTATTATCCGCAGGCGGCCGCCCGCGCGCGCGACTTGCCTGTCCGGGCGCAGCTCTCGACCAGCTTCAGGGCCGGTTTTCGCGCCCTCTTCGTCAATCTCGCCGCCGCTCCCTTCGCGCTGGCCTTGCTGGTAACCGGGATAGGTCCCGCGCTGTTGTATCTAGCGGTGAACGCGGTGCTCGTGGGGTGGGAACTGCAGGACATGGTCTGGCTTCGCCACCGTCGCGACGCCGCGGACCCGGCGCCCGTCAGCCGGGGCGAACGGCTGCTCCTGGGTGGCGCTATTGCCATGCTGCTGGCAGTACCATTCGTGAACTTGCTCGCGCCGATGCTGGGCGCCGCTGCCTCCACTCATCTGATCCATCGAAAGGGCCGCACCTGAGCATGCGTTTCAAACTCTTGCTGCCGATTCTGCCGCTGCTGGCCGGTTGCGCCTCCGCCCCACAAACAAGCCGGCCTCCGCACCCGCCGCCAGCGCGCTCGCCCATTACCCAGGCGGTCCCGCCAACCCAGCCCAACGCTCCGCCCGTGCCCGGCTTCCGTAAGCCCCAGGTCATGCGCGCGCCGGGGCTTGAATCGGTGATCGAACGGGATTCAGGCGCCCTCGTGCGCCAGTTCGGCAATCCGCGCCTCGACGTGCGCGAAGGCGACATGCGCAAGCTTCAGTTCTCTGGCGAGGCCTGCGTGCTCGACGTGTTCCTCTACCCGCTCCGCGAAGGCGCCGAGCCCGTCGCGACCTGGATCGAAGCCCGCCGCGCGAGCGACGGCCAGGATGTCGACCGGGCGGCCTGCGTCGCCGCCCTGCATCGATAACCCAAAACGGGGGAGTAACCCCAATTTAAGCTTGTTGAGCGATATCCCGCTCCCAACCGAAGGGAGCTGGACCGAGCATGACTATGCAGTTCGCCGATATCGCGCGCCAGGCCGCCGCCGATGGTGCGATCTCCGCCGACGAAATTCTCAGCCTGCGCCGGATGGGCTGGGGCGATGGCTCGATCCGGGCGGAAGAAGCCGCCGCGATCTTCGACGTCAACGACGCGCTGGTGCAACCGACTGCCGAATGGAGCGACTTCTTCGTCGAGGCGATTGGAGATTACGTGCTCAGCGGCGCCGAACCCCGCGGATACGTGTCCCAGGATGCCGCGAACTGGCTGATCGAACGCCTCGACCGCAACGGCCAGCTCAAGGGCATGACCGAACTGGAACTGCTCGTGCGCGTGCTCGAACGCGGTTTCAATGTGCCGCAACAGCTCAAGAGCTACATCCTTCAGCAGCTCGAGCAAGCGGTGCTTACCGGTAGCGGCCCGACGCGGAGTGGCGAGTTGGTGGCCGGATCGATCAACACCACCGAGGCGGCCTTACTGCGCCGGGTGCTGTTTGCCCCGGCAGGGGATGGTCCGGCCGCGGTTTCCTGCATAGAGGCCGAGTTGCTGTTCCGGCTCAAAGACGCCTCGCTCGGGGCCGCCAACGCGCCCGAATGGAAGCGCATGTTCGTGCAAGGCGTGGCGAACTACCTGCAAGGCGTCGCCTCCCGTACCGCACAAATCTCGCGCGAGCAGGCCGCCGAACTCGAAGCTTTCGTTGCCGATGACAGCACCCACGTCGCCCGTTTCCTGGGTCGCATGGTCCAGAGCTCACCCGACGCCTTCGGCGTGGCGTTCGGCAAGAAGCAGCCCACGCGTGACCCGCTTGCCGAACTGTCAGACGCAGAAAACGTCGACGCTGCCGAAAAGCAATGGCTCGACGCCCACGTCAAGGCTGACGGGACTATCGACGAGTACGAAACGGCGCTGATCGCCTTTTTGGCCGAAGACGCCTAGTCGAGGCGGCCGCGGGTTTGACGCGAGGGCGTAACTTCCGGCTAGACCGTAAAGCTCTCGCCACAGCCGCAGGCGCCCTTGGCGTTGGGGTTCTGGAATACGAACCCGGCGGTGAAATCGTCTTCCTGCCAATCCATCGTGCTGCCGATCAGGTAAAGCACGCTCGCTCCGTCGATGTAGAACACGCCGCCGGGCGTTTCGATCTTCTCATCGAACGCTTGCTCCTGCGTGACGTAATCGACCGAGTAGGCCAACCCCGAACAGCCGCGCCGCGGGGTCGAGAGACGCACGCCGATCGCCCCTTCCGGAGCCTGCGCCATCAGGTCGGCAACTCGTTGCTCGGCGGTGGGCGTCAGGGTGACGGCAGCGGGCCGCTGACGGATCTTGGTCTCGCTCATCACAACATCCCCAGCTCGAGCCGCGCTTCATCGCTCATCTTGGCCGGGTCCCATGGCGGATCCCACACCAAATTGACCTCGGCATCACGAACGCCGGGAACCGACGAGACGCGCAACTCGACTTCACCCGGCATCGACTCCGCGACCGGACAGTGCGGCGTCGTCAGCGTCATCGTCACCGCGACGTCCGCGTCGGGCGAAACGTCGACGCCATAGATCAGGCCGAGGTCATAGATATTGACCGGAATTTCCGGATCGAAAATCTCGCGCAAGGCATCGATCACCCGCTCGTAAAGGTCGCCGCCGGGATCGCCCGGAGCGGTCGCTTGCGGCTTCTGCGCCAGGAACCCTTCCAGGTAGTCCTTCTTGCGCCCGAGCTTTTCCGCGGGCGTTTCCGCGTTTTCTACGCGCGCGCGGACCGGCGGTTCGACGCCGTCCACTTCCTCGACGCGGAAAGACTTCTCCGCTCCCTCGCTCATCCGAAAATCCTCTTGGTCCGTTCGATCCCGCGCAAGAGCGCGGCGAGATCGCTTTCATCACTGTAAAGCCCGAAGCTCGCCCGTGCCGTCGCGGGTACGCCGAGCCGCTCCATCAGCGGCTGGGCACAGTGGTGCCCGGCACGGATGGCGACGTTCTCTTCGTCCAATATGGTGCCGAGATCGTGCGGATGAATACCCTCGAGCTCAAAGCTGACAATCCCGGCGCTGTCCTCGGGCCCAAACAGGCGCACGTCGTTCATACCGCGAAGAGCTTCGCGCAGTTGCTTGACGAGGCGCGCCTCGTGTTCGTGGATCGTTTGGAGCCCGAGGGTCGCCACATAATCGCAGGCAACGCCCAGCCCGATGGCCTCGACGATCGCCGGGGTGCCCGCCTCGAACCGCTGCGGCGGCGGGGCAAAGGTGGTCTTCTCGAAGGTCACCTTCTCGATCATTGCGCCCCCGCCCTGCCACGGAGGCATCCGGTCGAGCCATTCGGCCCGCGCCCACAGCGCGCCGATACCGGTGGGTCCGTAGAGCTTATGGCCGGAGAAGGCATAGAAATCGCAACCCAGCGCCGCGACGTCGACCGCCATCCGGGGCACGGCCTGGCATCCGTCGAGCAGCAGCTTCGCACCGACAGAGTGCGCCAATTCCACGGCCCGTTCGACATCGAGCACGGAGCCCAACACGTTCGAAACGTGGGCGAAGGCGACCATCTTGTGCTCAGAAGTCAGCAGTTGCTCCGCTGCGTCGAGGTCGATCCGCCCGTCAGTCGTGATCGGGCAGACATCGACCTGCCAACCGGCCAATTGCCAGGGGACGATATTGGAGTGGTGCTCCAATTCGGAGAGCAACACCCTGCCCTTGTCGGGGTAGCTGTAGGCGACGAGGTTGATCGCCTCGGTCGCGCCACGCGTGAAGATCACCTCGTCCTCGCGTCCGCCTATGAACGCGGCGACGCGGCGCCTCGCGGCTTCGTAGCCCAGCGTCATCTCCGCCGAACGGGTATAAACCCCGCGATGTACCGTTGCGTAATCAGCGCCGATGGCCTTGCTGACAGCGTCGATCACCGCCTGCGGCTTCTGCGCGGTGGCGCCGGAATCGAGGTAGTGCCAGCGGGAACCGTCGGCGTTCAGCAGGCCAGGGAAATCGGCCTTGAAGTCAACAGCAGCCTTGAGGGCAGGGGCGGTGCTCATGCCACGTCACCCAGGACCGCCAGTGCGGCATCCAGGAGCCGCTCCTGCTCGGTCTCGTCCTCCAGCGCTGCGAAGGCATCGGCGATGAAGGCGCGCACCAGGAGCGTCTTTGCCACTTCGGGCGGGATACCTCGCGCGGCCATATAGAACCGCGCGGTCTCGTCCATCTCGCCAATCGCGGCGCCGTGGGCGCACTTCACGTCGTCGGCGAAAATCTCCAGCTCAGGTTTGGCATTGGCCGACGCGCCGCGTTCCAGCAGGAGCCCCTTGAAGTCCTGCGCGGCATCCGTCTTTTGCGCATCCCGCGCGACATCGATGCGGCCCAGGAAGTTGCCAATGCCCTGTCCCCAATGAACCGAGCGCACGACCTGCTCCGAAGTCGCTTCAGGCTCCGCATGGATAGTGCGGGTGACGAACTCGAGCGTCGCGTCGCCGCCGCCAATGGTCACGCCGCCGAACTGAAAGTGTGCGCCCTTGGCCAACCGCACTTCGACTTCGACGCGGGTGTAGTCGTTGCCGATATTGGCCACGAACAACTCCGCCCGCGCGCCTTCGCCCACGGTCAGGCGGATGCGGTGCAATTCCGGCGACTCTCCACCTAGCACCATCGACTTGCGCCGGGTCTCGCCGGGGGCCAGCTCGATCTCCTTCCACTCGTCGAACCGCTCAGGCGCAAGCGTCTCCAGCGCCGCGAAGTCGGCGTAGCGCCACTCCTCGTCGCGCTGGGTGGGGAGGGCAGCGAGCTGCGTCACGCCACCGCCTCGTAGCCTTCACGCTCAAGTTCGAGCGCCAGTTCGGGCCCGCCGCTCTTCACGATGCGGCCCTTGGCCAGGACATGCACCACGTCCGGCTTCACGTAGTCCAGCAGCCGCTGGTAGTGAGTGATCAGCAACACGCCCTTGTCGGGCCGGCGCATGATAGAGTTGATACCCTCGCCGACGATCTTGAGCGCGTCGATGTCGAGGCCGGAGTCGGTCTCGTCGAGCACCGCGAAGATCGGGTCGAGAATACCCATCTGCACCATCTCGGCGCGCTTCTTTTCACCGCCCGAGAAGCCGACGTTCACCGGCCGCTTGAGCATTTCCATGTCCATCCGCAGCAGTGCCGCTTGTTCCTTGGCGAGCTTGAGGAACTCGCCGCCGGAAAGGGGCTCGCCCCCGCGCGCCTTGCGCTGGGCGTTCAGCGCTTCGCGCAGGAACTGGACGTTGGAAACGCCGGGAATCTCGACCGGGTACTGAAAGCCGAGGAACAGCCCAAGAGCTGCCCGCTCGTGCGGATCGAGCGCAAGCAGGTCCTGCCCGTTGAAAGTGACCGAGCCGCCGGTCACCTCGTACCCCGGCCGCCCGCCAAGCACATAAGCCAGGGTCGACTTGCCTGCGCCGTTCGGCCCCATGATCGCATGGATCTCCCCCGCGTTCACGGAGAGCGAGAGCCCATTAAGGATCGGCGTACCGCCGACGGTGGCGTGGAGATTAGTGATTTCGAGCATGTTTTCTCTCGTTGGACCCAGGGCGATCGAACGGCTTCTGCAGTTCATCCTTGATCGCCTTCACGACCTTTTCGGTGTCTTCGATGATATCGGTTTCGGCAAATCGCATGACGCGCACCCCGACGTCGGTCAGCTTGCGGTCGCTCAACACGGCGAGCGTGGCTTCGGCGTCCTCTCCGGTGCCGCCGGTCTCGACCACGATCCAGCGCGTCTTGCAGGCGAAATCGACGATCGCGCTACCCATCACCACTTCGCGATTGAAGGTGAAGCCGCACTGCTTGTCCTTGAGCCGCTCCCACAGCAGCTTTTGCGCCTCGGTCGGGTTGCGCCGCATGTCACGCGCGCGGAGCTTGAGCTGCTCGGCCCGGGCCGGCGAGACCTTCCACGCTTTCTCCGCGTCGCCGGTCGCCCGTTCGCGGTCGGACACGTTGCCGAGCGAAAGTTTCTTGCGCTCGGCGGTCATCCAACGCTTCCTTCCAGACTGATACCCAAGAGTTTCTGCGCCTCCACGGCGAATTCCATCGGCAACTGCTGCAGCACTTCCTTGGCGAAGCCGTTGACGATCAGCGCCACCGCCTCTTCCTGCCCGAGGCCCCGCTGCATGGCGTAGAACAGCTGATCGTCGCTGATCTTGCTGGTGGTCGCCTCGTGCTCGATTTGCGCGGTCGGGTTTTTCACCTCGATATAGGGCACGGTGTGCGCCCCGCACTCGCTGCCAAGCAGCAAGCTGTCGCACTGGGTGAAATTGCGCACCCCGTCGGCATTGGCGGCGACGCGCACCAGGCCGCGATAGGTATTGTTGCTCTTCCCGGCGCTAATGCCCTTGGAGACGATCGTCGAGCGGCTGCCCTTGCCGTTGTGGATCATCTTGGTGCCGGTGTCCGCCTGCTGGTAGTTGTTGGTCACGGCGACCGAGTAGAACTCGCCGACCGAATCCTCGCCGTTGAGCACGCACGACGGATACTTCCAGGTCACCGCGCTGCCGGTTTCGACCTGGGTCCAGCTGATCTTGCTCCGCGCGCCCTGGCACAGCCCGCGCTTGGTGACGAAGTTGTAAATCCCGCCCCTGCCCTCGGCGTCGCCAGGGTACCAGTTCTGCACGGTCGAGTACTTGATCTCGGCGTCCTCGAGCGCGACCAGCTCGACCACGGCGGCGTGGAGCTGGTTCTCGTCGCGCATCGGAGCGGTGCAGCCTTCAAGGTACGAAACGTAGCTACCCTTGTCGGCGATAATCAGCGTCCGTTCGAACTGGCCGGTGTTCTCGGCGTTGATGCGGAAATAGGTGCTGAGCTCCATCGGGCAGCGCACCCCTTCGGGGATGTAGACGAAGGTGCCGTCCGAAAAGACCGCGCTGTTGAGCGTGGCGAAGAAGTTGTCGCGCTGCGGTACCACACGGCCGAGCCACTTTTTCACAAGGTCCGGATATTCGCGGATCGCCTCGCTGATCGAGAGGAAGATTACTCCCGCCTTCTTCAGCTCCTCGCGGAAGGTCGTGGCGACCGAGACGCTGTCGAACACCGCATCCACCGCGACCTTGCGCGCGCCTTCGACGCCGGCGAGGACCTTCTGCTCTTCGATCGGAATGCCGAGCTTCTCATAGACTTCGCGAATCTCGGGGTCGAGCTCGTCGAGGCTCTTGAGCTCCGGCTTCTTCTTCGGAGCGGCGTAATAATAGGCGTCCTGGTAATCGATCTTCGGATAGCCGAGCTTGGCCCAGTTCGGCTCCTCCATCTCAAGCCACATGCGAAAGGCCTTGAGGCGCCAGTCGAGCATCCATTCGGGCTCGCCCTTCTTGGCGCTGATGAAGCGCACGGTGCTTTCGTCCAGGCCCTTGGGGGCGAACTCCTGCTCGATGTCGGCGGACCAGCCGTGCTCGTACTCGGCCGCCTTGGCAGCAGCCTCGTGCGCGGCGCGATCTTGGATTTCTAGTTCTTCGCTCATGCGGGTACTTCCGGTTGCGCGAGCTGGGTCAGCGGTACGCCCGCCAAAGCCCCGCGCAGGGTTTCATTCACCAGCCCCCAGTGCGGGCGGACGTTGCAACAAGATTCGAGAGCGCAATCGTGTTTTCCCTGCTCGACGCAGGCGGTCAGCGCGATCGGGCCTTCCACCGCCTCGACGATATCGGCCAGCGAAATGGCCGCTGCGGGACGAGCGAGCTTCAACCCCCCGCCCGCGCCCCTGACCGAACGCAACAGGCCAGCGCGGGAGAGCAGGCTGACGAGCTTCTGTACGGTAGGCAAAGGCACGCCAGTCTCTTCCGACAGTTCGGTGGCCGAAACGCGCGCAGATCCGCAGTGGCGCGCGGCGGCGCACATCGTGACGACGGCATAGTCGGCCATGCTGGACAGGCGCATATTGCGATCCGTTCTCAAATCGGAGTGATTCGCTCCGATTTCACTTAAGTCGCCGGTGCGCGGATTTCAAACAAGCGTGGCTTTGTGGGACACAAAAAAAGGGGCGGCCCCGAAAGGCCGCCCTTGGAAAGTCGAGAACTCGTCGCATCGCTGCTTCGAGCCCTTCGGGTCGCAAGGGTCTAATAGGCACCGTCCGAGGGCGAATCTTGTAGGAATGCGACACGGTGTTCAAAAATTGCGCTGTGTCTGGATCGCGCCACAACTCTGCGTAAGCCACGCATCGACAGGCAACCGCGTCGCTGCCATAGGCTCAGGCCGTGTTTTTTCGCCTTGCCCGCCCCGCCATCTACGCCCTCGACCCAGAACGCGCACATCGCCTGGCGATTGCCGGCGTCCGGTTTCTGCCAGGCAAGCCGGCCGCGCCCGGCGGACCGCTGGAGACCCGAGTCGCGGGGCTGACCTTCCCCAATCCGCTGGGAATGGCAGCCGGCTTCGACAAGGACGGCGAAGTGCCCGATGCCTTGCTCGGTCAGGGATTCGGCTTCGTCGAGGTCGGCTCGATTACGCCCCGGCCCCAAGCGGGGAATCCGAAGCCTCGCCTTTTCCGGCTGACCGAGGACCGCGCGGTGATCAACCGCATGGGGTTCAACAACGGCGGTGGGCCGGCGGCGGCGGCGCGCCTGCTCGTGCGCCAGGGTCGCCCCGGCGTGGTGGGCATCAACATCGGTGCCAACAAGGATTCGTCCGATCGCGTCGCCGACTATGCGCAGATGACACAGCTCATGGCGCCGCTGGCCTCCTACCTCGCGGTCAATATCTCCAGTCCAAATACCCCGGGTCTACGAGCGCTGCAGGACGAGGGCGCGCTGACGGCCTTGCTCGACGCCGTGCTGGACTCGCGCGGGGACGCCGGGCCGCCGGTATTCCTCAAGGTCGCGCCCGATCTGGAGCCCGCCGACATCGAGGCCATTGCCCGCATCGCGCTCGACAAGAAACTCGGCGCGCTGATCGTGTCCAACACCACGATCTCTCGCCCGCCGCTGCGTTCGAGCCAGGCCGGCGAAACCGGTGGACTTTCGGGAGCGCCGCTGAAGCAGCTGGCGCTGCAGCGCGTGCGTGATTTCCGCAAGGCCACCGGCGGCGCGCTGCCGTTGATCGGCGTCGGCGGTATCGCCACGGCCGAAGACGCCTGGCAGCGCATCCGAGCGGGGGCGAGCCTCGTGCAGCTCTATAGCGCCATGGTCTACGAAGGGCCGGGCCTTGCGCGCCGAGTGGTCAGCGGCCTCGAAACCCTTTTGCGGCGCGATGGCTTCGGCTCCATTGCCGAGGCAGTGGGAAGCGAATAGCAGTCAGGTGATGCCCAATCGTCTCCTGATCCCGCTCGCCGCGCTGTTGCTCGGCGCCTGCGCCACCGTTCCCGCCCCTGCCAAAGAGCCTGAAACCGCAACTGCCGGTGTGGTCAGCGCTGCCGACCCGCGTGCCGCTGAGGCCGGCGTCGCCATGCTTCGCCAGGGCGGAAGCGCCACGGACGCCGCCATAGCGACGATGCTGGCCTTGACCGTAGTCGAACCACAAAGCTCCGGGATCGGCGGCGGCGGCTTCATGATGCACAGCTCGTCAAACGGCGAGATCGAGACACTCGATGGCCGCGAATCAGCTCCGTCAGGCGCCGACCCGCAGTGGTTCCTCGACGCCGAGGGCAAGCCGTTGTCCTTTATGACAGCCGTCATCTCCGGCCTCAGCGTCGGCGTGCCGGGCAACGTCAGCCTCGCCGCCCAAGCGCATGAGCGTTACGGCAAGCTCCCCTGGGCCACTCTCTTTCAGCCGGCCATCAAGCTGGCGCGCGACGGTTGGGTGTTGAGCGAGCGGGGTCGGCAGTTCCTGGTCCAGTCGAAGAACCGTGCGGCTCACCAGCCCGAAGGGCTGACCATCTTCTACGATGCCTCGGGCGAAGCGTTGCCTGTGGGTACGGTGCTGCACAATCCTGCCTTGGCCGAAACGCTTCAGCGGCTCGCCGAACAGGGTCCGGAGTGGTTTTACAGCGGGGCCAACGCCGCCCAGATTGCCGCCGAAGTTGCCGCCGAAACCCCACGCCCCGGAGCGATGACCGTCGCCGATGTGGCCGCCTATCAGGCCAAGGACCGCCCGGAACTCTGCGGCCCCTATCGCGGCTATCGCATTTGCGGGATGGGCCCGCCTTCGTCCGGCGCGACGACCGTCTACGCCATCCTCAAGCAACTCGAACGGTTCGATCTCGGAGCGCTGGGCAAGGACTCGCCGGTCTTCTGGCATCTCTTCGCCGAATCGCAGCGTCTCGCCTTCGCCGACAGAGAGCGATACCTCGCAGATCCCGACTTCGTATCGGTTCCGGCGGAAGGTTTGATGGAGCCCGACTATCTCGCCGGGCGCGGCGCGCTGATCGATCCGAACAGCACCCTGGCCCAGGTCACCGCCGGAACCCCGCGTGGTCTCGCTCTCGCTCCGCCCGACGGCGCCGAGCCGGAAGAGCACGGAACCTCGCACTTCGTCGCCGTGGACCGTGAAGGCAGCGCCGTCAGCTACACCTCGACCGTCGAAGGCTCGTTCGGTTCGGGCATCATGGTCGGCGGTTACTACCTCAACAACGAACTGACCGATTTCAGCTTCGTCCCAACGGTCGACGGCCGCCCAGTCGCCAACCGCGTCGAGGGGGGCAAGCGGCCCCGAAGCTCGATGGCGCCGACGCTGGTGTACGATGCCCAAGACAAACTGGTATTGGTCGTCGGCGCGGCCGGTGGAGCGACGATCCCGGTGCAAGTCGCCCGCGCACTGATCGGCGTGATCGACTTCGGCCTCCCGCTCGACCAGGCGATTGCCCTGCCCGTGCTGTTTGCACCGGGCGACCAGTTAAGCGCTGAAGAAGGCAGCGCGCTGGTTCCGATGATCCCGCAACTTCAGGCGCTCGGCCACGTGCAGATCGCGACGCGCAGCCTGCCGCTCAAGACGAACGGCGCGCAACGCACCGCCACCGGATGGGCGGGGGCGGCCGATCCGCGCAGCGAGGGAACGGCGATCGGCGAGTAAGACGCTCTCTTGCCGCTTTGTCCTGGGCACCGTAACCAACGGGTCATCGACAAGCCGGAAAAACCGGTAAAGGGGATAGGAGACGCGAATGCAGCTTACCGATTTCGCGTCCGCGCCGAATCTCGTCCGGCTATTTTTCACCCGTGCTGACGAGTTGGGCCAACGCCCGTTCCTGACCGCGAAGATCGAAGGTGCCTGGACCTCGATCAGCTGGACCGAAGCGGCGCGCCAGGTGTGCCTGCTGGCGGAATCACTGCGATCGATGGGGCTCAAGGACGGGGACCGGGTGGTACTGGTGGCCGAAAACCGGCCCGAATGGGCGATAGCGGATCTGGCGATCATGGCCGCCGGCTGCATCACCACCCCGGCCTACACTACCAATACCGAGCGCGATCACCTGCACATCCTCGATAACTCGGGGGCCAAGGCAGTGATCGTCTCCAGCCGCAAGCTGGCCGAACCGCTGCTGCCCGCGATCGTCCGCTCAGGCATCGCCCGCCAGGTGATTGCCATGGAACCGTTGCGCGCAGGGCAAGCCGACTTCGAGGTCCACCAATGGGGGGACCTCATCGAAGGGGACGGTGCCGCGGCCCGAGCGGCGGTGGAGGCGCGTATCGCCGGGATCGGGCGGCGCGATCCCGCGTGCATCATCTACACCAGTGGCACCAGCGGTGCGCCTCGCGGCGTCCTGCTCCATCACGGCGCGATCCTGTGCAACGTCGAAGGTGCGGCCGAAGTGCTCGCGGGAGACTTCGGCTGGGGCGAAGAACGCTTTCTTTCCTTCCTGCCGCTGAGTCATGCGCTCGAACACACGGCGGGCCTGTTCCTGCCGATCGGCCTTGGCGCCGACATCTGGTTTGCCGAAGGGCTCGACAAACTTGGCAGCAATATCGAGGAAGCCAAGCCGACCTTCATGGTCGTGGTGCCCCGCCTGTTCGAGATGCTGCGTGGCCGCATCGTCAAGCAAGTGGAGAAGCAGGGCCGGTTCGCGCAGTTCCTGCTGGACCAGGCGCTCAACCTGGCCGAGCGGCGGGCGGCCGGAATGCGCCGGTTGAGTGACTGGCCGGTCGAACGCCTGCTCGACGCGACGTTGCGACCCAAGATCAGGCAGCGTTTCGGCGGGCGGATCAAGGCGCTGGTTTCGGGCGGAGCGCCGCTCAATCCAGAGGTCGGAGCGTTCTTCGAATCGATGGGCCTGGTCATGCTCCAGGGCTATGGCCAGACCGAAAGCGCCCCGGTGGTGAGCTGCAACTACCCTTCGGCCGGCATTCGCCTGGCTACCGTGGGACCGCCCTTGCGCGGTGTCGAGGTCAGGATAGCGGAGGATGGCGAGATCCTCGTCCGTGGCGAGCTGGTCATGCTCGGCTATTGGCACAATCCCGCCGAGACCGCGAAGACGATCATCGACGGCTGGCTGCACACCGGCGACATCGGCCACCTCGACGACGGCGGACGGATCGTCATCACCGACCGCAAGAAAGACATCATCGTCAACGACAAGGGCGACAATATCGCCCCCCAGAAGCTCGAAGGCATGCTGACGCTACAGCCGGAGATCTCCCAGGCAATGGTGAACGGCGACAAGCGCCCCTACGTCGTGGGGCTGGTCGTGCCCGATTGCGACTGGTCGTTCCGCTGGGCGAAGGAGAACGGCGAAAAGCTAGACATCGACCGGCTTCAGCAACTCCCCGCCTTCCGCAGCGCTGTGCGCACGGCGATCGACCGCGTGAACCACGATCTCTCGGTGACGGAGAAAGTTCGCCAGTTCACCTTCGCCGACGAGCCGTTCACGATCGAGAACGGGGAAATGACCCCGAGCCTCAAGATCCGCCGCCACAAGATCCGGGAGCGGTATGGGGACCGGATCGACGGGTTGTATAAGGGTTAAGCGGCCTCGGCTTCGACCTTCTCGGGATAGAAGCAAGGCTCGCGGTCGGACCAGCCGGGCGCAGTGGCGGCGGCTTCGCTGAGCGATTGGAGCAGCATCTTGCGGCGGGCCGGGCGAATCTGCGGCAGGGCAGCTGCTCCACAGAAAGCGGACGGAAGCCATGGGCGAGCCCTGGCGCCCAGCAGCCGTTCGTAGAGAAAGCGGTAGGAGGAGAAGCTGGACAGCTGCTCCTGCGCCAGGTCGAGTGCGGTGACTCGGGTCAGCGGACCCATGAAGTCCTGCACGCCTTCCATCGAGGTTCCACAGGGGATCGCGTCGCGAAGGGCCCGCAATTCACGATAGGCGAGGTATTGCGCCCGGATCGAGCCCATGTCTCCGGACTTGCGTGACCAGAGTTTGAAGGCGTCGCCCCGGCCGAGGCCGATATCGAGCGAACGCTCGATGAAGAGCTGTTCCTCTTCGGTAAAGCTGGCGAACTCGCGCAGCTCGGCAATGGTCAGTGATGCGGTCCCGGTCTTGGCCATGACAGCCCCCTTTCGACGGGAGTGTCACCGATGTTGGTTAACGATCCGCAAAGGGCGGTGCGGAAATCCTCCGCTGGCTGGCTCGGGGCTTTTTTAGATCAAGCCCGCAAGGGGGCTGCTCGGGTCGGCGTACTTGCGCGTTGCCATGCGCCCGGCGAGGTACGCGTCGCGGCCAGCCTGGACGGCGAGCTTCATCGCGCGGGCCATCCTGATGGGATCCTTGGCCTCGGCGATCGCAGTGTTCATCAGGACACCATCGCAGCCGAGCTCCATAGCCACCGCGGCGTCGCTCGCCGTGCCGACACCTGCGTCGACCAGGACCGGCACCTTGGCGCCTTCGACGATAAGACGGATCGTCACCCGGTTCTGAATGCCGAGGCCCGAACCGATCGGCGCACCGAGCGGCATGATCGCTACTGCGCCTGCTTCTTCAAGCTGCTTGGCGGCAATCGGATCGTCGGTGCTGTAGACCATCGGCTTGAAACCCTCATTCGCGAGAATCTCCGTCGCCCGCAGGGTCTCACGCATGTCGGGATAGAGCGTGCGCGCTTCACCCAGCACTTCGAGCTTCACCAGGTCCCAGCCGCCAGCCTCACGTGCCAGGCGGAGGGTGCGGATCGCGTCTTCGGCGGTGAAGCAACCGGCGGTGTTGGGCAGGTAGGTGATCTTCTTGGGGTCGATGAAGTCGGTCAGCATCGGTGCCGAGGGATCGGACACGTTGACCCGGCGCACCGCGACGGTGACAATCTCCGCCCCGCTCGCTTCCAAGGCCGCGGCGTTCTCCGCGAAGTCCTTGTACTTTCCGGTGCCGACGATCAGGCGTGAGCGGAAAGTGCGGCCGGCGACCGTCCAGGTGTCATTATCCGAACCGCCGCCGACGAAGTGCACGATCTCCAGCACGTCGCCATCGGCCAGGGCCACTCCTCCCAGAGTCGAGCGCGGCGCGATGACGCCGTTGTGCTCGACCGCGACTTTCTCCGGCTTAAGGCCGAGCTCGGTGACGAGCTCCGCGATGGTGGAGGCGGCGGAACGGCGCGGCTCGCCGTTGATGGTGAGGTTGAGAGGCGCGGTCATGCCCCGCGCAGATAACGCCTAAGCGTGCTTGCGCAAGTTGAGCGTGTGCCCGGCGGCGACGAGAATCACGCCAATGATCGTCAGCACAGCCTCTTCAATGCCGTGATCGACCGCGAGCGCACCGCCCATGAAGGTCAGTCCCACCATTGCCACCACGAAGGGCGCGGCTCGGCGATGTTGGATGGCGCCGATGCCAATCGCAACGCCGGCAATGACCGTCGCCAGGAGCAGGCCAATGCGATGCACCATCGGATCGAGGAACATCCCACCGCCGAGGCCCAGGCCCGCAACGATGACGATGCCGAGCACGCAATGCACAGCGCACAGCCCCGAAAGGACCATGCCGACGCGGTCGAGCCGTCCGCGAATCCAAGGAATAGTGTGACCCATCGCGGCCCCATCTATGTAACTATATAACGTTGCGCAACCCCCAAGGCGCGTCGCCGCGCCGCCGTTCGTCGCGCGAGGCTTGCGCTTTGCCTTACGCGGGAGCAGGGGGCCTGCTCATGGTCGTTCAGGTAGAGAATCCGGCTGGGGACATCGCCCCCCGCGTCCGGTCCGTTCGCGTGCTGGCCCTGGCTCGCTGGCTGCTGGCTGTAGCTGTGCTCGTGGTCCTCATGATCGCGGTGGGCGGCATCACCCGCCTGACCGAGAGCGGTCTCTCGATCACCGAATGGAAGCCCGTGACCGGCGCCCTGCCTCCGCTGAGCGAGGCACAGTGGCAAGCGGAGTTCGAAGGCTACAAGCGCATCGGCGAATACCGCCAGATCAACGGCCCGGCCGGGATGACCCTGAGCGACTACAAGTTCATCTACTTCTGGGAGTGGTCCCATCGGCTGCTCGGTCGCCTGATAGGCCTCGCTTTCGCGCTGCCGCTGGCGTGGTACTGGATCAGGGGTGCGATCCCCAAGGGCTATAAGCCACGCCTGCTGGCGCTGCTGGCGCTTGGCGGGCTGCAGGGTGTGTTCGGCTGGTACATGGTCCGCTCGGGCCTGTCGGAGAAGGTGACCGACGTCAGCCACTTCTGGCTCTCGATCCATCTGATCACCGCCTTGTTCACACTGGCCGGCCTCGTATGGACCGCGCTCGACCTGATCCAGCTAGACCGCAATCCGGCAGCGCGACCCGCGCGCCTGACGGGCTTCGCGGCTCTCACCGGACTCATCGTGTTTGTGCAACTCTTGCTCGGCGCCTGGGTGGCGGGACTCAATGCCGGGCTTGCGTCCGACACCTGGCCGCTCATGCAAGGGCGCCTGTTCCCCGAGGTCGACTGGTCCAAGGGCTTTGGCTGGGCGCTGACGCATGATCCTTATCTGCTCCATTTCCTCCATCGCTGGTGGGCCTGGGTGGCGGTGGCCGCGCTGCTCGTCCTGTCCCGCAAGGTCCGTGCCCTGGGCGTGCGCCAGGCCTCCGTGGCGATCCATTCGGCTTTCGGCACGCAGATCCTGCTAGGCATTGCGACGGTCATGACCGGCGTCGCGTTGTGGCTGGCGGTGCTGCACCAACTAGTGGGCGCCTTGCTCGTGGCCGCCACGGCCTGGGGAGCGCACGCGGTAGGCCGCCGACCTTGAGCGCGCTGATCTGGTCTCCCTTCGCGGACGAAGCCAGCGCCGAGGCCGCGGCGCGCCAGCTACTCGAAGAGAAGCTTATCGCTTGCGCCAACATTCTGCCTCCGATGCGGTCGATCTATTCGTGGCGGGGAGATACCGCGGAAAGCGTCGAGGTTGGTGTCCTGTTCAAGACCGATGCCGCCTTGCTCGACCAGGCGACGGCACGGCTGGCGGAAATCCATCCCTACGAAGTCCCGGCGGTCCTCGGCTGGCGTACTGACACCGCTGCGAAACCGACTGCGGAGTGGCTGCGGGCCCTGGTTCGTGGGGACTGAATCGCCCCCACCTTTGTGAGGCGGTATTATTTTACCTCTCAGCAAAGGCGCGGATTGCTTGACTTACAGGGGCTCAAACGACAAATGGCCCGCTCTTCGCGAGGGCCGGAGCGAATCCGGCTGAGCGAAACCTATTCGTAATAAGGACACACCGCCATGAAGGCGCTCACCAAGATCACCCGGTCGATCAAGCCGGCCGAGGTCGAAAAGAAGTGGCACCTGATCGATGCAGAGGGACTGGTCGTCGGCCGTCTCGCCGTGATCGTCGCCAACCACCTGCGCGGCAAGCACAAGCCGAGCTTCACGCCGCACGTCGATTGCGGTGACCATGTCGTGGTCATCAACGTCGAGAAGGTCCGTTTCACGGGCAACAAGCGCGACGAAAAGACCTACTACAAGCACACCGGCTATGCCGGCGGCATCAAGGCCGTGACGGCGGACAAGGTCCTCGACGGCCGCTTCCCCGAGCGCGTGCTGGAAAAGGCAGTCGAACGCATGATCCCGCGCGGTCCGCTGGGCCGTCAGCAGATGAAGGCGCTGCACCTCTACGCCGGCACCGAGCATCCGCATGGTGGCACCCAGCCCCAGCCGCTCGACGTCGCTTCGCTGAACCGCAAGAACAAGGCTGCCGCATAATGGCTACCGAAAACAACGATACCCAGACCGTCTCCGATCTGGCCGAGCTCAACACGCTCGCCGTCGCCGACGCCGCTCCGGTCGCTGCCGCTCCTTCGACCCCGGCCATCCTGCGCGAGCAGGAGCTGGACAAGCAGGGCCGTGCTTACGCGACCGGCCGACGCAAGGATGCCGTGGCGCGCGTGTGGCTCAAGCCCGGCAGCGGCAAGGTCGTGGTCAATGGCCGCGAACAGGAAGTCTACTTCGCCCGTCCGACGCTGCGCCTGGTGATCAACCAGCCGTTCGCCATCGCGGGCCGTGAAGGCCAGTACGATGTCATCGCGACCGTCAAGGGCGGCGGCCTCTCCGGCCAGGCCGGCGCGGTCAAGCATGGCATCAGCCAGGCTCTCGCCAAGTACGAGCCGGCCCTGCGCTCCACGGTCAAGGCCGCCGGCTTCCTGACCCGCGACAGCCGCACGGTCGAGCGTAAGAAGTACGGCCGCGCCAAGGCCCGCCGCAGCTTCCAGTTCTCGAAGCGCTAAGCGGTTCGATACCGAACAAGCGAAAAGGGCGGTCCTGCGGGGCCGCCCTTTTTGTTTGGCCGCTCAGGATTCTGCCAAGGCCCGATGGGCCAGGATCATCGCCCCAACCACGCAGCCGCCGAACAGGGCGCCTTCCAAACCACCGGTCACGGCGTGGCTCACCGGCCCAAAGCCGTGTTCGCCAAACAGCGACCCGATCGGATCGAGCGTCAGGCGCGAATCCGGCAAGCTTCGGGCCAGCAGATCGAGGCTGCCGCCCATCATATGCCCGCCAAGCAAGGTGATGAGGACGCCGGCCAGTCCGCCGGTCAGCGCGGCGATGCCAGCGCCCTGGCGCAGGCCCGGTTGGCGCGATCGCCCGGCGAGCCAGGCGCCAACCCCGACGGCACCGCCCAGCAACAAGCCCTCGGGCGCGCCCGTAATGTTGCCCGGCGATTGCCCGAACAGCAGGTTGAACGCGTCGAGCCCGAGCAACTTGACGATGGCGCCGACGAGCAGCCCGCCAAGGGCGCCTCCGGCAGGGGCCCAGCGCCAGGGGCTTCCCGAAGCGTAGCCGGCTGCCGCCATGCCGAAGCTCACCCCCGCCGCCCCGAGAACCGCGATCACCACCGTGAGTGTGGTCAGCACGAGCAATACCGAAGTGGCTCCCATTCCCGGTTGCAGTGGCGTGGACGTTCCACTGAGCCCATAGAACAAGCCGCCGATGAGCCCTGCGAACGCACCCCCCAGCGTGCCCGCGGCGCCGAACGGCAGCCACTCCAGCCACGCGTTGACCGAAGGGGACGCAGAGAATCCGCTGGCAGCCCCATCGGTCCATTCGACCGCCGCAATGAAGCGGTAGCCATGCTTGGGGACCGTCTCTACGAACCGAGGTGCCGCCGCATCGTCGCCCAGGTGGCGCCGCAGAGTCTTGATGCACTGGGTAAGCGCTTCGTCGGTCACCGGTATCCCGCGCCATACCTCGTCGAGGAAGCGGTCCTTGGAAACGAGCTGGCCATGCTCGCGAACCAGAAGGGCGAGGGCATCGAGATAGCGGGCGTTGATCTCAACCGGCACGCCCTTGCGCGCGAGCCGCCGGTTACGCGGTTCGAGCTGGAACTCGTCGAACAAGTAAGTGCCGGCCACCCGGTCGTCTGCCTCGCCCATGCGCGAACGCTAGGCCAAGGCGAGAGAAACTCAAGATGGCTGTGGCGCCGGCTCTGGATCATACGAGCCCGCCGGCTGCGCGTGCAACGACTGTTGAAGGTCTTCCATGGGCCGTTGCGATTCCCTGATCGACCCCGTCGTGGGGCTGTCGAGGTCGATGATCAGGATCACCGATAGGGCAAACAGGAACAGCAGGAAGGCCGACACCTTGCGTCCATTTCGGCCCGTCATGACATAGCCGATCACGCCGGCGGTAATGATCTGATAGATGAAAAGCAGGGCGAAGACCTGCGGCGGAACGTGGGTCCGACGGGCGGCTTTTCGCGCCGCGTCCATGTCGATCATTTCGTTCATCGTATTGACGAACGTTATCGCCAAGGGCGTCTCCTCGATCGAGGGATAAGCAGACACCGTGGCCTTCCACAAGTCGACGAGGAGGGCGTCGCTCCTGGCCGCCAATTCTAACCCCTCAGGGCCGGGTCTGGCCTTTCCTAGCATGACCCGATTGTCGACATAGGCCATGAGCAGATTGCTGATTTCGGTCCTATGAGGTTCCTCAAGCAGTTGCGCACGCAGGTAGGTCGTGCCGATCGCATTCGCCTCTTCCAGCACCTGAGTCCGGCGGTTGTCGAAGCGATCGATGGCCAGCGAAAAGGTGAAGCCAACCAGGAGAGCCAGCAGCCCCATCACGGCGGAGAAGATATAGCCTTCCTGGTCGGACTTCTCGTCTTTGTCCGGCGAAACCCAGCGCCTCAGGACGTAGCCGAGCAGGGCGCTCAAGACGAGGCAGACGAGAAGTCCAGCGAAGACAAGCCAGAGTGGCTCGCTCAAGATCCAGTTCCCGACCAAGGTCATCGGCGGTTTCCCCGAGCGGCGAGCATTCTGGCCGCTTGTGAGGTAGCGGCACCGTCATCGCCATCGGGGTTTTTCGGGAGAGGGCGCGCTAGTGCACCGGCGGATCCGTCTCGGGAACCTGGTTTACCGGCGCCACGGGCTCGCCAGGCCCGCGAGGGGGCAGGGCGTTTTCGGGCACGTCGTCGATCTGCATCGCCCGGGTGGGCACTTCATCGAGGTTGCGCGCCCGGACCGTGAGAGTTTCACCATCCCAGGTCAGTTCATTGAAGCTGGGCGGGGTCGAGCGAATGCGTTGCGACAACGTCCCCGCTCCGATCATCCTGACCGGCCCTGCCGGCGTCTGTTCGATAATGTCGAACGGATCGTGCACGTGCCCACTGAGCACTGCCAGCACCGGGCGCCGGGCCAATTCGCCGAGAGCCTTCGCGCCATTGATTGTCAGCGCCGTCCCTTTTGTTCCGACCTCGCGCAGCGGATGATGGGCGGTGACCAGAGCCTTCACGCCTTTGGGCAAGGCATCGATCGCGGCGAGGCACTTGGCCAGCGACGGCTGGCTCACCCAGCCCTTCGACCAGTTGAACCGCGGCTGCCCTCTAACCGCAGTCTTGAGCGGAACGATCGCCAGGCCCGGCAGGTCGATCTCTCGCTCGATCAATCCCTCGATGGCGCGGAAGCGGCGATAGGGATCGAAGAAGCGCTCGATCAAATTGAAGTAGGGCATGTCGTGATTGCCTACCTCGACGGTAACAGGAACATCCAACGACCGAATCCAGCGTGTGGCCGCATCGAATTCTCGATGCCGTGCGCGCATGGTCAAATCGCCGGTGATGGCGACGGCGTGCGGCCGCCGATTAGCAATTTCCTCTTCGACCCAGGCAAGTGCGCGCCGGTCCTCCAGGCCGAAATGGATGTCGCTCAAATGGAAGAGCAGGGTGGAGGGTAGTGGACTATCGGGCATCGGCCTCGGTGGCTAGCAGGTCGACCCCGCAGGCCGCCAGCTTGAACTCCACCGAAGCGGGAGCGTCGGCCTGCTCGCCGTCGACCAGGACACCGAACGGATTGCCCTGAGTGCTCGCCAGTCGAAGTGACCGCACGACGCCTAGCGTATCGTGCGGTCCTTCGCGGAAATTGCGTTTGAGCAAGGCCCAGGTCTGTTCAAGATATTCACCGGTCGACTCCGCATAGTAGCCGTCGACCTCGATCCCGGAGTCATGGGGCGTGAGCATGACCAGAGGATAGCCTTCGCGGCGGCCAAGCCCGGGTTCGATGCAGGCGATCATTTCGCCGCCGAGGGTCTCGTTGATGGCCTCGACTGTCCCGGCGGCGAGTTCGGCGACATTGGCATCACGCATGGCTTCACGCACGCGACCCCAGCTCGCCCCAGGCCCGGCCAATAAGCCCGCATACGCATCGCCAAGCTCGCTGCGGATCACACCGGGCCGACGTCTTTGGGCGGCGCCCCCAGCGACAAGCGAGACGACGTCCTCCAGCGAACGGTCGCCATGGAGCCTCTGGTAGAGCAGGTTCATCGTCCCGCCGGCCAAGACCAGAACGGCCCCACCCCACCCCTCAAGCCGGGCGATCAATGAGTTGATCGTGCCGTCCCCGGCAAAGACCGCCACGCATCCGACACCGGCGGCATCGAGGACGGCTGGCGTCGGCAGTTCCTCGTCCGGAAACACGCTGCGTCCGCACAGGCGCAGGCCATGCTCGTTGAAGCATTCCTCGAGCGCCGCGAGCGCCGTGTCGTCATTGCTTCCGCTCGAAGCGTTGTTGACCAGCCAGATGTCGTTGTTTCTCGTCATGGCGCCAAAGCGAACACCCCGGCTCGCGGTTCCCGTCATGTGCGACGCGAGATGATCAGCCAGCCGGATATCCCGTTGATCACGCTGTACCCGAGATAGGCCCACCCCCAGCCCGGATGGCCATAGGCCGCAAGCAAGAGAACGCCGAGCAAGAGCACGAACTCGACCCCGAGGCTGGCCCTCCCGCCAAACCCGCGCAGGATCGCCGGAAGCTGCTCAAGCAAGGGATGACGGCTTTCAAGGACCGCCTTGTGGACAGCAAAATTGCCGATGCCGAGCAAAAAAGTGAGGAAAATTGCCATTGTTCACAATGTGACGATACATTCGTCGGTTGCCAATTGCCGTTCGTGGATCGGACTGGACTCTTCATCGGCAGCGTCGAAATCCGTCGAACGACGCACGTCCTATATCGAGCGCTCCAATACCGGCGAGGTTCCCCGCGGTATCTATCTGCTTGCGCCGCAGCCGCCACTCAGTCCCGGTAGTTGCGGCGCAGCCTGAAGGGGAACCGCAAATGACCATTCGTACAATTTCACTGGCGCTGGCCGCGGCCTCCGCTCTCATCACTCCGGCCATCGCCTTCGCGGGCGAGACCCAGACCCAAAAGGTGACAATCGCCTACAAGGACCTCGATCTCTCGACCGAAGCCGGACAGAAGGAACTCGATCGCCGGATGGACAAGGCCGCTCGCGATGCCTGCGGTATGGACGAGAAGGTGACGGGCTCGCGGCTTTCCACCTCGGAGTCACGGGAATGCTACGGCGCCGCCCGCACGCAGATTGGCCAGAGCCTGAGCCACCTTACCGGCGATCGCACCAGCGGCTGATTACAGAACCCCCCGGGCCGGGCGCTCCTCTCCAATCAGCGCCCGGCCATAGCCTTGACCTTGCGCAGGTAGGTTCGCCCTATGCGCAAGGTCTCGCCGTTTTCGAGCTCGGCGCACCAGACACCCAGGCCTTCGTGCCTGAGGCCGCGAATGCGATCCCGCCGCAGGATGGTGGAACGGTGGATCCGGATGAACCGCGAAGGATCGAGCCGCCCCTCGAGTCCGGCGATCGTCTGTAACAAAAGATAGCTGCGATCCTGCACATGTAGCCGGACATAGTCGCGCTCGGCGTCGATCCGCTCGACCTGGTCAGCTTCGATCCGCAGCAGCTCGGACCGGTGCGGCACCCAGAACTCCGTAAGCCAGTCACCGGCGCTCCCGTTTTCGGACACGACGCGATCGCGCCGCCCGATTGCCCGATCGATCGCGCGTTCGAGCCTTTCCGCTCCAACGGGTTTCAGGACATAGTCGACCGCTTCGATATCGAACGCTTCGACCGCGAAGTCCTCGTGCGCCGTGACGAAGATGACCGCCGGGGGATTGGTTCTTTTCGCGAGCTGACGGGCGAGCGTGAGGCCGTCCATCCCGGGCATGGTCATGTCGAGCAGGAGCAGGTCGGGTTTTAGCTTGTCCGCCAGGCGCAGGGCGGCCTCGCCATCGTTGGCGGTGCCGATGACAGCCAGTTGATCCATCTCGGCGCACAGGACCTGCATCCGCTCGATCGCCAGCGGCTCGTCATCGACGATCATCGTCCGAAGCACGCCGTCATCCCCCATCATCGAACTCAGCCCTCCAGATTGCGCAGAAGCGGTAGCCGCAGCTGCGTAGTATACCCTTCCGGTGTCGGGCCGGTGGCGACCGTCGCCTCGGTCCCGAAGCGAGCTTCCAACCGGTCCCGGACGTTCGCCAGGCCTATACTATGGTTCGCGCCCGGCTTGCAGTCGATTGAGGCGCCCGGCCCATTATCCGAGACCGTGATCACCAGCCGCCCATACTCCTCGCGCGCCGCTAGCGTGATCGTCACCTGGCCCGAAGTCGGCGCAACGGCATGCTTTACTGAATTCTCGACCAGCGGCTGGAGGATCATGCCGGGCACTCGCGTGTCCTCCAGCTCCGGTGGGAGCTGATAGACTGCCCGTAGCCGATGCGGGAATCGCACCGCCTCGATCTCGAGATAGAGTTTCTGCAGCGCGAATTCCTCCTTCAACGGCACATCGGAGGTCGGATCGTCAGCGAGGCTGCGGCGATAGAACGTCGAAATGGTCTGGATCATGCGCTCGGCTGCCTGAGTCTTGCCGGTAAGGACCAGGGCCGACAGCGAATTGAGCGTGTTGAACAGGAAATGCGGGTTGACCTGGTAGCGCAGGCTGCGCAGCTCTGCCGCCTTGGCCGCGCGCCGATATTCGCCCTCGCGTCGCTCAGCCGTCGTCGCCCGCTCACCCGTTAGCAGCGCGAGATAGAGCGCACACCAGGCCAGCATCATGAAGTACCTGCCGAAGGCGACTTCGGTGATGTCCTGCCACGCCGTCGCGAGGGTAATCGAGGTCGATTCTTCGGTGGGCGCCTCGTCTGCACCCAGGTCCGGCAGTTCCGCGAAGATATTGCCGCCGACCGACGCCGCCTTTTGGGCCTTCATCCGCTCGTAAACGCGCTTTTCCAGGTCGGCCATGATGAGCTGGTTGGTCTGCGCAATGGCCACCGCCACCGGCAGCGAGACCAGCAGCGCCGCGGCGATCTTGGCCCACAAGGGCCGCTCGTCGAAGATGCGCAACACGAGCCACAGCGCCAGGGTGATGACCACACCCGCCGCGCAGGCGATCGCTCGGCGCCACATCATCTCCATCGCGAAACCGAGATCGAGAAGCTCGGCCCTAAGCGTGGTCAGCAGGAAGTACGCCAGCCACAGGCCGAGGATCGACAGAAGCACCGTCTTGAACGGCACGCGCGCGCTGAATTCGTCTCTACGTTCCCCATTCATCCCGCCTGTCTAGCGGGCACAGGGGCAAAAGGGCCAGCCCAGCCGTCGAGGGCGGTACCCCCTTGGTCGAACGACGCTTGAGGTTCGTCAGGCGCCTTCGAGCAGCCCTTCGCTGGCGATCTTGTCGCGCCAGTGGAGCGGCGCGAGCGTGTGAACGTTGCTTCCCTCGCTGTCGACGGCCACCGTCACCGGCATGTCCTGCACGGTGAATTCGTAGATCGCCTCCATCCCGAGGTCCTCGAAACCCACCACCTTGGCCTGCTTGATGGCGCGGGCGACGAGATAGGCCGCCCCGCCGACAGCCATAAGGTAGGCGACCTTGTGCTTGGCGATCTCCTGCACCGCGCCTTGCCCGCGCTCGGCCTTGCCGATCATCGCCAGCAGTCCGAGGTCGAGCATCATGTCGGTGAACTTGTCCATCCGCGTGGCGGTGGTTGGACCGGCAGGGCCGACGACCTCTCCCATCACCGGGTCGACAGGGCCGACGTAGTAGATCGCCCGCCCCTTGAAGCTGACCGGCAGTTCCTCACCCCTGGACAGCATGTCCTGTATGCGCTTGTGCGCCGCGTCCCGGCCGGTGAGCATAGCGCCGTTGAGAAGCAGGCGATCGCCCGCCTTCCAGCTCCGCACTTCCTCGGCCGTCAGCTTGTCGAGGTCGACTCTCCTGGCCGCGCTGTCGGGCTGCCATTGGACCTTGGGCCACTGTTCGAGGTCCGGCACCGGCAGGTAGCTCGGCCCCGAACCGTCGAGCGTGAAATGCGCGTGGCGCGTGGCGGCGCAGTTGGGAATCATCGCCACCGGCTTGCCCGCGGCGTGGCACGGCCAGTCGAAGATTTTGACGTCGAGGACCGTCGCCAGGCCTCCCAGCCCTTGCGCGCCGATGCCGAGCGCGTTGACCTTGTCGAAGATCTCGACCCGCAGCCGCTCGATGTCGGTCTGCGGCCCGCGCGCCTTGAGCTGACCCATATCGATCGGATCCATCAGGCTCATCTTGGCGAGCTTGACCGCATGCTCGGCCGTCCCGCCAATGCCGATACCGAGCATGCCGGGCGGACACCACCCGGCGCCCATCTGCGGGACCATCTCGAGGACCCAGTCGACGATGTTGTCGCTCGGGTTCATCATCTTGAACTTGGACTTGTTCTCGCTGCCACCGCCCTTGGCGGCGACGTCGACCGTTACCGTGTTGCCGGGCACCATTTCGACCGACAGCACGCACGGCGTATTGTCGCGCGTGTTGCGGCGAGTGAACGCGGGATCGGCGAGGACCGAGGCCCGCAGCTTGTTCTCGGGATTGTTGTAGGCGCGGCGCACACCTTCATCGACCACGTCCTGCAGCGAGCGCGAAGACTCGAGCCGGCAATCCTGCCCCCATTTCACGAACACGTTGACGATGCCGGTGTCCTGGCAAATCGGGCGGTGCCCTTCGGCACACATGCGGCTGTTGGTGAGGATCTGTGCGATCGCGTCCTTTGCCGCCGGGCCCTGTTCCGCCTCGTACGCCTCACCCAGCGCGCGGATGTAGTCCATCGGGTGATAGAACGAGATATACTGCAACGCGTCGGCGACGCTTTCGATCAGGTCTTCCTCGCGAATGGCGACCATGCCGTTCATCGAAACAGTACTCCTTCTGGTCGATGGCCCCATAGGCGCGCACCCGCCCGCAGGTCAAAGCGCTTGGCACGATGCCGAATGACGAAGGGCTGTCGGCGACTAAATGCTACAATACCAAGCATTGCGGCGACGGGTCGCAGGCCCTAAGGCTCCGCCAACCCTGTTTTTATGGACTTGTGACGTGACGATCGTGGAGGACCGGCCGCTAGCCGGACATGAGGCAGCCCGCCGGGCAATGGTCGAAAGCCAGCTGCGCACGAGCGGCGTCAACGCCGAATGGGCGCTGCGCCGCATGGGCGAAGTCGCCCGTGAACGGTTTGTTCCGCCCGCCGCCAGCAGTTACGCCTATATCGATCGCGCCATCGCGATCGACAGCACGCATCAGCTCGCCGCGCCGGTGGTGCAGGGCATGATGCTGCAGGAAGCGCAACCCAGCCAGAACGACAAGGCGCTGCTGGTCGATTGCGGCAGCGGCTACCTGGCAGAGCTGGTCCGGCCGTTGGTCGGCTCGCTCGAGGTGCTTTCGCCTGGCGAAGCCACCGCCAAGACCCGCAAAGCCGGCGATTTCACGCTTCTCCTCGTCGACGGAGCGATCGAACAGCTACCCGACTCGCTGGTCGGCCGCCTTGGCGAAGGAGCCCGCGTTGTTACCGGACTGGTCCAGAACGGCATTTCCCGCCTCGCCATCGGCCGCAAGGCGGCCGGCGAAGTCGCGCTTTTCCCGCTTGCCGAGCTCGGCATCCCGTCCCTGCCGGAATTCGCGGCGCCAAAGGGCTGGCGTTTCTGAGATGGGAGTGAAGGCTTTTCGCTCCCTCCTGGCGATCGGCGTTTGCCTGGCGGCACTTCCCGCGCAGGCGGAGACGCTCAAGGAAGCTTTGGCCAAAGCCTACGAATCGAATCCCTCGCTCGAAGCAGCGCGCGCCAACCAGCGCGCGACGGACGAGAACGTGCCGATCGAACGGGCCGATTCGCTTCCCTCGCTGAGCGCGAGCGGCGGCATCAATGAATTCCCCTATGACAGCAGTGACATCGCCAGTGCCCAGCGCCAGGCGACTGCCTCTGTCACGCTGGGCGTGCCGATCTACGCCGGTGGTGGGGTCAAGAACGGCATCCGCGCAGCGGAAACCCGCGTCGTCGCGGGGCAGGCCGACTTGCGGGGCACTGAAAGCCAGGTCTTCAGTCAGGTCGTTGCTGCGTACATGGACGTGGTTCAGAACGAAGCGCTGGTCGGCCTCGCCGCCAACAACGTCGAGGTGCTCAACGTCAACCTGCAGGCGACCAGCGACCGTTTCGAAATCGGCGATCTTACTCGCACCGACGTCGCCCAGTCGCAATCGCGCCTCTCACTGGCTCGAGGCGACCTGGAAGCCTCGCGCGCGAACCTGATCCGGGCTCGCGAAAACTATATCGCTCTGGTCGGGGAGGCGCCCACGGACCTTCAGCCGCCTCCGCCGCTGCCGGGCTTGCCGGCGACTCCGGACGACGCGGTCGACGTGGCCTTGCAGAACAATCCCGACCTGCTCGCGGCCATGGAGCGCGCCAAGGCCGCCGGCTTCGACGTGCGGGTTGCCAGCGCGTCGCGCTTGCCGACCCTCAGTGTCAACGCAGGTGCGGACTACTCGAACTTCCTCAACTCGTTGCCCGAAGCCTTGCAGGGCCTGACGCCCAACTCGAACAGTGGCGCTTCGGTTGGCGTGCGTGCCACGGTGCCGCTTTACCAGGGAGGCCGCCCCGCCGCGCTGCGCAGGCAGGCCCAAGCACGCGAATCGGTCGCGCTCGAGAACATCGTGGCGACCGAGCGTGACTTGATCGCCCAGGTGCGCGCCGCCTATTCCAGCTGGCGCGCGGCGAACGAGATTATCGCCTCGAGCCAGACGGCAGTTGAAGCCGCCGCGCTGAGCCTGGAAGGCGTGCGGGCGGAGAATACCGTAGGCAACCGCACCATCCTCGACATCTTGGACGCACAGCAGGAACACCTGCGCGCCCAGGTTCAGCTCGTGACCGCGCGGCGCAACGCTTACGTCGCCGGCTTCACCCTGCTGGCCGCCATGGGCCGCGCCGAAGCGCGCGACCTGGGTCTCGACGAACTGGGCACGCTCTACGATCCGACGGTCAACTACGAACGCGTCCGCCGCAAGGCCTGGGATTGGAGCGACGATCCGGCACCGGTGACTCAGTCGACCCGGACCGTTGACATCCCCGCCCAGGACGCGGAGATTCCGCCCCAGCAAGCGGTCGAATAACGGGGCAGGTATGCGGCACGAAGGCGAACCCTCGGTCGAAGAGATTCTCGCTTCCATCAAGAAGGTGATTGCGCGCGACAATCGCGAAGCGCTTCAGGCTGAGCGCCGCCGGCGGGAAAGTGCCGGTATCGCCCTGACGCCGGCCCAACCCGGGGAAGCCTACGAAGCCGAGGAAGAGATTCTCGAACTGGGCGCAGCCGTCGAGTTGGCCAGCCCCGCGAAGCCCGCTACTCCGGACGCCGAGCGGCTCATGACCGAAGGCACCGCGCGCTCGATGCGGGAATCGCTCGAAGCCCTGGCCTTGATCTCGGAACCGGGCGTCCCACCGCAGATCGTCCGTTCGGGTGAGACCTCGCTCGAGGGGCTGACCCGCGACTTGCTGCGCCCCATGTTGGCCGAATGGCTCGAACGCAACCTGCCGGACATGGTCGAACGACTGGTGAAGGCAGAGATCGCGCGGATCGCCGGCAAGAAGGGCTGATCGCCCGTGCCATCCCAGGCACGCGCCGAACGTTTTCTCCATGACTGACAACCCACCCGCCAATCTGGCCCAGGCCAAACGCGCGCTCGCGGCGATTGGCGGCGACGCCATCAAGCGCCAGATCTTTCTTTGCGCGATGTCGGAAAAGCAGGCCTGCTGCCGGCGCGAGGTGGGCGAGGCTTCGTGGAACTATCTCAAGCGGCGTTTGCGCGAGCTCGGGCTAGTCGGGGCAGGAGGCGTCCAGCGGACCAAGGCCGACTGCCTGCAGATCTGCGAGGCGGGGCCCATTGCGGTCGTCTGGCCTGACGGGGTCTGGTACCATTCATGCACCGAACCGGTGCTCGAACGCATTATCCAGGAGCACCTGATCGACGGAGTGCCCGTCGAAGACTACCGCTTGCGCCCATCCGCCTGATCGCGGTCCTCGACCTCCGAGATCGATTCATCGTGCCCGGTTCCGCTCGACAGGAACACGAGGCCCATGAGGGCCGACATAAGCAGCACCGCCAGTCCTACGCCAAGCGCGGTGGCGATGAAGAGGTGGATCGAAGGCATCCCTGCCGTCAGGTAGACCCAGACCAGCGCCACCACCACCACGGCCAAAGTGAAGGCGAACATCCACTTCATCAGACGTTTGTACCGCGCCCACGCGTGAGCAGATGTGCTGGGGTCATCGAGCGGAGAACGCTTGGTCATGCCGATCACATGGCCCTTGGGCCACGGCTTGGCAACGCAAGAGCTCTGCGATTTGGCCAAGCCCTTGTTTCATGTCATGTTACCCCTCCAAGAAGGGAGAGTCGCCATGACTATCGCCCGAGTGATCGCCGGACGTAACCAGCAGATCATCGAATGCTCACCCGAGGAAACCGTGCGCGCGGCGGCCGAGCGGCTGGCGGAGAACCGGATCGGCGCCATGCCCGTCGTCACGGGCGGACAGGTCGACGGGATTTTTTCCGAACGGGACCTGCTCTACTGCATCGCCAGGCACGGCGCGGCCGCGCTTGACCTGAAGGTGGCGGATGTGATGACCGCCCCGCCGATCGCGGCAGAACCAACAACCGATGTTCTCGACGCGCTGGAAGTCATGACCTTGCGTCGCATCCGTCACTTGCCGGTCCTCGACGGAGACCGGCTGGCGGCCTTCATTTCGATCGGCGACCTGGTGAAATATCGCCTTGAGCTCGTCGAAAGCGAGGCCAATGCCATGCGCGATTACATTCGTACTGCTTGAGCCGGGGAGGGCGGACCCCTACATGCCTGCCATGGCCCAGGCTCTCACTCTCACTCCAGCCGCCGCGAACCGCGTCGGCGCCATCGCCCGCAAGCAAGGCCGAGAGGCCATTTTGCGCCTTTCGGTCGAGGGAGGGGGCTGCTCAGGCTTCCAGTACAAGTTCGACTTGGCCGATGGAACAGACGCTGAAGACCTGATCAGCGAAACCGAGGGCGTGAAGCTGGTGGTCGATCCGGTGAGCCTGGAACTCGTGGCGGGCAGCGTGGTCGACTTTGTCGAATCGCTCGGCGGAGCGGCGTTCAAAGTTGAAAATCCGAACGCGGCCGCCGGCTGCGGCTGCGGCTCCAGTTTCGGAATCTAGGGGCGCTATTCGGTTCGCACCGAAGGCGAAGCCTGCGGGCTTGGCGCTAGCCAAGTCTGAACAGACACCATAATGGTGGCCTCGTGCGGATAGCCAGCTTCAACATCAACGGCGTCAAAGCGCGCCTGCCTCGCCTGCTTGAATGGCTTGAGGAGACCCGCCCTGCCGTCGCTTGCCTTCAGGAAGTGAAGAGCCAGGAAGAGGGCTTCCCTTTCGAAGAGTTCGAGAAGATCGGCTATCACGCGATCTGCCACGGGCAGAAGGGCTTCAACGGCGTCGCCATCCTGGCCGACGGTGTCGAGCCGGTCGAAAGCGGGCGCGGGCTTCCCGGGGATCCGGAGGACGAGCAGGCCCGTTTCATCGAGGCGGAGGTGCACGGGGTAAGGGTGGTCAATCTTTACCTGCCCAACGGCAATCCGCAGCCCGGCCCCAAGTTTGATTACAAGATCGCCTGGATGGAGCGACTGCGCACGCGTCTTGCCGAATTGCTCGAAAGTGAGGCGCCGGTCGTGGTGGTGGGCGATTTCAACGTCATTCCCGAAGACAAGGACGTGTTCTCGGTGCGGGCCATGGCCAATGACGCGCTGATGCAGCCCGCCTCACGCGATGCTTACGCCCGACTTCTTCATGACGGGTGGACCGACGCGATCGACACGCTCAATCCGCAGGGCGGGGTGTGGACCTTCTGGGACTACCAGGCCGGCGCCTGGCAACGCGACCATGGGTTCCGCATCGACCACCTGCTGCTGTCACCGCAAGCGGCGGACAGGATGACCGCGGCGGGCGTGGACAAGGCCTATCGCGGGCGCGAAAAGGCCAGCGACCACGCGCCGGTCTGGGTCGAAATCAGGGACTAATCCCCGAAATCAACGATAGAAGATATGCGTGTCGATGCGCGCGAGCTGCCGCTTGCGGCTGGCCCAGCCTGGCTTCACGTAAGTAGCATGGAAATACATCGCGTCGTCGGCGGGGCAGCTCCACAGGTCCTGGTGAGCGATCTGTGCGACCGCCAAGGCCCGGCGCCACGCAGCGGATCCTTCGTCGGCCCGGGGAATGCGACCACCCCTCACGAACGAGAATTGCGCGCGCTGGGTTACGACCGAGCAATAGTCGCTCGGGTAAAGGCCTGACGTCGAACGGTTGATGACTACTTTGGCGACGGCCAACTGGCCGTCAAGCGGCTCGCCACGGGCTTCGAAATAGACGGCCTCCGCGAGGCACTTCATATCGGCGGACAGTTCGGCATCGATCGGCATGTCGCCGACGAGCTCCTGGAGCGAGGTGGCCTGGCGATAACGCGCAGCGGCCTCTTCACCGAATTCCTGAACATCGAGCGGCTGAACCGCTTCGCTTGCGACGAACCGCGGTTCGTCGGCCGCGGGCGCTTCGGCCACGACGGCGACTGCTTCCTGGATTGGAAGAGCTTCTTCCTGGGCCCAGGCCCCCGTGCTGCCGGCGCCAAACATGGCAACAAAGCCGGCAATGGCCGTGAGCATGGCTCCGGCCCCAAAAGTCTTCGACATTGAAATCAGAACTTAAGGCGGTGAGTGTCCCGACACAGGCTCGTGGAACGCGATTACGAAACGACCCGTAACTCCGCGAACCATCAGCAGCCTGCCGGCCACTCCCCGTCTGCGCGCTGGTTCGCCCGGCATTGTGCCGTGCGCTTAACCGCCTACGCTATGGGAAGTCGGGGGTCAGATAGCCAATCGCGCCACGTCAGCAACGTGCGGATCCGGCCAAAGCGATGAACCGTTCTCCATCCGCGATGTCCAGTTCCACAATCCAGAGATCGCCGTCCTGCTGCTTGCGCCGATCACAATAATCCCAGAATTCCTGGGGAGTTTCAGGGGCTTGAGTGCGCGTGAGCGTCCAGGCCCGAGTTCCGTCCGGCAGCGGCATACGTTCGTATGCTTTAGCCGGAGAGCCGTTGGCGCAACAAATGACAAGCAAGGTGCCCGCGTCACGTTCACCCCTTGCGATAACGGTCGCAAAGCCGCCCGCCGCCTCGACGGAGCGAATCAGCCCGGAAACTTCGATATGGGCGGGAAGCCGGGCTTCCATCGAATCACCTTTCGGCCCGATATCCGGGCAGGCTCGACAGCGGAATGTGGGATCGCATGAAGGTGCCGGTGCCGCGGCCGATCTCTTCACCCTCTGCATCGAGGAGGTGGGAATCGGCAATGAACACGCGCCGGCGCCCGCTGACCCAGCGGCCTTCGGCAATAACTTCTCCGCCACGGACCGGTTTGGTGAAGAGCAGATTGAAGCCCGTGGTCAGCAGGAACCGGTCGGTGACCATGGAATTCGCGGCGTAGAAGGCCGCGTCGTCGAGCATCTTGAAGTAGATCGTGCCATGCGCCGCGCCAGCCGCGTGGAAGTGCCGCTCGTCGACGGTGAAGCGGATTCGCGAATGACCTTCGCCGAGGATCTCGAGCCGGGATTCGAACAACCGGTTCACCGGCGCGGCGGCGTAAAGGGATTCGAGCGCGCGATAATGGACGTCGGCGCCGCTGGCTCCGGCTATGTCGGGCACGTCAGGCGGCGTCGCGGTCCGTGGCATTGGTCAACAAGCCATAGAGCGCTTCCTCGTCGGGCGCATCGCTCAGGGCTTCATGGACGCGCTCATCCCGCATCAGGCGCGAGATCGCGGCGAGGGCGTGAAGGTGCGTCGCGCCGCTGTTCTCGGGCGAGAGCAAGCCGATGACGAGATCGACAGGCAGGCCGTCAGCCGAAGCGAAATCGGCCGGGTGACGAAGCTTCAACAACGCCGCCACGGGACGTGTGACGCCTGGAAATCGGGCGTGCGGAATCGCCACGCCGCGACCAAAGCCGGTGCTACCGAGCTTTTCGCGCTCGTCGAGCTGTTCGAGCACTTGGCCGGCGTCGAGACCCCAGCTGCGAGCAAAAACGGCACTCAGTTGCTCAAGGATCGACTGCTTATCGGCAGCATCGACGAAGGCGATCGCTTCGGGCTTGATCGAAAACAAGGGACTCATGTCTCGGCTTCTCTGGTTCACATTCTGATTCGCGCCGCTATGCGCGGGTTGTCAGCCCGCGCGTATCCACTTGATTTCAAGAAGAAATAGGGCAGCGTCGTCGGCCTTTCCTAAGTCATAGGCCGGGTTCAGGAGGGCTCGACCCAACCGATCGACCCATCATTCCGGCGGTACACCATATTATGGCGCCCTGTTCCAGCATTTTTGAAGAAGAGCGCGTTGGTGTGTCTCAAATCGAGAAGCATGACGGCGTCGGAAACGCTGACTTCAGGTATATCAACCCGAGTTTCCGCGATGACCGGTGGTGCGTCCGTTACTTCCTCCGCTTCCGGTTCTTCAGCAGCGAAAATCGTGTAAGCCGCCTCTTCTGCCAGAGCAGCGTGGATAGCTTGCTCATGGCGGTCCTTCAGGCGCCGCTTATAGCGGCGAAGCTGCTTTTCGACTTTTTCCGCCGCCTGGTCGAAAGCCAGGTGCGCGTCCTGCGCCTGTCCGTGGCTTTTGAGAATAAGGCCCTGGTTGGCGTGAAGCACAATGTCGCAGGCGAAGGCCCCGGCGGGTGCCTTTCCGAAAGTGACCGTCGAGGAAAGTGCGCGATCGAAGTACTTCTGGCTGATCGCGACGAGTCGATCCGAAGCGTGATCCTGAAGAGCCGAGCCGGTATCCATCTGGTGGCCGGACACTCGAATGTCCATGAGTGAGGAACTCCTACTGGTTTTCGTACCTGGCCGGACAATGAGGCGACTCTAGAATCAACCCGTCCAGCCCACTGAGTCAAACGATTCCAGGAAAGCTTTGTGCCGGGCGAGCTCCGCGGAACTCGCAGAATGGGGTCGTGCCGGGCGGAATTCGCGCTTGCGCGGACGAAATGCGGTGACCTCGACAGTGGCGCTACTGATCTCCGCCGCGAGGGCCAGGCCGATCTGCCGGCCGCCCGTCAGTTCGACGTAGACTTGCGCGAGGAGTTCGGCGTCGAGCAGCGCCCCGTGCAGCACGCGATGACTGCGGTCGACGCCATAGCGGGCGCACAAGGCGTCGAGCGAATGCTTGGCCCCGGGATGCCGGCGGCGGGCAATCGCGAGCGTGTCGATCATCCGATCCAGTCCCACGTCGGGATGGCCGCAAACGCCAAGCTCGTAATTGAGGAAGCCGAAGTCGAACTGGGCGTTGTGCGCCACCAGCGGCGAATCGCCGAGGAACTCCAGCAAGTCCTCGGCATGTTCGCGAAAGCGCTTCTTGTCGGCCAGGAACGAGTCCGACAGCCCGTGCACCTGCTCGGCCGCGAGCGGCATCGTCCGGTCGGGATTGAAGTAGGCGTGGAAGGTGCGGCCGGTCGCCACGCGGTTCACGAGCTCGATACAGCCGATCTCCACCATCCGGTCGCCGCTTTGGGGGTCGAGCCCGGTGGTTTCGGTATCGAACACGATCTCGCGCATGGCCGACTTATCGGGTGCGGACTTGCCCCTGACAAGGGGCACGAGGATCAACCGGAGAGCTTGTCCACCAGCCGGGCGACCGCGGCGCGCGTCACATCGAGAGCAGGCCCTGTGTCGATAACGTAATCGGCGCGCGATCGCTTTTCTGCGTCAGGCATTTGCAGCGTCAGGATGGTGGCGAACCGTTCGGCGCTCATTCCCGGCCGGGCCAGGACCCGTGCGCGCTGAACCTCGGGCGGAGCGGAGACCACGGCCACCGCATCGACCTCCTCGACCCCCCCCTTCTCGAACAACAGGGGAATATCGAACACCACCAGCGGCTGTCCGGCATGTTCGAGGAGGAATTGCCTGCGCGCCTCGCGCACCGCGGGATGGACGATGGCCTCAAGCCGGGCGAGGGCGGCGGGATTGCCGAAGACCTCTTTGCCAAGAGCCTCACGGTTGATGCCGTCGGGTCCCGTCGTGCCGGGGAACGCGGCTTCGATAGGCCCTACAAGCGACCCGCCAGGGCCCTGCAGGCGGCGTACGACGGCATCGGCATCGAACACCGGGACGCCCAATTCCGCGAACATCGCGGCGACTGTCGACTTGCCCATCCCGATCGAGCCGGTGAGCCCGAGGATGAACGGCCGGGTCATGCGGCGAGTACGGCTCGCAGCTCGCGATCGGCATCGCGCGGCGGGGATGCGCTAAAGAACTTCTCGAACGCTTCTGCTGCCTGGCCGATGAGCATCGCGAGTCCATCGACGGTGCGGAACCCGGCGGCGCGCGCCTGTTGAAGCAGCGGAGTATCGGCCGGATGAGTCACGATGTCGTAGACGATGCTGCCCGGCGGAGCGTGGCTGAAGTCGAAAGCCAGCGGCGGTTGGCCGGCCATGCCCAGGGGACTGGCGTTGACGATGACGTCGAAGCACCCGGCACGGTCGTCGAACGCGAAGTCGGTCGGCTCGGCGAAGTGGGCGATATCGACCGCATGGTGCTCCCCGCCCGGGTCGAGCTCGTCGAGAAGGGCGCGGGCCTTGGCTGGATCGCGTCCGGCAAGCACGATCACGATATTTTCCGCGGCCAGGGCCGCGATGATCGCCCGCGCCGCACCGCCGGTGCCCAGCACTCGCGCCATGCGGAACAAATGCTCGCGACCGAGCAGCGGACGCAGCGGCTCGAGAAAGCCTGGGGCGTCGGTATTGTAACCGGTCAGGGTACCGTCGGCCTCATGCACGATCGTGTTCACCGCGCCGATCCGCGCGGCCAAGGGATCGAGCCGGTCGAGGTGCGGCATCACGGCCTGCTTGTGAGGCATGGTGACGTTGCACCCGCGCCAGGCGGGATCGCTGCGCCGCTCACCGAGGTAGGAAGGCACTTCGTCCGGGCGAACGTGACACGCGCGATATTCGGCATCGATCCCGAGCTTGCCGAGCCAGAAACCATGAATCGCCGGCGACTTCGATTGGGCGATCGGATCGCCGATCACCTCGGCGTAAGCGCGAGTCACGCCGGCAGTTCCGCCATCTCCCTCAAGGCGCCGAGAACCGGCAGGAGCGGCATCCCGAGAACGGTGAAATGGTCGCCCTCGATACTCTCGAAGAGCTGCACGCCGAGCGCCTCGATACGGAACACCCCGACGCACTGGCCGACTTCCGGCCATTCGGCGCCGAGGTACCGATCGATGAAATCCTCCGACAGCTCGCGCACCTTGAGCGTGGCTACCGAGACATGGCGCCATACGATCACATTGCTGATCGCGAGCGCCGCTGCCGAATGGAGCTGCATCGTGCGCCCCGAGAAGAACCGTAAATGCTCGGCCGCCTGCGCCCGGCTTGTTGGCTTGCTGAACCGCCGCCCCTCCACGGTGAGGACGGAATCGCTACCGAGGACAGGCCGGCCGTTCCCTTCGACGGACAGCGCCTTGGCTTCCGCCAGGGCCAGCGCAATTTCGTCCCCGCCCGCGAGTTCCATTCCGGCTTCGAGCGAGCGCTCGTCGATCGCGGCGGGCCGCACTTCGAACTCGACGCCTGCGGCGCCCAACATCGCCCGGCGCGACGCACTTTTCGAAGCAAGAATTATTCCTGTCATATCAACCCAATCATACCGGCCCACTCATTGGCTTGGTCCCGGCTCCAGCCAGCCCGGCCTTCGCCCGGCGTTCGTTGAACAGCTTGATCACGGCCGCAGCCGTTTCTTCAATCGAACGGCGAGTGACGTCAATCACCGGCCACCCATTATCGGCGAACATGCGCCGGGCAAATGCCACTTCACGCTCGACCCGCTCTTCATCCACATAGGCCGTCTCGGTCTTTTCGTTGAGCGAGAGCAGGCGATTGCGCCGGATTTCCACCAGTCGTCGCGGGGCGGTGGTAAGGCCGACAACCATCGGATGCCGCAACTGGAACAGCGAGGGGGGCGGCGGACTTTCGACCACCAGCGGGATATTGGCCACCTTGAAACCGCGATTGGCGAGATAAATGCTCGTCGGCGTCTTGGAGCTGCGCGACACGCCGGCCAGGACGATGTCAGCCTCTTCCCAGTCTTCTGCCGCGATCCCATCGTCATGGGCGATGGTAAACTGGATCGCGTCAACGCGGGCGAAATAGGCATCGTCCATCATATGCTGACGGCCGGGACGGCCCTTCGCCTCTTCACCCAGCCGATCTTCGAGCGCGGCCGTCACGGTATCGAGTGGTGCGACATGGGGGAGGCCAAGTGTTCGGCACCGCTCTTCCAGTCGGCGGCGGGTGTCGTCATTGACCAGGGTGTAAAGCACGAGGCCGGGATGAGTGGACAGTTCCTCGACGATACGATCGAGATGCTGCATCGAGCGTACCATCGGCCAGAAGTGGCGGATCACCTCCGCATCGTCGAATTGCGCAAGCGCCGCATTGGTGATCATCTCCAGCGTTTCGCCGGTCGAGTCCGAGAGCAGATGAAGATGAAGCAGGGTCATGTGGACAAGTCCCGGCATAAACCACGGGAGGGAGTGCCGGACAAGTTCGGCAAAGAATTCCACCCCCATTACCCGCTGATTCGGACACGGCTGGATCAACAAGCCGGAGGATCTATCGACAGGCTGGGGATAGCGTGGAGAACCAGAACTTGACGCGGACCTCTGCGGATTCGCCGCGGCGCCACACCCTTCTCAACCCGGGATAAATCGGGCAAGGGGCGGCCATCCCCAATATCCACAGGGCCAACAGAGTCCTGAATCCTATTTAAAAATATATATTTATTGGATTGGACCTCTCGAATGCCTGGTCTTCTGCTCGACACCTTGCGCGGACAATCTGGCCTCCAGCGACCCGTTTGGCTCATGCGCCAGGCTGGCCGTTACCTGCCCGAATACCGCGCGCTGCGGGCGGAGAAGGGCGGATTTCTCGAGCTCGTGCACGACAGCGAGGCCGCGGCGGAGGTGACGATCCAGCCTATCCGCCGCTTCGGATTCGACGGGGCGATCCTGTTCTCCGACATCCTGGTCATCCCGCACGCGCTGGGTCAGGACCTCGCGTTCCTGGCGGGCGAAGGCCCGCATCTCTCTCCGCGCCTGGTCGATGCCGCGCTCGCTTCGCTAACGGCGGCGCCGGAGCGGCTCGACCCGATCTACCGAACCGTTCGGCTGGTGCGGGAGCAGCTTGGGCCCGAGACGACCCTGCTGGGCTTCGCTGGGAGCCCGTGGACGGTCGCTACGTACATGATTGCTGGGGAGGGTAGCCGGGACCAGCAAGCCTCGCGTACGCTCGCTTACAGCGATCCTGGGGCGCTCAGCGAGATCCTCGAGGCGATCGTGGCCGCGAGCATCGAATATCTGTCCGGGCAGATCGACGCAGGCGCCGAGGCGGTGCAGTTGTTCGATAGCTGGGCGGGCAGCCTGGCCCCGACCGAGTTCGAGCGTTGGGTGATCGCGCCTAACGCGGCCATCGTCGCGGAGATCCATCGCCGTCATCCGGGCGTTCCGGTCATCGGCTTTCCCAAGGGGGCGGGCGAGAAATTGCCGGCCTATGCGAAGGAGACCGGGGTCGATGCCCTCGGCCTCGACGAGACCATCGATCCGCTGTGGGCTGACAAGGCGCTTCCGTCCGGCCTGCCGGTGCAGGGCAATCTCGACCCGCTGCAATTGCTCGCAGGTGGTGCGGGGCTTGAGGCTGCCGCGATCAGAGTGCTCGAAGCCTTTGCCGGCCGTCCGCATGTGTTCAACCTTGGCCATGGGATCGACAAGGAAACCCCGATCGCCCACGTCGAACGGTTGCTTTCCACTGTTCGCAACTGGCGGGGGTGACGGGCGGCGTTCCCCACAGTAGACCGAAATCATGCACGACCTGCTCGCAACGCTGTACTACTGGCTCAAGGCCGGCCACCTCATTTTCGTGATCTTCTGGATGGCCGGACTGTTCATGCTGCCCCGGCTGTTCGTCTATCACCAGGAAGCGGCGCCGGATTCGCCCGAGAATGCGCAGTGGATCGATCGGGAGCGCAAGCTGCTCAAGATCATCCTCATGCCCTCGATCGTCGTCGTGTGGATGCTTGGCTTGCTGCTCGCCTATGCCATCGGGGCCTGGAGCCAGGGCTGGTTCCACGCCAAGTTGCTGCTGGTGCTGGGACTCTCGGGCTATCATGGCTATCTGAGCGCTTATGCCCGCAAGCTGGCGAGCGGAGAACGGACCCTTACGGGCAAGCAATTGCGGCTGCTCAACGAAGTGCCGGGCATCGCCGTGGCGCTGATCGTGATCCTCGTCATCATCAAGCCGTTCTGATAAAACGCGACGAGTGGTTCCCGCTCGCCGCTGCTATGAATTGACGGCTAAGCGGCGAGCCCATATCTGTCGTGTCACCGGCTGAGGCCGCCGTTCCGAGCGGCCGGGTCTTGCTTTCTCCAAGCCCAAACGACCTGCCGGCTCCCACCTGAATACTGGAATACCATCATGCATCTGAAAGAACTTAAGAAAAGGGCGCCGGCCGAACTGGTCGAAATGGCCGAAGAGCTCGGCGTCGAAGGCGCCTCGACCATGCGCCGGCAGGACCTCATGTTCGGCATCCTCAAGGAAGTCGCCGAAGACGGTGAGGAAATCGTCGGTCAGGGCACGATCGAGGTGCTGCAAGACGGATTCGGTTTCCTCCGCAGTCCCGAAGCGAACTACCTCGCCGGCCCGGACGATATCTACGTTTCCCCGAACCAGGTCCGCAAATGGGGCCTGCGTACCGGCGACACCGTCGAAGGCGAAATCCGCGCTCCCAAGGATGGGGAGCGTTATTTTGCTCTCACGACGCTCAAGAGCGTCAATTACGACGATCCCGATGCTGTGCGTCACCGCACCAACTTCGACAACCTGACGCCTCTCTATCCGGACGAGCGCCTCAATCTCGATACCACCGACCCGACCGTGAAGGACAAGTCGGCTCGAGTGATCGATCTCATCAGTCCTCAGGGCAAGGGCCAGCGCGCGCTGATCGTGGCACCGCCGCGTACCGGTAAAACGGTGCTTCTGCAGAACATCGCCAAGGCGATCACCGACAACCACCCGGAAGTGTTTCTGATCGTCCTCCTGGTCGACGAGCGTCCCGAGGAAGTCACCGACATGCAGCGTTCGGTGAAAGGCGAGGTTATCTCTTCGACCTTCGATGAACCCGCCACACGCCACGTGCAAGTTGCTGAAATGGTTATAGAAAAGGCCAAGCGCCTGGTCGAGCATAAGAAGGACGTGGTGATCCTGCTCGATTCGATCACCCGTCTGGGCCGCGCCTACAACACGGTTGTGCCGAGTTCGGGCAAGGTCCTCACCGGCGGTGTCGACGCCAACGCCCTGCAGCGTCCGAAGCGTTTCTTCGGCGCCGCGCGCAACATCGAAGAGGGCGGCTCGCTCTCGATCATTGCCACTGCCCTGATCGATACCGGCAGCCGTATGGACGAGGTTATCTTCGAAGAATTCAAGGGTACCGGTAACTCGGAAATCGTCCTTGACCGGAAGGTCTCCGACAAGCGCATCTTCCCCTCGCTCGACGTCGGCAAGTCCGGCACGCGCAAGGAAGAGCTGCTCGTGGGCAAGGACCAGCTCAGCAAGATGTGGGTCCTGCGCAGGATCCTCATGCAGATGGGCACGGTCGACGCGATGGAGTTCCTCCTCGACAAGATGAAGGACTCCAAGTCCAACGAAGACTTCTTCGCGACCATGAACCAGTAAGCGGCTGGGGACTCAGAACGCGCTCATATCAGCGCCTCCGGGCCGGGTGGTTGCACCAACCACACCGGCCTCGGAGCGTGCGTCCGAGGTGACGATGAGGTCTCGGTCTCCGTGATGCTGGCGATGTAAGCGATACCGGGGTGCCATCCCCATTCGGCCCGTTACCCGAGATGATCGGCGAAGAACGCCGCGGTCCGGCTATCGGCGAGATCGGCGCCCTGCTCGTTGCGCCGCTTGCCCATTTCAGTGGCAAAGCCGTGGTCGAGACCAGGGTAATCGTGCAGCGTTACTCTCGGATGATCGTCTAACCCGTCGTGCATCGCCTGCTGCACCGGGGGTGGCACAAATCCGTCAGCGCCGGCGATATGCAGCATTAGCGGCTTGGCGATGGCGTGTTTCTCGCGCAGCAAGTTGTCTATGCCCACCGGATAGTAGCCGACCGTGGCGTCCGCGTCGGTTCGGGCCGCGACCATGAACGCAAGCCGCCCGCCAAGACAGTAACCGACCGCGCCGACCTTGGGCACGCCGAGACTGTCACGGGCATGGCGGATCGTCGCTTCGATATCGGCTACGCCCTGGTCCTGGGCGAACCGGCCCATCAGGTCGAGCGCGCGCTTGAAGTCAGCCTCAACGTCGGGGTCCAGTTCGACCTCTGGCTCGATCCGCCAGAACAGGTCGGGCGCGAGTGCGAGATAGCCGGCCTCGGCCAGGCGGTCGCATTTGTGGCGAATGCCGGGATTCACCCCGAAGATTTCCTGGATCACCACGATGGCGCCACGCGGTGTTCCTGAAGGCTGAGCACAATAGGCGGAAAAGCTTCCGTCGTGCTCGAGGGTGGAAATGCTGACCGTGTCGCTCATATAAGATGCCTCCCCGCGTGCGCCGGACATTATGCCGACGATACGCGGTTCACCCAAGCGTGTTCCGCCAAACGGCGCGCTGCGACGAAAGGCTGCTTCCGTGAAGGTTCATGTCGAAATCGATTGTACGCCGGAGGAAGCCCGCCGTTTCATGGGCCTGCCCGACGTTGAGAAAGCCAACGCTGTCTACGTCGATGCTTTCGCGAAGGCGATGCAAGGGGCCGCCAATACCGACCAACTGCGGGATTATGCGAAGCAGCTGGCACCGATGGGGCAGATGGGCCTGAGGATGTTCGAGAGCTTCGTCGAGAACGCCCGCAAGGCCGGTGAGCGACCGATCGCCGATCCCGATAAACCGGACGCCTGATCGCCTCGTCCATGGAAACAATTTTCGCCCTTTCTAGCGGCTCTCCGCCAGCGGGGATCGCTGTCGTCCGAGTCAGTGGGTCGAATGCGGCGCTTTCTTTGGAGCAATTAGCAGGACGTTTACCACAGCCCCGTCGAGCCAGCCGCGCGACGCTGCGTAGTGAAGCGGGTGAGTTGCTCGACGACGGGCTGGTCCTGTGGTTTCCGGGTCCGCATACCGCGACTGGAGAGGATTTGGCCGAGTTTCACCTGCACGGTGGGCGAGCGGTAGTTACGGCTGTTGAGAATGCTCTTTCTGGTTTGCCAGGACTGCGCCGGGCCGAACCTGGCGAGTTCACACGCCGAGCCTTTGCCAACGGTAGGATCGACCTCGCTGAAGCGGAGGGCCTTGCCGACCTCCTGTCAGCGGAGACCGAACTCCAGCGGCAAGCCGCCATCGGCATGGCGGGTGGGTTACTGTCACGGCGGGTGGAGGGATGGCGCGATCGCGTGCTCGGACTGTCGGCACAACTGGAAGCTGTCCTCGATTTCGAAGATGAGGGCGATGTCGGTTTGCTTCCCGCGACATTCGGCAACGCCATCCTGATGTTGGCTGATGAGATCAGCGAGGGGTTGTCCGTTCCATCTGCCGAAATCTTGCGGGAGGGTTACCGAGTGGCCTTGGCTGGACCACCCAACGCAGGGAAATCTACGCTTTTCAATGCTTTGATTGAAAGTGAAGCCGCGATAACGACTCCTATAGCGGGAACCACGCGCGACGTGCTTGTGCGCCCGGTGGCGCTTGGCGGAGTACCTTTCAGCTTTGTAGACATGGCGGGCTTGCGAGACGCAAGTCTTGACCCTGTTGAGACCATCGGAATCGAGCGGGCCCAGATTGAAATCGAGCGTGCGGACTTGGTCTTATGGCTTGGACCGGAGGGCGAGGGCCCCGATGATTGCTGGGAGATCGACGCGCAATGTGATCGGGAAGCGCACGAGGCCAAGAGTTTGCCGCGCTACAGCGTGTCTGCCGTGACAGGTGAGAACATCGGTGCGCTGAAGCAGGGTTTGATCGCGCAGGCCTTGGCGGCGATGCCCAAGCCCGGTGAAACGGCGCTCAATCGGCGTCAGCGGTTGCTGCTTCAAGAGGCTGTGGACGCGCTTGGCCCGGCTGCCGTCGAGGATGACCCGCTATTGCGGGCGGAGCTTCTGCGACAGTGCCGGCTGGCATTTGATCGACTTATCGGCCGAAGCTCGACTGAAGACGTACTCGATACTCTGTTCGGGCGGTTCTGCATTGGAAAGTAGGCAGGTGTTTCACGTGAAACACCTTTCCGGTTTTGACCCGAGCCGTGTCGCGGATTAGGGCGACAAGTATGAATGCCTTCGACGTCCTAGTTATCGGTGGTGGCCATTCCGGCTGCGAAGCGGCGTCCGTTTCCGCACGCATGGGTGCGCGCACGGCGCTGATCTCGTTCGACCTCGATGCGATTGGTGCGATGAGCTGCAATCCAGCGATCGGCGGACTTGGCAAGGGTCACCTCGTTCGCGAAGTCGATGCGTTGGATGGACTGATTGCCCGAGCGGCTGATGCCGCGGCGATACACTACCGCATGCTCAACCGCTCTAAGGGTAGCGCGGTATGGGGCCCTCGCGTTCAGGCGGATCGTCGTTTATTCAAGTCGGCTGTTCAACAGATGATTTCCCGGCAGCCGAATCTTACGACCATCGCGGGTGAGGCCGCTGCACTGGTTTTTGAGGGCGACCGCGTCCGAGGAGTTGAACTAGCCGACGGCAGCCGGATCGAGGCTAGCGCAATCGTTCTGTGCACTGGCACCTTTCTAGGTGGGTCGTTGTTCCGTGGTGAGGAACGCATGACGGGTGGGAGGATCGGTGAAGCATCGGCCCAGCGTCTCGCCGCGCAGTTGCGCGAGGCATCCTTGCCGATGGCCAGGCTCAAGACCGGAACTCCACCGCGCCTCGACGGTCGGACCATCGATTGGGGGCGCCTCGAAGAGCAGGCTTCGGACGCTCAACCTTGGACCATGTCGCCACTGTCGAACTCGCGTCCGAACCCTCAGGTGTTCTGCGCGATTTCACGAACCAACGTTCGTACTCATGAGATAATTCGTGAGAACCTCCATCGCTCTCCCTTGTTTACCGGTGCGATCGAGGCAGCGGGTCCCCGCTACTGCCCATCGATCGAGGACAAGATTCATCGGTTTGGTGATCGCGATGGACATCAGGTTTTTCTTGAGCCGGAGGGTTTGTCGACGCACCTGGTTTATCCGAACGGAGTCAGTACGTCCCTTCCAGGCGATGTGCAGTTGGACATGCTCCGGACGATGGAAGGGCTTGAACGGGTGGAGATCGTGGTTCCCGGCTATGCGGTCGAGTACGACCATATCGATCCGCGCGCGCTGGGTCAGGATCTGCAGCTTCACACAATGCCCGGGCTATATTGTGCGGGTCAGATCAACGGCACAACGGGCTACGAGGAGGCCGCTGCGCAAGGACTCTATGCCGGGATGCGTGCCGCTGCTGCGGTGCTAGGCCGGGAAGCGGTGAAGCTTGATCGAGGCAACAGCTACATTGCAGTCATGATCGACGATCTCACCTTGCACGGCGTGAGCGAGCCTTACCGGATGCTGACGGCGCGGGCAGAATATCGCCTGCGCCTTAGGGCGAACAACGCGACGACTCGCCTCACACCGCTGGCACTGGCGGCGGGATGCGTTGGGGATGAGCGGCGCAGCTGGTATTTGGATCGCGAAGCCTTGCGGTCCAGGTGGGCAGGTGCGCTTGAGAATGAAGTAAGGTCTTCAGACCTTGCCAACATAGGGATCTCGGTTCGCAGGGATGCCGGCCGTAAGACATTGGCCGAGTGGCTCCGCTATCCCGACGTAGATCTGGCGGCGCTCCGGCCCTGGATTGATTTGAATCTAGAAGTTGATTCTGAGATCGCTGGAGAGATGGCCGAGGATGCCTCTTACGCTCCTTACCTTGAACGGCAGGACAGTGAATTGAGGGAGCTTAGGTCCAGTGAGTCTGTTGTGCTGGGGCCGAATTTTCCTTTTCACCAAGTCCCGGGTCTCTCCAATGAGATGGTTGAGCGGCTAGCGACCGCGAAGCCAGCCAACTTGGCTGCCGCTGGCCGAGTCCGTGGGATCACTCCTGCCGCGCTCGCTGCGGTTCTTGTGTTCGCGCGGCGGCCTAACTCGGTGGCCGCATGATCGCCGGCGAAGGTGCGGCCCAAGCCTTCTGCGCGGCCCGGACCGATGTCGCGGGCATGGAACGGCTGCACGCTTTTGCCCGACTTCTCGGGGAGGAAAACGCGGTTCAAAATCTGGTCTCGACGGCCAGTCTCGAGGCCATTTGGCAACGACACTTCGCCGATAGTCTTCAGCTAATTGATTTTGTTCCACGTGAAACAGGCGCATGGTTGGACATGGGAAGTGGTGCCGGCTTTCCGGGCCTGGTGCTGGCCGCCGCCAGACCCGAGCTAAATCTGGTCCTTGTCGAATCACGTAAGCGCCGTTCTGAATGGCTCCTTCGCGCGGCACACTTTTTGGACTTAAAGAATTGCTCCGTTTTGGGAGCCCGTCTGGAAAACGTCGAGACCTTTCCTGCCGGGGTGATTACGGCCCGAGCTTTCGCTCCTTTGGGTAAGCTCCTGCAGTTGTCCGCCCGGTTTTCCACACGCAACACGGTGTGGCTGTTGCCCAAAGGGCGTTCGGCGGCGCAAGAACTGGAGACACAGCCGCTTCCGGTGCGAGACATGTTCCACGTGGAACAATCGCAAACTGACGAGGGAGGGGGCATCCTAGTGGGACAAGGGACACCGAAAGTCCGATGATCCGGATCGCGATAGCCAATCAGAAGGGTGGGGTCGGCAAGACGACTACCGCCATCAACATTGCCACGGCAATGGCAGCGGCAGGATGGAAAACCCTCCTGGTCGACCTCGATCCCCAGGGAAACGCTTCCACCGGCCTCGGCATTGAAGGGGCTCGGCGTGAGTTTTCCAGTTACGACCTCCTCGTCGAGCAGGCGAAAGTCGAAGACTGCACGGTCCCTACCAGCATTCCGGGGCTCGATGTTGTGCCTGCAACCGTTGATCTGAGCGGGGCGGAGATTGAATTGGTGACGGTCGAGAACCGCACCGGTCGTCTCGGCGCCGCACTGGCTGGTCATACAGAGCACGACGTATGCTTCATCGATTGTCCGCCGTCGCTCGGTCTTCTGACGTTGAACGCCTTGACTGCTGCAGACACCCTGATGGTGCCACTTCAATGTGAGTTCTTTGCCCTGGAGGGCCTCAGTCAGCTCCTGACCACGGTTGATCAAGTTCAGCAGCGCTTCAATCCAAACCTGGGGATCATCGGCATTGTGTTGACGATGTTCGACCGACGTAACCGCTTGACCGATCAAGTCGCGGAAGATGTGCGCGAATGCCTGGGCAAGCTGGTTTTCGAAGCGGTCATTCCGCGCAATGTCCGTCTGTCCGAAGCGCCCAGCCATGGCCTGCCGGCCCTGATTTATGACCAGTCCTGTGCGGGCAGCGTGGCCTACATGGCATTGGCCCGGGAACTTATCGGACGACTGCCTAAGGAGAGGGTTGCCGCATGAGCGCTGAAGATCGCATCGACTCGCGGGCCGTTCCCAAGCGTGGCCTGGGCCGGGGGCTTAGCGCCCTGATGGGAGAAATGCGTCGTGAGGAACCTCTAGTCGCCTCGGGACGTGAAGTCCCTGTAGGCCTGGAAGGTTCGACGGCCGACAAATTGGATTCCTCTGGTCTGGCCAGTCTTCCGGTAGCGGCCATAGAGCCGCATCCCGAACAGCCGCGGCGTCACTTCGACGAAACGGCGCTTGAGGAACTTTCAGTCTCGATCGCCGAGCGCGGTGTGATTCAGCCTGTGATCGTTCGCCCGCTGGCAGGCGGACGTTACCAGCTGGTTGCCGGCGAACGCCGGTGGCGCGCGGCGCAGAAGGCGCAACTCCATGAGATTCCCGCGTTAGTTCGCGATCTCGAAGAGCGCGACGTGATGGCGTTGGCTTTGATCGAGAACATCCAACGCGAAGATCTCAATCCGGTCGAGGAAGCGCGGGCCTATCAACGTCTGGGCGAGCGCGACGACTTGCCTCAGGCCGAGATCGCTCGTTTGGTTGGTAAGTCTCGTAGCCACGTCGCCAATCTCCAACGCTTGCTCTCGCTGCCTCGACCGGTTCTGGACCATCTGGAAGCAGGTCGCCTCGATATGGGGCACGGACGCGCCCTAGTGGGGCGCGAGGACGCTGAGGCGTTGGCGCAACGCGCGGTCGATCAGAAGCTTTCCGTTCGCGAAGTCGAGAAGCTCGCTCGCCGGGGGGGTACGCCTGTCAGGCGCCAGGCAAGGGATTCTCGCGATCCGGCCGGCGATGCGGATATCGCTGCAGTGCAGAACCATCTCGAGGAATTTCTCGGCCTCCCGGTAAGGATCGCAGCAGACACGGATCCCCGTTCTGGAGCCGTTACAATCCGCTATCGCACGCTCGATCAGCTCGACCTGATTTGCCAGCGCCTCACCGGGGGCGGAATCTAGCGTACATTCCTTACGTAAAACCCCGTAGTCGTTAACCACATTTGAAGACCAAGCTTGAACAGGCTCGACCGTAATGGGCTCGATGACGGGGGGAATTTCCCGTTCGAGTGACCGGTGTGCCTGGGGAATCGTTTCGAGGACACGCCGCTCACGCTTGGAAGGGGTTAACACATGAACTCGACTCTGCGTAACGCCGCTGTGGGCATGGCGATCGCCGCTCTCGGCTTTTCGACGTCTGCTTCGGCCGCGACCGCGACCGCGACGGCTCAGGCCAATATCCTGACTTCGCTCTCGGTGACCGCCACCGACGCCCTGCTTGACTTCGGTACTATCGCCAACAGTGGCGTGGGCGGCAACGTGACCGTCAACGCCTCTACCGGCGCGCGTACTTGCACCCCGGGCCTCGTTTGCACGGCCGGCGCTCCTGGCGTTGCCACGTTCCATGTGGCGGGCGAGAGCGGTCTCCCCGTCGCCATTTCGTTCACCAACCAGACGATCCAGCTTCAGAGCGGTGCGAACGTCTTGCCGCTGACGCTCGCCAGCCAGTACTCGACGCTCGTCCTTGGCCCGACGGGCAATGACTTCAACGTCGGCGGCACCCTGACGCTCGCGACGAACCAGGCTGCTGGCGTCTACAGCGGCCAGCTCGAAGTGGTTGTTGTTTATAACTAATTACGCCTAAGCCAGGCCGGCAGGATGGCCGGGCTGCACAAGCTGAGGCCGTTCCGCTTGCGGGCGGGACGGCCTTTGTGTTGGCGACCTGCTGCTAGGGTTTACGCCGAATTAACCCTGCTTGACTTAGGAAACGGACGACTACGTAAAACCCCTTAGCGAAAGGGACTTATGCCGTTCGTTCGATTGCGTCGTTCTGGCGCCGCTCTTTTCGTCACAATCGGTCTCAATCTAGTCCTGCCGGTCCCAGTCGCGGCGCAGGGCGACTTGCTGATCGCACCAACCCGCCTCGTCCTAGACGGCCGGCGTGGCGGTGAAGTCATTCTGTCAAACGTCGGAGCTGAAGAGGCTACGTACCGGGTCTCTCTCGAGCTGCGGCGGATGACCCCTGAAGGAAGCCTGGAACCCGTCGATTCCGCCGAGGCGAATATCGCCGAAGCGGCGGCGCTGGAGATGATCCGCTACGCACCGCGCCGGGTAGTCCTGCCTCCGGGTGAACCGCAAGCCATCCGTATCAGCGCGCGCCCCGGTGCCGATCTGCCCGATGGGGAATACCGGGTCCACATGTCCTTTGCGGCGATCCCGAAGGTCCAACCTATCGCCCAGTCGGAAGATGCTCCCGCTGATGGTTTCGTGGTCAAGATTACTCCGATTTACGGCATCACGATGCCAATCATTGTCCGCAAGGGACAACTCGAAGTCGTCGCCGGACTGGCCAATCCTCGGATCGAGCAGACTGAGGGCAGTTACGCTTTCGCGATCGATATCTCACGCTCCGGCGATGCCTCGCTTTACGGCGATCTCCTCGTCTACGGCAGCGGGAGCGAGCCTGTGTTCGTCGCCCGCGGCCTCGGCGTCTATCCCGAAATCGGCAGTCGCCACACCACGCTTCCGATCTCCGCCGACCAGGCCGCCGCCATGCACGGCCAGATCCGGGTCGAATTCCGCGAACCGGTTGCCGAAGGTGGCGTGCTCATCGCGTCGCTCAACGCCGTTTTGCGCTGAACCGGGCGCTTTCATACCACCCCATGCCTATGTTCGGTCTCTTACGGCTCAAGGCCGTCGCGACATTCGCGGCCGCCTGTTTGCCGTTTTGGGGCGCCGCCGCGCTGGCGCAAGACGGGCACTACACGCCGTCCGAGGAAGACTCTGTCCTGTTCCAACTCCAGGTGAAGCAATATCGCCTGATGAATGAAGTGCGCGGCTACCGGACTCCTGATGGAGTCTGTGTCGACCTCGCCGATCTAATTCAGTCTCTCGACATTCCTGTGCGCCTCGACAGGAAGTCGCGCCGCGCAACTGGCTGGATCTTCGCTGAAGAGCAGACCCTCACTATCGACCGGGACACAAGTACAGTACAAACCATGAACATGACGCGTGGCCTGCAGCCGGGCGAAATTCATGACACGCCCGAGGGATGGTGCATCGATACCCGGTCTCTGGGGGGATGGCTTGGCGTCACCCTGACGCCCAACCTCCGCAACTCCTCGCTCACGATCGACAGCGAGAAACGTCTTCCGTTTGTCGACGCGATCGAGCGGCAAAGTCGCGCCGCGCGACTGCACCCGGAGCGCGAACGCACCGACTTCAGCGCCTATCCGCAAGCACGACAACCCTACGCCCTATGGCGCATGCCCTCCGTCGATGTCGTTGCCCAGGCCAACTACAATCACGGCGGCCGCCATTCACAACTCAATACGCGGTATGAGATATTTGCCAGCGGCGAAGTGGCCCGAGCCAGCTTCGACCTACGCCTCGCGTCCGACAGCGACGGTGTGCCTGACAGCCTGAGGATTCGCGCCTACCGCATGGATCCCGATCGGGGCCTGCTAGGGCCGCTGAAGGCCACACAGGCCGTGGCTGGCGATGTCGACATGATCTCCGGCAACTTGGCCGGTGCGAGCGGAGCGGGGAGGGGCGCGTTCATCAGCAACCGCGCTCTCGACCAATCCGATCGCTTCGGCACCACTATCTTGCGCGGAACGCTGCCCCTCGGCTGGGATGCGGAACTCTATCGCAATGGCCAGTTGTTAGCCTTCCAGAACAACAAGCCGGACGGCCGCTACGAATTCGAAGTGAACCTGCTTTTCGGCAATAACGATCTCGATGTGGTGTTGTACGGGCCCCAGGGTCAAATTCGCCGGGAAAGCAAGGATATCCAGATCGGCTACGATTCGCTTCCACCCGGCACGATCGAGTACTGGGCGGGAGTCATCCAGCGGAATCATGATTTGATCTCGTTCGGCCGTCCGCCACCGGGAAGCCGGCTCGACGCTGGATGGCAATACGCAGCCGGGGCGCAATATGGCCTCGATCGCCGCACGGTGATCGGGGCGAATGCGCATTCGCTCTACTATGCCCTTCGGCGGCGTGATTACCTCGAACTCAATCTTCAGCGGGCGCTTGGTCCCGTGCTGATCAATCTGAGCGGCGCTCAGGAACTCGGTCGCGGGCGCGCCTATAAGCTTGATATGATTGGTAAAATAGGACAGCTAAACATTCAGGGGCAAAGCCTGCTGGTTGACGGCAGCTTCGTGAGCGGACTGATCGACCCGCGGGACAAGACCTCGCATAGCCTGAATGTGGATACGTTCCTTCCTTCCCAGCGGATGCCGATATCCCTGTCGGGAGGCATGAAAATCACCGATCGGCGCGACGGTAGCCAGGTCAACGAAGCGGCAGCTCGCGCTTCGTTGCTGATGCCCCGGGTTTCGCTGACCGGATATGTCACCTATCGTGACACGGTCGGCCAGTCCGACTGGGACGACGGCACCCGTATAGGCCTTCTCGCCAATACCCGCTTTCTGGGCCTGACTGCGCGCGGCGAGGCCTCATACAAGGTGGACGGTCAGCAAACCGGGTTCGACAAAGCCTCCCTGACGATTGAAAAGAACCTCGGCGGCTTGTCCGAACTGCGGCTTGATATCGAACATACTCACCGCACCGGCACCACTGAGTTCGATCTCGGTCTGATCCGCCAGTTCCGCAAAGTGGCGATCACCGCCAGCGGCAGCGTCGACACCGAAGGAAGCGTTGGCGCGAATGTCGCGCTCAACTTCAGCCTGGGCCAAGACCCGCTAACGGGGCGGTGGCGCCTGTCGAGCGAGAAGCTGGCCCAGCGCGGCCAAGCGGCCATCTCGGTCTTTCTCGACGAGAACGGAGACGGCCGTCGCTCGGACGACGAAGAGCCACTGACAAGTGTGGGAGTGAACGCGGGTGCGGTAGGGTCGAGCGAGCCGACCGACCAGCTCGGCCATACCATCGTCGAAGGGCTTCAGCCCTATCAGAAAGTCCTGATCGGCATCGATGAATCGACGCTGCCGGATCCCTTCCTCATGCCGCAAGGCAAAGGTGTCGTGGTGACTCCGCGACCGGGCATATCCTCTGTGATCGAGATCGCCGTGAGCCCGACCGGTGAGGTCGAGGGCACTCTGAACGGTCCGGAAAACGTTCCGCTCGCGGGAGCCAAGCTCAACCTGATAGACTGCAACGGCGCGGTCGCGGCGAGTACCGTCAGCGAATATGACGGGTTCTTCCTGTTCGACCGCGTGGTCTACGGCAGGTATCAGCTGCGTCTGGCGTCAGACAGTCAAGCGGTTCTCGGCGTTGACGCCCACGTGGCGGACGGGATCGAGATAGGCCCGCAACAAACGATCGACCGCCTGGGGACGGTTCGGCTCCACTTGGCGTCGCAGATCGCTCACGGCCCCCGATCGCAAGGACAGACGGGACCTTGAAGCGCTAGATGCGGCTCGCGATCAGCGCCGCCAGCGCTTCGAAACCAGCTTGGTCCTTGTCATCGAAACGTGAGGGCAGGGGGCTGTCCAGGTCGATCACGGCAATCACTTCACGATCGCGAACGACCGGTACGACGAGTTCCGAGCGGCTCGCCGCGTCGCAGGCGATGTGCCCGGGGAAGGCGTGGACATCGGGCACGAGCTGCGTTTGCGCCAAGGCCGCCGCCGTCCCGCATACGCCTTGGCCAAGCGGAATGCGAATGCAGGCAGGCTTACCGCAGAACGGCCCCAACACCAGTTCTCCTCCGATCCTTCGATAGAACCCGGCCCAGTTGAGGTCCGGCACCAACTGCCAAACGAGCGCGGCGAGGTTCGCCATGTTGGCCACTTCATCGGGCTCGCCCGACGTCAATGCGTCGGCAGCAGAGAGCACTTCACGGTAGAGTTCTTCCTTGGGAAGGTCGGGGTCATTGGCAAAGTCGAACATGACCTTTGGTATCTAGGCGCAGATTGCGTTGCCGGAAAGGCGCGCTTGGCTTATTTCGGCGCACCATGAGGATACTGAAAAAGCTCGCCATCAGCCTTTTGGTCTTGATCGTTCTCCTCGCCATCGTGGGATGGTGGGTGACCCGGGGCGTCCCTGCCACGCTCACGCTTGATCAGGTCACCGGCACCGATCCGGTGCTGGCGGAGCCCGATCCCCAGCTGATCCCGACGGTCGGGGTCGCCACGCCAATTGGCTGGCCCGACGGCGCCGCCCCCGAAGCCGCTGAAGGACTCAAGGTCAATCGGTTTGCCGAAGGGCTGAATCATCCGCGCGTGATCTACACGATGCCCAATGGCGACGTAATCGTTGCGCAGTCCAACGCACCTGAGCGGGTCGTTGCCGGCGGAAATCCGATCACCAACGCGATCGCGGGCTTTCTGTTTCGCAAAGCCGGCGCCGCGGTTCCCTCTCCGAACAACCTGATCCTGCTGCGCGACGCGGATGGTGATGGCGTGGCCGAAGTGAAGCGCGAAATCCGCAGCGGCCTCTCTTCGCCATCGGGAATCGCTTGGCGCGACGGCAAGCTCTACGTCGCCAATCACGATGCTCTGCTGCGCTTCGACTATGCTGAAGGCGCCGATGCGGTCACCGGTGATCCCGTCAAGCTGATGGACTTGCCTGCCGCGGGCAATCACTGGATGCGCAATATCGTCCTCAACGATGAAGGCACCAAGCTCTTCGTAGCGGTCGGTTCGGCGTCCAACATCGGCGAAGGCGGAATGGACATCGAAGAAGGCCGCGCGGCGATACACGAACTCGATCTCGTGACCGGCAAGACCCGCATTTTCGCCACCGGGCTGCGTAATCCGAATGGCTTGGCCTGGAATCCGTGGAGCGGCGAGCTGTGGGTGACCGTCAACGAGCGCGACCAGCTCGGTTCCGACCTCGTGCCCGACTACCTCACCAACGTGCCGGTGGGCGCCACCTACGGCTGGCCCTGGCTCTACTGGGGCGAGAATGTCGACGACCGAGTCGACGCGCCAATGCCGAACTTCCTCGTCGAATATAGCCGAACACCCGAATTCGCCCTCGGGCCACATGTCGCGGCGCTTGGGCTGACGTTCACCCGAGAGGGTGCGCGCATGGGAGATGCCTTCAACCAGGGCGCCTTCATCGCTCGCCATGGCTCGTGGAACCGCAAGCCGCCCGCTGGTTACGATGTGGTGTTCGTGCGCTTCGACGAGCGCGGTAATCCCGTTGGTAAGTCGGTCCAGGTGCTCAAGAGCTTCCTTGCCGGCAAAGGGGAAACCCACGGCCGCCCGACATGGGTGGCGTGGGATAAGACGGGTGGCCTACTTGTCAGCGACGACACGGGTAACATCATCTGGCGGGTGATTTCACCCACCGCCACGCCGGCCGGCGCTCCTAAACGCCTGCAGGTGCCGCACATGCCGCCACAGCGCGAGCTGACCGGCGATCCGTCACGTGCCTTTCAGCAGCCACCGCCGGATATCCTTCCAGGCGGAAATTGAGTTTTAGGTTGCCGGAAGGGCCCGCCCGGCGCGGCCCGCCAGCTCGGTAATGAAGTGCCAGGCGACGCGCCCGGAGCGCGCGCCCCGGCGCTTTGCCCACTCAAGAGCTTCGCCTTCGGTCCAGTCCAGGCCGTATTCTTCGACGTAACCGCGAACGATCGCGAGGTATTCGTCTTGCGAGCAGGCGTGGAAACCGAGCGAGAGGCCGAACCGGTCTGCCAGGGCAAGCTGGTCGTCAACCGCATCGCGCGGATTGAGCGGATCGTCCTGCTCGACGTGATGGCGCGCTACGATCGCGCGGCGATTGGAAGTGACCGCGAGGCGAACATTGCCCGGCCGCGCCTCGACCCCGCCATCGAGCCAACTGCGTAAATGGCGCGGACCGGCCGCGTCTTCGGCGGCAAAGCCCAAGTCGTCGATGAAAACCAGGAACTGGCGGTCAATCGAAGCGAGGCGCGTGAACAACGCGGTGAGAGACGTCACGGCGTCGGTTGCGATCTGGACCAGGGCGATACGGCCAGGAACTTCGTCTTGAGCGGCGCGAACGGATGAGCGAACCAGGGCCGACTTGCCCATTCCGCGAGAGCCCCAGAGTAACATGTCGTGCGCCGCGTGACCGCGCGCCAGGCGCAGGACGTTTTCGGCTGCAGCGGCCTTCTGCCTGTCGATCCCGCGCAGGAGTTCGAGACGCGGGGCGTCGATGCGCAAGACGGGTCGGGCAGAAGTGCCTTCCCACACATAGGCGGGGGCGGAAGTCCAATCGGTGGCTTGGTCATTCATCGCGGTGTGGCCTATAGCGCGCGGCGATGGGCGGCAAGCAGGCACCTGAGTGGTTGGCAGCGGATGCGGACGGAATTGCCCGCGCGGCTAGCCTGTTGCGCGCTGGTGAGCTCGTCGCGGTTCCGACCGAGACCGTTTACGGCCTTGCGGCTCGGGCCGATCGGGAAGCGGCGGTCGCGGCAATCTACCGCGCCAAGGGCCGGCCCGACTTCAACCCCCTGATTGTGCACGTCGCGTCGCCTGAGATGGCCAGGTGCCTGGCCGTTTTCGATGACCGTGCCGAGGCCCTGGCGGCCCATTTCTGGCCCGGCCCTTTAACGCTGGTGCTGCCGGCGTGTGCGGAAAGTCCGATCGTTCCGGCCGTTACCGCGGGCCTCGCGACCGTGGCTTTACGCATGCCCGATCATCCCGCGATGCGTGAGTTGCTGAACGAAGTGGGCGTACCGCTCGCCGCGCCTTCGGCCAATCGCAGCGGTTCGGTCAGTCCGACGACACCGCAACATGTCGCCGACTCCCTGGGAGCGGGGGTTTCCGCCATACTCGACGGAGGGGCCTGCCCGCGCGGGCTTGAATCGACGATCGTTGCCCTGCGAGATGATGGTGCCTGGCAGCTCCTGAGGCAAGGGCCCGTTACGGAAGCCGAACTCGCCGAAAGGCTGGGCCCAGCCAAACCGCTTGCCAACGCGCGGATCGAAGCACCGGGCCAGCTTGCGCAGCACTATTCCCCGGGAAAACCCGTCCGGCTGGGAGCCGAACGCGCAGAAGCCGACGAGTTCTTCATTGGCTTCGGGCCGATCGAAGGTGATTGCTCTCTATCGGAAACCGGCGACCTCGCTCTGGCCGCGGCGCGGCTCTATGCGTGCCTGCACGAGGCCGCGGGCTCGGTGCGACCGCGCGTGGCCGTGGCTCCGGTCCCAGATGAGGGCATCGGCGCGGCGATCAACGACCGGTTGCGCAGAGCGGCTGCTTAGCCCGCCGGTTCTGCCGGGATGCTCGGCAAGAGAATCTGCATTTCGGCATAAGTGTCTCGGGCGTCGTCACAGGCGCGCCGGTCGCCGTCCTGGCATCGCGTCATCTGCTTTTCATAGTCGCGGCGCAGCTTTCCGAGCCGCTCTTCACGCTGGCGGATTTCGCGTCCGCGCTTCTGGTCGGCTTCAGACTGGCTTGTGGTGGCCGCGTCGACGCCGGCACTCGCAACCTTGACTGGCAGGGTCACGACATCGACCGCGGTTTTCGCCAGGCAACCGCTGAGCAAAATAGCCGCGGCAGGGACAAGCAGGAGGGTCGGACGCAAGGGGGCAGGGCGGGGCATCGGCGATCCTTTCGCCGGCTTCCTGCCCTATCGCAAGTGAGCAAGCAATGAACTGCTTGCCAGCGCCGTGATCAGACGCCTCCTATCCCCGCTGACACGCGACTTTTCCGGAACCCATGCGCGAGACGGTGCAGGTGGCGGTGCCCGCGATATCGACATCACCGCTACCGACGATCGAAACGTTGGCGTTGTTGTCGACCATCAGGTCCGCATCGCCGGATCCCACGATCGAGACCGCGGCCGTCGTGCTACGCATCTCCCGGGCGTGCACGGCGCCGGATCCTGCGACGGAAACCCGCGAACGGCCCGCGCTTCCGCGCGCCGTCAGGTCCCCCGACCCGGCCACTGAGAAGTTCGCCTCACCGACCTGCATCGAAGCAATGTCGATCTCGCCCGAGCCTGCCACCGAACCGGCGAAGCTGTCGCCCTGGACGCGGTCGAGATACATGTTACCGGATCCGGCAAGCGAGGCGGCTTCGATGCGAGGCAGCGTCACATAGAACGTGGCTGGGGCCATCCATGTCCAGTCATGGTCTTGCCGATACTCCTCCTTGGGCTGGATCTTGAGTTTGTCGCCCTCGACCAGGACCTCGAAGCGGTCCAGAGCCTCGGCTGGGCCGTCCGCGTAAACCGAGTGGCCGCCGCCCACGGTGACGATGACCCGATGGGGTCCAACGGTCGTCACCTCGTCAAATGCTCCGACGCTATAGCTGCGTGTTCCGGCAGGCGCCTCGACCGCCGCACCCTCCTGCGCCATTCCAAGGGTCGTGCCAAACGCCAGTGCCGCGCCAAGCGACATGGCTGCAACTAATGTCCGCATCGCAATCTCTCCCACAACCGATGGAGGGGTATAAACGATTACAGATGTAGTCAATGCCTGCCTTCATTCGGCGGGCTGGGCGACTCCCTGGCACTTCACGGAGCCGGAACCCATTTTGTTGGCTTTGCAGCGGGCGTTGCCAGTGACGGTAACGTCTCCCGACCCCATGATATTGGCCTCCACTTCGCCGTCGGACATGAAAGCCGCGTTGCCCGATCCCATGATGTTGACCTCCGCCCGTTGGGTCTTGAGGCCCTCCATCCTGGCATTGCCGCTGCCGGCAATGGACAGCGTCAGCGCTTCGGCGAGGCCGCTGCCGATAAAATCGCCGCTACCGGTGATTGAAACCTCCAGCCGCGAGACTGCGATCCTCGGCGCTTCCAGCGTGCCGGAACCGGTCACCGATACTTCCGCCTGATTGGCGAGGGCCGAAGTCGTCATGTGGCCTGAACCGACGAGCGTCAGATTGCGTGGTGCCGGCATCGTAACCCTGACCGTCGCGGGTTTTCCGCCCCACTCGCTCCACATCGAGGTCGCACGCGAAACGCCTAAAGTGCCGTGATTGAGGGTAAAGCGCAGCTTGTCTGCCTCTTCCCCTTCGGCTGTCACGCGGAAGGGTGTCCCTTCGGTAATGATGACCTTGTCGGGCCCAAGCAAGGCCACACCCGTTGGAGCTTCTCCCGCTAGGTCCAGTTCCTCAAGCGGAACACCTTCTCCATCGAATCCCATCGAGCATCCGGCGAGAGCGCCGGCAATCGCGAACACCGCGATCGAAGCGAATGACCTCACAAACCGGCCGGTGTGCATGGGTGGCCTCCATTCTGTTCCGTATTACTGGTATAATACAGCAAGCAGCTAACGACAATCGCGGTTCGTCGAATGCGATGGGAAGTTCGACGAAGCGGTAAGGGGGAGGGAGTTCCCGCCCATACGAAAAGGGCCGCCGAGGATTCCCCCGGCGGCCCTTCCAGCCCCAAAGCGCCTGGCTCAGGCGTCTTCGGTGGTGCTCTCGTAATATTGCGGCGCGTGCGTCTTCAGCACGTCCAGGATCTTGGCGAGTGCAGCGGGCTCGTCAGTCTTTTCCATCGCCGCCAGTTCGCGCGCCAAGCGGCTGGAAGCCGCTTCGAAGATCTGGCGTTCGGAATAGCTCTGTTCCGGCTGGTCTTCTGGCCGGAACAGGTCACGGGTCACTTCGGCGATCGAAACCAGATCGCCCGAGTTGATCTTGGCTTCGTATTCCTGGGCGCGGCGCGACCACATGGTGCGCTTGACCTTGGGCTTGCCCTTGAGGGTTTCCATCGCTTCCTTCAGCGTCTTGTCGCTGGAAAGCTTGCGCATGCCGATCGATTCAACCTTGTTGACCGGCACGCGGAGCGTCATCCGCTCCTTTTCAAAACGAAGCACATAAAGTTCGAGCTTCATTCCGGCGATTTCTTCGCTCTGTAGCTCGATCACACGGCCCACGCCGTGCTTTGGGTATACCACGTAATCGCCGACGTCGAAGGCGGGTGCATTCGCAGCCATTTATTATCCTTTCACACCGGCAAGCCTGGGGCAGTGAGCGTCAACAGCAAAACCGGCCGCAAAGGTCTGGAAAGCGGCCTGGTTGGTCCAACTTTTCAACGCTGCTGGAGGGGCCTGCCTTCCTTTATAGCCTGCCGCCCGACCCGAATTGGGGGCAGTTCCCCCATTATATAGCAGATTCGCACGAAAATTGCCACCCCACCCACCGGCGTGGGTGAAGCGGCAAAGAATCTGGCACGATTAGCTCGATGGCGAGCCCGCGGGGGCTATCAGTCGCCTTCGCCAGGTTCGGGAGTGAAGTACTTTTCGAACTTCCCTTCTTCGCCCTTGTGATCGTCGGCATCTTCCGGCGGATCCTTGCGTTCGGTAATGTTGGGCCACTCGGCGGAAAACTTCGAGTTCAGCTCAAGCCATTGCTCCAAACCGCCTTCGGTGTCGGGCAAGATCGCTTCCGCAGGGCATTCGGGTTCGCACACGCCACAATCGATGCACTCCGAAGGATTGATGACCAGCATGGTCTCTCCTTCGTAGAAACAGTCGACAGGGCAGACCTCGACGCAGTCCGTGTACTTGCACTTGATGCATGCATCGGTGACGACATAGGTCATTGCTCAACGTTCCCTTCTTCTTGCCGCGCCCCGTTGTCATCCCGCGCGTCGCCGCCGCCTAGGTCCATTGGCTGCCCACCGTCAAGCGGGCGATAACATTCGTGGGCTTCGGCCGCCGGCCCGCGCCGGGTGGGAAGACGCAGCAATTCGATGACCAACACGACTTTCGACAACGGCAGAGTGAGGACGTCTCCCGGTTGTACCGCGAGATCCTGCCGCACCACGCGCTGCCCGTTGTGCCGGATGTGACCTTCAGCGATCCAACGCTGCGCAACGGCGCGGCTGCGCGCGAACCGCAAGAAGAATAGGAGGCGGTCGATCCGCATTTCCAGCTAGCGGACGAGGTCCGCCAAAGCGGCAAACGCGCTGCCTTGGGGCGCGGGTCGCGGAGCGGACTGTGGCGCGGACCGATCCTTCCGCGGAGGGCGCCAACTCCAGCGCACCGGCGTAGGCGGCCCGAACGCGCCCTCGGCCAGTTGCCGGGCAACCCCGGGTCGAAATCCCGCGTCGCGCATGAGCAGGCGGAAGTTGTCAGGCGAGAGTCCCATCGAAGTCGCCAGCGCGACATCGATCGAAAAGCCGCGTCCCGGCGACCTGGCTCGTTGGTCGTGGGCCGCACGAAACAGCTTTTCCGCCATGTCGACCCGGATCGCCTGGCTTCCTGCCCGGCGGTAACCCGCCGGGAGAGGGCCTTTGAGTGAAATGACAGGCTCCATCCGTTCGCGAAGCGGACGCCGATCGACTCCGATCGCGTTGAGCAACTGTCGCGGGGCGGGCTTCAGCAACGCGGGTACGAATACGTCGAGCGCGCCAATGGTGACCCCAAGCCTGCGCAACAAGGGCCGCTTATCCTTCGGCACATGGGCCAGCCCAGCGGCCTCCCGACCGATCGAGCCGCCCCCAGCGGCGAGGGTCAGGAGCAGCGCGCGAACCTCGCTGCCGGCCTCTGGGGACAGCGCGCCTTCTTCAAGGGCACGCAAAGGGGCCAGCGGTACGAGCGAGCTTTCCAGCCACACCTCCAGCGCCCCTGTAAGACGCGCCTTCTGCGCGTGATCGAGTACGGCCAATTCGCGCGCTAGAAGCAGACGCGGTCGGCTGGCGGACTTGCCCCGTTCGAGCTGCGCCACCGCCCGACCTTCGCGAAGGACCTGGCCCTTTTCGATGGTGAGCTCGCCCAGTTCTTCGCGCACCAGGGCCTGCGCCTTCAGCGCCAGAAGTTGTGGGAGATGACGCTCGGCTGCGGCGAGCATGAGTTTGCGGTCTTCGTGGCTGGCGCCGGCGTCGACCACGAAGCGGAAGCCCTCGAGATGCCCGATGGGTTGGTCCTCGACCATGACCTGTCCGGCCTCATCAAGCGTTACTCGCAGCATTCCGGCGTCCTTCCCCACGGTCTTCATCAAGATGGCTGTACGGCGGTTGACGAACCGCTCGGTTAGCCTTTGGTGCAACGCGTCCGACAAGCGCGCCTCGGCCGCCCGAGCGCGGGCTGCCATCTCATCCCGCGCCAGAACCCAGTCGGGCCGCTGGCATATATAGGCCCAGCTGCGGATTGCCGCGATGCGCCCCTGCAGCGTGTCGATGTCGCCTTCGGTGCGGTCAAGCTCTGCGATGCGGGCGGCCACGAAGTCCACTCCGATCTGCCCTTCGCGCAAGTCTTGCCACAGGCGGGCCACGAAACGCGCATGGAGGTCCGGACCTTGCTGCCGGAAGTCGGGCAGCTGGCACGTTTCCCAGAACCGGCGGACCAAACCCGACGTCTTGACGCCTTCAGCGATCGCGGGATCGTCCACCAGGCGCCTTAGAACCGCAAGGTCGATCGCCTCAGGCGCCGCAGCGAGCTCTGGAATGCCGGACTTGGCCTCGAGATCGGCGATCAGCGTCGCAAGGGAATCGAAGCGCGGTTCTGCCTCGCGCCAGAACAAGTGCGTCAGCGGGGCGAAGCGGTGCTGCTCGATCGCGTAGACCTCGTCGTCGGCGAATTCCAGCGCGCCCCCGTTACGGCTGCCGCCGAGTGTTCCGAACGTCCCGTCTTGCTGGTGACGCCCGGCCCGGCCGGCGATCTGCGCCATTTCTGCAGGAGTCAGGCGCCGCTGACGCACTCCGTCGAACTTGCTCAGCGAAGCGAAGGCGACGTGGCTGACGTCAAGGTTCAGGCCCATGCCGATGGCGTCAGTGGCGACGATGTAGTCCACCTCGCCTGATTGGAACAATTCGACCTGACGATTGCGCGTTTCCGGGCTCAGCGCACCCATGACGACGGCGGACCCGCCCCGGAACCGGCGCAGCATTTCCGCCACGGCATAGACCTGCTCGACCGAGAACGCGACGACGGCGGAACGGGGCGGCAGGCGGGAGAGCTTGCACGAACCGGCGTGGCTGAGGGTCGAAAAGCGCGGGCGGGTTTCAACTTCGATGCCCGGCAGAAGGGCGCGCACCATGGGTTCGACGGTGGACGAGCCAAGCAGCATCGTCTCCTCCCGACCGCGGGCGTGGAGCAGTCGATCGGTGAAGATATGTCCTCGCTCGCGATCCGCGGCGAGTTGCACTTCGTCCACCGCGACGAAGGCAAGTTCTCCGGCAGTGCGTGGCATGGCTTCAGCAGTACAGAGGAAATAGCGCGCGCCCGGCGGCTCAATCCGCTCCTCCCCTGTTATCAGGGCGACCTGGCCATCGCTCTTGATCGCACGGACCTTGTCGTAAACCTCGCGCGCCAGCAGCCGCAACGGGAAGCCGATCGCGCCGCTCGAGTGGCCGCAAAGCCGTTCGATGGCGAGGTGGGTCTTGCCGGTATTGGTCGGGCCCAGGACGGCGCGCAACCGGCTGTCGGAACGGGTCTTACTCACAGTGTAGCCAGTGTGGGGCCGGTCTGCGTCATGCGCAAGGCAGCGTTATTGGCTGTGCCCCGGGATTCGACCCGCCGCAGAGTGGACTCGGCTGGTCGGGGTTTAGAGCAAATTAACTTTATCCCGGCACAGGCTTTTGACAGAGATACCGCCGGGTCGGGTCGCAATTCCCCACGGAATTATCGGGAGATGCGACCGCACAAGGAGGGGCGTTTGTTCAAGGACCGTGGGAGCGAGGCTGTCGAGGCCGGAGGCGTGGAGGAATCCTCGTCTGCCGAATTCGCATTCGCTCCTATCGCGCTGCCCAATCCTGCACCCGCTGCCAAACTCCGCCGAAACAAACTGCAGGACCTGGGGGAGCGCTACACCGCGTGGCGCGCGTGGGCCTCGACGCAGTTCGCCTCGCTCGACCTCGTTCCCGATCTGGCGCAGGACATCGGTTCGCGGCGGTGGTTCCGCGGTGCCGGGACCTTGCTTGGGCTTTCGGTGCTCGCGCTTGCCGGCTGGCCCGGGTTCGCACCAGTCGAGGCCGCGCCGGTCATGCCGATCGACAACACGGTACGGGACGAATTCCGCAGCCAGATGATCATGCCGCTGGCCCTAGGGGCCGACAGCGGCCGCCACATGGCCGCGACCAGCGTTGTCATCCCGCTCAAGAACGTGCCTGAACGCCCGAGGCTCGACCTCGAGGCGACGCTGGCGGGGGGTGACAGCTTCGGGCGAATGCTTGTGCGGTCCGGTGTCGGCGGTGCGGAAGCCAGCCAGATCGCGGCCATGGTTGCCGGGGCGATCCCGCTTGCGGACCTCAAGCCTGGCACGAAAATCGATATCACGCTCGGTCGCCGGCCCGCGGCAGGGGCAGCGCGTCCCTTGGAGGCGCTCTCGTTCCGGGCCCGGTTCGATCTCCAGCTCGCCGTCGAACGCGTTGGTGGGCGGCTTGCGCTCGCTCCGCGCCCCATCAAGGTCGACACTACTCCACTGCGCATTCGCGGAACGGTTGGGCCCAGCCTATACCGCTCGGCCCGTGCCGCGGGAGCGCCGGCCAACGCCGTCCAGCAGTACCTTCGCACCCTCGGAGCCGAGGTCGATTTCGACAGCGCCATTTCCGCCGGAGACGAATTCGATCTGGTGGTCGACTACAAACGGGCCGCAACGGGCGAGGTCGAGTCGGGCCAGTTGCTCTACGCCGGACTGTGGCGCAATGGAAAGCCGCGCAAGCAACTGCTTCGCTGGGGCAACGACGGGCGCTTCTACGAGGCATCGGGCGTCGGTGAATCCAAGCAGGGCTTGGTCGTGCCGGTACCTGGCGGCATGACGTCGGGCTACGGCATGCGCCGTCATCCGATCCTGGGATATCGCCGGATGCACGCGGGCATCGACTTCCGCGCCGCCTACGGAACGCCGATCTACGCGGTGACCGACGGCACCGTACAGTTCGCCGGACGGCACGGCGGCCATGGCAACTACGTCAAGATCTCGCACGGCGGCGGGCTCGCCACGGGCTATGCGCACATGAGCCGCATCGCAGTCTCCAACGGCACGCGTGTCCGCCGCGGCCAAGTCATCGGCTATGTCGGTTCAACCGGTCTCTCGACGGGGCCTCATCTGCATTACGAGATGTATCGGAACGGGCAGACGGTGAACCCGGCAAGCGTCAGCTTCGTTACGCGCGCCCAGCTATCCGGCAAGGAACTGGCGAGCTTCCGCGCGCGTCTTGCCGAATTGCAGGAAGTCACGCCTGGGGCGGCGCTCGGCGAGCTCCCTCCCGATCCGACGGCGGAAGAGGAGCCGGTGCGAGAGATCGATCGGCTCGACAGCAAGAAAGCGGGCTGATTGCTCCGCTGCCGGTTTTCCGGCAGTGACGCCTGCCATGACCGGATCCTATCCCGCCACGCGCCTCCGCCGCCCCCGCTCCGCCGCATGGAGCCGCGCTCTCCATCGCGAAACCGTATTGACCGCGTCGGACCTCATCTGGCCGCTGTTCGTGACCGATGGGCAGGGCGTGGAAGAGCCGATTGCCACGCTGCCGGGCGTGTCGCGCTGGTCGCTCGACGGTATTGCAGCGCGCGCAAAAGAAGCGGTCTCGCTCGGCATTCCCTGTATCGCACTGTTCCCCAACACGCCGGCGAACTTGCGCAGCGAGGAGGGGGGCGAGGCGCTCAACCCCGACAACCTGATGTGCCGCGCGATCAAGGCGATCCGCGATGCCTGCGGCTCGGATATCGGCGTGCTGACGGACGTCGCGCTCGATCCCTACACCAGCCATGGGCAGGACGGGCTGGTCGACGAGGCCGGTTATGTTCTCAACGACGACACGGTCGCGGTGCTGGTCGACCAGGCAATCAACCAGGCCGAGGCAGGGGCGGACATCATCGCTCCGTCCGACATGATGGACGGACGCATCCGGGCGATCCGGATGGCCCTCGAACTGGGCGGGCACCATAACGTCCAGATCATGAGCTACGCCGCCAAGTATGCGAGCGCCTTCTACGGTCCCTTCCGCGATGCCGTCGGCTCGCGCGGGCTGCTCAAGGGCGACAAGAAGACTTACCAGATGGACCCGGCCAATGGCGAAGAGGCGCTGCGCGAAGTCGCACTCGACCTGGCGGAAGGCGCTGACAGCGTGATGGTCAAGCCGGGTCTGCCCTATCTCGATATCGTCCGTCGGGTACGGGAGCGGTTCGAAGTGCCAGTATTCGCCTATCAAGTGAGCGGCGAATACGCGATGATCGAGGCTGCGGTCGCGGCAGGCGCGGGAGAACGGGATGCGCTGGTGCTGGAGACGCTCATGGCGTTCAAGCGCGCCGGGTGTGCCGGCGTGCTGACCTATCACGCGCCGCTAGCCGCCAGGCTGCTCAATGACTGAAACTTTGGCCGGGCGACGCTGGCTCTTCGTCGTAACAATTCTGACAGGCAGCTTCCTGCTGTTCCTGGTCCAGCCGATGGTCGCGCGAATGGCGCTGCCGCGGCTCGGCGGAGCGCCCAACGTCTGGAACAGCGCGATGTTGGTCTACCAGGCCCTGCTCCTGGGCGGCTACGCGTACACCCATGCCCTGTCCCGACTGCCGATCGGCCGCCAGGCGGCGATTCACATCGCCCTGCTGTTGCTTGCCGCGGTCACGTTGCCGATCACTCTGCCCGATATCGCCGCTCCGGCACCTGGCCGTGAGGCGCTGTGGGTGCCGTGGCTATTCTTGCTGACCGTCGGACCGTTGTTCTTCGTCGTCTCGGCCCAGGCCCCGCTCATGCAGCGGTGGTTCGTGGCCAGCCCGGCCGCGGGCGATCCCTATCCGCTTTACGCCGCTTCGAATCTTGGCAGTTTCGCCGGGCTTCTCGCTTATCCACTGCTCGCCGAACCCCTGCTAAGCATCGGCGTGCAGAGCCGGATTTGGGCTATTGGCTACGCCTTGCTCATCCTGCTCGTGGCAGCGGCAGCGCTTTCGCGGCGCGGCGCGACGGCGATTGTCGGAGACGCGGCAACTCAGGACAGTCCTGCCGAGACCGATCCCGATCGCCCGTTTCTCTGGATAGCGCTTTCCGCGGTTCCGTCGGGGTTGATGCTCTCGACCACCACCTACCTCACGACCGACATTTTCGCGATGCCGCTCCTGTGGGTGATCCCGCTCGGACTGTACCTGCTGTCCTTTTCCGTCGCTTTTGCCACGTGGCGCCGTCCGGCAAACGCGATCGTCGCCATCGCGCCGTTCGTGCTGGTGACCGCCGGGGGCTTTGCCCTGTTCATGTCGAGCCTTGCGAATCTCTGGGCCGCGGCGGCCAGCATCCTGCTGTTGTTCGTCGTATCGGTGGCCCTTCACACGCGGCTCTACGAAACGCGGCCGGCGCCGGCGCGCCTGACGCGTTTTTATCTCTACATGTCCGCCGGTGGTGCGCTGGGCGGCCTGTTCACTGCCCTGATTGCTCCGCTGGTGTTTGATTGGACCTGGGAGCATCCGCTGCTCATCATTGCCGCGGCCATGCTCGTGCCGCTCGGCGGCTGGTCGCGCTTGCTCCAGCGCTCGTTCCCGTCGTCGGACGCGTTTCGCCTCGCGATCCTCGCCCTCCTGGTGATCGTCCTCGTCGCAGCGTTCCGTTTTCGCGGAGAAATGATCTCCGATCCCTGGACGCTGGCGACCTTGTTCTTCGCGGTGCTGACGGTGGCGGCCGGCACTCTCCTGGCGGCGCGCCGATGGTCATACGTATTAGCCTGCGTTGCGGTTCTCGCACTTCTGGGCGGGATATCGCAGCTGTCCGCATCGCTCAGTGGAAATCGGAGTCGGAGCTATTTCGGCATCTATACGGTCAAGGACACGGCGGGCGGATTTCGCCTCCTTGTTCATGGGACGACCAACCATGGCGCCCAACGGCAGGATCCCAAGCGGGAGTTCGAGCCGACGACCTACTACAGCCAGACTTCGGGTGCCGGACTCGCCATGCTCTCGGCGGAAAGGCTGTTCGGTCCGGATGCCAGGATTGGCGTAGTGGGGCTCGGGGTCGGCACGCTCGCCTGCTATCGCCGGCCGGGCCAGACATGGACCTACTTTGAAATCGATCCCGAGGTGCTTGCCTTCTCGAAGAACGGCTCGTTCACTTATCTTCAGCACTGCACGCCCGACGCGCAGGTGGTGCTGGGCGATGCGCGCCTGAAACTGCAAAGTGTCCCAAAAGACAGCTTCGACATCCTTGTCGTGGACGCCTTTTCCTCGGACGCGATCCCGCTGCATCTGATGACCGACGAGGCGCAGAAGATCTATCTCGATGCGCTCGCGCCCAACGGTCTCTTGATGATGCACATCACCAACCGGTTCGTGAAGCTTGAGCCTGTCCTTGCAGCGTTGGCCCGCGAGAACGGACTCACGGCGATGAAGCGGGTCGACGATCACCGGGCGGGCGCTTGGCCTGTGGCCAGTTCGTGGTGGGTGGCCTTGTCTCGCGATCCGGCGACGATTGCCGGGCTTGAGGGGATGCCGGGCAAGTGGCGACCGCTCGGGACACCTGCGCCCGAGCCGTGGACCGATGACTATGCGTCGATCCTGCCCTATCTCGACTGGAAGAGGGCATTCTAAGGAGTTTGGCTCGCGATGACTGAGTTTCGGCTCGAGACCGATCGGCTGGTCCTCAGGGGATGGCGCGAGGAAGATTGGGCCGAGTTCTTCCGACTGACCAATACGCCAGCGGTCATGCGCTGGCTCGGCTGGATGGACGAGGCCAAGCAACAGGCTCAACGCGCGCGCGTCGAGAGTTGCGCCGCGCAACATGGCCACTGCTTTTGGGCCGTCCAACGCAAGGCAGACGGCGGTCACTTGTCGGGGGAGATGCTTGGCTTCTGTGGGCTCAAGCGGGCCGATGCTCCCGGTTGCCCGGTCCCGGGCAGTTTCGAAATTGGCTGGCGCATGCGCGAGGATTCCTGGGGAAGGGGCTATGCCAGGGAGGCGGCCACGGCCTCGCTCGACGCTGGTTTCGATCGTTTCGGGGCCGAGGAGGTGGTTGCGCTTACGGTGATCCAGAACGAGGCGAGCTGGGGCCTGATGAAGAGGCTCGGCATGCGCCGCCGCGAGGACCTCGACTTCCCCGACGATCGCTATGATCCGGAGTTGCGCGATACGATCGTCTATTCGATCGCCCGCGACGAGTGGCGTGCATGACGCCCGCCGAGCGTTTTCCCTGGGCCACGATCCTCTCGTTCGAGGGCATGGAACCCCGGATCCACGAAACAGCGTTCATCGCACCGGGCGCGCGGATCATCGGCGACGTGACCATCGGGCCCGAAGCCAGCGTCTGGTACAACTGCGTGCTGCGCGGGGACATCCACAGGATCGAAGTCGGCGCCCGCTCCAATGTGCAGGATGGCAGCGTCTTCCATGTCGAGGGACCCCGGCCCGACACGGAAGGGTGCCCGACGATCATCGGCGAGGATTGCGTGATCGGCCACATGGCTGTGGTCCATGGCGCAACTTTGGAGAACCGGGCTTTCGTCGGCATGGGGGCCGTGGCGATGGACGATTGCCGGATCGGCGAAGGGGCAATGCTCGCCGCTGGCGCGCTGCTTAGCCCGGGGAAGACGATTCCGCCGAGGGAGATCTGGGTTGGCCGTCCGGCGAAGTTCCTGCGCACGCAGGACGAAGCTCAGGTCGAGAAAATCCGGTTCCAGACAGAGCGCTATTGCCGACTGGCGCAGCGGCACCTGGCAGCGCTGCGTGGCGAAACCGCGGCCTGAGTTCCCTCCCGCGGAGGCCATTCGTGCGCTGGCCGATAGCGAGGGCCGTTTGGCCCTGCGTGTCACGCCCGGTTCCCGTACCGAGGGTATCGAGCTGGGGGACGGTGTTCTGCAGGTAAAAGTTCGCGCCAAGCCGCAGGAGGGTGCGGCCAATGAGGCGGTGCTGGAATTGCTCGCCGATGCACTTGGAGTGGCCATCTCACGACTTCGCCTGTTGCGCGGCGCAACTTCGCGCAACAAACTGGTGCAGGTTTCCTAGGCTGGGCGAAGCTCGAGCCGAAGCGCGGCGCCCAGCAGCGCGAGAGAGGCCATCACCGGGATCCATGGGGCCCAGGCCGGGATAGCGCCAGTCGCCCAGGTGCCTCCTATCGCGCCCACGGCCAGGCTACCCCAGAGCGCGAAGCTCGCCGCCGCTCCGTCGAACGGCCGGCGCTGCACGCGAGCTGCCAGGCCTTGCCCGAGGCGGACCAAGGCGCCGGTCATGTAGGTCACGCCAACGGCCACCTCGCCGTCCTTGCGGAACATGTTGTTGATCGCACCCATCGCCATCACCGATCCGCCGAGGAACAGCAGCTTGCTGCCCAGCGCGTGTCCCATCGCGGCGGTAACGATCAACGCGCCGGAAAGCCCCAGGACCGCCGACTTGCGCGACCGGCTCACTGTCTCTGACACGAGCGCCCCCAGGGTCACGCCGCAGACGAAGCCGAAGATCAAAAGGGCCGGAACTATCGCTGCGCTGGCTCGGGTGCCGATATCGACCCCGAGCCGCGTTGTATTGCCCGACATGAACGAGACGAAGTAGCCGTCGGCCGCCAGGAACCCTGTCGCATCGACGAAACCGGCAAGCCCGGCGATGCCATAGGCGAGCAATCGGCGCGAGCTGTCGTAGCGGTGCATCGGCCCATGATTGCGCGGCTGGCGTGACTATTCAATCCCGCACCAAGGCACGGAGTGCCTCGATCCGATCGGCCTCGTGCGCCGGCTTGTCCCAGCGGATCCGGCTGATGCGCGGGAAACGCATGGCGAGGCCCGATTTGTGGCGTTTGCTCTCATGGACGCTATCGAAGGCGACCTCGAACACCAGGCTCTTGTCGGTCTCACGCACTGGGCCGAAGCGATTGACCGTATGGTTGCGAACATAACGGTCGAGTTCGCGCAGCTCCTCGTCGGTGAAGCCGAAGTAGGCTTTCCCGACCGGCAGCAGCTCGGCCCCACCATCCGGATCCCCATCCCAGCAGCCGAAGGTGTAATCGGAGTAGAAGCTCGAGCGCTTGCCGCTGCCGCGCTGGGCGTACATCAACACGCAGTCGACCAGCAGAGGGTCGCGTTTCCACTTGTACCACAGGCCTGTCCTGCGCCCCGCGACGTAAGGGGAATCGCGGCGCTTGAGCATGAGGCCCTCGATCGCATCGTCGCGGGCGCTAGCGCGGATTTCGGCAAGGTCACCGAAGTGATCGGCGTCGACAACGGGAGAAAGGTCAAAGCGGTTCGAGGGCAGACGCGGCATCAGCGCTTCCAGCCTTCCCCGGCGCTCGTGCCAGGGCAAGTCGCGCAGATCTTCGCCTTCGAGCAGGAGGACGTCATAGAGCCGTACGAAGGCTGGGAACTCCGCAAGCATCGTCTTCGATACCGTCTTGCGACCGAGGCGCTGCTGGAGGGCATTGAAGCTCGCTGCGCCACCGGCCTCGCCCCCCTGGTGGGCGCCGCGGACCAGAAGTTCGCCGTCAAGCACGGCGGGTAGATCCAGCGCATCGGACATCTCGGGAAAGCTCCCGGTCACATCGTCCCCCGTGCGCGAATAGAGCCGCGTTTCGCCGCCGGCATGGACAACCTGCACCCTGATACCGTCCCATTTCCATTCGGCGACGTAGTCGTCGAGGTCGAGCACCGTGTCCTCGAGCGGATGGGCAAGCATGAACGGGCGAAACAGAGGTCGGTCCGACGTGTCGGGCGGGTCGGCCCCTTCCGCTGCCCAGGCGAAGAGATCGGCATAGGGCGGGGCGAGGGCGTGCCAGTATTCCTCGACGTCTTCGACCGAAACCTCAAAGGCCTGGGCGAAGGCGGTCTTGGCAAGCCGTGCGGAAATGCCGACGCGCATCGCGCCGGTCGCGAGCTTGAGCAAGGCGTATCGGCCTTCGGGATGGAGGCGATCGAGCAAGTCCGGAAGCTCACGCATCACCGAGTTCCGGGTCATATGTCGCAGTAAATCAACAGCTTCACTCACGGTCGGTGGTGTCTTGCCGTCAGTATCCGGCGCCGGCCAGAGCAGGCTCACGGTCTCCGCCGTGTCGCCGACGAAGTCGCGGCTCAACGCGAACAACACGGGATCGACACGCTCCATCATCAGGTTGCGGATTGGGCCGGGTTTGACGGCCGGAAAGCTCAAGCCTTCGGTCAGCGCCGCGAGAGCCCAGCCGCGATCGGGGTCAGGCGTGCTGCGGAGGTAATCGGCGATGAGTTGCAGCTTACCGTTGCGGCTGCGGGTGTAGACGAGCGCATCGACGAGGGCGGCAAACTTCTCCACCTAGTCATCCTCATCCTCATACCCCACCAGGGCTAACGCTCGCGCCCGCCGTTGGTGGAGTTGGCACCAGCGCAGCAGGGCTTCCTCGCGGCCGTGAGTGATCCAGCTTTCACTCGGGTTGACCTCCTCGATCGTGCGAGTGAGCTCGCCCCAGTCGGCATGGTCTGAGATGACGAGAGGCAATTCGACATTACGCTGGCGGGCTCGCTGACGGACGCGCATCCAGCCACTCGCCATTGCAGTGATCGGATCAGGCAAGCGACGGCTCCAGCGGTCGTTGAGCGCCGAAGGCGGGCAGACTACTATCGCCCCGCGCAGTTCGTCCTTGGTCGCGTCGGTCACCAGCCGTAGCTCACCCAGACCAACACCCCACTCCTCATAGAGCCGGCACATCCGCTCCATGGCGCCGTGCAGCCAGATGACGTCATGGTGGCCGGCCCGGCGGAGTTCGGCGATCAGGCGCTGGGCTTTGCCCAGGGCGTAGGCGCCGACGAGCACGCAGCGGTCAAGGTGGTCGGCGCGGGCCTTGAGCAGCTTGGCGATCTCGGTCTCGATTGGCGGATGGCAGAATACCGGAAGGCCGAATGTGGCCTCGGTGATGAAGACGTCGCACGGCACGACTTCGAATGGAGGGCATGTCGGGTCAGGCCGGCGTTTGTAGTCGCCGGTCACCACCACTCGTTCCCCCGCATGCTCAAGGACGATCTGGGCGGAGCCGAGCACATGGCCGGCGGGAACGTAAGTCACGTCGACTTCGCCAGGAAGGCGGATTGTCTCGCCATACCGCACCGGAAGCGCACCCTCGCGCGTCTGGTAGCGCAGTTCCATGATCGCCAGCGTCTCGGGTGTCGCGACCGTGCGCCCGTGTCCCCCGCGCGCATGATCGGCGTGGCCGTGGGTCACCAGGGCATTAGCGACGGCTTGTGAAGGATCGATCCAGCAATCGGCGGGAACGACATGGATGCCGTGGGGCTCAGGCCGGATCCATGCGAAGTCGGCGATCATGTCTTAGGAAATAGGTGGACCGCTCAATGGGTTCCAGCCTTTAGCGGGCCCACCCCAGCCCCTCCCGCAAGCGGGAGGGGCTGGGGTGGGCGCCGCCTAGAGGCCTATTCCTCCGGCTGCGGCTTCCTGGCCTTGGTCGCCTTCGGACGCGGCTTGCTGTCCTTGGGCGCCGCCGGGGTCACTTCGAAGGCAGGCACATCGTCCTTGATACTGACGTGTACCTCGCCGCCGTGAGCCAGCTTACCGAACAGCAGTTCCTCGGCCAGCGGCTGCTTGATCTTGTCCTGGATCAGGCGGGCCATCGGCCGGGCACCGTAGAGCTTGTCGTAGCCGCGCTTGGCGAGCCACGCGCGGGCGTCGGAGTCGAACTGGATGTGCACGTTCTGCTCCGCCAGTTGCAGTTCCAGCTGGAGGATGAACTTGTCGACCACCCGGCTGACGGTTTCGGTGCCGAGGTAATCGAACGGCACGATCGCATCGAGACGGTTGCGGAACTCGGGGGTGAACATCCGCTTCACCGCCTCTTCGCTCGCATCCGTCTTGGTGCCGGCGCCGAAGCCGATACCCTGCTTCGCTGCGTCGGACGCACCGGCATTGGTCGTCATGATCAGCACGACGTTGCGGAAATCCACCGTCTTGCCGTGGTGATCGGTCAAGCGCCCATGGTCCATGACCTGCAACAGGATGTTGAACAGGTCGGGGTGCGCCTTCTCGATCTCGTCGAGCAACAGGACGCAGTGCGGGTGCTGGTCGATCGCGTCGGTCAGCAGGCCGCCCTGATCATAGCCGACATAGCCCGGAGGCGCGCCGATCAGGCGGCTGACCGAGTGCCGTTCCATGTACTCCGACATGTCGAAGCGCTTGAGTTCGATGCCCATGATGGAGGCGAGCTGGCGCGCGACTTCGGTCTTGCCGACACCGGTCGGGCCCGAAAACAGGAAGCTGCCGATCGGCTTGTCCGGATCGCGCAGGCCCGCACGGCTCAACTTCATGGCGGTCGAGAGGACCTCGATCGCCTTGTCCTGGCCGAACACGACGCGCTTCAGGTCCTTCTCCAGGCTGGCGAGCGCAGCCTTGTCGTCGGTGCTGACCGACTTGGGAGGGATACGCGCCATGGTTGCGATCACCGCCTCGATTTCCTTCGAGGTGATCTTCTTCTTCCGCTTGCTTGGCGGCACCAGCATCTGCATCGCGCCGACTTCGTCGATCACGTCGATCGCCTTGTCGGGCAACTTGCGGTCGTTGATGTAGCGCGCGCTGAGCTCGACCGCGGTCTTGATCGCGTCGGGCGTGTACTTGACCTTGTGGTGCTCCTCGAACGCCGTGCGCAGGCCGCGGAGGATCTTGATGGTGTCCTCCACCGTCGGCTCATTGACGTCGATCTTCTGGAAGCGACGGAGCAGGGCCCGGTCCTTCTCGAAGTGGTTGCGGAACTCCTTGTAGGTGGTCGAGCCGATGCAACGGATCGTTCCGCCCGAGAGCGCTGGCTTGAGCAGGTTGGAAGCGTCCATCGCCCCGCCGCTGGTCGCGCCAGCGCCGATCACGGTGTGGATCTCGTCGATGAAGAGCACGGCCTCGGGAAGCTTTTCGAGCTCCGAGACAACCTGCTTCAGGCGCTCCTCGAAGTCGCCGCGATAACGCGTGCCGGCCAGCAGTGCGCCCATGTCGAGCGAGTAGATCACCGCGTTCTGGAGAACTTCGGGCACGTCGCCTTCGACGATCTTGCGCGCCAGGCCTTCGGCGATGGCGGTCTTGCCCACGCCCGGGTCACCCACATAGAGCGGGTTGTTCTTCGAACGGCGGCAGAGGATCTGGATCGTGCGGTCCACTTCGGGCCCGCGGCCGATCAGCGGATCGACTTTTCCGTCCAGCGCCTTCTGGTTGAGGTTGATACAGAACTGGTCGAGCGCGGAATCCTTCTTGTTCTTGTCCGGCTTCTCTTCGCTCTTGGCCTCGGGCTCTTCCGAACCTTGCGGGTTACGGCTTTCGACCTGGCGGCCACCCTTGCCGATGCCGTGGCTGATGAAGCTGACAGCATCGAGGCGGCTCATGTCCTGCTGTTGCAGGAAGTAGACGGCGTAGCTGTCCCGTTCGGAAAACAGCGCCACAAGCACGTTGGCGCCGGTTACGGTGTCCTTGCCGCTAGACTGGACGTGGAGGATCGCCCGCTGGATCACGCGCTGGAAACCGGCAGTCGGCTGCGGATCCCCTTCCTCGTCGGTCTTGAGCGACTGGTATTCCTGGTCGAGGTACTGGCGGACCACGGTCGAAAGTTCGGCCAAGTCGACACCGCAGGCGTTCATGACCTCGGCGGCATCGGGGTCGTCCACGAGGGCCAGCAACAAGTGCTCGAGCGTTGCATACTCGTGCGACCGGTCGGTGGCATGCTGCAAGGCGGTGTGCAGGGTCTTTTCGAGGCTCTGGGCGAAACTGGGCATAGTTAGTCAATCCACACTGGTTGGATACGATCCGAGAGTTGAGATTTTGCGAATCGCCGGCTGAACGCGCACGAAACGGCTCTGCCAGTCTTCTGTTAAGGACAATATGGTGCGCTGGTAGCGCGATTGCGAGTGGGGGCGGGCCACGAGGGGGCCCATCAGCTTGGCTCTCGCGGTTTGAACAGGGCATCGGCCAGCTTCATGTGGCTCGCGGCCTTGGCATGATGCGATTTGACCCGTTCGATCTCTGCCTCGAGCATGGCGATACGATCCATCAGCTCGTCCTGGGAATAGGCGTCGAGCGGCTCGCCGGCCAACCGGCTCGCGAAGTCACCGCGGACCCGGGGGAGATCGTCCTCCATGAGTACAAAATCGAGTGCGCCCCGCTTGCTGTCAATGGGGGGTGCCATTACGGCTGTGGAGCGTGGCAACAAGGCTACAGGGGGGTGGGGTGCATGGCCGCGGTGCAGACTGATACGATGACTGCGGTAACGATCGCTACCCCGGGTGGTCCCGAAGTGCTGGTGCCTGAGCGGCGCGGTCTGCCGGAGCCGGGGCCGGGGCAAGTCCTGATCGAGGTCGCTTATGCCGGGGTCAACCGACCCGACGTGCTCCAGCGCATGGGCCGCTATCCGCCCCCTCCCGGCGCATCCGACATCCCGGGCCTCGAGATTTCCGGCACCGTTGTGGCAGCCGGACATGGGGCGGAAGATCTGCTCGGGACCAGAGTCTGCGCGCTCGTAACTGGCGGGGGTTATGCGGAATTCTGTGTCGCCAGGATGGAGCACTGTCTGCCCGTGCCGGAAGGCCTGTCGCTCGCCGAAGCGGCGGCTTTGCCGGAGACGCTCTTCACCGTCTGGCACAACGTGTTCGAGCGCGGGTGGGCTACCCCGGGCGAGACCCTGTTGGTCCACGGGGGCACCAGCGGCATAGGTTCGATGGCGATCAAGCTTGGCAAGCTGTTCGATCTCACGGTGATCGTCACCTGCGGCACCGAAGCCAAATGCGCCGCGGCTCTCACGCTAGGGGCCGACCACGCAATTGACTACCGCACCCGTGATTTCGTGGATGACGTCAAGGCCATTACCGAGGGCCGGGGCGTCGATCTCGTGCTCGACATGGTCGCCGGAAGCTACACCCAGCGGAACCTCGACTGCCTGGTCGAAGCGGGGCGGTTGGTGACGATTGCAGTTCTCGGTGGGGCTGAGGCGACGATCAACATGGCCAAGCTCATGGTCCGCCGGCACACGGTGACCGGCTCAACCCTCCGGGGACGTTCCGATGCCTTCAAGGGGCTGCTCGCGGACGAGATCGCCCGGGAAGTGTGGCCGCTGGTGGAAGAAGGCAAGCTGCGACCGGCACTGGACGCTGTGTTTCCGCTGATCGAGGCGGCGGCGGCCCATGCCCGGATGGAAGCGGGCGAGCACGTCGGTAAGATCGTGCTCGAAGTATCAGGAGAGACTCACGCGTGATGAATTCAAGGCCATCCGAACCGACGACCCGCGAAGCTCTCTATGCTCACGCCGAGGCCTATCTCGATGCGCTGGAGGCGCAGGATCCCTCACGCCTGGCTTGGGCCGACAAAGTCGTGTTCACGGAGAACAATGTCCAGCTCGCAATTGGTGATGGGCTGTGGAACACGATCAGCGCCCGGCGCCGCACTTACGATCTTAAGGCCGCGGATCCGCAAACGGGCCAGGTCAGCTGGTTCGGCCTGGTCGAGGAACATGGGCACCCGGCCATCATGGGGCTGCGGCTCGGCATCGTCGCGGGCCTGATCGCCGAGGTCGAGACGATCGTATGCCGCTCGATGGAGTTCGGTCCGTTCCCCAGCATCGAGACTTATGTTTCGCCTCGCCCGCTGATGCTAGCGGACGTACCGGACGGTCAGCGACGCGAACGGGCGCGCATGATCTCGGTCGCCGACGGCTATTTCGACACGTTGCAGCTCAATGACGGGACGCTGTTCACCGAATTCACGGACGATTGCGACCGGGTCGAGAATGGGTTGCAAACGACTAACAACCCGAACATCGAAGGCTATCCGATCGCGGCGATGGGCTGCGCCGAGCAGTTCCGCCTCGGGCAGTACATCTACGACGACCGCCTGCGGGGCCGGCGCTTTCCGCTGGTCGACGAGGAGAAGGGCATCGTAGTTGCCGCGGGCTTCATCGATCACTGCGGCAAGGTGGTCGACGTGACCTGGACCGATGGGGTGACGAAGACCAAGTCGGTGTTCCACTTCCCCCACAGCTTCGCGCTGCTGGAAATGTTCAAGATCGTCGATGGCAAGATAGCAGGGGTCGAGGCGGTATTCGTAACCGTCCCTTACAACATGCCTTCGCCTTGGGAGGGATGAGTGGAGCGGCTGGTCCTGCATGAGTACGCCCGCTCGGGCAACTGCTACAAGATCCGCCTGACCGCGGCCCACCTCGGTCTCCCGCTCGAGCGGCGCGAGTACGATATCATGAAGGGCGAGACGCGCACGACCGAGTTCCTCTCGCAGGTCAACCCAAACGGCCGCATCCCCGTGCTGCAGGTGGGGGAACGCCTCGTACCGGAGAGCAACGCCGCCTGCTGGTTCCTCGCCACGGGTACGCCGCTGATACCGCAGGACCCGTTCGAGCAGGCGGACACGCTTCGCTGGATGTTCTGGGAACAGTACAATCACGAACCCAACGTCGCGACCCTGCGCTTCTGGTTCGGCTGGATCGGGGAAGACAACTTCACCGATTTCCAGCGCATCGCCTTGCCCCTAAAGCGTGCCGCGGGGCTCGATGCGCTCAAGCTTATGGACGACCACCTAGCGCAGCACGATTTCCTCGTCGCGGGTCGGTTCTCGGTCGCCGATATCTGCCTCTACGCCTATACCCATACTTGCGAGGAAGGCGGGTACCGGTTGGCCGATTATCCTGCGGTAGTGAACTGGCTGACGCGCGTGGAAGGCCAGTCCGGTCACGTGACTCTTGACTGACCCAGGACTGTCATAAAGTCTTGAAACAGACCCGGAACTGCGATTCTGGCGTCATATTCCTCATCCATAGACTCGTAGCCATTGGAGGCTATCAAGGGTCTGTGGCCGATGTTGGCGAGCTACTTCCAAGGGGCGGTCGGAAATAGCGGAGTCCTCACCGCCTTTCCGCATTTCGACAGCCACGAACCGGTCGTGCCCGAGCGTTCGGCCGAGGGCCGGCGACGCTATCGCACGATCTGGATCAGCGATGTCCACCTCGGGACCAAAGGCTGCAATGCCGACCTGCTGATCGACTTCCTCGATTCAACCGACAGCGAGACGATGTACCTGGTCGGCGATATCGTCGACGGCTGGCGGCTCAAGAAGAAGTTCTACTGGCCAGCCTCGCACAACGACATCGTCTGGCGCATTCTCAAGCGCGCACGGCGCGGAACACGGATTGTCTACATCCCGGGCAATCACGACGAGATGTTCCGCCAGTTTTCCGGTCTCAACTTCGGCGGGGTCGAGATCCGCCGCGCCGCTGTGCACGAGACCGCCGATGGCCGGCGCCTGCTGGTGCTGCACGGCGACGAATTCGATGGTGTGATGCTGGCGCACCGCTGGCTCGCTGTCGTGGGTGACGCCCTCTACGAACTGCTGATGGGCCTCAGTCATTGGGTCAACCTGGTCCGGAGGAAATTCGGAATGCCGTACTGGTCGCTCAGCAAGATGGCCAAACACAAGGTCAAGAACGCGGTCGAGTTCATCTATCGTTACGAAGAAGTGGTCGCCCGGGCCGCCGCTGCCCGCAAGGTTGATGGGGTGGTCTGCGGGCACATCCACACCGCGGAGATGCGCGAACTCGATGGCGTCGAGTACTACAACGATGGCGACTGGGTCGAAGGCTGCACCGCGCTGGTCGAGCATTTTGACGGTCGGATGGAAATCCTCCACTGGCCGGAGGAAATTGCCCGTCGCGAGGCGCTGGCCGCGCTCGCGGTTTCCGGCGAGGCCATGGCGCGAGCGGCCTGATGCGCATCGCCATCGTAACCGATGCCTGGGACCCGCAGGTCAACGGCGTCGTGCGCACCTTGCACGCCCTTACGGTCGAGCTTTCTCGGCGGGGGCACGAGGTGGAGGTGATCGCGCCGTGTCAGTTTCGCTCGGTGCCCTGCCCCACTTATCCTGAAATACGCCTCGCGCTTGCTGGATCGCAGGCGGTGGGTGAGCGCCTCGCTGCCTTTTGTCCGGAGGCGATCCACATCTCCACCGAAGGTCCGCTCGGCTGGGCAGCCCGGCGTTGGTGTTTGGCGCAAGGGCGGCAGTTCACGACCGCCTATCATACCCAGTTTCCCGAATACCTCGCTCGCCGCTCCCACCTGCCGGCGGCGATGTTCTGGCCCTACATCCGGCACTTTCATGCGCCGTCCAGCGGGATAATGGCCGCAACGGCGACCTTGCGCGAGCAGCTCGCAGCCCACGGCCTGACCCGGCTGCGCCCCTGGGGTCGCGGGGTCGATCTCGAGCAATTCGGTCAGGACGTGGCCCCGCCCGACTTGTTCCTGCAGTTGCCGCGGCCGGTCCAGCTCTATGTCGGCAGGGTCGCGGTTGAAAAGAACGTCGAGGCCTTCCTCTCTACCCGCCATCCCGGCTCGAAAGTCGTGGTCGGCGACGGTCCCGCCCTCGCGAGGTTGCAGGTCCAGTTTCCCGACACGATCTTTGTCGGCCGCCAGAGCGGTCGCGCTCTGGCGGCCTGTTATGCGGGAGCCGACGTGTTCGTCTTTCCGAGTCGCACGGACACCTTTGGCCTGGTGATGATCGAAGCGCTGGCCTCCGGAACCCCGGTCGCCGCCTATCCCGTTCCCGGTCCGCTCGACGTGCTGACGGCAGCGAGCGGATGCATGGCCGAATCGCTTGAACAGGCGATTGCCGGTGCCCTGCAGCGGAATCGCGAGCATTGCCGGACGCACGGCCGCAGCTTCACGTGGGAGGCGAGCACCGACCAGTTCCTCGCCGGTCTGACGCCCGAAAGTCCGCAACCTGCGCTGTACGAGCTGCGTGCCGCCTGACTTGCGGCGAGTTTGCTTGCCGTTCGCGGGTAAATTCCCTACATCGTCCCGGTGTCGGCCGCTCCGTGAGGGGCGGCCCTTCTTTTTCTACCGGAGAGAAACCGTGGCCCAGCCCACTCCCCTGATGCCGCACGCGACCGCTTCCTGGCTGGTCGACAACACCGCGCTGAGCTTCGAACAGATCGCAGAGTTCTGCGGGCTGCATATCCTCGAAGTCCAGGCGATGGCGGACGATCTTGCCAGTTCGAAGTACACCGGTCGCGATCCGGTCCATTCGGGCGAGCTCAATCACGACGAGATCGAGAAGGGCCAGGCCGATCCGAACTACAAGCTCAAGATGCAGCGCGCACCGGTCGACGTCAGCCGCACCAAGGGGCCGCGCTATACGCCGGTGTCCAAGCGGCAGGACAAGCCCGACGGCATCGCCTGGATCATCCGCAATCACCCGGAGATCTCGGACGCGCAGATCGGCAAGCTGATCGGTACGACGCGCAACACGATCAACGCGATCCGCGAGCGGAGCCACTGGAACATCGCCAACATCCAGGCAAAGGACCCCGTGACGCTCGGCCTGTGTTCGCAGCGTGAACTTGACGCTGCGGTCGCCAAGGCCGCCAAGCGCGGGGTTGTGATGGGCGACGAGGCGGAGATTGCGGTCGCGGAAAGCCGCGACGAACGCGCCGAACTGATCTCGGAGCTGCGCGCCGAACGCGACGCGTCGGCCAAGGCGGCTGTCGAAGCGGCGCAGGAAGCCGAAGCCGAGGCGTGGCTGCTGGCCAAGCGAGCTGCGGAAGCCAACGCTGACGATTGATCGCTCGCGATTGAACCCAAACAAAAAGGGCCGGTCCCCCGCGGGGCCGGCCCTTTTTGCTATGAATTGTTGATCGGGTTCAACCCGCGAGTGTCAGGCGTTGTTCGCCGTCTTCAACCCTGTCGAGCGAAGCCTTGGCGGCCTTGAGCGCGTCAGGCGCGAACCGGCCGTTGACGTTGGCGCCCTGCTCAATCGTCAGGGTCTCGTAATGCACGTCACCATCGATCCGCGCACTTCGCAGGATCACGAGATCGCGCACGGTGATCGTGCCTTTCACGGTGCCCGAAAGACGCGCTGACTCCGCGTTGATCGCGCCTTCCACGCAGCTCGATTCACCCTGGACCAGCGAGGTGCAGGAGAGATCGCCCTCAATCGTTCCGTCGACATGGAGGTCCGCCGAGGCTTCGATATCCCCCCGGATGGTTACGTCAGCACCGATCACGGAGAAAGTCGAACCGCCATTAGCCACGGGCCGCGCCGTTTTTCGCGGTGCTGCGCTCGGGAGTGTCGGTTCGGGCTTCTTCGAGAACATGTGGGGCGGTCTCCAGGAAAGGACGCGGATTGACCGCGCGGCCATTGATGCGGACCTCGAAGTGCAAGTGCGGTCCGGTTGAACGACCGGTGCTGCCGATCGCGCCGATGACATCGCCGGCTTCGACTTCCTGGCCGACGCGGGCGCGCCAGGCCGACATGTGGGCGTAACGGGTCATCAGGCCGTTGCCGTGACTGACTTCGATTACTTTTCCGTAACCGGACTTGATTCCGACGAAGGAAACCCGGCCCTTGGCCGCCGCGTGAATCGGAGCGCCGATCTGGCCGCGGAAGTCGAGCCCGGCGTGCAGGGCGGCACCGCCCGTGAAGGGGTCGCTGCGATAGCCGAAGCCCGAGGAGATCATGTTCATGTCGGCCGGCATGACCTGGGGAATGCCGGTGAGACCCTGCTCGAGCGCATCCATCCGCGCAAGGCTGAGGCCGAGGCGCTGGAAGCGAGGATCGAGTGAGCCGTCGCTTTCGGTCGAAAGCTTCTGCAGCGGACCGCCCTGTGCGGTGCGCGAGGCGCGGAGCATGGCGCGAGGATCGAGGCCGAGTTCACGAATGGCCGCTTCAGCGCGGGCGGCGCGGCGGTCGGCATAGCGGGTCAGGCGCTCGACGAGGGCCAACTGGCGCTGCTCGATGCGGGCGATCGCCGCAGCTTCGGGCATCAGCGCGCTGACCTTCTCGACGGTTTTCGCGGCTTCGCCGCTGCTGTCGCTAACCGTTTCCTCGGCGACGACATCGTCCGGGAGCATCGGCAGGACCTTCTCAATGAAGTCCATGCGCCGCCCGACGTCTGTCGCCACTTCGTTCACGTCGTCACGATAGGCCTTCACCCGGCTCTCCGCCGTCGCGACGTGCGCTTCACGCTCGAGCAGCGAGAGCCGCTCCGACACAGCCTGATACTGACTGATCGCCATGACGCCTACTGAAAGGCCCCAGCCGCCGACAACGGCGACAGCGAGACCTGCAGCAACCATCTGCATACGTGAAGTAATCGTGATGAAACGGACCTGGCCCTGCGAGCGCATGAAAAACTCACGCTCCGGAAACCAACCCCGCACGCGGTCAAGCAGACCGCTCACGGTTGCGTTTGTCAAAATTCGGACCCCGACTTTCCCGTACAAGTCTTGGCGGGCTGGCTAGACCCTTGGCGTTAATAGAGTCGAATCGGAATCTTGGGCTTTGGGCCGAGTCGATCCTGATTCACGACGAGTTGTGGCATATAACAAAAAGCATCCACAGCACCTCAGAAGTGTAACGGATTGACTTGAATCGAATCGGCATTTCCCTGGACTGACAGCAGGGCGCAACGGTGCTACAGGCGCACCATGTCGACCCAGCTACAGACCGCCGCAAATCACGACGAAACCATTGCTGCTCTGGCGAAAGCCGGACGCGCGGCGCAGCGCCATCTGGCGCGGCTCGACGGGCCGGCGAAGGAAGCGGCGCTGCGCTCTGCCGCAGCGGCGCTAAGAGCGCATATGCCGCGGATTCTCGAAGCCAATGCCCGCGACATCGCGGCAGGGGAAACCAACGGTCTCACGCCTGCGATGCTCGATCGCTTGCGGCTCGATGAAAAGCGTCTGGAATCAATTGCTTCGGCGGTGGAGGCAGTCGCTTCGCTGCCTGACCCCGTCGGCCAGGTCATCGATCGCAACACGGCCCCTGCCGGCATGGAATTGAGCCGTGTCCGCATCCCTATCGGGCTGATCGGAATCATCTACGAAAGCCGTCCCAACGTCACCGCCGATGCGGCCGCGTTGTGCCTGCGCAGCGGCAACGCCGTGCTGCTGCGTGGCGGGAGCGAAGCGGTCAATTCCAACCGGGCGATCCATGCGGCGTTGGCCGAGGGACTTGCGGCGGCCGGTGTGCCTGCCGAAGCCGTCCAGCTCCTTCCCACACAGGACCGCGAGGCCGTGGGCGCCATGCTGCGCGCGGCGGGGCTGATCGACATGATCGTGCCCCGTGGCGGCAAGGGGTTGGTAGAGCGCGTGCAGAACGACGCGCGCGTGCCGGTGCTCGCACACCTCGATGGCATCTGCCACACCTACGTTCATTCCTCTGCCGATCCGGCGATGGCGACCACGCTCGCGCTCAACGCGAAGATGCGCCGCACGGGGATCTGCGGAGCGATGGAGACGCTGCTGCTCGACGCGAACTTTCCCGCCAGCGGCCAGGTCGTGGGCGCGCTGTTGGATGCCGGTTGCGAACTTCGCGGCGACGCGCGGGCCCAGGCGATCGATCCGCGCATAGGACGGGCCAGCGCCAATGACTGGGATACCGAATATCTTGACGCCGTGCTGTCCGTGGCGGTGGTCGACGGACTCGACGCGGCCCTCGACCATATCGAACGGCACTCGTCGGGGCACACCGATGCCATCCTCACCTCTGATGCCGATGTCGCGGAACGTTTCCTCGCTGAAGTCGACAGTGCGATCGTGATGGTCAACGCCTCGACTCAGTTCGCCGATGGCGGGGAGTTCGGGCTAGGCGCTGAAATTGGCATCGCCACGGGGCGGCTCCACGCGCGCGGCCCGGTCGCGCTCGAAGGACTGACCACCTACAAGTGGCAAGTCCGCGGCCACGGCGAAGCGCGCGCTTGAAGCCCCCTGTGTTGTCCGCCTAGACAGCGGCGAACAGGAGAGACCTCATGCGCTACAACCAGTTCGGCAACACGGGCCTGATCGTTTCCGAGCTTTGCCTCGGTGCTATGACTTTCGGAACCAATCCGGGCCGGTTCGGTCATGTCCATGGCCTAGATCAGGATGCGTCGACCGCCTTGGTCCGCCAGGCGATCGACGGCGGCATCAACTTCATCGACACGGCCAACGTCTACACGACCGGCCAGTCGGAAGAGTTCGTCGGAGGCGCGCTCAAGGCCCTGGGTCTGAAGCGTTCCGAGATCGTGGTCGCGACCAAGGCCATGGGCACGATGGGCGAAGGCAGGAACGATGCCGGAACCGGTCGCAAGCACATGCTCGACCAGATCGATGCCAGCCTGAAGCGCCTGCAGCTCGACCACGTCGATCTCTACCAGATTCACGGCTGGGATCCCGTCACGCCGATCGAGGAAGCGCTCGAGGCCCTCAACGACATCGTTCGGTCGGGGCGGGCCCGATACGTCGGGGTTTCGAACTGGGCGGCGTGGCAGATCGTCAAGGCCCTGGGAATCTCCGAACGGCGCGGTTTCGCGAAGTTCGTGTCGCTACAGGCCTACTACACCGTGGCGGGACGGGACCTCGAACGCGAACTCGCCCCCATGCTCCTGAGCGAGGGGCTGGGGCTCATGGTCTGGTCGCCGCTCGCCGGAGGGCTCTTGAGCGGAAAGTATGATTTCACGCCCGAGGGAACCAGCGGAGAGGGGCGCAGGGCAAACTTCGATTTCCCCCCGGTCGATCTCGATCGTGCGGCCACGCTTGTCGAAGCCATGCGCAGGATGGGCGACAAGCGCGGCGTGTCCGTCGCGCAGATTGCGCTCGCCTGGTTGCTCTATCAGCCCGTCGTGTCGACCGTCATCGTCGGGGCCAAGCGTGCGGACCAGCTGTCCGACAATATCGCGGCTTGCGACGTTGAGTTGGAGCAGGCCGAACTTGCCGAATTGGATGGCCTGAGCGCCCTGCCTCGGGAGTACCCCGGCTGGATGCTTCAGACGCAGGGAGCCTACGTCAGCGGCAGAATCTCCGAACGCCGCCTGCCGAAGTGAAGCTGACCGGGCTCCTCGGCGGCAGCTTCAATCCGGCCCACGGCGGTCATCGGGCGGTTAGCCTGTTCGCCCTCGACGCGCTCGGTCTCGACGAAGTGTGGTGGCTCGTGTCGCCTGGCAACCCACTCAAGCCCAAGGCTGGAATGGCGCCGCTGGCTATCCGGGTACAATCCGCGAAGGCCGTGGCTCGGCGCGCCCCGATCCGCGTCACCGCCATCGAGCGCGAGCTCGGCACACGCTTCACCGTCGACACCCTTCGTGCCCTCAAGCGCCGCTACCCCCGTCGCCGGTTCGTCTGGCTGATGGGAGCGGATAATCTCGCCCAGTTCCACCTGTGGAAGAACTGGCGCCGAATAGCGCACGAGATGCCGATTGCGGTAATAGCTCGCCCCGGCTATGATGCAGCTGCCCTCGCGAGCCCCGCGATGGCCTGGCTGCGGCGCTACCGGTTGTCCGCGGCTGGATTTCGAAACCGGGGTGGATGGAGCGCTCCCGCGCTGATTGAATTGCGTTTCGACCCTGATCCACGGTCCGCCACGCAGGTGCGCCGATCGGATCCTGACTGGGCCAGCCGTTATATCGGACTATCGGCCAGGGACGGGGTGACGCATTCCCCAATTCACGATGTCGCAAGGGCAGGTGGCGCATGACGCGCTGCGCGCTCATGCCTTATCGTCCGATCCCGAAACCAGGAGCATGATCTGCTGCGATGACCCTCGAAGGCACAGGGGCGCAAGCCCGGCCGGAACCAACCGGCTTTTCGACCATCGTTCATCTGACTGATATGCCCAGCACCACTCAACCCATCGACGGAACCGTTCACGCGCTGGTTCTTCACCAGCTCGATGAAGACCAGGCTCAAGACGTCGTTTCGATCCCTCTCGAGGGTAAGTCGAGCATCGCCGACTACATGGTGATCGCATCCGGGCGCTCCACGCGCCAGGTAGCGGCGATGGCCATGAAGCTCGCCGAGCGGCTGAAGAAGGAGGGCCACGGCACGGCACGCATCGAAGGGCTGCCCGCGGCGGACTGGGTGCTGATCGATGCCGGCGACGTCGTCGTCCACTTGTTCCGGCCCGAAGTACGCAGCTTCTACAGCCTCGAACGGATGTGGGGCTTCGGCGACGAAGGCGCGACGGCTGCCGGCCGAGCCTGAGTCGTAAACGGCCTTAGGATTTCATTGGAGAGCGTGGGTCGCTAAGACCGGCTCATGCAGCTCCACGTCATTGCTCGCGGCAAGATCGCCCGCACGCCCGAGGCGGAGTTGGTCGAGCGTTATGTGAAGCGGATCGCCTGGCCGCTCAAGATCACCGAGCTGCCGGAGAACGGCGGGCGGGTGCCCGAACCGCCTACGCCTTATCGCACGATCCTGTTGGACGAACGCGGTTCGCAGATTTCATCCGAAGAGCTGGCCGAATTGCTCAGCGGCTGGCGCGACAATGGCATTCGCGAGACCCGCTTTATCATTGGGCCGGCCGACGGCCACGGCCGTGCGGAGCGCGATGCGGCGGATCGCCTCGTGGCTTTCGGGCGTGCGACCTGGCCGCACCTGCTGGTTCGTGCGATGGTCATGGAGCAGTTGTTCCGGGCGACTAGCATCCTTGCCGGCCATCCCTATCATCGGTCAGGATAGGCCTGACGCGTGAACAAAAGCCTCACCCTTGTCCTCAGCCTGCTGCTCGCGTCGAGCGCCGTGGCCTTGCATGGCCAGACGGAAAATTCGGCCGCAGACCAGGAACGGGTCAGTATCGGCGAGACGCGCAGCGCGCTGCGGCAGGCACTGGCCGAGCGGCGCAACGCCCAAGCGCGTAGCGAACGGCTCGAACGCGAGGCGGCGGCCATGCGAGATGCCGCCGACAAGACGGCGCGCCAGGCAGCCGCTCTCGCCGCCCGGATTCAGGAGGCCGAAGCGGGAATTTCCGCGGCGGAGGCTCGTCTCGAACTGGCGAACACCGAGCGAACCCGTTTGCGCGAAGAGTTGGGTCGCCAGCAGCAGCCGATGGCGCATCTCATCGCCGCGCTCCAGCAATTCGCCCGCCGCCCGCTGGCGCTCTCTGTTCTGCGGCCCGGATCGGTCACGGAGACCGTCTACTTGCGGGCCATGCTCGATAGCGCCACGCCCGAAATCGAAAGGCGCACGGCGGGCTTGCGCACCAGCCTTGGCCGAATGGCGCAGTTGCGCCAGGAAGCGGAGGAAGCCCTGGCCGTCCTGCGGTCGGAAGAAGGCCGCCTGTCGGCGCGCCAACGCGAATTGGCCGAACTCGAGACTACTCAACGCCTCGCTTTGCGGACCACCAGCAGTAGCGCGGACCGCGAGGCCGAACGCGCGCTCGCGTTGGCAGAGGAAGCGCGGGACCTCGACACCCTCATCGGCGAGCTGGACCGTGCCGGCAGCTTGAGGGCGCGCCTTGCCGCGCTCCCCGGGCCGCTGATGCGCCCGGCCCGGCCGGGCGAGCCTGGCCTCACTTCCCTGCCGCAAGAAGCGCTGCCCGACGCCTCGGCCACGGCTCCGCCAGCTCCCTACATGCTGCCAGTGACCGGGCGCACCATCGTGGGCTTCGGCGCCCCGCAGGGCGGCAGTGTCAGTAAAGGCGTGACGTTCGTTCCCCGGGCTGGAGCGCAAGTGGTGGCGCCCGCCGCGGGTAGGATCGTCTTCGCAGGGCCCTTTCGCGGATACGGCCGCATCGTGATCGTCGAGCACCCCGGCGGGTGGACCAGCCTCGTCACCGGTCTGGCCCGGACTAATGCCGAAGTGGGAGAATCGGTCGTGTCCGGAACCCCGCTCGGAGTGGCGGCGCAGGGCGGTCCAAAAGTGACGCTTGAGCTCCGCCACGAAGGCGAACCGGTCAATCCATTGCGCTTTGTCGGCTGATATCCGGCGTTTGCCTGCCTCATCTGGCGTTAAGCGGGGTGGCGCGATAAACTGGAGCAGCCATTCAAGGAATTCGATTCATGAAGCTTGCCCCGAAGTTCGCCGGCTCCGTGCGCGCTGCCGCGCTGGTGACGGCCGTTGCGCTGCTTCCCACGACGACCGCGGTGTTCGCCCAGGTCGAGAGCCGGTCTTCTCCCGAATTCGCCAAGCTCTTCGCCACCTACCAGCGGATCAAGTCGAGCTACGTCGAACCGGTTGACGATGAGGTCCTGATCCGCGGCGCCATCGACGGGATGCTTGCCGCGCTCGATCCGCACTCGGCCTATCTCGACGGGGCCGCGCTGGAGCGGCTCGAAACGATGATCGATGGCAATTATGAAGGGCTCGGCATCTCGGTACAGATGGACGACGGTGCCGTGAAGGTGGTGTCGCCTTTCAAGGGTAGCCCGGCCGATAAGGCGGGGATCAAGGCCGGCGATTACATCACCCATATCGAAGGCAAGCTGATCTACGGGCTCGAGCTTGACGAAGCGGTCAAGCAGATGCGCGGACCGGCGGGCACCGCGGTGCGCCTGTCGATCTTCCGTCCGGGCCGCGAAGAGCCGTTCGATGTCAGCGTTACACGGGGCGTGGTCGAACTGGAGCCGGTTACGTTCGAACTCAAGCCCGGCGGCATCGGCGTGATCAGTGTCAACGAATTCAGCCGCGACGTGGGGGTCGACGTGAACGATGCGATTGCCTCGCTGCGTCGCGACGCCGGTGGCAAGCTGACGGGCCTGGTCCTCGACTTGCGCAAGAACCCGGGGGGCTCGCTCGACGAAGCAGTAGCGCTCAGCGACCTGTTCCTTTCCGAAGGGCAGATCGTGTCCCAGCGCGGACGCAACCGCCGCGATTCGGTCTATTACGAAGCGGAGAGCGTCTATCGCGGCGATGCCGCGGCAGGCCTGCCGATCATCGTGCTGATCGATGCCGGTTCGGCCTCCGCTAGCGAGATCGTCGCCGGGGCACTGCAAGACCAGCATCGCGCTCTCGTCATGGGCGAACGCAGTTTCGGCAAGGGCAGCGTTCAAACGCTCCTACCGCTGACGCGCGATTCGGCGCTGAAGCTCACTACGGCGCGTTACTACACGCCGTCGGGCCGTTCGGTGCAGGAAGGCGGAATCGAACCCGACATCCGCGTCCCGCAGCTCAGTGATCCCGATGCCGCCAAGCGCTCTCAGTACCTGATGCGCGAAAGCGACTTGCGCGGCCACCTGGTCAACGAAGTAGCGCTCGAGGACGATCAGCTCGAGGCCGACCGGATCGACGATCCGCGCTTCAAGCTGACTGCGGAACAGCTCGAAAAGCAGGGCATCGATGACTTCCAGCTCGATTACGCACTCAGAACCCTGCGCCGCACCGGCGGTTCGGTGATTGCACGGAGCAAGTGAGTTCAGCTACGCCGCGCTGATGAACCCTTCGCAAAAGCTCGCGCAGCGCCTCGCGCTCGGAGTGCCCGCGCTGCTGCTCGCGGGCGCCTATCTCTCGCAATACGGCTTTGGCCTCTATCCGTGCGAGATGTGCTGGTGGCAGCGCTATCCCCACTTTGCGGCCGTGGGGCTGGCGCTCCTTTCGACGTTGATCCCTCCACGAACGCTGTGGATCGGCCTGGCGGGCCTGGCCGTGTTCGTGTCCGGCCTGATCGGCGGTTTTCATGCGGGTGTGGAATATGGCTGGTGGCAAGGTCTGACGACGTGCTCGGGCCCTCTGGGAGCGGGCGGGGGCGATCCGCTCGACGCGATCATGAATGCGCCGCTGGTCCGGTGCGACGTACCGGCATGGACCCTGGGTGGTATCTCCTTGGCGGGTTTCAACGCGCTGATTTCAGTAGTTTCAGCGATAGCGATATTCGTTCTTCTGGTTAAGGGTCGCCGAGCATGACCGATCGCGCGCAAATGATCCGTGTGGACCAGGCCGGTGAATACGGCGCGACGCGGATCTATGCCGGCCAGCTGGCGGTCATGGGCGATCGTGCGCCGCATTCGGGCGAGATTCGCGCGATGGCGGAGCAGGAGGCAGGCCACAAGGCAGAGTTCGATGCCCTCATGGCGAAGCGGGGCGTTCGCCCCACGGCGCTACAGCCGATATGGTCCGTCGCCGGATATGCTTTGGGCGCGGCGACCGCGCTGATCGGCCCGGAAGCGGCCATGGCCTGTACTGCGGCCGTCGAAACGGAAATCGATCGTCACTATTCGCGCCAGCTGGAAAAGCTTGCGCAAGACAGGGGAACGGCGGAGGATGATCCTGAGCTTGCCGATATGATCGAGCGGTTCAGGGAAGACGAGCGGGCCCACCACGACGCCGCGATTGCCGCTGGCGCGGAACGGGCCCCGGCCTATCCGTTGCTTTCCGCCGCGATCAGATTCGGATGCCGGGCGGCGATCCGCTTGTCGGAGAAGATTTAAGGGGAACCGTGGGCGCGGCTGCGGCGCTTCACTATGGGTTCACGGGCCAAAGCGCCTATGCGGATTGCGGGGCTCCCCTCGCTGGAAGGAACGGACAATGACTCGCCTGCTTGCCCCCTCGATGGTTGCGATCGCCGCCTCGATCGCCCTGTTGCCTGCGCCTGCCGCGGCCCAGGACCAGGCCGGCGACAAGGTCAATACGGTGATCATTTACGGCGACGACGAATGTCCGCCCTCGGTCGCCGGGGAAATCGTGGTTTGCGCGCGCATGGATGAAAGCGAGCGATTCCGCATTCCCGAACCGCTGAGGGAAAGCAGCAGCCCCTCGAACCAGTCCTGGGCCCAACGCGTGAAGTCGTACGAGACGGTCGGTGCGTTCGGCCCGATGTCTTGCACTCCGGTGGGCGGCGGGGGCCAGACCGGGTGCACGGCCCAATTCATCGAAGCGGCCTACGCCGCGAAGCGCGAAGGCACCGACGTTCGCTTCAGCCAGCTGATCGCCGACCAGCGCGCGGAGCGTCTTGCGACCCTCGATGCCGAGGCGGCGGAGACCCAGGCCCGCGTCGAACAGGCCGAGCAGGAATACATGGAACGCCAACGCCGGGAGCAGGATGCCGCGGGCACCCCGGTCCCCGAAGCCGCTCCGACGGCCGCTCCGCGCACGGTCGACCCGCTGGCCATTCCGCCCTCTCCGTAAGGGCGTTTGACGGGCTCTTAACCCGTCTACGGTAGTCGCGGGGGCAATGAATGCTCCCGCAACCTTCCCGTCGCGAATCCTTACCGTCTTCGGCACTCGACCGGAGGCGATCAAGCTGTTCCCGCTGGTTCACGCGCTGGAGGCCGATCCGCGCTTCGAGAGCCGTGTCTGCGTCAGCGGGCAGCATCGGGGCATGCTCGATCAGGTGCTGGCGATCTCCGGCCTGGTGCCAGACTACGATCTCAATCTCATGCGGCCGGATCAATCGCTTGATGCGCTGACCGCAGCCCTTCTCACCGGCCTCGGTCAGGTCATGGACGTCGAGCGGCCCGAATGGGTCGTCGTGCAGGGCGACACGGCCACGGCGATGGCTGGCGCGCTCGCGGCCTATTACCGCAAAATTCCGGTCTGCCACGTCGAGGCGGGGCTGCGCAGCGGCAATATCCATCATCCCTGGCCCGAAGAGATCAACCGCCGGATAATCGGCACGATCGCCGCGCTTCACTGTGCCCCGACCGAGACCGCCGCCGAAGCGCTGCGGCGCGAGACGGTCGATCGGGCCACGGTGCATGTCACCGGCAACACTGTAATCGACGCCCTGCACTGGATCACCGCGCGGATCGCGGAGCAGCCCGAGTTGGCGTCGGGGCTAAGTGAGCTCGAGCGGAAGTTTGGAGGCAAGCGGGTGATCGGCGTCACCAGCCATCGCCGGGAGAACTTCGGCGGGGGCATGGAGGCGATCGCCGGAGCTATCCGTCGTCTTGCAGCCCGCCAGGACGTGGCGGTGATCTTCCCGGTCCACCTCAATCCCAACGTCCGCCAGGTCATGAACGCCGAGCTTGCCGGCCTCGACAACGTCGCGCTTATCGAACCGCTCGACTATCCGCATTTCGCGCACTTGCTGGGTCTCGCCACACTGATGCTGAGCGACAGCGGAGGAGTGCAGGAGGAGGCGCCGGCGCTGGGCAAGCCGGTGCTGGTGATGCGCGAGACGACCGAACGGCCGGAAGGAATCGAGGCGGGCACGGCCCGGTTGGTGGGCACCGACGAAGACCGCATCGTGGCCGAGGCGGAGCGGCTCCTCGATGACCCTGCCGCCTATGCGGCGATGGCGCGGGCCCATAACCCGTTCGGCGACGGCAAGAGCTCGGCGCGGATCGTGGAGTTGCTGGCCCGAGGTTAACGTTACCGCTTCTTTCACCCTTTTGCGCGATGGCCAGCTCTGGTTCTTGCGAAGGGGTCGTCAGTGCGGGGTGAAGCTTTACCCACAGTCAGTGTAATCGGGCTCGGTTATATCGGCCTTCCCACCGCGGCCATCGTCGCGCGGGCCGGGATGCGCGTGCAGGGCGTGGACGTGTCGCAGGAGGTGGTCGACACGATCAACCGCGGTGCGATCCATATCGAGGAGGTCGATCTCGATGGCCTCGTTCAGGGCGTCGTCCAGCGCGGCCTGCTCTCCGCGGCGACCGGGGTCGAGCCGGCGGACGTCTTCGTCATTGCGGTACCGACGCCTTTCGCCAAGGACGGCAAACATACGCCCGACATCTCCTACGTGCTGGCCGCGGCCCGCGCTGTGGCGAAGGTGCTCAAGCCGGGCGACACGGTGATCCTCGAATCGACTTCGCCGGTCGGCACTACCGAGGCCATGCGCGATCTGATCGCAATCGAGCGGCCTGACCTGCGCATGCCCGGATTATGCGACGGCATACCGGACGTTTCGCTGGCCTACTGTCCGGAGCGTGTGCTTCCCGGCCGGATTCTCCAGGAGCTGACCGACAACGACCGCTCGATTGGCGGCGTGACGCCACGTTGCGCGCGCAAGGCGCTGTCATTCTACAAGCGTTTCGTGCGCGGCACTTGCGTCACGACCGACGCGCGCAGCGCGGAGATGACCAAGCTGGTCGAGAACGCCTATCGCGACGTCAACATCGCCTTCGCCAATGAGCTCTCGATGGTGGCGGACGCGATGGAACTCGACGTGTGGGAAGTGATCCGCCTCGCCAACCGGCATCCTCGCGTGAACATCCTATCGCCGGGTCCCGGCGTCGGCGGACATTGTATCGCGGTCGATCCGTGGTTCATCGTCCACGGCGCGCCGGAGCAGACACCGCTCATCCGCACCGCTCGTGGCGTCAACGATGCCAAGATCCATCACGCGATCGCTCGCGCGACGGCACTCGTGGAAGCTCATCCGGGCGCCGGCGTCGCCTGCCTCGGTCTGGCGTTCAAGGCCAACATCGACGATTTCCGCGAAAGCCCGGCGCGGCTCGTCGCCGCCACTCTCGCGCGTCGTTACGGCAGCCGCATCTCTGTGGTCGAACCCTACGCAGCCGAGCTGCCGCGCGAGTTCGAGGGGACCGGCGCCGCGCTGGTCGACATCGATACCGCGCTTGAAAGCTGCGACGTCCTGATCGTCCTCGTCGACCACGACGTATTCCGCTCGGTCCCGTTAGCGGAGCGGGCGGGCAAGGCCGTCTATGACACCCGCGGTATCTGGCCGGACCAACCGGCTGCTCGGGAGCCCGAGGCCCTGCGCAAGGCAGGGTAATAGCCCTTCCCCCCTGGGGAGAAGGTTGGGGACGAGGGCGTTAGACGAAAGCTAGTGGCCCCTCACCCTCCGCGCCTGCGGCACCACTCCCTGTCTCAAGAGGACGAGCGAATTCAGCCTCCCGGGTACCGCTCAAATTCAGGCAGCGCGGAAAGGTCCTTCATCCACGGCAGCCGTTCGGCGACCTGGATCTGCGCGCCGGGCGGCATCGCCGCAGCATTGTCGAGAGTGGCCGACTGGACGTCGACAATTCCCGGCAGCACCCCGGCGTTGCGATAGAACAGGCCGGTGCCGCAGGTCGGGCAGAACTGCCGTTCGGCGCCGTTCTTGCCGTGATAGGTCGTCAGCTCTCCCTGTTGCAGGTGAAACTGATCTTCCTTCACCGCCAACCACGTTACCATCGGTGCGCCGGCAGCGGCACGGCAATCCGCGCAGTGGCAGACAGCGTTGTGCGCCGGCTCCCCCTCTATCTCATAACGTACGGCGCCGCACTGGCATCCTCCGGACTCGGCCATGATCATCCTCCATCGCGAATCGACGATGAGAACATATCAGGAACGAAGGTGCTAGAAAAGACCCGCTAGACGAGCGAGATATCCGGCGCGTCTTCCTGCTTCATGCCGACGACGTGATAGCCGGAATCCACATGATGGACTTCGCCCGTAACGCCACTCGACAAGTCGCTGAGCATGTAGAGACCGGCCCCGCCGACATCCTCGATCGTGGTATTGCGGCGAAGGGGAGAGTTCAGCTCGTTCCACTTGAGGATGTACCGGAAGTCGCCGATCCCGCTCGCGGCGAGGGTCTTGATCGGGCCCGCGCTGATAGCGTTGACGCGAATGTTCTCCGGACCGAGGTCGTTGGCCAGGTACTTCACGCTGGTTTCCAGCGCTGCCTTGGCCACGCCCATGACGTTGTAGTGCGGTACAACCTTCTCGGCGCCGTAGTAGGTCAGCGTCAGGATCGAACCGCCGTTCGGCATCATCTCCCGCGCGCGCCTGGTCACCGCGACCAACGAGTAGGCCGAAATGTTCATCGTCATCAGGAAGTTGTCGAGGCTGGTGTCGACATACTTTCCGCGCAGCTCGGTCTTGTCGGAAAAGCCGATCGCGTGGACGACGAAGTCGATCGTGTCCCAGCGCGACTTCAAGGTCTCGAACGCCGCATCGAGCGCTTCCATGCTCGAAACGTCACAGTCGAAGCAGAAGTCCGATCCCAGCTGTTCCGCCAGCGGGCGTACCCGCTTCTCAAGAGCTTCCCCCTGATAGGAAAAGGCCAGTTCCGCGCCATGCTCCCGCAGCTTTTGCGCGATGCCCCAGGCCAGCGATTTCTCATTCGCGAGGCCCATGATCAGCCCCCGCTTTCCAACCATCAATCCAGATGTCATCGGCTTCCCTTCTCAGCCTCCGTCATCGTGTTCTCCTTGCCGTCCGTCTTGGTGTCTTTCCCGGCGCCGTTTTTCACGCGAACCCTGTTGTCGGTCTGGCCTATCCGGTCCTCCTCCTCCTCAGGAGTCTCGGCCAGGGCCGCGTTGAGTTCGGCGCCCATCACCATCCCTAGGCCCACCAGCCAGAAAAAGAAAAGCACGATCATGAACCCGGCAAGCGAGCCATAGGTCAGGTCATAGGCAAAAACGGTCCGCAGCAGGGGTGGGAGCGCCAGGGTGACGCCAGCCCACCACACCGTCACGAGCAAGGCGCCGGGCCATTTGGGATAGCGTGGCTTGCGATAGGCGGCCGGCGTCAGAATGTAGAACAGCATGTAGAGCGAGACGTAGAGGCCGGCGGCGGTCAGCATGCGAGAATAAGTGAGCGTGCCCATCGCGCCGTCGAGCTCGGGGAACCAGACGGAGATCACTTCTTGCGCCGCGCCGATCAACACCTGCGCAAGCAGGCTGAGCATCAGCAAGACCACCGCGGCCAGGATGATGCCGGTCGAAAAGACGCGGTATTTCCAAAAGGCTTGCGTCGGGCGCGTGCCATAGGCCCGGCGGAGGATGTCGCGGATCGTTTCGATCAGGCTACCTACCGTCCACAGGCCGGCAAACGCCGCGGCCCAGAGAAACCAGCCGCTTCGCGCAATCACCACGTCACGAGCGACGGGCTCGATCACCTCCGCCACGACTGGCGGCACGGCGGCGAGGACCGCATCGATCATGGCCATGCGATCGCCTTCTTCGAAGATCGCGGTGAAAATCGCTCCGGCCGTGATGGCAAAAGGGAAGATCGCCAGCAACGTCATGTAGGCGAGATTGCCGGCGTGGATGAAGCCGTCGTTGTAGGCGCCGGTCAGGACCCGCTCGACAACTCGCCGCGGGCGGCTTCCCGGCGCGATCGCCCGGGCAACATCGGCGGGTAGTCCCGCCCTATGCCTCAACGCTTCCTTGCGCCGCGCCTCTGGGGAGCGATCGGGTACCGGCGGGCCGGGTCGGTCATGGTCCGTAAGTCCGGGAGCCATCCAACCCCTCCTAACCGGCTTCATCCCATTCGCAATGGTTTAGACGCCCAGCCGGTTCCGCACTCCGGTGCCATCGCTCCAGCCTTCGAGCCGTTCGGTGAGATCCGTGAGATTTTCGGGCAGGTGGATCTCAAGCCTCACAAGCTGGTCGCCGCGCCCGCCGTTCTTGCTCGAAAAACCGCGGCCCTTGAGGCGCAAGACCTTTCCGGAGTCGGAGCCGGGCACGATTGTCAGCATTACCGGGCCTTCGACGGTGGGCACTTTCACTTTCGCGCCACGCACCGCTTCGTCGAGGGTGATCGGCAAGTCGAGCCGCACGTCGTCGCCGTCGCGGGTGTAGAAGGGGTGAGATTCGACCATTATGGTCACCAGCGCGTCGCCGCTGCCAGCGGGGCCCGGATCGCCTTTGCCCTTGAGGCGCATCTGCGTGCCGTCCTCGACGCCGGGGGGCAGCTTGAGGTCGATGGTGTTGCCTGTCGACAAGGTAATGCGCTGGGGCTTCAGCGTCGCCGCGTCGACGAACGGCACTTTCAGGCGATAGCTGGTGTTGGCCCCGCGTTGCGGTGACGCTTGCCGCCGGCCGCCGAAGCCGCCCATGCCGCCAGGCGCTTCGCCGCGCGCGCCGAAACCGCCTGAGCCGCGCCCGAACAGGCCTTCGAACAAGTCGCTGATGTCGGTTTCTTCCCCGGCGCCAAAACCCTGGAAGTCACGCGCCGAATAGCTGCGCGCTCCGCCGCCGGGACCTGGACGAAAGCCGCCCGTCCCGCCGAAGGGCATGGCCGGGTTACCGTCCGCGTCGATTTCGCCACGGTCGAACTTGGCCCGCTTGTCTTTGTCGGACAGCAGATCGTAGGCCCGAGTCACTTCGGCGAAGCGCTCGGATGACTTGGGATTGTCCTTGTTGCGATCCGGGTGGAGCTCCTTGGCCAGCTTGCGATAGGCGGACTTGATGTCCTTCTCGCTCGCACCGCGCTGCACGCCCAGAGTGGAATAGGGATCGGCCATGGCGTGTTAGCTAGGCAGAACAGTGGCAAGGCGCAAGCGAGGCTGTGCTGATCGTCTCACGCTGGCCCAAAACCGCCGCTATGTATTTCCTACAGGCGATCGAGGCGTTAGGCGTCTTTACATGACTTTTCGCGCCGCCTCGAACTCCACAAAATTGCGCAAATTGACAGTTTCGGGGGGCGTCCCCAACATTCGGTCAGAACCGTGTCACCCCGTCACCCCCTGTCAACTTGGAAAGGCCCTGCGCCGTGAAGGATGAACAGGACGCGATCCCGCATGGCGATCCTTACGAGTTGTTCGAATCCTGGTTCGCGGAGGCGCGGGCCAGCGAGCCGAACGATGCGAATGCCATGGCGCTGGCCACGGCCTCCGCGGACGGCATGCCCTCGGTGCGCATGGTGCTGCTGAAGGAGCACGGGCCCCAGGGCTACGTGTTCTATACCAATGCCGAGAGCCGCAAAGGCGGGGAGATTCGGGCCAATCCGCGCGCGGCGCTGCTGTTCCACTGGAAGTCGCTCGGGAGGCAAATCCGGATCGAAGGTCGGCTCGAGGAGGTCGGGCCCGAGATGGCCGACGCCTACTTCGCTTCGCGGCACCCCGATTCGCGGCTCGGATCGGCGGCTTCGGATCAGTCGCGCCCCCTCGACAGTCGCAAGACTTACCTTGACCGGGTCGAGGACTTGCGGGCGCGCCACGGGGAGGGTGTGCCGCGCCCGCCGCACTGGACGGGCTTTCGCCTTGTCCCCGAACGGATGGAGTTCTGGCTGTCACGAGAGCACCGGCTGCACGAGCGGCGCCAGTATGTCCGCGCCGGTGGCGATTGGACGAGCGTGCTGCTGTACCCATGACCGAAGATCGCGCCTTGCTCACTCGTAGTGCGGCCTTCGCCTCGCTGGGGATGGCGCTGTTCCTGGCGATTCTGAAGGGCTGGGCGGCCTGGACCACGTCCTCGACCGCCATGCTCGGCAGCCTTGCGGACACCGTGCTCGACATGATCGCCAGCCTTGCCACGCTGATCGGAGTGTGGGTCGCGGCGCAGCCGGCGGACGAAAGCCACCGGTTCGGCCACGGCAAGGCCGAGTCCCTGGCCGCGATGTTTCAGGTAATCCTGATCGTCCTATCGGCAGGCGCTATCGGCTTGCGGGCTGTGACGGCGCTGATCGAAGGCGGCCGGACCGAGGCGGCTGGACAGGGCATCCTCGTCTCGATCATTGCCATCGGCGCGACGATGGGGCTGCTTGCCTGGCAGAACCACGTGATCCGTCGCACCGGTTCGATCGCCATCAGGACCGACAACCTGCACTACAAGTCGGACCTGTTTCTCAACCTCGCGGTGATCGCGGCGCTGGTGCTCGACCAATATCTCGGTTTTACACGGGCGGACCCGCTGTTCGGGCTCGGCATTGCAGCATGGCTCGCATGGGGGGCGTGGCGTGCCTCGACCGAGGCGATCGATCACCTGATGGATCGCGAGTGGCCGGAGGAGAAGCGCCAGCGCTTCGTGGAACGCGCGGCCCAGCACCCCGAACTCAGCAAGCTGCACGACTTGCGCACCCGCACCAGTGGCGGAAGCGATTTCGCCCAGTTCCACGTCGATCTTCCGCCCGAAATGACCGTCGCCGAAGCGCACGACATCATCGAGCGTGTCGAAGCGGACTTGTGTTCGGCTTTTCCCGGGCTCGAACTGCTGATCCATATCGACCCTGCCGGGCATGTCGACGAACCGGGCAACAAGCTGGTCGAATCCGATGAATTCACCAAGCTGGAGACCAAGCCGTGACTCGCGTGTCCTTTCCCTACTGGCATGTCGATGCCTTCGCCGATCGTCCCTTCGCGGGGAACCAGGCGGCGGTCATGCCACTGGCGGAATGGCTGCCCGACGCAGTGCTGCAGGCCATCGGGGAGGAGAACAACTTCGCCGAAACTGCCTTCGTGGTGCCCGACGCGAGCGGGGAGGCCGACTGGGAACTGCGCTGGTTCACGCCCACGTGCGAGATTCGGCTGTGCGGGCATGCCACGCTCGCCAGCGGACATGTCTTGCTCGGGCGGGACGGCGGCGAGCGGGTCACGTTCCGGACACGCAAAGCCGGAGTGCTCGAAGTGCGGCGCCTCGCAGAGGGTGGTTACGAACTCGCCCTGCCGGTGATCCCGACCACGCCCGGCGAATGGCCGGAGGCGGTCGCTCTTCTCGGTGCGAAGCCGCTTGAAGTCTGGCGGAATCCCGACCGTTACAACGTGTTCGTGTTTGAGAACGAAGATCAGGTCCGGGCACTCACGCCCGATTTGCGCGGCCTTGGCCAATTGGGCGATGATCAATTCATCTGCACTGCGCCCGGTCGCGATTTCGACGTCGTCAGCCGGGTTTTCGTACCGGGCGGCGGGGTCGATGAGGATAGCGTCACGGGTTCCGCCCATGCCGTGCTGACGGCGTTCTGGGCGGCTAGGTTCAGGCGCTCCAGCTTCACCGCGCACCAGGCATCGGCACGTGGCGGTGACCTCACCTGCCGGCTCGACGGGGATCAGGCGTGGCTGGGCGGAGAGTGCGTCACCGTCGTTGAGGGTAACTTCTACCTCTAGCGGTAGAGGTCGACGATCCTTGCCAGTGTCTCGACGAGCGCGGCCCGATCGGGCTCGTCGGTCTTGCCGAGGCGGACCACGGTAAGCTGGCGGCTCGGCGAGACAAGAACGTACTGTCCAAGATGGCCGACCGCCGCGAACAGATCGCCGGGGCCCTCTTCGGGGAACAGCACCTCGCGGTCACCGCCCGAATCGCGGTTGAGCCACACGGTGGCGCCATAGTCGGACGAGCGCGGACTCGGCTTGGTCATGAACTCGATCCAGGCCCGCGGTACGATCTGCGCTCCTTTGACCGAGCCTTTCCGGCGCAGGAATTCGCCAAAACGGGCCCAGTCCGGAGCGGTCGCCCAGACCATGCTGCCGCCCATCATCGTCCCAGCCCGATCGTATTCGGCAGTGAGTGACTTCATTCCGAGCGGCACGGCCAGGCGAGCGTCGAGGTAGTCCGCCATCAACCGCTGCCGTTCCGCCGCCGTTCCGGCGTCCGGCGCCACGACACGACCGGCTACGTCGGAGAGGATCATCGCATCGGGCGTTGAATACTTGAACTTGCGCCCCGGCTCGCTTTCGAGTGGCTGCGCCTCGGCCCAGCCGGCCATGTTGTCGCGCCCGTCGAGGAACATCATCCGCACTTCGCCCGAAGTGTAGACCGGCTCCGCCTTCTCTTCGTGTCGAAGGCCAGAGCGCATCTGCAGCAGCTGGCGCAGCGTAATCTCGCCGCGAGGATCGCCTGCGCGCTGCCAGCGCGGGATGGGAGGCGGCTCATCAAGGTGGAGGCGCCCGTCGGCTACGAGCAGGCCGATCAACACCCCCGTCACCGTCTTGGACATCGACCAGCCAAGGAAGCGCGTCTCCGGCCCGTAACCCTCGCCGTAACGCTCGGCCACGACCTCGCCCCCGTGCATCACGATGAGCGCGCGCGTCTCGCCGATACCTTCTCGAGTGAAGGCTTCGTCCACGGCGCGGGCGAGCTTCTCGCGGTTGACGCCCGGGTTCTCGACCACCGCCTTGAGCGCAGCGGGCGGCACCGGTGGCTCGGACGTGGACGAGCCATCGCCACAACTCGCCAAGAGCAGGGCTGGCAGGGCGGCGGCAAGGAAGCTAGTGAGGGCAGGGCGCGGCATCGGCGCGCACCTATTCCAACAGGCACTGGACGATGGCAACCGCAAAGCGAACGAGTGGGCGAAGCATGGCGCGCACAACTGGGTATAAGCGCAGGCTATGGCCCTCGGTCTTGCTTGGGCTCCTTGTTCTCGGCGGTGTGCTGGCGTGGATCTACCGCGAGCCTATCGCGGGCTACACCACGGTCGGTACGGCTTATGGCGCTCGCACGGCTTGTTCATGCCGCTACGTCGCCGGGCGTAGTCTGGGCGACTGCAAGAAGGACTTTGAGCCCGGCATGGAAGTGGTTTTTCTTAGCGACGACGAAGAGGCCAAGAGTGTGACCGCGAGCGTGCCGTTGATCGCCAGCGACACGGCCCGTTACCGCGACGGTTACGGCTGCGTGCTCGATTCCTGGGAGGAATAGGGCTCGGTCGCCTCGATCCACCCGCCGCCGACCACCCTGTCGCCAGCATAGAGCACTGCCGCCTGGCCTGGCGCGACGCCAAATTCGGGGTCGGCGAAGCGGATTGTGACCTCCGCTCCCTCTCCAAATGGCCCTTCGAGCGTGACGGGCACGGGTTTTGCCAACGAGCGCACTTTTGCCGTTAGCGGCACGTCCGGCAGGGGGCCGATCCGGTTGGTTTCGGCGATCCGGGCCGATCCGACGGCGAGCAGACGCTTGGGGCCGACCCGCACCTCCGCGGATCCGGCATCGAGCGCTACGACATAGAGCGGCTCTGCCTGGCCGCCGATCTCCAGCCCGCGGCGCTGGCCGACGGTATAATGGATGACGCCGGCATGCTCGCCGAGGGTCTCGCCGGTTTCGGCATGGACGATCTTGCCGGTTCGCGCCCCCTCGGGCCGAACCGATTTGACGATGCGCGCGTAATCGCCGTCGGGGACGAAGCAGATATCCTGACTGTCGGGCTTGGCGGCGACCGCGAGGCCGAACTCTTCGGCGATTCGGCGCACCTCTTGCTTGGGCATGCCGCCCAGCGGGAAGCGGAGGAAGTCGAGCTGCTCCTCGGTCGTCCCGTAAAGAAAATAGGACTGGTCCCGCGCCGGATCGAGTGCGCGGTGCAGTTCTGGCCCGGCCGGGCCTTCCACACGGCGGACATAGTGGCCGGTGGCGAGGCAATCCGCGCCAAGCTCGCGCGCCATGCGCAGCAAATCGGTGAATTTCGGCCCCATGTTGCAGCGGATGCAGGGGATCGGGGTGCGCCCGGCGAGATAGTCCTCGGCGAACCGCTCAACCACTTCTTCACGGAACTGGCTTTCGTGATCGAACACGTAATGCGCGATGCCGAGGCGGTCGGAGACCTTGCGGGCATCGCGGATATCGTCGCCCGCGCAGCACGCTCCCTTACGACCGGTAGCGGCGCCGTAATCGTAGAGCTGCAACGTCACCCCGATCACTTCGGCCCCGCTGGCCGCCGCCAGAGCCGCGACGACCGAGCTGTCGACACCACCCGACATCGCCACGACCACGCGGCATTGCGCAGCCGCGCGCGGCAAGTCGAACAAGGCTGCGGCCTGTTCGGCCGAAACCCGGGCAAGATTGAAGGCGGGATTCATGCGGCGCGCCTTTACACCCGGAGAGCCGTATCCTCCAGCGCCGTTTACCGAACCTAACGCAGGGTAAACTGCCGCTTTACCTGTTCTTGACGTTAGGGGGCTAATCCAGCGGCATGATCGAAGGAAAGCCACCCCTGCCCGACGCGTCGTACCCGCTGGAAAGCGAGGGTTGCGAAGCCGGAAATCTGCGTCCACTGCGGTGGGACGAACTGGTGGCGCGCCTGTCGGCCGCACGTGACTTGCATGCCGAATGGCTTGGGGTCGATCAGGGCGGAGAAGGCAGTTTCGATGCCGATTCGGCACGAAAGATCGCGGCTCACCACAATGGCAAACCGACGATTAACCTTGAAGGTTCAGCCAATTTCAAAAGCGTCGCGTGCAATGCCGCGACTTCAATAATTGATGCCGGAAGCAACGTCTCCCAGGGCGCCGTGAGGAAGTAAATGATCGAAAACCAGAATATCCGGCCGGCGAAAGTTATCGGACCTCTTGGCGAACCGCTGACGATCGCCAGCTTGCCGCCGCCCAACACCAAGCGTTGGGTCGTGCGCCGGAAGGCCGAGGTTGTGGCCGCGGTGAACGGGGGCCTGCTGACCATCGACGAGGTGCTCGAGCGCTACAATTTGACGCTCGAAGAGTTTGCCGGCTGGCAGCGCGCCGTCGATCGCTCGGGTATGCAGGGCCTGCGCGTCACCCGAATCCAGCACTATCGCGACCTGTACGAGCGTCAGCTCAAGTACTGACTTCACCCATCCTCCGCCCATTGGGCCCCGGCTTCGTCGTGGGCCGCCGGGGAACGCATCTGCGCAGCCTCCGTTAGGGGCATGTGCGCACGAGAGGTGCGACAAGCAGGAGGACCTGACCAATGGGTTGGATAATCGCTATAATCGTCGGGGGCGTGGCGGGCTGGCTTGCCAGCATGGTTATGAACCGTGACGCGTCCATGGGCATCTTCATGAACATTATCGTCGGTATCGTCGGTGCGCTGCTCGGTAACGTGCTGGCCGGCGTTCTCTTCAACGTCCAGGGCTCGATCCAGTCGTTCAACCTGACCGGCTTCATCATTGCGGTGATCGGGGCGGTCGTGCTGCTGGGGATCGTGAACCTCGTCCAGAGAGGACGGGTCCGATAAGCCGCGGACAATTTGATACAAAATAGTACAGCGGGCGGGTCGCGCAGGCGGCCCGCCTATTTCTGCGGGAGAGCGGGGTCAGGGCCCTAGTCTTTCGTCGATTCAGGGAAGTCCTTGATGGAGCAGTACGTTGCGGTGCAGCGCGAGGCCGTATATGCGGCACGCGACAAGCCGCAGGCTTCCGGTGCGCTGCGGCAATAAACATGGTATGGCCTCGCCCGCAAAAGCGTGGGTTGAAGCTACAAGGCTGATGCGCTGATGAATTACGAAGCGAAAGTTGCGGACCTCAGCGGCGCTCCCGAAGTGCAAGTCGAGGATTTCGATAGCGGCTCGCGCCGTACGCGTAAGCGCTGGACGGTGGTTGCCGTCATTGTGCTGGCTGCCTTGCTGATCGGCGGCGCCGTCGCCTTGATGGGCGGTGAAGAGGAATCCCCGTTTCCCGCTCCCGACGGTGAACAGGTCCCGACCGTAACGGTCGTGGCGCCCGGCCGGTCGAACGTCGCCGGAACCATCAATGCCACCGGCACTCTGGCCGCCCGTCGCGAACTTCCTGTTGGCGTGGTGGGTGAAGGCGGCCGGGTCGTGAGCGTACTCGTAGAGCCGGGCGACTGGGTCGGCGCCGGACAGGTGTTGGCCGTGATCGACCGCTCGGTGCAGACCGAACAGGCCCGCAGCTCGGCCGCATCCGTCGATGTGGCCAAGGCCGATGCGCAGCTTGCCCAGTCCAATCTCGATCGCGCGCTGCAGCTCGTGGATCGCGGCTTCATCAGCAAGGCCGATGTTGACCGGCTGACCGCGACGCGTGACGCGGCGCGGGCACGGGTCAAGGTGGCCGAAGCTCAATATCGCGAACTGCTGGCCCGCAATGCGCGGCTCAACATCGTCGCGCCGGATGCCGGCCTTGTACTCGAACGCAATGTCGAGCCGGCGCAAGTCGTCGGTAGCGGCTCTGGCGTGCTGTTCTCGATCGCTCGCGGCGGTCAAATGGAACTGCTCGCGAACCTGAGTGAGAGCGACCTCGCTGCCGTCTCGGTCGGTTCGGCGGCAACGGTCGTTCCCGTGGGCAGCGGCAAGAGTTTCGTCGGCCAGATCTGGCAGCTTGCCCCGGTCATCGACGCGCAGAACCGCCAGGGCGTCGCTCGTATTGCCTTGCCTTACGACAAGGCGATCCGTCCGGGCGGCTTCGCTTCGGCGCAGATTTCGCGCGGGCAGGTCGTTGCGCCTCGTCTGCCCGAAAGCGCCATCCAGTCTGACGAGAAGGGCAGCTTCGTCTTCGTCGTGAACAAGGACAGCCGCGTCGAACGGCGCGCGGTTACGACCGGGGTGGTCACCGAAGAGGGGATCACCGTCACTTCCGGGCTAAGCGGTTCGGAGAAAGTGGTCGAACGCGCCGGCGGGTTCCTCAACCCGGGCGATAAGGTGAATGCTGTCGCCGCGAACAGGGGCAATCAGGCACCCGGTCAATGAACTTCCGGAATATCTCCGCATGGTCGATCCGTAATCCGATCGTCCCGATAGTTCTTTTCATCGGCCTGACGCTGGCCGGGCTCGTTTCGTTCAGCCGCATGGATGTGAACGGCAGCCCGGACATCGACTTCCCGGCCGTCAACGTCACGATCAGCCAGCCGGGCGCCGCCCCGACCGAGATCGAGACGCAGATCACCCAGAAGATCGAAGCCGCGGTGCGCTCGGTCAACGGCGTGGACGAAATCCAGTCCACGGCCCGCGAGGGCAGCAGCAACACCATGGTCCAGTTCGTGATCGGCACCGATTCGAACGAAGCCGTGAACGAGGTCAAGAACGCGGTCGACCAGGTTCGCAGTGACTTGCCCGACGGCATTCTCGAGCCGTTCGTGTCGAAGGTCGAGATCGGGGGCAGCGGACCGATCGGCTATTTCGCGGTCAGTGCCGACGACATGACGATGGAGCAGCTCAGCTGGTTCATTGACGACCAGGTTTCTCGACGCTTGCTTTCGCTTCCAGGCATGGCGGCGGTAAGCCGCGCGGGCGGTGTCGACCGCGAAATCCGCGTCGTGCTCGACCCGGCTCGCATGCAGGCGATGGGGGTCACGGCATCGCAGGTCAACCAGGCGGTGCGTCAGGTCAACACCGACGCTGCCGGCGGCGCGGCTGAGATCGCCGGCTCACGTCAGTCGGTCCGCGTGCTAGGCAATGCCGATACGGCGCTGCAGCTGGCCAATACCCGCATCAGCCTGAGTGGGGGCCGGTCGATCCGGCTCGACGACATCGCCGACGTTTTCGATGGCTATTCTGAACAGACTTCGATCGCCAAGCTCGCGGGCCGCCAGGTGGTGACCTTCGGGATCGAGCGAGCCAAGGGCGCGTCCGACGTTACGGTCTACGACGCCGCGATTGCGGAAATGAAGAATATCCAGAAGGAAAACCCGGGGATACGCTTCACGCAACTCTACACCAGCGTCGACTATACCAAGGAACAGTACGTCAGTTCGATGGAAGCGATGATCGAGGGCTCGATCCTCGCGGTCATCGTGGTGTTCCTGTTCCTGCGCGACTGGCGAGCCACGGTGATCTCTGCGATGGCGATCCCGCTATCGGCAATTCCGACCTTCTGGTTCATGGACATGCTCGGCTTCACGCTCAACGAGCTGTCGCTGCTGGCGCTGAGCCTCGTGGCCGGCGTCCTGGTCGACGACGCGATCGTGGAGATCGAGAATATCGTGCGCCACATGCGCATGGGCAAAAGCGCCTATCAGGCCGCCATCGACGCGGCCGACGAAATCGGCCTTGCCGTGGTCGCGACCACCATGTCGATCGTGGCGGTGTTCCTGCCCGTGGGCCTGATGCCGGGTATTTCCGGGCAGTTCTTCAAGAACTTCGGTCTGACCGTGGTTGCCGCCGTCATCATGAGCCTTACGGTCGCGCGTATGATCACGCCGATGATCGCGGCCTACTTCCTCAAGGCGAAAGGCCACGCGGAGCACGCGGGCGGCCCCTTGATGGCGGGTTACCTCAAGCTCCTGACCTGGACGCTTAACGAGGAAAAGGTGGAAGCCTATCGGGCCCGGCTGCAGCCGGTTCAGGGTCACGGGTGGTTCTATCTGATCGAGATCGTTTTTGCCGCGCTTCTCGTTGCCGTTCTTTACGTCGTCTTTGCCTATGGTGGCCTGGTTATTCCGGCGGATACTCTGCCGGGCTGGGGTGTCCTGGTCTTGAAGCTGGCCGTTGCCGTGGTGGCCGCACTCGTTGTGCGGGTCGTGATTCGCATGATTGCCAACGTGTTCGGTGACCAGTTTGCCGATTGGCACGAATACTTCGTGGGCCGGATGAAGGCGCGGATGCGCGATCACCGGTTCTGGATGTTCCTTGGGGGCTTAGGCGCGCTCGGCCTGACCGTTGTGCTGCTCATGACCATACCGCAGCAGTTCCAGCCGACGACGGACGAGGACACGAGCCAGCTCACGATCGAGATGGTTCCGGGGACGACGATCGAGCAGACCGAGGTCGTGGCCGACGAGGTCACCGCGATCATGCAGAAGCAGCCCGAGGTCGAACGCATTCTCGAGCGCATCAACGAAGGCAATGCGCGCCTGTTTATCGTGCTCAAGTCCGACCGCGCGGTCCCCAGCTATGAATTCCAGCGGCGCGTCATGCCCGAACTCCAACTGGTGCCCGATGCGAGGGTTACTTTCGCTGGGCAAGGCGGTGGTGGCACCGGGCGCGATATCTCGATCATGCTGACCGGCTCGGATCCGCAACTCCTGCAGCGCACCGCGCAGACGCTCGTGGAGCAGATGCAGGGCGTGAAGGGTCTGGTGGCGCCGCGTATTGCCGCAGACTTGCAGCGGCCCGAGCTTATCATCACTCCACGCCTCGATTTGGCGGCGCAGCTTGGTGTCACGACTTCGGCGCTGAGCCAGGCCATCCGCATCGCCACGATGGGCGAAATCGACCAGAACGCCGCCAAGTTCTCGCTCAGCGATCGCCAGGTGCCGATCCGTGTCGTGCTCGACAAGACCGCGCGCAGGGATATCTCGACGATCGAGAATCTGCCTGTGCCGATGGCCGCTGGTGGTTCGGTACCGCTAAGCCGCGTGGCGGAGATCAGCTTTGGCGCCGGTCCGACGCAGATCCAGCGCTTCAATCAGACGCGCCGCATCTTCGTGGGCGCCGATCTCGGACCGGGCGAGGTAAAGGGCCCGGTCCAGGATGCGATCTACGCGCTGCCGATTATGAAGAACCTGCCACAGGGCGTGTCGAATGCCCCGGTCGGTGACGAGAAGTGGCAGCAGGAGCTGATCCAGAATTTCATCATCGCCGTGGTCAGCGGCATCCTGATGGTCTTCGCGGTCCTGGTCCTGCTCTACCGTCGCTTCGTTTCGCCGCTGGTGAACATGACCTCGCTGCTGCTCGCCCCGTTGGGGGGATTGATCGCCATCGCGGCGCTCGGTCAGCCGATATCGATCTCGGTCTATATCGGGTTGCTGATGCTCCTCGGGATCGTGGCCAAGAACTCGATCCTGCTGATCGATTTCGCCATCGAAGAAATGGCCAACGGCGTGCCGAAAAAGGAGGCCATCATCGATGCCGGGCACAAGCGTGCGCAGCCGATCCTGATGACGACCGTGGCGATGACCGCGGGCATGATCCCCACGGCGCTGTCGCTCTCGGGCGACGCCGCCTGGCGCGCGCCGATGGGCACGACGGTGATCGGCGGCCTGTTGCTCTCCACGCTGCTCACGTTGATCATCGTGCCGGCCGGCTTCAGCCTCGCCGACGGCTTCGAGAAGCGGATCGGACCGTGGCTGCGCGACAAGCTGCTGACCTATAAGGAAGGCGACAATCTGGCCAGCCCGCCGGAGGCCTATCCCGCCGAGTAAGGCCCCCGGCCCGCTGGAGGGCCAGGTCCCGGCCTTGCCGGCGCCTCGACCCGTGGGAGCTGTCGCGGTGACGGCCGCTCCGCCTGTCGACCGCGCGCGGCCCATGCGCCTCACCGCCACCCTGTTGCTCGTCCTGATGGCGGCCGTCTTTGTCGTGGCGAAGCAGTTCGAGCACACGCATCCGGCCTGGGGCTACGTTCGCGCCTTCGCCGAGGCGGGAATGATCGGCGGTATGGCCGACTGGTTCGCCGTGACCGCGTTATTCCGCCATCCGTTCGGCATCCCGATCCCGCACACCGCGATCATCCCGGCCAACAAGGACCGGATCGCCGATACGATGGCCGGGTTCCTGCGGACCAACTTCCTCATCCCGACGGTCGTCGCGCGCCGCATGCGAGACATGAACCTCGCCAAGGCGCTGGGGGATTTCCTGGTCCTGCGTCCCGCCGAAGGGCGGGGCCGGATCAGCGAGGGCGCTGCGGGCCTGCTAGCCGAATTGCTGGAGACGCTCGATCCCGAACGGCTCGGCAATCAGGTCAAGGCGGGCTTGGTGCGCCAGGCGGAGCGGATCGAGGTATCCCCTTTGCTCGGCAGTGTCTTGTCCGCCGCGATCGCGGACGGGCGTCACAAGCCCCTGCTGGACGGCTTCATCCACTGGGCCGGCGTGGCGCTCGAGCGCAACGAAGACATGGTGCGTCAGATGATACACTCACGCGCCAATGCCGTGCTGCGGTGGACGGGCCTGGACGAGCGGTTGGCGAACTCGGTGCTCGATGGTCTGTATCGTCTGCTCGCCGAAGTCCTGGTCGATCCCGAGCATCCGCTGCGCAAGACGGTCGAGGAATCGCTCGAGAAGTTGGCCCGCGACCTGGTTCACGATCCCGAAACGCGCGAGAAAGTCGAAGCGGTCAAGCGTGATATCCTCGCCAATCCGGCGGTGGGCCAATGGTGGATGGGCGTGTGGGAGAACCTCCGCCATTCCCTGATCGACATGGCCCGCAACCCCGACGCGGCGCTTGCGGGACAACTGGGCGGCGCACTTTCGGAGTTGGGCAAGGCGTTGCAGCAGGACCCGGCGTTGCAATGGCAGGTCAACCGCTTCGCGCGGCGCACCGTGGTCGGAATCTCCACGCGCTACGGCTCACAAATCGTCCAGCTCGTATCCGAAACCGTGCGCCGCTGGGATGCCCGGACGCTGACCAGCCGGCTCGAACGGGCGGTGGGTCGCGATCTGCAGTTCATCCGCATCAACGGCACTCTCGTCGGTGGCCTGGTGGGCGTGGTGATCCACGCGCTTTCGCAATGGCTGTGATCATGCCGGTGCTTACGACCGCTCGACTGGAGTTGCGCCCGCCGGTCGCAAGCGATTTTGCCGCCAACATGGCGATCGTCTCCCACGAGGAGACGGCTCGCTATCTTGCGGCGCACAAGGGCCCGGCGGATCACTTCGCGCGCTTCTGCCGCAATGCCGGAAGTTGGATGCTCTACGGCTACGGGGCCTTCACCGTGCGCCTGCGCAGCGAGAAGGAGATCATTGGCAACTGCGGCGTGTTTCACACCTTGCGCGGACTTGGGCCGGACTTCGACGATCAGCCGGAGGCTGGATGGATACTGCGTCACGATCAGGTCGGCCGCGGCCTTGCTCGGGAAGCGATGGAAGCGGTGTTGGAATGGTTCGGCGGCGAGCACGGCGGGCGCCGCATCGTGTGCATGATCGAACCGGGTAACGAGCCCTCGATACGCCTTGCCGGCAAGCTGGGCTTCACGCCCATGCGCGAAGCCAAGCTGCCTGAAGGCGGTGCTGTTCGCCTGTTCGAAAGGCTGCCGAGGTAGCGGCCTCGGTTAGCGGCGGCCGCCCGGGAACGGTGGGCCAAGGAACATCGGGCTGCCCATCCAGAAACTCGCCATCGCCTGGCCACCCGCATCCTTGGCCGGGACGAACGAAGCCTTGTCCATCACCAGCTTGCAGATCTTGCTGTTGAGGGTTTCGGAGAGCGTCGGCGAATAGATCTGGCAGGAGGTCGGCTTGCCGTCCGCACCCACGATCACGCGGACCAGGTTCCCCCCCGTGGCCATTTTGCCGAACTCGGAAAACGGGATCGTGCCTTGTGGCAGCACGCCCTGCGGGTTGGGTACCAAGGCCACAGGGGCGGTCATCGTCTTGTGCTGTTCCAGATCGAGGCCCCAGACTTTGAGCAGGTCATCGGCGCAGTTCTGCATCGCCGCCATCGGAGCGCGTAGCGAGCCGGTCTCGATCGTGACCGGCGAAGTAAGCCCTTCGGTGAGCGCAATCGCGCTGATGCCTGTCGCGGCCTCTTGTTCCTTGGCTCGATCGTAAGGCGGGGGAACAAACGGCTTGGACGGATCGAACGCGGGCGGTGGCGACCCCGGCGTGGCCCCCGGACCCATCTGCGGCGGCGCCAGGGTCACCGGGTTGAAACTCATGAAGGGCTTACCGTCGGGCGTAGTCGATTTGGCATAGCCCGACTTGGCCGCGGCGCCGGAAGGGCCAAACTGATACCCGATCGTGTCGGCATTACGGAAAGGGCTGAGCCCCCCGCCGACAAAGATCATGCGCACGTCGGTACCCGGCTGCACGCGCTCCAGCGCCAGGCTGAGCTCCTCCTTCCCGTTGCTGAAGGTGCGAACCAAGCGGCAGTATTCGTCGCCGTAGTCCGCCGTCCACGCACCTTTTGGTTTGAATACCCCCGCATCCTGCGCCTGAACCGCAGGCGCAACGATCAACCCCACCAGCGAGCACGCCGAAAGAAACTTCCTCATCGCTATCCTCTCCAATCCCGATGAGGAGACTATTTCCAGCGAGCGGAGATGCAAGACGAGTCGAGGGAATGCGACAATTGGAGACAAATGGCCGAGGGCGAACCTACGAATTCCCGTTGCGGCGCTTGGTTCGGTAGAAGATTGAGGTCGTATAGTAGCTCGCCACCGGCTCACCTTCGGCATCGAGCGCGGGTTCGAACCTGGCGTTGGCCATCATGGTCCGGCAGGCAATTTCAGACGCCGCCCGCTCGAACTGAGGAGCTTGAACGATGCAATCGGTAGGCATCCCCCCGTCGTCGACCAGAAGCCTGAGATTGAGCACCACACTTTGGTAACTGCGCAAGTACTCCCAGGGGAAGGATCCGGGATCGATCCACCGGTCACCGTCGATGGGCGTCGCCGCCTGGATCAGGGCCCGCTGCTGGTCAGCGTCGAACCCCCATTTGGCCGGAAGGCCGTGCGCGCACTCCTGCAAGCGATCGAGTGAGGCTTCCATGGAGCCAAGCTGAAGCGAGACGGGAGACCCTCGGCTAAAGGTCAATTTGAGTTCGCGTGTCGTGCGCTCTAGCCCTGAATAGGTTTGTCCCTGAGGATCGGCAGTGGAGCCCGCGCCTTCCATCGGCGTCAAGGCCTCAAGAAAGGTCAGGGTCGGCGCGTTGCCGGACCAGTTCAAGATGCCCGCCCGCTCATTTGCTGTGCCGTTCGGGTTATATTGGGTCTGGAAGTCCAGAATCCCGCTATCCCGCTGCGGCAGCGGCTTGCCCCGCATGAAGACCCTGAGGCTCGAACGAGTTCCGAACGTCTCTATCCTTACGAAAAGGCCCTTGTCGCCGGCGCCGAAGCGTCGTGAAATCCAGCAGCTTTCGGGCCCGCTACCCAGTTCCCATTCTTCTGCCGGAGCCAGTTGCAAGGCACTCTGCGCGTGTGCCACGCCAGCCTGAAGCAAGCACAGCGCGCCGGCTGCTATCACCATCGATCTCATTGTAACCCCCCAATGATTTGAATCTAATCGGGATCACGAGATCAGGCAACTACAGCTTCTGCGTCAGCTCCGGCACGATCGTGAACAAGTCGCCCACCAGGCCAATGTCGGCGATCTGAAAGATTGGTGCGTCGGCATCCTTGTTGATGGCGACGATCGTCTTGGAATCCTTCATCCCCGCCAGGTGCTGGATCGCACCGGAGATGCCGACGGCAATGTAGAGCGAAGGGGCGACGATCTTGCCGGTCTGGCCGACCTGGAAGTCGTTCGAGATATACCCTGCGTCGACCGCCGCGCGGCTGGCACCGACCGCGGCGCCGAGCTTGTCGGCGAGAGGGACGATCAGCTGTTCGAACGTCGCTGCGTCCTTCAGCGCACGGCCGCCCGAGACGACGATCCCCGCGCTAGTGAGTTCGGGCCGCTCGCTCTTCGAAGCGTCGAGGCCGACGAACTGCGACAGGCCCGAATCACCGGGACCGGCGACATCCTCGATCGACCCGGAGCCGCCTTCCGGGGCGGCCTTGTCGAACGCGGTGGCGCGGACGGTGAGGACTAGCTTCGGGTCGCTGCTCTCGACGGTGGCGATCGCGTTGCCGGCATAGATCGGGCGGGTGAACGTGCGCTCACCCTCGATGCCGACCACTTCCGACAGCTGCATGACATCAAGCAGCGCGGCGACGCGTGGGGCGACGTTCTTGCCGGTCGTGGTCGCGGGAGCAACGAAAGCGTCGTACCCGGCCATCAGCTGCGCGGCGAGCGGGGCGACGTTTTCCGGCAGGATCCCGGCATACGCGGGACCACCAGCGACGAGAACCTTCTCCACACCGGCGATCTTTGCCGTGGCTTCACCGGCTGCCTTCGCTTCGGCGCTGTCGCCGACGACAAGCGCGTGGACCGCCCCGAGCTTCGCCGCGGCGGTAACGGCGGCGAGCGTCGCGTCATGGACGGCGCCGCCAGCGTGTTCGACCAATACCAGCGCCGTCATGCTACGAATCCCAATACCTTGAGCTTAGCCACCAACTCGTCGACCGAGCCCACTTGGACGCCTGCCTGGCGCACCGGCGGCTCGGAGACCTTGAGCACCTTGAGCCGGGGCGTGAGGTCCACCCCGAAGTCCGCCGCGGGCTTCACGTCGAGCGGCTTCTTCTTGGCCTTCATGATGTTCGGCAGCGAAGCGTAGCGCGGCTCGTTGAGGCGCAGGTCGGTGGTGACGATGGCGGGCAGGCTGAGCGAGACCGTCTCAAGCCCGCCGTCGACTTCGCGAACCACGGTGACCTTCTCGCCTTCGATCTCCACCTTGCTGGCGAAGGTGCCTTGCGGCCTGCCCGTGAGCGCGGCGAGCATCTGGCCGGTCTGGTTGCTGTCGTCGTCGATGGCTTGCTTGCCCATCACGACCAGGCCCGGCTGTTCCTCGTCGACAATGGCCTTGAGGATCTTCGCGACCGCCAGCGGCTCTACGGCATCGTCGGTCTCGACCAGGATTGCCCGGTCGGCCCCCATGGCGAGCGCGGTGCGCAGGGTTTCCTGCGCCTTGGCCGGGCCGATAGAGACCGCGATGATCTCTTCCGCATGGCCCTTTTCCTTGAGGCGGATCGCCTCTTCGACGGCGATCTCGTCGAACGGGTTCATGCTCATCTTGACGTTGGCGAGGTCGACTCCGCTGCCATCCGCTTTCACCCGCGGGCGGACATTGTAATCGATCACCCGCTTCACGGGCACGAGGACCTTCATAGCCATCCTCCAGCGCACGAACGTGTGCGCAATAATATTTCGCTAGTCATCGCGCTTGTTGCGCCAAGGGTCAAGATCGGGCCGTCCAGATCAGGCTGCCTGCTTCACTTCGGCCACGATCTTCTTGGCAGCGTCGCCCAGATCGTCGGCGGGGATGATCGGCAGGCCGGAATTGGCGAGGATGTCCTTGCCCAGCTGCACGTTCGTCCCTTCAAGGCGCACGACCAACGGAACGGAGAGGTTCACGTCCTTTGCCGCCGCGACGATGCCTTCTGCGATGATGTCGCAGCGCATGATTCCGCCGAAGATGTTGACCAGGATGCCCTTCACTGCGGGGTCGGAAAGGATGATCTTGAACGCGGCCGTGACCTTTTCCTTCGAAGCGCCGCCACCGACGTCGAGGAAGTTGGCTGGGAATGCGCCATTGAGCTTGATGATGTCCATCGTCGCCATGGCCAGGCCGGCGCCGTTGACCATGCAGCCGATGTCGCCATCCAGCTTGATGTAGGCGAGATCGTGCTTGGACGCCTCGATCTCCATCGGGTCTTCTTCGGTCTCATCGCGCAGGGCTTCGACGTCGGGGTGGCGATAGAGCGCGTTCGAATCGAAGCTCATCTTGGCGTCGAGCACCAGCAGGCGGCCGTCCATCGTTTCGACTAGCGGGTTGATCTCGATCATCGCGCAGTCGAGCGCCTTGAAGGCTTCGTAGAGCTGGGCCGAGAGCTTCTGTGCGGCCTTGGCCAAGTCGCCCGAAAGCTTGAGCGCGAAGGCGACGGAGCGGCCATGGTGCGGCATGAAGCCGGTCGCCGGGTCGATCACGATCGTGGTGATCTTCTCGGGCGTATCGTGCGCCACGGTTTCGATATCCATGCCGCCTTCGGTAGAAACGATCATGGCGATACGGCCGCTCTTCCGGTCGACCAGCATGGAGAGGTAGTATTCCTTGGCGATGTCGACGCCGTCGGTGATGTAGAGACGGTTGACCTGCTTGCCCGCGGCGCCGGTCTGGATCGTAACCAGGGTGTTGCCAAGCATCTCGCGGGCGTTGGCCTCGACCTCTTCGATCGATTTCGCCAGGCGCACGCCGCCCTTGGCGTCGGCGGGCAGTTCCGCGAACTTGCCCTTGCCGCGTCCGCCGGCGTGGATCTGCGCCTTCACCACATAGAGAGGGCCCGGCAACTGGCGGGCAGCCGCGACCGCTTCTTCCGCGTTGAGGGCTGCGTGACCTGCGGGGACAGCGATGCCGAACTTCGCCAGCAGTTCCTTGGCCTGGTATTCGTGAATGTTCATCTGGGGATCTGCCTTCCGGGAGTCGGGAAATGCGCTGGGGCGCGCATAAGCATTGCTTGCCGCGCTTGCAAACCCTTCGCGCCATGTCCAGTTGGCCCGGCATGCTCGATCACGCCAGACTAACCGAAATTTGCCGTGAGGCTGGCCGCATGGCCATGCGCCTGTGGCCCGGTGCCGGGAACGAGGTCAAGAGCTGGAGCAAGTACGACGACAGCCCGATCTGCCAGGCGGACCTTGAGGTGGATGCGTTCCTGCGGCGCGAGCTTTGCGCGCTGCTCCCTTCGGCGGGCTGGCTGTCCGAAGAATCGGTCGACCATCCCGAACGGCTCGCGCGCGGGCTCTGCTGGCTGGTCGATCCGGTCGACGGCACGCGGGACTTCATCGCCGGGCGGCCCGGTTGGGCGGTGTCGGTAGCGCTGATCAGCGCCGGCAAGCCGTTGATCGGCCTGCTCGAAGCGCCCGCACGAAAGGAGACCTGGACCGCGACTGCAGGGCAGGGCGCCTGGCTCAACGGCCGCAGGCTTTCCGCCAGCACCCGGCGCGAACTGCCGGGAGCCCGCGTTCCGGCCAGCACGTTACCGCCGGAGGACCAGGACCTGTCGATGGTCGAGCGGCCCAACTCCATCGCCCTACGCATCGCCATGGTGGCGGACGACCAGGCCGACCTCCTTGCCACCTTGCGCTGGGGCTACGAATGGGACGTGGCGGCTGCGACGCTGATTGCGCGCGAGGCGGGGGCGGCGGTATCCGACGCTTTCGGCCGCGCTCTCAGCTACAACAAGCGTGATCCTCGGGCCTTCGGTGTCCTCGTCAGCGCGCCCGCCATCCACCGCGCGGCGGTGGAGCGACTGGCGGAGCGCGCTGCGAAGTATTCGGCGGTTTAGCGGGCCGCGTTCACGTCATCCTGACTTACCGGGGTGATGCGAATCTCGACGCGGCGGTTGCGGGCGCGGCCTTCTTCGGTGGCGTTGTCGGCGATCGGATACTGCTCGCCATAACCCATCGTGGCGATACGTGCGCTCGGCACACCGCGCATGGTGAGGTAGCCCGCGACCGATTCGGCGCGGCGGCGCGAGAGATCCTGGTTGTGGGCGTCCGACCCGGTTGAATCGGTGTGACCCATCACGTCGATCAGACTGTTGGGGTATTTCTGCAGGCTTTGCGCCACTTCATCGAGGGCGGCCCGGAAGTTCGGGCTGATGGTGGTCGAATCGACTGCGAAAGTGACGTCCGGCAGGCTGACCAGGATTCCCTTGCCATCGGGAGTCTCGCTCACGTCGACGCCGCTGCCGGCGGTCGCCTCGTCCAGTTCCTTGATCTGCTGGTCCATCTGGTAGCCGATCACGCCGCCGGCCACGCCGCCGATGCCCGCCCCGACGATGCGCGCGGTCTTGCCCCCGATCACGCTGCCGAGCAGGTAGCCGAGACCCGCGCCACCGACGCCGCCGATGGCGGTGCGGGACACGTGCTGCTTCCCGGTATTCGGGTCGGTGACGCAAGCGGACAGGCTGAGCAGGGAGACGGCCGCCAGGCCGGAAACAAGAATGCGCGACGTATTCATCGAAGTCCTCACGTTTGTTTTCGATTGAGTGATTCGCGGCGAGACGCCGCGAGTGCAGGGAATGATGGGAACTGAAACGCCTCGCGGCGTCCGGCGTTCCACAAGTCCATCGTGCCGGGTTTCGGTGCGAGGCACGATCTGCTAGCTGCGCGGAACAAATGGCGCCGTTTCCCTGGTCCGATCTGACTATCCTGATCGCGCTGATCCTGATCAACGGGGTCTTCTCGATGTCGGAGCTTGCCATCGTCTCGGCGCGGCCGGCGCGGCTGCGCGTGGCCGCGGACCGGGGCAGCAAGGGCGCGAAGACGGCGCTCGCTCTCGCGGCCGACCCGGGCAAATTTCTCTCTACGGTCCAAATCGGGATTACCCTCGTCGGGATCATCGCCGGTGCCTATTCGGGAGCGACGTTCGGCGGTCCCGTTGGCGAGTGGCTCGTGGCTCTCGGCGTTCCCGCGGATACGGCCGAAGACGCCGGTTTTGCCCTGGTCATCGCATTGACGACCTATTTCAGTCTGGTGGTGGGCGAACTGGTGCCCAAGCAGTTCGCGCTGCGGGCGGCCGTGCCGATCGCCATTTACATGTCGCGGCCCATGGCCATCCTCGCCAAAGTCGCCGCCCCGTTCGTCTGGCTGCTCGACCGGTCGTCCAGCTTGATCATGCGCCTGCTCGGCGTGCGTCACCGCGGCGAACACGGCGTTACGGCGGAAGAGCTGCACATGCTTTTCGCCGAAGCCACGCATTCCGGCGTTATCGAGGAGGAAGAGCGGGCGATCCTCTCCGGAGTCATGCGCCTGGCCAGTCGGCCGGTGCGCGAGCTGATGACGCCCCGAACCGAGATCGACTGGCTCGACGTTGCGGCGGGCGAAGAGGAGATCCGCGAAACGCTCGCCGAGACTCCGCATTCGCTGCTTCCCGTGGCGGAAGGCTCGCCGGAAAAGATGATCGGCGTGGTCAAGGTGCGCGACATCCTCGCCCGCATGCTTGCGGGAGAACCTACCAATCTGCAGGCCCTCGTGCGCAAGACCGAGGTCGTACCCGACCAGCTCGACGCGATGGACGCGCTGCGCATGCTCCAGCAATCGGGCACGGCCATGGCCATGGTGCATGATGAATATGGCCACCTCGAAGGTATCGTCACCCCGGCAGACCTGCTGCGCGCCATCGCCGGCAGCTTCGCCAGCCACCAGGACGAAGGCGACGACCCCGACGTGGTCGAGCGGGCCGACGGCTCGCTCCTGATCGCCGGCGCGATGGCGGCCGATGTGTTGGCCGAGCGTCTCGGCCTCGAACTCTCGGAGGACCGGGAGTTCGCCACCGCCGCAGGATACGTCCTGTCGGTGCTCAAGCGGCTCCCGCACGAAGGCGAATGGTTTGAAGACCAGGGCTGGCGATTCGAGGTGGTCGACATGGATGGCCGCAAGATCGACAAGCTGATGGTCTGCCAGGTCGGCGAAAAGCCGGACCCATTCACTGAGGGGAAGTGAGGCCGACGGTTTGGGGTGAATTGCCTGCCGAGGGGCGCAAGCAACTGCGGACCGGAAGGAAGCGACGGGCATATCTTAGTTTGGCTGCGTGAACCTCGGTCGGCCTGTAGCTTCAAACGAAGTCGTCCCGGGCGCGTCATTGGCGACCTCGACTTCCTTCGTCTAGATTGGCTTGCCCCACAGTCCCACGCCCAGGCCGACCGCAACACTGAGAAGAAGGATCGCAAGCCATCGGCGGGCCCAGCGAAGCCTGTCTCCAGACCTCCGTAGCTTGTGGATGTCGAGCGCAGCTATGTTCCGGCGCACCCGTGCGTCGAGTTGTGCATTCGTCTCAAACTTGTCCTGGTTGACACCCCTTGCCCAGTCGCGGGCGTAGCTCAGCGAGTCATCGCGCTTCGTGCGGCGTGGAGGCTGCCAGTGCCGCGTCGCCACGACCCAGTTCCAATCGATAGGGTGGTCGAACTTTAGACCGACCTCAGGTCCGGCTTGCCAGACTTTTACGCCATAGACTTCGTTGTCCATCCACTTGAGCACGCCACCGCTGATCTGCTTATCGGCGGGAAGCCTCACGCGGGCTCCGCCTTGCGAGAGGTTGAGCAAGGAGATCAGTTTCTCACCCTCCGTCGTCACTAGCCTGGCGGGTAAGTTCAGCCGCAAGCGCGAATGCTCGCGACGCGGACGGTGAGTGGGTGGCGCGCTGGACATGGCTTCAAATCATTTCCTAGCCTGAAAGCTGGAAGCCGGTGCAGTTCGGAAATGTACTTAGTCCGCGCTCATCGTAGCTCGACGTAAGAAAAGCCTCCCGGGCCGCTACTAACGGCGCGAAGGTGGGGAATGGTGGAAGCTGAACGCAATCGAATCTTCGGGGAATGGATCGAGGGGCACCAAGCCATCTTGTTCAAGGTGGCGCGAGTCTATGGGGCAAACCAGACGGATCGCGAGGACCTGTTCCAGGAAATCGCGTTGCAGGTATGGCACTCGATCGAGGCGTTTCGCGGCGAGTCCTCGGTAGGCACCTGGATCTACCGTGTCGGGCTTAACACGGCGCTGGCCTGGAACCGGAAAGAGCGGAAGCACGGCCACGGGCGCAACGATCTGGAGGCGGCCTCGGGAGTGCTCATCGCCCCGACAGAGCGCGATCCGCGTCTCGATTGGATCTACCAGCGCATCGCGGAGCTGGACGAGGTCAACCGCTCGCTCGCCCTGCTGATGCTGGACGGGTTCAGTTACCGCGAAATGTCCGAAATCCTCGGCCTCAGCGAAAGCAATGTCGGGGTGAAGATCAACCGTATCAAGTCGGCGCTGGCCGAAAAGCTCGCGAAGGAAGAGCACGATGAACTTTGACCAGATGATGGACGCGTGGCGCGCCCAGGACGACAAGCCGCTCTACGGAGTGAACCGGGATTTGCTCCAGTTGGTGCTCCAGAACGAACAGGACAAAGTCCGGCGCAAGATGCGTCGAGATCAGTGGATGGTATACGTCTGCGGTGCCGGGATGGCGCTGTTCGCCGGGTTCTGGCTCTGGGTGCTCGTCGTCGTTCGCGGTCCCGTGTTGCAGACCGTCGCTGCGGCTATGGGCACGCTCCTGTTCGTGTTGTGGGTCGTGGCCTTCTGGGTGAGCCACCGGCGCCAGGCACAGCGTGAGCGAGGCTTCGGCAACTCGTTGAATGACGAGATCGGGCGCAGCCTGACGTTGATCGAATTCCAGATCGCCAACGGAAGCTGGGGCATCGGCGTGTTGTGGGTCGCCCCCGCCATGATCGGCGCGACCCTGCTCTATTGGCTCACGTTCCAGATCAACACCGACACCAGCTTCTCTGTGTGGCATCACCTGTTCATCATGGGCGCCATGGTATGGTCAGCGGTCTATGTGCCCTACGCGGCCAGCCGTGAGGTGGCGCAGAAGCTCGAGCCGCGCCGGCAGCACCTGCGCGCGCTGCTTAAATCCCTCGAAGCGGGTGAATGATGGGCCCGGCTAGCGAGCCCTTTCAAATATCTAGGAAGCGATGACAGCCCGTGCATCCTGGCCATCGCCTTCGGGCGCGGCGAGGATCGTGCGGGTCGTGCCGCCCTTGTCCACCGTGTAGGTGCTGGGATCGCCGACCGAGCTGCGGATGCCCGGATCGGAGGTGCCGGCGCGGCTGATGGCGTTCGATTCAACCGCGCTGCGCTGGGCCGGGCCGCCGAACAGGGCGTCGAGCGCCTGCTGCGAAGCCGAACTATCGGCCGGACGCGGAGCGCCCGGAACAGGCGGCGTCAGCGAGAAATCGGGCGGGACCACCAGGGGGGCCTGGCGTTGCACTGCAAATTCGTCGGGCCGTTCACGGCTGCCGAGCACGTCGCCGCTGCTGCACGCGGCAAGCAGGGCCGCGCTGCTGGCGACAAGAACGATCCGGGTGGTCATGCGCATCAGGAAATCTCCGCGGGTTTGTCCGCCTCTTGGCCCCCTTGCGAGGCGGCCGGTTTCTCGCGCATGAACAGCGCGCGAGCAAGGATTATCAGCACGCCGACGGTGATTGCGGCGTCGGCGACGTTAAAGATGAGGAACGGGCGGAATTCGCCAATGTGGAAGTCGGCATAGTCGATCACGTAGCCCAGTTCGATGCGGTCGCGGATATTACCCATGGCTCCGCCCAGGATCAGCGCGAGGCCGGCGATGTCCCACATCTTGCGTTCGCGCAGCATCCACACGAACACCACCAGTGCGATCAGGCCCGTCACGCCGACGAGGCCCCAGCGCATTTCGGGCGAGGTCGCTTCGAACATGCCGAGCGAGACGCCGAAGTTCTGCGTCCAGCGTAAATCGAAGAACGGCAGCAAGTCGATCACACCGACTTCGCGCAAGTTCCATGGTCCGACCACACGGCCCTTGATCCACTGGTCCAGGATATAGACCCCAGCCGCCAGCGCGAGGCCGACAAGGCGATTACGCCATGGGTTCGGTTCAGCTTCGACGGTCATGAAACGGCATCCAGTTGGGCCACGACATCCTCGCAGCGATCACACAGGCCACCATCCTCGGTGACGTCGGGGAGCAAGCGCCAGCAACGGCCGCACTTGGCGTCTCCGCTTTTGCGCACGGTTACGGTGTCGCTATCCGCGCGGTGTACGGCGGCGCTGATGAACAGTTCCGCCAGGTCGCTGTCGGAGAAGCCTTCGGGCACCAGCTCGGAGGGAACGGTCACTTCGGCCTCAAGGCTGGAGCGGACGGTCTTTTCGCGCCGCAGCGGTTCGATCGCCTCGGTCACCTGCACGCGCAGCCCGCGCAGGGCGGTCCAGCGGACGGTGTCGGCGCTTACGGCAGGGACGTCCGGCCAAACCAGCAGGTGCACGCTGGCGCTGTCAGGATAGCGGCTCTGCCACACTTCCTCGGAGGTGAAGACCATGACGGGCGCGGCGTAGCGGATCAGCGCCTGGAACAGCGTGTCGAGAACCGTGCGATAGGCACGTCGGTTCAGATCCGTCGGCGCGTCGCAATAGAGGCGGTCCTTGCGGATGTCGAAATAGAAGGCGCTGAGGTCCTCGTTGCAGAAGTCGATCAGCGAGCGGGTGTAGGTGTTGAAATCGAAGTCATCGACCGCCTTGCGCAGCTTGGCGTCGAGCTCGCCCAGCAGCGCGAAGACGTAGCGTTCGAGCTCCGGCATCGCATCGGGACTGACTCGTTCGCTTTCCGCGAACCCGTCGAGCGCGCCGAGCAGGTAGCGGAAGGTATTGCGCAGCTTGCGGTACTGGTCGGCCACGCCCTTGAGGATCTCGGGCCCGATGCGGTGGTCTTCGGTAAAGTCGACCGACAGCGCCCACAGGCGGATGATGTCGGCGCCGTATTCCTTCATTACGTCGAGCGGGCTGACGGTGTTGCCCTTCGACTTGGACATCTTCTCGCCCTTGGCATCCATCGTGAAGCCATGGGTGAGGACCGCGTTGTAGGGCGCGCGCCCGCGAGTGCCGCAGGATTCGAGCAGTGAGGACTGGAACCAGCCACGGTGCTGGTCGGAGCCTTCGAGATAGAGATCTGCCGGCCATTGCAGGTCTGGCCAGCGGCCTGACTCCAGCACGAAGGCATGGGTCGATCCCGAATCGAACCAGACGTCGAGAATGTCGGTGATCCGCTCGTAATCGGCGGCGTCGTACTGGTTGCCGAGCAGGGTCTGCGCATTGGCGTCCGACCAGGCGTCGACGCCCTTTTCGTTCACCGCGCTGACGATGCGCTGGTTCACCTCCGGGTCGACCAGGTATTCACCGGTCTTGCGGTCGACGAACAGCGTGATCGGCACGCCCCAGGCGCGCTGGCGGCTGAGCACCCAGTCGGGGCGGCTTTCCACCATCGAGCCGATGCGGTTGCGCCCCTTTTCGGGCACGAAGCGCGTCTGATCGAGCGAATCCAGCGCGGCCTGGCGCAGCGTCTTCTTCGGCTCCTGCGCCCCGCCCTCGTTCTCCCAGCGCTGTTCCTGGCGGTTGTCGATGTGCTCGATCACCGGCTTGTCCATCGGCACGAACCACTGCGGCGTGCAGCGGAAGATCACCTTGGCCTTGGAGCGCCAGCTATGGGGATAAGAGTGTTGGTAATCGGTGGATGCACTGAGGAGAGCGCCAACCTCGCGCAGGTCGGTGCAGACGGGCCCTTCGGGCGCGTTGAACTTGGGGTTGATGACCGACATCGACCGTTCGTCGGTGCGCGGCAGCCACAGCCAGTCCTCGCGATAACGGCCATCGGCCTCGACGATGAACTTGGGCGAGATGCCGTGCGCCTTGCACAGTTCGAAGTCGTCCTCGCCGTGGTCGGGCGCCATGTGGACGAGGCCCGTGCCGCTGTCGGTGGTGACGAAGTCGCCGGGCAGGAACGGACGGGGCTCGGCGTAAAACCCGCCGAGGTGGTGCATCGGGTGGCGGCCGACGGTGCCGGCGAGGTCGGAGCCTTTGCCGCGCCAACCGGTTGTCCAACGGTAGTCGTCGAATGCGCCTGACAGACGCTTGAAAACGCCATCCTCGAGCAGGCTCGCGACAAGCAGGCGTCGGCCGCTGGGCTCGACGACGATCTGGTACTCAACCTCCGGCCCATAAGCCAAGGCCTGGTTCGCCGGGATCGTCCACGGCGTGGTCGTCCAGATCACCGCATGCGCGCCGACCAGTTCGGGGATCGGACTTTCGACAATCTCGAATGCCACGTCGATCTGGGTCGAGGTGATGTCCTCGTACTCGACCTCGGCTTCGGCCAGCGCGGTCTTTTCGACCGGCGACCACATCACCGGCTTGGCGCCGCGATAGAGCTGGCCGCTCTCTGCGAACTTTAGCAGTTCACGCACGATCGTGGCCTCGGCCTCGAAGTGCATGGTCAGGTAGGGATTATCCCAATCGCCGTTGATGCCGAGGCGCTTGAGCTGTTCGCGCTGGGTGTCGACCCAATGCTGGGCATAGGCGCGGCATTCGGCGCGGAATTCCTCGACCGGGACCTGGTCCTTGTCGAGCTTCTTCTTGCGGTACTGCTCTTCGACTTTCCACTCGATCGGGAGACCGTGGCAGTCCCACCCGGGCACGTACGGCGCGTCCTTGCCGAGCAGGGTCTGCGTGCGCACGACCATGTCCTTGAGCACGTGGTTCAGCGCGTGGCCGATGTGCATGTCGCCATTGGCGTAGGGCGGGCCGTCGTGGAGGATGAACTTCGTCTGCCCGGCGCGGTTCTCGCGCACCTGCTGGTAGAGCCCTTCGGACTGCCAGCGCGCGAGGAGGCCCGGCTCCTTCTGCGGAAGGCCGGCCTTCATGGGGAAATCGGTCTTCGGCAGGAAGACGGTGTCTCTGTAATCGCGTTGTTCGGACATGGAGCGCGGGCCTTAGCGGGGGCGAGGGGCGACTGCAATTTTGTTCGCGCGGAAGGTAGGGTGGCTGAGATGAATTGGCCCCACTTGAAAGCCAGCCCGACACCTCCGTACGTCCTTAGCTTGTCGAAGGACGCTGACGTTTAGCTGTGGTGGTTCGACAGGCTCACCACGAACGGGGATGGGTATTTCTATGACCCGGCTTGGGATCAGATCGCACAACTTAGCCCAGCAACTCACCGGCTCGCGCGCAATCCTCGCCCATTTGATTGATCAGTTCTGCCAGACTGGCGAACTTGGCCTCCGGACGGAGGAAGTGGTGCAGCGCCACTTCGATCTCTCGCCCGTAGAGATCACCGTCAAAGTCGAAGAAGTAAGGTTCGAGCAGTTCCTTCGGCGGATCGAAGGTGGGCCGAATCCCAAGGTTGGCCGCGCCCCTCAAGGTCTCGCCAGTATCGAGGATTCGCCCGGTCACGGCGTAGATCCCATACCGGGGCCGCAGGTAGGGACCGAGGTCGATGTTGGCCGTGGGATAGCCAATCTCGCGCCCCCGCTTGTCGCCGTGCTGGACGATCCCACGCACTGCGAATGGCCGGGTCATCAGCTGCGTCGCGGTCTCGCAGTCGCCGGCCTTGAGCGCGTCGCGAATGCGGCTGGACGAGACGGCGATCTTGCCTTCCAGCACGGGGCCAATCGCTCGCGCCCTGATGCCGTGGCGGGCACCCTCGCTTTCGAGCAGGGCGAGGTTACCACCGCGTCCCTTGCCGAAGGTGAAATCCTCGCCCGTCACTACCCCGGCTACCCCTAGGGGTCCGCCGAGCAAGTCGCCGATGAAAGCTTCGGCGGGCATGGCGGCGAGATCGTCGTCAAAATCGAACACCATCATCGCGTCGGCACCCGCCCCGGCGAACAGCTCCTCGCGCTGGTCAAGCGTGGTCAGGCGGAACGGCGGGACATGCGGCGCGAAATGGCGCACCGGATGCGGGTCGAAAGTGGCGACGATGGCCGGGCGGCCCTCGGCGCGCGCCCACTCGACCGTCTCCGCCACCACGCGCTGATGGCCGAGGTGGAAGCCATCGAAATTGCCGAGCGCGATGATGGCCCCACGCAGGCCTTCCGGCACCGGATCGCGATGGCCGAAGCGCATTATTCTCCCCCTCGCGCTTGCGGGAGGGGGCTGGGGGGTGGGCAAGCGTGTCGGCGCAACAGTCCCACCCCTTAACCCTCCCGCAAGCGCGAGGGGGACCTTTCCAGTGTCACGAAGGCGTATGCCGGGTCGCGGCCCTCGGCCATGTGCTTCACCCGCGCGGTTTCGCGCCAGGTGCGTGGGTCCGGCGTCGCCATGTAGACATCGCCCTGGGTGTTCTCGAAAATCTCGGTGATCTCGAGCTTCGTGGCGAGCGGCATGAACAGCTCGAAGATATCCGCCCCGCCGATTACCGCGATATCGCCCGGCCCGGCGAGCGCCAGCGCCTCGTCCACCGAGTGCACCACTTCGGCACCCTTGGCGCTCCAGCCCTTTTGCCGCGTCAGCACGATGTGGCGACGGCCCGGGAGCAGGCCGGGCAGGCTGTCGAAGGTCTTGCGGCCCATGATCATCGGTTTGCCCATGGTGAGCCGCTTGAAGCGCTTGAGATCGGCACTGATTTTCCACGGCACGTCGTTGTCGCGCCCGATCGTGCCGTCGAGGGCCCGGGCGACGATGAACAGGATTTCGCGCTGCGCCATCAGCCTAACTTCGTTACGTGGCCCATCTTGCGGCCAGGGCGGGCTTCGCTCTTGCCGTAGAGGTGGACGTGGTTGCGGGTGTCGGACAGCAGCCGGTTGATCCCGCCTTCGATCTCGCCGATCAGGTTGGTCATCTGGATTGTCGGCCACATCGTCGAGGTGTCGCCCAGGGGCAGCCCGAGGATCGCGCGGACGTGGTTCTCGAACTGGCTCGTCACCGCGCCCTCAATCGTCCAGTGGCCCGAGTTGTGGACCCGCGGGGCCATTTCGTTGAAAACCGGCCCGTCGGGCGTGGCGAAGAACTCGAGCGTGAGCACGCCGACATAGGCGAGCGCTTCGGCCACACGATAGGCCAGCTTGCGCGCTTCGGCCACTTGCTCACCGGCAATCGACGCGGCCGGCAGCGAAGAAGTGGCGAGGATGCCGCTCTCGTGCACGTTTTGCGCCGAATCCCAGAACCGCACCTCGCCATCGAGACCGCGGACGAGGATCACCGAGAATTCGGCTTCGAACTTCACCAAGCCTTCGTAGATCAGGCCGGGCCCGGGAAGCTGCAGCGCGGCGGCGTCCTGCGCCGAGGCGATGCGCCACTGGCCCTTGCCGTCGTAGCCGTCACGCCGGGTCTTGAGGATGCCGGGTGCGCCGATCTGGGCGACGGCGTCGGCGAGGCCGGTTTCATCGTCGACCGGTGCGAAAGGTGCGGGCCGCCCGCCGAGCTCTTCCACGAAGCGCTTCTCGGTCAGTCGATCCTGGGCGATCTCGAGCGCGCGGGTGCCGGGCGCGCGAAGCTGCGAGGGAATGACATTGACCGCTTCCACCGGCACGTTCTCGAACTCGTAGGTCACCACGGCGCAATCGCGGGCGAAGGCGCTCAGCGCTGCGTGGTCGTCCCACTCGGCGCACGTGAACCGGGCGCTGACTTCCGCGGCGACGCTCTCCTCTTCGGGGGCGTAGATGTGGCAGGAATAGCCGAGCTGGGCCGCGGCCATGGCGATCATCCGGCCAAGCTGGCCGCCGCCGAGAATACCAATGGTGGCGCCGGGCTGGATCATGCGGGGGTCACTTGTTCAGGAATCGGCCGGCTTCTCGGCCACGGCTTCGGTCTGCGCCGCGCGCCAGGCCTGAAGCTTTTCGGACAGGGCGGAATCCGACAGTGCGAGCACCGCTGCGGCCAGCAGGCCCGCATTGGTCGCCCCGGCGTCTCCGATCGCCAGCGTGCCGACAGGAATTCCGGCGGGCATCTGCACGATCGAGAGCAGGCTGTCCTTGCCCGAAAGCGCCTTCGACATGACGGGCACGCCGAACACCGGCAAGTGCGTCATGCTGGCGACCATACCGGGCAGGTGGGCGGCGCCACCCGCTCCGGCGATGATCACCTGGAAGCCTTCCGCGGCCGCGCCCTTGGCGAAGTCCACCAGTCGTTCGGGCGTGCGGTGGGCAGAGACGATCCGCGCCTCGTAGGCGACCCCGAGCTGGTCGAGCACTTTCGCGGCATGGCCCATGGTCGGCCAGTCGGACTGGCTGCCCATCACGATGGCGACTTTCGGAGCTGGGGCTCCCCCCATTTTAGCGATCCTTCAGGTAGTGGCGCTCGCCGGCGAGCATCTTGTCGTCGAAGTCGTAGACGATCGGTTCCCCGGTGGGAATCTCCAGTCCGGTGATGTCCTCATCCGAGATGCCCGAGAGGTGCTTCACCAGCGCCCGCAGCGAGTTTCCGTGGGCCGAGACGATGACCGTCTCTCCGTTGGCAAGTTCGGGCATGATCGCGGCTTCCCAGTAAGGCAGCACGCGCTCAATCGTCAGCTTGAGGCTCTCGGTGGCCGGCACGTCGAGCCCGGCATAGCGGGGGTCGGCGGAGAGATCGTATTCACTGCCCGCCTCGAGCACCGGCGGCGGCACGTCGAAGCTGCGGCGCCAGACCTTGACCTGCTCCTCGCCATGCCTGGCCGCCGTCTCCGCCTTGTTGAGGCCGGTCAGGCCGCCATAGTGCCGTTCGTTGAGGCGCCAGTCCTTGGTCTCGGGGATCCACAGCCGGCCGCAAGCCTCGAGTGCGAGGTGCAGCGTCTTGATCGCGCGGGTCTGCAGTGAGGTGAATGCGCGGGTTGGCAACAAGCCGGTGCCGGCCAGCAGTTCGCCCGCGGCTTTCGCCTCGGTCACGCCCTTTTCGGTGAGGTCGACATCCCACCAGCCGGTGAATCGATTCTCCAGGTTCCACTGGCTTTGGCCGTGGCGGACGAGGATCAGGCTGGGCACGGGGACGGACGCTCCTGCAATATTGAGCGCGAGCCGTTAGCGGGGCGGCTCTTTTTTGGAAAGGGCTTCGCCCTCTGTACGATTCTCGAGCTCGCGCGACTGAACCTTACGCCGCCTTAGGTTTTCCCGCAGCTTGGCGGCCAGCCTTTCTTCGCGAGACATGCTTTGCCGGTCTTCACTCATCGGCAATGCCTAGCCGCTATTTGCAGGGTCGCTCAAGCACCGCTTGACATCGCGAAGCGGCGCGACAATAGCGCGCGCCTCTTCAGCAGGCGCTGCTGTAGCTCAGTGGTAGAGCGCACCCTTGGTAAGGGTGAGGTCGGGAGTTCAATCCTCCCCAGCAGCACCATTCCCGCGATTCCAGATTTCCTTGCCATCGGCAGGTGTGTTGTCCATCTAGGGCACCATGCAACAGTCCGACCGCGACGGGGACGAGCTGACCCCGCTTCATCCGAATTACGTGAAGTCGCTGCGCGTCAGTTGGCTGATCGGCACTTTGCCATTCGTGATCGGGGCGCTGGGGCTTGAAGTCGCCGGCGTCCTGCCGCGCGGGTCCTTCATCGTGCCGGTGCTGCTAGTCGCGCTCTATGCCATCGTTCGCGTGCCGCTGACACGCTACCAGGCGCGCGGGTACCAGATGGGTGGGGACCGGCTGCGCGTGGTGCGGGGCCTGTTGTTCCGGTCCGACACCGTGGTGCCGTTCGGCCGCGTCCAGCACATCGACGTCCACCAAGGCCCCGTCGAGCGGGGCTATGGCCTCGCGACGCTGGTGCTCCACACCGCCGGCAACCATAACGCTTCGGTCCGCCTGCCGGGCCTGACTCATGACGACGCAGTGGCGATGCGCGAACACATTCGCGCGCACGTCAAGCGCGAGACGATGTGAACCAAGACGTTGCAGACGAACGAGGGGGCTGGCGGCGTGCAAGCCCGCTGAGCTTTGCTGTGCAGGGCCTGATGGGCCTGCGCAACGCCATCCTCCCGGTCATCGCCGTGCTGTTCGGCTCGCGCAATTGGGATGGGGCCGGGATGGCGATATTGCCAATTCTGGGAGCGGTCCTGCTCCTCAGTCTCGGCGGCGGCTGGCTGGTCTGGCGCAAGACCCGCTATCGCCTGGGTGAGAGCGACGTCAGGATCGAGGGCGGCATCATCAACCGCACCGCCCGATCGGTTCCCTATGAACGGATACAGGACGTCAGCCTCGAACAGAAGCTGTTGCCGCGCTTGCTGGGCCTGGTCGAAGTCAAGTTTGAGACCGGCGCTGGTGGAAAAGACGAGCTCAAGCTGGCCTTCGTCACCGAGGCCGAAGGCGCCGCTCTTCGCGAGGCGGTGCGGGAGCGGCGGGACGGAGTTCGCACAGGCCCGCTGTCTGAAAGCGAAGGGTCCCTTGCGCCCGAGACCCGCACTCTCTTTGCGATGGACCTTCGCCGGTTAGTCACCTTTGGGCTGTTCGAATTCTCGCTCGTCGTTTTCGCGGTGGTTGCGGGCGCGGCGCAGCAGTTCGACTTTCTGCTCCCGTTCGATGTCTGGGACGCCGACAAGTGGATGGAGTTGCTAGCCGGGCCGGGGCACTGGATCGCCGGGCTGGGGATCGCCACGCAGGCGATTGCCGTTTCGATAGCCCTGGCGGCGTTCTCGATTCTCGGTCTGGTCACCGGGCTCTCCCGCACGGTCCTGCGCGACTACGGCTTCCGGCTGGAGGAAACTCCCAAGGGCCTGCGTCGCCGGCGCGGACTGCTCACCCGCACCGACGTGCTGATGCCGGTGCACCGCGTCCAGGCCCTGGCGGTCACGACTGGCATCGTCCGCCGCCGCTTGGGCTGGCATGCGCTGGAGGTGGTCAGCCTGTCGCAGGATGCGACGTCGGGCAGCCACGTCGTCGTGCCGTTCGCCCAAATGGAAGAGATCGCTCCGGTCGTCACGGTAGCAGGCTTCGCCTTGCCCGGTCCCGAGATGTCATGGCACCGCCCGAGTCCGAAATACCACTTCGACAACGCCGCCATGGGTGTAAGCGTATTGGCGGCAGCGGCCCTGGCGGCGGGTCTGCTCGGCACGTTGCTGCCGTTCCTCGCTCCGATGGCCCAAATCGCGCAGGGCGTGTTCGTGCTGTTGGCCGGCTTCTCTGCGGTTCGCGAGTACTTCCTCTGGCGTCATGACCGTCACGCAATCGACGGCCGGCACGTCTTCGTCAGCCGCGGCTGGTTGGCGCCGAGGCTCGACATTGCCTCGCGCCTGAAGCTGCAGACGGTGGAGATTCGGCAGGGTCCGATCGCCCGGCGGCGAGGATACGCCAATCTCGACTTCGGAGTGGCGGGCGGAGCGCTGGGCATGCACGGCATTCCGCTTGAAACGGCGCGAGAGATTCGGGCCGCGGTGATCGAAACGCTTGCCCGGGTCGACTTCTCCCGACTGCCAGGCTGATCAGCTCGGTAGTTCCGCAAGGAGATCGGCCCATTCCGGATGCCGACGAAATTGCGCCTCGACGTAGCTGCACTGCGGGTCGATCGTGAAACCCTGCGCCCGCGCGTCGGCGATCAAGGCTTCGACCAGCTGCTGGGCGATGCCTTTGCCGCGCATCTCCGGCGGGACAAATGTGTGGCTGGCGATCCTGGCCGGACCGCGCGCGACCCAGGTCAGTTCCGCGGCGCGATCGATGCCGGGGAGGGTGGCCCGATAAGACCCGTGATGGACCTCATCCGTCCTGACGATTTCGATTGGCTGCACCACGGTTAATCGATCTCCTTATTGCGTCGAACAATCGGCCAAGCCATGGCGTTCCCCATGCGATTCCTCTCAGACAATTCCGCCGCGGTCCATCCGCAAGTCTGGGAAGCAATGAAGAAGGCGGATTCGCCGGACACACCATACGACACGGATGCTCTGAGCCGCCGGCTGGACGAGGCGTTCGGGGCGTTGTTCGGGCGCGAAGTCGCGGCGCTGTGGGTTGCTTCGGGCACGGCGGCCAATTGCCTCGCCCTTTCGACCATGGTCCAGCCGCACGGCGCGGTGCTGTGCCATCGCGAAGCTCATATCGAGATGGACGAAGGCGGCGCACCCGGATTCTACCTACACGGCGCCAAGCTGGTGCTGGCCGAAGGCGAGCACGCAAAGCTCACGTCCGCTTCGATTCTCGAAGCGCTCGATGCGATCCGTGATGACGTGCATCAGGTGCAGGTCCACGCGCTCTCGCTGACCCAAGCGAGCGAATATGGCTGCAGCTATCAGCCCTCGGAGCTGACCGACCTGACCGCGCTCGCCCGATCGCGGAGGCTGAAGGTGCAGATGGACGGCGCGCGTTTTGCCAATGCGGTCGCCTGGCTCGGCTGCTCGCCCGCTGAAGCTTGCGGCGACGTCGATGCGCTGAGCTTCGGGTGCGTCAAGAACGGCGGGATGAGCGCCGAGGCGATCGTGTTCTTCGACCCGGCGCTGGCCGACGTCGCCCGCTTTCGCCGCAAGCGCGCCGGGCACTTGCAATCGAAGGGCCGCTTCCTCGCGGCGCAGATTCTGGCGATGCTCGAAGGCGATCTGTGGCTTGCCAACGCACGCGCAGCCAATGCCGCTGCGGGAGAGATCGCAGGGGCCGCGGGCGGTCGTCTGTTGCACCCGGTCGAGGCGAATGAGGTTTTCCTGCGTTGCACGGCGACCGAGCGGGACGCGCTCCGAACCCAGGGCTTCGGCTTCTACGACTGGGGGACGGAGGCCGCCCGCTTCGTTGCGGCCTGGGACACGAAGGAAGAGGACGCCCGGGCTCTTGGCCGGGCCATCGCTGCGCTGTGAGCGCGGTGACGACCGCGGCTCGCAAGCATGCCCTGCTGCGGGCGGACATCGCCCTCCCGTTCCTGCTCGTCGCGTTGATCTGGGGGTCGACCTGGTTTGTCATCAAGGACCAGCTCGCCGCGGCTCCGCCAAGCTGGTCGGTTACCTACCGCTTCGCTATCGCCGCCGCCGGGATGTTCGCGCTAGCGGCCTATACCGGCAGCCGCTTCAGGATGACTACGAAAGGGCACCTGCTGGCCCTGACCATCGGGCTCACCCAGTTCTGCCTCAACTTCAATCTGGTCTATCGCGCCGAGATCCACCTCACGTCGGGTATCGTCGCGGTCCTGTTCGGGCTGCTGATGCTGCCCAATGCGCTGTTCGGACGAATTTTCCTCGGACAGGAGATCACGCGACGATTCCTGACCGGGTCGCTGATCGGTCTGGGCGGGATCGCACTTCTGCTGATCCACGAGGCCCGCGAGGCGCCACCGACGGGGCGCGTGGCGTTGGGCATTGTCCTTACCGCGGCGGCAATCCTCTCTGCCTCGACCGCGAACATTCTCCAGGCGAGCGAGAAGGCGCGCAGGCAGCCTCTGCTCCTGTTGCTGGCCTGGGCCATGCTGTGGGGGGCGCTGATCGATGCCGCGTTTGCGTGGACGGTCTACGGACCGCCGGTCTTTCCGCAGAGCGCGCGCTATTGGGGTGGCGTGGCGTACCTCGCGATTATCGGCTCTGTCGTCACGTTCCCGCTCTACTTCCGCCTGATTCGCGACCTTGGACCGGGGAGGGCAGCTTATAATGGCGTGCTCGTGCCTGTCATCGCGATGGGGATCTCGACAGTGTTCGAAGGCTACAGCTGGTCGGCCTTGGCGCTCGCTGGGGGCGCCTTGGCCATGGCCGGCATGGTCGTCGCGCTCAGGGGGCGGAGCGCACCGATGCCAGGCAAAACCTGAGCCCGCTGCGAAAGTCCGCATAGCGGGGCTGCCAGCCAAGCACGCGCTTGGCTTTGCCGTTCGCGACCCTGCGGTTCTCCGAATAGAACGCCCGCGCTTGCGGCGAGAGCCCCGCCTCGTCGAGTGACACGAGTGGCAGAAGGGGCCGGGCGAGCAGGCGACAAGCCTCCTCGATTATGGCGTTCTGGCTCGAGGGCCTATCGTCGGCGAGGTTGTAGGCCCCTGCGGGCCCGTCGAACCCTGCCATTACACCGGCGGCAATGTCATCGACGTGGACCCGGCTGAAGACCTGGGCGGGCAAGTCGATACGATGAGCCCGGCCTTGGATCACCCGCTCCAGCGCGCTTCTGCCGGGCCCGTAGATTCCGGGCAGCCGGAACACGCGGGCGCTGCGTTCCAGCCAGGCCGAATCGGCTTCAGCCCGCGCCGAGCGGCGGCCCCTACCGGTCGGCGCGCTCTCGTCGACCCAGGCTCCGCCAGTGTCTCCGTAAACGCCAGTGGAAGAGAGGTAGCCGAGCCAGCCCTGATCAAGCGCGTCACCGTAGCGGAGCAGAACGGGATCGCCATGCTCGCTGGGCGGTACCGACGAAAGCACATGGTCCGCGACGCCAAGCGCGGCACGCACGCGCGCCTCATCTTCGAACGGCAGCTCTCCGTCTTGTCCCGTCGCGGTCACGCGCCAGCCGCGCGCCTCCGCCGCCTGTCGGATACGTTTTGCAGAATAGCCGAGGCCGAAGATGAACAGATGTGGCATTGGCTCGTTGTATCGATTGGAGGAGCCAACGAAAGGACTTAGGGAGCCCATCATGGATATCGCTCGCACGCCCTCCACGCCCGACGGCAATCCCGAAATGGCCGACGCCCCTCCGGAGCCGACGAAGGCGCCCCAGCTGATCCAGCGAGAGGACTATGCGCCCTTCGCATGGCTGGTGCCCGAGGTTGCGCTCCGTTTCGACCTGGGCATCGAACGGACGCGGGTCCACTCAGCCCTGACCGTCCAGCGCAACGCCAGGGCTAACACCGCCGAGTTCATTCGGCTGGAGGGGGACGGGATCACTCCGCTCGAAGTCACTGTCGATGGAGAGGCGATCAACAGCTGGAGCATGGACGACGGGGACCTGATGGTTCCGCTGTCCGGGGATACGCATCAGATCGAGATCGTGACCGAGATCGACCCCTCGGCCAATACCCAGCTCATGGGCCTCTTCGCCTCGAACGGGATGCTCTGTACCCAATGCGAGGCGGAAGGGTTCCGGCGAATCACATTCTTCCCGGACAGGCCCGACGTTCTCTCGGTCTACAGCGTGCGGATGTCCGGATCGAAGGACCAGTTCCCGATTCTGCTGTGCAACGGCAATCTCAAAGCGTCCGGCGAAAGGCCTGACGGGACCCACTGGGCCGAATGGCACGACCCCTGGCCCAAGCCCAGCTACCTCTTCGCGCTCGTCGCCGGGGACCTGGTGGCGAATCGTGACACGTTCACTACCTCGTCAGGCCGCGAGGTCGAACTCGCGATCTGGGTTCGGGACGGCGACCTTGAGCGAACCGACCACGCGATGGATTCGCTCAAGCGGGCGATGAAGTGGGACGAGGAGACGTTCGGCCGCGAGTACGATCTCGACACCTTCAACGTGGTGGCAGTCAGCGACTTCAACATGGGGGCGATGGAGAACAAGGGCCTCAACATCTTCAACACCAAGTATGTCCTGGCCGATCGGGCCACCGCCACGGATGGTGACTACGACGCGATCGAAGGGGTCATGGCCCATGAGTACTTTCACAACTGGTCGGGCAACCGCGTCACCTGCCGCGACTGGTTCCAGCTTAGCCTGAAGGAAGGCTTCACGGTCCTGCGCGACCAGTTGTTCAGCCAGGACATGGGCTCCGAATCGGTCAAGCGGATCGAAGACGTTCGGGTGCTACGGGCGGTGCAGTTTCCGGAGGACAGCGGGCCGCTGGCTCACCCGATCCGCCCCGACAGCTATCGCGAAATCTCAAACTTCTACACTTCGACGGTCTACAACAAGGGCGCCGAAGTCATTCGCATGATGCGCACAATGTGCGGGCCCGAACGATTCCGCTCGGGTTGCGATCTCTATTTCGACCGGCACGACGGGCAGGCCGCGACTTGTGAGGATTTCATCACCGCGATCGAGGATGGCGCCGGTCTCGACCTTCGCCAATTCCGCCTCTGGTATCGTCAGGCGGGTACGCCCAAGGTCAAGGTGCGCCTCGAGCACGATGGCGACACCGCCACGCTGCACCTCAGCCAGGACGTTCCGCCGACGCCCGGCCAGCCGGAAAAACTTCCGGTGCCGATTCCTCTGCGCCTGGCGCTGTTCGACAGGGAATCGGGGGAGCACGAGGGCGAGCAGCTGGTAATTCTCGAGCATGCTCAAGCGAGCTTGACCTTCTCTGGATTCGCCGCGCCGCCGGTGCTTTCGATCAATCGCGGCTTCTCGGCGCCGGTCGCGATCGAGCGTGACACCCCGGTAGAGGATCTGGTGTTCCTCGCGGCGAACGATGACGATCCGTTTGCCCGCTACGAAGCGATGCAGGACCTGGTGGTTGCCTATTTGCGCGACGCCGCGAGTGGCGCGCTGGCGTCCGAGCGGCGAGCGGCCGGGCAGCAAGCGATCTTGTCGGCCTTCGCCAGCGCCGTGACGGATGAGGCGCTCGACGATCTCATGCGCGGGGAGTTGTTGATCCTTCCCGGGCACTCGTACATTTCCGAGCAGCTGGCAGTGGCTGACCCGCTGGCTATTCATCAGGAGCGGGAGGGGCTGAAGGCCCTGCTGGGATCAAGACTCCAAACCGAGTTCGCAGCGATGCACGCGCGGGCGAGCGCGATTTCCGACGGGTCTGATGCGGTTGCCCGTGGAGCCCGCAAGGTCAAGACACAGGCGCTGGTTTACCTCGCTGCCGGGGTCCCGGAACGCGCCAAGGAGATCGCGGCCGCCCAGTACGATACGGCTACCAACATGACCGACCGTCTCGGCGCGCTCATGGTTCTCGCGGGACTGCGGTCACCTGAGCGCACCGACAAGATTCTCGATTTCTACACCCGCTTCCGCGACAACCCGCTGGTGATCGACAAGTGGTTTGCCATCCAGGCACAGTCGCTCCATCCGGATGTGATCGAGCACGTCAAGGCGCTGGCAAAGCATCCGGACTTCAACATCCGCAATCCCAATCGGGTGCGTTCGCTCTTCATGGCTTTCACCGGGGCGCCGCAGGGTTTCCATGCCGCGTCGGGCGAGGGCTATCGCCTGATCGCGGACTTGATTCTCGAACTCGACCCGATCAACCCCCAGACCGCCGCGCGCTTCGTGGCTCCGCTCGGGCGGTGGCGGCGGACCGAGCGGGACCGCGCCACACTGATGCGCGCTGAATTGGAGCGAATCTCCAAAGCGCCAAAGCTCAGTCGCGACACGTTCGAGCAGGTGACGCGTAGCCTTGGCTGACGCAGGCAGTCCAGGGCAGGTCGAGGTTACTCGATCCGGCGCGCTCGCGGGGATTCCCCACGGGTTCCTTGGCCGCTGTGGCGGCGTGTCCGAGGGCGTGGTCGCGGGGCTCAACGTCGGCCTCGGCGCGGATGACGCCGGCGATGCCGTGGCGGAGAATCGCCGTCGGGCCGTGGCAGCGATCCAACCCGGGGCGAGCCTCGTCACCGTCTACCAGGTCCATTCCCCCCACGCCGTTATCGTCGACGAGCCCTGGCCGGAGGACGCGCGGCCGCGCGCCGATGCCCTGGTTACCGACCGCTCAGGTCTCCTGCTCGCCGTCGTGACCGCCGATTGCGCCCCCGTCCTCCTTGCCGATGCGGAAGCGGGTGTGATCGGGGCGTCGCATGCCGGCTGGCGCGGAGCCCAGGGCGGCGTGCTCGAAAGCACCGTGGCGGCCATGGAACGGCTGGGTGCGGATCGCGAAAGAATTGTGGCGGCGATCGGCCCGGCGATCGCGCAGGCGAGCTACGAAGTCGATTCCCAGTTCCGCGATGCCTTCGATGCTGCCGACGGGTGCTTCTTCGTGGCGGGGCGGGATGGGCACTGGCAGTTCGACCTTGAAGCCTATGTTGCCCACCGCTTGCGGGGTGCGGGAGTGGGCCGGATCGACCCTCTCCACCTCGACACCTACGCCGACGACAGGCACTTCTTTTCCTTCCGCCGGGCCACTCATCGTGGCGAACCGAACTATGGACGGCAATTCTCGTTGATCGGACTTCCCGGATAGCCTGTCAAAATACGGCCAAAATGCCTGTTGGCATGTAGGGTTCGCTCGTCTATCAGCCCGGCCAAGTCGGCTCCCCGGGGCTTTATTTCGGGCGCCGGCTGGTCGAATTTCTTCGGTCCCGCGCAGGGGGTTCACCCGCGGGGGCCGGCAGGCAAGGCAAGGTAATGGCAACCACCACTGGCACCGCCCAACCCGAAGCGATGGCCGAAGGGGAAGGCGTAAGGCGTCGCGATTTTATCGAGATCGCCGCAGTCTCCGCAGCAGGCGTCGCTGGCGCAGCAGTCCTCATTCCGCTGATCAGTCAGATGGCGCCGTCGAAGGACGTCCTGGCCGAATCCACGACGGAGCTGGACATTTCCGCGATTCAGCCGGGACAGGCGATCAAGGCCGTGTTCCGCAAGCAGCCGCTGTTCGTGCGCAACCTGACGCCGCACGAAATCCAGCAGGCCGAAGCGGTTCCGATCGACACCCTGCGCGATCCGCAGACCTTGCTCGAGCGGACCAAGGAGGGCCACGGCAACTGGCTCGTCACCATGGGCGTCTGCACCCACCTGGGCTGTGTGCCGCTGGGCGCGGGCGAAGGTGAGAATCGCGGTGAGTTCGGCGGTTATTTCTGTCCGTGCCACGGGTCGCACTACGACACCGCGGGCCGCATCCGCAAAGGCCCCGCGCCGAAGAACCTGGAGGTGCCGTCGTACGTGTTCACCTCTGACACCCACCTCGTGATTGGGCAGGAGTCGGCCTGATGAGCTTCCCTTGGGCCAAGCAGTATGAACCCAAGGCGCCGCTGATGCGGTACCTTGACGAGAAGCTGCCGCTTCCGCGTTTCCTCTACAATGCCGTCGGCGGCGGATATCCCGTGCCGCGCAATCTCAATTACTGGTGGAATTTCGGCGTCCTCGCCGGTTTCTGCCTCGTCCTGCAGATCGTCACGGGCGTGATCCTGGCGATGCACTTCGCGGCGAACGCAGGTGTCGCTTTCAATTCGGTCGAGCACATCATGCGCGACGTGAACTGGGGCTGGATGCTGCGTTACGCGCACGCCAACGGGGCAAGCTTCTTCTTCATCGTCATCTACATCCACATCTTCCGCGGCTTCTTCTACGGCTCGTACAAGGCCCCTCGCGAGATGGTCTGGCTGCTCGGCGTTGTCATCTTCCTGCTGCTGATGGCGACGGCCTTCATGGGTTACGTCCTTCCCTGGGGACAGATGAGCTTCTGGGGTGCCAAGGTGATCACCGGCCTGTTCGGTGCGATCCCGATCGTCGGTGAGCCGATCCAGATTTGGCTGCTCGGCGGCTATGCGCCGGACAACGCCGCGCTGAACCGCTTCTTCTCGCTGCACTTCCTGCTGCCGTTCGTTATCGCCGGCGTGGTGATCCTGCACATCTGGGCGCTGCACATCCCGGGTTCGTCGAACCCGACGGGCGTCGAGATCAAGAGCGAGAGCGACACCATCCCGTTCCACCCGTACTACACGGCCAAGGACGGTTTCGGGCTCGGCGTGTTTCTCATCGCCTACTGCCTGATGGTATTCTTCCTGCCGAACTTCATGGGTCACCCGGACAACTACATCCCGGCGAACCCGCTTTCGACGCCGGCGCACATCGTGCCCGAATGGTACTTCTGGCCGTTCTACGCGATCCTGCGCGCCTTCACCGCGGACATCCTGTTCGTCCCGGCCAAGCTGCTCGGCGTGCTGGCGATGTTCTCGTCGATCCTGGTGTGGTTCTTCCTGCCGTGGCTGGACAAGTCGCCTGTCCGTTCGGGCCACTACCGTCCGGTATTCAAGAAGTTCTTCTGGGTCCTGGTCGTCGACATGGCGGTGCTGTTCTACTGCGGTGGCGCGCCGGCTGAAGAGCCGTACGTGATGCTCAGCCAGATCGCGACGGCCTATTACTTCCTGCACTTCCTCGTCATTCTGCCGATCGTTTCGATGATCGAGCGGCCGAACCCGCTGCCCTTCTCGATCACCGAGGCGGTACTCGGATCGGACGACAAGGCCGTGATGGCCGCCAACGCGACACCTGCAACCTGAGCGCGCGGAACAAGAGAAAGATTACGCAATGATCCGGCTGATCGGCTTTTTCGTAGGTGTCGCCTTTACGGTGGCGGTGCTGTGGGCTTTCGCCACCGGCGCCTACACCGCGGCGACCGAGCCCGCGGCTCCGACCGCGGAACATGAGTTCCACCGCACTCCGCGGCCGCTCCACTTGGCCAGCGATGGCCCGTTCGGGCGCTGGGACCTGCAGCAGCTGCAGCGCGGCTACCAGGTCTACAAGGAAGTCTGCTCGGCTTGTCACTCGCTCAAGTACGTCGCGTTCCGTGACCTCGCCCAACTCGGCTACACCGAAGCCGAGGTGAAGGCCACGGCCGCGAGCTGGACGGTGCCTGGCATCGATCCGGTCACCGGCGAGACCAACACCCGTCCGGGCACGCCCACCGACTACTTCCCGTCGCCGTTCCCGAACGACATTGCCGCTCGCGCCGCGAACAACAATGCGATCCCGCCGGACCTGTCGCTGATGACCAAGGCCCGCCACGATGGCGCGGCTTACGTCCACTCGCTGCTGACCGGTTACCAGGATCAGCCGGCAGAGCTGCTCAAGAAGTTCCCTGACGCCAAGACCGGCCCCGGGCTGCACTACAACCCGTACTTCGCGAACCTCAACCTCGCGATGGCCCCGCCGCTTTCGGATGACCAGGTGACTTACGCCGACGGCACGAAGGCCACGGTCGACCAGATGGCGACGGACGTCGCGGCGTTCCTGACCTGGACGGCCGAGCCGAGCCTGATCAAGCGCAAGCAGACGGGTTGGGCGGTCATGATTTTCCTGGTCTTCGCCACGATCCTCGCCTGGTTCGCCAAGAAGCAGGTCTGGGCGCCGATCACGCCGAAGCGGCCCAAGAAGGATTGAGTCCGGCCGATATCAAGGGGCTGATCCGCACGGTTCCGGACTTTCCGGCGGCAGGGATACAGTTCCGCGATATCACCACCCTGATTGCCCACGGCAAAGGCTTCGCCGCGACGATCGACCACTTGGTCGAACGCGCGGCGAAGACTCGTTCTGGCGCTGTCGCCGGGATCGAGGCGCGGGGCTTCATCTTCGGCGCTGCTATTGCAGCCCGACTGGGCCTGGGCTTCATTCCGGTCCGCAAGGCCGGGAAGCTGCCGGTCGAAGCGCTCGGAATCGATTATTCGCTCGAATACGGCTCGGCGAGGATCGAGATCGATTCCGGCGCGATCGAGCAGGGTGAACGTGTCCTCCTCGTCGATGACCTGATCGCAACGGGAGGCACCGCGCTCGCCGGGGCAAAACTCTTGCGGCAGGCGGGCGCCGTGGTCGATCACGCGCTCTTTGTGATCGATCTCCCTGACCTGGGAGGAGCCGCCGCGCTCCGCGCCGCCGGGGTCGCTGCCGAAGCGCTGATCGACTTTTCCGGCCACTGAGCCTGACGCTCTTGAGGGACCTTGATCTATGACCCTTCGGGGGATCTGCCTGTGCCAGGCGGTCGGATATGAGGCCGATCAACTCGATATATGGCGATCGTGCATTGCCACTGCGCGACTTGCCGAAAGGCGCACGCAAGTGCCTAAACCTCGACGGCGGGCGTTCAGAAGGCGCACTTCAAAGTCACTAAGGGCGAGGGCAAGCTTGCCTCCCACGAATCCTCGCCCGGCAAGTTGCGGCACTTTTGCGCGAATTGTGGCACCCATCTTTGGGCAGAGCGGGCCGGCCAGGCCCACGTCATCTTTCGCGTGGCCACGCTGGACGACGATCCGGGACAGCGTCCGCAGGTCCATATCTGGACTTCGCACGACGTCGATTGGCTCGATCCGTCATGCCCGTCATACCCCGAAGGGCCGCCGGGCCGCTGATCGAGCTTTAGACCGTGGCCTCGCTGTCGGAGGGCCAGAGCTCGCGAATGACGATCAACAGGCCCGCCATGATGACCGGTCCGACGAATATCCCCACCAGCCCGAATGAGCCCAGGCCGCCAAACACCCCGATGAAGGCAAACAGCAGCGGCAGGTGCAGCTTGGCCCCCACCAGATACGGCGTGACGAAGTTGTCTCCAATCACCATCACCGCGGCGCCGTAAGCGAACAGCAGGGCCGCGGAGAACGGCTGGCCCGTGATGGCCAGGTAAACCGAGACAACGCTGAAGACGGCCCAGGCGCCAAACGGCAGCATCGCGAAAGCCGCGGTCAGGAAACCGAGAAATACCGGATGCGGCACTCCGGCGATCGCGTAGGCGCCGCCGATCAGCGCGCCTTCCGCAATCGCCACAACGATGGTTCCGATCACGGTCCCGCGCACGGCCATGACAAGCTCGTCGGAGAACCGCTCGCCAAACGGACCCAACTGATGTTGGGCCAAGCTCCGCGCCTGGGCGCCTAGCTTCTCTCCATCGCGCAGGATGAAAAACAGAGCCATCAGACCGACCAGCAACAAGAGCGAGCGGCTGAGGATCCCACTGCCGGTCGCCAGCGCCCATTCGGCCGCGGTGCCCAAAGCGGATTCGGTCATGCCGTTCATGAGAGCGTCGGGCTGCTGGAGATGAAGCTGCCACCACAGGGCTGCCCTGTGGCCCACCAGCGGCAAGCCCGGAAGCCAATCCGGAGCCGGGACCCCAATTGTTTGCGCCCGGCTCAGCCAGTCGAGCAGCGCCTGCCCCTGGGCGGCAACCTCGATCAACGCGACGGTCAGCGGCAGGATAAAGGCCAGCCCGGTAGCGAGCGTGATGCCGAGCGGTACGAACACCCGCCTGCGCAGCCCGTCGCCAGGTCCGGCCCAGCGTTGGTTCAGTGGCCACAGCGCGATGGCGAGGATCACCCCGAAAACGAGCGGCAGCAAAAAGGCTCCGGCGGTCCAGAGCGCCAGGGCGAGCATGGCCCAAAGCAGTACGTGACGGCTCGACACAGGCATGATGTAAGTGCCTCGGCCTATTACGGTCTTGCTCGTGTACTGGCGGCTCCACGCGCGCGCCACGGATTTTCGTAGGTGGGGTCACCTAGTTCGAGGGATCGGCCCAAACCCGCTTCTGGCGGTTGACGCGGGCACCCCACAAGTGGCAAGCGGCAGCCCGGCCCCAGGGCCGCCACGGCGCGGGTATAGCATAGTGGTAATGCACTAGCCTTCCAAGCTAGCTAGAGGGGTTCGATTCCCCTTACCCGCTCCAGCTTCTTCAGTTCACAGCCATGTTGTCGATCAGCCGGGTCCCTCCGATCCGGGCCGCGACGAAGAGGCGCGCGGGCGCCTTGCCAAGCTCTTTGAGCGACTGCAGGCTCTGCGCGTCCGCCAGCTCCGCATAATCGACGCTCGCGAAGCCGGCCTTGAGCAAGCCCACTCGCAACTGCTCCAGGGCCACCAGCACGTCGCCGCCAGATCCAATTGCCTGTGTGGCATCACGCATCAGGCGCGGCAGGGCAGCGGCGCGGGCGCGATCTTCCGGCGAGAGGTAGCGATTGCGGCTGCTCATCGCGAGGCCGTCCGCCTCGCGAACGATCGGCACGCCGGCGATACGGTCCGCGAAGGGCTGGGTGAAATCGAGATCGCGCGCCATGCGGCGGATGATCGCCAGTTGCTGCCAGTCCTTCTCGCCGAAAAGCGCAATGTCGGGACGAACCTGGCCGAACAGTTTCGCCACGACCGTCGCCACCCCGTCGAAATGGCCGGGCCGGGAGGCACCGCACAGGACCGCGCTTAGGCCGCTGACCGAAACGTTCGTGGCGAACCCGCGCGGATAAACCTCTTCCACTCCCGGCGCCCACAGCAGGTCGACCCCTTCGGCCTCGAGCAGGCGCGAGTCTTCAGCGAGTTGGCGCGGATAGGCGTCGAGGTCCTCGTTGGGGCCGAACTGCGTCGGATTGACGAAGATCGACACTACCACCGATGCCGCGAGCCGCTTCGCCTCGCGCACCAGTGTCAGATGGCCGTCATGCAGCGCGCCCATGGTCGGGACGAGCGCGATTTCCCCGGTTCGTCGCAAACTGTCCACAGCCGAGCGCAGGTCAGGGAGCCGGTTGACGGTATGCACGGGAGCAGCCCTCCGATAAGACGTTCGCGGGTGCAGTAGCCCTGTGCCGCAAACAGAGAAAGCCCATCGAAACGTGAAAGCCGCTCCGCATCGCATCGTCTTCGCCAACGAGAAAGGCGGCACCGGCAAGTCCACCACGGCGGTGCATGTCGCCGTGGCGCTGGCTTATCAGGGGGCGAAAGTCGCGGCGATCGACCTCGATCCGCGGCAACGCACGTTATTCCGCTATTTCGAAAATCGCATCGAGACTCAGAAAAGGCGCGGCATCGAGTTGCCGGGCGGCGCCTTTGGCGTCTTCACTGGCGACAGCGTCGAGGCGCTTGAAGAGCAGGCCGCCGAACTGGGGCAGGACGCCGATTTCATCGTGTTCGACACCCCGGGGCGCGACGATCCCTTCGCCCGCCACGCGGCCACCCAGGCGGACACGCTCGTCACGCCGATGAACGACAGCTTCGTCGATTTCGACTTGATCGGCCAGGTCGATGCCGAGACCTTCAAGGTCCGCCGGCTGAGCTTCTATGCCGAACTCATCTGGGAAGCCCGCAAGGCTCGCGCGATGAAGCAGCTGCAGGAAGCGCGGCGGGAGATGGATTGGGTCGTGGTCCGGAACCGCGTCCAACATACCGACGCCCGCAACCAACGGCGCATCGACCAGGCGCTGACGGAACTCTCGAAGCGTGTAGGGTTCCGCGTGGCGCACGGACTTTCGGAGCGGGTGATTTATCGCGAGTTGTTTCCTTCAGGACTTACGCTGCTCGATAAGGGGCAACTCGGCGAACTCGGCACCAGCCACCTCGTGGCACGGCAGGAGCTGCGTACCTTGGTCGCCAACCTGCACCTGCCCATGCCGGACGCCGCACGGAGCAAGGCGGCCTGAGTCATGGTACGGCTCCTGTTCTTCGTCGCCCTGGGCGTACTCGCCTGGCGGGCGCTCACTGGGCGGTGGCCGTGGGAACCGAAAGTCTCGGCGCGCGCTCAAGCGGTGTTCCGCGCGCGTAAGCTGCTGGGGGTCTCCAGCAACGCTTCGCGTGAGGAGATTCTGACTGCCCACCGGCAGCTTGCCGCCCTGGTCCATCCCGACCGTGGCGGCAGCAACGATCAGATGCACGAGGCCAACGCCGCGCGCGACTTGTTGTTGGACGAGCTGCCACATCAACTCGACTAGCCCTAAGGAGTCCCGATGCCGCACAAGTTCCACCCCACCGTGCTTCGGGAATACGATATCCGCGGAGTGATTGGCGAAACCCTGGGCCCGGATGACGCGCGTGCGATCGGGCGAAGCTTTGGAACGCTGTTGCGCCGGGCCGGCGGCAAGCTGGTGGCGGTTGGCTATGACGGTCGTGTCAGTTCACCGATCCTCGAACACGCCCTTGTCGAGGGACTTACCGCGAGCGGATGCGACGTGCGGCGGATCGGCCTCGGGCCCACACCGATGCTTTATTACGCCGAAGCGTCAGCTGAAGAGGTGGATGGCGGCATTCAGATAACCGGCAGCCATAATCCCGCCAATTACAACGGCTTCAAGATGGTATTCCAGGGGCGCCCGTTCTTCGGCGACCAGATCCAGACCATTGGCCGGATGGCGGCCAAAGGCGACTGGGACGGCGGAACCGGCAGCATCGAAAGTATCGAAGTTCTTCACGAGTACGTCGACCGGCTCGTCGAAGGGCTCAAGGACATTCCCACCGAGCGGCTCGCGGGCCTGCGGATCGGCTGGGATGCCGGCAATGGGGCTGCGGGCCCCGCGCTCGACTTGCTGGTCGATCGCCTGCCGGGTGAGCACTTCACGCTGTACACCGAAGTCGATGGGAGTTTTCCGAACCATCACCCTGATCCTACTGTCCCGGAAAACCTGGAAGACCTGCGCAAGCTTGTCGCGGACAAGAAGCTCGATTTCGGAATCGCTTTCGACGGCGACGGCGATCGAATCGGGGCGATTGACGGCGAAGGCCGGGTGATCTGGGGCGATCAGCTGCTGATGATCTATGCCGAAGACCTGCTCAAGCGCTTGCCCGGATCCACGATCATCGCCGATGTGAAGGCTAGCCGCGCGCTGTTCGATCGCGTGGCGGAGCTTGGTGGCAAGCCGCTGATGTGGAAGACGGGCCACAGTCTTATTAAGTCCAAAATGAAGGAAATTCATGCTCCGCTGGCGGGGGAAATGAGCGGACACATCTTCTTCGCCGACGAGTATTACGGGTACGACGACGCACTTTACGGCGCGATTCGCCTGATCGCGGCCTCGGCTCGGCTGGGCAAGTCGGTGACTCAGCTGCGGAGCGACATGCCCCAGATGCTCAACACTCCGGAGATGCGCTTCCAGGTCGATGAAAGCCGTAAGTTCGCGGCAATCGAAGAGGTCAAGCAGCGCCTCCAGGGGACCGACGCGCAAGTGAACGACACCGATGGCGTGCGCGTAACGACGCCCGACGGTTGGTGGCTGCTGCGCGCCTCGAACACCCAGGACGTGCTCGTCGCACGAGCCGAAAGCTACACGCAGGAGGGACTCGACCGCCTGCTGGCGCAGATCGACAGCCAGCTCGAGGCCTCCGGGCTTGAACGAGGACCGCAGGCAGGTCACTGAGGGCCGGTGGACTCAAGACTTGCGGCTTATCTCGAACGCATCGGCCTGGCCGCAATCCCTTCGCCGGATGCGGTAGGGCTGGAGGCGCTGCTGGTCGCGCATCGCGAGGCGATCGCGTTCGAAAACCTCGACATCCCGCTCGGCCGTCCGATTGCGATCGACAGTGACAGCGTCTTCGCGAAGCTGGTGACCAACCGGCGTGGAGGGTACTGCTTCGAACAGAACCGCCTCCTTGCCGACATGCTCGAGCTTCTGGGCTTGCCTAGCCGCCCTTTGCTGGCGCGGGTGCGGTTGGGTGCCGCCCACGGGGACCATCCTCCGCGAACCCACGTGCTGTTACTGATCGAGATCGAAGGCAGTCCGTGGATTGCCGACGCGGGTTTCGGCGGGAGCTACGTTCCCGCGCTGCCACTGGCCGTAGGAGCGCCGGCAGACACGGCGGATGGCGCGCGTCATCGTTTGCGCCGGGTCGGCGAACTGGGTTCGCTCGCAGGCGAATGGCTGCTTGAGAGGGCCGGAGCGCACGACACGACCGATGGCCGCGCGCACCCGCACGAAGACTGGCAACCGCAATATTCTTTCGACCTAGCGCAAGTGGCGCCTGACGATCTCGTCCAGGCCAACCACTGGACTTCCACGGCGCCCACCTCGCGCTTTACCAGCTTGTGCGTCGCCACTCGGGTTTTGCCCGGGGGTTTCGCGGGCCTGACCGACCGTGCGCTGCGCATCAGCGGCGGCAAGTCCGAAGCTCGCGAGATTCCCGACGCGCAAGCCTACGTAGAAACCCTGCGCGAGACGTTCGGCCTAGAATTGCCAATCGAGGCCATCGAGCGCTGGCCGATCTTCGCAACCTGAAACGGTGCGGGTGCGCTAACGCATCACCAGCATCCCCACGCCCGTAGCGACGAAAAGGACGGCCGCGACTATCCGGACTGCCGTCAAAGGGACGCGCTTTACCAGGGCGTCACCGGCGAAGACCACGGGTGCGTTGGCCAGGAGCATACCCACAGTCGTGCCGGCCGTCACTGCCAGCACGTCGCCGAAGCGGGCACCGAGCGCGATCGTCGCCACCTGGGTCTTGTCGCCAATCTCGACCAGGAAGAACGCCACCAACGTGGTCAGGAAGGGTCCGAAGCGTGCCTTGGGCTCGCCATCGTCGTCGAGCTTGTCGGGGATCAGAGTCCACAGGCCCATGGCGATGAAAGCGATGGCGATGGCGGTGTTGAACCAGGCCCCGTCGATCCAGGCGGCCGCCGTGGCGCCTAACAGCGCGGCGAGGGCATGGTTGGCGAGCGTGGCGAAGAGGATACCCAGGACGATCGGTACCGGCTTGCGGAACCGGGCGGCGAGCACCAGCGCGAGGAGCTGGGTCTTGTCACCGATTTCGGCGACCGCGACGAGCGCGACCGAGGTGAGAAACGCTTCCATGAGAGAACTGTCTCCAGGCCGGGCTGACACAAACCAAAGGCACCGCACCCCCGCCCGGCCAGGCGGAGTGCAGGTGCCATTGGTCTCGCCCGAACGGTTCTCGTCCCTCCTGCGCCATGACCTCTCGGCCAAGTATGTTGACGCAGGAGCCCGCCCGAAGGCGGTCGGCTACTCCCCAGATGACCGGAGCCGCATAGAGGGGCGGTCCGACAAAGGCAACAAGGGTTCAGACCAGAGTTGCGCTTGAATGCGTGGCGCCTACTATTTCCGCGTGGGAGCGCACTTTTCGCTAGATCGCCGGGCCCTGCTGGGCGGAATGGCCGCGACGGGCGGGCTGGGTCTTGCCGGATGCACGGCGCCCGGCGCGAATGGCGTCGCGCTCTCCAACCTGCCCACAAGCCCGAGAATCAACCTTGCGCCCTTGCGCGCCTCGATGGAGCGCGTGTTCGACATTTCGGTCTGTCTCCGGCCGTTCCGTCCCGCTGGTCCCCGGCTCGACACCGAACAGGTCGGCGATACCCTTGTGGTCCACAACTATGGCCACGGAGGCAGCGGCTGGTCGCTGTCCTGGGGATCGAGCGCGATCGCCGCGCGAAAGGCGCTGGCGGGCTCGCCCGCGTCGGTTGCTGTCATAGGCTGTGGCCCGCTCGGCATGACGTCGGCGATTCTGGCCCAGTCGTCCGGCGCGAAGGTCACGATCTACGCGCGGGAGAGCATGCCCGACGTACCGTCGATCCGGGCCACGGGCTCCTTCACACCGGACTCGCGCATTGCGCTGGCGGATCAGGTGGATGCCGGGTTTCCCGACTTGTGGGAGCAGATGGCGCGCACCTCGCTCAAGCGGTTCGGTTCACTGCTCGGTCTCGCGGGCGACCCTGTGCGCTGGATCGACCGCTACCTCGTGTCCGACGGCCCGCCGGCGGGTCCACGTCAGCGAGGGCCGGACGAACTGCACTTTGCAGCCTATTTCTCGAGACTGCGCGATGTTTTCCCACGGGCGGAAACGCTGCCGTCGGGAGCTACGCCGTTCGGTGAGGCCGTCGTGCGACGCGAATCGAACATCATGTTTAACCTGGCTAGCTACACTCACACCCTTCTGACCGCCTTCAGGGGAGCCGGTGGGCGCGTCGAGCGACGCGAGTTCCATGTTCCCGGCGATCTCACTGCACTACCTGAGAAGGTCGTGATCAACTGCACCGGGCTTGGGGCAAAAGCACTGTTCGGCGATCAGACGCTGGTCCCGGTGCGCGGCCAGATCGCCTGGCTGATCCCCCAGCGCGAATTCGATTACGGAGTGAACTATCGGGGCGTGAACGTGGTGCCGCGAACCGACGGCATCTGCGTCCAAGCCGTCTCCGGGGGCGATATGCGCGGATATGGTGACGAAAGCCTGGCGCCGAACCGGCAAGAAGCGGAGGAATCGGTCGCGGCTCTGGCGGCGCTCTACGCAAGGTTCGGGCAGGTCTGATGAAAAAGGGGCCCGCAAGCGCGGACCCCTTCTTCTGCATGCTTCGGACGGACCTAGCTGCTGATTGTGTCACTGCTATTATTGCGGTCCCAGGAAGGGGATTCCTCGACGCGCAGGTTGTTCTGGACGTGGCGCACTCCCGAAAGATCCTCGACACAGTCTTCCGCACGGCGCTTCTGTTGGCGGCTGGGGACGGTGCCTTCGAGCGTGACCTCGCCGTTGCTGACCGTGATCTGGACCTTGCGGGCGTCGACATGCCAGTCGTCGGTCAGGGCATCGGATGCGTCTTCGAGGATGCGGTCGTCGGAGCGCTTGTAGCCCGCCGGCCCATGGCCGCGATGATCGTAGAGTTCGCGACGGCGGGTGGCAGCTTCGTCGCCGAACCAGCTAGCGACCTCGTCGCTCGCCTTATCGAACCATCCCCGCTCGTTGCGCTCGTTCCAGTCGGGCCGTTCGCGCCACTCACCGCGAGCGGCCGCCAATTGGCTACCCGCACCATAGGCTGTCGCGCGACCGAACTGACGTCCGCCGAATTCGTCGCCGGCCATATCGCGATGTCGGCCCCGGCCATGTCGCCGGAACTCGCCCTCGCTTTCAGACGGTTGATTCCAGCCACGACCATAGCTGGGGTCGGTCTGTCCGGACCAGCCCTGGTCCTCGTCGCGCCATGCGTCCCCGAACTGGCTGTAATTGCGCTCTTCATTGAGCCAGCCGCGGTCGGTGGTATCAAACTGTTCGGCTTGGCGGCTGTACCTGCGATCACGGTCATAGCGATCGCGATCGTTTCGGTCTCTTGAGCCGCGGCGATAGGATTGGTCTGCCATGGGAATGCGTCCTCTAGAACTGCCGAAGAAAACCGGCGGTACGCGGCTCGGCAGGCCTCCGCGTGGCGCCGCTTCGCAGGGAGCGAAGGAACCTGAGTCCAACGGACGGAGCGGCCGTGACGTTTCGCTGTCTGGCGCAAGCGCACGGCGCTCTGGCGCAACGCCCCTCGTCGAAGCGAGGCCCCGTTCGGGTGAACCGGGGAACGGCAGTTCACACAAGTCAGGGTCTGTGTGAGCGGCTCGGAAATTCCCTCCGAGCTCACCGGGTGGTTCGCCGGCCGGGGTTGGCGGGTGCGGCGGCACCAGGCGGAGATGCTCGCTGCAAGCAATGCAGGCCACCACGCCCTGCTCGTCGCCGATACTGGCGCAGGCAAGACCCTGGCCGGCTTCCTGCCCACTCTGGCGGCGTTCTGCCCTAGCTGGGGCGAAGCTCCGCCGGACGGGCTGCACACGCTCTACGTCTCTCCCTTGAAGGCGTTGGCGCACGACGTGCAGCGCAATCTCCTCACGCCGGTAGAGGAGATCGGTCTGCCGATCCGGATCGAGACACGCAGCGGCGATACGCCTTCGGATCGCAAGAAGCGCCAGCGCAGCCGGCCACCGCACGTATTGCTGACCACGCCCGAATCGCTGTCACTCTTGCTTAGCTACCCGGATAGCCACGAACTCTTCGCCGGTCTCAAGCGCGTGGTCATCGACGAGGTTCACGCGTTCGCCACTGGCAAACGGGGTGATCTGCTGGCCCTCGCGCTAAGCCGGTTGCAAGCGATCGCGCCTGACATGCGGCGCACGGCGCTCTCCGCAACGGTGGCCGATCCGGAAGGCTTTCGCGCGTGGCTGGCTCCCTGGGGTGAAATCGATGCAGTCGAACTGGTAGAGGGTGAGCGGGGTGCGCCGCCCGAGGTCGAGATTCTCCTGCCCGAAGAGGCCAGCGTGCCCTGGGGCGGCCACGCGGCCATTTGGGCGATTCCCCAGCTCTATGATGTGATCAGGCGCAACCGCACGACTCTGGTGTTCACCAACACGCGCTTTCTGGCCGAATATATCTTCCAGGAGCTGTGGGACGCGAACGAGGACAATCTGCCGATCGCGATCCACCACGGTTCGCTGTCGAAAGAGGCGCGCCGCAAAGTCGAAGGGGCCATGGCGCGGGGCGAGCTACGGGCGCTTGTCGCGACCGCCAGCCTCGACCTTGGCGTTGACTGGGGTGATATCGACTGCGTTGTGCAGATGGGCGCGCCCAAGGGCTCTTCGCGTCTTCTGCAGCGGATCGGCCGAGCCAATCACCGGCTCGATCAGCCGAGCCGGGCGCTGCTCGTACCCGGGAATCGTTTTGAGTTTCTCGAGGCGCAGGCCGCCAAGGATGCCGTCGACCAGGGCCAGCGCGACGGGGAGGACTTTCGCCCGGGTGGGCTCGATGTCCTCGCGCAACATGTCATGGCCTGCGCCTGCTCGGCACCCTTCGAAGAGCGGACCTTGCTGGCCGAAGTGCGATCGAGCTTGGCGTACTCGTGGGTGGACGAGACGGTGTGGGAGCGAGTGCTGACGTTTGTCGCCACCGGCGGTTACGCGCTCCGCGCCTATGACAAGTTCAAGCGCATTTCCCGCGACCCGGACGGTACCTGGCGGCTCACTCATCCCGAACATGCGCAGCGACACCGGATGAATGCCGGGATCATCGTCGATTCGGAAATGATAGAGATCCGGTTTCGGAACGGGCGCTCTCTCGGCAAGGTCGAAGAGCAGTTCGCGGCCTCGCTTAGAACCGGGGACACCTTCCGGTTTGCCGGAATGGACCTGGAGGTCGAAAGCCTGCGCGATCTCGACCTGATCGTGCGCGCCGCCCGTAAGTCGGCGACGATCCCGAGCTACATGGGGCTGCGCCTTCCGTTGACCACGCACCTGGCGGATAGGGTTCGGGCGATCTTGGTCGACCGTGTGGGCTGGGCGCGTTTTCCGGACGACGTTCGCGAGTGGCTGGAAGTACAGGACTGGCGCTCGCAATTGCCCGGACCCGAAAACCTGCTGGTCGAGAGCTTCCCGCACGCCAAGCGGCATTACACCGTCTATTACACTTTCACCGGCTGGAACGCGAACCAGTCGCTCGGCATGCTGATCACCAAGCGCATGGAGCAGCAAGGGCTGCTGCCCGGCGGGTTCGTTGCCAATGACTATTCGCTGGCCGTCTGGGGATTGAAGCCGGTCGTCGATCCAGCGCCGCTCTTGTCACCCGACATCCTGACGCATGAGTTCATGGATTGGGTTCAGGATTCGCACCTTCTGCGCCGAGCCTTTCGCGAGGTCGCGGTCATATCCGGGTTGGTCGAACGGCAACACCCGGGGAAGCGCAAGAGCGGCAAGCAAGTCACCTTCTCGACCGATCTGATTTACGACGTGCTGCGTAAATACGAGCCCGATCACTTGCTGATCGAGGCGGCCTGGGCCGATGCGCGGGCGCGGATGACCGATATCGGGCGCCTCGGCGATCTGCTCGATACGGCCGCTGACCGGCTGGTCCATGTCGAACTCGATCGGGTCAGCCCGCTCGCCGTCCCGGTCTTGGTGATGATCGGCCGTGAGAGCGTGCCGCAAGGCGCAGTCGACGAGGAATTGCTGCTCGAAGCCGAATCGCTTGCCGGGATGGCCATGGGGGTCGGCCGGCAAGCGGATCAGGTTGATGAGGAGGAGGGCTGATCGATTAGCGGGAGAACGTGCCGTACTTCTCGTTGTCGACAAACCCGAACTTGGTGACCCCGGAGGCTTTCACGATCTGGAGCGCATGGGCGGAGGTGCCGTAGGCGGCGTTTGCGTCGGGCCGAAACTGGACTTCAGGCTCCGGATTCATCGCGCGCACCTCGCTGAGCAGCGAGGTAAGGCCGGGCCCGTCCGTAGGATTGCCATTCCACAACAGGATGCCTTCCGGGGTGACCTCCAGCACGTTTCTGATGGGATCGGGGTGAACGCCTTTCAACTCGCCGTGGGGTAAGTCGTACTCCAGCGAATTCGTCGCGATCGGAATGGTCAGCACGATCATGACCAACAACACCAGCAAGACGTCGATCAGAGGCGTCGTGTTGATCTCGCTAAGCGGTTCCCTGGCGGTAGAGGCGACTGTGAAAGACATCCCATGTTCCCCTCTTTGTTTGGCGTAACAGTATAACATCACGGAAATGTCATGTTGGCAAGTGGATCTCTTGAACCAGGTGCCTTGAGTTACCGGCCGGGCAGGTCGGCAGTGTCGTCGAGAAGCTGTAAGATGGTGGGAATGCCGCGGTAGGTTTGGCGGAGCTGGAGCTCCTGTCTGGGAAGGCGATCGCAGCGTTAGTTCCGGAGCGCCCTTTTCAGCTCGTTCGCGCGCTGCCTGTCGTAGGGTTCTTCGCCAAGAAGGTGATTGCAGGCGGCCCGTCGCTCGATGAACGCCGCCACCCCCTTCGGCGATGGCTCGACGCGCTCTTTCAGCAAGTCGTCGGCTGATGACGCTTCGGCGGCCAGGCGCATGGCAACTGTGCCGAGGAGATTGGGGATCACGCTAGCTCCTTCGACGCGGAATGGTTCGCGCCAAGGGTTCGATCCTTCTCATATCGCCAAGCGTGGCGCGATTGAGGATTGTACCTAGGCTAGGGGAAGGAAAGGGTTCCCGGAAAAGAAAAAGGGGCGGATCTCTCCGCCCCTTCTCCCGTCCATTGTGACTGGCTGAGTGTCGTTAGGCTACTTGCCGAACACTCGGTATTTGTCGTTCCCGACGAAGCCGAACTTGGTCACGCCCGAGGCTTTGATGATGTTCAGCACTTTGGCCGACAGATCGTAGCTCGCGAGGGCTTCCGGTTCGAACTGCAGTTCCGGCTCGACCGCGAAGGTCCGCGAGGTCTGCAGGTTGGCGACCAGCGTGCCCTGATCGATCGGCGCACCGTTCCACAGGATCTCGTTGGTCGGCGTCAGAACGATCTTGTTCTTAACCGGATCCACCATGTCTGGCGGAGGATTCGGGTTGGGCACCGGAAGGTCGATATCGACCGAGTGGGTGGCCACAGGGATAGACATGATGAAACAGATGAGGAGCACGAGCAGGACGTCGATCAACGGCGTCATGTTCATTTCCATCATCGGGGCGCCGTCGTCTTTGCCGCCGGACATCGCCATGGGGACTTACTCCTTGAATTCCACTCACCCGTCGGTCCGACGCCTTAGGCGTTCGGATCGACCGGGTTGGAGATGAAGCCGACGGTCGGGTAACCGGCCGCCTGGATGTTGTAGATCGCACCAGCCACACAACGCCACGGCGTGTTCACGTCCGCGCGAATGTGGACCTGAGGAATCGTCTCGGGATTGGCGACCAGCGCTTCGATCCCGCCAGCGCGCTGGACGATCGCATCGAGCCGCTTGAAAGCCTCGTCGTACAGTTCGGTCGAATCCACCGGCGTGGTGTTGTTGAAGAACACCCTGCATTCACCGCCGCGATAGGCGCCAGTGTAATCCGTGCGGATCGTGCCCGGGGTCCGGCCCGCCTCGTCGGTCGTCGTAACCGTCAGGAGCAGGTTCTCGACCTTGTCCTTCGATTCGACCGACTCGAAGATCGGAATCTCGAGCTTCTCGACCGTCTGCATGGCGACCGGAACCGCAATAAGGAAGATGATCAGCATGACCAGCATCACGTCCACGAGGGGCGTGGTGTTGATGTCTGACATCGGCGTTTCTGAACCGCCGCCTACCGCCATTGCCATCGTTGTTGTCCTATCTCAGTATCGGTTGGAAGGGCGGGCGGCCCGCATGCCAGGACCCGCCCCTCCCATTACTTGCGTCAGGCTCAGGCCTTGGTGGTCGCAGCCGGAGCGGCCGGACGGGCAGCAGCCGGAGCAGCAGCCTTCGCCGGAGCAGCAGCAGCAAGAGCCGGCTTCACCGCACCACGCGAGGTGATGTTGGCGAGCAGGTCGGTCGAGAAGCCCGCGAGGAGCTCTGCGATCCGCTTGTTGCGGCTCTGCAGCCAGTTGTAGGCCAGCACCGCGGGAACCGCGACGAGAAGACCGATGGCGGTCATGATCAGCGCTTCACCGACCGGACCCGCGACCTTGTCGATCGAGGCCGAACCGGCGATGCCGATGTTGATGAGCGCGCGGTAGATGCCGATAACGGTACCGAGCAGACCAACGAACGGCGCGGTCGCACCGACGGTGGCGAGGAACGGCAGGCCGCTGGCGAGGCGAGCGTTGATCGAGTTCTCCGAGCGATCGAGCGAGCCGTGCAGCCAGTCGTGCGCTTCGAGCGAGTCGGTCATCTTGGTGTGCTGGCTTTCAGCAGCGAGGCCGTCGTCGACGAGCTGGCGCCAAGCGCTGTTCTTGTCGAGCTTCGAAGCGCCTTCGGCCAGGGTGTTGGCGCGCCAGAAGTTGCCACGGATGTGCTTGTACTGGCTCAGGATGCGGTTCTGTTCCAGCAGCTTGGTGATCAGGATGTAGAACGAGCCAACCGACATGATCACGAGGACCGTCAGGATGGACCAGGCGATCGCACCGCCCTGGTGCATGGCTTCCATGAAGCCGAACTTGGTCTGCGGAGCCGCTTCGCCGGCGGCCGCGGCCAGGATGTCAATAAGCATGCGGGTATTCCTCTCTTAGAAAGATCTGAAAAGCAGAATTAGCGGCCGAGCTGGTAGACGATCGTGGTCGCCCAGCTGCCGGTGGTCGGGTCCCCGTCGTCGTTGAGAGCGGGCTTAAACCTGCCGAAGCGCGTGAGATCGGCGCAGGCAGCTTCGTCCAGGATGCTCGATCCGCTCGAAGACGAGACAGAGCAAGACGAAACCCGGCCATCCGCACTGATTTGAACGCGGACGCCAACGCGCCCTTCGATCTCGTCGTTAACGGCGCGCCTCGGGTAGTTGTCCATGATTCGCTGCTGCCAGCGAGCCTGGCCGTCCGGCTGCGCACCACGAGCCTGGGACGGTGCCGGCGGCGGCGGCGGCGGAGCGGCCGGTGCCGGACGGGCAATCACGGGCGCCGGTGGCGGCGGCGTGGTCACCGTCTGAATCGGCGGCGGTGCAACCGAAATGTTGATTGGCGGCGGCGGCGCGACCGGTGGCGGCGGCCGCACTTCATCTGGCGGCGGCGGCGGCGGTTCCTCCTCCGGCGGCGGCGGTTCCTCGATATCCACGGTGGTCACACGTTCGACCAGCTTCTTAGCCGCAGAATATGCGAGGCCCGTAATGAGCACATAGCCAAGAGCAACGTGGATAAGGGCAACGACGATGATCGCGATAATCTTGTTACCGCTCATCTGTTGGTCAGCGTAAGCCATCCAGTCCCTTCACTCCGTTCGTAATTACACCGGACCGGGGCCCGGCACCGACGGGGAGCCACCGGATGTGTGATCCGGGGACGACCCCATAAATTTTCCACCGAAGGCCCCGTCGGCTGCGAAACCGATCCGGAAGGACATCCGGTAGAGCCAACGGAACCGTGTTGATTATCGTTCTCAGGTCCCGGTTGACCCAAGCCTTAACCGCGAAGAAAGGCTTGGGCAAACGCTTTGTCGGTTCACCTGCGATTCACGCGTTTACGGGTGCAACGCGGCTTGTGTCGAGAGTCATACGGGCCAATTAGGGGCCAGGCGCGCTTGGGGAAGTTCGCGGCGCGATTGGAGAATAGACCATGAATTGTTTGAATCGAGGGGGCGGATACTTGACCGTCAAGGCCCTGTCGGCTGCGCTGTTATTTGGCGCAAGTTGCGGGATTCCGGGCGTTACCTTCGCCCAGAGCGCCTCCACCGCGCCGGCACCGGTCCCCGCAACAGCGGACGCCACTTATGCGGATATCGCCGATCTCGTGCAGGCTTCGGGACTGGTCGTGCTGGTCAACGTGAAGAACCAGGCCGTGGTCGAGCCGGCGCGAGCGCAGGGGCTCGCGCCGGGCCACGCCAGGCTCTATCTCCAGGCTCAGACGGAGGCCTTGCTTTCCGGCCGAGCCGCGGTGGGCGAATCGCTGGTTTACCTTGTTGACGTTCCGTTGCTGCCGAATGGCAAGGCGCCGAAGTTGAAGAAGCAACGCTTCATCGTGTTTGCCCAGCCCGTGGCTGGCCGGCCGGGCGAATTGCAACTCGCGGATTCTTCCGCGCAGCTCGCCGCGACGCCGGCGATGGAGCAAAAGGTGCGGGCGGTAATCGCTCAGTTTGCCTCGCCCGACGTTCCGCCCAAGGTGACGGGGATTCGCGAAGCCATGTCTGTGGCGGGAAATCTTGCCGGCGAGTCGGAAACACAGCTGTTTCTCGATACCGCGACCGGCTCACCGGTTTCGCTGAGCGTCGTCAGGCGGCCCGGGATGCAGCCCGAGTGGGGTGTTTCGTGGAGCGAGATAGTCGACCAGTCGGCCCGTGCGCCTCAGGCGGAAACGGCCGAATGGTACAGGCTCGCCTGCTTCCTGCCCTATCGACTGCCCGCTAGCGCCTTGCTGCAGAACGACGGCCCCTCACGCAATCGGGCCGACGCGGATTATCGCTTCATCATGGAACAGCTCGGGGCCTGCCCCCGCAACCGCGGTTGAGTTCCTTCGGCCACTAGCCAAGCGGGCCGCGGCGATTTAACGCCGCGCCCGCAACTCCAGGGACCTGAGGGAACAGATGACCGCTTCGCATGACAAACCGCCGCTGAGGATCGCTCTGGCCGGCCTCGGGACGGTGGGTGGCGGCGTCATACGGCTTCTGGAGACCAACGCCGGGCTCATCGCGCGCCGCGCCGGCCGGCCGATCGAGATCGTCGCCGTCTGCGCGCGCGACCGCAACAAGGACCGCGGAGTCGATCTCTCGCGCTATCCCTGGGAAGACGACATGGCACTGCTGGCCGAGCGCGAGGACGTTGACGTCGTGGTTGAACTGGTTGGCGGCGCCGACGGTCCGGCCCTGGCGCTCGCCCGCCGCGCGCTGGCTGCGGGCAAGGGCTTGGTCACAGCCAACAAGGCCATGATCGCGCACCACGGGATGGAGCTTGCGAGCGCTGCCGAGTCGGCAGGAGCCCCCCTCAAGTTCGAAGCCGCGGTTGCCGGCGGCATTCCGGTGATCAAGGGCCTACGCGAAGGTGCCGCAGCCAATGCGGTATCGCGGGTCTACGGCATTCTCAACGGCACCTGTAACTACATCCTATCGACGATGGAAAAGTCGGGCCGCGACTTCGGGGACGTACTCGGCGAAGCGCAAGCGCTCGGCTATGCCGAGGCGGACCCGAGTTTCGACATCGAAGGCGTCGATGCGGCCCACAAGCTGGCGATCATCTCCGCGATTGCCTTTGGCAGCCGTGTCGATCTCGAGGCGATGGAAATCGACGGCATTACCCGCATCCGCAGCGCTGACATCGCCCAGGCCGCGGCGCTGGGCTATGTCATCCGCCTGATCGGAATCGCCGATCGCGACGGGGAGGGAGACGGTCTGTTCCAGCGCGTCCAGCCTTGCCTCGTGCCACGCAGTCATCCGTTGGCGTCGGTCGACGGACCGACCAACGCCGTCGTTGTCGAAGGGAATTTCTCCGGCCGCCTGTTGTTTCAAGGCGCCGGTGCCGGTGACGGACCTACCGCCAGCGCCGTGGTCGCCGACCTGATCGACATCGCGCGGGGCGTCGACACGCCGCCCTTCTCGGTGCCGGTCTCCGCGCTGGAGACGCTCCCGGCAGCCGACCCCGGCCATCGCCTGAGCAGCACCTACTTACGCTTCACCGTTACCGACCGACCCGGCGTTCTGGCCGAGATCACCGCCGCCATGCGCGATGCCGGGGTCTCGATCGAAAGCCTCATCCAGCATGGCCGGCACGAGGAAGGCGGCGAAGTGCTGGTGGCTATGGTTACGCACGAAGGGCCGGAAAGCGGCGTCGCCCGCGCCTTGGCGCTCCTAGAAGGCTCAGCGAGCGTGGTCGAGCCGCCGCTGGTCATGCGTCTGCTGGGCTAGGGAGCCGCCAGGCTCTTGGGCTCGGGCGGAGGTCCGTCCTCTGCCCGATACACCATCGCAGCCTCCTCCTCGGTCAGGGGCACGGGAATAGCGCTCAAGTCGATCAGGTGGACTTGGGGCGGTACCCAACCGCCCTTGACGCACACCGTCTGGCCTTTGCACGGTGGGATGCCAAAAACGTCCGGAGCGCGAGGCACACGATCGGCGACGGGTGCGCCGGTGCGGATCGCCTGCTCGGTCGGAGACTCCACCCTGTAGGCATCGGGGTCGGTAGCGCAGACGACAATCTCGCCCGGCTTGCCCACCGGGCATCGGCGCATGACGCCCGGTGGCCGATAGGCTTCACGGGCGACGTCGATCATCTCTTCGGCTGAAGCCTCCTTCTCTGCCTCTTGAGCGAACGCCGGCTGGACGAGCACGCTGGCTGTAAGGGCCGCAGCGAAGGTACTTGCAGACTTCCGCATTCAGGCCCCCCTCGGCCGGGTGTGTCACAGACACGGCACCGCCGCTGAATCGCGGATGAACCGGCAACGGCCTGCTCGACAGCGGCCTTCTGTCAGCATAACTTCCTCGATATCGCCAAGAGACGCGGAGCCGCCATGCCCTTCAGCAAGACCGCCGCAACCGGCAGCGTCCTCGACAGGGTGCTAGTGCTTGAAATGGTCCGTGTGACCGAGGCCGCCGCGATCGCCGCATCGGGGCTCATCGGAAGGGGCGACGAGAAAGCCGCCGATGCCGCCGCGGTTGAGGCGATGCGCCGGGCTTTCGACGACCTTTACATCGACGGCACGGTCGTGATCGGCGAAGGCGAACGGGACGAGGCGCCGATGCTGTACATCGGCGAACGTGTCGGCGGCGCGCCCGACAAGGGTCCGAAGATCGACATTGCGCTCGATCCACTGGAAGGCACGACGATCACCGCCAAGGCGGGAGCCAACGCGCTCGCCGTCCTCGCGGCGGCGGAGAAGGGTTGCCTGCTCAATGCGCCTGACGTCTACATGGAAAAGCTCGCCGTCGGGCCGGGCTATCCGCCGGGCGTAATCGACCTGACCAAGCCCGCCCGTGAGAACATAGCGGCCGTAGCCAAGGCCAAGGGTGTGGCTCCCAACGAGTTGATCGCCTGCGTGCTCGACCGTCCTCGGCATGCCGCCTTGATTGCCGAACTGCGCGAAATCGGATGCGGGATTCAGCTGATACCGGACGGCGATGTCGCAGGGGTGATCGCGACGACCGATCCCGACACCACCATCGACATCTACATGGGGTCGGGTGGCGCTCCCGAAGGCGTATTGGCCGCCGCTGCGCTGCGTTGTGTCGGCGGGCAATTCAATGGCCGCCTTCTGTTTCGCAACGACGACGAACGCGGCCGCGCCCGCAAGCTCGGCATCGAAGACCTCGACCGGATCTACCTGCTCGAGGAACTCGCCAAGGGCGACTGCATCTTTGCCGCTACGGGTGTCACCGATGGGTCGCTGCTTGAAGGCGTCAAACGCCGCCGCGGCCTGATGACGACTGAAAGCGTGGTCATGCGCGCGAGCACCGGAACCGTGCGCTGGGTGAAGGCCGAGCACCGCGCCGATTGAAGCTCAGGGTGCGTGCGCGACCTGCGCAAAGTCGCTGGCCGGTGGTACCGCGAGCTCTGCGCGATTGAGCCGGCGCCAGCTCGGACTGCGCCCCAGAGAGGCATTGTACGTGGGAGTAAAGCTGTAGGCGTCCTTGGTGTGAGACATCAGCGTCGGACCGTAGAACGCCAGGGTTTGCTCCGGCGCATAGCCCAACAACGCGAGCATCGTGGGGAACAGGCGGAAATGGCTCATGCCATCGAAATTGGCCGCGGCATAAGCTGGCCAGTCCACCTTTGGATCGGAATCGGCGATGACCACCAAAGGCACCGCCCCTTCCTCGGGCCGTGGATCGGGGACGCAATGCGTGGAGCCTCCCGTTCCGCCCCGCTCATGCAGGTCCTGACCATGGTCCGAGGTATAGAGGATTACCGCACCGGTACCCGCCACCTGGGGCAGCAGCCGGTCGAAGAACCCGCCTGTGCTCCAGGCAACAGTGTTGCGATAGGCATTTCGGTAAAGCCGCCAGTCCTCTTCGCTGGATGCCGTGACGCCGGGCAGCGAGGCGATGTCGGTGATGCCCTCGGAGCGGCCGCGCATGGGAAGAGGGCGGAAGGTGGCGGCTGTGTCGGGGAATTTGTCGGCTACGGGGAAGTGGGCGCCGACCTTGTTGACCAGGATCAGCTCGGCGGTTCCGTTGTGGAGCCGTTCGCCAAGGATCTGTGCCAGGCGATGGTCGCGATCAGGCACGGGCGTGTCTCCGACCTGGATGAAGTCGTCGATCTCGGCCCGCTCGGCGAGGGTCATCAGGTTCTGAAGTTCTCCACCGCGTCGCTGCCCATCTAGGTAGACCGTGCGCAGGCCAGCGCGGTGGGCATAAGCCCAAATCGAGGGCATCTCCTCGGCAGCCTGGCGATAATTGGCGCGCGTGCCACCAAAACGCATCGTCCGGTTGCTGCCGGCGCTGCAGTTGGCGATGGACGCTGCCACTCCGAAGTTGGCGACCGACACTCCTGGCCTGCCTCGGGCGAGCCCCGAATAGACGCCCGCCGGCTGGTTGATGTCGAGGTAGTTTGCGGCAATGCTTTCATCGATCACCAGCACCACGTCTCCCGTCGCCAGGGCGGGGCCGGGGGTCAGGTCGACAGCGCGGCGCGGGCGCTCGTCCTCGACCGCGCGGAGCGTGGCCATAATGGCCCCCTGGGCCAGCGGCGAGAACGGCGCGGGCAGTGCGCGAGCGCCTTCGCCGCCGCGCCAATAGAGCATTCCCGCGAGAACGGCCACGGCTCCCACAGGAACGATCCAGCCGATGCCATGGCGCAGGGCAAAGCGGCCGGGCGGTAGCGCGATGGCAAGGAACAGGATCGACGCAGCGCCGATCGCCTGCATCAGGGTGGTGCCATGCTGGCTCAACGCATCGCCGGCGTCCCCACGCGAGGCGACCATTGTCTCGAAGGCCTCATAGACCAGCGGCGCGCCTGTAGCCCATTCGTAGCTTTGCAGCATCACCGAGCCAATCGCCAGAACCGCGGCGGTGACAATCCTGACCGGAGCGGAGCGGATGAGCGCAGCGGCGCAGAGCGCGAGCACAAGCGCGCAGTAGAGCGTGGCGAAGGCGAGCAACCCAGTCGAGAGGCCGAGCGAAGTCACGCGCTCCGCGACCGCCGCGTGATCGAGGCAAAGATAGAGCGCGAGCAAAAGCAGCTTCACCCAGGGAACCGCCCCCACCGAAGCCGGGCGGAATCGCGGTACGCCAATTTGCACTGCGACCCTCCCGTCCTCTTGTTTCATCCCGAAGCGCAGAAGCCCGGCAAATAGGCGTATTGTCTTAACGCCCTGCAAAGCGATTTGCGCACAGACCGGGGATAGACCGTGACTCAGGTTGCAATCATGTGACGCTTGGCTAGAGCCGAGCGCATCCGAATCCAGCGCGTAAACGCCAGAACGTAAACGGGGACCCATCCGCGATGAAACTCATGGCCGGCAATTCGAACCTGCCGCTCGCCCGCGCTATCGCGGCCTATCTCGAGGCCGAGTTGACCGATGCCAGCGTACGGCGCTTCGCTGACGAAGAAATCTTCGTCGAGATTCACGAGAACGTGCGCGGCGAAGACGTCTTCATCATCCAGTCGACCAGCTACCCGGCGAACGACAACCTGATGGAGCTTCTGATCGCGATCGACGCCTGCCGTCGCGCCTCGGCCAAGCGAATCACTGCGGTGCTCCCGTATTTCGGCTATGCTCGACAGGACCGGAAGCCCGGCCCACGTACGCCGATTTCGGCCAAGCTGGTCGCCAACCTGATCACCGAAGCCGGGGCCAATCGCGTGCTCTCGGTCGATCTGCACGCCGGGCAGATCCAGGGCTTCTTCGATATCCCCACGGATAATCTCTACGCGGCGCCGACCATGGCTGTCGACATCAAGGACCGGTACGAGGGGAAGGACCTGATGGTCGTTTCGCCTGACGTAGGCGGCGTCGTCCGCGCCCGCGCCCTCGCCAAGCGGCTCGACAATGCCCCGCTGGCCATCGTCGACAAGCGTCGCGAGCGTCCGGGCGAATCCGAGGTCATGAACATCATCGGCGACGTGCGCGGCCGGTGCTGCATCCTCGCGGACGATATCGTCGATTCGGGCGGCACCTTGTGCAATGCGGCGCAAGCGCTGATGGATGCGGGTGCCAAGAGCGTTGCCGCCTACATTACCCATGGCGTGCTCTCGGGCAGCGCCGTGGCTCGCGTGGACAAGTCAGCCTTGACCGAGTTGGTCATCACCGATTCGATCCTGCCAACCGATGCGACAATTGATTCCAGCCGCATCCGCGTGCTGTCGGTGGCACCGCTGATCGGCGAGGCCGTTCGGCGCATCGCCGACGAAAGCAGTGTAAGCTCGCTGTTCGATTGAGCCCCTGAGCCGGGGCCGGGGAGTATCGCCATGCGCCTCAGTTGGGTCATCGCCGCCGCGGCCTATGCCGTCTCGCTGCCCTTCGCCTATGCTCAGGCGCAGCAGGAAGCGGAGCCTACCAGGCCCCCGCCAGGCTCGAACGAAGTCCTGCGATCGCCGATCTCCGGTATGCCGGGGGTCGAAGTGATCGTTTCCGATGTGGTGATCCCGCCCAACGCGCAAGTGGCCCGGCATTATCATCCGGGCGAGGAGTTCCTCTACCTGATCGAGGGGACGGCCATCCACGTTGAGGAAGGCAAGCCCGACCTGCCGCTCAAGGTTGGCGATACTTACGTGATCCCACCCCGCGCAATCCACGCTCCCAAAGGCGGACCGGAGGGCGCGCGGGCGATCGTGTTCCGCGTCCACACTGCCGGCCAGCCCGAACGGATAGAAGCTCCGGAAACCCCATGAACCTGACCGCCGAAATCGCTCTCGCCCACCGCCTTGCCGATGCCGCCCGCGAGGCGATCAGGCCGTATTTCCGCACGCCTGTCGACGCCGAGCGAAAGGGTGACGCGACACCAGTGACCATCGCCGACCGATCCGCCGAAGAAGCGATGCGTCGGATTCTCACGGCGGAAGTGCCGCAGGATGGAATCCATGGCGAAGAATTCGGCGTAAGCGAGGGGCGCTCGGGCAGGCAATGGGTGCTCGACCCGGTCGATGGAACTTGCGCCTTTCTCGCCGGACGCGCGACGTTTGGGACCCTGATCGCTCTGCTGGTCGATGGCTTCCCGGTCCTCGGCGTGATCGACCAGCCGATCCTGGGCGAACGCTGGCTCGGCGTGGCGGGGCAACCTACCACGCTCAACGGCCAGCCCGTCACGGCGCGAGCCTGCCGCCAGCTCTCCGACGCGACCATCGCCACGACCGGCCCGCAGTATTTCACCCATGAAGAAGGCGACCAATTCATGGCGCTCGCCCAGAAGACGGACCACAAGCGCATGGTCATGGGTGGCGACTGCTACAACTACGCCCTGCTCGCGACGGGCTTCGTCGACGTGGTCTGCGAAAGCGGCCTCAAGCTCCACGACTTCGCGGCCTTGGTGCCCGTGGTAGAGGGTGCGGGTGGCCTGATGTGCGACTGGAACGGCGAACCATTGCACGCGGGTTCCGACGGCCATGTCCTGGCCATCGGCGATCCCGCGCGTCTGGAGGATGTGCTCGAGGCCTTGGGCGGCTGAGGCTCTCGCCCCTACTCCTTCTTGGGCCCGCCGATCGACCAGGTGAAGCCGAACGGGTCCTCGACCTGTCCGTAGCGGTCGCCCCAGAACTGGTCTTCGAGCGGGAACACCACTTTGGCTCCGGCATCTACGGCCCTTTGCCAGGCGGCGTCCGCGTCGGGCACCTGCAGGTGCAGCGTGATGCCGGCGGGCGGGCGGACGTCGCCACCGTCGCGATATTCGGGAAAGTCATCGTTGAGCATCAGCGAACCGCCGTTGATCGACAGATGGGAATGCATCAGCCGCTTTCCGTCATCGGCCATGTGGTGCATGTGCTCCTTCGCACCGAAAGCCTGCTCGTAGAATTTCACGGCTTCGGTCCCGCGGCCGTCGCGAATCGTGAGATGCGCGGCTACGCCGCTCGCCGGGCCCTGGTTCTCATTTTCCATTGTCTCTCTCCGAGTCGGGCAGGTCCGTCATGTAGCATCCGGCTGCGGCGAGCGGGAAACGCTTCCGGGATATAGCTCGGCCTTGCCATTGCCACCGCTTGCGCCTAAGGGCCCGCGCTTCACAGACACGTAATCATCGGCCGGCCTGGCTCACATGGGCTGCCAGGGCTGGTTTGGACGTGTCCCTGAACAAGGAGACGAAAATGCCCAAGCTGAAGACCAAGAGCGGTGTGAAGAAGCGCTTCAAGATCACCGCCACCGGCAAGGTCAAGCATGGTGTCGCTGGCAAGCGCCACCGCCTGATCAGCCACAATGCGAAGTACATCCGCCAGAACCGCGGCACCACCGTGATCGCCGACGCCGATGCGAAGACGATCAAGAAGTGGGCCCCCTACGGCCTCGATTGAGCCCGGTTAGAGACAGGAGTATTTCGACATGTCCCGTATCAAGCGTGGCGTAACCACTCGCCAGAAGCACAAGCGGATTCTCGACCAGGCCAAGGGCTATCGCGGTCGCCGCAAGAACACCATCCGCGTCGCCCGTCAGGCGGTCGAGAAGGCTGGGCAGTATGCCTACCGTGACCGCAAGGTGAAGAAGCGGACTTTCCGCGCTCTGTGGATCCAGCGTATCAACGCCGCGGTCCGTGCGGAAGGATTGAGCTACTCGCAGTTCATCCACGGCGCCAAGCTCGCCGGGATCGAACTCGACCGGAAGGTCATGGCCGACCTGGCGATGAACGAAGGCGGTGCGTTCGCCTCGATCATCCAGCAGGCGAAGGCCGCCCTGCCGGCCTGAGGCCTGCCGACGTTAAAAGCAGAAGGGCGTGAACGGGATGCCGTTCGCGCCCTTCTCTTTTTGCGTGTGGCGGGAAACCCGGACAAATCGTCTAGGGGTTATTACTGAGTTGCGCCGCGGGAATATCGAGGCTTGTCAGTAACGAGCTTATGTTCCCATAAGCACGAACGAATTCTCTCGTTCGTCCGGCTAACAAGCCGTGCAATTCTTGGGGTCCGGGTCGCAAGGGGCAATGAAGGCCGACTTCCCCATTGCTGTGAAGTTTTATCGCCTGTCGAAGGCGATCGAGCCCTATTTTACCGCGCTCTATGCCACCACTGTTGAGTGCGCATCGGATGACCTGATCGAGGATTGCCTCCATCCCGAATGGGCGGCTCTCCGGTTCACCGAAGGTCCTCCACCGGTCGCCTGCATCGGTGAAGGGGAATTGCTGCCGCAATGGCCGTTCGTCGCCAATGGCCCGACCAGCAAGGCCATCAACTTCGGCGTAACGCGGTCCCGCGTCTGGGGCCTGGGACTGCAGCCCGCGGGCTGGGCGAAGTTCATCGACGAGCCCGCGAACCACCTGAGCGATCGCACCGTCAACGGCATGGACCATCCGGCCTATTCCCTGTTCCGGCCCATTCACGAGATAGTCCAGAACGCCGAGGGTGACGCGGACCTCATCGCGAGCAGCATCAACGACTATCTCATGCGTCTGGTGAACCGGCCGGTGCCGCAGGAACAACAGATACTGGCGTGCCAGGCCGCGCTACGCGATCCCGACATGGCCAACGTTGCCGAACTCGGCGAACGGCTCAGTATGAACCACCGGTCGCTGGAGCGGTTCTGCAGCCGCTACTTCGGATTTCCTCCGAAAGTCCTGCTACGGCGACAGCGCTTCCTCCGCAGCCTTGCCCAGTACATGCTCGATCCCACGCACAACTGGAGCAGCGCGCTGGACGGCCAATACTTCGACCAGGCGCAATTCGTCCGCGACTTCCGCTCGTTCATGGGGATGACGCCTACCGAATACGCCGAGGCGCCCCACCCGATCCTCGAGAAGATCATGGCGCAACGCATGGCCGACCAGGGCGCGGCACCGGAAACCGACTTGCCCACAGTGTTGCGCTATACATCCGAGCCGGGCGCGATTAGCGAATAGGGGTTGGGGCGGCGCGCTCCGCCCGCTACAGGCGCGCGCGATGACAGACTATTCGGCTCTCGAAAATGACGCCCGGACGCGGATCGATGGCGCGGCAGACCTGACCGCGCTCGAGGCTTTGCGTGTTGAATTCCTCGGCAAGCAAGGCAGCGTCTCCGCGCTGCTCAAGACGCTCGGGGCGATGAGCCCGGACGATCGGCAGGTGAAAGGCCCGCAGATCCAGGGCCTGCGCCAGGCAGTCACCGATGCGCTCGCCACGCGCAAGGATGCCATGGAAGCGGCTGAACTCGAAACACGCTTGGCGGCGGAAACGCTCGACTTGTCGTTGCCTGCCCCGGAGACGCCGCGCGGATCGGTCCACCCGGTGAGTCAGGTGCTGGATGAGCTGGCGGAAATCTTCGCCGACCTCGGCTTTAGCGTCGCCACCGGGCCCGAGATCGAGAACGACTGGTACAACTTTACCGCGCTCAACATGCCCGAGAGCCACCCGGCCCGGGCGATGCACGACACGTTCTATTTCCCTGACGCGGCCGAAAACGGCGGCCGGATGCTGCTGCGGACGCATACCTCGCCGGTGCAAGTGCGGACGATGATGACCGAAGGCGCGCCGGTGCGGATCATCGCGCCGGGCCGCGTCTACCGCTCTGATTCCGACGCTACCCACACGCCGATGTTCCATCAGGTCGAAGGCTTGGTGATCGACCGCGACATTCACCTCGGGCATCTCAAGTGGACGCTCGAGACCTTTCTCAAGGCGTTCTTCGAGCGTGAGGACATCGTGCTGCGGCTACGCCCCAGTTACTTTCCGTTCACCGAGCCTTCGGTCGAGGTCGACGTGGGCTTCGCGATCGAGAACGGGCGCCGCGTGCTGGGCGGCAGCGGAGACGCTCCTGGCCATCGGTGGATGGAGTTGCTCGGCTCGGGCATGGTCAACCGGCGTGTTATCGAGATGTGCGGGCTCGACCCCAACGAATGGCAGGGTTTCGCGTTCGGCATAGGCGTCGATCGCCTGGCGATGCTCAAGTACGGGATGGATGACTTGCGAGCCTTCTTCGACGGCGATGTGCGCTGGCTGTCGCACTATGGCTTCTCGTTCCTCGACCAGCCCACACTTTCGGGCGGCGTAGGAGCGCGGGCATGAAGTTCTCGCTCGCCTGGCTAAAGCAGTACCTGGAAACCGAAGCCACTGCCGCCGAGATTTCGGCCCGCCTCAACACGCTCGGCATCGAGGTAGAGGGGCTGGAAGATCCGGCCGAACGGCTCGCGGGCTTCCGCATCGCCAAAGTGCTGACCGCTGCGCCGCATCCCGACGCCGAAAAGCTCCAGGTCCTGACTGTCGACACTGGCGACGGCAATCCCCTGCAAGTCGTGTGCGGCGCGCCCAACGCTCGCGCCGGGATGAAGGGTGTGCTCGGCCTTCCGGGTGCCGTCGTGCCGGCCAACGGCATGCTGCTGCGCAAGAGCGCGATCCGCGGCGTCGAGAGCAACGGCATGATGTGCTCGACGCGTGAGCTCGAGCTGGGCGACGATCACGACGGCATCATCGAGTTGCCCGAAGACGCGCCGGTCGGAACCGCTTTTGCGGACTATCGCGGCACCAGTCCGGTGTTCGATGTAGCGATCACCCCGAACCGCCCGGACTGCATGGGCGTCTACGGTATTGCACGCGATCTCGCGGCAGCAGGCGTGGGCACGCTGAAGGTTCCCGAGATTAAACCGATCCCGGGTGTGTTCGCATGCCCCGTTGAGATTCGCATCGAGGACCCCGAAGGATGCCCGGCGTTCTATGGTCGCGTGATCCGCGGCGTGAAGAACGGCGCTTCGCCGGACTGGCTGCAGTCGGCTCTGCGCGACGCGGGCCAGCGGCCCATCTCTGCGCTGGTCGACATCACCAACTACTTGATGCTTGGGTTCGGCCGCCCGGCCCACGTTTACGATCTCGCCAAACTGAACGGCGCGGTCGTCGCCCGCCGCGCTAAAGACGGCGAGCAGGTCCTGGCGCTCAACGAGAAGACCTACGAACTCGACAGCTCGATGACCGTCATCGCCGACGATAGCGGTGTGCACGACATTGCCGGGATCATGGGCGGCGAGCATTCGGGAGTGTCGGAAGGCACGACCGACGTGTTACTCGAGATCGCTTATTTCGACCCGGAACGGATCGGGGCGACCGGGCGCGCGCTCGGCCTCGCCAGCGACGCGCGTACCCGCTTCGAGCGCGGCGTCGATCCGGCGTTCCTCGATGGCGGCCTGGAGATGCTGACCGCGCTGATCATCGAGATTTGCGAGGGTGAGGCCTCGGAAGTCGTGCGCGCGGGCACTCCGCCGATGGACAGGGCGGTAGTGGCATACGACCCCGCGCTGGCCGAACGCCTCGGTGGCGTGGCGATCGCGGAGGCCGACCAGCGCGCGATCCTGGAACGGCTTGGGTTCGAGGTCGCGGCCGACTGGACGGTCACCGCGCCGACCTGGCGCCCCGACATCGACGGCGCAGCGGACATTGTCGAGGAGGTGGTGCGCGTCCACGGTCTCGATCACGTCGCGAGCGTGGCTTTACCGCGCGTCGGCGGCGTGGCTCGCCCGACCGCGACCCCGCAGCAGCAGCTCGAACGGCGCTTGCGCCGCGCCGCTGCAGGGCGCGGGTTGAACGAGGCGGTAACTTGGTCCTTCCTGCCGCAAGCCGACGCCGATCACTTCGCTGACGGCAATGGGGGCCTGTGGGTGCTGGAGAACCCGATAAGCGAAGACATGAAGGCCATGCGTCCCTCATTGCTACCGGGCCTGCTCGCGGCGGCCAAGCGCAACGTCGATCGCGGTGCGGCTGGTGTGCGGTTGTTCGAGATTGGCCGTCGGTACTTGCGCGGGGGCGCCGGGGCGAGTGACGAGCGCGCCAGCATCGCCGTCGTGCTTACTGGCGAGAAACAGTCGCGCAGTTGGGCTACCGGCAAGGCGGCGACCTTTGATGCGTTCGACGCGAAGGCAGAGGCGCTGGCGCTGCTGGCCGAGGCCGGCGCGCCGATCGAAAAGCTTCAGGTGATGGGCGAGGCAGGACCACAGTTCCATCCCGGCCAGTCAGCAACGTTGCGGCTGGGGCCGAAGTCCGTGCTTGCTCGCTTCGGCGCGCTCCACCCGCGCACGCTGGCGGCTTTCGACATCGAAGGTCCGGTCGTGGCGGCGGAAGTGTTTCTCGACGCTATTCCGGGGAAGAAGAACGGCGGCGCTTTCGCTCGCACGGCTTATGCCCCACCGGCGCTTCAGGCCGTGACGCGTGACTTTGCGTTCCTAGTCCCCCTCGGTCTCGCTGCCGGCGACCTGTTGCGCACGATCAAGGGTGCGGACAAGGCGAATATCGTCGAGGCGCGCGTGTTCGACGACTTCCGCGGCACTGGCGTTCCGGAAGGCCAGAAGTCGCTCGCGATCGAAGTAACGCTGCAGCCCGGCGAGAAGAGCTACACCGACGCGGATTTGAAGGCGATTGCCGACAGCGTCGTCGCGGCGGCGGCGAAGCTCGGAGCGACTCTGCGGGGATGAGCGAGCTCGTCGCGATAGCCTCGCAAGAGCTGTCCGCGCGGATCGATCCCCTGGGAGCCGAGCTGTGGTCGCTGACCGACCAGCAAGGCCGCGAGTACATGACCGATGCCGATCCGGCATTTTGGTCGGGCCATGCGCCGCTGCTTTTTCCGATCGTCGGAGCGCTTAACGGCGGCCGCTATCGATTGGACGGAACCGAGTACCTGCTGCCCAAGCACGGGTTCGCCCGCGTGAGCCCGTTCGAACTGATTCAACAGGCAGGGTCGCGCGCGTTGTTCAGGCTGTCGGACAACGAGGCGACGCGGTCCGTCTACCCCTTCAATTTCGCACTTGAGATGGAATTCGTACTCGAAGGGCTGACGCTTTCGATGACCGCCACCGTGCGCAATTCGGGCTCGGCGTTGCTGCCATTCAGCTTCGGCTTTCACCCCGCGTTCGCGTGGCCCTTGCCCGGTGGCGTGACGAAGGAGGTCCATACGATCACCTTTGCCAAGGACGAACCGCAAGCTATCCGACGCATCGATGCCGAAGGGCTGATCGCGCGCAACGAAGCATCACCGATAAAGGACAGGCAGCTCATGCTGACGTCCGAACTATTCGAAGACGATGCGCTGATCTGGGATGAGCTTGCCAGCCGACGCGTAAGCTATGGCGAACCGGGCGGCACAACGCTCGACATCGCATTTCCGGACACGCCGATGCTCGGAATCTGGCAGAAGCCGGGTGCGCGCTACATCTGCATCGAGCCGTGGGCGGGTCTCGCCGACCCGGCTGGCTTCGAAGGTGACTTCCGTACAAAGCCGGGCGTGATGGAGCTTGAGCCTGGTTCCGCGCGCAGCTTCCGCATGGACGTAGCCGTGCGGCCCCGGTAGGGGCGCGGCCCATGACTTCCAACCGCCGCACCTTCGCGATCATCTCGCACCCAGACGCGGGCAAGACCACGCTCACCGAAAAGCTCCTGCTGCAAGGCGGCGCGATCCACCTTGCGGGCGAGGTGAAAGCAAGGGGCGCCGCTCGCCGGGCCCGTTCGGACTGGATGAAGATCGAACAGCAACGCGGCATTTCGGTCACTAGCTCGGTCATGACCTTCGAGCGCGACGGAGTGACCTTCAACCTTCTCGATACGCCCGGACACGAAGACTTCTCGGAGGACACCTACCGCACCCTGACCGCGGTCGACTCGGCGATCATGGTGATCGACGCGGCCAAGGGAATTGAACCGCAGACGCGCAAGCTGTTCGAAGTCTGCCGCTTGCGTTCGGTGCCGATCATCACTTTCGTCAACAAGGTCGACCGCGAAGGAAAGCCGGTTTTCGACCTGCTCGACGAGGTGGCCGACACCCTGGCGCTCGACGTCAGCCCCCAGTCCTGGCCGATCGGGATGGGCGGCGTGTTCGAAGGGGTGTTGGACTTCGGCACGGACACGATCAGCCGCCCGGAAGGGCCGAGCAAGGAGTTCCTCGGCAAGCGTGAGGCCGATGTGGAACTGGCCGGACCTATGGCGGAGGAAGTGGAACTCGCACGGCACGGCTATCCCGAGTTCGACATTGAGGCCTATCGCCACGGCGACCTGACGCCGGTCTACTTCGGCTCCGCATTGAAGAACTTCGGTGTAACCGAACTGATTGACGCCATTGCCCGCTTTGCTCCGCCGCCCCGGCCGCAGCCGTCCGAGGCCGGCCCGATTGAGCCCACTCGCGATGAAGTCACCGGCTTCGTGTTCAAGGTTCAGGCCAACATGGACCCGCAGCACCGAGACCGCATTGCCTTCATGCGCATGGTCTCGGGCACCTTCAAGCGCGGAATGAAGCTTATCCCTTCTGGATTGGGCAAGCCGATCGCGGTCCACTCTCCGATCCTGTTCTTCGCCCAGGATCGCGAACTCGCGGACACCGCCGAGGCCGGAGACATCATCGGCATTCCCAATCACGGCACCTTGCGTGTCGGCGATACCCTCTCGGAGAAGAATCAGGTCCGTTTCACCGGCCTGCCCAACTTCGCGCCCGAGATCTTGCGCCGCGTCCAGCTCAAGGACCCGACCAAAACCAAGCAGCTGCGCAAGGCGCTCGACGACCTGAGCGAAGAGGGCGTGATACAGGTTTTCTATCCGGAGTTTGGCGGACAGTGGATCGTCGGCGTGGTCGGTCAGCTTCAGCTCGACGTGCTGATTTCGCGCCTCTCGGCCGAATACAAAGTGGAGGCCTCGTTGGAGGCGTCGCCTTTCGCCACGGCGCGCTGGCTCAAGGGCTCGCCCGAAGCGATCAAGGGTTTCGAGGAATTCAACCGCGCCAACCTGGCGCGTGACCGCGATGGTGATCCGGTGTTCATGGCCAAGTCGGCCTGGGATGTCGGCTATCAGCAAGAGAAGAATCCCGACATCACCTTTGGCGCGACCAAGGAGCGTTAACTTGCGCTCGCGCGTCCGGTGACATAGCCGGACGTATGGCTGAGTTCTTCGAAGCGTTGAACGAAAGGCACGCGGCGATGATCGCCGCGCAACCGGTGTTCTTCGTCGCCACCGCGGCGGAGGGCGCGCGGATCAATCTCAGCCCCAAGGGCTATGATTGCTTTCGGATCCTGTCGCCTAAGCGGGTGGCCTACCTCGACCTCGGCGGTTCCGGAAACGAGACCAACGCCCACTTGCTGGCCGATGGGCGGATCACGCTGATGTTCTGCAATTTTCAGCAGCCCGCGCTGATTCTGCGGATTTATGGGCGGGGCGAGCCCGTCGTGCCCTGGGATCGCGGCTGGGATGAACTCGCGCCTCACTTCACTATGCTTCCCGGGACCCGGCAGATCTTCGACATTCAGGTGGAGAGCGTACAGACCAGCTGTGGGTATGGAGTGCCCTTGATGGAGCTTCAACGCGAACGAACGACGCTGATCAAGCACCACGCCCAGGCCGATCCGCGGGAATGGGCAGGCAAGTATCGCACCCGCCGCGAGAGCATCGACGGGCTGCCCGCCCGCGCCACCGATCGCTATATTGCCGGCGATCCGGGCACCATTCCCGACTAGCGAGCGTTGATCCGCACGGTGCAGCTCACATTCGCCAGCTACAACATGCACAAGGGCGTGGGGGTCGACGGCCGTTTCGATCCCGACCGGATCATCTCCGTCCTGCGCGAACTGAATGCCGACGTGATCGCCTTGCAGGAAGCCGACCGGCGCTTCGGCGAACGGGAGAGCATCCTTCCCAAGGCACTGCTCGACGAAACGCCGTGGCGAGCTGCGCCGGTCAACAAACGGGCTCGCAGCCTCGGTTGGCATGGCAATGCCCTGCTCGTTCGGCGGGACATCGAAGTCGTCGATGCCCAGGCCTTGCATCTCCCGACTCTCGAGCCGCGTGGAGCGGTGCGGGCCGATCTTCTGGTGGAGGGTCAGCGGATTCGCGTTCTCGGCGCCCACCTCGATCTGTCCGGACTGCTCCGCCGCGACCAGATCAAGGCCATGCTCCACCATTGCGGACATTGCGAAACACCCTGCCCGACCGTGATGATGGGCGACTTCAATCAGTGGGGTCGTACCAAGGGAGTTTTGCGCGAGTTCACCGACGGCTGGCAGACGCCGTCAATCGGCAACAGCTTCCCCAGCCGCCGCCCGATCGCCCCGCTTGATCGCATCGTCTATTCTTCTGAGTGGGCCTGCGAAAACACTCACGTCCACCACAGTGCCCTTGCCGCCGTCGCATCCGATCATCTGCCCGTGCGAGCCACGCTGCGGATACTGCCTAAAAATTAGGCAAATGCACATTATTAGGGCGTTGAGAAGTTCCTCGCGCCAGCCGAATTGCAAGCAAGTGGCGCAAAACGCGCCAATCTGAAGTTTGGCACACCCTTTGCATTGCTGACCTACGGCCGGGGATCGTCCGGTAAACAAGAGGGGTCAGTGATGAAATTCATCATCGCCATCATCAAACCATTCAAGCTCGACGAGGTGCGCGAAGCTCTCAGTGCGATCGGCGTGGCTGGTATGACGGTCTCCGAGGTCAAGGGCTTCGGCAGGCAGAAGGGTCAAACCGAAATCTACCGTGGAGCCGAATACTCCACCAACATGCTGCCCAAGGTGAAGCTCGAGATCGCCGCCAGCGACGCTCTGGCGGCGCAAGTGGTCGAGACCATCCAGCAAACCGCCAGCACGGACAGCATCGGCGACGGGAAAATTTTCGTGCTCGACCTCGCGTCGACCACGCGCATCCGCACCGGCGAAACCGGCGACAACGCGCTGTGAGCCGCACCTTGGACATGAGGGGTAACACTATGATCCGAAAATTGCTTTGGGGCGCGGGCGCGATTGCGACGTCGATGGTCGCCGCCACTGCTGCCTGGGCCGCGGAAACGGCCGAGGCCGTCACTGATGCGGCCGTCACTGCCGTCACTGCCGTTCCGGCCGAAGTCGCTGCGCCTGCAGCCGAAGCGGCTGCCGCCGTTCCCAATCCCGGCAACAACGCCTGGATGATGACCTCCACGGTCCTCGTCCTGCTGATGATCCTCCCGGGCCTGGCGTTGTTCTACGGCGGCCTGACCCGTTCGAAGAACATGCTTTCGACCATGACCCAGATCGGCGCGACCGCCGCTCTGGCGATGCTCGTCTGGGTGATGTGGGGTTATGGCCTCGCGTTCGGCCCGGAAGGCAACCAGTTCATCAGCTGGGGCAAGTTCTTCCTCGCCGGTGTTACGCCTGACTCGACAGCCGCGACCTTCACCGACGAAGTCATTTCCGAGTATGTCTTCATCTCCTTCCAGATGACTTTCGCGGCGATCACTGCGGCGCTCGTCTTGGGCTCGGTCGTCGAACGCATGAAGTTCTCGGCGGTCATGGTGTTCGTCGCCATCTGGCTGACGATCGTCTACTTCCCGATCGCGCACATGGTGTGGGAAGCCCGTGGCGTGTTCTTCGTGATGGGCGCTCTCGACTTTGCCGGCGGTACTGTCGTGCACATCAACGCCGGTGTCTCGGCGCTGGTAGCCGCGTTGATCCTCGGCAAGCGTCGGGGTTACCCGACCGAGCCCATGCCGCCGCACAGCCTGACGCTGACCATGGTCGGCACGGGTCTGCTGTGGGTGGGCTGGTTCGGCTTCAACGCCGGCTCGGCGCTCGAAGCCAATGGCTCGGCCGCTCTCGCCATGATCAACACCTTCGTTGCCACGGCTTCGGCGGGCCTTTTCTGGATGCTTACCGAGCGCGTCATGGGTCACAAGGGCTCGGCCCTGGGCTTCTGCTCGGGTGTCATCGCCGGCCTCGTCGCGGTCACTCCGGCTGCGGGCAATTCGGGCCCCTTCGGTGCGATCGTGCTGGGCGGCGTCGCTTCGGTGATCTGCTACTTCGCGGTTGCCAAGCTCAAGCCGGCTCTCGGTTATGACGACTCGCTCGACGCCTTCGGCATCCATGGCATCGGCGGTATCGTCGGCGCCATCGGCACCGGCATCGTGTTCTCGCCGGCTCTCGGCGGCCCGGGCGGTGACGACTTCGTGATCGGCGCTCAGCTGCTCACCCAGGTGAAGACCGTCCTCGCGACGATCGTCATCTCCTCCGTCGGCACGGCCATCGCGATCTACATCGCCAAGGCAGTCACCGGCCTGCGGGTGTCGGAACAGACCGAAATCGAAGGTCTCGACATCGGCGAGCACGGAGAGCGCGCCTACAACTGATGACAAGTTTGGCGGGCCGGGTCCCTCTCCTTCCCCGGCCCGCCTACCGATGTTCCTCCTGCGAACATAGCCTAAGAGGGCCGGAGCCAAGCTCCGGCCCCTTTTTTATGCCTGGCTGTCTTGTGGGGTTTTGCTGCCTCGAGGGTGAGACCGGGGCCTGGCCCCGAAACCTCAGGCCTGGCTGCGCGCGGAAAGCGTGTCGATAAGTGGGCGAATCGGCCCCACATCGTAACCCGCCCCGGCAGCGGCGAGGGCTATTTCTTCAGGAGACGTACCGCTAGCCGCCTGAGCGAGCGACCAGAGCAGCGTAGAGCGGGTTCCGGAGCGGCAATAGGCGAGCACCGGGCCGCGAGCTCCGTCAAGCGCGGCAACCATGGCCTCGACCTGGCCCTCGTTGAACCCGGCATGGGTTACAGGAATGGCGCAATAATCCATCCCGGCCGCGCGCGCGGCCTCGGCGATTTCGCCACCGGAGGTTTGATCGTCAGACTCGCCTTCGGGACGATTGTTGATGATCAGCGTGAAGCCGAGCATCCGCGCCTCGGCGACATCGGAAAGTCCGATCTGCGGGCTGGCCCAAAAGGATTCGGTGACCTTCCGGAAGTCGCTCATGCGGCGGTCTCTTGGTTGGCTTTGATCTTCTTCATGCGCCGGTTGCGCTTGACCATGTTAAGGCACTCGACCCCGACAGAGAAGCCCATCGCCGCGTAGATGTATCCCTTAGGCACGTGGACGCCGAAGGCATCGGCGATCAGCACAAGGCCGATCATGACCAGGAAAGCCAGGGCCAGCATGACGAGCGTCGGGTTGCGGTCGATGAAGCGGGCCAGAGGATCGGCCGCGAAGAGCATGATCGTCACAGTGACGATGACCGCGGCAATCATGATGGGAATCTCATCCGTCATGCCGACTGCGGTAAGGATCGAATCGACCGAGAAGACCATGTCGAGAAGGATGATCTGCACGATCGCGCTGCCAAATGTCAGTGTCACCGGGCCCTTGGTCTTGTCGAGCAGTTCGCCGGAATCTTCTTCCGGCGCCATGTTGTGATGGATCTCTTTTGTCGCCTTCCACAACAGGAACAGACCGCCCGCCAGGAGAATCAGGTCACGACCGGACATGGCCGTTTCAAATGTCGGCTCCCCATGAGGGCCGGTCGCTCCCGAAATCCCCAAGTCAAAAATCGGCGTTTTTAGTGTCACGAGCCAGCCGATTACCAAAAGAAGGCCGATTCTCATTCCCAATGCAAGTAGAAGGCCGATGCGCCGTGCCTTCTGCTGTTGATGGGGTGGAAGTTTATTCGAGAGGATCGCGATAAAGATCAAATTGTCGATGCCGAGAATTACCTCGAGCACGACAAGAGTAAAAAACGCGGCCCAGGCGGCCGGCTCGGACAGTAGTGCTAGCGAGATCATTGACGGCCTTGATACTCATGCTCAGCGGGCTGGCAAGGCCTCCGGAAACGATACTTTGTCCGCCATCTTAAAACATTCGCACATTGGCTTTCAGTAAGCTATAGGGCGTTCTCTCCAGAGGCGAGCCAAGGTCCCGCCGGATGATGTTTGGTCCGGCATGGTGTTGGTCGTTTTCCGGGGGGGATTTGGAAGCGAGTGAAGGTTAATACAGTTCATGGGTTATGATAAGGGCCGTCGCGGCCGGGGGCGCGACAAGCGGGACGGTTTCGGCGAAGAGGGTTTCGATCCATTCTCGGATGGAGGTCCCCGTTTCGGTGGTGACGACTGGAGATCCGGTGGTGACCGATTCGGTGGCGGCGGCGATCGCTTTGGCGGAAATCGCGACAGCGGATACAATAGCGGACCGCGCGGCGGATTCGGCGGCGGTGATCGCGGCGGTGCTCCTCGCGGTGGCGGCATGCCCGCGCAAGTGGTCGGCACCGGCCAGGGCAAGGTCAAGTTCTTCAACAGCCAGAAGGGCTTCGGCTTCATCCAGCGGGATGAAGGCGGTGAGGACGTGTTCGTCCACATCAGCCAGGTCGAACGCGCCGGGCTCGAAGGACTGGCCGAAGGTCAGGAGCTGCAGTTCAACCTGGTCGACCGCGGTGGCAAGGTCTCTGCGGCCGACCTGCAGGTCGTTGGCGAGGTGATAAAGACAGCGCCGAAGACCACCAGCCCGCAGCGGGAGCTGACCGGTGAAAAGGCGACTGGCACCGTCAAGTTCTTCAATTCGATGAAGGGCTTCGGCTTCATCACGCGGGATGACGGCAAGGAAGATGCCTTCGTCCACATCAGCGCGGTGGAACGGTCCGGCCTGCCCGGCATCAACGAAGGCGATCGCTTTCAGTTCGACCTCGAGGTCGACCGACGAGGAAAGTTCTCGGCGGTCAACCTTGCGCCCGTTCAAGAGTGACCTGCCGGGGGAGCTTGCTCCCCCGCATCGTCCGGTCGTTTGACCGGACCCTGCCAAGACCATAAACGGACAAAACCGGCGGCTGCCCCGATGCTATCGGGGAGCCGCCATTCGTCGTTTGCGCCATTGCGCGTCGGTAGGAATCCAGTTGCCATGTCGATCACGCCGCTCATGCCCGTTTATCCCCGGTGCGACGTACGGCCCGTACGCGGTGAGCATTGCCACCTCATCTCGGAAGACGGCACCCGCTATCTCGACTTCGCCGCGGGTATCGCGGTCAATCTGCTGGGCCATTCGCACCAGGGACTGATCGGGGCGATCCAGCAGCAAGCCGCCACGCTGATGCACGTGTCGAACCTCTATGGCAGTCCCCAAGGCGAACGCCTGGCGCAGCGCCTGGTCGACCATACTTTTGCCGACACCGTGTTCTTCACCAATTCCGGTGCCGAAGCGGTCGAGGCCGCGATCAAGACCGCGCGCGCCTACCACCAATACCAGGGCAGTGAAGAGCGGTTCGAGCTCATCACCTTCAACAACGCCTTCCACGGCCGGACGATGGCGACCATCAGCGCTTCCAGCCAGGAGAAGATGCACAAGGGCTTCGCGCCGCTGCTCCCGGGGTTCCGTTACGTCGAATTCGACGATCTGGAAGGCGCCAAGGCCGCGATCGGTCCGCACACCGCAGGCTTTCTGGTCGAACCTATCCAGGGCGAAGGCGGCATTCGCGTCGCATCGCAGGAATTCATGAGCGGCCTGCGTGAACTCGCGGACGAGCATGACCTGATGCTGGTGCTCGACGAAGTGCAGACCGGTGTGGCGCGTACGGGCACGCTCTATGCTTATGAGCAATACGGCATAACTCCGGACATCCTTGCTACGGCAAAGGGCATTGGCGGCGGCTTTCCGCTCGGCGCCTGCCTCGCGACTGAAAAGGCCGCTCGCGGGATGACTTTCGGCACCCATGGTTCGACTTACGGCGGCAACCCGCTCGCCATGGCCGCGGGCAACGCGGTTCTCGACGCTGTCGCCAACGACGAGTTCCTAGGTGAGGTCCTCGCCAAGGGCGAGCGGATACGGACGCGGCTCGAGCAGTTCATCGGCAACTATCCGGAGCTGTTCGAAGGCGTCCGGGGCAAGGGCTTGATGCTCGGCATCAAGCTCAAGGTCGAGCCGCGCGCGCTGATGCAGCACCTGCGCGATCGCCACCAGTTGCTCACTGCGGCAGCCGGCGACGGCACGCTGCGGCTCCTGCCGCCCCTGGTCATCGGAGACGCGGAGATCGACGAGTTCTTCGACAAGCTTTCGGCCGGCGCTGCGGACTTCCCGGCGCAGGACGCCGGCTGATGGCCGGGCGGCACTTCCTCGACCTGTCCGACGCCGGGGGTCACGCGATTGCCGCGATGATCAACGACGCGCAGGATCGCAAGGCGGCCCGCAAGGACTGGCCGAAAGCGAAGGCGGACAGCGATCGTCCGCTCGACGGCCGCGTCCTGGCAATGGTGTTCGAAAAGAGTTCGACCCGTACGCGGGTCAGCTTCGACATCGCCATACGACAACTGGGTGGCACGCCCTTGATTCTCGACGCCGGCACCTCCCAACTTGGCCGTGGCGAAACGATTGCGGATACCGCGCGTGTTCTTAGCCGCATGGCCGATGCGATAATGGTGCGGACCAGCGACCACTCCAAGATCGAGGAAATGGCGCGCTACGCTTCGGTGCCGGTCATCAACGGCCTGACCGATCAATCGCATCCGTGCCAGATCGTGGCCGACCTGCTGACCATCGTCGAGCAGGGTAAGGCTCTGCCTGGCCTCGAGGTCGCCTGGCTCGGAGACGGTAACAACGTGCTGCATTCGATCATCGAGGCGGCCGGGCTGATGAAGTTCAACGTTCGGATCGGCACGCCGCAAGGCTACGACCCGCACGACAGCTATATTGACCAGGCCCGGGCCGGAGGCGCGAAGGTGACGCTGGTCCGCGATCCGGTCGAGGCGGTTTCGGGCGCCGACATCGTGGTGACGGATACCTGGATCTCGATGGGCCAGGATCATGCCGAGGCGAAGCTTGCTGCCATGGGGCCCTACCAGGTCAACGAGGCGTTGATGGCTTATGCCAAGCCTGACGCCCGCTTCCTTCACTGCCTGCCCGCTCACGTTGGAGAAGAAGTGAGCGAAGGCGTGTTCGAGGGGCCGCATTCGGTGGTTTTCGATGAGGCGGAGAATCGCATTCACGCCCAGAAATCCATCTTGCTCTGGTGCTTCGGCCTGCTGGGATAGGCCGGGGTTAACTTCCCGGCTCGCGATCCCATATTCGCGCGATGACGAATCCGACCGAAAACACGCAAACCCCCGGGATCGACCGGCTGCTGGCGTTCACGCTCAAGGACCGCAACGCGCACGGCCGGGTGGTGAGAATCGGGCCGGTCCTGGACACGATTCTCTCAGCTCACGATTACGAGCCGGCGATCAAGAACCTGCTCGCGGAAGCTCTGACGCTGACCGCACTGATGGGCGGGCTCCTCAAGAGCGAAGGCAGCCAGCTGACAATGCAGGCCCAGACCGAGGACGGTATCGTCGAGTTGCTCGTGTGCGATTATCGCGATGGCGAACTGCGTGGCTACGTCAAACACGACCGCGAACAGGCCGCGGACCTGGGTGCCAATCCCTCCTTGCCAGGTCTGTTCGGGAAGGGATCGCTGGCCATCACGTTCGAAGTGGCCTCAAGCGGACTGCGTTACCAAGGCATTGTTCCGCTGGAAGGCCGCTCGCTGAGCGAGGCGGTCGAGGCCTACTTCGCGCAGAGTGAGCAGGTTCCGACCTTAATTCGCGTCGCCGTGCGAACGGGGCCTGGCGGGTCGACCGCCGGCGGTCTGTTGTTGCAGCATCTGGCGCAGGGCGAGGAAGGCCGCGAACGTTTGCACGTCGTGCCATCGCATCAGGAGTGGGAACACGTCTCGATCCTGGGGCAATCGATCCAGAACGACGAATTGCTCGACACTTCCTTATCACCCGAAGGGCTGGTGTGGCGGCTGTTTCATGAAGAGCCCGAAGTCCGCGTCCAACCGACCACGGCCCTCACTCGCGGCTGCCGCTGTTCGGTGGTGCATTTCGAAGAGGTACTTTCGCGTTTCCCGAAGGAGGACCGACGGGACATGCGTGACGAAAACGGGATCATTCTGGTCGATTGCGCCTTCTGCTCCAGAGAATTCCCGATACAGGACTAGATCGGTTCAACGTATGAAAAGGGCATCTGGTCGCAGCTTCTGACTTGCGTTAGGGGCGCCCGGACGGAGTTTTTCGATGCAGAACAATTGCCTGATGGGAATGTCGCGCACGGGAGTGGCCGCTTGCATGGCGGCCGCAATCGCCGCTCTGCCGCTCGGAGCCCTGGCAGCCGACCTCGACATGCTCGGCACCTTGACCAAGGGTGTCTGGAACCTGCGGATCCGCGACGACGGCTCGGAACAGCGCGTCTGCGTACGCACCGGCAGGGAGTTCATTCAGCTCCGTCACCGCCAACCCGGGTGCAGCCAGGTGGTGGTGCGGGACAATCCCAACGAGGTGGTCATCCAGTATACCTGCCGGGGCAACGGGTACGGCCGGACGTCAATCAGGCGCGAAGGCAATGGTCTGGTCCAGATCGAGAGCCAAGGCATTGCCGACGGCACGCCGTTCTCGATCAGTGGAGAAGCTCGCCACTCGGGCAAGTGCTGAGCTTCGGGGGGTGTTGCTCAGGCAGCGCCCCGTGCTAGCCCTTCACCATGTCAGGTTCCAAACAGGAAGCCGTGGTCCTGCTTTCAGGCGGTCTCGATTCAATGGTCGTGGCCGCGATAGCCAAGGAGCAGGGGTTCAACCTCAACGCGCTCACGATCGACTACAATCAGCGGCACAACCGGGAAATCGGTTCGGCCCGGGCCATCGCGAACCGTCTGGGTGCCGCGCGTCATGTCATCCTGCCGCTGGACCTGCGTCAGTTCGGCGGTTCGGCCCTGACCAGCGACATCGAAGTGCCCAAGGGGGGGCTGGGTGCGGAGATCCCGGTCACCTATGTCCCGGCCCGCAATCTCGTATTCCTCTCACTCACGCTCGCCTGGGCCGAAGCGATAGGAGCGCATGACATCTTCATCGGTGTCAACGCGCTCGACTATTCGGGCTATCCCGACTGCCGCCCGGAATTCATCGCCAGCTTCACGGAAACCGCGCGGCTGGCGACAAAGGAGGGGGCCGAGGGCCGGCCATTCCAGATCCATGCTCCGCTGCAACACTGGGGCAAGGCCCGGATCGCGCAGGAAACCGCGCGGCTGGGTCTCGATCCGGCGATGAGTTGGTCGTGCTACGATCCTACCAAGGACGGCAAGGCCTGCGGGCTGTGCGACAGCTGCCGCCTGCGCCGTGCCGGGTTTGCCGAGGCCGGGGTCAACGATCCGACGCCTTACGCCGCAACGCCGCCCGGGAACTGAGTTTATGGAGGGGGTGGGTCCTATCAACAGACACGACAGGCCGGTGCCGGCCTACAGCTGGTATGCACTCGGCGTCCTATTCGTCGTCTACATGGTCAATTTCATCGACCGGCAGATTCTCTCGATCCTCGCCAACGACATCAAGGCCGACCTTCACCTAACCGACGCACAGCTGGGCTTCCTCTACGGCACGGCCTTCGCGATTTTCTACGCCCTGTTCGGCATCCCGTTGGGCCGGCTGGCCGACGGGTGGAACCGTACGAAACTGCTCGCCCTGGGCCTGACCTTGTGGTCGTTCATGACCGCGCTTTCCGGGTTGGCCCGCCACGGCGCCACGCTCGCCGCGGCTCGCGTGGGCGTGGGTGTGGGGGAGGCAACCGCCAGCCCCAGCGCCTACTCGTTGATAGCGGACTGGTTTCCGCAGCGCCTGCGGGCGACGGCGATCGGGATCTACTCGGCCGGGCTGTTCGTCGGCAGCGGGCTGTCCTTGCTGCTTGGGGGCATGATCGTCGAAGGCTGGAACCGGGCCTGGCCCGATGGCGGACCCGGCGGATTGGTCGGTTGGCAGGCGGCCTTCCTCGCTGTCGGCTTGCCCGGGCTGTTGCTGGCCTTGTTGGTCTTCTCGCTCCGCGAACCCGTCAGGGGAGCGAGCGAAGGAATGCCGAGCCGGGGCGATCCGCGTGCCTGGCCCAACTTCGTCGGAGAGGTGCTCGAGATCGTTCCCCCGTTCACCTTCCTCGGCGCGGCGCGGCGGGGGGGCAGGGCGCTCGGCCTCAATCTTGCGGCGGCGGCTGTCCTGGCGCTCGCTGCGGTTTTATTGTCAGCGGCCCTCGGCAATCCGGAGCAGATGTGGTTCGTCGCGATCGGCTGCTACGCGGTCTTCAGCTGGGCCTGTTCGCTGCGGGTCAAGGATGAGCCGACTTTCCAACTCACCTGGAGGACGCCGGCCTTCGTTGGCATAGTACTGGCTTACGCGATCGTGTCGTACACCGGTTATACCGTGTCCTACTGGGCCGCGCCCTACGCGGAACGGACGTTCGGTCTGAGCAAGATAGAGCTGGGCTGGATGATTGGGGCTCCGGCGGCGCTCGGCGGGTTCCTCGGCGTGATCGGGGGCGGCTGGCTGGCCGACCGCTGCCATCGCTTGCACGAGGCAGGGCGCTTGTGGGTGGTGTTCGGCGGGCTCCTCGGCCCGATTCCGCTGGTACTGATCGGCTATCGGACGGCGGACCCGAACACGTTCTTTGTCTGCAGTTTTTTGCTCCAGTTCGCTACTTCCTCGGCCATGGGAGCCTCGGCGGCCGCGACCCAGTCTCTGGTGCTGCCGCACATGCGCGGTACGGCGACGGCGATCTTCTTCCTCGGCGCGACCCTGATCGGGTTGGCCTTCGGACCCTTTACCGCCGGGCTGGTTTCCGAAATGACCGGCAATCTGGGCAGCGGCGTGATCGCCAACCTCGCCGCTGTGCCCTTCGGGGTTGTCGCCCTGGTGATAGCGATCCGGGCCTACCCCGCGGCCGAGGCGTCACGCATCGACCGCGCGGCGGCTAGCGGAGGCGAGCTCAGCTTCGCGTAAGCACGCCGCAGGCGATGCGCCCGCCCGAATTGCCCGAAGGATCGGTGCGGTAATCGTCGGCGCTGGCGTGGACGACGATCGCGGTCCCATCGGCATCGAACAGCTGCGCGAGGACCTCGTCGCGCGTGCCATGGAGTGTCGCGCTGGCCGAGCCGGTTCCGTTGGCGCCGATAGTGACATTGGGGAGGTCGCCCAGGTGCGAGCCCGCGGGATTATCGGTGCCGTGCTCACGATGCCCCGGGTTCAGGTGCGCACCGGCCGAGGTGAACTCCGGCGCGTCGCACGAACCGGTCGTGTGCAGGTGCATGCCGTGGACCCCGGGTGAGATGCCGGTCAACGCAACGGTGACGTTGACCTGTGATCCGTTCGCCAGGACTTGCGCAGTGCCGGCGGGCTGGCCGTTAGCGAGGCGCAGGCTCGCCTGCGCCAGGCGATCCGAAGGCTGCTCATCGGCGACCGACTGGCACGCTGCCAGAAGAGCCAGGAGCGGGGCGGCGGAGACGAGGGCAAGCTTCATGGACGGCGACCTTCCTGTGAACGTATGGGAGCATAACGGCAAAACGCGCCAAAGGCTCCGGATCAGCTTTCGGCGAGAATGCCGCCGTCGACAAGGGCCGCGACGAGTTGCGCGATGGCCGTTCTCGCCTCGGCGTCGATAGTCGCCCCGCCCGTCGGCGCTGCTACTCGCTCCGCGCGCACCCATCCGCCGCGAAAGCGGATCTCCTGCCCCCTCGCGCGGTCAAGAACCTTCAAGCCATCGCGCGGTTCGATGAACAGCCAGGCGCCTGCCTGAAAGGAGGCAAGCCGGCCGGAATGCCCCGTCCAAGAGCCTGAGGCCGCAGGGCCGACCAGCCAGCATTCCCCTTCGCGAGGCTTGGTTGGGGGACTGTCGGCCTCTCCTTCGATGGCGGGGTGGAGCAGGGCGTCTGTCAGGGCATGGGCCTCGTTCACGAAGAATTCTTTCTGCGTCTGCCCCGCGAAAAGCATAGGCAGGCGGTAACGGGCGCTGGCGGAAGTGAACGCGATCGGATCGGTCATGGCAGGTCTTTCGGTAGGCCGTCAGGCGAGGGTGGTGAGCAAGAGCGGATCGGAATTGGCAAAGCGGCCGATCTGGCGGACCCACAGCGGCTGGCCCGCGTATTGAGTCACCAGTTGGCCGAGGAGCGCCGGCGGCAGTTCGAGTTCGCAGCGGTCCGGTTGCCAGTGAAGTAGGGGGGACGCCGCCTCGCCGAGCCCCACGAGATAAGATTCGGGCTCGCCGAGCGGGGTCTCGACCCCGGAGGTCCAGGCCCAGGTCCCGCGCGCTCGCCGGGTCCAATGCAGCATCAGGCCGCCTTCAGTCGTTCTGAGCGATCGCGGATGGACCGGGCTGAGCGGACGTTGGGCCAGACCGGGGTTGAGCACCTCCGCCACGGCCGGATCGTCATCGGCCAGACCGATCGCAATCACGCTTTGGGCTTCGGGCGCACCCAGGCTTGCGGGATCAAGGGCTCGCGAGGAACCATCGAGCAGGACGAACGGCGCGCCAGGTGCCAGAACCACCGCGGCCGCGCCTTCGGTCCCGCCGCGACCGCGGAGCAGTCCCTGCAATCTCCAGCGGCCGCCGCCCAACCGCCGCGCCCGGGCAAATTGCAGCAGCTCCCCGCCGACTAGCGCGCGATTGGCTCCGAGCGCGAGCCCCTCAAGGGTTGCATTGCTCAACCCAAGGTCGTCGGCCACGAGATCGACCTCGAAGGCCGCGTCAGGTTCGAACCGCAAGCTCGCCGAGGCCGGCAGCGCGGTAACGGTGCGCCCGATTACACTACGAGCGCTCCCGCTCCCGCCCGCCGGGATCATCTCTCCCGTCTGTTCGAGATAGAGCGCGGCCCCTCGCCAACCCGGCGTTTGGGCGGAGGCGGCCACCTCGATCACACGGGCATCGACGCCCGCGCCGTCCCACGGCAGCTCGTAGGCCACCAGCACGGTCGGCGTGGCTATGAGATCCGGAGCGGCGAGCGAACGTCCGGGATCGGCCTCGCCCGTTCTCGCCGGGCCGCCCGGCAAGCGCCGAAGTTCGAGTTCGACACCATGCTCGCGCCATTCCCAGGTTTCGATGCGCCAATTACCGGCCTCTCCCGGCACGCGCACAATCGCTCCTGGCCGAAGCGATGGGTCGAGTTCGGCAACACGCCAGGCGAGAGTGTCGCGCGCCCACCTGGCGCGGTCGGCGGCCGCGTTGGCCAGGTTTCGCGCTGTGCCGGCATCGAGCGCGCCGGGGAACTCCATGATCCGGCTCTCGCCGGCACGGGCCTGCCCATCAGCGCGTTGCAAGCCCGCCTGATAGTCGCGCCCAATGTCGTAGTAGCGCAGCCCATCGGGTACCTCCTGCGCTTCGGGCGCCCGGCGGCGCATCTGTCCAGCCGCGCCCCCGAAGCTGTCTTCGCCGCTGTCGACCGCAGCCTCTGGCAGCGTCGGCATGTTCGCCGTGGGCAATCCGGCGCTAGTGATCGAGAGCCGCTCGCCGATCGCTTCGCTGGTGAGCGGATAGACCTGGTCGACCGATGCCAGCGTCGCGGCCAGCGGTCCGCCCTCGTCGCTGAAGCCGCGCAGTCCGGGCAGCGCGGCGGATGTCTCGATCTGCCCGGCCAGGGGCTCGACCAGTTGCGCCAGCGAAACCGCGCCGTCGTCCGCCACGATCTCGAACGTCAGGGCGGGTATGCGATTGCCGAAGTCGGCCAGCTGGAGCGCTTCGAACACGCAATAGGCGAGCCCCCGAAACGCGGAACAGGCGCCGCCCTCGGCAGAGGCGATCAGCGGATCGAGCGGTTGGTCGCCGTACCCGCGATAGATCCGCAGCTCCCCTCCGGCCTTGAGGTCGCCCGCCGCTCCGCGCAGCAGGTTGCCGTCGGCCCAGATGCGTCCCAGTCGTCGGATGGGTCGGCTCGACAAAGCCACCGCGAACGAGACCGAGTAGCTGTAGCTGGTGACCGAAGGCTTGCCCTTGCCGCCGCTCTTTTCCTTGGCTTCGACGAGATCGGTTGCCCAGATGATGCTGCCTGATGCGCGCATGGTGCCGAAATGACGGGCGATCGGCGTCCCGTAGCTCGATGTGGTAACGGCCAGCTCCTTGAGCCGCGGCCCTTCGCGCTTGCCGCTCCCGAAAACCGCGCGGTCGATCTGGCCGCCGATCAACGAGCCCAGGGCGCCGCCGAGCGGCCCGCCGATCGCTGTGCCGATCGCGGTGAAGACTAATGTAGCCATGGTGTGAACCTATTGGACTGGGGACTGAATTGAGGCTGCGGGCCCTCCGCCGATGCGCCATTGCCTCACCACCGGCCAGGGCGGCGGCAGGGGCGTCAGGACGACGCGACCGAGTTGCGCATGGGCATGGACGAACCGCCCGCCGGTAGTGGCAATCAGCAAGTGGTGCTGCGCGGGACCGGGCTGGACCAGCGCAATATCTCCCGGCTCGACGAGCCTTCGCACAGCAATCAGCCCGGCGTGATCGGCGGCTTCGAGAAAGGGCCGGATATCCCTTTGTTTGAGGCGGTATCCGACCGGCAGCGGGACCGGCCTGCCGATGGCAGCGAGCGCGGCGCCGACCAGGCCCAAGCAATCGAGGCCATGACCGGGATCGCGCCCGTGGAGGCGGAAGGGCGTGCCCACGAGGCTCTCGGCGGCACGAGCCAAGGCCAACGGCGGGCTCATGCCTTGGCCACGGGATAACGGGCGATCACGTCGTTGCCGGGCAGGAAGGGCTCGCCTCTGAAATTCACCGAATTGCCGAAACGCTCGTGGCAAGTGCGCAGCGTATGATCGCAACCTTCGCGGAGCAGGGCGCGGGTGCCGGGGGGCAGGTCGGGATCGAGCGGCTGGTCCAGCACCAGTCCGTCGGCATCGGCGGAGACCACCTCCATCGCCAAGCCCGCATGCGGTCCGTCGAGCCAGCGCAGGCTGCCGTAGTGCAGGGCGGCGGCCGGCGGCGCTCCGGCGAAGCGGACCTTGCTCGCCTCGGAGTCGAGGACCGAGAGCGTGACTTCATGGATGAAGCGCACCGCGGCAAGGGTGCAGCCCGGGCCGCAGAAGCGGGCGCGGCAGGCCGGGCTCGTGCGCGGCACCACGTCGGCGTCGAGAAGGGCTTTGGCCGAGTTTAGCTCCGCGTTGAAGGTTCCGGCCTCGGACGACACTGTGCCGATCTCGCCGCGATAAAGCACGATGCGCGCGAGGCTTTCCCAGTCGACCACACCGATCTCGACCACTGCCCCGTCGAAACGGCCCTCGGTCAGGTCGACCGCTCGGATCGAGCCATGGGTGAGCGCGCCCTGGACCTCGGCGCTGTCGGGAAAAAGGTCGGCGCTGCGGCGGATCGCGCTCGGTAGCATGCCCGGGGCCGCGCGGTGGAGCAGGCCGTCGAACCACAAGTCGCGGTCGTGACTGGTGAAGCCGAGCGCCACGCCGTCGCGGCGATGAACCCGCCAATACGTGGCCACGCCCTCGAGCGGCCGGCGGAAGATCGCGCGGCCCATCACGCTTCTCTCACTTCGACCAGTGGCACGGAGGGCGCCTCGCCCGCGGCGAAGGTCGCGGCGCTGATGTCGAGCCGGTCGCTGGCGAAGCGGACGGGCACGTCGAACAGGAACCCCGCACGGATCTCGGCACCCGTGGCGGGGGCCGTCCGGAACAGGATCCAGCCGCCGTCTTCCAGCGTCCATTGCGCGGTTTCCTCGCCGGCCACGCTGACCTTGACGCTCTCGGGCCTGGGGCGCGAAATCGGCCGGACTTGCGGGTCGGCGCCATAATGTTTGCAGAGGCGGAAGCGGGCGCTGCGACCGTCGCCGATGGTCAGGAGCTGGTCGAGTGGCCCCGGCTCCCCGGTCATTCCGTTCGAGCTGAAGTCGAACGGGTCGCGCAGCCGGAAGCCGCGCGCGGCGCCGCGCCGGGCGCGGAAGAAGGCGATCAGCGTGCCGAGCTCGGCCTCGGACCGGACGCCGGGGCCGACGTCGAAGTGCAGGCGCGCGTCGGTCCAGTGGCTCGCGCGGCGCTCGTGGCCGGACGCGGTAATCGCGATGGAAGTCGAGAACTCCGCGCTGACCCCGGCATCGCGGCCCAGGGCCAACGGATAGAGCACATCATCGAAAGCTTGCATGGTGTCATCCTGTGAGATCGGCAGGCGAGTGAAACCGTCGCGCGCCACTTGCGGCAGGGCCCAGACGAAGCGGCGGGACACGCCGCGCCGCGCCGCTTCGTCGATCGCGCGGTCGATCGAGGGCCAGTGGGTCTCTGCGTCGGCACCGTCGAGCACGAAGCCCGCGAGATAGTCCTGTCGTTCGAGCGGGTAGCCGAGCCGCCACTGGAGCGTGGCATAACCGGTCCGCCGCAACCCGTCGGCACCCTCGGTAAGCCAGTCGTAGTCTTCGAGCTGGAGCCGGTCGTAGTCCGGCCAGGCCCAGCCCGGCGGCAGGTTCGCCCGGCGCAGGTCCGGCATGGCCGGGTCGAGGATGGTCGGCGTGAACAGCAGCAGCATGACCTCGGCCACGCCCCCAGACGCGTCGATCACGGCCGAGCGGAGCGCGGCGGTGGAGGCGGCCAGCGCGTCGCCGGCCCGGTCGAGCAGGGCCTTGGCCTCCGCCGGTTGCGCCTGGCGCAAATCGGCGATCACCGGCGGATCGCTGAACAGGGCACGCGCGGCGGGATCGTAGAGAGCAATGCGCCCGTCGGGCACGGTCCACCACCAGGGCTCGCCGATCTGGAACGAGACCGGCAGCCCCGCTTCGAGCGTCAGCTGGACGAAGCGTACGGCCACGCGCTGGAGGAAGCTCATCGCCTCTCCATTCGCGGGCGAGAGCAAGGTCGAAGGCGGGACCCACCCGGTGAGCGCGGGCGAACCGTCGGCGAAGCGTTGCTGCCAGGCGGGCAGGCAGTGCTCGGCGAACAGTTCGTAGGAGAGCGAGGCGATGGGCCGGTAACCCTGTCGGGCGCACAAGCCGAAGAAGTCGCGGTGCCAGGCTTGGGCGGGGGTGCAGAGTTCGCCGGACTGCGCGACAAGTCCGCCGTCTCCTTGCCGATCGAGCCGGTAGTAGTGGCTCATGCCGACGTAGTGGATGAGCGCGTCGCGGTAGCCGAGGCCGCGGATCATCCGCAGCACTCGCGCGGGCGTCAGGTTGTAGCTGTCGTCATAGGCGGTCGCCATGCCGAGGCCGTGGGGCGGCAGCAGGATGTCGCCGATCTCCACCATCGGCCGGTCGCCCGAGCAGGTGATCGCGCTCAGTTCGACCCAGCCGTTGGCGCGTCGGGGCAGCGGCGTAGCGGTCCCCGGCCGGTAGCCCTGCGGCGCAATCGAGATAAACATGCGCTCGATGGCGTGCGGATCGACCGGATCGTCGGGCGACCAGCCGCCCGCGAGTTTCGAGAACGGCAAGGTCACCAGCGCATCCTCCGGCGAGCCCTTGGCGTAGTTCCACAGTCGGACGAACCACGCGCGGGGCTGGCCGGACGAATCGCGCCCCTCGATCGTCAGGGTCGGCCCGTTGGTCGCATCGAGCGCGATCACGCCGTCCGAGCGCCAGCGGAAGCTCAGCGTCGTGCGCGAGTAGTCGCGATCGGTTTGGTAGGCGAGCAGCGGGTGATCGAAGCGGTCGGTGCTGTCCCAGATCAGCCCGACCAGCGAGTCCGCCTGATGGAACTCGGCCTCGACCCGGAGCGAGTCCGGGCCAGTCGAGATGACCGAGGCCATAGCCGGCCGCGGGAAGTCGACGGTCCAGAAACGCGGGTCGAAACGCTGGATGAAGTCCGACTGCTGGCCGTTGCGCCGCTTGGCGAGCCAGAATGCCATGAGTGTTTCTCCTATTCCTCCCCAGGCTTGCCCCAGGGAGGGGACCAGGCCGAGCATGGTTGAGGGGCTCGGCCTAGCCGGGAATCCCCTCCGTCAGCCGTCTGCGGCGAGGATTGACCTAGAACTCCCGCATCGCCCGCCGCACCGCGCTCGCGACCTGGCGTGAGGAGCGGCGCAGGGCGGTGGGGGCGTCGGCGCCCTTGGGTTGGGCGACCTGGATCGAGACCCGCACGTCGCGGGCCGGACTGGCAGAGCCCGTCTCGACGCGGCCGGAGGAGGTCGGGACGAACAGCTCCGGCCCGCGTTCTCCGACCACATAGGCCGAACCCGGCGAGACGGGGCCACCCGTGGCGCGGCCCGGAAGGCCGAGCAGGGAACCGACGGCGCCCGCGAGAGCGCCGCCGAAACCTCCGGCGCCGCCACCCCCGCCGAACAGGTTGCCGACTCCGCTCTGCACCACTTGCGCGGCGATCTGCCCGAGGGCGTCGAAGGCCACGCGCTTGAGATCCTCGAACCCCAGGCTTCCCTGGCGGATGGCCGACAGCAGCCCCCGCTCGAGAACCGTCCCGGCGTTGGCGAAGCCATCGACCAGCGTTGTGTCGAGCGCGCCGCGCAGGCTTTCGATGTCGGACTTGAAGCCCGTGGTGCTGGTCCGCACGTCGACCAGCAGGGTTTCGATTTGGTCATCCATGACGGTCTTGCTCCATCAGCGTGTCGAGTTCGCCCCGTGACAGGGGTGAGGGCTCGGACGATCCCGCCTCGGCAAGGATGGCCGCGAGTTCGGCCGGGGTAGAGTTCCAGAACTCGCCCGGCCGCCATCCCAGCAGGCGCGGCACCAGGCCCGCCAGCGCGAGCGCCGATCCGGCCAGTGTTTGCGTCATGTCCGTCCCTGCAGAATCTGCTGCAGCAAGGTCCGTAGAGGGTTGGCGCAACCGGCCAGGCCGCAGGCCAGCACCGCGTCCCCCATCTGCTCTCGGGTGACCGTCTCGCTCTCCGCCAGGCAGTGCCAGAACAGTGCGGCGAGTTCGCTCAGCCGCAGTTGACCCTCACCCGCCCGCTCGACCAGCGCGAACAACGGGCCGAGTTCCGCTTCGGCCGCGACCAGCGCGGTAAAGGTCGGGCGCAACAGGCATTCGCGCCCGCCGATCCGGATCGCCGCCTCGCCGCGCAGCGGATTGGCCTGCGGGCTCATGCCGGCACCACCGGGCCCGAGCTTTCGAGCTGGAGCGTGTAGTTGCGCTCGCCGTTGAAGTCCCCGGCGTAATCGAGCCGTTGGACCAGGAAGCGGCCGCGCAGTTTCTCACCGTCCTCGAACGACAGTTCATAGGGCGCGATGGATCCGGCAAGGGCGTTCCCGCGCACCGCGGCCTCGGCCTCGCTGCCGAGGAATACCCCGGCGGCGCTGACCGAGACCGAACGCGTCCCGGCACCCGATAGCAACTCGCGCCAACCGCCGGACTCCTTGTGAGTGACAACCACCGGATCGCCGTTGATCGACATCTGCGTCGTGCGCAGCCCGGCGACGGTCTGGTAGGTGGCGGGCGTGGCGCCGTCGCCGATCTTGAGAAGGAAGGCAGAGCCTTTCTGGGCGGTCATTTTGCGGTTCTCCTTGGATAATGAAGGCCTTTCCCCTGATGGGGGGATCAGGCAGCGAGCACCCGGAAACGGTATTCCAGCAGCACCGCCCGCAAGTTGGCGGGGCGCTGCTCGGCCCGGGAGCGGAGGAAGGTGGTGTTGGCGATTTCGAGGCCGGGTTGTGTGCGCGGTAGGGCCTCGATCCGCGCCTCGATCGCCTCCGTCAGCGCGGTTGCCGCGGCCGGATCATCCCCCCGGCAGTGCAATTCCAGGGCCACGCGAATCTCGCGGCCCCGGCGGTCCTTGGTGCTCCAGTCGGCACTGGCGCTGGCCACGATGCCGAGCCACGGCGGGGCTGTTCGTGAGGGTGCCTCCTCGGTCACCGAGTTAAGCCGTCCTCCGAGCGCCGGATCGGCTCGGAGCCACCCCAGCAGCGTGGATCGCAACAGACTTTCCATGTCAGCGTTCCTTTCCGAACAGCGGCCAGAGCAGGCCCGAGCGGCGCCACCTCCGGGGGTCGTCGCGGCGCTTTCGCATCTCGGCGCGGGCCTTGCCCAACAGCTCGGCCTTGGCCGTAAGGCGGGTGGCGAGCTCGGCCCCCTTGGTCGCGGCCTCGATCATGCGACGCGAACCCTGCGCCAGGGCCGCCACAGCGCGGCGACGGCGGCGGGAGGAACAGGCTCGGTCGCGCCGCTCTCCCGCTGGCGATAATGGTGCGCGGCAAGACGGAGCAGGCCGTGGCGCAGGCCATCGGGCACGGCGTGCCAGGTGGCGGCCATGCCAGCGGTAAAGCGTACCGCCACTCGCTTTGCCGGACCTGCCCGCAGCGTGCGTACGAGTGCGCCGCCGCCGGGTGCCAGATCGAGCGCGTAGTCCTGTGGAGCCAGCACCTGGCGCGTGCCGTCGAGGGCGATGCCCTCGACCGCGGAGATGGACTGGACCGGCGTTGTTGCCAGCGATTGCCAGTTGCGGCTCACCGGCAAGACTTCCTCGCACAGGGTGGTGAGCGGCATTTGCCCAGTGAAGGCTTCGCAGGTTTCGAGGGCCGTGCGAAGGAGTTGTTCGAGCGCGGTGTCGTCGCGCGCGGTGGTGATCCCGAGCCAATCCTTGAGATCGTCGAGTGCCGCGCCGGTGAGGGCGGCTGGCGTGATGATGGCCCGATTCATGCGGGGGCTCCTTTCTTGATTGGCCTCAGACGCCGGCGGCCGCATCCGCGGCCTTGGCTTTCCTCCGCCACTTCGCGGCTCCGGGCACGCGCCTCCGGCTGGCTATGCCTACCGGCTAGAGCCCGCGCGATTGCGGGTAGCTGGTCGCAGCCCGGTCTACTGCTGCCATCGCTGACTGGCGGGTGGGCCGACCGGCCGCCCGAGCTTATGCGAGGAAGCCAAGCGGCCTCGGATGGGCCGCGCTCGGCGTCTGAGGGCGTTAACAAAGAGAGGGCTAACCCTCGATACGCAGCAGCTTGATCGCCTCGCTATCCAGCAGCTGCCCGCCTACGCGCTTGGTCGCGTAGAAGTGCACGAACGGCTTGTTGGTGAAGGGATCGCGCAGGATCGTCGTCGCGCTGCGTTCGGCGATCAGGTAGCCGGCCTTGAAGTTGCCGAACGCGATCGGGAACTCGCGCGCGGCGACGTCGGGCATGTCCTCGGCCTCGATCACCGGATAGCCGAGCAAGCGGTCCGGCTGGCCTTCAACCAGGCCCGGCTGCCACAGGAAGTTCCCTTCGGCGGTCTTGAGTTTGCGCACCAGACTGAGCGTGGCCGAGTTCATCACCCAGCTCGCGCCCTGGCGATGCCCGGCCTTGAGTGTGTGGACCAGGTCGATCAGGCGGCTTTCGGGATTGCTGCCGAAGCCGCTTTCGTCGCCGGAGCCGATATACTGCAGCGCGCCGAATGCCCGCGCCGCATCGCTCGCGGGCGAAAACGGCGAGGAGAGAAAGCCGAGCGGCTGGTTGTCACCGGTCCCGTTGACGAAGGCGGCGCCTTCCGCCCGGCCGAACTCCATCGCGATCTCGCTCGAGAGCCAGGCTTCGAGATCGAACGCGGCATCGTCGAGCATGGTCTGGCTCGCTGCCGGGTTGGCGTAGAGCTCGCCGGTGGGCGGGGCGATCTCGGCGAACTCGGGCGTGGCGGTTTCCAGGCGGCTGTCGGTCTCGCCCACCCAGCCGCTGGCGGTCCCGCCCCTCGAGACGAGCTTGCGATAGCCCGAGGTGCCGACCTGCACCACCTGGGCGAGTTGGCGGATCGGGCTGATCTCGACCAGCTGGCTGGCGATCAGCGCATCGATTTCGCGCGGGACGGCGTAGCCGCCATCTTGCGGGGTGGCGCCGCTGATCGACTTTACTTCGGTCTCGCGGCCCTTGCGCAAGTAACCGTCGACAAAGCTCTTCACTTCGGGGTCGCTGGCGGTGGCGCCTTCCAGGGCCGGGCGTGAGGCGGCGCGGCTGACGCGGTCGAGCCGGGCCTTCACCTCGTCGACATCGCTGCGCAGGACTTCGACCGCCTGTTCGGTGGCATCCTGGCGGGCGACGAGGTCGAAGCTGGCGGCGAGGGTTTCGGTCTGGGGTTCGATATCCATGGGGGCATTCACCTTTCGTTGGGCAAGAAAAAAGCCGCCCGGAGGCGGCTGGTGGTGAGGGGTGAGCGTGGCCGCTTGCCCCTCCGTCAGCCGCCTGCGACGACTGACACCTCCCCATGACGGCGGCGCCGCCACAGGGAGGATTGGACTCTGAAATCCTCCCTGTGAGCGAAGCTCATGGGGAGGGGGACCGTCCGCGAAGCGGATGGTGGAGGGGCTGGCGCGACCTCACCGCACGAGATGGACCCGCGCGCCGAACTGCAGCGGGTGCGTGACCAGGCTGACCTCGAGCAGCTCGATGTCCTCCAGCAACCGCCCCTCGGGCAATCGCCGGTACCTTCGCGCGCGATAGCCGAAGCTCAGGCCGCTGACCTCGCCGTGCTTGAGCAAGGCAGCGGCGCGGCTCTCGGGTTTGTCGATCCGGGCGATCACGCGCAAGCCGTGGCTGTCCTCGGAGACGCTTTCGACGGTGCCGATGCGCTGGCCGGGCCGATGCTGCCACAGCAGAGGCAACGGCCCGGCCCGTTCCGCGAGAGTCCGGGCAAAGGCGCCCCGGCGGATCGTGTCCCGCACGCCGTCAGGCACGCCGAACAGCGCCGCGTAACCGGCGATGCGGCTCATCGCAGCATCTCCGGCACGCCGATGCGAACGGCCATTCCGATCAGCAACAGCGCCAGCGCCCCGCGCACGAGCCAGGCGATGGCGGCCTTCCACGCGCTCGCCTTGGCGGCGCGCCAGGCACCGAGCAGTTCGCGCAGCTCGTCGATGTCGTTCTGGGCCCGGTCGTCGTCGAGGCCGAGGCGGCCGAGCACGCGCGCGGCGCCGAGTTCACTCGCTTCCTCGACGATCGCGCGCAGGGTCACAAGGTCGCCGCCTTCGCTATTGGCCTGCGCCATCAGTCGGGCGAGCATGTCCTTTCGTCTCATCGGGCTTCTCCCCCTTTGTCCATGCCGAGCAGGCTGCGCTTTTCGGCGGGTGTGAGGAAATCGGCGGCGGTGAGCTGGGCCCACAGCCGCTCGCGGTCTTCCGAAAGGGCGGGAACACGGTCGAGGTCGATCGCCAGCTCGAGCCCGGGGAACCAGGATCGCAGACCTTCCTCGAGGCCGCAAAGTATCTTCCCCGCCAGGGGCAGCAGGGTCAGCCGCCACAGCGCGCGGTTGGCTTCGCGGTAGTTGGCGTAAGTGTTGTCGCCGGGCAGGCCGAGCAGCATCGGGGGCACCCCGAAGGCGAGTGCGATATCGCGCGCGGCAGCCGCCTTGAGCGCGGCGAAGTCCATGTCCGCCGGGGTCAGCGATAGCGGCTGCCAGCGGAGCCCGCCTTCGAGCAGCATCGGCCGCCCGGCATTGCCGGCACCGGCATAGGCGCCGAGCAGCTCGGCCTTGAGCCTGTCGTACTGCTGGCCCGTCAGGGTGGCCCCTTCGCCGGCCTCCAACACCAGCGCCCCGCTCGGCCGGGCGGCGTTTTCCAGCAGGGCGCGATTCCAGCCGCTGGCGGCATTGTGGATCGCCACTGCCTGGCTTGCGGCGGCGAGGCAGCCGGCGCCGTAGTGATCGTCTGCCGGATGGAAGGCCTTGAGATGGATGACCAGCGGCCACCCCTCGTCGTCTTCGACCGGCAGCGTCAGCGTGCTCTCGCCCGCCTTGTAGCGATAGGCGGCCGGCCACCCGTCGGTGCCGGGTACGACGGAGACGCGATCGGGGCGCAGCGCGAACAGCTCGACGGGCTGTCCGCTACCGTCGCGCATGACCTGGACGTAGCCGTTGCCGTGCAGCAGCAGGTGCGCGGCGAGCGTCTCGAGCAGCGATTGCCCGGCGCTAGTCGCCGAGACCAGGCGCAGGACCGCGGCGTCGGCGCGGAGCAGCGGCGCGCTGCCGACGCCCTCGGCCACGATGCGCACCGCGCGCTGGGCCACGGGGTTTTCGAGGAACGCCTGGCGCACGCCGCTCGCGTACTCGAACGGCCGGCTGCCGCTGCTGGCCTCGATCGGCCAGGACCAGGGCGAAGTGAACGCGCGCGCCAACGGCACGCGCGCTCCGCCGCCCGCCTTGAAGGCGGTGCGGAGCGTGTCGATGAAGGACATGGGTCAAGCCTTTCTGTTGGATACTTGAACGAGAGGGCGCGCGGGCCCCTCCACCACCAGCCTGCGGCTGGCGGTCCCCCTCCCCATCGCGGCGCGACGGGGAGGATTTAAAGATTCAGATCCTCCCGGTGAGCGAAGCTCATGGGGAGGTGGCGCGCGTCGGAGACGCGTGACGGAGGGGCTAGGGCGCCGTGCCCTGCAGCACCGCGATCCAGCCTGCCGCAATCAGCAGGCACACCACGCCCACGATGACCCCGGCGCGAAAGAATTCCATGAACGAGATCTTCACGTCCTGCCGCGCGGCGCCCTCGACCACGATGATCCCGGCGAGGCTGCCGAAGTTGACCACGTTGCTCGAAAATCCCGCACCCAGGGCCAGGGCGGCGGTGGTGACGAGCGGCTGGCTGGTGTCGGCATAGGGCGTCAGCAACAGCACGGCGGAATTGTTATCGGCGAGGTCGGACAGCAGCGAGATCACCACCAGCATCACGTGCGGATCGTGCAGGTCGAATCCGTGGCCCGCCAGCCAGTGCAGCACCATCTCGGGGTAGTCGGTCATCGAGAAGGCGCCGTTGATGACGTAGAGCGAGAACACCAGCAGCAGCAGGCTGCCGTCGACCCGGCTGAGCAGGTCGCTCGAACTGACCCCGATAGCCCGCCGATTGAGCAACAGCACGCCCGCCGCCGTCAGCGCGACCACCGGGTAAGGCCAGGGGGCGAACAGGAAGCTCGCCAGCACCGCAGCGAGGACCACCGACGCCTTGACGATCTCGAGGCGGTTGATGGTGACTTCTTCCACTTCCGCGGGTGCGCCCTGTGGCGCGGCTCCGGTGGACCAGCGCCCGCGATAGAGCAGCACGATCGCGCCCCAGATGACCGGCATCGACAGCAGGGCCGGCACCGCTCCCGCGAGCAGGAACTGGGTGAAGCTCACCTGCATCTGCCCGGCGATGATGATGTTCTGCGGACTGCCGATCATGCTCCCCGCCGATCCGGCGTTGGAGGCGAAGGCGAAGGCCAGCAGGAAGGGTATCGGATTAAGCCGCCGCCCGAGCGCGATCTCGATCAGTAACGGCGTCATCGCCACGACCACCACGTCGTTCGTCAGCAGCGAGGAAAGCAGGGTCGAAACCCCGATCATCGCCGCCAGCAGGATCTCGGGCCGCACCTCCAGCCGACCGATCTTAACCGCCACCCAGTGGTAGAACCCCGCCACATAGAACGCGCCCGACACCACCATCAGCCCGAACAATAGCGCCAGCGTTCCGAAGTCCGCCGCATCCCACGCCTGGTCCGGGGTCATCCCGCCGATCACGATCATCGCGATCGCCCCGAGCAAAGCCGCACCCGTGCGGTCGATGCGGAACCCCGGGATGTAACCGACGGCGATGACCGTGTAGGTCAGCAGGAAGATCACCAGCACGACGGTCATGCGGCGCATCCTCCACATTGGGGCGGGACGTGTATCTCGGGGCTTACCCTGAGGCGGGGCTAAGATCCTCCCCGAGCTTGTCTCGGGGACGTGGCACGCGCCGGAGGCGCGTGACGGAGGGGTAGGCAGCCCTACGCAACACCCCACCACCACCCGGCTGCACCGGGCGGTCCCCCTCCCCGAGCAAGCTCGGGGAGGATGAAAAGGGTCCTCGGATCCTCCCCGAGCTTGCTCGGGGATGGGTAGGCGGCCAGGCGCCCCTCACAAAACCCGCACCCGCGGCAAACTCCTTCTCCGCAACATCAGCTCGCTCAAGGCCCAAACCAGCGCATCGGCCCGGTCCGGGCTGCGTCCCGGGCCCTCGTAAGTCCCGCCGGCCATCAGCCCGCAGAGCTCATCTTCCAGCAGGGGCATTGGCCCGACATGACGCACCCGGCCGCTTTCGTAGAGCGCCGCTACCGGCTCGGCCCGGGCCGACTTCCCGCGGCTGGCGTGGACCAGCCGCACCGGCAGCGCGAAGTCGGCGGCGTGAAGGACCGAGCGGACCATCTCGCCGCCGTTGTTGGCTTCGGCCACGACCCGATCCGCTTGCCACTCGCGCGAGGCGTCGGCCACCGCGCGGGCCCAGCGTTCGGGGGTGGGGCGAGACACCGAGCGGTCGGCCAGCACGCGCGCAAGGCCGTCTTCGCCCAGCGCACAGGCGATAATCCCGCAGGCGTCGCCCTGGGCCGAGGCGGGCGGGTCGACGCCGATCACCACCCGCTGGCTGGGTGACGAGGCGCAGTCCTCGCGGCAATCCTCCAGCAGCGCACGGGTCCAGAGGGCGCCTTCGATCTCCTCGATCAGTTCGCCGTCGAGTTCCTGCCGACCGAGGAGCGAGCGGCCGAACTGCGCCCGCACCGAGCGGACGAAGCCCGGCGGCAGGTTGTCGCGGTTGTCGGCGGTGGTTCCGCGAGTGACGATCAGCTCCGGCTGGCGAAGCAACCGTTTCAGCAGCGGCACTGCACGCGGGGTGGTGGTGGCAACGGCGCGAGGCGCCTTGCCTAGCCGGAGGCCGAGCAAGAGGTTGTCCCATGTGCTTTCGGCACGCCCGCCCGCTTGATCCCACTTGGCGATTTCGTCGCACCAGGCGTGACTGTGTTGCGGACCGCGCAGGCTTTCCGGCTCGGCGGCGGAATAGAGGGTCGCGACCGCTCCGCCCGGCCAGGTCAGTTGGCGCTTGGAGGGTTCGAAGACCGGCCGCTTTCGCCACGGCGCGATGGCCAGCAGTCCGCTCGGTCCTTCCACCATCACGCGTCGGGCTTCGCCCAGCGTCGAGCCTACGAGCGCGATCCGGGCGGTGCGATCGGCTTCGGCGATGGCCCTGACCCATTCGGCGCCTGCGCGAGTCTTGCCGAAGCCACGCCCCGCCATGATCAGCCAGGTATGCCACCCATCATCCGGAGCAAGCTGGCCAGCATGGGCCCAGAGCCGCCAGTGCCTATCAAGCGAGCGCCGCTGCCGGTGGGACATGCGCTTGAGCTCTTGAATCCTCTCGGCGGGCTCGAGCTTGAGCCAGTGCTCGGCCTGATCATTCCTCGACATCGGCCATATCCGCTTCGATCAGGATCGCCGTATTCGCCGCGCGGCGCTGCCGCATGTCCTCGATGAAGGCGTCGATCGATTCGAGCACCGCCTGCTCGTCATCGTCCTCGTTCAACCTGCGCTCGCGGGCGACCGTTTCACGGTGCGCGGCCAGCAGGCGCAGCGCCGAGGCTACATCCATCTTTCGCCCGGGCCGCGGGTCGCGCAGATAGCCGAGCAATTCCATTTCCAGGTTGTCGTAACCTTCGTGCAGCGCGCGAAGCCATTTCGCCGCGAAATCGGGGTCGTCTCGACGGCGCTTGTAGACGGTTCGCGTCGGCACATTCGCGAGCTCGGCGGAGGCGGTCACATTCGAAGTCTCTGCAAGCGCTTCCAAAAAGCAGGTGCTCCATCTCGATGGCCGGGCAGCGGGGTCTTCAATCGTGATCGCGGAAGGGGAGCGTTCGTTCGGCGGAGGAGCGAGGGCCGCGTCCCAGGCCTTGGCGAAAAGCCAGTTGGTGCGGCGTTGGGCGTAAACCGAACCTGCTGATACCCCTGCGAGCTTTAAGGCTCTTCGCACTCTCTTGGTCTCAGTCAGCGCCTTCAGGAACGGTGCAATCCATGTTGGACCGGGTGGTGTTTCGTCAGTCATCCGCCATGTCTCCTCGCGGCGACGGTCCGAAACGAGAAAGGGCAGCCCTTGCAGGCCGCCCTTTCGAATCACACCATCGCGATGTTCCGCTTCTCTAACCAAACAGCGTCGCGATGTCAATAAAAAAGTGCCATATAGGTTACGTCGTGACGCTTGCGCGGTTTGTGGCGCTCGCCTACTCCGGGCGCGGACGGAAGGATCGCCAATGCTGCGCAAGCTTTACGACTGGACGATGGCCAAGGCCGCGCACCCCAAGGCCGAATGGTGGCTGGCGGCGTTCGCTTTCGTGGAGGCGAGCTTCTTCCCCGTCCCGCCGCATCCGTTGCTGGGGCTCATGTGCCTGGCCGAACCGCAGAAGGCGCTGCGCTATGCGGTGATCGCCACGCTTGCCTCGGTCGCAGGCGGGGTGCTGGGCTACGGGATCGGCTGGGGACTCTACGACACCGTCGGTACGCAGCTGCTCGAATGGCTAGGCCTGACCAAGAGCTTCCCGGTCGCGGTCTGTTATCTCAACGAATACGGATTCTGGCTGTTCGTCGCCAAGGGCGCGACGCCGATCCCCTTCAAGCTGCTGACGATCACCGCCGGATTCATGGGCATGAACGTCGGGCTGTTCCTGCTCGGCAGCCTGGTGTCACGCTCGATCAGCTTCATGATCGTGGGCGTGCTCTTCCGCCTGTTCGGGGCACCGATCAAGCGCTTCATCGACAAGTACCTCGGGCTGGTGACCGCAGGCTTCGTGGTGCTGGTGATCGCGGGGTTCGCCGCGGTGACCCTACTGGGCCATGGCGGCGAGGGGTCGGCGGACAAGTGCTCGGCGGCGGCGCTTAATCAGAGCTTCGCTTGAGGCAGGGCGCTTTCGGCGCGGGATGGCGCAAATAGGCGCGAAGCGTGTAGCTTCGTTAGGTCTGCCGCGAGAAAGCGGACCGTCGGCTAACGACCCATTGCGGACGTCGGTTGGGCGACCCTATGAAGAGATGTCGAGAGGGGGCCCAAGGTAATGTTCAGCTATCTCATTAACAGGTGGATTGTGGCCCGCCGCTTCGAGAAATCGGGAGCCGGGTACATCTATCGGCGTCGGCCACACCTTCCTGGTATTCCACTTAGCGAGGAGGAGCGCCTAGAAACGCTGCGCGAATTTCGTCGTCGATATTGGAAGTCGTCGCTCGTGCTTCTTGGAGGAATGCTTGGAGCGACACTCGCAATGGCGATCTTATCAGTTGCTTTAAACATAGATGAAAGCTTTATGAGCTTCGCTGGTTTTGGAATCGCAATTGTGATGCTGGTCCTGATTCTAAGAGAACAGAGACAGTGGTCGCTCTTGCCCGAGAAGCGCTTTCCACACCGACCTCCAGTGGCGTCCGGTTTGCCGAGCGGCGGCTGGTTCATTCGTTTTGTAGCGTTGTCGCGACGCCGGTCGTGGCCAGCCCATGTCGGGCTGATTGCGTTGTATTCGACGATCGTGTGGTTCCTCACGCCGCGTACTTTGGACGCAAGCATGGGGCATTGGTTCTTCTTCTCGTGCTTCGCAATTGGTCTAGCGCTCCTAATCGTTGGTGTAATCACGAAAGCCCGTCAGTCGGGCGGGGATTAGCAACAGATCGCATCTGAGAGGTCGCGCGTAACGACCGCTAACCACCCATTGCGGTCACTCAGACCGGCAAAGACCACCCCACTTCCGTTCGTGGTGAGCTTGTCGAACCACGCTAGCGCCGCGCTCGCTTTCTTCGACAGGTTCAGGACGACCGGAGCTGGGGTAGGGGCCTGAAGCCTAGATGATTCCTACGGCCTTCCCGGCGCGCTCAAACATGCCGAGAATGGTCTCGACCTCTTCCGCGGAGTGCTCCGCGCAGAGGGAGCAGCGCAGCAGCGTCATGTTCGCCGGGGTCGCCGGCGGGCGGGCGAGGTTGACGTAGAGGCCTTCCTTCAGAAGCGCCTCCCACATCGCCGCGCCATGCTCGAGATCGGGCATGATCACCGCGACGATCGCGCTCTGCGGCTCTTCGGTGCCGAGCTTGAAGCCGAGCTTCGTCAGGCCCGAATGCAGGCGCTTGGAATTCTCCCAAAGGTGGGCGCGCTTGTTGGAGCCGTGCATCAGCTTGCGGATCGAAGTGGCGGCGGTGGCGACCACGCTCGGCGGCAGGCTGGCGGTGAACACATAGGGGCGGCAGACCAGCCGCATGATCTCGAACTTGGGGTGATTGGAGACGCAGAAGCCGCCGACCGTGCCCACGCTCTTGGAGAAAGTCCCGATGACGAAGTCGACCTGGTCGAGGACCCCCTGCGCCTCGGCCACGCCGCGGCCGTGTTCGCCGATGAAGCCCATCGAGTGGGCTTCGTCGACCAGCACCATCGCGCCATGCTTCTTGGCGACCGCGATCATCTCCTTGAGCGGAGCGATGTCGCCGAGCATCGAGTAGACCCCTTCGAGGACCACGAGCTTGCCGGCGCCTTCGGGAATGCGGCCGAGCCGCTTGTCCATCGCCTCGATATCGTTGTGCTTGAAAGGCACGACCTCGGCATTGCCGAGCGCGCAGCCGTCCCAGATGCTGGCGTGCGAATCGATGTCGAGGACGATGTAGTCGCCCTTGCCGGCGATGGTGGAGATGATCCCGAGGTTGGCCTGGTAGCCGGTCGAGAACACCATGGCATGATCCATGGCATAGAATTCGCGCAGAGCGGCTTCGACTTCGCGATGGCCCTGGTAGGTGCCATTGAGCACGCGGCTGCCGGTGGTGCCGGAACCGAAGTTCTCGAGCGCCTGCTTGCCGGCTTCGATCACGTCGGGGTCGAAGGTCATCCCCATGTAGTTGTAGGTGCCGAGGAGGATCGTATCGCGCCCATTGCAGATCGCCCTCGTGGGAGAGAGCACCTGCTCCATCACCAGGCTGAAGGGATCTTCCACCCCGCTGGCCAGCAACGTCTCGCGGGTGTGTATGATGTCGTCGAACTTGCTGAACAAGTCACGCTCGTGGCCTTCGAGCACTTCGGGCTTGTCGGCCTGGCTGATACCCTCGCTCATGCTCGCCATCAGTCCTTCGCCAACTCGCACACGGCATCGACGAGGTCGCCATAGCTTTCGATCTCGGCCTGCTGGTTCATGCTGATGATGATATCAAACTCGTCCTCGATCGCGGCGACGAAATCCATGACCGTCAGGCTGTCAAACTCGAGATCGCCGGCAAACGTCGTGGCGTCGGCCAGTTCGACGTTCTTCTTGTTGAACGGTTCGATCAGCGTGCGGATGCGGCTGTCGACGTCTTCGCGAACCATGAGATCTTCCTCAATTCCAGCGCGTGCGCGCGTCCAATGGCGCGGAAGAGCGCCTTGCCACCCCGCTTGTCAAGCGCAGGGCCCGCTGGCAAGTCCCTGCGTCGAATAGTCGTTAGTCCAGCCGCCTTCGGCGAAGGCGGTCCTGGCCCAGGCGGAGAGAGCTATGGCCGAGCAGCGGGCGGGTCCTGGGCAAGGCGGTGAAGGCGGCCCCGGCGCGGCCTATTCGCCTAACGCCATCCACCTGCTGAGGACCGCACAGCGCAACACGCTGGTCCTGGCGCAGATGGCGGACCAGAAAGCCTCGATCCTGATGGGCGCCAGCTTCCTGGTGTTCTCGATCGCGGTCAGCCGGACCTTGATCGGGCCTCTCCCCTGGTCACTGGCGATCCTTGCGCTGTTTGCCTTTCTGAGCGCGCTGTGCGGCGCCATCGCGGTCATGCCAACGGTGGGGAAACCCGATGCCGCCGAACAGCGTAACCGGCTGTTCTTCGGCCACTATCACGACCGCACCGAGCAGGAGTGGAGCGACGGACTGCTGGGCGATCTCCGGGACGACGAAGAAATATTCCGGCTGATGCTGCGCGACATCTACCAGAACGGCCAGGTCCTTCACCGGCGCAAGTATCGCTTCCTGGGATACGCCTATCGGCTGTTCATTGCCGGGCTGGTCATCACGCTCGCGGCTTTCGCCATCGAGCTCGCGCGGGTTTACTGACCCACCAGACCCTTCACCGCGGCCATGAACGGGCCGATCGAAACCGGCTTGGCGAGATAGCCTTCGGCGCCGACTTCGCGAATCCGTTCTTCGTCGCCCTTGCCGGCATAGGCCGTCACGGCGAGAACGGGGACGTCGGCGAGAATCGAGTCCTTCTTGAGGCTGGCGATAAGATCGAGGCCGGAGACTTCCTGCAGCTGGATGTCCATCACGACCAGATTGGGGATAAAGCTTCGCGCTCGCTCGATGGCGACATTGCCGTCAGCTACGGGTTCGACGGCGAAACCACTGGCAGTCAGAACGTCGCAAAAAAGCTTTCGGTTCAGATCGTTGTCCTCGACAACGAGAATGCGTTTCGTCATGCGGCCCCCATATGATCTACCGGCCCCAATCGGAAGATCGTTTATCTACTAACCCCTTAATGGAAGTCTGACAATTATTAACGGTCGTGAAGATACGTTTAAGGAGCCGTCTGGGACGGCCCTTACGGCCCTGGCCTGGATCCTCAGCGACTCGGCACGCGCCCAGCGTTTCCTGGACCTCACCGGCCTGACGCCGGAAATTTTGCGCGAGACGGTTGGCAGCGCGGCAACCCAGCGGGCGGTGCTGGATTTCCTTTGTGCGCACGAGCCGGATTTGATCGCGGCGGCCGAGTCGCTCGGAGTAGAGCCGGCGGTCCTGGCAGGCATGCGCGACAGGATTGGCCTATGACGCGGCCTCTGGTGGTAACCGATTGCGACGAAGTGCTGCTGCACATGGTGCGGCACTTCCGTGACTGGCTGGGCGAAGATCACGGCATCGATTTCCGGCTCGAGGGCGATCCGTTCGTCCAGTCGATGAAACGCAAGGAAAGCGGCGATCTGGTGGCGGAGGACGACGTCTGGCGCCTGCTGCAGGGCTTCTTCGACACCGAGTTCGACCGGCAGACCGAAATAGAAGGCGCCGCCGCGGCCATGGCTGAGCTCAAGCGCGAAGCCGACGTCGTGGTACTGACCAACCTGCTCGACAAGTACCGTGACGGGCGGGCGCAGCAGTTGCTCACGCATGGGATCGAGCTGCCGGTGTTCACCAACCAGGGCCCGAAGGGAGAGGCCCTGCGACGGATCGTCGAGCAGTACGGGGCCGATCGCGTGGTCTTCATCGACGATATCGCCAAGCATCATGAGTCGGCTGCGGGACTGCTGCCACACGTGTCCCGGCTACACTTCTGCGGAGAGCCTGCGGTGGCTCCGCATATCCCCTGCGCGCTCCAGTCCGGGCACGCCCACGCGCGGCTCGACACCTGGGCGGAGGCCTTGCCGTGGGTGCTAGAAACGTTGCATGGGACGCGGTCATGAGCATCGAGGCCCGCCTTGCCGAACTCGGCATCACCCTTCCGCCCGCCGCCGCGCCGGTTGCGTCCTACGTCCCGGTCGTCGTGTCGGGCAACACGGCCTACGTTTCGGGGCAGTTACCCTTCATCGGCGGCCAGCTCGCGACCGGCCGCCTGGGCGAGAGCGTGACGCTGGAACAGGGCCTTGCCGCCGCGCGGGCCTGCGGGGTCATGATCCTCAGCCAGCTTCAGGCTGCGCTCGGCTCTCTCGACCGGGTAGAGCGGATCGTCAAGCTCGGGGCGTTTGTGAATTCGACTGCCGACTTCACCGACCAGGCCAAGGTGGCCAACGGCGCCTCCGATCTGATGGCCGAGGTGTTCGGCGAGGCCGGGCGGCACGCCCGTGCCGCGGTCGGTGTGCCCGTTCTCCCGCTAGGCGCGGCCGTCGAGGTGGACGCGATCGTTGCTCTCAAGCCTTGATCGCTGGCTGGCCCCCGCGCCCGATGCGGCGCGGGTGGGCTGGTTGACGAGGGGCGCCTACGCGCATCGCGGGCTGCACGGGCCGGGTGCGGTCGAGAATTCTCCCACGGCCTTCGAACGCGCCCTCGCAGCGGGGCTCGGCATCGAATGCGACGTACAACTGACTGCCGATGGCCGGGCGGTGGTGTTCCACGACTTCGAGTTGGACCGGCTGACGGGGGAGCGTGGTCCGGTCGCCCGACGAACGGCGGCGGAGCTCGGCCAGATCGGGCTCACCGGCTCGAGCGACAGGATTCCCGCCTTGCGACAGTTGCTGGAGCAGATCGGCGGGCGCGTGCCTTTGCTGATCGAGGTCAAGACTGGGCGCGGAATGCCGGTCGACGGGCTCTGTCGCGCTATTGTGCGAGACCTCCAGGAATATGCCGGTCCCCACGCGGTGATGAGCTTCGATCCGCGCGTCGGCCACTGGTTCGCACGCCACGCGCCCGCCACTGTGCAAGGGCTCGTCATCAGCGAATCCGATTCCGGCGCAGCGGCCCGCCGCCTGTCCCTTTGGCGCGGAAAGCCGGAGTTCCTCGCCTACGACGTGCGCAACCTCCCGAGCTGCTTCGCCGAAAGGCAGCAGCGGCGCGGATTGCCGTTGCTGACCTGGACCGTCCGTAGCGCCGCTCTGGCGGAAAGGGCGGCAGCCAGTGCCGCTACGGCGATCGCGGAAGGCGAGGGTTGCGCCGGCGTCCTTCGACAAGCTCAGGACGAACGGAGTGAGTGAGTCAGCAAATTCCTCTTGATCACCAAATTCCGTTCGGGATGAGCTTGTCGAACCACATGCCGGAAACACACAGGGTTCAATCGAAGCCCGTTAATCCCTAGACTCCGCCCAATGGCAGACGCCGACCTCACAGTCCGCATGGTTCCCTCGGTGGGCTCGCTCCCCGCAGAGGACTGGGACGCGCTCGCCGGCAGCGGCAATCCCTTCATGTCGCATGCCTTTCTCACCGCGCTCGAGGACTCCGAAAGCGTCGGGCCGGGAACGGGATGGACGCCCGCGCCGCTGGTGATCGAGGATGGAGCGGGGCACCTGCTTGCCGCGCTCCCCGCCTACGCCAAGGGTCACAGCCAGGGTGAATACGTGTTCGATCATGCCTGGGCCGACGCATGGGAACGGGCCGGAGGCGCCTATTACCCGAAGCTGCAGATCGCCGCGCCGTTCACTCCGGCGACCGGGCCGCGCTTGCTGCTATCGGACCCGGCCTACGCCGCGCCCCTGCTGCAAGCGGCGCAACGCGTGTGCCGGCAGCTCGGATTTTCTTCGGCGCACGCGACCTTCGTCGAACCCGCTCAGGTCCCGCTGTTCGCGCAGGCGGGCTGGCTTCCCCGTAACGACATCCAGTTCCACTGGCACAACCGCGGATACGCCACATTCGAGGACTTCCTCGGCGAACTCGCGTCGCGCAAACGCAAGGCCATCCGCAAGGAGCGTCAGGCGGCGCAGGAGGGCGTGGAGATCCGGGCGCTGATCGGGGCGGAGATCAGGCCTGAGCATTGGGATGCCTTCTGGCTGTTCTACCAGGACACCGGCTCGCGCAAATGGGGCCATCCCTATCTGACCCGCTCCGCTTTCGACCTCTTCGCCGAGCGGATGGGCGAACAGGTCCTGCTGATGCTGGCGTTCGAAGGCGGTCAGCCGATTGCCGGGGCGCTCAACTTCATCGGCGAGGAGGCGATCTACGGGCGCTACTGGGGCTGCGTCGTCGACAAGCCCTTCCTGCATTTCGAGCTGTGTTACTATCAGGCGATTGACGCCGCGATCGAGCGAGGGCTCGCCAGGGTCGAGGCCGGGGCGCAGGGGGGACACAAGCTGGCGCGCGGCTACGAGCCGGTGCAAACCTGCTCGATGCACTACATCTCCGACCCGGGCTTCCGCGCGGCGGTGTCCGATTTCCTCGAGCGGGAGCGGGCAGGCATTGCCCAGGACCAGCTATACCTCGGAGAGCGGACGCCCTTCCGGAAGGGCTAGCTGGCTCTCAGGCCAGGTCCTTGCTCCAGGCAATCGCGCTGATCCCGCGCTTGCCTTCGATGCGGTCGAGCTGGACCACGATATCGATCACCGAAGCGGCATAGGCGACCGTGTCGGTTCGAGTGAGGCCGATGCCGGTCTGCATGACCATCAGCGCGAGCTGTTCCAGCGCGCCGCGCGGGGAGTTGGCGTGGATGGTCGAAAAGCTGCCGGGATGGCCGGTGTTGATCGCCCGCAGGAACGAGACGCTCTCCGCCCCGCGCAGTTCACCGAGCACGATGCGGTCGGGACGCAGGCGCAGCGCCGACTGGAGCAGTTCGTTGGCGGTGACCCGCGCCTCGCCAAGCTCGCCCTTGACCGCGATCAGCCCGACGCCGTTGGCGCCCGGGAGGCGCAGCTCGGCGGTGTCTTCGACCAGCACGACGCGCTCGTGCCGAGGGATCTCCCCGAGCATGGCGTTGAGGAAAGTGGTCTTGCCGGTCGAGGTGCCGCCGGAAATCAGGATCGTCTTGCGCGCGGCGATGGCGGCGCGCAGGAACGCGACCGGCTCGGCCACCGGATCGGGCAGCACCGGCTCGCGCACCGGCTGCAGCGGCCCGGTGTCGTAAGCATCGAGCGGTAAGTCGAGCCGACGGTGGCGGCGAATGGCCAGAGCCCAGTGCTTGCGTGTCGCGGGCGGGCCGCAGACCTGGATACGAGCGCCGTCGGGCAGCGTGGCGCCGAGCAGGGGATGCTCGCGGTTGATGCCCTGGTGACTGACCCGGGCGACCTGTTCCGCCAGCCGCTGGACCAGCTTGTCGTCGATCGCCGCGGTTTCGATCCGCTGCATCCCGGGATGCGCGGCGTCCTCGATCCAGACCTCGCCGGGACGATTGACCAGGATCTCGGTCACCGTGTCGCGCGCCAGCCACTCGCTGAACGGGGCCAGATAGGCGTCGAGGTAGACACTGCCGCTGACCGGAGCCGGCGGCGCTTCGGCCGGAGTCGGCAGGGGATGGACGCGGGCGCTCATCGCAGATCTAAAGGCGCGGGGCGGTCGAGAAGTCGAGATCGCGCGCGGTGACGACCCGGATCGGCTCGCCCGGGCGTACGCGCACCGTGGGTGAGATCTGGCCGTTCTGCTGCAGCGCCGTCGAAGCCGCGGTCTGGCCACCGCCGACGATCACCGAAGCGCCGCTGGTGCTGCTCGCGGCGAGCCCCCCGATGACCGACAGCAGGATCGCAGAGCCGAAGCGCTGGAAGAAGTGCGTGTCGACCTTGCCCGGCAACCCGCCCGAACCGTCATAGGCGGTGCCCGGAGACGCGAGCGCGACCGAGACGCCGTCCGGACGGATCAGCCGGGTCCAGATCACATAAGCGCGCTTCTGCCCGGCCTGGAGGCCCGACTGGTATTGGCCAATCAAGCGAGAACTGCGCGGGACGAGCACGCGGGTGCCGTCGAAGCTGCGCACGTCCTGGCTCACCACCGCGCGGACGAAACCGGGCACGTCGGTGTTGATCGCGGTCTCCAGCACCGCCGGGATCAGCGTGCCCTGGGTGACCGTGGTCTTGGGGTCGATGTCGTTGCGCGCCTGCGTCGGACCGCCACCTACGCCGCCGATGCGGCTGGCGAAGTCGTCACCCTGGGGTCGGCCTTCGGCCTGGCCTGCCGCGGTGGCCTCCGCAATCGCCTCGGCAATCGGCACCGGGAGCGAGCTGGCATCGAACACCAGCGTCGGCGAGGAATAAGGGTTGGTGACCGGCATGGCCGCCATGCCCGGGACTTGCGCCAGGACCGGCGCCGGGGCGGGGTCCGGCTGCGCAACCGGAGCGGCAACCGGAGCCGGTTGCGCCGGAGGCGGCGCCACGAACGGTGCGGGCGCGGCGGGCTGGGGCGCGGCGGCCTGCTGCTCGTCGCCTATGCGCGTGGTGTTGAGACCCCACAGCGTCGCGGCACCGAGCAGGGCGACGAAGCCGACACCGGCCGCAAGGCCGAGCGCGTCGGAGCGGCCCTTGCGCTGGGCGACGACCGGATAGGCAGTGCGGCTGGCCAAGTCGATGACTTCGGCCGAGGCCTCGTCACGCGGGTCGTTGGCGGCAGCGGCCCGGCCTTTCTCGGGAAGACGCATGGCGAGCTTCATCACTTCACCTCCGTGGCGGGCTGGCCATTGGCGCGGGCGATCCCCGGTTGGGCCTGTTTGGGCGCACGAGCGGGTCCGCGATTGGCGAGCTTGGCCATGTCGTCCCCGGCGCGCAGGACGATCTCGCGCGGCACGCCGTCGACCACGATGACATCGCCGCGCACCGCGAAGTTGACCGGGCCTTCGGTGCCTTCGTAATCCTTGACCAGGATCGCGGGCAGCGTGGAGCCCGGGGCCCAGGTGAGGAACGTCGCCTCTCCGTCGTCATAGACTTGCGCCGGCAGCAGGGAGGCGTCACCCGAACTCTGCCAGGCGAAGTTGAGCTCTGCGGGGTCGACCACGGCGTAAGGATCGCTGACCGCGGCCACTTCGACGGCGTTGGGCGCTTGCGGTACCACCGCCTCGGCATCGGCCTGCTGAACGGCCGCCTCTTCCTCAGGATACTTGAAGGCGAGAACATAGATCGGATTGCGCGCCGCCGGGCTGGCGACGAGGTCGAACAGGTAGGTGTGGCGGTCGGTGACCACGGTCATGTTGGTCACCGCTCGTTCCGACAGCGGTTTAACAAAAAGCAAGTTCGCGCGCTTGTTGGGCGTCACCTGCCAGGCGTTGGAATCCCCGATGGCGACGTTTTCGATATGCTCGTCCTCGGCGAAGCGGATCGCGGCCTGGACGTTGGGCTTGCCTTCGATGCGCACGACCTTGTTCGGATCGTAGACCCGCTCGACCAGACGCGGGTCGTCGGCGAGCGCGACGCCCGGAAGCAGGACCGACCCGGCGAGCAGGGCGGCGGCGAAAAGGGGGCGGTTCATCGGATGGTCTCCGGCATTTTATGGGGGACGGCGCGGAAGCGGCTACCGACGCCGCGGGCGCGCGAAAGGGAGGCATTGGCACTGCTGGCAGCGGCCTGGGGAGCCGCGACGGCGCCGGGGCCCACGATGCGCGTCTCGCGGCTGGTGCCCGCAGCGCCGCCTGTCGTGTCGTTGGCGGCGACCGGCGTGGTGGCGGACAGCCTGATCTCACGCGAGGGCGCCGGCGCGGAAGCAGCACTTTGGGCGGCGGGCGCGATCGCTGGGGGCGCGGGTGGAATTCGGCTCGAGCTCATCGTCGAGCCGCCGCTCGCTTCCTTGCCCGAACCGGTCAGGCCGAACACGGTCCATCCGGCGACCATGGTGCCCGCGACCTTCAGCGCCATGATCATCAGCGACAGGTGCACCGCGCCGATCACGAAGAAGGCCATGGCCGCGCGCGGGTCGATCTCGCCATTGGGGGCTTCGATCAGGGTGCGCAGGACCGGCACCGAAAGCTCCAGCATCAGCGTGCCGCAGAGCACTGCGAATAGCGGCGCCAGGGCGAGCATGATCACGCCCTTGAGCCAGCCGGTGAACAGGCCACGGGTCGCGGGGAACAGGGCCAGCACCACGAACACCGGGCCAAGCGCCAGCAGCACCGCCAAGGCGATGCGGGTGGTGGCGAGAATGCCCACCGTGCCGAGAAGCAGCAGCGTCGCTCCCAGCCACATCAGGCCGGGGGGCGAGAAGGTAGAGACCGCCGCTGCTCCAGCACCGCCGGCGTTTCGGGCGTTGTCGGCCTCCATCAGCGCGCTGAACACGACGTCGATCCGCCCGGCGAAGAGCTGGGTGGCGGACCCTCGAGTGCCCATGAGCAAGCTGGCGATCTGGTCGGGCGCGCCGACCGCGAGGTTCCACACCACACCCTGGTAGGCGATCCAGCTCGTGGCGAAGGTCAGCACCAGGCCGAGCGTCATCATCCGCGGGGTCAGCGAGGCGATCCCGAGGTTCGAGCGGCCGGTGATGAGGGCAAAGGCGAAGAAAGCGACGAACAGCGTCAGCAGGATCGTCAGAACCGGCAGCAGCGCGCCGTCGGTACCGAACAGGCGTCCGAACGCGGCCTGCGCGGTGGCGGTGGCGGCACAGTCGACCGCATAGAGGCTCGCGGCCACGCCGCTGCCGACGCCGTCGAGCGCCTGCTGGCAAGTGGCCGGATCGAGCGATACGGTCACTGGGCCGCCTCCCAGGCCATGATCCCGCCGTCCTCGGCATCATCGTGCCGGTCGCCGTCCTGCCCGCCGGGCCACGAGCGGCCGGTGAGGATCGGGTACCAGGCCGAAGGGTGATCGCCGACGGCTTCGCGGATGAGGTCGAGCCGGCGCACCGCGCTTTCGCGGCCGGAGAGGATCGTCAGCACTTCGCTGGCACCTGAGAGATCGAGGCGCACCACCACCGAGGCGTCGCTCTGCCGGATCAGGAACGCGCGGCTGTGGGCCGGCAAGCTGCGGATCAGCGCCAGCTCATGCGCGGTCAGGCCGAAGCCGTCGCAATAGTCCTCGGCCCGGGCGCGGGCGTTGGGCATGAAGATCATCGTCGCGGTCTGCTCGACCAGTGCCGCCGAGATGCGGCTGTCGAGCGCGTCACGGGCGCTTTGGGTGGCGAACCCGACCAGCGCGTTGCGCTTCCTCAGCGTCTTGAGCCAGTCGCGAATGCGCGCCGCGAAGACCGCGTCGTCGAGCGCCTTCCATCCTTCGTCGATGAGGATCATCGTCGGCGAACCGTCGAGCCGTTCGTCGATGCGGTGGAACAGGTACATCATCGTCGGAGTCCGCAGCCGTGGGCTTTCGAGCAGCGCTGTCATGTCGAAGCCCATCACACGGGTCGAGAGGTCGAGCCGGTCTTCGGCGTTGTCGAACATCCAGGCATGCTCACCGCCCTCGATCCAGGGGGAGAGGCGGTCGGCCAGGTCGCCCGGCTGCGGGCGGCGTGCGCCCGAGAGCAGCTCGCGGAAGAATCGCAGGCGCCGCAGCGAGGCGTCGTTGGCATAGGCCGCGTCGACCGCGCCGGAGATCGTCGCGAGCTCTTCGGGCCCTTCGGCCTGGAGCAACACGCCGAGCCAGTCGCGCAGAAACGCGCGGTTGGCCGGACTGTCGGGCAGGGCGAGCGGGTTGAACCCGGTGGGCTCGCCCGCATGGATGCGGTCGTAACGCCCGCCGATGCCGCGGATGAACAGCTCGGCGCCGCGGTCCTTGTCGAACAGGATCGTGCGCGGGGCGAACTTCTGCGCCTGGGCGGCCAGGAAGTTCATCACCACCGTCTTGCCCGAGCCCGAGGGTCCGATGACCGAGAAGTTGCCCAAGTCGCCCTGGTGGAAGTTGAAGAAGAACGGCGTCGCGCTCGTGGTTTCGAGCAGGGCCACCGCGTCGCCCCAGTGGTTACCGGTCGCCTGGCCCAGCGCGAAGCCGTGAAGCGAGGCGAAGCTCGCCATGTTGGCGCTCGAGATCATGCCCCGGCGCACGAGGTAGGCCTCGTTGCCCGGGAACTGGCCCCAGAAGGCGGGCTCTAAGTTGGTATCCTCGCGCACGGCGATCGCGCCCATGTCGGCGAGGGCAGCGCCGACTTGCGCACTGGCATCGTCGAGGCGGACGAGGTCGCCCGCCCGTACCAGGACCGAGAGGTGATGGTCGCCAAACGCCGCCGAGCCGCTGCCAAGGGCATCGCGAGCGGAGAGCATCTCGCCCCGTTCGGCCATCGCTTCCTCGTCCGCCGACCGCAGGCGGCGCAGCGCGAGGTCGATCCGCTCGCGCGCGGTCTGGCGCTCCGCCGGGGCAAAGCTCTCGGTCACGACCATTTCGAACGGCAGGCGCAGCAGCGGATCGAGCAGGCCCGGACTGGTCGCGTCGGGATAGTCCTTGAGGCTGAGAATGGCGGCAAAGTCCGCTACGCCCGCAAGGCCGCCGGCACCGCGCAACTCCATCGCGTCGAGCCCGAAGCTGGCGCGGCGATAGGGCAGCATTTTGCCGACGTCGGTCTCGTCCGAAGGTTTGCGCACCGGACGCATCTCGCCGTTGTAGAGCGCGCTCAGGAGTTCGAGCAGTTCGTTGTTCACCGTGCCGCCGGGACCGGCGTAGTCACCCAGCGGCTGGGCTCCGTAGAGACCGAGCGAGGCGGCCAGAGACTGCAGCGCGGCCCGCAGCGCGCGCACTTCACGAGGATCGGCTTCGACCCCTTCGGTCCGGCGGCGGAACATCTTGCCGGCCCGTTCGGCCAGCCCGGCCTTGCCGCGCGCCGGACGCCGCACCAGGGTGACGAACTGGTCGTTCACGAACAGCGAACCGCGCGACAGCTTCTCGCGCCAACGGCGGTCGATATGCGCGCTCAAGGGATCCTCGAAACCCGCCTCGAGCTCGATCGAGACGCGGCGGCGGATCACGTGGTGGTACATGACGAACCGGGCGTCGAGGTTTGAGCGGAGCATGACCTCGCGCGTGGCCGAATGGGCGTTGAGCGCCTCGGTATCCTCGGTCTCGAACAGCAGGCCCGGGACCTGCAGCGCCCCCATCAGCGAGCCGTCGCGCAGGAGCAGAGTCCCTTCGTCGACCAGCCGGGCATAGGGCAGGCGGTCACCCGCGTGCGCTTCCTTCGCGCTCCACGCGGCGGCTCCCAGCCACTTAGTCCCCATCGCACTTGCTCCTTCCCGCCCCCTGGCGGGCCGTATTCGCGGTCAGGCCGCGTAGCTGTTGCAACCCCAGCGCTTCCAGTTCTTCACCCGCGGGCAACGGCTCACCTTGGTAAGCCACAGGTCGAAGATCCGGGGTTCGCGCAGACAGGCGAAATATCCGATGGCATGCATCACGAACGGAATCGGGATGATCCACAGGCTCTTGAGGATCAGGAACATCTCCGTCGTCACCAGCCCGTTGATGACGAAGTAGTTGAAGGTCACTCCGGCGAACATCTGCGGCCGGGTCAGGGCTCGATGGACCGGATGTCGGACCAGTTCCATCTCAGCCCCCCGCTCAACCGACGGCCGCGGCGGACTGGATGCCCGCGACGATCGAGGCCGCGCCGAACAGGATGAAGCAGCCGATGATCACCGTCGCGCCGAAGCGCCAGTTCATCCGTCCGGTCAGCATCATGAAGCCGACCGCTGCCACGGCCATGACCGCAACGGCCGTGGCGACATTTCCGAGCAGCGTCCCCTGAAGCCAGCCAAGCGCCGCGACAATCGGTCCCGAGCCGGCGGGATTGGCCGATTGGGCCTGGGCGGCGGCGGGAAGGAACAGCGCGGCAAGCGCGGCAAGACGGACAGTCGAACGCATCTTCAGTCTTCACTCCGGGAATGATCCGACAGGCGCCCCATTACGGAGGCGACGTAGGATTGGGTCTCACGAATACGGGGAATCCCACCGGCAGCGGCGACCCGGCCCGGCCCGGCGTTGTACGCCGCGAGGGCTTTCTCGATGTCGCCGTCGAACCGATCGAGCTGGGCGCGCAAGTAACGGGCCCCGCCTTCGAGATTGGCAAAGGGATCGTCGGGATTGACGCCCAGATCGCGCGCCGTTCCGGGCATCAACTGGGCGAGGCCGCGGGCACCCGCCGGCGAAACCGCGCCGGTGCGCCAGCGGCTTTCCTGCCAGACGAGCGCCTCGATCAAGGCCGGGCTCAAGTCGAACCGCGCGGCGAGTTCGGCCACCTTGGCGGCGTAGGCATCGGGGACGACTTCGGCATGCCGCGCCGTATTCGCGACGCCATATTCGGGGACGACGCGAGCTTCGGCGGGAACTTCGGCCAACGGAACCGATGGCGTCTGGGCGTGGGTTACGGGAGCGGCATGGGGTCCCGAAATCCACTGGGCCTCTCCGCCGGATCCGATTTCGAGGACATCGGCGCGCGCGGGACCGGCGGCAAGTAAAGCCGCCGGCAACAGGGCCATGGCCCCCAAAGCGCGCAGAATCATCGTCTCGTCCACAACCCGCCAATGGTCACCCGATATGACAACCCTGTGACATCCAGGATGAAACAGAATCAATTCGGGGACATTCCTCTCCCGGCGCTTATCAGAAAGGATATTGCGGCGGAAGGATGGCGCCCGCCGCAACTTGGCATAACCGCCTCGGGACGAAACTATTGCGCGACCAGTTGAGTGGGCTTGCTGAGCGCCTTATCGCCTGAAACGACGTGTCACGAATGAAATGTGTTATTATTTCAGAGCATTATTCTAGCACTCATGCAGAATTTATATTTTGTACAATGCAGTTGAAATGAGATATGTGTTTTCCAAAGCACTTCGGGTCGGCTCAATTCCCTGAATATCAGGAGAAGTGCGATGGCTACCACACCCCCCGATGACGGATTGCCAGAGTATTATCTTATAAAAGTCAATCACAAGGGAGACGTTCACTACGTCTTCGCTGAGATTGCTGCCTCGTTCAATGCGAAGGCACTTGGTGGAAACGCCCGTTTGCTCGACGACCTTTGGGAAAGCCGACGTGCAGTCGATCGCGACATGAAGACCATTCCAGAGGCCGCGACCTTGCCGGAACCGGGTGACTACACCCAAGAGTGGACCTATTTCTCTACCAAGCGACAATCCGGGAAGAAGACGCAGTCGGGCTGAAGCCCGCAGGTCCGCGGGCGCGTGGAACTTCGCAGCCGATCGCTGTCCGATACGCTCAAGCTGGCGGTTGCGGCAGGCCGCGCCGCCGGTGTGACCCGCGTCTCCGACGTAACCCAGTTCGGTGTCCGCGGCATTCCGGTGTTCCAGGCCACCCGGCCAGCGTCCCGTTCATTCACCGTGTCACAAGGCAAGGGACTGACCCCCACTGCCGCCATCGTCGGCGCCCTGCTCGAAACCACCGAGTTCTGGAGGGCAGAGACCCTGGCCAGGCCTGGTGACGTTCGGCCCTTGGCCGAACTCTCGACCGACGACATCGCCATCTGGTCTGGCGCGAGGGACGCTCTGGCGATCGATCTCTCCCCATCGCTGTCCAGGGCATGGCTAACCGGCACGAACCTGTCGACGGGCGCCTCGTGCGCGATGCCTTGGGACTTGCTTTCGCTGGACTTCACGGATGGCAATCTCGACTTCATCGCCACGTCGAACGGGCTTGCGACCGGCAACACCCGAACCGAGGCGCTCGCGTCCGGCATTGCCGAGCTGCTGGAGCATCACTTCGTCGCCCGCTTCCATCGCCTTCGCCCTAGCGAGCGCAGGGCGATGCAAGTGTCGCTTGCAACCGTAGAGGACAGCGTCATCCGGCGCCTGCTGACCTATGTCGAACGAGCGGGCCTCGAAGTGCGCGCCTGGAGCCTGGCCAGCGACTTTGCCGTTCCGGTTTTCGAGGTGACCCTGTTCGATATGCAGGCCTGCGCCGACGATATCACCCCGGTCTCGGGAAACGGCTGCTACCCTGACGCCCGCATCGCCTTCATCAGAGCGCTGCTCGAGGCGGTGCAGGGCCTGGCCACGCTCGTGGCGGGCGCTCGCGATGACCTTACGCCAGACGAATACCGGGACCGGCAGGAGCGAAATATCGGCATACTGCTGAATACGCTGGCTTTCGACGACGGCCCCCACGACTGGCGGTCAATTCCGACCATTGAATGCACTAGCAGCGAGCAGTGCCTTGACCGGCTGGCCGAACAGGTAAGCCGGATCACCAGCGTGCCGCTCGTGGCCTTCGATCATCTGCCTCCATGCCCGGGTCTCCATATCGCCCACGTGCTTGCGCCCGGCCTCCTCGACGAGTTCCGCGGACCCAGGGTCGAGCCTCAGGCGCCAGTCGCTCAGTCCGCTTTGGTGGCCAACGGCATTCGACAACCTTTGAGTTCGCGGAAGATTCTCTTCGCGGGTCCGAGCATCGCGGGTCAGGTCATTCCTCCCGGAATCGAACTCCGCCCTCCGGCCCAGTGCGGCGATCTGGCCGACCTGCTGTCCGATCCACCCGTGGCGGTGGGGCTGGTCGACGGCTACTTTCGAGGGGCGCCCACGGTATGGCACAAGGAGATACTCAACCTCCTCGCACAGGGCGTCCAGGTGCTTGGAGGCGGCAGTATCGGAGCGTTGCGCGCCACCGAGCTCGAACGCTTCGGTATGACGGGGGTGGGCACGCTGTACGATGCCTACCGCAGTGGCGCCTTGGTCCGCGATGACGCTGTCATGCTGGTCCACGCTCCGGCCGAGCTTGGCTTCGCACCGCTATCAGTTCCGCTGGTCGACGCGGAGTACGCGCTGTTCGGATTCGATCTCCCGCCCAAGACGTTGCGGATCATGCAGCGCATTGTCAGGACCACGCCGTACGAGACCCGCGACTGGCCTTCGTGTCTGGCGCAGTACCAATTGCGCACCGGACAGGCGTTTCCCGTTTCGCTGAGGGACTTGGAAGCCGCTCCGTCACTCAAGCAGATCGACACCGCCCTGCTGGTGAAAGCTCTATCCGAATGTCAGCCCCGGAAGCCGCTGGAGATGGCGGTGCCTCCCCTTACCAGCCATTACCGCGCTATGCTGGCCAGATCGGCTCCAGCGTTCGCTGCAGGCCTGATCTGACCCAGGCGAGGTTCTCCGGCGGGTTCAGGGGCATGGCGTATCCGAACCAGTCGAGGACGTCCTGCAGGCCGGGCTTCCGCTCTTGCTGCCAGGCCCGATGGAAATCCGCGACGAGCCTGGCGGCAACCTGCGAAGTCTTGCTTGCCCCGCCATTCAGCATCGTGGCGTTCGCGATCCGCACCGCGGCATATTGCATGCCTTCCTCGCCCGAGACGGCGAAGTGCTCTTCCGCCGTTTCATGGTCGCCGCGCAAAGCCAGGATCACGGCATAGTCGGCGTGATAGTCGCTCGGCGGCAGGGGATTGAGGAAGAAGGCCTGCTGCATCAAGCGCTCAGCCTCGTCGAGGTCGCCGATATGGCACAGGCCCATGGCGCACATGTTGACCAGGTCGGCGTCGTGCGAGACAGTCTTGAGCGCCGCCTCGAGGCTGCGCCGGGCCGAAGCTGTCTCTCCACTGCGCAACTGACACCAGGCTTGGCGGACCCTGACTTCGAAATGCCCGGGCGCAATGGCGGCCGCAGCCTGGAGATGGCCGTCCGAAAGCTCGCGGAAGTGCCCGACGTCGTGGCCGCAAATCTGCTGCCAGAAAGCGGTGTTGTACATCCGGATCAGCAGCAGCCGTGCACCAAGGTGTTGCGGATCGCGCTCCGCCAGGGCTTCGAGCAGCCGCACTCCCTCCTGCACCGCTTCGAGATGTCCCGAGGTGCGGATCAGCAGCCGCGCGCGTGTGTAGATCGTCCGGTCATCGTCCAGGTCCTCCGACGACTGGCGCAACCTCGCCTCAAGGTCACGGTCGATCGCTGGCAGGGTCGCACCGGCGGCCTTGGCGACAATCGTATCGAGCATCTCTGCCCCGGCGCTCCCGAACCGCAGCGAATCCGACCAGATGATCACGCGGTTCTGTCCGTTGGCGAGCTGCAGCGTCACCCGATAGTCGTCGGCGACCTGGTGGATGCTGCCGGACAGCAGGTAGAGGCCCAGAGCGTCCTCGCTCTGCTGCACCACCGCGTCGGCCTCGCTCCCGTCGACCGCCAGCACCTGGATACCGCGAATACGGCTGATGGAAGTACGCATGTCGTCAGCGCAGAACTGCGCCAGCGAGGCGAGAGCACCATCCTCGCCATGGGTCTGCAACGGGGCGACCAGGACCAGCGGAAGCATGTCACCGCAAAGGCGCTGGGGTTCGGCCCCTGCCGCCGGCCTCGCGGGTGCGGCCGGTTGGGCCGGAACCGAGGTCACGGCCAGCTGCGGCGTGCCGCTGGTCAGCGCATGGAGTAGGGCCCGTGTCTCCTCGGACGGCAAGGCCTGGAATTCGCGCTCGAGCCGGTCGCACAGCTGACGGTAACGGCGATGCAGCGACGCCCCGTCGCCCCCGGCATGATCGAGCCGCATGCCAAGCCGAACCACGGCCTCGTTAACCGGATCGATGCGATCGAGCGACCGCAGGATGTTGCGGGCGTTCTTCATGTCCGCCAGCCCGTTGGCTTCGACGGCACCCACCGCCTGGGCAAGCACCAGTTCGCGCTGGCGCGGCCGTTCGGCCAGAAGCCAGTCGTCAAAGCCGGGAGACACGTCGAGGAAATCCTCCAGCAGGTCGCCCCTGATCTCGTCCAGCAGACCGGCGAGGGTGTCGAGGTCATGCGAGGTCGCGGCATGGCCCACCTCGTACAGATCGATCGCCAGCCGGGTGCGGTCGAGCTTCACCTCGTCGCGCGTGGTCGTGACGGCGGTGCCGATGGCCGCCAGCTCGCGAAGTTCCTTCAACGATTGCCGCAGACTGGCCCTGGCCTGGTCCGAGCCGCGATCGGTCCACATGAGATATGACAGTTGCTCGCGCGTTGCGGCGAGGTCTGCGGCCAACGAGAGGTAGGCAAGGATAGCCCGGGCCTTGCGGCCCGGCAGGCTGATGTCCTTCCCGGCTTGCGTCAGGCGGAAACGCCCGAACAGTTGCAGCCTGGGGAGTTGTGCCGACGAAGTCCCCTCGATTGCTGGCATGACACACTCGCCATGACGGAGCGGAATGCTTCGAGCGCCAGCGCGGTTCGCACCCCCGCGCGCCAGGCTCTACCGAATTGTCGGAGCTTGCCGTTCCTCCTTCCAGAAAGCAAGCCGGGGGCACCGCGCCGCAGTGCCCCCCTAGTAGCATGATGGTCATGAGCGGCTACTTCGCAGAGGCAACCACCGGCAGTTCGTAAGTAGAACGCTGGGCCGTGGCGACGCCGTTAAGGCGGTCGTTGGCCTTGTTGATCGCGACCTGACGCTGGCCGTTGATATGGGCCCAGGTACCCTTCTCGCATTCCGAGACACCGGCCTGCAGCGACAGGTTCTGGTAGGTGCGGTCACCGCAAACACGGCGAACGGCGCGGTCGAGGCGACGATCGAGCGTCTTGATGCCCTGCGGGCTGGTCAAGTCCAGATCGCCGTACGAGACGGGGATGCTGCGGCCTTGCTCACGGGCTGACGCCACTGAAGGTACGGTTTGAACGAGCGCGGCCAGGGCAAAGGCGATAGCCGGCAGGGCGGACTTGTGATGGGTCTTGGTCATGTTCGGTCTCCACTTTGCGCCGGCGGTTTTGCCGGACACGAACCATTTGCCCCGAGGCCCGTGAGCCGGATCGGCGATTGACCGTGAAATGGCCGTGAAAAATGCGCTAAATCGCAATCGCCAGGGCCCACTGCACCCCGACCGATGCTTTCCGATTTGTTTACCAAGGTTTTGCTATCTCTCCCGGCGGGCTTGGGGGTGCGCAAAACCGAAATGAATGGGCCGAACGCATCGATGCTTGTGCTCGCTGCCGCCATGTGGCCGGCGCAGGCGGTCGCGCAGGACCTAATCGGGCCGGCCAACCTCGAGGCCGCGATAGATCTGCGCGGTAGCGTCGTCGGAGGCGAAGAAGGTTGGCTCGACGGCGGCTTCGGCAAGTTGCGCGAAGGTGGCGGTGAGGAGGGCGGCACCATGGCCCGGGTCCGGATCGCCTCGGCCGACTTGGCCTGGACCCCGCAATTTACCTGGAATTTGAGCGGCCACGTCAGCGCCACTTATCAGGCGAATGTGCCGGACGAGGTCGACTTCAGCGAGATCTACCTCAAGTTCCGCACTTCGCCGGGCGCCGTCCGGTTTGGCGCAAGGGCTGGCGTGTTCTGGCCGCCGATTTCGCAGGAACACAGCGGCGTCAACTGGGGGGTCGAAGACACGATCACGCCGTCGGCGGCCAACAGCTGGGTGGGCGAGGAAGTCAAAGTCCTCGGCCTCGAAGCCAGCGTTGAGACCACGCTCGCCGAGCACGGGCTGTCGCTCACCGGGGCCGTCTTCAAGCATGACGACATGGCCGGGACGCTGCTGACCTATCGCGGCTGGGCCTTGCACGACGTGAAAGTCACCGTCGGCGGAGACTTTCCGTTGCCGCCGCTGAGCGCTTCGACGGCCCCTTACCAGGCCCCGATCACCAACCCCTTCTGGGAGGAGGACGGCAGGGCTGGGTTCTACGGCCGGCTCGACTGGACGCCTCCGCTGCCGGTCACCTTCAACGCATTTTACTACGACAACCGGGGCGATCGGATGTCGAGCCGGGCGATGCAGACTTCGTGGCGCACGCGATTCTGGAACCTGGGCGCCATGGCCACGCTCGGCGACAGCACCGTGGCCAAGGCCCAGGCCATGTGGGGCAACACCCTGGTTGGCCCCGACACGCCTTACGGCATCCCGGCGGACGTCGATTTCGCGACCGCCTATCTCCTCCTGACCCGCAAGGTCGGCAGCGACAAGCTGGCGGCGCGGGCGGACTGGTTCGAAACCGACGACAACAGCTTCGTCGAATACGACAACAACAACGAAGACGGCTGGGCAGCCACCTTGACCTATCAGCATCCGCTGAAGAGCTATGCCGATCTGCTTGTCGAGGTGATCCACGTCTACAGCGACCGGCCCGCCCGGCTGCTCAATGCCGGCATCGCGCCGGAGCAGGACCAGACGCTGCTTCAGACCTCCATCCGCGTGACGCTTTAGGGGAACCTCGCATGACCTGGTCCACCTGCGCCCGTCTGTTCCTCGGCTTCGTTGCGCTTTGCGGTGCCGGCGTCGCTCGCGCCGGCGATCTGACGGTGATCGTCCGGGACAAGAGCGGCCATCCGGTGGCGGATGCGGTCGTCATGGCCGATGCCCATGGGCGGCCGACGCCGGCTCCGGGTCAGTTCGTGATCAACCAGAAGAACATGGCCTTCGTACCGTTCGTGCTGGTCGTTCCGGTCGGTTCGACGATCGAGTTCGGTAACCTCGATCCGTACCGTCATCACGTCTACTCATTCTCCCCGCCAAAGAAGTTTGAACTCAAGCTGTTCGGCCAGGGGCAGACGCGGCCCGTGCGGTTCGACAAGCCCGGCCTCGTGGCGATCGGCTGCAATATTCACGATTCGATGCAGGCTTTCGTCCAGGTCGTCAGTACGCCCTTTGCCCGTAAGACCGACAACGAAGGGCGGGTCGTGCTTCGCGGCCTTCCCAATGACGTACACGAGGTGAGGGTTTGGCACCCCTATCTGCGGGCCCCCGGGAACCAGCTTGTAGTCGGGGTCGACGGCAGCAAGACCGCGACGATCCCGGTTTCCGTAAACCTTCGCCGCCCGGCGCCGATGCGGCACGACTATTAACCGTGGGGCGCTTCCGGTCCCTCCAGTCGCGCATCACCGCGCTCTATTCGGCCACCTTCGGGCTGGTCATGATCCTCGTCGCAATCGGTATCCAGTTCGCGATCGCCCACAGCGCGGAGGACAAGGTCCGTTCGGAACTGAACTCCAGCGCCGAAGTGATCAATCGCATCTGGTCGATGCGCGGGCAGGAGCTAGAGAGCTTCGCCCGGCCGCTAGCGCTCGACTTCGGTTTTCGGGAGGCGGTGGCGACCGATGACGACGAGACCATTCGCACCGCACTGCGCAACATCGCCTCGCGGATCGATCTGCCCAATGCCTTCGTGGTCAAGTACGACGGGCGCGTGGTCGGCATGCGGCCGGAGCTCGACGCTCGCTACAACGGAGCGCTGTGGGACGAACTCGATTCCGGCTGGCAGTCCGGCGCGCTGCGCCTCAATGGGGTGACCTTTCAGGCCGTCGCGGCGGAGATCAAGGCGCCGGCTCTGATCGGCTGGCTGGTGCTCGGGCGGAAGCTTGATACCGACGAGATGCAACAGCTTAGCGCGCTGTCAGCGATACCGGTGAGCGCGTCGATCGTCCGGCGTTCCGAAAGCGGCCAATGGATTTACGACGCCACCAGCCATGCGATCACCGACAAGGCGGTAGCCGGCGCGCTGCTGCGAATGTCCGCCTCCGCCGTGAAGCACCCCGAGGGAATTGCCGAGCGCATGGACGGGAAGATGGTTCTCGTCAGACCGCTCGGCACGTTCGGCGGTGCCGCGACTACCGGGCTCTTGCTCGACTTCTCGATCGCCGACGCGCTGGCGGAGTATGACCTGCTCCGGCTGACGGTGCTTTTTGCCGGGGCGCTCGGGTTGCTGCTGGTCGCTTATGCGAGCTCGCGCATAGCCCGGCATATCGTGCGCCCGATCTCGGCGCTCGAAAAAGCCACTCGCTTGCTGGCGAAGGGCGAATGGACCACCGTGCCGGTTGCGTCGGAAGACGAAATCGGCGCTCTTTCGAGCAGCTTCAATGCCATGTCGGCGGGGATCGCCCAGCGCGAGAAGCGGATCCGGCACATGGCTTATCACGATGCGCTGACGGATTTGCCGAACCGGTTGCAGCTGGCCGAGAAATTCGACGAGTTGCTGGGCGCGATAGAGAGCACCGAAGGGGGGCTGGCGGTGCTCTGCCTCGACATCGACAACTTCAAGATCATCAACGACACGCTGGGTCACCAGGTCGGCGACAAGCTGCTCAAGATCGCGGCCGACCGCCTGCGCGCCGCTGCGGCAGGGCACTTCGTAGCCCGCACCGGAGGGGACGAATTTTGCGTCCTTGTGGTTGGGCCCCGGGTTGAGACCGCGGGCGAACTGGCCGCCGTTTTGATCGACAGGCTCAACCAGCCGATGACGATCGAAGGTCACCTGCTGAAGGCCGGCGTGAGCATCGGCATCTCCCGCGCGCCGCTCGACAGCATGGTGGCGGACGACCTGCTCAAGCACGCCGACCTCGCGATGTACGCGGCGAAGGCGGCAGGGAGGGGGCGGTATCGCTTCTTCACCACCGACCTCGACGAGGAGGCCCAGCAACGGCGCGCGATCGAAATGGCGCTGCACGACGCGATCGCGAACGGCGAGTTCGAGCTCTATTTCCAGCCGCTGTTCGATCTCAAGAGCAACCGCTTCTCGGCCTTCGAGGCGCTGATCCGCTGGAATCGCCCCGGCCAGGGCCTGGTCTCACCACAAGATTTCATCGGCGTGGCGGAGGAGACGGGACTCATCGTGCCCATTGGGGAATGGGTCCTCAAGGAAGCCTGCCGCATCGCCGCCACCTGGCCGGCCGATGTCAGTGTCGCGGTCAATTTCTCGACCGTGCAGTTCGAGACGCCGGGGTTAAAGAACCAGGTCTTCCAGGCGCTCGCGACTTCGGGTCTCGCGCCGAGTCGGCTCGAAATCGAAATTACCGAATCGCTATTCCTCGAAAGCAGCGGGCAGGTGCTCGAGACGCTCCACAGCCTCAAGCAAGTCGGGGCGCGGATCGCGCTCGACGATTTCGGTACTGGCTTCTCGTCGCTGAGTTATTTGCGCCGCTTCCCGTTCGACAAGATCAAGATCGACCGTTCGTTCATCATGGAGCTGCTCAAGACCAGGGAAGCGAACGCGGTCGTCAAGGCGATCACCGACCTCGCCGCGGCCCTGAACATGGAAACGACGGCGGAAGGGGTCGAGGACGCCGAGCAAGTCGAGGCGCTGCGCGCCCATGGCTGCACCAACGTCCAGGGCTTCCTGTTCAGCCGCCCCATTCCTGCTGGAGAAGTCGTCGCTCTGATCCAGGCCTGTGCCACGCGATACGCGGCCTGAGAGGGAGAAGATCGGTGGTTGAGGGCGGGAAAGATCCGGGCCGCATGAGCCGCAATTTGTGGCGGAGACGGAGGGATTCGAACCCTCGATACCAGTAATCCCGGTATGGCGGTTTAGCAAACCGCTGGTTTCAGCCACTCACCCACGTCTCCGGATCGCGGCTAGCGATGAACGCGGCGCTATAACGAGGGGTCGGGGCGGCGGCAAGGGGCCTTCCGGGGCCCTTGTCGATTGTCTGAAATAGACTCGACTCGCCGCAAAACCGACTCACCCTGCCGCCCATTCATTGCCGCTTCAGGCGCAGAGGACTCTGTCTGCCCCGGTACACACCCGTTACGGGATCGGGGGACACCATGCTGGTCACCATTGCCGCTTATTGCCGCCGGCACGCGCTGGGCGCGGTGCTGGGCCTTTCCGCCGTCTGCGCAGGCGCACCGCTTGCCGCGCAAGGCATGCAGACGATCGATCCGAACTCCGCGATCGATGCCGATCTGAACTCGCCGCCCACTTACGATACCGCGCCTTCATACGATCCGGCCCCGGCTCCGTCCTATGACGGGGTGCCGACCGATTCCGCACCCTGGACGCCGGAACCTGCCTATCCGCAGCAGGGGACCGTACCGAACAATCCGGCCACCACCACGGTGCCGGTGCAGGCGGCGAACTCGAGCTCCCAAAGCGACACCTACAAGGAAGACGACCTGATCGGCGCCGCCGAAGGGGTGTTCGGGAAAGGGGCCAAGGGTCTCGCGGGCCTGATCGAGGACATCCTCAAGAAACAGGGTGAGCCGAACGGCTACATCGTCGGCCGCGAGGCCGGCGGGGCGTTCTTCGTTGGTGCGCGCTATGGCTCGGGCACCCTGTTCCACAAGATCGAAGGTCAGCGGCCAGTCTATTGGACCGGTCCGTCAATCGGCTTCGACGCGGGCGCCAACGCCGGCAGTACCTTCGTGCTGGTCTACAACCTCAACGACACCGAGGAGCTCTACGAGCGTTATCCGGCGGGCGAGGGGGCGGCCTATTTCGTGGGCGGCTTCAACGCCAGCTACATGCGCAAGGGCGATGTCGTGCTGATCCCGATCCGCGTCGGAGCCGGGCTGCGACTGGGCGTAAACGCGGGCTACATGAAGTTCTCGAAGGACCAGCGCTGGCTGCCTTTCTGAGCTTAGCGTCTGCATAGGTCCAAAAAGCGGTCAATTGAGGGTTGCGGGCGCGCTTGCGCATAGGCATGAGCGCGCCGCTATGCTCGACAGACTCACCCAGCAACCGCCCGACGCGCTCCTCGCGCTGATCAAGCTCTACGACGCGGATCCGCGGGCCGACAAGATCGACCTCGGCGTGGGCGTCTACCGCACCGGCCAGGGCGATACGCCGGTGTTCGGCGCGATCAAGGCGGCCGAGGCCAAGCTCGTGGCCGAGCAGGATTCGAAGGCCTACCTTGGGCCCGAAGGCGACATGGGCTTCGTCCATGCGCTGATGCCCTACATCTTTAGTGACGACCCCACGCGCGGCGGCCGGATCGACGGCATGCAGACCCCCGGCGGGACCGGTGCGGTGCGACTCGCGGCGGCCTTGGCCCAACGTGCTGGCATTGCCCGCGTGTTCATGGGAACGCCTAGCTGGCCCAACCATGCGCAGATTCTCGCTGACCTGGGGCTCGAGCTGGTGACGTTCCAGCACGCCAACGCCGACGGTTCGGCCGATCTTGAGGCACTCAAGGCGGCGCTTTCGGGCGCGGGCGAAGGGGATGCGGTGCTGCTGCACGGCTGCTGCCACAACCCGACCGGTATCGATTACACCCCCGCGCAGTGGGACGAGATCGCCGCCATGCTGGGCAACAGCGACGTGCTGCCGATCATCGACCTGGCTTATCAGGGCCTGGGCGAAGGGCTTGAGGAAGACGCCTACGGTGCGCGCGCGGTGATCGCCGCGGTGCCCGAGGCGCTCATCGCCTACAGCTGCGACAAGAATTTCGGCCTCTACCGCGACCGCGTCGGCGCGCTTTATGTCTTCGCCAAGGATGGCGAGGAACTGGGCCGCGTTCTCTCGAACGGTCACGCGCTGGCGCGCGCCGCCTGGTCGATGCCGCCCGATCATGGCGCGGCTGCCGTCCGGCTGGTCCTCGAAGACAAGGCGACCACCGCCCAGTGGCTTGATGAGCTCGACCAGATGCGCACCCGCATCCGCCAGGTGCGCGAGGCGCTGGGACAGGCCGGAACTGCCGGTGCCCTCGACCTCACGCCCTACGCCCGCCAGCAAGGCATGTTCGCCATGCTTCCGCTGTCCAAGGAACAGATCCAGGCGCTGCGCGAGGATCACGCGGTCTACATGGCGGGCTCAGGGCGCATCAACGTCGCGGGGCTGACTTTGGGCAACCTGCCCAAGTTCATTGCCGCGCTGGCTGCGGTAACCGCCTAGCCTCCATGGACCGGCAGCCGGTTCTCGATGGGGAGCGGCTGTACCTGCGGCCGCTGAAGAAGAAGGACTGGGACGCGCTCTACGCCGTCGCGGCCGACAAGCTGCTGTGGGCGCACCACCCCGCGTCCGATCGCTGGCAGGAACCTGTCTTCCGCGAGTTCTTCGATGACGCCCTGGCCCAGGGCGGCGCGCTCGCGATTGTCGACAAGGCCAGTGGGGCGATCATCGGCTCATCCCGGTTTCAGGGTCATGACCCGTCGGGCGACGGGGAGGTCGAGATCGGCTGGTCATTCATCGCGCGGCCTTACTGGGGCCTTGGCTACAATGCGGAGTTCAAGCGCCTGATGCTCGAACATGCGCTCAAGAGCGTCGGGCGCGTCGTCTTCACCGTGGGCGAGGACAATGTGATTTCGCGCAAGGCGATGGCCAACATTGGCGGGCAGCTGACCGCGGAGACGAAGCTCGTCGAGCGCGGGGGCCGCCTGGTCAATCACGTGATCTTCGAAATTACCCGCGAAAGCTTCGCCCGGGGGCCTTTGGGGGGCTAATTACCCTGGCCTCCGCTCCCAGGCGCAGGGCTGCCCTTATCCTGCCCGCAAGCTCTCCAGCCGCTTCAGGTAACGCGCCACCGTATCGATCTCGAGGTTGACCGTGGCACCCTGTGCCAGCTGGCCTAGCGTCGTCACCTCCGAAGTGTGCGGAATGACGTTGAGGCCGAAGTCGACCGAGCCATCGGGCCGGTCAGTGACTTCGTTGACGGTTAGCGAGACCCCGTCGACCGTGATCGATCCCTTGGGCGCGATAAACGGCGCGAGTTCCGCCGGGGCGCGAATCGTCAGGCGAGTCGAATCGCCCTCTGGCTGCCAGTCGGCGATCTTGCCGACGGCATCGACATGGCCGGACACGATGTGCCCGCCCATCTCGTCCCCGAGCTTGAGCGACTGTTCAAGATTTACTTGGCGACCTTCGTGCCACAGGCCACGGGCGGTGCAGCTGACCGTTTCGGCCGAGACGTCTACGGTAAACCAGGCCGATCCCGGCTCGCCGCCACGGTCGACCACCGTCAGGCACACGCCCGAGCAGGCGATCGAGGCGCCGATGGAGATACCGGCCGGGTCGTAGGGGCAGGCAATCGTCACGTGCAGGTCGCCGCGTTGCTCTACCTTGGTGATTGTGCCGATGGCGGTGACGATCCCGGTAAACATCAAACGATCCAGCCTTTTGCTTCGCGAGACCGCTGATAGATGTCGAGCGTATCCCTGCCAAGCTCGCGTCGGTCGACATGGCGCCAGCGTCCGTGGGCATCGGCAAGCGATTCGAGCCCGAGATCGCCGATGGCCTGGAGGCCGGGACCCAGCAGAACCGGGGCGCGATAGATCATCAGCTTATCGACCAGATCGGCCTCCAGGAACGAGGCTGCAGCGCCCGCGCCTCCTTCGACAAGCAAGTACTGGACCGGCTCAAGCGCGCGAATCTCCTGCGGATCGATCAGCGAGAGCCAACCGTCTGGCAGGTCCTCTCCGGTCAGCGCCAGTCTGGCGGGATTGCGCGCTTCAAGCCCCGGTAAGCGCACGTCGAGCCGGGGTGCGTCGGCACGGAAGGTGCCGCCCCCGACCAGGATCGCGTCGACCCTGGCGCGTTCGCGGTGGGCATGGGCGCGAGCTTCGGGGCCGGTGATCCACTGGCTCTCTCCCGATGCGGTGGCGATGCAGCCGTCGAGCGACATGGCGAGCTTCAGAGTCACATGCGGCCGGTCGAGCGTCTTGCGCATGAGAAAGCCGGTAAGGCTTTCGCGGCAAGCCCCGTCATCGGCGCAAGTCGCGTCGATCCCGGCAGTGCGCAGCCGGTCAAGCCCGGCGCCGGCGGTCCGCTCGTCCGGATCTTCGACGCCTGCAACCACCCGCGCCAGGCCCGATGTGGCAATGAGGTCGGCGCAGGCCGGGCCGCGATCGGACAAGTGGGCGCAGGGTTCTAGCGTGACGTAGAGCGTTGCCCCGCGAGCCTTCACTCCCGCTTGTTCGAGCGCCATGGCTTCGGCGTGAGGGCGGCCGCCGGGCTGGGTCCAGCCGCGCCCGATCACGATTCCATCGCCAACGATGACGGCGCCGACGGCAGGATTGGGGCGACTTAGCGGGCGAGCCCGCTCGGCCAGCGAGGCCGCAGCCGCCAGCCAGCGGACGTCCTGCTTATTGCTCAACCGGGGCCTGCGCCACTGCGGACTTGGCCCTGGCGGCGGCATCGGCGGCAGCCTTCTCCGCGGCCTGCTCTCGCTTGATGTCGGCTTCCATGGCGTCGACATCGATGCCAGTCGCGCGGCCGAGGGCTTTGTAGGCCTCCTTCTTGCGCTCCGCGAGCGCCTCGAGTTCGGCCCGGCGCTTGTCCTGGCGCTTCTGGTTCTCGATGTTGGAGGCGACGATCTCCGCATCGGTCCGGTTGGGATCGAAGGTGGTGATGTAGGTCACGTGCGGCCGCTTGGGCTCGACGCGCTGGCTCTCTGGGATGAACACCACCATCATGGTGAAAGTCATCGCCACGGCCACGCCGAGGATTTGCCAGCGGTAGGGTGTCGGCTGTCGCCAAAGGTCGATCAAATCTTCGATCGCGCCCCGTGGCGACACTTTTCGCCAGTAGCTCATGCGGGCTAGATAGGCCGTTGAAGGCGGGATCGCCACCCAGAACGCTCTTCGGGCGGATTAAAAATAATCCACGTGGATTTCGATCCGGCCCCGAAAGTCCCCGCTGCTCGCGGCCCGGCTTGAAATCCGCGCACCGAAATTGAAGGTCAGCAGACCGTTCGCGTCGAGCATGGCGGCTGGCGGCAAGTCGGTCACGAAGTCGGTCAGCACCGCCTCGGCCCCGCCGGGGCTGCGCAACAGGACGCGGGCGGGAAGCTCTATCCGAACCGCTCGCAGCGGCTGCCCCCTGACGGTCGCGCGAGCTTGGTAGGACATGCCGCCGAGGTCGATCATGTTGACCACTCGTTTGGCGCCGGTTCGCGGATCGATTTCCGCCGCACCGTCTTCCTGTCCGGCGAGGGCGAGGCGACTGAATTGAAGTCCGCTTTCGATCTCGATGCGCAGCGGCTGTTCGCCGCGTGCGTCCCCCGCCAGCTCAAGGCACCTGGCGCACGCTCCGTCGCCGGCCGCTGCGGGTACAGCGCACCCGAGTGCGACGATCGCGCCGAAGAGCAGGCGAGGGCAGCTCATGACGCCGAGCATGCCAAATCAGGGTTAATTCGGCGTTAGCCTATCCCAGGGCGGCGTAGAGGCCGCGACCCTCCAGCTTGAGCCAGCGGTCAGCGGCCCTGAGATCGCCCTCGAACAGGCGCGCCAGCAGCGCGTGGAAGGCCGGCGAATGGTCGAAATGAACCAAGTGCGCGACTTCGTGCGCCACCACCGAGCGACGGACCGTGTCCGGGGCCTGGATGAGCCGCCAGTTGATGCGGATGCAGCCTGCTCCCGAACAGCTCCCCCAGCGGCGTACAGCGCGCGAGAGGCGCAATTGCGGAACAGCCTGTCCGGCGAGCGCGCAGTAGTGGGCCAGATCGTCGCTCAGCAGCCGGAGCGCTTCGGCCTCGAGCCAGCGGCGGACTCGCGCGGTCACCGTTTCTCGCGGACCCCCAAGACGCAAGCGGTCCTCGCTGACAGCAGGCTTGCGCGGCAGTCCTGGTTCCCATTCGACCGAGAGCCGCACTCCGCGGAACAGCAGTGTCCCTCCCGGCACCGGCGGGCAGGAGTCGGGTACCGCGGCCAGCTGGCGCTCGAGCCAGTCGGAGCGGCTCTTGACGAACACCAGCGCGTCCATCGTGCGGCCCCACTGCGGCATGGTAATGCGCACTTCGCTGCCGTCGGGTGCCAGGCGCATCGTCATGCGCTTGGCGCGAGCATGACGGCGGATGGCGAGCGGAATCTCTTGTCCGCCGATCGTCACCTTCGGATCCTGGCGCTCCGGCCGCAGCCAGTCGATCATCCGCCCTCCCATTCGACGATATGGTGCTCGAGCGGTCCGGCGTCGTCCTCGCTCACTACCCGGCCAGAAACGCAAGCACCGGCCTGGATCATCGCGTCGTGGCTGCCGGTCAGGAGATAGTGCCAGTCAGGCAGCGGGCGCTCTTCCGCCCGTCGGCGGTAGGCGCAAGTCTCGGGGAGCCAGGTCACCTGTTTGACCAGCTTGGACGTCAGGCGCAGGCAGTCCGGGACGAAAGCCTTGCGGTGCTTATAGTCGCTGCAGCGGGCGGTCTGGGGATCCAGCAGACGACAGGCGACATTCGTCTCGATGACGTCGCCGGTTTCCTCATCCTCGATCTTGTGCAGGCAGCATCGACCGCAGCCGTCGCACAACGCTTCCCATTCGTCGCGATTGAGCGCTTCGAGCGGGAGTTCCCAAAAGCGGGTTCTCAGCTCACCCATCGTTCCAGTTCCGCAGCCACTTCGTCTGGGCCCTTTTCAACCGGGAGCAGTGCGATCGGCTCGCCTTTCCTGCCCATCAGGAAAGCGGCCCGGCTGTGATCCATAAGATAGCCACCGCTCTCGCTGGTTTCACCCTTGGTATAATACACCGCGAAAGCCTTGGCGGCTTGGGCAACCTGGTCCGGGGTTCCCGTCAGGCCCAGGAGGTCGTCGGAAAAGGCCGAAGTGAACTCGCCAACTACCTTCGGGGTATCGCGAGCCGGGTCGATGGTGATGAAGAGCGGCTGGACTTGCGCGGCCAACTCGGGCTCCGCCTTCTTGAACTGCTCGAACCCCTTCATCATTCGCTGGACGTCGAACGGGCAGATGTCCGGGCAATAGGCATAGCCGAAATAGACCATGCGGAACTTGCCGTCGAAGTCGCTCCAGCGGACCGTCTTGCCCTGCGCGTCGACGAGTTCGAACGGTCCTCCGATCTGGGCTCCGGCGAGCGGTGCCTCGGCAGCACGAGAGGTGGTCGAGGTGTCACATCCGGCAAGGGTGAGGGACAGCAACAGGCAAGTGGCGGCAATTGTACTACGGCAGGTCATGGTATCGATGTTCATGCTCTGCTAACGCCCGGTCGGCAAGGCCGGAGTCCCGAGGATGGACGGCCTGTCCGCATATTTGGATCGAGGAGATCGGGTTTGGCCCGGGGATTGCTACGACGTTCGACCGTCGGTGTGGTTATGGCGACAATTCTGGCGCTGGGCGCTCCTGCCGCGGCGCAGACGAAGTCCGACGGCTACAAGTTTCTCGACGCGGTGAAAGACAAGAACGCCAACGAAGTCGACACGCTTCTGCGCAAGCCCGGCTCGCAGGTGGTCAATTCGCGCGACCTCAGCAACGGTCGCACCGCACTTCATATCGTGGTCGACATGCGCGACGTGACGTGGATCAAATATCTTCTCAACCGCGGCGCCAATCCCAATACGGCCGACAATCGCGGCGTGACGCCGCTGATGCGGGCCAGCCAGCTCGGTTTCGTCGACGGGGTGGATGCCCTCGTGGCGGGCGGAGCTCGCGTCGACAATTCGAACGATGCGGGTGAAACCCCGTTGATCCTGGCGGTTCACCGCAAGGACACCAGCATGATGCGCGTCCTGCTCAAGGCCGGTGCCGATCCCGATCGCGCCGACAACTCCGGGCGGACGGCGCGAGACTACGCCCGGATCGACGGCGCCAACAGCGCTACCCTCGCGGAGATCGAAAGCAGCAAGGCGCCGGTCGGTGCCCGCACCGGCACCGGACAGACTTACGGCCCGAGTCTCTGACGATGGCTCAGGACGACCGCACGCTCGACGAGTTGCGGCTCGACCTCGCGCCGGAGATTGCGCGCGTCGCCGTATTCGACGGCTGGGGCGATCAAGCGCTGGAGCAGGCGGCGGCCAAGGCCGGAGTCGATCTCGCCGTGGCGCGGCTCGCCTTTCCCGGCGGGGCAATGGACATGATCGCTGCGTGGATTGCCTCGACCGATGCCAGGATGCAGGCCGCCTTTTCCGGCGGACAGCTTACTGGGTTCAAGATTCGCGACCGGATTCGCACCCTGCTGCAGTTTCGCCTCGATGCGGTGGCCGGGCAGGAAGAAGCCTTGCGGCGGGCGCTGGCCATCCAGGCTATGCCGCAAAACCTGGGGCGCACGATGAAGCTCGGCTGGAACAGCGCCGACCAGATGTGGCGCCTGGCCGGGGACACTGCGACCGACTACAACCACTACACCAAGCGTGCGCTGCTGGCCGGAATCTACACCGCGACCCTGGCAGTGTTCCTCGACGACACCAGCGAGGGCAAGGCGGAGACCAGGGCCTTCCTCGACCGACGGATCGAAGGCGTGATGAAGTTCGAGAAGGCCAAGGCGCGGGTATTCCGCGACCGAGAGGGCTTCGACGTCGCGCGATTCCTTGGCCGGCTTCGCTATCCTGCGCGTTAGCGGCTAAAGTTCTTACTGCGAGGCAGTTGCAATTACTGCCGCCATCTGGCACCCGCGTCGGGTGACTTCCAGCATGACACTCGATCTCCTGCCGGTGCGGCGACGCGCCGAAATCGTCTCCATCGATTGGGATGCGCTTGCGCCCGATGAAGCCAAGCGCCTGCAGGCGCTGGGTATCGACGAGGGCGCGCGCGTGGCGGTGGCTCATCGGGGCATTTTCGCCGGTCGTGACCCGATCGCGCTCCTGATCGGCCGCATGACCGTGGCCATCCGCCGCGCCCATGCCCGCGCCATGACGGTTGAGCTGATATGAGCCGCCAACTCACCGCCGCGCTCGTCGGCAACCCGAACTCGGGCAAAAGCGCGCTGTTCAACGCCCTGACCGGCGCGCGCCAGAAGATCGCCAACTACCCGGGTGTCACGGTGGAGAGGAAGGCCGGGCGGATGTACCTGCCGTCGGGAGAGCCGGTCGAACTGGTCGACCTCCCGGGCAGCTATGCGCTCGACGCCGCCAGCCCGGACGAAGAAGTGACTCGCCGGGTCGTGCTCGGAGAATTTCCGGGGGAGGCCAAGCCCGATGTCCTGATTATCGTGCTCGACGCGGCCAACCTCGAACAGCACCTCGTCTTCGCGCAGGAACTGATCGAGCTCGGTCGGCCGGTAGTCGTCGCGCTCAACATGATCGACCTCGCAGAGCGCGACGGAATCGTGCTCGACCCGGCGGCCCTGTCGCAATCGCTTGGCGTGCCCGTCGTCCCGACGGTCGCTGTGCGCAAGCGCGGGCTCGATGCGCTGCTGGAAGCTGTCGGCCAGGCCGAATCGCTGGCGGGCAAGGACATGCGCTCGCAGCCGCACCAGCATCTGACGCTTCAGGAGCGCCGCCTCGCCGCGCGCCACATGGCAGGCGGGGCGATTCTCAGCGAATCGGGCGTCCATCGGCTGCATGCGAGCCTCGACAAAGCCTTGCTGCACCCCTGGCTCGGCCCCCCGATCCTGTTTGCCTTGCTGTTCGTGATCTTTCAGGCCGTGTTCGCCTGGGCGACGCCCTTTGCCGACGCTCTCGATGGCGGGGTGAGCGCGCTGATCGACTTCACCAACCAAAACATGCCGGCCGGTATCGTGCGCGATTTCCTGACCCAGGGCGTGCTCTCGGGCGTGGGCTCTGTGGTAGTGTTCCTGCCGCAGATCGTGATCCTGTTCGCTTTCATCCTGGTGATGGAGCAGTCGGGCTACATGGCCCGCGCGGCTTTCATCATGGACCGGCTGATGGCCTCGGTCGGGCTTTCGGGACGCAGCTTCATTCCGCTGCTCTCGAGCTTCGCCTGCGCGATTCCCGGCATCATGGCGACGCGCGCGATCGCCGACCCCAAGGACCGGCTGACGACGATCCTGATAGCGCCGCTGATGACCTGCTCAGCTCGCCTGCCGGTCTATGCGGTGATCATCGGCGCTTTCATTCCAGCGACCACCATCGGCTGGGGAATCGGCTTGCAGGGACTGGTGCTGTTCTCGCTCTATGTGGCGGGCATCATCGGGGCGATGGTGGCGGCCCTGGTGCTGCGCCGTACGGTGACCAAGGGTTCCGCTTCGGGCTTCATCATGGAGTTGCCGAAGTACCAATGGCCGCCGCTGCGCGATCTGGCGATCGGGCTGTGGCAGCGCGCCTGGGTCTTCCTCCGCCGCGCCGGGACGATCATCTTCACCGTTACGGTAGTGCTGTGGGTCTTGCTCAGCTTTCCCAAGGCCGAGCCCGGCGAAAGCCAGTCCGAAGCAAGCATCGCCGGCCACATCGCCAGTGGGCTCGAAGTTATCGTGAGGCCGATCGGCTTCAATCACGAGATCGCGCTGTCGCTAATCCCGGCGATGGCCGCGCGCGAAGTCGCGGTGGCCTCGCTGGCGACGACTTACGCCGTCGATGCCGAGGACGAGGACGTCGCGGCGCAGGGCCTGATTCCGAAGCTGCAGAACAGCTGGACCCTGCCTACCGCACTCGCCTTCCTTGCCTGGTTCGTGTTCGCCCCGCAGTGCCTCTCGACCATCGCAGTTGCCCGGCGCGAAACGAATGGGTGGAAATGGCCCCTATTCATGCTGGGATATCTGTTCGCGCTGGCCTACGTGTTCGCCGGAATCACCTACTGGCTGGCGGTCGCCGCTGGCCTCTAGTTCGGCAGAGGAAAATTCATGGCAGGCAGCGTCAACAAGGTCATTCTGATCGGGAACCTGGGTCAGGACCCGGAAGTGAAGAGCTTCCAGAACGGCGGCCGCATCGCCAACCTGCGCATCGCGACGTCCGAGACCTGGAAGGACAAGCAGACCGGAGAACGCAAGGAGCGGACCGAGTGGCACACCGTCGTGCTACAGTCGGACGGTCTCGTCGGTGTCGCCGAGCGGTTCTTGCGCAAGGGCTCCAAGGTCTACATCGAAGGCCAGCTGCGCACCCGCAAGTGGCAGGACCAGTCGGGCAACGATCGCTACAGCACCGAGGTCTCGGTCGGCGGGATCGGCGGGGTCCTGACCATGCTCGATGGCGCCCAGGGCGGCGGCGGTGGTGGTGGCGGCCAGCGCAGCGGTGGCGACTGGGGAGATCGGGGCGGTTCGTCCTCGGGCGGCGCCAGCAGCAGTGGCGGCTCGAGTTGGAATCAGGGCGGTGGCTCTTCGTCGGGTGGCGGCAGCAGCTTCAGCGACGACCTCGACGACGACATCCCCTTCTGAACGGGGCGCTAGTCGCCCTTCTTCAACGCGGCGAGCGCCCCGAACGGCCCGCTCGACGCTTCGTCCAGCAACCCGGCCTCCTTGCGAGCGCGATCAGCGTTGGGGCCGGTGGCGTAGGGATCAATCGCCAGCACCAGGCTTTGCGCCACGGCTTCGCCCAGGTCGATCGACTGGCCCGAGTAAGCGATCTCGTCGAGATCGCCGGCGTCCAGCTCCAGCTCTTCCTCGTCGATGGGCGTTTCGGGAACGAAGCGAAAGGTCAGCGGCTCGTCGATCGTCACCGGCAGGTCTTCGCCGGAGATCGCGCAGCTTTGCACGATCGCCGCTTGCAGGCGTCCGTTCGCGTTGATCGCCTCTCCGTCGGCTTGCAGGTTCAGCGTGGCCTGAAGCGATCCTATCGAGACCAGGCCGAACCGCCGGGCCAGCGCCTTGCGCTCGCCCTCGGTGGCATTGAGTTCGATCGCCCCTTCGGCGAAATGCCGCAGGTCGATGGGGCGAGAGAATTCCGGCGCGGTCACAGGCCGATTTCCCCCGCGAGCAGCCCCTTGCTGTCGAGCGCGCAGAGCTTGTCGTAGAAGCCGCGCAACCGGTGGGCGAGGCTGTCGGGCGGACTGCTCTCGTCCACCAGCGTCACGTTGCGCGCCAGCGCGTCCGCCAAAGCCGCATCCTCGCCGGTCTTCAGCGCCTCGCGGAAGGCGCCGAGCCGTCCGCCGAGCACCGACATGAGCTTGCCCATGTGCTTGCCGACGACCAGGTCGCCGACACCCGTCTCGCGCAACTGGCCGTCCATGTCGGCGACGAACAGTTCGGTCAGCAAGGCCGATTCGCTGGCAAATATCCGGTCGCGTTCCAACCGCAGCAACACGATGGCCAGAATCGCCGTGATCATGTCGAACCGCCCCGCCACGGTGTCCGCCACGCCGTTTTGGCGATAAAACTCAGGATCGCGCGAAAGCTCGACCACGCGGTGCCATAACGGGCGCAGCGCTTCGCGAGGATCGTTTCCGGGGCGAAGGAAGCGTTTAAGCAGGGACATGGGGGACTAAAGCCATTCGTTCAGCGGTTATTCAATGGGCCGGCCGCACCCGCCATTGCTTGACGAAGCGGGAGCCCGTAAGGCTCCGGCCCAGATAGTGGCCCGAAGCGGAGAAGTCGAGGAATGGCGGGTAAGTGGCGCATCGGGATAATTCTGGGCGCATCGGTGCTCACGAGTGGATGCATCAATTCGATCGCGACGCACCGCGGCTACCTCAACGACGAGGTGCTGCTGCAATCCGTCCAGCCCGGTATCGACAACCGCCAGTCGGTTGAGCGCACGCTGGGGCGGCCGAGCTTGCAGAGCGAGTACGGACAGCCGGTGTGGTACTACATCGCCAGCACGACGATGCAGAAGCCCTTCGGCACGCCGCGCATCGCTGAACATTCGGTTACCGCGGTCCGCTTCGACGACGCCGGAAACGTGGTCGAAGTGAAGCGCACCGGGCTCGACGAAGTCGCCTATCTCAGCCCTGATGCCGACAAGACGCCGACGCTCGGCCGTGAACGCGGGTTCCTGGAAGACCTGTTCGGCAACATCGGACAGGTTGGCATGGGCGGTGCGGCGACTGGCGGCGGCGCCGGCAACTGATCCAGGCACGGCGGCGCTCGCTTGAAGCGCCGCCAGGTCTTGCCCATATCTTCGTCCATGGACGATAGAGAGGGACGCCACGGCCTCATTCCGTGGCACGGCACTACCATCATTGGCGTCAGCAGGGGCGGCAAGACTGTCATCGCGGGTGACGGCCAGGTTTCCATGGGCAACACGGTGATGAAGCCCAACGCCCGCAAAGTCCGCAGGCTTGGCGAAGGCGGCAAGGTCATTGCCGGGTTCGCCGGTGCCACCGCCGATGCCTTCACCCTGTTCGAGCGGCTCGAAAAGAAGCTCGAGCAGTACTCCGGCCAGCTCCTGCGCGCCGCGGTCGAACTCGCCAAGGATTGGCGAACCGACAAATATCTCCGTAACCTCGAAGCGCTGATGATCGTGGCCGACAAGGACACGCTGCTGGTGCTCACCGGCAATGGCGACGTGCTCGAACCTGAAGGCGGCATTGCCGCGATCGGTTCGGGTGGCAATTACGCCTTGTCCGCCGCGCGCGCGCTCGCCGATTACGAAGACGATGCCGAAACGATCGCTCGCAAGGCCATGGCCGTCGCGGCCGAGATCTGCGTTTTCACCAACGACCGCGTCACGGTCGAAACGATCTAGCTCCCTTCCGCGAGCGGAATGGGACTGAGGAACACATGAACGATCACCTGACCCCCAAGGCGATAGTCGCCGCATTGGACGAACACATCATCGGACAGGCCGAAGCCAAGCGCGCGGTCGCCGTGGCGCTGCGCAACCGTTGGCGCCGCCAGCGCCTCTCGCCGGAACTGCGCGACGAGGTCACGCCGAAGAACATCCTGATGATCGGTCCCACGGGCTGCGGCAAGACCGAGATCAGCCGCCGCCTGGCCAAGCTGGCCGACGCTCCCTTCGTAAAAGTCGAAGCGACCAAGTTCACCGAGGTCGGCTACGTCGGCCGCGATGTGGAGCAGATCGCTCGCGACCTGGCCGAAGAGGCCATCCGGCTGGAGAAGGACCGCCGTCGCGAGGCGGTGCGTGATTCAGCGAGCAAGGCCGCGATGGATCGCCTGCTAAAGGCGCTCGTCGGCGAGAACGCCAGCGAAGCGACGCGCGAGAGCTTCCGCCAGCGCATCGTCGAGAACGCGATGAACGACGTTGAAGTCGAGGTTGAGGTCGAGGACGTGCCGCAGAACTCGTTCGAGCTTCCCGGCATGGGCGGCAACGTCGGCATGATCAATCTCAGCGAGATGATGGGCAAGGCGTTCGGAAAACAGAACCTCAAGCGCCGCAAGCTCAAGGTACCCGACGCGTGGGACAAGCTGGTCGACGAAGAAGCCGAGAAGCGCATGGACCAGGACGACGTCGCTCGCGTGGCGCTCGCCAATGCCGAAGCGAACGGGATCGTCTTCCTTGACGAGATCGACAAGATCGCCGTCTCCGACGTGCGGGGTGGATCGGTCAGCCGCGAAGGCGTGCAGCGGGATCTCCTGCCCTTGATCGAGGGAACCACGGTTGCCACCAAGTACGGCCCGATGAAGACCGATCACGTGCTCTTCATCGGTAGCGGCGCGTTCCATCTCGCCAAGCCTTCGGACATGCTCCCCGAGCTCCAGGGCCGCTTGCCGATTCGCGTCGAGTTGAAGGCGCTGACGGAGGAAGACTTCGTTTCGATCCTGTCGGACACCCGCGCCAACTTGGTCCAGCAATACCGTGCCCTGCTCGGGACTGAAAAGGTCGTGGTCGACGTGACGGCCGACGCTATCCGCGAGATTGCCCGGATCGCCGCACAGGTGAACGAGACCGTCGAGAATATCGGCGCCCGCCGCTTGCAGACCGTCATGGAAAAGCTGTTCGAGGATCTCAGCTTCGAAGCCGAGGACCGCAAAGGCGATTCGGTGGTGATCGACGCCGGCTACGTTCGCGAACGATTGGCCGGGCTGGCCCAGGACGCCGACCTCAGCAAGTACGTGCTCTAGCTAAGGTCTCATCCGCACCAGGCGCACCAGAACCAGCTAGGGGGCCGAAACGCGGTAATTACCCGACCGGCCGTGATTACACCCATCCAGCTCAGCAGCGAGACGGCGGCAAACACCTTTGCCGCCGCTGGCGGGTTGTCGTCCGGGCCCAGCAGGGCGAGGCGGCGCGAGGTGGTGAGGTAGAACAGCACCATGTTCGCGCCCGCTACGCCGAGCAGCGCCATCTTCACCTGCCAGGCGGGATTGTAGAGGTACTGGTCTGGCGCGGAGATGACGAACAGGAACCCCGTCGCGGCGCAGAGCAGGAAGCCGAGTACGCCGAAGGGTACCAGCCGGTGTAGGGCCGGCAGCGAAATCCCGCGCACGAAGCCGATCATCCGCAAGTCGAACATTCCGACTGCGCCGAACAGCAGGCAGATGCCGAAGAAGTGGACGATCTCCGCGATCGGCCAGCCCCAGGCGGAGTTCATTACATCGTAGAAGCCGCTGTCGATCGCCCAGATGACCATGCCGACGGGATCGAAGATCGGATCGTGCGGCAGACCGGTCACAGGTCGCTCGTGAGCAGCATGGTATTGGTGTAGAGCAACAGCTTGCCGCAGGCGACGCCGGCCAGCCACAACGTGAGCGATCCGGCGGCGAGCCAGCGGGCGTTCCGCGGCACGGGATTACCGGCGGCCGCAGCGGGGAAAACTTCGCGGGCGATCTGCCGCACCAGCAACGCTGCGGCGATAAGGCAGGCGAACTTGAGCGCGAAGATCCAGTTGGTCAGCGCCTTCGCGGGATAGCCGGCCAGCAAGCCGAGGCCCGAGACGATCGCCATCGTTGCACCCACTCCCATCCACGGCAGGAAGGCGGCGAACCGTTCGAGGCGCGCACCGGACGCGACCCCCAGTACCCGCAGCGAGATCGCGATCCCTCCACCGACCAGAAAGGCCATGCCCAGCGCATGGAAGATCAGCAGGACGAAATAGGCATAGAGGTCTTCCCGCACGAAGACGGAAAGCGATGTTTGCTCGATCCAGGCTAGTGTTCCCATCGTCCCCCCTGGCGCAGACTGCCACGCCAGGGCGGTGATGACCAGCTATTCGCCGTACCAGTATTGGGCGTGACAAGCCTCGCAAACGGCGTCCATCTCGCTCACCAGGGTGCCGGTGGCGGCAACGTCGCGAGCCTTGGCCGCTGCGACCAGTTTCTCCGAATGCTCGGCAAAGGCGACGGCCTTCGCCCGGAAGCCGGCCGGATCGGCGTCGAGCTGGTGCTGGACGTGATCCATCGAGACCTGGTCTTCGCTTACGGTGCGGTTGTTGGGGCCGGCTGCGACCGGGCTTTGCCAGGTCGCCATCGTCCTGCCGGCTTCGGCCAGCCGTCCGGCGGAGTAGGCCAGGTTGTCGAACTTGGCCTCGTCCATCTGCGCTGCGTCGAGTCCACCGTTCTCGTCCATCGCGTTATTGGTGATTTCCCAGATCGCCAGCATCGAGGGATTGACGTTCTGGGTCATCGCGATCCGCACGTTGGTGATCGTGGGGTCCTGGGCAAGCGCGGTTGCGGCTACGAACGCCAGCGCGGCGGAGGCGACGAGAGTGGGGAGTCTGATCATGGCCATGTGATAGTCCCTGTTCCTGGCGGTCTCGTTGATTCTACTCAAACTTGTGCCGTTTCCCTTACACTATTTGAGCACTCATTCGGCCGCCTCGTCCAGCACCTCCTCGCGCTCGGCGAGCTGGCGGTTCCACATCTCGGCATAGAGCCCGTCGAGCCGCAGGAGGTCGGAGTGGGAGCCGCTCTCGGCCAGGCGGCCGTGGTCGAGGACGAAAATCCTGTCCGCGTCGGCAATCGTCGAAAGCCGGTGGGCGATGGCAAGGCTGGTGCGATGCTCGGACACTCGGTGCAGGGTGGTCAGGATGTCCTGCTCGGTACGAGTGTCAAGCGCGCTGGTCGCTTCGTCGAGCAGCAGGATCGGCGGATTCTTGAGCAGGGTTCGGGCAATGGCCACTCGCTGCTTCTCGCCCCCCGAAAGCTTGAGCCCGCGTTCGCCGACCTCGGTGTCGAAGCCTTGCGGCAACATTTCGATGAACGGCAGGATCGCCGCATCGCGCGCCGCGGCCGCCACGAGCTCCTGGCTTGCCCCGCTGCGGCCATAGGCGATGTTGTAGCCGATCGTGTCGTTGAACAGCACGCTGTCCTGCGGGACGATCCCGAGTTGGGCGCGCAGGCTCTCCTGAGTCACTTCGGCAATGTCCTGCCCATCGATCAGGATGCGGCCGGACCAGGGGTCGTAAAAGCGGAAGAGGAGCCGCCCGATCGTCGACTTGCCGGCGCCGGAGGGCCCGACGATCGCGACATGCGCTCCGGCGGGCACCTCGAAGCTCAGGCCGTGCAGGATCTCGCGGTCGCGCTCATAGCCGAAGACGACGTTGTCGAATGCCACGGTCGGACGCTGTATGACCAGCGCCGGAGCGCCCGGTGCGTCCTGCACCTCGATCTGGGTGTCGATCAGGCGGAACATCTGCGCCATGTCGATCAGACCCTGGCGAATCGTGCGATAGACCCAGCCGAGCATGTCGAGCGGGCGGAAAAGCTGCATCAGGTAGGTATTGATCAGGACCAGCGAGCCGACGCTCAGGCGCCCCTCGTGCCAACCCCATACCGTGAAGGCCATCGCCCCGCCCATCATAAGGTTCATGATCAGGGCCTGGGCGATATTGAGCAGGCCAAGCGAATTCTCGCTCTTGATCGCAGCCTCGGCATAGGCACGCGTCGCCGACCCGAAGCGCTCCAGCTCTCGCTTCTCGGCGCCGAAGTACTTGACCGTCTCGTAATTCAGCAGCGAGTCCACCGCGCGGGCCAGGGCCAGCCCGTCGAGGTCGTTCATCTGCATCCGCAGCTTGGTCCGCCACTCGGTGATCGTCCGCGTGACCCAGATATAGGAAGCGACGGTCACCGCCGTGGCCAGCACCACTTCCCAGCCGAACTTGACGTAGAAGATGGCCGCCACGACCACCATCTCGACCGCTGTCGGTGCGATGTTGAAGAGCAGGAAGTAGACCATCGTGTTGATGCTCTTCGACCCGCGTTCGACGATCTTGGTCACCTCGCCCGTGCGACGGCTCAGGTGGAAGCGCAACGACAGCCCATGCAGCCGCGCGAACACGTCCTCGGTCAGCTGCCGCACGGCATCCTGTCCGACGCGTTCGAAAATGATGTTGCGAACGTTGTCGAAGATCACCGTCGCCAAGCGCCCCGCGGCATAGGCCGTGACCAGGCCGAGGGCCACCCACATGGCTTCATCGCCACGCGCCGCCATCGCGTCGATCGCGCCGGCATAGGCAAACGGCAGGGTGAGCACGACGATCTTGGCAATGAGCACGAAGAACGCCGCCCACCCGATCCGCCAGCGCAGGTCGGGACGGTCTTTCGGCCACAGATAAGGAAGGAAGCGCCGGACCGTGCCCCAGCCGGCCCAGTCCTTCGCGCCTTCCGACGCGCTGTCTTTCGATGGGGTGGTGGAATTATTCATCGCGCATCAGGTGGGGCCCCTTATGGCCCGCGGCAATGAACAAATGCTATTGGCTCTATGAGCCGCGCGGCATGTCGAACAGGACGCGACGGGACTGGAAGTCGATCGCCACGCGCCTGAACAGCTTGAGCTCCGACATCCCGAGTACCAGCGCCGGCCTGTCGCTCAGGCCCAGCGAATGGAACGACGGGGAGTCCGCGAACATGACCGCCAGGTTCGAAAGCTTCGCTCGTCCGAGGTCGAGTTCATTCGCAATCCGGATCGTCCCTGCCATGGCGACCCCGTTGATATCGGTCAGCTCGGTCTCGCCCAGATGGCGGCCGCGGCGCAGCCGAGCCTGCAGCGCCGGATTTCCGATGCTGCCTTGCGCGCCGGTGTCGACGATCACCGCCACCGGAATACCGTCGAGGCGCGCGCTGGTGATGATCAGCTGGCCGAGCTTGCTGCGGGCCTTGACGATGATCTCAAAGCCCCGGTTACCTCCCAACTGGTCGGCATCGGCAACCGACATCTCCTTCTTGATGAAGTCGATCAGCACGCGCTGGTTCTGCAAGCTGTCCAGCCCGAGGATGCCATCCGCTCCGCCGATGTGCTCGCCTTCGATCACCGGTGCGTTCTCGATATAGAAGTTCCTGCTGCCGAGCCTCACGTCGGCGATCGGCGTCGTCTCGACTTGCCGGCGGCTCGCCATGCCGACCAGGGTCGCCTCGTCGCGGTCGAATAATTGCAGGCGGTCGGCCAGGTCGCGCGACACCACGGTCGCTTGCGCACCGGTGTCGATCATGAACTGGAACGGTCCGTTTTCGCCGATCGTGACCGGGACGGTCATGCGGCGATAGCGCTCGTCCTCGAGGTTGATGATCTCGACTTCCGGGATGTCGTCGCCGCTCTCCTGCGCGGACGCTCCGCTCAGGCCGGTGACCAGCGTGATGGCGGCGGCTAGGTGTTGCCAGCCCATTCTCTCTCCCGCACCCGGCCGAGGGGGCCGAGCCACGTGGGCATCATACCACAAGACCCACCTTGCACAAAGCGCGCCAGACGCGTTCGGCTGCGAGCCTTACGCCCGGCGAATCACGATAGCCGGTGTCCGCGTTGCGATGGACTCATCCCTTCCGTCGGCGCGGCCTCAATTCCCCGTCCCGCGGGCCCGGCTGCGTACGATCATCTCCCAGTTCCGCCGCACTACCTCGGGCCAGAACAGCCAGAGGGTGATGGCGTAGACCGTTCCCCCGAATGCGGAGAGCAACGCCAACCGCGCGAAGGCGGGAAAGGGTCCGATCATGCGATCAAGTGCAATGACGGCCAAGGCCATGAGGCCGCATCCCACGATTGCCGGAAGCATCGCCTTGGCCAG
>NZ_JAHFVK010000002.1:0-682500 GCF_018599195.1 Croceibacterium selenioxidans | reverse complement strand
ATCGAGGTGAGGTCTTCGCGATAGGGCCCGATGATCTGAATTCCAGCCGGCAGCCCGTCCACCTGTCGGCCCGTTGGCATCACCGTGGCTGGAAGGTTGGCGACCGTGGCAAGGCCCTGCCAGGTAAAGTCAAGGTAGGGCGCGGGTTGGCCATCGATCGTAATGCGGCGGAACAACTGGTCGGAATGAACTCCGCTTCCTTCCGCCATGTGCGGGAAGGCCACGACGGGAACGGCCGGGCACAGTAGAACATCGTAATGGGTGAAGTACCCGGCCCAGGCGCGGAACAGATGTTCGCGCTTCTCGGCGAGGGCAAACCAGTCGCCGAGAGTTGCCCGCATATAGCCCGCGAGCTTGGCGGCGATTCCTGTTTCGTCTTGATCTGCCAGCTTCTCGAAAGCCGCGGCCTCGTGCGGGGCGGGAGCGCCCACGATGGCGAACAAGGTCCTCAGGTAGGTTTCGTAGCTGTCGACCGGATCGACGGGCAAATCCACCGGGACGACTCTGGCGCCCGCCTGGCCCAAATCCTCGATGAATGCCTCGATCGCCGCGCGATAGGCGCCGTCGACTCGATAGGCATCCCCACCCATCCATATACCGACACGAAAATTCTCGAGGCGTTCGTGCCTTGGCGCACGCTTGGCAGTAGTCGAGAGGACCGACATGAGCAGGGCCAGGTCGGCCCCGCTGCGGGCCAGCGGCCCGGCCACACCCAGTTCCGGCTGATGCAACATGCCAGGCGGCGGCGGAATGTGACCGCGCAGCGGAACCGCCGCGTAGGTGGGTTTGTGCCCGAACACGCCGCAGAAGTGCGCAGGAATTCGGATCGAACCGCCGATGTCACTGCCCAGTTCGAGCGCGGTAAAACCGGCGGCCACGGCGGCCGCTGCGCCGCCGGATGATCCTCCGACGGTGCGCTCCGGATTCCAGGGATTGCGGCTCAAGCCATAGATGGGGTTGAACGACTGCCAGTCGCTCGCCCCGGCGGGAAGGTTGGTCTTGCCGAAGATCACCGCGCCGGCTTCACGCAGCAAAGCGACGGCGTCCGCATCGCGTGCCGGCCGATGATCGCGCAGATGTTCGAGGCCGCAGGTGGCCGGCATGCCGACGACCTCGAACGAATCCTTGATCGTGATCGGCAGGCCCGCAAGCGGCCCCAGCATCTCGCCGCGAGCACGGCGGCGATCGATCTCTTCCGCATCGGCCCGCGCGCGATCGAGGTCGAACGCGACAACCAGATTGTAGGCGGGATTGAAGCGCTCGATCCGCACCAGGTAGGAATCCAGCAACTCCACTGCGCTGATCTGCTTGTCTTGCAACAGGCGCAGCTGGGCGGTGGCGGAATCGAAGTTGATCATCCGAAGCCTATTTCCTGAAACCGGTCGCCTCGGTGTTCACGCGATAGATGGTCATCGCCACGTTGCGCACGCCTTCGGGCGTGGTCCAGGCGGTGCCGTCAGGCGTGACCGCACCCATCGCGCCGACGTAGAGCGTCTTCTTGTCCGGTCCCGAAAAGGCTGCGGTGATCGCCCGGCGCGGCACAGGAATGATGCCGAGCTTCTTCCCCGCTTTATCGAACACGTAGAGCCCGGCATCCGCCGTGACGTAGAGCCTGCCATCGGCATCCACTGCGAGGCCGTCACCTCCGAAGCCCCCCTGCGGTTCACTATCCAAAGTGGCGAAGTCGCGCCGGTTCGTGGGGGTTCCGTCCGGCCCCACGTCGAACGCGATGACGGTGCCACGGTTGGTGACGTAGAGTGTCTTGCCATCGGGGCTGAGCACCAGGCCATTGGTGAACAATCCTCCGCCTTCGGCGACGGCGTGCACCGAGCCATCGGCTCTCACGTGATAGATCCCGCCCTGGGTGTAATACGCGCCGCCATGGCCATCGGCCGCCACATCGTTGAGCCGGCCAAGCGTCTTGCCGTCGGCGAAGGCGCTCGCGAGTACCTTCCGCTCCGGGGCGAGCTGGACCACTCTGGTCGCTTCGCTGCAGTCCGGGAGGCGCAAGCCCGGGTCGGTACAGGTGCGCTCTACCGTGAAGATACGTCCCTCATTATCGATCGAAACCGCGCCGGCGCCGGCGATGTAGGGATAGAGAACCCATTCCTTGCCATCTGGCCACAACTTGCGGATCGAGTTGCTTTGCTCTTGCGCGAACAGCAAGGCGCCGTCCGCCGATCCGACCATGCCATCGGCGGTCATCGGTCCCGACCAGGCCCTGTCCCACTGCGCATCGCCAGAGATTACCCCCGCGATTGCAGGGATGTCGGCCGCTTTCTCTCCCGGAAGCAGTGCTTGTGCGGAAGCCGGAAGCGCCAGCGCCATCCCCAGCGCCAGCGCGGATATGAGTGTTCCCTTCATCAGTGCTGTTCCTCCGGATGGGCCGGTTCGATCGTGTTGACCTGTCCGTCGAAGCCCGTGCGGTCGTTGTCGAAATCGATCTGCACCATGCGGTCGAACCCGTCGTCCCGGACGTAAGTCAGCCGCGCTTTCCACGGACCGGTCAGTGTCACGGGATCCTCGATCGTGACTTCCGAGACGAGACGGTTTCCGTCCATCCGGATGCGCTCGGCATAGTGCGCCTGCTCGGACAGCGGCGGCGCGGTGTGGAAGTAGATGTTCGGGTTCTTCACCGCCTTGGTCTCGACGACCAGCGTGTCACCTTCCCAATGCCCGATTGAGGTGCCCCAAACGGTCGGCCACAGATCTTCCTCGCCCGGCATGGCGCGCCCATCGGTGTAGATATGGCGGACGTCGCCGTAAGGGCTGATGATCAGCGTTTCTTCGGGCGTGATGAGGAATTGCAGCGGAGCGGCGGCATCCATCATCATCGGGTAGCCCCAGCCCATGGCCTTGCGGCCGGGGGCGATCCTCGCCCGTTCGGCCATGCGGGCTTTGCCTTCGTCGTTCCACGGTGCGCCGAAGCCACTCAAACTCATGATCGGAACCGCCGGGGCCTTGCCCTTCTCGCGCATCTCGATCGAGGCGGGGGCGATACCCCCGATGGTCGTGCCAGCCTGACCCTCGCTGACCCAATAGCCCGACCAATAGGGGAGTTTGGCGAACTCTTCGGTCCGCTGCGCCTTGTCCTGCGCGTACGTCGGGCCGGAAAGGGCGAGCGAAGCGGCGCCGATCGCCGCGACGAGCGCCAGCCTCATGCCGGCTTTCCGATCGCCTTGCCGTCGGCATCGATCACCTCGAGCACGACTCCGCCCGGCATGCCGTTGCGCAGAGGATGGATAGTCACGTTGACTTTGGCCCCGGCCTTGAGCGACGAGGGCCGCCAGCCGCGAGCATAAAGATACATCGGCGCGCCCATCTCCATGCTCCATTCGACATCCTTGCCCGACGCGTCCTTGGCGATCATCTGGATGTAGGCGTGGGGATTGGTCCACTGGAACTCGGTGACAGTTCCACTGACAGTGACTTTCTTCTGGTTATCAAACATCGCCATGCTGTGATGGGCTTGCGCCGCAACACTCGCCAGCGACACGGCCAGGGCACCCGCCCAGGCGAGACGAAGCCGCATATTCCTTCTCCCAGGCTCTTCCGGCCCTGCCGCCATACTGACACCTGCAAATGCATCCGTCATCAGGGGAAATTGACGAAGTCTCTTTTGGGCAGCCGTCTAAGAAGCTGGAGTCATAGCCAAAGTCTTTGCTAGACTGGGTCTCCCCCTCTCCGGAAGCGAGTGCGCCATGTCCGAGACGCTCAAGCACGCGATCATCGTTTGCCATCCTGCCCAGCAGAGCTTCACCCTATCGGTCGCCGACCGCTACGCCGACACTGTGCGCGCCGCGGGGCACGAGGTGATCGTTCGCGATCTTTATCGCCTCGGTTTCGATCCGGTGTTGCAGGACGAGGAACGCCACGGTTCGCCTCGGCCCGACGTGGAGGCGGAGTGGGCGGCCCTAGGCAAAGTCGACGTGTTCGTACTCGTCTATCCGATCTGGTTCGGCGCGCCTCCGGCCATGCTCAAGGGGTATATCGACCGGGTGTTCGGGGCTGGCCGGCAACTCGGAAACGACGGGAGCGGTGGGGCGGCCAGCCTTCTGGTGGGCAAGCGGCTGGTGTCGCTTACCTCATCCGGCAGCCTGAAAGCCTGGCTCAGCGAGAAGGGCGTTTTCGGTTCGCTGCGCACGGTGTTCGACCGCTACCTGGTCGATGTGTTCGGTTTCGCCGAAACCGCGCGCTATCATTTTGACGGCGTCGGCCCGGACATGGAAGAGAAGGATGTCCGGTTCCACCTGGCCGAGGTCGAGAAGGCCGCCAAGGAGGTGATGGGCCGCCTCTCGCCTAACTGGGAACCCTACAAGCCGGTGCGCTGAGGCGACTGGCCTGGGCAGGAGAACTGAATTGGGCGAGACCCGCATCGAAACCGACACCATGGGTGAAATCGCCGTTCCGGCCGACAAGCTGTGGGGCGCCCAGACCCAGCGATCGCTGCAGAATTTCCGTATTGGCGGGGAGCGGATGCCGTTGCCGGTCATCCACGCGCTCGGCACGGTCAAGCGGGCGGCTGCGCTGAGCAACCGCAAAATCGGCCTGCTCGATCCCAAGCTGGCCGAAGCGATTGTCGTCGCCGCCGACGAGGTGATCGCGGGCAGACACGACGACGAGTTCCCGCTGGTCGTGTGGCAGACGGGATCGGGCACGCAGAGTAACATGAACGCCAACGAGGTCATCGCCAACCGCGCGAACCTCCTGCTCGGCGGCCAGGCCGGGACCAAGTCTCCGGTCCACCCGAACGACCACGTCAACATGAGCCAGTCGTCGAACGATACGATCCCGACCGCGATCCATGTCGCCGCCGCCGTGACCCTCACGGCCGACCTGCTCCCGGCGCTGGCTCGCATGGCCGACCGGCTCGAGGCGAAGGCCCGGGACTGGGCAGACATCGTCAAAATCGGCCGGACCCACACCCAGGATGCAACGCCGCTCACCCTGGGGCAGGAAGTTTCCGGCTATGCCCGTCAGGTCCGTGCGGGGATCGAGCGGATCGAGCAGACCTTGCCCGGTCTCTACGAGCTCGCCCAAGGCGGCACTGCCGTTGGCACCGGTCTCAACGCCCCCAAGGGCTTTGCCGAGGCTGTGGCGGAGGAAATCGCCGAAGCAACCGGGTTGCCCTTCGTTACCGCACCCAACAAGTTCGAAGCGCTCGCCGGTCAGGACGCCCTGCTGTTCACCCATGGCGCGCTCAACACGCTCGCGGCGAGCCTCTATAAGATCGCCAACGACATTCGCCTGCTCGGTTCAGGACCGCGAGCCGGTCTAGGCGAACTGGCGCTGCCCGAAAACGAGCCCGGCTCCTCGATCATGCCCGGCAAGGTCAACCCGACGCAGTGCGAGGCTCTGACCCAGGTCTGCGCGCAAGTCTTCGGCAACCACGCCACGGTGACCTTCGCGGCGAGCCAGGGCCACTTCGAGCTCAATGTCTACCGGCCGGTAGTCGCCTACAACGTGGTCCAGTCCGTGCGCCTGCTCGCGGACGCGTCGGACAGCTTCACGCGCAACCTCCTCGCCGGCCTTGAGCCGCGGCTCGACAATATCGCGCATGGGGTCGAGCGCTCGCTGATGCTGGTCACCGCGCTGGCGCCCGCGATTGGCTATGACAAGGCGGCTGCCATCGCCAAGCAGGCTCACAAGAGTGGCGCGACCTTGCGAGAGGCGGCCGTGGCCAGTGGCTACGTGACGCCCGAAGATTACGATCGACTCGTGCGGCCGGAGGATATGCTCGGGCCGGAATAAGCCCAGAGCACCTACTCCGGCAGCTGCATCTTGAGCTGCGCCACCGCATTGGAGAGGTAGTCGCGCATCAGGCGCAAGCCCTTGGGCGTGAGTTCGATCAGGATCAGGCGCTTGTCGTCCTTCGCGGTGCAGCGGCGCAGGATGTTCTCGTCGCACATCCGTTCGATGTGCCGCAGGCCCGTCGAATGGGGCACGTCGGCGCCCAGGCACAGGCCGGTGGTGGAAACGCGCTTTCCTTTGACCCGCTGGATGAACAAGTCGAGCAACATGTCCCACGCCGGCTCACCGAACAGCGTCGGATCGAAGTGGTTCGCTCGCTGGAACCTCAGGCGATAGATCGAGGCCGCCGCAATCGCGAGCTCGTCATCGCTGAAGCTGGGCGCGTAGTCCGGCTCGTCGTTGGAGCCGGTACAGGCTTCGATGTCCGCGACGCGACGCGCCAGGCCGCGAACTAACTCACAGACTTCCTTGAATTCGGCCGGTAGCGGCACTGCGGTTTGCTGACCCAAAACCCTTGCCCTTTATTCGATCGTTTTGGTGCATCGTACTCAGGAATTATACTTAGCCAAGTCAAGTGTGTGGATACTAACCACCTTTTCCAACAGAATAAGGATCAACTGTAACAAAGGTGGCACGATCCGCCGCATGCAGGAACCACCTCGGCCCTCCAAGCGCTAATGCACCGCAAGCAGGAGGCACAGCAATGGCCGCACGCGCCTATTGGCAGGGTCAAATTCGTCTCGCGCTCGTGTCGATTCCGGTGGAGGTCTACGCCGCGACCAAGTCCGGCGCGGCCATTGCCTTCCACCAGATCCACGAACCCAGCGGGAAGCGGATCAACTACGAGAAGGTGGTGCAGGGGATCGGCCCCATCGACCGCGACGAGATCGTCAAGGGATACGAGGTGTCCAAAGGCAACTACGTGCTGCTCGAGGACGACGAGATCGAGGCTGCCAAGGTGGAGAGTCGCAAGACGCTCGACCTGGTACAGTTCGTCGACGCGGGCGAGATCGACGTGTTCTACTTCGAGAAGCCCTACTACGTGGTGCCGGCGGACGATCTTGCCGAGGAAGCCTTCATCGTGCTGCGCGAGGCGCTGCGGAAGAGTAACAAGGTCGGCATCGGCCAGATTTCCGTCCGCGGGCGCGAGCAACTCGTCTCTCTCAAGCCTTGCGGCAAGGGCCTGGTATTGGAGACCTTGCGCTATGAAGACGAGGTGCGACGGGCGCAGGAGTACTTCAAGGGCATCGGCAGCGAGAAGCCTAGCGAGGACCTGCTCGACTTAGCCACTACCCTGATCGACCAGCGCAGCGCTCCGTTCGACGCGGGAGAATTCCATGACCGCTACGTCGATGCGCTCAAGACGCTGATCGCCAAGAAGCAGAAGGCCAAGGGCAAGAAGATCCTCGAGGACGTCGAGGAACCGGACATTGCGCGGGGCTCCAACGTGATCGATCTGATGGCTGCGCTGAAGAAGTCGGTCGGCGGAGAGAAGGCCGCGGCGAAGAAGCCCGCGAAAAAGGCGCCAGCGAAGAAGGCCCCCGCCAGGAAGCGCGCCTGATGGAGCTGAATCCGCCGATCCTGATCCACTGGATCGACTTTGATCTGCTGGCACGCCTCGGAGCCGCTGCCGTGCTCGGCTTGCTGCTCGGCCTCGACCGGGAATTTCGCGGGCGTGCCGCGGGGCTCCGCACTCACGGCCTGATCTGCTTTTCCGCGGCGGCCATGACGGTGTCGATGGTATCGCTTTACTATCAGCTCGATACCGCGCGGCTCGACGCGCTCCGCATCTTCGAGGCCACGGGCGCTTTCATCGGTATCGTCGGCGCCGGGCTGATCGTGTTCAGCAAGGGCCGGGTCAAGAACCTCACGACGGCGGCGCACTTGTGGCTGACCGCGGTGATCGGCGTCGCCTGCGGAGCGGGGCAGTGGCCGCTGGTGGCGATCGGCTCGGCCATTTCGATCCTGATGCTGACGATACTGGGCCTGGTCGAACGGCGCTATTTCCCTGACGAGGACTTTACCCAGTGAGCAGGCGAGATCCGCTGGCGGAATACAATCGCAAGCGGGACTTTGCGAAGACCGCCGAACCCGCCGGCAAGCGCGCCAGCGGCGAGGGTGGCAATCGCTTCATCGTCCAGAAGCACGAGGCCACCCGGTTGCACTGGGACTTCCGCCTCGAGGCCGATGGGGTGTTGAAATCGTGGGCGGTGACCAAGGGGCCTTCGCCCGATCCCGAAATCAAGCGACTGGCCGTGCGGACCGAAGATCACCCGATGGCTTATGCGGACTTCGAGGGCGTAATTCCCAAGGGCGAGTATGGCGGCGGTACCGTCATGCTGTGGGACCGGGGCACCTGGGCGCCAGTAGAGGGCAAGAGCTGGAAGGACATCGACCAGGGCCACCTGCATTTCACGCTCGAAGGGGAGCGGATGAAGGGCGAATGGCTGCTGATCCGCCTCAAGCCCCGGCCCGGAGAGAAGCGTGAGAACTGGCTGCTGCGCAAGCTGGAGGACGAGTACGCTGAGGAAGGCGATCCCCTGGTCCAGCGCTGCCTGACGAGCGTGCTGACCGGCCGCTCGATGGCCGAGATCGCCGGCGATACCAAGGGTGCCTATTCGCTCAAGGGGAAGAAGGGCGATGCCTTCACGGCGGAAATGACCAAGGCGGCCAAGCGTAACAAGGCCCAGGCCCGAACCCGCAAGTCACCCGCGAGGCCACCGAAATTCCGCGCGCCGCAGCTTGCGACGCTGGTCGATGCCGTCCCTGCGGGAAACGGCTGGATGCACGAGATAAAGTTCGACGGCTACCGCGCGCTGATTGCCGCTGCGGGCGGCGACGTACATGTCTTCACGCGCACCGGTCTGGACTGGACCGAGAAGTTCGCGCCGCTCGTCGAAAGACTCCGGGCCCTCGACCTTCCGCCGAGCCTGATCGATGGCGAGATCGTGGCCTATGGCAAGGACGGCAATCCGGATTTTTCGGCGCTTCAGGCGGTCCTCAAGCGCGGCCACGGATCGCAGACGGCGAAAGATGCCCTTTCGCTTCACGCCTTCGACCTGTTGGAAATTGACGGCCGCGATCTGACGCAATTGACGAACATTGAACGCAAGGAGCGGCTCGAAGCCTTGCTCGCCGAAGCCGCGCCGCCGATCCATGTCGCCGACCACGTGATCGGCGCGGGCGAGACGCTGCTCAAGGCCCTGTGCGATGCGGGCCAGGAAGGGATCATCTCGAAGTCGATCGACGGCAAATATGCCTCGCGCCGGACCCGCAACTGGCTCAAGGTCAAGTGCACCCGGCGGCAGGAGTTCGTGGTCATCGGCTGGAAGAAGTCGAGCGCCAAGGGCCGTCCCTTTTCCTCGCTGTTGCTGGCCCAGAATGAGCAGGGCAAGCTGATCTACAAGGGCAATGTCGGCACGGGGTTCGATACAGATACCCTGCGCGATCTCGCCTCTCGCATGGCAAAGCTCGAGCGCAAGAGCGCGCCGGCGGAAGTCGGTCGGGTCGAGAGCCGGGGCGTGACCTGGCTCGAGCCCAAGCTTGTCGCCGAGATCGCCTTTGCCGAGTTCACCGCGGACGGGAACGTCCGCCACGGCAGCTTCCTCGGCCTGCGCGAGGACAAGAAAGCGAGGGACGTCGTGCCGGAAAAACCCGCGCAAGCGCCAGCGACCGAGACGGTCAAGATAACCAACCGCGACCGGGTGATCTTTGACGAAGGGGGACAGACCAAGGGTGAGCTGGCCGACTACTACGAGGCCATCGCCGGCCTCATGCTGCCCTGGGCCGCGGGCCGTCCGGTCAGCCTGGTTCGTTGTCCGCAGGGACGGGCGAAGAAGTGCTTTTTTCAGAAGCACGATTCCGGCTCGTTCGGTCCGGACGTCCATCATGTGCCGATCACCGAGAAGGACGGCGGTACGGAGGACTACCTCTACATCGAGAACGCCGCGGGCCTGCTAGCCTGCGTGCAGATGGGGACGATCGAATTCCACGGCTGGGGCAGCAAGGTCGCCGACGTGGAAGCGCCCGATCGCATGGTGTTCGACCTCGACCCCGACGAGGGGCTCGACTTCGCCGATGTGAAGCAGGCGGCGAAGGACATCCACGACAGGCTGGCCGATATCGGCCTGACCAGTTTCGCGATGCTCTCGGGCGGGAAGGGCGTGCACGTCGTCGTGCCGTTGACCCCGGGCCATTCGTGGGACGCGCACAAGGACTTTTCCAAGCGTTTCGCCGAGGCCCTGAGCCAGGCCGAGCCGGACCGTTTCGTGGCGACGATGAGCAAGGCCAAGCGCAAGGGGAAGATATTCATCGACTATTTGCGCAACCAACGCGGCAGCACGGCCGTCCTGCCCTATTCGGCCCGGGCGAGGGCCGGGGCGCCCGTCGCGGTGCCAATCGCCTGGGACGAACTCAACGCCATGAAGGACGCGCACCCCTTCTCGATCGACGCTGCGAAAAAGCTGATTGAACGGGCCTCGAGCAAGGGCCTGGCCGGGTGGGGGTTTGCCGAGCAGTCATTGCCGGACCTGTAAAGACGGCCGGCAGGGACCTACAAGAACCGCCGCAAACTCCCGCCATCGCCGATCACCACCTGCGCACAGTTATGCCCGGGTGCGCCAGTCACACCGCCGCCCGGGTGAGCGCCGGCGCCGCACATGTAGAGCCCTCCGACCGGTCCGCGATAGTTACCATGCCCAAGCACGGGCCGCGCCGACCACAGCTGGTCGAGCGTCATGTTGCCGTGCATGATGTCGCCACCCGCCAGGCCGAGCTTGCGCTCGAGCCCTTTCGGCGAAAGCACCTGGCGGCCCAGGATCGAGGCGCGGAAGCCCGGAGCGTGGGCTTCGACCGTGTCGATGATCGTGTCGGCGGCCGCATCCTCCTCGGCGTCCCAGTCGCGCCCGTCCGGAAGTTCGGGAGCGAACTGCTGGCAGAACAGGCTGGCGACATGCTGGCCCGGAGGGGCCAGGCTGTCATCGACCGTCGAAGGGATCAGCATTTCGACGATCGGCTTCTTCGACCAGCCAAACTGCTTCGCGTCGAGGAAGGCCCGATCCATGTAGTCGAGCGTCGGGGCGAGGATGATGCCCGACTGGTGATGTTCGCCGGGTTCCGGCAGGCAAGTGAAGCGCGGGAGCTCGCTCAGCGCGACGTTCATGCGGAACGTGCCCGAACCCGCCTTGAAGCCCTTCATCCGGCGGTTGAAGTCGGCCGGCAGGTCGGTGGCCGCGAACATGCGGTCGTAGAGGATCTTCGGCCCCACATTGGCGATCACCCGGCTGGCGGCAATCTCCTCGCCGCTTTCGAGGCGGACACCCGCGACGCGTCGGCCGTCGACGAGGACCTGCTGGACCGGGCTTTCGAGACTGATCTCGACGCCCAGGTCCTGGCAAACCCTGGCCATGATCTGGGTGATCGCGCCCATGCCGCCGACAGAGTGGCCCCAGGCGCCCTTCTTGCCGTTCACTTCGCCGAACACGTGGTGCAACAGGACATAGGCCGAGCCGGGCGTATCGGGGCTGGCGTAGTTGCCAACCACAGCGTCGAATCCAAAGGCGGCCTTGACCGCTTCGCTCTCGAACCATTGGCCAAGGAAACTCGTGGCCGACTTGGTGAACAGGTCGAGCACGTCACGCTTCTGTTCGAGCGAGAGCCTGGCGAGGCCGCGCCCTTGCAGCGCGCCATCGACCAGCGTTCGCCAGCCTTCGCCCACGTTGGGCGGCGCCTTGAGCGCGAGGCCCCGTAGCACTTCGGCCACGGTTTCGAGCGCGTCGTAGTACTGCGGCAGGACCTCGGCATCGTGGGTGGAGAACTTGCGGAATTCAGCCTGCGTCCGCTCCAGCCCGCCGCCGAGCTTGAGGTATCCGCCGTCTTCCTGCGGGAGAAAGTTCGAGATCGGCCGTTCGATCACGCGGTAGCCGTGCTGGGCCAGGCGCATGTCCTCGATGACCTTGGGCTGCAGCAGGCTGACGGTGTAGCTCGCCACGGAGTTGCGGAAACCCGGGTGAAACTCTTCGGTCACCGCCGCCCCGCCGACGACGTCGCGCCGTTCGAGGAGGCGCACCTTGAGGCCGGCCCGAGCTAGGTAGAAGGCGCAGACGAGGCCGTTATGGCCCGCGCCGATGATCAGGGCATCGTACTTCTTCATGCTTCCCTTCCGCTCCAGCCCTTGGCTGGCCGTTGTTCCTGTCGCGCCGCCGGGATGATCCGCCGCATCCGCTTGCAGAAGTGGCGCAGGCAAACTTCCTTTTCCGACAGCGGGCCGACCGAGAAGCTGCGCGAACTCATGCCCTGCTGCACGCGGGTGATAAGCTCGGTATCTTCGGCGTTGACCTGTCGGTTGATGCGCCAGTTGAGGTAGCGCGCCGCCGTCATCTCCCGCCGATCATCCGGCAGGGCGTAGCTGATTTCGCGGATCAGGCTCGTCGTCGGGCTGACCGGCAGCCACTGCATGAAGTCGACCTGGTCGGGGTAGATGTCGAATGCGACATTGGGCCAGAGCTTGAAGTAGAGCCAGCCCCGCTGCCGATCCTCCGGCAAGTGCGGCACCGGTGGCAAGACGTTCTGGTAGGCACGCTCGGACCAATTGGCAGAGGGGCGATCGACCAGGTCGCCCCACATTCGGTCGACATGCTCTTCCGCCTCGACGCCATAGCTCTTGCCGAACAGCCGGGTGAGGCCGGGGTGCGCGACGGGGATGTGGAGGCCGTCGGAATAGTTGTCGCCGATGTTCTTCCAGTTGACCTCGCGCGGGCGAAGGGTCACGCGGCCGATGGCTTCCAGCTGTTCGAGGCGGTAGGGTTCGACCATCGCTTCGTAAGGCGCCATCATCTCGGCAACCGAAGGGCCGCCATCGCTTCTGAGGCGGACAAAGACGAACCCGCGCCAGATCTCCAGATCGACGGGAGCAAGACCGTGGCGCGATTTGTCGAGGCCGGGGTAGCTGGCGCTGTCCGGCACGCCGACCAGCGAGCCGTCGAGATCATAGGTCCACGCGTGGTAGGGGCACACGAGCCGCTTCGAACAACCGCTCGCCCCATCGACCACGCGCGAGCCGCGATGCCGGCAGACGTTGGTGAAGGCGCGTACCTTCGCGTCCTTGCCGCGGACCACGATCACGCTTTCGCCGATATATTCGAGCGTGTGCCAGTCGCCGGCGTTGGGCACGTCGTTGACGTGGCAGACCACTTGCCAGCTCGGCGCGAACACGCGTTCCTTCTCGAGCTCGAAGAACTCGGGATCGTCATAGGTCCAGGCTGGGAGCGACCAGCCCTCCAAGGGATCGGCGTTCGCACCGGTCCATTGCTCAACGCGTGATGCCACTTGCGACTCCTTGCTATACACTCGTATAACAAGCTCATGGCATCCCGGCAATCGGCCTTCACGCGCTCGGCGCCCGACGAACGGCGGCATAGCCTGATCGAAGCGACTGCGCGATGCCTGGCGGAGCGCGGGGCAGCCGGGGTCTCGGTCCGGACCATCTGTGCCGAGGCGGGCGTATCGCCCGGTCTGTTGCGGCACTACTTCGCGGGCGTTTCGGACGCGATTGCGGAGGCTTACCGGTGGACGGGCACGAAGGTGGCCCTGGCGCTGTCGGAGGCGGTCGCGGCCGCCGGACCGCATCCCCGCGCTCGTCTGCTCGCCTATCTCACCGCCAGCTTCCGCCCGCCGATTGCCCACCCGGAGCTGCTCGCCACCTGGATAGCGTTCTGGAGCCTGACCCGCAGCGACCCCGCGATCGCGGTTGTGCATCAGGACATCTACCGCGATTTCCGTAGCGGGATCGAAGCGTTGGTGGATGAATGGCGGCCTGGCACGGACCCGCGCCTGCCTGCCGTCGCCTTGACGGCGCTGATCGACGGCCTGTGGCTCGAGCTCAGCCTGGGACACGCGCCGTTCACGCCCGAAGAGGCCGAGCGGCTCGTCGGTTTATGGCTGGACGGCCTGCTTGGCTGAGTGGCGCCGGGACCACAAGTAGATCGGCAGGCCGGCCGCCATCAGGACCAGGCTAAGGCCGCTTGCTCCAACGCCTGCGCCCCACAACATCCAGACCGAGTAGACGGCGCCCACCACGGCCCATCCTCGCGCCACGTTCAGCCGCACGGCTGTCAGCGCGCAGGCGAGGTAGAGCCAAAGGGAGGCGGAGGTCGACAGCAGCAGCAGGAACTCGAACAGACCCTTCAGGCTGCGGCTGGCGTTCGCCAGCGCGAACAAACTGGCGATTACCGAGGACACCAGCAAGCCGCGTATCGGCGTGCCCTTGGCGTCGGTTCCCGCGAGCCAGGCGGGCAGCATCCCGCGCGCGGCCATACTGCGCGTCATCTCTCCCTGCATCAGCACCCACCCATTGAGCGCGCCGACGCAGCTGATTACCGCAAACGCGGCGATCAGCGCGGCGGGTCCGGCGCTCCAGTACCGCTCGACGAAACTGGCGAAGGGCGCGGGGGAGGACGCAGCGATTGCCTCGGGCAGCATCAGCGCTATCGCCGAGCAGACGGTCAGGTAAAGCACGCCGGTGAGGCCGGTGCCCCACATCGTCGCGCGCGGCACGTTGACGGACGGATCGCGGACTTGCGCTGCTGCGATGCTGGCGCACTCAAATCCGAGCAAGGCCCAAAGTGTCAGAGCCGCAGCCCCGTTGAGCGCGGTGAGCGAAATGGCTTGCGGTTCGAAGGGCCTGACCTCGCCGGTTCCGCTCGCCAGCGCTCCGGCCGCGAGAGCCAGCACGACGATCAGCGGCACGACCTTGAGCGCCACCGTCACCACCTGGAAGCGCCCCGCCTCCTTGATCCCGCGCAAGTTGAGCAAGGTGAGCAGCCACAACAGCCCCACGGCCGCCAGCGCGGGCAGGAATTCATGCGCCCCCAGCTCCGGGATCATGCTCGAAAGATAGCTGATCGCGGCCACAGCGATCGTTACTACGGCGGTCCAGATCGAGACGAGATAGACCCAGCTGATCAGGAAACCCGGAACCGCGCCGAACGCCTTCTCGACAAATCCCACGGCGCCCACCGCTTCTGGCAAGGCCCGCGTCAACCGGGCCAGAACCCAGGCGAGCACTAGCGCGCCCGATATGGTGATGATCCAACCGCCGACTGCGTTCCATCCGAAGGGGGCCAGGCTCGCGGGCAGCAGAAATACGCCCGAGCCGATCATGTTGCCCATGACGAGCGCGGTGGCGGCAATCAGGCCAAGCTTGCGCGCCGACGGGTTTGAGTCTGGACTGGCGATCTGGCTCACTCCCCCCGCGATGCTCGGCTCAACTGGATAAGCTGGCGCGTGCGCCCCGTCCATCCGGGTCCGCCTGCCAGTCCCCCGCGGGGCGAATGGCCCGAGGCTGACCCCGGTGTCCCGGCTGCCGGCCCATCGTGGCGAAAATGTCATAGTGTGACAGGATTGGTGCAGCGCAATGACGCGCCGGTCTAATTTCTGTTGTTACCGCCCGGCAGTTGTGGCGCATTGCCCCAGGGATCAGCCTTCGGGGAGGCGCTAGATATGATGAGGTTACGTTCGGCCAGGACCACGCGACGTTTGGCCATTTCCTTGCTTGCCGGTACATCTCTGGCGGCCGTGACGCCCGCCGCGGCTCAGGACGAACCGGGGGCCGCCGAAGCGCCCGCCTCGGGCAATAGCAACGTCATCATCGTCACGGCCCAGAAGCGCGAACAGAACCTGCAGGACGTGCCGATCGCGATCACGGCCCTGGGCAACGAACAGCTGTCGAACCTCCAGGTCAGCAATATCGAGGACGCGGTTCGCTTCCTGCCTTCGGTCACCATCCAGACCCTGGGGCCGGGCTTCTCGCAGCTCTACTTCCGCGGTGTCGCCTCGGGCGAGAACGCGAACCACTCGGCTTCGTTGCCGACGGTCGGCACGTATCTCGACGAAATGCCCGTCACTACGATACAGGGCTCGCTCGACATCCACGCCTACGACATCAACCGGATTGAGGCGCTCGCCGGTCCGCAGGGCACGCTCTACGGCGCAAGCTCGATGGCGGGCACCCTGCGCATCATCACCAACCAGCCGGACGTGGGTTCCTCCTACGGCGCGGTCGACCTGGAGCTGAACTCGGTCGCTCACGGCGGTACGGGCGGCATGGCCGAAGGCTTCTACAACCTGCCGATCAGCGAAAATGCCGCGCTGCGCGTGGTCGGCTGGTACACTCGCGACGCGGGTTACATCGACAACATCCACGGCACCCGCACTTTCCCGATCATGCAGCAGGTCGACCTCGATGGGGACGGGTCGTGGGACATTCTCGTCGATGATCCGGATGACGACATCACCCAGGACAACGCGAGCCTGGTCGAAGACAACTACAACGACGTCGAAACCTACGGCGGCCGCATCGCGCTCGGCATCGATCTCAACGACAGCTGGACGCTCCGCCCGACGATTATGGGCCAGTCGACCAAGGCCCACGGATTCTTCGAACAGGAACGCAGCTCCGCGACCAACGACCGCCTCCAGGTGGTCCAGTACAACCCCGAATACTTCAAGGACGAGTGGGTCCAGGCCGCGCTGACCATCGAAGGCAAGCTCGGCAACTGGGACCTGGTCACCACGGGCGGCTATCTGTGGCGCGACGACGAGGTCATCCAGGACTACTCCGACTACTCGTATTTCTACGATGCGCTCGCAGGCTATGCCTCCTACCTCTACGACAACGCCGGCGACCAGATCAGCCCGAACCAGTACATCCAGGGCGCGGACAAGTACCGCCGCATGTTCGGCGAGGTGCGCATCGCGTCGCCGGCCGAAAACCGCCTCCGCGTCATCGGCGGCCTCTTCGCCCAGCGCCAGACCCACTACATCACCCAGCACTACATCATCGACGGCCTGGCGGATGTCCTGCAAGTCACCGGGACCACCGACAATATCTGGCTCACCGAGCAGAAGCGCGTCGACCGCGACTATGCCGTATTCGGCGAAGTCAGCTACGACTTGATGGACGACCTCACGCTGACCGGTGGCATCCGCGTCTACAACTACAAGAACTCGCTGGAAGGCTTCTTCGGCTACAGCGCGGGCTATTCAGGCAGCACCGGTGAATCCCAGTGCTTCGCCCAGCAGGCGATCCCTGGCGCGCCCTGTACCAACCTCGACAAGACGACGTCGGACACCGACTTCATCCACAAGCTGAACCTGACCTACAAGATAACGCCCGACATCATGACTTACGCGACATGGTCGCGCGGGTTCAGGCCGGGTGGCATCAACCGGCGCGGTACCTTGCCGCCTTACGGCCCGGACGAGCTCGACAACTACGAACTCGGCCTGAAGACCACGTTCGGCGACGTCCGGTTCAACCTGGCCGTGTACCAGCAGGACTGGAACGGCATCCAGCTGTCCTTCATCGGCGCCAACGGCCTCACCGAAATCCGCAACGCCGGCATTGCCCGCATCCGCGGCGCGGAGTTTGACTTCGGCTATTACGCCAATGGCGTGAGCCTGAGCCTCGGTGGCAGCTACAACGATGCCGAAATCCGCAGGGATTTCTGCGCCATCGCCAACGACGAGTTCGACTGCACCACGCCGTCGGACAACGAACTGCTCGCACCCACCGGCACTCGCCTGCCGACGGTGCCGAAGTTCAAGGGCAATTTCGTCGCCCGCTACGAGATCCCGGTCTTCAACGACTGGACCGCGCACGTCCAGGGTGCCGCCACTTACGTCGGCAACCGGCGGAGCGACCTTCGCACCTTGCAGAACGAGATCAAGGGTACGATCCCGTCCTATATGACGGCGGACTTCAGCATCGGGATCAGGAACGACACCTATCGTTTCGAGCTCTACGCGACCAACCTGTTCGACGGCAACGGACGCCTCGATACCGGCCTGCAGTGCCAGGAAACGGTCTGCGGCGATCCCGATGGTCTGACCGCAGGTGGCGGCGTGTTCTACGACGCGGTGATCAAGCCCCGCGTGGTCGGGCTCAAGTTCGGCAGCGATTTCTAAGGGAGAGGATCGGGCAGGTGCGTGCGAGGCGCCTGCCCGTCCCCTTGACCCGGCACTCGCGCGCTACTTGCCGGGTTTGACTTCGATCTCGACCCGCTCGATCCTCCCGGTGAACTTGAACGGCATCTGGTAGGTCCAGTCGACGGCGGAGCCGTTGTCCATGCCGACATCGAGGCCTTCGAAGATCGCGAACTGGATAGGCACCGTCCGTTCGATCCGTCCTTCGGCAACCGGCTTGCCATTGGCCTTGAGCGTAACCCCACCGCCCTTGCCGATGCCGCCGCCGTCGTACTTGAAGTCCACGACAAGCGTGTGCTTGCCTTTGCCGAGCGGCTGGTCGGAAGCGAAAGTCGGGCGTTCCTTGCTCAGGTAATTGTAGACGAAGGTCGGCTTTCCCTTGCGAAGGTAGAGGCCGTAGCCCCCTTCCGATCCGCCCTGGGTGACTATCATCCCCTCGCTCTTGTCATCCTCGAGCTCGATCTCGGCGGTGATCGTCCAGGACTTGTTGAGCATCGGCAAACAAGCTGCGCCGGGCAGCGCCACCATGCCTTCGCGATAAGTCGCCCTCGTTCGATCGCCCACCAGGCTCGGGCGTCCCATCAGTTCGGCGTTCATTCTGATCGTGGCGCGCCAGTCCAGCGGCAAGACGTTGTATTTCGCGGCCTCGACCCACCAGAGATCCTGGAGCGCGCGCAGCTTGTCGGGGTGCTTGCCTGCCAGGTCCTTGGCCTGCGAAAAATCGTCGTCGAGCTTGTAGAGTTCCCAGACCTGCTGATCGGGATCCCAGTTCTCGTCGCGCGTGGGCTCCCAGGGAACGAACGACGGCGCGGAGGCCATCCAGCCGTCGTGATAAAGGCCACGATTGACGGCCAGTTCGAAGTACTGGGTCTTTCGCTTTGAGGGCACTTTGGCGTCCGCAAACGTGTGGGCGAAACTCAAGCCTTCGATAGGCTTCTGCTGCACGCCATTGAGTTCCTTGGGCTGGGTAATGCCGCAGACCTCGTAAATCGTCGGCACGATGTCGATCACATGCAGGAACTGGTCTCGCAACCCGCCCTTGTCCTTTATCCGGTCGGGCCAGGAGATGATCATGGGATTGCGCGTGCCGCCGAAGTGGCTCGCCACCTGCTTGGTCCACTGGAACGGCGTGTTCATCGCGTGGGCCCAGGCAGAAGGGAAGTGGTTGAAGTGCTTAGGCCCGCCCAGCTCGTCGATGGCCTTGAGGTTGTCCTCCCACTTCTCCGGAAAGCCGTTGAAGAACAGGTTCTCGTTGAGCGACCCTTCGAGACCTCCTTCCGCACTCGAGCCGTTGTCGCCGGCGATGTAGATGATCATCGTGTTGTCGGCGTCGGGCAGGTCCTTCACCGCATCGACAACCCGGCCCATGGCCGCGTCGACTTGCGCGCCATAGGCGGCAAACACCTCCATCATCCGGGCATAGAGCCGCTTCTGGTCTGCGTTGAGGCTGTCCCACGCGGGCAGGCCGCGCGACCGTTCGGTCAGCAGCGTATCCTTTGGCACGACGCCGAGCTTCTTTTGCCGCTCCATCGTCTGTTCACGATAGGCGTCCCAGCCCATGTCGAACCGGCCCTTGAACTGGTCGATCCAGTGCTGGGGCGCCTGATGCGGCGCATGCGTCGCCCCTGGGGCCACGTAGAGGAAATAGGGCTTGTCGGGCGCGATGCTCTTGACCTGCCGGACCCAGTTGATCGCCTTGTCGGCCAGGTCCTCGGTCAGGTGATAATCGGGATCGTCGGAGGCTGGCACCAGATTGTGGTTTTCGAACAATAGCGGGTGCCAGTGATTCATGTCGCCAGCATTGAAGCCGTAGAAGTAATCGAAGCCGAGACCATTGGCCCAGCGGTCGAATGGCCCGGCCGCGCTCGTCTCCCAGGTCGGCGTGTTATGGTTCTTGCCGATCCAGGCGGTCATGTAGCCGTTCTGGCGCAGGACCTCGCCCACCGTTCCGCAGCTCCGCGGCAGGATGCAGGTGTACCCGTCAAAGCCGGTCGCGGCTTCGGTGATTCCGGCGAAAGCGGCGGAATGGTGGTTGCGCCCGGTGATCAACGCGGCGCGCGTCGGGCTGCATAGCGCGGTGGTGTGGAAGTAGTTGTAGCGCAGCCCCTCCTTTGACAGCCGATCCATTGTGGGGGAGGGCACGCCGCCGCCAAAGGTCTCGAATTGCCCGAAGCCGACATCGTCGAGCAGGATCAGCACGATGTTCGGAGCCCCTTCGGGCGGCTGGACCGGCTGGGGGAAGGTCGCCGGATCGGAGTCCTTGAAGGTCCGTCCCACTTCGCCCTGAAAGTGGAAATCGGGTCGGGGAAGGATTTCGGGGGTCTTGGCGGCCATGCGACTCTCCATCGGTTCGAGCCGCGTACCCTATTGTCGGGGTCGGTGCGGGACATCGGGTCAAACCCCGGAATCGGGGGGACGCCGGCCTGAGTCTGGGCCGCCCTGGCATCGCGGGCCGCGCGACCACGGCGCGCTTTGCATGCGGACTGATATTCGAAAGGGTGGTCTTCGCCAGGGGGAAGCGGATCTTGTTGAAGAAAAAACGTTTTCCTACACGGACTCAATTTGCTTGATCGTGCCGGATGACGCCGATCGAACCTCGCTCACCCGCCTCCCAACTTCAAGTTGACACTTTCGCGGGCCAAGAGGTGCAAGGTGACGCTTTCCCAGGCCAAGTTGACACTTTTGTGCGGAAAAGCGTCAACTTGGACGGTTAAGTTGACAGAACTGCCTTGGACAGTGTCACCCCGTCACCCTCTGTCACCTTGCAGGGGGCGGTGCAGGCCGGTCGAACAGGACAAATCCTCCCCGATCTTCTTTCGGGGAGGAACGAGGCAGGGCTCAGCTTCCCGGCGTTACGCGCAGGATCGCGCCGGCCGTCTCGTCGGTCAGGATGTAGAGCGAACCGTCAGGCGCCACCCGTACGTCACGCAGGCGCTGGCCGAGGTTGGAAAGCAGGTCTTCCTTCCACACCACGTGGCCATCGGGCGAGAGCCTGAAGTGCACGAGCGAACGATTCATGGCCGCGAGCAGCATATCGCCCTGCCACTGCGGGAAGGCCGAACCGCGATAGATGGCGAGGTTGCCCGGGTTGCCCGACGGCGGTCCGAAGGCCCAGACCGGATCGATCATGCCTTCGACATTGCGGGTGCCCTTCTTCGCCGGCTCGGCATTGTAGTGGAAGCCCTGGGTGACATCCATCCAGCCGTAGTTGCCGCCGCGCTGGATCAGGTTGACCTCATCGCCGCCGCGCGGGCCGAACTCGGTCTCCCACAGGCGGCCGGTAGCGGCATCGAAGTAGAGTCCGGTCGGGTTGCGGTGCCCGGTCGACCAGATCTCCGGCTTGGCACCCTGCCGGCCGGCGAGGGGATTGTCCTTTGCCGGACTGCCGTCGAGGTTGAGGCGCAGGATCTTGCCGAAGTGGTTGGAGGGATCCTGCACCTTCTCGCCGAAGTTACGGTCGCCGCTGGTGACGAACAGGTGGCCTTCGCTATCGAGCGCCATGCGCCCGCCGAAGCTGCCGAAAGCCGGGCCCTGACCGCAGCACTTGGGCGGCAGCGGCGGCTTGCCGTACCAGGCATCGGCCACGAAGATGTCCTTCACCTCGGTCAGCTGGTGGGCGCCGTCCCACTTCGCGCGCATCACGGCGAGCGTCGAATTGACGTTGGGTGTCGGGTTGGCGCCCTCGGCCGGGTCCGCCTTGCTGTACGCCAGGTAGATCACGCGGTTGGTGGCGAAGTTCGGGTCGAGCACGATGTCGGTCAGCCCGGCGATGCCCGGGGCAAAGATCGGCGGCAGGCCTTCGATCGGCTTGGGATCGAGCACGCCGTCGCGAACGATCCGTAAGCGGCCGGGCCGCTCGGTCACCAGCATGCCTCCATCCGGCAGGAAGGCGAGGGCCCAGGGATGGTCGAGACCCTTGGTAACGACTTCCACGTGAAGCTTGGCGTCCGCACCCTGCACGTCCCACGGACCATCGCCCAGAGGCGGCACCGGCGGCGGGCCTGCCGGTCTCGCGGCCGCAGGGGCCTGAGCCGGGGCCGGCGCGTTCTGCGCCGAAACGATTGTCCCCGACGCGGCCAGCACCATGCACACGGCCGTCAACGCAAGCTTCTTCATGAGCGATCCTCCCAGACCCTGATTCCCTTTATCGGCAGCCTCTCTAGAAGGACGACGAAGCCTGCACAATCGGGGCCCACGATTAGCCGGAGTCGCTTTCGCTTGCCCCCGGTCCGCCGCAAGGTACGATGGCCGCACAGGACGGTTTCGGGGGAGTGAAGTCCATGTACGCAGTCATCGGTGCCCTGGTCTTTGTCATGCTCATCTTCCTGATGATGGGCGTCCGCGTGGTCCGCCAGGGATACGTCTACACGGTCGAGCGCCTCGGCAAGTTCACCCTCTCGGCCGAACCTGGCCTGCACCTGATCGTGCCGTTCGTCGATCGCGTCGGCCAGAAGGTCAACATGATGGAGCAGGTGCTCGACATCCCGGGGCAGGAGATCATCACCCGCGACAACGCCATGGTCGGTGTCGATGCGGTGGTGTTCTTTCAGGTCCTCGATGCCGGCAAGGCCGCTTACGAGGTGCACAATCTCTATGCCGCGATCATGGCCATCGTGACCACCAACTTGCGCACCGTGATGGGCTCGATGGACCTCGACGAGACACTGTCGAAGCGCGACGAGATCAACGCCCGCCTGCTCGGCGTGGTGGACCACGCGACGAGCCCGTGGGGCGTCAAGATCACTCGCGTGGAGATCAAGGACATCCGCCCGCCGATCGACATCTCCGAAGCCATGGCGCGGCAGATGAAGGCCGAGCGCCTCAAGCGGGCCGAGATCCTCGAGGCCGAAGGCGAGCGCGCCAGCCGCATCTTGCGCGCCGAGGGCGAGAAGCAGTCGGCGATCCTCTCGGCGGAAGGCAAGCGCGAAGCCGCCTTCCGCGACGCCGAGGCGCGCGAGCGTGCGGCGGAGGCGGAGGCCCGGGCGACCGAAGTGGTCTCGCAAGCGATCGCGCAGTCGGGCAACCAGGCGATCAACTACTTCATCGCCCAGGAATACACGAAGGCTATCGGCAAGTTCGCCACCAGCCCCAACGCCAAGACCATCCTGTTCCCGATCGAGGCGACCCAGCTCATCGGCACCCTGGGCGGGATCGGCGAGATGGCGCGCGAAATACTCGGCGACGCCCGCAAGGGCGACGTTACGACTCCGATCGAGCTACCCAAAAACGCGCCGCGCGTCGCTGTCCCTCGCACCCGCAACGAGGGGGAGGGTTAGGCGCCGATGGATTGGCTGAACGGCCTGGAAGCGCATTGGGTCTGGCTGACCCTGGGGCTGGTGCTGGCCGGCCTCGAGATGCTCGTGCCGGGCGTCTATCTCATCTGGCTGGCGGTCGCCGCGATCGTCACCGGCGCGATGACCGCGGCGCTCGACCTGTCGTTGCCGATGCAGGTTGTGGACTTCGTGTTCCTGTCGCTGATCGTGGCGTTCTCGGCCAAGCGGTTTCTCGGCCAGAAGCCGATCGAAAGCACGGACCCGCTGATGAACCGGCGTGGTGCGCGGCTGGTCGGCGAGACGGCGCTGGTGGTCCAAGCGATCGAACACGGCAGTGGCCGGGTAAAGCTCGGTGACAGCGAGTGGATCGCGCGCGGTCCCGATGTGGCCAAGGGAGAGCGAGTGCGAATTCGCGGGACCGAAGGGTCGATGCTGCTGGTCGAGCCGGTGAACTTGCTGGGTGACGAAGGCACCCAGCCGGCGAACTAGGCTCAGGCCAGCTCGTTCTTCGTTCCGAAGCGGCCGTGCTTGCGATAGCGCATCATCCAGCGGTCGAGGAACAGGCCGAGCGGCTTTGGTTGCACGCCAAGCTTGTCGCAGCCGGGTAGCTGCCCCGACGCCACGTTGCCACGCTTGAGTAGCTTCCATTGGTCGGAATTCATCGGCGTGCCGGGCAACACCGCGAACAGCGCGGCAATCGCATCGGGCAGGCGGAAGAACACTCGCTCGCGCCCTTGGGCCTTGGAAATTCGGTGATGCAGCTCTTCGACCGTGAGGATTTCGGGTCCGGCGATTTCGTACGTCTTGCCGCCGTGGATTTCGGAATCAGCCAGCGCGTTCACGATCGCTTCCGCCGCATCATCCACGAACAGCGGCTGCAGCCGGGACTCGGCGCCGAACACCGGCAAGGCGGGAAGAGCGGCAATCAGCCCGGCGAACAGGCTGACGAACTTGTCATCGTCACCGAAGAGGACCGAGGGACGCACAACGGTCGCCGTGGGGAAGGCCTCACGCACCAGTTGCTCTCCCTCGCCCTTGGAGGAAGCGTAGCCACTGTCGGAGGCCGGGTCCGCGCCCAGCGCCGAGATGTAGACGAAAGCCTTGGCGCCATTGGCGGCGGCGGCCTTCGCGGCCTCTCCGGCCCCTTCGGCCTGGAGTTCGAATTGCGCGTCGCCGAAGGTGCCGACTAGGTAGACCACGGCGTCGGCGCCGCGGGTGGCCGCATCGAGGCTGTGCTTGTCGCGGACGTTGGCGCGCAGGAACTGGATTTGCCCGAGATTGGCCAGGGCGCGCAGGTGATAAGCCTGTTCGGGATGCCGCTCGGCAATCCTGACGCGAGCGCCGCGGCGCAGCAGCACCTCGGCGACGTGCGAGCCCAGAAAGCCTCCACCACCGATCAGCACCACGATCTTGTCTTCGAGCGAATCCACTTGCGCCATTGCCTGTTTCCAACCCGTCCGGCTTGCCGCCGGTTCCTGCTCAACTCTCGCGCGGCCCATGCCGCATGCCGGCCAGCGTCGCAAGCCGCACTGCGGTGCATCGCGACGATTGACAACGCCCCCTCCCCTTCGCTAGTGGCCCGCGCCTACCCGCCGCCGGCCTAAGACGACCGCGCGGCCCGTGCCCAGATGGCGGAATTGGTAGACGCACCGTCTTCAGGTGGCGGCGCTCGAAAGGGCGTGGAGGTTCGAGTCCTCTTCTGGGCACCATTTTCCCCATCGGGACCGGCGGAAAGCGCTCCATTCGCGAGCCTCCTTCCCGCCAGCGTGATTTTTGCTCATGCCTTCACTTGCCAAATCCCCATAATCGGACAAGCATAGCTCCAAAGCGGCGGGAAGCCGTTGGGGAGGGTAGGCCGTGAACAAGGACGACGCCGGTTCGGCGGGAGTATCGCCTGAATCTGCTAGCGCGAGTGGGTTGAATAGACGGCATTTCCTTGGCGCCGCTACGGTGGGAACCGGTGCGGCGCTGGCCGGGCTCGCGGCGTCTTCGCCAGTGCTGGCTCAAGGCGCGACATCCGCGGCGCCGCAGGTCGACTTCCCTGACAGCCGGCAAGCGTTCGGCGGCGGCGGGAGTGCCGGCGGGGCGGTGAATCGGGCGGAGATCGATCTCTACGACTGCGAAGTCGAAGGCGCCTGGCCCAAGGACCTCGACGGGGTGTTCTATCGTGTCGGGCCCGACCCCCAGTACCCGAAGGACCCGAAATACGCCTCCGACATCGTGTTCGACGGCGAGGGGCATGTCAGCATGTTCCGCATCAAGGACGGGCACGTCGACTATCGCACCCGCTACGTCCGCAACCAGCGGTGGAAGGCGCAGCACGAGGCGCGGCGCTCTTTATTCGGAATGTATCGCAACCCGCTGACCGACGATCCCAGCGTCAAGGGACTGAGCCGCGGGACCGCGAACACACAGTTGTTCCTGCACCACGGCAAGCTGCTGGTGTTCAAGGAGGACAGCCCGCCGGTCTCCATGGACCCGCTGACGCTCGAGACGCTCGACGATTACTACACGTTTGGCGGCAAGCTCGCGAGCCAGACCCACACCGCGCATCCGAAGATCGACCCGCTGACCGGCGAGTACATCGGCTTCGGCTACGAGGCGAACGGGCTGCTGTCGAAGGACATCTTCGTGTTCTCGGCCGACCGTAACGGCCAGGTGAACTGGAGCACCACGGTCCAGGCGCCCTATGCCGGGATGATGCACGACTTCGCGGTCACCCAGACGCATATCGTGCTCTACCTGACCAACATGGTGGCCGATGCGAAGCGCATCCAGGCAGGCGGAGTGCACTTCTCCTACGATTCGCAGGCACCCTGCTATCTCGGCGTCATGCGCCGTGGCGGGGACGGCAAGGATCTGCGGTGGTTCAGGGGGCCTAACCTGTTCTGCACTCACGTCATGGGCGGCTGGTCCGATGGCGACAAGATCACCGTCGACTGGGACGGCGGCGAAGGTAACCAGTTCCCGTTCTTTCCGAGCCTTCACGAACCGTTCGACCCGGCGAAGTCGCGCGGGCTGATCCGGCGATTCACGGTCGATCTTTCGAGCCGGACCAACGACCGCTTCCAGAGCGAAACCCTGTTCCCGCAAGTGAGCGGCGTGCTCTCTCGCCAGGACGACCGGTTCCACACGCTGCCCTACCGCTATGGCTACCTCAACAGCCCGGGACCTGGCGGTGGGTGGTCGATCATCGACCATCAGGAGAAGACGGTCCAAGTGGCCTCGGTGCCGGATTACTCGCTGTCCGAGATGACCTTTGTTCCGCGCAAGAAGGATGCGGAGGAGGGCGACGGCTACCTGATCGGGATCGGCAGCAGCATGAAGGAGGGCGGCCGCTCGGACTTGATCCTGATCGACACCAAGGACGTTGCCGCGGGCCCCGTCGCCCGGGTGAGGATGCCGTTCCCAGTCGTCGGGCAGGTCCACGGGTTCTGGGCCGATGCGAGCCAGATCCCCGGTCTGACCCACGCGTAAGCCGAACGACGCGTGGCTGGTCTCCTGAGACTTCTGCTGGCGGTTGCCACGCTCGCTCTAGGCGCGGCCGCCGTGCCCGCGCTTGCGCAGGAGGGGAAGCGCATCGCCATCAGCTTCGACGACGTGCCACGCCATCCGGGGGGCTTCATGACCCCGGACCAGCGGACAGCGGCGCTTATCACCGGACTGGCCCAGGCTGGCGTCGAGCAGGCGGGGTTTTTCGTCACCACCGGCAATCTCGATACCGATTTCGGCAAGGGCGGGGAGGAGCGGATACGCGCTTATGTCGCGGCCGGGCACGTAATCGGCAATCACTCGCACAGCCACACCTGGCTCTCGCAAAACACCGCGGCGGACTATGTTTCCGATCTCGACCGGGCCGAGGCCTGGCTCGCCGGGAAGCCGGGCAAGCGACCCTGGTACCGCTTTCCCTATCTCGACGAGGGGCGCGACCTCGCGCGGCGCGATGCCCTGCGCACGGCCCTCCGCGAGCGCGGGTTGATGAACGCCTACGTCACAATTGACGATTACGACTGGGCGATCGACGACCTTGCCCGCAAAGCGGTCGAGGCGAAGCGGCCGATCGATAGGGACGCCCTGCGCGACCTTTATGTCGAGACGATCGTCGGGACGGCTGACTTTTATGACGCCATGGCTCGCGAGACCCTTGGCCGCCAGCCCGCTCACGTCCTGTTGCTCCATGAAACCGACCTCGCCGGGCTGTTTATCGTCGACCTGATCAAGGGGTTGCGCGCGGCCGGCTGGACCATCGTCACCCTGGACGAAGCCTATCGCGACCCCATCGCGCAGACCGAACCGGATACGCTTTACCTGGGTGGCGGACGGCTGGCGGCTCTGGCCCACGTCGCCGGGAAGAACCCGAAAAGCCTGGTCTATGAAAGGACGAACGAGGCGGTGCTTGAGAAGTTGTTCGAGGAACGGGTGATCGTGCGGGGGGCGCGATAGTGGGGTCACAACTGGTGAGGCAGGCGGTTGGCCTGGCCCTGGGTCTAAGTCTGTTCGCCACGGTCTTGCCGGTCTCAGCGCAAGATAACGGCTCGGCGCGGGTCGACCATGCGCGCCTGCTCGATGCCGACGGGAATGCCGGGCAATGGATGAGCAACGGGCGCACTTATGACGAGCAGCGCTTCAGTCCGTTGAGCCAGATCAACGCGGGGAACGTGAGTCAGCTAGGCCTCGCCTGGTTTGCCGACATTGCCACCACGCGCGGGATGGAAGCGACGCCGCTGGCGATCGACGGGGTGCTCTACAACGTGCAGCCCTGGAACATCGTCACCGCTTACGACGCGAAGACGGGGCGGACTTTGTGGAGCTATGACCCGCAGGTTCCGCTCAAGTACGGGCGCATGGCCTGCTGCGACATCGTCTCGCGCGGTCTGGCGGCATGGAAGGGCAAGATCTACGTCGGCACGCTCGACGGGCGGCTGATTGCGCTCGATTCGAAGACCGGGAAGCCGGTGTGGTCGGAGCTGACGGTCGACAATTCGAAATCCTACACCATCACCGGCGCGCCCCGGGTGTTCGACGGCAAAGTGTTGATCGGTAACGGCGGAGCGGAGCTGGGGGTGCGCGGCTATGTCAGCGCCTATGACGCTGAGACCGGGAAGCAGCTCTGGCGTTTCCATACGGTGCCGGGCGACCCTGCCAATGGGTTCGAGAACGCGGCGATGGAAATGGCCGCCAAGACCTGGACCGGAGAGTGGTGGAAGGCCGGCGGCGGTGGGACGGTGTGGGACAGCCTTTCCTACGATCCCAAGCTGAACCTGATCTACATCGGCACGGGCAATGGGTCGCCCTGGGTGAGGAAGTGGCGCAGCCCGGGCGGCGGGGACAACCTTTTCCTGGCCTCGATCGTTGCGCTCAAGGCCGATACGGGGGAGTATGTCTGGCACTATCAGACGACTCCCGGCGAGGAGTGGGACTACACCGCCACGCAGCAGATGATCCTGGCCGATCTCAAGGTCGACGGGCGGGTACGCAAGGTGCTGATGCAAGCGCCGAAGAACGGGTTCTTCTATGTGCTCGACCGCGAGACCGGGGAGCTGATTTCGGCCAAGGCCTATGTGCCGATCACCTGGGCGACCGGTGTCGACATGGCGAGCGGGCGGCCGATAGAAAACCCGGCGGCGCGTTATGGCACCACCCCGGTCATGGTTTCGCCCGGTGCGGGCGGGGGGCATAACTGGAACCCGATGGCGTTCAGTCCGCTCACCGGTCTGGTCTATGTGCCGGTGAGCGAAACCTACATGGCCTATGCTGCGGCCGAGAGCTTCGATCCCGACAAGCCTTCGCTGGGCACCAGCTTCGGCGGCTACGACGCGGAGCGCAAGACGATCGCCGAATATGCCGATGCCCACTCGCGCGGCTGGCTTTCGGCCTGGGATCCCGTGGCGCAGCGCGAGGTCTGGCGCATTCCTTCGCCGCAGAAGGGCAGCGGGGGCGTGCTGGTGACCGCAGGCAACCTGGTGTTCGAAGGGACGATCGGCACGACCTTCGCCGCCTATCGCGCCGACACTGGCGAGAAGGTGTGGGAGATGCCGGTGCAGCAGGTGCCGATCTCCGCGCCGATCACCTACATGGTCGACGGCGAGCAATATGTCGCGGTCAATGCCGGCTGGGGCGGAGGGCTCGCGCATGTCGAGCGCTCTGCCTATTCGCAGCTGTTCCTCTCGAAGCCGCGCTTGCTGGTGTTCAAGCTGGGCGGCAAGGCCAAGCTACCGCCGCTGCCCGCGCAATCGGTCGAAGTACCCGAGCTATCGGCGCCGCCGGCGCTCGCCGGGTCACCCGAAGTCGTCGGGCGGGGCGAGCAGCTCTACGGCGCCAACTGTGCGCTGTGTCACGGCAACGCGGCGCGCGGCGGGGTAAAGGACCTGCGCCATATGACGCCGGCCACGCACGCCGCCTTCCTCGACATCGTCATTGGCGGCCAACGCGCGGCGAACGGCATGGCGAGCTTCGCCGACGTGCTGTCGAAGGAAGAGGCCGAGGCCATTCATCACTACCTGATCTCGCGTGCCAACGAGGATTGGGGGCACTAAGGCATGAGGAGTTTGCGAAAGATGTCCGTTAGCACTGCCTGCAAGTCCGCCCTGGCGGCGGCCATCCTCGCGCTGGGTGCTTTGCCTGGTGCGGCCAGCGCGGCGCCCAATTATTCGCCCACCTACGGCCAGGACCGTGCCGAGATCGAGGATCTCATGGCACGTTATCTCTTTGCCATCGATTACTTCGACTGGGACGCCTACGTCGCCACCTTCACCGAGGACGGCGAACTGGAGTTCGCCAGCGGCACCTCGAAGGGCCGCGAGGCGATCCGCGAAGCGGTGACCAGCTTTGCCAAGGGGATCGGCCGCTTCTACCACACCGAGGACGGCAAGCCCGCGATCCTGCGCCACGTGGTCCTGCAGAGCTCGATCCGCGTCGAGGGTGAGCGCGCCTGGGGCCGCACGCTGTGGCTCGAAATGGCCAACCATGGTCCGGGCGATACGATGAAGATGGGCACTTACGGAATCTACGAAGACGAATTCAAAAAGGTCGACGGGCAATGGCTGATCGCCAAGCGCAGGGTGCTCAACGAATTCATCCCCAAGCGCCAGTCGGGTCCGAACAATCCGGTGGCGGACATGGACGCGGCGGCTGAGGCATTTCTCGCGGGGAAGTGAGTCTGTCGATGCGGGCCGGCGCGACCTTTCCAGTGAAGGCGACTGTGTTTAGCCTCGCACCATGAGACACCTCACCGCGCTCGCCCTGGCCACCCTCGTGCTGGCCGCCGCCCCTGCCCAGGCCCGCTCGCTCTACGTAGAGGCGGGCCGGTTGCTCGATGTCGAAACCGGGCAAGTCAGCACAGGCCAGTGCCTGCTCACGCAGGACGAGCGCATTGCCCGGATCGAGCCGTGCGGAGCCACTCCGGCCGGCGCCGAGCGAGTTGATTGGTCGGCCTACACCGTGCTGCCCGGCCTGATCGACCTGCACACGCACCTCGCCGACGCAGGGCAGGACGCCGACCTGGCCCTCCCGATGAAGACCTCCCCGCAAGCCACGGCGCTGATCGGGGCGCAGAACGCGCGGACGACCATGCTGGCGGGCTTCACCACGGTGCGCGATGTCGGTACTTACCGCGGGCTGACCGACGTGGCGCTGCGCGATGCGATCAATCTCGGGCGCGTGCCGGGGCCGCGCATGTTCGTGGCGGGGGCCTATATCACCACCCCGGGCGGCGGGGGTGAACTCAACGGCGTCGTCCCCAACGACCAGCTTCCGCCCGACATGCGCCTTGGCGTGTCCTCCACTCCGGAGGAAACGCGCCAGAAGGCCGAATTCCTGTTCGCCAACGGGGTCGACTTTCTCAAGTTGATCGCCACGGGCGCGGTCCTGGCGGTCGGCACCGACGTCAACAAGCCCGAACTGAGCGAAGACCAGATGCGCGCCGCGGTCGAGGTCGCACGCGCCCACGGTTCCTATGCCACCGCGCATGCCCACGGTGCGGAGGGCCTCAAGGCCGCGATCCGCGCCGGGGTCCACAGTATCGAACACGCCAGCCTGATCGACGACGAAGGCTTGCGCATGGCCAAGGACCGGGGAGTCTGGCTGGTCATGGATATCTTCAACGGCGACTACATCGAGGACATCGGCACCAAGGAGGGATGGCCCGCCGAATACCTCGAAAAGAACCGTGCCACGACCGACCTCCAGCGGGAGAACTTTGCCAAGGCCGTGCGCATGGGCGTTCGGATCGGATTTGGCACCGACAGCGGCGTCTATCCGCACGGGATGAATGCCCGGCAATTCGCCTACATGGTCCGCTACGGGATGACCCCGCTCCAAGCGATCCGCGCGGCGACGATCGATGCCGCGACACTGATCGGGCACGAGAAGGAAATCGGATCGCTGAAGGCGGGCAAGTTTGCCGACATGATTGCCGTGAGTGGTGATCCCCTGGCCGATGTGCGGACGCTGGAGAATGTTGCCGGCGTGGTTAAGGGTGGGGAGCGGTATCGGTAGCTGAGGGCTTGGAGGTATCGAGAATTCGAGGCTAGCGCGCGTAAGTCTCGGGCAAGTCGCCAAGTGCAGCCTTGAGGGGGCCAAGCCAGCCTTCGAACGCGCGCCATTGGTCGACGCCGTCGCGGTTGATCGGGCGGCGGACCTGTTCGCTCGAGGCGGTGCGCACCGGGCGGCTGCTTTGATGGAAGTCGAGGCAGGCTTCCTCGAACGGCAGGCCGAGGTAGTCGAGGATCGCGCGCACCACGCGTTCGGGGTGTTCGAGCAGCTCTTCGTGAATCACCCGATGGATCCGGCCGGGCATGACGCGGTCGTAGTGATCCATCGCCCGCACGTAGTCCGCGTAATAGCGGCCGATATGCTCGAGGTCGTAGGTGAACCCCTGGCCCATGGCGAAGTGCTGGCGGAAGTTGGAAAAGCAGCAATCCAGGGGATGGCGCCGGGCATCGATGATCTTCGCGTTCGGCAGCATCAGGTGAATAAGGCCGGCGTAGGCCCAGTTGTTCGGTAGCTTGTCGATGAAGAACGGCTTCCCGCTCTTGCGCTGGACACGGGTGCGTTCGAGGAATTCGGCTCCAAGACTGGCGAGCTTCGCCCGATCCATGCCCCCAGCGACGGCGGGCCAATTGTGGGAGCGGGTTCCTTGCTCCTGCGTCTCGCGTCGGACGATGGCGGGAATATCGGGCAGTTCCATCGTGCCTTCGATTTGCGAGTGGCACGAGAGGATCTGTTCGATCAACGTAGAGCCGGCGCGTGGCAGGCCGACGATGAAGATCGGGTCGGGGGAGGCATCGCCCCAGTCTCGGCGCTCCGCCACGAACTCCGGGGTGAAGGTCGCGATCACCGCATCGACCTGCTGGGCGACCGCGCCCGGATCATGCCCGACATCGTCCTTCCGCAAAGCATTGCCCGCCGCATAGTGACGGAACGAGGCGTCGGCCTCTCCGCTGTCGCCATAGGCCTTGCCCAGCGCGAAATGGAGGTGGAGCCGGTCTTCGCGGGCAGGGGCGGGTTCGCTCGCGAGCGCGGCTTCCATCGCCTGGACATCGACTTCGCCGAAGCGGACCGTCTTGAGATTGGCGAGGCTCCACCAGACTTCGCCCAAGTCCGGCTTGACGGCAATCGCGCGGCGATAGGCGGCGATGCTCTCGTCCTGCCGGCCGACCGTCTTGAGCGCGTGGCCGTAGCTCATCAGCAGCTTGGCGTGGTCGGGAAAGGCGGGGATGAGGTCCTCGTAGATCCTCAGCGCCTCGTCATAGTCGCCGATCCGGCCGAGCGTCGCTGCCCGCAGGTTGCGGGTCGCGGGATCGCTGTGACCGGTTTCAGCCAGCGCGTCGAGCACCTCTCCGGCCTCGGCGAAGCGGTTCTGGCGATAGAGGACCGTGGCGAGGTTCGCGCGGGCGGCGGTGAATCTGGGCGCCAGTTCCAGCGCCCGCCGCAGCAGCACCTCGGCGTCGCGCAACCGACCGATCCGCCCGGCGAGCTCGGCCATCAGCCGGATCGCGGCGACATCGAACGGCTGGGACTTGAGCCGGGCGCGGAGCAAGCCTTCGGCCAGCGGCAAGTCGCCCGCGTTCATCGCCTGGGCGATCGCGATCATCTCCTTGTCGAACGCCGTCGCCCGGATCGCCGCAAGCTCCGCTTCAGAGGCGTCTTCGTGCTCGCCAAGGGACCGGAGCGCCTGGCCGAGAAGACGCCAGGCTTCGGCGTTCTGGGCATCGTTCCGCAGCAGGGTGCGCAGGCGCGTGACGGCCTCCGCCGGGTTGTCCCTGACAAAGCTGTCGATAGCAGTTGCTGGCCCCACCATGCGCCTGCTCTAACATGCGGTCACAAGGTCGCCACAGGAGATTCGCATGCGTTCGATTGCCGCCGTTCTGCTTCTTGCGGTCCCCGTTACCGCCGCCGCTCAATCGCATCCGCAGGCAGAGGCGCAGGCCCTGGCGCTGTCGCAAGAGACGATCGCGCTGCGCTCGGTGCAGGGAGAAGGCAATCGCACCGCGGACGTCGCACAGGCCTTCCGCAAGGCGCTCCTCGCGGGGGGCTGGGTGGACAAGGATATCGAGATCGTGCCGGTTGACGACACTGCCTATCTCATCGCCACCTGGCCGGGCAGCGACCCTTCGCTCAAACCGGTCCTGCTTTCCGCGCACATGGACGTGGTGGAAGCCAAGCCCGAGGACTGGGAGCGCGATCCTTTCACCCCGGTTGTCGAGAATGGCTACCTTTACGGGCGGGGGGCCAGCGACACCAAGTTCGAGGCTTCGCTCGCGGTAGCCTCCCTGATCGAGCTGCGCCGCCAGGGCTTCAAGCCCAAGCGCACCATCGTGATTGCCTATTCGGGCGACGAGGAAACCACGATGAAAACTTCGCGAATGATCACCGACCGCTTCAAGGACGCGGAGCTGGTGATCAACATCGACGGGGCCTCGGGCACGTTCTCGGAAGAGACCGGCAAGCCGCTCTACTGGTCGTGGCAAGGGGCGGAGAAAACCTACATCGACTTCCAGCTCGAGGTGACCAATCCCGGCGGGCACAGCTCCACGCCGCGGCCGGAGAATGCGATCGCCCAGCTCTCCGAAGCGTTGGCGCGGATCGGCGCCTATCGCTTCGCTCCGGAAGTGAATGACATCACCCGCGCCTATTTCGAGAAGGCGTCCGCGCTTCAGCCCGAGCCCGAGCTGGCGGCCGCGATGCGCGCCTTCGCCAAGGACCCGAACGATGCCGCGGCCCTGGCGATCCTGCGCAACGATCCCTCGATGGCGGGCCGCATCGCCACGACGTGCGTGCCGACCATGGTCCAGGGCGGGCATGCGCCCAACGCCTTGCCGCAACGCGCCACGGCGGTGGTCAACTGCCGCGTGTTCCCGGGCCACTCGAACCCCGAGATCCAGGCCGAGTTGGAGCGCGTCGCCGCGACGCCGGCGGTGAAGTTCAGCGACATCACGGGTGACACCTCGACCGCCTCTCCGGCCTCGCCGCTCAAGCCCGAATTCATCAGCGTGTTCGAGAAGGGTGCGCGCAAGGCCTGGGGCGATGTGCCGATCATTCCGATGCAGTCTTCGGGCGCGTCGGATTCGATGTGGTTCCGCGCCGTCGGCGTGCCGAGCTATGGTGCGAGCGCGAGCATGAGCAAGGATTCCGACGACTTCTCGCACGGGCTCAACGAGCGGATTTCGCTCCAGAACCTGGGGCCGGGGGTGACGTACTACCTCAGCGTGATGACCGATCTGGCTTCGAAGTAGGCTTCCTGAAATCCTCCCCGAGCTTGTCTCGGGGAGGAGCATTGACCCTACGAAACACCTAGCGTCTTCGCCGCAGCCTCGAGCTCCGCGCGCTCCTGCGGGTTGGCCGCCAGAGCGCTCTGCAGGGCCTTCCGTGCGTCTCCTTCCCGCCCGAGCGTCTGGTAGCTGCGCATCAGCATGATCCAGCCCTCAAGGTTGCCAGGCTCCCGCTCGAGCCGAGACGCCAGGCGCTCGACCATGCCTTCGGCCATGTCCTGCTGTTCCGAGGGGCGCATTCGCGAGGCGGCGGCGAGCTGCTCCTGCGAGGGACCGGGTATGCCAGCCATGGCCGGGACCGACTTGGGCCGCAGCGTTTCCGCGGCGGCGAGCTGGCTGGCGACATCGATCGAGTTGATCTTGCCGACCTGCTCGATGGTGCGTCTGAGATCCGCTTCCCACGGCGCTCCCGGCGGGGTTTCTCCCAGTAGCGCAACCCAGTCGGTGATGGCGCCCTTGTGGTCGCCCGACAGGTCCTTCTCGACCGCGAGGAAATAGCGGGCGCGCGGGTCCTTGCGGTCAAGCTGGGCGGCCTTGCGGAAGGCCTCGCGCGCGGGGCCTGGCATCGGGTCGCGCTCGCTCGCCATGACCAGCGCTTCGCCGAGCGACGACCACAGGACTGCGCTGTCGGGATCGGCCTCGGTCGCGCGGCGATAGGCGGTGGCCGCCTCGTCGAAGCGGCCAAGCTCGAAGTAGGCGAAGCCCAGCTTTTGCCAGGCACCCGCATTGCCCGGCTCTTCGTCCACCCCTCGTTCGAGATCGGCGAGCGGATCTGCCTTCCCCGATTCTGACGGAGCTTCGGCGGAAGGGCCGACCAGGCGATAGCCGATTACGCCCACCGCCAGCGCCACGGCCGCCAGTGCGGCAAGGCCTCCAGCGCCGATCTTTTGTAGCACAAACTTCACTCGAACCCCCGGCCCTCAAGGCTTGGGGAATAGCAGCGAATTCCTCGGCTTCAATCCGACAAGCGGTTGTTGCGCGGCATCCTTTCGGGCATGACGAAGCAGGGGTTTTCGTGGCGGGTCAGATTTCAGGCAAAGTCAGGGTGGCGATCGTCGGCTCGGGTCCGGCGGGCTTGAGCGCGGCTGCGCGAGCCACCGCGCTGGGCATGAGCCACGTGCTCATCGAGAAGACCGACCACCTTTCCGATACGATCTTCAAGTACCAGAAGGGCAAGCATGTCATGGCGACGCCCAGCAACCTGGTGCTGCGCTCCGACCTCGATTTCGACGCGGGCAAGCGCGAAGCGATCCTGGCGACCTGGGACGAGCAGGTGGCCGCGGGTAAAGTCAACGTCCTGCTCAACGGCGAAGTGACCGCAATCACCGGGGAGAAGGGCGCATTCACTATCGCGCTCAAGGGCAGGGAGCCGGTCGAGGCCGAAACAGTGGTGCTGGCGATCGGTACGCAGGGCAACCCGAACCTGCTGCGTCTTCCGGGAGCCGAGCTGCCGCACCTGCAGTACCAGCTCGACGATCCTGGCGAGTACTTCGACGAGCACATCACCGTAATCGGCTCGGGCGACGCGGGGATCGAGAACGCGCTCGGCCTCGCCGCCGATCCGGCGCAGCGCAACGTGGTGACGATCCTCAACCGCGGCACCGACTTCGCTCGCGCCAAGGGAGCCAACGTCAAGCTGCTCAACGAGGCGGCCGCGGACGGGCGAATGATCATCCGGCTGGAAACCTCACCCGCCGAGGTGAAGGCGGGCGAACTGGTGCTCGACACCCGCGACGGACAGGAGACGATCCGTTGCGACCGGATCATCGCCCGCACAGGCTCAAAGCCGCCGCGTGCCTTCGTCGAGGCCTGCGGCGTGACTTTCGCCAGCGAACAGCCCGACGCCTTCCCCCAACTCAGCCCTAGCTTCGAGACGAGCAAGCCCGGCATCCACGTGATCGGCGCGCTGGCGGGCTATCCGCTGATCAAGCACTGCATGAACCAGGGCTATGACGTGATCGAGTTCCTCAATGGGAACACCTCGCTCAAGCCTGCCGACGAACCGATCCTGGCGGAGAAGTTCGCCGGATTGCCGGGTCGGCGCTCGGTCGATCAGTGGCTCGAGCTGTTCCGCGCCAACATCGTCATCCTCAACGAGCTCTCGCCGCTGCAGATGCGCGAGCTGATGCTCGACAGTCGGGTCCATGCCCACGACGCGGGCGAGGTGATCTTCGTTCGCAATGACCAGGGCTCCTCGATGTTCGCCATCGCCGAAGGGTCAGTGCTGGTCGAGGTGAGTGCCGAGGACCCGTCGATCACCGTGCCTATCGGACAGGGCTCCATCTTCGGCGAGGTCGGCCTGATCTCGGGCCGTCGCCGTGGCGCGACGATCCGCGCTGCCGAGCCCACGTTGTCCATGGAACTCTCACGTACCGCCGCGCTCAAGCTGATGGCCACCGCGCCAAGCGCAGCGCGTGCGGTCAATCGCGTCTTCATCGAACGGCAGCTGCTGCAGATCTTCGGTTCGGGCCTGACGGCGGAGGACGTCGCCGAACTGGTCGATGCCGCAGCCGTCGAGGATATCCGCGCCGGTAAGGTCGTGATCCAGGAAGGGGCCGGCGACAAGGACATCTTCCTCGTCCGACGGGGTTCGATGATTGTCGAGAAGGACATCGGCGGCCATCCGGTATTCCTCTCCTACCTGCCGGCCGGCAGCTACTTCGGCGAGATGGCGGTGATCGACGGCAGCAAGCGCACGGCGACGGTCAAGGCCGCGATCAAGTCCGAAGTGGTGCGCTTCCCAGGCGAAATGTTCACAGCGCTGCTCGACCGTAAGCCGCGCCTGCGGGAGAAGGCGCTGGCCGACATGGCTGGGCGGCGCGAGGTCAACCAGTTCATCGAAAGCCGCAAGGACAGCTTCGGCGGCGCGGTCGACTATTACTCGCGCACGGCGCAATTCCTGGTCGACAACGGCATTGGAGAGGCGACCGACGTGTTGCTGATCGACGAAATGCTCTGCGTCGGCTGCGACAATTGCGAGAAGGCCTGCGCCGACAGCCACGACGGCCTCAGCCGGCTCGACCGCGAGGCCGGGCGGACTTACGCCCACCTCCACGTGCCCACCTCGTGCCGCCATTGCGAACACCCCCACTGCATGGCCGACTGCCCGCCCAACGCGATCAAGCGCGGGCCCGACGGCGAAGTGTTCATCGACGACACCTGCATCGGCTGCGGCAACTGCCAGCGCAACTGCCCCTACGGCGTGATCCGGATGGATGCCAAGCCGCCGAAGAAGCCCGGCCTTCTGTCGTGGATGCTGTTCGGCGCCGGGCCTGGGCCGGGCGAGGCGAGCTACTCCTGGCGCAAAAAGAAGGCGGAGGCGAGCGGGGCCGAGCAGGCCAAGCTCGCGATCAAGTGCGACATGTGTTCGGGCATCAAGGGCGGCCCGGCCTGCGTGCGCGCTTGCCCGACCGGCGCGGCGATCCGCGTCTCGCCCGAACGCTTCCTGTCGGTGGCGCGGCTGGTCGAGGATACCGACTGATGGCGGCCGCTCCCGACATCGAGTTCGCCGGCCAGTCCGAAAGCGACATCCGGCGTGGGGCGGACCACGAGAGCTTCCTCACACACAAAGGCATGCGCTGGCTCAAGGTCTCGTTCGGCCTCAGCCTGGTCGCGATCCTGGGGTACGCCTTCGCCGACGTCTCGCCGCGGCCCAATGGCGGGACCTGGTACGGCTACATCCTCGGGACCATCGGCGCGCTGCTGATCGTGTGGCTCTCGCTGCTAGGCGTGCGCAAGCGGGCGTTCACGGGGGGGCGCTGGTCGCTCAAGGCCTGGACCAGCGCGCATGTCTATCTCGGCCTCTCGCTGATCGTGATCGCGACGCTGCACACAGGGTTCCAGTTCGGCTGGAATGTCCACACGCTGGCCTATGGGCTGATGATCCTCGTGATCCTCTCCGGGGTCTACGGCATCATCGCCTACGCCATCCTTCCACAGGAGCTGAGCAACAACCGGCGCGAGATGACGCAGGGGCAGATGATCGAAGCCCTGGCCGCGATCGACCGACAGCTCGAACAGGCGGCGCAACCGCTTGCGCGCGGCGAAGCCGACCTGATCATCGCCGCGCTGGGACAGGACACCTTCGCGCCCGGAGTCTTCGCTCGACTGACGGGCCGTTACCGTCATTGCCTGACGGAACGCTCCTTGGCCGAGCTGACCGACCGGACCGGCGACGAGACCCATGAGCGCGTCGTGGCGCTCCTGCGCAAGCGCGACGGGCAGCTCGAACAGATTCGCCGGCACCTGCGGCTGAAGGCGCTGCTGGAAGTCTGGCTTTACGTCCATGTTCCGCTGACCGTGGCGCTGCTCGCGGCCCTCGCGGCGCACATCGTCAGCGTGTTCTACTACTGGTAGCGGCCTGAATGTTCCTCATCCGCAGCATCGACCAGACCGCCACCGGCCGCGAGATCGTGCGCGAGCGCGCCGTCGAAGGAAACGAGCTCACCATCGGTCGGGCGGCGGAGAACGATATCCACCTGGCCGATCTGGCGGTGGAGCAGAACCACGTCAGGATCGTGCCCGCGTCCGGCGGCCGGCTGCGATTGCAGGCAACGGGCACGCTGGGCTTCACGGTCGACGGCCGCTCGACCACCGACGTTACCATAGACCCGCGAGACGGCGCCGAACTGGGCCTGGGCTCTTACCGCCTGTCCTTTGCTCGCGAGGGCGACAGCGAGGTGACGGTAACCGTCCGCCGGACAGAGGAACGCCAGACCGCCAAGGTCGACGAACAGGCGGGCTTCTCGCTCGCCGCGGTCATGCCCAGCAAGCGGAAGGTCGCCTGGGCCTCACTGGCACTGATCCTGTTGGCGTTCCTCGCCGTACCGATCTGGTCGCACATCAACCGCGAGCGTGTCGCGCCTGGCATCAACAAGCCCGATGCGGTGCTAATGGACGCGAGCTGGCGCACCGGCTCGCTTAGCTCGGTCCACCATGGCCTCGAGGATAATTGCGAAGCCTGTCACACCGAACCGTTCGTGGCGGTTCGCGACGAGACCTGCCTCACCTGCCACAAGGACATCGGCGATCACTCGGCCGAGCCGCGGCTGGCCAGCGCCCGTGGGCCGATGAGTTGGGGAGATAAGGCGCAGTGGGGTGTCGCCCACGCCTTCCACAAGCCCGGCCCCGGCGCCTGCACCGACTGCCACACCGAACATGAAGGCGCCGGGCGGATGGAGCCGACGCGTGAACAGTTCTGTTCCGATTGCCACGGGTCGCTCGACCAGCGGCTGACCGACACCGCGCTCGGCAACGCCGAGGATTTCGGCAAGCTCCACCCTCAGTTCCAGGCCGCCATCTTCACGGCGCCGGGACAGGAAAAGCTCAGCCGGGCCTCGCTCGACGATAGACCCAAGCAGTGGAACGGCCTGCGCTTCCCGCACGACATGCACTTGAGCAAGGCCAACGGCGTTGCCCAGATGTCCCGCCGCCTCGGGACGGCTCGGGGTTATGGCCAGCCGCTCGATTGCGCGAGCTGCCACACGCCGACCGCCGACGGAGTGCGCTTCCTGCCGGTCGACATGGAGAAGGATTGCGAGTCTTGCCACAGCCTGGTGTTCGACCGGATCGGCACCACTTTCCGCACCCTGCGCCACGGCGATGTCGAGCAGATGCGGGCCGAGCTGGTCGCGCTGGACGCCCGCACACCGCGTAATACCGGCCGGCGCAGGCCCGGGGAGTATGGCTCGGGCGGGGTCTATCGGGCGAACTTCGGCGGACCGGGCACCGCGCTGATGACCGGGGCCATGTCGGAAAAGGGGCTGTGCGGCGAATGCCATACGCCGGCCGCCTCTGGGGCGACGCTCAAGGTCTTGCCGGTGACGCAGCAGTCTCGCTTCTTCATCCACGGCTGGTTCGATCACGAGCCGCACAAGCAGGAGAAGTGCACGACCTGCCACAAGGCGGACACGTCCAAGGCCGCATCTGACCTGCTTCTGCCAGGTATCGCCCAATGCCGCGATTGCCATCAGGGCGAAACCGCGACGAAGGCAGAGGTGCCATCGAGCTGCGCAATGTGTCATACGTACCATCCGCGAGACGGGGCCGCAGCCGCGCCGCCCCGGATCGCACGAAAGTAAACGGGGCCGCTTGGGGAGGGGGCATGGCGATGCTGATCGCGCAGATGACCGACATCCACATCGGTTTCGCGCCGGACGACAAGCCGGAGGAACTCAACCGCACCCGCTTTCGGGCTACGCTGCGGCGGGTGCTCGACGGCCCGAACCGCCCGGACATGTTGGTGCTCACTGGCGACATCACCGACAACGGCGACATTGAGAGCTTCGACAAGACCGCCGCCCTGCTGGCTGAATGTCCGTTCCCGGTCTGGCCGATGGTCGGCAATCACGACAGGCGCGAGGCGCTGCTGCACGCCTTTCCGCAGGTTCGGTTGGACGAAGGGTTCCTGCAATACGTTGTCGAGCAGAATGGCCTGCGCCTGATCATGCTCGATACGCTGGATACCGACCGCCACGGCGGCGCTTTCTGCGAGGCGCGGGAGGCCTGGCTCACCGCACGCTTGGACGAGGCGCCAGACACGCCGACGCTGATCTTCATGCACCACCCGCCGGTGGTCAGCGGCATAGACTGGATGGATCCCGCGCCGGACGAGGCCTGGATTCAGCGCCTCGGAGCGGCGGTCGAGGGGCGGGAGCAGATTCTCGCCATCCACTGCGGCCACCTTCACCGTCCCTTGCTGGCGACGTTCCGGGGCATCCCGCTCCAGGTCACGCCGTCGGTAGCGCCGCTGGTGTCCTTGGACCTACGGTCGATCGACAAGGAGCAGCCTGACGGGCGCGACCTGATCGTGGCCGAACCGCCGTGCTATTCGCTGCATCGCTGGGATGGGTCTAACCTCGTCACGCATCACGAGCGGGTGGATGATTGGCACGTGCTGGCTCACTACACCGGCAAGCTCCAGCCCATGATCCAGGACATGTTCGCCGAGCGAGAGTGACCAGATCCTCCCGAGACAAGCTCGGGGAGGTTTAGTTACTCACCACCGGCCCGCGTCCCGGTACCCAGGCCGCCATATCCGGCTCGTCGCTGACTTTCCACGGAACGCCACCCCTGGTCAGGAATAGCCGCTCCATCTCGGATCGAGTAAACGGTCGCGAACCCAAGCGACCGAACACCGCGATCTGCCCGCCAGTCTCGTCCACCGCGCGGTCGCGGTCGAGGCCCTTGGACATGGCGACGGCGGGCGAGGGCGTCTTGGCCCAGGCGATCAGCTCGGGCATCGGCGCGGGGCTGAAGCCGTAGAAGTTGCGCTGGCTGTCGGGGCTGGTGAGCTGCAAGACCTTCATCCCGTTCCGCCCGTCGGCAACATAGGCGAAGAGCGAAGCGTTGGTGGATGCGACGACGACGTCCTCGACATCGTTCATCGTGCCACCAAAGGTCTCCTGTTTGTAGATTTTCGGCGCCATCGGATTGGTGACATTGAGGATCACCAGCCCGTCCTGCTTTGCGGCGACATAGGCATAGGTCCGAGCGATGTAGAGCCGCCGCGCATCGGCCAGCGGCACCGCGCCCGAAGGCACGGCAATGGGATTGCGCAGGTCGGTCACGTCGAACAGCTTCACGCCCTCGGCATCGGTGACCCACAGGTAACGGAACTGGATCGCGCTCGCTCGGGCATCGGTCAGCGGGCGTTCGGCGGCAAGCTTAGGGTGGAGCGGGTCGGTCAGGTCGACCACTGCCAGCCCGCGGGCGGTGGTGATGTAGGCGACCTCTCCCGCGAGCACGATATGCCGCGCGCCCTTGAGCACCCCGCCTTCGTTCCAGGTCACCGCGCGCTTGAGCTTGTTATTGCGGAATTCGCCGTCGGCCAGGGTGTTGACGTTGACCAGGATCAGCCCTTCCTCGGCGTCGGTGATCGCGGCGTAGTTGTAGATCGGCAGGAACGCCTGCTCCTGATTCAGTTCGCGCAGTTCCGCCGTACTGCGGGTCGGGGCGATCGGCTGGTTGGTCGGCAGCGCCATGCAGGTGGCGTTCTTCGAAGCGACATGAGTGTCTTGGCCCAGCGAAGAGAACGGCGCGGTCAGGATCCGCTCCGAGAAGCCCTTGTTGGCGATCGAAGCGACATCATAGACGCGGAAGCCTCCCTTGCCCTCTGCGACGAACATGTATTCGCCACGCAGCTGCAGGCAGCCCACGCGGTCGCTGGTCTTCTCGTGGATGTTGGCGAATTCTTCGAACGCCTGGGTCTCCCCCGAGAGCTTGGCGTCGAAAGTCTTGCCGCGCGTCCAGTTCTTGAGTTCGCGGTTGTTCTGCTCGACATGCAGCCGCCAGTAGTCGGGGTAGGCGTAGCGCTGGAGGTAGCTGCCGATCACCGCCTGCGGCTCTTCCCACTCGGTCACCCGCACCGCCTCGAACCCGCCTTCGAGCCCGGTCCAGGCGTTGAGGCCGATGAAGTTTACGTAGTTCGTCCCGAGCAATAGCAGTTGCGCCATGATCGCGTTGTTGTCGTCCTTGTCGCTCAGGTGGCAGTCGGAGCAGGTCTTGGTTTCGGTCGTGCGCACCGTGTGCGGGAAATGCGGGGCGAAGGCCTGGCTGGAGAAGCCGATCGAACTGATCGGGGGCTGCTGGACGTAGATCCGCTCTCGGTTGAGATTGGTCGAGCTTAGCACCAGCGCGCTGGTCGAACGCACCGGCGCGACCTGGTTGCCCTTGGTGGTCATGTGCTTGCCGAGCTGGAACATCTCGTCGCGCGCGACTTGGGGGTTATAGGTGGCGAAGTTGCGGGTGGTCTCGCCTTCGTAGCGGTGAACCGGGCTCTGCCAGTTGGCCTCGATCGGCAAGTGGCAACCGCCGCAGCTCGTAGTCCAGGAGAGGTGGCAGGTGAAGCAGGCCATCTCGCCGTCCTGGTGCGCGCGTTCGGTGGGCGCGATGCCGGGGCCGAATTCGAACTTGCCGGTCTCGGCGCCGTTGCGGCTCATCAACTTCGCGCGGGCAGCCTTGGCGTTGAAGTGCGGGTTGGACGCGTCGACGCTGTCCTTGACCAGGCTCACTTGCCATTCAAGCTCCGGGTCGACGATCGAGCGCTGGACCAGCACTTGCCGGCCCATGGAGTCGTAGGTCCACTCGAAGCGGCGCTTCCCGTCAGGGTTGCGCAGGAGGGCGAGGTTGTTGCCCCGGGGCGGCGCGGCCGGGCCCGAGGTTAGCAGCGTCGGATAAGCGTCGGCGGTGCCGTGGCAGTCCTTGCAGCCGATCTCGACCGCGTTGGCGACTTCGCCGTAGATCAGGCCGTTGCCGTGGCTGTCCTGCCCGAAGTGGCAGTCGGCGCACTGCATGCCTTTCTCGGCGTGGATGTCCATCAGGTGGACGGTCTTGCCGGGGTTGGTGCCGACGGGGACGAATTCATCCTCGCCCTCGCGGCGCCACTTCTCGCGGTCGTCGGGCGAGACAATGTTGCCCTCGGCGTCGAGCAGGTTGCCCTCGCGGTCGCGCTTGAACACGGCGCGGAAGTTCCAGCCGTGGCCGTGGTAGTCGGCGAACTGGGTGTCCTTGAGCGTCGGGTTCAGGTCATAGACGTTGCGCAGGAAGTCGAGGTCGGCCCACTTGCCGCGCGGCGCCGCGCCCTCCGGGTTGCGGTCCAGGACGGCGCGGACTTCGGCGGCGGTGGGGTACTTCTGATGCTCGGGCCACATGGCGGGCGCGTCGGACTCGTAGTCCCACATGGTGTAGCCGAGGAACGAGTTCAGGAAGATGTTCGGCTGGTGCATGTGGCAATTCATGCACTGGGCGGTCGGGATAGAGCGCGTGAATACGTGCCGCAGCGGGTGGCCCTTCTGCTTGACGGGCTCGTCCTGATGGTGATCGCCAGGCTCTTTGACCGCACCGTGGCCTGAGGCCTGGGTCAGCGTGGCGATGGTCGGATCGACCGTGACCGACTGCCCGTCGCGCCCGTACTGCGCGTAAGTCAGGCTATGCCGGGGCTCGCGGTCGTTGGCGTAGATCACGTGGCAGCTGGCGCAGCCCGAGTGGCGATAGTCGCCCGGCTGGTCGTTGGTGCCCATGAACCAGGTGAACGGATCGTTGAGCCGGGTCTTGTGGATGTTAAGCACCGGGATTGCCACGCGCAGGCCTGTGGCGGGACCGCGATTGGATTGCTTGAGATCGGGCCGTCCGGGTTCGTCGAGCCGCTGGATGCTGCCTGTGGGATTGGGCAGGCCGATCTCGGCGAACTGGGTGCTGATGTTGCGCCCGCCGCGCTCGAACACGCGGAACACGTCGCCCGGGGGGACTACCTGCCAGGTGGGCAGCGGGTAGAGTTCGGCGAGCGCTCCGCGGGCTTGCTGGGCGGGGGTGACGGTGCCGGGTGGGTTGCCCGCACTGACGATCTTCGCAGGTTCGCCCTCGCGGGTATAGGCCTCGCCCAGCAGGTAGTTCTTAAACGGCAGGATGCCGTTGTTGTACGCCGCCCCGCCCCACAGCATCGCGCCCGAGGCCATCAGCGAGCGCTCGGCCGCTTCGATGGTCTCGACGTGGCAAGCCCCGCAGGCCTCGCGCGCGATGCGGTAGTCACTCGGGTTCACGAACTTGACGAACTCCGGCGATTCCCGATTGAGCAGGGCATAGCTGCGTTCCGGGTTGGCGGAGGAGGGGTAGTGCCAGCTGCCCGGATAGAGCGGCAGGACGTGCGCCCGCTCACGCGCGGCGACATAGGCGGGATCGTCATGCTCCAGCTCGCTGTTGCCGATTACCGTGGCGTCGCCGCCGTGACAGTCGGTACAGCCGAGCCGAACGGCCGGGCTCTCGTGCATCGTCGGCGCATCGGTGCGGACGTGGCAGGAGTAACAGCCGTCGGACTTGGTCGCCATGTCGGCCAGCGACTGCCCGGCTGGGGCGGGCGGGGTGATGACGCGGGTATAGTCGCGCTGCACCGCCGCCTCGCCGCCCGCCGCTCGGAGGGCGTGGCCCGCGAGCAAAGCCGCCGCAAACAGCAGGGTGACAAGAACGAAACGAACGAAAGATCCTCCCATGGGGGTACGCCTCACAGGGAGGATTCTTGAGAAGAGCCCCAAGGTTCGCATCAGTAACTCACGATCGCGTTGGCCAGCACGGAGTAATAGGCCTTCGAGCCGTCGGTGTTGTCGAACAGGTCGCGGAAGCCATCCCCGGCGATGAGCGTCGCGGCGGAGAGGCGGAACACCAGGTTCTGCGTCGCCTTCGGCCGCCAGATTCCCGCCGCCGACAGGTCCCAGCCTATCGACTTCGGGATCGAACCTTCCATCCGCAGCGCCTGCAAGGTCGAGGTGTTCTCGAACCACAAGTGATTGGCGTTGCCCGACAGACGCACTTCCGGCGTCAGGTCGAAATCCGCGCCGACGCCCAGCAGCATCAGCCCGGGGTTGTTGAAGTTGGACTGGCCCTGCTCCTTGGAGGAGCGCAGCGAGTTGAGCAGGCCGTTGCGCCCGCTCAGCGCTACGGCGCGCCCGCCGCCTGCGAAGGGGATCGTCTGGCGGATCCAGTAGCTGGTGTCGGCTCCCGCGAAGATCGGGTTCTCGAAGATCGCGTCGAACCCGCCTTCGGTGTCGTCGAAGGGATCGGCATCGCCGCTGGCCCAGGCGCCCGAGAGGCGAAAGCGCATCCAGTCCCGGTCGTAGCTCAGTTCCGCCGCGCCGAAGTACGCGCGGATGTCCGCTTCCCGGTCGGTGAAGAAGTTGTTCTGATCCTCGCCCAGCGCGGCATAGGCGCTGGCAGTCACGTTGATCCGCCCAACCCGGCCATCGGCGTTGTACCCGAGATAGAGCACGTCGTAGTCGTGCCCGCGCAAGGTGCCGAGCAAGGAGGGGCGGACCGGGAAGCCGTTGTCGTCGACCTCGATTTCGTCGCCCTCGCGGTTGCGATTGTAGGCCACGGTGACCTGGCTGGTCAGTGCCGGGATCAGGAAGTCCTGGCGATAGACGTTGGCCAGAAGGACGAAGTCGTCGCGCGGACGCTGGACGACCGAATTGAGCCCGCTGTTGGTGTCTTTCTCCAGCCGCCAGAACGCCGCCAGGTTGTACTGGAAGCGGTTGTTGTCGCGGTTGCCGAACAGGCGCACGCCGAGCTGCTGGTCGTTAAACAGGAAGCCGCGAAAGTCGGCCTGGAACGGCTGGATGCCGACCCGGACGGAATCGAAGTCATACCGCTCCGATACGTTGCGGATGTGGTAGTCGATGAAGGCTTCCTGCACGCCGAGGAAGTGGTCGAACCGGTGGGTCGGTTTGCTTGGCTCGACGTGGAGCACGCGCCGCTCGGGCACGTCGACGTAGTTCATGTTGAGCGCCAGGGTCATCCGGTACTCGACATCTGGCGGCTTGAACGCGGTGCTGCCCTTGATCAGCGCGGCACTGGCGATGATGGTCTGCGAGGCGACGTAGCTCGCGTCCTTGCCGAACACGTCGAGACTCTGCGGCCGACTGGTGGTCTGCACGCCGACAGGGATCGGGAACGTCCGCGGCTCCAGCACCGTATCGGACACGAGGTTGGCGGCGAAGAACCAGTCCTGCCCGGTGATGAAGGGGACCCGGTCGGGGTTGAGCGGCCGGTCACCCTTGAGGGTGTTCTGGTTGTAGGGATCGAACCAGCGTTCCTTCACCAGGCCGAGCGTCTCGATCAGGCGCCAGCGGTCCGGGATCGGAATCTGATCAGTCGGGAAGGCCTCGGGCGGAGGGGCGCGCACGGCGCCGGGATTGGCCTGCGTCACCGCATCGGGGAGCGGACCCGTGTAGCCGGGACGGCGGCGGCCTTCGATCGATTCATTGTCGACGGGCGGTGGGCCCTGGTCTTCCGGGGTCACCTCTGGCGGTTGAGGCGGCAGCACTGGGGGCTCGGCACCCGAGGCTTGCAGCATCAATGGCATGAGCCAGCCCGGAACCATCACAGGTCCTGACAGACGTTCTGGTCGGCTGTGTCGAGGAACGGCGCGAACGGGCAGCTGATATAGCGCAGCCGCACCGACTGCCCACCGCCGAGCGCCACGACGATCTGGTCCGCCCGCATGGCCACCGGCGCGTTGCCGAAGCCGCCCAGGCGCGATCCGGCGTTATGCAGGCCGAGGAAGCCGATCATGTCGTCCTGGTCTATGCCGTCGCCCGAGATGCCGAGCCCGCCGACCAGCTGTGTGCCGCGATAGACCGGCACCGAGCCAGGGAAGATCTGCAAGCCATTCGCCAGCCGCTTCTGCCCCGGCGCGGCGTCGGGCAGGTCGGTACAGCGCTGCGGCGTGTCGGTGGCGGAGGCGCCTGTGACGAAGGCCAGATGCTGGCCGAGGTTGCCGAGCACCAGCGCCGATTGCAGCCCGGTCGAGAACGGGTTGAACTGCGCGATCGGCCGCGAAAGCGGTCCGTTGGGCCGCCCGACTTCGCCGTCGGGAAAATAGGGGCGAGCAAGGTTGCCGCCGGATCGGTCGGCGAAAGCATGGGTCCCGGTGAGCGCAGTCGCTCCGAGGAAGGCGCGCATGTTCGCGAGGAACTGGGGTACCTCTCCGCCCCCGCCAGCGAGTTGCGCGGCGGCGAAGGGCCCGGACATGAAGTTCGCGGTGCGTGCCTTTTGCAGCGAGACGTCGATCCCAAACACCGGCGCGTCCGGCGAACGGACGATCCCCAGCACTTGCCCGCGCGTATCGACCAGCGAGATCGAGACTTGCGCGCGGCTCTCGAGCGGCTGGCGGATCTGCGCCCGCGCGCGGGTCATGACCTTGAAAGCTTCCTCGAGGATGGCCTGGGCCTCGGCCGCCGACAGCGGTTGCGCCACGTCGCCCGCGTCGGTGCCAGCGCGGATCGGGTAGCGAGCGGTGCCGGCGCCATTGCTAAGGACGAAGGCGTCGCGGTTGGAGAACTCCGCTGCCGTCGAAGCACGGACGCCGGAGGCCTCGCTGCCGTAGGCGGTGCCGGCGAACAGCCCGGCGGCGGGATAATAACCCGTTACGGGAACGAGATCGCCCAGCGCATCGGCAGCGGCGAAGTTCGTGCCCGTTGAGTTGGCCAGGGACGAATAGGCGGTGTCGGAATAGCGCAGCGAGGTGCCGTCGACGAAGATTCGGTCTGCCCGAATGTTTGCGGGCGCTTCGAAGCCGACCGTTCCGGCGAGCGCGATCATCTCATCGACATCGCTCTCCACGTCGAGAACGTTGGCGTCGAACCCGTAGATGCCGTCCGCAATCACGCCGACACCGCCGACAAGCACGCCGTTCTTGTATAGCGGGAATCCGCCTGGATCGGCTGAAAGCCCGAGCGGCGAGCGCTTGGGGCCGATCGAGCCGGCCGCCAGGCGCGCCGCCAGGTCCGAGCAAGGCAACTGGCTGAACTGCACCCCGAACAGCGGTCCGCTTTCGAGCCCCGCCGTGCTGGGCGCGGGCGGGAAGTGCTCTTGCACGATCATGCTCGCCGTGCGGGTGGAGAAGGCGTTGCCGCCGCTCGAAAGATAGGCGCCGGTGATGGCCTTGGCGATGGCGCCGGCCTCTGACGGGACGTCCAGGCCCTGGATGTCGACGTTCGCGCCATTGGGGGCGTCGGGAAGGGAGGCAAGCGCCGGGGCGCCGTTCATGCGGAAAACCGCCAGCACGTTGCCGACCCGGTCGACCACCGCGATGGTCGCCGGGCGCGATAGGGCGCCGGCCTGCGCCACCGCCTGGGCTACGACCTGGCCGACCTCGGCCGAGGTAAGGGCGATCTGGGCGGGCGGCGTATAGCTCGCGCTGGCCGTCGGCGCAGGTGTCGGCGTCGGGGAGGGGCTTGGCGTCGGGCTGCCGCCCCCGCCCCCGCCTCCGCACGAAGCGAGCACGAGCGTCGCCGCGCTCAGCAGCGCCGTTCCTCCGCGCACGCGCCTCATTGCAGCTTCCCGATCGCTCCGGCCGCCTGGCCCAGCGAGGCGCGAAAGCGCACCGGGTTGTAGCTCTCCGGACTGCGGACGGCGTCGTAGGCGGCGTTGATGTCAGCGCGAATACCGGCCGCGGCCCCTACCGTGATCCGGCCCTGCCGCACGAGCGCGTTGAGCAGCGTGTCGATGGCCATGACCGCCTGCGACGACCCGGCATAGTCGGTGAAGCGCGGCGAGGTCGTGCGGTCGGCAATGGCGGCGATGATCGTGAACGCATCCTCTCCGTCACTCCTCGCGAGTGCGTCGGACAGCGTTCCCGCCGCCCCGCTCAGCTTCGTCGCCGCGCCTGCCGCTTCCTGCCGCCCTTCGCCCATTGCACGATGGAACTCGCGGCTCGCGGCCTCGAAGCCGTCGGCCTGTGCGGGTGCGAGCACGCGCGATACGGCGGAGAGCATAATGATGTTCTCGTCGTTGAAGGGTGGCTGGCCAAAGGGGATCGGGCGGGCGGGATTGGTCTCGAAGGTCAGGCGGCGTTGCGGTCCGTCGGTGATTTGGCGGTGGCAGCTATGACAGTCGTAGAAGGTAAACTCGGGGAACACGCCCTCCGTGCCGAATCCCGGACGGGCGAACAGGTTGGTTGAGCGTCGCACCGCTTCCGCCTGGCCGACGGCCCAGAGCGTCACGCTGTCGGTGCGGCGCTTGCGCTGGGCGTAGTCTGGGTCTTCGTCATGGTGTTGCTGCAGGGCGCTGAACAAGTCGAGCTCGAACACGATGCGCGGGTGGCCGGCGGCCATCATCCGGTGGGTGACGAACTGGTTGCCCTTGGCGCTGCCGTAATGGCAGTCGAGGCAGACGCGCGCACGGGTCTGCGGGTCCTCGAGCGGGACAAGCCCTGCCGCGACATTGGCGGCGTGCGAGCCGCCCGTGGTGTAATGGGTGGCGATCCATCCCCCGGCGGCGCCGTGGCAGGACTCGCAGCCGACGCCATCGGAAAGCTGGAAGCGCGGGCCGCGTTCCGCGACGGGAACATAGGTTGCGTGGCAGCCGAGGCAGGCGGGTTCGGCGGAAGGATCGCCCAAGCCGAGCGTCGCAGCGATCTGGCGACCCCGGAGCGAGCCCAGGACCGACAGCGCCCTGCTATGCGCCCCGCTGGGCGATGAGAGTTCCTGCCAGGTGGCGATCTCGTCCTGGCGGACGACAGCCCCGTTGCCCTCGGCGCGGCCATGGCAAGTCGATCCGGCGCACGAGGCGACCCCGGTATAGCGCCCATTGTCTTGCGCTGTCGCCGGAGGCAGCCCTGCGGCAAGGCACAGCACGGTTGCCAGCAGCACGCGCCAGCGCGACAAGCCCCGTAAACCACGACCCCAACCCACGTTTACTCGTTGCCCCCTCTGCAGACCCCATTGCCGTCCTGAGTTCCGCAGGGCGGTTCCCACAGGTCGTCGTTACCGACACCGGTGATCGGCTCGTCCACCAGCGGCGGCTCGATCAGGGGTCGGGTTTCGGCCAATTCGATCAGCGGCGCAACGAGCGACGAATTGTCGGGACCGACCGGATCGACCGGATCGAGTTCCTCGCTCGGTGGCGGCTCGGGAGGCACGAACCCGCAATTCGTGCCGATCACGCAGCCGTTTATAGTCGAGCCTGGATCAAACGGCCCGGCGGCGGCTGCCGCTACACCATTGATCGTTACCAGCGGCGTGACGTCGAGGCCTGTGACCGGACCGTTGGACGAGAGGATCTGTGCGTTGATCGCAATCTTGGTCGTAGGTTTCGAAGTCGAGATGGCGATGGCATTCGCGGTGATGCCGCGGCGGTCGTCATAGCCGGTCGAAGTCCCGGTGTTCTGGACATAGAACCCGTCGGTGACCGAGACGGACATCGTTCCGGTCCGCAGAGGCTGGGACGTGCCGCCGGGCTGGTCGAGCAGCGCGTTGATGGCGCCGATACTGCTCGCCGTCCGCAGTTGACCGAGCACGGCAGTCGTCCCCACGGCGACCGTATCGCCGACAAGCGCGAGGCGTCCCATCGGCGCGCCGGTGGCGCTTAGCATCGCGATCGAGCCGGTCGTGGTGTCGATGCCGATGAAGCTCGGATCGATCAGAAAGGTGTCATCGGCGCTGCTGGTGGTGAGCGCGACGTTGCCGGTCACCATGACCTCGGTCGGCGTCGAGATCTCCAGCGTTGCGCCACTGCCGAGATTGCCCGCGGGCCCGAAGGACATGGCGAAGTCGCGGACCGCGATGAGGCCCTGTCCGGCTGTCGCTCCGGAACCGACTCCGAGCGAGATCAGGTTGTCGGCGAACAGCACCGCCAATTCAGCCTGATCCAGGCTGTAGCCGGTGTCGTCGGCTCCTCCCCCGATGAAGGTGGTGCGCGAAGGATCGCGGTTGATCAATTCGACGGTTTGGGTGAGGCCACGCTCGCCGATGTAGGCGCCGCTTCCGACAAGGAAAATGTCGTCGGAGATCATGCGCACGACCTGCCCCAGCGCGCTGCCCGACAGGCTGAAGGCCCCATCCGCGTCGAGCGCGATCGTGCCCGTCGCGCTGATGTCGTCGATGGAGAGGAAGCCGCCGGTACTGATCGTCGCGTTTCCGGCAGTGGCGTCTACGGCGCCGAACTGCAGGCCCGTGCTGGATGTTATGTTAACCGATCGGCCGAGGGCGTTGACCGCACCGGCAGAGAGAAGCTCACCTACAGCGAGCAGGCCGCCCGACGCGGAGAGGGTAGTCGTGCCACCCGACCGCAGTTCCTCGGCATCGATCCTGATGGTGCCGGCGATGTCCATCGAGACCGCAGCCGAGATAAGCCCGCTTGAGGTGAAGCTGTTGCCGCTAGCGAACGCTGATCCCCCGACATTGAGCGCCTGATCGGCGGTGATGGCGATCGGACCCGCGGTGGACAGGTGCAGATCGCCGCCGAGGTCGAGCGGGGCTCCTGCGATCACGCCGCGGATGCCCGACGATGGCGTGAAGTTTGTCGCCCTGGCAAAGACGCCAAGCGACCCCGGCAAGGTTATCGACGAGCCCGGATCGAGCATGTCGAACACGAACTCGGCCAGCCCGGCGTTCGAAAGCGCGGTCGTGCCACTGTTGCCGGAGCCGCCCGTCGCGCTGACGTCGAGAGTGAGATCGGCCAGGTCGCGCGTGCCGCTCGGGCCCGCTGCCGTGTCGATGACCGCAAACCGGGCATGGCCACCGCTCGCCTCGCCGGCCACCTGGCCGTAGCCACCCGTGCCCAACGCAACGACCGAAACCGAGCCCAGCGAGACCGAACTGTCGGCGATCCCGACCTCCGCCGTGCCGCCGGTCCCCATCCCGCCGTCGCCGATGCCGGACCCTCCGCCGAGCCCGCTTGCGTCGAGCGTCAGCGAACCGGTTACCAGTGCGCCGCCCGCCTGTGACAGGCTCGCCTGGCCCCCGGTTCCGTCGCCTCCGTTGCCCTCGAAGGGATCGCCACCCGGCAGCGTCGATCCTCCCGACATGACCAGGCGACCGTCGCCCCGCGCCTGGATCGAAAGCGAAGTGGCTCTGAGGTTGGCGGTTCCGAGCGCTCCCGGCAGCAGTTGGACCGACGCCGTTCCTCCGGTCGCGTCGAAGCCGTCACCGGGCGGAATGACATCGTAGAAGACATCGGTCATGCGCGCGTTGGCCGAAAGGTCGATGTCGCCGAGGACCGTGAAGGACCCGTCTTCGAGGACGATACGGGCGGTGCCGCCAATCGCGTCCGCCGGGGCAGGTCCGAGCGCTCCGAAGGCGTCGGCTGAAATCCGCGCGAAGGAAGAGTTGGTGTCGTCGTCGAGCAAGATCGAGCCGCCGCCGAGCGCGGACACGGTGACAGTCCCGCCGGTCGCGGTTCCGGCCGTGCTTGCCGCGCTCATGCCAACGGCCTCGGCCCGGGCGTAGAGGTAGCCCGCGATTATGCTGCCCCCGTCGGCGGTAAGCGAGACGGTTCCACCGTGCTGGGTTGGGGCGGTGGCCGGGTCAGGATCGAGGCTCTCCTCGAAGAAAAGTGCGCTCGCCTGAAGGTCGAGCGCGCCGCCCACGACCAGGCTCGCTCCACCGGAGACCGAGACGTCCACGCCACCCGCCTGGCCGGAAAAGGCCGCGGGCCCCTCCAGCCCCATGTAGCTGTTGGCCGTGACAAAGACGTCGTAGGCGACATCGAGGCTCCCGGTGCCGCTGACTGTCAGGCTTGCCTGCCCGCCACTAAGGACGTTTCCGGTCAGCCCCGTGTCGAAGAAGGCCTGGCTCCCGGCGGTGCCGCTCGTGTTGATCGACAGGTAATCCCAGGTCTGCGCCTGCGAGGTTATCTCAACGCGGGCCGTCCCGCCGGTCGCGTCGCCTCCGTTGAAGGCATAGGCTCCGTAGGCGCGGGCGGTGATGTAGAGGTCGCGGAACGCGAGAGCGCCGCCTTGTTCAACCACCGAGACCGAACCGCCGAAGCCGTCGCCACCGTCGTTATCGGATCCGCCGCCGCTACCGTCTGCGCTGAAGCTGACGAAGTCGGCAGCGATCGTGCCTCCGCCCTGGACCCTGACACTGACTGCGCCACCTGTGCCGTCGCCCCCGGCATCGATATCGAAGCTGCCGTAGCCGTCGGCGGACGCAAACAGCGTTGCCGCCTCAATCCGGCCGCCGTTGGCGGCGATGTCGACAGAGCCTCCGTGGCCGTCGAGCGTCGACCCAAGGCCCGCGAGGATACCGTCGCTCGAGGCGTAGGCGCTCATCGTGCCCGCGACGTCGATCAGGCCGGCTTGAGCGCCACCGGACGCCAGGAGGGATATGGCGCCGCCGGTCCCCGCTTCCCCGGCGCTGAGATAGAGATTGCCGCCAACCGTCACCTGTTGGAGATCACCGGCAGTTATGTCGATCGACCGGGCCGCCTGCAGGTTGGCATCGGCCTGGAAGTTGGTCGCGCCGGATGACGGAGCCACCTGGATGCCGTCGGTGGCGTAACCCGTCACGGAGTTGGCGAAGGTGGTGGCGCCGATGTCGAGGCTGCCCAGGCGATTGTCGGGCAGGGCGGAAGGATGGTCGTCGGCGAAACCGGCTGCAAGCACGACCGAGCTACCGTCATTGAAGGCATTGGCGGCAGGCGCGTAACCGATCGATCCCGACAGAAGCATCGTCAGCGCGTCGTTCTTCGGCAGCGCCAACATCGAAATGCGCTGCAGATCGGCGGCACCGGTCGATACCGGACCGGTGGTCGTGCCGTCGTGCACCACGCCGTTCGAGTCGGTGGTGCCAACAGTAAGCGTGAAATCGACCAGCCCGGCGTTGATCGTCATGTCGACTTGTTCGGCGGCGATGTAGGCGATGTTTCCGTCCGCTGAGACCTGGCCCGATTGCACTACGCGGGGGGCAACCAGCGCGACGTACGCGCTCGATCCTGACGGGTTGCCGAGCGCATTGATCTGCGCGCCGTTCTGGATTTCGACCCGTCCCGCGGAGTCAGCCGGTCCACGGAACTCCACCAATCCGCCTGGGCCGTAGATGGAACCGGTCACGTTGTTGGAGAAATCGTCCGCTACGAACTGGATGTCGTTGGTCGTGAGGATCAGGCTGCCGACGTTGAAAATGGCGGTCGGCCCAGCAATGATCCCGGTCGGGCTGTAGAACCAGATCTGCCCGCCGACCACGTTCGGGTTGCCAACCGGACTGGTGAAGCTCTCGACGGTGCCGTTGAAACTGACCGTACTCGCGACCGGAATGCCGTTGCCGTTGACCGGGAGAATGCGGTTGAGAACCGTAAAGTCGGAAAGGCCATCCGTCCTGAATGTGGCGGTGGTCCCGGCGGGCTGAAAGTCGATGTTGCCGTTGCCGAAAGTGTCTTCGGCGGTCCAGTTGATAACCGTTTCCGCCGTGCCGACGGTGATCTCGGTGGTGCCAGTGTTGTGCACGACTCCGGCCGATCCGGTCACGACGTTATAGCTGCCCTGGAACGACTGAGCCCCGGCGGCCTGCGGAAGGCCGATCAGTAGGGCCGCGAGCGCGCAACCGGTCAGCAGGCCGGATCTTGCGTGTGTCGGCATCAGCGGTCTCCCCATGGAAGGAGGCGGGTGGTCAAGGTGAACAGCAGCCGCGGGTCGCCGGTCTCGGTCTGATAGCCGGCCGGCGCCAGGGGGAAGGCCAGCAGCACACTGAAGTCGGCGACGCTGCCCCACCGCCCACGAGCTCCGAATCCGGCCGTCGCCACGTCTCGCGGATCGGGACCCACGATCGCCTCGTCGATCCAGGCCTTGGCCCAGTCGAGGAACGCGAAGGGTTCGACAGCGAAGCCATTCGAACGCCTCGGGTAGATGCTGCCGTAACGCAGCTCGAACGAGGCCCCGAGCGCGCTGTCGCCAAGGGCGACGCCCGGTTCCAGGCCGCGTCCAATGGTGTAGTTGCCGAGGCTCGCCTGTTCGTATGAGAGCAGCGGACCGTCCGAAATCTGCGCCCGCGGCGCTACCGCCAGGGTCAAACGAGGCGCCGGGCGGAACTCGATCTGACCGTCAAGTCGCGCCACGAAGGAACTGGGGTCGGCGGCGAAGTTGCTGATCGGCACGTTCGGGGGCAGGCAGTTGGAGAGCGGCACGCAGCTGTCGCTGGCTCCCAGGCCATCGATCCCCTGGCGGAGCTCCAGCGAGGCGGCAGTGCGCCAGCGCGGTTCGAGTCCGTTGAAGCCATTCCTGCCGGTTATGCTGTCCCGGTCGACCCCCTGGTAGTCGAGCCGGGCATAGGCGACCCTGAGCTGGTCGTCGCTCAGCATGATGTCCCCGAAATTGACTTCCTGGTCGACCACCTCGAACCCTGCGGTGCCGAACAGCGATTGCGACTGGCGGCGGATGAAGGGGTAGCTGAGATAGGCTTCCGCGGTGAAGCTGTCGGTGTTGAACGGAGCGCCGCCAAGGTCAGGCTGGGTCCGGCCGAACAGCACCCCGACGCCCAGCCGCAGCCCATCGGCATTGAGGGCGAGGTCGTGCGAGAGGTTGATGATCCGCTGCTCGTTCCAGTCGAACGTGTTGTAAAAGCTGACGATGGTCCGGTCGCCGAGGCCGATGAGATCGTTGGCGGTAAGGGCCACGAAGCCCGCCTCGCGGCCGGTGGCGATCGAGCCCAGGTTCTGCATGCCCGCCACAAGCTCGAACGCGCGCCGTTCGATCAGCACGTCGCCCACTACTTCGCCGGGCTTGCCGCCGGCCGAGCGCAAGACCAGACGCACGGTGTAGCCGGGCATGTCCTCCATCAGCAGCAATTGCCGCTCGGCCTCGCGGGTGTTGAACCACTCGCGCTCGGTCAAGCGAGCGAGCTGCGCGGCGATCAGTTTTCCGCTCGGGCCCGGCTCGCCGCGGAGCTGCACCTCGACCAGCTTGGCCGCGAGGACATCCATGCGCACCGTGCCGTTGGCGTCTATCCGCTGCGGTGGAATCTGCACCGCGGCGAGGTAGCCGAGGTTGCGCAGGATCGTCGCCGCGCGGTCGCGTACCTCGCACAGGGCGGCGATCGGCAGCTCGCGCCCAGAGAGATCGCTCCAGGCGGCGTCGAGCACCGAGGCGGGCACGCCGGGCAGGCCGGAGAACTCGACTGTCGAGAACGTGACGCGAGTGTTGGCGAACGAGGCGTCGCCGAGGGGACACGGGCCACGCTCGATGTCGCCTTCGATCGAAAGCGTGCTCGGGCTCTGCCGCCCGGCATCGTCCCGTGCGACGTCGAGGTCGGTGCTGGTCGGAGGATTGGGCACAGCACCCTGCTGTGCCAGCGCCGGCCCCGGAACTGTGACGCACATCGCCAGTCCGATCAGCAGCCGCCTACTCGCAAAAAACCCCATGAAACCCCCATTTGGTACGGCCTGGTCCAAAGCGGACTTCCCTTGCCCGCTTCGCCCTTCGAGCCGTTACCGGCTTGGGCGCCTGTACGGCGCCCTATGCTATCCTTCGGTCACCATCGTTGCCGAAGAGAGCAGTTCGAGCTGCCTGATGCAGCCATTCTCGATCAGTTGCTGGGCTAGTGCTTCCGGCTCATCGGCCACGGGATCGAGGATCGCGAAGCTCAACTCTCCGACGGTGTTCCCGCGTGCGTCGGCGATGCGGTAGACCTGGCCCGCGGTGACAGGCAGGCCCGCGGTGTCCCACGGCGTCAGCATGTCACCGTCGGCAAAGTTGATCGTCTCGGTCTTGCCACCGCCCGCTGGGCTGAGCGTAAAGCTCGCGTCGCCTTCGGTGGTGTTGCGCCAGATGCGCACCCGGTCGGTCTCGGCCAGGCAAACTTTTCCGGGCTTGGCCACGTCCACGTACCACAGGTTCGGTGGCTGGACCTGTGCGCTCACCTCGTCGCCGCGAACCGCCCCGGTGCGCATCCTCTGGGCCGAACGTCGTTCTGTCAGGACCGCGAATGTGCCGCTCTTGCTCGGCCCGGCCTGCTGGTCGAGCGAGAACGTCCCCGCTCCGCGCAGGACCCGAGTGCCCTTGCCGTCGAGCACTGTGAGCGCATCGCCTGCGCGCAGAACGATCTTCTCGCTGTCGCCGAGCTTCTTGCCGACCGGAAAATGGGAAGCCGAAGGTCCGCTCGACGCCACGACCACGCCCGCCGAGGCCATCGCAGGCGCGAGCACACAGGCGGCCGCAGCCAGCGCGAACGGCAACAGCCGCTTCGTCTTCGCTTGGTTCACCCCACGTTCCCCTTTCATCGACCGAGACCCCCCTATCAAAATTCGCCCGGAGTTGTCAGTGAAATTCCGGGAGTTGTGCATTCAGCCAAGGGCGAAAGCGTAGTTGTTCGACAGGCGCTCGGTCCGTTCCACGAGATTGGCCAGCGCCGCATCGTCGGGATGCTTTTCGGCGATCCTGCGCAGTACCTCGAGCGCGGCCGGCCGGTCTTTCTCGACCAGGATCATCGCCTGATGGAGCGCCGCGCGATCCTCCTGCGGGAAGTCGGGCGCGGGCTCGAACAGGTCGACCGGTTTCATTCTCCCGCGCAGGACCACCCGGCCCATCGGTCGCCACCAGTCGAGGCCGGAGCGGTCGGCGAATTCGCGGCTCGCCATGACGCTCGAATAGAGGGCCTTGTTGGCCGCTTCCAATCGCGAGGCCGTGTTCATGCTGTCGCCAAGCGCGGTATACTGGATGCGGCTCTTGCCGCCGAAATTACCGATCACGGCCTCGCCGAAATGCAGACCCACGCGGGTCTTGCCGACGGGGGGGAGGCTGGGATCGATGCTCTTGCGGAACGCCTCGCCCGCCTGCCACACCGCATAGCCAGCCCGGGCCGCGCGGGCGCCGTCGTCTGGCCGGGCGATCGGTGCGCCCCAGAAGGCGACTACCGCATCACCGACGAATTTGTCGATCACGCCGCCATGTTCGAGCACGACATCGCTCAGCATGTCGAGATAGCGGTTGAGCAGCTTGGCGACCATTTCCGGCTGCAACGCGTGGCTCATCTTGGTGAAACCCTCGAGGTCGCTGAAGAGGACGTAGATATCCTTCTTCTCCCCGTGGAGTGAGAGCCGCTCCGGGTGTTCGAGGATCTCTTCCGCCATCTCGCGCGGAAGATACTTGCCCAGCGCTCCCTGCGCGAACCGGCGCTGCACCGCGCTCGAGGCGCGGGCGGCCGATGTCACCGCGCTGAAGGCGACGATCCACCCGAGCAGCCATCCGGCCGCGGGCAGGCCGTAAGTGTCGATGCCTCGCCACTGAAGCAGGAAGGGGACACCCAGCAGCGCGGCAAACTGGATCGCCAGCAGCGGATAGATCCTGAGGCTCCGAAGCTCGACCAGGCCCGTAAGCGCGGCCGTGAGGACCACGACCACCCCGAGAAACCACAAGACCACCGGCGCAGGCTTCGACAACCGCGCGCCATCGAGCATCTGCGCGATCATTTCCGCGTGAACCTGCATCCCGGGGGGTGTTTCGCCAGTCGCGGCCGTGAGCGAGGTTGCCACGCGGTCGTAATCGACAATGTCCCCGCCGATCAGGACATAGCGTCCTTCGATGGCGGGCCGCAGGTATGGAAGGACGTCCGGATTGACCAGGCTGTCGATCTGCAGCGGACTGTAGATCGGAATCTCGTCGCTGGCGGGGCGCCGATAGCGGATCGACCCTTCGTAGCCAGGAAAGGTCCTGGCGCTCTCGCCCGCCGCCGAGAGTATGTTCCGGCCCAGTGTCGGTGGAAGCTGCGGCGAGAGCTTGGGCCACACACGCGTGACGCCGTCCGCATTGCTAAGGGCAATGCTCGCGGGATGGGCCTTGCTGCCCTCCAGGCGAGCCAGGAATTGCTCGAGATATTGCTGCTGCTCGTACTTGATGTCGCCTTCGTTGACGGAGGTTTCGGCAAAGGCGACGGATACCGGCGTCTTCATCGCCCGCAGGGTGTCTATCAGCTCGTCATCCTCGTCTTGCGGCTGGTCGAACAGGATGTCGATACCGATGGCCTTGGCGCCCATGGCGTCGAGATTTCGTAACGCCTGGGCCAGCAGCCCGCGGTCCAGCGGTGAACGCTTGCGGGCGTTGATGAGGGTCTGGTCGTCGTAGACGACGAGGGCGATGCGATCGTCCTGGCCGACCTGTTCGGCGAGCACGAAGCTACGCAAGTCGTAGAGCCGGTTCTCGGCCTGGTCGGTTACCGGCAGGTACCAGCTAAAGCGGGCCAGCAGCAGAGCTACGATTAGCAGCAACGCCGTCAGCACCAGGCGCCGCGTTCCCGCCTCGCGGACGTTGTGCCATCCGCGTGCCACGAAGTTCGAAGACCGGTCCCCCGCCATCTCCCCCCGAGCCCCCTCAGGATCCTGAGAACAGGGGGCGGGAGCCGTCGCCGATCAGGGCAAAGCCGGCCCAGTAGAACGGATGCGAGGTCGCCGGATCGTCCATCAGCAGGTGCTGGGCCGCCAGGAGCGCATCTCCCTGGCTGGTCCCCGCGGGCGCGCGGAAGAAGCTGGCGAACAGCCGCCCGGTCGCCTCGTATTGCTCGGGTGCGGGCCAGTGGCTGGCGACGACCTGCCTGCCGCCAGCGCCGATGAAGGCGCGGACCAGTCCGTCGAGCGCCTGTCCCCCGCCGTTTTCGAGCCCGGCTTCGCGCGTGGCTTCGAGTCCTGCCGTGCTCGCGGTGTCGCAGGCCGAGAGGATGACTAGGTCGGCGTCGAGGTTGAGGTCGAACACCTCGCCGAATTGCAGCAGCCCGTCCGAGCCCTGGTCGCCGAACGAAGTGACCAGCGCCGGTTGTGCCGGGCACCCTTCGCGGGGCGGTGTCACCACGGCGTGGGTCGCGAAGTGGAGGATACGGAAGGAATTGAGGTCACCGCGCCGCTCGATGGCGGTGTCGTTGAACGCGGCTCGGGTGAGGAGGGTCGATTGGCCGGCGCCGAACACCTCGCTCGCCGCGACAAGCTCGTCCGAGGGGATTGGGCGATTCCAGGAGGCTACCGGCAAGGCACAGCCTGGGTCCGTGAACTGGGGGAGACCGCGCGTCAGCGCGGCTTGCGTCACCGGCCCGATCGGCTCGTTCTGGCCGAGCCCGAGATAAGCCTTCGCCGCTCGCGACGAGGGGGCCCGTCGTGCGTCGCGGAAGCCCGCTGGGGACAGGGCGGTGCTGATGGCCTTGTCGCGGCCGAGCCAGTTCACGCCGCGAAAATCGAACTCGTCGCCCCCGGCGGCCACTCGCGCGTGGTAGGCGTCGACGCCGGCCTGGTCGGCCACCAGCAGATTGATGGGCAACTGCAGCAAGGCGCCGTCGGGCTCGAAGATCAGGTGCTCGACGCGGCCAAGATCGGCGGCGACCGGCCCGAACAGAGCCCGATAGAGCTGGCGCGAGCTGTCGACATCGAACGGGTAGGTTGCGGTCACGCCGTTGATGCTGAGCGCAATCGAATCGCGCAGCTTCTGGACCAACCCAGCGACCTGGCCCGCGCTCGCATCGACGCGCCATCCCGTCGAGCGGGTAGGCGAGAGATAGACCGCGAACATCTCGTCACCCAGGCGCACGAGCTTGAGATAGGCCTCGTCCGGCTTGAGCAGGGCCACGAGGTCGTCGGCCGCGACGTAAATGTGAGAGATCGAGCGGTATTCCGGATAGGCCCCCAGCGCCTCGATCAACTCGATCTGCGCCTGTTCGAGGCGGGCGCGACGATCTTCGAGTTCGGGCAGCAAGGCGGCGGCCTCGCCCTGTCCCATATCGTCTGGCGCGCGGGCCTGGGCAATCGACAGGTTTACCCGGGTCAGTTCGCGGTCCACCGTATTGGCTCGGCGGAACAGGTCCGACGCCTCGTCAGTCCCGGCCGATAACTGCCGCGAGAGCTGCGCGAGCGTCTGGGCCGCTCCGGGCCGTTCGACGAGCTGGGAGGCGAGGAACAACTCGGACACCAGCGCCGGCTGCGTTTGCACATCCTCCACCAGCATGCGCATGAAGGGCCGGACCTGGTTCTCAAGCCCGACCAGTGCGGAGCGCTTGCCCGTCACGTCGCTGACGAGTTCGCGATAGAGAGCCAGCGACTGCGCGCGTTCACCACGCCGCGAGAGGAAGGCCGCGAGACGAGCCTTGGTCGCGTTCACCGAGGCGGATTCCGGATAGCGCCGCTCGGTTAGCGCCACGGCGTCGCGAAGCAGCCCCTCGGCTTGGCCGTAGCGGCCGGCGGCCTCGTGGACTTGGGACATCTCGGCCAGAATCTGGGCCTGCAGCCGCGCCGCGCTCAGAACGCGCCCCCCCTTGATCCGCATGATGTCGTCTCTCGCAGCCGTCAGTTCGGCCAGCGCCGCGTCATTCTCGCCCCTCAAGCGTAGCGCCGTGCCACCGATTTGCCGGGCCTGCGCGTCGATGATTGCGGCGCGTTCGGCCAGGGTCAGGCGGGTTTCCTGCTGCACGGAATCCGTCAGACTGGCGGCAAGTCCCGAATTCAGCCCGGCGGACAGCGGCGTATCGATCAGGACCGCCCCGTCATTCGCCGTAGCCGGCTGCGCCACGTCCGGCACCGGACGGGCGAGGATCGGCGCAACAGCGGCGAGATCGCCACGATTGAGCGCGTCGATCGCTTCGAAATTGCGCAACAAACGTGGCTGGATCGGATCGCGCAACCCCATGGCGCGGGCTTCTCCGAACAAGCGCGTCGCCTCGTCGAAGCGGCCGAGGTTGGACAGCTGGAGCGCGCGGTTGACCATGGTTTCATGGCGCTGCGCGGCGATGGTGGCTGCGCCTTCCTGGCTCGTGTCATCGATCCGCCCCGGCCGGAAGAATTCCTCGGCCTCGGTATATTCGCCGGCGTTGTTGCGACGGTAGCCCTGGCCGATCAGCAAGTCCTGTCCGCCCAGTCCCGCGCGTGCCTGCGCCAGCGAGCCGGAGCCGCCGGTGGTCACGATATCTAGCGTGCCGGGTACGATACGGTTCTTGACAAGGTTGGCCATCGCCAGCCGCAACGCGCTGTCGAACGCGGCCACGCCCTCGACCACGAGAACCCGATCTCCGGACTTTACGGCATAGCTGTTCCATTCGAGGTTGCTGCCCTGTTCGCGGCACCGGCGGACGACCGCGCCGGCAGCGATGTCGGAGGCCGAGGTCGCCTCGCCACACTCGATCAGGGCATCTCGCCCGCGCCCAACCCAGGCGGACGCGTCGCCTCCGGCCCGCCAGCTGAAGGCGGCGCCGACCGGGCGGTCCACATCGCTGCAGATCAGCGCCCACTTACGGTCGAACACGGAGGTTCGGGCCGACCCGAGCATCACGCCCTGGGCTTCGCACAAGGCGCCCTCGGTCCCCACCGGAAAGCTTTCACTCTCAAGCGGCGTCGCTGCGAGCGCGGGCGCAGGCAAGGCGAGCGTGGCCGCGCTGCAGAACGCGGCAAACGATACACGGGAGAAAAACGGCAGCATTCCCTGACCCCTCTGTCGGAACGCGACTTCCAGATTTTCCAAGCGCTTTGCGCCAACCCGCACGGGGAGGCAAGCGCGGGCGCTCGTCCCGTTACCGCCTTTCCAGCGTCGGATGGGCCGTTCATACTCTTGTGAGTCGCCAACCGGCAGACACCATGCTCGCCATCGGAATAGTATGACCCAATACTCAAATATCCTCGTCGACACCCGCGGAGCGGTGACGCTGGTCACGCTCAACCGGCCACAAGCGCTCAACGCACTGTCGAGTTCTGTGCTGGAGGATCTCATCGCCGCCTTTGCCGCCTTCGAGGCTGACGAGAGCCAGCGCTGCGCCGTGGTGACCGGATCGGGCGAGAAAGCCTTCGCTGCCGGCGCCGATATCAAGGAGATGGCCGAGAAGCCCGCGGCCGAGTTCTATGCCGACGACATGTTCGTGCGCTGGCAAAGCCATCTCGTGGGCGCGGTGCGCAAGCCGTGGATCGCGGCGGTGAATGGGTTCGCGCTTGGCGGGGGGTGCGAACTTGCGATGATGGCCGACTTCATCATCGCCGCTGACACTGCCCGGTTCGGCCAACCCGAGATCAAGCTGGGCGTTGTTCCCGGAATGGGTGGCAGCCAGCGCCTGACCCGCGCGATCGGCAAGGCCAAGGCGATGGAGATGATCCTCACAGGCCGGATGATGGACGCTGCGGAGGCCGAACGTTCGGGCCTGGTGGCAAAGGTCGTGCCTTCCGCGGAGCTTCTCGACTGCGCGCTCAAGACCGCCGAGGCGATCGCGGCCATGCCGCCGCTCGCGGTTCTCGCCGCCAAGGAACTCGTCAACGCCGCGCAGGAGTTGCCACTTGGCGAGGGTATCCGGCTCGAGCGGCGCCTGTTCCACGTACTCGCGGCGACCGAAGACAAGGCTGAAGGCATGGCCGCCTTCGTCGAAAAACGCCCGGCTGTGTGGCAGGGGCGCTAACGGTCCTCATCCAAGTCGGTTAGCCCCGCGACGCGAGTACGCGGCGCTACGAGGGCGATTAGCGGGCCCCCGCAATCGGCTGGGTGATGAGGCAGGTTCCAGCCTCCGCAAATGTGACGGACGCCAGCGACGCAGCGAATGCACACTCACCCGGAGCCACCACCTCGCCGGAAACGACCGCCGAACCCTGGCGCGGAATGACCAGAAGGGGCCCGTGATACTTCGCTGCGATGGCGGGCGGGGCTCCACCGTCGATCCGGTCGAGGCGGAACCACGGCCCTTCGACCAATGTGATGTCGCCGCGATCGGGAACGTGCATCGAGCACCGTTCGTCATAGGGGCGTCCCTGCGCCACTCCTATCGCCTCATCGAGATGCAATTCGCGCGGACGGCCGTAATCGTAGAGGCGATAGGTGATGTCGGAGTTCTGCTGGATCTCGATGATACTGACCCCGCCGCCGATGGCGTGGACCGTGTTGGCAGGGATGTAGAAGAAATCGCCCGCCTTCACCGGGTGCCAGACCAACAGGTCTTCGATGCTGCCATCGAGCGCGGACTGGCGCAGGGTCTCGCGGTCGACCTCGTCTGCGAACCCCATGCCAAGAACCGCGCCGGGATCGGCGTCGATCACCAGCCAGCATTCTTCCTTCCCCTGCTTGCCAAGCCCGGCCGCCTCGGTCTGCGTATCCGATGGGTGAACCTGGACCGAGAGTTTTTCGCTGGTGAAGATGTACTTGACCAGCAACTCGGGCAGCTCGTCCGGTGGCTGGAACCAGATCTCGCCGATACGCTGGCCGGCGGGCGTTTCGAACGGCGGGGGGAGCAAGTCCTTCCCCCAGGGTTTCTCGACGGTCTTGGTTTCAAGAAGCATGACCGCCTAACTCCTGGCTAGACCATCAGGTCCAGCAGCGCCTGGATTTCGACCGTGGCGAAACCCACTGCGCTATCGGAGATACCGTAAGGCACCAGCAGCCGCTCGCCGACCCTCAGAGCCCCGCAAGTGTAGACCACGTTGGGCACGTAACCCGAACGATCCGCATCGACGGCGGTCAGGACCGGTTCGGCCGTGCGGCCGATCACCTTGGCCGGATTGTCGCGGTCGAGCAGCGCACACCCCAGCGAGTACTTGCGCATCGCTCCCACGCCATGCGTGAACAGCAGCCAGCCGGCATCGGTCAGGATAGGGCTGCCGCAGTTGCCGATCTGGATGAACTCCCACGGATACTTGGGCTCCATCAGCAACGTGCCGTCTGAGTTCCACCGATCGAGCCGGTCGGACTTGAGCAGGAACAGGTTCTTTCCGTCCTGCCGCCCGACCATCATGTACTTGCCGCCGATCTTCTTGGGAAACAGCGCCATGCCCTTGTTGCGCCCGGCCTTGCCGACAATCGGTTCGAGCAGGAAGCGCTTGAAGTCGACGGTCCGCATCAGTTCCGAACGGATCGATTGGCCCGAGTAGGCGGTGTAGGTGCCTATCCACTCGTAGTCGCCGTTACCGTGGTCGAAGCGAACCAGGCGCAAGTCTTCGAGGCCGCCGCGCTGTTGCTCGGTGATCGGGAAGATCACCGTGTTGGACAAGCTGGAATCCGGATGACGGTGAACGATCACGCCCGCATCGCTGTCATGCAAGCTGGCATCGTCGAGATCCACCGAGGTTGCCAGCGAGCCCTGCGGCCAAAGGCTGAAGCTGCCGTCGGGATTGGCAATGCCCTCGCGGAAGGCGACCGAGCTGATGTGGCCCTCGCCGACCGCTCTCAACGACATTACGAACCGGCAGGAGCCGCCGCTGATCCCGCTCTGATCGGGATGGGGCACGATCGACGGGTTCATCAGCGCGGCCGCTGCGTAAGTGTATTCGTGGCAGAAGAAGGCGCCGATCAGACGCTTGCGAGTGCGCGAGAAGCCGCTGCAGTCGATATCTGCCGTCAGCTCGACTTCCTCGAAGCGGTCGTCGAACATCTTTTCTGTCTGCCAATGCCGCGCAACGAAGTCGCCGCGGACGCGGTCGTACTCGGTGGCAACCTGTTCCTCGCTCAGCGCGGCAACGTCGTGCAGCAGCTTGAGCGCGCGGCCGCCGGGCGCGTTACTTGCCTGCCACCCGAGATGGAAAGGCCGAAGAACGACACGTGAAGGATCCGCGTGAAGCCGCTCGTCAAGGATTTGCAACGGACTGTTCTGAGCGCCCTCTAGACCCAATGTTATCTCCCACCGATTCGCGTCGCTGCGCCTGCGAAAGCGCTAGCATGGAATAATGCGCGAGTTGAAAGGCGAGAATCGATTCTGCACCACAGTTTTCGTTCGCTCCACGCGGATTAATACCGTCTCGGCTACGACCGGTCGTCAGGTCCCCAAGGATAACTCCGCGATCGTTGGCGCCGAAAAACCACTTCCAGGCGGCCGTTGCATGATCGACCCAGCGCTTGTCGCCTGTGGCTCCATACGCGGCACGCGCGGCTTCGATTGCGGCCTGGGCTTCCAGCGGTTGCTGGTCGAACGGCAAGTACGAATGGGGTTTGCCGAAACTCTCCGAACCGATCGGACGGAAATGCCCGCTCGCGGCGACCTGCTGCTCCGCGATCCATTCCAGCGTTTCCAGCCCCGCCTCGGCGAAGTCGAGACGGTTCAGAACCAGACCAGCCTCAATCAGCGCCTGCGACAGGCGCGGATTGTCGTAGCCGAGTACGGCTTCGAACCACGCCCAGTCGGGGCGCCGCTCCTTTTCCAGCAGGCGGCTCAGCACTTCGCCGCCTTGATTGAGCATATCGGCGGAGGCTCGATGACGCGGGAGCGTGCGCAGCACTGCCGCGGCGCCGAGCATGATGAAGGCGATGGTCCGGGGTGAACCGAACGAGGCGCAATGGGGCAAAGCGGTTTCGAACCAGCGCAAGGCCCAGTCGCGCAAGTCCTCGTCCGGCGCATTCTCGACCGTGTGGCCGAGCGCCCAGAGGGTGCGGCCGTTCGAGTCTTCGGAACCGCAGTCCTCGCACCAGGTCCGCTCGAAGCTCATGAAATTGCGGAAGGCCTTGAGGTCCTCGTTCCAGGCGTGCTGAACGAACGAGGCGTACGTGAGGCTCCAACGCGCTCGCTCCTGATCGGGCAGGCCCGCGGCAACATTCATCAGCATGAGCGCGCGGGCGTTATCGTCCACGCAATAGCCATGACGCCGGTCGGGCACCACGCCGATGCCGTGCTGCAGGATGCCGGTCCTGTCGCTCATGGCGAAGACCCCGCTCAGGCCGGGCGTGGCGGTGATCGGTGCCGGGCGCCCGTCCGGAGCGATGGCGGTTTCAATCAGCGCGGCGGCGCCATCGGCGAAGCGCGGCCAGATCGTCTGGCGGCCCTTGGCATAGGCCCGGCGTTGCAGGGCGAGCAGTTCCTCGCGGTCGTCGAGCAACGCGTTGACGGCTGCGGCGATGGCGGGGGCGGAATCTGGCTCGATCAATCGCCCTGCGTCGCCGGCCAGCAACTCGCGGGCGTGAAGGTAGGGTGTCGATACCACCGCCTTACCCAGCGCGACCGCGTAGCTGAGCGTGCCCGAGGTCGACTGCTGGAGATTGAAGTAGGGGGTGACGTAGATGTCGCAGGCCTCGAGCTGATCAAGCAGGCCGTCGGTCTCGACGAAGCGGTTGTCCCACAAGACCTGGTCCGCCACGCCGACTTCGGCCGCCAGCGCCTGGAGCCGCTCGCGATAGGCCTCACCCTCCTTGGCAACGAGGTTGGGATGGGTCGCGCCGACGATGCGGTACACGGTGTCAGGATGACGGGCGACAATCTCGGGCATCGCCTCGATCACGCGTTCCAGGCCCTTGCCAGGGCTCAGCAGGCCGAACGTCATAAGGACATTCTTGCCCGAGAGGCCCATGCGCTCCTTGAAGGTCTCGCTGCGGCCGAAAGGCCGGTCCGGGGCGCCATGCGGGATGATCTGGAGAATTTCCCGCGGGGCGCCATAGTGCTTGACCAGCAGCTCGCATGAATGGCGGCTCATCACCATGATCCGGCTGGCCCGGGCGACCAAGTGTTCCAGGATGGCGCGCTGCCGCTCGCTCGGCTCTGTCAGCACAGTGTGCGGCGTCAGGATCAGCGGAGCGGCAATGCGGTCGACGAAATCGCATACCATTTCGCCATCCGGTCCGCCGAAGATACCGTACTCATGTTGCAGCCACACCGCGCCCACGCCGCTTTCGTTGATGCGGCGCGCTGCGGTCAGGTAGGACTGAGGGTCGTCGCAGGCGATGGTGCCGGCGATGTCCTGATACTCGAGCGGATTTTGCGGATCGTCGAGCGCATAGACGTCTACCTGGATACCCGGGTGAAACTGGCCGAGCTTCTCGAAGATATCGTTGCCGAACGTGGCGATGCCGCATTTTCGCGGGACAAAAGTCCCCACCATGGCAACGCGCGTCTGATGCAGCGGACTGTCCTTGAGTCGAGTGAAGAACGAACTGACGTCAACAATCCTCGAATTTAGAGCAGGACGGATATTGGTTTCATCGACAATCATTGGCGTTCCCTAGAAACTACGTTCTTCCGCCAAGCGCCCTCCATTCTTGACGGATTCGGTATGTTGTGCAGTGCAACATATCTTGCCTGTTTTGACAAGCGGGTTGCTATTTTATGTCGCGGTGTCGGTTTTGATCCCCAAATTCCAGGCGCTTGGTCATGTTGCACCGCACACGCGGAAGCTTTCACTCCGATTAACCGGAGCCGGCTTTGGGGGTTCCGGAACTAATCAATGACAGATTCGCGGCGGCACGGGGGCGGGGGCGCCGGGCCGGGGCCGTCTTGGGCCGAGTTGCGGACATTGGCGGAATTTGCGCCCCCGATCGTATGGGCAGACTCAATCGCGCAGGAAGATTTGCTCGATCGTGAGACCAAAAACGTCCGCAATGCGAAAGGCGAGCGGCAGCGACGGGTCGTACTTGCCGGTCTCGATCGCGTTGACGCTCTGACGCGAGACCTCTAGCCGGTCTGCCAGTTGCTGCTGGCTCCACTCCCGTTCGGCCCTGAGAACGCGCAGGCGATTCTTCACGGGCACTCGCCCCAGACGCCGTGGGTGATCCGGTTGGAGAACTGGCCGACGAACAGGCCGATGGCCCAGAGCACGACGATGTAGAAGGCCTCGACATGCTCGACGAGGTCGAACATCTCCAGGCATCCCCAGACGCTGGCCACGGCCAAGGCGAAACCGGCGGCAATGAGCTGCTGACGCACGGCCAGCATGCGCATGAACTCGTCCTGGGTCGCGGTGATCATGGAGAGTGTGTTGTAGAACATGCCAACCATCGCAAGTCCCGGAATCAACGCCACACCGAAAGCGATGGGGCGGGAGACCCCGACTTTGACGATCAGGTACCAAGCCGCAAAGATCCCCGCCGCGTAGATGGCGGTCACGACTAGGGTGCGGACAAGGTATTGCCGCCTCACGGGGGTAAACCGGCTCATGGTTCAGCCCTTCTTGGCCAGCGGACACGAACCGCGCCCGCTGACGGCCATCCATCCCGCGACGGGCAGTGCGATGAGCAGGGTCGTGGTCGAAGCCTGGTCGATCACGTCAAACATTCCCGCCAGCGCGACGCCGATAATGGCGGCAGCCCAGCAAAGTGCGTTCCGGTAGGAGTTCATTGGTCAAGCTCCCTTGCAATCATGTCAAGGAAGCTAGACTAAATTCAATGCATGTCAAGCGTCCTGGACATGTGCGCAAAAAAGGGGCCCGCCCACGGATGTGAGCGGGCCCGAAGTGTGAGCCGGGTGGGGGGCTCAGAAAGTCTTCTTAAATCCTACGCGCAACTGCCGCGGCTCGACGATGCGGCTCTGGCGCCCTTCGATTCCGTCGACCGGCTCGCCCGGGAGGCGCGTGGCGTAGAAGTAATCGATGTCGTGGGCCTTGCTGTCGAACAGGTTAAGCACCTCGCCATAGATCTCCCACCCCTTGTATCGGCTCGGCGTCCAGGCGGCGCGCAAGTTGACCAGGAGGGTCGGTTCACCACGTTCCGAGTTGTCCTCGATCAGCGCGTGTGGCCCGAGGTAGCGGAAGCGGATGGCGGCATTCCATTCGGGGAAGATGCTGGAAACGCCCAGTTCCCCAGCGCTTTCGAGCGCGCCTGGCACGTAGTTCTCGCCATCCGGAAGGCCGACGTAGCGCGCCTTCGATCCGGTCCAGACGCCGTCAAGGGCGAGCCAGCTGTTGGGCTTCCAGAATGCGGTCAGCTCATAGCCGTGGCGCCGGCCAGGATCGCTGGGTTCGACCGCGCCCGCGTCGCCGACGTAGATCAGCTCGCTGTCGATGTAACTCCACCAATAGACGCCGGTGAGGATCAGCCCGCCGCGTTCGAAGCGCGCCCCGACTTCCTTCATCGTTCCCTGCACCACACCGGGAGCGGGATCGATCGGGCTGGTCACGCCGCGGGAGTCGTTCGAATGGAATCCTTCGCCCCAATTGGCATAGAGCGCGACACCGTCGGCGACCTCGTAGTTGACGCCGATCTTGGGGAATACGCCGTGGTCCTTGACTAGGCCGTCCCAGCTGGCGTCGCCTTCGAGGGCGGTGGTACGGAAACGGTACCAGTCGCCCCGTAGGCCGCCAATCACCATCAGGCGGTCGACAGGGCGGACGATGGCCTCGGCATAGAAGGCGGCGCTCGATTCCTTGACGTCGAACGCGCCGACGGTGAAGTTCTTCACGCCGGCAATGGTCCGGTCGAGGCCAACGCGGGGCTGGGAGTCCTCCCGCAGCTCCGTACCGGCGCGGAGCGACAAGGCATCGTTCACCTCGACCGTCCGCTCGATACGGCCGCCGTAGGTCCAGCGCTTGTCATACTGTCGCAGCTGGTCGCCGTTGACCGGATCGTCGAGGAAGAAGGTGAAATTGGAGAGCAGGTTCCAGTCGTAGTGCTGGAGGTAGCCCGTGATGCGCCAGGTGTCCGACTTGTAGCCTACTGTCAGGATTTCCCGCTCGGTAGAGCCGCGCAAGGTGGGATCGAGCGTCCCATAGGCGTCGGTCACCAGGGTGCCGATCGCGCGCTCGGGGATCTGCTCGGTCGGGGCCCAGGTAGCGCTGTAGATGTTGAGCGAGGCCTGGAATTCGCCGTCGAACAGGGGGGCCGAGTACTTAAGCAGGCCCGAGTAGCCGTCATAGTCTTCCGGCAGATCCCACGGACCGTTGTTGTACTTGGCCTGGCCGACGAACAGCAGGTCGCCGCTGCCGACCTTCAGCGAGCCGCCCGCGACGAACCGGGCGTAATCGTACATGCCCACCTCGACCACCGCGAACGGGTCCATCTTGTCCCGCGTCGTGATGTAGCTGGAGCCGACGAAACCGAAGTCGCCGGTGTCGGCGCGGTAGGGACCCTTGCGGTAGTCGAGCCGCTCGACCGCCTCGGGGATCAGACCGTTGACGTCGAGGTACCCCTGGCCGTGGCCGTGGGTGCGGAAATTCATCGGCATGTCGTCGATGTAGACCGCGAAATCGGTGCCGTGGTCGAGGTTGAAGCCGCGCAGGAAGTACTGGTTGGCCTTGCCGCCACCGGAATGCTGGGTCGCGATCAGGCCCGGCGTCGCCTCCAGCAGCTCGGCCGGACGGAGGAGCGGACGGACTTCGATGTCTGCGCCGGCCACACCGCCTTCGCTGGCCGCGCCGGCCTGGCCGATGAGCCGTTCGGCGCGCCCGAAGACCAGGATCGTGTTGTCGGTCTCAGATGGCTTGTCGGCAGAATCGTCCTGCCCATCGGCAGCCGCATCGCCGGCTTTGTCCTGCGCCCATGTGGTGGCCGGAACCGACAAAAGCGCAACCGAAGCAACACCGGCAAGCATCGCCTGCCGGCCGGAAAACCCAATAAACCCCATGACTTGAAAAATCCCCATCCCTGTAGAGAGCAATGCGAGACTCGGATTGGTTGGGGCGGCTCGCCAAACCAAGTTAATTACGGTAATCCCTACGTTACATCGCGTTACACCGGGACGGGCCGCGTCTATGCGCCTTGGGGATGACCGAATTGGCTGAGGCACTATCGCAGGACGAAGCGGCATTCGCGGCGGAGGTTGGGCGGGTTCGCGCAAGCGGCACGCTCGGCGAGGGCGGGCGGCTGCTCGAACTGTTCGATTTCCTCGCGGGTCGTGGGGGCAACAAGCCCTCGGCCTCCCAAGCCGAAATCGCGGAAATGGTCTTCGGCCAGACCGAGGCGGGCGCAGATGACGCGACCGTACGGGTCTACATCCATCGCCTGCGCAAACGGCTCGAAGAGTTCTACGCCGCCAAGGGCGACGCTCCCGACGGCTCCCGGCTGACGCTACCCTCGGGGACCTACGCCCTCCGCCTGGTCCGCGCGGCGGGTGAGCCGGAGACGGAGGATGCCATCCAATCCTCGCGCCGGCCCCTAACCCTGATCATCGGTCTGGTCGCGGTGGCGGCGCTGGCGGCCGCCTTTTTCGCGGGCTGGGCCGTTCCCTGGCGTGACGAGGCGCCGCCAGCCAACGCCCTCTGGCAGCCGTTCATCGACTCCCCCCGCCCGAAGCTGATCGTCGTCGGCGACTACTACATGTTCGGCGAGATCGATTCCGTCTCCCCCGAACGCGGGCGTCTGATTCGCGACTTCCGGGTCAACTCGCCGAGCGACCTGATCCAGATGCAGGACCTGGAGCCGGAACGGTACGGCAACGCCGAAGATGTTGGGCTCAACTACCTGCCGTTCTCGGTCGCCTACGGCATCAGCGGCATCGCCCCGGTACTCGCGGGTGGCGGCAGCCAGGTCAGCGTAATCGCGGCCTCGGAGCTCGAGCCCGACATGCTCAACTACTTCGACGTGGTCTACGTCGGCCTGTTCAGCGGCATGGCGCTGCTTGAAGACGTGAACTTCATGGATTCGGGTTTCCAGATGGGCGAGAGCTACGATGAGGTGCTCGACAAGGCTTCCGGAAAGACCTTTACCAGCGGCGAGGCGCGCAGCCTGGCCTCACCAGCCTACTACTCCGATTTCGGGTACATCGCGCGGTTCCGCACGCCGAGCGGTGCCTTGGTCGCCATCGTGGCGGGCGCGCGCGACACCGGCCTGCGAGGTGTCGCGCCGATCGTCGCCGCACCGCGCCTTCCGGGCGACTTGGACAAGATAGCTCGCAAGGGTGATTTCGAGGCCTTGTTCCAGATAACCGGCCAGCAAGGGGCCGACCTCGCCGAAAAGCTGATACTGGCCCGGCCACGCGGCGATTGACGCCGCTCGGCGAAAGGTTGACGCGAACAGACGTACTGCGCACCCGTTAGCTTGCCATTCACAGGCGTAGACCTACATTGGCTGGCGAACGAAAAGGATTCCTGATGAGCGCCAATCGTGAGCCGGAAGGCAACGGCAACCCCTGGATGAAGAGCCTGCTCGTGTGGGGCGGGATTTTCCTCGCCCTCCTGCTGGTCGTTTCCATGGTCGGCGGCCCGCGCGAGACCGCCGGTACGCAGCTCCGTTATTCGGAGTTCCGCGAACGCGTGGCCGAAGGCAGCGTCGAGGAAGTCCAGATCGCGCCCGATCGCATCAGCGGCAAGCTCAAGAACGGCTCGACCTTCACCACCGTGCCGGTCCCCAACGACACCGAACTCACTCGCCTGCTCGATGACAGTGGCGTGAAGTATGCCGGCACCGCGCCGGAAGAACCCAATGTCCTGCTTTACATCCTGATCCAGTCGCTGCCGTTCCTGCTGATCCTCGGCGTGGCGTTCTTCGCCCTGCGCCAGGTGCAGAAGGGCGGCGGTTCGGGCGCCATGGGCTTCGGCAAGTCCAAGGCCAAGCTGCTGACCGAAAAGCAGGGCCGCGTGACGTTCGACGACGTGGCCGGCATCGACGAAGCGCGGGAGGAACTGCAGGAAATCGTCGAGTTCCTGCGCGATCCGCAGCGGTTCTCCAAGCTCGGAGGCCAGATCCCCAAGGGCGCGCTGCTGGTCGGCTCGCCCGGTACCGGCAAGACCCTGCTTGCCCGAGCCATCGCGGGTGAGGCGCGGGTGCCGTTCTTCACCATCTCGGGTTCGGACTTCGTCGAAATGTTCGTCGGCGTCGGTGCGAGCCGCGTGCGCGACATGTTCGAGCAGGCGAAGAAGAACGCCCCGTGCATCGTGTTCATCGACGAAATCGACGCCGTCGGCCGCCATCGCGGTCATGGCCTCGGCAACTCGAACGACGAGCGCGAACAGACTCTCAACCAGCTGCTGGTGGAGATGGACGGGTTCGAGGCCAATGAAGGCATCATCATCATCGCCGCGACCAACAGACCGGACGTGCTCGACCCGGCGCTTCTGCGCCCGGGCCGTTTCGACCGCCAGGTCGTCGTGCCGATCCCCGATATCGATGGTCGCGAGAAGATCCTCTCCGTTCACATGAAGAAGGTGCCGCTGGCGCCGGACGTCAATGCGCGCACCATCGCTCGCGGTACGCCCGGCTTCTCCGGTGCCGATCTGGCCAACCTCGTGAACGAGGCTGCGCTGCTCGCCGCGAGGCGCAACAAGCGTCTGGTGGCGATGCAGGAATTCGAAGACGCCAAGGACAAGGTCATGATGGGCGCCGAGCGCCGCAGCATGGTCATGACCGAGGACGAGAAGAAGATGACCGCCTATCACGAGGCAGGCCACGCGATCGTCTCGGTCAACGAGCCGGCTTCGGACCCGATCCACAAGGCCACGATCATTCCGCGCGGCCGTGCGCTGGGCATGGTCATGCGCCTGCCTGAGCGGGACAACTACTCATACCACCGCGACAAGATGCACGCGAACCTGTCGGTCAGCATGGGCGGCCGCGTGGCGGAAGAGATCATCTTCGGGCACGACAAGGTGTCGAGCGGCGCTTCGAGCGACATCCAGTACGCGACGAGCCTGGCGCGCAACATGGTCACCAAGTGGGGCATGTCCGATGCCATGGGCCCGCTCCAGTACGAGGAACAGGGCGAAGGCTACCTCGGCTATGGCGCGAACCAACGCGTCATGATGTCCGACGAGACCAGCAAGCAGATCGACAAGGAAATCCGCGCGCTGGTCGAAGGAGCTCACGCCCGCGCGACGGACATCCTGCGTACGCAGGAAGACAAGCTGCATCTCCTGGCCCAGGCGCTGCTCGAGTACGAGACGTTGACGGGTGACGAGATCAAGGCTCTGCTCGAAAACGGCAAGATCGACCGCCCGGACCAGCCCAGTGGCCCCGCGCCGGTGCGTCCGGTGCGCGGCTCGGCCATTCCCAAGGCCGGCAAGCGCTTCGGCGGCGAAGCTCCGCAAGGAGCGTGATAGCCGGGGCCCGTCCCCTCGCGGGCGGGCCCTTGCCGCTTCCTCAGGCCACCATCGCGCCGATGACCGCGGCAAACAGCCCGATCGCCACCCAGGCGAACAGGCTCAGCACCAGCATGCGCCAGATCGCCCCGAAACGTCCGAGCGCGTAAGTACCGCGCAGCTGCCGATACATGTGCCACGGGGCATAGAGCAGTAGCAGGAGCCCGACCGAGGTCAGGTTGAAGAAGATCAGCAGGCTGGCCACGGCCACCAGGGCGATCATGAAGCTGATCGAATAAGTCGCGAACACCGTATGGTCATAACCGCCGAAGCGGCGGCTGAAGGGAAACAGCAGCCACACGAACGGCACGCTCAGCGGGATCAGCATCCAGCTATATTTGTAGGCGCTGGTCTGGGCCTTGTAGATCGCCAGCTGCGGGTTCGCCTGGACGTGTTCGATCGCCTTGGTGATCGGGTTGCCCTTGGGTAGCGGGTTGGCTTCGAACCCCGCCTTGAAATTCTCTTCGAAGTTGCTTCCGACGCTTCCCAGGACCAGCCGCATCGCTTGCTGATCCCTCTGAATCTCGCCGACCTCCTCGTCGATGCGGGCCACTTCCTCCGCGTCACCCGCCAGGCGTGCGCGTTCGAGGCGCAAGTCGGCCAGCTGCTTCTCGTTGGACTCGTAGGCAACCTTCGCTTGCTCGACACCGGAAACGTTAGGCTTGAATGCGTCGGCGCCACCAAGCGCGCTGAACAGGGCGTAGCTCAGGAACACGACGAACAGGAACACCGCGACCGGGCTCACATAACTGACACGGCGCCCGTCGATATATTCCCGGGTGAGCTTGCCCGGGTTCCACACCAGCAACGGCAGCGTGCGCCAAGTCCGGCCTTCGAAGTGGAGCACGCCGTGGAGAAGGTCGTGGAAGAATGCGCCGAGCGTGCGGTGGACGTGCCCGCGCTGGCCGCAGGCGTGGCAGTGCGAGCCGACCAGCGGCGTTCCGCAGTTGAGGCAGGCGGCCTCGTGAGTGTGGCCATCGGCGGCTGGTTTCGCCTCTGTGCCCCCCGCTTCGAGCACCGCTACCGGTGCACCACTTTGTTCGTTCATGCTCTGCTCCGCCATCGAGGGAGCCTAGTCCAGCGTTCGGAAAGGCGAAAGAGCAGCACTCTAGACCTTGGGCTTGGCCAGCTTGCGCTCGATCGCGGTCCACAACTGGGCGAATGCCTTGGCCGCCGGGGACGAGGGGGCGAAAGCACCGAGCGGCTGCTGGCGCACCGCACATTGTTCGACCGCGCTGGCCATGGGAATCGCCGGCCAATTGGCGTTGTCCTCCCGCGCGGTGCGGTGGAGCGCACGGCGGGCGTCGGTCATCGAGAGGACCGGCAGCATCGGGGGATGGTCGGGGGCGTGGGTGCGGATCTCATCGGCCACGAGCTGGAACGCCCGCGAGGATAGCGGGGAGGGCGGCAAGGGCACGATCACGCAGTTCGCGGCACGAATGACCTGCGCGCTGATCTCGTTGAGCACCGGCGGGCAATCGAGAATGATCCGCTCGTAGTCCGAGGCTAGCGTTTCGGTCAGCTTGGCCAGGCGCCGTTTTTTGCCGATGCGGGCAAAGAGATTGTCGAGATCGCGCAGGGATTCGTCGGCCGGAAGCAGATCGAGCCGCTCGATCGAGGTGTGGCGGATCAAGTCGGCGGGGCGGGCGTCCTTGGCGAACAGGCTTTCGGCGCTGTGCTTCTTGCGCGGTTCGACACCGAACAGGAAACCGGCTCCGCCCGCCGCATCGAGATCCCATAACAGGGTCCGGCGGCAGGAGATGACGGCGGAGCACCACGCGAGATTGGCCGCGATAGTGGTCTTACCGACCCCGCCCTTGACGCTGTAGACCGCGATGACCGCCAACCGTCGCTCTCCCTTCAGGGAACAAGCCGTTGTGCCACGTCGGCGCCGGCTTGCAAGGTGTTGCCGGCACCAACGAAAAAGGGCCGCTCTTGAGAGCGGCCCCTAATTCGTGTTCGAACCTATCGGTCCGGATCAGCCGTCGTAGTCGCCGCCGACCGAGTTCGAGCGGGCCGGTGCGGCCGCCGAGAGGCGCATGGCCTCCGCCGACTGGCTCAGCGAACCGATGTCATCGGCCTCGTCTTCTTCGTCAGGCAGCACGCGCTGCAACGACTGGACCAGGCTTTCGTGCAGGACCTTGGGTCGCACGGTGATTTCAGCGATCTCACGCAGGGCGACGACCGGGTTCTTGTCGCGGTCGCGATCGAGCGTCAGTTCAGCACCGCCGGAAATCTCACGGGCGCGCTGGGCTGCAAGCAGGACCAGATCGAAACGGTTGGGAACCTTGTCGACGCAATCTTCGACAGTAACGCGCGCCATGAGCACTCCGGAATTTCGGGTTGTTCGGAAAGCGTTGCACTTAGGCGGGGAGGGCGGCGGAGTCAAGGTTTCGCACCGCCGCGATCTTGGTAGGAAGGGGGTATGGCCTCAAGCGACCTGCAGCCTGCGGACCCTGTAGACCCGGAACCCTTCGCCATCGAGGCGCAGGGCCATTCTCTGGCCTTCTTCCCCGGTGGGCAAGACAGGCTCGATGCCCTGCTCGATCTGATCGCCGGGGCCCAGACCCGTCTTCAGGTGGCGTTCTACATTTTCGCCACCGACAAGGCGGGCGTACTCGTGCGTGACGCGCTGACGGAAGCGGCTCGCCGCGGGGTGGACGTGCACGTGATTCTCGATGGCTTCGGTGCCGATGCCGACCGCCGGTTCTTCGCGCCGATGATCGAGGCCGGGGGCACGTTCAACTGCTTCATCGCCAAGTTCACGCGCCGCTATCTGATCCGCAACCACCAGAAGATCGTGATCGCTGACGGCAAGGTGGCGATGCTCGGCGGTTTCAATGTCGAGGACAGCTATTTCGCCCTCACCGGTGACAGGTGGAGCGACCTCGCCTTCACTGTCGAAGGACCGGTGGTCGAACGGATCGGGCAGTGGTTCTCGGAACTGGAGGACTGGGCCTCGCACCCCGATGCGCAGTTGCTCTCGATCCGCCGCAAGGTGCGTGAGTGGCGCGGCGGCACGGGCCCGGTGCAACTCCTGATCGGCGGGCCCACCGGCCGCCTCTCAAGCTGGGCGCGCAGTGTGAGCGCCGATCTTGTCGAGGGCGAGCGGCTCGACATGATCATGGCTTATTTCTCGCCCTCCCGGCGGCTCGCGAAGCGTATCCGCAGGATCGCGCGCAAGGGACGAACGCGGCTGCTGTTCCCGGCCAAGTCCGACAACGGCGCCACGATCGGCGCGGCGCGGGCCTATTACACCAGACTGCTCGAAGCCGGAGCGCGGATCTGGGAGTTCGAGCCGTGCAAACTGCACACCAAGCTGATCGTACTCGACGACGCGGTCTATCTCGGCAGCGCCAATTTCGACGCACGTAGCCTGTTCATCAACCTCGAGATCGTGCTGTTCATCCAAGACGCGGCGCTGGCGCGGCGCCTGAGCCAGTTCATGGAGAGCCTGCTTCCCGCCTCGATCGAAATCACTCCCGAACTGCACGCCAGCCGCGCAACTTGGTGGAATCGTTTACGCTGGCGTCTGTCGCGATTCCTGGTGGCGGCGGTGGACTATACCGTGACCCGGAGCCTTAATCTGGGGCAGTAAATGACTTGGTCCGCTCGTGCTGAGCTTGTCGAACCACCGGCTCAGGACCCCCACGGACCTTAGTTTCTAGGTACGCGAAGGCTCGCCCGTCACTCGAGGTCTTCACCTCGATATTCGCCGTCGGCGAGGTCGGAGAACTTGGTAATCTTGGGCTCGAAGCGCATGCGCACCTTGCCGGTGGCGCCGTGGCGTTGCTTGGCGATGATCAGCTCCGCAAGGCCGAAGACCCGCTCCATCTCGGCCTGCCATGCCGAGTGAGCCTCGTGCGCTTTCATGTCGTCGTCGCCCACCGGGACTTTCGGTTCGCGGGAGGCGACGTAATAGTCCTCGCGAAACACGAACCAGACCATGTCGGCGTCCTGTTCGATGGAACCGGACTCACGCAAGTCGGACAGCATCGGCCGCTTGTCCTCGCGCTGTTCGACCGCGCGGCTGAGCTGGGAGAGCGCGATCACCGGCACCTGCAGCTCCTTGGCCAGGGTCTTCAGGCCACGGCTGATCTCGGAGATTTCGTTGACGCGGTTGTCCTGGCTGCGACCGCTGCCCTGCAGCAGTTGCAGGTAGTCGACCACGATCAGGCCAATGTCGTGCCGCCGCTTGAGCCGCCGGGCGCGGGTGCGCAGCGCGCCGATCGTGAGCGCGGGCGTGTCGTCGATGAACAGCGGCAGCTCGGCCAGGCGCTGGCTCGCGTAGCTAAGCTGCTGGAAGTCGTCGCGGCTGATCTTGCCCATGCGCAGCGCTTCGCTGGGGATGGCCGCCTGTTCGGCCAGAATACGCGTGGCAAGCTGGTCGCACGACATTTCGAGGCTGAAGAAGGCCACCGGCGAACCGACCGACTTCTCGATGCCGTCACGCTGGTCGCGTAGCCAGCGGTCGGCGCAGTTGAAGGCGATGTTGGTCGCGAGCGAGGTCTTGCCCATGCCCGGACGCCCGGCGAGGATGATAAGGTCGGAATCGTGCAGGCCGCCGCATTTCTCGTTGATCGAGGACAGGCCGGTGGTCTTGCCCGAAACATGGCCGCCGGAATTGATCGCAGTCTCGATCATCTCCAGCGCCTTGCTCGTGGCGCCGCGGAAGCTCTCGGCCTCGCTGGCGCCGGAAGCGCCTTCAGCCACGCGGAACAGCGACGCTTCGGCCAGCTCGATCTGGCGCATCGGCTCGACTTCTTCCGAGGTATCGAGCGCGCCCTCGACCAGTTCGCGCCCGACGCTCACCAGTTCGCGCAGCAAGGCCAGGTCATAGATCTGTTGGGCCAATTCGCGCGGAGCCAGCAGGCCGTGTCCGTCGGCCGTCAAGCGCAAGAGGTAGCTGGTGCCACCAAGCTCGGTCATGGCCGGATCGCTCTCGAAATAGGGCTTCAGGGTCACCGGGGTGACGACCATCTGCCTGTCGATGAGGACCAGGATGCGTTCGAAAATCCGGCCGTGCAGCGGCTCGAAGAAATGCTCCGGCCGCACCGAGACGGGCAGCTCTTCGAGCACCCGGTTGTCGATCAGCACCGCACCGAGGAAGGCTGATTCGGCCTCCAGGTTCGCGGGGAGCGCCCGTCCGGCTGCGGCTTCTGTGGTAGGGTGATCGAGGACGGGGGTACTGGCCATGAGGTCCTGATGCGCTTGGTGGAGTCCGGCTTCAAGAGCCGCCGTGACGTGTCGGCCTGTGGATAGCGGGCACAAGCTTGCCCGGACCGGTGTTCCGCAGCGAGGGCAGCAGAGGGCGGCGGGAGCTCGGTGACACGAGCACGTGGCAGGCGGGGGTGGTCGCCGAACGGGCGATATTGAGAGCGAATCCGGAATAGCCATTGGACTCGACTTTTGGGCACGTGCGCGACGCCGTTATGTCGTCATACGATATTTATCGATGACTCAACTGATCATGAAGGCGATGGCCGTTGAACTGGGCGAAGCCGATTATGTGGCGCTCGCGGACATCCGATATTCGATCCGCGAGTTCCTGGCCTTCAGTGAGAAGAAGGCCGCCGATTGCGGCCTCACGCCGCAGCAACACCAGGCCTTGCTGGCCATCCGCGCCGCCCCGGTCGGAGCGGCAACTGTAGGCTATGTGGCGGAGCGGCTCATCCTCAAGCCGCACAGCGCCACCGGTCTCGTGGACCGGCTAGAGGCGCTCGGCCTGGTCAGCAGGCAAGTATCGGAGAGTGACCGCCGGCAGTCGCTCTTGCGGTTGAGCGACCGGGCGATTTCGATCCTCGCGAGGCTTAGTGTCACCCATCGCGAGGAAATCCTGCGCATTCGCCCTTTGCTCGTTCAATTGCTGTCGAACCTGGAGCACCGATGACGCTTTGCCCCGCGCCGGGATCGGCGAACCCTCATCGCTCGGGAACGGTCGAACACTTGAGATGTAGACACTTGACCGTGCCAATCGTGGAACTCGGGAGCTGAAAGCGGCCCATGTCTCGTTCCGAACTCGATCCAGTGGATTTCGAACAGGCGCGGGAGGAGCCCGAGGAGTGCCAGGACTCGGTGCTCGCATGCCAATACTGCCGTTCGCCCTTGAAGACCAACTGGGCGGACCTTGGTCTGCAACCCTTAGCGAACGATTACATGGGAACGCGGGCGGCGGCCCGAGCCGAACCCACCTATCCTCTCCACGCCCGCTTTTGTGACAATTGCCTTCTCGTGCAGGTCGACCGGGTCATCTCTCCGGAGACGATCTTTGGCAACTATGCCTATTTCTCGTCGAATTCGGCGAGCTGGCTGGCTCATTGCCAGCGTTACGCCGCCAGGATGGTCGAGCGATTTTCCCTCGGGCCAAAGGATCTCGTCGTGGAGATCGCGAGTAACGATGGGTATCTCCTGCAATATTTCATGTGTTCCGGCATCCCGGTCCTGGGGATCGAGCCCGCCGCCAATGTCGCCCGGGCCGCAACGGAGGCGGGCGTCCCGACGGAGGTGCTGTTCTTCGGCGAGGAGACCGCGAAGCAGCTAGTCGACCGTGGGCTCGCGGCCGATCATCTCAGTGCAAAGAATGTCCTGGCGCACGTGCCCGACATCGGTGACTTCGTGCGAGGTGTTGCGGTAATCCTGAAACCCGAGGCGGTATTCACCGTCGAGTTTCCCCACCTCCTGCGGACGATCGCGGGTTTGCAGTTCGATCAGATCTATCACGAACACTTCTGCTATCTGTCGTTGCTGGCGGTTGCTCGCATCCTAGGTGATCAGGGCCTTCGCGTGTTCGATGTCGAGGAGCTCGACACGCATGGCGGGTCGCTGCGCGTCTATGCGTGCCATCAGGACGCGCACCACCCAACGACTGATGCCGTGCAGGCCGTCATCGATGCCGAAATGGCCGCCCATCTTCACCGCCCGGCCGGCTATGACGGCTTTGAAGCCAGAATGCGGAAGGTGCGGGACGAATTTCTCGCGTTCCTCGAGCAAGCCCATCAAGCGGGAAAGGTGGTCGCCGGGTACGGCGCCGCAGCCAAGGCCAACACCTTCTTGAACTACTGCGGTCTGGCGGCCGCGAGCCTGCCGTTCATTGTCGATCGAAGTCCGGCCAAGGTCGGCCGATTCATGCCGGGCAGCGGGGTCAAGATTTTCGACGTGAGCGCCGTCGAGGATGTTCAACCCGACTATTTGCTGGTTCTGCCTTGGAATCTGCGACAAGAAGTCATGTCGCAAATGTCATTCATCACGGAATGGGGCGGGAAATTCGTCACGGCGATCCCCTACTTGCAGATCTTCTGAGCGCCGGGGCGAAGGGCGGCGCTCGCAGGCCACGCGCACCGCGACGCGATCACGGCCTGCTTGGCCGCATCCCCACGAGCCCGCCTGATCACTCTGATCAGGTCGCCAACATTCCCGCCTTTACCGGAGCAACGCGATGCCTGTGATCACCGTCGTTTCGCCGTGCTACCAAGAGGAAGATAACGTCGAGATTTGCCACGAAACGGTGAGAAGGATCTTCGAAGAGACACTGCCCGGCTATACTCGCGAACACATTTTTGCCGACAACGCATCCACTGACGGAACGCTCGAGAAACTGCGCCAGATCGCCCAAGCCGATCCGGCAGTCAAAGTGATCGTCAATGCGCGCAATTTCGGCCTGTTCCGCTCTACCTTCAACGCTTTTCGGTACGCGACCGGCGATGCCATCCTTTTGATGCTGCCGGTCGACCTTCAGGATCCGCCGGAGATGCTTCCCGATTTCGTGAAGCTATGGGAGCAAGGCTATCAGGTTGTCGCCGGAGCCCGGCTCGAGCGGCAGGAAGGGGCGATCATGCGTGCCTGCCGCCGGCTGTTCTATGCCATCGTCAACAAGCTGGCCGATTTCGAGATTCCGGAAAATGTCGGCGAATTCCAGCTCGTCGACCGCAAGGTCCTCGACGCGATGATCGGGCACGAGGATCAATACCCTTACATCCGCGGCCTTGTCGCGTCCGTCGGCTTTCGTCGCGTGATCGTCCCTTACACCTGGGTGACGCGCGAGCGGGGCAAGTCCAAGTTGCGCATCTGGACACTGGTGGACCAGGCGTTGAACGGAATCTTCGCCTTCACCAGCGCACCGATGCGCCTGGCCACTCTCGCCGGGTTTACCCTGTCGGCGCTGTGTGTCGCCTACGCGATAGCGATGCTCGTGGCCTATTTCGTCCTTCCAAACGCAGCACCTCGGGGCATTACGACCTTGTTGGTCTCCCTGTTCTTCCTGTCGGGGGTCCAGATCGCGTTCATCGGTATGCTCGGGGAGTACGTAACCGCGATCCATGCCCAGGTCCGCCATGGCGGTGTCGTGACCGAGCAGGAAAGGATCAACATAGATCGTCCGGATACTCCCGGGGGCCCACCACCGAAATGACTTGATCACGCGGTCCTTCGGGCCTTGCCCAATCCCTGCTGCATCTGCGAAAGACGCTGGGTCATGTCTGACGACCGCATCGCCAAAATAGAGCTCGACGAAGCCACGATCCTCAAGCGCAGCTCCGATGTGGAGCAAGAGCGTGAGGTCGCGATGCGCGATCTCGAGGCGGACAACCGGTTCCGGCCCACGCTCGCGGCGTCGAACGGCTTCGAGGGACCTTGGACGCTCAAGCTGACGGTCGCGGACGGAAGGCTGTCGATGACGCTGCGCGATCGCGATGGAGCGGATGCGGGCGGGATCGGGCTCGGGCTGGCGCGTTTTCGGCGCGAGGTGCGGGAATACTTTGCGATCTGCGATTCGTATTACCGGGCCTTGCGCAAGGCCTCGGCGAGCGAGATCGAGACCGTCGACATGGCCCGACGCGCGATTCACGATCGCGCCACGCGTCATTTGCTCGAAGCGCTGGAGGGAAAAGTCGAAACTGACTTCGCCACCGCGCGTCGCCTCTTTACGCTCATCTGCGTCCTCCATATCAGGGCCTGAGGAGGCGGGACCAAGTTAGTTCGATGGGGAGGAAGCGCGCGATAGGATGGCGCGGCCGCGTGGCCGCGACGGTGGTGCTGGCGGCGATGGTCGGCAGCGCCTGGACGTGGTGGGTCGCCCGCCACTGGGCACCCGCGCGCGCCGAATTCCCGGTCCAGGGCGTGATCGTCGGCGCTGACGACGGAGAGACCGATTTCAGGGCCTTGCGCGCGATCGGCGCGGATTTCGCCTACCTCGAAGCCAGCAGCGGCGCCTCCGCGCGCGATCCGGCCTTTGCCCGCAACTTGCGCGAAGTGCGCGGCACGGGGCTGCGGTTCGGTGCGGTCCACATATACGACCCCTGCGTCCCGGCCGACCGGCAGGCCGCCAATTTCGTAACCATCGTCCCGCGTGACGCGGCACTGCTGCCGCCAGTCATTTCCCTCTCGCGCTCCACCGAAGGTTGCCACGATCCGGTGAGTGAAGCCGGCGTCGAAAGCGAGCTGACGACCTTCCTCAACCAGGTGGAAGCGCACACCGGCCAGCCCGCCGTGCTCAAGATCGCGCCGGAATTCGAGGATCACTACCACATCGCCGCGCGGGTGGAGCGCGGCCTATGGCTCGAACGCGACTGGCTCCAGCCCGACTATGCCGGGCGGCCCTGGACCTTGTGGACGGCCAACTCCTCGCTGCGGACCGAAGCGGGATCGACGCCGTTCCGCTGGGTCGTTTTGCAGCCTTAATGGGGTGAACAGCGTCGCTGATGGCGAGGATACTCCCCGTTGCCCACGCGACAGGGAGGATCCAAACGGATGCTCAGGCTAATTAGCGAATGGAGTTGCCGGAATCACCGATCGTCCAGGCGCTCACTTCGCAGACGTTGACGTTGCGCTGCTCGACGGTCTTCTCGTTGCTCAGCACCGCTTTGAGGTCATAGAAACACTCCTCGGTGCCGTTATCGATATCGGCCTCGATGGTTTCGCCGGGACCCAGGGTCCGCTGGCCGAGCAAGTCTTCTTCCCAGGTGTCCGAAGAAACCGGGGAGGCGTAGAGCTCGCGCAGCGTCACGCTCGTGTAGTTTTCGACCACCACCTTGCGGTTCTTGCCGTCGGACGCCGCCCAGGCCGTTCCCGGAATTGTCGCGGCGATAGCCAGTGCCGCCACGAAAGCTTTCGCCCCGCGCATGCTTGCTTGCATTACTGCCCCCTTCGAATTTCTGCCCTCTGCTGTGGGGGCACAATACGCGTGAGGGGCACCCGCGACAAGCGCACCTGCAGGGGGTTCTTTCGCCAGAACGTTCGCGTGCTAAAGTGACACCGAACCGCTGACGGCGCCGCCCGAGCAGCGGCGTTTGGGAAGAGGACTTTGGCGATGATGACCTCGGCCGACAACGAGTTGCTGACCCGGATCGGACCCGACACCGCGATGGGCGCGATGCTCCGCGAGTATTGGGTCCCCGCTTGCCGCTCAGCGAAGCTCGAAGCCGATGGCGCGCCCGAGCGACTGCGCCTGTTCGGAGAGAACTTTGTCGCTTTCCGCGCCACCGACGGTCGCGTCGGCTTCATGCAGGAAGCCTGCCCGCACCGCTGTGCCAGCCTCGCGCTCGCGCGCAACGAGGGGAACGGCCTCCGGTGCGTGTTTCATGGCTGGAAGTTCAGCGTGGAGGGCAAGTGCGTCGATGCCCCGACCGAGCCACGGGTCCAGCGCGAACGGTTCGCCGAGAGCGTCCCGGTGCGCAGCCACCCAACCCATGAGGCCGGAGGTCTGGTCTGGGTTTACATGGGCCGGAAGGAAAGCCCACCGCGCTTCCCCGACTACGAGTTCACCAACCTGCCCGAAGGCCACGTCCAGCCTTACCGTGGGATCATTCGCACTAATTGGCTGCAGGGCCTGGAAGCGCTGCTCGACTCCGCACACGTCACTTTCCTCCACTCGGCCAATCTCAACTCCGATCGCGGACGCGACTATTTCAAGGCCGAGAGCGACTACATGCTCAACGACGGGGCACCGGCCTTCGAGTTCGACGAGCGCCCCTACGGTTTCCGCGAAGGCGCGATCCGCGAGGAGGGAGCGGCGCGGAGCTATGCGCGGGTGCGCGAGGTCGCGTTGCCGTTCTTCTCGTTCATCCCGTCCGCGCCGCGCGGTGCCAGGATCGTGTGCTGCTCGATCCCGATAGACGATGTGACCACCGCACAGTGGTACATCGCCTACGACACTGACGCGCCGCTCAAGCCGAACTTGTTCGGAGCCTTTGGCATGTGGTCGGGCGATCCCGACCACTTCAACTCGGACATGGGTGACGCCTCCAACCTCTGGCACCAGGATAGGCAGGCGATGAAGGAAGGCCACTGGTCCGGGATCACCGGTCGCGGCAATGCCTATGAGGACTTTGCCGTGCAGGAATCGATGGGCCCGATCGTCGACCGCAGCCAGGAGTATCTCGGCACCTGCGACAGGGTGATCTACCGTGCCCGCAAGCTCCTGCTCGCAGCGGTGAGACGGCATCGGGACACGGGCGAGCTCTCGTTCGTCGGCGACGATATCGACTACCGGGCTATCCGCGCGGTCAGCTTCGCCTTTCCGCGCGGGGCGGACTGGCGCCAGGTCGACCCCTACGAACTGCAAGAAGCGGCGGAGTAGCGGTGTCTCTGAAACGGTGTGTTCGCTGGCCCGTGGCGGCGCTGTGTGCGCTCGCGTCGCTCCTGGGCGGTTGCGCGGCGGCTGTGGTCGCTCCGGTCCTTGCGGCTGGCACCATGGTTGCCGCGGGTGAGAAGAATGACCGGCGTGAAGAACCGGCAGCGGAAGCACCCGCCGATGCGCCTGCCCCGCATTTGACTCTGGTCGATCCGGCCGCTTTTACGCCTCGCTCAACGTCACCGGGAAGCGCGCCGCCCATGACGGGCGAGGGATGGCGGTCTTTTGTGGACTTCGCGCTGGAGAAAGGTCGCGCATTGACGGGGGGCGAACCAGTTCCCTCGGCGCTCTTGATGCCGGGTGTGGCGCTCGGCCGGCCGGAAAGGGTGCCTTGCAAGAATCTTACACCTGGGGTCATCGTCGATCTCGATTTGGGAGACGCGGTCTTTTCGCCAAAGGACGACACTCAATCCACCTGGGGCTTGGCCGATAGCTTGGCGCGGTTGCGCGCCGCCGGGGTGGTGGTGATGTGGGTATCGGGGGCGGACGCCAACAGCGTGGCTGAAATCGGAGCCGCGCTGCGCACCTCGGGACTCGACCCGGCGGGTAAGGACCCGCTGCTGCTGGTCCGCAATCCGGACGAGCGCAAACAGGTGATGCGGACCGAGGCCAACCAGGTCAGCTGCGTCATCGCCATTGCCGGCGACCGCCGCGGCGATTTCGACGAGTTGTTCGATTATCTGCGCAACCCCGACTTCGCGCTGGAGCTGGACGCCCTTCTGGGCGACGGATGGTTCATCGTCCCGCCGCCATTAAGCAAAGCGTGGACACCGACGAACTGAGCAGCCTCAGACGTAGTTTGCGACCCAGGCCACAGCCATCGCCGAAGGCACGAACAACGCCTGCGCAAGCACGGTTCCCACCAGGCGGCTGAACGAAATCCACACGATCGTGCGGCGGAACAGCGGCTCGCTGACCCGGCCTTCGACAACGTCGTCGGTCATCACCGATAGCTGCGGATCGATCAGGGCGAACAGCAGAATCGTCGCGAACCCATTGATCACGGCGGACAACTGCGAGGCGGTGACGCGGAACTCGGGGTTCAGGTAGCCGGCGTAGAGCGAGGCCAACACGCCGACCGTCAGCAGCGCCTGGGCCAGACAATTGGCTAGCAGCACGCCCCAGCCAACCCCGCGGGGAAGGGCGAGGTCGCGCAACTGGCTGGCACGCGGCATCGCCAGCGAATCCCGGATGGTCCGCATGCCGGCCGGCGTTGCGCTCTGCAGCAGCATGCGGGTGGTCGAGCGGTGCTCCTGGAAATAGCCGATGGCACGGGCGAACAGCCGCTGCGCCGTCGGAACCAGCAGAATTCCGACGAACACCGCGATCGATGCCGACATGAGAACCAAGCGGAAATCGCCGAGCAGCGCTTCGCCGCCGTTGTTGGAAATTCGCACTTCGATCCGCTTGGCCAGGAACGGCCCGAGGAAGCTGTTCGACATGCGCGAGATCAGAACGAGGATGTTGAACAGCGCGAAGCTCATCGCGATTCGCCGCGTGCGCACGCCTGCGATGCGCGCGGCATAGGCCAGCGTGCCGATGAGGTTGATGCCGGCCGTCAGCAGGCAGATCACGAGGAGCTGGGGATCCATGTCCATGACGCCAGATTAATCGAGCGTAAGCGGGGCCGCCAGCAAGCGCCGGCGGCTATCCCCCTTTGCGACAGACCGGAGTTTCAGCTCAGCACCGCGTCGAACGCATCCGAAAGCCGTCCCAGACTGCCCGGCACGTCCTTGAGCTTGTCGAGCCCGAACAGGCCGAGGCGGAAGCTCTTGTAGTCCGGCCCTTCGTCCACCATCAGCGGCACGCCCGCGGCGATCTGCAACCCTTGAGCGGCGAACTTCTTGCCGTTCTGGATTTCGGGATCGTCGGTAAAGCTGACCACCACGCCCGGCGCCTGAAACCCCTCTGCCGCGACCGACCGGATTCCACGCTGCTCGAGCATGCGGCGCACGGCATTGCCCTGCTCCCATTGCGCGGTCTTGAGGGCTTCGAATCCCAGAGCCTTGGTCTCCATCATCGACTTGTGGAACGCCCGCAACGCATCGGTCGGCATGGTCGCGTGGTAGGCATGGCCGCCGCTGAGATAGGCTTCCATGATCGCGTTCCACTTGTTGAGGTCCATCGCAAAGCTGGTGGTCTGCGCGGCCTTGCACTTTTCGAGCGCCGTTTCGTTCATCATCACCAAGCCGGCCGAGGGCGGGGCGGACCAGCCTTTCTGCGGGGCGGAAATGAGGATGTCGACGCCGGTGTCCTTCATGTCGACCCAGACCGTGCCCGAGGCGATGCAGTCGAGCACGAACAGCGCGCCGACTTCATGCGCGGCCTGGGCCACGGCGCGGATGTAGTCGTCAGGAAGGATCATGCCCGAGGCGGTCTCGACGTGCGGAGCGAAGATCATGTCGGGGCGGTCGCTGCGGATACGCTCAACCACTTCCTCGATCGGTGCAGGAGCGAACGGCGCCTGCGCGCCGTCACCTTGGCGACGGGCCTTCATCACGATCTCCTCCGAAGGGATCGAGCCGGTCTCGAAGATCTGCGTCCAGCGATAGGAGAAGAAGCCATTGCGGATCACCAGCGCTTTCTTGCCGGTGGCGAACTGGCGGGCGACCGATTCCATCGCGTATGTCCCGCCGCCGGGCACCACGACCGCACGGTGAGCGCCGTAGACCTCGCACAGCGTCGCGTGGATGTCGCGCATGACCTGCTGGAAGGCCAGGCTCATGTGATTGAGCGAGCGGTCAGTGAAGACCACCGAATATTCGAGCAGGCCGTCGGGATCGATGTCGTTGCGCAGCGCGGGCATGGGGTTCTCCTTCTGCCGTGCCCGATTCACCCGATTTGCGTGGTAGTCAAATTTATCCGAGCGTCGCGGCGCGCCGGTTCCTCTTGAGCTCGTCGAAGGACGTTGTCGGCCCTCACGCACTGAGTTACAAAATCCCGGAGGCGCAACGACGCCTGACGATGGAGGGGTATCCGATGTTCAAGACAATCCGTTTCGCGGCGATTGCCGCGACAGCTTCGCTGATCGCCGTGCCGGCCCTGGCGCAGTCTTCGCCGGTGCTCGGCACCTGGGCCACCGCGGTCGACGTGCAGGGCCAGAAGATCGAAGCCGAGATGACCTTCTCCCAGGCTGGCGGCGCCTATGCCGTGGCGATCAAGGACGGCCCGATGCCGGGCGCTCCGGCCGATGCCCCGCCAATGGAAAGCAAGATCTCCGACGTTGTGGTCGACGGATCGAAGTTCACCTTCAAGCGCGCGCTGACCACGCCGCAGGGCGCGATGAACCTGACTTACACCGGCACGGTCGAGGGCGACAAGCTGACCGGCGAGGTCGGCTCCGACTTTGGCCCAATCGCCATTACCGGCACACGCAAGTAAAGACTTAAGAGAAGGGGCCTGCCGGCATCCGTTGCCCCGACCGGCCAGATAGCTTTTGGCGCGTGGCACAAGCTGCGGTACAAAAGCGCTGGCCGGTATGGGGCGGCTCCTGACGATGGAGGGATGCTCGATGCTGAGGACAATCCGTTTCGCCCCATTCGCCGCCGTTGCTTTGCTGGCCGCCGCGCCTGCCATGGCCGCCGACTCTCCGGTCGTCGGCACCTGGGCCACCGAAGCCGTGACGGACTTCGGGACCTTCAAATCCACGCTCACCGTTGCCGAGGCGGCGGACGGCTATCAGGTCGACATCAAGGACGTGCCCCTCGAAGGCGCTCCGCCTGCGCCGCCCTCGCCACCTGGATCGATCAGCGATGTCGTGGTCGACGGTTCGAACTTCTCGTTCAAGCGCAAGCTGACGACGCCACAAGGTGAGATGCAGTTCTCGTACACGGGCACCGTCGACGGCGACAAATTGACGGCTGAGGTCGACACCGGCCAGTTCGGCAAGATCCCGGTCACCGGCGTCCGCCAGTAGGCTATTTCCCGGAGAGAAAGCTCTCGATCACCGCGCGCGCGGGTCGTGTCGGGCGGCGGGTTTCCGCGTCGAGGCAGCACCAGCTCGAGCGGACTTCGGCAACGACCTCTTCACCGCGGCGGATCAAGGTCTCGTAGAACGCACGGGCGCCCTGGACTTTCTCCAGCAGGACTTGCGCTACTGCGGTGTCGCCGAGGAAGGTAGGCCGTCGGTAAGTGATCTCGTGCTTGAGCGCGACCCACAAGTGCCGGGCCACTGCTTCGGCCGGTGCGCGCGAACGCCAATGGCCGATCACCGCGTCCTGCACCCACGACAGATAGCTGGCGTTGTTGACGTGCCCCATAAAGTCGATGTCCGCCGGATCGATCTCGATCGGATGCAAGTAAGGGGATGCGCTGTTCACAGTAGTGTAAATAGCACGGCGTCAAGTCGACGGGAAGAAGGATGCTTTGGATGTTGGTCTTGACAAATATAACCATATCGGTTATATGCCCCGCCGTCAGAATGCCACTGACACCAGCGACGGGTGCGGGAGCGGTTAGCGCTTCGCTTTCTCTCCCGCGCAAGGCCGGCGCCCTTCCGACATCGTCAGAGGGTGTCCGCAGGATACGGGGATGACAACCGCTGGCGGGACCTGCGAGCCCTAACCGCCAGCGCCCCCTATCCGACAGGGCCGAGCAGCGAGGTTTGCCGCAGCCCTCGCCGCCGTTCGCACTCCATGCTCGCGCAAGGCAATCCTGTGACGCCCAGGACGCGCCGGCCTTCGCCCGTCCGCGACTTTGGTCTTCCCGGCGTTAGGCCCGCACTCGCCCGCGGGTGGTTGGCTGTGCCTGCTCTCCCCTCCCGCTCGCGGGAGGGGGATACCCTCCAGATCCTCTCCGAGCTGGCTCGGGGAGGGGGACCGCCGACGCAGTCGGGGGTGGAGGGGCTCTTGTGCTGTTCCGCTTGCCCCTCCGTCACGCGCCTTCGGTGCGCGCCGCCTCCTCCCCGAGACGAGCTCGGAGAGGATTAGCGCTCACGGCTCTCGGCCAACCGCATCGAAAGCGAAGTTCAGCGCCACCGATCCGCCGAGGCCAGCCGCTGACTCTCCCGTGCCGACACCGAAGGCGTTGCGGTCGATGCTGGCGCTGCCTTCGACATGCCGGCGCAACCCCTCACCCGAAAGGGTGAAGGTCAACGATTGCGGCTTGCTGGCACCCTTGAGCGAAAGCGTGCCGTCGGCGCGGTAGCGGTTGGGACCGGTCTGGCGGACCGAGGTGCTGCGCCAGGTCGCGGTCGGATGGGCCGAGGCGGCGAGGAAGTCGGCGCCCACCAACATGCCGTCCATCGTCTCGTCGCCCACCGAGGCGCTGGCGAGGTTGATGTTCATGCGGATGTCGGCGCTTTCCGGGTTCTCCGGGTCGAACTTGATCGACCCGCTCCAGTCAGAGAAGCTGCCCTTGTAGCTGTCCGAACCGCTGGTGACGGTGAAGCCCAGGCGACCCCCGCGCTGGATCGCCCAGGTTGGCGGCGGGCCGGCTTCTTCCTCTTCGACCGCTTCGGTTTCCTCCGCCACCGGTGTTGCCTCGGCGATGGGAGTGGCCGTGGTGGCAGGGGCGGCCGCGGGAGTGACGGTGGGGCCGTAGCCGCCCGCCGCCACGACGTCGGTGGCGATCTTCATGCCGGTCCCGAAGTAGACCACGACCACCAGTGCGGCGAGCAAGCCCGCAAGTCCAGCCGATCCCCTCGGTCCCATGCGCTTAAGCAGTCCGTCCTTGACCAGGAACTGGTGCCGCAGAGCGCCCGCGACGTGGAGCAGGAACAGCGCGATGCCTATCCAGGCGAGCAGCTCGTGACCCTCCTCGGCGATTTCGTGCACGCCGTGGGGCAACGGCAGGTGCGGCCACGGAATGGCGCCCCAGAACATCGTCGGCACCTGAATGCGCGAGGTCGAGACCACCGCCCACCCGGTGAGGGGCGCGCCGATCATGAACACGTAGAGCAGGACATGCACCGCCTTGGCGAGAAAGCCGTTGAAGCCCCTCTCGACCGCAGGCGGCGGGCGATGGGTCAGCCGCCAGGCGAGGCGGGCCAGCGTGAGCAGCAGGATCGTGATCCCGACCGACTTGTGGAGCTGGTAGAGCGCAAAGCCTCGTTCGTCCTTGGGCATGGCGAAGCCGAGCGCGAGCTGAAACGCCAGCGCCAGCGCGATCGCCCAGTGGAGCAGCATCGCGACGGAGCTGTAGCGCTGCTGCGCGGCGGCGGAATCAATTGTACTCAGTTTCACCCTCCTCGTTGACCGGGTTGCGGTCATTCTCCGAGCATTGGAATTCGTAAAGCTTGCCGTAGCGGTCGCGCCGGTAGCGGGTCGTCACTTCGAAGGGTTCGACCAGCGCCTCAGGGTCCTCCATTCGCATCTCGTTGACAAGTATGTCCGGGTTGGTGGGATCGAGATGGATGCGCTCGGTCAGGACGAACTGGTCGGAGTGCGGCCAGCCGGTGTCGATCTCCAGGTCCGGGGAGACGCCGCGAGTTTCGACCACCAACGTATCGCCGTCCCAGCGTCCCACGGAATCGCCCATGAAGCTGGGATCGGGGTCCTCCTCGTGCGCGCGGCCGTCGGTCCAGATCGTGCGGGTCTGCATCCAGGCTTCCTGGTTCACAGTGACGCGGCCAGGGGCGAAGATGAACTCGTAAGGGTACTGCGCCAGCCGCATGATCCGCGGCATGCCAGGCGGGCTACAGTTGGAGCGGTTGCGCCGCACGACCCCCTCGCGAGAGCGGGCATCGGCGACCCATTGCTCGCGCTTGGCGAGATATTCGCCCTTGAGCTTGGGCTCGGCCGGCGTGGTGCCGGGCGCGGGCGGCCCGCCCATGACGAACCAGATCCCGCCCCAGTCGGGCAGCGCGTCGAGAGCGGCGTATTGCCCCTTGGGATTGGCCGCACCCTGGCCCTCCGTGACGCCCTCGGGCGGCGGCGACTGGGTCGCGGCCCCGAGCTGCGCGGCAGCGGGCGTGGCGAGGCAGAGAGCGGCGCAGGCGGCGCCTGTAAGGAGCCGCATCAGCTCACCGTGCCCAGGGTCGATCCGTCGGGCAGCTTCACGCCGGCGTAGCTGCCGCCGCGGTCGCCGCTGCGCAGCGGGTGGACCCAGATCTTCACCTTGTCACCCGGCTTGAGCGAAGTACGCTTCCAGCCTTCCTGGGCAAGGTTGTTGGGGCTGGTCATCTCGATCGCCCAGCGCTCCGTCCCCGCCTTGGTGGCAACGTCGGCTTCGATGAAGGCGTGCGGGTTCTGCCACTTGAAGCGCACGACCGAGGCGTCGAGCACCACGGTCTTCTGCATGTCGAACATGGCATAGCTGTGATGCGCGGCGGCGGGGATCGCCAGCGGTCCCAGCAGGAGCGCCGCGAGCGGGAGTAAGCGAGTGCGGGTCATGATCCTCTCCATCACAGCCGCGGGACATTCACCGGAGTGCCGTTCTTCGGCAAACCGGAATCGAGCACTTTGCCGTTGGCAAGCTTCACATCGAGGAACAGGCCCCCGTGCTTGCCGTCGCGCAGCGGGTTCATCCGCAGCGAGACCTTGTCGCCGGGCTTGAGGGCGGTGCGCGTCCAACCCTGGCGCTTGAGGTTGTTGGGGCTGTTGAGCTCGATGCTCCAGTGCACCGGCTTGCCTTCGGTCGGGACGTCGATCTCGATGAAGGCGTGCGGGTTGGTCCACTGGAATTCAGTCACCGTGCCGTCGAGCGTCATGATCTTGCGCTGGTCGAACATGGCAAAGCTGTGGTGTGCCAGGGCCGGGGTGGCGATCATCGCCGCGGCCGCAAAGGCTATTGCCGCCCTACTTTTCATTGGAAACTCCCTCGACTTCACTGTGCCCCCGTTCCTCGGCGGTCTCGCTGCCGAGGTTGGTGCCGGGCAAGTTGGCATTGTACTGCAGGATGCAGTTAGCCTCGTTGATGTCGGTGTGGTCCGCGCGATTGAAGCGCTTGGTCGATCGCCACTCACCCTGCCACATCTGCGGATCGATCAGGGTGTATTCGACCTCCATGACCTTGCCGCCGTCGACCAGCTTGATCCGTTCGATCAGTTCGAACTGGTCGGAGATCGGGATGCCGAGGTCGATGTAGTGGTTGTCGGTCTCGAAGTAGGTGGTGTGCACGACCAGCGTGTCGCCCTCCCAGCGGCCGATCGATTCGCCGTTGTAGCTCGGGACCACAAGGTCGGGATCGCTATGTTCGCGACCGTCGAGGTAAATCGTCCGCACCGAGTTGTTGAAACCGCTGATCACGTAGATTGCGGTCGGCAACTGGATGAACGCATGCGGCCACACGCGCGTCATCAGCATGGGCATGCCTGGGGGGTAGCACTGGCCGATCGCGTCGCGATAGGTCGTACCGCGAGCCTGGGCCTTGGGCGCCTCTATCAACGCCTCGACGCCCTCGGGGCCGAACTTGGGGTAGGGCGGACCGAACATATAGTCGGCAAAGCCCTTGGACAGGTCGATGAACCAGGTCCCGGTCAGGTCGAACGGCGCGGCTGGCCGCGCCTTCTTAAGGTTCTCGGGGGCCAAGGCCCCGAGGTATCCCGGGTGCTTGGGCACCATCTGCTCCAGCCGCTCCGCCGGGATCGGCGTGAGCGGACGGACCACTTCCGGTTGCTGTAACTCCCCTGCGTCCTGCGCACCGGCCGTCGCCGGAATCAGCGCAAGCGTCATCAATGCTATGCCTCGCCAGGCAGAACTTCGCCGCACCCTATGCCTCCCCTATGCCGCTTGTTGCGGCTGATTTTTCAATATCATTGCCCTGTCTTTTTGACTTTGACCAGCACCGGACTTGTCATTTACCCGTTGTGCACTGCAATAGGGCGGGAATGAGGATTGCGATCGTCGACGAAAGCGCCAGCCGGGCCTCGATCATCGAGGAGGGTCTCGCGCAACTTCCCGACATCGAGCTGTTCGTGCTGACCGAACGGCGCGGGCTGTTGGCGCGCATCGAGGAGATCGCGCCCGACGTCGTGCTGATCGACCTCGGTAACCCTTCGCGTGACGTGCTGGAGGAATACTTCACCGTCAGCCGCGTAGTGGCCCGCCCGATCGCGATGTTCGTCGACGAATCGGATGAGGAGGCGATTGGCGCTTCGATCGATGCCGGGGTTTCGGTCTACGTGGTCGATGGTCTCGCCTCGAACCGCATTCGTTCGGTGCTCGACCTCGCGGTGCGGCGCTTCAACGCGTTTGCCCGGCTGCAGTCGGATCTGGCCGAGGCGAAGGGCAAGCTGGCCGAGCGCGAGACCGTCGACAAGGCCAAGCGAATCCTGATGCAAAGCAAGGGCGTGACCGAGCCGGAGGCTTACGCCGAGCTGCGCCGCAAGGCGATGAGCTCGAGCCGCCGGATCGTCGACATTGCCGAGGCGGTCGTCACCGCCCATGAACTGATGGGGGGCGAATGACCGAGCACCTGACAATCGGCTTCCTGCCACTGGTCGATGCCTGCCTGCCGATCCTGGCGCACGAGCATGGCTTTGCCGAGGAAGAGGGCGTGGCGCTGAGCTTCCAGCGCGACGTAAGCTGGGCGACGGTGCTCGACCGGCTGCTCTACGGCCACAGCGACGCGGCGCACCTGATCGCGCCGCTGGCGATTGCGACGACCCTCGGCAGAGGACGGCCGGCGCAGCCGCTGGCGACCCCGTTCGTGCTGGGCCTTAATGGCAACGCGATCACCTTCAGTCCGGAGCTTGCGGCCAAGGTCGCGGAGCCGGGCAAGCTATCCGATCCCGTTCGTCTGGGTGCGGCCCTGGCCGACGAGGCGCGGGCGAGAGCGGCAGCGGGGAAGCGAATCCGGTTCGGCGTGGTGCATCGCTATTCGAGCCACAACTACATGCTGCGCTACTGGCTTGCGGCTTCGGGCATCCGTCCGGACGAAGACGTCGAGATTGTTACAGTGGCGCCGCCCTTCGTGGCCGATGCGCTGGAGACCGGGGAGGTCGACGGGGCCTGCGTTGGCGAGCCGTGGAATAGCGCCGCCGTCCAGCGCGGCGTCGGGGTGATCGTGTTGGCGACGGCGCAGATCTGGCGGCGCGGGGTGGAGAAAGTGCTCGCTTTCCGCGCCCCGGTCCTCGAGGCAAGGCGGCCGGCGGTCGAGGCGCTGATCCGGGCGATGCGCAAGGCGGGGGCGCATTTCGTCGACCAGGCCAATTGGGAGGCCAACGCGGAGATTCTCTCGCGGCCAGAGTACCTGGGATCCGATCCCAAGCTGATCCTTGGAGCGATCTCCGACCGCCTGGTCCTGGTCCAGGGCGCGGAGCCGGTGCAATACCACGACTTCATGTTCCAACACCGTGAAGCAGCCAACTTCCCCTGGGTCAGCCAGGCGCAGTGGCTCTACACCCAGCTGCTGCGTTGGGATCACACTCCCTACTCGGCAGAGGACGCGGCCGCGGCGGCGCGGGTGTTCCGGCCCGATGTCTACCGCAGCGCGCTGATCCAGACGGGCGACTTGCTGCCGGGTGCCAGTTCGAAGGTAGAGGGCGGAGTCGGCAAGCTCACCGCCGTGACCGCTCAGCAAGGCGCCATGGTCCTCTCGAAGGATACCTTCTTCGACGGGCGGACTTTCGATCCGGACGACCTTGAACGTTACCTCGAATCGCTGCGTCGCGGCTAATTTCGCTGCGCTGCAAAATTTCTCTTTCGCACCTGCAGCGATTGCGATAACCATCGTCTGTCCGGATGGCGCACCCGATGGCGGGTTAGCCTCTTTTTCCGGACCAAATTCACCATGCGTGGCAACGTCGCCGCCCGATCTGGCCCCTTCTTGCGGGTCTAGTCGAGGCGGCTTTTTCGTATTTTGCCCGCAGGAGAGGCGCGAGCGGCATGGGGGTCGTTCGCGAAGTTAGTCTTGTCGCGCTTCGGCGCGTTTCATCGCGGGCAATGGCGCTCGCTTCTCACGCGATTTCGCAAAGGGAGGTGTGCGCATGCGTTCGACGGTATTCCTGCTCACTATTGTATCTGCCCTGGCCTGGACCGCTCCGGCCGCCGCGGCGCCCGGCGATCCTGTCGACCTCGGCAACGGGGTCATGCTCGACCCGATCTTCGCGGCCCGGCTGCGTTATGAGACGGTCGACCAGGCGAACCTGCCCGACAGCGCCGACGCGCTGACCCTGCGCGCCCGGATCGGAATTGAGCTCAAATCTTCGGGCCTTTCGACACTGATCGAAGGCGAAGGCACCCTCGCTCTGGTCGACGATTACAACGACACGATCCCTGGCAATGGCGTCGAACCGTTTCCGATCGTGGGTGATCCGGAGAACCTCGAACTCAACCGGTTCCAGGTTTCCTATCTCAAGGATGGTACCGGCGTGACCCTGGGCCGGCAACGAATCATCCTCGACAACGCGCGCTTCGTCGGCAACGTCGGCTGGCGGCAGAACGAGCAGACTTACGACGCCGTGCGCGGGCAGGCCAAGCTCGGTCCGGTTACGCTCGATGCGACTTATTCGGTCTCCCAGCGGACCGTGTTCGGTAAGGATAGCCCGAACTCGCACTACGACGGCGACTTCGTGTTCCTGGGCGGCGGGGTCGACCTGCCGGCGGTCGACATCAAGGCCTTCGCCTACCTCCTAGACTACGATACGCGGCTAGCTTTCTCGAGCCAGACCTACGGCTTCCTTGCAACCGCGGGGCTCGACCTGCCGGCGATCGGCAAGCTGAGCGGGCAACTGAGCTACGCGTCGCAGTCCGACTACGGAGCCAACCCGGTCAGCTACCAGGCCGATTACTTGAACGCCCAGGCGACTCTGAGCCTTTCGAGCTTCAGCCTGACCGCCGGTTACGAAGAGCTCGGCAGCGACGGCGGTAGGGCCGCGGTCCAGACCCCGCTTGCAACCTTGCATGCCTTCAACGGCTGGGCGGACCTGTTCCTGACGACGCCAGCAAACGGCCTGCGAGATTACTACGCCACGCTCGGCACGACCTTCGGCGTGACGTTTTTGCCCAGTCTCAAGGCGGACCTGACCCACCACCGGTTCGACAGCGATTTCGGTGGGCTCGACTACGGTTCGGAGTGGGATGCCTCGGTCGGCTTCAAGCTCGGCCCTGTGGCGCTGCTGGCCAAGTACGCCAACTACAACGCGAAACAGTTCGCAATCGACACCGAGAAGGTCTGGCTCCAGGCGGAGGCGGCGTTTTGATGCGCTCAGCCCAGCAAGAGCGAGGCGATCAGCGCCGCCGCCAGCAGCCCGCTGACGATCTGCCAGAAACGCACCGGGTCGCGTTCGATCAACGGGCGTCCGCGCAAGGCGGCGAGCTTGAGTTGCGGGCCGCCGCCTTCGAGCGACTGCAGCAATTCGACCACGTCGTTGAAGCGCGCCCCCGGGTCGGGCTGGATCGCGGTGAGGATGGCGTCGTCGAGCCAGCTCGGGATCTCGGGCCGATGACGAGAGGGCGGCACGGGCCGTCCGAAGCGAGGGCGCTGGAAGGCCTCCTGTTCGCCGAAGGGCCATTCGCCGGTGAGCCAGCGATAGAGGGTGACGCCGAGCGCGAATTGGTCGGTCAGCGCGTCTCCGGCGTTCCCGTCGAACTGCTCGGGGGCCATGAAGCCGGGAGTGCCGGGGATCTCGTCGCCGTGGAAATCCTCGACCTTCGGCAGGCGCGCGACGCCCAGGTCGATCAGCTTCAGCCCGCCCTTGACGGTCAGCATGACGTTCTCGGGCTTGATGTCGCGGTGGACCACTTCGAGCCGGTGCAGCGCGGCGACCGCGCGGGTCAGGCTGATCGCCTGATCGAGCGCTTCCTGCAGGGGCGGGAGGCCGCGGCTTTCGAGCCTCTTGGCCATGGTTTCGCCTTCCAGCAGTGGCTGGACGCAATAGAGCGCGGTCTGGCGGTCGGGGCGGATCGGGTGTGCGGCGATGACGAACGGGCTCGACACGCGCTGGGCCAGGAGCAACTCGCGTGCGAAGGCCAGGCGGGCGGAGCGCGAACTCAGGGCATTGGGGCGCGGGAACTTGAGCACGACCTTGCTGCCGTCCTCGGTGTCGACCGCTGCCAGCAGGATCGCGTACCGCCCTTCGCTCAGCACGCGTTCCACGCGGAATCCGTCGATGCTGGTGCCGGGCGCGAGCGGCTCGATCGCAGGAAGGCTCGAAAGCCCGGCGAGGATCCCGTCGTGGTCGGGCTCGGGCAGGCGCACGACATCGATCACCAGCGCGGTCGCGTTGTCCTTGGTTCCGGCAGCCAGGGCGGCTTCGACGATCTCGTCGGCGGTGGCTTCGGCGGAAGTCTCGCGGGCGAGCAGCGCGGCGATACGGGTGGGCGAGAGGGCACCGTGCACGCCGTCGGTCGTCAGCAAGAGGCGGTCGCGCTCCGCCAGTTCCAGCGTCATGTGGTCGAGCCGCAGTTCGGGCTCCATGCCCACGGCGCGGATCAGCACGTGGCGCAAGTCGGGCTCGGGCCGGACGTGGTCGGTCGTGAGGCAGCTGAGCCGTCCACCGGAATAGCGCCAGGCTCGGCTGTCCCCCGCATGCACCAGATGCGCGCGCCTGCCACGCAGGGCGATCGCGGTCAGCGTCGTGCCGCTGTTGGTCATGGCCGAACCGCGCGCCTGGGTGTGCAGCCAGCGGTTGTAGGCGGCGAGCGGAATCTGCATTCCGCGCGCCGGCCCGAGCGTGTCGGGCACCGCATAGAAGCCCTCGATCAACGCCCGCACCGCGAGTTCTGCTGCCGTGCGGCCTTGCGCTCCGCCGCTGACCCCGTCGGCGACTGCGGCGATCACGCCATGGCGCACGCGTTCGAGCGCGGTGCCGAGGTGGATGCCGCCGAAGTCCTGGTTGTCGTCGCGCGGGCCCGTCGCTGTCGCGAAGCCCGCCGCCAACACCAGTTCGCCCGCAAACCGCATCAGTTCTCAACCCCTCGCGTGACGCGCCATGCGCCCGCACGTGAGGAAACCAGTCCCTGTTACTTTGCGTCAAGCCCGGTAAGGAGTGCAGCATGACCAAGAGCTTTTGGCAGTCGGGTCACAGACCCACCCTGCTCGCAGCGTTTCTCTATTTCGACGTCTCTTTCATGGTCTGGGTCATGCTTGGACCGCTGGCCCCGATCATCTCGGGCGAGCTTGGGCTCGATCCCGCGCAGAAGGGCCTGATGGTCGCGGTGCCGACCTTGGCCGGAGCGGTGCTGAGGATCGTCAATGGCCTACTGGTCGACAGTATCGGCCCCAAGAAGACCGGCACCCTCAACCAGCTGATCGTGATCGTCGGCCTCCTGATCGGCTGGTGGTTCGGCATCGACAGCTTTGCCGGAACGCTGGTGCTTGGCGTGCTGCTAGGCTTTGCCGGGGCGAGCTTTGCCGTGGCCTTGCCGCTCGCCAGCCGGTGGTACCCGCCCGAGCATCAGGGCAAGGCCATGGGTCTGGCCGGGATGGGCAACTCGGGCACAGTCCTCGCCGCGCTCTTCGCCCCGGGTCTGGCCAAGCTGTTCGGGTGGAACGCGGTACTCGGCCTCGCGGTGATCCCGCTCGCGGCAATCTTCGTGGTCTACCTCGTCCTCGCCAAGGACAGCCCCGACCAGCCCGCGCCCAAACCGCTCGCGGCCTATGGCGAAGTGCTCAAGGACAAGGACGCCTGGTGGTTCATGCTGTTCTACGGCGTGACCTTCGGCGGCTTCGTCGGCCTGTCCAACTCGCTGTCGATCTGGTTCACCGACAACTTCGGGCTGAGCCCGGTCATTGCCGGATACTGCACGGCCGCCTGCGTGTTCACCGGCTCCCTCGTGCGTCCTTTCGGCGGCGCGCTGGCCGATCGCTTCGGCGGTATCAGGACGCTGACGGTGGTCTACATCGTCGCGGCTATCGTGCTGGCGGTGATCAGTACGCATCCGGCCACGCTGCCGCTCGCCCTCGCTCTGTTCGTGGTGGTCATGGGCACGCTGGGCATCGGCAATGGCGCGGTGTTCCAGCTCGTACCGCAGCGGTTCCGCAACGAGATCGGGGTGATGACCGGCCTGGTTGGCTTTGCTGGCGGAGTCGGCGGGTTCTACCTCGCTTCGTCGCTTGGGTTTGCCCAGAAGCTCACTGGCAGCTCATCCGCGGGGTTCCTGATCTTCGCCGGCTTGTCGCTGGTGGCGCTGGCGGGGCTTACCGCAGTAAAGGGCCGCTGGCGGACGACTTGGGGGGCGGCCCTCCAGGGTGCCCGTATCTGAGGAGGGCGTACCGATCCTCCCTGTGAGCGAAGCTCATGGGGAAGAGGCGGTGGCGGAGGGGCGCCAGCCCCTCCGCCACCGCCTGCGGCGGAGGTCCTCCTCCCCATCGCTGCGCGAAAGAGAGGATTTTATGCTGCAGTGCAAAAATCGCTTGCCCGAGATTGCGCGAATCAGGTAAGCCTTAGCTCAAGCGGAACCGGCCTCGTCCACTGACGGACGAAACCAGGCCGAACCGCTCCAAATCAACATCGCGTGGCAATGGCGCCGCCAGTCTCCCCGGAAGGGCACGACTTGGCGGCTTTTTTTGCGTGCGCGATCGGTCCGAAGGGGTCTGACGAGTGAACGCACCCACGAGCTTCGACAAGGCCAGCGCCTTGAGGGAGAAATTGGTCGTGATCGGCAACGGCATGGCCGGTTGCCGCGCGGTCGAGGAGATTCTCGCCCGGGATCCCGAGAGGTTCGACATCACCATCTTCGGCGCCGAGCCGCGCGTGAATTACAACCGCATCATGCTATCGCCGGTGCTGGCCGGCGAGAAAACCTTCGAGGAAATCGTCCTCAACACCGCCGACTGGTACGCCCAGAACGCGATCGAGCTGGTCAGCGGCGATCCTGTCGATCACATCGATCGCACGCGGCAGACGGTGGTCAGCCGGTCGGGCCGGGTTGAGCCCTACGACAAGCTGCTGATTGCGACGGGCTCCGATCCGTTCATCATCCCCGTGCCTGGCCGCGACCTGCCGGGCGTGGTCACATTCCGCGACCTCGATGACGTGGACAAGATGCTCGCCGCGGCGGGACAGGGTGGCAACGCCGTGGTGATCGGCGGCGGACTGCTCGGGCTCGAGGCGGCCCATGGTCTCAGCCTGCGGGGCATGAAGGTTACCGTGATCCACCTGATGCCGACGCTGATGGAGCGCCAGCTCGACGAGGCCGCCGGGTGGTTGCTCAAGACCGAGCTCGAACGGCGCGGGCAGACGATCCTGACCGGTGCGGACACGCAGGAGATCATCGAGAAGGACGGCCATGTCGCCGGAGTGCGGCTGAAGGACGGGCAGGAGATCGCGGCGGACATCGTGGTCATGGCGGTCGGCATTCGCCCTTCCACCAGGCTTGCCAAGACCGCCGGGCTCGACTGCGAACGCGGGGTGATGGTCGATGACCACATGGTCACTTCCGACCCGAACGTGCTCGCGGTCGGCGAATGCGTGCAGCACCGAGGACTTTGCTACGGCCTCGTCGCGCCGCTGTGGGAGATGTGCCGCTCGCTCGCCGATCACCTGACCGGAAGCCCCAGCGGCTACCTTGGATCGGTAACCTCAACCAAGCTTAAGGTATCCGGAATCGACGTGTTTTCGGCCGGTGATTTCTCGGGCGGAGACGGCGCCGAGGACATCGTCATGCGCGACGCCGCCCGCGGGGTCTACAAGCGGGTGGTGGTCAAGGACGACAGGATCGTAGGCGCGGTGCTCTACGGCGATACCGCCGATGGCAACTGGTACTTCGACCTGCTCAAGAAGGCCGAGGACATCTCCGAGATCCGCGACGGCCTGATCTTCGGCCAGGCGTTCGCGCTGGGCGGGGGTGCCAACGCGGACCCTAATGCCGCCGTTGCCGCCCTTTCGGACGACGCAGAAATCTGCGGCTGCAACGGCGTATCCAAGGGCAAGGTCGTCGAAACCATCCAGGCCGGGGCGTGCAGCCTCGACGCCGTCCGCTCGCAGTGCAAGGCCTCGGCCAGCTGCGGTTCGTGCACCGGGCTTGTCGAAAGCCTGCTGGCCCTCACCCTCGGCGACGAGGTGCAAGCCGGGGCGAAGACGCTGTGCAAGTGCACCAGCTTCACGCACGATGACGCCCGCCGCCTGATCGTGGAAAAAGAGCTGCGCGCCATGCCGCAGGTCATGCAGGAACTGCACTGGACCACGCCCGACGGCTGCGCCTCGTGCCGTCCGGCGCTCAACTACTACCTGCTCTGCGCCTGGCCCGGCGAGTACGAGGACGACCAGAAGAGTCGCTTCGTCAACGAACGGCTCCACGCCAATATTCAGAAGGATGGAACTTACTCGGTCGTGCCCCGCATGTGGGGCGGCCTGACCAACCCGCGCGAGCTGCGGGCGATTGCCGACGTGGTCGAGAAGTACGATGCGCCGATGGTCAAGGTGACCGGCGGCCAGCGGCTCGACATCTTCGGCATCAAGAAGGAAGACCTGCCCGCGGTCTGGGCCGACCTTAACGCCGCCGGGATGGTCTCGGGCCACGCCTACGGCAAGTCGCTGCGCACGGTGAAGACCTGTGTCGGCAGCGAGTGGTGCCGCTTCGGCACTCAGGATTCGACCGGCCTCGGGGTCAAGATCGAGCAGATGACCTGGGGCAGCTGGATGCCGCACAAGTTCAAGATCGCGGTCAGCGGCTGCCCGCGCAACTGCGCCGAAGCGACGATCAAGGACTTCGGCGTGGTCTGCGTCGACAGCGGTTACGAGCTGCACGTCGGCGGTAACGGCGGGATCAAGGTGCGCGCCACCGACCTGCTGTGCAAGGTCAGCACCGAGGAAGAGGTGATGGAGCACTGCGCCGCCTTCATCCAGCTCTATCGCGAGGATGCGCACTACCTCGAACGCACGGCCCCGTGGCTGGAGCGCAAGGGGCTCGAGTGGATCAAGGCGCAGATGTTCGCCGATCCCGACGCGGTCAGACGGCTGGCGGCACGGTTCCGCCATTCACAGAAGTTCATGCAGGACGATCCCTGGGCCAAACGCGCAAGCGGCGATCGCAGCGATCTTCACCAGCACCTCGCCACCGTCCGCCCGGCGCAAACGGAGTACGCGTAACATGCAGGCCAAATGGCTCGACATCGGTCCGGTAACTCAGATCGAACCGGGAATGGCGGCGACGCTGCCGGTGATCGGCGGCGAGGAGATCGCGGTCTTCCACACGATGCGCGGCGAGTTCTACGCACTCGTCAACAAGTGCCCGCACAAGCAGGGACCGCTGAGCCAGGGCATCGTTCATGGCGACAGCGTGACATGCCCGCTGCACAACTGGCGCATCTCGCTGCGCAGCGGCGAGGCTCTGGGGGATGACCAGGGTTGCGTGCCGACGATCCCCGTCAAGGTAGACGCGGGGCGGATTTACCTGCTGCGAGAAGCGGTAGTGCCGCCTACGCCGGCTCAGAGGAAGGCGGCGTGAAGACTCCCCTCCCGCTGGCGGGAGGGGCTGGGGGTGGGCCAGTTGCGACCCGCGCTAACGCCTCTGACCCACCCCTAACCCCTCCCGCAAGCGGGAGGGCGATCAAGACCACCTGCGCCTATTGCGGTGTCGGCTGCGGAATTAAGGCCACCGTCACCGGCGAGCGCGAGGTCGCCATCGCCGGAGACACCGAGCACCCGGCAAACCGCGGCAAGCTCTGCTCCAAGGGTACGCACCTCGGCGAAACGGTTGGCCTCGAGGGGCGCCTGCTCTATCCGGAGATCACGGGACGGCGGGCCAGCTGGGACAAGGCGATCCGCCAGGTCGCCCGCACTTTCGCCGAAACCATCGAGCGTCACGGCCCCGACAGCGTGGCCTTCTACGTCTCCGGGCAGCTGCTGACCGAGGACTACTATGTGGCCAACAAGCTGATGAAAGGCTTCATCGGCTCGGCCAACATCGACACCAACTCGCGCCTGTGCATGTCGAGCGCGGTTGCGGGCTACACCCGGGCGTTCGGCGAGGATGTCGTCCCGGCGACCTACGAGGATATCGACGAAGCCGATCTCGTGGTCCTGGTCGGTTCGAACACCGCGTGGTGCCATCCGGTGGTCTACCAGCGGATCATGGCCGCCCGCCTTCTGCGAGGAACCCAGGTCGTGGTCATCGACCCGCGCCGGACCGAGACGTGCGAGGAGGCCGACCTGCATCTGCAACTGCGCCCCGGCACCGACGTGGCGCTGATGAACGGACTGCTCGCCTATTGCCGCGACGCGGGGGTGCTGGACGAAGCCTTCCTGGCCGAACACGTCGCGACCCCCGACAGCTTCTGGAGCGCGCTGGGAGAAGGGAACGACCTGTGGTCCACCGCCCGCACCTGCGACATCGCTCCGGTCGATCTCAAGCGCTTCTTCGAACTCTTCGCCGCAACTCCGCGTACGGTCACTCTGTTCAGCCAGGGCATCAACCAGTCCATCCGCGGGACCGATCAGGTCAATGCCATCGTCAATGTCCACCTCGCCACCGGGCGGATCGGCAAGCCCGGCGCGGCTCCGTTCTCGATCACCGGCCAGCCCAATGCGATGGGCGGACGCGAGGTCGGCGGCCTTGCCTCAACGCTGGCGGCGCACCGTGACTTCGCACCCGAAAACGTCGCAGAAGTTAAGCGCTTCTGGGCCGCGCCACGCGTAGCGGACAAGCCCGGCCTCAAAGCGGTCGACCTGTTCCGCTCGATCCGCGAGGGGCGCGTAAAGGCGCTGTGGGTCATGGCGACCAATCCGGCGGTTTCGTTGCCCGATGCCGCACAAGTGCGCGAGGCGCTGGCCCTCTGCCCGTTCGTCGTCGTGTCCGATTGCATGGCCGACACCGACACCTCACGCTTCGCCGACGTCAAGCTCCCCGCGGTGGGCTGGGGCGAGAAGGACGGCACGGTCACCAACAGCGAACGCCTGATCAGCCGCCAGCGCGCTCTGATGGCCGCACCGGGGGAGGCGAGGCCGGACTGGTGGATCGTCACACAGGTCGCCCGCGCCATGGGCTGGCGCGATGCCTTCGGTTACGAAAACGCCGCCGATATCTATCGCGAGCATGCCCGCCTTTCGGCCTATCGCAACGAGGGGCGGCGCAAGTTCGACATCGGCTTCCACGCCGCGATCACCAATCGCGAATACGAAGCGATGGAGCCGGTGAGCTGGGGAGGCGCTCCGTTTTCCGAAGGCCGCTTCTCGACCCCGGATGGCAAGGCGCGCCTGGTGGCGGTCGAACAGCGGGTATTGGATGAACGGCTCCCCAAGTGGCCGCTCACGCTCAACACCGGCCGCTATCGCGACCAATGGCACACGATGACGCGCACTGGCCTCTCGCCCCGGCTCTCGCAGCATCGTCGCGAGCCGCTGGTCGAAATCCATTTCCGCGATGCCGAAGAGCAGGGGATCGGCGACGGCGATCTGGTTCGCGTGGCAACCCCGCAGGGCGAGAGCGTGTTCCGCGCGGCCCTTAGTGAAGGCCAGCGCCAGGGCGAGATCTTCACCCCGATCCACTGGACGGACCGGCAGTCGAGCGGAGGGCGCACGGGCCTGCTGCCGCGTCCCCTCGTCGATCCGCATTCGGGCCAGCCCGGCTTCAAGTCCACCCCCGCCAGGATCGAGAAGCTGGCGGTCGAATGGCGCGGCTTCCTGATCGCGCGCGAGGTGCCCGAGCAGGTTCGCGCGGATTACTTCACCAAGGTCAGGGTCGGGCAGGGCTGGCTGGTCGAACTGGCCGGAAGCGGCGATCCCGATGCCCAGCTCGGCAACCTTCTCGCGGGTGGCCAGCGCATCGAAAGCCTTGACCGCGCGCGGGGCGGTTGGCGGGCGGCGGTGCTCGACAAGGGCGGACGGCTGAGTGCGGCGCTGTTCGTCAGCCGGGCGGGCCGCCTGCCCGATCGGGAATGGCTGATTACCCAGCTCTCGGCCCACGAGACGCCGTCCTCCGTCGAACTCCTCGCCGGACGTCCCGCGATCCCGCAGCCCGACCGCGGGCCGATCGTCTGCGTGTGCTTCGATGTCGGGATGAAGACGATTGTCCAGGCAATCGCGAGCCAGAGCTTGGTCAGCGTCGAGGCTGTCGGCAAGGCCCTGTCGGCAGGAACCAACTGCGGTTCATGCAAACCCGCGATCCAGCGCCTCATCGGCGAAACCAAGGAAGCTGCCCATGCGTGATCCCGACTTCGAGCCCGGAATGGTGTGGCTGGTCGGCGCCGGACCCGGCGATCCCGATCTGCTGACGCGCAAGGCCGAGCGGCTGATGCGGAGCGCGAGCGTGGTGTTTTACGATGCGCTTGTCGGCCCCGGCGTACTCGACCTCGTGCCGCGTGGCGTGAGGCTGGTTTCGGTCGGCAAGCGCTCGGGCCGACACTCGAAGGATCAGAAGACCATCGACACGATGATCGTCGAAGCGGCTCTCGCCGGGGAGCGCGTGGTGCGGCTCAAGGGCGGCGACCCCTCGATCTTCGGCCGCTCGACCGAGGAACTCGAGGCCTGCCGCGCCGCGGGAGTGCCGGTGCGCGTTTGCCCGGGCGTAACTGCCGCGAGCGCCGCGGCTGCGGGCCTTGGTCTTTCGCTCACCCTCCGAGGCCTCGCGCGGCGCCTAACCTTTGTCACCGCGCATGCGCGGGCCGGTGAGGCGCTCGATCTCGACTGGCAGGCTCTGGCGGACCCGCAGGCGACCTTGGCGATCTACATGGGCAAAGCCGCTGCCCCGGTCGTGTCGGGACAGTTGATCGAGGCCGGTCTCGCGCCTGACACTCCCGTCGCGCTGGTCGAGAACGCCAGCCTTCCTGAAGAACGCCACTTCACTACTCGCCTCGACCTGCTTCCGCTGGCCGCGCGCGCCGCGCTGGGCGAGGGGCCGGCGCTGATTCTGGTTGGGCGGGCGCTCGCCGTTCTAGCCGAGTCGACGCGTCAGTCGGGCGAGCGAAGCTTCGTCGGCTCTCCAGACATGCGAGAACAGCCCCTGAGGGCCGAACAGGGCGGCAGCGATTCCGCTGGAACCTTCGGTGGCCCATAGCGCGGCCAGTTGGGCGGCCATCGGATCGTCAACCGGCCTGCGATCCCCGCGGACATGCCTGAGCCACGCGACGATCGCCTCGATCAGCGCCGGGCACGGTTCGCCATACCTCTGATGATAGGCGAGCGTTTCAAGCCATCGCTGCGGAACTTTCTGGCTGCCGTCCATCGCGATCTGAATGAGCCGGTGATTGAGGGCCGGATCGGCAAAACGCGCGAGCAGGGCGTCGGCATAGGCCTCCAGATCCTGCCCTGCTGCGGGAGCCAGGCTGGTCGCCGCCTCCTGGCGCATCAGCCGTTCGATCAACCCGCGCAGCATGGGATCGCCAATGGCCTGGTGGACGAACTCGTGGCCTAGCTCGAGACCGCAATAGGCGAGCGCCGAATGGGCGCCATTGAGCATGCGCAGCTTGGCGGTTTCGTAAGGCGCGACGTCGCGGACCAGTTGCGCCCCATGTCTTTCCCACCTCGGCCGCGGACCGGCGAAACGGTCCTCGATGACCCATTGGCTGAACCGCTCTGTGAAGATTGCGCCTTCGTCCCGCACGCCGAGCAGATTTTCGAGCGCGTCGATGTCGGAGGGGGTCGTGGCCGGCACGATGCGGTCGACCATGGTGCTGGGGAACGCACATTCGGCGGCGACCCAAGCGGCGAGGTCGGGAGCCCGTTCCGTGAGCCATTCGCCGAACAGGCGCTCGAGCTCACGGCCATTCGCCGGGAGGTTGTCGCAGGACAGCAGCGTCAGGCCGGGCAGATCGCGCTCGCGCCGGAGCCGCAGCCCGTCCGTCAGCAAAGGGTAGAAGCTCGCCTCCGCCGCCGCGAGGTCCAGCGATCCACCGGTCCGGCGGGCGTAACCCTTTTCGGTCACGGTGAAGCTGACTACGCTGACGCCGGGTGAGCCGAGGCGGGCAATGATTGTCTCCCGCTCTTCCGTCGCGACCAGTACCTCGCGCACCGCCCCGATCACGCGCGTCGTGCTTTCTCCGCCGCTGCGTTCGGTCAGGGTGTAAAGGCCGTCCTGCGGATTGAGTTGTTCGGCGACGGTGGGCGAACGGAGCGAAACGCCCGAGATCGCCCAGCCGCGCTCGCCCGAGTCCATGCACAAGTCGGTGTACCAGGCCTGGTGCGCGCGGTGGAACGCGCCGAGCCCGAAGTGCACTATGCCGATGTCCTGCGCCGCGCGGTGGTAGGAATAGCGCGCGATGCCGGGCGGAACCTGTTCGAGACTTGTAGCCGAAAGCCTCATTTTCCCCTCCGTTGCGGTCTCGCTCACAGCTTGTAGGCTCCTTTCGCAAGGTCGTAGGTCAGCGCCCGGGCGAGTTCGGCCGCCTCCCAATCCTCGATCCGATGTTCGGCGACCAGTTCGGCCAGGAACCCGCAATCGATCCGCCGCGCGACGTCGTGCCGGGCGGGGATCGACAGGAACGCGCGGGTGTCGTCGTTGAAGCCGACGGTGTTGTAGAACCCGGCTGTCTCGGTGGTCATGCGGCGGAACCGGCGCATGCCTTCGGGACTGTCGTGGAACCACCATGCCGGACCGAGCCTGAGGCAGGGGTAATGTCCCGCCAGCGGCGCCAGCTCGCGGGCGTAGCTGCTCTCGTCCAGCGTGAAGAGGATCAGCGTGAAATCCCGCTCGTTGCCGAAGCGGTCGAGCAGAGGCTTGAGCGCGTGGACGTAGTCGGTGCGCATCGGGATATCGGCGCCCTTGTCGCGTCCAAAGGCGTCGAACAACTGGCGGTTGTGATTGCGGAAGCTGCCGGGGTGGATCTGCATGACGAGGCCATCCTCGAGGCTCATCGCCGCCATCTCGGTCAACATCTGCGCGCGGAACAGCTCGGCGTCCGAGGGGGCGTGACCGCCCGAGGCGACACGGCCGAACAAGCGCTCGGCCTCGGCCCTGGGGAGGTTCGCGGTTTGCGCCGTCGGATGGCCGTGGTCCGTGCTCGTCGCGCCCATCCGCGCGAAGAAGGCCCGCCGCTGGCGATGCGCGGCAAGGTAGCCTTTCCAGGTGCGGCAGTCCTCTCCGGTAAGCTGCGAAAGACGGTCGAGGTTGGCCTGGAAGCCCTCGAATTCGGGATCGATCACCGGGTCGGGACGATACGCGGTGACTACCCTTCCAGCCCAACCGCTTTCGCGGATCGCCTGGTGATGCTCGAGCGAGTCGAGCGGGCTTTCGGTTGTGGCGATGACTTCGATGCCGAACCGCTCGAACAGCGCGCGAGGGCGGAAGGCTTCGGTCTGGAGCGCGTCGGTGATGGTGTCGAAGTAGAGATCGGCCGTCTCGGCTTCGAACTGGACTTCGAGCCCGAATACCTCGGCAAAAACCCAGTCGAGCCAGGTGCGCGAGGGTGTGCCGCGGAACAGGTGCCAGCGTTCGGCGAGGATCTTCCAGGCCGCACGCGGGTCGGTCCGATGGCCGCCGATGCCCAGATCTTCCAGCCGCACGCCTTGCGAATAGAGCATGCGGAACAGGTAATGGTCGGGTACGAGCAACAGTTCGCTGGCATTGCCGAAGCGCGCGTTTCCCGCGAACCATGACGGATCGGTATGCCCGTGCGGGCTGATGATCGGCAGTTCCGCCACCTCGGCGTAAAGGTCCCGCGCCAAGTCCCTCACGCGGGGCTCTGCCGGGAACAGTCGATCCGGATGCAGTTCTAACTTGCGGGCCAAAGCCCCCCTCCTCCAGCTTGTGTTTTTTGCTTATCTAACGCAATGTTAGCGCTAACGGGAGAGGAGATTCCGAGATGAAGATCACATCGGCAAGGGTTATTGTCACGTGCCCTGGCCGCAACTTCGTCACTCTTAAGATCGAAACCGATGCGGGCGTAACCGGCATCGGCGATGCGACGCTCAACGGGCGCGAGCTGGCGGTGGCCTCCTACCTGGCCGATCACGTTGTGCCGTGCCTCATTGGCATGGACCCGCAGCGGATCGAGGACATCTGGCAGTACCTCTATCGGGGCGCCTACTGGCGGCGCGGGCCGGTGACCATGAGCGCGATCGCCGCGGTCGATACGGCGCTATGGGACATCAAGGGCAAGATGGCTGGAATGCCGCTCTACCAACTGCTCGGCGGCCGCAGCCGCGACAGGGTCCTGGTCTATGGCCACGCCAATGGCCGCGACCTGGAAGAGACGGTCGAAGCGGTCGGCAAATATATCGACATGGGCTACAAGGCTATCCGGGCGCAGAGCGGCATTCCCGGGATCGACAAGGCCTATGGCGTTGGGCGGGGGGACATGCATTACGAGCCCGCCGATGCCCGGCTGCCCACCAACACCGTGTGGGACACGCCCAAGTACCTCAACTTCGCCCCCCGACTGTTCGAGACGCTGCGCGATACCTATGGCTACGACCACGAGTTGCTGCACGATGTCCATCACCGGCTGACTCCGAACGAGGCCGCCCAGCTCGGCAAGGCGCTGGAGCCCTATCGACTATTCTGGATGGAGGACGCGACACCGGCGGAAAACCAGGAAGCGTTCCGCCATATCCGCCGCCACACCACCACGCCGCTCGCCGTGGGGGAGGTATTCAACACGATCTGGGACTGCAAACAACTGATCGAGGAACAGCTTATCGACTACATTCGCTGCACCGTGGTCCACGCCGGAGGGATCACTCACTTGCGCCGGATCGCGGACCTCGCCGCGCTCTATCAGGTGCGCACCGGCAGCCACGGGGCGACCGACAACTCCCCGGTGTGCATGGGTGCGGCGCTGCACTTCGACACCTGGGTGCCCAATTTCGGCATTCAGGAATACATGCGCCATTCGGAGGAGACCGACGCGGTCTTCCCGCACGACTACCGTTTCGAGGACGGCTTCCTTCTTTGCGGTGAAGCGCCGGGCCACGGGGTCGACATCGACGAGGCGCTGGCCGCGAAATACCCTTACGATCCTGCCTGTCTTCCCGTCGCCCGACTGGAAGACGGCACTTTGTGGAACTGGTGACATGAGCGGGGGAGTGGAAAAAGGCTTTCGCGTCGTCTGCCTTGGAGAGGCGATGGTGGAGCTGACGCCGCACCAGGGGCGGTGGAACATCTATTACGGCGGCGACACGCTCAACGTCGCGCTGCATCTGACGCGGCTGAATTTCGAGGTCAGCTATGTGACCGCGCTTGGCGGGGACCCCTTCGCGGGTTTCATGCGGGCGGCCTGGGGGCGCGAGGGGCTGGATGTTTCGCTTGTGCTTGGTGTGCCGGAGCTGACTACCGGGCTTTATTGCATCGACACTGACGAACAGGGGGAGCGCAGCTTCCACTACTGGCGGGGCCAGAGCGCCGCGCGGAGCATGTTCAACGCGCCGGGCATCGACCGCGCCGTCGTCGCGGCGGCGAGCGCAGACTTGCTGTTCTTCTCGCTCATCTCGCTTGCCATTCTGCCCGACGAGGGACGCGAGGCCGTGCTCAGCCTCGCCCGCCAGGTGCGCGAGCGGGGCGGGAAGGTGGCCTTCGACGGCAACTATCGTCCGCGGTTGTGGGAGAGCCAGGAGGAGGCGAGCGTGTGGCGCAATCGCGCGGCGGGGGTGGCCGATTTCGGCTTGCCTTCGCTGGATGACGAGAAGCGCAACGGCATGCCCGATGACGCTGCTGCGATACTCGAACACTGGCGCCAGTGCGGCTGTGGCGAACCGGTGCTGAAGCTAGGCTCGGCAGGTGTGATGCTGCCTGACGGTTCGATCAAGAGGCCCGACCTGCAGCTGCATCCGCTGGACACCAGCGGGGCAGGGGACGCATTCGATGCGGGCTATCTCGCGGCGCGTTTGCATGGACTGGAACCCGCCCAGGCTGCCGAGCAAGGGCAGCGCCTTGCGAGTTGGGTGGTGATGCGGCGCGGCGCCATTCCGGAACGGGATCACTCGGCTCCCTATGCTGCGCTGGCGGCCGAGTTGGCGGGCGAAGGGAGTTCGCGCGGGCCTTGATCGGGTACGATCTAGCTTTGTAGCACTTGTCGCAACCACGCTCCGTACGACGGCGCGGCCGCCAGCGCGGCTTGGACTTTCGCGGCAAAGCCAGCGCGGGCGGCGTCGCCCTCGCGCGGGTCGGCCGCCTGGGCCAGCACCCCTTCTCCCGCCGGATGTCCGAGGGCGCGAAACAGGGCCGAGGTCTCCTGCACCATCAAGGGGGCTTCCTCGAAAAAGGGCAGCCGGCCCCGGCGACGATATTGGTCCAGTCCGAGTTGCAGTTCCCCAGAGCGCGCCAATGATCCCAGGTGGGCCGCACCCGGCGCGGCATAGTGCGCGCTCAACAGGTCGCGCGCCCTGCTGGCCATCAGCCCCGCGCGGCGGTTGAACTCGTCGCGCTCACGCCGATCGGGCACGCGGCCCGGCAACAGCTCCAGCAACAGAGCGAGCTGACGGTGCGCCAGGTCGAGGTTGAGCCAGGCTAGCGGTTCGAAGTGCGCCGCCGCATCGCCAAGCGCGACGACATTGCCGATCCACGGCGCCGTCGCGCATCCGGGATCGAGCGGGACGGCGTTGCCCGGCTCTGCGGGAAGCGCGGCATAGGCGGCGTCCTGGGTGGTGGTTTCGACCATGGCCACCATGGCCTGATGCCCGTCGCGGCCCGAGAGCTCCGAAAGCCAGCCGACCGACGAGATGGCCACGCGATCCTCAAGGTCGAGCCGCGGCTCGCCCGGTTTGCCGAAGAGCAGGGCCCGGATCGGCAAGGCGGCACCCCAGTCTTCGCGTACGGCTCCGGGCAATTGCGACAGCAGGGTGGCGGCGGGGCCCGTACAGTCGACGAACAAGTCGGCTTCGAAAGTGCCGACGCCCTCCAAGGCGACTGCGGCGATGCCGCCCTGGTTATTCGGTTTGGCCGCGCCAATGGCGCCCCGGACATGCTGCACACCCAGCCGCCGTGCCTCGCGCACCAGCAAGTCACGATAAGCGGGCACGTTCCAGCGCAGGGCATAATCGACGTCGGCGAGTGGTGAGTTCGGTTCACCTGAAGGCGGCTGGAACCACCCCTCGCCCGCGAGCACTTCCGCCAGCGATCCAGGAGGCGCTTCGGTCGAGGCGTTGCGAGGGCCGCCCCCCCAGGCACGGGCGAAGCCGGTTTTGAGTTTGGGATCGATCACCGCGCCGTAGGGCGCCACCCCCTCGTGCCCCGCACCGCCCCAGCCGAGATAACGAACCACCAGACGGTGGCTGGCGCCGGCCTCGCGCACCAGCCGGTCCTCCTCGATCCCGAGCCGGTCATGCAGGCGGTTGGTAAACGGCAGCGCGGTGGGCGAGCGGTCGGCGAGGGCGGCGGGATCCGGCGGGGTACCGATGACCAGGACCTCGGTCCCCGGCAGGGACTTGCGCAGCGCGATCGCGGCCAGGGCGCCGAGCTGGCCGTCGCCCGCAACAACGATCCGGCGAGGCAGTTCGCGTGGGCCGGTCACAGCGGCTCCGCCAGGCGTTCGCGGGTGGCGGTGAGATATTCGCGGTGGCCGGGCATCGCCGCAACCTCGCTACGGATGGCCTCCTGCAGCGAGCCCATGGCCCTGGCGATCCGCGCCGGATCGGGAATGGCCACGCGCGCGTCGTAGCGCTGCGGCACCACGCCCTGGCCAAGATAGACCGCTATCCAGCTCGCGTCGTAGAAGAGGCCGTCGGAATACTTCTCGATCCGCCCGGTCTCGCGCCACAGCTCCAGCTTGCCCGCAAGGGTGTCGGGCACCTGCATGGTGCGGACGTGATTCCAGAACCCGGAATCGTCGCGCGTCGTGGCGTGGTAGTGGAGGATCAGGAAGTCTCGCACCCGATCGTATTCCATGTCCACCAGCCGGTTGAACTCCTCGCGGTCGCGGGCATCGATCTGGCCGCCGAGCGGGAACAGCTCGATCAGGTAGGTGATCGCCATCTGCGCGAGGTAGATCGAGGTCGATTCAAGCGGCTCGAGGAACCCGCTGGCAAGGCCCACCGCGATGACGTTACGGCTCCACGAATGACGCCGGCGCCCGGCCCTGAAGCGCAGCAGACGGGGGTCGGCGCGGGGGGTACCCTCAACATTCCGGAGAAGGAACTCGCACGCCTCGTCCTCAGACATGAACGCGCTCGAGAAGACATAACCATTGCCGATGCGGTGTTGCAGCGGGATGCGCCACTGCCACCCGGCCGGGCGCGCGATGGCGCGGGTGTAGGGCTCGATCTCTTCGGTCACATGGTCGCAAGGCATGGCCGCCGCGCGGTCGCATGGGAGCCAGGACGCCCAGTCCTCCCATTCCTCGCCGAGCGTCTGACCGAGCAGGATCGAACGGAAGCCGGAGCAGTCGATAAACAGATCGCCCGACACTTCGCGCCCGTCTTCGAGGACGAGCGTTGTTACGTCCCCGCTCTCCGGGTCCTGCCGCACTTCGACCACTTTGCCTTCGGTGCGCTTGACCCCGATGCCGAGGCCGAATTCGCGCATGAACGGCCCGAACAGCGTGGCGTCGAACTGATAGGCATAGCCATAAGTCGAGGCGAGACTGGCGTCCTGTGCCGGCGGACGGAAGCGGTTGGCCAGCGCCGCTTCGACCGCGAGCGAATAGGCGCCGATCGGATCGGCCAGTCCCTGCCGTCGCAATTCGAGCCAATAGTGGTGGAAGCCGACCCCGGCTACGTCCTCTCCAGAGCTGCCGAAGGGGTGGATGTAGCTTTCGCCGATCTTGCCGAAATCGCGGAAGTCGATGCCGAGCTTGTAGGTGGCGTGCGTCGCTTTCATGAGCGCCGCTTCGTCGATCCCAAGCCGTTCGACGAAGCTGCGGATGTGCGGCAGCGTGGCTTCGCCCACGCCGACGATGCCGATGTCCTCGCTCTCGACCAGTTCGACTTGGACCAGTCCGCCCAGCAGGCGGGCGAGGGAAGCGGCGCTCATCCAACCGGCGGTCCCGCCGCCGAGTACGACGACACGGACCGGGGTGGAATTAGCAGGGTTCATAGAGACCCTTGAAAGTATGGGCCGGCGGCAGCTTGCGCCACCGCCGGCCGGAGTGCGATCCAGCCAAGTTCCCCCCCAGGTGGATCAGCCCTCCATCTCCTCCAGTTCCTTGCCCTTGGTCTCCTTGATGAAGGAGCGGACGAGGAAGATGCTGATTGCGGCGGCCGCTGTGTAGAGCGCGTACGTGCCGGCCAGGCCGAGGCCGTCCGCCATCGCCGGGAAGCTCTGGACCACGAGATAGTTCGCACCCCACTGTGCGAGACCCGCGACCGCCAGCGCAGACCCGCGCATCTGGTTGGGAAACATCTCGCCGAGCATGACCCACATCACCGGGCCCCAGCTGAAGTTGAAGAAGATCACGTAGAGGTTGGCGGCGACCAGCGCGGTCAGGCCCCCGAACTCGCTCAGCTGCAGGTTGCCTGCCGCGTCGGTGGCCGCACCACTGAAGGCCCAGGTCATCGCGCCGAGCGTAATCGCCATGCCGACCGAGCCGATCAGCAACAGCGGCTTGCGGCCGACCTTGTCGATCACCAACAGCGCCGCGAACACGGCGGCGATCGAAACGACCCCAGAGAGGATGTTGCGTTCCAGCGCGACTTCTTCGGACACGCCCGCCAGCTTCCACAGCGTTTCGCCATAGTAGAAGATGATGTTGATGCCGACGAACTGCTGGAACGTCGCCAGCATGATGCCGGCCCAGACGATCGGGCGGAAGATCGTGCCCGGCGCCGCCACGTCGCGGAAGCTCGGACGGTGGTCGGCCGAAAAGCTGGCCTCGATGTCGCTCACCTTGCGGTCCGCTTCGGCGGGGCCGAACAGGCTGGTCAGCACTTTGCGCGCGTCCTCGACGCGTTTGCGGCTGACGAGGTAGCGCGGGCTCTCCGGGATGAAGAACAGCGCAACCAGAAACACCACGGCGGGTACGGCCTGTGCCAGGTACATCCAGCGCCAGGCCGGGCGTCCGGCCACTTCGCCGAGCGAGCTGCCCGCCGCCTGGGCGAGGAAATAGTTGACCACGAAAGCGGCGGTGAGGCCGGTGATGATCATCACCTGCTGCACCGTCGTCAGGCGGCCGCGAATGTTCGCCGGGGCGACTTCGGAGATGTAAAGCGGCGAGAGCACACTCGCCGCGCCGACCGCCATGCCGCCCGCGAAACGCGCGGCGACGAACAGCGTGTGAATGTCCGTCAGGCCCTGGATGAGAGCGCCGAAAACGAACAGGCCCGCCGCGGCGATCATCACCGTACGACGGCCGACCGCGTCAGCCAGACGCCCCGCAAAGAACGCGCCGACCGCGCAGCCGATCAGCAGTGAGCCCACCGTGAAGCCGAGCCCCGCGGACGAAAGATGGAATTCCTCGGTCAGGCCCTGCTGGGTGCCGTTCACGGCGCCGCTGTCATAGCCGAACAGCAGGCCTCCGATCGTCGCCACCGCGACGATTGCCCCGATCAGCGCTCCATTGACGCTGTTGCGCGTAGTGGTGTTCATCGTTCCTCCCCTCGGCATCCGCTGTACTCGCGGCTTGCCTTGTTAGCGCTACCGTATGCTCGCCGATGGACCGTTGCAAGCGGCTTTACGTTCTGCGGCACTACGCAATTTCTGCCGCAACAGTTTGCCGGATTCAGTAAGGTCGTTTTCGCTCCAGTCGGCAACCGCGGTTCCTGGCTTGAGCGACGCGCTGCTTTCATCGCGGTCCCCGATCGACCAGGCCATCCAGCCGATGCAGTTGCGTTCGGCCCAGTCCCACCAGCGTTCGCTCTCGGCACGATCGAGCGGGCCGTCGCCAGTCGAGTCGACCGTGCCGAACTCGGTCACCAGCAGCGCGAGCCCCTTGCCAAGCGCCGCGTCGGCCTTGTCGCGCAGACCCTGCTTATGCGTGCCGGCGTAGTAGTGCAGAGTGTAGGCGGCGTTGGAGAACGGCAGCGGATCGTTGGCCGCGACATCGACGTCCTGGCTCCAACTGGGACTGCCGGCGATGACCAGGTTGTCGGGATCGATCGCCCGAATCGCGCCGATGACCTGCAGGTGATACGGCTTCACGTCGCGCGACCAGTCGACCCCGTCGCGCAAGGGCTCGTTCCAGGTCTCGTAGATGAGGTTCGGCAAGTGGCCGTACTTGCGGGCAATCGCGGTGAGGAACTTTTCGGCCTCGTCCGGAAAAGCGTGGTGGGCGTGCCAGTCGACGATCACGTAGAGGCCGTTCGCCACCGCCGCGTCGATCACCCGGCTGGCCTTGTCGAATTCGCGGTCGAAATGCTGGCGGGCGCCGTCGTTGCCCTCGGCGGCGATGGCTGCGCGCACCACGTCGACCTGCCAGTCCTTCGCCAGCCAGTCGATCGTTTCGCCGGTGTAGTACTGCGGTGCCCATTGCGACCAGAACAGGCTCATGCCGCGCATCACGAAAGAGTCCCCGTGCTGGTCGACGATCTGGCCGTTCTTGACCGACAGCGCACCGTGATTGGCGACCGGGCTGCCCGCGGGCTGGGCGGCGGCCGGCAGCGTCAGCGAGATCAGGCACAGCGCCCCCAACCCAATCCACGCACGCGTCCAGTGCATCACTTCCCCCTTGTCCGCTTTTATTCTCAAGGCATGATGCCGCAATGGGAAGAGGAATTGTAGCGCTAACATTGCTCGCCTGCCTCTGGCCGGTCTCCGCCTCGGCCGGGACAGTGCGCCAGGTCCCGCATGGCATGGAGGTGACCACCGACGCGGGGGAGAGAGTCCGCGTCCTGGCCTACGCCGATGGGACGTTCCGGGTGACGGTTGCCGATGATCCTTCGACCGCTCCGCCAAGCCTGATGGTGGTGCACGAGGCCGATGGCGAGCCGGCCTTCAAGAGCGATGGCCGAACGGCCAGCCTGACCACTCCCCAGGCGCGCGCCCTGGTCGGCCTCTCCGACGGGCGGCTGCAGGTCTACAACGCCGCTGGCGAGACGCTGCTCGACGAATATGCCCCGGCCCGCAAGCTCGAGCCGGTCACCCTCGAAGGCCAGCCCTGGCTCGCCACTCGGGTGCAATTCAATCGCGGCACCGACGAGGGTCTCTACGGCCTCGGCCAGCACCAGAACCGGCAGATGAACTACAATGGCGAGGACGTCGAACTCGCCCAGCACAACATGGCGATTGCCGTACCCTACCTGCTTTCGACCAAGGGCTACGGCATCCTGTGGGACAATGCCTCGATCACGCGGGTGGGTGATCCGGAGCCTTATGGAAAGCTTCGGGCGGACAGGATCGAGCGACCCCCCGTCGACGATCCGGGACCGAATTTCGAACCGTGGGTTCCGGGCTGGGAGGCCGAGTATTTTCTCGGCGACCGGCTGGTGACCAGACGCTTCGAAGAAACGATCGACTACCAGTACATCCGGGATCAGGCGCGCTGGCCCGAGGAAGCCAAAGCTGCGACTGTCGCAGCGACCACCGGCCAAAACACCCAAGGCAATGCCGCGCAAACCCAACGGGTGGTCTGGTCAGGCAGCTTCACACCCGAGGCCAGTGGCAAGCACAAGTTCCGCTTGTACTCCTCCAGCTACGCCAAGGTCTTTGCCGACGGCCACGAAGTGCTCAGCCGCTGGCGGCAGAACTGGAACCCCTGGTACCACAACTTCGACCTCGATCTCCAAGCAGGCAAGCCGGTCAACCTCCGTGTCGAGTGGGAGCCCAACCAGGGCTATATCGCCCTGTTCCACGCCGACCCGCTCCCGCCCGAGGATCGCCATTCTGTCAGCTTCGCTTCCGAAGCCGGCAAGACGATCGACTACTACGTGGTGCCTGGCGGGAGCATGGACGCACTCGTCGCAGGCTATCGCCGCCTGACCGGCAAGGCGCCGATGATGCCGCGCTGGGCCTATGGATTCTGGCAGTCACGCCAACGCTACGAGACGCAGGAGCAGCTACTCGGCGTGCTGCGCCGATATCGCGAGGCGCGAATCCCGATCGACGCGATGGTGCAGGACTGGTTCTACTGGCCCGAGGACCAGTGGGGCAGCCACGCCTTCGATCCCAAGCGCTTCCCCGATCCCGAAGCTCTGGTCGAACAAGTGCACGACCTCGACGCCCGGATCATGATTTCGGTTTGGCCCAAGTTCTATCCCGACACCGCCAACGGTAGGGAACTGGCGGCGCGAAACTTGCTCTATCGGCGCCCACTCGAAGCCGGGCAGAAGGACTGGGTCGGCCCGGGCTATCTCAACACCTTCTACGATCCCTACACCCCCGAGGCGCGCGCCATCTATTTCCGCCAAATGCGCGAGGCGCTGGTCGACAAGGGCTTCGACGCCTGGTGGATGGATGCGACCGAGCCCGACTGGCACTCGAACCTGTCGGTCGAGGAGCGCGCCTTCCAGATGACCTCTCCCGCGACAGGCATCCCCGGGGCGGCGATCTTCAACTCCTACCCGCTGTCTCATGCCGAGGGTGTGGCCGAAGGCCTGCGTGCGGCCCGGCCGGACCAGCGTCCGTTCATCCTCACCCGTAGCGGCTTCGGCGGCATCCAGCGGGCTTCCGCCGCGCTCTGGTCGGGCGACGTTGCCGCGCGGTGGGATGACTTGCGCGACCAGGTCAGCGCCGGCGCCAACCTCTCGATCTCCGGCATTCCCAACTGGACGCACGACATCGGGGGCTTCGCGCTGGAGGACCGCTTCTCCAAGGAACAGCCCGACGCTCTTCCTGAATGGCGCGAGCTCTACCTGCGTTGGTTCCAGTTCGGCGCCTTCAGTCCGCTGTTCCGCAGCCACGGCGAGTATCCGTTCCGGGAGACCCCGACCATCGCGCGGGACGATCCGGCCATGCTTGAGGGGCTCACGTACTATCACCGCCTGCGCTACCGCCTGCTGCCCTACATCTACACGCTCGCCGCCGGGACCTGGTTTGAAGACGGCACGCTCATGCGCCCGCTGGTGATGGACTTTGCAAGCGATCGCCGGGTCTGGAATCTCGATGACGAGTATTTGTTCGGCCCCGCCCTGCTGGTGGCGCCGGTGAGCGAGTTCGCGGCGCGCGAACGCAAGGTCTACCTTCCTGACGGTGCAGACTGGTTCGACGCGGCGAGCGGTCAGCGCCTGGCAGGCGGGCAGGAGGTCGTCGCCACGGCGCCACGAGAACGCATGCCGTTGTTCGTGAAGGCCGGCTCGATCGTTCCGCTAGGCCGCGACGTCCAATGGACCGGTGAGGACCCGCAAGGGCCGCTGACGGTTCATGTTTTCCCCGGAGCCGATGGCGCCTTCTCGCTCTACGAGGATCAGGGCGAGGACCTGGGCTACGCTCGCGAGGAGTTCGCCCGCATTCGGTTTGCGTGGGACGATGCGGCGCGCAAGCTGACGATCGGCACTCGGGCGGGGAGCTTCCCGGGGATGGCAGGCATTCGTCGGATCGGGGTGGTCGTGCACGGTGATAGGCAGGGCGGTGCGGTGTTCGATCGTGAGCCGGGCCGCTGGGTAGAGTACGACGGTAAGGCCGTGGAGCTGGCGTTCTGAATCGTCCCCGAGCAAGCTCGGAGAGGATTTCCGGTAATCATCCCACAAAAATCCGCCGCAGGATTTGCCGCATCTGGTCGAACAGCCGCGGACTCGCCGGGCCCATGATGCCCTTGGCGTGACTGGGCAGATGCGCGGCGGGATCGGCGTCGCTGAAGATGTAGTGGTCGTACATCATGCGCCACACGCGGCGCTCGTCGGCGGGCAAGTGGCGATAAGCGAGCATGGCATGGAGCAAGGCGTCGTAGCCGCTGCCGTTACCTTCGGGCGCCTCGTTCCACCAATAGTTGACCAGGATCGAAACCGGCTCCAGCGCCTCGACCCCGTGCCACCAGGCATAAGGCAGGTAGAGCGCGTCGCCCGGCTCGAGCGTGGTCTGCTGCGCGTGGTCCCACGCTTCGGCGTAGCGCGGATAGCGGTCGAGGTCAGGAGCCAGCGGATCGACCATCGATACGGGAGTGCCGGCGGGGGTCAGCTCGAACGGTCCGGGGTAAAGGTTGGGGAGCTGCTCGGGCGGGAACACGGTGAAGCGGCGGCGCCCGGCAAGGCACACGGCGATGTTCTCCATCAAGTCGTAGTGCGGAGCCACACGAATGCGGTTGCCGAGCCAGATACGCGGCTTCACTTGCGGGGCTAGCGGCATCGGGTTGGCCTCGACGAAGCCGGGCAGGATTTCCTCGATGATCTCCGACTGGACGGCCATGGCGGTAGGATCGGTTTCGCCGGCCGTCCGCAACAGTTCGCCCAGGAAGGCTGCCAGCTCTCCCTGGTGCTTGGTGAAATTGAGGCCGGTCATCCCCTCGTTGTAGAAAAACCGGCCGCCGACCTCGGGCGGGGCCATGATCCCCGAAACGGGTCGCGCGGGACGGAAGGACAGAAGGTAGTCGACCGCCTCTCCGTCACCCTTCCGCCCCGCGGCCACGGCGGGCCAATCCGTAGCGAGGCCGCGCATGACGACCGGGCGACAAGCGGGTCGGATCTCGGCGTTGAAACGGTCGGCGGTGACCGGGCCCATCTCCTCGATCGGCCGCGGAGCAGGGAGGGTCATGCAGTCAGCCGCAGGGCGGGGTCGATCGCCCCGCCGTTGGCCTCGAGGAATTCCTCCTGCGTCGGCATCTGTTCGACCGTGCGGGCAACGGTCCCGCGGATCGAGGCGAGGCGCTTGAGCGTCTCTTCGTCGGTCAGCAAGTCGGCCGCGGGATGATAGCCGCCGGCGACGATGCCCTGACCGACAAGGACCGCCTCCCAGCTGGTCTCGGTGAACAGTTCGTTGTGTTCGCGGAACACTCGACCGGACGAACGGAACATGGCCAGCTTTTCCGCCAGGCCTTCGGGCGGATCGATGTTGCGGCAATAGGTCCAGTATTCGGAATCGTCGCGCTCGGTCGCGTTGTAGTGGAGCACGAGGAAGTCACGGATGTCGACGTATTCCTGTTGCGTCATCTGGTTGTAGCGCTCGATCTCCTGCGGCTTGAATTCGCGTGTCGGAAACAGCGTCATCAGCCGGGCAATTCCCGACTGGACGAGGTGGATCGAGGTCGACTCCAGCGGTTCAAGGAACCCCCCGGCGAGGCCCAGCGCGACGACGTTCTTCTCCCACGCTCGGGCGCGGTGACCCGCGAGGAAGCGCAGCGGGTTCGGCGCCGCCAGCGGCTCGCCTTCGAGGTCGGCCAGCAGGATGGCCGTCGCCTCGTCGTCGCTGATGTGGGCGGAGGAATAGACGTGGCCGTTGCCGACGCGGTGCTGCAGCGGGATGTTCCATTGCCAGCCGCAGCGGCGCGCCGTCGCGCGGGTGATCGGCTTGCGGTTGGGGCCGAGAGTGCAGGGGATCGCAACGGCCCGGTCGTTGGGCAGCCACTTGCTCCAGTCGACGAAGGGGACGCCCAGCGTCTGCCCGAGCAGTAGCGAGCGGAAGCCTGAGCAATCGAGGAACAACTCGCCTTCGACGCGCGCGCCACTCTCCAGCTTGAGGGCAGCGATGAAGCCGCTGTCGGGGTCCTGCTCGACTTCGACTATCCGGCCCTCCACGCGGTTGACGCCCTGGCGTTCCGAACGTCCGCGCAAGTAGCGGGCATAGCGGCCAGCGTCGAACTGGAAGGCGTAGCCCAGGCGCGAAAGCGGCGACTTTGGCTGGTTGGGAGCGGGCGGAAGGTACTTGTTCGACTGGGCCGCCATCGCCGCGATCGAGTATTCGTCGAGCTCGCTGGTGTCCCCGGCCAGGCGCCCCTTGAGCCAGTGGTGGTGAAACTCCACCCCCATCATGTCGAGGCCGTAAAACCCGAAGGGGTGGATGTACTTGTGCCCGATGCGCGTCCAGTCGACGAACTCGATGCCAAGTTTGTAGGTCGCATGCGTCTCGCGCATGAACTCCATCTCGTCGAGCCCGAGCATGGCGTTGAACAGGCAGATCTGCGGAATCGTCGCCTCGCCCACGCCGACTGTGCCGATCGCCTCGCTCTCGACCAGATCGATCGAGAAGTCCGGCAAGTTGCCCATGATCTTGGAGATGGCCGCGGCCGCCATCCAGCCCGCCGTTCCGCCGCCGACGATCACGAGCTTGCGGATGCGATCGGGGTTCATTGCGCCACCGCGCTTTGCGGCCGGACGTCCGCCGCGGCCCAGGCTCCGGCCGCGCGCAGGAACTCTTCCTGCGAAGGCAGCGCCATGGCAGCCTGGTGATACCGTTCGCGCATGTCCTTGAGGGCGACGGCGACCTTGGCCTCGTCGAGGGTGTCGACAATCGGATCGTAGTTGTCGGGCCAGATGTTCTGCCCGAGGAGAACGGCCACCCAGCTCGTCAGTCCGAACAGCTCCGCCCCCTCGCGGAACACACGGCCATGCAGGCGCCACAGCTCCAGCTTGCGGGTCAGCGTTTCCGGTACGCTCATGTCGCGCACGTGGCGCCAGAAGGGTGTGTCGTCACGCTGCGTGGCTTTGTAGTGGAGGACGATGAAGTCGCGGATGTCTTCGTAGAGGTCCTGCATCCCGCGGTTGTATTCGTCGCGTTCGAGCGGGCTGATCTTGCGGTCCGGGAACAGCGCCAGCAACCGCTGGATGCCATTCTGGATCAGGTGAATGCTGGTCGATTCCAGCGGCTCGAGAAACCCTGACGACAAGCCCAGCGCGACCACGTTGTGGCTCCACGACTGCTTGCGCCGGCCAGTGGTGAAGCGGATCACTCGCCTGTCGGCAAACGGCTCGCCTTCGAGGTTGTTCATGAGGATCCGCTCGGCCTCCTCGTCGTCCATGAAGGCGCTGCAAAACACGTGGCCGTTGCCGGTGCGGTGCTGCAGCGGGATGCGCCATTGCCAGCCCGCCGTATGCGCCGTGCAGCGTGTGAAGGGATCGGGAGAGGCGATATTGGTGGTCGGGACCGGGATCGCCCGATCTACCGGCAGCCACTGGCTCCAGTCCTCATACCCGACCCCCAGGGTCTCGCCGATCAGCAAGGCGCGAAAGCCCGAGCAGTCGATGAACAGGTCGCCTTCGATCCGTTGGCCGCTTTCGAGCTCGACCGAACTTACGTCGCCGCTCTCGGCGTCGCGATGGACTTGCACGATTCGCCCCTCGTGTCGTCGCACGCGCTGCCTTTCGGCCTGAGCGCGCAAGTATCGCGCGTAGAGCGAGGCGTCGAAATGGAAGGCATAGAGCATTTCGGAAACCGGCGGCCGGCTGGTCTGCGAAGGCCGTCCGAACCGGCCATTCGCCGCGGCAACCGCGCTCATGCAATAGTCGGAGATATACCCGGGATCGCTGCGGCCCTGCTCGCGTAACCAGAGCTGGTGGAAATTGATGCCGTGCAGTTCCTGTCCGAAGAAACCGAAGGGATGGATATAGCGGTCGCCCTGCTTCCCCCAATTCACGAACTCGATGCCGAGTTTGATCGTGCCCTGGGTTTCGCGGAGGAAATCGTTCTCGTTGATGTCGAGCATGCGATTGAAGTTGAGGATTGGCGGAATTGTGGCTTCGCCGACGCCGATCGTTCCTATCGCGTCGGATTCGACCAGGTGAATCTGCCGCCGGCCGTTGTCGAGGAAGCGGGACAGGGCGGCCGCGGCCATCCATCCGGCAGTGCCACCACCGACGATGACGATCCGTTCGACCGCAAGATCGCGAGTATTCGAGCTACCGCTACCAATCATGGTGACGCAATCACCTCCCCCAACGATCCTCTATTTTGCGTTTTACCTGCCGTTTTTATGCCCACTTGCCAAGCACTACGGACAAAGTTATCGTGGAACCCAATAGGCGCACCGATAAAACATAATGGTAGCGCTAACATAGGGGAGGACAGGGCGTGGCCGAGAAATCGACCGTGAGAATCTCAAAGGGGCGTACTTTCGCAGGACTCCGGCATTCATTGAGGGCCGGGGGGTCCTTGTTTGCCATTGGCGTTCTCATGGCCTCCGGTACGGCGCAGGCGCAGGACGAATCGGCTCCCGAATCGACCGAAGGCAGCGAAATCGTCGTCACCGGCATTCGCGCCAGCCTTGCCAATGCTCAGGAAATCAAGCGCAACGCCGACACTGTCGTCGACGCGATCACCGCGCAGGACATCGGCGCTCTGCCCGACCGTTCGGTTACCGAAGCGCTGCAGCGCGTTCCCGGCGTGTCGATCAACCGCTTCGCCGGTACCAACGACCCGGATCACTTCTCCGTTGAAGGTTCGGGCGTGGTCATTCGCGGCCTCAACTTCGTTCGTTCCGAATTCAACGGGCGCGATGCGTTCTCGGCAGGTGTCGGCGGCCAGTCGCTGAACTTCGCCGACGTACCTTCGGAACTGCTCGGCTCGGTCGAGATCTTCAAGAACGCCACAGCGGACATGATCGAGGGCGGCCTGGCCGGCACGGTCAACCTCAACACCCGCAAGCCGTTCGACAACAAGGGCTTCCATGCCGCGTTCTCGGCTGAAGCGAACTATGGCGACTTCGCTCGAGAATGGACGCCGACGGGATCGTTCCTGATCAGCGATACCTGGGACACCGGCATCGGCACAATCGGCCTGCTCGGCAGCGCCTCGTACTCGCGGATCAAGAGCCGCGCCGACGGTATCCAGATCACCAACTTCCAGACCCGCGACGGCACGCGGGTCACGTTCCAGAGCCAGAACGGTCAGCAGATCTGCCGCAACCAGCTTCCATCGAGTACGGATACTTCCACCCTTCCGCCGACCGATACCTTTTGCGGTCAGCCTTCGACGGCCGGTGCGGACGGTCTCGCAGACCTCTTGCCGGTGGCCTATGCCCCTATCGGCGGTCAGTATCGCTCGCAGGATTTCGATCGGAAGCGTGACGGTATCGCGCTGGCGGCTCAGTGGGAGTCGACCGACGGCGATTCCCTCCTAACCGCTCAGTTCATCCGTTCGCACACCACCAATTCCTGGGGTGAGCATACATTCGAAACCGCACCGGATCTTTCCGAGTACAACACCTATCCGCTTGGCTGCCACCAGAACGGCAACGGCAACGTGACGTCAGGTGTCGGGAACGGCGGTGGCAACAGCAACCCGACAGTGCGCGCCCAATGCCGCATCGACGCCAACGGCCAGTTCTACTTCAGCGGGGATGACCAGGGGAACGGCTATCAGCCTCTCCTTGGCCAGGCTTTCGACAATTACCAGTATGACGCCGATGGCCTGTTCGAAAGTGGCTACATCACTCTCCCGGGCAGCGGTTGGCGTACGGCAGGCAGCGGTAATGGCGCGGACAACTGGGTGCCTTCGGGCGGCATGCAGCAGAGTCTCTCGCGCAGGCAGGTCTTCGAAGAGAATACGATTGCCGACTATGGGCTGAACTTCCAGACCAAGCTCGGTGATCGCATCGACCTCAGCCTCGATGCCAATTACACGGATTCGGAGCATGACGTCGACGACGTCAGCGTGTTCGGTTCCACCTGGGCGGACCAGGAGCTTGATCTCACGGGCAACCTGCCGGTCGTCATCTCGCACAAGCCCAACACCCTCAGCGCCAACTGGGCTGCGCCCAACCCGACGATCGCCGCGGCGACCGACCGGGAATACTTCATGGACAAGCGCGTCCAGTTCTGGCGCGCCGCGATGGATCACTTCGAAGAAAGCGATGGCCGCGAATACGCGCTGCGTGGAGACCTCGCCTATAACTTCGACGACGACTCGTTCATCCGCCGCGTGAAGGTCGGCGCCCGGTACGCCGACCGCGATCAGACCGTGCGTTACACGACCTACAACTGGGGCGTGCTGAGTGAAGTCTGGTCGGGCAACGGTCCGCCGGTTTCGTTGGCCGACATCGGCAGCGACCAGGTCGACTTCTACCGGTTCCAGAACTTCTTCCGGGACAATACCCCCGGACCGTTCGGAGCGTATTATTACAACGGCGACCTGATCAAGGACTACGACAACGCCGCTTCGTTCCTCGGACAGGTCAACGATCTTTGGCATGCGACGAACAGTGTCAGTGCCAACGATTGGGAACGCGCGGGGGATCGTGAGGACGCGGTCGCGGGTACGCATTACCTGCCCAGCGAAATCCAGCCACTCTCGCAGTCGGACCTGGGCGCCTATGCGATGGTCAACTTCGAGACCCCCGACGATGGCGAGGGTCTCCGTCTCGCGGGCAACGTCGGTGTCCGATTTGTGTCGACCGACATTACCTCGTCGGGCAGCACGCGCATTCCGACGCAGGCGGACCTGGGCATCCAGGATTCCTACGCCGTCCGCTGTCCGCTACGCGTTCCGCCCGGATCGCCGCCGGGTACCCCAGCCACGCGTCCTGGCGGCGTGTGTAATCTGACGCCCGCAGAGTATGCGGATTTGCGGACCTGGGCCGGCACGACAGCGACGTTCATCGCAAGCACCGCGAAGAACGACTACACGTACATCCTGCCCAGCTTGAACATGCGACTCGGCGTGACGGACGAATTGCTGTTCCGTTTCGCCGCCTCCAAGGTTCTGACTCGACCGGATCAGGCTCTGGTGCGTAACTTCCAGACCACGACGATCAGCGGGAACGGGGAGCTAACTGCCCAGATCGGCAACCCCTACCTGATCCCGGCAACGGCCTGGCAGATCGACTTGACCGGCGAGTATTACTTTGACGATGTCGGCTCGGTAACGCTGAACCTGTTTTGGAAGGACGTGAAAAACTTCTTCTATCAGAGCGTTGTCGACATACCGATCACCAATAACGGTGTGACCTTCCCGGTCCAGACCCGCGGTCCGGCCAACTACGATGGTCACGGCAAGATCAAGGGCTTCGAAGTCGCCTATCAGCAGACGTTCGACTTCCTGCCTGCACCGTTCGACGGTCTCGGCTTCAACGGCAACTATTCGTACATCGACAGCTCGGGCTTGCCGAACACGTTCCTCAACACCGGCACCCCGGTTAACCCGTCGACCATTCCGGCGGGCGACCTGCCGCTCGAGGGCCTGTCGAAGCACAACGTCAACGCGACGGTCTTCTATGAAAAGGGCCCGATCTCGATCCGCGCAGCCTACAACTGGCGCTCGAGGTTCCTGCTCACTGCGGCCGACGTGATCTTCCCGTACACCTCGATCTTCAACGAGGCGACCGGGCAGCTCGACGCTTCGATTTTCTACAGCGTAACGGAGCAGATCAAAGTTGGTATCCAGGCGGTGAACATCCTCGACGAAGTCACCAAGACTTCGCAGGCCTACACCGGGGATCCGAGCAAACTGGCGCCTCGCTCATACTTCATGAACGACCGCCGCTTCTCCTTTATCGTGCGCGGTAACTTCTAGTCGGGAACGATACTGCCCGCATGGCGCCGTCGCTACTCCCTGGCGACGGCGCCTAATTTTTTGCCCAGCATTGTGCTAGCGGTTATTCATCTTGACATAACAAACCATATCGGTTATATGCCCCGCCGTCAGAATGCCACTGACACCAGCGACGGGTGCGGGAGCGGTTAGCGCTTCGCTTCTCTCTCCCGCGCAAGGCCGGCGCCCTTCCGACATCGTCAGAGGGTGTCCGCAGGATACGGGGATGACAACCGCTGGCGGGACCTGCGAGCCCTAACCGCCAGCGCCTCGGGTCCGACAGGGCCGAGTAGCGAGTTTTGCCGCAGCCCTCGCCGCCGTTCGCACTCCATGCTCGCGCAAGGCAATCCTGTGACGCCCAGGACGCGCCGGCCTTTGCCCGTCCGCGACTTTGGTCTTCCCGGCGTTAGGCCCGCATTCGCCCGCGGGTGAACAGCTGCGTCCTCCCCTCCCGCAAGCGGGAGGGGGATACCCTCCAAATCCTCCCCCAGCTCGCTCGGGGAAGGGGACCGCCGACGCAGTCGGGGGTGGAGGGGCTCTCGCGCTGTTCCGCTTGCCCCTCCGTCACGCGCCTTCGGTGCGCGCCGCCTCCCCGAGACGAGCTCGGGGAGGATTGGGCTCAGACTGACGCTGCCGTCAGCGTCTGGGCAATGGAATCCCGCAAGGGTTTCGCCTGGTATTTCGAGTCATAAGGGCAACAGCGCACCTCAAGCCCGTCATCGCGCGGTGCGAAGCCCTGCAGCCAGCTGTACTTGTCGACCATGCCCCAGGCGAGGATGTCACCCAGTTGCTCGTAATCGAGCATCACTTCGAAATAGCGCCTGGCGAACTCGGCGACCTTGGCATCGCGCACCGGGATCGCCGCGGGCAGCGCCTTGTCCTTGACGTCGAACTCGGTGATCAGGAGTTTGTAGCCCATCGCCACCGCCTCATCGAGGAACTGGCGCCACTGGCGCTCGCGATAAGGGCCAACCTGGGTCGCGGAATCGATCGAGAAGTTTTCGATGTGAGACTGGATGCCCAGCGTGTCGACCGGCACGTTGCGCTTGCGGAAGCCTTCGAGCAGGCGGAGCACGTCGGCACAATGCTTGGCGTGCGTGGGTTCCCAGCTCATGTAGTCGTTGTAGACCAGTTCCGCGTCGGGCAGTTGTTCGCGCGCGGTGTGGAAGGCCAGGTCAAGCACCCCCTCGGCCCCGCCCATCGCCCGCGACAGGCTGGTCTGCATCAACCCGTTGGTGTCATGGTCGATCGCTTCGTTGACCACGTCATAGCTGCTGATGACTCCGCGGTAGCGATCGGTCACCGTGCGGATGTGCGTGGTCAGCAAGTGCTCAGCCTCCTGCACCGGATTGGCGCCGAAGTCGTAATCGTTGAGCCACTTGGGAAACCACTGGGGCCGGTGCCAGAGCAGCGTATGGCCGCGGATGGCGAGGCCGTTCGCCTGGGTCCAGCGGACGATGTCGTCCATCCTCGCGAAGTCGAACTTGGTCGGCCCGGGACGGGTTCGTTGCCACTTCAACTCGTTCTCGGGTACGACGATCCCGCACTCGGCCTTGACGATGCGAGTGTAGTCCGGGTTCTGGATCGAACCCCCGATCGGCCCCTTGCTCCAGGCAATGGCGCTGCCGAACCGGCGGCCCTTGCGCTGGGCGAGCGCGTTGAGGCCCGCCCCCCCATCGGCCGGTGCGGCTGAGGCAGCAAGGGCGGCAGGCGCTACCTGGGCGGCCACGGGCAGGGCGGCCATTCCAGCCAGGACATTGCGACGCGATGCTTGAAAATTCATGCCACGGCCTCCCGCAAGGGTGCCGGTTCCATCCGCGGGACCAGCAGCTGGATAATCCCGAAGGCGATCATGTAGGCGAGGCCGGCATAGATCACGATCGGCAGGTAGCTTCCCGTCAGCTCCAGTGTCCACCCGGTCGCCTGCGCGATCAGGATACCGCCCAGCGCACCCGCTGCTCCGCCCATGCCCGCGATCGTCGCCACCGCTCGCCGCGGATAGAGGTCGGTGATCATTGCGAAGATGTTAGAGGAGAACGCCTGGTGCGCTGCCGTGCCGAGGCCGATAATGAGCACCGCCGTCAGCGGATTGGCGGCGCCGACCACGCCGACCATCGGCAGCGCGAGCAACGCCGCGCCGAACAGAGTCGTCTTGCGCGCCCGGTTCACGCTCCAGCCGCGCTGGATCAGGTGCGAGGAGATCCAGCCCCCGGCGATCGAGCCCACATCGGCCAGCAGGTACACGCCGATCAGCGCCGGGCCGATCGTGGCCAGAATGCCGGTGTCACCCTTGGGGAACAGCTCCATCCCCTGGGTCTTGGCGAAGAAGTCCGGCAGCCAGAACAGGAACAGGTACCAGACCGGATCGGTGAAGAACTTCCCGCAGATGAAATACCAGGCCTGACGCTGGCGGATGGCGTCGCGCCAAGTAAGCGGCTCGCCGGCAGGGTCTTCGCCATCCTGTTCGATATAGGCCCGTTCCGCGACCGAGAGCTTGGGATGCTCGTGCGGTTGGCGGAACAGCCACAGCCACAAAGCCAGGACGATGAAGCCCAGCAAGCCTGTCACCAGGAAGGCGGCACGCCAACCGTAAAGGCCGGCGACCAGGATGCCGACGATCGGGGTCATCAGCACGCCAACGTTGGCACCGGCGTTGAGGATGCCGACGCCGAGCGCCCGCTCGCGTCGAGGAAACCACTCGGCGACCGACTTGACCGCACCAGGGTAAGCTGCGCTTTCCGCCACGCCCAGGGCCACACGGACGAGGATGAATTGCAGGACCGTCCGAGCCACCGAATGGAAGATGGCGGCAAGGCTCCATAACGTAATGGCGATGGCCATGCCCTTGCGAGTGCCCACCCGGTCGAGCCAGCGCCCGACGACCAGCAAGCCGATGCCGTAGCTGGCCTGGAAGGCGGTGACGATGTTGCCGTAATCGACCTCGCTCCAGCCCATGTCGTCCTCGATGATCGGCTTGAGCACACCGAGAACCTGGCGGTCCACGTAGTTGATGGTGATGACGAGAAAGAGGAGCAGACAAATCGACCAGCGATACCGGCCGCCGGACTTGATGATGGTGCCTGGGGCTGCCGCGACGGTCATGCGAGCGTGAACTCCGCCTGCTTCAGGTTGGCCGAGCTATTGCCGACCGAGACGGTGACCGGCCCCGGTTCGACCACCTCCTGCATTTCGCGGTTCCAGATCGAGAGGTGCCGCGGTTCGAGCGTGAAGCGCAGGGTGCGCCGTTCACCGGGAGCCAGCGTCACCCGCTCGAAGCCTTTGAGCGCGATGATCGGGGTGGTGACCGAGCGGTAGGGCAGGCCGACATAGAGCTGCACGACCTCGTCACCCGCCCGGTTGCCGGTGTTGGTCACGTCGACGGAGACCTCTACCGGCTGCCCGGCAGCGACGCGGGCCGTGGGAACCCGCGGCTCGGAGATTTCGAAACTCGTGTACGACAGACCGTGCCCAAACGGGAACAGCGCGCTGGCGTCGTCGAACAGGTAGCCGCGCCGGGAACTTGGCTTGCGGTCGTTGAAATAGGGCACCTGCCCCGAATTGCGCACGACGGTGACGGGCAGCTTGGCGCCCGGGTTGAGCTTGCCAAGCAGCGCCTCGGCCATGGCGACGCCGCCTTCCTGGCCCGGATACCAGCATTCGAGCACCGCGCCGGCCTTGGCGACGACATTGGGCCAGCTGGGCGGGCGGCCGTTTATCGCGCAGACGATCAGCGGCTTGCCGAGAGCGGCGAGCGCATCGACCAGCTCGTTCTGTTCGCCCACGATGTCGATATCGGTCCGGTCGCCGAGGTGGTTCTTGGCGAAGCCTTCGCGGCTGGTCTGCTCGGTATCGCCGATCGCGAGGACAATGGTGTCGGCGGTGCGGGCGAGGGCAACCGCCTCGTCGATCAGACGCAGGTTCTGCTCGCGGTCGGCCAGCTCGATGAGGTCGGCGGAGCGATCCTCGCTCTTAGTGATGAACACGCCCTGCGCGGTCACGAAATCGGCACCGGGCGCGATTTGCTTGAGACCTTCGATCAGGCTGGTGGTCTGCTTGGGGATGCTCGAGTAGCCACCCAGGCGGGCGATGGCGTGGTTAGGACCGATTACGGCCACACGGCCCATCTTCGCCGGGTCGAGCGGCAGGGCGGCGTCTCGGTTGGTCAACAGACACAGCGACTTGCGGGCGGCCTCGAGCGCCAGCGCGCGGGCTTCTGCGTTGCCGGTGATCGTGCGCGTGACGTTCCAGTCGCCGTAGGGGTTTTCGAACAGCCCGGCGCGGAACTTGAAAGTCAGCATCCTAGCGCAGGCGCGGTCGATCAGCTCGACCGGAACCGTCCCCGCCTCGACCTGAGCGGCGAGGGTGCGGAAGGCCTGGCCTTCGGGGAGTTCGCTGTCGACTCCGGCCAGCAGCGCCATATGCGCGGCCTCTGCCTCGTCCCTGGCAACGTGGTGCAGGGTGGCGAGTTCGTGTACGCCGCCGTAATCGCTGGCGATGATGCCGTCGAAGCCCCATTCGCCCCGCAGCACTTCGCCCAGCAGCCAGGTGTTGGCGTGGCTCGGCACACCATCGATCTCGTTGTAGCTGGGCATGACCGCACCGATTGAGGTGCGGCGGACGACTTCGCGGAACGGCGGGAAGAAGAACTCGCGCAATTCGCGCTCGCCCAGTTGCGCCGGAGCGACGTTGTTGCCGGACTCGGGCTGGCCGTGGCCGGTCATGTGCTTGAGCGTGGCGAATACCTTGCCCGGGCCCAGCCGCTCGAACTTGCCGGGGCCCTGCAAGCCTTCGACCGCGGCGACGCCCAGTTCGGCGACCAGATAGGGATCTTCGCCGAAGGTCTCCTCGATCCGGCCCCAGCGCGGGTCGCGCACGATGTCGACAACGGGCGAGAGGACGTAAGGCACGCCGCGCGCACGGACTTCGCGGGCGATGACCGACTGCACCCGGCGCATGAGGTCCGCATCGAACGCGCCGGCGAGGGCGATGGCCTGCGGGAACATGGTCGCCTCCGTAGCCATGTAGCCGTGGAGCGATTCCTCGTGCAGCAGGATCGGAATGCCGAGGCGGGTGTCTTCCAGCGCCCATTTCTGCAGGGCGTTGATGAACTCGACCGTTTCCTTCGGAGTGCGCCAGCGAGCCGCGGTACCGCCCGCCGCGCCGGTGATGCCCGGAACGCCGCGCTTGTCTGAGGGCCGGGTGACATGGCCAATGCTGTCTGGAAAGGCCGCGCTCGCCTTAGCCGGGACGAAGGTGAGGCCGTCGATCATGTCACCTTTGCCGGCCCAGGCGGCGCGAATCTGGGCGATCTTTTCGGGCAACGTCATGCGGGCCATGAGATCCGCCACGCGGGCCGGGATCGGCGCCGCGGCATCCTTGTACAACGGGCCCGCCTGAGCGAAGGCGAGCGGCGCCTGGCACACGGCTAGCGCGGCCAGGCTGCCTCCACCGAGGAGCTTGAGCGCACCACGGCGATTAAGCGGGCTGCTCAAGGCGTAACCGTCAGCTTGACGCTTTTCACGTCCTGCGAGTTCGCACCGGTCATGATGGTGAACTCGCCGGGCTCGACCACGCGCTTCATCTCGCGGTTCCACAGCGCGAAGGAATCCGAGCGGATCGGAATCTCGACCTGCTTCGTCTCGCCCGGCTGGAGCGTCACGCGCTCGAACCCGACCAGTTCCTTGACCGGACGGGTGACCGTGCTGACCTCGTCACGCAGATAGACCTGCACCACCTCGTCACCCGCGCGGTTACCGGTGTTGGTGACGGCGACGCGAACCGTCACGCCGTCTCCGGGCCTGATGGTGGAGGCGGAAAGTGTCGGGTCGGCGAGGTTGAAGGTGGTGTACGAGAGGCCGAACCCGAACGGGTAGAGCGGGGTCACTTCGCTGAACAAGTAACCGCGCCGGGCGCTGGGCTTGTAGTTGTAGAAGATCGGAAGCTGGCCCACTTCGCGCGCCACAGTCACCGGCAGCTTGCCACCGGGATTGGTTACCCCGAACAGCGCGTCGGCAATGGCATTGCCTTGCTGTTCGCCGGCATACCAGGTTTCGAGAATCGCATCGGCCTCGGCAGCGACTTTCGGATAGCTGGGCGGGCGGCCGTTGGTAAGCACCGCGACGATCGGCTTGCCGAGGGCCTTGAGCGCATCGAACAATTCCTGCTGCTGGCCGACGAGATCGAGGCTCGAGCGGTCGCCGAGATGCGAATTGGCCCACCCTTCGCGGCTGGTCTGCTCAGTATCGCCGATGAACAGCAGAATGGTGTCGGCCCCGCGAGCGGCTTCGACGGCCTGGGCGATGCGCTGGCGGTTTTGCTCCGGATCGCCAAGCTTGACCTCGTCCGCCCACCAGTCGTCGTTCTCGGTAAGGACAATGCCTTGCGAGTGTACAACGTTGGCGCGGTTGCCGACCAGCGCCTGGATGCCGGCAAGCGGCGAGACGCTGGCGCGTGGCTCTCCGTAATAGCCGCCGAGACGGGCGACGTCGGCATTGGGACCGATCACCGCGATCGTCGGCTTGGCGCTACCGGCGGCGGGCAAGGCGAGCGGCAGGACGCCATCGTTCTTGAGCAGGACCAGCGAACGGTCAGCCGCGCGGCGAGCGAGCGCCACGCCCGCAGGACCGTTGGACCGGCGGGCCTCGGCCCGATCGGGCCACGGGTTCTCGAACAGACCGGCGTTGAACTTCATCGTCAGGAAGCGCGAGACGGCGCGGTCGATCGCGGCCATCGGCACTTCGCCCGATTGCACCGCCGCGGTCAGGTTCCGGAACCCGCCGCCTTCGGGCAAGTCCACGTCGACCCCGGCGTTGAGCGCCATGATCGCCGCTGTCTTATAGTCGGGCGCGATGTGGTGCAGGCGCGACAGGTCCTCGATCGCGTAATAGTCGGAGACGACCGCGCCCGGATAGCCCCACTCGCCGCGCAGAACGCCGTTGAGCAGCCAGGGGTTGGCATGGCTCGGCACGCCGTCGATCTCGTTATAGCTCGCCATGACCGCGTCGATGCCGGTGCGGGTCACGACTTGCTGGAACGGCGGGAAGAACATCTCCCGCAAGGTGCGCTCGCTGATCGGAGCCGGGCCCACGTTGGTGCCGCTTTCGGGCTGGCCGTGGCCGGTCATGTGCTTGAGCGTGCCGAACACCTTGCCCGGACCGATGGTGCGCTGCGTGCCGACGCCTTGCAAACCCTCGACCGAGGCGACGCCGAGTTCTCCGACCAGGAATGGGTCCTCGCCGAAGGTTTCCTCGATGCGGCCCCAGCGAGGGTCGCGCGCGACGTCCACTACAGGAGAGAGCACATTGTGCACGCCGCGCGCGCGGACTTCGCTGGCGATCAGGCTGTTCACCTCGCGCAGCAGGTCCGGATCCCAGGAAGAGGCGAGGCCGATGGCCTGCGGGAAAGCCGTCGCGTCGCGTGCCGCGAAGCCGTGCAGCGATTCTTCATGGAACAGGATCGGGATGCCGAGCCGGGTTTGCTCCATCGCCCACTTCTGCGCGGCGATCACGTAGTCGACGCTGCTGTCGATGTCGCGGCGGCGCTCCACACGGGGGCTCACCGGACCCTTGGTGTCGGACGGTCGGGCGATCTGGCCAAGTCCGTTCGGGTAAACCTGGGAAGCTTTCGCCGCCGAGAAGGTGTTGTCGTCGTTCTGGATCTGCTGCTTGCTGTCCCAGACCGAAATGATCTGCGCGACCTTCTCTTCCAGCGTCATGCGGGCGAGAAGGTCGGCCACGCGCTGCTCGACCGGGAGCGAGGCATTCCAATAGGGCGCATCGGCCATCGGGCGCTTGATGCGCGTCGGGACCGTCTGTTGCTGGGCATAAGCCGGCGCGGTCGCCAGGCTGGAAACCGCCAAAAATCCGGCACTTGCCGCAAGCAGCGCGGCCTTAATTCGGTGAGCCATGGGCTCCTCTCCTCCCTGTCGCGCTTGACTGCGCGGCTAATTTTGATAGCGCTACCATGAGGATCGGGAGAGGCGCTGTCAATCGTGGTTTCCAACACCCTGAATCGCAGGCTCAATCGCTGCGCGACCTTGATCGCGTTGCTTTTTGCGCTGACGCTGGGTGGGACCGCGCGGGCTGAAGACGGTTATGCGCTGTGGCTGCGCCATGCCCCGCTCGAGGATGCGCCTTGGCTCGATCGCGGCCCGCCTTCGATCTATGCGCGAAATGGCGACGACCCTACAATCAAGGTGGCGACGGCCGAACTGGAACGGGGATTGCTGAAACTCGGCGGGAAACGGGACCCCTGGGGCGTCGGGACCATGCCTCGGTCCCTTCCGAATACGCCCGCCAGTTTTGAACTGGACTGCAGGGGCGACGGCAAGCCGAACGACGGGCGCTTCAGAGTCGCGGCGGATCGCTCGAACAAGACCGTGAAGATCAGCGGCCCTGGTTCGATCAGCTGCCTCTACGGCGTCTACGCCCTGCTGCGCGAGCTCTCGCAAGGGGAGGACCCGCTTGCCGTCAATCTCGACGAAAAGCCTGCCATGCCGCTGCGCATGCTCAACCACTGGGACAATCCTGACGGTTACGTCGAACGTGGCTATTCCGGCCGTTCGATCTTCGACTGGTGGCGACTGCCCGACCATCTCGACCAGCGGCTCCTCGACTACGCCAGCGCCAATGCCTCGATCGGCATCAACGGCACGGTGGTGAACAATGTCAACGCCAGTCCGCTCTTCCTGACCGACCGCTACATCCCCAAGCTCAAGCGCGTCGCCGATGCGCTGCGGCCTTACGGCATCCGGCTCTACATCTCAGCTCGCTTCTCCGCCCCGCACGAGATCGGTGGTTTGCCGACGGCGGATCCGCTCGACCCGCGAGTGGAGGCCTGGTGGAAGGAGCGGGCAGACGAGATCTACGCCGCGATCCCCGACTTCGGCGGGTTCCTGGTCAAGGCCAACTCCGAAGGCCAGCCGGGGCCGCAAGACTATGGCCGCACCCACGCCGACGGGGCCAACATGATGGCTCGCGCGATCGGAGACCGGGGTACGGTGATCTGGCGCGCCTTCGTCTATTCCGAAGTGGACCCGACCGACCGCGCCAAGCAAGCCTATGCGGAGTTCGTGCCGCTCGACGGCAAGTTTGCCGGGAACGTGATCGTGCAGGTCAAGAACGGCGCGATCGACTTCCAGCCGCGCGAACCATTCCATCCGCTGTTCGGGGCCATGCCCAAGACCCGGCTGATGCTCGAAACGCAACTGACCAAGGAATACCTCGGCTTTGCCACTCACCTCGTGTTCCTCGCACCGATGTGGGAGGAGGTACTGCGGGCTGACACGGGGCGCGGCGGGACGGTGGCGGACGTGATCGCGCCGGTCGGCATGGCGGGCGTCGCCAACACCGGCTCCGACCGTAACTGGAGCGGGTCGCACTTCGACCAGGCGAACTGGTACGCCTTCGGCCGGCTGGCGTGGGATCCCGGATTGTCGAGCGAGGCCATTGCGCGCGAATGGGCGGCGCAGACCTTCAGCCGCGAACAGCCGTTCCTGGACGCCGTGGTGCCGCTGATGCTCGGCAGCCGGCAAGCGGCGGTCGATTACATGACGCCCCTGGGGCTCACTCACCAGATGGCGACCGGGCATCATTACGGCCCCGGACCGTGGGTGGCCGACCTGGCCCGTCCCGAATGGAATCCGATGTACTACAGCCGCGCCGACAAGGAGGGCATCGGCTTCGATCGCACGGCCAGCGGCAGCAACGCACTGTCGCAGTACGCGCCCGCAGTCGCCGCACAGTGGGACGAGCCCGGGAAGACCAGTCCGGACTACTTGCTCTGGTTTCATCACGTGACCTGGGACTTCGCCATGCCTTCGGGCAAGCCGTTGTGGAACGAGCTGGTGGGCCGCTATGACGCCGGCGTGGCCCGCGTCGATGCGATGGCGCAGACCTGGGCCTCGCTCGAACCTTACGTCGACGCGCAGCGCTTCACCGACGTCGCTGAAAACCTGCGGATTCAGCAGCAGGAAGCCCGGTGGTGGCGTGATGCTTCGATCGCCTACTGGCAGTCGATCAACGGTCTCGGCCTGCCCGCGGGCACCCGCCCTCCGGAGCATTCGCTCGACTATTACCGCTCGCTGACCTTCCCGGAGGCACCGGGTAACTGATGCGGCAAACCGTTCTCCCGGGGCAAAAAGCTTGCCGTGGCCGAGATGCTGCGGAAAGAGGCACACATGGCTGACACTGGCATACCTCCTCGCAGGATCAATCGGCGGCAATCTGGCCAGCCCACCATCAATGACGTCGCGCGACTGGCGAACTGTTCTCCCATGACGGTCAGCCGCGTGACCAACAACGAACCGAGCGTTCGCGAAGAGACACGGCAGGCCGTGCTCGATGCGATCGAGCAACTCAACTACAAGCCCAACCGGGCGGCACGCAGCCTTGCTGGTGCGGCGCAGAACCGCATCGCCCTGCTCTACTCCAACCCCTCGGCATCGTACCTGAGCGAGCTCCTGATGGGCAGCCTCGACCAGGCAAGCCGCAGCGATGTGCACCTCGTCGTCGAACAGTGCGAATTCGACAAGGACGAGGAGAAGGTGGTTCGCCGCCTCGTCGAAAGCGGGATCGACGGATTCCTGCTGCCATCGCCATTGTGTGACGAGACCGCGCTGCTCGACATGCTGGCCAAGCAAGGCACGCGCGCGATCCAGGTCGGCCCAGGCCGACCGCATGCCGATCATTCGGCGGTGCTGATCGACGAATACCAGGCGGCCTACGACATGACGGCCCACATCATCGGCCTCGGCCACAAGCGCGTCGGCTTCGTCATCGGCAACCCGCACCAGACAGCGAGTGGCCAGCGGCTTTCGGGATTCCTCGATGCGATGAAGGCCTCGGGTCTCGAGGTGACCGACGGCCTGGTCATGCAAGGGCTCTTCACTTACCGTTCGGGTTATGACGCCGCCGTGCGGTTGCTCGACCAGCCCGACCCGCCGACAGCGATCTTCGCTTCGAACGACGACATGGCCGCGGCCGTCGTGGCCGTGGCCCATCGTCGTCATCTCGACGTTCCGGTCGACCTCTCGGTCTGCGGCTTCGACGATACCGCGATTGCCAGCACCATCTGGCCCGAGCTGACCACGATCCGCCAGCCGATCGCCGAAATGGCGCGCCGTGCGGTCGATCTGCTCGCCAGCGAACTGCGCGGCAACCGTTCCGGCAAGGCCGCGAAGCCAAGCCACATCACCCTGGATTACACACTGGTACGTCGGCAATCGGACGCCGCTCCCGGCCTCGTGCGCCGTGCCATGAAACGAGGACCAACATCTGATGGCTGAAAAGCCGGCCAAGCTCCGTTCGCGTGACTGGTTCGACAACCTCGAACGCATGGACATGACCGCGCTCTATCTGGAGCGGTTCATGAACTATGGCATCACTCCGGAGGAGCTGCGCTCGGGCAAACCCATCATCGGCATTGCCCAGTCGGGCAGCGATCTTTCGCCATGCAACCGCATCCACCTCGAACTGGCCAAGCGCACGCGCGATGGCATTCGCGACGCGGGCGGCATCCCGATTGAGTTTCCGGTCCATCCGATCTTCGAGAACTGCCGCCGGCCAACCGCGGCACTCGACCGCAACCTGCTCTACCTCGGCCTCGTCGAACTGCTTAACGGCTATCCGATCGACGGCGTCGTACTCACCACCGGCTGCGACAAGACCACGCCGAGCCAGATCATGGCCGCGAGCACGGTGGACATTCCGGCGATCGTGCTGTCGGGCGGACCGATGCTCGACGGCTGGCACGAAGGCGAGCTGGTCGGCTCCGGCACGGTGATCTGGCGCTCACGTCGCCTGCTGGCGGCGGGTGAAATCAACGAGGACGAATTTCTTGCGCGCGCTTGTGATAGCGCTCCCTCGGCCGGTCACTGCAACTCGATGGGCACCGCCAGCACGATGAATGCGGTTGCCGAAGCGCTCGGCCTTTCGCTTACCGGATGCGCGGCAATCCCGGCGCCTTATCGCGAGCGGGGCCAGTACGCCTATCGCACCGGACGGCGAATCGTGGAGATGGTGCACGAGGATCTGCGCCCCTCGCGCATCCTTGACCGCGAGGCGTTCCTCAACGCCATAGCTACGGTCAGCGTCATAGGCGGCTCTTCCAACGCCCAGCCGCACATCATGGCGATGGCTCGCCACGCTGGCGTCGACCTCGAACTCGATGTCTGGCAGCACCATGGCTACGACTTGCCGCTGCTGGTGAACATGCAACCGGCGGGCAAATATCTCGGTGAACGCTTTCACCGCGCCGGTGGCGTGCCGGCGGCGATGTGGGAACTGCTCCAGGCTGGAAAGCTCCACGGCGACTGCCTGACCTGCACCGGCAAGAGCCTGGCGGAAAACCTGGCCGGTCACGAAAGCACCGACCGTGAGATGATCCTGAGATTCGATGAACCGCTGCAGGAGAGCGCGGGGTTCATGACCCTGCGCGGCAACCTGTTCGACTTCGGCATCCTCAAGACCTCGGTGATTTCCGAGGAGTTCCGCCAGCGCTATCTCAACCGTCCGGGGCAGGAGAACGTGTTCGAATCGCGGGCCATCGTGTTCGACGGGTCGGACGACTACCATCACCGGATCAACGACCCCTCGCTGGCGATCGACGAGAACTGCATTCTCGTCATCCGCGGCTCGGGCGTCATCGGCTGGCCCGGTTCGGCAGAAGTGGTCAACATGCAGCCGCCGGATGCGCTGATCCGTCGCGGCATCGAATGGCTGCCCACGCTCGGCGACGGGCGCCAGTCGGGCACATCGGACAGTCCCTCGATCCTCAATGTCTCGCCCGAGAGCGCGGTGGGTGGCGGCCTTTCCTGGCTGCGCACAGGGGACACGATCCGCGTCGACCTGAACGCCCGCACGTGCGACGCGCTGGTGGACGAGGCCGAAATCGCGCGGCGGCGGGCGGAAGACCCGATCCCGCCGGTGCCGGATTCGCAGACCCCGTGGGAAGAACTCTACCGCGAAAAGACCGGCCAGCTCGGCGAGGGTGGGGTGATGAACTTCGCGCTCAAGTACCGCGGAACCTCACGCAAGCTGCCGCGGCATAATCACTGACGCTAGCTAGCCGAAATCCACAAGGTCATCGCTGCGGCGCATCCCGGGGGTAATACGATCATCTCGTCCGGGGCCTGGTTGAGGGCGTCGGGGGTGTGGCTCACGGGCTCGAGGCACAGCGCGCTGCCGTCGGCCGGGGCGTAGAGATGCAGGTGCGGTGCGCCATCGGCGGTTAGCCGGATCGTGCCGAGATCGTCGCTGATCTCGGCCGCTCCTTGCCAGTATGCGAAGCAATGATCGACTGTCTCGGTCGGCAGTAGATCGCCGCCGGCGAACTCGCCGAAATGACTGGGAAGCGCCGTGACTCCCGTCGGCAGCGTCTCGCTACTGACCAGCAACACATGATCGGACGCGAACCGGATCGAAGCTTCCGACCCGCGCCTGAAATAGGGATGGAGGCCAAGCCCTGCCGGCATCGGCCCGTCCGAACGGTTGATCAGGACCAGGGTTATGGCGCAACCCCGGGGGCCAAGGCGAATGCGTTGTTGGGCTCGGTAGGCCCAGGGCCAGGCGCCTTTGCCATCGTAGTCGTCGACCAGGACGCACTTGGTTTCCACCTGGCTCTCGACGCTCCAGGGGCGCTGCCAGCTCAGGCCATGAAGACTGTGCCGCTCCGGCAGGAAGTTCGGGGGCAGTTGGACTTCTTCACCGGCCCATTCGAAGCGCCCGCTGGCGATGCGATTGCAATAGGGCACCAGGGGGAAGCAGGCCGCTTGCAGCGGGTCCAATGTGCCCTCCGGCATAGGGCTGAGGACGTCTACCCCGCGATAGCGCAAGGCGGCCATCGATCCCCCGGCCTGGGGACGCACCTCCGCTTCCCAATCTCCGGCCGCCAGTGAAATCATCGGGCAGGACAAGGGGCTGAGAGACCGAGGCAACGCTGCGCGGCGTGGTCGCGAACCAGGGCCAGCGTGCTCTCGTCAGTGTTGAACACGCCGTACCAGCCTTGCGGTTCGTGCGGCGGATCGCCCATGTAGGCGCGGTCTCCGTCGCGAAAGCGATAGTCGGGATGAGTGGCGCGTGCCTCCCCGTTCCAGGCCCAGAAGTTGCTCCCCATGATCGGCCCACCCTTAGTCCACGAGGCACGGACCGCGCCATAGATCATCGCGTAGTAACGGTCGCGGAATGTGGTCGGCGTACCGGGCGAGTAGACCTCGCCGTCGCGGGGAAATCCGAACTCCTCGAACTGCAGCGGCTTGCCAAGCTCGAGCGCCAGGCGTGCGTGCGTAGCCAGGTAGTCGCTGACTTTCGCGCTACCGGCGTCCCAGGTCCCGGGGAGGTCCTTGCCATTCACCCAGCCCCAGTTGAGCGGCCAGATGTGGGCAGTGAGGTAGTCGATGGCCTGGTGCGCCCGGCGGACGATATCCTCGCTGCCGTTGGCGCCTTGGGTGCCCTCGTGTCCGAGCGAGACCAGATGGTTGCGGTCGAGCGAGCGGATCAGTGCGGCGGTGTCGTCGATCCACTGGAAGTAGGACTCGCGCCGCTGGGCAATCACGGCGTCGCTCCCCCCAGGGCGCGGCTCGTTTGCAAGCTGCCAACACATCACCGCCGGGTCATCGATGTAGCGCAAACCGGTCACCGAGTTGGTGCGGGTGACCACGGTGCGCACATAGTCGTGGTAAAGCCGCACCGCCTCGGCGTTGCCGTAAAAGGCACTGGTCGCGTCGGGAAAGGCCGGCCACGGGTGGGCCGGATCGTTCATGTCGGTGTACTGCCCGGTCACCCGATAGAGCCAGGTCGCGATCCCGCCCGACCACTCCCAGAAGTTGCCCAGGCACACCACCGCGGTCATCCCCCGACGGGCGATTTCGGCCATGGCGTAATCGAGGCCCGCGAGCAGCTCGCGGTTGAGCGAGCCATCGGGGCGCGAGAACCCGGGCTTGATCGAATGGCGCAGCGGCCCTTCCTCGGCGGCGGCCATGATCCGCAGGTTGTTGATGCCCAGCGCCTGTAGCCGGTCCAGCTCGCGTCCGAGGCGCGCGCGGTCACCATAGGCGGCGTCGGCGCCAAGCCAGGCGGCGTACCACATGTTGGCGCCGGTGATGCGGTAAGGCTCGGAACCCAGCAGGAGGCGGGTTCCGTCGCGGCGGATGAAGCGGTTACCCTCAGCGGCGAAGGCGGAACCGCCCGGTGCCAGCAAGGCAAGGCTCCCGGCGATCCCCGCGAGGGTGGTCCGCCGGTCGGTCTTCATCGCTCGACCGGAAGCTCGAAGCCGGGCAGCGGCGCTGGCCGGGCGTCGTAGAGATTGACGACAGGACTATCTGCCCAGGCGTAGCGGACTCGCGTCACCGGTTGCCCGTCCCCGCGCAGGACGATCGCATCGCCCGCTATCGCGGCGCTGGCGTAGCGGCAGCTTTCCTGCGTCGGGCCGCACAGCTCGAACGCCAGTGGAGGGCCGCTCCAGCTCTGGAGGCCGCCTTCCAGCCCCGTGAAGCTCACCCGCACATCCGTTCCCTCCAGGACGGCCCGTTGCGGGCCCGGCAGCGCCTTGCCCTGCGCCTCGAGCGCCAGACGCTTGCCGAGCTCCACCTTGTTGCCCGGATGGATATCGGTCCGATCGCCAAGGTCGATCGCGGTGACAAGCGCCGCGTTCTTGTCGGCGAGGACGGCTTGTCGCTCGTCTTCGCGCAGGCTGGCCCAGCCGCTGTCGACCGGGGCGCTTGCCGTGGGGCCGTAGTTGGCGAGTTGGACCACCAGCACGCGGGTATCCGCCCCGAACTGCCGCCGCCAACCGGCGAACAGCTCGCGCAGCCGGTCCCGATAGCCGGCGATGCCGACGTCGCTTTCGCCCTGATACCAGGTGGCCCCGGTCATGGCGTAGTGGCCGATCGGCGCGATCATCCGATTGTGCATCACGCCGATCCCGGCGTTCGCGTCCCATGGCGATCGAGGAGGCATGTCGGTGTGCCCCGCGATCGAGAACTGCCAGCCTTCTCCGAGCGGGATCCGCTCGCCGCCGGTGACCGTGAAACTCAACCGGTCGGCCGCGCTGGTGAAGCCGCCCGCCGCCCAGCTGTTGGAAGCGATCACGAGGATCTCGTTCGCACCCGCCTTCAGATAGCCCGGCGGGATGCGGTATTCGCGTTCGGCGCCCCAGCCGTGGGTGATTCCGACGGGTTTGCCGTTAACCCAGGTAGCGTCGAGATCGTCGATGATGCCAATGTTGAGCACACCGCCGGCCTTGGCCTGCTCGGCGGTCAGAGTGACGGTCTGGCGCAGCAGCACATTGCCCAGGCCGTCCTTAGCCAGGCGCGTGCCGGACCAGTTGCCCCAGGGGCTGATCGAAGGCACCGGTTGCCACTGGACGACTGAGGGATCTTTCCATGGTTCTTGCCCGGTGCGTTCTCGCCACCAGGCTTCCCACTTGGGGGCGAACTCGGTGACGGCCGCGAGCGGGTCCTTACCGAAGGTGTCGAGCAGCGCCATCTGGTCGGCGCCGTAGAGCACCTTGCCAGCCTCGGGCGTTAGCCAAGCGCGGATCTGCGAGCCGCCCCAGCTCGAATGGACCGCGCCCATCGGGATATCGAGCGCCGCGCGAAGATCGCGCAGCATGTAATAGCAGGCGGCCGAGAAGGCACCGGTGGTTTGAGGGCTGGCCGCTTGCCAGCTCACCTCTCCGCCAAATTCTCGGACCGGCTTGGCCGAGGTCTCCTGCGGCACGGTCAGCATGCGCAGCAGCGGGTCTGCGGAGACCTGGATGTTGTTGTAGCCGTTTAGCCCGGCGCTGACGGTAAAGGCCATGTTCGACTGACCCGAACAGAGCCAGACATCGCCCACGAGGATGTCGTTGATCGTCGCGGTGCCGCTGCTGTCGGTCACGCTCAGCGTTTGTGGCATGGCATTGGCCGGGCGAGCCGGGAGGGTCAGCGCGAAGCTGCCATCCGCGGCCGCGGTGGCGCTGGCGCTGTCCATGCCAAGCGTGGCGCTGACCCGTTCACCGGGTTGGGCTGTGCCTTCGACCACCACCGGCCTGTCACGCTGGATGACCGCGTGATCCTGCCAGATCGGAAGGAGTTGCGGAGCGGCCTGCGCGGCGGTCGGGAGGACCACCCCGGCGATCAGCAGCGCCGCCCGCCTCACGCCAGTTTCACCCTCGTGGTCGTGACGCCCGCGACCGGTGAGTCAAAGCTCAGCAGATGCCCTGCCTTGGGAAACGCCTTGAGCGAAGTCTCGTCCATGTTCTTGAGCGCGGTGGTCACGAACGCGGTCTTCAGGTCCTTGCCGCCGAGTGCCATCTTGGTGATATCGCGCGCGGGAAAAGTCTGGGTGGCGACCAGCTTCCCGTCGGGCGAGAAGCGCGCCACTTTCGCGCCCATGTAGAGACCGGTCCAGACGTGATCTTCGGCGTCGACGATCGGACCGTCGGGATAGGCGTCCGGGAACAGCGCACCGGTATCGGCGAACAACCGCGCCTCGCCGACGCCGTCCTTCGTCAGGTTCGCGACCAGGATTTTCTGGCCGACCGTGTCGGTGAAGTAGATCCGGTCACCCGAACCGCTGACCGTCGGGCCGTTGGTGATGCTGATCCCGCTCGGACCCGCAGGGCGGATCTCGCCGCGGTCGAACACGTAGAAGCGCCCGCTCTTGGCTTCTTCCGCATCGTCCATCGAACCAAACCACACGCGGCCCCAGGGGTCGGTGCAGGCATCGTTGAGGCGGTTGCCGCCCGGTTCGCCGGGAACGTCCGACAGCTTGGCAAAGACCTGCGTGGTCGGATCGAAGGTATAAAGCCCGTCTTTCAGGCCGCAGAGCAGCAGGCCGCCCTCTGCCGGCAGCGCCCAGCCGATCTGGTTTGGCGCTTCGGAAATCGAGTTGCTGCCGTTCGCCGGATCGAAGTGCCACAGCCGGTGGCGCTTGATGTCGACGAACCAGAGCACGCCGCGTTCGACATCCCACAGAGCCCCTTCGCCGAGCTTGCTCTCGGCGTCGAGGAGGCTGCGAACCTCGGCGGCTATCTCCATCCGGCATCCACCCAATAGTTGTGAGCCGTGCAGTACCGCGCATCGTCAGAGGCGAGGAACATGGCCATGGCCGCGATGTCCGACGGTTGGATGCGTCCGTCAAGACATTGTGCGGCAACGATTTCCGCTTCGCCTTCGGGGGTGTACCATTTCATCTGCCGCGGGGTCTGGACGTTGCCAGGGACGATGGTGTTCACGCGGATGTTGTCGCGACCGAGTTCGCGGGCGAGGCTGCGGGTCAGGCCCTCGATCGCGGCCTTGGCCACCTGGTAGACCGTCAGGTCCTCCAGCCCCAGGTGCCAGGAGATCGAGCCGAGGTTCACGATCGAACCGCCGCCGGCTGCCTTCATCGCGGGCACCACGGCCTTGGCGGCGAAGAACTGGTGCTTGAGGTTCACCGCCATCCGCTCGTCCCAGTACTCGGGCGTAATGTCTTCGATGCTGTGGCGGTCGTCGTTCGCAGCGTTGTTGATCAGCACGTCACAGCCGCCGAGGCGGCCGACCAGCTTGGCGATCTTGGCGCCGTAATCGACGATGTCGCGGATGTCGCAATTGACGAAGATCGGCGGGATCGGCGCGTCTGCAAAGCGCTTCACCACCGCGTCGCTCGCATCTTCCATCACGTCGACAAAGGCCACGGCCGCGCCCTGACTGACGAAGCCTTCGACAATGCCTTCGCCAATGCCAGAAGCGCCGCCGCTGACGATTACCTTCTTGCCGGCAAGGCTGGGAAAGACCGCCGCCTTGGTTGCCGGATTCAGAGTTACCTCCCCCACGCCCTTAATCCCCCGTGTAGACCGTTTTGACCTGGGTATAGAACTCGACCGCCGCGAAACCTTGTTCGCGGGGGCCGTAGCTCGAACCCCGGGTGCCGCCGAACGGCACGTGATAATCGACTCCCGCGGTCGGCAGGTTGACCATGACCATGCCGGCGCGGATGTTCTTGCGGAAATCGCGAATGTGCTTCGCGTTGTTGGAGACGATCCCGGCCGACAGGCCGAAGTCGCCGCGGTTGGCCACTTCCAGCGCCTCTTCGTAGTTCTTGACGCGGACGGTCGAGACCACCGGGCCGAACACTTCCTCGTTGTTGATCCGCATCTCGGGCGCGGTGTCGGCGATCAGCGTCGGCTGAAGGAAATAGCCAGGCGTTTCCGCCGCGACCTTGTCTCCGCCCGCGGCCAGCCGGCCACCTTCGCCAGTGGCGATGCCGATGTAGTTGAGGTTCTGTTCGAACTGCGCCTCGCTGGAGGCGGGGCCGACTTGCGTGCCTTCGGCCAGCGCGGGGCCGACCTTGATCGCCTTGGCCCGCTCGGCCAGCGCGGCGACGAAACGGTCGTGGATTGCGTCTTCGACGATCACCCGGCTCGAGGCGGTGCAACGCTGCCCTGTCTGGAAGAAGCCACCGTCGGCGGCAATCGCCACCGCCTTGTCGAGATCGGCATCGGCCAGCACGACGAGCGGGTTCTTGCCCCCCATCTCCATCTGCACCCGCGCCTGCCGGGCCATGGCTGCCGCGCCGACCTGGGCGCCGACGAACTGCGAGCCGGTGAAGCTGACTGCGGCGATGTCCTTGTGATCGGTAATCGCGCGGCCGACGTCACCCCGGCCGAGCACGAGGTTGAATACGCCAGCCGGAGCGCCGCACTCATGAATAATCTCGGTGAGCGCGCTCGCCACTGCCGGGGTGATGTTGGCGGGCTTGAGCACGACGGTGTTGCCGAAAGCCAGCGCAGGAGCGGCCTTCCAGGCCGGGATCGCGATCGGGAAGTTCCACGGCGTGATCAGGCCGACTACGCCGAGCGCCTCGCGATAAGTCGCGACATCGAGGCCCGGGCGGGTGGATTCGAGTGTCTGCCCATGACGGCGAAGCGCCTCTCCGGCGAAGTAACGGAAGATCCGCGCCGCGCGCAGTGTCTCGCCAATCCCTTCGGCGCGGGTCTTGCCCTCTTCACGGGCGAGCAGCTCACCCAGCTCGTTGGCGCGGGCGAAGATCGTTGCCGCGATCTTGTCGAGCAAGTCGGCGCGCACTTCCGGAGAGGCCGAGGCCCAACCCGGAAACGCCGCCGAAGCCGCGGCCACGGCGCGGTCTACGTCCGCCGCTCCGCCGTTCGGAAAGCGGGCGACGACATCGCCGGTGTTCGAGGGATTGAGGCTTTCCAGCGCGTCGTCGGCGCCGGTCCATTCGCCGCCAATGAAGTGGCCGAGACTGAGGGTACTCATGATACGGTTAGATCCTGTCGATTAGCCCGCGCGAGGCGAGGTTTCGCACGAAGGCGGCGATGCCCATTTCCCAAGCGGGTGCGTCGCGTGACGTGGTTACGGTGTTGGCAAGAGTGCCGAGGCGGCGAGAACTGATGGTGACCCTGTCGCCCCGCTTGTGGGTGAACCCGGCGCCGGGAGTGTCACGATCCTGCGTGGGCGCGAACAGCGTGCCGCAGAACAGGGCGAAGCCATCGGGATAGTGATGTTCGCTCAGCGTCTGTTCGACAAGGTCGAGCGGGTCGCGGCTGATCTGGCCCATCATGTTGGTGCCTTCGAGCCGATAGCCTTCCGGACCTTCGATCAGCAGGTCGACATTGGCCTGGCGCACGTCGTCGATGGTGAAGCCTTGGTCGAACAGGCGGATGAATGGGCCGATCGAGCAGGAGGCGGTGTTGTCCTTGGCCTTACTCAGCAGAAGCGCCGAGCGACCTTCGAAATCGCGCAGGTTCACGTCGTTGCCAAGCGTGGCGCCGACGCATTCGCCGTGCGGATCGACAATGAGCACGACTTCGGGTTCGGGATTGTTCCACGTTGAATCCGAGCGAACGCCGATGGGGGCGCCATGACCGACCGTCGAGAGTACCGGCGACTTGGAGAAAACCTCCGCATCAGGGCCGATTGCGACCTCGAGATATTGCGACCACATGCCTTCGTCGATCAGCGCGGCCTTGAGCTGGTCCGCCTCGGCACTGCCGGGCACGACGGCGCGGATGCCGGCGCCGACTTTCTCTTCGAGTGCGGCACGGATTTCGGCCGCGCGCGAGGCATCACCGCGGGCGCGTTCTTCGATTACGCGTTCGATGGCGGAGACGGCGAACGTCACGCCGCAGGCCTTCACGCATTGCAGGTCCACCGGGGAAAGCAGACGCCAGCCGTTGGGCAAGCCGCCCTCGACCGTGCCGATCGCCGTGCCGCCGTTAAACGCGCGGCGGGCGACAGCGCCGGATACAGTGGCGACTTCCAAAGTCAGGTCGAACAGGGCGCCGCCCCGGATAGCGATAACGCAAGGCCCCTCGGGCGACTGCGCGCGACCGAGGAACGTGCCGGACGCGTAGTCCGACGGCAGGATGTCAGTCAGTTGCCCGGCCATAATGGCTGCTTGTTCTCTCCCGTGATAGCGCTACCATAGAAACAGGGCCCGAAACGTGCAAGGAAATTGAGCGGCCCGGAGAGGATTTGGGAGGATGAGGAAATCGAGCGCCGTCGCGGCCATGGTCGCAGCGCTTTTCATCGGGCCGGTTTCGCACGCGGAACCCGTCGCGAGATTCGCCGAAGTGACTTACCAGGCCACTGACCAGGCAAGTCCGGATGCGCCGGGCACTTTCCGCAATCCGATCCTGCCGGGTTTCCATCCAGACCCCTCGATCGTGCGGTCTGGAGATGACTTCTATCTCGTCACGTCGACGTTCGCCTGGTTTCCCGGGATGCCGGTGTTTCACAGCCGCGACCTCGTCAACTGGCGTCTGGTCGGGCATGCGATCGACCGGCCGGGCCAGGTGAACTTCAAGGATCTGGGCATTACGCGCGGCATCTTTGCCCCGGCGATCACAGTGCATGACGGACGATTCTACATCTTCACCACCTGCGTGGATTGTGGAGGGAACTTCTTCGTTACCGCCGAGCGGCCCGAAGGACCGTGGTCCGATCCTGTGTGGCTCGACTTCGAGGGCATCGATCCGTCGCTGTTCGTGGACGATGACGGGCGCGCCTGGGTACTGAACAACGGGGCGCCAGTGGGGGAACCCCGTTATGACGGCCACCGGGCGCTATGGATCCAGCAGATCGATCTGACCGCAGGGAAGATGGTCGGCCCGCGCAAGGTGCTCGTCGATGGCGGGGTCAACCCGGCGGACAAGCCGATCTGGGCCGAGGGGCCGCACATCTACAAGGTCGGCGACTGGTACTACCTGATGGCGGCCGAGGGCGGCACGGCGGAGGATCACTCGGAAACGATTTACCGCTCGCGCAAGGTCGATGGACCTTACGAGCCGGGGCCGCGCAACCCGATCCTGACCCAGCGAAACCTCGCGCCAGGGCGGCCGGACCGGGTGGAGGCAACGGGCCATGCGGATCTCGTGCGGCTCGACGATGGGAGCTGGTGGGGCGTGTTCCTGGCCACGCGGCCCTTCGCGGAGCAGTCGACTTTGCTCGGCCGTGAGACCTGGCTGCTGCCAGTGCGGTGGGTCAATGGGTGGCCGGTCTTCCTTGAACCGGGCGAGTCAGTGCCATTCACCTCGCCGCGTCCGAATCTACCGCCGTTCCAGGGAACCGACTGGACGAGCTGGACCGATCGCTTCTCTGCCGGAGACCTCTCGCCCGAGTGGCTGCGGATGCGTTCGCCGCGCAGTGAACCGTGGTTCGCACTGGGCGGGGCCGGGCTGGAACTGACCGCGCGGGGAGACACAGCGGGTGGCACAGGTCAGCCCTCGTTCCTCGGCCGGCGGCTGCGGCACCCTTCGGCGATCTATACAACGCGGGTGACTTTCGCGCCGGAGCGCGACGGCGACTTTGCCGGCCTGCTGGCGCTGATCGACCAGGACCACTTCCTGGCATTCGGTATCGAGCAGAATGAGGGCATGCGAGTGCTGACGATACGGAAGCGTTCCGCCGCCACTCAGCCGGAGGGGGGAGAGTTGACGGATTCCGTTCCGCTTTCCGAACAGGGAGAGGTTGAACTACAGCTCGCGATCGACCGAGGGCAGGCCGATCTCCGCTGGCGTCCGGCCGGATCCGATGGCTGGCATGCGATCGCGGAGGATGTGGACGTCGAATACCTGAGCTCGGTTCACGCCGGTTTGTTCACCGGAGTACTGGTGGGGCCCTATGCGGTGAGCGGACCTCGCTGATCAGGACCCCGACAGCACCCGCAGCAGAAACTGGCGAATCATTTCGTCGCGCTCGGGCGAGGCCGGGCCGTTTACGCCCTGCGCGTGTGGTGGCAGATGATCGGCGGCCCGCGCGGCGTCGGGGGCAAAGACGAAGTGTTCGAACCACGCCCGCCAGCCTTCGCGCTGGGTGTCGGGCAGGTCGCGGATCGCTGAAAGCGCGTGGATGAGGGCCACGAACGGGCCACCGCGAGCCACGTCGTTGTACCAGTAGTTCACCAGCACGTTGACCGCATCGAGCGCGGCGACGTGGTGCCACCACAGGGTGGGGATGAAGATCGCATCGCCCGGGGCCAGCTCCGCGGACTGTGCCAGTTCCAGCGCGCGGGCGAAACGAGGGTAGGCCTCGAGATCGGGGCGCAAGGGATCGGGCAGGCTGATCGGCTGACCGGCCAGGGTGTTGTTGAGCGGACCGACGTAGAGATCGCCGGTCGCTTGCGGCGGAAACAGGGTGAAGCGCCGCCGCCCGAGTACCACTACGGCGATATTGTCCGACAGGTCGAAGTGAGTCGCCACCTCGGCCTTGTTGCAAAGCCAGACCCGTGACTTCGCATCGCGCTGCATGGCGGCGTGCGGTAGCGGGTTGGCAACATCGAACCGCGGCAGGTGCTCGCGGGTCTCGTTGGCCCCCGCATAGACGATCGGCGGCGAGGCCTCCGTTGCCAGCTCAAGCAGCTTACGGCCGACTTCGGCTAGCGGGGCCTTCTGGCGGACGAAATTGAACCCGCGCATGTCTGCGCCGTAGAAGAACCGCCCGCCCGTTTCGGGAGGCGCGAGCATGACGTCTGCCGGCTTCCCGCTATCCATCGCTGCCAGCGTCGCGATCGTCGCGGCGGGTGAGTCCTGCCCCGCCTGGACGAGCGGCCAGCCGCTCGCCAGCCCGCGCATCACGAACGGCCGTCCCGCCTGGCACAGTTCGGTGAAATCTTCGGGCGTGGGCGCCGCGTGTTCGGGCAGGGCTGGCATGAAGACTCAGTATGTTGTGGCGAAGCGGCAGAAGTCTGCCCGCGGCTTGCCCCCGATCATAGCGGTTTCGTCCTGCCCAAAGGAAATCTGCCGCGCCGCCCGCGGGTCCCATCGCTCCCAAAGCGGGCGGTCCAGCGAGATCGCGGTCTTGCCGTTCGGATCGCCGGTGATCGCCAATGCCGCCCAGTAGTCCTGCATCTGCGCCCCGCCGCCCACCGGGCGTCGGCCGAAGATAAAGCCGATCTCGTAGGCATGGCGCGTCAGGCCGCCCTTCTCGCCTACGTCGAATTCATAGAACCAGGTCGGCCAGCCGCTTGAGGCAAGCAGGTCCGCCAGCCGGTCCGCGGGGCAGTGCATCTCGCCATCGCTTTGCAGCCGCAGCGCCAGGTTGCCGCGTCGTGGATCGGGCACTTCGGCGCGATAGACGGCGAGCGCCTCCGCGCCGTGGCCGGGGTACCAGGTCTCGGCCAATCCAGCCAAGTCGATCGCGTCGGTGGTGGGACCGAACTCCACCTTGTCGACCCCGATGATCACCGGCTTCGGCGCGTTGCGCGCGATCAATCTGTCGGGCGCCTCGGGCAGGACTTGGCCGTCGACCGTGATCCGCAGCCAGGTGGAGCGGCCTTGCTCTGCTGCGGGATCGGCCACTTCCTGCTGAAGGTCGAGCAGCGCGACCGGAGAGAGCGCGCGCAGCTTAGTCAGGTCTCCCCCCGCATCCGCCGCCTTGTCGAGCTGCATTCCGACAGCCTCGGCCTCGGCCAGCGTCCGGAACGTCATGCCGAAGCCCGGCGTGCCGCTTTGCATGATCGCCTTGTGGAACAGCCCCTGCGCGGCCGGGGCGGCGAGAAGCAGCGAGACGTCTTGCGAGCCGGCACTCTCGCCGTAGATGGTCACGTTGTTCGGGTCGCCGCCGAACCGGGCGATGTTGTCGCGAACCCATTGCAGCGCGGCGATCTGGTCCATCAGCGCATAGTTGCCGCTCGCCCCGCCTTGCTCAGCAGTGAGCGCGGGGTGCGACATGAAGCCGAGCAGGCCGAGGCGGTACTGCAGGCCGACGTGGACCACGCCCTGATCGGTCATGTTGGAATCGGCCGGACCACTCGAAGACCCCGAGCGGTTAGAGCCGCCGTGGATCCATACCATCACGGGCAGCTTGCCCTTCAGCGACGGCGTGCGGACGTCGAGCGTCAGGCAATCTTCGGACGAATGGAGCCAGTTCGCCTTGTTCCAGCCCTCGCTCTTCTGCAGGCAAGCTGGGGCGGGCCTGGTCGCGTCACGGGCCCCGTCCCATGCCACCACGGCCGCAGGTGGGCGCCAGCGCAAATCCCCGACAGGTGGCGCGGCGTACGGAATGCCGCGGAACACCGCGTCGCCTTCGACTTCGCTCCCCCTCACGATCCCGCCGGGAACCGCGACCTGCGGTGGGCCTTCTCCGGCGGCCGTCAGGGGCGCGGCGAACGTTAGCAGGGCCGCGCCGAAAGCGAACCTCAGCCGCAAGGCAGTACGACTTCCGCGTCCGTCCCCAGGCGCACGTCGGTCAGCACGAAGTCCGCCGCACCTTCGGTGGAAAGGATGAACGGCGTGGCGACATTGCTCATGTCCACGCCCTTTTCGCGCAGGCACTTTAGCGAGAGTCCATAGCGTACGAACTTCGTCCCCTGCGGCATGGTGACCGGGCTGACGACCAGCGTGTCCGTGCCGCTGATCATGGCGAACCCGGCCTGTTGCGGCGCCTTGAGCATTTTCAGCGTGACCAGCAGCATCACGTCGCCGTTGGTTTCGCGGCTGATGTCGATCGGGTCGAATGTGCCGAGCGAGACGGCCGAAGTGCCACCGGAAATCCGGAAACGGCGGCCGCCTTCCTGTACCAGGCCTTCCTCGATCGAGACTTTCGCACGGCCCCCCAGCGCTTCCGCGGGGAAGGTCGTGATGCGGGTCTGGCTACCCGGGAGACTCGGATCGACGATATGCAGCGACCAGCTCGAGGCCGGTACCCCGGACGCGAGGAAGGTGCGCGCATCGCCCGCCGCGGCGTTGCCCGCATCTTCGGCCAGCGGTGTCCAGGCGGCGCGCGGGCTCGCGTAGTTCAGGCCGAACCCGAAAGGATGGAGGACGCCATCGGCCATATTCGCCGTGCGCGGCCAATCGGCGGGCAGCTTGCCCTGGAAGTCGAAGCGCGGCGTTCCGTCGGGCTTGCCAACCAGCACGTCGGCGAGACCACCGCCTTCGGTGCCGGGCAGCCAGGTGACGACGAAGGCGTCGGCCAGGTTGAGCGCGGGGTTCACGTAGAGCGGGCGCCCGGTGATCATCACCGCCACGACCGGAATGCCCTGAGCTTTCAGCTTGCGCATGGTCTCGAACGGCGCCGTCAGCTCGGGATCGAGCTGCAGCGACGCACGGTCGCCCTGGAACTCGGCGTAAGGTTTCTCGCCGAAGATCACGATCGCGGCGTCGGGCTTGGTGGTGAAGCTTCCGCCTGGCGAAAGCTCGGCGCTGCCGCCCGCGCTCGTCACAGCCTCGCGCAGTCCGGCCCAGAGAGACGTCGCGCCGGGGAAGTGGCTGTTGTCGATACCGGTGCCTTGCCAGGTCAGCGTCCAGCCGCCGGATTGGCGGGCGATGTCGTCCGCACCATCGCCCGCCACCAGCAGGCGTCCGCCGGGTTTAAGCGGCAGGACGCCCTGGTTCTTGAGTAGGACCAGCGACTTGCGCACGGCCTCTCGCGCCACCGCGCGGTGCTCGGCCGACCCGAGCAGTTCGTAATGGCCGGACAGGTCACGCGACGAAGGCTTGCCGGTCTCGAACAGGCCGAGCCGCAACTTTACGCGCAGGAGCCGTGTCACTGCGTCATCGATCCGGCTCATCGGTATCTGGCCGGCCTTTGCCTGCGCCAGCAGGCTTTCGTAGATCGGCTTCCAGGTATCGGGCGCCATGTAGAGGTCGATCCCGGCGAGCAGGGCCTGGGGGCACGAGGCGTTGGTGCAGCCTTCGACCTGGCCGTGGGCATTCCAGTCGGACACGACGAAACCGCCGAAGTTCATCCGATCCTTGAGTACCCCGGTCAGGAGGCTCTGGTTGCCGGTCATTTTGACGCCCTGCCAGCTGGAGAAGCTGGCCATGACGGTGCCGACGCCTTCTTCGATCGCCGGACCGTAGGGCGCGCCATGGATGTCGCGCAGTTCCTCTTCGCTGATCTGGGCATCGCCCTGGTCGACGCCGTTGGCGGTCCCGCCGTCGCCAAGAAAATGCTTGGTCGAAGCGATGACCTTACCGCGCGGGAGGATGCGCGCGCCATCGGGCGGACCCTGCAATCCGCGCACCATGGCGCCGGTGTATGAGGCGACGAGTTCGGGGTTGGAGGAATAGCCTTCGTAAGCCCGCCCCCAGCGGAAATCCTGAGGTACGGCGACGGTCGGGGCGAAAGTCCACTCCTGCCCGGTGACGCGGATCTCGGTGGCGGTGACGGCGCCGATGCGCTCGATGAGTTCGGGGTCGCGCATCGCGCCGAGACCGATGTTATGCGGAAACAGCGTTGCGCCGATGATGTTCGAGTGCCCGTGAACCGCATCGGTGCCCCACACCACGGGGATGCCGACGCCCCCGTCACTGGTGTCGATCGAGGCGGCGTAGAATTCGTCCGCCAGCTTCAGCCAGTCTGCCGCCGGGGCCAGGTCGTTCCCGTAGGGGCCGCTGTTGCCGCCGTTGAGGACCGAGCCGAGGTTGTAGGTCTTCACGTCGGCAGGGGTGACGCAGCACAAATCCGCCTGGACGAGCTGGCCGATTTTCTCTTCGAGCGTCATCCGGCGCAGCAGATCGGCGATCTTCGCCTCGTCCGCGGCGGAGACCGGAACCGGGTAATGGCGTTCGGGCCAGATCGCGGGATTGGCGACGCCGGAGCCCTGAGCGGGAGGACTGGCGGGCTGGGCCTGCAACGAGGCTCCGCCAGCGGTCAGCGCCGCGGCCATGGTCAGAACAGCCCAGGATCGCATCGAATCTCCCCTCTCTCGTCTGCCTCTGCTCGGGCAGGATCGAGGGTTTGGTAGCGTTATCAATCGCGGTTTGGAAGCCGCGACTTGCAGTGGCGGCGCAGCTCGAGCCGTGGGCGATAGGGATACCCCCGTATTTACCCCGCTGAATCACAAAGTAGCAGGAAATGTTCCGCATTCGAATTTCGCCCGCCGGATTGGGCAGCGGCGGGTTCTCGCGCTCGACTAATCGGATTTGTACGAATGAGATTTGCCGTACCTTTGAGTTTCGTCTTCTTGGCGCTTGCGGGCTGTTCTTCGCAGGAAGAGACCAACCAGCAGGACGAAGATCTGAAAGCCTATGTCCTCGAGGCCGCCATTGCGGCCTGTACTCAGCAGGCCGTGCCGCAAGACCAAGGGCCGCGCCTGGACATCGACTTCGCCAATGTCTGCGAGTGCGGCCTGGGCAAGGTTTTCAAGGATATCCCGGCCGGCGACTTCGCGGCGATCACCAGCGAGGAAGACGTGGCCGCGTTCGTGGCTCGGCTGCAATCGTCTGCCGACAAGGCCATGAACGAATGCACGGCCCAGCCTGGTCCGGGCCAGGCATAAAGCTATATTGGTCACCTGTACGCAAGATTCCCACCCAGGGTTTATCAGGACTGCCCCCTAGGGAGGATCGGTACTATGTCCTTGGAAATCATGTTGAAATTGGCCGCCTCTTTCTTTATCCTTTCGAGATCGGTCGGCGGCGCTGCCCTCGCGAATGACCGTGCATCTCGGGAGGACCGGGGTGACGTGGCCGAGTTTCGCATGCGGGCGGCGGCTTTGTCTGCTGCACGATCGGATTGCATGCGGGAGGCGAGGCCTCGTTCCGCCGAGTCCATGATCCGGAAGGAGCATGGCAGTGCACAGACGAGCGATCCCGATCCTGGCCGGCGCGATCCTGTTCGCTCCGGCAAGCGTCCTTGCCCAAGACGCTGATCATTCCGACAGGGGTGATGTAGCCGACTTCAGGGATCACGAAGACGACGGGCAGCCGGAGCCCTACGAGATCGGCCTGGACGGCAGGCCCGAGCCCTCATGGTCCCTCTCGATCGGCGTGCCGGTGTTGTACGATACGAATCCCTTCTGGGACCCGGATGGCTCGGAAGACGCGGTTCTTTTCTCGCCGTCCTTGGCGCTCACTTATGCGCATCCTGAACTGATTCCGGGATGGGACCTCGAATTGAGCGGTGGCGCCGACGCCGACTTCTTTTCAAACGATCCGGACGAATTGAACGAGGGACGCCTCAATGCCACGGCGACGGTCTTCCATCGGATCGCCGGAGCAGGGACCCTTTCCCTCGGCTTTCGGGCCCGGTGGGTCTACCTTGGCGAAAGCTTCGATCATTTCGACCATTCGCTGCAACGTTACGTGGTCGCGTTCGCGCCGGACATCTCGGACAAGGTCGGGATTTCGCTGAGCGGCGAGTATCGGGATTCGGGGCAGCCCGAGAACCGGCGCGTCATCGGTACGGCCAATTTTGACGTGACAATTCTGGATACGCCAGACGTCCGGGTCGGGTTCTTCCAGGAGTTCGCGTATTCCTCCTATACCGCCGGAGCCAACGACGGCCGTGAGGACCTGCTTTCGCTGAGCGAGGTTTCGTTGACACCGGGGTTCGAATTGCCGGACGGCATGCGGCTCAACCTGGCGGCGATCTTGTTTCATCGCTTTTCCAACTTCGAGTCTTCGCGCTTCACCGCGGTGCAGGTTGGGCCTACGCTCGGCTTCAGTTTCTGAAGGCAGGGCCATGTCCGAACCCGACCAGGTCTATGTCTCGACCGGCCGCTTGCCGCCGGCGGGCGACGTCGTAAAGCTGGTGGACCGCGCCTACGAGCGGTTTCGGTCCAATTCCGACGGGCGGCGCTCGCAAGTCTACCCCGCGCTAGCCCGGGTTCCTGCCGACCTCTTCGGCATCTGCGTCGTCGCCACCCATGGCGATGTTCATTCGGCCGGAGACGCCGATTACCTGTTCCCGATCATGAGCGTGTCCAAGCCCTTCGTCTTTGCGCTGGTGTGCCAGCAGATCGGGCACGATGAGGCGCGGCGGAAGATCGGGGTCAACGCCACCGGCTTCCCGTTCAATTCGACCTTGCCGCTGGAAATGCATCGCGACGGGCGTACCAACCCGATGGTCAATCCCGGCGCGATGGTCACCAGCAGCCTGGTGGGGGGTGGCAGTATCGAGGAGAAGTGGCAGCGGATTCTCGATGGCCTGTCGGCATTGGCCGGGCGGGAGCTCGCGATCAATGACGAGGTGCTGGACTCGGCACGAGCCACCAACTTCCGCAACCGGGGCATGGCGCACCTGTTGCACAGCGCGGGCCGTCTGGATGCGGATCCCATGCAGGCGCTCGATCTCTATACCCGGCAGTGCTGCCTCGACGTCACGGCGAAGGACATCGCCGTGATGGGCGCAACCTTGGCCGACGGAGGGGTCAATCCCATCACCCGCGAGCGCGTGGTCGATCCCGACACTTGTCATTACACACTGGCGGTCATGGCAACCGCCGGGCTCTACGAGACGTCGGGCGACTGGCTCTACGAGATCGGCCTGCCGGGAAAGAGCGGGATTGGCGGTGGCATCGTGACGGTTTCACCCGGCAAAGGCGGCCTCGGCACTTTCGCCCCGCTGCTCGACGGAGCAGGCAACAGCGTCAAAGGTCAGATGACGGCGAAATACCTGTCGCAGCATCTCGGGATGGACCTGTTCCTCTCCAGGCCGGAGGCGTGAAGAGGAAGGCCAACCGCTTCAGTTCCCTCACTGCCCGATGGCTGCCGCCGCGACGACTTCCACGGGTAGCCCGAGGCTTTCGAGCTGGGGTTTGACCGTCGCGGCATCCCCGACGACCACCCAGACGAACTTGTTCGGATCGAGCGCGTTTCGCATCGCCGCGTCGAGTTCCGGCCCGGTCATGGCGCGGTACCGCTGTGCGACCGTGTCGTAGAAATTATCCGGACGGCCCCAGACATCATTCTGCTGCATGGCGGAAAGGACAGCGCTGGACGTCTCGAATCGCCCTGCCAATTCCCTCGTCGTGCCGTTGACCTCGCGCGAGAGTTCCGCCGCGGTGACGCCGTTGGTCGAGAGAAACTCCTGTACCTGCTGTTGGATGGCTTTGATCGAGTCCCCGGTCCGGTCAGCCTGGACCGGCGCGTTGATGGTGTAGGGCACCGCGTGCTCGAGCCAGTTGTAACCACCCCCGGCGCCGTAGGACCAATGCTTGTTTTCGCGCAGTTCCATGTTGAGGCGCGACAGGAAGCCAGAGCCGAGAACCTGGTTGCCCATCTGGTAAGTCAGGAGTTCATCGCGCGGGTTGAGCGCCGTCATTTGCCCGGCGAGGATCAGCGACTGCGGCGAATTGGGCCGGTCGAGCAGCACGATCCTGGGCGTGACTTGCGCCGGCGCCGCGTTGAACGCCTTGGCACCGGCCGGTCCCTGGCCCCGCCAGTTGCGGAAGCGGGCTTCGAGCGCGGCCTTGACCTCTTCCAGGGGAAGATCGCTCACGACGAAGACCTTGGCCTTCTCCGGCCTGATCCAGGCCTGGTGGAAAGCCACCAGTTCATCGCGCGTTAGCTGGCCTACGGCGACCGGGTCGCCCGAACCAGCGGCGAGCTTCGCGTAAGGGCTTGCGCTGCCGTACAGCAGCGGTGGCATGGCCCGGTTCGCGATGCCCGCGGGGTTCGTGAGTTCCGAGGCGATCGACGTGAGCAAGCTCGCGCGGAGGCGTTCCACCTCGGAGGGCTCGAACGCCGGATTGCGCACGACGTCGGCGAACAGGTCGAGCGAACCCGCAAGGTTGGGGCTGGGCGTGGCGACGGTCAGGTACGTGCGGTCAGCCGAATTGCCGGTGCCGATCGTGGCGCCGAGGCGTTCGCCGGCTTCGGCGATGGCTGTCGAGTCCAGGCTCGTCGTGCCTTCCTTGAGCAGCGAAAGCATCAGGCTCTGGGTGCCGAGCTTCCCGTCCGGATCCGCGGCAGCCCCGGCGTCGAAGCTCATCAACACACGGGTGACGGGTACGGCCGCGCGATGGGCGTAGACGAGTTCGACTCCATTGCTCAGCCTGCTGCGGGTGACCTCGGGAAAATCGAGGTCGCCGATAGCCGCGACCGAAGGGAGGTCGCCGCGCGTGCTCTGGACGGCCTCGCGCGGAGCGGCTGCGGCGGGTGCGGCCGCGACTGTCTGAGCTTCCTGGTAGCTGTCGCGCTCTCCCGGAACGACGGTGATGGTAAGGGCGGGGCGTGAGAGCCATTTCTGGCCGACAGCCTGGACCTGCGCCGGCGTAACCTTCGCCATCGCTTCGAGCTGTTGCTTGTAGAAAGCCGGATTGTCCGAATAGAGCTCGCCCGACGCCAGCGCCACGGCCTTGCCCCCGAAGCCGCCGACGGCCTCGAGGCCGGAGATGCGGCTGGAGACGTTGGTCGTGACGACACGCTGCACCTCGTCGGCTGTCGGACCGTGTTCGATGAGGTCGGCGACGATCTCGTCCAGGCGCTTGGCCACCACGGCGGGATCGACTCCGGGCCGTACGACCGCCTGGACCAGGAACATGCCGAGCTGGGAGAGCGACTGGACGCCGGCCGAGACCTGCACCGCGGTCTTCTCTTCACGCACCAGGAGGTTATCGAGCCGTGAGCTGGCGAGGCCGCCGAGCACGGAGGCGAGCACGTCGAGAGGGACGGCGTCCGGATCGTTGAGCCCGGGCACCGCCCAGCTGCGCAAGATCAAGGTCGCCGCGACACGATCCTGCATCGTGACGTCCTTGGCCGCGGACAGGGTCGGCACCGCCACTTGCGGCGCTTGTGTCGGCGGTCCGGCCTGAATCGATCCAAAGTACTTCTCGACGATCGGCCGAGCCTCGTTCACGTCGACATCGCCGGCGAGCACGAGGACCGCGTTGTTCGGGCCGTAGTGCTGGCGGAACCAGTTCTTGACGTCCTCCAGGCTCGCGGCGTCGAGGTCGGCCATCGAGCCGATAACGTTATGGCCATAAGGCGTCCCGCCGAGCAGTTCCTCGAGCAGCTTGTAGAACACTAGGCCGTAGGGCTGGTTGTCGCCCTGGCGCTTCTCGTTCTGGACCACGCCGCGCTGTTCATCGAGCACGGCCTGGTCGATAGCCCCGAGCAACCACCCCATCCTGTCGCTCTCTAGGAACAGCGCCCGGTCGAGCGCGGGCCGGGGCACGGTCTCGAAGTAGTTGGTGCGGTCGAAGTTGGTCGTGCCGTTGAAGTCTGTCGCGCCCACTTCCCGCAGCGGTGCGAAGAAGTCGCCGGGAACATTCTCGGAGCCGTTGAACATCAGGTGTTCGAACAAGTGGGCGAAGCCGGTCTTTCCGCTCGGCTCGTGCTTGGAGCCAACGTCGTACCACACCGACACCGCCACGATCGGGGCCTTGCGGTCGGTATGGACTATGACGCGGAGGCCGTTGGGAAGCGTGAAGCTCTCGTAAGGAATCTGAACTTTTTCGACCAGCTGTTCGACCGGCACCGGTGCCGCAGTCTGCGCGAGGGACGGGAGAGGGGCGAGCGCCGTAGACGCCAATGCGACGAGGGTAAGCAACTGGCGACGCAGCATCGGATCTCTCCCTGAAAAGCCGTCATGTTAATAAGACCGGTCAGTGAACCGGGTCCTCATGGCGGGTCCATCTGTAATATTACTTATCGTCAATTCAATGGCGTTTCGTCGAGCGAAGCGGTGGGGTGGGGACCTCGCGAACCGCGAACCTTTGCCCAAATGCTGGAACCGAGTATCAACGGGCGCGCGGGGCCGCCTTCAGGTTGCAGGAGTGGCTTGGAAAAAAGATATCCCGCCCCGGGTGTCTCTCGGGGCAATCGTCCCTATCTAGCGGCGATGCCTTTTCCCAATGTACCGGCCGTTCTCGGCGAAGCTCTAGTCGCGCGCGGCTATTCCGATCCCACCCCCGTGCAAGCCGCGGTGCTCGAGCCCGAGGCGGAAGGGCGTGACCTAATTGTCTCGGCGCAGACCGGTTCCGGCAAGACCGTCGCTTTCGGCATAGCCATGGCGCCCGACTTGCTTCGGCCCGACGGCATGGCGGAATTCGGCACCAGTCCGCTGGCGCTGGTCATTGCGCCCACCCGCGAGCTGGCGCTGCAGGTAAGCCGCGAGCTGATGTGGCTATACGGCAAGGCGGGTCTGCGCGTGGCGACCTGCGTCGGGGGCATGGACCCATCGAAGGAGCGACGCTCGTTGCGCGACGGGCCCCAAGTCGTCGTGGGAACGCCTGGCCGTCTGCGTGATCACCTCGAGCGGGGCGCGCTCGACCTCGCGGCGCTTCGCACAGTCGTGCTCGATGAGGCCGACGAAATGCTCGACATGGGCTTCCGCGAAGATCTCGAGGAAATTCTCGACGCGACCCCTGAAAGCCGCCGGACACTGTTGTTCTCCGCTACGATGCCGGCACCGATCACGCGGCTGGCGCAGCGCTACCAGCGCGACGCCCTGCGCATCTCCACGGTCAGCGACGGTCGCGGGCATGGCGACATCGCCTACCAGGCCGTCACCGTCTCGCCGTCGGAGATCGAGAACGCGGTGGTCAACCTCCTGCGCTTCCACGAAGCGGAAACCGCCATGCTGTTCTGCGCTACCCGCGAGAACGTCCGCCGGCTGCACGCAACCTTGCAGGAGCGCGGCTTTGCCGTGGTCGCGCTGTCGGGCGAGCACTCGCAGTCGGAGCGTAATCAGGCGCTGCAGGCGCTGCGCGATCGGCGCGCCCGCGTCTGCGTAGCGACCGACGTGGCGGCGCGGGGCATTGACCTTCCGACGCTCAGCCTGGTGATCCACGTCGAGATTCCCCGCGATGCCGAGACCTTGCAGCACCGCTCGGGCCGGACCGGGCGCGCGGGCAAGAAGGGCACCGCCGTCCTCGTCGTGCCTTACCCCCGCCGCAAGCGCGTCGAATCGATGCTGCGCGGTGCACGGATCAACGCCGAGTGGATCGATCCGCCGACGGCCGAAGCCATCCGCCACAACGACCGCCAGCGCCTGCTCGAGGCTCTGCTCGAGCCGATCGAGTTCGACGAGGAGGATCGCGAACTCGCGACCCGTCTTCTGGCTGAACGCAGCCCCGAGGACATCGCCGCGGCGCTGGTACGCGCTCATCGCGCCGCCTTGCCGCAGGCCGAAGAACTGATCCCGAACACGCCCGAAGCGCAGCAGGCCGATCGACAGGATCGCCATCGTGCGGGCTTCGAGGACGTGGTCTGGTTCCGGATGGACGTCGGCCGCCGTCAGAATGCCGACCCGCGTTGGATCCTGCCCCTGCTTTGCCGCCGCGGGCATATCACCCGCAACGAGATCGGAGCCATCCGCATCAGCGCGAACGAGACCCACTTCCAGGTCCCGCGGACCATCGCGGACAAGTTTGCGTCGGCGCTGGTTCGTACGGCCGGGACCGAGGACGGAGGCGATGTCAGCATCGAACCGTCGCCCGACACGCCGCGCGACGCCGCTCGGGAGCATCGCAAGGGCGCCAGGAGCCACGAACGGCCTGGACACTCGGGACCGCCACGCAAGGGACCGCCCGGCGCCGCGCGCAAGGCTGGCCGTTCGGGCAACGACGCGAAACCGCGTCCTGCTGATTCGGCGAAGGGACCCAAGAAGCCCTGGCAGAAGAAGCCTCACCGCAAGAACCGCGGACCTGCCGAGTAAGCCATCGCAAATGTCTTGAGGGGCGGATCGACGGAGCTTGCTCCGGCCGATTCGCTTCCTCACAGGCGCAAGTTGCCGCGATGAACGGGGCGCCCGAAGGCGAAAATCGATCTCATCAGGATGATTGGTGCGGTCGAGAAGACTCGAACTTCCACGGGCTTTCGCCCACAACGACCTCAACGTTGCGCGTCTACCAGTTCCGCCACGACCGCATAATCGACAAGGGCCAGAAGGCGGCCCTCGCGGGGTAGGTGGGGGCCCTTAGCAAAGCGACCATACCCCTGCAAGCCGGGGGCAATAACATTCTTCATCGCTGCCGTTCTTGTCATGGAACGGCCTTGATGGATGAGTGTTGGGTTAATGGTCTATCAACCATACGACGTGAGCTTTTCAGCGCTCTTGCTGGCTGCGGCCGCCACGGCCGTTGTGCCCTCTCCCCCGGACGTTCCGGGGGCCAAGGTCGTGCAAGCGCAGGTGAGGGCTGTCATCCTTGAGCCGGTAATCGTGCGCCAGGACCGTGGGCTCGATGAGACGCGCAAGGATGCGCCCCAGGCGCAACGCACCACTCGCGAGGGCAAGGTTCTCTACGAATTCCAGTAAGTCGCCTGACGGCGGCGAATTTCAGGTGGGCTTCCAGCCGATCTCGGCCACGCGGGCCGAGCGCGGCACGTCGGTCACAGCCTCGTTCACCGTCACGCTCTCGCCTGGGGCAAGGCTGCGCTTCGGCGGCTGAACTTCCCAACTGTAGACGATCCGCTCCCGAGAATCGCGCAGCACGATCAGGATCGGCGGGACATCCTCGGTCCGGCCGCCGACATTGGTGATCGTCCCACTCGCGCCGAAATATTCGGTGCCGTTGGGGGTCTGGCGGCGTTCCTGCCGGTCAGGCGGGAAGTCGAGCTGCAGATCCGTCCGGTTATAACCGAAAGTCGGTTCGTTCACCGGTACCCAATCGGGAAGTCCCAGATACGAAACCGCCGCAGTGGTGCCCACGGCTAGAACAGCGAAGATGCCCGCGGCCCAACTCCACACACGCAGCGGATTGCGCCGGCGCCTGAAAGGCGGAGCCGCATCGAACTGCGAGATGGCGTCATCGGCGTCCGCAGGCTCGGAGATGCGGGGCGTCTCGTAAGGAGGCGGGGGCGGCACGTCCTCGAATTCGGATTCCGCGAACGGGGCGCTCGCTGCTTCTGCCCCGACTTCCGGTTCCGGCTCGGGAGCAGGTGACGCGGTCACGAAGCGCGGACGGTCCCCCGCCGTGACCGGTTCCGGCGCAGGATCTGGCGTTGGTGGTGGAGCGACGGGCTCGGCTATTTCGGCCCGCGCCGGTTCCGACCCTGCCATCTCAAGCGCGGGTGGATCCTGGTACCAGCTGTGCCGGCACTTGGCGCACCGGACTGTGCGCCCCTCCAGGCCAATCGCACTGTCCGGCACCACATAGCGCGTCGTGCAAGCAGGGCATGAAATAATCATTGCAGGTGAATCTTAAGACTCTTGGCAACTGGCAACAAGGCGCACACCCTCAACTCACCCCCTTGCGTGGCTTTTTTCCACATCGAACAGCAGCTATAGCCGCCCGAGCATGCTCATCTTCCTCCATCCGCACCGCTCCCGAGGCCGTCCGTGAGCGCTGGGGAGGGGAGCATCGTCCAGTTCGACAACGTCGGCTTGCGCTACGGCACCGAACGAGAGGTGCTGAGCGACATCGCGTTCACGCTCTATCCGGGGAGTTTCTACTTCCTCACCGGGGCCAGCGGCGCGGGCAAGACTTCGTTGCTCAAACTGCTCTACCTGGCCCAGCGCCCTTCGCGGGGGGTCATCCGGATGTTCGGCACCGACGTGATCACCGTGCCGCGTAACCGTTTGCCCGAATTCCGCCGACGCATCGGCGTGGTGTTCCAGGACTTCCGCCTGGTGCCCGACTTATCCGCATTCGACAACGTGGCCCTGCCGCTACGCGTTTCAGGCGTTCCCGAGAACGAAATACGCAAGCCGGTGGCGGACATGCTCCAGTGGGTCGGGCTCGAACAGCGCGCCGATGCGCGGCCCGCCAGCCTCTCGGGCGGGGAGCAGCAGCGGGTCGCCATTGCCCGCGCCGTGATCGCCCGCCCGGAGATTCTCGTCGCCGACGAGCCGACGGGCAACGTCGACCCTGAAATGGCGGTAAAGCTATTGCGCCTGTTCGAGGCCCTCAATCGCCTTGGCACCACCGTGGTGGTCGCGACGCACGACGTTCACTTGCTGAAGAAGGTGCCGGATTCGCTGATCATGCGTCTCGACCGCGGGCGGCTTTCCGATCCGACGGGCGCGCTGCGCTATCCACCGCGGCGCGAGACGGTGGGCCAATGAAGGCGCTCCGACACGTCGCGAGCGATCGGCTCTTGCCGCAGGCGCGCATCGCCGGTCCGATGCCGTGGGTCATCGCCATCATGATCGCTCTCACGGTGATTGCGGCTGGGGCCGGTCTGGGCTTGCGCAACCTCACCCAGAGCGCCCGCAACGAGATCGCCGGTGGGATCACGGTCCAGATCGTGGAGGGGCGCCCGGCGGAGCGCGAACGCCAGGTTCAGGCAGCCCTGTCGTTGCTCGACGAGCTCGACGGAGTGGCGGAAGTCCGCCGCGTGCCCGACGAAGAGCTCAAGGCCTTGCTCGAACCCTGGCTCGGTCCGCAAGCGGCCTCTGCGGAGGATGCGCTTCCGGTTCCGGCGATCATCGACGTCAAGCTGGCGGGATCCGTGACCGAGAAGCAGCTCAAGGACTTGCGCGCGACGATCGTATCGTCGGCTCCCTCTGCGCGGGTGGACGCGCAGGCTCGCTGGTTGCAGCCTGTGTTCGACGCGGCCGCTTCGTTGCAGTGGCTCGCTGTCGGCCTGATCGTGCTGCTGGCGGGGACGAGTGCGGCGGCCGTGTGGCTGGCGGCGCGAAGCGCGCTGGGCAGTAACCACGAGACGATCGAGATCGTCCACCTGCTCGGGGGCACCGACGCGCAGATCGCCCGTATCTTCCAACGCTCGGTGGCGTTTGACGCGGCCCTGGGCGGCCTTGCCGGCCTTGCGCTGGGCCTTGCCGCTGTGCTGCTGTTAGGCAAGCAATTTGCGGCACTTGGCTCGGGCATGGTGGCTGGCGGTGGGCTCGGGCCGGTCGACTGGGCCGTTCTCGCACTCATTCCGGTGATAGGCTTGGCGTTGGCTATCCTGACCGCTCGCCTGACGGTGCTGGCTGTGCTGAGGCAAATCCTGTGATTCGCCGTTTTCTTTCATCGCTCTTCGTCCTTTGGGTGCTGGGATTCCTTTGGTTCGCGGTTGCGCTGCCGCAACCGGCGGGCAAACAGAAGACCGACGCGATCGTCGTGCCGACCGGCAGCGGCGGACGTATCCCGCGCGGGCTTGCGCTGCTGCGCGCGGGCGAGGCGCCCAAGATGCTCGTCACAGGGGTTTACAGCGACGTGAAGCCGAGGGAGTTCGAGGTCGAATACGGCGTATCGCCAGAACTTATGGAGTGCTGCGTGACGCTCGGGTTCGCCGCGCTCGATACGCGGGGCAATGCTCGCGAGACCGCCGCTTGGATCGCCGAGCAGAAGGTCCGCAGCCTGCGCCTGGTGACGTCCGACTGGCACATGCGCCGCGCCGCGCTGGAGCTGCAAGGAGCGCTGCCTCAGGAAACCGTGATCCTGCGCGACGCCGTCCCGTCCAAACCGTCGCTGTCGATGCTCTTTCTCGAATACCACAAGTTCCTGGCCGCCTGGCTCGTCCAAGCTCTTCCAGGTTAAGTCGATGATTGTGCTGCGGAGCCTGCTGTTCTATCTCGCGTTCTACTCGGGAAGCGTATTCTACGTCGGCATGTCGGCTCTTATGGCGACATTCGCGCCAAGTCGGGTGCGCCCATATCCCGACGCCTGGGCCCGCTATCACCGGGCCTGCTGCAAGGTACTGCTGGGGATCAGCGTTCACGAGACCGGCCACAGGCCGGTCGAGCCAGCTCTCTATGCGCTTAAGCACGAGAGTTTCTTCGAAGCGATCGATCTGCCCAATCTGCTCGACTACCCCGTGCCGTTCGGCAAGCAGGAGTTGTTCGACATTCCCGGCTGGGGCCGCGCCGCCCGCGCCTACGGCTCGGTCGAGGTGCGACGGGACCAGGGCGCCAAGGCGCTCCGCGCCATGATGACCGATGCGCGCAAATTCATTGCGAGCGGCCGCCCACTGGCGATCTTTCCGGAAGGCACACGCGTCCCACATGACACCCGCCCGCCGCTCCAGGCCGGTTTTGCCGGGATCTACAAGCTCCTGGGTCTACCGGTGGTGCCGGTCGCGGTGAACAGCGGGCCGCTATACCATCGCTTGTGGAAGCGACCCGGCACGATCACGCTGCATTTCGGGGAAGTGATCGAGCCTGGCCTCCCACGCGAGGAAATCGAGGCGAGGGTGCATGAGGCGATCAACGCGCTGAACTCTTGAGGTTTTGGCGATAATTCCTGATATGCGTAACCGTATCGGTTGCGCGCCTCGCCGTCAGAATGCCACTGCGATCCGTGAGGTTTGCGCAGCCCTCGCCGGCCTTCGCCCGTCCGCGACTTTGTTCTCCCGGCGTTAGGCCCGCATTCGCCCGCTGGTGGTTGGTGTATCTGCTCCTCCAGATCCTCCCTGTCGCGCAGCGATGGGGAGGTGGCAGGCGCCGCAGGGGCTGACGGAGGGGCTAAGGACAGTCCGCCAGCCCCTCCACCCTCCCCATGAGGCAGCGCCCCACACGGAGAACTTGAAAACCAGCAGAAACACGTCACGCCCTTGTATGAGAATTCATGCACGGACGCTGCGCCGTGCAGCAGGGCCTATTCGTGATCCTTACGCCCGAAGTCGGGCCGGGCGTCGTCCTGCCCGATCGCGACGATCGAACGGCGGATCGAGCGCGTGCGGGTGAACAGCTCGAACATGGTTTCCCCATCGCTCGCGCGGATCGCCTCTCGCATCAGGGCCAGGTCCGTGAGGAACCGGTCGAGCATTTCCAGCACCGCATCGCGATTCTGCAGGAAGACGTCGCGCCACATGGTCGGGTCCGATGCGGCGATGCGGGTGAAGTCGCGGAAGCCGCCGGCGGAGTACTTGATCACCTCTCCGCGCGTGACCTGCTCGAGGTCCGAAGCGGTCCCAACAATGGTGTAGGCTATCAGGTGAGGAATGTGGCTGGTGACGGCCAGCACCATGTCATGATGTTCGGCATCCATGGCGTCGACCATGGCGCCCAAGGCCTTCCAGAACTCGATGAGCGCGTTGACCTGCTCGGGATCGGCATCGGCCGGCGGAGTGAGGATGCACCAGCGATGGTGGAACAGGCTGGCAAAACCCGCGTCGGGTCCCGAGTGCTCGGTGCCGGCGACGGGGTGCGCGGGTATGATGGCGTGGTTCGGCAGAGCCTCTGACAGCGCCTTGGCGACCGTCCGCTTCGACGAACCCACATCGCTGACCAGAGCGTCGGGCCGCAACGCTCCGGCGATTTCGCGCGCGACTTCGGTCATCGCGCCAACCGGTACGCAGAGAATGACGAGGTCCGCCTCGGCCACCGCCTCACTCGCGGTCTCGCAAATGGTGCCGGCAAGGCCACGCTCCCGGGCGCGTTGGCGTACCGCGGGATCGACGTCGTAACCCGTGGTGGCTATGCCGGGCAGGTGCTGGGCGACTGCCAGGCCGATCGAGCCGCCGAGCAGGCCGAGGCCGATGATCGCCACGCGTTCAAATGTCACTGTGCGCCCTCCGCCAGAGTGCGCAACACTTGGGCTACTTCGTCCATCTGCCCCTCGGTCCCGATCGTGATGCGCAAGGCTTGCGGCAAGCCCTGGCCCGGCAAATGACGTACCGCGTAGCCGGCGTCGTTCAGCCCCAAGAGGGCAGCTTCGGCCGTCAACGCGCCTTCGAATAGCACGAGCACGAAATTAGCCTCACTCGGAAGCGGACGCAGCCCGAAGTTGCCGAGCGCTTCCAGCGCGGCGACGAACCTGGCCCGGACTTGGGTGTTGGACTCGCGCGACGACACAACGAAGGCTTGATCTTCCACCGCCGCGACAGCGGCCTGCTGCCCGGCGAGATTGACGTTGAATGGTCCGCGAAGGCGGTTGAGCGCGCCGATCAGGGCGGGCGCGCCAGTGGCCCAGCCGATCCGCTCTCCAGCAAGACCATAAGCCTTGGAGAAGGTGCGCATGACGAGCACGTTGTCGTGCGTGTTGGCCAGCGCCACGCCCCCGTCGTCGTTTTCCGGCGCGACGTATTCGGCGTAAGCCTGGTCGATCACCAGCAGGACATGGCCCGGTAGGCCAGAGTGCAGCCGCGCAAGCTCGGCCCGCGAAAGATAGCTGCCCGTCGGGTTGTTCGGATTGGCGACGAATACCACCCGCGTCCGCTCGGTCACGCAGGCTAGCAGGGTGTCGACATCGGTACCGTAATCGGCGTCCGGAGCCTCGACCGGCGTTGCCCCGCACCGCCGTGCCGCGATCTCGTAGAGTGAGAAGCCGTACCGCACGTAGAGCACTTCGTCTCCGGGACCGGCAAAGGCGCTGGCTGCCACCGTGAGCAGTTCGCCCGAGCCCGTGCCGCAGACGATCCGCCCCGGGTCCACGCCGTGCAACGCACCCAGCGCTTCGCGCAGTTCCGTCGAATCAGGATCGGGATAACGATCCGGTCCCGGCGCCGCGGCGCGCGCCTTCAGCGCGGCCTCGCTGGTGCCGAGCGGGTTTTCGTTGGCCGAGAGTTTGACGAGCTTGCGCCCGTCAGCGGCCTTGCTCTTGCCGGGCACGTAGGCATGGATAGCCTCGATCCACGGCTTCATCGCAGGACGGGTAATAGGAGCCCCTTCGTTCACCGCCGGGCGCATAGCCGCAAGCAGCGGGAATTGACAGCCCGCTTGGGCTATCCCATCCCCCGCCAAACGTGGCCACAGTTCTTTCATCGACAAGCAGCACCGTCCTGCTCGACAAGCCGCTCCAGCTCGACAGCGGGCAGGCGCTCGATCGCGTGACGATCGCTTACGAGACCTATGGCGAACTCGCGCCAGACAAGTCGAACGCGATTCTCGTCCATCATGCGCTGACCGGCGATCAGCACGTCGCCAGTCCGCATCCGATTACGGGCAAGCCGGGCTGGTGGGACCGGATGATCGGCCGCGGCAAGCCGATCGACACCGACCGCTTCTTCGTGATCTGCGCCAACGTGATCGGCAGCTGCATGGGTTCGACCGGCCCGGCGAGCGACGCCGCGGACGGCGGACGCTACGGCATGCGCTTCCCGGTCATCACGATTCGCGACATGGTCCGCGCCCAGGTGGCGTTGCTCGATGCGCTCGGGATCGGGCAGCTGCATGCCGTGGTGGGCGGCTCGATGGGCGGGATGCAGGCGCTGAGTCTTGCCGCCAATTTTCCCGAGCGGGCCGCGCGGGTGCTAGCCATCGCCACCACGCCGCGCCACTCGGCCCAGAACATCGCCTTCCATGAGGTCGGCCGCCAGGCGATCATGGCCGATCCCAACTGGCAGGGCGGCGACTATTACGATTCGGGCAATACGCCGGACAAGGGTCTCGCGGTGGCGCGTATGGCCGCGCACATCACCTACCTGTCGGAGGCGGGCCTGACCGGCAAGTTCGGCCGCCGCTTGCAGGACCGCGAGGCAAAGAGCTTCGGCTTCGACGCGGATTTCCAAGTCGAAAGCTACCTGCGGTACCAGGGGCTCGCCTTTACCGACCGGTTCGATGCCAACAGCTATCTCTATATCACCCGGGCGATGGACTATTTCGACTTGGCCGAAGAGCACGGCGGGCGATTGGCCGATGCCTTTGCCGGGACGCCGGCGCGCTTCTGCGTGGTCAGCTTCGACACCGATTGGCTCTATCCGACGGCCGAATCGCGCGCGATCGTTCACGCGCTCAACGCCGTCGCCGCGCCGGTCAGCTTCGTCGAGCTGTCAGCGCCTTATGGCCACGACAGCTTCCTGCTCGAAGTTCCCTCGCTCGACCGGGTCGTCACGGGGTTCCTCAATGGCTGAGCTGCGCCCCGACCTCGCCGTCATCGCCAAGCACGTCGCCCCGGGCAGCCGGGCGCTCGACGTCGGCTGCGGCGACGGCGAACTGATGGCCGTCCTGCGCGACAAGCAAGGGGTGGACGCGCGGGGGATGGAGATCGATCCCGAGGCGGTCGAACGCTGCGTCGCGCGTGGCCTCTCGGTGATCCAGGGAGACGCCGACCGCGATCTCGCCGACTATCCGGACGACGCGTTCGACTATGCGATCCTCAGTCAAACACTACAGACCGCTGCTCGGCCAGACTTGATGCTCGAACAGCTGCTGCGCGTCGGCCGGCGGGCCTTCGTCAGCTTCCCCAACTTTGCGCACTGGCGCATGCGCGCGTTCCTGCTGTGGCATGGCCGCATGCCGGTGACGCGCCACCTGCCGGTGAGCTGGTACGAGACGCAGAACATTCACCACGTGACGGTGACCGATTTCGACAAGCTGCTCGCCGACAAAGGCGTAAAGACCGAGCGGAGCTGGTTCTTCAGCGGCGAGCGCGAGCTGAGCGCCGCCGGAGCCAATTGGCGAGCGGAGTACGCGGTCTACCTGCTCAGCCGGTGAGCGGCCTCAAAACGCAAGCTCTCCGACGAAGTAGCTGACTGTGATCGTCACCACGCCGATCACCACGGTGCGAACAACGTTCGTGCCAACGTTCATATGCCCGGCGCGCGCCCCGACAATCGAGGTTACGACCAGCGACAGGAGCACGGCCGCGACGATAAGCCGGGTCTCGATCGCCATTGGCAGGAAGAATGTCAGCGCCAGGGGAATCGCGGCACCCAAGAGGTAGGCGAGAGCGGCGAAGATGCCCGTCAGCCAGACTTCGGCCTGAGAGGTTAGCGCGAGAATCCCGTGCCCGCTCTCGAGCGCCGCCTTTATCGGGGAGCGCGTCATCAGCTCCTTGGCCACCCTCTTGGCGAGATCCCGGCTAAGCCCTTTGGCGCGGTAGTAGTGGAACACTTCGGTCTCTTCGACGTGCCTTTGCTGCTCGACCTCGGCCTTTTCCTCGGCGACGGCGTTGAGTTGCGCCTCCCGGTCGGAAGCGGCCTCGGACCATTCCGCCCCACCCGCGCAGAGCATGCCGGCCACGGTCGCTGCCGTCGCGGCCATGAGCAAGGTCCGATCGCTTGCCCCGGCGCCGGTGAAGCCGAGCAGGATGCCCCCGGTCGCGACAATCCCGTCGCGCGCTGCGAGGCTCCAGGTGCGGCGCGATTTGGGATCCTGGAGGTATTGGCGCAGCTCTCTGAGGAAAGTCTTTCGCGCCATGGCTTTCCTCCGCGCCGCCTTACCTTGCGTTGCCGGAGTTGACCCGCAACACGCTGTCGTCGCGGGCTAGGGACCACAGGCTGAGGCCTGACTGGCTGGCGCGTTCGACCGCCATGCTGGTGGGCAGCGAGACGGTGACCAAGCGGGTGGCACCGGCGCGGACCGCCTTCTCGACGATCTCGTAGGAACAGCGCGCGGTGGAGAGGACGAAGCCTTCCGAAGGGTCTTGTCCGCTTGCGGCGAGGGCGCCGACGAGCTTGTCGAGCGCGTTATGGCGGCCGACGTCTTCGCGGGCATGCAGAATGAGGCCTTCGGGTGAAGCAAATGCGGCGGCATGCGCAGCGCCAGTCTTGCGGCCGAGCGGCTGGAAATCGCGCAGCGCGGCGAGGGCGGCGAAGATCGCACCCTCGGCAAGCGCGGCGTGCACTGGGACAGGAGGCAGCGGACGGGCGACGGCCTCGAGGTTCTCGATGCCGCACAGGCCGCAGGAACTTTCCGCCACGCGGGAGCGCACGCGATCGGTGAGCTGCTCGATGCCGAGGCCCGAGAGCGCCGCGCGGACGATCCAGCCCTTTTCGACTTCGGCTACGCTGATGTCGGTGAGGTCGGTGGGCTTTCGGGCCAGGCCTTCGGTCAGCGCGAAGCCGAGAGCGAAATCCTCGAGATCGCTCGGCGTGGCCATCATCACGGCGTAGCTGAGGCCGTTGAACTCCAGCGCCACCGGGGCTTCGGGCACCCACTCGCGCGAGGTGGTGTGGTGAGAGCCGTCGGGCCGGATTTCGAGTGGGGCGTTCAAATCCCCCTCCCGCCTGCGGGAGAGGCCAGCGGTGAGTGTGTGACGTCACGGGAGCGGCTTGCCGAGATAGGCCTACCCCTAGCCCCTCCCGCAAGCGAGAGGGGAGAAGGGAGCTCACCCCGCGTCGGAATGACCGACCTCGTTCACCTTGTTGAACTCGGTCCCGCCCGACTGCGGTGCGGGGGTCACGCCCGCGGCCAGCAGGTCAATCGCCGCCGTGGCGATTGGCGAGAGGTCGGTGCGGTTGTCGGCGAAGATCGACGACTTCATCCGCGGATCCCAGAACTTCTTGATGTGATCCGCCGTGGCCAGGACCGCGCTGTCCGCCCCGATAGCGGCGTAGTTGAGCGCGATCTGGTTGGCCATGCGCCGAAGTTTGACGATGGTGCCTTCGCTCATTCGGCCGGCTCCGCCTGGACGATGCGGCGCGAGCGTTCGGCCTGCTCGTTGTAGTCTTCCTGCCATTCGGACGGGCCGTTCGACGGCATGACCTGGACCGCGGTCACCTTGTACTCAGGGCAGTTGGTGGCCCAGTCCGAGAAGTCGGTGGTGACCACGTTGGCTTGCGTCGCAGGGTGGTGGAAGGTGGTGTAGACCACACCCGGCGCCACGCGATCGGTGACGAGAACGCGCAGTGTCGTCTCGCCCGAGCGGCTGGTGAGCTTGGCCCAGTCGTCGGTCTTGAGACCGCGGTTCTCGGCATCGCTCGGGTGCATTTCGAGCAGGTCTTCCTTGTGCCACAGCACGTTGTCGGTGCGCCGGGTCTGGGCGCCGACGTTGTACTGGCTCAGGATGCGGCCGGTAGTGAGCAGGAGCGGGAAGCGCGGACCGCTCTTCTCGTCGGTCGGCACGTATTCGGTGACGACGAACTTGCCCTTGCCGCGCACGAAGCCGTCGACGTGCATGATCGGCGCGCCTTCGGGGAACTTCTCGTTCACCGGCCACTGCAGCGAGCCCTCGCGGTCGAGGCGCTCCCACGAAACGCCGGCAAAGGTCGGCGTCAGGCGGGCGATCTCGTCGAGAATCTGGCTCGGGTGGGTGTAGGTCCAGTTCAGGCCCATCTCGTTGGCGAGGAGCTGGGTCACTTCCCAGTCGCCATAGCCGTTGGCCGGTTCCATCACCTTGCGCACTGGCTGAATGCGGCGTTCGGCGTTGGTGAAGGTGCCGTCCTTCTCGAGGAAGGTCGAACCCGGCAGGAAGATGTGCGCGTAGTTTGCGGTTTCGTTCAAGAACAGGTCGTGGACGATCACGCAGTCCATCGCGGCGAGGCCGGCGGCGACGTGCTTGGTGTCCGGGTCCGACTGCAGGATGTCTTCACCCTGGATGTAGATCGCGCGGAAGCTGCCATCGACAGCGGCATCGAGCATGTTGGGAATGCGCAGGCCCGGCTCCGGATCGAGCGTCACGCCCCAATCGTCCTCGAACAGCTTGCGCGTCGCGGCGTCGGAGATGTGGCGATAGCCCGACAGCTCGTGCGGGAAGCTGCCCATGTCGCAGCTGCCCTGTACGTTGTTCTGGCCGCGCAGCGGGTTCACACCCACGCCGCGGCGGCCGATGTTGCCGGTCGCCATCGCGAGGTTGGCGATCGCCATGACGGTCGACGAACCCTGCGAGTGCTCGGTCACGCCGAGGCCGTAGTAGATCGCGCCGTTGCCGCCGGTGGCAAACAGGCGCGCCGCTTCGCGCAGGTCTTGCGCTGGAACGCGGGTGACCGCTTCGAGCGTTTCGGGGCTGTGGCGTTCGTCGGAAACGAAGCGGGCCCAGTCCTGATATTCGTCCCAGTCGCAGCGTTCGCGGATGAACTTCTCGTCGGCGAGCCCCTCGGTCACGATCACGTGCGCCAGGCTGGTCATCACGGCGACGTTGGTGCCGGGCTGCAGCGGCAGGTGATAGGCGGCCTCGATGTGCGGGCTGCGGACGAGGTCGATCCGGCGCGGGTCGATCACGATCAGCTTGGCACCCTGGCGCAGGCGGCGCTTCATGCGGCTGCCGAATACCGGGTGTGCGTCGGTCGGGTTGGCGCCGATCACCAGGATGACGTCCGAATCCATCACGGAATCGAAGTCCTGCGTGCCGGCGCTGGTGCCGAAGGTCGTCGACAGGCCAAAGCCCGTCGGCGAGTGGCACACGCGGGCGCAGGTATCGACGTTGTTCGACCCGAACCCGCCGCGCACCAGCTTCTGCACGAGGTAGGCTTCTTCGTTGGTGCAGCGGCTGGAAGTGATGCCGCCCAGCGCGCGCGCGCCCGATTCAGCCTTGATCTGGTTGAGGCGGGCCGCGGTGTAGGAAATCGCCTCGTCCCAGCTGACTTCGCGCCAGGGCTGGTCGATGCTCTCGCGGATCATCGGGTTGAGGATGCGCTCGCGGTGGTTGGCGTAGCCATAGGCGAAGCGGCCCTTGACGCAGCTGTGGCCGCGGTTGGCCTTTCCGTCCTTCCACGGAACCATGCGCACGAGCTGCTCGCCGCGCATCTCGGCGCGGAAGGTGCAGCCCACGCCGCAATAGGCGCAGGTGGTGACCACGGCCCGCTCCGGCTTGCCGATCGCCTTGACGCTCTTTTCCTGCAGCGTCGCTGTCGGGCAGGCCTGCACGCAGGCGCCGCAGCTGACGCATTCGGAGCCGAGGAAGTTGTCCTCGACCTGTCCGGCGCTGACCTTCGACCCGAACCCGCGCCCGTCGATCGTCAGCGCGAAAGTGCCCTGTACCTCGTCGCATGCGCGCACGCAGCGGCTGCAGACGATGCACTTGCTGGGATCGAAGTCGAAGTACGGGTTGGAGAAGTCGGTGGCGAGGCCGAGGTGGTTCTCACCCTCGAAGCCATAGCGCACGTCGCGCAGGCCCACCTGGGCCGCCGCGTCCTGCAGCTCGCAGTCGTTGTTGGCGCTGCAGGTCAGGCAGTCGAGCGGGTGGTCGGAGATGTAGAGCTCCATCACGCCCTTGCGCAGCTTTTCGAGCCGCGGGGTCTGCGTGTGGACGTTCATCCCGGGCATGACAGGCGTGGTGCAGCTGGCAGGCGTGCCGCGCGCGCCGTCGATCTCGACCAGGCACAGGCGGCACGAGCCGAACGCCTTCATGTTGTCGGTGGCGCAAAGCTTGGGGATCTGGCCACCGATCTCGGCAGCCGCGCGCATTACGCTGGTACCCGCGGGCACCGTCACTTCACGCCCATCGATGGTGAGGCTCACCATCTCGTCGGACTTGACTGCGGGCGTGCCGAAGTCTTCCTGGCGTTCAAATCCCATCTTTTCGCTCCATCGCGGCGAGATCCGCCGGCGTGTTAATATTAGCAGGTTTGGCGCTGATTTTCACGGCTGTTGCGCCAATGGCGCCTGCAAACGCAAGCATCGAATGCTTGGTGTCTGCCAGAAGCAACGTTTCAATCGCGTCAACGGCTCCCGCAGGCCAATGACCGACGACCGGCTGGCTTTCCAGGTAGGCCGGTGCGGGGGAGAGTAGTTCAGGCAGATTCTCGGGCAATCCCACTGAATCCACGCCCAAAGTCAGCACGGTTGCGTAGCCTTCGTCACGCGCGAAATGGAGCGCGGCGGCAATTCCCGCAAGCGGTCCCATCTGTGGGTGCGGCCAGTCGGGAATGGTCGGGGCGGGGGCGGTTTCACGCCCGGCGACGACGACATATTCGCACCAACCTGACAGGGTATCGACCGCCCGGGCGAGCAGGGTATGCCCGTCCAGCTCGGCCAGCGCCTTGTCGCTGCCGAAACGGGTCGACTGCCCGCCAGCCAGGACGACGCCGAGGATCACTAAGCGTCGTTCCGATCGAGCACTTTTTCGCTCTCGGGCATGAAGTCTTCCGGCCAGTTCTTAAGCGCGCTCATGACGGGATAGGGGGTGAACCCGCCGAGTGCACAAAGCGAGCCGAATTTCATCGTCTCGCACAAGTCGGTCAGCAGGCCGATGTCCTGTTCGGGCAGGCGGCCCTTCTTCGACGCATTGTGCATCACCGGCAGAACCTCGACCGCGTCGGCCTTGCGCCCGCCCGCGCGGATGCGGTCGATCAGCTCGACGCCGCGAATGGAACCGATGCGGCAAGGAGTGCACTTGCCGCAACTCTCGGCTGCGCAGAATTCCATCGCGAAACGCGCCATCTGACCCATGTCGGCGGTGTCGTCGAACACGGTAATGCCGCCATGACCGATCAGCGCGTCGGCGACGGTGTATTCCTCGTAATCGAAGCGGATGTCGAACTGGTCGGGGTGGATATAGGCGCCCAGCGGACCGCCGACCTGCACCGCCTTGACCGGGCGGCCGCTCTCGGTGCCGCCGCCGATGTCGTAGATCAACTCGCGCAGGGTGATGCCGAACGCGGTTTCGAACAGGCCGCCGTGCTTGATGTTGCCCGCAAGCTGGATCGGCATGGTGCCCTTGGAGCGGTCCATGCCAAGTGCGCCGTAGTGGGCTGCGCCGCCTTCGGCGAGTATGTGCGGCACGGCGGACAGGGTCAGCACGTTGTTGACCACGGTCGGCTTGCCGAACAGCCCTTCGAGCGCCGGAAGCGGCGGCTTGGCGCGCACTTCGCCGCGCTTGCCTTCGAGCGAGTTGAGCAGCGAGGTTTCCTCACCGCAGACATAAGCTCCCGCGCCGGTGCGCACTTCGCAGCGGAACGGGGCGATGATGCCCTCGCAGAGCTTCAGCGCTTCAGTCAGCTTGCGGATCGAGTCCGGGTATTCGCTGCGGCAGTAGATGTAGCCCTGGTCGGCCCCGACCGCTTCGCCGGCGATCGCCATGCCTTCGATCAGCGCATAAGGATCGCCTTCCATGACCATGCGGTCGGCAAAGGTGCCGCTGTCGCCTTCGTCGGCGTTGCAGACGATGTACTTCTGCGGACCGGCGGCTCCGGCCACGGTCTTCCATTTGATTCCTGCGGGGAAGCCCGCACCGCCGCGGCCGCGCAGGCCCGAGGCGAGGACTTCCTCGATGATCGCTTCCGAACCGATCTGACGCGCACGGCGCAATCCGGCCCAGCCGCCGGTTTCCTCGTAGTCGTCGAGGTTGGTCGGGCGGGTCTGGCCCGCACGGGAAAACGTCAGGCGCTGCTGGCGGGCGATGAACGGATGCTCGACGATTTCGCCGATGGCCTTGCTGCTCGTTCCAGCGAGAATGGCATCGACGTCATCGAGCGTGGCTGGGCCGAAGCCCATGCCTTCGATCTCAACCAGCGGCTCAAGCCACTGCATGCCCCAGCTCGAGGTGCGGTGAACCTCGACGCCCTTGTTGGCGAAGGCCGCGGCAAGCGCGTCGGCGCCCAGCGCCCGGGCCAGCGCGTCGTCGGAAATGCGGACGATACGAGTCTCGGACATCAGGCGTTCTCGATCACTTTGGCGAGGGCGGCGGCATCGAGCCGCGCATGGAGCGTGTCACCGACACGCGCGCTGGGCCCGGCGCTGCACAGGCCGAGGCAGTAGACGGTCGAAAGCTTTACGCGCTCTCCGGCAGCCTGCTTCGCGCCGGCCATCAGGTTCTCGACGCCGCGGGCCTTGCAGGCCTCGGCCCGGCAAATCTGGACCTCGGGGCGCGGATCGGCTTTCTCGTGGAAATCGTGATAGAAGCTGACCACGCCATGCACATCGGCGCGGCTCAGGTTGAGGGCGCCGGCAATCACCCGCTCGGCTTCGCCATCGACGCAGCCGAATTCGTGCTGGATGTCGTGCAGGATCGGCAGCATCGGTCCTTCGCGGCCTGCGTGTTCGGCCACGATCTCCGCGACTCTCTGCTCTTTGGTACTCACTTGTTCAGCCTCTCCGCGTGCCAGGCGATATGCTCGTCCATGAAGGTCGAGATGAAGAAGTAGGAGTGGTCGTAACCCTCCTGCATCCTGATTTGAGCGGGCATATCGGCCTTGCGGCATGCCTCGTCCAGTAATTGCGTCTTGAGTTGCGTATCGAGGAAGTTGTCTGCGGTGCCCTGGTCCACCAGCAAGTCGGGCAGACGCGCGCCCTGCTTGATCAGGGCGCAGGCGTCGTATTGCCGCCACGAAGACATATCCTCGCCCAGATAGCCACCCAGGGCCTTCTCGCCCCACGGACAGTTCATCGGGCTGACGATCGGGGCGAAGGCGCTGGTCGAGCGGAAACGGCCGGGGTTGCGCAAGCTGATGGTCAGCGCGCCGTGGCCGCCCATCGAATGGCCGGTGATGCCCTGGCGGTCCCTATCGACCGGGAACTCGGCAGCGACCAGCGCGGGCAGTTCCTGCTCGATGTAGGAACGCATGCGGAAGTGCCTGGCCCAAGGCTCCTGCGTGGCATCGACGTAGAAGCCGGCGCCCTTGCCGAAGTCGTAGGCCTCGTCGTCGGGAACGTCGTCACCGCGTGGACTCGTGTCGGGCGCGACGAACACGATCCCATGCTCGGCACAGGCGCGGCGGTACTCACCCTTTTCCATCACGTTGGCGTGAGTGCAGGTGAGGCCCGAGAGATACCACAGCACCGGAAGCTTCGCGCCAGGCGCATGGTCCGGCACGTAGACCGCAAAGGTCATGTCCGTGCCGGTCACGACGGAGGCATGGCGGTAAACGCCTTGCGTGCCGCCAAACGCGCGCGCGGTCGATAAGACTTCCATGTTCAGCGACTTAGTCCGTTTCGCTCAATGGCGCATGTGGAAGACGCAAACCTTGTTGCCGTCCGGATCGCGCAGGTAGGCACCGTGCGAGTTGTTGGGAGCGGCTGCGCGCGGGCCCGGGGCGCCTTCGTCGACACCGCCGGCGGCGAGGCCGGCCTGGTGCCACTTCACGATGGTCTCGTCATCGGGGGCGGAGAAACCGAGAGTGTGACCGTTGGAGACGGTCGCGGCTTCTCCGTTGTAAGGCGGCGCGACAATGAAGGTACCCTGCGGGCCCGCGTAGATCAGGCGGCCAGCTTCGACCGGCGCGACGTTCTGGTAACCAAGGACGCTCATCGTAGCGTCGTAGAACTCGCGGCTCTTCTCGATGTCGTTCGAGCCGAGAAATACGTGGGTGAACATCGGCGACTCTCCTGTCGATTCTTATCGGGCCTATCAGGCAGGCTCATCATATAGCCGAAATTTTCGCCCTTGTGAAAGTGCCCGAGCGGTTTTTTCGGAATCTCCCCTCCGGCTTGCGTGAGGGGCTGGGGGTGGGCCAGTCGGGGGAGGCGCGGCGTATCGTTCCCACACCCATCCCTAACCGCTCCCGCAAGCGGGAGGGGGTGATGCAGCGCCTACTCCGGCGCGTCGTAGACCGCGCAGATCTTGTTCCCGGCGGGATCGCGCAGATAGGCGACCGTAACTTCCCGACCCGTGGCCGGCGAGACCCGCTTGATCGGTTGGCCTTCGCACTCGGTTCCGCCGTTCGCGAGGCCAGCGCTGTGCCAGCCGAGCACGGCTTCTTCCGACGGCGCGGAGAACCCGATCGTACCGCCGTTGGCGTATGTCGCGGGTTGGCCGTCGATCGGCCTCCCGACGATCAGTAGCGCCCCGTCGTGACGATAGAGCAAGCGCCCCTTGCTGTCGGCCGTGGCCGCAGCGATGCCGAGAGCGGCGAATGTGGCGTCGTAGAACTGACGTGCCGCCTCGGGATCATTCGTCCCGATAGCCAAGTGTCTGAACATGGAGGTCTCCCGAAAGCGTAGCCGTGAAGGAGGCGTTTGATTATCGGACCAACATTCCCTCCTCCGTTCGTCCCGAGCCTGTCGAAGGATGCTGGCGCAGCGCTGACGGGGTTCGACAAGCTCACCACGAACGGAGGTGGTGGATTCCGATCATGGTGAGCCTGTCGAATGACATTCCCAGGACGAAGGGATCAGGAGTAAGAACCCCAAGTCGTGATCAATAGACCACCACGCTGCGGATGCTCTCGCCGGCGTGCATCAGGTCGAAGCCCTTGTTGATCTCTTCCAGCGACAGGACGTGGGTGATCATCGGGTCGATGGCGATCTTGCCGTCCATGTACCAGTCGACGATCTTCGGCACGTCTGTACGGCCCTTGGCGCCGCCGAACGCGGTGCCGCGCCAGTTGCGGCCGGTGACGAGCTGGAACGGGCGGGTGGCGATTTCCTTGCCCGCTTCCGCCACGCCGATGATAATCGAGGTGCCCCAACCGCGGTGGCAGGCTTCGAGCGCGGTGCGCATGACTTCGGTGTTGCCGGTGCAATCGAAGGTATAGTCCGCGCCGCCGTCGGTCAGCTCGAGGATCTTGGCGATCGTCTCTTCGCGGCTCAGGCCCTTGGAATTGAGGAAGTGGGTCATGCCGAACTGGCGGCCCCATTCCTCGCGCGCCGGGTTGATGTCGACGCCGATGATCAGGTTGGCGCCTGCGAGCTTGGCGCCCTGAATCACGTTGAGGCCGATACCGCCGAGGCCGAACACGACTACGTTGTCGCCGACCTGGACCTTGGCGGTGTTGACCACCGCACCAACGCCAGTGGTCACGCCGCAGCCGATGTAACAGCTGGTCTTGAACGGCGCGTCTTCGCGAATCTTGGCGACCGCGATCTCGGGCAGCACCGTGAAGTTCGAGAAGGTCGAGCAGCCCATGTAGTGGTAGATCGGCTGCCCCTTGTAGGAGAAGCGCGTGGTGCCGTCGGGCATCAGGCCCTTGCCCTGCGTGGCGCGGATCGCCGTGCAGAGGTTGGTCTTGCCGCTGAGGCACGACTTACATTTGCGGCATTCCGGGGTGTAGAGCGGGATCACGTGGTCGCCCGGCACAACGCTGGTCACGCCCGCGCCGACTTCGCGCACGATGCCGGCGCCTTCGTGGCCGAGCACGCTGGGGAAGATGCCTTCGGAATCGAGCCCATCGAGGGTGTAGGCATCGGTATGGCAAATGCCCGTCGCCATGATCTCGACCAGAACTTCGCCGGCCTTGGGACCTTCGAGGTCGAGCTCGACGATCTCGAGCGGTTTCTTGGCTTCGAAAGCGACAGCGGCACGGGTCTTCATGGCAACTCTCTCACTGGCTGGCGGGACGAACTTTCAGGCGCCCATGGCCCTTCTGTCCGTCTCGCGCCAGCCTGAATTTCAACCGTGGCGAAGCGCTTAGCGCGCTGCCTCCGCGGTCGAAATCCCGAGATCCGCATCGGCGTCGCGCATCGGCAGCAGCCACAACAGGCCAGCGCCAATGATCGCGCCGAGCGACATGACGATCGACACCGTCAGAAGTTGCTCGTTGCCGAGCGCCGTGAACAGGAACCCGGCGATGATGGGCGAGCCTGCCGCACCGGCCCGGCCAACGCCGAGCACAAAGCCCGTACCCGTGGCGCGGGCATAGGCCGGGAAGCCCCGAGCGAAGGCGGCATAGTAACCCACGATCGCCGCATTGAGGAAGAACATCGTCAGGAACGCAGCAATACGCCAGCCCCACAGGGTGTCGCTTCCCATGCCAAACGCAGCCACCGCGGCCGAACCGAGCACGGCCGCAGCGATGGTCGGTCCCTTGATGTCCCATTTCTTGAGTGCAAAACCGAAGATCGCACCGCCGACGGCACCGCCGATATTGGCGACAGTCAGCGTGCTCGCAGCTTCCGGCTGGGTAAAGCCGGCGTCATGCACGATCTGAACCGCAAACTTCAGGATGAAGTAGAACGTCAGGGTGTGGAACATGTAGCCGAACGCCAGCAACAGAGTAACCGGCCGCAGGCGCGGGTTGGAGAGGATATCGGTGACCTTGGGCTTGGCCACGGTTTCCGGCACCGGCGGAAGCTCGGCGATCTCCGGTTGGCGCAGGGCGCGCAGCGACTTGTTGATCTTGGCGAGCGCGCCTTCGGGGCGGCGAGCCGCGTAGAAGGCGGGGGTTTCCGGGACCAGCAACATGACCAACGGGATCATCACCGCCGTCACGATGGCGCCGAACAGGAATACCGCCCGCCAGTCATAGTCGACCAGCAGCCAGCTCTGCGCGGCGAAACCGCCGATCACGCCACCCAACGGATAGCCGATCACGTACAGCGCCATGGCGAGGCTGCGGTCCTTCTTGTTCGAGGTTTCGGCGGTCACGGCATTGGTCGCGGCGAGCATGCCGCCGATGCCAAGGCCGGTGATGAGCCGCCAGATGGTCAGCTCAGAAACGCCAGTGGCGGCGTGAGCCATGTACATGCCAACGGCCATGACCACGAGGCAGAGCAACATGGCCGGCTTGCGGCCGATCTTGTCGGCCACCCCACCCAGGATCAGCGAGCCGAAGCCCATGCCGACGAGTTCGGCCGAAAGAACGATGCCCAGCTCGGAGCGGGGGATGCCCCACTCCTCGGAAATGCCGGGAGCCGCGAAGGCGCTGGACAAAACGTCGAAACCATCGAGCGCGTTAAGCAGAATCATTAGGACAATGACGACCCATTGACGGAAACTCATCGGGTTGTCGTCGATCACCTGGATGGGATTAGTTCCCCCAGTGGCACCTGCCATTTTGTATCTTCCTCTCTCCCAAGAAGGATCTCATTCGTGGATTCGCGTCAGCATTTCCACCAGTTTTTCGACCTCGGCAGCGGTGAAGCGCGCTTTCAGCCACTTTTCGTGCTCCGCGATGCAGACTTTCGCCTCATCGAGCGCGGCGAGGCCCGTGGGCGTCACGTGGAGGGCCTGCTTGCGCCCATCGCTGTCCGACCGTTCGCGCCGGACGAAATCGCGATCCTGCAGGCGGTTAACGATGGTCATGGTCGTCGCCCGATCCATGCTGAGCTTCCGGCCCAGCTCGACCTGTGAAATGCCCGGCTCTTCGGCCGCCAGCCACAAGGCGGAAACTTGTTTTTGCGTGAGATCGAGGTTGGCGAAGGTTTCAGTGAAGTGTCGATAGACGGCGCCGTGCGCGAGCCGGAGATGGAAGCCGAGAATTCCATCCAGCCCGCCAAGGCCGCGGGATTTGACATCCATCAGTTTCAGCGTTGGCACTAGCCCCTAATCCTCACCCTTCCCTTGCCTAATCGTTAGTGGAGCATACAATCGCCCACAACAAGGCGGCGCGCGATAAGAGAGGACCTAATGTCGCATTTTCCCCAGACTCCCAGCTTTACCGGCTTCAACACCCCCAGCCGGATCGAAGCCGACATCAACGACCTTCAACACGAAGGCACGATCCCGCCCGAGCTCGACGGCGCGTTCTACCGTGTGCAGCCCGATCCGCAGTTCCCGCCGCGCCTGGGGGACGACATTTCCTTCAACGGCGACGGAATGATCACCCGGTTCCACTTCCACGACGGCCAGTGCGACTTCCGCCAGCGCTGGGCGCAGACCGACAAGTGGAAGCTGGAGAACGAGGCCGGCAAGGCCCTGTTCGGCGCCTATCGCAACCCGCTGACCGACGACGAGAGTGTGAAGGGGAAGATTCGTTCGACCGCCAACACCAACGCCTGGATCTATGCCGGCAAGCTGTGGGCGATGAAGGAGGATTCGCCGGCGTTGTTGATGGACCCAGCAACGATGGAGACGATCGGATTCGAAAAGTTCGGCGGCAAGATGACAGGGGAGACCTTTACCTCTCACCCGAAGGTCGACCCTAAGACCGGCAACATGGTCGCCATCGGCTATGCCGCCTCGGGCCTGTGCACCGATGACGTGACCTATTACGAAATCAGCCCCGAGGGCGAACTGGTCCGCGAGAAGTGGTTCAAGGTCCCCTACTATTGCATGATGCACGACTTCGGGATCACCGAGGACTATCTCATCCTCCACATCGTGCCCTCGATCGGGTCGTGGGAACGACTGGAGAAAGGCCTGCCGCACTTCGGCTTCGACACCACGCTGCCGGTCTATCTCGGCGTGATCCCGCGTCGTGACGACCTCAAGCAGGAAGACATACGCTGGTTCAAGCGCGACAACTGTTTCGCCAGCCACGTGCTCAACGCCTGGCAGGAAGGGACCAAAATCCACTTCCTCACCTGCGAGGCGAAGAATAACATGTTTCCGTTCTTCCCCGACGTCCATGGTGCGCCGTTCAACGGGATGGAGGCGATGAGCTTCCTGTCCGACTGGACGGTGGACCTGGCCAGCAACGGGGAGGAGTTCGACGCGATCACAAAGCTGACCGACACGGCGGCCGAGTTCCCCCGCATCGACGACCGCTTTGCTGGCAAGCAGACCCGCTACGGCTGGTTCCTGGAAATGGACATGCGCCGCCCGGTGGAGCTCAAGGGCGGCAGCGCCGGCGGCTTGTTGATGAACTGCCTGTTCCTCAAGGACCTCGAAACCGGCAAGGAGCAACACTGGTGGTGCGGGCCGGTCTCGAGTCTGCAGGAGCCGTGCTTCATCCCGCGCAGCAAGGATGCACCCGAAGGCGACGGCTGGATCGTGCAGGTGTGCAACCGGCTGGAAGACCATCGCAGCGACTTGCTGCTATTCGACGCGCTCGACATCGAGAAGGGCCCGATCGCCACGATCAAGGTCCCCATCCAGCTGCGCTTCGGCCTTCACGGCAACTTCGCCCCGAGTGAGGAAATCGGGCTCGCTGCTTGACGCGGAATCTCTCCGGGCAGAAATCATAACTCGAGGTGCCACCGGGATTGAGTAAGAGCAGGGGGAGGCGTCGGATGTCTCGAAGCGTGTTGGCGGCCAGCTTGGCCGTGCTGGCAATGGCCTGTCCGGCTGTTGCCCAGAGCGAGAAAGCCGGCCCCTCTCCCGCTGTCATCGCCATGCGCTGGCAATTGCTCAATCCGGAGGTCAACAGCTTCACCTTCCGTGATACCGACAAGGTCTTCGAATCTCGCCCTGTGAAGCGTGGGGGTCCAGTGTGGGATCTGCCGTCGGGCGCTGCGCTCACTTTGCCGCACATCGATGTCGGCGGGCAATCGCATGACTACGAGCGTTTTGCCGAGGACACCTTCACCAACGCGTTACTCGTCATTCGCGACGGGCGGATCGTGTTCGAGGACTACCGCAACCGGTCTGACGAGACGACGCCCTTCATCTCGTTTTCGATGGCCAAGACCTTCACCGCCATGCTGGTCGGGCTGGCGCTGGACAAAGGCGAGATCGGCTCGCTCGATGATCTGGCAGTCAAATACGTTCCGCAGCTCAAAGGTGGCGGTTACGACGGGGTGACCATCCGGCAATTGCTGCAGATGCGGTCGGGTTCGGACATCGACGAGCGTTATGACTTTGGCGAAAATCCGAGCTTGGCGGGGCGGATTCACGAGTCTGCGATCATCCGCAACGAACGGCGCTTTGCCGATTTCGCGATCGATGTCGGTCGCCGTTCCGAGCCGGGAAGCACGTTCAACTACGCGACGCTTGATACCGCGGTCCTGGGCTGGGTGCTGGAAGAAGCGGTGGGCCAGAAACTTGAGCAGCAAATGCAGGAGCGGATATGGGCACCGCTCGGGGCCGAACGCGATGGCTTCTGGATAGCCGATGGACCCCCGGGTCGGGGACGGGCCCTCAACGGCATGGGCTTCAATGCCACGCTTCGCGACTTCGGCCGCCTCGGTCAGTTGCTGCTCGACGGGGGCAGGCGCGGCCAAACGCGCGTCCTTCCAGAAGGCTGGGTAACGCAGATGTCCACCATGCTGCCGGTCCCGATCAGGGGCCCGCAGGCCCAGCCGCCGGGCTATGGTTTCCAGACCTGGCAAGTCGACGAAGAGCCCGGCGCGTTCGCGGCCTTGGGCCTGGCCGGTCAGATGATCTACGTCCATCCGAAAAGTCGGACTGTGATCGTGAAGCTCAGCTTCCTTCCGCCCAATCCTCCACCTGACGAATTTGCCCAGACCGTGGCGATGCTCAAGGCGATCACCTCGACGCAGAACTGATATCCCTTCCGCCCGGCCCGAACCTTGCCCGTCTGGTCGGAAGCCCTGTTTTATCGCGCGGTCGCTTGAGGTTAGGTCGCGCTGCACAGGGGACGACGGGAGAAAACAAGTGGTCGCACACTCCGCCGCCGTCGCTGACGGTAATGGACTCATGCGTTTGGACAGACGCGGAATTTTCCGCCCAGAACTTAACCTCATGAGAGCCAGCGGCCTCGCCCAGGCGCGGCTGCAGCTGGCCGTGCTTTCGGGCAATCGCCGACGGGCGCTTGAGCAGGTTGATCGGCTGGTCGGCATCGATCGCCAGCTCGAAGGCCTGGCGAAGGGCGAGGGCGGTCCCGACGCCGGCGAGCTGGAGGCCGAGCTAGCCGACCAGCGGCTTGCGATTGCCAGCGAGAAGCTGGCGCTGACTTCGGCGGTCGACCTGCCCCGGTTGGAGCCCGCGTTCGGCGCGGGAATGGGGGCGGTCATGGCGCCCGAGGAGCCGGTTGAGATTGTCGAGGACGAGACGCTGAAGGGACACTTCGTCCGCGTGGGCCTGTGGGCTGCGGGGTTCGTGGTGCTTTGCGCCGGGGCGGCCGTAGCGGCGCTCACCTTGATCTAAGTTAGATCCTCCCCGAGCAAGCTCGGGGAGGAATTGTTGAGCTAGGCCGCCACTGCCTGTTTGGCGCCCGCGAGGACCATTTCGGCGCCTTTCTCGGCGATCATGATCGTCGGCGCGTTGGTGTTGCCCGAGCTGATTTTCGGCATCACCGATGCGTCGATCACGCGCAGGTTTTCGACCCCCCGCACTCGCAGCTGCGGGTCGAGCGGATAGCGCTCGTCACCCATCGCGACGGTACCAACGGCGTGATAGAGCGTGCCTCCAGCGAGCTTGGCATACGCGAGCATTTCCTCGTCGGTATTGCCGAACGGATCGCCCTTTTCTTTGAGATAGGGCTCGAGCGCCGGCTGCTGCCAGATCTTGCGGATCAGCTTGAGCTGGTCGACCACGCTCTGCTTGTCGATCGGGTCCGACAGGTAGTTCGGCACGATCTTCGGCCAGACCGTTCCGTCGGGCGACTTGGCGTGGATCGAACCGCGCGATTCCGGACGCACTTGGCACGGGTTCGAGGCCATGCCTGGATCCTTGTCTAGCCGCAGGCCCTGATACTGGTTGAGGTATTCGAGATCCATCGACGCGGCCATCACGTGGATCTGCACATCGGGGAACTGCAGCTCCGGCCTTGTCTTCACGAAAGCGCAGCCGTGCGCCACTGCGTAGCTGAGGAGGCCTTTGCGGGTGAGGCCGTACTTGGCGATCTCTCCTAACAGCTTCACGCCGCGGCTCAGCTGGTTGATCGAATGATGCGGTTCCTTCAACGCGGCCTGGCAGCCGATCATGTAGTGGTCCTGCATGTTCTCGCCCACCATCGGCGATTCATGCACCACCTTGACGCCGAGCTCCTGCAGCAACGCGCCCTGGCCGACGCCGCTGATTTCCAGAAGTTTGGGGCTTTCCACCGCGCCGGCAGCCAGGATCACCTCGCGGCCAACCATGACCTTGCGGGTTTCGCCGTTCTGCTTGAACTCGACGCCGACGGCCTTCTTGCCATCGAAGATGATCCGCGTCGTCATTGCCCGGGTTTCGACGGTGAGGTTGGGGCGCTTCATCGCCGGGTGAAGATAGGCGACCGCAGCCGAATGGCGGCGGCCGTTCTTGGCAGTCATCTGGAAGAAGCTGCAGCCTTCCTGGTTTCCGTCGTTGAGGTCTTTCTTGTACGGGATGCCCGCCTGCTGGCACGCTTCGACCAGCGCAGCGCTGACCGGATGTTCGTCGGGGAAGTCGGACACGTTGAGCGGGCCGTCGGCGCCGTGGAACTCGTCCTCGCCCCGCTCCTGATGCTCGCTCTTGCGGAAGTAAGGCAGGACATCGTCCCAGCTCCATCCGCGCGCCCCCATCTGGGCCCAGCCGTCATAGTCGGCCGACTGGCCACGGACGTAGAGCATGCCGTTGATCGAGCTCGATCCGCCCAGCACCTTACCCTTGGGCCACTTGTGCGCGCGGCCGCCCGAACCCTCGTCGACCTCGGTCTCGTACAGCCAGTTGACCTTGGGGTCGTTAAGGGTCTTGCCGAAGCCGATCGGCGTGTGGATCATGATGTTGGAAATGAACTGGCTCGGTTCCTTCAGCGGCCGGTCGTCGCCACCGGCTTCGAGCAACACCACTTTGTGCTCCCCGCTTTCCGTCAGGCGGGCCGCCAGCACGCACCCCGCGCTGCCCGCTCCGACGATGACATAGTCTGCGTAAAGATCCGCAGCCATTTCCAGCTCTCCTCTCAAACCCAATTTGCGCGGCAACCCCGCGATTCGCTTGTGCCGCACGCTAGGGACCGTAGACTTGAGCCGCAATGCAGGAGAGGCGCATGATCAAGCCCGAGCTTGAGTTTGTCTATGAAGCGAGTGGTGAGTTGGAGGCTCCGAAAGAGATCGGCAAAGTGGTCGACGGCACGCGGCGCATCATTCCGATCGTGGCGGGTGGTTATGTGAAGGGGCCCAGGATCAGCGGCAAGCTGATGGGCAATTCCGCCGATTGGCAGCTGACCCGACCCGATGGTGTGACCGTGGCCGATGCCATCTATGCTCTTGAGACTGACGACGGCGTGCTAATCCAGATCCGCAACAAAGGTCTGCGTCATGGTCCGCCAGAGGTGATGGACCGTTTGCGCCGCGGCGAAGACGTGGATCCAGCCGAGTACTATTTTCGAACCGTACCGGAATTCATCGCACCCGAAGGACCCTACGACTGGATGAACCGGTCGATCTTCATCTGCTCGGGCGCGCGTTACGCCAGCAGCATCAAGCTGTGGGTGTGGCGGGTGCTCTAGTTATGACAAGGCCCCGCTGCCGCGGCAGCGAGGCCTTGGTTAGATCGGAAGCAGGAAGTTACGGGCTAACGGCGTCGTCGCCGCTGTCGTTCACGGCAACGGCGATGAGGACGATGGCGACGAGCGCGATCAGGGGAATGAGGATGCCAACGCCGGCCACAGCGTCGGAATCTTCCAGCGTAGCCGCCGTGCGAGGAGCCGGGCCATTAGCCGCCTGCGCCATCACCGGCGAACTGATCAATGAGATCGCCGAAAGTGCAAGCAGCGCAGATTTACCAAACGACATATGACCAACTCCCCTTATTGTTGAGATTCATTCCCTTACGCCAACAAGCGTTTGACGAGCAATACTCTTTTGTTGAGGACGGCAAAGGACCTTGTCCCGCCCGTCTATTTGATGGCGGCATGCGACGGCTGCGACGCCTGGTCGAGCCCATTCTACGCGGTTTTGCGTAGCCCGGGTTTCGCGGGTTGTTGAGGTTAATAGGCGATTCAGGGGCATGGCCAGCACTGCCCTTGGACTGGATTTCCTCCCGCGCCGGGCGCACTCGCGCTTGCGATTGGGAATTCCCGCCCAGTTCATCACGGTCAACGGCTCTTCGAATATAACCCTGCTCGACCTCTCGCAAAGCGGGGCGCGGCTTCAGCTTTCCGGGCCGGAGCGAGCAAAGGACGGCGTCCTCAAGTGGATGGGCTTCGAGGTCTACGGCGCAAAGGTTTGGCAGAGTGGGACCACAATCGGCGTGCAATTCGACAAGCCGATCAGCCCCAACTGGGTCCTGGCAACGCGCAACTGGCGACCGTCGGACCGTGAGACCAAGATCGAAGCGAGGAGCTTTGCGCGCGACTGGGCGAAGGGGGCGGGAGACAAATCGCTGGACCCGTTGTTCAACCGCGCTTCCGGCCGCTCCCCTCACACCCGGCCTTCCCTCGACATGCAGCGGCTGCGGCAATCGACCAAGAGCCGGTGGGGCCAATCCAGCTTGGCCTTCATCCTCGGCAGCAGCGTGATCGGCATCGTTGTCGGAATCTGCAGCTGCTACTTCTAGGGCCTAGTGACTGTGGATCGCGTACTCGATCCGCACGTCGAGCAAGGTCGGGCCGGTCTGCGCGAAGCTCCAGCTCAGCGCCTGGTCCAGATCTTCAACGCTATCGACCAATCGCGCCGCCAGGCCCTGCGCTTCGGCGAGCTTGACGAAGTCGAGGCCGGTTAGGTCGCAGCCGGGCACGTGGTTCATGCCGAATTCGGCGGAGAAACCCGTCAGCGCGGCGTAGGCGCCGTTGTTGAGGATCACGAAGCTGACGTTGGCCTGTTCCTCTCGCGCTGAGAACAGGCCCTGGATCGTATACATGGCCGAGCCATCACCCAGGATGGCGATGACCTTGTCGGGCTGGCCCTTCGCCACGCCGACCGCTGCCGGTAGCGAATAGCCGAGCCCCCCGCTGGCGCAGGTGTAGAAGCCTCCCTCGCGAGTGATCGGCAGGGTATCATGCTCCGGTCCGCGCGCCGTTGGCGCTTCCTCCACGATCACCGCTCGCTCCGGGCGCAGCGCGGCAATGCGCTTGAGCACGTAGGCGGAAGTCATCGCCGGCTCAGGGTCCTTGAGCTGGTGCGACTTGCCGGTGAAGGCGCGCGCATTCACGCGCCGGGCGAGTTGGGCGAGGCCGTCCGCCACGTCACCCAGCACGCCCCCGCCGCCGGGCAGCGAGGCCAGGTGCTGCGGATCGTCGCTTAGCGCCATGAGCGCGGCGTGCTCCGGCCAATGCGGCCCTTCGCCCTCGACATGATAGGTGAACACCGGCGCCCCGACGACAAGGATCGCATCGTGCGGCGCCAGCAGCCCGCGCAGCTTATCGCGCCAGGCAGGGAGGAAGCCGGAGAACTGCGGATGGTTTTCCGGGAAGGTTTCGCGGGCGGCATAGGGGGCGGCCCAGACCGAGCAGCCGGCCTTTTCCGCCAGCTTGATGGCCGCTTCCCACCCACCGGCATTGGCCACCCCAGTGCCGATCACCAGCGCGGGTTTCTGGCTCTGGTCAATCATCGCGGCGAGCCGTTCGATCCCGGTGGCAGAGGGGACCGCGCGCAAGGTCAGGTCGGGCAGCGGTGGCCAGTCGCATTCGCGCTCCCAATCGTCGACCGGGATCGAGACGAAGCACGGACCCATTGGCGGGGTCATGGCGGTGACGAAGGCGCGGACGAGCGCCAGGGGTACGTCTTCGGCGCGAGCGGGCTCGATGGCGTACTTCACGTAAGGGCGCGGGAATTCGGTCGGACGCTCGGCGAACAGGAACGGATCGTGCGGCAGGATGCTGCGCGCCTGCTGCCCGGCGGTGACCACGATCGGCGTGTTGTTCTTCCACGCGGTGAACAGATTGCCGAGCGAATGGCCGGTGCCCGCCGAGCTGTGCAGGTTGACCAGCGCCGGCTTGCCGGAGGAGCGGGCGAAGCCATCCGCCATACCGACCACGACTGCTTCGTTCAGGCCCAGGACGTAGCGGAACCCTTCGGGCATGGCCTTGAGCATCGGCAGCTCGGTGCTTCCCGGGTTTCCGAACAGGCGGTCGACACCGAAGTGTTCGAATACGCGGAAGGCGGCTTCTCTGACGGTAGGCATGTTCAGGCCCTTACGCGCTGAGCCGAGCGGGCTTCAAGCCCTGCGGCGGAGGGGTGACGGGGTGACACTGTTCTGGCGAAAGGGTCACTTTGCGGAAATGGCGGATTTCTGCGGGTTTGCGCGCGGCAAGTTGACAGTTTGGGTTGGTCAGAGTGTCAACTTGTCCGGCCAAGGAGGTGCAAGGTGACACTTTTTCCGGGCCCAAGTTGACACTTTTCAAGTTGCGCTTGGTGCAAGTTGACAGTTTGCGAGGCTGGACGATCGGCATAGCCCTGCATGGCCTAAGCTACTGGTTGTAGGAAAGTTTTTTCTTATCCTCCCCGAGCAAGCTCGGGGAGGATCTTGGTGCGTCAAACCGCCTCGCCTCCGGCCCGCGCACGCTCGAGCATGGTCGTCTCGTCGCGGTTCACCCGGAACAGGACCACCAGCAGGCAGAGGACAATTGCCGGTGCCACCACGTTGATCGACATGATCGCCTGGCCCAGGTCCCCGCCGTTCCGGTCGCTGACGATGCCGACGAAATACGGCCCCATGCCCAGGCCCAGCATCGTGGTAATGATGATGAACAGCGAAGAGGTGATCCCGCGCATGCGCGGCAACACCAGGTCGTAGAGCAGCGAGTAGAGCGGGGGCAGCCACAGCGTCAGGATCAGGCTGTAGCCGACGAAGCGCAGGTAGAATTCGGTCGGGTTGGTGGCGCTGAAGGTCCAGATGCCGAAGAATGGCGAAATGCCGAGCGAAAAGATCGTCAGCCAAACCCGGCCCTTGCCGCCCATGCGCGCGGTCAGCCAGTCGCTGAGCGGCCCGGCAACGATGGGGCCGATCATACCCAGCGCCGCCGCCAGCAGGCCGAACTGCACGCCGGTCTCTGCGGGCGAGAGCCCGAAGGCGCGATTGAGGAACGAGGGGGTAAAGCCCATCACGCCGTAGTTGATCGAGGTTTGGAAGCCCGCGACCACGATCAGCAGGATGACCGAGGGAGCGCTGACCACGTTGTAGGTCGCGCGGTCGGTGAGCTTGAACGACTGAAACAGGTTCAGGATCACGAAGGCGCCGATGGCGACCACCGACCACTGCAGCACGTGCGGGTCGATTGCGAGGCCGAGCGCTTCAATCGGAGGGCGCGGGGAGAAAGCTTGCGTGAGCCTGGTCATCACGAAGCAGAACACCGCAATCACGGCGAGCGAGACCAGGTTCACGGTCCACTGCTTTGCCCCGGCCTTGTGGTTCCAGAGATAGAACCAGTTCGCGCCGGGGGTGACGGCGCCCAGCACCTTGGCGCTGGCCACGAAGGGGGCCGGGTCGGGCGGGGAGACGATGCCATCCATTGCCCCGCGCTCTGGCTCTTTCATACGGTAAATGAGCCAGGCGAGCAGGAAGCCGGGCAGGGCGGCGACGAGGAAAGCGAACTGCCAGCCGGAGAAGCCGCCGGGCGCCGCGACCCCGGCGTAACGGGTGTCCCACCAGTGCGCGACCACGCCGCCGAGGGTCATCGACAGGCCGAGACCGAGGGCAGTCGCGATGCCGAGGGCGGCCATGGCCGTGCCACGCCGCTCGCGCGGGAAGACGTCGAAGATGATCGAATTGGCCGCGGGCTGCGTTGCTCCTTCGCCGACACCGACGCCCAGGCGCGAAAGGGCGAGCAGGCCAAAACCCGTGGCGAAGGCGGCAAGACCGGCCGCGAGCGACCAGCCGAAGATGCAGATCGCGAGCAGGCGCGTGCGGATCCAGCCGTCGACGAGCCGCCCAAGCGGGAGCGAAAACAGCGCGTAGAATAGCGAGAACACGGTTCCGTAGAGGAGGCCGAGCTCGGCGTCGCCGATGCCGAGGTCCTCGCGGATCGAAGGGGCCAGGATCGAGAGGATCTGGCGATCGAGCAGGCTGATGGCCTGGGCTGCAGAAACCAGCGTCAGGGCATACCATCCCGCACGCGTGACTTTTGCAGCAGGTTTGAGCGCTTCGTCCGCGACCGTTGTAGCCATGTTCTTTCCTCTCCCCACTTCCCGTGTCCTCCCCGAGCAAGCCCGGGGAGGATCTTACTTCACCCCTTCAACGCCGCCGCGATCGTCTCGCTGATCGGTGTGGTCGGGCGGCCCGAGAGCGTGCTCAGGTCCTTGCTCTCGCTGTAAAGTTCACCGAACCCCGAGAGGTAGCTGGTGCTAGCCAGCAGGGCCGCGACAGGCGGCGGCAGGCCGACGCCTTCGAGCGTCTTGGCGTAGTCGCTCTCGGACTGGTTGACGTACTTGACCGGCTTGCCCGCCTGGCGCCCGACTTCGGCGGCGAACTCGTCCATCGACCAGCTCGTGTCACCGGCCAGCTCATAGACCTTGCCGCCGGGGCTCTTCAGCAGCGCCCCGACGGCGCCGCCGGCGAGGTCTGCCCGCGTCGCGGTGGACAGGCGGCCTTCGCCCGTCGCGCCATAGATAGCTCCATGCTCCACCGAAGGGCCAAGGGCGCCGGTGTAGTTCTCCGAATACCAGGGCATGCGCAGCACGTCGTAGTTGAGGCCGCTCTTTTCGAGCAGCTTCTCGGTCAGCACATGTTCCCCGGCGAGCGCCAGCTTCGAACCCTGCGCGTTGAGCACCGAAGTGTAGGCCAGGTAGGACACGCCAGCCTTTTTCGCCGCGTCGATGACCGCGCCATGCTGGCGTTCACGTTGGCCGACCGCGTTGCCACTGATGAGCAGCACCCGGTCGACACCGGCAAGCGCGGCATCGAGGCTGGCGGGATCGTCATAGTCCGCTGCCCGCACCTGCACGCCCTTGGCGGCATAATCGGCCAGCGCCGCAGGATCGCGCGCGAGCGCGACCACGTTCGCGGCGTCGGTCTTCTGCAGCAGTTCGTCGAGAACCAGGCGGCCGAGCTTCCCGGTCGCGCCTGTCACGGCATAAGTTGTCATCGGCATCCTCTCCTTCAGCCTAGAGCTTGAACCAGCGTTCGGCGTTGGTCTGGAAAAACTTTGTCTTCTGGGAGTCGCTGATCTCGAGATCGTCCATCCAGCGTACTTCGTCCGGCACGTATTGATAGGGGTAATCCATCGCGTACATCACGCGGTCTTCCCCCATGACCTCGATCATCAGCTTGATCGAGGGACCGAACGGCAACCCGCTGTTCGTCGCCAGCACGTTGTTGCGCATGTAGTGGAACAGGTCATGCTGCAGCGGCTTCAGACGATCGTAGCGCTGGCTGCGGATGCCGGCCTTGTGCATGTAGTCCAGGCGATAGAGCCAGAACGGCAGCCCCTCGCAGCCATGGCCGAGCATCAGCTGCAAGTTGGGATAGCGATCGAACACGCCCGTCGTGAGCAGGCGCATCGCGTGGTAGCTGGTCTCCACGCCGAAGCCGTAGACCGCGCCGTCGAGCCCGGCCTCGACCATGCCGCCGATCATCCCGTCGGGCGGGCCCTGCGGGTGAATGTAGAGCGGCAGGTCGAGATCGGCGCAGGCGCGCAGGATCGGGTCGAACTGGTCTTCGTCCAGGTAGTGACCGTGGGTGTGACTGTTGATCTGCACGCCGTGGAAGCCGAGCTCTTCCTTGCCGCGGCGCAGTTCCTCGGCCGACCATTCCGGATCGAGCGGGGCGACGGCGATCATGCCGTGGAAGCGATCCGGGTAGGTCTCGCAGGCGGCCTTGAGCTGGTCGTTGGCGTTGCGGGCGATGCGCTTGGCTTCTTCGACGTCGTGCATCGACTGGGTGCCCGGGCTGGTCAGCGCCAGCACCGCCTTGTCGATCCCGGCTTCGTCCATAGCCTGGATGCGTAGCGGCCCGAGGTCCAGCAGGCGTTCGCGGATGAAGGTCGTGCGTTCGCTGGGGCTCGTGCCGTAGAAGCCCCACAGGCTCATGGTGCCCTTGTCGGCGCGGCCTTCCTTGACCAGGCGCATGATCGCGTCGAGCTGTTCCTGAGTGGCGAAGGCTTCTTCGGTGGCAATGCGCAGGTAACCGCGGTCACCGCCGGTCTTCAATTCGTGAGTCAATTCATCTTCCTGTTCGATAGGCGGCGGGCCAGATGCCCTGCTTGCCGGGGGAGAGGATGCCGTTCGGATCGAGGGCATCCTTGATGGTCTCGGCGAAGCGCCGCTGGACGTGGTTGTTGAAGTCGTATTGGTCGGCGACCAGGTCCATGAAGTCGACATGGCTTCGGTATTCGCCGTAGCCGAGCTTGGCCGCCGGCCCGACCAGCGCCTTGCACGCGGCATAGGCGGCGCGGGCCTGGGGCTCGTTCTCGGTGTCGAACACGACCAGGCCAACGTGGATCATGTGCCGCTTGCTGACAATGAACACGCCCGAATAGTCGAGCCCGTCGGCGTTGAGCTGCTCGCGGACCATGTCGCGGATCGTGGTCCCGTCATTGCCGGTGATCGGCATGGCGCAGGAGAAGCCGATGTGGCCGCCTTGCTCACCGCCGTACCAGCGGGTCATGCGGTCGAGCGCCATGCTCGGGATGCCGGCCTGGACGCGCTCGTGCGGGTTCTCGAAGTCGGGCAGGGCGCTTCCGTCGTACTTGGAATAAGTGATGTTGCAGCCGGGAATGGAACCGAGGGCCGCGTCCACTTTGGCGCGGTTGTGTTCGACCACCGGCTCGTCGCCGTAGAGGGCAAAGCGCATGACCCAGCGGCCGAAGCCGGGCGTCTGGGCGATCCTGTCGATCACCTCTTCGGGGATGGGGTCGTTGCCGGTGTACCACTCCTCGCGCCCCCAGAAGGCGCTGGCGGCGCAGACGGCGTTGATGATCATCGGCTGGTTGGGGATCGTGCCGTCGATCATCAGCGGGCGCAGCGCTTCGAGGAACGGGCCGAACTGCTCCTCGCTGTCGAGCGTGAGCCAACCGGGCATGTAGACTTGCGGCGGCGGCATCAGCCACACGCCCATCTTGGTCACCACGCCGTAATTCGACTGGGTGAACAGCCCGTCCGGCGTCGGCCCGCAGCCGTGCGGGAAGACCTGCCAGGCGTGCGGATTGCTCATCCCGCCCATGCCGGTGCGCAGCACCTCGCCATCGGCGAGCACGACTTCCATCCCGCAATGATTGCCGAAATGGTCGCCCAGCGGAGTGTAGCCGACCCCATGGTCGAGCGCGTTGCCGATCACGCTGCCGGCACCCAGATCCGGCACCGACATCCACAGCTTCGAGCCGATCGCGCGCAAGTGGTCGTAGAGGTCGAAGAAGCGCACGCCGGGTTCGATAAGGGCCCAGCAATTGTCCTCGTCGACCGCCAGCACCTTGTTCATGCGCCGGAGCGAGAGGGCAAAGCTGCCCGACACACGGGGAGCGCCGCCGCCATACCCCTTGTTGCGGCCCTGGCTGCTGGTCCAAACCGGAGTGCCATGTTCGTTGGCGATGCGCAGCACCGCCTGCACCTCCTCGACGCTGCCCGGAAGCAGAACCGCGCCGGGGCGGTACCACTCACCGGGAGGCGCGAAGGGATCGCCATGGTCGGCCATCGAGGCAGGATCGGTCAGGACATTGTCCGCCCCGATCGCGTCCCGCATGGCACGGATCGCGCCTGCGAGACTGCCGGGGGGCAGGGTCAGTTCGTCCATCGCTTCCTCTCCTATCCTCCCGCGGCGATTACCCCTCGTGCACGGCCTTCAGCACCATGCAGGCGAGCACGCCTTCGGGGCCGTCCTCGCTGCCGTGGCCCGACCACTTCACCCCGCCGAACGGAGCGTCGGCGCCGCCGATCATGTGGCTGTTGATGCCGATCATGCCGGACTCGAGCTCGGCCGCGAGGCGGCGCTGGCGGCGGTAGTCGCCGGTCCAGGCATAAGCCGCGAGGCCGTAGGGCAGGCGGTTGGCCTCGGCGATCATCTCTTCCTCGCCCTTGAACGGGTTGATCAGGGCGACCGGGCCGAACGGCTCTTCATTCATGATGTCGGCGTCGAGCGGAATCTCGGACAGCACCGACGGGGCGTAGAAGTAGCCCTGGTTGCCGAGGCGTTCACCACCGGTATGAAGCGTGGCGCCCTTGTCGCGCGCGTTGCCGATCAGGCGGTCCATCGCTTCGGGCCGGCGCGGGTTGGCCATCGGGCCCATCTGCGTCCCTTCGACCAGGCCGTCACCGACCTTCACCTTCTTGGCCCGCTCGACGAAGCCGTCGCGGAACTTCTCGAACACGTTCTCTTCGACGATGAAGCGGGTCGGCGAAACGCAGACCTGCCCGGCGTTGCGGTACTTGCCACCGACTGCGGTATCGAGCGCCTTGTCGATATCGGAGTCGCCGAATACCAGCACCGGGCCGTGGCCGCCGAGCTCCATCGTGGTGCGCTTCATGTCATCGGCCGCGAGCTTGGCGAGGTGCTTGCCGACGACCGTCGAACCGGTGAAGCTGAGCTTGCGGATGACCGGGCTGCCGAGCAAGTGGCGGCTGACCTCGTCGGGAATGCCGAACACGGCCTGCGCCACTTCCTTGGGCAGGCCGGCGTCGAGCAAGCACTGCAGCACGCCGAGCGCCGAGGCGGGGGTCTCTTCCGCCGCCTTCATGATCACCGAACAACCCGCCGCGATCGGCGCGCCGAGCTTGCGGCCGGGATTGCCGAGGGGGAAGTTCCACGGCGCGAAGGCCGCGACCGGGCCGACCGGCTCGTGCCGCACGGTCGAGCGGGTGCCTTCGGGACGGACCAGCTCGCGCCCGTAAATGCGGAAGCACTCGCCGGCATAGAAATTGAACAGGCCGACGTTCATCATCACTTCGATGCGGCTTTCGGCAAGCGGCTTTCCCTGCTCCATCGTGGCGACGCGGGCGAGCTGTTCCTGGCGCTCGGCCATCAGGCGGGCGGCGCCGGAGAGAACCGCGGCGCGTTCCTGCGGGCTCGACTTGCGCCAGATCTTGAAGCCCTTCGCCGCGACTTCGAGCGCGCGGTCGAGATCGCCGGCTTCGGCCAGCGGCAGCGCGCCGATCGCTTCACCGGTGACGGGGTTGACCACGTCGAACGTGCGCCGGCCGCCGCCGGACACCTTCTCGCCATCGATGATCATGTGCAGGGCGGGATAGTCGGCCAAGGCGGGGGCTCCTTCATGGATGGGAGAGCCGCACCGGCAAGGTTCCGCGTGGACCGCGGCACCCTTTCGGCAAGACAGACGACTCTCCCGGTTCGTATGTGTTGCTTACGATTGCGGCGGCGCCAGCGCCAAGTCAACTCGAATGGCGCAGCCTCCAAGGCCGAGCGTCAGTCTCTCCACTCCCGCTTGCGGGAGGGGCCGCGGGTGGGCCCGTATCGGACAAGCGCTGGGGTACCATTCACACACCCACCCCTAACCCCTCCTGCAAGCGGGAGGGGACTTTGCCGCGACCTCTACAGACCCAGCGCCTCGAGCCGCTCCACTTCCTCGCGATAGGGCTTGATGCCGCGCCACATGAAGACCGTGGCGGTGGGCAGGAAGATGATCGCGGTGATCAGGATCGCCTTCCAGATCTGCTGCTCGTCCCCGACCACGAAGGTGCTGACGAAACCGATCACCGCCGGGCCCATCGCGCCGAAAAAGGTGAACATGAACAGGTAGAGCGCGGTCACCTGTCCGCGCATCTCGTTGGGGGCGATGCGCTGGATCGCGGCGTTCTGCGCCGGGGCTCCGGCGAGGCCGAAGAACAGGCCCAGCGCCATGCAGATGATCGCCAGCTCGCCTGTCGGCATCAGCGGCATGGCGATGGTGACGATGGTGGTGCAGGTGAAGATGATCGCGGTCGCGCGGATGTTGGCGTCCTTGTAGCGCTTGCCGAGCCAGGTGACGAACGCGCCGCCAGCGGTAATCCCGGCCAGCATCGAGACCAGCAGCAGCGTGCCGAGCAAGTCGCCGAGCCGGGCTTCATCCCAGCCTTCGTAGGTGCGCAGGATGAATGGCGCACGGAATTGCGGCAGGCCCTGGCTCTCGGTCGCGGACATCGCCAGCGCGACGAACAGCGGCAGGAACACGTACTTGCGCTGCCAGATCGCAATCGCCGCATCGAGGCCCATGAAGGCGAGGAACTTGCGCCAGGCCGGGGCGGAAGGCGGAACCAGCTGCCGCGCCGCGGGAGGGCTGCGGCGCGGTGGTTCCCTGACCGTCAGCCAGAGCAGGCCCGCGAGCAGGCCCGGGGCGCCGACCATGATCAGCACCAGCTGCCAGCTGAAGATCTCCAGGCCGAGGAAGCTGATCGTCTCCCCCAGCGTATCGGTCCAGCGGATCAACCGTCCGCCGAGGATGTTCCCAAGCGAACTGCCCAGTATGTAACCGAGCTGGAGCAGCGCGAAGACCAGTGGGATGCGCAGCGGTTTGAAGTAGTCGACCAGGATCGAGTATGAGCCCGGTCCGTTGGCGGACGAACTCGCTCCGACGAACAACCGGGTAGAGACCAGTTGCCACAGGTTCTGCGCCAGACCGCCCAGCGCCATGATCGTGCCGAGCGCCGCGATCCCGGCGGAGAGCACGAACTTGCGCGGGAAGATATCGACCAGGCGGGCGAGCGGGATGCCGACGATCACATAGGCCACCACCGTCACGGGCCCCAGCAGCAGGCCGAGCGTGAAGTCGGAGATGCCGAAGCTGATCTTCATCTTCTCCGCCAGCAGTCCGAAGGTGGTCTGGTCGAGGAAGGTGATGAAGGTGGCGAAGACCACAGCGAAGAGCGCGTAGAACCCGGCCTTCTCGCTCGGCCAGGGTTGCGTGGCAGCGGTGGGGCCCGTTTCGACGCTGACTGCGTCGGGTCCAATTGGGCCGGGCCCGGTTGGCGCGATTGCCATGGTGCTCTCCCTGGGCGGCCCCGGTTGGCCGGGGTCTCGTCGCAATTTTCCTTGCCGAGTTTTCTAGGTGGTGAATAGGAAAAGGCGAACGGAAATTTGTCGCATCGCGTCGCGCGTCGTCGCAACCCGTCGAGTGGAGAGGTTAACAGTATGAGTTCACAGGATTATTCGGACAGCTACGCACGCGATCGCGCCGAGATCGAGGACCTGATGGCGCGCTATCTCTTCGCGCTCGACTACAACGATCTCGACAGCTTCATCGAGATGTTCACAGACGATGCGGAATTCGAGTTCGCTCGCGGCCGGGTCGCCGGAAAGGCCAACATCCTTGAGACGGTGAAGGGCTTCAAGAAGCGCATTGGCGAACACTACAAGGACGAAGACGGCAACCCGGCCGTCCTGCGCCACGTACTCGCGCATACCGCCGTTCGCGTCGAAGGTGACCGGGCCTGGACCCGAGCCCAGTGGTTCGAGATGGCCAATGACGGGCCGGGCAAGAGCCTGAAGATGGGCACCTTTGGAATCTACGAGGACAAGCTTGCCCGCGTCGGCGGCCGCTGGCTGTTCACCGAACGCCGCATCCTCAACGAATTCCTTCCCGGTCGCGAGAGCGGTCCCGAGAACCCGATCCGCTCGATGGACGCGGTGGCTGCGCTGTGATCGGTCCTTCGACAGGCTCAGGACGAACGGGCATTTTGATCCATTCCTCTCAGGCCGGATTGATCCGCTCATTGCTAAGCGAAGTCCGTTCGTGGTGAGCCTGTCGAACCACGCTCGGGACCGGGCCGAGATAGCGGACCTCATGGCCCGCTATCTCTTCGCCATGGATTACCATGACGCCGATGCCTACGCCGAATGCTTCACGGTGGACGGCGTGCTCGATTACGCGATGGGCACGCTCGAAGGCCGGGAGGCGATCCGGGCCGAGGCGATGATCTTCCGCGACAAGATTGCGGAGGTGTTCAAGGACTGGCAAGGCAGGCCGGCCAAGCTGCGCCATCTGGTCCACCAGAAAGCCATCCGCATAGAGGGCGACCAGGCCTGGAACACCGGGCTGTGGTGGGAAATGACCAACGGCGGCCCCGAAGGCCGTCCGGCGACTCCCTCGTTCGGGACCTATGAGGACGAGCTCGTCCGCGTCGAAGGGCGCTGGCTGTTCAAGCGACGCAAGATCTACAACGAGTTCCTGGCAGGTCGCGAGTCCGGTTCGGTTAATCCCGTGCTGGCGATGGAGAATAAGTAATCCCCCTTGCGCAAGCGGGAGGGGAGACAAAGGGAGAGTGATGTGATCGAATTCGCCGGCCGCACGGCCTTCGTTACCGGGGGCGCCAATGGCGTTGGCATCGGCATCGTCCGCAATCTGCTCAACGCGGGCGCCAAAGTCGCCATCGCCGATATCCGGCAGGACTCGATCGACGCCGCGCTGGCCACGCTCGACAATCGCGAGGTCATGGGCGTCCAGCTCAACGTGATGGACCGCGAAGGGTTCAGGGCGGCTGCCGACAAGGTCGAGGCCGAGTTCGGCCCGGTCAGCCTTCTGTTCAACAACGCCGGGATCAACCTCTTCCAGACGATCGAGGATTCCTCGTTCGACGATTGGGACTGGGTGCTCGGAGTCAACCTGCAGGGCGTGATCAACGGTATCGGGACCTTCGCGCCGCGCATGAAGGCGCGGGCGCTGTCGGGCGAGGTCAAGGGCGGGCACATCACCAACACCGCCAGCATGGCCAGCTTCATCGCCGGTGGCGCGCCGGGCATCTACAACACCGCCAAGTTCGCGGTGCGCGGTCTCAGCTATTCGCTGCGTCATTCGATGTACCAGTACGGCATCGGTGTCTCGGTCGTGCATCCGGGACTGGTGAAGAGCTACATCTACGCCAGCGACGACGTGCGGCCCGACGCGCTCAAGGGCGCGATGAAGACAGTGGACGCCGCGGCGGTGGAGCGGCTGGCGGGTATCCACGAGTTCGGCATGGAGCCTGACGTTATCGGCGCGCGCATCCTCGAGGGCGTGCAGGAGAACCGGGCTAACATCTTCACCCATCCCGATCACAAGGAAGAACTGCGAGAGCTGTTCGATGAAATCCTGGAGGACTACCGAGAGTACCCCCAGGATGCCGGGTACGAGCAGCGCGTGGCGTTCGAGAAAATCCGGCGGGACAACTTCGCCGAGACGCGGCGCAAGGCGAACGAGGTTGGTTGAGCTTCTCCCCTCCCGCTTGCGGGAGGGGCCGGGGGTGGGCCAGTCCAACCGAGCGCTACACTCGCACACTCCCACCCCCTAACCCCTCCGGCAAGCGGGAGGGGGACAGAGACAACCGTTCAGGTAGCGGATGCTAGAGCGCGCTCGATGAAACCGTTTCTCCCCATCCTCACCCTCGGCCTCCTCGCCGCCCCGGCCGCCGCCCAGCAACCACCGCGCCCCGCGCTGACGCTCGAACAGCAGATGATGGTCCGCTGCTCGGCGGTGTTCGCGATCGTCGCTGGCGACCAGGCCCGTAGCGTGCCCTCGGCCCGCGCTTATCCGCCAATGGCCGCGCGCGGGAAGGAGTTCTTCGTCCGCTCGAACGCCCGCCTGATGGACGAGCTGCGTCTGTCCCGCGAGCAAGTGCAGGAGCTGATGAGCAATGAGGTCAAGGCGCTCCAGGTTCGCTCCAAGGAGGCGGGAAATCCGGCAGCCTACCTCGACAGCGTCATGAAGCCCTGCCTTTCCGCATTGGACGCGTCCGGGCTGTAGACGAAAGCGGCCGCTTGCGGCATGGCTTTGGGTCAATGTGGCAGCTCTACTATTTCCCCCTATGTCCGTTCAGTCGCAAGGTCCGGCTCGCGCTTAGCGAGAAGGGTGTCGGCTTCGATTTGCGGCGCGAGACGCCGTGGGACGCGAGCGATGCGTTCTATTCCTACAACCCCGCCGGCCGCACGCCGGTGATGCGGCTGGAGGAAAAGAACATCACGCTGATCGATAGCCAGGCGATCTGCGAGTACTTCGAAGAGACGGTGGACAAGAGCCCGCTGATCCTGGGCACCGCGATCGGCCGGGCAGAGATCCGGCGGCTTACCTCGCTGTTCGACGAAAGCTTCTTTGCCGACGTCACCCACCCGCTGCTGCACGAGAAGATGAAGAAGCGCGTGGTCCTGCGCCAGCCGCCGGACTCGAAGGCCCTGCGCAGCGCGATGCGGCTGGCGCATGACCACCTCGACTATATCGACTGGCTGACCGACAATCGCCGCTGGCTCGCTGGGGCGCAGCTGAGCCTGGCGGACTTTGCGGCGGCGGCGCAGATCTCGGTAGCGGACTACCTCGGCGGGATCGACTGGACCGGGCACGAGGGCGCCCATAGCTGGTACCGCGTGATGAAGAGCCGGCCGAGCTTTCGCCCGCTGCTGAGCGAGAAGATGGAGGGCATCCCCCCGCCCAGCCACTACGCGGACGTCAACGCCTGAACGGCAGCTCTGGTGCTTTGTCATGGCCAGGCTGAACCGCCCGTCGCCCCTGCCGATGGCGCCACCGCTTGCTTTTTTCGGCCCTGACCGATCCCCATATGGCGGGCAAAGGAGATCCGCATGACCGAGAAGTTGAAGCTGTCAGACGCCGAGTGGCGCGAACGCCTGACTCCCGAGCAATACCAGATCCTGCGCCAGGGAGGAACGGAGCGGGCCTTCACCGGCAAGTACGAGAAGAACAAGGCCGCCGGCGATTACGTCTGTGCCGGTTGCGGACAGCCGCTGTTCGAAAGCGACGACAAGTACGACAGCGGCTCCGGCTGGCCGAGCTTCACTCGCCCGGCGACCGACGGTGCCGTGGAAGAGCATCGTGACATGTCGCACGGCATGGTTCGCACCGAAGTGCTTTGCTCCAACTGCGAAGGGCATCTCGGCCACGTCTTTCCCGACGGTCCGGGCCAGAATGGCCTGCGCTATTGCATCAACAGCGCCTCGCTCGACTTCAAGCCGGAGGATAACTAGCTCGAACCTCCATAGCGCGCGTTAACGCTGCGTTCCGATTGCCCTATGCATCGGCGCGATATCGGAGGGCGTGGCGCCCGGCCGCAGGACGAATTTGACCAATGTTGCAGCAAAGGCGGGGCTCAAGGACTGCCAATCGTAGGAAGTCGGCCCCGCCGCCGACATCGCGCTGGCGCGTCTGGCTGAGACGCGCGTTGGTGTGGGGCGCGGCGTTGTTCGCGCTTCTCCTGGTGGCGCTTGGCACGGCGGTATTTTTCGCCGCGCGCAGCATGCCGGACTACTCGACCCTGATGAATAGCCAGGCGGGCCAGACGATCGTCGTCCGCGCGCGCGATGGTACCGAGATCGTCGCCATGGGCCCGAGCTACGGCGAATGGCTGTCGTCCGACGAAATTCCGCAGGTGATGAAAGACGCGATGGTCGCCGTTGAAGACCGCCGCTTCTACTCGCACATCGGGATCGACCCGATCGGCCTCACCCGCGCACTCCTTGTTGCGCTTCGCGATGACTCCTCGGTCCGCGCGACTTCGACCATCACCCAGCAGCTGGCGCGCAACGTCTTTCTCAATTCCAATCGCACGGTAGACCGCAAACTGCGCGAAGCCGTGCTGGCTCTCGCTCTCGAGGCGAAGTTCAGCAAGGAGCAGATCCTCGAGCTCTATCTGAACAAGGTCTATTTCGGCGGTGGCGCGTATGGCGTCGATTCCGCCAGCCGGAAGTTCTTCAGCCACTCCGCGCGCGAGTTGTCGACAGCAGAGGCGGCGATCATCGCGGGGCTGGTCAAGGCGCCGAGCCATTATTCGCCGACCGCCGATGTCGAAGCCGCCGTGGGGCGCGCCAACGTGGTGCTCGAACAGATGCGCAAGTACGGCGCCATCGGTGCGGCAGAGGCCGACGCGGTCGACATTTCGGCGGTCAAGCTGCGCCAGGACGAAAGCCAGAACTCGGCGCGCTACTTCACCGACTACGTTCTGCCGCAGCTTGACATACTGTTGCCCGATACCGGCAACCAGCCGATCGAGGTCTGGACCACGCTTGACGTCGGGATGCAACGGGCGGCAGCCGCGGCGCTCAAGGGCAACACGCCCGGCAGCGCCCAGGGCGCGCTGGTCAGCCTCGACCGGGACGGGGCGATCCTCGCGCTCGTCGGCGGCACCGACTACGTGAAGTCCAACTACAACCGCGCGACCGAAGCCTTGCGCCAGCCGGGTTCGGCCTGGAAGCTGTTTGTCTATCTCAGCGCCTTGGAGTCCGGCTATACTCCCGACGATCGGGTAGTGGACGAGCCGGTCACGATCAAAGGCTGGTCACCACGCAATTCGAACGGCTCCTATGCCGGAGAGATCGATGTCCGCACGGCGTTCGCGTATTCCAAGAACACCGTTGCGGCGCAACTTGGCAACGAAGTGGGCTTTTCCAACGTGGCGTCGATGGCGCGGCGGTTCGGAATCACCACTCCGATTGCGACCAATCCTTCGATGGTCCTCGGCACGTCCGAAGTGCGCGTGATCGACCTGACGCGCGCCTTTGCCGCCGTTTCGGCAGGGGGACGCTCGATCGAACCCTACGGGATCACCAAGGTCGTCAGCGCCAATGGCGATACGCTTTACGATCACGAGGCCATACGCAGCAACCAGCTGGTGCCGGACTACGTGGCCGCGGGGATCACCGATCTGTTGCAGACCGCGGTCAACACCGGGACGGGCCGGGCGGCGCAGATCGGGCGGCCCGTGGCGGGCAAGACCGGCACGACCAGCTCCAACAAGGACGGTTGGTTCGTGGGCTTTTCGAGCGGCATCACGACGGGCGTGTGGATGGGACGCGATGACGCGAAGGCGGTCCCCGGCCTCCAGGGCGGCACGGCTCCGGCGCGGGCCTTTGCGGCTTACATGCGCTACGCGGTCAAGGACCGGCCCGAGGAGAAGTTCCAGACCGAAGTCCAGCTGCCCGATTGGCAGCTCGAGCCGGACGAGGAATGGATGCTCGGCAATCCGGAAGACCAATATTACTACGTCGACGAGCAGGGCAACCTGATCGAGCCCCAGGGCGCGGAGGAACCCCGTGGCCTCCCGTTCCCCATTGAAGGGGATGAAGAACCGCGCCCTGGCGAGCCAGGCCGTCGCCCCGACCCCCGCATGGCGCCTCCACCGCCTCCTGGAAGGGCGCCGCCGGCAGCGGCGAGCGACGACTTCCTGGATCGGGCCACCGGACGGCCCTCGGGTGGGGCGCTGCCCCGGGTCCAACGCGGGAATGCGCCCGAGGGCCAGTAGCCTTCAGCGTTGGTCCGCTCCCATTTGCGGGAGGGGTTATGAGGGGAGAGTGCCGGGGAGGCGCTGCGCCTCTGGCCTGACAGGCCCGCGCCCCAACCCCTCCTTGCTTTCGGGAGGGGAGGGGCGGAGCCTCGTTATCAGCGGAGCCTTACGGGGACCGAGACTTCCGGCGCGCCGCGGACACGGACGCGCAGCAGGATAGCCTTGCGACCTTCGGCCTTGGCGCCGCGAACGACCTCTTCGAGCTCTTGAGCCGAAGTGATGTCGCGGTTGTTGGCGCCGAGGATCACGGTTCCGCGGTTGATGCCCTTGAGCCCCGCGTCCGAATTGGGATCGACGTCACTTACCACAACGCCGGTGGTACCGCTCGGCAAGCCGAGCTGGCCGGCGATCTGGGGAGACAGCGGGATAACCTGCAGGCCCAGCGATTCCTGGATCAGCCCACCGGCCTCCGGCTTCGACCCGTAGGGGTTCTGCTCGTCGGGATTGAAGACCTGCGCAGCGAGTTCGTCCTCACTCGGGCGGCGTCCGACCGTAACCGGAAGGGTCTGATGCTGGCCGTTGCGGATGATCTCGACGTTGATCCGCTTGCCCGGCTCGATGTTGGAGACGATGAAGGACAGCGTGGTGTCGCGGGTTACCGGCTTGCCATCGACCGTGACAACCACGTCGCCGACCTTGAGGCCCGCCTGCTCGGCCGCTTCACCAGCCTGGACCGACTGGATGAATTCGCCGCGGTTCTCGGGAAGACCAAGCGAAGCTGCCAGGTCTTCGTTCATCGGCTGGATCCGCACGCCGAGGAAGCCGCGGACGATTTCTTCGCCGGCAATCAGCTTCTGCACGATCGGTTCCGCGGTCTCCGCCGGAATGGCGAAGCCAATGCCGACGCTGCCACCCGTGGTGGAGAAGATCGCGTTGTTAATGCCGATGACATTGCCCTGCATATCGAACAGCGGTCCGCCGGAGTTGCCGCGATTGATGCTGGCGTCGGTCTGGATGAACCTGTCGTAGGCGCCGCCCGCGCCCGTGTTGCGATACACGGCTGAGACGATGCCCGAAGTCACCGTACCGCCAAGTCCGAATGGGTTACCGATCGCAATAACCCAGTCGCCGACTCGCGAGCGGCTGGAATCGCCGAAATGCACGAACGGGAAGGCTTCCGGGCGCGTGATCTTGAGCACCGCCAAGTCGGATGCCTGGTCACTGCCGACCACTTCGGCCGGGTACTCGGTACCGTCGGGCATAGTGACGGTCACTTCTTCGAGTTCGGCCCTGCCGTCCGGCTGGATCACGTGGTTGTTGGTCACCACGTAGCCGTCGGCCGAGATGATGAACCCCGAACCGAGCGATTGCGCCTCACGCGTGGTGGGCTGCTGGGGTTGCTGGCCGCCGCGATTGCCGAACAGGTCGGCGAATGGCGTTCCGGCCAACGGGTTGGAGTCCACCGTGATGCGCTGACGGGTGGAAATGTTGACCACCGCCGGTTGCAGTTGCGCAGTCAGGTCCGCGAAGCTCGCAGGAGCACCGGCACGCGGAACGACAGCATTGATCTGTCGCTCGTCGTTTTGGGCTACCTGAGCGCCGGCGGGCTGTCCGGTGAATAAGGAGATCGCCGCCCCGCCCGCAAGCAGGGCCGTGGTGACACCATAGGAATAACGCACGGGCTTCACGTCCTCTAGATCCTCTTTCTTATACAGGGGCTCGCAAGCCCCGAAAACCGGCAGTCCCACCCGAGGATTCACTCGCGCGAGGCTGAACGCCCATTGAACGGCCGTGAAGCCGTCTTAGTGCCCTCCGCTGCGGAATTGCCGCAAGTAGTCGTTATCAGGCGAAAGAATGATCGAGCTTTCACCTTCGCCGGCTTCGAACGTGCGCCGATAGCTCTCCATCGCGCGATAGAAGTCGTAGAACTGCGGGTCCTTGCCATAGGCCTCGGCATAGATTCGCGCGGCCTGGGCCTCTGCCCCGGCGCGGACGATCTGCGCGTCCCTCTGGCCGCCGGCACGGGTGGTTTCGGCTTCCTGCTTGCGGTCGGTTTCCATACGCCGGAAGGCGGCCTCGAGCGGCGTGCCTTCGGGCAAGTCGGCCCGCTTGATCCGAACGTCGATCACCTGGGCGCCATATTGCCGGGCCTGGGTGTCGAGGGTGTTGCGGATGTTGGTCATGGCCGCGCCGCGTTCTGCGGTGAGCATCGAGGCGAAGGTGCGCCGGCCGAGTTCCTGCCGCAGGACCGACGCGAGAATCGGCTGCAGCTGCGTCGCCACGTTCTCTTCGGTGCCCGCATTCTGGACCATCTTGACCGGATCGACGATCCGGAACCGCGCGTAGGCGTCGACCTGCAGGCGCTGCTGGTCGCTCGAAAGCACTTCCTGCCGCTCCATGTCGATGTCCAGCACGCGCCTGTCGATCATCTGCACGCGTTCGAAGAACGGAATGCGCACGCTGAGGCCGGCGTTCGTCTGACCGAACGGCACGTTGGGGCTATATCGGTTGATCGTCCGGACCGGTTCACCGGTACGGATGACAACCGCCTGCTTCGTTTCCGGCACGATGATCACACTGGAAAAGAACGCGACAACCAGCACGGCGACCGCAATGATCGAGAGCTTATGGGTTTCCCATACGGCTTGCATGGCGCGTTACCTTCCCGCCGGCGGAGTTTCGGCCGGCGGCGTCGCCGCACGGCGGCGCACTTCAGGCAGTGGCAGGTATGGCGTCACGCTGTTCGATTCGACGATCGTCTTGTCGGTCTTGCCCAAAACGCTTTCCATGGTTTCGTAATAGAGCCGCCGCCGCGTCACTTCGGGGGCGAGCTTGTATTCCTCGTAGATCTTGTTGAACGCGGCCGCGTCACCTTGCGCCTTGGCGAGCAACTGCTGCTCGTAAGTGCGGGCCTGGTTCATGGCGGTGTTGGCGTCCTGCTGAGCGGCGGAGACGTCCTTGAACGCCTCGACCACCGCCTCGGGCGGGTCGGTCTTCTGGATTTCGATGCCCTGGACGGCGATGCCCGAACGATAGGAATCGAGGATCTGCTGCATCCGCGCACGGACGCTCTGCTCGATGTCGCCGCGGCCTTGACCCGACAGCACCTTGTCGAGATCGTGTTCGGCCACCGAAGCGCGCATCGCAGCCTCGCCGACTTCGCGCAGGGTTTCTTCCGGCTCCGCCAGCTGGAAGCGGAACTGGCTCAAATCCTTGATGTTCCAGCGGATCAGGTACGAAAGGTCGACCAGGTTCTGGTCACCCGTGAGAATCAGTTTCTCCTCGGGCCCCGAGGGGATGCGCACCGAGCGGATTTCGCTGACGTTTTCGATCGAGACCTGCTGGATCGGCCACGGCAGGGTGAAGTTCAGACCGGGGCTGAGCGTCCGAGAATAACGGCCGAGCGTCGTCACCACGCCTTCTTCGCGCGGGGCGACTTGGTGGACGCTCGTCAGACCGACCCAGAGCAGCGCGACGCCACCGATGATGACCGGGACCCAGCTTCCGCCGCCCGGTCGTTCCGGAATGCGGAAGCCCGGGCCGCCCGGCCCCTTGCTGCGGCGCGGACCCTCTGGGCCGCGTTGCTTGAAGAGGTCTTCGATATTGGCGCCACGCCGTGGGCGGTCTTCCGACCCACCACCCGGCAACCAGGGGTTTCTGGGCCCCTTCGGTGCTTCTTCGGAAGAGGGCGGCGTGTTGCCCTCTTCGCTTCCGGAACCGTCGCCGGGATTATCCTTGTCGCCCTGGGGCTTGCCCCACGGGCTGCGCTTTCCGGCCATGGCCAGTGCGATCCTGTCTATGAACCCACCCAATCTTTCCATCCCACACGTTATAGGGGCCCATTCGGCAAAAAACAGGGGCGAGGCGGGACATTTTCTCTCCACCCGTCACGACGCTTCCATCTCGCCGGGACTGACTCTAACAGGCTGTCGCATGACAAGCGTCGCAGAAATCGAACAGACCATTCCTTCCCACATTGCTCCGCGAGTGCGTTCGGTGCGCTTCGCGGACGGCGTTGCCACCCTCGTCGCCGACGCCACGGGTCTGTCCCGCGCCGCCGCCGCTGGGCTGCAGCAGGAGCTGGAGCAGGCGATCGGTTCGCTCGCAGGCGTGTCTGAGGTCCGCGTGGCCCTGATGGCCGACAAGGTGCAGCGGAGCATTGTCGCGATAGGATCGGGCAAGGGTGGCGTCGGAAAATCGACGCTCACCGCCAATCTCGCCGTTGCTCTGGCGCGAGCCGGGCACAAGGTGGGCGTGGTGGACGCCGATATTTACGGTCCGTCGCAGCCGATGCTGCTCGACGCCGCGAACCAGAAGCCGACCGCCGAAGGCCAGCAACTCATTCCGGTCGAAAGCGAATTCGGCGTCAAGCTGCTGTCGATGGGACAGCTTATCGCTCCGGGCAAGGCGATTGCCTGGCGCGGGCCGATGACGGGTAACGCGCTTGGTCAGCTGATGGATGCGCAGTGGGGCGATGCCGAAGTGCTGCTCGTCGATCTGCCACCGGGCACTGGTGACGTGCAGCTGACGATGCTGCAGAAGTTCAAACCCTCCGGGGCGATCGTGGTCTCGACACCGCAAGACCTGGCCTTGATCGATGCCACCCGCGCGATCGACCTGTTCCGCCAGGCCGACATTCCGATCATCGGCCTCGTCGAGAACATGGCCGGCTATCTCTGCCCGCATTGCGGCCAGCCGAGCGAACCGTTCGGCAGCGGCGGAGCGGAGGCTGCGGCACGGGCGCTGGGCGAAGATTTCCTGGGCCGCATTCCGCTCGCCATGGAGATCCGCGTCGCCAGCGACACCGGGCAACCCCCCGCGGCCAGCGACGGACCGCAGGGCAAGGGCTTCGCCGATATTGCCGCGCGGCTTTCGGATTGGCTGGCGCGTCAGTGAGGGGCGCGCTCTGAGCCGAATCCCGGTCTCCCGGCGCGGCTTGCTGGCCGGCGCGGCAGCCGGCGGCGGCCTGTTGGTCGCGTGGATGCTCCTGCCGCGGACCTACGATTCGCCTCTCGCACCTCTGCAAGGCGAACAGGCTTTCAACGCCTGGCTGAAGATCGGGCGCGACGGCGTGGTCACGGTCGCCGTGCCGCAGCTCGAGATGGGCCAGGGCGTTACGACGCTCCTACCGCAAGTTGTGGCGATGGAACTGGGGGCGGACTGGCGCCAGATCGCCGTCGAGCCCGCTCCGGCGAGCGGGGCCTATGCCAATTTCCCCTTGGCCGCCCGCTGGGCTCCCCTGCGCGGAGTGGCGTTCCCGCAACTGGCTGACGAGCCCGACGATTATTTCCTCAAGCGCTGGGCCGAGAGTGAACGCTTCAGCGCGACAGCCGAAGGGACATCGCTGGCCGCGTTCGAGATGCCCTGCCGCCTCGCCGGAGCTTCTGCCCGAGCGATGCTGGCGATGGCTGCGGCGGACCGGTGGGGCGTGTCCTGGGAGGAATGCGATGCCATGCAAGGCTTCATTGTTCACGGCGAGAAGCGGCTGAGTTTCGCCGAGCTGGCGGAAGAGGCCGCGCGCTTTTCGCCGCCCGATCCGCCGCCGATCCGACCTCAAGCGCCGGCCGAGCGTGCTCCGATCGGGCCCGGCGCCGAGGAAGCGGAGACAGCGTTTCCTCGCCTGGATATGCCCTCGAAGGTCGACGGTAGCCTCCTGTTCGCGGGCGATGTGCGCTTGCCTGGCATGGTCTATGCCGCGATCCGCCATGGCCCAGTCGACCACGTCGAACTCAGCAGCTTCGAGCGCGAGGCAGCTCTGGGCCGGCAGGGTCTGGTCGGCATCGTGGAGGGCAAACGCTGGCTTGCCGCGGTTGCAAGCAACTGGTGGGCCGCCGAAGGGGCGCTCGACGCGATGGATCCGCGCTTCAGCGTCGAGAACGTGGTCTCTTCGGCGCATATCGACGAGGCGCTCGATCAGGGTGTCAGACGAGGCGAACCGCACAGGGTTGCCGAACGCGGAGAGGGTGACAGCCTCATGGCGAAGCCCGATTTCGCCCTGCGCTACGACGTGATGCCCGCGGCGCACGGTACGATCGAGACGGCAAGCGCGACCGCCCGGCTGGCGAACGGGCGGCTCGAGTTGTGGTTGGCGAGCCAGGCGCCGGAACAGGCGCGGGTCGCCGCGGCCAAGGCCCTTGGCCTGTCGCTGGGCGACGTCGTGCTCTATCCGATGCCGGCGGGCGGAAGTTTCGACCGGCGGCTGGAACATGACCACGCGATCGAGGTCGCGCTGATCGCCCGCGAGATAGGCCGTCCGGTCCAGCTCGTCTGGTCGCGCTGGCAGGAACAGCTCATGCTCCGCCCGCGCCCTCCGGTCGCCGCGGTGCTGAGCGCGCGGCTGGCGCCGGGCGGCAGCATAGATACGTTCCGCGCGCGCCTCGCCATGCCCCCGTCTGCACTTGAGTTCGGTCGGCGCCTGTTCGCCAACAAGACGACCTGGGCGGCGATCGAGGGCGTCGAAGGCGAGCCCGATGTTTTGGCTGTCGAAGGCCTGATGCCGGCTTACGGCATTCCCAACGTCGCGATTGACCATGTCCCGGTCAGTATCGGACTTCCGACAGGGCGCCTGCGGGGCAATGCCCACGGCTACACCTGCTTTTTCGTCGAGAGTTTCATCGACGAGGTGGCGCAGCGCCATCAGCAGGAACCGCTGTCGTTCCGTATCGCCATGCTGGGAGACGATCTCAGGCTGGCCCAATGCCTCCAGCAAGCCGCTCGGCTGGGCGAATGGGGCGGCGGATCGGCCGGCAGTTCGCAGGGCCTCGCGTGTCACCACATGGGCGATGCGCGGACCGGCGGGCGCATTGCTCTGGTAGCGACCGCGGTTGCCGGTGAAGGCGGTGTCAGGGTGGAGACGCTCTCTGCTGCAGTCGACATTGGCCGGGTGGTCAACCGTGACATCGCCTTGCAGCAGATCGAGGGCGGATTGCTCTACGGCGTCGGCCTCGCCTTGGGATCGGGCGTCGAATATGACGATGGCCTCCCCCAGCAGGGCCGGCTTGCGGCGCTCGACTTGCCGACGCTCGCCGATAGTCCCGAAATCCGCATCGAATTGATCGACAGCGATGCCGAGCCGTTCGACCCGGGTGAACTTCCAGTGGCTGTAGTCGCCCCGGCCATCGCCAACGCGTTGTTTTCCGCAACGGGGTTGCGCCTGCGCCGCCTGCCGCTGCTATCGGGAGGATTATGAGTCTGCCTACCTCTCCAACTGCGCCGGGCAACGGGATCGGCGTGCTGCTGGTCAACCTCGGCACCCCCGACGCACCAACGCCCCAAGCCGTGAAGCGCTATCTGCGCGAGTTCCTGTCGGATCGGCGGGTGGTCGAGATCCCGCCGATCGCCTGGCAGCCCATCCTGCGCGGTATCATCCTCAACACGCGGCCGAAGAAATCGGCGCATGCCTATCAGCAGGTCTGGACCGAGGCGGGTTCCCCATTGGCGGCAATTACAGCAGAGCAGGCGGCCAGACTGCAGGCGCGGATGGGAGACGCGGTGCGTGTCGCTTATGCGATGCGCTATGGCCAACCGGCGATCGCCACGCAGATCAGGGCCCTGATGGATGCGGGTTGCGAACGGATCCTGTTGGCGCCGCTCTACCCGCAGTATTGTGGTGCCACCACGGCAACGGTCGTCGATGCCGTCGGCGATGCCCTCAAGGCCATGCGGGCCCAACCCACGCTGCGCGTCCTGCCGCCGTACTATGACGATCCGGCTTATATCCGCGCCCTGGCGGCCGACCTGAGCGCGCGGATGGATGCTTTGCCGTTCGAGCCCGAAGTGCTCCTGTTGAGCTTCCACGGCATGCCCGAGCGGACCAGGACGCTGGGTGATCCCTATTACTCTCATTGCCTGGAAACCGCTCGCTTGCTGGAGGCGGCCCTCGCCCGGCCGAACTTGCGTTTCGTCACCACGTTCCAGTCGCGTTTCGGACGGGCCAAGTGGCTCGAACCCGCAACCGATGCGGTCCTTGTCGAGGAAGCGAAGCGGGGCACCCGACGCATGGCGGTGGCGGCGCCGGGTTTTGCGGCCGATTGCCTGGAAACTCTGGAGGAACTGGCCATCCGCGGTCGCGACCAGTTCATGGGGGCGGGGGGAGAGGCGTTTGCCGCATTGCCCTGCCTCAACGCCGAGATGGTGGGGATGGACATGCTCGAAACGCTCGTCCGGCGCGAATTGGAAGGATGGCTCTGAGGTGAGCCCTAACCTTCGGATTGCATGTAAGAAAGTCGCCCTCGCGTTAACCTGATTTCCAAGCCTTTGTCGCCAAAGGGTCTGATGGGGTCGGGAATGGTGGCTATTTTGCTGCGGCGTTGGGGTCCGCTTTGGGCGGCGTTGCTGCTTTGCCTGGGAACGCCACCGTCCTACGCCGCAGAAATCCACCTGCGCCCGGACCTTTCGCAAGCGGACGCCTCCGCCGTGCCCGCAGGCCAGCCGCACGACCGCGATTGGACCTGGCTGCAACTAAACGATCCTAGCCGTCTCAAGGACCTGCCGGCCAACTGGCACCTGCTGATCGACCAGGTGCGGTTCGCCGAGATCAGGACGGTGATAACGACGATCGACGGCAGGGAAATCGTCCTCGCCCGGCGGGGCAACGATCTGGGGCAGAACTGGGCGGCCGGTGCCGTGCTCAAGTTCGAGATCGCTCCTGCCGGCCAGCAAATCCGCAGTCTGGCAATCGGCTTCAGGGGCCTCGACGATCTTGCGCTCATGCGCAAGGTCACGGCTGCCAGCGCCGATCGCTCCGCCGTACTGGAGGGGCGCTGGCTGATCCTGATGGGCATCTACGTGGGCTTGCTCGCGTCGGCCCTGGCCTACAACCTGCTGGTCCATTTTGGGCAGAGGAGCAGCTTTCAGCGCTTCTACCTTGGCTGGGTCACCGTGGCCTTGGCCTATGGGCTGAGCTGGTCGAACCTCGGTGCCTACGCCTTCCCGGGCCTCGCCGGACCGTTGGCGGTGCGGCTCAATAACGGCTTGGTGGGCATGCTGATCGCGCTCGCCGCGCTGTTCCTGATCTCTGTGCTTGAGAGCCGAACCGTTCCGCGACGCCTGGTCTTGCTCGTGCGGTTCTGGGCCTGCGCCGCGGTGGTCGCCGGAATCCTTGCGATCGACGAACGGCTGGTTCCGGCCTCGGTCAGCGATCTCCTGCTCAACCTCGCCATGATCGCCAGCGTCGGCACCTCGATGGCGGTGATCTCGGTCGCGGCCTGGCGGGGGAGCCGGGTGGTATGGATCTACATGGTCGGGTGGACCCCGGTCATCGCGGTCTTCGCCCTGCGCGCCGCCCGCAACTTCGGCCTCACGGGCCAGAATGACTGGGTGGACATGGCCACTTTCGGCTCCATCGGTCTCGAAGCGATGGTCTTTTCATTCGCCATCGCCAGCCGTTTCATCGCCTTGCGCAAGGAGCGCGATGCGGCGGAGGCCAGTGCCCGCGGGATGGAGATCGAGCGTGAGACGCTGCAGCGCGCCGCCCATTCCGACTTCCTCACGGGCCTGGGCAACAGAGCGCTGTTCCACGCGCAACTGCGCGAGTTGTTCGGCCGACGGGCCAGCTTTACGCTCATGCTGATCGACGTGGATTACCTGAAGGAAATCAACGACCGTCAGGGGCATGATGCCGGTGACGTCCTGTTGCGTCATATCGGAGAGCGGCTGGGAACGATGTCGAGCGATCAGGTCTCCTGCGCCCGCATCGGCGGTGATGAGTTCGCCATCCTGTGCGAGGATGAGCTCGGAGCCCGACTGCTGGTCATCGACGCACTCGATCGCATGCAGGGGGCTACCTGGTCGCACGGCAGCTTCCAGGGCTCGCTCTCGCTCAGTATCGGAACGGCCAGTTCTCTCGGCGCGAGCGCCGCGACGGACCTTTTTCAGCAAGCCGACATCGCGCTCTACGAAGCCAAGCGTCTCGGGCGAGGGCGGCGGCTGGAATTCGACGGCCGTCTCAGGTTGCAAACCGAAAACCGGGTCGACCTGATCCGGGAGGCAACGGCCGGCCTCGACCGGAGCGAGTTCGCCCTGCATTTCCAGCCGATCGTCCACCTCGGGACGGGCACGCTGGTGAGCGTGGAGGCGCTGCTGCGCTGGAATCATCCACAACGGGGAATGCTCACACCGGACTCGTTCGGCGGTGTCATGGAAGATGGGGACTGCGGCTCGGCGGTCCAGAAACGGGTCATCGATCTCGCGATCGACGAGCTAAGCCGTCGCGTCCCGGGCAGTCAGGTGGCGCTGGCCGTGAACTTCACCGCGATGGACTTGCGGGGCCGGGAAAGCGCCGAGCAATTGCTCACCAAGCTGCATGAGGCCGGGGTTTCGCCGGGGTCGCTGTGCATTGAGGTAACCGAAGGGACCATCCTGGCCAAGGCGGTCAACGATCCGACGGCTGCCCTGCGCGTGCTTCATGAAGCCGGGGTGCAGATCGCGCTCGACGATTTCGGGACCGGCTACGCCTCGCTCGTCCACCTGAAGGAAATTCCGGTCGACATTCTCAAGATCGATCGGTCGTTCATTTCGGGCCTGCTCGACGACGGCGAAAGCGAAGAGATCGTCCGCGCAGTCATCGCCCTTGGGCACGGATTGAAGAAACGAGTGGTAGCCGAAGGGATCGAAACCCGGGCCCAAATGGAGCGGCTGCGCGAACTAGGCTGTGTTTACGGGCAGGGTTACCTGTTTGCGCACCCGTCCGCCGAATTCGATCCCGCCCTATCCTGTCGTCCGGCTTCCGCCGCCTGAACGTCTCAAAGCGGCGGAAGCTTTCGGGCAAGGCCTACTTGCGAGTGAACTGGACGATATATTCGGCCAGGGCGCCGAGCTGCGCGTCAGTCATCTGTCCGGCGAAGGCCGGCATGGCGCCGCGGCCGTTAGTGAGAATGTCGACCACGTAGTCCTTGGTCAGCCGCGAATTGCGATCCAGCGACGGGCCGATCGAGCCGGCCGCCTTGGCATCGGCCAACGAGTGGCAGGCGCTGCAGGAGTAGTCGTTGAAGAGCTTGAGGCCCGCCGTGCGCACGGCCGGGTCCTGTGCCGGGGCGGCAGCCGGCGCATCGGGGGCGGCTGCCTCCGGACGCACGAGATCCGCCGCGTTCGCGGCCCGGGCGGGCGCCGGCGCGCTCGCTTGGCGATTGGCGACGGCGGCCGGGACCGGGGCTGGGGCGGGTGCTGGAGCGCTCGGCTGGCGATTGGCTACGGCCGCCGGTTGCGGTGCAGGCGCATCGGCGGCGGGCATGGGCCCGGTCGCGACGAAAGCGGGTGGCGGCGCAGGCCGGACCCAAGCGCTGGCTCCCGCGGCTGCGACGGCTCCCGAACGGGGGTGCGAATACTGATCCGCCATGCTGGCGATCGTGCCGCCCTCGCGAACGATGCCGCCGGGCACCGCGCCTGTTGGCCGATGCTGAGGGATGGGTGCCACGGCCTGTGTGGCGCTGCGTTCCGCTTGCTGCGCCGTGCAGGCGGCGAGCGCCAGCGCGCCGCCGATGCCGATGGCGGGCAGGATGGCTTTCACCCCGCGACTTTGAAGGTTCATGGCCTCTCCTCGCTCGAACCGGATTTCGGCGCGCTATCGAAGTTTGGCCTGCGCCAGACAAGAGGAAGATTCGACGGAAGTGTGCATTGTCGCGGCAAACGACAGGGCTCGCAATTGCAACCCGGCCGCAAGACCGATAACATGACGGAATTAATCAAGAAATGTGTGCTTAGAGACAAGAATGGGGGATGAGTGACCAAGTCGCCCGAAGAAATAGCGCTCGAAGCGTTGGCAGCCATTCGGTCGGGCGATTTCGAAAACCTGAAACCTCTGCTTAGCGACAACATCGTTTATGAGGATCCACGTCTGGTGCGTCGTGGGCTCGGGGCGATCAAGGCGTTGTTCGAAGCCGAACGGCAGGCTTATACGGACCGGGAGTGGGATATCTCGGGGCTGACTTGCGAGGGGGCCTCGGTAGTCGTGGAGCGCGTCGATCGCTTCACGATGAATGGCGAACGCTACAGTCTGGATGTCGTGGCGACATTCGAAGTCAACGACGCGGGAAAGCTGGAGAGCTTCGTCCAGTCTTTCGATACGGCCCGGCCCATCTAATCGGACGATCCGCCGTTCAGGCGTTCGCCGACTTTCGTCTGTTCCTGGAAATGGCGCATGGCCGCCTCGGCCTCATCGAGGCCCGCCAGCCTGACGATGTATTCCTGGTCGTGCCAACAGGCACAGACCTGCCCGTCTATCAGGCTGAAGAAGAGGCCGGTCCAATCTTCATCGAGCTCGGACCCTGAAAGCTCGCTGCGGTTCATACAGGTGCTCACATGTAAGGTGAGCCTATTATGACGCGGCCCAGCCTTCTGGTTGATGAATAATAACCCTTTTCCATCATGTCGTGGTCGCGCAGGTCTTGTAGCGGGGCAACCGATCGACTCGCCGCCACGACGTTCCTGCAATTACGTTCGAAGTCCCAACCGATAGTTAACAGAGCGGTGGCTCGAAATTAACCACGCCCGATTGAGCGCCTCAGAAGTCGATCGCGATGCCTTTCTTCACCCAATCGCCATAGCGCGTTGGGCTCAGCTCCTCGGTATCGTCGACCGGCTTCGGTGCCGGAGGCGGGTCTTCATTCCAGTGGCCAGGCTTGCTGAAGGGGCCGGGCCGGTGGGTGGCGCGCTTGGTCATTGGCGTTAGATGGGCCGGGTAGCGGTCCGGCGCAACTGTCTCTAGAGGGGCGCGATGAAGCGCAACGAAGGCAAACGGCCCGTAGAGATTCAGGGCCTCGAAGCCCGCCGGGCGGCCTTGCGGTTGCTCGATGCCGTCCTACGGCGCGGGGAGACGCTCGACCAGGCGGCGGGCGCGGCCACCGGTGGCCTCCTGACCAGCTCCGATTCGGCACTCGCCCGCGCGATCGCGAGCGAAGTCTTGCGCTGGCTGCCCGATCTCGACGCCTTGATCGATTCTGCGACTCGCTTGCGCCTGGCTGACGATGCCAAGGCGCGAACCGTATTGCGGATGATGCTGGCCCAATGGTTGAGGCTGGACACCCCGCCCCATGCCGTGGTCGCGACGGGGCTGGCGTTGTTGACGGGTGGGCCACGCAGACTGGCGCACGGAGTGTTCGGGGCGCTGGTTCGTGGAGAGGCAGCACTGCCATCCATCCCAACGCTCCCGGAGTCCGTGGCCGAGAGATGGGGCGATCGGGCGACGGCGATCGCCGCTGGTCTGGCCGCGCCACCGCCCCTCGATCTCGAACTGCAGGACCCCGCCGGAACAGGCGCCTGGGTCGAGCGGCTGGGAGGAGAGAGCCTTGCCCTCGGCCACGTCCGCTTGCCCCGCGGAACCGCCGTCACCGACATCTCGGGCTTCGCCGAGGGCGGATGGTGGGTCCAGGATTTCGCCGCCTCGTTGCCCGCAAGATTGCTGGGGCCCGGCGAAGGCCGCCGTGTCCTCGATCTTTGCGCGGCCCCGGGGGGCAAGACACTGCAGCTCGCCGCTGCGGGCTGGCAGGTGACGGCGCTCGACGTCAGCAAACGGCGGCTGGAGCGGCTGCGCGAGAACCTCTCCCGGACCGGTCTCGACGCCGAAGTGATCGTAGCCGACGCCCTGACGTGGCAACCCGAAGCACCATTTGATGCCATCCTGCTCGACGCGCCATGCACCGCGACCGGAACCGCCCGGCGCCATCCCGACGTGCTCCATCGCATCGGTGAACGGCAGATCGCTGAGATGGCCGAGCTTCAAGCGAAGCTGCTTGAGCGGGCGAGCGGCTGGCTGAAGCCTGGCGGGCGCCTGATCTACGCAACCTGCTCGCTTGAGAGGGAGGAGGGCGAGGAACGACTTCCGGTTGAGGGGGTCGAACTCGATCCCATCCGGGGCGAAGAATTGCCCGGCGGCCTCGTTCCGTCCCCGGAAGGCTGGCTACGGACCGATCCGGGCATGCTACTCGACAAAGGCGGCCTGGACGGATTCTTCATCGCCCGACTTATTAATAAAGGTTAATTTAAAAGGTTTGAGGGACGCAACCTCAAGTTGACTTCACCTTTGCCTGAAAGCTCTTGCGCAGCTTGAGCAGCTTGGGCGGGATCACCGCGAGACAGTAGGGATTTCGCTGGCCTTCGCCTTCCCAGTATTCCTGGTGGTAATCCTCGGCCGGATACCACTCGGCCGGCCCTTCGATGGTGGTGACGACCTTTCCGCCATGGTCGGCGTTGGCCCGCTCGATAGCGGCTTCCGCCTCGGAGAACTGCCCCTCGTTCAGCGGAAAGATCGCGCTGCGGTACTGGGTGCCGACATCGTTACCCTGGCGGTTAAGCTGCGTCGGGTCATGTGTGCCCATGAACACGTCGAGGATCTCGGCATAGGAAATGATCTCCGGATCAAAGGTCACACGGATCGCCTCGGCATGACCCGTGTCCCCGCCGCAAACCTCCTTGTAAGTGGGGTTCGGTACCGTGCCGCCGATGTAGCCGCTTTCGACCTGGCTCACTCCGATCACGTCACGGAACACCGCTTCGGTGCACCAGAAACATCCGCCCGCGACGATCGCCGTTTCATCCGCCATGCTCAGATCTCCTTCGTTGCGACAAATGGGGCGCGCCTGGGCGCTTGTCATCCTCCCCGTGGCGATTAGGCTGCCGGATAAGTTCAACGGGAGAGTTACCATGCGCATGATGCTCCTCGCCGCCGCCGTTTCCCTGGCCGCCCCAACCGCCCTTTCGCTGCCTGCCGCAGCTCAGGCTCAGCAGGCGACAGTGGACCCGGCGCTGTCCGCGGTACTCGCCCATTCCCGCCGGGACGGTGACCGCGCTCGCGACCAGTACCGTCATCCGGGAGAGACGCTGACCTTCTTCCAGGTCCAGCCAGGCATGACCGTGGTCGACTATCTTCCGGCGAGCGGCTGGTTCACCCGCATCCTGGTGCCTTACCTCGGCCCGCAGGGACAATACATCGCCATGGGACCGGACCTGACGGGCGAAACCAACCAATATTTCCTCAATTCCATGGGAGGGCTCGCGGACAAGTTTGCGGGTCAAGCCGCCGGGTGGAAACTTGACGAAGGGGCGCGGATCTCCGCCTTCAATACCGACGGCTATCCCGAAAACCTCGATGGGACGGTCGACCGGGTGCTGATCTTTCGGGAAATGCACAACCAGTTCCGCTTCGGTTGGCTGCACGATGACATGCTGGCAATTCGCAAGATGCTCAAGCCGGGCGGGATGGTCGGGCTGACCGATCACCGCATGAATGAAGACGCACCCTATTCGATGACCGACGGCAACAAGGGCTACATGCGCGAAAGTGACGTGATAGCGTTGATGGATGCCTATGGTTTCGACCTCGTCGGCAAGAGCGAAGTGAACGCCAATCCGAAGGACACCAAGGACTATCCGCGAGGGGTGTGGGAGCTGCCACCGTCGCTGGCAGGTGCTACCGACGAAACGCGGCCGAAAAGGCTGGCGATCGGCGAAAGTGACCGAATGACCTTGCTGTTCCGCAAGCGCGACTAACGCGCCTTGTGCGCACGACGCAGGCGACTAGATAGCGGCGCATGACCAAGTTGACCGTCGCCGCTCTGCAATTGGCGCTCGGCTCGCAGGACGAGTTCGAGAACATCGCCGCTGTTTCCGCCCTGGTGGAGGACGCTGCCGCCCAGGGCGCGCAGATCATCCTGCCGCCCGAGCTCTTTTCCAGTCCCTATTTCTGCAAGATAGAAGATGACGCCCTGTTCGAGACGGCGCGGCCGGTGACGAAGCATCCTTCGGTCGTGGCGATGCGCGAGCTGGCCAAGGCCCTCAAGGTGGCCATCCCGACCAGCTTCTTCGAGCGCGACGGACATCATTATTACAACACCCTGGCCATGATCGATGCCGAGGGCGAGATCATGGGCACTTACCGCAAGAGCCACATTCCCGATGGCCCTGGGTATGAGGAGAAGTTCTATTTCCGCCCCGGCAATGACGGGTTCAAGGTTTGGAAGCTGTTTGGCGCGACGATCGGCATCGGCGTGTGCTGGGACCAGTGGTACCCGGAAACCGCGCGGGTGTTGGCGCTGATGGGCGCTGAGGTGCTGTTCTATCCCACAGCCATCGGCTCAGAACCGAAGGACACCGATATGGACACCAGCCGCATGTGGCGCCGCGCGATGATCGGCCATGCGGTGTCGAACTGCATGCCAGTGGTCGCGGCCAACCGCATTGGCCACGAGGCCGAGCACGGTGGGGACGGACAGGCCTTCTATGGGCACAGCTTCATCTGTGACGAGTGGGGCGACATGATCACCGAGTTCGGGGCGGAAGAGACTGGAACCCTGGTGGCAACGCTTGACCTTAAGGCAGCGGCCAAGCACCGCGCGAGCTGGGGCTTCTTCCGGGACCGCCGTCCGCAACTCTACGGCCGCATCAGCGAGGATATCTGACTTATCGGTACCTGATCGCGCTCGGATCGAACCGGCGACACCAGCGGTTCGGCCGCCCCCGCGACGTCCTCAAGGCCGCGCTGGAGCGCTTGGAGGAGAAGGGAGCCGCGATTGAGGCTGCCGGCCCGATCATGCTAACCGATCCTATCGGTCCTTCGTTGCGGCGCTATGCCAATTCTGCCGCAGTGATCGAAACCGTTCTCGAGCCTGGGGCGCTGTTGGCTTTGCTCAAAGGGATCGAACGCGAATTCGGCCGCCGCACCGGTGGCCAGCGCTGGACCTCGCGCGTCCTCGACCTCGACATCGTCCTGTGGAGCGGCGGCACCTTTGCCGCGCCGGGCCTGACAATTCCGCACATCCTGTTCCGCGAGCGCCCTTTCGTTCTAGCGCCGGCAGCGCGCATTGCGGGCGGATGGCGCGATCCGATAACGGGTCTGAGCATAAGACAGTTACACTCCCGGTTGACCCGCCCCGGCACCATCCGTAGGTGAGCGCCCGTGGTCGGGCCCTTAGCTCAGTCGGTAGAGCAACTGACTTTTAATCAGTAGGTCGCTGGTTCGAATCCAGCAGGGCTCACCACATTTCCTCTACCGAGAACGCGGCGTCACCCCAGGATGCGGGCCTTCTGGGTCGCGAATTCCTCATCAGTCAGGATGCCCGAGGCGTGAAGCTCGGCGAGTTTCGTGAGCTGATCCATCGCTTCGCTAGACAGTCCGGCGGGGGCTGCCGGTGCGGCGGGCGGGGCGCTTGTTGCCGTGTGACCCTGTCGGGCGGCGACCTTGTTCGAAACTGCCGTTGCGGTTCCGGCGATGACTGCGGTGCGAGCGGCCGTGCCCGCCGCGCGTCCAAGCAGGCTGGGTCCGCTTCTTCTTCTGACCATGTTTCTCTCCTGTGCCGATGTCCCCCGAAGATAGCGCCGACGGGGGACTGCCACACTCAGGTATTAGCCCGATGGACGCAGAAGAATCACCGGCAGGCCAGGAAGGCTGCTCGGCAGATCGCAGCACCGCGGCACCCAAGAATCCCCTAGTTTTCGAACCGGCGCGCAACTATGGATTCAAGACCTGCGGCGGCGTGAACGGCGTCTTCCGCTTAGTTTCCTGCGAACGAGGTACCCCGTGAAACGCACGCGTATGGCGGCCCTGGCTGCGATCCTGACTTTCGGCCTGGCGACAGGCGCCATGGCACAGGAGGAGGCGTCAGGCCCTTCGCAGGATGCGGCCTGGCACAACCAGCAGATGCTTGCGCTGGCGAGCCGCCAGGCGAGCGATGGGTGGCAGTGGATGCCCGGCGGCCTGCTGTGGCGCCGCGTGGCGGGCGATGGCTCGGGCAAGCACCCGGCGGTGCAGGACGTGGTCACGCTCCACTACGCTGGCACGCTGGTCGACGGGACCGAGTTCGACAGCTCCTACAAGCGTCGCCAGCCCGCGACATTTCCGCTGCAGGCTCTGATTCCGGCGTGGCAGATGGCTGTCCCCGAGATGGGCGTCGGCGACACGATCGAGATCGCCACTCCATCGACGCTCGCCTATGGACCGATCGGGCGCGGCCCGATTCCAGGTGGCGCGACCCTCCTGTTCAAAATCGAGCTGCTCGGAATTCAGGATCGGTAAGCTCGCCTGATCCACGATTCCATGCCCGCCATTCCATCGGCCGGTGGAACAATACCGTCATAAGTTAATTCCCCCACCATGGGGAGTTCAGAGGTCGATAAATACCCGCTGACGGGGCGCTTTCTCTTGGGCCGCCTGCGCCACGCGATGACTGCGGAAGAGAAAGACCTCGTCGAGTCGCTCGTCGAGGAAACCGAGCGCTTCCCCCGGTCCACCACGCTGCTCGCTCGCGGACAGCTGACGGACCGGTCGACTCTGCTGATCGAAGGCCACATGCTGCAGGTTATTCGCCAGGATGGCCGGCGCCACGTGGTCGGCATGCATGTCCCGGGCGACTTTGCGGATTTGCATGGTTTTGCCCTCAAGCGCCTTGACCATGATCTCGTCACCGTCGGCAATTCGCTCGTCGGTTACGTGAGCCACGCCAAGCTCGTCGAAGTCACCCGACAGTATCCGCACCTCACCCGGCTGATGTGGTTTTCGACCTTGATGGATGCCGCGATCCACCGGCAGTGGATACTCAAACTCCAGGAGCTGCCGGCGCCGCGGCGGGTGGCCCACGTCTTTGCCGAGCTATGGCATCGGCTCGATCTGGTTGGCCTCGGTCGCAAGGACGGGCTGCGCACGCCGCTGATCCAGGCCGACCTGGCGGACATGTGCGGGACGACGGCCATTCACATGAACCGAGCCCTGGCCCTTCTGAAGAAAGAGGGCATCGCCGAGTTCAGGCGCGGGACGGTCTATGTCCCGGATCGAGATCGCCTGGAGGCCTACGCGAGCTTTGACCCCGACTACCTCTACGGTCAGGGCAAGCTGCGCGTTGGCGGGGAACTCTCGAAGCCTTGAGCGCATCGGGAAAGGCGCGACATGGATGTGCGGGACAGGGCCGGGCCGGGGCCGGGGTATCGGCCATCCCGGCGCCCTAGATGGGGCGCCTTGGCCATCGTGGCGATGCTGCATCTTCTGGCGTTGGCGGGACTGGTCCGTGTGTTTGCCCCGCAGTTCGCTTCCACCGCCATCGAGAGGGCAAGCTCTTTGATCACGGTGCAAATCGTCGCTCCTGCCGAGCCCGAATCCTCGCCTGAACCGAAGGAGACGGCGGATAGCGGAGCGACCGGGAAGGAGGCTCCTAAGGCGGCTGCGCGTGAGGTGGTAGTGCCGCCCGCCCCGCTGCAACGGCCAAGTCCAGCGCCTGTCGTGTCAGGAACCGGAGTAGCCGAAATTTCAGGCGCCGGGGAGCAAGGGCAGGGCACGGGCGCGAGCGGTGCGGGCGCCGGTCCGGGATCGGGTCTCTCGGGCAACGGCACGGGAAGCGGGGCCCGTCCGTTACAACTGATCTCCGGCGCTATCGACGACGCTCGCGATTATCCGACGCCGCCAGGTGGACGCCAGGTGCGACGTGGGCACGATGTCGTGATCGAGCTCACCGTCGGCCCGGGCGGAAGGGTCACGGCCTGCCGTGTCACCGATCCCAGCCCCGACCCCGAGGCCGACGCTTTGACTTGCCGCCTTGCAACCGAGCGATTCGTTTTCCGCCCCCGCCTTGATGCGAACGGCCAACCGACGGTTGGAATATACCGCTGGCGGCAGCGGTGGTTCTGATGACTTCGCTGCGGGCTGGCCCTACGATGACAACAATGCAACCCAGGATTCGCGAGCGATGGCAGTGATATATCCCGTGGTTTTGTGTGGCGGCAGTGGCACCCGGCTTTGGCCGCGCAGCCGCAAGGATGCACCCAAGCCCTTTCTGCCCCTCGTGGACGAAGACACGCTGTTCGAGGCCACCCTGCGCCGTTGCGCCGACCCCGAGCGGTTCTCGCCCCCCGTGGTGGTGACAGGTGTCGGGCACCGGACTCATGTAGAGTCTCAGGCTGCGGCGTTTCCCGGCACTCGGGTGATCGTCGAGCCGATGGCGCGCAATACCGCCGCGGCGATCGCGCTGGCGGCACTCCGCCTGCCGGCAGACGCGATCATGCTGGTGTGCCCGAGCGACCACCACATTGCCGACACGCAAGCCTTCCGCGAGGCGGCCAGTACCGCGGCCAAGCTCGCAGCCGACGGCTGGCTCGTGGCGTTCGGCATCACGGCCACGGCTCCGGAGACCGGCTATGGCTACATCCGGCGTGGAGCACGGCTCGAAGGGGGTTTCGAGGTCGAGCGCTTCGTGGAGAAGCCGGACCTGAAGACTGCGATGAGCTTTCTCGCGGACGACAGCTACAGCTGGAACGGAGGTATTTTCGTCTTCCGCGCAGAAACCTTTCTCGAAGAACTGGCCCGCCATCGCCCCAACCTTTCAGCAGCGGTGGAAGACGCCGTCGCGAACGGGCGGGAGGACGGGCCGTCGTTTCATCCGGATGCCGGGGCCTTTGCCGCGATCGAGCCTGAATCAGTCGACTATGCGGTCATGGAAAACACCGCGCGCGCGGCTGTCGTGCCGGTCTCGATGGGTTGGTCGGACATCGGCAACTGGCATGCCTTGCGAGATGCACGCGAGGGGGATGCGGAGGGCAACCGTACGCGCGGCAATGTCGAACTGGTCGATTGCCGCAATGTCCTGGCCGAAACAGACGGACCGCGGATCTCGGTGATCGGGCTTGAGGATGTGGCCATTGTCGTCGATGGCAATGAAGTGCTGGTGACGACGATGGCGGGCGCGCAAAAGGTCGGCAAACTTACCGGCGCGGTCAATCAATAGAGCGCGAGGCTGAAGGGGGGAACGTATGGGCACTGGATCGGGCTTGATCGCCCAGACCATTCAGCTGGCGCTTGCGCCGGTCTTCGTGCTGGTGGCTATCGGCAATATCATGAACATCCTCTCCACCCGTCTCGGTCGCGTTGTCGACCGGTCACGAGTGCTGCAACAGATGCACGCTACGACGAACGGCGTGGAACACGACCGGGTCGTGCGCGAAATCCGGACGGTCGACCGGCGGATCGCGATGATCAGTCGCGCGATCCTGCTGCTGGTACTCAGCGGCCTGACGATTGGCCTATGTGTCGCGCTGTTGTTCGTCGAGGAACTGTTCAGCATCAACCTTCAGCAAGTGGCTGCGGCGGCGTTCATGGTCGCGATCGCCCTGCTTATGTCCGCGCTGACGCTGTTCATGCGCGAAACCCGGCACGCGACGGCCGTTCTGAGAATTCCGGAAACCTACCTTGAGCCGGATCGCAAGTTGTAAGGATTTGAGCTGTTTACACCGAAGGATCAGGCCGACGGAGGAGCCAGCAACTTGTGGCTCTGCTGCCGGATCGCCCCCTCGACGATCGGCTGGATGAAGCCGAGCGCGGGGGGAAGGTCGACGTGAAACAAAACCTGTTGATCCTCGATATCGATGTGGGCGCGCAGTTCCTGGCCCATAGCCGCGATCGCCATGGTCATGCGGTCTTCGCTGGGCCATTGCGTCACGACCTCGGCCATGCCCCCTGGGATGCTGTCGGCGATGCGGTGGCTATTAGCCTGCAGACGGCGGCGAACTTCTTCCCGGCCCAGGGAATGGGGAATGGCGACTTCCATCAGATATCCTGCTTGTTCGGTTCGGGAAGGGCTGCCGGCTCGCCATCCGCACCATAGCGGTAGTCGAGATAGCGGGTGCGGATGGCAAGATCGTCGAGCGCGCCGTCGGCCAATTGCCGGGTGACGCGATCGATCTCGTTGCTGATCTTGCCCAGACTTTCCACGAGCTGTTTGTCGGGCGTCGAGCCCGCGCGCTCTTCCCGGCGAAGGCTCGCCGGAATCTTGCGATAGGCGTCGACCATGCCGGGCAAGGTCTCACCCACGAGCTTGCGCGTTTCGACGGCGGCTGGATGAACCGGATCGACATTTTCGAGTTGCAGGCCGAGCGCGTCCAACTGGACGCCGATCTGGTCGACAAGCGTGACCGCCGGCGGGGGCAGGGCGGGGCGCTGGTGCTCGAGCCAAAGCTCGGTGCGCGCCACCATGTGCCGCACGTCGCCGGTGTTGAGATCGCTACGGTTCGGTACCCTGACCTTGGGGAAGTTCGAGAACAGGAACGTCGCCGCCACCACCGCGAGGAAGGCGACCATGATCCCGGTGAACCCGATCCCGTCGATAGCGATCCCGAGCGCCATAGCGGCAAAGACGATCGCCAACAGCGAGGCACCGATCAGCTTGATCCGGGTCATCAGGTTGCGCTGGCGCAGCTCGGCCGAACCCCGCCCAATGGACTGTGTACGCCGATGGCGGCCGCCGGCCTGGTTGTCGGCCAGCAGGGCGCGCCCTTCATGCAGGAGGCGGTCGCTGTCTGGGGTCAAGTCGTTCGACATCACTCGGCGGTTAGCAGCGAAGGCTCGTTGGCGACCTTGGACGCCTGCGCCTGGCCTTCGGCGCGGGCGATGTAGCCCTTCGACTTCTCAACCTCGGTCGAAAGGGTGTCGACGGTCTGCTTCATCGAGGCGAGCGCCTTGACCTTGAAGTTATCGACCTCGTCCATGGTGTCGTAGATGTTCTGGAAGGCGCGTTGCAGTGTCTCCAGCGGGATCGTGCTGGCGGCGGCTTGCTCGTGGATTTTGGCAGTGTTCTCGCGCAGGAGCTTGCCCGTGGAATCGATGATCCCGGCGGTGGTTTCGTTGAGCGAGGTAATCTGCTGCAGCACCAGGCGCTGGTTGGTCATGGCCTGCGCCACAGTCACCGCCGTGCGCAGAGCGCCCACGGTGGTGGTGCTGGCGCGGTCGACGCCCTTTACCAGCTCGACGTTGTTCTTCTTGACCAGATCGAGCGCGAGGTAGCCCTGCACGCTGACCGCCATCTGCGTCAGGAGGTCCTGCGTCCGCTGGCGGACATAGAACAGCGCCGTCTCGCGGATCGCCTTGGCCTTGGCCGGGTCCACCGAATCGAGATTGTCGGCCTCTTCCTCTAGCCTCTGGTCGAGGGTCTTGGCGATGTGGGCCATCTGCTCCAGCTTGCCCATCGCTTCCCACAGCTTCTGCCGCTCGACGTCGATCGCGGCGTTGTCCATCAACAGCTCGTCCTTGCCGCTGGCAAGGCGGGCGAGGATCGCCTGGATGTGCCCCTGCGCCGAGGTGTAGCTGTCGAAATAGCGCTTCAGGGAATTGCCGAACGGGATGATCCCGAACAGCTTCCGGCTTGTCATCTTACCCTTGCGGCCGGGATCGAGGTCTTCGACCGTGCGGCGCAGCTCGGCAAGGTCTTTGCCGACGCCGCTTTCCTGATCCATCGCGCGCACCGGGCGGTCGAGGAAGCGGTTGGACATGCCCGCCGCGGTGGTGATTTCCTTGCGGCCCATGCCGGTGATCTGATCGACCTTCTTGCCGAATTCGGGCGACTGGGCATCGAGTGCGATCAGCTCGGAGACGAAGCCCTCGACCTTTTCTTCGAGCTTGGACTTCTTCTCGGCATCGACGGGCACGAGCCCCGCGGCCCGATCAGGCGCAACCATCGGCACCGGATCGGGCGCAGTCAGCTCGAGATCCGTTGCCGTCTTGGTCGTGGTTTCGTTGGTCGTCGCCATTCACCTGTCCCCTTCCGGTATTTGCTTACTGTATTAGGTAGGCAAAACACGCTGTTCAAGAGCGCGTGTTTTTCCGGCGGCAAAAGGGTGCCGCAAGCGGTGCGATTGCGGAAGGGGAAATCACGGCACGATGCCGAAATCCTCCCTGTCCTTGAAGCGGATGGGGAGGGGGACCGCGCGAAGTGTGGTGGAGGGGCGGGCGTTGTGCCGCTAGCCCCTCCGTCAGCCCTGCGGGCTGCCACCTCCCCATGACTGCTCCGCAGCCACAGGGAGGATTAAGCTTGACTCAAGCCGCGAGGTCGAAGGGTTCGATCTCACCCGACAGGTACAGCCGCTTGGCCTTCGCCCGGCTGAGCTTGCCCGAACTGGTGCGCGGCAGAGTGCGCGGCGGAACGAGTTCCACTACGCAGTTCATGCCGGTGATCGAGCGGACCTTGTCGCGGATGGTGTCGCGCAGCTTGATGCGCTCGTCAGGATCCGAAACCCGGCAGTGAACCAGGACCGCGGGCGCTTCCTCACCGTTCTCAGTCTCGACGGAGAAGGCGGCGATGTCGCCGTGGTTGAAGCCGGGCAATTGCTCCACCGCCCACTCGATGTCCTGCGGCCAGTGGTTTTTGCCGTTGATGATGATCATGTCCTTCGCCCGACCGACGATGAACAGGTAGCCCTCGGCCATGTAACCCATGTCGCCGGTGTCGAGCCAACCGTTGACCAGGCAGTCGGCGGTCGCCTCCGGATTCCGAAAATAGGAGTGCATGACGCTGGGGCCACGGCACCAGACCTTGCCGATCTGGTGGTCCTTCTTGATCTCGCCCTTCTCGCCGCGGATCTCGACGTCCATGTCGGGCAGGGCTTTGCCGCAATTGACGATCGCGCGGTAACGCGCCGGGCGCGAGAGGTCGCGCGGGGTGCCGGATAGGCGCTCTTCCTCGACCAGCTCGACGCGAATGCCTTCGCCCGGCGGCATCACGGTGACGGCCAGAGTGGCTTCGGCGAGGCCATAGCTCGGGGTGAAGGCGCTGGCCTTGAACCCGGCATCGGCGAAAGCGTTGACGAAGCTCTGCATCACGTCGGGCCGGATCATGTCCGCACCGTTGCCGGCAAGGCGCCAGCGCGACAGGTCGAAGCGTTCGGCGACGTTCGACTGGCTCGAGATGCGGCGCGCACAGATGTCATAGCCGAAGGTCGGCGAATAGGACATCGAGTTGCCCTTGTTGCGGCTGATCAGGTCGAGCCACGCCAGCGGGCGGCGGGCGAAATGTTCGGTCTTGAGGTAGTCGACCGAAATCTGGTTGGCGATCATCGACAGCAGGCAACCGACCAAACCCATGTCGTGGTACCACGGCAGCCAGCTGACACCACGGTCGCCGGTACCTAGGTTCATCGTCGCCGCATGGCCGTACAGATTGTGCAGCAAGGCGCTATGCGTGACAGCGACGCCGGTCGGAAAGCGCGTCGAGCCGGACGAATACTGCAAGTAACAGATATCGTCAGACCGGGCTTCGGGCAGTTCGACCTCGGGGGCGTGACGCTGCCCAAAGCTCTCCCAGTCGATCCCCTCGCAGCCCTGACGCGCGGCTGCAATGGACACCATCTCGGCGATCTCCGCCGGATAGAGCAACAGCTTCGGCTCCGCGCTTTCGAGCTGCACGCCCAACTGTTCGATGTAGTTGTCCTTGCCCCCGAACGTCGTCGGAAGCGGCAGCGGAACGGGCCAGGCGCCGGCATAGACGGCACCGCAGAACAAAGCGGCGAATTCAGGACCGGTTTCCGCGATCAGCGCCACGCGATCGCCCTTGCCGATGCCGGCATCGATCAGTCGCTTGGCCATATCGAGGGCGTCGACGCGCAGTTCGCTGTAGGGGTAAACCCGTTCGAGCGTGCCGCGCGCGTCGTAGAAGTTGAAACCCTTCTCGCTCTTCGCGGCGTAGTCGATCGCTTCGTTGAAAGTCGCGAAATCCGCGCGGATACGCGGCAGCGCGCAATCATTGGGTGTGGGAGTGAGTTCGGTCATTGCCTGGATATTTGCCCGTCTTCTCTACGCTCTGTTGGCGCTTCCCCATTGCCTCATGGCAGCGGGATCCTAGCCGCCACGCGACAAACTTTCTCATTTGTCAACGACTGTGGCACGAATAAGGCGAAGGAACCCTTATGGATAGCGACCGAAGAGCGCCACATCGAGAGCGAAAAGCGCCAAAGCCGCTCAACAAGACGCGTCTCGAGGAGATGGCGCTCGCCTATGTCGCAAGATTCGCGACCAGCGCAGCCAAGCTCGAGCGCTATCTTCAACGCAAGCTGCGCGAGCGGGGATGGGAGGGCGAGGCTCAACCAGACTTGCGGGCGCTGGTGGAGCGATATCAAGGGCTCGGTTACGTCGATGACGTCGTCTATGCCCGTTCCAAGAGCGGCAGTTTGCTGCGCCGGGGCTATGGCGCCCGCCGGGTGAGCCAGGCGCTGGGCGAGGCGGGGATCGCGGAAGAGATTCGCGACGAGACTCGCGCAAGTCCAGCGGAAGAGCGGCGCGCGGCGCTGACTCTGGCGCGTCGGCGAGGGTTCGGGCCGTTCGGAAAGTCGCTTCCCGACAGGGAAAAGCGCGAAAAACAAGTGGCCGCCATGTTGAGAGCCGGGCACCCGCTCGACAGCGCGCGCAAAATGGTCGATGCCCCCGACCCGACGGTGGCCGAGGAATGGGCGGCCGAACTGGACGACGAAAGCTGATTCGATGCGCGCGCTGCTCCTTGCCTTCCTGATTCTCGTTTCGGCTTGTTCTCCGCAAGCGGCCGGGGGTGCCACTTCCAGCGCTACGGCCACAACGGCTGTTCATCCAGCCTCCGGCCTGGAAGTCATTCCGCTGAAGATCACCACGCCGACCGGGAAGGCCCATTCCTTCCGTGCGGAAGTCGCCCGGACACCGCAGGAACAGGCGAAGGGCTTGATGTTCCGGACCGAGATGGGGCCGAACGAAGGCATGTTGTTCCCCTATGCCAAGCCGCAGCTGCTGAGCTTCTGGATGAAGAACACCGTCCTCTCGCTCGACCTGATTTTCATCGGGGAAGACCGGCGGATCATCAATATCGCCGCCAACGCGACCCCCTATTCCGAAACGCCGATCCCGTCCGACGGACCCGGCATCGCCGTACTCGAACTCAACGGCGGACGCGCAGCCCAGCTGGGGCTCGTCCCCGGCAGCAAGGTCGAATGGTGAGGCGGGACGAGCTTGCACGAAAAAGGCACAAGCCCTAACGCGCGGCCCATGGGATTCTTCTCCAAGATATTCACCTGGTGGAACGGCGCCACCATCGGTACCTCGCTGTTCAGCGCGATGAACGGCCAGAAGGTCGGCACCGACGCGCAAGGCAACACCTATTTCCGGTCGAACAAGAAGACCGTCGATGGGCGGGAGCGCCGCTGGGTTATCTATAACGGAGCCAACGATGCCAGCCGGGTTCCGGCTGAATGGCACGGCTGGCTGCATGGTTCGCTCGACGATCTCCCCGAAAGCCGGCTGCCTCCGCCGAAGATCTGGGAAGTAGACTACACCCCTAACGCCACCGGGACGGTCGCGGCCTATCGCCCGCAAGGCGCGCTCGAGCGCGGCGGCCGTCGCGCCGCGGCCACGGGCGATTACGAATCGTGGACGCCCGACGCGTGAGGTTGGTGGCCGCTACGGCTGGCCTGCTCCTGCTTGCCGGATGCACCGGCAAGGCGCCTGAGCCTGAGGCCGAGGCTACCGAAGTCCCCAAGGAACTGGCCCAGGCCGACGCCGCGCGTGCGGCCGCCGGTATCGGCACTCCGATGGATCAACGGGTCGCCGTCATCGGGCTGCTGAACAAGCGCAACAACATTTCGCAGGATCTTGAGATGAAGCCCGGCGAAGCTCGCCGAGTGGGTGACGTGGTCGTCCGCCTGTCGGCCTGCGAGCGCACGGCACCATGGGAAGAGCCGCCCGAAACCGGGGCCTTCGTCCAGGTCATCGTCCTTGAACGAGCCGACGCCGACTCAGAGCCAGCCTGGCGCCGAATCTTTTCCGGGTGGCTGTTCAAGAATTCGCCCAGCCTCAACGTGGTCGAGCACCCGATCTACGACGTGTGGGTCAAGGACTGCAGAATGAGCTTCCCGGGCGAAGAAAGCCCGCTTTCCGAGAGCACCGGCCCAGCGGCTGCGCGAACGGCCCCCGCGACCGGAGCCGAAGCCTCGCCCGAGCCTACGACTCCCGAACCTTCGCCCGCACCTGTCGAGACGCCCGCGGCGAACGACGCGTAGACTTCGGGCAGCGGGGGGGCCGGCCCTGCCATCACCGCTTTCGTCAGCATTTCGAGATAGCGTTCCCGGGTGACGGGCACCGCGCCGAGCGAGGCGAGGTGATCGGTCATGAATTGGCAGTCGAGCAGCCCGTAACCGCCGCGACGCAACAGCGCGACCAGCCATGCCAGGGCGACCTTGGATGCATCGGTCGCCCGGCTGAACATGCTCTCGCCGCAGAAGGCGTGGTCGAAGCCTACGCCATAGAGGCCACCGACAAGGCGCTCCCCGTCCCAGCATTCGATTGAATGAGCGTAGCCGGCGAGGTGGAGCGCCCGGTAGCTGGCGGCGATGCGATCGCTGATCCAGCTCTCCGGATGGCCCTCTCTCGGGGCGGCGCAGGCATCGATCACGCCATCGAAGTCGTAATTGCAAGTGACGCGGAAGCGATCCTGCCGAATGACTTTGGCCAGCGATCGCGAGCAACGAAATCCTTCGAGAGGAATCACCGCCCTGTCGCGCGGCTCGACCCAGTAAATGTCTTCGTCGTCCCGGCTGTCGGCCATGGGAAAGATGCCGCTGCGGTAGGCCATCAGCAGCAGGTCTTCGGGAATGATCTTGGTCGCGGGGGCGTGCATGGCGTTTCCGGGAAGATGGGACTGACCTGGCCGCTTGCCAAGCCAGTGCGGCGGCTATAGAGGCGCAACCCGCCCGCAGGAGTGTAGCTCAGTTGGTAGAGCATCGGTCTCCAAAACCGAGGGCCGTGGGTTCGAGTCCCTCCACTCCTGCCAATCACCTGTCTCAGTTGATCTCATCCCCTCTCACGGGGACCCCCAAACCCGCATAAACGCTAGGGTTTGTGTCTCATACTGTCTCACGGCTTCTCAGTGCAGCTTGGCACGATTGTTGGGTAAGTGTTGGGTAACCTAACAATTGCGTCGCAGACTGTGGCCCCTCCGCCGACGGATTTTTCTCCTGGACGTGTGGAACGATTTTGTGTATATACGTTGTGTCTACAGCAGTAGGGGATACTCGCCGCACATTGCGGTAGGGGGCGTAGACTGGAGTAACAGAATGCAATTTTATGTCGCCAAGTGGGGTAATAGCTTGGCGCTGAGGCTTCCAAATCATTTGGTTAGAGCAGCGAACCTGACGGAGGGCACGCCGGTTGAATTCTCGACAAGAGACGGCACCGTCGTGATCACGCCAGTTCGAAAGAAGTATAAGCTGGACGAGCTGCTCGCCCAGATGACTGAGGACCAGCGTCATCCTGAAACCGACTGGGGAGATCCTAAGGGAGACGAAGTTTGGTAAAAGCCGTTTACCAACCTGACAGAGGGCACTTTGTCGAGTTGGATTTCACACCGAATGCCGGAACTGAACAGGGCGGGCATAGACCCGCCCTGGTTCTATCGCCCAAGAGGTTCAACATCGCGACTGGTCTTATGATCGCTGTCCCGGTGACAAACCAAGTCAAGGGGAGCCCTTTTGAGGTAAAAATACCTCGCGGATGCGGTGTGACCGGCGTCGTGCTCTCCGATCATGTGAAGAGCGTGGATTGGATTGCGCGGAACACTAGATTTAAATCAGAAGCATCTGATGAACTGATGTGCGAAGTTCTGGGTCGTATTGAGGCGATCCTGGAAATAGATTGCTGATTGGAAGGCAGAAGCACGACACCTCTCTCTGCTGGCTGATTGCACAGGCAGCCAGCCAAGAAAGGAGGTGATGTTAAGTGAACAAGTCTTCCAAAATTGGCCGGGATGCCCGAACTGGGCGCTATATTCCGGTCGCCGTCGCCGAACGCTGCAAAAGCACTGCGGTTGTTGAAACGCGACAAGCGCCGAAGAAGAAGGGCCGCTAAACTCTAGCTTCTTCGACCAACGAGAGCCGTGGGGGCCTTAGAATCCCCGCGGCTCTTTTCGTCAATAGGGCACATCACGATTTTGCTGCCTTGGGAGGGCATCGGATTACCGTGCTCTCTAGGTGAAAAATCTCAACGACTACAAATCGGATGGCGTGCCACGATATCAAGAAGCGGTGGGTCCCCCCTTAGGACTCGAAGGATCTGCTCGATGAGGCGGTTCCCATAACTCACCAATACATTGAATTATTTAGCACATTTATATGTTGGGTAAGTTATTGGGTAAGTCGAGGAAATTAGGCGAAAATCCTCCTAATATCCTGATAAACCTCAACATTATGTGGAGCTGTTTGTCCCTCCACTCCTGCCAATTCCCTTGGCGTAAATTGACACCAAACCCGCCCGACGTTCCGGGTGGGGTGGTTCGTGGCGCCTGCCTCCCACACTCGTACAGCGTCGCTTGGGACGGTTTGCCGTGTACGTAATATCCCACATCGCCAGAACCGTAGCGTCGCGCTAGTCAAGCGCATGGATGTGGCAGCCGGTCTTCTTTGCGTCGAGTCTTTGCTTGAATAGGCCCGAATGAGTATCTTTTGGCGAAGAATAAGATGAAAAAACAAGGGAATGTGACGATGGTCGATGGGCCGGAAGTTCGAGGCTGGGAACTGGCGCAGATCAATGTTGGGCGCTTGATTGCTCCCAGCGATGATCCTCGGGTTCGTCCCTTTTTCGATGCGCTGGACCGAGTGAATGCGCTCGCCGATGCGGCTCCCGGGTTCATTTGGCGGCTTCAAAGCGAATCAGGCAACGCCACCGATATACAGTCGACGGCTGATCCGCTTTTCCTCATCAACATATCAGTATGGCGCGATGCGGATGCTCTCTTCCAGTTCGTCTATCAGAGCGCGCACACGCCGGAGATGGCTCGGCGTCGTGAGTATTTTGATCGGTTTGACGGTGCCTATCAGGCGCTTTGGTGGGTTCCAGCAGGTCATCGACCGAGTATCGACGAAGGACTGTCGCGCCTGTGGCGGCTGGATCGGCACGGACCGTCAGTTCATTCTTTCACATTCAAAGCTCGTTTTGCAGAACCCGGATCGCTGACGCTACCAGTCGATATGAAGCCCGATCCATGGTGCGTGGGGCGCGCATAGCCCGGTTCGCTCCTACGATCTGGGGTGTCCGCTTGGGCAGCTCTAAGTCAGTTCGACGTTCCTCGTCGCAACCTGTGACCCAAGATCCACATCGAGCGATAATCCAGGCGCAGGGGCCTGTATGTTCGGAACCACTGCGACGAGCGGTTCATTTATAGCGGCGGACGGGAGTTCATGAGGAGCACCCTATGGCAAGCCTGAGTTACCGCAGCAGCAAGCCCGACGGTTGGATCATGCCGCGGCCCTATCATGACGCCAGCCTGCGCTACATGAAGCACGGACCAATTCAGCCGATGGAAGAGCCCGGCTTCTTCGCGCGCCTGTTCGGCCGGGGCTGACGTGAGTCCATTGCCCAAGTCCAGAAGGTGCTGAGCCGAGCCGACCGGCACCTTCGGACTTCCAACCCAACCAATCGCCTCCCGCGGCGGTCTTGCGTTTACGCGGGCGCCTCGCTACATCGCCAGCCGACTTCCGACATCGGAGCCAGCATGCCCCTCCCGGATCCCTCGAATCGACGAGACCGGGGCGGCGATGGACCTATGGCGGATGCAGAGTGTCATTTTTGCGAGGTCGATTGACGATGGCCAAGACCAGTCCGAACGAATTCTTCCGCCAGGTCCGTTCGGAAGCGGGCAAGGTAGTGTGGCCGACGCGCCAGGAAACGGTGCGTACCGCGATCTTCGTTGCGATCATGATGCTGCTGCTGTCGGTATTCTTCCTTGGCGTCGACCAGTTGTTCGGGTTCGCCGTGCGCGAACTGCTCGCACTGGTCTGATCCGCGTCAGACAGACTTTACGGAAAAGAGATCCATGGCCCGCTGGTACATCATCCACGCTTATTCCGGCTTCGAGAACAAGGTCCGCGACTCGATCATCTCGGAGGCCGAACGCCTCGGCCTCGCCGAAGCCGTGGAATCGGTCGAAGTGCCGACCGAGACCGTCACCGAAGTCAAGCGGGGCAAGAAGGTCCAAGTCGATCGCAAGTTCATGCCGGGCTACGTGCTCGCCAAGCTGACGCTGACCGACGACGTCTATCACTTGGTCAAGAACACCCCGAAGGTGACCGGATTCCTCGGCGCCGGCGGTAAGCCGCAGCCGATTTCGGAGCGCGAAGCCGCCCGCTATTTCGGCGGCGTGGCGGAAGCCAAGGCCACTCCGAAGCAGCATGTCAACGTCGACTACGAGATCGGCGATCAGGTCAAGGTGCTCGACGGTCCTTTCGCCAGCTTCAACGGCGTGGTGGAAGAGCTCGACTTCGACAAGAACAAGGTCAAGGTCAGCGTCTCCATCTTTGGCCGCGCAACCCCGGTCGAACTGGACTTCGAACAGGTCGAGCTGGTCAAGTAAGGTTTGCTTGAATTTTGTGCCCCTTTCCACTAGGGGCGCGCCTTCCCAAAGCGACAGCGTCGGGAATCCATGCGGGAGGTGGCCCAGGCTACCGCTTGAACCGCTTACCATGAGCTCTTTGCCTTCGGGCATCGGGCGACAGTGAGAAAGGAGGCCAGCAATGGCCAAGAAGATCGAAGGCTATATCAAGCTGCAGGTGCCTGCGGGCGCCGCCAATCCGTCTCCGCCGATCGGCCCTGCGCTCGGTCAGCGTGGCGTGAACATCATGGAATTCTGCAAGGCATTCAACGCCGCCACGCAGGAGCTCGAAAAGGGCATGCCGATCCCGACGGTCATTACCGTCTACGCCGATCGCAGCTTCACGTTCATCACCAAGACTCCGCCGGCCAGCTTCCTGATCAAGAAGGCGGCGAACCTGAAGTCGGGCTCGAAGGAGCCGGGCAAGGTTTCCGCGGGCAAGATCGCGCGCTCCAAGCTCGCCGAGATCGCTCAGGTGAAGATGGCTGACCTGAACGCCAACGACATCGAAGCGGCGACGAAGATCATTGAAGGCTCCGCTCGCGCGATGGGCCTCGAAGTGGTGGAGGGCTGATAGGATGGCCAAGCTGACCAAGAAGCAGAAGCTGCTCGCCGACAAGGTTGATTCCGAAAAGCTCTATGGCTTTGACGAAGCGCTCGCCGTGCTCAAGGAATTCGCCAGCAAGAAGTTCGACGAGACCGTCGAAGTGGCGATGAACCTCGGCGTCGATCCGCGCCACGCCGACCAGATGGTCCGTGGCATGGTTTCGCTGCCCTCGGGCACCGGCAAGGACATGAAGGTCGCCGTGTTCGCTCGTGGCGACAAGGCTGACGAAGCGCTCAAGGCCGGGGCCGACAAGGTCGGTGCCGAAGACCTCATGGAAGACATGCAGGCCGGCAACCTGAACTATGACCGTGTCATCGCGACCCCGGACATGATGGGCGTCGTCGGCCGTCTCGGCAAGGTGCTGGGTCCCAAGGGCCTGATGCCGAACCCGAAGCTCGGCACGGTGACCCCGAACGTCGCGCAGGCGGTCAAGGACGCTAAGGGCGGCCAGGTCGAATTCCGCGTCGAGAAGCAGGGCATCATCCACTCGGGCATCGGCAAGATCAGCTTCACCGAAGCGCAGCTGAAGGACAACTTCCGCGCGCTGACCGAGGCGGTGGTCAAGGCCAAGCCGGCTGGCGCGAAGGGCAAGTACGTCCAGAAGATCGCGCTGACCTCGTCGATGGGTCCGGGCCTCAAGATCGACGTCACGGAAGTCGAAGGCGCCTGATTTTTGGCGCCACCGCCCTTCGCGCTACCTGAGCGCGGGGGGCGACCAGATCCGAGAGATCACCAAGGGGCCGGCGGAGCGATCCGCCGGCCTTCTTTTTGGCCGACCGACGAACCCGGCCCTTTGAACCTATGGCCTTTGATACGTCTCCGCCTCGCCTTCGACGGGCTTGTGCCGCCGCATGCTTTTGCGAGCCGTGAGGGAAAGCCGCTTCTTCAGTTTCACGCTGTCCAGCCCCCAATCGCCCAAATGAACACCGCTTAGCAGGGTAAAGATGCCCAAGATGAACAGGGTAAGTGTGAGTGGGAGGGCGAGCAGCACGTCGAGGATTCGCTCGGTAGGCGTTTCGACCGGTCCGGTTCGGTCCACGCCGAACAGCGCCAGGCCGTCCTCGAGGGAGTGGCCGTCCCACTCGCGCTGCAGCCACCATTCGCCGACTTCGATGGCGAGGATCGCCGGGGCTAGCAGCGCGGCCGCAAGCCCGATGATGACCATGGTTTCGGCCAGGAGCTGAATGCCGATCCCGCGACGACGCCCCGCCGCTTGCCGGCCCGCGGGACCCGATTGGGTCGCGAGCAAGAGCGACGGCTCTGAAACCTTGGCTTTGGGCAGTGGCTGCGGGCTTGCACCCAGTTCATAGCGGGAGAGAAGCAACCTCGCAGTTGCGTTCAGCTGAGAGCTGCAGGTTTCTTCGATGAGGTGCTTTTGGGCGGGTGACAGTTCGTCCTCGAAGCTGCCGACTTTGCCGCGCCTCATGCGCAACGCACTGGGATCTGCCTTGTCGTACTGGTGGCCCGGAATGCCTTTGTCGAGCTCAAGGGCTCTGAGCCTGTCGAAGGACGAGAGTTCCACCGCATGCTCAAGCGCGGCGCCATCGACGGGCTGGTCCAGGAACCGCAGAGCGCCCGCCATAGTTGAAACCGGGTCGGAAGTGAGGTTTTCGTACGACAGGACATGATGACGCCGCCGCTTCAGCTCGCGGCCCCAGCTGTTCATAAACCGAATATAATCGGAAAGTCCCTGCTCGTTATCGGCAAGGTAGGCGTCCATATCTCCCACAAACGAATGCTTGTGCCGGGTCACGTGATGGTAGCTTGAGGTCATCACGTCACGCGGGTCCCGCACCACGAACAGGATCGGAAGTTCGGGAGGGATGCGAGCCACAAAGCGGGAGTGCGTCGACGGAATGAGCGGAATCGACGTCGCATCGGCGCGCCTGATGAAGGCCGGAATGCCACGCTTGGGATCGAGGTCGAAGTTGGGCGCGAAGCCGAACATGGTTTCGGTGTCGATATCCGGAGTTCGAGCCGTGGCCGCGAAGTAGTGGGCCAGGATGAACCGGACCCACGTCCGACCGGACTTGGGATAAGAGACCAGAACCGCCGAAGCAGCCGCTGACGCAATCCGCAAATTGCGGTTCAGGTGGATCCGTCGGGCAATGGCAGATGGGGCCCTGCCGATCGAGTTCATTAGCGTATTCTCCTCAGGGGAGGATATCGGTTAGCGAGCCGGCTCCCGAGTACTCTTCCGGATGAGACGCGGCGCTCAGGGAGTAGTGCTGCAGTGCGAAACGGTCAGATGCCGCCCGGCGTAAAGTCGAAACCCGCCTCTGCCAGCGCTTCGCACAGACTGTCGACACAGCTGCGCAGGTCATTCGCGTCGGTTGAGCGAATCACGAAATTCGCGCCCACCTGCCCCTCGCGGAAGAAGGGATAGCTACCGATCTGGCAATTGGGATGGGCCTGCTCGACCTCACGCAGGATGTCGGCGACCTCGCTTTCCTTGATAAAACCGCCGACCGTTTCGCTCAGCAAGGGGGCGCCGCCTTCGAGGGTACCAGTGAGCGCGTCGAGCATCTGGGCGGCGATGTGCGGTACGCCGGCCAGCATGTGCACGTTGCCGATCTTGATGCCCGGCGCGCCGGACATGCGGTTAGGGATCAAGTCCGCGCCTTCGGGTGTCCTGGCCATCCTCAGGCGAGCCTCACTCACTCCGCCGCGGGTGGCGTAGTAATCTTCGAGGATGCGCCGGGCTTCAGGGTGGACCACGACCGGCACGCCCAGCGCCGCGGCCACGGCGTCGACCGAGATGTCGTCGTGAGTCGGGCCGATCCCGCCAGTGGTGAAGAGGTAGTCGTGCGTGGTGCGCAGCGCGTTCACGGCTTGGACGATGCGGACCTCGATATCGGGGACAACCCGTACCTCCATCAGGCGTATGCCCTGGACTTGCAGCCAGCCGGCCACTTGGGCAATGTTCTTGTCGTGCGTGCGGCCCGAGAGGATCTCGTCCCCGATGACGACTAGCGCGGCGGTCCAGATGCGGTCGGGCGATGGCATGGCTTCCGGTACGGGATTTGCGGACGCCGCGCCACCGCCGGATTTTTCAGCGTATCCGGAATTTTCCTGATGTTGGAACCCGGAGCAGGCCATATCCTGTGGCGCATATGGTGAAGCCCTCTCTGTCTCTTCTCGTCGCACTCGGAATGTTGAGCGGGTGCTCCAGCCTCCCACCAGAAAGCTCTGTCGAGTGCCTTGACGCGACCAGACCTCACATCCGCCTCTCGGAGGATGGGAAGACCGCGTTCACCGAAATCGACGTGCTGACCTACAATATCGAAGGGTTGCCCTGGCCCGCCCGCACCAACCGGGGACCTTACCTCGAAGAGATCGGCAAACGCCTCGCGGCGTTCCGTTCCTCTGGTGAAGGCCCCGACATTATCGTCTTCCAGGAAGTCTTCAGTGGAGACGCCGCCGACGCAGTGCTGAGCGCGGGCTACCGAAGCATCGTCGTCGGCCCGCGCCGGCGGTCGGAACAGGCACCCAACACCCAGGGGGCCCTTCCCGGCAGGCGCAACATCTTCAAGGGCGAAATCGGTCTCAACGTCATGTCGGCGGGGCTGGTGATCGCGACCGACTTCCCGATAGTTGCCGCGAACTACGTCCCTTACGCCAGTCGCAGCTGCGCAGGATTCGACTGCCTGTCGAACAAGGGCGTGCTCTATGCCGAGGTCGCCATTCCAGGGGTTCCCGGCGTGGTCGACGTCTTTACCACGCACATGAATTCGCAGCGCGCCTCTGGCGTTTCGGAGGAGCGGCACGCGGCGGCCCATGCCCGGCAGACCAACGAGCTGGCGGCTTTTGTCAGCAGGAGCAGTCCGTTGACCGATCCGATCCTGATCGGCGGGGACTTCAACATGCGCAATTCCGACGTCCGCCACTACACGTTCGATCGCATCTCCCCCCTGGGCAATGTGCACCGCTATTGCAGCGAGAACCGGGACAAGTGCGATGTGCGGCAGGACTGGGAGCACGAGGATCAATGGCGGCGGGTGCAGAACCTGCACTTGTACCAATCGGGCAACGTGGTTCAGGTTCGGCCCCTCCGGGTGGAGGGCATGTTCGACGGCGGGCCGAGCGGGCCCGTGCTGTCGGACCACAATGGCTTCCGCGTGGTCTACGAACTGAGCTGGCCGGCCTCCGAGACCGACCTCCCGCCGACATGTGCGTGGTCGCCGACGACGGCTCTGGCACTGTAGAGAGAGCCCGGCGGCTCCGGTTATTGGCGATTGCCAGCCGCGGCGGCCTCTGCCACCAATCCGCGCCATGACGATCGTCGCAGCACGCCGATATCGCGATGGCAAAGTGGTGGAACACGACTTGCTGCCGTGCCGGGAAAAGCCCGGTGAGGGCGAATTCGACTGGATAGGCCTGGTCGAGCCGAGCGGCGAGGAACTCAAGCTCATCCAGGACGATTACGGCCTGCACCCGCTGGCTGTCGAAGATGCCCTGACCCACCGCCAGGATCCGAAGACCGAGGCCTACGGCTCGCAACTTTTCGTCCTCGCCCGGACCGCGGCGATGGTCGAAGGCGAGAAGATCACTTACGGCCAGACTTCGATCTTCCTCGGCGAGCGGTTCATCATCACCGTGCGCCAGGGCAGCGAACGCGCCCACCTGAAGCTGCGGGCCCAGCTGGAAGCGACACCGGAGCGGCTGGCCGAAGGGCCCGACTTCGTGCTCCATGCCGTGCTCGATTACATCGTCGACGGCTATGGACCGCTGCTCGACCAGGTCGAGAAGGATATCGGCGAGATCGAGGACGAGGCGATCGGAGATTTTCCCGACAGCGCCCGCATCCGCCGGATCTTCCGCTTGCGCCGGACCTTGCGGCACTTCGAAGGGATCGCCGAAGCGATGGAGGAAGTGGCAGGCAAGCTGTGGGAGGTCGAGCAGCCCTCGATCGATCCGCGCGCGCGTCCTTATTTCCGCGATGTGTTCGACCACGCCCAGCGCGCCGCCCGACGCACGCGCTGGCTTAACGATACCCTGGGCGGGATCCTGCAAGTGGCCAGCCTGCTCGAGCAGAAGCGCACCGGTGCGATCACCCGCCAACTAGCCGCCTGGGCTGCGATCCTGGCGGTACCGACGGCGATCGCGGGTATCTACGGGATGAACTTCAAGTTCATGCCCGAACTGGGATGGCGCTACGGCTATTTCATCATCCTGGCCGTGACCGCGCTGACCTGCGCCGGACTGTTCTATCGCTTCAAGCGCATCGGCTGGCTTTAGGCTAACCTGACACTTTAGGGGTGACGGGGTGACACGGTCGTGCGGTGTCGCCCGAAAAGTGTCAACTTGCTGAAATTCGGCAGAAAACCGGCACATTTTTGTGGCAACTTGGCTGTACGAAGTCTCATCTTCGATGCGAAAGTGTCAACTTGCGCAGTTTGCAAGATGACACTTTGGCGCGGTCAGTCGCGTCGAGCGGGTAAGCCAACGATGGGAAAGAGCCGGTCTCACGATGGCTCAAGCAAGCGCTTGTAGGAAAGCTGTTTTTTGCAATTCTATCAGCCAGTCGGGCGCGACGCCCATTGCTCGCGCGATTGCCGCCACATCTCAACCGGCAGGTTGTCGAGCGGGGCGGGCAGGCGGGTCGGCCCCACGTTCTCCGCGCCGAGCGCCCTAGCCAGACGTTGCGACGGCAGGTTGTCCGGATCGATGGTGTGGATGACCTCGCTCCAATCGAGAGCGTCGAAGGCCCAGTCAATCGCGGCCTGCGCGCTTTCGCGGGCATAGCCTTTCCCCCACGCAGTCGGGAGCAGCGCCCAGCCTACTTCCCGGCCCGGCCATCCTTCAGGCTGCCATGGGCCGACCCGGCCGATCCATTGCCCGCTCGCCTTTTCGATGACGCTGAACATGCCGAAGCCCTTGAGTGACCATGACCCGGCCATCGTCGCCATCGCCCGCCATGCCGCGGAGCGAGACAGCGGTCCGCCGATGAATTTCGCCGCATCCTCGTCCGCCATGAGCGCCGCCCAGCCATCGAGGTCTTCCTCGCGCGGGAGGCGCAGTGTCAGGCGTGATGTTTCGAGGGTAGGTCCCATAGTTACACTCCGATTCAGGCGAGCCTTAATATAGGGCAAGGTCGCAATGTCTGCCTGCCCATAGCGGCGCTGCTGCGCGAGCCCGGGCATGCCAATCGCTCTCGCCCAACGGGCCTGATCGATGCTATGGAGGGGCGTCAGGGGAGAGATAACTGTGATCCAACCCATTTGGACATCAGCCGTGTTGATCGCCGCAACCTCGGGCGTGGCAGCGCCTCTGGCAGCCGCGCACCACACCGAGGATCCCTGGAAGGCTTGCACGGAGACGGCGTTGCGAAACTATGCCCTTACCAGCAATGTGCCGGCCCCCGCTGTCGTTGAGGCAGCCCTGGGCGCCTGCCAGGACAAATTTCGCACAGGTGCCGAGACACCTCGCACGCAGGATCGCCAGCCCCTGATCGATGAGGCGAGTCGCGACACCGCCTACAAGACGATGGTGGACCAGTGGCGCCCGCAACTCGTCGAAGGTGTGCTGAAGATCCGGAAAGACGACCAGGCTCGCCAGTAGGGGACAGGCGGCCATGCGGACCGTCCGCTAACGACCCATTGCGGTCATGGAGCCCAACTGCCAAAATTCCTCGATGTTTGTCCCCCCGCGTATCATCGCCGCTGCAGCCGCGGCGCTCTTCATCCTGGCGTGCTTCTACGTCGGCTATATAAACGAACTGCTCAAAGGCTCGCTTTCGCCTTGGCACCGAGCAATCGTCCTGATCGGGTTCATCATCGGCGCGGGAGCAGCCTCGCGTTACGTCGCCAACCTCGCAAGCAATCGATTGGCTAGGGGCGGGCAAGTCCGCCGCTAACGTCCGCTTTCCACCCTTCGCAGCCTATTGCGGACAGTCGGTTAGCGACCCATTGCGGGCATTCGGCGGGCCTCAGTTCTACGCTAGACATTTCCCGTCAGGTGCTGCGAAGATCGGGGCGTGGAAACGGTCAAGACCCTCACTAGCCGCGACGACAAGCATCGCATCGACATCGAACGGAGCGAGGCTGGCCTATATCGTTACGTCACCTTCAACGACCGGTATCGGACGGATGAAGACTTTCAAAACCCGCCCTACTGGATGATTGAAGCCTTCTCGGGGCTATATCAAACGGCCGAGGCAGCTGAGGCCGACGCAAGAGCGGAATGTGCTTGGCTCGGGAGTGAGAGCGCCGCAGGTTAAAGGATGTTGCCAACGTCCGCTTTCCACTCTCCGCGGCCAATTGCGGACGGAGCGCTCCCGACCCATTGCGGACCTTGCCGGAGCGATGCAAGTTTGAGCGATGCAATGAAGCACTGTGATGAGCGTCGGGGCAAATCGGTGAAGGCGAAGCCAGACGGAGAGGTACAATGAGCTTCGCCCTCGCGTTCGTCGCGGCCGCTTCGATTTATGGCACTAGCATTGAGGATTTACGCAAGGAGTTCCCCAACTCGCCTTATGACGATGCCATCGTTGCCGACGCCATCAACAGGGAAGTGTCTTCGAACGGCCCAGCCGCTGAGGGTGAGAAGTCGCTTAGGGAAAACGTAATTCCGATCGTCGTGCGTTTCCCCGACAAGTGCTGCGTGGTGCTTCGTCATCCAGCGTTCTCGACTGGCGGGGCTCCGATCTATTGCTATCGCCTGGACCGCGACACGCTGATCGAACATTTCAGCGGCGGTCAGTGATCGCGAGATGTCCGCTATCCACCCATCTCGGTCATTCCGACCAGCAAAAGCGCAAATCGTCGCTCGCTCCAAAGCGGTCCGTCTGCAAACGACCCATTGCGGACCTTACGATGGCCGGCTCAAAGAGGCACTCGCGCTGCCGGTCTGACACCATTGCCGAAATCGTTCGTTAGCCCCTGATGCGCCGACGATTTCATCTCCTCTCGAACCATCGCTTTGAAAGCCGCGTCCTGCTTCTATTCGTCGCCTTGTTGGCGGGTGCGATGATCCTTGCGAAGGCGGCCTCCGAAATCGTGGAAGGCGATACGATGGCGGTCGATCGCGCGATCGTGCTCGCCCTTCGCGTTCCGGGGGACTCGGCCCTGCCCATCGGGCCACCGTGGCTCACCCACGCCATAATCGACCTGACCGCGCTCGGAAGCGTTGCTGTTCTCTCGTTGATCACATGTCTGGCGACAGGTTACCTGCTGGTGGAGCGGAAGCCGACAATTGCGGCCTATATGCTGGCAGCTGTGGCCAGCGGTTTCGCCGCTGGAACCCTGCTGAAATGGGTCTACGCCCGCGCGCGGCCCGACATTGTCACCCACTTGGTGGGCACGCATTCTGCGAGCTTCCCCAGCGGTCACGCCATGAACTCGGCGATCGTCTATCTTACCCTCGCCGTGCTGCTCGCGCGGAGCGCGCAGCGGCGCTCCGTTCGAATCTACCTCATTTCCGCGGCGATTTCGCTCACAGTCCTGGTGGGGTGCACGCGGATCTATCTTGGGGTGCACTGGCCAACCGATGTCCTCGCCGGTTGGGTGGTGGGCGGACTATGGGCCGTGGGCTGTTCCCTAGCCGCAAAGCAGCTCCAATCGCGGAAGTCGATTGAGGGCGCTGGAACGAGCCCTTAGTCTGGACAGGCCTGCAGGAGACCGCGAATGGTAATCGACGCTCGCGACACGCTGACCAAAGTCCCCGCGGTCACGTTGGGTTTCTGGATCATCAAGATCCTTGCCACGACGCTTGGTGAGACCGGCGGCGACAGCGTCTCGATGAGCTGGCTAGGCGAGACCACGCCCCACGCCGGACAAGGCGGACTTAATGGCTATTTGATCGGAACCTTGATCTTCGGCGCGCTGTTCGCCGCGCTGGTTTGGGCGCAAATCAAGGCGCGCCGGTTCAATGCCTGGCTCTACTGGGCAACGATAGTCGCCTCGACCACTGCCGGCACCACACTGGCTGACTTCGTCACACGCTCGCTCGGGATCGGCTATCCGGGCGGTTCGCTGTTGTTGTTCGCCTGTGTGCTGCTCTCGCTACTGGCCTGGCACAAAGCAACCGGGTCGGTGTCGGTCAACTCAATCGTCAGCCCCCGCGAAGAGCTGTTCTATTGGATCACGATCACCTTCTCGCAGACGCTGGGCACCGCGCTCGGCGATTGGATCGCCGATTCCAGCATGGGCTACGGAGGTGGCGCCCTGTTCTTCGGCGCCCTGCTCTTAATATTGGCCGCGCTCTACTACGCGACCTCGATCTCGCGCGTGCTGCTGTTCTGGGCGGCGTTCATCCTTACCCGACCCCTGGGCGCGACGATCGGCGACCTGCTCGACAAACCGATCGGCAGCGGAGGCTTTGAGGTCAGTCGTCCGCTTGCCTCGGTCGTGCTGGCGTTGGCAATAGTGCTGCTGGTCTGGGCGGTGCCGCAGCGAGCCGGACAGCATCCCGGCGACTAGCCAGCGAAGAGTATGACTCTGTGAACCGTCCGCTTTCCACCACAGCGGACCTTACCGCCGGGTGGAGAGCAAACCGCTAGTTCTCAATCGAGCGAGGCGCCCTCGCCGTAGATCAGCGACCGGTCGGGCGCGTCACGATAGTCGCTGTCGCCGTTTGGGGCCTTGGCTTCGCTGATGGTCTTGGCGGCCTGGACGGTGTTGTGCAGCAGGCAGGCAATGGTCATCGGACCAACGCCGCCCGGGACCGGCGTTACCGCCTTGGCGTGCTGGACTTCGTCGAACTTGACGTCGCCAACCAGCTTCTCCTTGCCGTCCTCACCCATGATGCGGGTGATGCCGACGTCGATCACGACCGCGCCCGGCTTGACCCACGAGCCCTTGACCAGTTCCGGAGCCCCAGCGGCGGCGACGATGATGTCGGCCTTGGCGGCGATCTCGGGCAGGTTCTCGGTGTAGATGTGGGTGACGGTCACGGTGCACTCGCGGTCGAGCAGCAGCAGCGCGACCGGCTTGCCCACGATGTTCGACTTGCCGATCACCACCGCGTCCTTGCCGACGAAATCGTCGACCACGCTCTCCAGCAGCAGCATGATGCCGAGCGGCGTGCAGGGCACGATGCCTCCGGTGCCGGTGGAGAGGCGGCCGACGTTGACCGGGTGGAAGCCGTCGACGTCCTTCTCCGGGCTGATCGCGCCGAGCACCGTGCGGGTGTCGATATGCGCGGGCAGCGGCACCTGGCAGAGGATGCCGTGCACGTCAGGGTCGTGGTTGAGCTGGTCGATGAGCGCCAGCAACTCGTCCTGAGTGGTGTCGGCCGGCAGGCGGTGTTCGGACGAACGGATGCCGACCTTTTCGCAACCCTTGATCTTGCGGCGGACGTAGACCTGGCTCGCGCCGTCGTCACCCACCAGGATCACGGTCAGGCCGGGGCGGGGACCCCCCGCCGCGACCAACGCGTCGACTTCTGCCTTTGTCTGCTCGTCCAGTTTGGCCGCTACCTTCCGGCCGTCGATCACCTCTGCCATGCCGGGTCTCAGTGCTTCGCGTCGTACTGGTTGATCCACTCGGCCGACGGGGTCAGCGCACCGAACGGATAGAAGTGCAGGCGCACGCGGCCATGCTCTTCGTCGTTGAGCTTCTTGTCGAGCGAGTTGACCAGCTTGTCCGGACCGGCGCTGCCGATGAGGTTGGTCAGCGAGATGCCGTACTTCTTCATCACGCTGGCCGAGGCGCCGACGCCGCAGCGCTTGGCGAAGCCGAGCAGGCGCTTGATGCCGGCCGGGCCGGGGACGCCGAGGCGCACCGGCACGTCGATGCCGCGCTTGCGCATTTCGCCGACCCATTCGACGATCGCGTCGTCGTCAAAGGCGAACTGGGTGACGACCAGGGGAGTCATGCCGCCGGCGCGGATGGCGGCGATCTTGCGCTCCATCCAATCCCACAGCTGTTCGGGGGTGTTGTTCGGGTGGCCTTCCGGGTGGCCGCCGATGCCGACGATCTGGATGCCGTGCTTCTGCAACAGGCCGGTCTCGATGATCTGCAGTGAGTCCGAATAGGGGCCTTCGGCCTCCGGCGGGTCGCCCGCGATGATGAAGACGCGCTTCACGCCCGCCTTGGTGGTGATGTCTTCGAGATACTTGTCGAGCTGCTCTTCCGACAGGATGCGGCGGGCCGACAGGTGGACGATCGGTTCGAACCCGAGCTCGCGGACCAGAACGGCGGCTTCGACGCGCTGTTCGATTTCCTCACCGGGAAGGAAGGTCACTGCGATCTGCGTGCCGGGGCGAATCAGCGGCGCGGCTTCGCGCAGGCCTTCGATTTCCTTGGCCGTCATTTCCAACGAATAGCCGTCGGCCATATTGCGACGGGGCTTCTCCCAATCGGGGTGGATTGAGGCATAGGACATCGATTCAGCTCCTCTCGTGTGCGCGGCGGCGCCATAAGCGTTTCGCGCGCGATGACAAAGCCCCTAGCGCGACTGATTGTTTTCGGATAGACGAAATTTTCACACCTGCGAACAACATGACGAGAGCGATGCTGCTGTTCCTCCCCGGGCTGATCTGCGATGCGCGCACCTTTGCGCCGCAAATTGCTGCGTTTCCCGGGTCTAAGGCCGTCAACAGCTATGGCCTCGCCAATACGCTTCCCGAGATGGCGCAGATTGCGCTGGATCAGGCGCCCGAGCGATTCGACCTGTTCGGCCATTCGATGGGCGGCCGAGTCGCGCTGGAGGTGTTCCGCCTTGCGCCGCACCGCGTCCGTCGCCTGGCCATTTCGAGCACCGGCGTTCACTCGCTTCGCCCGACGGAGCCGGCCAACCGCCACGCGCTGCAGGCGCTCGGTCACGAACAGGGCTTCGAAAAGCTGGTCGACACCTGGCTGCCGCCGATGGTCGCCGAAGTTAACCGCGACAAGCCCGGGCTCTACGCCCCGATGCGGCAGATGTGCCTGAGCATGGGCCAGGACGTTTTCGACGCCCAGATCAACGCGCTGCTGACCCGGCCGGAACAGGAAAGCCTGCTGGCGGAGATCGCTTGTCCGACGCTGGTCATGACTGGCGAGCTGGACGGATGGAGCCCGCCGCCGCAGCACGAGGCAATCGCCGACCGGATCGCCGATTCCACACTGGTAATCGTAGAGGGTGCGGGGCACATGCTGCCGCTCGAGGCGCCCGACGCGGTCAACCAAGCCATCGCCGCCTGGCTCAATGAGCCGGCGAACGAGAAGAACCCTTACCCGTCAACCCGCCTTTAGGAGAGGCATAGAATGACTGAACAAACGCTGCAGCAGAAGCTGGACCAGGCAGGCGACGTCGTCGACTTCCTGCGCAACCAGCAAGTCGGCCCGAACGTCTATCCGGGCGTGCCGGCTGAATACTCGAACTGGCGCAACGAACAGCGCGCCTGGGCGAAGAGCGCCGTGCTCTTCAACCAGTCCTACCACATGGTCGAGCTCTACGTCCGTGGTCCGGACGCTTTCGCGCTGCTCGAATACACCGCGATCAACAGCTTCAAGAACTTCACCGTCAACAAGGCGAAGCAGTACGTTCCGGTGACCCCGGACGGCTACGTCATCGGCGACGTGATCCTGTTCTACCTGGCCGAGAACGAATTCAGCCTCGTCGGCCGCGCCCCGGCGATCGAGTGGGTTGAATTCCACGCTCAGTATCCGAAGCCGGATGGCAGCAAGTGGAACGTCACCGTCGAGCGTGACGAGCGCACCGCGCTGCGCACCGATGGCAAGCGCAAGAACTATCGCTTCCAGCTCCAGGGTCCGAACGCGATGAAGATCCTCAGCCAGGCGATGGGCCAGACCGCGCCGGACCTGAAGTTCTTCAACATGGCTCACGTCGACATCAACGGTAAGGACGTCATCGCCCTCCGTCACGGCATGGCCGGTCAGCCGGGCTACGAGCTGTTCGGTCCGTGGGAAGACTACCAGGCGGTTCACTCGGCCCTGGTCGAAGCCGGCAAGAACGACGGCCTGACCCTGGTCGGCGGTCGCGCTTATTCGTCGAACACGCTGGAATCCGGCTGGCTGCCTTCCCCGCTGCCCGCGTTCTACACCGGCGACAGCCAGATGATGAAGGACTTCCGCGCCTGGGCTTCGGGCAAGTCCTACGCTGGCGTCTGCTCGATCGGCGGTTCCTACGTTCCCGACAGCATCGAGGGCTACTACCTCACGCCGTGGGACATCGGTTACGGCCACATCGTCAAGTTCGACCATGAGTTCGTCGGCCGCGAGGCTCTCGAGCGCATGGCGAACGAGACCCACAAGACCAAGGTCACCCTGGCTCTCAACACCGAAGACGTGATGGCCGCCATCTCGTCGAACTTCGCCAAGGGCGACCGCGCGAAGTACTTCGAGTTCCCGAGCGCCGTCTACGCGATGCACCCGTTCGACCAGGTCAAGGTCGACGGCAAGGTGATCGGCGTTTCGACCTGGATCGGCTACAGCTCGAACGAGGGCGCCATGCTCTCGCTCGCGATGATCGATCCGGCTCACGTCGAGTTCGGCAAGGAAGTGACGCTGGTTTGGGGCGAACCCAACGGCGGCACCAGCAAGCCGACCGTCGAGCCGCACGTCCAGTTCGAAATCCGCGCGACCGTATCGCCGGTTCCGTACTCGGCCGTGGCGCGTGACTCCTACGCTGACTCCTGGCGCCAGAAGGGCGTCGGCGCGAGCACGCTCGTCAACGCGTAAGCGAGACAACCGAACAAGGAAGGGGCGGCCACCGTTGGGTGACCGCCCCTTATTTGTGGGTTCGGATGGGGTTTGCACAGGCCCACCCCCAGCCCCTCCCGCAAGCGGGAGGGGAGTTTGAAGTTGCATCCTCCCGCAGGCGGGAAGGGAGTTTGACGTTGCTTCCTCTCGCCGGCGGGAGGGGAGGTACCAGCGCTGCCAGTTCCCCTCCCGCTTGCGGGAGGGGTTAGGGGTGGGCGAAGGGGGCGGAGGCTAACGCCCGCTCAGCAGGTTTCGAGCAAGCCCGCGGTGCGTTCGAGTAAGTCCATCGCCCGGCGCTTCATGGCGTCATCGAAGCGGGCCTTCGGAATACCGAAGGACAGCGAACCCACGACGTCGCCGCCCATTGTCACGACGCGGCCAATGCCGCGGATGCCGAGCGAATATTCCTCGTTGGTCACCGCGAATCCCGTGCGACGTACCTCCGCGAGGTCCTTGCGCAGCGCCTTCTCGCTGGTCACGGTCGTAGGCGTAAACCTCGACCGTTCGACCTCTGCAAAGTAGCGCTCGAGATCCTCCGCCGGCAGTGCGGCCAGAAGCGCCTTGCCAGAGGCGAGCGCGTGCATCGGCAGGCGCCGGCCGATGTCGATCGAATAGCGCAGGGCCTGCTCGCTGGTCTCGGTGACGATTGCCTCGACGTCCCAATCGATGCGGACGAAGAAGCTGGTCGTTTCGTTGAGCTGCACGCGCAGCGTTCGCACCAGCGGCGCGGCGCGGTCGGCGAGGGTGAAACCGCCGGGGCGGGCCTGCAGCCGCTCGAGGCCGGGGCCGGCGGAATAGCGGCGGCCGTCCCGCGCGAGATAGTCCCGCTCGACCAGGGTGCCTAGCAGGTAGGACAGACTCGAAACCGGAATGCCGAGCGCGACCGCAATCTCCTGCGCCACAAGAGGCCGGTCATGCGCGACGACGAATTCGATGATGTCGAGCGTACGGGTCGCCGATTTGACCTGGCTGGACTGCGCAGCGGCTACAGACCCGTTCTCGACCATCGCTATCCTATCCGGTTGTCGGCAATATCCGCGCCCTCGCGCAGCGCCTTGAGTTTCTTCCATGCAACCGCGGGGTCGATCTTGCCGTAACCGGCGAAGGTGCCGAACCCACAGTCGGAACTGGCGACGACCCTGTCCTTGCCGACGAAAGCGGCGAACCGTTCGATCCGCTGGGCGATCAGCTCAGCAGTCTCGATGTAGTTCGAACAGGAATCGATGAAGCCGGGAGCGAGAATCTTGCCGGTTGTGTCGGCCGCCTTCCACACGACCCACTCGTGCTCGTGGCGCGGGTTGGCGGCCTCGAACAGGATCGTGGCGGGGCGGGCCGAGAGCACCACGTCGATGATCTTCTCGAGCGGAATGTCGAAGTCGTGCGGGCCTTCGTAGTTGCCCCAGCACACGTGCATGCGCAGCTTTTCCGGCGCGATGTTCGCGGTGGCGGCGTTGAGCGCCTCCACATTGGCGGTGATCGTCTTGAGGAACTCCGCCTCGTCCATGTCCTGGTAGCCGGTGTGGCGGCTCATCGCGAGGTCGGGACAGTCGAGTTGCAGCTGGAAGCCGGCGTCGACGATCGCCTCGTATTCCGGACGCATCGCGTCGGCGAGATCCGCCAGGTAGGCTTCGTGGGTGGGGTAGAACTGGTTCGGCTGGAACGCCGTGATCAGGCCCGGGCTGGCCGAATTAAGGAAGCCTTCGACGCCCTGGCCGTGCTTCTCCATCGCCGACTTGAAGCGGCGGATATCGTCGTGAAGCGGCTGCAGGTTGACCAGCTCGACCTTGTCGATGGCCGAGGCGCGAGTGAATTCCTGAGCGCCCATGATGTGGGCGAGCTTCTTCGACAGCTCCGGCACTGCGGCGAGGTCGAGCGCTGGCTTGCGCGGGGAATGGCCGCCGAAGCCGCTGAGGCGTTCGATGATGTAGGTCGAATAGCCGACCTTGCCGAGTTCGCCGTCGCTCACGACGCTGACGCCGGCGTCGACCTGGTCCTTCACCGCCTGGTCGACAGCCGCTTGCACCAGCGTGTCGAACTCGGCTTCGTCGTAAGCCTCCCCCTTGTCACGGGCGAGGAGCAACGGAACGAGTTCTGGGCCACGAGGTAGGCTGCCGACATGTGTAGTCTTGATCATGTCGGCAGCTATTTCAGATATGCGAAATTGCCGCAAGGGTGAAGAAGTTAGGTGTCCCCGGGTTGAAAAGTCATTCCCGAGAGGATTCGCCCGCTTCGCCGTCGCGCCTTCGCCAACGCCAGGGCGTCAGACCAGTGCGCAACCCACGCTTTCGATCTTACCGTCCTTGAGATGGTAGTGAATATATTGCCGCATCTCCTGGACCTCGCCCTTGGCGATGGGGAAGAAGGCCTGCATCCCGTTGGCGTCGAGAGTTTCGCGTGTGAGGTCTTCGATCCCCTCGATGCGGATCACCCCTTCGACTGCCGCCAGCTCCTCTGATGAGGCGAACTTCTCGATGGTTATCGTCTCCCGCACGAAGCGGTGGAGGAAGGTGTAGAAGGCTCGCAACTGCTCGCGCGTGGTGATCTCGATGCCGAAGAACGCCATGCGCGGGTTCTCGGCATAGAAGTCGAACACCGCGTCATAGTCGCGGGCGTTGAAAGCAGCGGCGTAGCGCTCGTAATCGTTTCGGGTCATGGCCTCTCCTTGCCAGTGATCCTAACGATCGTTAGCAATGCGGCAAGGCCCCCTGCGACGGGGCTCAAGGAGAGTGGTGCGTGACTGAAGAGGCATTCGATTACATTGTCGTGGGCGCGGGGAGCACGGGCTGCGTCGTCGCGGCACGGCTGAGCGAAGACCCGGGCACCAACGTACTGCTGCTAGAGGCCGGCGGGCGGGACGAGCACCTCTACCTCAAGATGCCGCTCGCCTTCCTCAAAGCGATGCCCGACCCGCGCTTCAACTGGACCTACTGGACAGAGCCCGAACCTCATCTCGACGGACGTCGCATGCCGCTGCCGCGCGGGAAGGTGATCGGGGGCTCGGGCTCGATCAACGGGATGTTCGCGATGCGCGGGCATCCGGCGGACTATGACCAATGGGCGCAAATGGGCGCGAACGGATGGTCGTTTGCCGATGTGCTGCCCTACTTCAAGAAGTCGGAAGACTCCTGGCGCGGCGAGGGCACCTACCACGGCGCCGGCGGACCGGTGCAGGTGCGGCCGATCGATTCCCCCTACCTGCTACATGAAGAGATGATGGCGACGGCCGAGGCCGCCGGGTTCTCGACCAGCGACGACCTCGCCGGCGACCACCCAGAAGGCTTCGCCCGCGGCGAACAGACGGTCGACCGCAACGGCCGCCGCGTCAGCGCCGCCACCGCTTACCTCAAGCCCGCGATGGGCCGACAGAACCTCGACGTCCGCTCGGGCGTGCTGGTTCGCAAGCTCGTGTTCGAAGGCAAGCGCTGTGTCGGCGTGGAGATCGACAACGGTGGTGAGCCCAAGATCGTGCGCGCCCGGCGCGAGGTGATCCTCTCGGGCGGCGCCTACAACTCCCCGCACTTGTTGCTGCTGAGCGGGATCGGACCTTCCGCGCATCTCAAGGACCATGGCATCGCCGTGGTGCACGAGAGCCCCGGCGTGGGGCGCAATCTGCAGGAGCATCCGACGGCAAGCCTCGAGTTCAACGCCAAGTACCCGGTCACCTTCCTCAACCAGTTGCGGTGGGACAAGATCGCGCTCAACGCCGCGCGCTGGATGGTAACCGGCAAGGGGCCGATGGCGACGCAGGTCAATTCCTGCAACGTGGTGATCCGCACCGCGCCGCATCTCGAGCGGCCCGACCTGCAGATCATGGTCAACCCGATCCGCTTCGACGCCATGCCCTGGTTCCCTGGCATCCGTGCGGTGCAGGAGCACGTGTTCTGGGCGGGGCTGGTCCAGCTCCATCCCGACAGCCGCGGCTGGGTCGAACTCAAGAGCGCCGACCCACGCGAGGTCGCGGCAGTCACGCTCAACATCATGGCCGAGGAATCAGACCGCGAGCAGATGCGCCGGGCGATCCGCACCGCACGCAAGATCTACAACACTTCCCCGATGGGCGACCTGCTCTCGGGCGAGCGCACGCCCGGCGTGCAGGTCGACAGCGACGACGAGCTCGACGCCTACATCCGGGCCAGTTGCTATTGCGCCCAGCACCCGACCAGCACTTGCGCGATGGGCACGGGATCCAACGCGGTGGTCGATCCTGAGCTGCGGGTGATCGGAGTCGAGGGCCTGCGCGTGGCGGATGCGTCGGTCATGCCGACCGTCCCCGGCGGCAATACCAACCTTCCGTGCATCATGATCGGAGAGAAGGCCGCCGACCTGATCCGCGGCCGCAGCCTTGCGCGGGCCGAGCTTCCCGCCCCTATCGACAGGCTCAGGACGAACGGAAGGGCCGCATGAGCCGGACCCCGCAGGAAGAGGCCAACCTCAAACTCGTGCTCGACATGTTCGCGCAGGTGTTGAACCCGATGGATTCGGGCGCGGTCGACCGGTTCATCTCGCCCGGCTACATCCAGCATAACCAATCCGTCGAGCCGGGCGTGGCGAGCCTGAAGGCGTTCCTCGACATGATCCGCGAGCAGACGCCCAAGGCGGTGCACGACGTAAAGCGCGCCTTCGTCGATGGCGACCACGTGACCGTCCATTACCACGTGCGCCGCTGGCCCGATGACCTGGGCTGGGCGGTGATCGACATCTTCCGCGTCGAGAACGGCCTGATCGCCGAGCACTGGGATGTCATGCAGGATGTGATCGAGGGCGGGCCAAACCCGAACTCGCCGTTTTGAGGGTTTAGACAATGCGTTTCGAGAACAAGATCGTCCTGGTGCTGGGCGGCAACAGCGGGATGGGGCTCGCGACCGCCAAGGCCTTCGCCGCAGAGGGGGCCAAGGTCCATCTGACCGGACGCGACCAGGCAACCATCGATGCCGCCGTGGCGAGCATCCCCGGCAGCAAGGGTTACCGGTCCGACATTTCGGACATCGACTCGACCGAAGAGATCGTGGCGAAAGTCGAGGCCGAGGATGGCCGGGTCGATGTGCTCTATATCAACGCCGGAGTGGGCGGGTTCGCACCGTTGCGCGGGATCACCGAGGAGGCGTGGGACCACGTCCACTCGATCAACCTCAAAGGCTGTGTCTTCGCCTTGCAGAAGGCGCTGAGGATCATGGGCAAGGGCGGCTCGATCGTGGTCACCGGCTCGATCGGGGCCCACGGCGCGCTAGAGGGCAACGGCGCCTATGCCGCAGCCAAGGGCGGGCTCTACATGGCGATGAAGGTCTTCGCGAAAGAGCTGGTCAAGGAAGGCATCCGCCTGAACATGGTCAGCCCCGGCCCGATCGACACTCCGTTGCTCTACCGCAACCCGGGCATGACCGAAGAACAGGTGGCGGGCCTCAAGGAGATGATGATCGCCAACATCCCGATGCACCGCATGGGCGAAAGCGACGAGGTGGCCAAGGCCGTCCTGTTCCTCGCCAGCGACGACGCCTCGTTTATTACCGCCGCGAACCTGTTCGTCGACGGCGGCCTCCTGGAGCTGCGCTAATGCCCGAATTCAACGACACCACACCGTTCGCGGCGCCGTTTTCGACCATCGACAATCCGCGTCTGGAGTTCGTGATGGAGGTCCGCCTGACCTTCCCGGAGGTCTACACCATGGCTCCGGTTCCGGCCGGCGGGATGCGCAGCGCCGTGCTGGTCCAGGGCGGCACGTTCGAAGGCCCGCGCCTCAAGGGCCGCGCGATCCCCGGGTCTGGCGGCGATTATGCCTACTTCCGGCCCGACGACGTGGCCGTGTTCGACGCCCGTTATTTGTTGGAGGAGGACGACGGCACCGTAATCCTGCTCAACAACAAGGGCTTCCTCTGGGGCCGCAAGCCCGACACCATGCAGCGCCTGCGCGACTGGGCCTTCAACGGCGGCGATCCCGTTCCGCACGAGGATTACTATTTGCGCGGCAACCCGACTTTCGAATGCCCGGTCGGCAAGCACGACTGGCTGACCAAGCATGTCTTTATCGGCGTGGGTGAACGGCGGAGCGACGGGAATTTGTTGCGGTACTACGCGCTGGTTTGAGGGCGTCGGGGAGCCCTTTGCGAGGATTGCGGTGAGACGCGCATCATGACGCCCGCTGACTGTGGGCGCGATTGTGGCGCCTTGGGATGACGGCCTACGACCCCTTGCGGACATCTGCTTGTTTGTCCGATGACAGCGGCCAGTTGAGATCCTACGAATATCCAATGGACTGGTTCGGGGAAATGAAAGACCTTTATCGGGTCATGGGTCCGTCGCGGTTCATCGTCTTTTTTGGCGGACTGACAGCGATCATTCTCGCGTTCGTAGCCCCTGGCATCTGGCTGATGCACGAAACCAGTTGGCCGGAGGCCTACGGATCTAACTGCCACGGACGGGGATGCTGGCTAAACTACCTTTACCATAGCCCAAAGCTGTTAAGTAACGGCCAAACCTATGAGCTTTTGCTCTTCGCTTGGTTATGGTTCCTTCCTCTGGTTCTCGGTTTGCTCATTGGTACCGTGCTTTTGCGACGGTGGCTTAAGCGACGCCGTAGTCGGATTCGGCCACTTGAATATTGAGGGACGTAAGCGCCCGCGGCCAACTTCCGCTTTCCAGCCAAAGCAGGCCGTCGCCTATCTCAGCAACACATAGACGCGCCCGGTGCCTTGCTCGCCGCTTTGATGGGTCACCCGGTAGTCGAAGTAGGCCGTGCCCTTGAAGCCTGGAACGGCATTCACCGTGATGGTGTCCCCCGTTAGGGTTGCGGTGATGCGCGCCGCGTTGGCTGTGGAGACGCTGATGGAGTCGATTCCCTGGAGTTCCGGATTGCCGAGCCCCCCGCCATCGGCCGCCGCGCGCCAATAGAGATCCTCGCCCAGAATGCTTCCGTTGGCAGTGGGCGTCCACTTAGTGTTGATAGGGAGCGGCGTTCCACTGACGCCGATGAAGAAGTCCGTTGTCGGGAAGAAGTAGCCGGTGGTCGGAAACGGCAGGTGCTCCCGGAAGATTTTCGTCTCTTCGGTTATCAGGAACACATTGGCTTGCAGGGCCTCCGTGGCGGCTGCGGCGGTGTTGGCCTTGAGCAAGGAGACGAGCCGGGGCTCCAGGTAACCCCTGATGCCGAGCATGAACTGCGCGGCGCTCTCGGTGTCGGACACCTGGACGCCGATGGTGGCGGCATAGACGTCGATGAGATGGGCGGCGGCAGAGAGCACGTCCTGGCGATACTTCCCCGCCGGGATAAGGCTGGTCAGGAGGTCCGTCATCCGCGAATTCTCGAACAGGTAACCATCGTCCGCGGCGAGCATAGCGCCCAGGTCCGAGTAGTAGATCGTCTCGTTGTAATAGATGTTCTGGAGCGGCGTATCGTCTCCATAATGCACCGTGGCGAGCGCGGCCGCGGTCGCGATGACACGCAAGTTGGAGGCCGCGATGCGCGCCCCGTCCTGCCGCAGGGCGGTGTCGCTCGAAGCCAGGGCGGCCGCAGGATCGAAGGCGGTCAGGTCGCGATCGGAGCCCAGGGCGAATGGGCCGCTATTGAGGCCGAAAGCACGCTTGACGCGGGCTTGGCTCCCTGCGCCCTCGATAAGGGACGTGAGTGGGGAGTAGATCTGCGACCCGAGCGGCCCGGTATAGCGGTAGACGGTGGCCGACGCGCTATCGATGCCTATCACCAGGACATAGCTCTTGTCGTAGTTCGCAATGTGCTTGGTGCCGCCCTCGTATCCCCGCAGGTAACCCGCGCCGGGACCAAAAGTCCCTTCCCGCGAACAGTCACCCACCCCTTCGGGGGCGCCGTCCCTGGCGGTTGTAGGATGCAGATAGACGTAGCAGGGGCCCGTGCTTGCCCCGAAAGCTCGAGCGGTCGGCGCCACGGGAGTGGGGGTGGGTGTCGGCACAGGGGTGGGGGCTGGGGTAGGTGTTGGCGTGCCTCCCGAGCCGGAGCCTCCGCCACCGCACGACGCGGTCATCGCAAAAGCAAGCACGGCGGTGGCGCCAAGCAGTCGGCTGCGCAGCATCGAAGGCCCCCTCCAACGATTAGATACGGTGCGACTTATCGTTGACGCCAGACACCGCCTTCGAGGCTTCAGAGTCAACTGCGAGAGTCTGCGGCACGCAGTTTCCTGTGCAAATTCCCTACGGGCGGAAACGCCTCACTGCGCGTTAATGTCGTAATCCAGCCTCGGCTGATACGTGGCCGCATATCGCTCTGGCAGGGCGCTGTCGGCGATCACGACGCGCTTGGCGATGAGCCACTTGCCGTCTTGTTTTACGAGCTTGTCGTACTCACGGCCATGCTCCGCGACTTGAGGCGGGGCCTTGGGATCGGGGTTGGAAATGCCGGTCCACAAGAAGGTGGCGGTGGCCTTGTCGCCCTGGACGTCGATCACCGGGTTCGACAGGACCATGTGGAACACGCCCTCGTTGGTGACATTGTCGGGCTCATCCTGTGTGCCGGCGTAGAGAGCCTCGATCTCTTTCTTGCCGGTAGAGATGATGCCGTTGACGTCGAACACCGCATTCTCGGTGTAGTAGTCCCCGAACGCGCTGGCGTTCTTGGTGCCGAAGTGGGCGTAATAGCGGGTAACCAAGTCCTCGATGGCGATGCGATCGGCGAGGGCGCTCTCGGCGGCTTCCGTGTTGGTGGCTGCAAATCCCGGTACATGCGGAACGATCAGCGCGCCCACTGCTATGCCGCCCATAGCCGCGGCGGCCACTACCCAGTTCTTTGCCATAATCCCCTCCGCCTTATTATTTGAAGGGAGAGTGCCCTGCGCTCAGGTTCTTCGCAAGCCGGTTTGCGAGCGCACAAAAGAATGGAGGGCGACGGTTAACCGTCGCCCTCCGGGTGCGGGCCTGGGCTGTGGGGATGGGGTAGAGAAGGCCCGCTGGGGACGTGTTTAGTCGTGCGTGTCCGCGTGACCGCTGGTCTGGGCGCCAGCTTCGGCACTCGGAGCTCCGGTGTCGGTGCTGACGTGTGCGCCAGCATCGGCCTCGGCGTGGGTGTCGGTGGCGTCCTCGGCCGTCTGGCGGGCCTGGTCGGCGCGCTCCTTGGCTTCGTCCGTGGTGGCGTCCGCGCTGTCGCGGGTGCTGTCCACGGTCCGTTCGGTGGTCGTGCGCGCACCATCGACCGTCCGGTCTACAGTGTCGCCAACTCCAGGCGTGGCGCCTTCCGCAGAACCGCGGACACCGCCGGCGACAGGGCCAGCTTCGCCGCGGACTGCGCCCGTAACGTCGCCTGCAACCTGGGCTTGCGCCGCGCCTGCAGTGACAAGCAGGCCCAAGGCCATGGTGGAAATCAAGATCTTACGCATCGCAACCCTCCTTAATTTGGTAATCGACATGATGCCGGGTGGATATGCGCGAGGGGCCAAGCGGTGCCCGGGAACACGACCGCACGAGCCGACGATGGGGCGGAACGACGCGGAGCCGCAGGTGTTTATCTGAGGTTCAGGCTGGCGGCGGGTTTTGGCGGCGCGGCCCGGGCTTACAGGAGGATGTCATGGCCACTCTCTCGAGCGTTGCGAAATTCCTGTTTCCACTGGCCGCGACCTGCGCGCTTGCGGCTTGCGGACAGGACAAGACCGAACGGACCTTCACCACCGACACTCAAGACAAGAGCGGCGGCGAGCTGATCGTCACCGAGCAGGATCCCAACGCGGTGCAGGTCAACACGCCCGATACGCCGATGACGAATGTACCGCCTGGTGAGACACCGTCGCCCACCGGCACGGCCTCTCCAATGGCGACGGCCTCGCCGAGCCCCAGCCCGACGCCTTAAGGGCTGAGCGTCACTTACCCACGAACAGAAACGCGACCCCGGCCATGATGCAGGCGAACGCGGCTGCGTGACGCCAGGTGACGGCTTCGCCCAGCACGAAGACCATGAACACGCCGAAAACGGTCAAGGCTATGGCCTCCTGGGCGATCTTGAGCTGTCCGGCGCTCCATCCGCTGGCGTAGCCGATGCGGTTGGCTGGCACGGCCAAGGTGTATTCGACGCCAGCCAGCAGCCATGAGATCAGGATGACCCATCCGAGCGGGCGGGCATTGGCGACTTCGGGCCCGCCCTTCAGATGCCAATACCAGGCGGCGGTCATGAACAGGTTCGAGAGCGTGAGCAGGATCAGCGTGGGCATGGCCGTTTCTGCGCGAGCGGGCCGCTTCCGGGCAAGAGGAATCGAGCAACTCATCCCGTCGGTGAAGGTCGCCAGGGCGTGCGGCAGCACCGAGCCTCGCTTTTGCGCGCTCCGGTACTTCACGAAGTAGGTTGAACCCGCACGCACAGCGCCTAGCTTGTGACCATGAAGCTGGTTCGTTCCATGACGGCGTCATTGGGGCTGCTCGTTGGCTTGGCGGCGATCCCGGCGGCGGCTTGTACGCCACGGGCCGGGTACGAGGTTCCTACCAATCTGGAGCTTGTCCGCGATGCCGAAGCCATCGTGCTGGCGCAAGTCGTCGGCGGGAGCATGGACGCAGCCAATCCGGAAGGGAGTACGATTACCGTTCGTCCGGTCGCGACGCTCAAGGGCGATGTTCCCCCCGGTGACATCACTTTGCGCGGCATGCTGCTCGCCGGCGACGTCGGGCGGGAATCGAGTATGCTCAGCAATCCCTACGAGTTCGAGGCGGCCCATCCGGTAAGCTATTGGGGCGCCTGCATCCGCTACGTCTTTCCGGAGGGCACGACGGCGCTGTTCTTCCTGAAGCGGGGCGAGGGCGGCGCGTGGGCGCCCGCGGGCGGTCCGTTCAGCCGTTGGGCCGAGGACGTGCCAGGAGAGGACGCCCCATGGGTCGAACTCTCGCGCCTCTACATTCGGGCCGCGAGCCTTCCGGATGCCGATCGCGTCGCCCTGCTCGAAAGCGAGCGTGACAGCCAGCGGAGCCGGCGGGGTGATCCGCTGGCGCAGCTCGTGGCGGCCGATATCGACAGGGTGCTCAAGCCACAAACGGCGAGCTCCGGACTGTTCGAGGACTCCGCGCAGACCGAAAACACGGTCGCCGCGGCGCTGGAGAAGATGCGCAAGGCCGCGATCGAAGCGGGAAATTGACCGCGTTCGGAGACGGTTGGCTCTTTCATGCGTTGTCGAGGCATGCCTTCGACCGCGATCCGCTCCCTTCAGTACGAGCCCGCCGCGAGAGCGCTCGACATCGAGTTTATCAGCGGGCGGCGATATCGGTACTCCGGAGTGCCGGAAGAGACCGCCCGCGCGTTTCGCTCGGCGTTTTCTAAAGGACGCTTCTTCAACGCGCGCATTCGTGACAGGTTCGCGTGCGTCGAATTGACTGCAGAACCAGAGGAATGGGGTGTGGAATGGGTTGACCGACGCCTTCCCGACACCACCTCCTCAGCACCAAGGAAAGAGAAGGGAGCCTGATGCGCACCGAATCCGAAGTCGCCGCGATGTCTTGCCCGGTTTGCCGTGTTCCACTCGCGATGAGCGACCGGCAGGGGATCGAGATCGACTACTGCCCGCAGTGCCGCGGGGTGTGGCTCGACCGGGGCGAACTCGACAAGATTATCGAGCGCAGCATGGCCCAGGCGCAGCCTTCCGCCGCGTCGGCTCCGCAACCTTCTGCGCCCCTTCATTCCGGCAGCCGGGAGAGCCCCTGGGCCGCGGACAGCTTGAGCCATGGCGGATATGGGCACGGTGGTCACGGACACAGCGGCCCCGGGTATGGCGGCAAGCCTCCCAAGCGGCGCAAAAGCTGGCTGGAAGACATTTTCGACTGAGGAGAAGGCCATGATCGAAACCACGATCGAAGACCGCGAACGCGAACTGCGCAGCTTGCTTGACCGCATCGCTGCCTATCCGGAGCGGGCCTGGACCGACGAGCGGCAGCGCGTGGCGGTCTTACAGCGCTTGCTGGCGGCGGAAGAGGCGTCGGCCACGGTGGGCTGACGCGCGAGGCTACTCGTCGGTGGGCGGATCAATCAGACCTATCGCGCGGGCAGTGCCGTAGCTATCGAACAGTTCCAGGAAGTTGACGGCAAATCCGTCACGCACGGTCCAGATATCGACTTTGGGACCCTCGACGACGCGCAAGGTCTTGAGGTTGCGCCATGCCGCGTGGCCGATCCAAACATAGGTATCGCCGCGAACGACGAAGCGGTGAGTGCTGGCCGACAGCATTTCCCATTGTTCGGCAATGGCGGCGAAATAGGCGATCGCCGCCGCCTTGCCGATGAAGGGACCGCGCATCCGGGCATCGAAGACCGAGGCTTCCAGGATCGAGTGAAGCTCGATGGTATCGGCATAAAGCGCATAGAACCTGTCCGGGCGGCGGCCCAGGCTTTCGTGCCACCCGGCATAGGCGGCTGCGAGGCGAGCCTCGAAATCGTCCATTTGCGGAGTTCCGCTTTCTGCCCGTCGGAGCGACCCTGTCGTACCCGGATTAACACGATTTCCGAGCACTAGCTATGCAGCCCATGAACAACTCGCTAATGCGCCGCACCATGACTGCGTCTCAGGACAAGCAAATGCTCGCCAAGGCGGAGACGCTGATCGAAGCGCTCCCTTATTTTCAGCGCTATGCCGGCCGCAGCTTCGTCGTGAAGTACGGCGGCCACGCGATGGGAGATCCCGAAGCCGCGCGCGACTTCGCCGAAGACATTGTGCTGCTGAAGGCAGTCGGCATCAATCCCGTGGTGGTTCACGGCGGCGGGCCGCAGATCGGCGCCATGCTCAAGAAGCTCGGCGTCGAATCCCAGTTCGTCGACGGCTTGCGCGTAACGGACAAGGCGACGGCAGAAGTCGCCGAAATGGTCCTGTCCGGGGCGATCAACAAGGAACTGGTCGGCTGGATCGCCCAGGCGGGTGGCAAGGCGCTGGGCATTTCCGGCAAGGATGGCGGCCTCGTTACCGCCACCAAGGTGACCCGCACCACCAAGGACCCGGACAGCAATATCGAGCAGGCGATCGATCTTGGCTTCGTGGGCGAGCCCGAGATCGTCGACATCACGATCCTCGAAACCGCCAGCAAGGCCGGCATGATTCCGATCGTCGCGCCCATTGCGGCGGGGGCCGACGGCCACACCTACAACATCAACGCGGACACCATGGCCGGCGCCATTGCCGCCGCCCTGGGTGCCGCGCGTCTGTTCCTGCTGACGGACGTACCGGGCGTACTCGACAAGCAGGGTGAACTGATGACTGACCTGACCCCGGCAGACATCGGCCGCTTGCGTGAAAACGGCACGATCAGCGGGGGGATGATCCCCAAGCTCGCGACTTGCGTCCAGGCGGTGGAGGCTGGTTGCGAAGCGGCGGTGATTCTCGACGGGCGTGTCGGGCATGCGATGCTGCTGGAGTTCTTCACCAGCCGCGGCGCGGGCACTCTGGTTCGCGCGGGATGATCTTCCGCGGCCTCTCTCTCGCGGTGGCAGGCACGATCCTGCTCGCGGGTTGCGGAGGTCCCGGCGAGCCTGCTCCCCAGGCGAGCGCTACTGATCGGCCTTCCGTCACCGATACCCCGTCGGAGCCGACACCGGTCCCCGCGACGTCCCGAGCGCCGGTCGTGGCCGATTATCCCGTTTTGTCGAGCAAGGATTGCGAGCGAGTCGTCGAACTCTACTTCGACGCGATCACCGACGGCAAATATGCGCTCGCCGCTCTCGTCTGGAACGACCCCGCCATCGACGCGGCTCGGCTTGGAGCCGCCTATCGCTCGTACCAGATGGCCGATTTCGATTGGCAGGACCCGGAGGTCGAAGGCGCGGCGGGCTCGCTCTACTGCACGGTCAAGGCAACCCTGACCGACGCCGACGACCGGTCGCGCTCGCCGGAGGAAGGCACAATGGTGCTTCGGCGGGTCAACGACGTGCCCGGCGCGACGCCCGATCAGCTGCGCTGGACCATCCGTTCGAGCACGTTCGTCGAAAATCCGGAGGACGCCCAGCAGCGCCAGCCTTGATACATTGCCTCACGCTCGGCTAGGCGTGTCAAACCTAGATGGAGGCCTGCCCGCCCGTGTTCTTTCTCACTCTTTCGCAGATCGTCGGCTACCTGATCTCGATCATCATTATCCTGGTGATCGTTCAATTCGTCATTAGCCTGCTGGTCGCGTTCAACGTCGTCAGCATGCACAATCACTGGGTCGCCGCGATTTACCGCGCCGTCAACGCGCTGCTGGAGCCGATCCTCCGACCGATCCGGCGACTGATGCCCGATACCGGGGCGATCGACTTCTCGCCGCTGGTGCTCATCGTGCTGTTGAATATCGTCAACATCATCCTCCGGAACCTGGCGATAAGCACGTTCTGATGGGGAAGCGGACGCGCCCGGCTCTGTTCACGGTGCTGGCAGGGACGATGCTGGCGGTGTTGGCCGCCGGTCCGGGGCCCGTGTCAGCTCAACAGGGTGAGGCCTTTCGGCTCGATGACAGGGGCGGGCGCCGCGACAGGGACCGTTACCTCCGGGCCAACCCGAGCAAGGTCATCGCCACCGAGCTCGCTTTTGCTCGCACGGCGCAAGAGAAGGGGCAATGGACCGCATTCGCTCAATTCGCGGCGGACGATGCGGTGATGTTCGTGCCCCAGCCGGTCCTTGCGAAGGAATGGCTCAAGAAGCAGCAGAACCCCGCACAAGCCGTGCGCTGGCAGCCGCACCAGGTCTGGTCGAGTTGCGATGGCTCGCTCGCCGTGACCAAAGGCGCCTGGCAGCGGCCGGACGGTTCGGTCGGCTATTTTACCACGGTGTGGGCACGGCAGAAGAACCACGAGTACAAGTGGGTCATGGACCAGGGCGACGTTTTGCAGCAGCCCCTGGAAGTGCCGGAGCTGATCGGGGCGTCGTCAGCCGATTGCGGCAGGGTCGATCCGTTCGCCTTTCCTGCCGCCGAGGGGGGGAGCAGGCGTGAGGGACGCTCGAAGGACAATTCCCTGGTCTGGTCGGCAACGGTCGACGCGGCCGGAGCGCGGACGGTCAGCGTGCGAATGTGGCAAGGCGGCGAGATGAAGGAAGTGTTCTCGGGAAGGGTCGCGGCCGCGTCCTGACATGATCGAGCTATTTCTCTCTGCTTTCGTTACCTTGTTCGTGGTGCTCGACCCGCCGGGTTGCGCGCCGATCTATGCCGCGCTGACCACCGGGGCGAGCCCGGCGCAGAAGCGCTCGATGGCGATGCGCGCCTGCCTGATTGCCGGCGTGATCCTGGTGATCTTCGCGCTGTTCGGTCAGGACCTGCTCGGTGCGTTGCATATAGAGCTCGACGCCTTCCGCGCCGCGGGCGGGGTCATGCTGTTCCTGATCGCGCTCGACATGGTGTTCGAGAAGCGCACCCAACGCCGGGAGGCTCGTGCGGAGAAGATTCGCGAGACGCCCGAGATCGAGGACGTCGCGGTGTTCCCGATGGCCATGCCGATGCTCGCCGGCCCGGGCGCGATTGCTTCGATCATGCTGCTCACCAGCACCGCGCAGGGCGTGCAGGGTACGCTCGTCGTGCTGGCGGCCCTGGTTTCGGTGCTGGTTCTCGTGTTGCTCGCGCTGCTGGCGGCGAGCCCGCTGATGCGGTTGGTCGGGGCGCAAGTCGAGGCGGTGATCACGCGGTTGCTCGGTGTGCTGTTGGCGGCGCTGGCAGCGCAGTATGTGATCGACGGTGTAAGGGGCAGCTTCGGGCTCTAGATCCTCCCGAGACATGCTCGAGGAGGGTTACTGCAGGGTCACCTGGCTCTCATCGGGATCGCTGCGGCCGAAGAATTGCATCAGCTGGACCAGCAGCTCGCAGCGCTCGCGCAAGTCTCCCGCCTCCAGCAGGGCTTGCTTGGCGGCGAGATCGAACGGCGCAATCTGGCTGACGCCGTTGATCAGCAGGACATCATCGAGCCGCTCGACCGAATCCCAATCGACGCTGTAGCCCTGCCGGTCGGCGAAATCGCGCGCCTCGCGCTCGAAACTGGCGCGTTCGGCGCTGCTCAGGACTTCGTCATCGGTCTCGTGAATGAGTTCGGCTTCGATCTGACGGAACGGTGTCGCCGCGTCGATCTCGCGCAGCATGCGGAACCGGGATTCACCTTCGAGGACGATATTGTAGCGCCCGTCGTCCAGCGCCTCGACCTCGCCGATCTTGCCAACGCATCCGATCGCGAACAGCGGTGCGCCTTCTTCAGCACTCTGCGGCTGAATCATCGCTATGCGGCGATCTTTGGCCAGAGCCGACCCGACGAGGGCGCGGTAACGGGGCTCGAAAATGTGCAACGGCAGCTGCAATCCCGGGAACAGGATCGCGCCAGGCAAGGGGAAGATGGGGAGCCGGATCGCTGCCACAGTCCTTACCCGAACAACAGCAGCGACAGGCGGCGACGCTGCGCTGCGACCCAGGCGTCCTCCAGCCCGACGGCTTCGAATATCTGCAGCAACTTGGCCTTGGCGGCGCCTTCGTTCCATTCGGGGTCGGTGCGAATCATCTGCAGCAGCGACTCTGCCGCCTCGTCCCGCTGACCGGCGGCGAAGGCGGCCTGAGCGAAGGCAAATTGCGCTTCCATGTCGGCTGGCCGCTCGGCCGCCGCAGCGCGCAGGGCCTGAAGCTCGCCAGTGTCGACTCCGTTTCCGGCCAGTTCCAGCGCGCTGGCGGCCTGGGCGATCAGCGGATCGTTGCGCAGAGTTTCGGGAATGGCGTCCAGCGCGGCCTGAGCCTCTGCCGTCTGTCCGATCGCGAGCAGCGAGCGGACGAGGCCGGAGATCACGGCGGGGTTGTCTGGCGCCATATCGGCGATTTGCGCGAAGATCGACACGGCGCGCTCGCCATCGCCTTCGGCGAGGACTTGCTCGCCCATCGCGATCAAAGGTTCGATTTCGGCGAGCTTCTCGGTCTCGCCATTCTGCACCGGTAGTTTTTCGAGCAACTGGTCGAGCATCTGCTTGAGCTGCGATTCGGTCCGTGCGGGAGTCAGATCGGCGATCGGCTGGCCCTGGAAGATCGCATAGACCGTCGGGATCGAGCGCACCTGGAACTGCGCCGCAATGAACTGTTCTTCATCGACGTTGAGCTTGGCCAGAATCACGCCCTTGTCGGCGTATTCGGCGGCGACCTTTTCCAGAACCGGCGCCAGCGCCTTGCACGGCCCGCACCACTCAGCCCAGAAATCGAGAATCACGAGCTTGTTGCGTGAAGGATCGACGACGTCCTGCCGAAACCGCTCGACCGCCTTCTGCTCGTCCAGGTTGAGGCCCATGCTTGCCACGTTCTAATCCCTCTCAGTGCTCTGTGCGTACGCCTGCCGGCGTTCAATGTGGCCCTTGCGAGGGAATTTTGAAGGGCGCAAGCAAAGAGGCGAGATTGCGCTTGCGGGGCACGAGACCCTTTGCTAACCGCGCGCCTCCCACCGGGACGCAGTGATGTTCCGGACGCCAGTGAGCGGGCGTAGCTCAGGGGTAGAGCACAACCTTGCCAAGGTTGGGGTCGAGGGTTCGAATCCCTTCGCCCGCTCCATTAGCGTTCCAGGGGCAACCCTCGAATGTCCAGTCGGCTCTCCGCGCGACAGCGCCGAGAGCGCAGGCTCCAATCCTTTCTTCCTCCATCTCTCCCTTGATCGAGTATATCGACACCCGCCTCGCGGGGAGTTAGCCCTTGCGCAAAAGCAAGGAGAGGAAATGGGGATTCTCGAAGGTCAGGTGGCTCTGGTGACCGGCGCCGGGCGCGGGTTCGGGCGGGCTATCGCGGAGCGCTTGGCTCAGGAGGGCGCTTCGGTGGCGCTCCTTTCGCGCTCCTTGGCGGAACTCGACGAAGTGGCCGACGCGATCCGCAAGGCCGGGGGCACCGCTCTGGCGGTGCGGTGCGATGTCACGGATGTCCATGCGATCGAGGTCGCCGCGGCCAAGGTCAAGGACCTGCTCGGTCCCGTCGACCTGCTGGTCAACAACGCTGGCGTTCCCGGACCGTTCGGACCGATCTGGCATGTCGATCCCGACGATTGGTGGCGCGCTCAGGCAATTCATATTCGGGCGCCGATGCTCTTTATGCATGAGGTGCTGCCGGGGATGGTCGAGAGGAACAGGGGCCGGGTGATCTGCGTCTCCGCAATTGCCAGCCGGATCGTCGCACCGAATCTCTCTGCCTATTGTACGGGGAAGATCGCGCAGAATCGGCTGGTTGCAGAGGCGGCGGCGGAATTGGCCGAAACCAAGGTCGCGGTCTTTGCCATCGATCCGGGCTTTGCCGCGACGCAGCTCGCGCGCGACACGGCCGCCGACCCGGACGCGCGGCGGTATTTCAAACCGCTGATCGAACGGATCGAAATGCACCCGCATGCCTACGGCGAGGATCCCGACTTGGCGCGCTGCGCGCAGCGCTGCCTCGACCTGGCTTCGGGCCGCTACGATGCGCTGTCAGGCGGATACTTCGAGCTGCCGGACGACCTCGACGCCAAGCTGGCGGAAAAGGCGGCTTAGGCCCTCTTCCCTTGAGAGAGGGGATAAGGCTCAGTTCGCGTGGTTGTTCAACTCGTCACCCGCGAGCGTCACTACGTGCAGCAGGTTGGTTGCGCCACTGACGCCGAAGGGCACGCCGGCCATCACCACCAGCTTGCTGCCCGCGCCGCCGAAACCGTGCCGCAGGGCCATGCGCTTGCCCTTGGCGATCATCTCTTCAAAGCTGCCGATCTCGCGGATCGTCACCGCGTGGGCTCCCCACAGCAGCGCCATCTTGCGGGCGACCGCCGAGTTGGGGGTGAGCACCATCAGCGGCACCGAAGGCCGCTCGCGCGCCACTCTGCGCGCTGACGAACCGGTCGAGGTGAACACGGTGATCGCGTTGATCGCGACCGTGTCGGCAATGGTCATGCAAGCGTGGGCCAGCGCATCTGCCGTCGTCGGATCGGGTTGCGTATCGAGCAGGCGCACGCGCTGACGATAGGCGTCGTCGCGTTCGACCTGCCGCGCGATCGAATCCATCATCATGACCGCTTCCTCGGGCCACTGGCCCGCGGCCGTTTCTGCCGAGAGCATGACCGCGTCCGCGCCATCGTATACCGCGTTCGCGACGTCGGAGACTTCGGCGCGCGTCGGAGCGGGGCTCTCGATCATCGATTCGAGCATCTGCGTCGCGACGATGACCGGCTTGCCGGTGAGGCGAGTAGCGTTGACGATCTTTTTCTGCAGTGGGGGCACTTCTTCGGGATTGAGTTCGACGCCCAAATCCCCGCGCGCCACCATCACGCCGTCGGCCAGTTCGATGATCTCGTTGAGGCGGCGGATCGCCTGCGGCTTTTCGATCTTGGCGCAGAGTGCGGCCTTACCGTCCATCAGCTTGCGTGCTTCGGCGAGATCGTCAGGCCGCTGGACGAAGCTTAGCGCGATCCAGTCCGCCCCCTGCTCGATTGCGAAAGCGAGATCACGCCGGTCCTTGTCGGTCAGCGCGGGGATCGGCACTTCCGCATCGGGCACGTTGACGCCCTTGCGGTCGGAAATGACCCCACCGACTTCGGCGGTGCAGACGATCTTGTCGACGGTGGCCTCGGTCACCCGCAGGCGGATCTTGCCGTCGTTGATCAGCAGCCGGTGGCCCGGCTCGAGCAGGCCGAAAAGCTCCTTGTGCGGCAGGCACACGCGGGTGCCGTCACCCGGCGCGGGGTCGCGGTCGAGCGTGAACTTGTGGCCATGCGGTATGATTGCCTGTCCGCCGGCAAACGCTCCGACCCGGAGCTTCGGACCCTGCAAGTCGCACAGCACCGCGATCGGACGGTTGAACTCCTTCTCGAGCGCACGGATCGCCGTGATGGTTTCGGCGTGCCCTTCATGCTCCCCGTGGCTGAGATTGACCCGGAAGGCGTCGACGCCGGCCTTGAACAGGCGACGGAGCATGTCGGGGTCGCGGCTGGCGGGCCCCACGGTGGCGAGAATCTTGACCTTGCGGCCGCGTGGTTCGAACTTTGTCATGCAGCCGCGCGTATGGCAGAGCCGTACGACAACACAAGGACATGAAATGCCCGAAAGTACCGATCCGCTCGATCAATTGCCCGATGACGTCGCCGCCGCGGCCTTTCGCCGGTTGGTGCGGCATCTTCGCCACCGTCACGACGCGGAGAACATCGAGCTCATGGGCCTCGCTGGATTCTGCCGCAACTGCCTCGCCGACTGGATTCGCGATGGTGGGTACGAAGGCGACAAAGGTTCCGCGCGCGAGCTGATCCACGGCATGCCGATGGACGAATGGAAAGATCGCTTCCAGTCCGAGGCGACGCCCGAACAGATCGCGCGTATGGAAGCCAGTCTGGCGCGCAACCAGGGGACCTGACGGAAAAGTTATCCACCCGGTTCACCGCCGCGTTCCCGCTCGCTATCGAACCGTGAACTGATTCTCACACACCGGAGTTATTTAAGATGGCCGAAGCCGCCGACGACCGCCTGCGCCTCCTGATCGAACGCGTCGAGCGTCTCGAGGAAGAGAAGAAGGGCATCGCCGACGATATCCGCGACGTCTACATGGAGGCCAAGGCGGTCGGCTACGACGCCAAGATCATGCGCCAGATCGTGCGCCTGCGTAAGATGAAGCCGGACGACCGAGCCGAGATGGAAGCGATCCTCGACACTTATAAGGCGGCGCTCGGTCTCGGCTGAGGCTCGCGGGCGGGGGCGTTTCGGGCTAAGGCACCCTGGTGCTGACGCAGATCCGCCCCGCCGATCCCAGCCTTGACGCCGCGGCTTGCGCGGCGATTTACGCGCCGTATGTGGCTGACAGCTGGGTCAGCTTCGAGATCGATCCGCCCGATGCGCGGGAGATGGCGCGGCGGATGACGGACTATGGCGACAGCCACTCCTGGATAGTGGCGGAGATCGAAGGCAGCCTCGCCGGTTATGCCTATGGCTCGCCGCATCGCAGCCGGGCTGCTTATGCCAGCTCTTGCGACGTCGCGGTCTACGTCGATCCGACCCATGCCAGGCAGGGGATTGGCCGCGCGCTCTACGCCGAGCTGTTCCCTTTGCTGGCCGGCAGGGGCTGCCACGCGGCGTTTGCGGGAATCGCCCTGCCGAACGAGGCGAGTGTCGGCTTGCACGAGACGATGGGCTTCACGCCTGTCGGCATTTATCGCGAGGTCGGATGGAAGCTCGGCGGCTGGCGCGATGTTGGCTGGTGGCAGCGGTTGCTCTGAGGCTTGCGGCCGGTGTAAGGCGCCGCATCGATTCAGCCACGAGAAAAAACCACCCATGGCCGGCCATTCCAAATTCAAGAACATCATGCACCGCAAGGGTGCGCAGGATAAGAAGCGCTCCGCGGCTTTTTCCAAGCTCTCGCGAGAGATCACCGTCGCGGCGAAATCGGGCATGCCCGATCCCGACATGAACCCGCGCCTGCGCCTGGCGGTGAACAACGCCCGCGCGGCCTCGATGCCCAAGGATAATATCCAGCGCGCGATCGACAAGGCGAGCGCCAACGAAGGCGATGACTACGAAGAGATCCGCTACGAAGGCTACGGCCCGGGCGGCGTCGCGCTGATTGTCGAGGCCTTGACCGACAACCGCAATCGCACCGCCACCAATGTCCGCACGGCGTTCTCGAAGAACGGCGGCAACATGGCCGCGACCGGCGCCGTGAGCCACGGGTTCGAGCGCATGGGCATGATCGAGTACCCCGCGAGCGTCGGCGGCGAGGAAAAGGTCCTTGAGGCCGCGATCGAGGCGGGCGCCGACGACGTCGAAAGCGACGAGGACGGCCACACGATCTGGACCGGGATGGATGGTATGCACGAGGTCGCCAAGGCGCTCGAAGCCGCGCTGGGCCAGGCCGAAAGCGTGAAGCTGGCGTGGAAGCCCAACCTCACTGTCGACGTTGGCGAAGGCGATGCGCAGACCCTGATGAAGCTGGTCGATGCGCTCGAGGACGATGACGACGTGCAGACCGTGTGGGGCAACTACGAGGTCTCCGACGAGGTGATGGAGAAGCTCTCCTGATCCCTCTCCCCTCCCGCCTGCGGGAGGGGCTGGGGGTGGGCCTGTCGAAAGCTCGCACCCACCCCCCGGCCCCCTCCCGCAAGCGGGAGGGGGAGACATGCTGATCCTGGGCCTCGATCCCTCGCTGTCATGCACCGGCTGGGGGATCGTACGCAGCGACGGTGCGAGGCTTAGCCATGTGGCGCATGGTCAGGTTCCGACCGACCCCAAGGCCCCGATGGCCGAGCGCCTGCATCACTTGCACGATGCCATCGCCGCGGTGATCGGCGCGCATTCGCCCGACCGGGCGGCGGTCGAGGAAGTGTTCGTCAACAAGAACCCGCAATCGACGCTCAAGCTGGCCCAGGCGCGAGGGGCGGTGCTAGCGGCCTGCGGACAAGCCTCTCTGCCGGTCAGCGAACACGCGGCGCGGCTGGTCAAGAAGGCGGTGGTTGGCACTGGCGCAGCGGAGAAGCAGCAGGTCCAGGCCATGCTCAAGATCCTGCTGCCGGGAGTGAAGATCGAAGGCGCAGACGCCGCCGACGCGCTCGCCGTCGCCATTGCCGACGCGCATTTGGGAGGTCGTTGATGTTCCTCGTCGTATTTCGAAACCGCAAGCGCGCCGACATCGACTACGCCGCCTACGAGGCCGACGCCGAGCGGATGCTGCAACTGGCGCAGGCCCAGCCGGGCTACGTTTCCTTCAAAAGCTACGTCGCTGACGACGGCGAGGTGATTGCGATGTCGGAATGGGCCGACGAAGCTGCCGCCCGCGACTGGCGGCGGCAGGTCGAACATCTCGAAGTCCAGGGCCGCGGCCGCAACGAATACTACGAAAGTTACACCCTGTTCGCCTGCGATAACCCGCGCATTCACGAATTCCAGCACAAGGCCTAGCAATGAGCATCGAGTTCTACGGGATCCCCAACTGCGACACCGTCAAGAAGGCGCGCGTCTGGCTCGACGCGCAGGGGATCGCCTACACCTTTCACGACTACAAGAAGGAAGGCGCCGATCCCGCCAGGTTGGCAAAGTGGGTCGAACAGGCGGGCTGGGAGAAAGTGCTCAACCGTGCTGGGACCACTTTCAAGAAGCTGCCCGAGAGCGATAAGCAAGACCTCGATGCCGCCAAGGCGGTGGCGCTGATGACGGCCAACCCGAGCTGCATCAAGCGGCCGGTGGTCGAGTATCCGGGCGGCTTGTTGATTGGCTTCAAGGAAGCCGATTGGGCGGCGGCGCTGGGTTAGTCCAGATAACGGGCAATCAGGTCGGCTTCGTTGCGCAAGCGCTTGGCCGGCTCATCTTGCCCGTGCCGTTCATAGTCCTCGGCCGCGCCAAGGCGCTCTTGTCGCTCCTTCGTGAGGATCACCTGCGTCGCGGAAGCGTCGAGCTCCAGCCGGGCGACCTCGCCGCTTGGGTCGCCGAACGCGCGTGAGCTGGTGTTGTCCTGCAAGCCGGGCACAGCCTCGGCGTTGTCGAGCGCTGCGATCAGCACGCGCAGCAACTTGGCCTCATCGGAGGCACGTGCTTGCATCGCCAGCTTCAGATCCGCGCGGAGGCGGTGCTTCAGGTCGGTCGCGTTCATCGTCTCAGCTCAGGTAGAACTCTTTGGCCTCCAGCGGCTGCGGTGCCTTTTCGCCCAAGTGCGGGGCGAGGCTGATCTCCACCAGGCGGCAGATTGCGTCGAGCGGTAGGGCATTGGGCGTGGTGCCGAAGGGGTGGCTCAAGTCTTCGGTCACTTCGGCGAGGCCGAGGAAGACATAGGCGACGATGCCGACGAACAGCGGCGTCATCCAACCCGCAGGACCGACCAGCGCCAGCGGAAACAGCAGGCAATAGAGGTAGGTCGTGCGGTAGATCAGCAGCGAATAGACGTAAGGCAACGGCGTGGTGGCGATGCGCTCGCAGGCGGTTTGTTGCTGCGTGATGCTGCCCAGCCGCTCCTGCAGGGCCTTGGCGCCAAAGCCATCGACCTGAGCGGCGCGATAGGCCCAGGCGGCTTCCTCCGCGATCGCGTCCAGCGCGGCGTTGGGCGGGTGGGGCGCGTTGGCCAGGGCGCCGCCCAAGGCCTTCGCCTGCGGGTCGTTGGGCAGCTGGCGCAAGTTGGCGCGGTGCAGGTGGATAAAGGCCAGCGAGAGCCGGATCATCTTCTCCTGGCTCGCCCGATCGCTGACGAACAGCTGCACTTCGCGCGCGAAGCTGCGCAAGTCCGCCAAGAGACCGCCGAGCAGCTTGCGGGCTTCCCACCAGCGGTCATAGGCGGCGTTATTGCGGAAACCGAGGAACAGCGAGAGCGCGATACCGAACACGGTGAAGCCGATCGCGTCGATTTCGGGAAAGGTCGGGAGAGTGTTGTGCAGCAGGACCATCACCGCCGAAAATACCATCAGCACGGCGATGCGCGGGGCGATTGCGGGAACGATTGAGCCGCGGACGGCGAAGGCAAGTTCGAGCTTGGTGGGTTTGTCACGGACGATCATGGTGGACGGCCTTTAGGGGCGGATTGGCCGATAGGGGAAGGCCTGTTTTCCCCTCCCCTTGCGGGAGGGGAGCTAAGGCTATCAATCGACGAGCTTGCCGCCTTTCACCACGGCCGAGACGTTGGTCAGCACTGTGACGTCCGCCAGGGGATCGCCGTCGACCGCCACCAGGTCCGCCCAGGCACCGGGCGCCAGCGTGCCCACTTCACCCTTCTGGCCCAGGGCATCGGCGGCGTTGAGAGTCGCGGCGCGGATCGCTTCGAGCGGGGTCATGCCGTAATCGACCATGATCCGAAACTGCCCCGCTGCACTCTCGTGCGGCATCACTCCGGCATCGGTCCCGAAGAGCATCTTTACCCCCGCCTGGTGCGCCCGGCGGAAGTTGTCGCGCTGGATCTGCGCGACCTGACGATCCTTGGCGAGGTTCTCTTCAAGCACGCCGTTCCGCTGGCCCTCGGCCTGGGTGTACTCGGTGTTAAAGATATCCATAGTGAGCCAGGTGCCGTGCTGCAGGGCGAGACGAATGCCCTCGTCATCGATCAGGCTGGCGTGCTCGATCGTATCGATCCCCGCGCGGATAGCGGCCTTGATCCCGGCGGCGCCATGGGCGTGGGCGGCGACCCGCAGGCCCCAGAAGTGCGCTTCGTCGGCGATGGCGCGCAGCTCTTCCTCGGTGAGCTGTTGCTGGCCGGGTTCGGTATTGCGCGAGAACACACCGCCGGTGGCGCAGACCTTGATCACTTCGGCCCCATACTTGCGCTGCTCACGCACGTGGGCGCGCAGCTCTTCCGGACCGTCGCCCGCGCCAGGGCTCTTGGCGTGGAAGCTCGGCGGCAGGTAGGTCTCGTCGCAATGACCGCCGGTCGCGCCGAGCGCGTAGCCCGCGTTGACGATGCGCGGACCGGGCACCCAGCCTTCACCGATCGCCTGGTCGAGCCCGGCGATGTTGTAGTCTTCGTCCCCCACGTTGCGAACCGTGGTGAAGCCCGCATGCAGCATGCGGCGTGCGTTCTCTACCGCGAGCACGGTCCAGAACCGGTCGGTGAATTGCAGCGCGTTGTAGCCACCGTACTCAGGCCGCCCGTCGAGGTGCACGTGCATGTCGATGAGGCCGGGGAGGATGGTCTTGCCCGGAAGGTCGATCACCGTGGCGCCCGCCGGCGCGGGGCCGCTGGCGATTTCCGCGACTCTTCCGTCCTCAATCCGGATCAGGGGCGCTTCGACATAGCGGCCACGCTCGACGTCGAGCAGGCGTCCTGCGCTGACGTAGACGGTCTCTGCCTGGGCGGCACTGGCCAGGCCTAGGGCGGTCAGCCCAGCTATCAGGTAACGCATGCTGGAAAGCCCCCCGGTTTATGCCCTCGTAGCGGTGACGATATAGTTGAGTGAGAGATCGGTCGAGAGGTGCAGCCCCTTCAACGGCGAAAACGCGATCCCGCGCGGCTCGCTCATCGTGAGGCCGGTTCCGGCGAGCAGTTCGCGCAGGTCTTCGGGCGTGACGAAATCGTCCCAGTGGTGCGTTCCGCGGGGAACCATGCCGACGGCTTCCGCGACGCCGATCAACAGCAGGCGAGATTGCGGCGTGCGGTTCGGGGTCGAAAGAACCATCAGCCCGCCGGGCGCGAGATGGCTGGCAAGAGATCCGATAAAGGCGGCCTTGTCGGCCACGTGTTCGATCACTTCCATCGAGGTGACGAGATCGAACTGGCCGAGGCCAAGGGAGGCGAGTTCGCCCGCCATGTAGCGAATATCGAGCCCCGCACCTTCGCAATGTAGGGCCGCCGCTTCGACATTCTCAGGCGCCGCGTCGACCCCTGTCACGTCCGCGCCGAGCCGGGCGAGCGGTTCGCACAACAGGCCCGCACCGCAACCGACATCGAGCGCGCTCTTGCCCGCCAGCGGCTTCAGGCTGGTCGAATTGCCGTCCCAGTGCCGGTCGATCGCCTCGCGCAGAAAGGCCAGGCGCACCGGGTTGAGGCGATGCAACATGGCCGAGCTGCCCTTGGGGTTCCACCAGTCCTTGGCGAGCGCAGCGAAGTGCGCGGCTTCGTCCGGACGGATGGTTGCATTTGCGACAGTTGCATCAGGCATCGCTCACCCCTAACAGCGCGCGGAACTTGAGACCAGCAGGAGCGCAGATACGTGGCCCGCATTGTGATGAAATTCGGCGGCACCTCTATGGCCGGGACCGAGCGCATCCGCCGCGTGGCCAACATCGTGCGCAAGCAACAGGCCGCCGGACATCAGGTTGCAGTGGTCGTTTCGGCCATGGCCGGTGAGACCGATCGCCTGGTCAACTTCTGCCGCGAGGCGAATCCGCTTTACGATCCGGCCGAATACGACGTCGTCGTCGCCAGCGGCGAGCAGGTGACCAGCGGCCTGCTCGCGCTGACGCTGCAGGCCATGGGCTGCAGGGCGCGTTCCTGGCTTGGCTGGCAACTGCCGATTCACACCGCCGAAGCGCATGCCAAGGCGCGAATCATGGACATTGATGCCGAGACTTTGATCGAGGCCATGGAGGGCGGCGAGGTCGCCGTCATCCCCGGCTTCCAGGGTCTTTCCGCCGAGGGTCGCATCACCACTCTTGGCCGGGGCGGCTCGGACACGTCGGCTGTCGCTGTGGCAGCCGCGCTCAAGGCCGACCGGTGCGACATCTACACCGACGTGGATGGTGTCTACACCACCGACCCGCGCATCGTCGCTCGGGCGCGGAAGCTCAAATACGTCACTTACGAGGAGATGCTCGAGCTGGCCTCTGTCGGCGCGAAAGTGCTGCAGACGCGGTCGGTCAGCCTGGCGATGAAGGAAGGGGTGCGCGTTCAGGTGCTCTCGAGCTTCATCGACGAGGATGCCCCGCCGGCAGACGACCTGCCCGGCACGATGATCGTCTCCGACGATGAAATGGAAGGTTTGCAGATGGAAAGCCAGCTGGTCACCGGCATCGCGCACGACAAGAACGAGGCGAGGGTAGTGCTCACGCGCGTGCCCGACAAGCCGGGCGCCGTGTCGCATATCTTCAGCCCCTTGGCCGAAGCGGCGATCAACGTCGACATGATTATCCAGAATGTCGGCCGCGATAAGGGCGAGACGGACGTGACTTTCACCGTTCCGCAAGCCGACCTCGCCCGCGCCCAGGCCATGCTCGAGGACAAGCGCGAAGCGATCGGTTTCAATCGCATCATCACCGACAGCAAGGTGGCCAAGATTTCGGTCGTCGGCGTCGGCATGCGCAGCCACGCGGGCGTTGCGGCGACCATGTTCCGCGCGCTGGCCGACCGCGGCATCAACGTGCAGGCGATCTCAACCAGCGAGATCAAGATCAGCGTGCTGATCGACGAGGACGAGACCGAGCTGGCCGTCCGTGTGCTGCACACCGCTTACGGCCTCGACGCGGACGAACCTGCGGAATGAGCCAGTCCCCCTCCCGCTTGCGGGAGGGGCGTAAGCGACGCTACTCCGTCGTCTTCCCGTCGAAGTGCTCGTGCGCCTTGTGCGCATCCTCGCAAGTCACGTGCACCGTCTTGTCGATATGCTCGGGCGGACCGTAGATCGTGTAGAGCTTGAGCGGGGTCGACCCGGTCGCCTTGACGTTATGCCGCGCACCTTGTGGCACGATCACCGCATCGTCATCCTTGACCGCGTGGTCGACGCCGTCGATGGAGACGACGCCCTCTCCACTTTCGATGCGAAAGAACTGGTCGCGGTCGTGGTGGACTTCCGCACCGATCTCTTCCCCGGGATTGATCGACATCAGCACGAGCTGGATGTTGTGCCCGGTATAGATAACCCGGCGGAAGTCGGTGTTATCAATCGTCAGCTTCTCGATGTCGTCGACGAACCCCTTCACGCGAAATCTCCTGTCTGGTCGTGCAGGGAATATGCAGCAGGCGCCGGAATGGTTCCGGAAGGGCGGGCCAAACCCCCTCCCGCAAGCGAGAGGGGGACAGAGCGCCTTAGGCTCAGTCGAAGCGGCCCGCGTTCATCACCTTGGTCCAGGCCTTGACGAAATCCTTCACGAACTTCTCCTGGCCACCCTTCTCGGCATAGACCTCGGCGACGGCACGCAGCTCGGAATTGGAGCCGAAGACCAGGTCGGCGCGGGTCGCGCGCCAGGTCTCGTGTCCGCCCGCGCGATCGGTGGCGACGTATTCCTCGTCGTTCGAGCCATCGACCGCCTTCCATACGTTGGTCATGTCGAGGAGGTTGACGAAGAAGTCGTTTGTCAGCTGACCCGACCGCTTGGTGAAGTGGCCATGGCCACGCTCGCCGTGATTGGCGCCGAGAACACGCAGGCCGCCAATCAGTACGGTCATTTCCGGCACCGACAGTCCGAGCAGCGAGGCGCGATCGATCATCATCTCCTCGGTCTTCACTGCCAGCCTCTTGGGCAGGTAGTTGCGGAAAGCATCGGCTTGCGGCTCCATGACCTCGAAGCTTTCAACGTCGGTCTGTTCGGCGGTCGCATCGCCGCGGCCGCCCGTGAAGGGGACCTCGACACTGGAGCCCGCATCGCTGATGGCCTTTTCCAGGCCGACCACGCCGCCAAGCACGATCGCGTCAGCCATCGACAGGCTGCCGCGCAGGCTGTCGAGCGTGCCGAGCACCTTGGCGAGCATTTCGGGCTCGTTGACTTCCCAGTCCTTCTGCGGGGCAAGCCGGACGCGCGCGCCGTTCGCGCCGCCACGGAAGTCCGACTTGCGATAAGTGCTGGCCGAGGCCCAGGCGGTCTTGATCAGCTGGCTGACGGTGAGCCCGCTCGCGGCGATCTTTTCCTTCACCGCCCTGATTTCGACATCCGAAGGCCTCGAACCCGCCGGGACCGGATCCTGCCAGATCAGGTCTTCGGCCGGGACTTCGGGACCGAGATAGCGGGCCTTGGGGCCCATGTCGCGGTGGGTCAGCTTGAACCAGGCCCGGGCGAAGGCGTCCTTGAAGGCCTCGTGATCGTTGCGGAACTTCTCGCTGATCGCGCGGAACTCCGGGTCGATCTTGAGCGCCATGTCGGCCGTGGTCATCATGGTCGGAACCTTGATGTTGGGGTCCCACGCCGCGGGCGCCATGTCCTCCGGCTTCTGGTTCACCGGCTGCCACTGCTGCGCACCGGCGGGCGAGCGGACCAGTTCGTAGTCATAGTCGAGCAGGAGGCGGAAGTAGTTCTCGCTCCACTGCGTGGGGGTGTTGACCCATGAGCCTTCGATGCCGCTGGTTACGGCGTGCTGCCCGATGCCGCCACTCTCGTGACTGCTGACCCAGCCGAAGCCTTGTGCGGCCAGATCGCCACCGGCCGGAGCCGCGCCAAGCAGCGAAGCATCGCCATTGCCGTGTGCCTTGCCGAAGGTGTGGCCGCCCGCCGTGAGCGCCACGGTCTCCTCGTGGTTCATCGCCATGCGGTGGAAGGTTTCCTTGATGTCGCGCGCCGACTGGAGCGGGTCGGGATTGCCGCCAGGGCCTTCCGGATTGACGTAAATGAGTCCCATCTGGATCGCGGCCAGCGGACCTTCGATTTCGTGCAGCTCCTTTTCGGGGTCGATGCGGGTCTGCACGCCTTCGTTGACCCATTTGTCTTCCGAGCCCCAGTAGATGTCGCGTTCCGGCTCGAACACATCGGGACGGCCGCCGCCAAAACCGAAGACCGGGCCGCCCATGCTCTCTATCGCGACATTGCCGGTGAGGATGAACAGGTCGGCCCAGCTGATATTCTTGCCGTACTTCTGCTTGATCGGCCACAGCAGGCGCCGGGCCTTGTCGAGGTTGCCGTTGTCGGGCCAACTGTCGAGCGGGGCGAAGCGCTGCTGCCCGCTGTTGGCGCCGCCGCGACCATCCGCCGTGCGATAAGTCCCCGCCGCGTGCCAGGCCATGCGGATGAAGAACGGGCCGTAGTGACCATAGTCCGCCGGCCACCAGGGCTGGCTGTCGGTCATCAGCGCCGTCAGGTCGGCCTTCAGCGCCTTGTAATCCAGGGCGTTGAACGCTTCGGCATAGTCGAAATCTTCGCCCAGCGGGTTCGACGGCCCGTTGGGGTTAAGGATTTCGGTGGCCAGCATTTCGGGCCACCAGTCCCGGTTGGTGCGGCCGAGCAAGCTGCGTACTCCGCCCGAATGTCCCATCGGGCAACCGTCGATTGAGCCTGTCTTTGCATCCATGATCCGTCTCCTCTGAGTGGCGATTCTTTTGTCGAGGCTAGCTCCGCCTTTGCATCGAGCGAAGCGATTAACTTGCGTCACCGAGTGCGGAAAAAGCGATTAATCGTGGAGCAAGCTTCTCACATCCCCCTCCCGCTTGCGGGAGGGGTTAGGGGTGGGTGGGTGTGCGGCGCAGGCGACGCTTGGCCAGACAGGCCCACCCCCGGCCCATCCCGCGAGCGGGAGGGGAGTTGCCAGCGCCGTCCGGCACCGCGCATTTCACCGCGCTTGCAGCAAAAGCGAACGCCCACTAAGCGGCGCCGATGACTGCCTATCCCAAGACTTCAGCCCTGATGCGCCGTGGATCAGAGTTCCTCGGTAGCGAACATGCCATCTTGTGCGGCGCCATGAGCTGGGTCTCCGAACGCAACCTCGTTTCGGCGATCAGCAACGCGGGCGGGTTCGGGGTAATCGCCTGTGGCGCAATGACGCCCGAGCTGCTCGACGCGGAGATCGCCGCGACCAAGGCGCTCACGGTAAAGCCGTTCGGCGTCAACCTGATTACAATGCACCCGGACCTGTTCGAATTGATCGAGGTCTGCGGCAAGCATTCGGTTGGTCACGTGGTACTCGCCGGGGGCATCCCGCCGAAGGGCAGCGTCGAGGCGATCAAGGCGTTCGGCGCCAAGGTCATCGTGTTCGCGCCGACACTCGCGCTCGCGAAGAAGCTGCTCCGCTCCGGCGGTGACGCGCTGGTGATCGAAGGCATGGAGGCCGGGGGCCACATCGGTCCGGTTGCGACGAGCGTGCTGGCTCAGGAGTTCCTTCCGGAACTCGCCGAAGAGCATGTGGTCTTCGTCGCCGGCGGCATCGGCCGGGGAGAGGCGATGGCGGGCTACCTGGAGATGGGCGCGGTCGGTGTCCAGCTCGGCACCCGTTTTGCCTGCGCGACCGAATCCATCGCGCATCCCGACTTCAAGAAGGCCTTTTTCCGCGCCAACGCCCGTGACGCGGTGGCCAGCGTCCAGATCGATCCGCGCCTGCCGGTCATCCCGGTCCGCGCGCTCAAGAACAAGGGCACCGAAGAGTTCACCGCGAAGCAGCGCGAAGTCGCCAACCTGCTCGACGCGGGCTCGGTCGACATGGGCGAGGCGCAGCTGCTGATCGAACGTTTCTGGGCCGGGGCCCTGCGCCGCGCGGTGATCGATGGCGATGTCGAGAACGGCAGCCTCATGGCGGGCCAGTCCGTCGGCATGGTCAGCAAGGAAGAACCGGTTCCCGAAATCATCGCCTCTCTGATGGCCGAGAGCGAAGCGGCGCTGAACCGGCGATAATTGCCCTCCGCTTCAGGGAGGGCAGCGACGGGCTGGTCGCTAGGAGCGGGCCGGCGCGGGCGCGGGGACGAGCGCCAGATCCAGCAGGATGTCGCGCAGCTGCTCGGGCTGATCGGCCATGACGAAATGGCTCGAATGGCTGTCGTGGTACTCCCAGCCGCCTTCCGCCTGGACCTGATCGCGGAAGCGGCCGAAGGGTGAGGGCTCCCAGTTGCTGGCGAAGATATAGGCCCGGCGGGGGATCTTTTCTTCTTCGCCCGTGAGGCGCACAGCTTCGGTCAGGGTGAGAAGTGGGTGGCGGCCGATCTGGCCAGGCACCGGCTCGAAATCGACCGAACCGATCGGGGCAACCAGACCGGGCGTGTATTTCTGGCTGTCGATGTACCAGTTGTGCTCGTACTCGCCGGTAATGTCCCACAGCGATTGGCCGTCTGCCGGCAGGAACGCATCGATATAGGCGATCGCGTCGATCTTCGACCCGAGCCGGGCGGCCACACCCGTGATGACCATGCCGCCATAGGAATGGCCGGCCAGGATGAAGCGCTTGAAACCCGCGTCCGCGATCTGCTCGCAGACGTCGCTGATATGGTTGGATAGCGTAATGCCCGGATGGAGTTGGGCGGAACGCGTACCCAGGCCGGTGAGAGCCGCAACCAGGACCCGGTGGCCTGCCTCGCGCAGGTCGCCCGCCAATTGCTCATAGCCATGCCCACCGCCCCAGGCGCCGTGGACCAGCACATAGTTCGCCATCGCACGCTCCTCACTTACCATCCCCCCTGCGGGGGAGGAGCCGTCCCAGGAATAGTGCAGGAGCCGGAACAGGCTCGACGCGGCCCGCGCGCCGAACCTTCCCGCCATCCCGTGGATGCCCCGCCGTAACATGCCTTGATGACGGCTGTTGCCAAGGGGGACTTACCCCCAAAGCAATGGCCCATGAACCCGGGGGTCCATGGGCCATCTTCGGGTAAGGCCTCGGGGGGGAGTGAGGCCTCGCCTAGCTCTGGTTAGGCCGGAACGGCGTTCCGGCTGGTGCGCCAGCCCGTGGCGTAGGTGTCAGCCGCCATCTTGCCGTACGGAACCGGCGAAGCGATCGCACGGACGTTGAGCTGCTTGTGCGGCTCGACCGTGGTCTTCTTGGTGCCGCCGTTTTCCTCACCCCACACAACGTGGAGCTCGGTGCCGAGCGGGATTTCGTGATCGATCGTCGCCAGGCTGAGCGCCTTCTTCTCGTTGTACGAGTAGCCGGTGAACAGGGACAGGCCGACAACGTTGCCGTCGGCGTCCACGACCTTGTCGTAGTTGCTGTTGGCGTAGTTCGCGAGCGGAAGGTCGAAGAACTTGTACTGTTCGCCCTCTGGGTCGAACATCGAGCCCTGGATCTTCTTCATGTCGTCCGCGCTCCACTCGAGCGTGACCTTCTTGCGCTGGGTCGACGGATCGATCTTCTTCAGCGCGTCGGCGCCGATGAAGTCGTGGTCGAACTTCACGAACGGGCCGTAGCCGAGTTCCCACGGGTTCAGGTAGTAGTCTTCGATCGACTTGCCGACGAACGAACCACCGATCGCGCCGGTAGCTTCATAGCTGTCGGCACCGAGCCACTCGCGGTAATCCTTGAGTTCGTCGCCGGTGTAGATCGGAGGCAGCGGGCTCGGGATCCAGCCCGATTCCAGCGTGTTCGACGGATAGGCGCGCGAACCGACGGCGATCAGGCCGAATTCTTCACCAGCCTTGAGGATTTCGTCGCGGATGTAGTCCTGGTCTTCGTACGGACCCCAGAGCTCGAGGCCCGGCGAACCGGCCATGCCGTGACGCAGCGTGCGAACGGTCTTGTTGCCGATCTTCATCGAGCTCATGTTGAAGAACTTGAGCTTGTCGAGCTTTTCGCCGTTGAGCTTCTCGATCACGTCCCAAGCGCGCGGGCCCTGGATCTGGAAGCGCCAGGAGATGCGGTTGACCGGCTTGCCCATCGGGCGGCTCGGCGAGCGCGGATCGTTGATGATGTCGACGTTGTAGCCGCCCTTCTGGGCCTGGAACATCAGCCAGTTGGCAGCCGGCGCGCGGCCGACGTAAACGAACTCTTCTTCAGCCAGGTAGAAGATGATGCCGTCGCCGATGACGTGGCCGGCCGGGGTGGTCGGAACGTACTGCTTGGCCTTGTTGACTTCCCAGCCAGCGGGCGAGTTGACCATCGTGTCCGAAAGAAGCTTCAGCGCATCCGGACCCTTGATGTAGAGGTCGAACATGTGGTGCGACTGGTCGAACAGAACGGCGCTGTGCTGCCAGGCCCACTGTTCCGAACGCCAGTTGGAAAATTCGGGTGCAACGACCGGATAGACGTAAGCGCCGATCTGGGAATTGCGCAGCTTCGCCACGATATCAGGCGTATTCTGCAGGATCTGCTCAAGATTCTGGGCCATCAGAGTTCCTCTCATCTGTGAATGAATCACGTATGCGAAAATTGTATGCGCCGCATACAATATTGGGCTAGGCACGCAAGCGGAAAGCGGCTCTCCGATGCGAGAGGGCTGCGAGAGGACGAAGTGGCATGAACGTCGAAGCGCTCGATCACGTGAACATCATCACCGATAGGCTTGATGAGACGGCAGAATTCTACGGAAAGCTGCTCGGCCTGGTCCGCAAGGACGCGCCCCCGCCCCTCACTCCGGAGACGGCGACCTGGATGTTCGATGCCGGGAATCGGGCGATTATCCACATCAATTCGCTCGACTGTTATCGCACTTACGATCGCGAGGTGGAGCCGGGCTCGCTGACGGGAGCGCTGCATCACGTGGCGCTGAAGTGCGTCGGATATGACGAGGTGAAGGGGAGGCTCGACGCGATGGGAGCGGAGTATCAGGAGAACCTGGTGAGCGCGATCAACCTGCGGCAGATCTTCACGCCTGATCCGAACAACGTGCTGCTGGAGCTGAACTTCTTCGCCGATTAAGGCGTGCGCACTTGACATTTATAACCATATCGGTTACACGCTCCGCCGTCAGAATGCCACTGACACCAGCGACGGGTGCGGGAGCGGTTAGCGCTTCGCTTTCTCTCCCGCGCAAGGCCGGCGCCCTTTCCGACATCGTCAGAGGGTGTCCGTAGGATACGGGGATGACAACCGCTGGCGGGATCTGCGAGCCCTAACCGCCAGCACCTCGGGTCCGACAGGGCCGAGCAGCGAGGTTTGCCGCAGCCCTCGCCGCCGTTCGCACTCCATGCTCGCGCAAGGCAATCCTGTGACGCCCAGGACGCGCCGGCCTTTGCCCGTCTGCGGTTTTACTCTTCCGGCGTTAGGCCCGCACTCGCCCGCGGGTGGTTGGCTGTGCCTGCTCCCCTCCCGCAAGCGGGAGGAGGATACCCTCCAGATCCTCCCTGAGTTGGCTCGGGGAGGGGCGTTGTGTTGTTCCGCTTCCCCCTCCGTCACGCCTACGGCGCGCGCACATCGAGGTCAGGTTGCGGCGGCGGTTGGCGTGGCCGCTGGCGCGGGTCGTACTGTGACTGGATCGCCCGTCGTGGGTGTCGCCGTGAACGAGCCGTCCGCAGCCGTCGTGGATTCGGTGTAGCACATCGGCTCTACGCCCGAGGTGGTCGGGGTGAAGCAGGTCTTGCCATCGACCACGGCCCAGGTGCCCTGTGCTGTCACTACGCCCTTGGCGTCGGTATCGGTATAGGTGCCGTCGGGAGTCAGGACCGTGGTGGTCACGGTGCCGTCCTTTGCCGTCACCTGATACGTGCCTGCCGGAGAGCCGTTGGCCGAAACCAGCGCCGCAGGCTCCGGCGTCGCAGTGGGTGTTTCCGTGGCTTCGGGTTGGGCCGGCTGGTTATTACAGCCTGCCAGGACGAGCGGCAGCATCACCATGATCAGCTTGCGCATCAACGGTCTCCCAATTCAGGAAGCGACCGCGGCGACGCAGGTACCACGTTGCCGCCCCGGAACAAACCGACTTCGCGAAAATCAGACGGGCTTCGTCCCCGCAGTCGTGGTCCGGTACATCTCGCGCCGATAGCCGTCGTAGTCGTTCGGACCGAGGTGCATCGCGCTGCGGTTGTCCCACATCGCCACCATGCCGGCCTCCCACCGCAGCCGGCAGCAGAACGCGGCCTGCGTGCAGTGCGCCACCAGGAAGTCGATGATCGGCTTCGCCTCGAAAGTGGTCATGCCTTCGATACCGGCGGTGTAAGTGTCACAGATGTAGAGTGATTCTTCTCCTGTCTCCGGGTGAGTGCGCACGAGCGGATGGTAGGTGCCGCGCTGGCCTTGCTCGAACTGCTCCTTGTCGGCGAACGGGATTGCCTTCCCCATCAGCTTGGTCTGCGTGGCATAGTTATTGGCCGCGCTCATATGCACCTTCAGCGGGCGCAGCATGTCCTGATAAGTCTTGCTGAGGTGGCGGAAGGCGAGCGCGCAATTGGCCCAGCTCGTATCTCCACCGAAGGGAGGGACCTCGACTGCGCGCAGCGTGGTGATCGCGGGCGGTTCTTCGAGGAACGGCGAGTCGGTATGCCAGCCGCCGCCGAACAGGCTGGCGGACTTGGTCTCCGCTTCCTTGATGATGGGGTGCACTTCGCGATGGCCGGGCACGCCCTGGGTATAGGCGTCGACCGCGAAGGGTCCGAGCCGGGCGCCGAATTCCTCATGCTCGGCATGGGTGAGGAACTGGTCGCGCAGGTAGATCATCTTGTGGCGATAGAGCGCCTGCTTGAGCTCCTCGAAAGCCGCATCCGATAGATCGGGCAGGCGTACGCCGACCACTTCGGCCCCCATGGCGCCCGAAAGCGGCTCGACCTTGATGTGTTCGTATTCGAGGGCATGGTTGTCGAAGTCACCGGCCGGGGTGACGCGGATTTCCCACATGGTTCAGGCTTCCTTTGGCACTCCGGCGATCCGGGGGGCGGTCTCCTTCAGGAACAATGCCGCGAACCCGGCCAGCAAGGCAAGTGCGATGCAGATGATAAAGACTGCGGAGAGGCCGTAGCTATCGGCCACCTGGCCCGCGACCGGGGGCAGGATCACCCCGCCGACGAACTCGGCCGTGCCCATCGACAAGCCGACCGCCGTGGTCGCGAGGGCGGGGCTGACGCTCTCGGCGGGAACCGTGGCGCAATAGAGCGGGGCGATGCCGAGAGGCAGCCAGCCGATCAGGATCGCGCCTGCCAGCAGAGTCGGATCTGCCGGCAGCAGAAGCAACGCGAGCGGGGAGCCGATGCAGGCGAGCGAGCCCCAGATCAGTACCGGCTTGCGGCCAATCCGGTCGGAAAGGAACGGCAGCCCGATGCCGCCGACGATCCCGGCAATACCGCCCATCGAGATGACCCAGCCGGCGGTTGTGGGGGAAAGGCCCTTGTCCTCGGTCAGGAACAGCGAGAGGAAAGTGTTCTGCAGCACCAGCCAGGCAGTGACGCAGGCCGCGACGGCCAGGGCCACGCGCATGTTGCGCAAGGCAAGCAGGGTACGAAGCGCCTGGACGAAATTGTCTGCCGCTTCGTTGTGCGCCGGGGCGGTCTTCGGGTCGGGGCGCATGAACACCGCGAGGAGCAGCGCCAGCAACAGGCCTGGCAGGATCGAGAGGAACATCGCCGTGCGCCAGCCGTGGTCATCGGCCAACTGGGTCGCGACAATCGGGCCGAGGAAACCTGCGAGGCCGAAAGCACCGACCATCTGCATGAATCCCATGTTGACCCCGCGCCGTTCGGGCTGGCTGGTTTCGGCGATGACCGTCTGGCCGATCGGCACCATCGGTCCTTCGGCGATGCCGAGCGCGAAGCGCGCCGCCAGGAGCGTCGTGAAGGTCAAAGCCAAGCCGCCTGCGCCCGAGCCGAGCGAGAACACCAGCGTGCAGATGATCAAGATCGTCTTTCGCCGTCCGGTGCGGTCCGCCAGGCGCCCGCCGAAGAATGCGCTGAGGGCGACGGCGCCTGACAACGCACCGGCAAGCCAGCCGACTTCCGCGTTGGACAGTCCGAGGTCGCTGACAATGTACGGCGCCAGAAACGCCACCGTCAGCCGGTCGAAGGCGACCACCCCGTTCGCCAGCGTCAGAAGCAGCAGCAGCGTCAGTTCATAGCGCCGGCCGGCGGGCGCAGCCCGAGCGATTGTGGCCATGTCTCTCCCTCTCCCGTCGCTCGCCGATATGAGCGAGACAACCCGGGGCAGTTCTTTGCCGCCCCTGGATTGCTCAGGACGATGAGGGAGGGCCGGGCCCTCGTCAATCGGTCAGGCCAGTTCGATAACCGTCTTGGCGAAGCTCTCAGGGCCCCAGGCGTGAGCATAGGCATCCCTGGCCTGTTCGAAGCCGAAGCGCGCGCCAATCAGCGGCTTGATGCCGTTGGCATCGACCGCTGCGTTGAGGCGCCTGGCCATCGCCGCCGAGCCGACGAAAATACCGCGCATCGAGCCCGCGGTCATCATCAGCCCGCGCGGGTTGGGTCCGCCCTCGGGCGAAAGCACTCCGATGAGCGCCACTTCACCCTGGGTGCGCAAGGCGGCCATCGATTGTTCCGCCGTGCCCGCGCCGCCGACTTCGACGACCTTGTCCACTCCGCCCAGTTCCTGACCGACGAAGCGGCCCCAGTCGGGTATGGTCTTGTAGTTGACCGTGTGCGCGGCCCCGAGATCGCGGATGCGCTCCAGCTTCTGGTGAGACGACGAAGTGGCGATCACCTCGCACCCGCCAGCGCGGGCGAGTTGCAGAGCCAGCATCGACACGCCACCGCTGCCCAGGACCAGTACCCTGTTACCGGGGACGAGCGCGCGCGGCCCTTCGTAGAGCGCGTTCCACGCGGTCACCCCGGCGCAGGGCAGGCAGGCAGCCTCGGCATAGTCGAGGCTCTCGGCCATCGGCACGACGCCGCTCTCCGGCAGAACGACCAGTTCGGCAAGCATGCCCGGGGCAAAGCCGTCACCCAGGGCGGCGCTCATGCGCGGAGGACCATCGACCCAGTTCATGAAGAACGAGCCCTGGACCCGGTCGCCTTCCTTGAACTGGGTCACGCCTTCACCGACCGCGACCACCTGGCCCGCGCCGTCGCTGAGGGGAACCGCCGGCGCCTTCAGGGCGCCGCCGAAGTATTTGCCCGCCGCCACCGCGAAATCGCGGTAGTTGATCGAGCAGGCATGGACTTGAATCAGAACTTCGCCCGGTCCGGGCGTTGGGTCGGGCAGGGTCTCGACATAGAGTTTATCGAACCCGTCAGAACCTGCCGGCAACATCCATGCACGCATATATCGGTTTCCCCTTGGTCTTGCCCTTTGCCCTCCCACCGGAGAGGGAGAAGCGTCGCGGTCGGCAGTGTTCGGCCTGACCTGCTTGAGGAGGGGTAGCAGCGATGGCTCCCCTCCTCCAGTCATCCTTGCTGGGACGCCTTGGTCAGCGATCGCCGCTCCAGGTGCGCAAGCCGGGCGCTGTGCGATCCTCAGCCTTCAGGGCTTCCGCAACGGCGGGACGGGCGGTAACCCGCTCGCGCCAGTCGACGAGGCGGGGATACCGGGCGGCGACATCCTTCTCCGGGAACATCCGCTCCACCATCATCCCGCAGTGCGAGTAGAAGTTGATGTCGGCCAGAGTGTAGGCCTGTCCCGCCAGCCACGCCGTTTCGCCCAGCTGCTTTTCGATCTTGGCAAGCGCGTAGTCGATCTTGTCGCTGGCATTCTGCAGGTCGGCCTCGGAAAAGCCCGAGCGCGCCGTGGCCCACTTCTTGCGCTGGTCGGGCAGGGGGATATGGCTGAGCAGGTCTTCGAATGTCCCGTCATCGATGTTGCGTGCGATCACGCCGACCAAGCGATGCCAGCCGTGCATGGAGACGTGGTTCATCACGTGCTCGTCGACGAACTTGTTCCAATACCGCATCCGCGCCGCCCCCACGGGGTCGCGCGGGCGGAGTGGGCCCGAGTCCGGATTCGCATCGGGGAAGGCATCCTCGAGGTACTCGTTAATCACTGTGGTGTGGGTGATGATCGTGCCGTCGTGATCGAGCACCGGTACCTGGCCTTCGGGATTGATCGCCACGAACCAGTCGGAGTGCTGTTCGAACTTGTGCAGGTCGACATAGATGCTCTCATAGGCGAGCCCCTTCTCTTTCAAGGGGATCATCGACTTGAGCGAGTTCGCCAGCGGTTCGGCGTGGTAGTACTTTAGTGCCATTTGTCAGACCTCGATGCTTTCCAGAACGCCCCCGTCGACTGCCCAATCCTGCCCCGTCACGTGGCTCGCCGCATCGCTGAGCAGGAACGCCGCCACCTCGGCCAGTTCCTCAGGCGAGCCCATGCGCCTTTGCGGGATACGGGCTTCGATCTTGCCTTGCTGTTCGGGCGGGATGCGGTCGAGCGCTTCGGTGCGAATGAAGCCGGGGATGATGCAATTGGCGCGGACATTGTGCGGCGCCATCTCCACCGCGATCGCGCGGGTCAGGCCAAGTACGCCGTGCTTGGAAGCGACGTAGGCCGGGTTCATCGCCATGCCGCGCTTGGAGCCCATCGATCCGGTGACGAGGATCACGCCCTTCTTCGCCTCGATCATCGGCGGCAGGACCTTCTGGATCGCCCAGAACACACTGGTGAGGTTCACGCGGATGGTCTGTTCGAATACCTCGGGGTCGAAATGGACCGCGGGCGTGAAGCCCCCAGTAAGCCCGGCATTGGCGAACAGGCCGTGGATCGGACCGAAGTGCGAAGCGGCAGCGTCGAGCGCGGCTTCGAGCTGGACCTTGTCTCCGACGTCGGCCGCAAACCCGGCAGCGTTGGCGCCGATTTCGGCAACCGCTTCGTCTAGCATGTCCTGACGGCGGGCGAGTAGGGAAACCTTGGCGCCCCGACCGGCGAGCAGCTTGGCCGCGACCAGGCCGATGCCGCTGGATGCGCCGGTGATGACGATATGCTGGCCGCCGAAATCCATCAGGTATGCCTCTCCCGTATGAAGGCCGCCCAGGCCGGTGCGGCCGGGTGGTCGTTGTCCTCTGGCGACCATTGCCGCTCCATCAGGGCCCGTGCCTCAGGCTCCGCGATCCCGCAAGCGTCGCGGTGGTAGCGATAGAAGAAAGCCGACACACGCCAGTTCATGATGCAGTGGACGTGGACCGGACCCTCGGCGGTTTCGAGTGTGTCGAGGAAGGCCTGATAGTGCACCTCAGTCGGAGCGTCGAACGGGACGGGAATGTGGGTGTAGCCGAGGCCCGCCGCGGCGAAAGCGGCCTCGGCATCGGGTAGGGCTTCGGGATGATCGGCCAGCGCGAGGTTGATCACGTGGCGCACGCCGATCTCTGCCAGGCGCGCCGGGTCAGGCGCCTGAAGCCGACCGGATGTGGTGATGCGATCGGACAGCCGCTGCCAGGCGCGGATGTCGTCGAGGTCACGCATCGCAGGTTCTCCGTTTGCCGTGAGCTTGTCGAACCAGGCTTAGCGGCTGACTGTCCTTCGACAAGCTCAGGACCCACGGATGAAGCTAAAATCCTCCCCAAGCTTGCTCGGGAAGAGGGACGGTTCGCGAAGCGAATGGTGGAGGGGTGTCGCGTTCTTCCGCCTACCCCTCCGTCACGCTCCTGCGGAGCGCGCCACCTCCCCGAGACAAGCTCGGGGAGGATTGAGTCGCTACCTCACGCCAGCCCCAGCACTTTCGCCGCGTTGTCCTTCATGATCAGCGGCATGACTTCCTCGCGGAAGCCCACTTCCGCGGCGGCGGCCATCCACTTGTCCGGGTGGATCAGCGGGAAGTCGGTGCCGAACAGCATCTTATGCTTGAGCTGGGTGTTGGCGTACTGGATCACCTGCTTGGGGAAGTACTTCGGGCTCCAGCCGGACAGGTCGATGAACACGTTGTTCTTGTGCAGCGCCATCGACAGGCTCTCGTCTACCCAGGGCCAGCTCGGGTGGGCGAGGATGATCTTCATGTCGGGGAAGTCGACCGCGACATCGTCGATCAGGATCGGCTGGCCGTACTTGAGGCGCATGCCGCCACCGCCGCGCATGCCGGTGCCCATGCCCGAGTGGCCGGTGTGGAAGATCGCGGGCAGGCCGTATTCGGCGATCACCTCGTAGATCGGGTAGGCCATGCGGTCCGCCGGGTGAGCGTTCTGGGCGATGCCGTGGAACTTGAAGCCCTTGACCCCATAGTTCTCGATCAGGTCGCGCGCTTCGCGAGCGCCGTACTTGCCCTTGTGCGGATCGATGCTGGCGAAGGCCATGCAGATGTCGTCGTTCTTGGCGGCCTGTTCGGCGACTTCGTAATTGCTGACGCGCTTGGCGCCCATCGCGCTTTCGCAGTCGACCGTGAATAGCACCAGGGCGATGTTGGATTCGCGGTAAAGCTCGATGATCTCGGGCATTTTCGGCCGTTCGCGCGGCGCCTTGAAGTAGGCGCTGGCAGCGTCGAAGAACTTGCCCATGATCGGGTCTTCCGGATCGTGGCACGAGACCTCTGCATGGACGTGGACGTCGATGGCGCGGATCTTGGCGAGGTCGATGGGCACGTCTGCAGTTCCTGAATCGGTTCGGTTGCAGCCCCCATGCATTCGGGGGGCAGGTATGACAAGGCCGGCCTGATACGGAGAGCGATTGGGCGGCGGGGCCGCCGTCCCCCTCCCGCTTCCGGGAGGGGTTAGGGTGGGCGTGTGCGAAGCACACGCGGTGCTTGGCCTGACAGGCCCACCCCCAGCCCCTCCCGCAAGCGGGAGGGGAGGGACTCGGGTGCGCCCTAGATCCTCAGCGTTAGAGCTGGATGATGACCGTCTTGGTCTCCTGGTAGCATTCGAAGCCGGCCTGGCCCTGCTCACGGCCGAGGCCCGACTCCTTGTAGCCGCCGAACGGCAGCGCGGTGTCGATCGTGGCGTGGCAGTTGCCCCAGACAGTGCCCGATTTGATCTTCGAAGCCAGGCGATGCATCGCGCTGACGTCCTTGGTCCAGACACCGGCGCCGAGGCCGAAGTTGGTGTCGTTGGCCATCTTGGCGACTTCGTCGAGGTCTTCGAAGCGCTGCGCCACCACGACCGGTCCGAAGATCTCTTCGCGAACCACGCTCATCTGCGGGTTCACGTTGGCGAGGATCGTCGGGTTGACGTAGTAGCCGCCGTCGCTGGCCGGGGCGTCGCCGCCCATGACCACGCTGGCGCCGTCACGCTTGCCGGCTTCGATGTAGCCGAGCACCTTTTCGTGCTGTTCCTTCGACACGAGCGGGCCCATGTGGCCGGCCGGGTCGAGCGAAGCGCGCGGGCTCCAGAAGTCGGCGGTCTTGGTCATGCCTTCGAGCACGTCGTCGAAGATCGACTTGTGCGCGAACAGGCGCGAACCGGCGACGCAGACCTGACCGGCGTTGAAGAAGATCGCGCCGGCAACGCCCGGAGCGGTCGTGGCAACGTCGACGTCCGGCATGACGACGACCGGGCTCTTGCCGCCCAGTTCGAGCGTCACGCGCTTCATCGTGTCGGTGGCGTTCTTGTTGATCACCTTGCCGATCTCGGTCGAGCCGGTGAAGGCGATCTTGTTGACGTCGGGGTGCTTGACCATGCGGTCGCCGGCGGTGTGGCCGTTGCCGGTGATGATGTTGATCACGCCCGCCGGGAAGCCGGCTTCCTGCACCAGGTCGGCCAGCTTCAGCGCGGTGAGGCTGGTCTGTTCGGCCGGCTTGAGCACGGTACAGCAGCCCGCCGCGACCGCCGGGGCGATCTTGAGGCACGCCATCAGCAGCGGGAAGTTCCACGGCACAATTTGCGCGCAGACGCCGATCGGCTCCTTCACGGTGTAGCTGAACACGGTGCCGGTCGGCATCGTGTAAGGGTTGATCACCTGGCCGCCGGTCTTGCTGGCCCAGCCGGCCATGAAGCGGATCTGGCTGATTGCGCCCGGGATGTCGACCGCGCCGGCCATGCCCTTCGGCTTGCCGTTGTCGATGGCCTCGAGCTCTGCAAACAGGTCGGCGTCGCGTTCGAGCAGGTCGGCCAGGCGGTGCATGACGCGCTCGCGCTGCATCGGCGGGAGACCGTACCAGCGGTTGTCGTCGAACGCGGTGCGCGCGGCGGCGACGGCCCGATCAACATCCTTGTCCGATGCATCGACGATCTTGCCGACGATCTTGCCGCTCGACGGGTCTTCGACGTCGAGCGTCGCGTCGTGTGAGGAATCGACCCACTCGCCGTTGATGAACAGCTGCGGCTTGCGCGCCAGGAAGTCCTTGGCGGCCTGCGAATACTCCCGCTGGGTGCGGTCGATGGTGGTGACTTCGTTCATTTACAGGTCCTTTCCCGAAACGAATCCCTGTTTGCGGTCAGACTAGCAAACGGGGGACGGGCACGCCACGGCGCGCCTCTTGCTAACGGTCGTTACAATCGCGTGGCGGTCGTGTCGATTCCTAACCTTCAGGTGGTGGAGGGGCGAATGGCCGCCTTCCCCTCCAGCGCCTTGTCCTCGTTAGCGCGCTTGAGCACGTACTGACGGATGGCCTCGGCGTCGGCGGCGGTGACCACCTCCTTGAAGGACACCATGCCGTTGTGCTGCAGCGCGCCGTCTATCACGACCGAGCGGACCGCATCGGGGCTGCCGATCGCAGGCGAGTGGCGCAGGTCGGGATTGAGCGTGCCCGAAATGGCGGCGTCGCCGTGGCAGACCGAGCAGTAGCGGCCGTACAGCGATCCACCACGCGTCACCTGCGCCTGGGTGCCGGTGAAGGCGGGCGGATCGAGCACCAGTTCCTGCATGGGCGGGGCCGGGGGCAGCTTGGCCGTGCCGCCGAGCTTGAACACCAGCAGGCGGCTGATGTTGCGCGGGCGACCGGACTTGGAGGCAAGGATCCCGGGCGCGATGTCCCACACGCCGCCCCAACCGGCGAGGATTGCGACATATTGTTCGCCATCGACCGAGTAGGTCATCGGCGCGGCGATGATCCCGGTCTGCGCCGGGAACGACCACAGCTTGCGGCCACTGTTAGCGGCATAGGCGACGAACTGCTCGCGGGCATTGCCCTGGAAGACGAGGTTGCCTGCGGTGGACAGCGTGCCGCCGTTCCACGGACCGTCGAAATCGACCCGCCAGGCCTCCTTCTTCGCGACCGGATCCCACGCGACGAGCGAACCGGTGGTCGAGCCGAGGATCTGCTGCCGGACCTCGGCAACCGCAGGCATGGCGGTGGCCGCCGAGTTGATACCCGTCTGGAAGCCCATCGAGGATGGCTGCCAGTCTTCCTCTGCGAAATAGGGGAAGCCGGCGTTGTTCGCCGGAATGTAGACCAGCCCGGTCTGCTGGCTGTAGCTCATCGGCTGCCACGAGTGCGCGCCGCCGGCTCCCGGCAGCGAGACCCACTGCTTGCCTGTCACCTCGTAGCGGGCCTCCGGATTGATCGTCGGCCGTCCTGTGACCGCATCGATGCCGGTGGTCCAGTTCTGAGCGGTCCAGGCCGTCCCGTTGAGGAACTTCCCGGTCTTGGCGTCGAGAATGTAGAAATAACCATTCTTCGGCGCGTGCATCACAACACGTTGCTTCTTGCCGTCGAGGGTCAGGTCGGCCGTGGTGATCTGGGCGTTGGAATCGTAGTCCCAGCGATCTTCCGGGGTTTCCTGGAAGTGCCACACGTATTCACCGGTGTCGGCGTTCACGGCGACGATCGAGGAGGTGTAGAGGTTATCGCCCGCGCCTTTGGTACCGGCAGCCTTGTCACGACCGTTGGCGGCCGGGTTCCAGGGCTCGGCGTTGCCGGTCCCGAAGTACACCAGGTTGGTGACGGGGTCGTAGGTGATCGAATCCCACACGGTCCCGCCGCCGCCGAGTTCCCACCACTTGCCACCCCAGGTCTTCGCGGCGCTTTCCATCGCCTCGTTCTCGAAGCCCTTTTCGGGATTGCCGGGGACGGTGTGGAAGCGCCACAGTTCTTCACCGGTGTTCCAGTCGAAAGCGGCGAGGAACCCGCGGGCGCGATACTCCGCCCCGGCCGAGCCGATCAGGACCTTGCCCTTGGCCACTCGCGGCGCGCCGGTGATCGTGTAGCTCACCGCATCGGGCACGACGTTCTTCGACCAGACTTCCTTGCCGGTGGCCTGGTCGAGCGCGATCAGCCGCCCGTCGAGCGCGGCGACGTAGACCTTGTCGCCATAGAGCGCGACGCCGCGATTGACCGCGTCACAGCAGGCGCGCGCCAGCGTCTCGCGCGGGACCTTGGGATCGTACGACCACTTGAGCGCGCCTGTCTTTGCGTCGAACGCCTTCACCATCGACCACGCGGTCGCGACGTAGAGCGTACCGTCATGCATTAGCGGAGTGGCTTCCTGACCTCGGGCCGTGTCCATGTCGGCGTACCAGGCGAGGCCGAGCTTGGAGACGTTGGCGTCGGAAATCTGCGTCAGCGGGCTGAAGCGCTGTTCGGCATAGTCGCGGCCATAAGTGAGCCATTCGTTGGGATCGGCCGCAGCGATCTTTGCGTCGGTGACGCCGGTCGTGGGCAAGGACGAAGGCTCTGCCGCGCTGTCCTTCTTGCATCCCGCGAGCGCCAGCGCGGCGCAGGCAGCGACGATCCACTTAGCAGACTTCATGCAGTACTACCCTCTCCCGCCGCTCTCGTGCGGAACGGCCTCTTCTCTCGATCTCATGCCTAGAGTTCCCGCGCCCGTCCGGTCAAGCCGCGCGACCGGCGCGACATTTCCCCGTTGCGGCGCAGCATGACTTGGGCTTATCAAGTGCACGTCAGTCGAGCGCGAGCCCGCGTTATGACCCTGGCCTAGCTTTGAACACTAGCCAGACAGGACACTTCCATGCCTACAAAGCTGCCATCTCGCGCCGACCACGTCGGCTCGTTCCTCCGTCCCCGCAGCGTGATCGAAGCGCGCGAGCATCGCTCGGCGGGCAACATCGACTACTCGGAACTGCGCGCGATCGAGGATCGGGCGATCGCGGACCTGGTGAAATGGGAAGAAAGCCTCGGCCTCAAGGCCATTACCGACGGTGAGTTCCGCCGGTACTTCTTCCATACCGACTTCCTCCTCCAGCTCGACGGAGTCGAAGAGCATGGGGGCATTGCCAAGGCCTTCAAGAACGACACCGGCAAAGATGTCCACTTCGCCCCGCCGAAGATGGTCGTTTCGGGCAAGGTGCGCCACAAGAAGCCGATCCAGCTGGCGGACTTCCAGTACCTCGCCAGCCTGACGAGCGGCACCCCCAAGGTCGCGATCCCGAGCCCGACGATGCTGCACTTCCGCGCCGGCCGCGAAGGCATTCCCCAGGATGTCTACCCGACGATGGAAGAGTTCTATTCGGACGTTGCCGCCGCCTATCGCGCCGAGGTCGAGAGCCTCGCCGCCGCCGGTTGCCGCTACATCCAGATGGACGACACCAACCTCGCCTATCTGTGCGACGACACCCACCGCGCGGACGCCGCCGCGCGCGGGGTCGATCCGAACGACACGCCGCGCCAGTACGCCAAGCTCATCAACGAGAGCTTCAAGAGCGCCCCCGCCGACATGATCAAGGCCGTGCACCTGTGCCGTGGCAACTTCCGTTCGAGCTGGGCGGCGGAAGGTGGATACGAGCCGGTGGCAGAGATCATGTTCAACGAGCTCGATATCGACGCGTTCTTCCTCGAATACGACGATCCGCGCTCGGGCGACTTCGCGCCGCTGCGGTTCCTGCCGAAGGGCAAGACCGTGGTGCTTGGCCTCGTCACCACCAAGCTCGGCGAACTTGAGAGCAAGGACGACATCAAGCGCCGGATCGACGAAGCGACCAAGTACGCGGACATCGACCAGTTGGCCCTGAGCCCGCAATGCGGCTTCGCCTCGACCGTCCACGGCAACGACATCACCACCGAGCAACAGGCCGACAAGATCCGCCTGGTGATCGAGGTGGCCGAGGAAGTCTGGGGCTCGGTCCCGGCGATGGCGGAGTGATCTAAATCTCCCCCTCCCGCTTGCGGGAGGGGGGTTATGGGTTGCCCTCTCCCGCAAACGAAAGTCGAATGATACACCTCCCCAAAACCTGGGGAGGGAAGAATGCCGAACAACCGCATCGACATGGTCGATGCCCTGCGCGGCTATGCGCTGCTGGGGCTGTTCCTGGTTCACTGCGTCGAGCGGTTCGAGCTCTACTGGCTCGACCCGATGCCGGACCCGTGGTTCGACGGAGTCATGGCGGTGTTCGCGGGCAAGTCGTTCGCGATTTTCGCGCTGTTGTTCGGCTTCAGCTTCGCCACGATCATGGCCAACGAGCGGGCGCGGGGGAAGGACTTCACCCTACGCTTCATCTGGCGGCTGGCGCTGTTGTTCGGGATCGGCACGCTGCATGCGCTGGTCTATCGGGGCGACATCCTGCAGGTGCTGGCGGCGGTCGGTCTTCTGATGATCCCATTCGATCGAGTGCGGTCGGACAGAGCTCTGCTGGCGATCGCTTTCCTCCTGTTCCTGCAGATACCGCTGCTCGCCCGGGTGGGGTTTGCGGGCAGCGCCGACTGGGCTTCGGCGTCGCCGTACTTCTTCGGTGATACTGGCCTCGGAACCTTGGCGACCGGATCCTTTGCAGACGTACTCAACATAAATGCCGGGCCCGGGATGACTGGCAAATGGTCATTCTACCTCGAAACCGGCCGCGTGCTGGAGGTGGCAGGCTTGTTCCTGATCGGCATGGTGCTCCAGCGGCGCAAGCTGTTCGCACAGGCGGCGCAGCAGCGTGAGGCGTGGCTGGCGATCGCCGCGGCTGGGGCGGGAGTTTGGGTGCTGCTCAGCCTGATAGAGCCGCACATCCTGCCCCCGGGTTCCGACGCGGGCGGCCTGCCGATGCAGCGCCAGGCGATGGAGTGGTTCACCGGCCAGTGGCGGGCCCTCTCGGCCATGGCGCTTCACGTATCGCTGTTCGTGTTGGCCTGGCACTCTCCGCTAGGCCGGGTGCTGGCCACGCTGGCTCCGGCAGGGAAGATGACACTGACACTCTACGTCGGTCAGTCGCTGGCGGCGGCGCCCCTGCTTTACGGGTTCGGGCTAGGGCTGTTCGACGACTTCTCCTCGGCCCAGCTCGTCGGGCTGGGCCTGGCGACATTCGCTGCGCAAATGGTGCTAGCCGAGCTGTGGTTCCGCCACTTCCGCTACGGCCCGCTCGAATGGCTCTGGCGGGCCGCGACCCGCACTGATTTCAGCCTGCCCCTTCGGGCAAAGTAAAAGGGCGGCCCCGAGAGGCCGCCCTTCCACTTTTTGCCGAAGCTAGATCAGAACGTCTTCTTGACGCTGACCGCCCATTCGCGCGGCCGTCCCGGCAGGCCGGTCACGAAGCCGGCGCCAGCGCGGGTGAGATCGAACAGGGTCTGGAAGTAGTACTTGTCGAACAGGTTGGTAACTTCCAGCCCGACTTCCAGATCGCCATCCTCGTTCTTCCACGTCAGCCTGGCGTTGGCGACGGTGTAGCCCTCGATCAGGTTCGTCGGTGCGTTCACGGCGTTCGTGTAGACCGAGCTCTGATAAGCGGCGTCGACACGCGGGGTGAGCGACCCGGCCGTACCCAGCGGCACTTCGTACTGCGCGCCGACCGACCACTTCCACTCGGGCGTGTAGGAGGACACCATGCCCGCCGTGATCCCGCTCGCCGGATCCAGAGAGTCGGCGACGTAGTCGAAATCGGTGTAGCTAGCCGAACCGTCGATCAGGAGGCCGTCGATCGGCTTGATCGTGGTTTCCAGCTCGATACCCTTCACGTGGGCGTCGCCCGCGTTTGCCGGCAGTGCGCAGGGCACGGCATAGCCGGCGCCTGCCTGCGGGCAGTTGCTGAGAGCGAGCTGGACGTCGTTGTAGTTGCTGTAGAAGGCCGCAACGTTGAACCGCACGGCGCGATCGAACATCTGCGTCTTCACGCCAACTTCATAGGATTCCAGCGTTTCCGGATCGAACGGCAGGACCTGCTGGGCAAAGAACGGACGGGGGTTGATGCCGCCACCCTTGAAGCCCGTGGACCACTGAGCATAGGCCGAAACGTCCGGAGTGATCTCGTACATCGCGTTGAGACGGTAATCGACCCGGCTGTTGTCGTAGTTGCCGGTCACGCCGTTCAGAGCGCCGAGCTGCGGGTGGAGCTGCCCGTCGGGGGTGAGCCGAACGTAGGTGTAGTCCTTGTGCTCGTCGGTATAGCGGATGCCGCCGGTCAGGGTCAGCGGATCGATCGGCCTCCATGCAACGTGCAGGAACGCCGCCTTCGTGTCGGCATTGACCGGATCGTTACCCACGAACGGATCCAGCCCGGCGTAACGCAGAACCTGCTCCGTGCCGTAAACCGAACGCTGGTCCATGTAGAAACCGCCGACGGTGTACTCGAGCGCATCGTCGAGCGCCGTGCCGTTGAGGCGCACTTCCTGGCTGAACGACCAGAACGACAGGTCGCCCGAACCGAGGCTGTGGGCCAGCGGCGAGAGGTCGTCGTCGTTGCTGAACTGCGAGCGATAGTCGCGGTAAGCGGTGATCGAGGTCAGGTTCAGGTTGTCGGTCAGATCCCAGTCGACCTGGCCCGAAACGCCCCAGCCCTTGAAGTGGACACGGCCGTCGACGATCGAGGTCGGCTGTCCGTTGTCTGCCAGCGACATGTAGGTCGCATAGTTACAGAACTGGCCGCAGACGAAGCGCGAATCGTACGGGATTTCCGCGCCGAACGGATTGATGTCGAACACGCGTGCCGCCGGGTTCGGCGGGGACGGATAGTTCGGGCTGACAATCGCGCCGGCAGCGTTCCGGCGTTCCAGCAGGACCGAACCGCCGGTGGTGCGGTTATCGTTCGTGAAGTCGGCGGAGACGTTCACGTCGATGCGGTCGGTGGGCTGCCAGCGGAGCTGTCCGCGCACGGCCTGGTAGCCGACTTCACCTTCCTTCGCGAGGACGCAGTCCGAATTGGCCGGAAGGATGCGCGGCACGCCGTTCGCCGGGTTGAGCGGGTCGCTACCGGCGGGGTGGACGCAGCCGAAATCCATGCGGCTGATATAGCCATCCTGCGACTTCGAAACGCCGGAAATCCGCGCCGAGATGTTGTCCGTCAGCCCCAGGTCGGCGCTGGCGCGCAGGTCGATGCGGTCACGGCTGCCGTAGGTGGCCGACACGGTGCCCGTGTTCGAGCCGGTCGGACGCTTGGAGTAGAGCTTCACCGCGCCGCCGATCGAGTTACGGCCGGCGAGGGTCCCCTGCGGACCGCGCAGGATTTCGACACGGTCGAGATCGAGCAGGTCGAACAGCGAACCAGTCAGGGTCGCGTAGTAGACGTCGTCGATGTAGAGGCCGACGCCCGGCTCGAGCGCGGGGTTGAAGTCGTACTGGCCGATGCCGCGAATGCTGGCGGTCATGGACGGGCCGTAAGCGGTGCCCTGCGGCTTCAGCGTGACGGACGGCGCCTGACCCGCAACCTGGGCGATGTTGGTCTGGCTGCGCGCTTCCAGCATCTGGGAGTTGACCGCGGTGATGGCCAGCGGCGTGTCCTGCAGATTCTGTTCGCGGAACTGCGCGGTCACAACGATTTCATCGCCATCGGTGGCGGGCGCCGGAGCTGCGGCGTTATCCTGAGCCAGGGCTGGGGCAGCGACCATTGCCGCAGCAAGGGCCACAGCACTTGCTACCGGGAAATTGACAATACGGGAACGCTGGCGGAAACTCGCCATTCCTCTCTCTCCTGCATGTAAGGCGACGGCGGGGGGGTGCCGTCAAATTGATCAGTAGTGCATACAAATTAGGCGCGGCAAGTGCCGCGCCCAAAGACGCTGAACATGGCCGCCGAGGTGATGCAATTGTGTTACATCGCCACAATCAGACCGGCAGGCGGAAGACCTTCTCCGCGTTCGTCTGCATGAGCATCGTCTTGAGTTCAGGGGATATTTTCATTCGGTCGTAAGCGGCGACCTCGTCCGAGCTCTGCTGGTAGGGGTAGTCCATCGCGTAAAGCACGCGTTCAGGTCCGAGAACTTCCATGCAGAATTTGATCGCCGGCTCCCAGCCGACGCCGCTGGTGGTGATCCAGATATTGTTGCGGAAATAGTAGCTGACCGGGTGCCGCAGCTTGACCGGCTCCTGGCCTCCGCGCAGCCCCTGTCGGTTGTCGGCATTCCCCTGCATCCAGTCGAAGCGATAGAGCTGCAGCGGCATGCATTCGCCCATGTGGCCAATGACGAGTCGCAGCTTCGGGAATCGGTCGAATGCGCCTGAGAAGATCAGGCCCATCGTGTGCAGCCAGACATCGTGCGGAAACCCGCCGAGCGCTCCGAAGAAGCCGCGCGATTCATAGTGCGGCGCGTTGAACGGCGCGGTCGGATGAATGTAGAGCGCGGCGTCCATCGCCTCGAGCGCTTCCAGAATCGGGAAGTACTCGCGCTCGTCGATGTAGTGGCCCTGGAAGTGCGAATTGAGCACCGCGCCGTTGAGGCCGAGAGTGCCCATCGCTCGCTCGATCTCCTTGACCGAACCCTTCACGTCGCGCGGGTCGAAGGCGGCGCAGGCCGAGAAGCGGTCGGGGTGGCGCCGGCAGGCGTCGGCGGCGATGTCGTTGGCTTCGCGGGCGAGGGCGGTGCCTTCCGACGGCCGCACCACCTGAACTCCCGGTGCGGTCAGCAACAACAACTGTCGGTCGATCCCGTACTCGTCCATGTGCGACAATCGCAGGTCGCCGAGGTCCTGCATCATCTCCTGCAGAGACGGCATCCTGGAGAACATGGCCGCCATCTTGAGACTGTCATCGTTCGGCGCCTGGCCGCTTTCGAAGTACTCGACTTGCGCCTTCACCAGCGCCGGGAAAGTCCAGGCCTCCTCAGTGGCGATGCGCTTGTACGGCGGGTTACGATCGACGTGCCCGGCACGCGGGGCCATGCCGATGCGTGTGCGGTGGCTGAAGTCTTCCTTGAAGTGACCCTTGAGGCCCTTCTCGCTCCCATCCTCGAGCAATGGCATCCGAAATTCCCTCACTTGCCGGCGTTGAGCCGGTCAAAACATGCTGTTGTCGTTCTTGGTCGTCGAAGGGTCGGGCACTTCCTGCAGCACATCCCAGTGTTCGACGACATAGCCGTCCTTGATCCGCAGGATGTCGACCACCGCGTATCCGCGTTCGTCCTTCGTGCGGCGGAAGTGGTGGTGGACCGCGACCAGTCCCTCGCCATCCTTCTCCTCGCCGTAGATCACTCGCTTCACGTCATGAGTGAGATCGGGGTTTGCGGCCATCGTCGTGCGCATCATGCCCAGCGTGGCGTCGCGTCCGGTCGGAGCGTTGGGATTGTGCTGGATGTAGTCCGGGTGGACCCACGTCATGAACGCGTCCTCCGGATTGTCCTGGTGGTGGAACAATTCGATGAAGCGCTCCGCGATCTCGCGCACGGAGAGGTTGTGGCGGTTCGAATTGTCCCGGGGATCGAAGCCGGCCATCACTCCCCTCCCGCTTGCGGGAGGGGTTGGGGGTGGGTGTGTTTCCCACCTTCGCTCTGGCCCACCCCTGGCCCCTCCTGCAAGCGGGAGGGAAACTTGTTGAGTGAGCCTGGCGAGTTCATCAGGCCTTCTCCTGTCCGGCAAGCAGCGCACCGAACTTGGGGTGCGCGAAATGCATTGGAACGTCCTGGCGATGCGGCCAGGTCTTGCGAATTTCTTCCTTGGGCAGCAGCCGGTCCGGACCGAGCGGGTCTTCCGGGAACAGCTTATCAGCCGGCTGAAGATGCGCTGTGGTGTGCGCCCAGCCGGCTTCGTAGTCGCCCTGCCATTGCATCTTGTAGTCGAGCCGCTTGATCTTCCACACGCCGTTCTCGCGCACGTAGTCGTTCTCGTAGATGCCCGCTTCCATGAACTGCTGCGGCATCATCTCTTCCTTGGTGTCCTGGAAGTCGTCATGCCAGCCACCGAACAGCACGCCGCGGAAGCGTCCCTTGGCGGTCTGCCGGTCGGGCGCGACGGTAATGATGTCCTGCATCTGGAAGTGGTCGAGCAGCAGCCCGTCGACCGGGCCCGGCTTGCCGCCGGTAAAGCGGCCGGCGATCCAGTCGCCATAGAGGCGCACCACGCCGGCGCGGCCGACGTATTCGCCCGAGAGGAACACGACCACGCCATCTTCGGCGAAAAGGTCGGCCACTTCCTCGGGGCGGTTGAAATCGATGTAATAGCCATAGGCCCAGTGCAGGCGGCGGATGGCGTTGATGTCCTCCAGCTCGCCGACACGATGCTCGAGCGCGGCAAGGCGCTGTTCGACGTCACTCATTGATCGACTCTCCCAAAAAGCTTTGTATGCAACACTAACGATCGTGACTGTTTTGGCGAGAGGGTTTGGCAAAAATGAGTGACACAGGACGTCCCTGGGAAGGGCGGGTAGCCTTCGTAACCGGCGCGGTGACGGGTATCGGTCTCGGCGTGGCGCAGGCCTTCGCCGATGCGGGCATGCGTCTTGCGCTCAGCTATCGCAATGAAGACGACAAGGCCCGTACGGCTGATTGGTTCGCGGCCAAGGGTTATGAGCAGCCTTTGTTTCTCAAGCTCGACGTGACCGACAGGACGCGCTTTGCCGAAGTGGCGGAAGACGTGGTCGCTCACTTTGGCGAGGTCCACGTGCTGGTGAACAACGCTGGCGTCTCCGTTTTCGGCCCGACCGACGAGGCGAGTTACGACGACTACGACTGGATCATGGGCGTCAACTTCGGGGGCGTGGTCAACGGCCTGGTCAGCTTCCTGCCCAAGATCAAGGAAGCGACTGGACGGCGTCACGTCGTTAATGTCGCCTCGATGGCGGCGTTCCTGCCCGGTCCGCAGGCGGGCATCTATACAGCCAGCAAGTTCGCCGTGCGCGGGTTGACCGAGAGCCTTCGTTATAACCTCGCCCCATACAAGATCGGCTGCTCGCTGTGCTGCCCGGCGCTGACGCGCACCAACGCCTGGACCAGCGCTCTGAAGCGCCCCGACGGTTTTGGGGAAAGCGGCTTCCCGGACATGCCGAAGGAGGCGCTGGAGCAGTTCGGTACCGCCTTCGAAGAGGGCATGGACCCCTACGAGGTCGGCACGAAGATCCTCAACGGCATGACCGAGCAGCGCGGCTTGATCCTGACTCACCCGGAACACGGTCCCGACTTCGAGGAGATTCATGCCGCCGTGATGGCCGCGCTGCCGATTGAAGAAGCTCCTGAGGGACGGCTCCGGATCGAGCAGCTTCGGCGCGATGCCATGAAAGCGGCGGAGGAAGGCCTGCATTACAACATCGACGACTTGACCTGACGCTCGGCATGGCGGGCCGCCTTCTGCGCTGAGGGCGCCCGCTCAAACCCCTGCTGGACCTCTCGCCCCAAGCCGCTATCCTCCTGCCCCGAAGGGAAATCTTGAGGAGCGTCGGAAATGTGTGAGCTGGATCAGTTGAGCGATATGAGCCGCGTGAGCCGGCGGCAGTTCGGAACCCTTGGCGCCGTGGCCGGTCTCGGCGCAGCGTTTACTCCCTGGGCCGTGGCGAACGCGCAAGGCGCGGGCGGCCTGACCGAGAACATGGTCAGCTTCGCCGCACCGGGCGGAACCATGGATGCGTTCTTCGTCCACCCGTCGTCGGGCAAGCATCCTGCTGTCATCCTGTGGCCGGACATCGCAGGCCTGCGTGATGCAAAGAAGGCCATGGGCCGGCGCCTTGCCAGCTCGGGCTACTCGGTTCTGGTGGTCAATCCCTTCTATCGCAGCTTGCCGGCGCCGCAGTTCAAGGACTTCGCAGATTTCCGCGACAATGGCGGCTTCCAGAAGGTTGGCCCGTGGATGGCGCGGAACAGCCACGAGAACGTCACCGAGACCGCCAAGGCAGTCGTCGCCTGGCTCGACCAGCAGGCGTCGGTCGATACCTCCAAGGGCATCGGCAATCAGGGCTATTGCATGGGCGGACCGTTCACCGTTCGCACCGCGGCGGCCGTACCTGGCAGGGTCAAGGCCGCAGCTTCGTTCCACGGCGGTGGGCTGGTGACCAATCGTGCCGATCCCAACGACCCCAACGTCCCGATCAAGCTGATCCCCCAGACCCAGGCGAGCTTCCTGATCGCGATCGCGAAGAACGACGACGCGCAAGCGCCGACGGAGAAGGACGAGCTCAAGGCCGCCGCACAGGCCGCCGGGCGTCCGGCGGAGATCGAGGTCTACCAGGGCGACCACGGTTGGACCGTGCCCGACAGCCCGGTCTACAACGAGGCCGAGGCTGAGCGTGCCTGGGGCCGGTTGCTGAACCTTTACAAGACCGCGCTCTGATTGGAGCTCCCATCCTCTCCGAGCTTGTCTCGGGAGGGTGGCAGACGCTGCAAGGTGGCTGACGGAGGATAGGCGGAGGCACGCGAAAGCCCCTCTGCCCTCTGCTGCGCGGACGGTCCCCCTCCCCGAGTGAGATCGGGGAGGATTTCCCACTTTCAACAAGTTGTCGGCCTCTTTGAGGACGCGCCGCAATGGGTTATTCTCGCACCGGGAAACGGATGCGAGGGAGGGGAGTCATGTGCGACCAAGACCATCTTGCTGACATGGATGAGCGCGGGGACAAGCGAACTAGCGCCAAGGGCATGAACCGTCGGGAGTTCGCGGCGATGGGCGCAGTGGCGACGTTGATCGCCTGCACCCCGATGGATGACGTCGACGCCGCCGGGGGTGCAACTGAGGAGACCGTGAAGTTCGACGCGGCTGGCGGGAGGATGGATGCCTTCTTCGCCCATCCCGTAGAAGGGAAGCACCCCGCTGTCGTAGTCTGGCCGGACATCGCCGGTGTGCGCGACGCTTTCATGTCGATGAGCCGCCGTTTGGCGAGCGAAGGTTATGCCGTGCTGGTGCTCAACCCCTATTTCCAAGATAAGGAAGCGCCGCAGTTCGAAGACTTCGACGACTGGCGCACGCAAGGCGGGATGGAGAAAGTCGGCCCTTGGCGCGCCAAGCTGACGCCTGAGGCAGTCGCAGAGACCGCAAAGGCCGTGGTCGCCTTTCTTGACAAGCAGGATTCGGTCGACACCTCCAAGGGGGTTGGCGTGCAAGGTTACTGCATGGGTGGTCCGCTGGCGGTATGGACGGCTGCGGCGGTGCCCGAGCGGGTCAAGGCCGTGGCGACCTTTCACGGCGGCGGGCTAGTCGGCGAAGACGCAACTTCGCCTTCGAAGATGCTGGGGCAGACACAGGCGAGTTTCCTGTTCGCCATTGCCCGCGATGACGACAAGAAAGCGCCCGGCGACAAGGATGCCCTGAAGGCCGCCGCCGCGGCAGCCGGGCGACCGGCGGAGATCAAGGTCTATCCGGCCGATCACGGTTGGACGGTCGTGGATTCTCCGGTCTACGATTACGATCAGGATGACGCCTCGTGGGCGCGGCTGCTTAACCTCTACAAGACCGCTCTCTAGTGTCCCCGCAGCGCTGTGGATCGGGCGGTCGCCGATGGCGTGCCGCTGCCGTGTCACTTTGCCTTGTCCTGGCGACGTCGCTGGCGGCCCAACCGGCGGTCGAGCCGGGCGGGAGCGTCGGTGCGGCCGCCTTTTCTCTGGACGGCGCCCGCATCGATACCGAGCTGCGCGGCATGGTCGAGAGCGGCCGGGTGGCCGGGGCGGAGGTCCTGGTGTGGAAGGATGGGCGGGAAGTCCATTACGGGAGCGCCGGCCTCGCCGACCTCGAGGCCAAGCGCCCGTTTGCCCGCGACACGTTGGTGCAAGTGTTCTCGATGACAAAGCCGGTCACCGGCGTCGCGCTGATGCAGCTGTGGGAGCAGGGCAGGTTCGGTCTCGACGATCCGCTCGATCGCTATTTGCCGCGGTTCGCCCAGGTGCGGGTCTACGACGAGGCCGCACCCAACAAGCTTCGTCCGCCGAGCCGCGCGATCACCATCCGCGACGTGCTGCGCCAAACCGCCGGGTTCACCTACGGCGGCGCCAATCATCCCACCGACGCGATCTGGAACGCCCTCCAGCCGCTTTCGCCCGATCATACGCTGGCCCAGTTCGCCGAGCTGATGCCCAAAGTGCCGCTGCTCTACGATCCCGGCACCCACTGGCACTACAGCGCGGGTGTCGACGTCCAGGCACGCCTGGTCGAGGTGTTGTCGGGCCAGCCGTTCGACCAGTACGTGGTCGAGCACATCTTCCGGCCGCTCGGGATGACGCAGTCGTGCTGGAAATGCAGCCCGGACCTACTGCCGCGCCTCGCCGCCATTTACAGTGTCGGCAAGGGCGGTTTCGAACGCATGCCGCGCGAGACCTGGCTGGAGCCGAACTTTGCCGACAAGCCGATGACCATGGGCGGTTCAGGCATCGTCACCACGATCGATGAGTACATGCGATTTGCCCGCATGCTCCTGAACCAGGGCGAGCTGGACGACACGCGCATTCTTCAGCCAGCGACAGTTCGCTTGCTGTCGACCGACCAACTCGATCCGCGGATCGAGGACAAGGACCGCTTGTGGCTGCCGAGCAAGGGTTCTGGCGGTTTCGGCTTCGATGTCTTCGTCCGCACCCGCCCGCCGCAGACCGCGCAGGAAAACCGCGGCGCTGTGGGTGAGTTCTTCTGGGATGGCTATCCCTCGATGCTGTTCTGGGTCGATCCCTTGAATGACATGGCCGTGGTCTTCGCTACGCAGAAGATCCCGTTCGACGGCACGCTGCATCACGACATCAGGGATGCGGTTTATGGGGCCGGTTACCGGGGATGGTGAGAGGGCTGGACTTCAAGCCGGCGAGACCGCCTTTCGCTCTGAAGGCACCCGCCTTAAGATAGGCGAATGACCAACCGAGTGGCGTCATGCAGCTGCGGACAGCTTCGCGTTACCTGCGAGGGTGAGCCCGTGCGAATATCCATTTGTCATTGCCTGGAATGCCAGAAGCGGACCGGCAGCGTTTTTGCGGCGCAGGCGCGCTTCCCACGAGAAGGGCTGACGATGGAGGGCCGCTCGACGCAGTGGACGCGACGAGGCGATAGCGGGGAATCGGCCACTTTCCATTTCTGTCCGATGTGCGGCTCGACGGTGTACTGGGAGCCGCATGGGTTGCCGGGTTTCGTATCGATCGCCGTAGGCACGTATGCTGACCCCGGTTTTCCGCCCCCGCACGTCTCGGTCTACGAAGAGCGGCAGCACCCGTGGGCGTTGCGCGCCCACCAGCTCCCGCTTGAGCATGAGTTCTAGCCAGCGCCGATGGCTATTGCCGTCTCCCGAGTCGTAGTCATGCACGAATCGCTAAGTTGGGAGCACTTGGTAGCCGGCTAAATGCGATAACCTACGTTAACTCTGCGTGAGAGGAGGGGACGCGCAAGGCCGAATGGGCCGAAATATTAAGTTCTGAGCCACGTAATTTACGCCAGATTATCAAAAGTTACTGGATCATTCGCAAAATCGGGGTCTTAATGCTCGTGCGACCCAAAGGGCTCGAAGCAGCGATGCGGCGGGTTCTACTCGTACAGGGCGGCCCTCCAGAGAGCCGCCCTTTTTTTGGGGTCGGCCTTCTCTACGCGGTCGGCAACGGCGCCCCCTCAGGGGCGCCGTCCGGATCAGAAATTCACGCGCGCACCGATGCGGAAGCTCCGGCCGAACGTGTCAAAGTAGACCGGGTTGGTCGGAAAACCATTGCCGCCCGGCGCTATCACGGGATCGCGATCGAACACGTTGTTCAGCGACGCGAACACCTGGACTTCCTTGGTGATGTCGTACGATCCCGAAAGGTTGAAGTAGATGGCATCGCCGACGCTGTTGTCATTGATGCTGTTGGGATCGGCCGTGTCGTAGCCCGGATCGCTCGGGTCGATCGGCGCGCCACCACTGGCGGTCACGGTCAGGTACCGCCCCCCGCCGACGTAGCGAGCCTGTATGGTACCGGTGAACGGGCCCTGATTGAACGTGACGAACGCGTTGCCTTGCCACTTCGGTGCCGTGTTGAAGCTGCCGAAGGCGGCTGTCGGACCCGACTGGCCGGCGTAGTTGGTGGGCGGCAGAGGCTCGCCCGTGGCCACGTTGGTCAGGCCGGTATCGAACAACTGGTCGTAGAGATAGGACGCCAGCATGCGCACCAACAGCGAGCCTGTGCCAAGCGAAGTCTGGTACTGCGCTTCGAAATCGACGCCCCTGGTGGTGAAGCCCTGTAGGTTGGCGGCGCGGTTATCGATGTGGATGATGTCCGGCGTTCCTTCGCCTTCCATCAAATCGCAGAAGGTCTGGTTTCCCTGGAAGCAGCCCGTGACGATGTTCTGCGCCCCGATGCCGAACGGAGGTCCGATGATCGCGTCTTTGATCTTGATTTGATACCAGTCGGCAGAGAAGCGGAAGCCGCTGAATAGGTCTTCCGGCGCCAACACCGCCCCGACAGTCAGCGTGTCCGCTTTCTCCGGCCGGAGATTGACGTCACCGCCGCTGTCGATGTTGACCGGATCGCTTGGGCTGCCGCCTGGCCAGGGGTTGCTGACCGAGCCGAACGGACCACCAACGGTTGTGGCATATGTCTGGAACAACTCGCGGAACTGCGGCGCGCGAACGTCGCGCGACCGGGTGGCGCGAAAGCGCAACCAGTCCGTAACGTCCCAGATGCCGCTCAGCTTCCAGGTGACGAACTCGCGGCTGGCCGACAACCCGTCATTTGCGCCGAGAGTGCCGGTGTTCTTGTTGTGCGTCAGGCGAGCGGCGGCATCGACTTCGAGATATTTGCCTACCGGCGAATCCCGGAACACTGGGACATTCAATTCGGCGTAGCCTTCCATGACCTCGGTCTTGCCGCCGTAGTCGAGGCCGTAACTCAGCGTATAACCCGAGTACCAGGGCTGGTTGTCCAGGTCGTGGGTCACGGTGCCGCTTTCAGTGCGCCATTCGACGCCGCCCGCCAGCTTGACTGTGCCCGCGCCGAAACCGCTGAACAGGTCGCCGCGTGCGTTGAGCGCGATGACGTCCTGCTTCTGGGTAGAGAACTCCACCAGCGTGCGGAACGCGTAATCGATCGCCGCCTGGTCGGCTTTGCTCGCCCCGAACAGGTTAAGCGGCGTGCAAGGGCCGGAGGCGTCCGCCAGTTCAAGGTCGGCCGCGGTGTAGGGGAGGCCGGTGTTGGGGTTGATATGTCCCGGCACGTCGATGCCGCAGACGATTCCGCCTGGCGTGTTGACCGCATCGAGAGCGAACCGCAGCAGCGGATCGACCACGTTATGGTACAAGTGCTGGTCGTTCTTGTTCACCCCATGCGAGTAGTAGGCGTCCCAGTTCCAGCCACCACCGAGGTCTCCGTCGAGCGCGGCGACAACGCGCCATGTTTCGTTGTTGGTGTCGTTCTCCGCGGTCTGGAGGTTGTTCATATTGCGGCCGATGAATGCGCCCCCCGGTCCCATGGTGGCTGCCACGCTGGCGGGCAGGAAGGCGTTGTCGGGCGCGATGTGGTAGCCGACGAGCGCTCCGCCACCGACGTCGAAGGCATAAGGACCAATCGCTCCGGTCGCGACCGGGTTGTTGGCTTCGCTGCGCGCATATGATCCTTCCAACGAGGCGGTGATCGAAGAACCGACCTCGTATTCAACACGGGCGAGGGTGCTTAGCTTCTGCACAGCCACTCGCATTGTGGTGGCATCATAGGCACCTACCGAAAGGTCGTCGCCGCCCTGCCGGAATCCGAAGATGCCTGCACCGGACGAGTACAGCCCGTGATCGAACGGAACGGTCCCGGTACCGTCAGGCGTGAACTGGACGGCCGGTCCGGTGACGGCGGGCGCGTAGATACACACCCCCACGAAAGCCAGGCAGGGTATGAGCACGCCCGTGGAGCTGGTGTAGGCCGGGCTCGCGTTGGGGCCGATGATGTAGTGCGGCTGGCCATTCGTGGCGTGGTCCTCGTTGGTGAACATCGCATAGTTCTGCGCGCACCAGCCGCGTTCTTCGGAGCAATTGCCGATGGCCGAAGTGTCTTGGAACTCGGCGCCGACGATGAAGTGGCCCCGGTCGTCCGCAAAGGCGGTGCCATAGGCGCCGGTGACGTGGAAATCGTCACCGTCCCCGTGGGTAGTGACCGTGTAGTCGGCCTGCGCCTTTATGCCTTCAAGGTCCTTGTCGAGGATGATGTTGACCACCCCGGCAATCGCGTCGGAGCCATAGACAGCGGAGGCGCCGCCAGTGACCGTCTCGACTCGGCCGACCAACATCGAAGGAACCAGCGAGATGTCGACACCGCCACCGGTCGTGGTCGGCACGACACGGCGGGTATCGATCAGCGTCAGCGTACGCGTGCCGAAGAACGGATTGAGTCCGCGCAGATTCACTAGCTGCGCACCGACATTGAAGTTGCCGAGGCCGACGTTGTTGGCGGCGAAGAAGTTGGAGTTCGAAGGCAACTGCGAGACGACTTCGGCCACGTTGTTGAGGCCGAGGGCCTGAATATCCTCGGAATCCAACACCGTGACCGGGTTCGGCGTTTCGAAAGTGCTGCGGGTCACGCGCGAACCAGTGACCACGATCTGGTTTTCGCTCTCCGAGGCGGCGGGCGGGGTCGGAGGGGCCTGTTCCTGCGCCATCGCGGCAGCGGACCAGCCCGCAGCGAGGCCGATGGTGAGTGCAATTCTGCTGAGCTCGCGGCACATCCTTGCGCCGCGGTGTCTGTAGACCCGCATGTCTTCCCTCCCCTAAACCACCCATTTTTGGGCGAATCTTAGCGGCCTTCTTCCGCGGCTCGTACCGGACTGAAAGCAATCCGAGCGGCCGCAGGGGCGTGTCTTGGGGAAAATAATGCCTTAACTGCGTTCAATTTCAATAGCTGTTTGTAAACAGTGCTCTACGCCATGCCAGACTTAATGAAATTGGTGCAGCGCAGCTAGCGTCTCTGCTGCAGAAGCACACAGGGCTGGTGGACGCCGCGGACCCGGCCGATCGGCCAGATCGGCCAGCGTCCTCAGCGCCGGAAGGGGCCTCGCCGGGGGGCCGGACCTTGCCCGGGAGTGCGTTCGCGAAAAATGATCCGGCCCTTGGACAGGTCGTAGGGCGTCATTTCGACATGCACCCGGTCGCCAACTACGGAGCGAATGCGAAACTTGCGCATCTTTCCGGCGGTGTAGGCGATAATCCGGTGATTATTGTCCAGCATCACGCCGAAGCGGCCGTCGGGCATGACCTCGTCGATATTACCTTCGAGTGTCATCAATTCTTCTTTGGCCATTCGGAGTCCTCAATTACAGGTGGTGGTCGCTGCGCATGGCATCGAGCCGTGCTTCATGCTCGCAGCGCATGGAAAAGTGTCAGCGTCCGGAATCCGATCGCGAAGCCGAAGCTTTCTTGAGGTTCACGTCATCCCGCCGTTCCTGCTTGGCGCGTTCGCGAGCAATTCGTCGGGCATGGGTATTGTGCCGGGCCCACAGAATCCCTGCGACGGCGGTCAGCAACAGGACACCGATCAAACTGCAAGCGAATAGCAAGCGGGCCGGGAGATCGGACATTACGCGGCTCGAGCCGTTGCTCTGCCACGTTGTTCGCTAGTCACGTGAGCTCACCGGAGTTGCGTAGGCCATGCGGCCAAGTTCGGCCTCGACGCTGTTACGGCCTTCGTCGCTCAGAGTAGCCAGGTCGAGTGGTCTCCCGCCCAGCGCAGCATGCTCTGTGTTGAGAAAAGCGATGGCTCGATCCTTGCCGAGCACCTGAAAGGCCAGCCGAGCGATATGGCCCTGACGCACGGCAGCCTCGCGCTCGAGACGGGGCGTGGCTGTGGAGCTGCGGAACCGCGTCACGATGCGCCGGCTCCGCTCGGCGCTTTGCCGGCCAGCATATCGAAACTCTTCGCTGTCAGAGAGGAGCACAACGCGGCACCTGGGAGCGCCGCCAGGCTTTCCCAGCCTGTGGCGGCAATAGCGCCACTGTGGCGCTGGATCGAACCGATGCGGTCGGCAATTCGCCGGGCGGACGTCTCATAGCTCAGACGCGCGTCGCCCGAACTCGCGCCACCCGCTTGCATCAGCAAGACCTGGTGATCGAAGTAGAGTTTGTTGAGGTCCATACAGGCGCTCCTCTGCGTAAGCGGGAGCACGAACGGGTCTCTCAGCCACAGGCGCCTACAAGGACGATAGCCTGTGATGGGGCCGATATGGGGTTGCCGGCGCACAATTGTAAGATGGGGATTGCGCAAAGCGGCTTCCCGCGATTCTTCTTGTCGGCCGGAAAGACGGAACGGCAGCCCTTCCCCAATGGCACTGACGCCAGTAAGCGCGCCCCGCGGACTACCTGGGCCTCGGAGAATACATGCCTATCGCGGTTTTCAAGCCGATGCTCGCAGGAGCACGACTGCCTGATCGTATCGTTGCTTGCGTCGGGGCGATGATTTGCATTGCGCTGACGATCGTCGTCTGCAGTCAACTGCCGATCGCGCTCGACAAGCTTCCGATCATTGTGGCCCCCCTGGGTGCTTCAGCGGTCCTGGTGTTCGCAGTGCCGGCCAGTCCGCTCGCCCAGCCGTGGTCGGTAGTTGGAGGGAACACATTATCCTCGTTGGTCGGCGTGTTCGCCTTCCAGGTTGTGCCTGATCACACCATGGCAGCGGGTGTGGCGGTAGGTTTGGCGATCCTGGCGATGACGCTATGCCGCTGTCTGCATCCGCCCGGCGGAGCGGCCGCGCTGACGGCGGTGATCGGGACCAACGATATCCACGCGGCCGGCTACTACTTCGCTTTCGCTCCGGTGGCGCTCAACTCGATCGCTCTCGTTTCTCTGGCGATGTTCTTCCACCGGTTCTCGGGCCACAGCTATCCCCACGTCCCCCTGCCGCCCGGAGACTCGCTGGAAGCGTCAGGCCTGCACCTTGAAGACATCGACAAGGCGCTGGCCGACTTGCCCGACCATTACGACATCAGCCGCGAAGACCTCGACGTGCTGCTCACGCACGCCGAGCTTCATGCGATCGAACGGCGCCAGGGGCCGAAAAAGTCCTGATCGTCAGGCAAACCAATAGCAGGTCCCGCGCATCTCCAGGCTGACGCGAGGCGGGGCGTCCTTGCCCGCGAGCGGATTATCGAACGCGCCGTGCGGCATGCACTGGGCGCGGTTGGGGTCGCTTTCGCTGGTGGTGAACACGATGGCCTCGTCCGGCGTCATGTTGGAATAATAGTACCAGCGGTGGTTTGGGTTGGGTGCCAGCAGGTAGTTGGGGAAGCCCCATTCCGGGCTGCCGTCTGGCGGATCGAAGATTGCGTCGCAATCGAGCAGGTCTTCGGGAGCGACGCTGGGATAGGCGCAGAGACCGAGCGGCACGTCCTGTGGGGCGCCTGAAAGCGCGCGCCAGACGTTGTATTGGGCGCTGCGGACCACGGTCTTGCCTGCGGGCGCGGCCTTCTCGCGCATGGCGGCGGCGGCTTCCTTGGCCATGTCGACATGGACGAAGCGGGCGGGATGCGAGTTGTCGTGCGCTTCGTTCTCGCCAAGCTTTTCGGAGAAACGCAGGATGCCCATCGGCGTCATCACGACTTCGTCGCAGCCGGTCAGCTGTTTGAGCATATCGGCGATCTCGCCGCGATGGATCTCGGCCACCGCGTTGAGATCGGTGAGGTCCGCGACGGCGCTCTTGTGCTCGACAAGGGTGAAACCTTCGCGATCGAGCGTGCAGCCGAGCCCGCGAGCATCGGCGATGGCAACTTCTTCCGGAGCCAGCGGGACGAAGTCCTTCTCGTGCGCGTTGGCGTAGAAATAGGGCTTCTGCTCGGTGCGTTCCGAATAGCCGATCTTGGCGCGGACGTCTGTCATGCTGGTTCGAATTCCTCGGTGTCGATCGTGGGCCTTATGGCTTCGTGATAGCGGTGGCCAGCGACCGTGTCCTCGTTGATCAGGGCATCGGCGGCGCTGAGCACCTCCTCAGGCAATGGCAGGTCCCAAGCGGCATGGTTGTCCCCCAGGTGCTGCAGGCTCGTGGTCCCGGGAATCACGTGGACATGATCGCCACGCGAAAGAACCCAGGCGAGGGCGAGTTGGCCGGGCGTGACCCCCGCTTCCTCGGCAAGCGCGACGAAGCTCTCGATCAGCGCCAGGTTGTGCGGCCAGTTCTCCGCGTTGAAGCGCGGCATTTTGGTGCGCAGGTCGCTCTCCTCGAGCGTCGAGGGATCGCGCAACACGCCGCCGAGTGCCCCGCGGCCAACCGGTGAGAAGGCGACCAGCGGCACTCCAAGCTCGCGACAGGTGCCGAGCACGGCGAGTTCGACGTTGCGGGTCCAGAGCGAATACTCGGTCTGGACCGCACCTACGGGGTGAACACTGTGCGCCTCCCGAATGTGGGCGGCCGACCATTCGGACACGCCATAGGCGCCGATCTTCCCCGCCTCGATCGCACCGGCGAGAGCGCCGACCGAATCCGAGATGCCGACCTTCGGATCGAAGCGGTGCATGTAGTACAGGTCGATGTGGTCGGTGCCCAGCAGACGCAGGCTCTCGTCGATGGCCTGGTCGATCGCATCGGGGGAGCAATCCACGCCGCGCTTCGGGCCGTCGACGACGATGCCGCACTTGGAGGCGAGGAAGAACTCGTTGCGGCGACCCTTCAACGCCTCGCCAATCAGCGCCTCGTTCTTACCACCGCCGTAGATGCGCGCGGTGTCGAGGTGGTTGTAGCCAAGGTCGAGCGCGCGGTTGAGCAATTTGATCCCATCCTCGTGGCTCGGCGGTGTGCCGTAGGCCCAGGACAGGTTCATGCAGCCAAGGCCCACCGGGTGAAGCGTCTTGCCGGAAATCGTGCGGATTTTGTCAGTCATGGGTGCCCCTCTGCCGGAGGAGGCGGAGGGATGGCAACCCCGTTTAGAGGGCTTCAGCGGATGGTGGAGGGGGGGATGCGGATGGTGGAGGGGGGATGCGGATGGCCGCTTGCCCCTCCGTCACGCTCCTGCGGAGCGAGCCACCTCCCCGAAACGAGCTCGGAGAGGATTTTGGCCTTGGGTTAAAGCTCCGCCAGTGCCTTCTGAGCCCAGTTGTAGAACGCATCCTGCTTGCGCCCGAGTTCATCGGTCGAGCGCCGGTAGCCTGCATGGTCCTCGTCGATCTGGGTGCTGCGCCACTTGGACTGGTGCTGAGCCAGCGCCTGGCGCATTTCGAAGAACTGGCTTTCGAATTCGTGGGCGACTTCCGGGCGGGCCTTGAGGCGGGTGTCCGCCTTGATCGATCCCATCATCTCGGCAATCAGCGTCGCAAAGCGCGTGCGCAACCGCACGATGTCGCGCACAGCCCGCTCTTCAGTGGACTTTGCGGCTTTTTGCATCAGCAGGTGCGTTTCCTGAGCTTCGCTCAGGATCCGATCCAGTTCAGCCATTGGGCTCCCCAAACTTGTTCTCGTTTTCGTTGGAGAGCCCTTAGCATACTATTGAGTCAACAATACCTTAACGGCACGCCGAACCGAGTTTGGCTCAGGACCAGCCGTCCTGAGCTTCCAAGCTCGCGGCGAGCTCGCCGATCACCCGGTAACAGTCGAGCACCTGGGCGACCGAGCTGTTCGGCTCACGCCCTTCGCGGATCGCGGCGATGAATTCGCGGTCCTGCAGCTCGATACCGTTGTTCGAGACGGTCACGCCGGTCAGGTCGATCGGCTCTTCCTTGCCCGTGACCAGGTCGTCGTAGCGCGCGATGTAGGTCGCGGTGTCGCCGATGTAGCGGAAGAAGGTGCCGAGCGGGCCGTCGTTGTTGAAGCTCAACGACAGGGTGCAGATCGCGCCGCTTTCGCTCTTGAGTTGGATCGACATGTCCATCGCGATGCCGAGTTCAGGATGCTTGGGACCCTGGATGGCATTGGCGGTGACGATCTTGCCCGCCTGATAGGCGAACAGGTCGATCGTGTGTGCGGCGTGGTGCCACAGCAGGTGGTCGGTCCACGAACGGGCTTCACCCTTGGCGTTCATGTTCTTGCGGCGGAAGAAGTAGGTCTGCACGTCCATCTGCTGGACCGCGAACTCGCCGGCGACGATGCGGTTATGGACGTACTGGTGGCTCGGGTTGAAGCGGCGGGTGTGGCCGACCATGCAGACCAGGCCGGTCTCCTGCTGCTTCTTGAGCACGGCCTCGGCATCTGCCCAAGTGTCCGACAGCGGAATCTCGACCTGGACGTGCTTGCCGGCGTTCATGCAGGCGATCGCCTGTTCGGCGTGCATCTGCGTCGGGGTGCAGAGGATCACCGCGTCGACGTCGTCACGCTCGAGCGCTTCGCTCAGTTCGGTGCCAGAGTGCCTGGCGCCGTACTTGGCGGCCACTTCCGCGGCCTGTTCGGCGCGGCGGGAAATGATCGAGACGATTTCGACGCCGTCGATGTTCTTGAGGCCGTCGAGGTGCTTTTCACCGAAGGCGCCGGCACCGGCGAGAGCAATGCGCATGGGGGTCTCCATAGATCCCCCTCCTGCTTGCAGGAGGGGTTAGGGGTGGGTGTATGAGGGGTGGCGCTTTACTCGCCCACCCCCGGCCCCTCCCGCGAGCGGGAGGGGAGTTTGGCTTTAGGCGTCGACCTGCTCGCGCACCGAAGGCGGAGCGGCGCCGATGCCCTCAGGCTGCAGGATCAACGCGCCGAGCGCGGTGTTCGACGCGGGGATGTGGTAGAAGCGATAGAGCTCTTCTACGCCCTTGTCGCCGAGCGCGCCGCGCATAATCAGCCACATGACCAGCTCGATGCCTTCCGAGCCCGCTTCACGCAGGTACTCGATGTGCGGCATCTTGCGCAGGCGTTCCGGGTCTTCGATCAGATCGCGGATGAAGGCGAGGTCGAAGTCCTTGTTGATCAGACCGGCGCGCGGACCCTGGAGCTGATGGCTCATGCCGCCGGTGCCCCAGACCTGCACATTGAGGTCTTCTGGATAGCTTTCGACTGCGGCGCGAATGCTCTCGCCCAGCGAGTAGCAGCGATTGCCCGAGGGCGGCGGATAAGTGACCACATTGACCGGGAACGGGATGACCTTGCACGGCCACTTGTCGGGTTCGCCGAAGATCATGCTCAGCGGCACGGTGCAGCCATGGTCGACGTCCATCTGGTTCATGATGGTCATGTCGAATTCGTCGAGGATCAGGCTCTGGGCGATGTGCCAGGCGAGGTCCGGATCGCCGATAACGTCCGGCACCGGGCGCGGGCCCCAACCTTCGTCGGCCGACTTGAAGCTTTCGGCGCAGCCGATCGCGAACGTCGGGATGATGTTCATGTCGAACGCAGAGGCGTGGTCGTTGTAAACCAGGATCACCACGTCGGGCATGTTGCCCGGCTGCTGGATCCACTCCTTGATCGGCTCGTAGCCCTTGAACACCGGGCCCCAGTAGTCGTTGCCCGAAGTCCCGGTCTGGATCGCCGCGCCCAGCGCGGGGATGTGGCTCGAGGTGATGCCGGCGGTAATGCGGGCCATGTCAGTAACCTCCCTTGATCGAGCGCTGCCCCTGCGGCGAACGGCCGCCCTTGAGCATCATCTCGGCATATTCTTCCTGGGTCATGCCGGTCATCGAGCCGGCTGCGAACTGGAAGCTCTTCTTGTCGGTCGAGAACAGCTTCGACAGGAAGTAGATGTTCCCGCCTTCGTCGATCATCGCGTTGTAGTCGCGGTTCAGAACCGCCTGCTTCGCGGCTTCCGAAATCTGCCATTCGTCGAGATAGGCCCGCTCGTCCGCCAGGAAGCGTTCGCGGTTCTCGGCCTTCATCAGGCTCATCGCGAACTGATTCAGATGATAGCCCTGGCGAGCGCGCTTCGCGGTGAAGACACGGGTGCCGGGGATGTCATCGAATTCCGCGAGGTATTCGTGGATGTCGATACGCTCTTTCTTGTCGCTCATTGGTCTTTCCATTCGTAAGTGAGCGGCGCTTCGCGAAAAGCGAAGCGGTCGATATGCCGTTCGATCACGCCGCGCATGTGCACATTGCGCTCCGCGTCGCCGGTGGTGAGGGTAATGGCAATGCCTTCCGGCCGCGCGGTCATGATCGCCGTCTCGGTGTCCGAGAACGGGAACACGCCCATCCCATCGCCGTCGTCATAACTGGTCGCCATCTTGTGGCTCCAGTGGCTGACGAGCTGCTGGATGTACCGTTCGGGTTTGGCGCACAGGGCCAAGCCTGTCGCGGTGAAGGAGGTCTCCGCCTCGGTCATTCTACAGTTCCGGTCATTTTCCCATTGCCTTCAATTTTGCATCAAGCCGTGGGAACACCTTACGCGCATTGCCCTCGAAAATGGCGTGTTTCTGTTCGTTAGAGATATCGAGCGCGTCGATATAGCGCTTGGTATCGTCGAAATAATGGCCGGTGGTCGGGTCGATCCCGCGCACCGCGCCGACCATTTCGCTGCCGAACAGGATGTTCTTGGTCTCGATCACGTCGGCCAACAGGTCGATGCCCGGCTGATGATAGACGCACGTGTCGAAATAGACGTTGTTCATCAGGTGGGTATCGAGGCTCGGCTGCTTCAACATGTCTGCAAGTCCGCGATAGCGGCCCCAGTGGAATGGCACGGCACCACCACCATGCGGTATGATGAATCTCAAAGTCGGGAAGCGGCTGAACAAATCGCCCTGCAGCAGCTGCATGAAGGCCACCGTGTCGGCGGCGAGGTAGAAGCCCCCCGTCGCGTGCATCGCCGGGTTGCAGCTGCCCGAAACGTGGATCATCGCCGGCACGTCGAGTTCGGCCAGGACCTCATAGATCGGGAACCAGGATTCGTCGGTCAGCGGCGGATGGGTGAAGTGGCCACCGCCCGGATCGGGGTTGAGGTTGCAGCCGATGAAGCCGAGTTCCTCGACGCAGCGGCGAAGTTCCTTGATCGAGGCCGTGAGATCCGCCTTCGGGCTCTGCGGCAGCATGCACACGCCGGTGAACACGTCCGGATAGAGCTCGGTCACGCGGTAGATCAGGTCGTTGCAGGCGATCGACCAGGCTTCGCTGACCGACTGGTCGCCGACATGGTGCGCCATGGTCGAGGCGCGCGGCGAGAAGATTGTGTGGTCGGCGCCGCGCTCACGGATCAAACGGAGCTGGTTCTTCTCGATTGTCTCGCGAATCTCGTCGTCGCTGATCGCGGGGTAAGGCGGGGGAGCCGATCCGTCCTTGAAGGCGGCCTTCTGCGCATCGCGCCAGACGTCATGCTGGGACGGGGCAGTGGTGTAGTGACCGTGGCAATCGATGATCAGCGTCATATCCGCTCAGTTCCTCTTATCTTATGTTCGCTCGGCTGCGCGGCGCTGCCGCTCAGCCGTGTTGCGAGTCATCAAGGGCTCAACGCCCAGCGCTTCGAGCGTCCGGGCCGATTCTTCCATTTCCGCCGCGCGGCGCACGCCGTGGAGGTGCATCCGTTCGAGATTGTAGGCGATCTGGTCTGCCCAGCCGCGCTTCTTGTCCGAAGCGTCGAGCGAGGCCACGACCTCATCGAATACGCCCGCGGCCCTGGCGGCGGCGGCGCATTCGTCGCTCAGCGCTTCGATGCCTTTGACCATGACCGAGCGGATCAGCTTGATAGAGGAGGCGCGGCCGACCTCCTCACCAACTACGCGGACGTTGGTGAAGCCGATGTCCCGGAGCAGCTTCTCCGCCGCAACGCCGTGCGGGCCGGAGACCAGCAGCGGCACCGCGAGGTCGCGGTTGATCGGGGCCATGACCGCCACGTCGACGTAGCGTCCGCCCGCGGCCTCGACGATCCTGGCAGCGGCCTGCTTGGTGTCCGGCGCGATCGAATTCATGTCGCACCAGACCGCGCCGGTGCCCAGCAGCGGAGCGCATTCAGTGGCGGCCGCGAGCGCGGCGTCGGCGGTGACGAGCGAGATGGCGATCCCGGCGCCTTCGAGCGCGCCGCGCGCATCGTTGGCCGTTTCAACGCCGTACCGCGCCATGATCTCGCGACGATCCGGCTTGATATCCCACCCGCGCGCACGGCCACCCCAGTGTCCGGCGCTGGCAAAGCCTTCGCCGGCCTCGCCAAAGCCGATCAGCGCCACACGCGGCGCGGGGGAGGGTGCATTCGAGTCAGACATCCTAATCGCTCCGCCGTTACTGAATGTATGTGTTGCTTACAAGTTTGCCAGAGTTCGCTCGGGACCCTTGACGCAAGGGGCCGCTCGGGTCCACCGGGCACCGCGTAACTGCTGCCCGGAGGAGTCGCACAGATGAGCGGTGTCGTCGTCCAGAATATCGAACGCGCGGACCTGGAGGTGGTCAATGGCCTCGGCGCCTGCGGGGTCGCGACCGTCCATGAATCGCAGGGCCGCACCGGCCTGCTCGCCAGCTACATGCGTCCGATCTATCCCGGTGCCCGCATCGGCGCGACCGCGGTGACGATCAGCGTCCCGCCGGGCGATAACTACATGGTCCACGCCGCGATCGAGCAGTGCCGCGAAGGCGACATCCTGGTGATCGCGCCGACCAGCCCGTGTGAGGATGGCTACTTCGGCGATCTTCTCGCCACCAGCGCCCAAGCGCGCGGTTGCCGCGGCCTGATCATCGACGCCGGTGTGCGTGACGTGCGCGACCTGCACGAGATGAACTTCCCCGTGTGGTCGAAGCGCGTGTTCGCCCAGGGCACCATCAAGGCAAGCCTCGGCAGCGTCAACGTGCCGGTGGTCTGCGCCGGAGCCTATATCGAGCCGGGCGATGTGATCGTCGCCGACGATGACGGCGTCTGCGTGGTCAAGCGTGCCGATGCAGCCAAGGTGCTGGAAAAGGCCCGCGCCCGCGAAGCCAACGAAGGCGACAAGCGCGCGCGCCTCGCTTCGGGTGAGCTCGGTCTCGATATGTACGGCTTCCGCCAGAAGCTGACCGACATGGGGCTCAAGTGGATCTGATTTGAATTCCCCTCCCGCTTGCGGGAGGGGTTAGGGCTGGGTGAGTGGGCCGCGACAGGCCCACCCCCGACCCCTCCCTTAGACGGGAGGGGAGGAGCTGGTGGAGCTCTCTCGCAAGCGGGAGGGGAGAAGGACGAGGCGAATGGTTCAATCATCAGCCCCAGTAATGTGGATGCGGGGAGGCACGTCCAAGGGCGGCTACTTTCTCGCTTCCGACCTGCCGCAAGACGTGGCCGAACGCGACGCGTTCCTGCTCGGCGTGATGGGTTCGCCCGATCCGCGGCAGATCGACGGCATGGGCGGCGCCGATCCTCTGACCAGCAAGGTCGCGGTGGTCCAGAAATCGGAGCGCGAGGGGATCGACGTCGACTATCTGTTCCTGCAGGTCTTCGTCGACCAGGCGATCGTCACCGACGCGCAGAACTGCGGCAATATCCTGGCCGGCGTCGGCCCGTTCGCGATCGAGCGCGGGCTGGTCTCGGCCACGGGTGACGAAACCGGCGTGGCGATCTTCATGGAGAACACCGGCCAGGTCGCCATCGCCACCATCCAGACACCGGGCGGCGTGCCGACCTACAAGGGCGAGGCCAAGATCGACGGTGTGCCGGGCAGTCATGCGCCGATCCCGCTAGAATTCCGCGACACCGCCGGTTCGAGCTGCGGCGCGCTGCTCCCGACGGGCAATGCGGTCGATGTGATCGAAGGCGTGCGCTGCACCCTGATCGACAACGGCATGCCGTGCATCGTGTTCAAGGCGCAGGATGTCGGTGCGACCGGCTTCGAAACCCGCGAGGAGCTCGAGTCCGAGGTCTTCGCCGACCTCCGCACCAAGATCGAGGATATCCGCCTGGCCGCCGGCCCGCTGATGAACCTGGGCGACGTGAAGGAAAAGTCGGTACCCAAGATGATGCTCGTCGCCCCGCCGCAGCATGGCGGTGCGGTAACCGTGCGCAGCTTCATTCCGCACCGTGCCCACGCCACCATCGGCGTGCTCGGCGCGGTCAGCGTGGCGACGGCTTGCCTAGTCGAGGGATCGCCTGCCGCCGAGGTGGCGAATATTCCCGAGGGCAGCCGCAAGACGCTTTCGGTCGAGCATCCGACCGGTGAGATGAGCTGCGTGCTCGAAGTGGACGAAACCGGTGCGGTCCAGAGCGCTGCCCTGCTGCGCACCGCCCGCAAGCTGATGGATGGAGTAGTCTTCGCGTGACCGATCGCATCGTTTCCTGGCACCCCAATCCCTCGAAGCCCAAGTTCACCCCGCCCCCGGGCGCGGTCGATGCGCACTGTCACGTATTCGGGCCGATGGCGCAGTTCCCCTTCAGCGCAAAGGCCAAGTACCTGCCGGAAGACGCCGGGCCGGATAAGCTGTTTGCCCTGCGGGACTACCTCGGCTTCTCGAAGAACGTGATCGTCCAGGCGAGCTGCCACGGCACCGATAACTCGGCCACGCTCGACGCGATCGCCAAGTCCAACGGTAAGGCGCGCGGTGTCGCGGTGGTCGATCCGGCGATCTCGGAAGCCGAACTCGCCAAGCTGCACGAAGGCGGCATGCGCGGCATCCGCTTCAATTTCCTCAAGCGCCTGGTCGACGATGCGCCGAAGGACAAGTTCCTCGAAGTCAGCCGCCGTCTGCCCAAGGGCTGGCACGTAGTGATCTACTTCGAAGCCGACATTCTGGAAGAACTGCGACCCTTCATGGACGCGATCCCGGTGCCGCTGGTGATCGACCACATGGGCCGTCCCGATGTGACCCAGGGCCCCGATGGTGCCGACATGCGCGCTTTCCGCGCCCTGCTGGACAGCCGCCCGGACATTCACTTCAAGCCCACCTGCCCCGACCGGCTCGACGGGACCGGCGATCCGTGGAACGCCTTTGCCGAGGCCGTGGCGCCTCTGGTGGCGGACTATTCGGACCGCTGCATCTGGGGCACCGACTGGCCACATCCGAACATGCAGGACAATACACCGGACGACGGCCACCTGGTCGACATGATCCCCCGCATCGCGCCGACGGTCGAGCTTCAGCGCAAGCTGCTGATCGACAACCCGAACGCGCTCTACTGGGCCGACTGAGGGTCAGCCGGGGCGGCGTAGGCTTCCGATAGCTGGCGGTAATAGCGCGAATTGAATGCGACGATTGCCGCCACAACTCCCAGCACTCCGGCGATACTGAACACCAGCGCCATGCCGCGCTCGGGTCCGGTGCCGTACCAGTAGCCGATGGCCTGCGCACCGGCGCCGGTGGTCATGAACGGGATCACGAGGAACTCGGTCAACGGGCCGACCACGAACGCGGTGAGGGGCGAGGCCGCCTGCTCGACCGATTGCGCGAAGCCGAACACACGGCCCTGCCGCTCGAACGGGACGACCTTCTGCAGTGTGGTCTGCTCTGCCGCTTCCGCGAAGGGATTGAGGAACAGCCACAGGAAGCAGGCGATCGCGAGCATCACCACCGAGGATTGGATGGTGAACACCGCCGCGATGGACCACACGATCAGGTTGACCAGCAGCAGCGTGCGCAGAGGGTTCTTGCCGAGGCCCGTCTTGGCGATGACCAGCCCGCTGATGACGAAGGCGCACGAGGCGAAGGCCCACAGCAAGCCCCACTCCTGCACCTCGAGGAGCGACAGGCCATAGGCGTCCATCAGCGCCATGAAGACGCCGCCGAGCAGGTTGTTGAAAGAGGCAAACACGATCAGCGCGAACAGGCCGGGAACCGCGGCAATGACCTTGATCGTGCCGCGCACGTCGACTTCCCGGGAAGTGCCGTGTGTCTCGGCATGTGGCGGGGGCTCGTCCAGACGCACCAAGAGTAGGTGGAAGAAGGCGAGCGCCGTTAGACCGAGGGCGAAGGCGAGCGTGGCACCCATGCCGCCCCACGCGACCAGGAACCCGCTGATGGCCGAAGTCAGTACGAAGCCAATCCCCGTCACCTTGCCGACGAGCCCATTGGCCTTGTCGCGCCGGTCCTCGGGGATCAGCGCGGTGACCAAGGTGGGCAGGGCGATCATGCGAATGTTGCCGCCGATGACGCCGAGCATCACCAGCAGGATGAACAACCATAGCTCGACGCCATCGACATGCGTGAAGGCCGGTTCGGGCATCACGTAGTAGTACGCGAACGAAGCTCCGTAGAGCCCGAAAGAGACCGCGCTGGACGCGAGCATGATCCTGCGCTTGCGATGGTGGTCGACCAGGCTTCCGAACCAGATCGCGAGCCCGGCGGTCATGATCAGGTAGATCCCGCCGATCGTCCCGGTCACGAAGACCGAGCGCGTTTCGAGGAATGCCCAGAACACCAGCGCGAACCAGACCGTGAAGTTGGTCACATTCTGAATCAGGTTGGCAAGAATCTTGTGAAACGCCGTCATCGGGTGCAGCTATCGGCATCCGGAACCACAACGCAAGTTGCGGGTACATAGTCCGGACGGCTGACGAGGGTGAAATAGGCCAAAAAACAGGGAGTAATACACTGCCCCAGACCTCACTTCTCCGCCGTGCGGCTTTGATCGCCGGCCCATTCGCTATCCTCCTTGCGGTGCCTGCAGCCGCGCAAGATGAGGATGCCTCTCAGGAGGTAAAGGAGCCGCGGCGTTACCGCCTGACCGGCGGCATCCAGTTCTTCCCTCGCTATCCGGGCTCGGACGAACTCCAGCCGAGCCCCATGATCAACTTTGATGCGGTCCGTGGCGACGATCCGTTCAAGTTCGAAGCGCCAGATGATGGGTTCGGCATCGAGATCATCAACGTTGGAGGGTTCGCCTTCGGGCCTATCCTCAACTTCGAAGATTCTCGAACCGCCAAGGATGTTGGTGCCGAATTGCCCAAGGTTGGCTTCAGCTTCGAGGCCGGAGCCGTCATTAAGTACGACCTCGGCGACCACTTCCGCATCCGCGGTGAAATTCGTAAGGGGCTTACAGGTCACAAGGGTTGGGTCGGCACGGCCGGAGCCGATGTGATCCTGCGCGATCACGACAAGTGGCTGTTCTCGATCGGCCCGCGCCTGACATGGAGCGACAACCGGTATCAGGACGCCTATTTCAGCGTCGCTCCGGCCGATGCGGGTCCCAGCGGCCTCCCGGCGTTCGATGCCAATGGCGGCATCCAGGCTTATGGCGCAACAGCCTCGTTCCTAACCCAGTTCTCGGAGAAATTGGGGATCGAGGTCTTTGCCAAGTACGACCGGCTGACTGGAGATGCGGCCAATTCTCCGATCGTCGAGACCTTTGGATCCCGCGACCAGTTCGCCGGCGGCCTGGCCTTGACCTACACCTTCCGCGACGCGAACCTCGACAAGATGTTCTAGACTGGGCCCCTCGGGGGAGGGATTCCCCTGACTGACAGCGGCCCAGCCCGTGTCCTATTGTGCGCATCGTGCCAGGAGAGCGTGGCGATGCGCATGACATGGCTGATTGCAGCGGCGCTGGGCGTAGGGACAGGCGTCTTGGCGCAGGAAATCGTCGAGATCCCTGCCAGCGAAGTCGACGTCTCGAAACCGGAGGATCTCTACAAGCTCGAGCCTGACCAGTGGCATTTGGCCCGTCAACTCTGGGCCGGATCGGAACCGTGCTCCCCTACACAGTGCGAGGCCGGGTTCACTTCTGGCGATCTCGTCGTCAGCGCCGAGCACAATGCGGGTACGGTGACGATTATCGCCGCCTTGCGCGGTTGTCCGTCGACCGCGTTCAGCGAACTGGATGTCGGCGACAAGGCTTCCAAGTCAGAGCGCGGCAAGGTCGCCAAACAAGTTCAGCGCGTGGTCAAGGGACTCGCCAAGACCTGCAAGATCACTCCTCCGGTCGTGCCGGCGCTCGCCGGCGACTGGCTGTTCCCGAGTTCCACCTCCGGTTGAGACCGTTCCCCCGACGGGGACATTGAAGGAGATCGTGATGCGAGCAGTCAAAATCCCTACCATTCTCTTGCCGTTACTCGCGGCCACGGCCTGCACGACCGCCGACCAGTCAGCCACCGGTCCACAATCGCTTTCAGGGAACGCCTGGAAACTCTCCTATTTCCAATCCGCCGACGAGGCAAAGGGCCGCGAAGTGCCACCGAACCCCGGCAATTACTCGGTCGAGTTCATGACTGACGGAACTGCGGCATTTCGCCTCGACTGCAACCGGTTGACCAGCCAGTGGGCCAGCACGACGAGCGGGACGATCTCGTTCAGTCCCGGCGCGATGACCCGGGCCTTCTGTGGCGAGGCGGCGTGGGATACGCGGATCGCGCGCGACCTTGGGTCTGTCCGAAATTATACGATCGTCGGGGACACGCTCAGCCTGACGCTTGCCAACGAGGCCGGGACGTACGTGTGGAAGCGCTGATTACGATGGAATTCCCCTGCCACGTCCGAGGGGAATGAGGGCAGGCAAAGGCGCGAACGCGCGAAGAGCAGGCGCTTGCGGCGCGCCCCAGCTTTCCGAGCCCACTCTGGGACGATTGGGAGCTGCGCTTCCACCGCCCTTGCCCGACGTCCAGACGACAGAGGATCTCGGTAAAGCTACGTATTGATGCGTCCGCCCCTTGGCGACATCGCTCCCGATGTCTTTGTTTTATAACGTAAAAGGGGAGGACATTCTTTGGGGGCGCCTGCTCGCCGCAAGTTCTTGCGGGAGGTGATATCGCTTGCGCGATATGGTCTTCTGACTGTTGTCGGCCTGGCGGGCGTGGCTGCTTTCGCGCAGCCAGCCACGGCGCAGACCGGCGAGGTTCTTGCGAGGGAGCGCGCGCGGCTCGAAGCGGAACGCCAGGCGCAGGAACGGGCGGCGCGCGAGCAGGAGCCAGAGGTCAGTTTGCCAGAACCAGGCAAGCCGGTGCTGGGTCCGTTTCCCGAAGAGCACCCCTGCTTCGTGATCGAGCGGCTGGAGATCGAAGGGGCCGAGCGGCGCGGCCTGCGCTGGGTGGCGCGGCACCTTGATCAATATCGGGGCCGCTGTGTCGGTGCCGCTGGCCTCGATCATATACTCAAGAGCCTGCAGGCCGCGTTTCTCGATCGCGGGCTGGTGACCACGCGGGCCGGCCTGCCGGAGCAGGACTTTGCCCGTGGGACGCTCAAGGTGGTCGTCGTGCCGGGCGTGGCGAGCGGTGTGCGGACCAATGGCCAGGACGGGGCGCGGACCTGGGAGGCGGCATCTCCGATCGATGCGGGGGATTTGATCACCCTGCGTGGGCTCGAACAAGGTCTGGAGCAGCTTCGCCGCGTGCCGGGCCGCGAGGTCAATGTCGACATGACGCCTGGCGAGGGGCCGGGTGATACGGTCCTTGACGTCACGCTGGGCCGGGCGAATCCGTTTTCGGCCTCGTTTTCGATCAACAACTTTGCCGGCCCGACGGTTGGGCGTTGGCAGGGATCGGGGCAGCTCGCCGTGATGGGGTTGCTGGGCTTTTCCGAAGTCGTCAGCCTGTCCTACAACCAGCGCGTTAAGGCACCGGGCATTCCAGCAAACAGCAAGGGAAGCTCTGCGAGCGTCTCGGTTCCCGCGGGATGGTGGACCTTAGGCGCGAGTGCTTCGGCCAACCGCCACGGCCAGCGGGTGATTGGCGAGGTGGCTTCTTTCGAGACGCGCGGCAAGCTGAGTGCCCTGTCGGCCTATGGCGAACGCGTGATCCATCGCGATCAGGTGTCGAAGTCGGCAGCCAGGTTGACGCTCTCGCGGCGTTGGGGGCGCAACTTCATCGACGATATCGAGATCGGCATCCAGCGGCAGGACTTGTCCGACATCGAACTGGCTCTGAGCGACCGGCGGAGCTTGGGACTAGCACGGCTAGACAGCATGATCTCGCTGAGGGTCGGGACCGACTGGTTCGGCGCGCAGGAGGAAACCGCAGATCGGCCCCAGGCGCTGCCGACCGCCCGTTATCGAATTTTCAGCGCCGATTTTGGCCTGACAGTCCCGCTTCGCGCGGGTGTGCTGGAAAGCTGGCGAGCGGACTTCCACGGGCAGTTCAGCCACCGCAACCTTTACGGATCGGACACGATTTCGGTTGGTGGTCCCTACACTGTCCGAGGGCTCGACAGCGACACGGCCGAACTGGGCCGAAGTGGCTGGTTCGTCCGTCAGGAACTTGGCTTGCGGATCGCCGACCAGTTCAGGCCTTATGCCTTGTTCGATGCCGGGGCGGTCCACAAAGGCTCGGGCGTGCGCGGCGGCCTGGGTCTGGGCCTCAGGACCGGCCGGGGACCGTTCAGTCTCGACGCCTTCGCCGCCCGTCCGGCTTTCGGGAAGAACATCAGCGACCGCCGCCGGGCTCGGTTCGGCGTCTCGGCGGCGATGGGATTCTAGCGATGGATTTCAGCAATCGGCTCAAGAAGGAAATGAGCGAAGGCATCGTGCGCGCGGTGCTCGAAGATGCCGGCTATCGTGTGACCGACTTTGGCATCGAGAAGTTGATACCGGGCCTCAACCGCCACCCCCTGGAACACTATCGCGCGCTCGCCTATCCGGCCGCGATCCGCAAGCTGCCCGATTTTGTGGTCACGGCAGGTGATGAACAATCCAAGCAGCTGGTCGAGGTCAAATACCGGACCGACTGGCAGCTCGAGGTGTTGACCGAGCTCCGCGAACAAGTCGCGGCGATGCAGGAAATCGTCCTGGTTTCCTTCAACGCCTCGGCCCCCAATCCGCAGAACTTGGAGAACAGCCCGGCTCGTTTCCTGCGTTGCTGCCGCTTGCGGCACCACCAGGAAAAATACGAGGTCGAGTTGCGGGGCCGCGGCGGGCTGCCGCGCGCCTGGTATCCGGTAGACAGTCTCAATCCCTGCGACAGGCTGTGGTGGCAGCTTTGGCCACTGCATGAAGTGTTCCTGCAATTGGCTGACGAGAAACGCACGAGCCTTCGCTCGGCGGTGAACGCCATCAAGGGCATTCTGGGCGACATCGATGAAGTTCAGCCGCCGAACGACGCGGCCTCTCCATCGCCAGAGGTAACGCCGAAGAAGAATCGGCGCAGGTGGCACGGGAAACGTCGCCGCACTCCCACGACATCGAAAGCAAAGGGACGTAAGTCATGAGCAGCACAGGGCAGCAAGCGCGGCATCGGTTTGGAGCGTCCTCGTCGCTGGCGGCGATCACCCGGCACCTGCTCTATACCAGCCTGGCCGGCTCTCTGGCCGCGGCACCTGTTGCCGCGCAAGTCGTCCCCGGAGGGCCGGATGCCCCTTCGCTAGACATGTCGGCGAACGGCACGCCGGTGGTCAAGATCAGGACACCGAACCGGGGGCGCGTCAGCTACAACACCTATCGTGACTTCAACGTCGATGCCCGCGGGCTAATCCTCAACAACAGCGGCCAGATCGTTACTACCGACCTTGGCGGATACATCGACGGCAACAGCAACCTGAAGAGTTCGGGCTCCGCGCGAGTCATCCTCAACGAGGTGGTGAGCACCAATCCCTCACGGCTCCTCGGTTACATTGAAGTCGCCGGGCCGGCGGCGCAGGTCGTCCTCGCCAACGCGAATGGCATCCTCTGCAAGGGCTGCGGCTTCATCAATACGCCTCGGGCGACGCTGACTACCGGCAGGGCCGTGTTCGGGCCGGACGGGAGCGCGACGGGATACGCGGTGGATGGCGGAGCTATCACTGTTGGCGGCAAAGGACTCGATGCCTCAGGCGCGCGCCTCGATCTATTTACCCGGGCTCTCAACATCAACGCGGGTATCTGGGCCGATCGGATCGAAGCCAGCGCGGGCGCAGGCAATGTCGCAGCGGGCGGGCCGGACGATCCGATCGTCGTGACCGCGCGGCGCGGCGCGGTCGAGACGGCACCTGCCTTTGCGATTGATGTTGGTGCGCTCGGCGGCATGTACGCCCGCTCGATCCGGCTGATCGGGACCGAGGCCGGGCTCGGGGTGAACGTCGATGGCACGCTGGCGACCCTCGAACAGGGTTTCGCGCTGACGGCCGATGGACAAATCCGTATTGGCGGAACGGTAACAGCCAACACGGTCGCCGCCCTCAAGACGACCGGCAGCGTTGATGTGGTGGGGCAGCTCTACGCCGCTGGCGCGGTATCCGTGACCAGTGGGGGCCTCACGGGGTCGGGTCTCCTTGCCAGTGGCGGCGATGTTTCGGTTGCATCGGGACATATCGACACGAACGGAATCTTGGGGGCGGGCCTGGGCCGGGATGGCAGGATCGGCCAGTCGGGTAGTCTCACGCTTACCAGCACCGGACTGCTATCGCTGGGCGGGCAGATCCTGGCCCACGACTCTCTGGCTCTGAGCGGCGAGGCAATCGTCATCGATGGCCGTGTTCAGGGTGATCGACTGACGGCCTCTGCGCACCGTATAGATGTCAGCGGAGAGGCGCGCAGCGCCAGTGTTCTTGACCTGACGGCGCGGGACAGCCTCGTCAATCGGGGCATCCTTAGCGGTTCCAGCGTCGCTATCAGCGCCGGAACCCTCGATAACAGTTACGGCCTTGTCGGTGCAGACACCGGCCTTGAAGTTCGAGGCGGGGCGGTCGTCAATACGGGCGGGGTGTTCCAGTCGGCGGGTGCCCTGACGCTTGCGGGCGGCAGTCTCGCCAACACGAAGGGCGCCATCCAGGCCCTTGGCACCGAGACGCTGCGGCTTGATCTGGCCGGCGCCATCACCGGCACCGATGGCCTGATCGGCGGCAACGGCGACGTGCGCCTTGCTGCGTCGGACCTTGGGCTCGACGGGGCCCGCGCGAGCGTTACGGCCGCCAGTGCGCTCGAGGTGGCAGTCGCGAGCGATGTTCGTCTGACGAACGGGGCGCTGGTGGCGGGCGGTGGGGCTCTCAATCTGGTGGCCGGGCGTAACGTCACGGTGGTCGATGGGGCGATCGAGGCCGGCGGCGCCCTGGCCATCGGTGCGGCTAACCTGTCGATCGATATCGATGGCGCTTTGGCTGGCGGGCGCATCACGGGGACGGTCGCTCAGGATCTGGTGAATGCGGGAACGATCCTCGCCGGGCATGGGGAGGGAACGGCGTCGCTGAGTGCGGGCGGAACCTTCGCCAATGGCGGTTCGGTTCAGTCCAACAGCACCAATCTTGTCATTCGCGCCGGTTCTCTGACCAATACCGGGGACATCACCCATGCCGGAGCCGGTACGGCCACCGCCAAGATCGACGGCTCGCTGATCAGCAGCGGCATCATTGCCGGCAACGGTGCGCTCACGATTTCCGCGGCGAGCCTCGACAACGCCGGCACGCTCTACAGCGGCAAGGACCAATCGCTTCGCGTTGCCGGAGCGCTCTCGACCAAAGGACAGATCCGTTCGGGCGGCAGCCTGCTGGTCGATGGTGGCTCGTTCCTGGCGCAGAGCGGATCGCTTCAGGCGGAGACGGCCCTCACGCTCAGCGCCGGAACGATCGATCTTGGCGATACCGAATTGCTCGCGCTCGGCTCTGGGCCTCTGACCCTCTCCAGTCGCGGCGCACTCGCCGGCGGTTCCCTGCGCATCGGCGGTAATGGCGATGTGTCGCTGGCGGCGGCCTCCATCTCGCTTGGCCGCTCCGAAATGACCGCGCTGGGGGCGCTCGATCTGCGCGCGACCAATCAGGACATCTTCGTTGGCACAGGTTCGCTTTTTGTCAGTGCCGGTGACCTGAGTGTCATTGTCGCAGGCTCGCTTCAAGCTATCGGCAGCGATTTTATAAGCGAGCGAACCGCCCGCCTGGCCGCTCACGCGATCGAGCTCGATGACGGCTCGGTGAAGGCCGACAACATCATCCTCAACAGCTCGGTACTTTCGCTTCGCCGGTCCAGAATTAGTCAGACCGGTGATGGCGACTTCGCACTGACGACAAGCGGCGTGCTCGACTATTCCGGGGGTGAGATCTTCGCCGGAGGTCGGAACTTTACCCTCAGTGCCAGCACGATCATCGGTCGGCAGGGCGCCATCCTTCATGGCGGTGCCGGATTGATGAGCCTCACGAGTGCCGGAGCGATAGATGATTCGGCCGGACAAATCGCCACCAACGGCACGTTGAGGCTGACTGGAAGCCGCCTCGATAGCGCCAAGGGGCAAATGACGGTCGCTTCGGGAGCGACGATCGACATCTTGGGCGACCTTGCGAACGATGGCGGCTTCATCGTCTCCGGCAATGGCTTGGTACTTAACGCTGGCGCCGTTTCCAACTCGGGCGGAGCGATCGAGACAACCGGGCGACTCGATGCCCGATTGGGGTCGCTCAGCGGCTCAAACGGCTCGCTTCTGGCAACGGGGGCCGGCGCGAACCTGGTGCTTGACGTTGCCGGCGCGGTATCGGCATCAGCAGGGCTTATCGGTTCGACGGGTGACGTAACTGCAACGGCCACGTCGTTCAGCCTGGATGGCGAAACTCGATTGACCGCCGGGGGAACGCTTGCCGTCAGAGCTCGCTCAGCAAATCTGGCGCTCGGCGGAGCCACCGTCGATGGCGCAAGCATCACGATGGCAGCCGATAACGGCACCTTGAGCAGCGGTACTGGTGGCCTGCTTCTCACCCCGGGCGCCCTTGTTCTCTCGGCCGATGTTATCGACCTCTCCGACGGCGCAGCGCAGGGCGGCAGCGTCACCCTCGACACCGGCACCTTCTTCAATCGGGGCGGCACGCTCCAGTCTCTGGGCTGGCTTACCGGGAAGGTCGGCGAGGTCTTCGACAATGCCGGGGGCGAGGTATTCGCGACGGGCGGCGTGACGCTTACCGCAGGGTCGCTAGCCAACCGGGGCGGACGCGTGACGCACAGTGGTGCAGGCGTCCTTTCGCTGCAGGTCACAGATCAGGTGGACAACAGCGTCGCCGGTCTCATCGCCACCAATGGCACGCTTGAGGTAAGCGCGGCCAGTTTGCGCAACGATGGCGGACAGATCTCGGCGGCGCAGGGCGCGAACATCACTGTTTCGGGCGCGCTTTCCAATCTGGCGGGCGTAGTCCAATCCGACCGGAACCTTGCCCTGATCGCGGGTAGCCTCGCCAATGACGCAGGCACGATCGACAGTCTCGCCAGCCTGACCCTCCGCGCCGATGCCGTCGACAACGCCAGCGGTTCGATCGTCGCGCGGGGCGGCTCCGGTCTTACTATCCCCGGTCTTTCCGGGCGCGCTGCGACGCTGGCCAACGGCACCGGAACGATCGGTTCGCAAGGCGCCCTTACGTTCAATGCGGCGACCCTCAGCAATCAGGGGTCGATCCTGGGTCAGGCAATCTTTCTTGATGTCGGCTCGCTGGTCAACGGCGGTTCCGTCTACGGTTCGGACGTTAGACTTGCCGGTACGAGCCTGATCAATACCGGTGGCGAGATCGGCAGCGATGGCGCGCTTGCTATTGCCGTAACCGATCTCGACAATCGCTCGGGCCAGATCGTCTCGGGAGCAGGCGGCCTGACGTTTTCCGGCACGACGCTTCTCAACGACCGGGGAACTCTGGGCGGCGACGGCGATGTCACGCTGATCGGCACCACTATCGATAACGGCCAAGGCACGATCGCGGCCGGCCGCGACTTGGCCGTTGCCAGCGCCACGTTCACAAACGCCGTCGACGGAGTGGTTTGGGCCGATAGAGACGCCAGCCTTTCCACCAGCGGCCCGCTGACCAATCGCGGCAGCATCGCCTCCGAGCGGGAACTGGTGGCAGACGCCGCCTTGCTCGACAACGAAGCGGGTACCTTCGCCGCGGGCGAACATCTTTCGCTTGGCTTCATCAACGCGGTTTTGGGCGACCTAGTCACCGGCCGTGACCTCACGCTCAGGCCGACAAGCGATTTTATCTATGAGGGCCCCGACCGAGCAGTGACCGGTCTGCTGACCGTGAAGGCCGGGCACGACTTCATCAACCGCGGCTATCTGGAGGGCGGCACTGGCGTACTCATACTCGCCGGCGGCCACCTCACGAACGAAGCTGCCGGGACGATCGCGGGCAATGTCGTGTGGCTCGACGCTTCGGCCGACCTGCTCAACCGGGGCCTGATCAACGCGGGCGAAGTCACGCTTAACGCCGAGAACTTAGCTAACCATGCGCGCATTTACGGCGATACCGTGGGACTTAACGGTGCGCGCTCGATTCTGAACGAGGGCAAGGACGCCATCATCGCCACGCGTTCGGGATTGCTCGCGCTCCAAAGTGCGGGTGCGATCGAAAATCTTGGTGGCGCCTGGATCTATTCGTCGGGCGATCTCTACATCGGCGGCCTTGGGAGCAGCGGATCGGTGGCGTCGCTCGTCAACGGCTCGTCGACGATTCAGGCCCAGGGATCCATCGAGATTGTGGCCGGATCGATCATTAACGAGCGGACCAGTCTCGCATGGGAGACGGAGGTCATCGAGTCCAAGACCATAACCGGCGATGAGGTGCCACTTAACCCTGACGACCCACCAAATTCGGAAAATCCATTTCTTGACGTGGTCCTCACTGATGCGAGCGCCCAAGTCAGCATAACTGAATCAGTTATTACGAACGACAGCGGAAAAGCCAGCATTGTCGCGGGCGGTGATATCGTTGCTTATGCTGATAAATTCTTAAATCGCTACTCAAGTGTTGTTGCTGGTGGGAAGTTTGTATTCAATGACGGTCAAGTATACAGCACAACTGATGATGTGGTCCGTGACGGATTTGAAAATATCGGCCTGGTAGGAAAACGAATTACGACCATCAAGCCGAGTTGGTCCTACTTGGTTTGTATCGAATCTTGCCCAGGATCAGACCCGGTAGCCGTTCCAGTTCAGGGCAAAGAGATCGTCACCTCTGAAAAGTTCGCCCTGGCCCCGGGCGTGGTCTCCGCCGGCGACATTGTAGACATCAACTCGCGCTCTTTTGACAATCTCGAACTCGGCGCGCACGCGGGAACGGCTGCCGACTACGCAGCGCGTTCCCGTGACGTAAATCGCGGCAGCATCGGAACGGCCAACGCGGCCGCGCCAGTCACCGGAGGCCTGGAGCTCTCCATCGATGCGATCGGCGGCACTACGAATATCGCGCGAGTTGAGGGAACTGATAGCGCCTTCGTAACCCCGATCGTCTCGGGCGTTCCGCTAACACCCGCCCAAGCGCAGCCATTCGGCTTCTCCCTTGCTGCACTGACTGGACAGTCCATCGTCGTCGGTGGATTTCCGGTGCTCAGTCTGGGGGGACTGTTTGGCTACGCCGATCCTTCGGCCAACTACTTGGTGGAAACCGATCCCGCCTTTACCAATCGCGAAGACTTCCTTTCGAGCGACTACTTCTTGGACCGGCTCGGCTATGACCCGTCCCGCGTTCAGCGACGGATGGGTGACGCGCTTTTCGAGCAGCAGCTGATCTCCAACCAGCTTGTGGCCAGCGCCGGTGTCGGACGGCTGGCAGGCCACGCGGACAACGAGGCGCAGTATCGCGCGCTGATGGACGCTGGTGCGGTCTACATCAAAGAGTTCGATCTCGCGCTCGGGGTGGGTCTCACGGCCGAGCAGATGGCGACACTGACCAGCGACATGGTCTTGCTCGTCGAAGTGACGGTGCAAACGCCCAGCGGGCCCCAAACGGTGCTCACGCCACGCGTCTACCTGAGCCAGGTGAGCGCACGCGACATGAACAGCGCCGGAGCCATCATCGCCGGCACCGACGTAGTCCTGCGCGCGGCCGATACACTTACCAATACCGGCGTTGTGCGAGCCAGCACCAGCGCCCTCGTTCTGGGCAACGATATCCTCAATACGGGTCGCCTTGATCTGGGGGCCGAGGGGTTGGTTTCAGCTACCAACGATCTAACCAACCGGGCCGGGACGATCACCGGCGGCGACTTCACTCTGGCCGCAGGGCGCGACCTGAACCTCGAAGCTGCGGCATCACGAACCGCGACCACCTGGACCACCTATGGCGGCGTTAGCCGGAGCACAGTCTCAACAGTCCACCAAGGTGGCAGCGTCCAGGCTAGCGGCAATGCCCGGCTGATCGCGGGCCGCGACGTCAACCTCGAAGCGACCACCTTCTCCGCCGATGGAGACGCTTTGCTGCGGGCTGGCCGTGACGTCAACGTGAGCGCGGCAGCCGATGGTGTAGACACGCAGAGCGCGTTCCGTACCTCGAAGAAGAACTATGGGGCGAGCGAGAGCCAGTCGGTCACCCATGCGGGCAGTAGGCTTGCCGTGGGCGGCAATCTTGGCGTGGTGTCAGGCCGCGCGATTACGATTACGGGCTCGGACGTCTCGGCCGGTGGAGACATCGGCCTTGTCGCAGACGAGCGCATCACCATCCAGAGCGCGCTCGATACGACCAGCAGCGATGCGGCCGGCCGGCAGGGTAAGACACGCTATTCCACAAGCAGCGAGAGCCGGACAAATGTGCTCTCCGGGATCACCGCAGGCGGCGACCTAGCGATTTCAACTTCGGGCGCGCTGACGGTGCGCGGGGGAGAGGTCGTGGCGAGTGGCGCGCTTACCGCCCATGCGGGCACGATCCGTATCGAAGGCGTCACGGACAGCGCCCGCCTGGTCAGCGACCAGGTAACCAAGAAGTCGGGGATGCTCTCCTCGACCAAGACCACCACCCATTACGAGGGCACCGACCAGGAAGTCGTCTCATCGACCTTGTCTGGCGACACGGTGAGGCTGCGCTCCACCGGGGATACGACGATCCTGGGATCGAACGTGGTCGGCACCGGGCATGTGTCGGTCGTCGCCGGCGGCACTCTCACGGTCGGGGCCATGGCTGCGCAGGACCATGAGGCACAGAGCGCTCGGGTCAAAAAGAGCGGCCTGAGCGTGGGCGGTGGAGGCCTGTTCTTGGGCGCAGCCAACAACCGTAACGAGAGTACGGTCGACAGCGTCACCCATAAAGGGTCGCTGGTCGGCTCGGCCACCGGCAATGCCACGCTTGTGGCCGATGGGGTGCTGACGGTCTCGGGCAGTCAGGTTGTCTCGCCGGGCAAGACCACGCTCGCAGGCGAGCGCGTGATCATCGAGCATGTCACCGACACGGTCGATACCACCAACGCGTCGAAGTCGTCGTCGTTTGGACTATCGATTACGCCTTACGAAAATGTCTCGGGCGCGGTGAACAGCGCGGCCGGCCTGCCCGGCCGCATCTCCGATGGCGCAGCAGGCGGCGCAGCTCAGAGCGTCCTGACAGCTGGATCGGAAGCGCTGCAGACTGTCGACCGTGTGCTCGGCGCCGTAACCAACGCCGCCGGGGTCTTGGCCAGCATCGGGTTCTCGAAATCGCAGTCGACCACCGAGACCGACTCAGAACTAGTCTCAGGTTCGACGATCTCCGGGGGCAATGTAAACCTCATTGCCGACAGCGACATCAAGGTGATCGGATCGGATGTCGCCGCATCGAACGACCTGTTCGTCGATGCCGGGCGTGACCTGATTGTGGAATCGGCGGCCAACCGCTTCGCGAGCGAAAGTCACAGTTCGAGCTCGGGCGCGAGCCTGGGCGTGAGCGTCGGTGTAGGCCTGGCGGGCGGTGTGACCTCGAGCGTTTCGGCCGGGTTCTCAAACAGCAAGGGACAAAGCGCGTCCGAAATCGAGACCCAGCGCAACGCCACGCTGAGCGCGGGTGGAACGCTGAGCCTGTCTTCGGGGCGCGATACGGTGCTGAGCGGAGCGCTGGCGCAGGGCCACGATGTGAACGTCTCGGTCGGCGGCGATCTGACGGTCGAGAGCCGACAGGATACCTCCAGCCATGACTCAACCAGCCGGGGTATCAGCGCGGGCCTTTCGCTTGGGTCGGCCCAGTCCGGACCCAACAATGCCTCTGGCGCAGCCTACACGACGCAGTTCGGTGTTTCGTTGGGCGCCTCGGGGTCGCACGGTTCCGGATCGGCAGCGGTGGTGACAGGGCAGACGGGGCTCATTGCCCATGGCGGCTCGCTGAACGCCGATGTTGCCGGCACGACCACTGTGAAGGGCGGCGTGATCACCGCTCTGGATGAAGCCGGCAAAGACAGCGGACGCCTGACCCTCGACACCGGCAAGCTGCTCGTGACCGACATAGCCGATAGCGCGAAGAGCAAGGACATCTCGGTCGGCGTATCGGTGAACGTCAACGATCCGTCCGAGCGCGGCCTGGCGGGCGCGAATAGTCCGGTGATCGACAGCAGTTACGCCAGTTCAGCGTTCGAACAAGAGACGCGCGGGACGATCGGACAAGGCAGCATCACGGTTGCCGCGTCGGAGGAAAGCAACCCGCTCGACGCAATCAACCGCGATGTGACGCAGGCGCAGTTCGTCACCAAGGACGAGCAGAGCGGGTTCACCATCTATGCCAGTGAGTCCGCGGCGCGCGAGGTCGCGGCGCTGGTCTCAAGCGAGAAAGACAGCGTGACTATCGGGGTCGCCGAACAGCTCGGCCGTAACCCGCTAGGTGCGGCGGATGATGTGATCGCGGAAGCGGCCTCGCTATCCGACGATCAGCGCAAATCGGGGGCGTTCGAAACCTTGGTCGATCGGGTCGACAGCCTGCTGCCCAGCTATGAGGCGCGGCAAAGGGAGGACATCATCGAGGATGCCCGTCTGAAAATCATCGAGGGCGGGTTTTCCGAAGAGCAGGCAGATGCTGCCGTTGCGGCGATGGAGGAAAGCGGCTTGTTCGCCGCCGCCGCTGAATTGAATGCCGGTCTAACGCGCGATGGCAACCAATTTGAACTGTCACCCGAACGCAAGGACAAGGTCAAACAGGCTTTCGAGGAATACGCCGCGGTCGGAGATGACTCTCCCGATGCGCAGGCTGCGCTGAGAAACCGGCTTGAGGAGATTAGCGCCGAAGAGATCGTGGTCTCCGCCCAGCGGCTGTCGAAGGACGGCAGGACTGCCAGTCTCGCGGTGGATGTGCTGGAGAAGACCGGCAGCGCTTATAACAACGCGCCGGCCTGGGTGAAAGATGCCGTCGGACTCGGCAGCACGGCGCTTGGTGGGATCGGCGGCATCGTCAAATCGACGGTCGGCGAAGTGACCGGGATCAATGGCCTGATCGAGATGGGCAAGGAGCACGTCGTCGTGGGTGGCGATGCCTTGCTGCGCGATGACGCGTTCGGGCAGGTATTTGGCGAGAACCAGTACAAGAGCGGTGATAACCCGACCTACAACCAGACCACCGGGATCGACCTCATCGGCTCGACCGTGCTCTCCGCCGTCTTGGGTGGGGTGACGAATAAGGGAAGCGAGGGGCGTCCAACATGGAGACAATCGGAACGGGACGTTTTGGAGGAAACGGGCGGAGCCGGGCAGCAGTCTTTCAAGGACCAGAACTCGGTGTCCGGGGGGACGAAGGGCAGTGTCAAAATCGACTGCGCAGTAGGAAATTGCGCGATAGAGGTGAAGAACTATGATCTGTCTCGGCCAGGAGGTCAAAGCTCGCTAGTCAGAGAAGCGGGCAAATCGATCAACAAGCAGGCGGATCACATTCCTGAAGGAATGGATCAAAAATTGAGCATCGACATCAGAGGTCAAGTCGTAACTGAGGCTCAAAAGGAGGCCATCGTTGATGGCGTCATCCATAGAACAAACGGCAGACTTTCACCCGCCGACATAAGGTTTGTAGATTAATCATGGCTCTAAATCGACCAAGTGACCTTACGGATAAACGAAGGAATTCCTTCGGATTAGTTTTTCCTAATCATATTTCCTCGATAGGTACGAAGGGAGACGTTGAGACATTTTTTCTTCTCCTAAACGATCTAATTTATGAAGGAGTTTTGGAAGATCGTTACACGACCATTTCTCGTGATTTGTACAGAACTTTGGTGAATGAAGAAAATCTTGAACGGTTCAAAACGGAAACGGCGAACCTCAAGGCGGAATTCGCGAAAATTTCATCCGATCAGATTAAGTGGGAGCGTTATCCATTCAATAGAAATTACGGCCTTTTCGATTACCAGAAGTGTCTAATTGACCCTGAAAAGCCGACACTTCTAGACGTGTTCGAAAAGTTCTTTAAGGTATTTGAGGATGCTCCTTTTTGGGTCGAAAAATATCTTGCAAAAGGGATGAAGAATTTCCCGAGAATTATTGTTTCTCCGACAGAAATTGTATCAGAACTGAAATTTGGGAAGCTTATGGATTCGGATTTTAAAAATTCGGCCGATGATCCATTATGGTTGAGGGAGCCTGGCTAGTCGTCCTAAATACGCCAGTCCTCCTCGATGAAATCTTCGAACGATTAGTGGGAAGATGCAGAACAAGTATAGCAGTAAAAGTGATCCTGAGGTGAAAAATTATGACATTGAACCTCTCACAAAATGCTTGTTAAGCATATTGTATTGCCTTGAATCATCTGATGATTCTCAGATAAATCCGGATTTCGCCCTCGAGATGATGGAGGGAATTATTAAAGAAATTAGGGAGATGGGAGGCGAATTCGTAAAAGAATTCTTGAGTTCCGTCAAAAAACAACAAGTGAATGAAGGCGATCCTTTGCGAAGAAAGTTCTCGGAGGGTTTTGCAGAGGACTTCGGCTTCGATGCATTAATCTAATGACGTATGATGAGCAAAAATTGACCATCTACATCAGGGGGCATTCGGACCTATATAATTGTGAGCGAGCGGCTGAAAGATGCCTTTGAATGCGCGGGTTTGACGGGCGCGAGATTCTTGCCTGCAACAGAGTGAGTTCGGCGCATTTGCCACACCCTGCTCGGCTCTTTCGAAGCACAATTTCGTTACGCCCCGCAATGCGAGATTTTTCCGCAGAACGGCGCGCTCAACCTGGGCTCGGGCCAGCAGCAGGGCGACTACGCCAGCGTGGCCGAGCAGGCGGGGATCTATGCCGGGTCGGGCGGGTACGATATTGCGGTCGCGGGCAAGACCAGCCTGACCGGCGCGGTGATCGCGAGCGAGGCGGACCCGGCGAACAACCGCCTCTCGACCGGCACGCTCGAACTGGGCGAGATCGACAACCGCGAGCGCTGGAGCGCGTCGCAGACCCAGCTGGATCTCGGCCTGGGCGCCCATATCGGCAAGACCGCCGCGAGTAGCGGCACCCGGGACCTGGGCACTTCGCTCGCGGGGGTGAACCTGCCCGGCCTCGGCAGGGTCTCGGCAACCCCGCCGGTGGCGCTGGGGGCCTCGGGCCGGCAGTCGGGCACGACCGTCTCCGCCATCGCGCCCGGGACGATCGAGATCACCTCCCCCGACGCGGCGAGCCTGGCTGCGGCTGCCAGCGTCAGCCGCGACCCGGCGCACGCCAACGCGGGCGCCCTCATCCGCGAGTTCGACGACACTGAGCGGCAGGAGATCGCCGCCGGGTTCGACGCCGCACGGACGCTGGCCAAGGAGACCGGTACGGTCTTCGCCAATCGGGCGAAGGCGGAGACGGTCCTGCGCGACGAGGCGGCAGCCGCCCAGGCGCGGGGCGATACCGCAGAGTACGAGCGGCTGACCTCCGAGGCCGACAAGCTCAACCAGACTTATGGCGGTGGCAGCGCGGCCCGGCTGCTCGCCACGGCGATCACCGGTGCGGCGGGTGGCGATATCACCGGCTCGCTCGGCGGCCTGGCGCAGGGCGCCGCGGTCAATGTGCTGCAAGGCCTCGCGGCAAGCGAGATCAAGACGATCGCCGACAGCCTCGACGGGACGGCCGAGAGCCATGGCAACGACGTTTGAAGAGTTTGATCGATTATGTCGCTCGGGGAGCTTCTTTGGTCCTGTTGATGATCTTACTATAGAAGGTGCCGAATTAGAACTAGGCGTTCGATTTCCATCCGAATATTCAGATCTATTGCGGACGTACGGGGCCATTTTGGCACCTGGAATTGCTATCTATGGCCTGCCGGCGACGGGCGCCGGCGGTCCGTCACTTTGGCAAAGCGTCGTTTCCGTAACAAAACAACTTCGAGAATGGAAACAATTAGGTGCTTATAGAAATAAATATATAGTTATTTCGGAAGATGATTTCGGAAACTACATTTATCTCGATACTTCAGTATCCCCTAAAACAAGAATTTGCGTGTTAGGGCCGGGAGTTGAGAAAGTTTTTGATACGAGTCTGTTCACCTTTTTTCTCAATTTTTCGAGGGGCAATCTCGCTTTCTGAAGTCTCCGTCAGGTTTTAAGAGATTTGGATTTGATCCCAAACGTTGCCCTCGGCGGTCAGCAGCGCATACTTCGTCACCTTACAATATGAACGGATCTTAAGGTGACACTTCGGGCGGATAAGTTGAGGCAAGTGCCGCGTACCCTGTCGGCCTGCGACCTCCTGTCACCTGGGCTGGCATTTCTCTGCTCATTGGCAGGGCGCTCGCAGTAGCCGCCGTGGCAGGTCTCGCCGGCGGGCTCGCGGCTCACAACGCGGCTGAGGCGGTGACGAGCGATCCCAAGGCGCTCGGCGGGGCGAATGTCTCGCTCAGCCTCGGCTTCTCGAAGTCCAGTTCGAGTGGCGCGAGCCACGACGAGACGGTCATCGGCAGCACCGTCCGTGGCCACGACATCAAGCTCATCGCCTCGGGCGCGGGCGCGGCCTCGACCATCCGGGTGACGGGCAGCGACGTGGTGGCTTCGAACGCGCTGCTGCTGTCGGCGGACGGGGGGATCATCGCCGAGGCGGCAACCGAGCGCGATACGGTCAGCGGCACATCGAAGTCGGTCGGCGCCGGGGTCGGGGTGTCGCTCGGTATCGGCGGCGCTCAGGCGGGCCCGAGGCTCAACGCCAGCTTCTCGTCCGCGAAAGGCGCTTACGCGGGCGAGGAGGTGAGCCACCGCGGGACCGTTCTGGCCGGGGGCGGCACGACGAAGGTGGTGACCTCGGGCACCCTGACGCTCGACGGGGCGCAGTTGGTGGGGAACCGGGTGGAGGGCGACGTGGGGCACCTCGTGCTCGCCAGCCGGCAGGACACCGCGACTTATAGCGCGAGCCACAAGAGCGTGGGGGCGAGCGTGTCGCACAACCCGGCGAGTGCGAAACCATCGCCCGCCCGCCTGCTCCAAAACAGGACAGGGGTGCGCAGGCCTCTGGCGGACTAGGCATTTCCCCGTAAACCCGATGGCGAGCGCGCGATCCTTTTTCACGCGACCCGAGGAAAGCGCGCTCACTTTTTCCCGCACATCGCATTAACCGCCGACGCTGGTCTCCGCGCCGTCGGGATCGACGAACCTCGCTATTCGCCGACCGGGAAGTTCGGTGGGCGGCATGATGAACTCGATGCCGCGCTGATCGCGCTCGGCGTAGAAGGCGTCGAGATCGTCGGCGGCGAAGGCGAGTTCGCAATGTCCCGCCGGATAGCCCTCTGCCTCGGGATGCAACGCCAGCGTGGTTGGGCCGGTCTCGAACTCGGTCCATTCGGGCGCTGAGAACCTGAGGGGGAGGCCGAGGGAATCGCGGTGAAAGGCCACCGCTCGCTCCATGTCGGCGACAAACTTGATGACATAGCGCAGGCGCATGACCTCCCCTCCGGAGCGAGTGGCAGCAACCCGAGCGCCTTATACTTCACCCGGTGGGTGCCGTCACAAACGAAAGAGGGCGCCGAAACCGGCGCCCTCGATCTAAGTCCGACACTGTAGCGAAGCTTAGCCGCCCAGGGTCATCCGCACGAAGTCGACCGTCTGCCGGGTGGCGGCGGCGAATTCGGTTTCGGTCGCCTTGAAGGCGCCGAAGTGGGCGAACTGATCGGGGGTCATGCCGTCGTATTCGTAAGCCGCGCGGAAGCTCGGCAGCTTGAGCAGCTTCTCGATGCTCGCCTTGTTCGGCTCGCGGTCGATCGCCTTGGGATCGAACGGTTCGAGCCCGGCGGTCATCAGACCGGCGATGTAACCCGGAGGGCAGGTGTAAACCATGTCGCTCCCGGCGAAGTCCTGGATGTGGCGGCTGACGTTCTTGCCAGTGCGGTCATCCTTTTCGACGCGCATCGAGCACTGCAGCATCTTCGACGGGTGGCTGATTTCCTTGCCGTGGTGATAGGCGCGCTTGAGCACGGCTTCTTCGCCGTCGCGGATTTCCGACAGGCTCAGTTCGATGCCGCGGGCTTTGGCTTCGGTCTTCCAGTCGCTCAGTTCGCCGAGGCGAGCCGACATGTGGGTGATGACCGAACGCCACTTGGAAAGGTCGATGCCAGCGGCCTGGGCGCGCAGCAGACCGGCGCTGACCGCTGCCCGGCAACGCAAGTACTGCGGCACGGTAAAGCTGGTGGTGTTGTTGGTGCTGATGCCGAGCGCGGTCAGCTCCTCGAGAACCTCGTAACCTTCCTTCGAGCCCGGCAGCTTGACCATGACGTTCTCGCCCTGGGCGGCAATGGTCAGGCCCTGTGCGAGCATCTTGTCACCGTCGCGCACGAAGCGCGGATCAACCTGGCCCGAGAGGAAGCCGAACTTGCCGCCCGACTTGTCGTAGACCGGGCGAATCGCGTCGGCGCCCTTCTTTACGAGGTCCAGGTACATGGCCCAGTACACGCCCTCGACATCGAGGCCGGGGTTCTTGGCGGCGATCTGCTTAATCTCGGCCGACCACATTTCCGGCGCCAGCTTGATGGCCTGGAGGCTCAGCGGCGGGTTGGTGGTCACGCCACGGAAACCCATGGTGCCCTGCGACTGGATGGTCGCGTCGTCATAGAAGCGGGTCAGCTGAGCCTCCCACTCCGCACGCTGGCCTTCCGGCGCCTTGGCGAGGGTTTCTTCCTTCCAGCTCGGGTAGATCAGCGGGCTGCTGTCCCACCAAATCTCGGCGTCCGCGTTGGTCGCTGCGAGCTGTTCGAGCGGGTGAAGGGCGGAAGCGGCGACCGGCTTGGTCAGCACTTGTTCGTTCATCAATTCTCTCCGGCGAAGGCGCGCGAGACGGCGCCCATGAAATCGGACCCCCCCTAGCAAACTCGGGCCGCAGGATAACCCCCCTGCGTTCTTGGGGCGGCGACAGTTGTTCTTTTGCATCGCCCAAGGTCCTGGCGGCCTTTCCGTTCAGGCCCGGACGGCTATGGGGAGATCGAACTCCGAGCCAAGGAATACAAGCCCATGCACCTCACCCACGACCCGGCGACAGCTCCCGCCGAAGAGATCGACTTTGCGGATTTCTTGAGGGTCGACATTCGTGTGGGGACCATTGTCGCCGCCGAGCCTTTTCCCGAAGCGCGCAAGCCGAGTCTCAAGCTGCGCATTGACTTCGGCCCGACCATCGGGGTGAAGCGGAGCTCGGCGCAGATCGCGGCGCTCTATGAGGCCGACGCACTGGTCGGGCGACAAGTGGCGGCGGTGGTGAACTTCCCACCGCGCCAGATCGGCAAGATGATCTCGGAGGTGCTGACGCTGGGTTTTGCCGACGAGGAGGATCGGGTGGTGTTGTTTTCGCCCGACAACCCAGTGCCGAACGGTTCGCGGTTGTTCTGAGGATCCGTCTTGACGCAGTCCTGCCCGTCGCGAAGCGATGGGACGGACACAGTTGGCGCGGCGGATGGTGGAAGGGCTGGCGTTGCGCCACGTGCCCCTCCGTCAGTCGCCCTCCGCGCCTGCCACCTCCCCAGCGCATTACGACGGGGAGGATGGAGTTGCTTAATTTGCAACTGGGGGTTCCCCTTCGAGATTTAGGCAGTATGGGGCCGCGCTTAGATTTCCGGAACTCCAGCCCATCTGGTAACGTTCGGCAGACAGGAGGGCCCCCCGGCCATGCGCACCCGCCTCTATTCGCTCGAAGAGCTCAACGACATTCCCGGCACCACGGTGTTCAACGCGATACGCAGCCGGCAGGCCTATCACCTGCACAAGTTCTGCATGTCGCTGATGCAGGAAGAAAACCGCGAGGCCTTCAAGGCTGACGAGCGGGCCTATCTCGACCGCTTCCGCATGAGCGACGAGCAGAAGCAGGCCGTCCTGGATCGCGACTTCACCAAGCTGATAGACTTGGGCGGCAACATCTATTTCCTGGTCAAGCTGTCGAACACCGATGGCTGGAGCACGCAAAAGGCGGTCAGCTCCATGACCGACCTGACCCCCGACGAGTATGCAGCGATGATGCGCGCCGGGGGCCGCTCGCCCGAAGGCCAGCGCTCGATCAAAGGGAAGAATTAATGGCCAAGATCACTGCTGGTATCGCCACCAGCCACGTCCCGGCGATCGGCGCCGCTTTCGACCAGGGCCGTACGCAGGACGAATACTGGAAGCCGGTGTTCGACGGCTATGAATGGGTCAAGCAGTTCGAAAAGCTCGAAGATCCCGACGTCATCATCCTCTGCTACAATGACCATGCGAGCTCGATGATGCTCGACGTCGTGCCGACTTTCGCGCTCGGCATGGCGGAAGAGTTCGAAGTGGCCGACGAGGGCTGGGGCCGCCGCCCGGTGCCCACGGTCATCGGCGATCCGGTGTTCGCCGCTCACTTGGCCGAACAGCTTGTGATCGACAACTTCGACCTCACGTTGATGAACGAGATGGCGGTCGACCACGGCCTGACAGTCCCGCTTTCGCTGATGTTCGGCCAGCGCGAGGAGTGGCCGGTGCGGGTGATCCCGCTCGCGGTCAATGTCACCCAGTTCCCGACTCCTTCTGGCGAGCGCTGCTGGCAGCTCGGTGCGGCGATCCGCGATGCGGTGCAGTCCTATCCCGCGGGGCTCAACGTGCAGATCTGGGGTACCGGAGGCATGAGCCATCAGCTCCAGGGCGAACGCGCCGGTTTGATCAACCCGGAGTTCGACAACGCCTTTCTCGACAAGCTCGCAGACGACCCCGAGGATCTGCGCAAGATCACTCGCTTGGACTACCTGCGTGAAGCGGGGACCGAGGGCATCGAATTGATCATGTGGCTCATCATGCGTGGCGCGCTTGGCGAAAAGGTGGAGGAGCTTCATCGCTTCTATCACGTGCCTGCATCGAACACCGCAGTCGGCCATATCGTATTTCGGCCCGTCGACTGAGGTAGACAGGGCGGCCGAGTCCCACTAAGGGCCGCCCCCTTTCTTCCCTCGTTAGAGATCTGATCCCATGAGCCTTCGCAACGTGGCCATCATCGCCCACGTCGATCACGGCAAGACCACGCTTGTCGACCAGTTGTTCCGCCAGTCCGGCACCTTCCGCGAAAACCAGCGCGTTGAGGAACGGGCCATGGATTCCAACGACCTGGAGAAAGAGCGCGGGATCACCATCCTCGCCAAGTGCACCAGCGTCGAATGGCACGGCACCCACATCAACATCGTCGATACGCCCGGCCACGCCGACTTCGGCGCCGAGGTGGAACGCATCCTCTCGATGGTCGACGGGGTGATTCTCCTGGTCGACGCCGCCGAAGGTCCGATGCCGCAGACCAAATTCGTCACGGGCAAGGCGCTGGGCCTCGGTCTGCGTCCGATCGTCGTCGTCAACAAGATTGACCGGCAGGACGCTCGCCCCAGCGAAGTGCTCGACGAAGTGTTCGATCTGTTCGTCAATCTCGACGCCAATGACGAGCAGCTCGACTTCCCGGTCCTCTACGCCTCGGGCCGCGCGGGCTTCGCCAGCGAAGATCCGGCCGCTCGCGAGGGCAACCTTGACCCGTTGTTCAAGGCCATCGTCAGCCACGTGCCGGCGCCCGACCTCGACCCCGACGGCGCTTTCGCGATGCTCGCGACTCTGCTCGACCGCGATCCGTTCTTGGGCCGCATCCTGACCGGCCGGATCGAAAGTGGCCGCCTCGAGGTTGGCATGCCGATCAAGGCGCTCGACGTGAACGGCAAGGTCGTCGAGACCGGCCGCGCGACCAAGGTCTTCGCCTTCGAAGGTCTTGAGCGCGTCCCCGTGTTGCACGCCCAGGCTGGCGACATTGTCGCCATTGCCGGGCTGACCGACGCTACCGTCTCCAACACCATCTGCGACCCGACGGTCAGCGTGCCGATCGCCGCGCAGCCGATCGATCCGCCGACGCTCGCCATGAGCTTCGCCGTCAACGACAGCCCCTATGCCGGGCGCGAAGGCGACAAGGTGCAGAGCCGCGTTATCCGCGACCGGCTCGAGCGTGAAGCCGAAAGCAACGTCGCCATCCGCGTCACCGAGAGCCGCGACAAGGACGCCTTCGAAGTCGCCGGCCGCGGCGAGCTTCAGCTCGGCGTGCTGATCGAGAACATGCGCCGCGAAGGCTTCGAACTGTCGATCAGCCGACCGCGCGTGCTGTTCCAGGAAGGTCCGGAAGGTCGCGAGGAGCCCTACGAAACCGTCGTCATCGACGTCGACGACGAGTTCTCCGGTACCGTGGTTGAGAAGATCGCCCAGCGTAAGGGCGAGATGACCGACATGCGTCCGAGCGGTGGCGGCAAGACCCGCATCACCTTCAGCGCCCCGAGCCGCGGCCTGATCGGCTATCACGGCGAGTTCCTGTCCGACACCCGCGGTACCGGCGTGATGAACCGGCTGTTCGAGAAGTACGGTCCCTACAAGGGTCCGATCAGCGGCCGCCAGAATGGCGTGCTGATCTCGATGGAGCAGGGCGAAGCGGTGCCTTACGCGCTCAACGCGCTGGAAGATCGCGGCGTGCTGTTCATCAACCCGGGCGAGAAGCTGTACCAGGGTATGGTTATCGGCGAGAACGCGAAGCCGCAGGACCTTGAGGTCAACCCACTCAAGTCCAAACAGCTGACCAACTTCCGCTCCACCGGCAAGGACGACGCCGTTCGCTTGACACCGCCCCGGAAGATGACGCTGGAGCAGGCCATCGCCTACATCCAGGATGACGAACTGGTCGAAGTGACTCCGCAGTCGATCCGCCTGCGCAAGCGCTATCTCGATCCGAACGAACGCAAGAAGATGTCGCGCAAGGAAAGCTGATCCTTTCCCGCGCTAATTCCTCCCTGTCGCGCAGCGATGGGGAGGGCATCTCTGTCGACGCCATCCAACGATCTTTGCGCCGTGCTCCGTTAAAACCCGGAGCGACGGAGCAGGGCCCTTGGCCTACCTTTCAATCATCAGGCGATCCCTGCCCGTGCCCAGGCATCGGGTGGGCGCCGCGATTGAACAGGGGGTGACGATGCGTGCGACGATAGCTTTGCTTTTGCCCTGTCTGCTCCTGACGGGCTGCGTTACGGCGGCCAAACAGCAGGAAGTCTACAGTGCGATCCGCGACGTCGGGTTTCTGGAGGCGGACGCCCGCTGCATCGCCTCACGGGCAGGCCGCCAGCTTTCGATCCGCGAGCTTCGCTCGCTCCAACGGGCGGCCAATGCCGTGGAGCGGCCCGTCCGCGATGCCACGGTGGGCCAAGTGATCGACGCCATTTCCACCAACGTCGAGCCGGAAACTCTGGGTACGGTGGTTAGCTTGGCTTCCGAGTGCCTGCAGGCCCGAAGCCAGTGACTTCGCGTCGGTGGTGTAGCGCCAACCTCAAGAGGCCGGCAGAGCGGCGCCTTGCAGCGGTTCTTCGAACAGCACGGTGCCATCGGTGGCGCCGACCGTAGCCGATTCGGGCAGGACGGTTGGGTTCGCCGGGTAACTCTTGCCATCGTATTGCAGCCGGACCTGCCGGGATGCCGCTCCGCCTCCGCTCACGCCGACGCTGAGGTCGCGCCAGCCGTTGGTGATCGTCGCCAATTCTCGGATCGGCTCATGCGTGACGGTGGTCTTCGTCACGGCGTGCAGACCAGACGCATCGCGCTTGAACACCAGAAGGCTGCAACCGCCCGATCCGCACGCCGTCGGGCCGTAGGCATAGACGATCACTTCGTCATTTCCGTCCGCGTTCAGATCGGTCGACACGGTTGCGAAGAGCGTGTTCGGATCGGGGAAGGCGGCGCGAAGCGCGTCCTTTACGCCGGGATCGGTGAGAAGGGCGTTGGCCGGCAACAACGCTGGATTCGGAGTTGCGGTTTCCGTGGCGACGGGTGTGGCTTCAGCCGTCGCCTCCTGGTCGCCGGAACTGGAGTTGTTGCAGCCAGCCAGCACGAGGCCGGCTGCGATCCCAACGAGGGTTGCGCGAACATTGCTGGAGGTTGAAGTCATTGGCCGAGCCTCATGAGAAATTGGATTGGCCCAGGCACCTTAGTGGCGGAACAAGCCGTTCATCATCGGGAATAATCCTGAGATCGTGATTCCGACGCGGAGCCGTGAACGGTCACCCCGATCAAGACGCCGGCCCGGATACGGATAACATTTGCGACAAGAGTTCCGTTGCCCAATCCTCCCGAAAGGGGGATAATCCGGGCCAAAGAGTGCTGGAGACGGAACAATGCTTGCCCGGTTTCGCACAATCGCCCTTAGCGGGCTCGCCGCGGCCTTCCTTGCAGCGCAGCCGGCCCAGGCTCGCGCCGATGAACCGCTGCCGCGGTTCGAGGATCCGCTCTGCCCCGGTGTAGTCGGACTTAAGCAGGACGCGGCCGAAACCGTGGTTGGCATGATCCGCGGCAATGCAGAGGCACTGGGCCTTCCGCTCGCGAGCGAGCAGACCTGCGACGCCAACATAGTAGTCGCCTTCATCGATGATGGAGCGGACTATCTCAACCGTCTGGTCGGCCAGAACAGCACTCTGTTCTTCGAAATGGACCGGGGCGAGCGCGAGGCGCTTTTGGCTGAGACGGGCGGAGCGCGCGCCGTGCTGCGCGTGAGGGCGCGTTCGCGTGACGGCATGCCGATCCCGCGGCGCGAGAACCTGTCGGACATTCCGATGGCTGAAATGTGGGGGGCGCATTCGAAGATCTATACCGCGACCCGCAATGACATCCTCTCGGCGCTGGTTCTTATCGATCGCGGCGCCGTGACCGGGCTCAGCCTGCAACAGCTGGCCGACTACGCCACGTTCCGCGCCCTGACGCATCGGCTGCCCCCGGCATCGGCGCGGAGCGAGTCCATCGTCAGCCTGTTCGACGAAGGGGCGGAGCGCCCTACGGGCCTGACCGATTTCGACCGCAAGTTCCTGGCTACACTCTACGACGGTCTGCCGAACCTGCCGGGCTCCGCCCGTCTCGCGGCGCTTGAGGCTGCGACCGGCGCGCCCTTCACCGAATAACCGTTTCACACTGTCTCGAGCCGCCGTCCCGCAAGGGCGGTGGCCTTTGCCCGGAGAATACTGACGATGATGCTGTCGCGGACCGGAGCCCTGGGCTTGCTGGCAGGCGCCGCAATACTGGGCACTCCATTACAGGCCCAAGACGCCGGTAATCGCCCCGCGGAGCCTGACGCCAACGATATCGTCGTCACCGGCCGCGCCGATGAACCCTCGCCGGCCGAAGTCAACCGGCAGGCGCGGGAGATCACCGAGGAGCGCGGCGATCTGATGTACAACCCGCTGGCTCGGATCGAGGACCGCCTCTGCCCGGGAATCCTGGGCCTCAAGCCCGAGTTCGCCGCCCTGATGATCGATCGGATTCGCTGGAGCGGCGAACGCCTCGACATGTGGATGGCCGACGATACGGATTGTTCGCCCAACCTCGTCATCGCCTTTGTCGAAGATGGACAAGCCGAACTCCAGCGCCTGGCCGAAAACCAAGGCTACCTTTTCCAATGGATGGACCGCAAGGATCGGGACGCTTTGCTGGCGGAGGAAGGCCCGGTTCGGGTCTGGACCACCTCGATGATGCGCGCCAGCAATGGCATGCCCATCTCGCGACGAGAGAGCCTGACCAGCCCACCAGTCATGCAGATGAATGCGGCCCATTCGAAGATCTACATCAATGTGCGGGAGGATATCGCCCAGACCGTCGTCCTGTTCGACCGTGAGAAAGTACGCGACAAGACGCTGATCCAACTGGCCGACTATGCGACGATGCGGGGCTTCGCCAAGACCCGGCCTACCAGCAGCGCCGCCACCATGGACACGATCCTGGCGTTGTTCGACGAGACCGGCACCCCGCCAAGCGGCCTGACCGATTTCGACCAGGCGTACCTGCGCACGCTCTACAAGGGCATACCCAACATCAAGGGCATGACGAAGATCAACGGGGTGGATCGGGAATTGCGCAACATCCGCGAAGAGCAGGCGGGGGAGTAGTAACCGTCAGCCGCCCGGGCGGGTTGGTGTCACCCCAGTGGCGATGGCATCCACTCGTACCTGCTGCAGTCCTGACAGTCGCCGAACGATGGTAGAAAGCAGCGCGCTACTCCCCAGCGTCAGGCCATCGGAAAGCATCGTCAGCGTTTCGGCCAGTTCGCCCATATCGGGATAGCGTGCGGCGTCGGACAGACGGAAGGCGGCGATCCCGGCGATATTGCTCGCGAGCCACAAGAACCACCACAGGCCCAGCACGGCAGGCACGCGGACGACCTCCCAATCGCGAGGCTCGACGGTGGCTTTCCACGTGTCGCGCATCGACTGAAGCGGCATCACGAGGTTGGCGATGGGGATGAAGTAGGACCCGACCGCCAGCCATGGCCCGAAACGCAAACCTTCGGCGCGAAAGGCGTGCGCGTTGACGGTGGCCAGATAGGTCCAGCGTAGAAACAGCCCTCCCGCCGCCACGAACGCAAGCAGTTGGAGCAGCGAGATCAGGCTGTAGCTCTCACTGGCGGCAATGAAGTCAGTCCCATGGCTTAGTGCGACCGCTACCCCCGCCCCGGCCAATCCCGCCTGGACCAGCAGCGAAAAGCTGGTCCAACTGCCGAGACCAGCGATGTCGCGGGCCGTCCTTGGCGTTGTCATGCGCCGGTAACAGCCGCTTTCCCGGAGAGGTCGGCGTCAGCATCGAACTGCTGCCGGGCTTCCTTCTCTCCCTTACCCATGAAGATCCACCCGACGACCGCAAGGATCATCAGGGCCAGTCCAAGCAGAGGGATCTCGCCGTCGACCGTCACTTTGAAGACGATCCACGCGAGGTTGATCAGACCGAGGATCAGGAACAGCTTCTGGTTATTGGTGGGGAAGGCGTAGATCGACCGACCGTCGGCCATGCGCACGCCATGGAAGCCGCGGATATCGAAGGCGTTGAAGAAATAGAACCGGCCCCGCGCCCCCGGCTTGAGTTCATCGGAGACCGGCTGCTTGACCACGGCCTTGGTCACGGTCCTGCCGGAGCCATCTTCGAGTTTGAAGCGGATCGACTTGAAGACGGTGATGCTGCCGCGTTGGCGGCCGGTGACGACTTCTTCGACGGTGCCGTCGATGATCGAGGTAGACATGGCCTTCGCCCCCGCGCAGTCTTGCGATGGTACCGGGGGTAGGGGAACTTCGATCCAAGGGGGAGTCAGGGTTCTCCCCGAACCAGCCTCGGGGAGGTGGTTCGACCAGCTCACCACGAACGGACCTTTGGAAGACCCACCAATAGCGCTCCAGAAATTTCATGAGTATCCGTTCGTCCTGAGCTTGTCGAAGGACCTCTCGTCTCACGGCTAGGATTTGGCGGGTCGCCATTCGGGCGGCAGGAAACTTGGCGGCAGTTCGATGGTCACGCTGTCATCGAGCTCTCGGGAGCTGTGGCCCGCGCTGACGGTGTAGGCGCCCGCGGGATGGGTCCAGCCCGGCCGGCCCGTGAACCAGGTGGCGAGAACGCGGGGGTCGACGTGAATATCGAGCTGCCGGGTCTCGCCTGATGCCAATTCGACCCGCTCGAAGCCACCGAGCCTGCGCGGGGCTTCCCAGCCCATGCCGGAGACATAGACTTGCACCACCTCCGCACCGGCGCGCTTTCCGGTGTTGGTCACCTCGACCATGGCCACCAGCCCTTCGCCTTCAGGGGTGACTACCAGGTGATCGATCTCGAACGTGGTGTAGGACAGCCCGTGGCCGAACGGGAACAGCGGTTCGTGGCCATGCTTGTCGAACCACTTGTAGCCCACTGCGGCGCCCTCGTCATAAACGATGTCGCCTTTGCGCGGGTCGCCGGGGTGCGGGAGCTGATCGAGGCTGCGGGGGAAGGTCGCCGGCAAGTGACCGGAGGGATTGGCGGCACCGGTCAGGATGCGGGCGATGGCCGCGCCACCTGCACGCCCGGGATACCAGGCCTCGATGATGGCCGGGACCTTGTCCACCCACGGCATCAGCACCGGACCGCCGGTCTGGAGCACGACCACGGTGTTGGGATTGGCCCCGGCCACTGCATCGATCAGGGCATCCTGTCCTTCGGCCAGCGAGAGCGGCACATCGATGCTCTCGCTCGCCCACTGTGTACCGAACACGAGCACCACGTCCGCCTGCGCCGCGAGCCGTACGGCCGCCGCCGGGTCGGCTGTTCCTTCGGCGTAGTCGATCTGGACACCGGGTAGCAGCTTGCGCAGTTCCTCCAGCGGCGAGGAGGGGTAAAACACGACCGGCCCAGGCCAACTCGTCGGCTTTATCCCCGGCACGGCGTTGGTGCCGTCGGGATAGACCTGGCTCGATCCCCCGCCCGAGAGCACGCCCTTGTCCGCGTGCCCGCCGATAATCGCGATCCGCCGCGCGGTTGCCGCCAGCGGCAGCACGTCGCGTTCGTTCTTGAGCAGAACCATGCCTGCTTCGGCCCCGCGCTGACTGACGGCGCGGTTGGCGGCAAAGTCGATCGGGTGGCCCTCGCTCACCGGATTGTCGACCAGCCCATGCGCGTACATCGATTGGAGGATGCGCGTGACCATAAGGTCGATCTGCGCCTGCGAGATTTCGCCGGCGGCCACGGCCTTGCCCAGCTTGTCGGCGCTGAACCAGTCGGCGCGCTGCAGACCGTAACCTGACTCCTGATCGAGCCCGGCATTGGCCGCCGCGGCGGTCGAGTGGGCCGCGCCCCAGTCAGACATGACGTAGCCCGGAAAGCGCCACTCATTGCGCAGGACCTGGTTCAGCAGGAACGGCTGTTCGCAGGCATGGAGGCCGCCCACGCGGTTGTAGGCGCACATGACCGAACCGGGCTCGCCGCGTTCGATGGCGATCTGGAAGGCGAGCAAGTCCGACATCCTGAGCGCACCTTCCTCGACGATGGCGTTGCCGTCGTTGCGGTCGGTCTCCTGGTCGTTGACCGCGAAGTGCTTGACCGTCGAGATGATCTGGTTGGACTGCACCCCGGCGATCTGCGCCCCGGCCATGATTCCGGCGAGCAGCGGGTCCTCTCCGGTATACTCGAAGTTCCGCCCGTTGCGCGGCTCGCGCATCAGGTTGACGCTCCCGCCAAGCAGCACGTTGAACCCGTCGGCGCGCGCTTCCGAGCCGATCATCTTGCCTGCCGCAAAAGCCAGTTCCGGATCCCAGCTCGCCGCCGTTGCCAGGCCCGAGGGAAGGGCGGTGCGAGGCCGCTTCTCCGCCGCTCCGCCCTGGGTCGCGACACCGATCCCGGCATCGGCCTGCCACTGCGGCGGAATGCCGAGGCGGGGAATGCCCGGTACATACCCGGCCGAGCCGTTACGCGCTTCCTTCGGGGCTTCGAACTTCGCGGGCGGAAAGTCGGTGCCGAAGTAGCCCTTGAGCAGGGTGAGCTTCTCGTCCTGCGTCATCTGGGCGAGCGTCGCTTGGGCCCGCTCTGCCGGTGTCCCCGTAGTCGCGGCGGCGAGCACCACGGGCGCGCCCGGTTCTTGCGCCTCCACCGCCTGGGCGCTCACAACCAGACATAGTGCCGCTGTCATCGTCCAGACATTTATCCGGCTCATGGCTTCCCTCCCCCTGTTTCGGCCAATTGACCACAAGTGCGCCTCTCGCGCTACTTCCGACCGATTGGTATGCGCGGAGCAGCAGGTTCATTTTGTCAGAGGCTTGCCGCGATTCGGGCGCGGTATCGGGAGTATGCAATGATTTCGGACCGCCGTGTTTTCCTCCGGGCCACCGGCTCGGCCTTCGCTGCGCTGGTGGCCAGTGGTTGCCTGCGCTCCGGCCTGGCCGCAGCGGCTGACGGCCCGGGGGGCTATGGGCCGCTGCTGCCCGATCCCAATGGACTGATCGATCTGCCTCGGGGCTTCAGATACCGGGTCCTCTCCAACCTCGGCGATGCAATGAGCGACGGCGGGACCGTTCCGGATCATGCCGACGGCATGGGGTGTTTCGATCTCGGCAACGGCAAGCTCGCGCTCGTGCGCAATCACGAGCTGATGCCGGACAAGGATTCGGGCGGCGCAGTAGGCCCGGCCTATGACACCGTCGGTCGCAGTCTGGTGCCGCTGCCGGGAGGTACAACGACGCTCGTTCTCGACGCGGAGACCCTGGCGGTAGAGCAGCAGTATCGCTCGCTTTCCGGCACCATCCGCAATTGCGCCGGGGGGATCACGCCGTGGGGCAGTTGGCTGACCTGCGAGGAGAACGTGAGCCGCGCCGACGGCAGGCTCAACCGGGACCACGGCTACGTGTTCGAAGTCCCGGCTAGCGCCACCGGACCGATCGACCCGGTCCCGCTCGAGGCCATGGGCCGCTTCAACCACGAAGCCGCCTGCGTCGATCCCGCGACCGGCGTGGTCTATGAGACCGAGGATCGCGAGGACGGGCTGCTCTATCGCTTCATCCCCAACGTGAAGGGCAAGCTGGCCGAAGGTGGCAAGCTGCAGGCGCTGGCGATCGACGGGTTGCCCGATACGCGCAACTGGAATGGGGTGAGCTTCGAACCGCAGGGTTGGCAGGGCGTCCGCTGGATCGACCTCGACAATGTCGAGGCACCCGACGACGATTTGCGCAAGCGCGGCGCTGCCGCCGGGGCGACGATCTTCGCGCGGGGCGAGGGCATCTGGATGGGCGAGGGAGAGCTCTACTTCTGCTGCACCAGTGGCGGCGCGGCCAAGCTCGGTCAGATCTTCCGCCTGCGTCCGCAGGCCAGCGGTCCCGACAGGCTGCAGCTCTTCTACGAGAGCACCTCGATCGAACAGTTCAACTTCGGCGACAACCTGACCGTGGCCCCGGGCGGGCATCTGGTGGTATGCGAAGACCAGTATACAGAGCAAGTCTCCAACCACTTGCGCTGGATCACGCCCGAAGGCGTGGCCTATCCGCTGGCGCTGTCGCGGATCGATACCGAATGGGCCGGGGCCTGCTTCTCGCCCGACGGCAAGGTCCTGTTCGTCAACCTCTATCGCCCGGCGAAGACTGTCGCCATAACCGGACCATGGATCGCCTGATGCACTTTGCCGACCCTCGCGCCGAAGCCGTTTTTGCGCAGTACGACGCCCGCCACCGGGAGGAACTTGACCTGTCGCGCGAATTGCCGCGCGGCTCGTTCGGAGAGCGGCGCGACGAGTTTCTGCTGCCGGTGGGTGCCGAGGCCGCGGAGTTTCTTCGCTCGCTCGCTGTGGGCCGCCAGCCCGCGCGGATCCTCGAGCTGGGGACGAGCTACGGCTATTCCACCCTGTTCCTGGCCGACGCCGCCCGGATTTGCGGAGCGCGGGTGGTTTCGGTCGATGTCGATGCCGGCAAGCAGGCCTATGCGCGCGGCATGCTGGAACAGGCCGGCCTCGCCGAGTTCGTGGAGTTCCGCTCCGGAGATGCGCTGGAGGTGATCGCCGCGGACGAAGGTGAGTGGGGCTTCGTCCTGCTGGACATCTGGAAGAACCTCTACCTCCCCTGCTTCGAGGCGGTCTATCCGCGACTGGCGGAAGAGGGGATCATCGCTTCGGACAATATGATCTACCCTGAAGGCGCCCGCGAATCCGTGCGGGCTTTCCGCGAGGCGGTAAAGGCCAAACCGGACCTGCAGACGCTACTGCTGCCGATCGGAAGCGGGCTCGAACTGACCATCAAGTGGAGTGCGGGCAACCCGAAACTGTGAGCGGACGGTACGCAGTCTTGTTCGTGTGCCTCGGGAACATCTGCCGCTCGCCGCTGGCTGAGGCCGCGTTCCGGCAAGAGGTGGAGCGGCTGGGGATGGACGTCGAGGTCGACTCTGCGGGGACGGCCGGTTGGCACAGCGGCAAGGCGCCCGATCCTCGCTCCTGCGCCGTGGCGAAGGCCAAGGGCGTGCCGATCGACCATTTGGCGGCGCGGCAGGTGACGCTGGCGGACTATCGCCGGTTCACGCACATCTTCGCGCTGGATGAGGATAATCTTGCCGTGCTCCAGGCGCGCGCGCCGGCCGATGCGACGGCTGAGATCGGATTGCTGCTGGACTGTGTGCCGGGGCGTGAGGGAGAGGAAGTGGCCGACCCCTACTATGGCGACGCGGCTGGGTTCGAGGTGACCTGGAGGGATGTGAGCGAGGCCGCGCGGGCCCTGGCGGAGCGGTTGCGGGGTTAATCCTCCCCCAGCTTGTCTCAGGAAGAGGGACCGTCCGCGCAGCGTATGGTGGAGGGGTGTCCTTCGACAGGCTCAGGACGAACGGAGCTTGAACATAGGGCCGTTCGTGGTGAGCTTGTGGTTCGCAGGCTAACCGTGATCGGAATCCCCCCGGTTAGAACGAGGCCACTATTTCCAGCACCTGCTCGGCGTATTCCGGCCGGCAGATCAGCAGGTCGGGCAGGTAGGTGTCGGGGTTGTTGTAGATCAACGGGCTCCCGTCGATCCGCGAGCAATGCAATCCATTCGCCCTTGCCACGGCCACCGGCGCGCAGTTGTCCCATTCGTACTGGCCGCCGGAATGCAGGTAGATTTCCGCCTGTCCGGTCACCACAGCCATGGCCTTGGCTCCCGCAGAACCCATCGGAACCAACTCGCACCCCAGCGCCTCGGCGACGGCGACGGCTTCGGCTGCGGGACGGGTGCGGCTCACCAGCATGCGCGGTGCGCCGATGTGTTCTGCCGGAGCCACGGGCTGGCCAGAACTCAGGACCAGACCGCCATCGAGCCCCGGAAGAGCCACCGCGCCGATCTCGGCCACACCGTCGATCGCCAGACCGACATGGACCGCCCAGTCTGCACGCGCCTCGCCATATTCGCGCGTGCCATCGAGCGGATCGATGATCCAGACACGCGATTTGCTCAGGCGCTCGGCGGTGTCCTTGCTCTCTTCGGAGAGCAGGCCATCGTCGGGCCGTTCGGCGCGGAGGCGTTCGACGAGCCAGGCATTGGCCAGGCGGTCGCCCTCCTGGCCCAGCGCCTTGCCTTCGAATTCGCCGCGCGCCCGCAGGTCGAGCAGGATGCGCCCGGCGGCTTCTGCGAGTTCGGCCGCCAGCGCGGCGTCGGTCTGGCTCACAGATCGGGAGTCCAGGCGCCGATCAGGCGATTGACGATCAATTCGGCAGCCTCCTCGGGCGAGGTCTTGGTGGTGTCGATACGGATTTCCGGATTGACCGGCCGCTCGTAAGGGCTGTCGATGCCGGTGAAGTTCTTGAGCTCGCCGGCGCGGGCCTTCTTGTAGAGCCCCTTCACGTCGCGGTTCTCCGCTACTTCGAGCGGGGTATCGACGAACACCTCGATGAACTCGCCTTCGGGCAGCATCTGCCGCACCAGCTCGCGCTCGGCGCGGAACGGGCTGATGAAGGCGGTGAGCACGATCAGGCCGGCATCGGTCATCAGCTTGGCGACTTCGCCCACCCGGCGGATGTTCTCGATCCGGTCGGCCTCGGTGAAGCCCAGGTCCTTGTTGAGCCCGTGGCGGACATTGTCGCCGTCGAGGAGGAACGTGTGGCGACCGGTGGCGTGGAGCTTTTTCTCGACCATGTTGGCGATGGTCGACTTGCCCGAGCCCGAAAGGCCGGTGAACCACAGCACCGCGGGCGCCTGGCCCTTGAGCGTGGCGTGCTGTTCACGCCCGATTTCAAGCGCCTGCCAGTGGACGTTCTGCGCCCGGCGCAAGCTGAAATGGATCATGCCCGCCGCGACTGTCGCGTTGGTCAGCTTGTCGATCAGGATGAACCCGCCGAGTTGGCGGTTCTTCGCATAGGGTTCGAACACGATTGGCTTGTCCGTCGTCACCTCGGCCACGCCGATCGAGTTGAGCGACAGGGTCTTGGCGGCGAGGTGTTCGAGCGAGTTGACGTCAATCTCGTACTTCGGGTGGGCCACGCTGGCGCTGACCGTCTGGGTCGCGAGCTTGAGCCAGTAACCACGGCCCGGGATCAGCGCTTCGTCGCTCATCCATACGAGCGAGGCTTCGAACTGGTCGGCGGCCTGTGGCGGATCGCCGGCAGCGGCGAGCACGTCGCCCCGGCTACAGTCGATCTCGTCGGCCAGGGTGAGGGTGACCGACTGGCCGGCGACCGCTTCCTCGAGGTCGCCGTCGAGGGTCACGATCCGCGACACGGTGCTGGTCTTGCCCGAGGGGATGACGCGCACGGCGTCGCCCGGCTTGACGGTGCCCTCGGCGATCAACCCGGCAAAGCCGCGGAAGTCGAGGTTGGGGCGGTTGACCCATTGCACCGGCATGCGGAACGCGCCCGCCTGCGCCGCGGTAGCCTCGATCTCGACCGTCTCCAGGTGTTCGATCAGGCTGGGCCCGCGGTACCATGGGGTTTCGGACGAGGGGGCCTGGGTGATGTTGTCGCCCTTGAAGCCCGAGATCGGGATCGCGGTGAACCCGGCGATGCCGATCTCCTGCGCGAAGGCGTGGTAATCGGCGACGATCTTGTTGAAGACGTCCTGGTCGTAACCCACCAGGTCCATCTTGTTCACCGCCAGCACGATATGGCGGATGCCGATCAGGTGGGCGAGGAACGAGTGGCGGCGGGTCTGCATCAGAACGCCCTTGCGCGCGTCGATCAGGATCACGGCGAGATCGGCGGTCGAAGCGCCGGTGACCATGTTGCGGGTGTACTGCTCGTGCCCCGGCGTATCGGCGACGATGAACTTGCGCTTCTCGGTCGAAAAAAAGCGATAGGCGACGTCGATCGTAATGCCCTGCTCGCGCTCGGCGGCGAGGCCGTCGACCAGCAGCGCGAAGTCGATCGCCTGGCCCTGCGTGCCGACGCGCCTGCTGTCGGCCTCCAGCGCGGCAAGCTGGTCTTCGAAGATCATCTTGCTGTCGTAGAGCAGCCGCCCGATCAGCGTGGACTTGCCGTCATCGACGCTGCCGCACGTGATGAAGCGCAGCAGACCCTTGTTCTGGTGCAGCTCTAGGTAAGCCCCGATATCCTCGGCGATAAGGCTGTCGGTCTGATAGACGCTGTCCCCCTCCCGCTTGCTGGAGGGGTTAGGGGTGGGCGTGTCTTTGTCGGTAGCGTCGCGGGCGGCCACAGGCGCACCCCCGACCCCTCCCGCAAGCGGGAGGGGAGAATTCTCGGCCATCAGAAATAGCCCTCCTGCTTCTTCTTCTCCATCCCGGCACCGCCTTCGTCCTTGTCGATCGCGCGGCCCTGCCGTTCGCTGGTGGTGGTCAGCAGCATTTCCTGCACCACCTCGGGCAGCGTCGCCGCCTCGCTCTCGACCGCGCCGGTCAGCGGGTAGCAGCCGAGCGTACGGAACCGGATCGAGCGCATCACCGGTTCTTCTCCAGGCTTGAGCGGGAAGCGCTCGTCATCGACCATCAGAAGCAGTCCGTCGCGCATCACCGTCGGGCGCTTGGCGGCCATGTAGAGCGGCACGATCTCGATCCCTTCGGCCATGATGTATTGCCAAATGTCGAGCTCGGTCCAGTTCGAGATCGGGAACACGCGTATGCTTTCGCCCTTGGCCTTGCGGGCGTTGTAGAGGTTCCACAGCTCAGGCCGCTGGTTCTTCGGGTCCCAGCCATGGGTCGCGGTGCGGAACGAGAAGATGCGCTCTTTTGCGCGGCTCTTTTCCTCGTCGCGCCGGGCGCCGCCGAAGGCCGCGTCGAAGCCCCACTTGTCGAGCGCCTGCTTGAGCCCCTCGGTCTTCCACATGTCGGTGTGAAGGGGCCCGTGGTCGAACGGGTTGATCCCGCGCTCCATCGCTTCGGGGTTGTGATAGACGAGCAGGTCCATCCCCGCTTCGCGCGCAGCCTTGTCGCGCAGGGCATACATATCCTGGAACTTCCAGGTCGTATCGACATGCAGCAGGGGAAATGGCGGCGGCGCCGGGTAGAACGCCTTCTTGGCAAGATGCAGCATCACGGCGCTGTCCTTGCCAACCGAATAGAGCATCACGGGATTGGTGGCCTCGGCCACTACTTCCCGCATGATGTGAATACTCTCCGCCTCAAGACGGGATAGGTGGGTCAAGGCTTGCATGGACGCGAAGTGCCGTTTGGCGCGGGTATTCGCAAGTGCGCGAATGGGGAGAAATTCTTGTCCGCCATCAAGCCGGGAAGGGCGTCCATTCCTCCTGAAGTGGTAGTGGTGCGAAAATGGCGTCGAGCGAGTCTTGGGTGACGGCTTGAGCGGTGGCGGGATTCCAGACCGGCGAGTTGTCCTTGTCGACCAGCACCGCGCGCACGCCTTCGGCAAAGTCGGGCCGCATGATCATCCGCGCGGCGAGCCGGTATTCGAGCGCCATTTCCTCTGCGAAGTCGCTCTTGCCCGCGCTTTCGGCGAACTCCCTCAAGGCGACCTTGGAGGTGGCGGGGCACTTAGCGGCGACGGCCTTGAGTTCCTTGGCGGCCCATTCGGAGGGATCGCTCGCAAGGGCGTCGAGAATCCCTTCGAGAGTGTCGGGGGCGAAGAGGCGCTCGATGCGCTCGGCATTGCGGGCGAGGCGGGCCGGGGGCACCTCAGCCGCAAGGTCATTGAGCGCGGCTTCGATCGAGGCTGGGCGCTCGGCGATCCGCTGCTTCGCTTCCGCCAGCTTCTCGCTCGGCAAATAGTGGGTGGCGAGCCCGGCCCAATGGCATTCGGCACCGTCGAGCCGGGCGCCGGTCAGAGTCAGGAACTTGCCGATCTGTCCGGGCAGTCGCGGCAGGTACCAGCCCGCGCCGACGTCAGGGAACAGTCCGATCGCGCCTTCGGGCATAGCGAATAGGGTGTTCTCCGTCGCGATGCGATAGCGGCCCGGAAGGGCGAGCCCGACCCCTCCACCCATCGTCACACCGTCCATGAACGCGACGACGGGCTTGGGGTAAGTGAACAGCAGGTGGTTGAGGCGATACTCCGCATGGAAGAACGCGCGGCCCGCGGTGCCGCCGTCTTCAAGCGCCGAGCGCCGCACCATGGCAACGTCGCCGCCCGCGCAGAACCCGCGGCCCTCGGCATGGTCGAGGATCACCGCCTCAATAGCCGCGTCGTCGCGCCAAGCCAGCAGCGCCGCGCTGATCGCTTCGCACATCGCCTGGGTCAGGGCGTGGAGAGCTTTCGGGCGATTGAGGGAGATATGGCCGACAGAGCCGGCCCAGCGGATCAAAACCTCTTCGCTCATTCCCTCAACAAATCCCGTCCAACGATCAGCCGCATGATCTGGTTGGTGCCTTCCAGAATCGAATGAACCCTGAGGTCGCGCCAGAAACGCTCGACCGGGTAGTCCTGCAAGTAGCCGTAGCCGCCATGCAGCTGCAAGGCCCGGTCGGCTATCGCGATCCCGGTGTCCGACGCAAGGCGCTTGGCCATGGCGGCAAAGCGGGTCTTGTCGGGCGAGCCTGCCGTGACCTTGGCCGCGGCGAGGTAGAGCAGGGCGCGCGAGGCTTCCAGTTCGGTCGCCATGTCGGCCAGGGTGAACTGGGTATTCTGGAAATCGGCAATCGCCTTGCCGAACTGCCGCCGCTCCTTGGTGTAACGCAGCGCTTCGTCCAGGCATCGCTGAGCCCCGCCGAGCGAGCAGGCGCCAATATTGAGGCGTCCGCCGTCGAGCCCCTGCATCGCGATGCGGAAGCCTTCACCCTCGCGACCCACCAGATTCTCGGCCGGAACCCGCACGTTATCTAGGATCAGCGAGGCCGTCGGCTGCGAATGCCAGCCAAGCTTGCGCTCCGGCGCGCCGAACGAGACGCCCGGCATCCCCTTCTCGATGGCGAGGCAGGAGATACCCTTGGGCCCGTCCTCTCCGGTGCGCACCATGGTCAGGTAGAGATCATTCACCCCGGCGCCGCTGATGAATTGCTTGGTGCCATTGACGATCCACTCGGCGCCTTCGCGCACCGCACGGGTCTTGAGCGCCGCGGCGTCGGAGCCTGAGCCGGGCTCGGTCAGGCAATAGCTCGCCATCCAGTCCATCCCGACGAGGCGCGGCAGGTACTTGGTCTTCAGTTCATCCGAACCGAAGCTGTCGATCATCCAGCTTGCCATGTTGTGGATCGAGATGAACGCGCTGGTGGAGGGACAGCCATAGGCCATCGCCTCCATGATCAGCGCTGCCTCAAACCGCCCCAGCCCGATGCCGCCGTTCTCCTCCGACACGTAGATGGCGGCGAAGCCGAGCTCCGCCGCTGCCTTGATCGTCTCCTTGGGGAAGACGTGTCCTTCGTCCCATTCGGCGGCGTGCGGCGTGATGGCGTCGGCGGTGAACCGCCGCGCCGCTTCCTGGATCGCGAGCTGGTCTTCGGTGAGGGCGAACGGCTCGGTCACTGTCCCGAACCGATCACAGCCTCCGCTTCGATTTCGACTTTCCAGCGAGGGTCGTAGAGCCCGGCGATCGCCACCAGCGTGCCCGTCGGCCGGGCGTGCTTGAGCGCGCGGCTGAAGGCGGCGCTGATCGCGTCGGCGTCCTTGATGTCGGTTGCGAACATGCGAATGCGGACGACATCGGCCATGCGCCCGCCCAGCTGCTCTATGTGCTCGCGGATCAGCGCGAAGCAGCGGTCCGCCTGGGCGCCCGCGTCTTCCTTGACCGATCCATCGGTTTCGACGCCCACAGTGCCCGAAACGACGATCCGGTCACCCACGCGCAAGGCGCGGGTGAAGCCGATTTCTTCTTCGAACGGGGACTGGGCGGGGATGCGTTGGCGCCCGTCTGCCGGATCAGCCACAGGTGATCATTTCGATCACAAGGTCGTCGTTGTAGGCGATAGTCACCCGTTCCTCGCGGAAGTCCATGGTCAGCGCGCTACGCGGTGGGGCCCAGCGCAGGATCGCTGCGCCGGTGGCCTTCTGGATTCCGGCGCCAACGGCAACCGTGGCGCGCTGGCCGACGAAGGTCTGTCCTGGTTTTGCATCGCATTTGCCGCCCACGAAGTCTTCGCGTGAGCCCGTATTCGTCGTGGCACATCCCCCGAGTATCAGGGCGGCGGCGGCTGCTGCCAGTGGCAATACCTTCGTCATAGGCATTTTCCTCTCCTTAGGTGCACCTGGTATAGCGGAACGGACCGGGCGCTGCATCCTCTCCGTACTCCCGCCGGATCAGCGTCTTTCCCTGGTCCTGCGCGTCGAGCACCACGTCGCGTTCCCATTCCTGGCCTTCCCCGGTGAAACTGAACGAAGCGCGGATGCGGCTCGGGTCGAATTCCTCGATTCCCTCGAGCTTGCCGACCGATTCGTAAAACTTCAATTCGGTATTGGTGATGGTCAGCAGGCCCTTCGCATCGTCGCGTCCCGGTTCGCAATCGGCAGGCACCAGGCCCCAGCGGCCCCGCAGCGCTTCGGGGATGTCGGTCTCGTTCCCAGCCAACGGAGCTTCGGCGACCGGTGGTGGAGAGACCTCCGCGGCTGGTGTTGCCGCCGTGGTTTCCTCAGCGCTCGGTTCGTTGCTGCCGCAGCCGGAAAGCGCGACCAGCGCCAGGATGGGAAAAGTGTACGCTCGCATATGGGCTCCGTCATTGCCTCCGCGCGCACAACGGATGGCGCGCCATTCCTTTCCCCGCACGTCGCACCACGCTAGAGATGGGAGGAGAGGAGAGCTAAATGGCCGGACTATGGCTCGATGAATTTGCGGTCGGCAGGGTGTTCGACCACCCGCTGCGCCGCACGGTGACCGAAACCGACAACCTGCTCATGAGCGCGCTGACGCACAATCCGGCGCCGCTGCATCTCGACGCCGAATACATGAAGGATACCGAGTATGGCCGGATCCTGGTCAACTCGTGCTTCACCCTGGGTCTGATGGTCGGGATTTCGGTCAACGACACCACGCAGGGGACGGCGGTCGCCAATCTCGGCTGGGACGAGGTACGATTTCCTGCGCCGATATTCGTCGGCGACACCCTGCGCATCGAGACCGAGGTCCTTGAGGTGAGGGAGAGCCAATCACGTCCCGGCCAGGGTATCGTGACCTTTGCCCATCGGGCCTACAACCAGCACGGAGAGCTTGTGGCGCACTGCAAGCGCTCGTCCTTGCAACGCAAGCGCCCCGATGCTATTGCTTAGCTTGCTAATTAAATCCGGAGAGACCGATGCCCCTTATTGTGGAACCGATCCTGCCGCGCTTCGGCGCTCAGTGTTCGGGCCTGGACCTCACCAAGCCGCTCACCCAGGAAGACGTGAAGCAGGTGACCGATGCGATGGATACCTGGGGCGTCACCGTGTGGCGCAACACGGGTATGAATGACGATCAGCACGTCGAGTTCAGCCGCAACTTCGGCTACCTCGAACGCGTGCCGCGGCGCGAAGGTGTACGCTTCCGCCTCCCGCATCGCGAACTATTCGATGCTTCGAACCTCAACGTCGACGGTGAGATCACGCAGGACGTCGCGGCGATCCAGTACCGCAAGGGCGACCGCCTGTGGCACACCGACAGTGCCTTCCTGGAAAAGCGGACCAGCTATTCGCTGCTGCTGGCCCACCAGGTGCCGCCCGAGGGGGGCGAGACCTGGTTTGCCGATACCCGCAGCGCTTATGAAGACCTGCCGCAGGACATGAAGGACCTGATTGAGGACAAGGTCGGCATCAACACGCTGTGGTGGAGCCGTAAGATGGCCGGCGCCGACATCTCCGACGAGGAGATCGAGGAGCGGCCGCGCGCGAAGCATCCGCTGGTCCATGTGCACAAGGGCTCGGGCCGCAAGACGCTGTTCATCGCCGCGCACACGATGGACGTCGAAGGGATGCCCAAGGAGGAAGGTCGCGCGTTGATCAAGCAGTTGATCGAGCATGCTACCCAGCCGCAGTACATCTTCAGCGTGAAGTGGAACGCTGGCGACATGGTCATCTGGGACAACCTGGCCTCGATGCATAAGGGTGGGGACTTCGACTATTCGAAGTACAAGCGCGACATGCGCCGCACCACAGTGCGCGAAGGCACCGAGCCGCACCAGATGGAAACCGGCGACGATCCGTTCAGCGAACTTTTCGCTCGGACGCCGAAGATCGTCGACATCCAGGGCGCGCGCTACGCGGGGCGTTAATTGAGCCAATCCTCCCCGAGCCAGCTCGCGGAAGATCTGGAGGGTATCCCCCTCCCGCTTGCGGGAGGGGAGCAGGCACAGCCATTCACCCGCGGGCGAGTGCGGGCCTAACACCGGAAGAGTAAAACCGCGGACGGGCGAAGGCCGGCGCGTCCTGGCGCCATAGGATTGCCTTGCGCGAGCATGGAGTGCGAATGGCGGCGAGGGCTGCGGCAAAACTCGCTACTCGGCCCTGTCGGACCCGAGGCGCCAGCTTCCCCGAGGCCTAAACAAAAAACGCCCGCCTCCAGATGGAGCCGGGCGCCTCTGTTTTGCGCTCGATACCGTCCTTAGATGAGGACGGCGCTAAACAGCACGGTGCTGATCGAGACAGCAAAGACCGCCGAAATCAGGCGGTTGGCCATGTAGGTCATTGCTATTCCCCTGCTTGAACCGCCGTTGTGGCGTGTTCGATGGCGCGCAGATGGTGCATTGCAACATATTTCGCAAGTGCGAAATATATGACAAGTGTTGCGTTTTGCGCAACTCAGCAAATGACTGACCAAAAACGAAAACGCCCGGCTCCTTGCGGAACCGGGCGCTTCGATTGCGTGACTGATTGGATGGATCAGAAGATACGCGCAGCCGTCTCGGCCGGAGCGTCGAGCAGGGCTTCGAGCTCGGCGTCGAGGCGCAGGATGGTCAACGAAGCGCCGGCCATTTCCAGGCTGGTGCAGTATTCGCCGACGTAGTTGCGCACGACGGTGAAGCCAGCCTGTTCGGCGAGGTCGTGAGCCTTGGCATACATCACGTAGAGCTCGGTGATCGGCGTGCCACCGAGACCGTTGATCATCAGCGCAATGCGATCCCCCGAGTTGAACGGGATGTCCTTGGAGACGGCTTCGAACAGCTCTTCGGTGATCTTGTCGGCGCTGTGGATCTTCTCGCGGCGGCGGCCCGGCTCACCATGGATGCCGACGCCCACTTCGATCTCGTCATCGCCGAGTTCGAAGATCGGCGTGCCCTTGGCGGGCGGGATGCAGCTGGTCAGCGCTACGCCCATGGTGCGGACGTTGTTGTTGACCTTCTCGGCGATGGCATAGACCTCGTCGAGGCTCTTGCCCTGGTCGGCGGCAGCGCCGCAGGCCTTGATGACGAAGAAGTTGCCGGCCACGCCGCGGCGGCCGACGGTGTAGAGGCTGTCCTCGACCGCGACGTCGTCGTTGATCCAGAACTGCTTGACGTTGATGTCTTCAGCCGTGGCCATCTCGGTGGCCATGTCCCAAGCCATGCGGTCGCCCTGGTAGTTGTTGACCAGGACCAGCACGCCAGCGTCCGAAGCGCAGGCCTTGATCGTTTCGTAGCAGGCGTCGACCGGCGGAGCGGCGAACACGGCACCCTGGCAGGCGCCGGTCAGCATGCCCGGGCCAACGGCCATGACGTGCGCCGGCTCGTGGCCCGAGCCCGAACCCTGGACGATCGAAACCTTCGAGTTGTTGGGACCGCCCTTGCGGGTGATCATTTGGAACTCGGGGGTGTAGTCGAGCAGGTCTGGATTGGCCTGCGCGATACCCTTCATGAACTCGGGCACGAACTGTGCGGGATCGTTGACGAACTTCTTCATGGGCTTTCCTCTCCCTGGAAATCAGTGGCGGTTAATCAAGCGGGTTGGTTGAGCACTTCGGCGGCTGTCGCGGTACGCTCGACGCCGAATTCCTTGCACCAGTCGTTCAGGATCACAGCGATCGAGACGATGCCCGGATCGGGCGTGCCGGCGCTGCGTTCGCCAACCTGTGAGGCGCGTCCGCGATGGGCGACGAGCGTCTTGGTCTCTTCGATCGCCTTTTCGGCAACATCGGCGCAATCGCACAGCGCCCGGCCCAGGTCGGGGTTCGCGCTGGCGCAGTGGCCCTTGAGCGTCTCGTGCACCGGGATCAGCGCATCGAGCAGGGTCTTGTCGCCCAGCTTGGCGCCGCCGCGGGCCTGAATGCCCTCGATGGCCGAACCGAGCATGTCGGTCAGTTCCTGCAGGGTCACGGCTTCCTTGCCCTTGCTGAGCATCGCGGCCTTCATGAAGCCGGTGCCCCAGATCGGGCCCGAGCTGCCACCCACGTGCTTGCTCACCAGCATGGAGATCTTGAGCAGCATCGCGCCGATGTTGCTCTTGTCGATGTCGTTCCAGTCGTTCTGGATCACGCGATAGCCGGTCGCGAGCGAGGTGCCGAAGTCACCGTCGCCGGCCAGGCCGTCGAGATCCGAGAAGTACAGTTCGTTGCGAAGCACGGTCTTACAGGTCGTTTGAATCGCCCGCTCGATCTGGCTCTGCGAAATCTCAGTCATTCCATCCTCCCTCAGGCCGCAGTGGCGGCCGCCAGTTCGCCCAGGTCGGCGAGCCTGACATTGACATTCGGTTCATCACCCAGCTCCGGCACGACCTTTACCGCACCGGTGAAGTCTTCTTCCACCGTGTAAGTGCTGGTCGTGATCAGTGTCGGCAGCCCGGCGCCAGTGGCGGCGAGCAGGCCGTTACGGCTGTCCTCGATCACCATGCATTCGTGCACCGGTAGGCCGAGCGACGTCTTGGCCAGCTCGTAGATTTCCGGATCGGGCTTCTTCTTCGAAACCACGTCCCCGGCATGGACGAAGTCAAACTTCGCCTTCCGTTCCGGCCCGAACAAGTCGAGCACGGCGTCGATGAACTTGGGGTTCGACGTGGTGCAGACGCCCAGCTTCACCCCGGCCGCGATAGCCTCGTCGATAATGCGCAGGATGCCGGGGCGGACGGGCAGGGTGGACACGAGCTCGGACGTTATCTGCGTCTTGGTCTTATGCAAGGCCAGGATCAGTTCGTCCTTCTGCGCGTCGGTCTCGGTGCCGGCGGGCCAGCCGAACTCGTCGAAATAAGCCCGCATCCGCTCCTTGCCGCCGGCGACCAGCAACAGCTTGCCATAGAGATCGACGTCCCATTCGGCGTCGATGCCCATTTCCTTGAACGCCAGGTTGAAGCCGACCCGGTGCGCGTCGCGCTCCGTGTCAACGAGCACGCCGTCGCAATCGAAAATAAGTGCCTTGATCATCTCTCGTCAGACCCCTCAGGCGGCCTTGGAGAGATAGGCGGGCGCGCGATCCTTGCCGCCGAACTTCTCGATGAAGCCGGAGAACATGGTCTTGCAGGCCTGATACTGCGCGTCGATCAGGCGCAGCGGCTCGAAATCGGTCGGCTTGGCGGTGTGGTAGTCGACGAAGCTCTGCACGAACACGTGCTTGAGGTTGGTCGAGATGTTGATCTTGGCGCTGCCGCGCTCGATCGCCTTGAGGAAGGTCTCGTCAGACAAGCCGGTGCCACCGTGCAGCGCCATCGGCGTCTTGGTCAGCTCGTTGATGCGCTTGATGCGGTCGAAGTCGACCACCGGGTCACCATGGTAGAAACCGTGCGCGGTGCCGACGGCGCAAGCGAAGGCCGACAGGTCGAGCGCGTCGCAGAAACGCTGGGCATCTTCCGGATCGGTCAGGACCGAATCCTCTTCGGCCACATGCATGTCGTCCTCGACGCCCATGATCTGGCCAAGCTCGGCTTCCATGCCGACGCCGTACTTTTCGGCGATGTCGCGCACGCGCTTGGACATCTCGAGGTTTTCTTCGAAGGGTAGCTCGGACGCGTCGATCATGATCGAGGTCCAGCCGGCCTTGGCGCAAGCCTCGATCATGGCAAGGTCCTTGCAGTGGTCGAGATGCAGAACCACCGGCACGGGCGAATCTTCGGCCACGGTGCGGACCCAGGAAACGATTTCCTTGTGGCTCCAGTACTGGATGGTCTTGGTCGAGGTCTGGCAGATGACCGGAGCGTTCAGCTCTTCCGCCGCCGCGACCATCGCCTTCGTCGTCCCGTAGTCGACGAGGTTGAATGCGGCGACCGCGTAGCCGTTATCCATCGCGTCGCGAAGCAACGGCTTCATGTTCACCAGCGGCATAGGGTGCTCCCTTTCAGAATGATTCGATGCGCGCGTCAGCGCGCTTGAGACTCGCCGCGCATAGAGCGCGTATCGGCAGAGTCCAATACCCATACCCGCACTTTGCGGCCACAGATATTGTCAACGAGACGGGCCCAAGCGGAAGTTGGCAGCCTTATCCCGCCAGCCCGGCCAGTCGAGACCAGTTCAATCTCGACGCTGCAATGCAAAAGGCAGTCTCAAGCGAAACCTGTTGTGCATTTGTCACAGCAAAGCCACGAAAGCCGAACCTGAACGTAATTTGAATTGAAAGCATTTTCTTACACCAGCACCTTTTCCCTGCAGTGCGGTCTCGGGCGTTGCTGGGGTAAAAAGAGCAATCGGTCAGGATCTCATTGAGGGTCAACGTCCGGCTTAGCCGGAATCGTGATTGGGGACTGATCTGTGAACATCCAAACCCGCCTCCGCGGCGCCGCGGCGCCTATTGCCATAAGCATTGCACTCCTTTCCCACCCGGTCCTGGCTCAGGACGAGGCAAGCGCCGAACAGCCGCCTGCCGACGTGCGGCCGCCGGAATCCGGCCAGGCCGTGTCCGCCGGTGACGAAGGCACGATCGTGGTCACGGGTTCTCGTATCCGCCGCAGCGAGTTCACCAGTCCTGATCCGGTGACGCTGATCGATCCGGACATCGCTCAGGCGCGGGGCCAGTTCAGCACCGCGGACATGTTGCAGAGCTCGCCGATCGCCGCCGGCTCCGCCCAGATCACCTCGGTCATTTCGGGCGCGTTCGTCACCGATGGCGGCGTGGGCGCGGAGACCATCTCGCTTCGCGGCCTGGGCGCCAACCGTACCCTCGTGCTGCTCAATAGCCGTCGCGCCGGTCCGGCCGGCACGCGCGGCGCTGTGTCGGCATTCGACCTTAACGTCCTGCCGCAGTCGATCGTGCAGCAGGTCGAAATCCTCAAGACTGGCGCTTCGTCGATCTACGGTTCGGACGCGGTCGCGGGCGTGGTCAACCTGATCACCAAGACCGACACCGACGGTCTCGAACTCGACGCCTTCGTTTCCGCCCCGTTCGACAGCGGCGGCGAGGAATTCCGGATCAGCGGCACCTGGGGCAAGAACTTCGGCAACGGCCATATCCTTGCCTCGCTCGACTATAACCGCGAGTCTTTCCTGCAGCGCAAGGACCGCGACTACCTGGGCTGCCCCGAAGAGTATATTTTCGACGAGCAGGGCAATCGGGCCGACATCATCGACCCGCGCACCGGCAAGCCGCGCTGCAACGACACGTTGTGGGGACACGTCTGGGTCTACGACTACGATTTCAACCAGGCCGGTATCTATCAGCCGGACTATGGCGATAATCTCGGACAGTACATCTCCCCGAACATTCCGACCGGCCAGCCGGCGGATCCGACCTGGGGCCTGACCGTACCGGCCGGTTTCTATCGCGTCAGCCACACCAGTACCTACCCGCTGACACAGGACCAGACGCATGACGCGCTCAGCGTCCAAAACGTCTTCCACCCGTTCATGCTCAATGAGACCCTGCAGCCTAAGCAGGAACGCTTCACCGCATACCTGGATGGAGCCTGGAACATCGATGACAGTACCGAGGTCGGGTTCGAGCTGCTCTACAACAAACGCAAGACCGAAACCGAAAGCTATCGCCAATTCTACTACCTCACCGGCTTCACCAATGACTTCGGGCCGCTCGCGCCTGGTTTCGGAGATCCGTTCTCGCCCGGCTGGGAGGGCCCATGGTTCATCAGTCCGACCGCGATCACTGACCACTTCGGTACGCGGATCGACGTCGATTACACCCGCGGTGTCGCCTGGATCGACGGCCAGTTCGGCTGGCTCAAGGACTGGGGCTACAACGGCTACGTGCAATACAGCCACTCTGACGGCACCTACGAAACTGACATTATCTACGCTGATGCCGTAGACCTGCACGACTTCCGAACGAGCTCGTGCGTCGGGGTGACTCTGGCTGCCGGCCAGCCGTGTGTGGATATCAACTGGACCGATCCGGAATTCCTGCGCGGAAACTTGACTGCTGAGCAGCGAAGGATGCTGTTCGGCGTCGACGTCGGCTCAACTGTCTACGACCAGTGGGTGGGTGAATTCTCGGTCGACGGTCCGCTGTTCGAGCTGCCGTACGGAGAAGTTCAGGCCGCCCTTGGTGTCTCGGGCCGCCATGACTCCATCAACGACACACCGGGCGAACAAACCCGCAATGGCAACAGCTGGGGGCTGACCAGCGCCGGTATCACCGCCGGCAACAGCAAGACCTGGGAAGCCTTCGGCGAAGTCGAGATCCCGGTTCTTCGCGACATTCCGGGCATTCAGGCCTTCACCCTGTCGGCTTCGGGCCGCGTCACAAACGTGACAGCCACTCGCGCCAGCGACGGCGAGTCCGACACCGACAACGGCAACTGGACTTACAGTGTCGGCGCCAACTGGGAGGTCACCGAATGGCTGCAGTTCCGCGCGCGCTACGGCACCTCGTTCCGCGCGCCCGCGCTCTACGAGCTGTTCCTGGCGGACCAGACCTCGTTCCGCACGCAGCGCCAGGTCGACCCCTGCATCAACCTCGACGACGCGCTCGCAGCGGGCTCCGTATCCCAGCGGGTTTATGATAACTGCCGAGCGGGCATTCCGGGACTTCTGCCCGCCATGCCCGGCAACCATTCCGGTGCCGGTGTTGGCGTAGAGGTTTCCACCGGTGGCGGTCTCGGCCTGCTGGATCCCGAAACGTCTTCGGCGAAGACTGCCAGCATCATCTTGCGTCCGGAGTTCGATTTTCTCCCCGACACGAAGTTCAACGTCGCGCTCGATTACTACGATATCAAGATCAAGGGTGAGATCGCGACCCTGGCCGCTTCGGAGATCGTAAACGGCTGTTATAACTCGGAGTTCTTCCCAGACGAACCGCTGTGCCAACTCTTCACACGCTACCCAACGGGTGTGTCGGGCGAACTCAACGTCAACACGGTCGCGGCCAGGTTCATCAACGTCAACAGCCAGCGCAATGAGGGCATCGACCTCACCGTCGATATCACCCAGGAAATCGGCCAGTACGGTTCACTCCAGCTGACTTCGCAGATGAACTGGCAGTTGCGTGACGAAATCGAGTTGTTCGACGGCAACCTGACTGACGACAATGGCGAAGTGGGCGAGCCCAAGTGGGTGGGCGACTTCGTGCTGATGTGGCGGAGCCCGGACCAGACCTGGCGGGTTCTCTATGGCCTCGACGTCATCGGCAAGTCCGACAACGAGCAGGACTACATTGACGTCAACGGGTCCCTTTGCCGGAGATTCCGTGGCTACAACGTCGTCAACGGCGTCAATGAGCCGGTCTGCGTCGACGTCACGGCCGAGGCGACCTTCTACCATACGCTTTCCGTCCAGAAGGAGTTTGGCAATTTCACCCTCTCGGGCGGTGTCGCCAACTTGTTCGATACCAAGCCTCCGCGGGTCACCGTGGCGGGTTCCAACTCGCTCAACAGCGGCGTGATCGCCACTGTCGGGCAGGCGCCCTACGCGTCGCAGTACGACTATTTCGGCCGGCGCGCTTTCCTGAGCGTGAAAGCCGAATTCTGATCCTGAAAGATCGGAAGACATCGAGTGGGTGGTGCGTTTGCGCCGCCCACTTTTTTTTGTTAGCAGCAGTTACCCGCCCTCGTTTGCGAGTGTCCCGTATCCATGGTGCAAATATCTCTCGACGCGGACACGCTGAACGAAACGACCGCCCGGTTCGCTCCCGCTCCGATCACGGTTCCGATCTTCCTGAACTCGGTCCCCAAATCGGGAACCCACCTGCTGCGCAACATCCTGCGCATGTTCGTCCCGGTGGAGCAGCAGTACCATGCCGCCTTCATCCAGTGGCCGAACCTGCAGAACAACCTGGCCGCCTTCTCCACCGAGCGGCCCATGCTCAGCTGGGGCCATCTGCTCTTTTCCGATGCCTCGGCGATCGAAACGGCGCGCTGCCACCGCGTCATCCTGGTTCGCGATCCCCATGATTGGGTGCTGGCGCGGGCGCGGTTCTTCGTGTCCGAGCAATTCTCGGCCAACATGGATCACCTCAAGGACGGGAAACTGGCGGTCGAGGATCTGTTGAACCTGATGATCTTCGGCATCCACGGCAAGGCTCCGTCAATGGCGGACCAGTACCGCTTCAACGCCTTGGGGTGGCTTCATACCGGTGCCTTGTTGCTGCGCTACGAGGATCTGGTGGCCCACGCAAATGCCCTCGAACAACCCGAGGCAGAGCCTTATTTCGCAACCCTCCTGGGTCATTGTGGCATTGCCCTGCCGGAAAACTGGGCCGAGCGTGTCGCCGCCGGTGCCGATCGCAGGCAAAGCTCGACGGCTCGCGAAAAGCTGTCAGTCGGGGGTGTCGCAATTCCCGACAAACTACCCCCCGGGCAGAAACAGTTGGTCGAGGTGGCCGCGCCCGGGATGCGAGCCATGCTTGGCTACGCCTGACCGTCCCGAGCCCGGCGAAAGATCCGGGGCCTTCGACATGGCTCTGGCGGAGGCCGAAGGGTCGCTGACAACAGACCCTTCCCGTGCAGCGGCGAAGGCTCGGGCGCTCTTGCTATCCTGGCCGCAGAACCCGGCGGCTCACAGGTTGCTGGCCAAGGCGCTGGAACGGATGGGACAGCCATCGGAGGCGCGCAACGCGAAAGCCATGGCAGTGACACTGTCGCGCCACGTGCCGGCCATTGGCGAGGCGCATCGCGCCGTCCTGGCGGGTCAACCAGCCGCAGCCATCGAAACCCTGCAATCGCACCTCGCGCGTCATCCGGACGATCCCGTGGCGTTGCTGGTCCAGGGCGAAGCGCTCGCCCGCACGGGCAGATTGAGCGCGGCCGTTTCCTCGTTCGAAGCCGCGCTCGCCTTCATGCCCGAATATCGCGAGGCACGGATCGCGCTCGTTCGCGCGCACTATCAACGTTTCGACCCGCGCGCGGCACTCGATGGTCTGGCTCTCTTGCTCGAGCCCGAGACTCGCGATGTCGCACTGCTTCGCTGGCAGGCGGCCTTGCTCGCCGAAGTGGGTGACCATGAGAGGGCAGAGGCCGTGCATCGCCGTCTGTTGGAAATCGCGCCGAACGATCCCGCCGTGTTGGTTGGCTTCGGCGACCTGCAGCGGACTCTCGGCCAGACATCTGAGGCCGAGCGCGCCTACCGAAAGGCCCTTGTCGCCGCCCCGGGTCTCGGCGCGCCGTGGTGGAGCCTCACAACCCTTCTTGGCGGCCAGCTCGATTCCGCTGACCGGACCGCTCTCAAGGCGGCGTTCGACGAAGCTCGGAATCCAGCCGACCGTCTTTACCTTGCCTTTGCGGAAGGGACTGTCGCCGACAAGGCCGGCGACCATGAACGCGCCTTCGCCTTGCTGTCGGAGGCCAACCGGCTGCGCCGCGCCCAGCTTTCATACGATGGCAATGCATTCGCCCGACGAATGGAAGACCTTGAAGCGAACCTCGATCGGTCCTTCTTCGCCGATCGCGAGGATTGGGGCGACTTAAGCGACGCGCCCATCTTCATTGTCGGCATGCCACGCTCGGGCTCTACGCTGGTCGAGCAAATCCTGGCGGGTCACAGCCAGGTGACGGCGGGCGGTGAGATGCCGATTGTCACCTCGCTATTGCGCGAGGCCGCCGCCAGTGCTGGTCTCGATCCGGAGCGCGACATCGTCGAACTCCTTGGGACTCTCACGGCTTCCGACTGTACCAGGCTCGGCGCGGACTATCTCAAGCGCGCTCGTGATCGCTGTGGGCGGGCCAGGGCCCGTTTCACCGACAAGCTTCCGCACAACTGGGCCGAGCTGGCCTTCATTCACCTGATTCTACCCAACGCCAGGATCGTGGACATCCGGCGCAATGCGCTCGACTGCTGCGTGTCCAATTTCGCGCTGCTGTTCCAGCCGGGACACCCAGCAAGCTACGATCTCATCGAGATTGCCGACTACTATCTCACATACGTCCGCGCGATGGAGTGGTGCGGGAAGGTCATGCCCGAGGTTATCCAGCTCGTCCGGTATGAAGCGCTGGTCGAGGATGCGGAGGGAGAAACTCGTGCGCTGCTCGAATTTCTCGGCCTGGAGTTCGAGTCGGGCTGCCTGGAACTCGGCACCGAAGGGCGCGTCATTGCGACGGCCAGCGCTGAGCAGGCGCGCCGACCGATCAATCGCTCGAGCCTGGATGGCTGGAAGCGGTTCGACCCTTGGCTTGGAGGTTTAAAGGAAGCGCTCGCACCCCTGCACCGCGATCGCGGGCACGGTAACGAGCGACATTTGCCTATCGGGCGGAATTGATTATATACCAACTGATATGGAAATGACCGTAGCTGCCAGAGGACGCCCTCGCGAGTTCGATGTCGAAGAGGCATTGGCTACGGCGCTGCGCGTTTTCTGGGAGAAGGGGTATGACGCCGCGTCGATGACCGACCTGACAGAGGCGATGGGGATCACCCGGCCAAGCCTCTACGCCGCGTTCGGTAACAAGGAAGAACTCTTCAAGCGCGCGCTCGATCTCTACGAGAGCGAGAAGCTGGCTTATGTCAGGAACGCGCTGGACGCCCCAAGCGGTCGCGGGGTGGCGCAGCGATTGCTCGAGGGGACAATCCAGAACATCACCAGCGAATGCCCGGGTTGTCTGGGTGTGATTGCGTCGATCAGTTGCGGGGGCAAGGATTCGCCGATCCAGCAAGATGTGCGCACGCGGGCCCAATCCTCGCGCGGGGCGATGGTGGAGCGGATGCAGCGAGCGATCGACGAAGGCGATTTCACCGTTCCGGTAGAAGCGGAAGCGATGACGCAGTACCTGACGGCCTTGCTGCAGGGCATCTCCGTCCAGGCCGGTGCCGGGGCGAGCCGTGAGCAATTACAACAAGTTGCCGACGCCACGCTGGCGGTCTGGCCGGGGCGCTGACGTTCCGGATTTTGCTGCATTGCGAAAAAAATATCGAGCGGTATAGAAATATCGCTTGACCTGAACGTCAGATTACATACTTATCGGTACAGAACGCTGCGAGACAGAACTGCGTAGGCCATGCCCGGCTCTCGCAGGGCTTTCTCGATGAAACTTGCCTGTCTGTTCGCCTCACCTTTTCCGAAAAGCTCGCGCTTTTCCGGAGTGGTGATGCACGCCTTCTGAGGACCGCTCGATGAACGACCTGACGCCGATCGAAATGGACGAACTGCGAGAGCTTCAGGAGGCCGAGGCCCCGAAACGTCGCGGTCGCCTTGGCCGCACCGGATGGATCGTGCTCATCGCTGCCGTGGTGGGCCTCGCCTGGTATCTTCTGCGCGCCACCAGCGTGCCGGCCGCCGCGCCCCCACCGCCCGTGGTGACCGTGGCTACGCCGCTGCAGCGCGAGATCACTCAGTGGGACGAGCACATTGGCCGCTTCGAAGCGAGCCGCAGCGTCGAGCTGCGCCCGCGTGTCTCCGGCCAGATCACGGCGGTGCACTTCCAGGACGGGCAGTTCGTCCGCCAGGGGCAGCCGCTGTTCACCATCGATCCGCGGCCCTACCAGGCCGCGCTGGCCGAGGCTCAAGCGGGCGTCGCCACGGCGCGGAGCGACCTGCTGCTCGCCCGTAGCAATCTCGATCGCGCCCTGCGGCTGGTCGAGGACGACGCCGTCGCCAAGAGTGAGATCGACGCTCTGCGGGCGAGGGTGACCGCCGCCAACGCATCGCTCGCCGCGGCGCAGGCGCGAGTGCGCTCGCGCAGTCTCGACGTCGAGTTCACCACGGTCCGCGCCCCGATCAGCGGGCGCGTGTCCGACCGCCGCGTCGACCCGGGCAACCTCGTTGCCGCGGGAGACGGTCCGGCCGCAACATTGCTGACCACGATCGTTGCCACCGATCCCCTTTATTTCGCCTTCGACGGCTCGGAAGGATCCTTCCTCAAGTCGAAGCGCGAAGGTCTGGAGCGCGGTGCTGACGTGCAGATTCGCCTGCAGGACGAACCGGACTACAAGTGGAACGGGGAACTCGACTTCACCGACAACGGCCTCGATCCCAACTCCGGCACGATCCGCGCCCGCGCCGTGGTCCGCAATCCCGACAACTTCCTGACGCCCGGCATGTTCGGTAACATGAGGCTGGCGACCGGCGGCACCGAAAAGGCGCTGCTCGTACCCGACACTGCGGTGCAGACCGACCAGACGCGCAAGCTGCTGCTGGTGGTCGCCCGTGACGGCACTGTCTCTGCCAAGGAAGTCGCGCTCGGCCCGGTGATCGACGGAGGCTTGCGCGTGGTTCGCGGTGGTCTCGAACCCGGCGACCGGGTGGTGATCGAAGGCACGCAGATGGCCATGCCGGGTGCCAAAGTGACCGCGCGCCTTGACCGGATCGCTCCGCCCAAGCCGAAAGCGCCTGCCGCCGCCACCGCCGAGGCGCCCCCGGGCGCAGCGACGGTCGCCAACTAAGCCGTCCTCCCAAGCCCCGTCACGCCCGACCTCGCTTCCAGTTGGAGCCCGAAATGCGCCTGTCTCGCTTCTTCATCGACCGGCCGATCTTCGCCGCGGTCATCGCCGTGATCATCACGCTTATCGGCGCGATCTCGTACTTCTTCCTGCCGGTCTCGCAGTATCCGGAAGTCGTTCCGCCGACCGTGACGGTGACCGCCACTTACCCCGGCGCTTCGGCTGAGACCGTGGCCGACACGGTCGCCAATCCGATCGAACAGGAAATCAACGGGGTGGACGGTATGCTCTACCTCTCCAGCCAATCGACCGGTGACGGGCGCGTGACGATCACCGTCACCTTCGAGCAGGGCACCGATCTCGACGAGGCACAAGTGCTGGTCCAGAACCGCGTCGCCATCGCCGAGCCGCGACTGCCAGACGAAGTGCGTCGCCTGGGCATCGTGACCAAGAAGACCACACCGGACTTCCTGCTGGTGGTGAACCTGATCTCGCCCGACGGGTCGCTCAGCCGCGAGTACATCTCCAACTACGCGCAGACCCGCATCAAGGACCGGCTTGCCCGCATCGAGGGTGTGGGCGACGTGCGGCTCTTCGGCAGCCGCGAACTCGCGATGCGCGTGTGGATCGACCCCGGCCGCGCTGCCGCGCTCAACCTGACGGCGGGTGAGATCGTATCGGCATTGCGTGCGCAGAACGTCCAGGTCGCCGCGGGCACGCTCGGCCAGCCGCCGAGCCCGGGCAGCGCCTTCCAACTCAACGTCGAGACGCAGGGCCGCTTCACCGATCCCCAGCAGTTCGAAAACGTGGTGATCCGCACGGACGCCGAGGGCCGCCAGGTGCGCGTCGGCGATGTTGCCCGGGTCGAGATCGGCGCCGAGGACTATGGCACGTCGGCCTATCTCGACGATCGCGATTCCGTGATTATCCCCGTGCTGCAGGAGCCGGGATCCAACGCCCTGGCCGCAGCCGAAGAGGTTCAGGCGGCGATGGAGGAACTTTCCGCCGACTTCCCCGCCGGCCTTGAATACAAGATCGTCTACAACCCGACCGAATTCATCCAGCAATCGGTCGACGCTGTGATTCACACGCTGATCGAGGCGATCGTGCTGGTCGTGCTGGTGATCGTCGTCTTCCTGCAGAAGTGGCGCGCCTCGCTGATCCCCGTGCTGGCCATTCCGGTCTCGCTCATCGGGACGTTCGCGGTGCTGGCGATGCTCGGCTACTCGCTCAACAACCTCTCGCTGTTCGGGCTGGTGCTGGCGATCGGCATTGTCGTGGATGACGCGATCGTGGTGGTCGAAAACGTCGAGCGCAATCTCGAGAGCGGGATGACTCCGCTGGAGGCCGCGCGTACCTCGATGGACGAGGTCGGCGCCGCTCTCATCGCGATCGTGCTCGTGCTTTGCGCGGTGTTCGTGCCGACACTGTTCATCGGCGGCATGTCGGGCGCCTTCTACCAGCAGTTCGCGGTGACCATCTCGTCGGCGACCGTAATCTCGCTGATCGTCTCGCTCACGCTTTCGCCGGCGTTGTCGGCGCTCTTGCTGCGCAAGCATGAGCCCGCGCCCGATGGGGCCTACTGGCGCCAACTCGCCGACCGCGCGGGCGGGGCGTTCAACCGCTGGTTCGAGCGCTTCAGCGAAACCTACGCCCGTTGGACCGCGCGGCTGGTTGCCATGCCCCGGCGCGTGATGATGGCCTATGCCGGGTTGATCGCGCTGACTGGTGCGGCGCTATGGATGACGCCGACCGGGTTCGTCCCCCAGCAGGACCAGGGCTACTTCCTGACCGTGATCCAACTGCCGCCCGGCTCGGCCACGTCGCGCACCGACGCGGTGATGAAGAAGGTGGCCGCTCGCATGCTCCCGATCGACGGGATCAAGGGCACGGTCATGCTCTCGGGCTTCGACGGTACTTCGGAAACGCAGTCCGCAAGCTCGGCGGCCGCTTATTGGGTGCTCGACGACTTCGAGGATCGCGCCGGCAAGGACCAGACCATCGACGCGCTGATCGCGGAGGCCCAGAAGGCCACCGCCGACATCACCGAGGCGCGGCTTATGATCGTCAAGCCGCCGGTGATCCGCGGCATCGGCTCAGCGGGCGGTTTCCGCATGATGCTCGAAGACAAGAATGGCCAGGGCTACCGCGCGATGCAGGAGGCGGCGAACGCGGTGATCGCGCAGGCCAACCAGCAGCAGGGCCTCGCGGGTGTCTATACCTTCTTCGACACCGGCACTCCGCGCGTCCATGCCGATATCGATCGTGACAAGGCTCAGATCCTAGGCGTCCCGCCTGCTCGTGTGTTCGAGACCCTCCAGGTCTATCTGGGATCGGCCTTCATCAACGACTTCAACCTGCTCGGCCGTACTTATCGCGTGACCGCACAGGCCGATGCGCCGTTCCGCGACAGTCCCTCGGACATTGCCAACCTGCAAACCCGCTCGGACAACGGGGCCATGGTGCCGATCGGTTCTGTCGCAACATTGAGCGACACCACCGGGCCGTACCGCGTCACGCGCTACAACCTGGCTCCGGCGGTCGCGATCGATGGCGACACCGCGCCCGGCTTCTCGTCGGGACAGTCGCTGACGACGATGGAAAAGGTCGCCGAAACAACGCTGCCCGCCGGCTATGACATTGAATGGACCGGCATCGCCTATCAGCAGAAATTCGCCGGCGACACCGCGACGCTGGTCTTCGCCCTCGCCGTGCTGCTCGTATTCCTGGTTCTCGCCGCGCAATATGAGAGCCTGGTCATGCCGCTCGCGATCATCCTGATCGTGCCGATGTGCCTGCTTGCGGCGATGATCGGGGTGAACCTGATGGGCATGGACAACAACGTGCTAACCCAGATCGGACTGGTGGTGCTGATTGCGCTGGCGGCAAAGAACGCGATCCTGATCGTCGAGTTCGCTCGCCAGGGCGAAGAGCAGGATGGGCTGAGCCCGGCACAGGCCGCCGTGCAAGCCGCCAAGACCCGGTTGCGGCCGATCCTGATGACCAGCTTCGCCTTCATCCTCGGCTCGGTGCCGCTGGTGATCGCGACCGGGGCGGGGGCGGAGCTACGCCAGGCGCTCGGTACGGCGGTGTGCTTCGGTATGCTTGGAGTGACCGGCTTCGGCCTGGTGTTCACGCCGACCTTCTACGTGGTCAGCCGCAGCCTTGGCGAGCGCATCGCCAGGCTGCGCGACGGCTGGCGCTCCAGCAGCCACGATCCCCTTTCGACCCCTGCCGAATAGGTGCCCGGATGACTTTCCGCTCTTTCGCTCTCGCCTCCCTTTCCGCGCTCGCCCTTACGGGGTGCGCGGCGGGGCCGGACTATGTCGCATCTTCCCCCCATCCAGCGACGTCCGGCCCCTTTCTTGCTGCGGGTGCACCGCCGGTCTCCGCGAGCCCGCTGCCGGAGGACTGGTGGCGGCTCTACGATGATCCGGTGCTCGACGGCCTGATCGCAGACGCGCTCGCCGCCAATACTGACGTCCGCCAGGCCGCCGCACGCATCGAACGGGCCCGAGCGGGCCTGCGCGGCGCGCGTGCGGACCGGCTGCCGCAGACAGCGATCGGGGCAGGTGGCAGCTACAACCGCCTGCCGGAGAGCCAGGTGCCCGCCGGTGCCGACCAGGAAGGTTGGAGCTACGATGCCGGCATCGAGGTCGGGTACGAACTCGATCTTTTCGGACGGGTGGGGCGCTCGGTGGAGGCGGCACGGGCCGATCTCGCCGCGAGCCAAGCCGATGCCGATGCGGTGCGGGTGATGGTCGTAGCGGATACCACCCGCGCCTATGCCGACGCGGCTTCGGGTGCGGCACGGCTGCGAGTGGCCCGTGATATCGTGCGGCTGCTCGACGAGTCGCTCGCGCTGACCTCGCGCCGCCACGATGCCGGGCTCGAGACCGGACTTGCCGTCGCCCAGATCGCGACGTTGCGCGAACAGCGGGCGGCAGAAATTCCGGCGATCGAGGCCGAGCGGCAGGCGGCGCTGTTCCGCCTCGCCACGCTTACTGGCAGGGCGCCCGCCGAATTGCCCGCCATTGCCGGGGAGCGCAGCATCGGGCTGGAGATCCGCGAGGCGATCCCGGTCGGCGACGGTGCCGCTCTGTTGGCCCGCCGGCCCGATATCCGCGCCGCCGAACGGCGATTGGCGGCGGACACGGCGCGCATCGGCGTCGCCACCGCCGACCTCTATCCCCGCATCACGCTGGGCGCTTCGATCGGCTCTACGGCGACCGACCTCGGCGACTTGTTCACCGGCGGTCCGCTGCGCTGGGCGCTCGGTTCATTATTAAGCTGGGCCCTTCCCAATCAGGAGCCGGCCCGCGCGCGGATCGCTGCGGCGGAGGCGGATACGCAAGGGTCGCTGGCCGCGTTCGATGGCACAGTGCTGCTGGCGCTGGAGGAAACCGAGACGGCCCTCTCCAACTATGCCCGTGCCCTCGAACGTCGCGCTTCGCTGCAGTCCGCCAGCGATCAGGCCGAGCGGGCCGTCCGCATCATCAGTGCGCAGCAGAGAGAGGGCACGATCAATTCGCTCGCCCGCCTTGATGCCGAGCGCACCCTGGCGGAAGCGCGGTCGCAGTTGGCAATCCAGGATGCAGTCGTCTCCCGCACGCAGATCGACCTTTTCCGTGCCTTGGGTGGCGGTTGGTCAGGGAACGCAGACAATCGGGGATAGCCCAGGTCCTCGAGGCGTTCGCCGGCTGTCTTTCATTACGAAGGACAGCCGGCGCTCGCGCAGTCCTCGCTCGTCGTGGTGAGGCTGGCCGCCGGATCCCAGTTCAAGTTGAAGTCGAGCGACCGGGGCAGAGCCTTCAATAGCGCCGAACCCGCCGGGTCGTTCGTCGGAACCGGCCTGATCGTGAAAGTCGCGCCGTTGAAGGTCAGCACGTAATTCGGGGACAGGCTGAGCGTGCCGCGACCGATCCGATAGTCTCCGGGCGCTTCACCCGGGCTGCGCGTGAGGGCTCCGGTGAAGGCGTCGCCCGAAACCAGCTCTCCGGAAGTGATCGAATAGAGCAGGCTAGGGTCCGCCTGGCCGACTGCCTTGAATGCATCGAACGCGGTTACCGTCAGGGCTCTCGGATCGATGCGCAAGGTGCTGGTGCCAAAGGCGAACGCGTAGTTGAGGTCGGAAGCCAATGTGCCCGCGGCCGCCGTCAGGACGTAATTGCCGGCATTTTTGCCGCCACCTGTGAAGATGGGCGCGCCGGTCCAGGCATCGGCCGCGAGATCACCGTTCACAAGGCCCGCAATCATCCAGTTCGGTGTCGGAACGGTGCCGTTGTACGTGACGGTCATGGTGACCGGATTTACGGTCAGGACGGGTCGATAGGCATGGACGAAGCGGTTGCCCGCATTCGGTGCCGCGCTGAACAATCCGGTCGTGAAGTCGTAGGCCGAGCCGTAGAAGCTCTTACCGGCGAGGCCACCGAACTGGTCGCCGGAGGTCGAACCCGCCGGATCCCCGGCAGCCTGCGTGTAGATCAACCAGCGGCCCGCCGCGTTGCCCGCGGTCACCGCATCGACGCCCCGTCCGTTGGTGAACACACCGTCGGAGGCCAGGGTTACCGCGTCTCCGGCACCATCCGCGCGAACCGTGCCGGTGCTGGCGAAGGTCATTCCGCCATGAGAACGGATCACCAGGCGATCGCTGCTCGATACCGTTCCGACGATCGTCAGCGCAGCGGCGTCATTCAACAGCAATAGACCGCCGGCGTTGGCGAAATCGTCCAGCTGGGCGATCGCGTTGGCGCCGGCGAAGTTCGCTCCGCCGACCGTCTGGCCGGTAAGCGACTGGGCCGTGATAGTGCCCGCGGCCTGGTCAATCGCACCTGTCGAGCGCAAGTCCACCACCTGGCCCGCAGCGCTGATGTTATCTGTGAGGTCGTAGGAACCTGCTCCCTTGAATGCAAAGCCGCCCGAGCCGACGTCGATCGACCCCAGGTGCTGCACGCGATTGGCGCTCAACAGGGTGATGCCGGTCCCGGCCGTCGCGTTGAGCGTCACCGCTTCGACGATGGCATCCTGCGCAATGTTGCCGGCGGCATCAAGCGACAGGACGCCCGCCACCTCGATCACGTGACCCGGCGTGGCATTGCCAAAGCGCAGGTTTCCGGTTGCGGACTCAACCGAAAGGTCAGTCGCCGCAGTGGCCGAGACAATCCGGGTGTCGCCGCCGCCGAGCACTTCCGAATCCTGCTGGGCCGTCAACTGATCGACCACGAGCGCGCCGCTCGGGCCTTCGATCCGCACTCCACCACCCGTCGAACGAGCATGGCCGATGCTCTGGGACCCGTTGAGCACCTTGACACGCACACCGTCGCGGCCATCGACCAGCGACAGCTCCGCATTGGTCGTATGGTCGAGATTGACGTCGACCTGTCCGGCGCCTGCCACGGCCTGGACTGTGGTAGAAGTCCCTGCCGAGGTGACGAAGTGGCTGGCGGTGATCGCGCCCGGCGCAGCCGCACCAAGTACGACATTCCCGCCAGAGGACGTGATTTGCAGGCTGTTGGCGCCGGTTCCCGTAAGGGTAGCCGCACTGAGGGTAGCTCCTGCGGCGCCCGACACCTCGATCCGATCCAGGGCCGTGGCAGAGGCCACGTTCATGCTGTCGACCGAGGCCACTGCCTCTACAGATCCGTTCGCGGCTGTCAGCGCGCCGAGTTGGCCACCAAAGCCATCGATTAGGATCGAGCCATTATCGGAGGTCACATCCCCGCCGATCACGCTGCCATCGAGTGCCGCGATCGTTATGTTGTTGGAGTAATGGAAGTCGTTGCCGCTGAAGTCGAAATCGCCGAGCGTGTCGGTAATCGACAGGTTCTGGATGGTTCCTCCTGGACTTAGCGTGACGCCAGCCCAATCCTGCGCCGTCGCGGTGAAGTCGCCGCCGGCCACCGCGATCGAGGAGGCATCGATCGTGCCAGCGCTCGCCGACAGGACAACGTTGTGGCCGCTAACCGAACCGACCGCAAAGCCACCGGCGACGTCGACCGATGCGGTCCCGGTCGAGGAGTTGGCGCTGACCGAGGTCAGATTGGCATTGAGACTGTCCAGGAATACCCGCGCGTCACCGTTCGAAGAGGTGACCGAAACGGGCCCGGTGTGAATGGCGCGATTGGCCGCCGTGATCCCCGCTAGATTGTCGGCGCCGAGAGTGGCGGTGCCGCTCGCGTTGACTTCGACTGTGCCGCCGGAACCCGTGACATCGCGCAGCGAGGCCGCGCCTGCCAGAGCCTCGACCGTGGCGTTCCCACCGAGTGTGGTGATGTGGCCCACCAGTGCATCACCCGTTGCCGCGGTGATCGAGACGTTAGTGCCGCTCACAGAGCCCAGCTCGCCGCTGAATTCACCGGCTCCGACCAGCGTCGCGTCAACGTTCGCGACCACCTCGCCGCCCGAAGTCATGCTGAGAGCGCCGGCGGTGGTTTGGATGAACACGCCGTTCGCGGCGGAGACCGTGTCGGTGATCGCAAGGGCCTTGGCGTTGACGATCGTGACGCCGCCTCCCACCGCACTGATCGAGCCGAGGCTGTCGATCAAATTGGCTGCGGAGAGGTTGAGGCCCACACCGGCCAGGGCGCTCAACGAACCCGCCGTGACGAGCCCGCCGGTCTGCGTAATCGTGCCGCCGGAGCTGAGCGACACACCGCCTGGCGTAGTGATGTCGCCCGCCACGACCATGCTGTAGATGCTGTGGAGGGAGATGTCGCCGCTTCCACTGTTGCTCAGACCCGCGAGGATGTTCAGCCCGTTGCCGGCTCGGGTCAGGCTGATACCGTTGGCGGCCGACGCGGCTAGTGTCGTGGCCGTCAACGAGCCGCCCGTTTGAGTGATCGCTCCGGCGGCCGAGGTGAGAGTCACCGTCTGGCCAATGGTCGAACCGGTGAGGGCGAAGTCGTCTGCGTCGCTATAGGTGAAGTTGCCGAGGCCGCTATTGATCGCGCCAAGGCTGGTCACGTTGTTGCTGATCTGGCCTAGCGAGATTCCGTTCTGCGCGGCGGCGCTCAAGGTACCCGCGGTCAGCGAGCCGCTCGCTTGGCTGATCGTGCCGCTCGTCGTCAGAGACGCGTTTCTAACCGCGCTGTAAGTCCCGGTCAGGTCCAGACCCGACGATCCTGCCCACACCAGATCGCGTGATGAGCTTGCCGATCCCAGGGTCGCGTTGGTGGCGGCGGAGACCGTAACGTCACCTGCCGCAAGACCCGTCCCCTGAGTTTGTGCCGTACCCACTGCGACCGCGCCTACCGTTGAGCGGGCCAGCACGTGCGCGTCGTCCGTTGCGCCAATCCCAGTGGACCGCAAGGTCGCGCCGCTGGCCTGGATGTTGCCCGTCGCGGTGATTTCGACGTCGTCGCCGGCAAAGGCCTGATTGCTGACGGTTGCTCCGCCCGTGGTGGCGGTGACGAAGAGGTCGCGGGCGGCGGTGCCGGATGCAAGGCTGGCGGTCACGCCGGTGACCTGCACATCGCGGCTGGAGTTGAGCGTCCCCGCGGTCGCGGTTGTGGCGGCGCTGATCGTAATGTCCCCGGCCGCCACGCCGGTCCCCTGGGTCAGTAAGGTGTTGCTGGCGTTTACCGATCCGGTTGCCGAACTGAGTAGAATATGAGCATCGTCGACCGCTCCGACGCCGGTGGATTTGAGATAGGCGCCGCCCGCCGATACGTCACCGTCCGCAGTGATCTCGATATCATCGCCAGCAAAGATCCGGTTGGTTACGAACGCGCTGGTCGTACCGGTCACGAAGACGTCGCGCACCGCATCGACGGTGCTCATGAACACCTGCGGTGCGCTCAAAGTCAGATCGCGGCCCGAATTGCCGAGGGTAAGCGAGGCTGACCCGTTGCTCGAGATGTTGATGTCCCCGGAGCCCGTGGTGGTGGCGGATCCGACGGAAGTGTTGTTGTTCGAGGAGACAGTAACACCCGTCGCCCCGGTGATCGAGGTCACCGTCGCGCCCGGTCCGCCTGCGGTCACTACGGCCGCGCCACCGGTCGCGATCATTTCGCTAATGGTGATCGAGCCGCTTGTGGTGCTCACCTGAGCGGTATTGCCCTCCACGGTGCTGACGTTCAGGGCGCCGGACGACGCGCTCAAGACAACGTCCCCGCTGCTGTTGATCGAGGCGCTGGTGGCGCTGGAAATCGTCGTGATCCGGATCAGCGCGTCGGTGGCCGCGCGCAGGTTGGCGAGCGGGTCGGCCGCGCTGACGAAGCTCACGTCGCTGAGCGAAGTCCCGCGGCTGAATACGAAGCCGCCGGCGGTCATCGTCGCGCCAGGGGAGACGATTACGCCCTGCGGAGAATAGAACCAGATGTTGCCGCCGGTCGCGGCGCCCACCGTGCCGGTCACGATCCCACCGCTATCGATGGCGATCTGGCTCGTCGTCTTGTTGAGCACGATGTCGCTGGCGGCATCGAAGATGAAGTTCATCGCATCGCCGCTGCTGACGTGGAGGCTGGACCAGTTGATCACCGTTCGCGGCGCGTTGAGTTCTATCTGGAGGGTTATGGCGTCGGGAAAGGTGATGAGCGGCTGGGATCCGCCTGCCGAGACCGTGATGTTGGCGGCACTCGGTATGCCCGGCAGCGTCCCCGCCAGGCTGGGCTGGGGGAGCATCGCCGCGCCACACAGGGCCGAGCTCACCAGCAACCGGGTCAGGCGGGCCGAGGGCTTGGCGGCCGGTTGGGAAATCATGCGGATCTGAGACTGCGTCATGGGAAGCTCCGGAGATTTCATGCGGCTAGAAGACCAGGGCGGACAGCGAGACGAGAAGACGGGCGGGCGGCTCATCGCCTACGCCGAAGGGGCTGTCGAACGGCTCGGCATAAGCGACGTCGATCGCTACGCCCGGGGTGAGCTGGGCGCGAAGTCCGAACCCGGCCGAAGCCAGGTTCAGCTTGCCCGCACCGAAGCCCAGATTTGTCAGTTCGGCTGCGTCGTAGAAGACGTAGGGTCGCCAGGCAGAGCGGCCGCCTTGCAGGGGCAGGGGCACGGTGCTCAGCTCGATCGTGGCAGCGAGGGCGCGGTCCCCGGAGGCGACGGACGGATCATAGCCGCGGCCGATCGTCAGGTTGCCGACGCCGTACTCTTCGTAGGAGAGGAGCGGATCGTCGGTATATTGCCAGGCACCTACGATCTTGCCGATCACGGGGCCCGCCAGGCGCGCGCCGACTTCACCCTCAGCCCGGAACACCGTGGCGTCAGGCTTGGCCAGATAGCGAGAGGCCCTTGGATCGCCAAAGCTGCTCGCACCCAGACCGCGGATGCCTTGCCGCACTTCGAGCGCTCCCGTCATCGCGAAGGAGTGATCGGCCAGGCTCGCGGGCGCGTAGTGGCCGTCGAGGCGCGCGAAGAAGACGCGCAGGTGGTCGTCCGTCAGCGTGGCCAGGCCTCCGCCGAAGTCTACGGACTGGTCGATAAGGTCGAAGCCCGCCCCGATGTTGAGGTTGCGGCGGCCGTGGCGGATCAGGGGGTAGGTGAAGCGGACGCTCCCCGCGAAGGACGTGCCTTCGAGTTCGAGCGGCTTCAACGTGTCTCCCGGTCGGGTCCAGGACCCCGCCCCGGACAATTCCGCTGCGAGCCCATTGCCGCCGATGAAGAACCGTTCAACCACCTGCAGCACACGCTGTTCGTCGGAGGCGAGGGTCCCGTAGGCAATCACCGAAGTACGCTCACCCAGCGAGGTGAAGCTGTTGAAATCCACCCGCGCCATGGTGAGGTCGCGGCCGACCGTCTTCGAACCATAGTTCTGGGTCATTACCGAGCCGTCGACAGCATCGCGGGCGATGGCGATATCGAGATCCAGTGCGCCGTCACCGGCGGTGGAAGGTTTGAGCACCGACTGAATGGTTACGCCCGGCACGTCCGAAGCCAGCAGCAGGTAGCGCTGGGCGACGTTGAGATCGAACGGCGCCAGACCGCGCAAGTGGTTGAGGAAGCGTTCGACCTGCTTTTGGCCCGGGCCCGCATCGCCGTGATAGGTGACCGCCTCGATCCGCGCTTCGACCACCGTCAGGGTTAACCGCCCTTCGGTGATCTGCTGCTCGGGGATGACTACACTCGCGAGCACGCCTTTGCGCAGATAGAGGGCGGCCGCGCGGTCACGGATGTCGCAGACCACGCTGAGCGGCATTTCCTGGCCGATGAACTCGGCGTAAGTCGAGGCGAGGGCTTCGTCCGACAACGCCAGGTCGCCCGCTGCCGCACCGCGGAACTCCACGGCGCTGAGCTTGACCTTCAAAGGGCTGTCGCGAAAGGCGCAGGGGGCGGACTCAATACCCTTGAATAGATCGCGGCGCGGTGCAGCGGGTATCGGCGCGGCTCTGGCAGGGTCGAGTTCCTGACGGGAGGGCAATGCCACCTGGGCCGTCGTTGGGATCGCCGTGAGGCAACCGGCGACACACGAACCAATCAAAATCGCACCGCGAATGGCGCGAAGCCCCCCAAAATACCCCACGCACACCCCCGAGCGCCGAAACCTGACGCGGCCTAGTCCACAACATGGGCGGGATCAATAGACCCACGGAAACCCTGGTTTTCGCCTGTCGCCGAAGCAATGAGCCGCCCACGGCAGTCTAGCCATCCAGCTACGGCGTAGATGATCCTAAAGTTGAACCAAAAAGCTACGAATCAAAGTGAACGGCAGCTTCCCGATCCCTGAGCGTGAGGCCCACTCTTCGTCGCAATCAGCGGCTGGGCCTGGCTTCCATTCTCATGGGATTGCCAAGCTGACCCCTGCATCTGTTTGCTTAATGGGGCGGATCGCTCCGTCGTCATCGAAATGGAGATACTCGACGGCCACTGCGCGACGACCGTCGGCCCCCTTCAGGTCACCGATCGTCAGCAAGGCATCGTGGTAGAAGAAGTACCACTGGCCTTTGTATGCGATGATCCCGGGATGGATCGTGTAGCTATTTCGGGTCTCTCCCGTGATCAGTCCCTTGTAGGTCCAGGGGCCCGTCACCGACGGCGCCATGGCATAGGCGATCCGTTCGTTACCTTGCTTGACCTCGTCGATAGAGGCGTAGGCGAGGTAGTAATGACCGTCTCGCTTGAAGAGCCACGGCCCCTCGGTGAAATCCGGGAGTTGGATGGTCATGATCTCGCCGTCCAGCTCGGTCATGTTCGGCTGCAGCTTTGCCAGAAAACAGGTGAAGTGGCCCCACATGAGCCAGGGGGTGCCGTCATCGTCAATGAAGACCGTTGGATCGATGTCCTGGTCGTAGTCACGGCCCGCTTTTGTCATGCTATTGGTGATCAAGGCGCTGCCGCGTGCGTCCACAAAGGGGCCGGTCGGACTGTTCGAGACGCCGACGCCGATCGCAAAGCCGCGATCGGGCTCCTTGTGTTTCACCGGCGCATAGAAATAGAACTTCCCGTCCTTTTCAATCGCCTGGGCCGCCCAGGCGCTGTTTGTGGCGGTAGCCCAGCTAAAATCCGTTTCCCGCATCACGGGACCGTGGGCTTGCCAGACTTTCATGTCCTTCGACGAATAGACCAGCCAGTCATTCATCGCATAGAGAACGTCCCCTCTGGCGATGTCATGCGAGGTGTAGAGATAGACGGTGTCGCCAACCACCAAGGGTGAGGGGTCGGCGGTAAAAGCGTCGGTGATGATGGGGTTCGATCCTGGGAGCCTTGGCTCTCCCGCCGGTTCCGCCCGTATGCAAAGCGGGCTGAACGCGAGGACTGCGGCGAGACCGCACTGGACGATCCACTTCGCCGGCCATTTTTGGCGCTGATCGCCCGGCATTTATTACTCCCGCTTCTCACAGCGTCCTACGAGGCGCTGTTGACAACCTCCGTGAATTACTCACACAAATAATAGTTACGCACAATAACTATACCTTTTGGGGAGGAATATGGTGGCGGACCGCAGGCATTCGCATTCGATCGCTCGCCTCATCGGGGCGCGCGTCGTCGTTGTTCTCCTGGCCGTTGCGGCAGGGCTCGCCACGCCACTGGCCGCGCAGGTGAAGACCGACGAACCGCCGGTTGTGGAGGGGGCAAGGCCGGTCACGATCGAACGGGCCAAGGTTCATTCGCCAGCCATCGAGGGCAATCTCGAAGGAAACTCCGCCGACCGCGACGTGATCGTGGTTCTGCCGCCAAGCTATCGCGCCGACCCGACCCGTCGCTATCCGGTCGTCTATGCGCTGCACGGCTATTTCATCGGTGCCGAGCAGTGGATCCAGGAAATCCACGTCCCCCAAGTTGTGGAGGGCGCTTTCGCCAAGGGCGTGCCGGAGATGATCGTGGTCATCCCGGACAGCAAGACGCTGCACCTGGGCTCGTTCTATTCGAGTTCGCCCACGACGGGGGACTTCGAGACCTTCGTGGCACGCGATCTCGTCGCCTATGTCGACAGTCACTATCGCACCGTTCCCCGCCGCGAAGGGCGTGGCCTGGTGGGCCATTCGATGGGCGGTTACGGCGCGACGAGGATCGGCATGAAGCACGCCGACACCTTCGGCGCACTCTACATCATGAGCCCCGGGGGGCTCGAAGCCCGGCCGATTGCCGTTCCCGATGCCGCCTCGATTGCAGCGTTGCACCGAATTGGATCGCGCGAGGAAGGGGCCGAGGTTCCGTTTCCCGCGCGTGGCCTGCTGGCGATGTCTTCCGCCTGGTCGCCCAATCCGAAACAGCCGCCGCTCTATTTCGACCTGCCCTTCGATCGCGAGGGCAAGCCCGTGGATGAGGTGCTTAAGCGATGGAGCGCCAACTCCCCACTTGCCATGATTGACCAATACGTCCCCGGCCTGCGCCGCTACGCCGCGATCGCGATGGACATTGGCGACAAGGACCGGACGGCCGACGTCCAGGCGCTGCATGCCCGGCTGCTTGATTATGGCATCGAGAACAGCCTGGAAATCTACCCAGGGGACCATACCAATCGGGTCGGCTTCCGCTTCCAGGACCACGTCCTGCCGTTTTTCGGAAGCCATCTCTCCGCCGAGGTGGCTCCCGCACCCACGTCGCCTGAGGTCGCGGGCGACGAGGGCAGCGGACCCTATCCCGCGATCATGGAAGTCGACCCGACGCTGCCGCGTCACGTGATCTATCGTCCGCGTGATCTTGGCCCGTTCGCGGCGAAGAAACTCGGCGTCTATGTCTGGGGCAACGGGGCGTGCAGTGATGACGGCGCGAGCGTGCGCAATCACCTGCTCGAGATCGCATCGCACGGATACCTCGTCATCGCGTCAGGATTTGTCGGGGAAGAGCTCGCCCGGGTTCAAGCGGCTAGACCGGCCGCCGGACCGGGCTTGCCGCTTACCGTGCCGACCACGACCCAGGACTTGCGTGACGGTCTCGATTGGGCGTTGGCGCAGCAGGGCCGCGCCGGCAGCAAGTATCGCGGCGCGATCGACCCCGCCAAGGTCGCTGTGTCCGGCTTTAGTTGCGGAGGCGTGCAGGCCATCGAGCTGGCGACTTCGGACGAGCGCGTGAATACCCTGATCGTTCAGAACAGCGGTCTCTTTCCGCAAGGCGCGGCCCGGATTCCCGGCATGGACCTGGGCAAGGAAGCGTTGACCAAGCTGCGCACGCCGGTGCTCTATATCCAGGGTGGCCCGACCGACATCGCCTGGCAGAACGGCCGCGACGATTTCGAGCGGATTTCCCACGTCCCGATCGTCATGGTTGGCCTTCCCGTGGGCCATGGCGGAACCTACCACGACCCGCACGGCGGCGCGGCCGCAGGTATCGCGGTCGACTGGCTTGAATGGCAACTGCGCGGCAACGAAGATGCATCGCGCAGTTTCGTGGGTGCGAACTGCCGCATCTGCACTGTTCCCGGCTGGACGATCGACCGAAAGGGCCTCTAGCCGCCCCTCATTGATCGAGGGCGATCATCGCCACGGATTTGGCAGGCAGGTTGATGGTCACTTTGCCGTCGCGCACGGTGCCGCTTATCGGCTTCGGTGCTACGGTGTCAGGTGCATCGAACGTATTGATTGAGTTGACGTTGGGGGCGGTCAGGACTTCCCCTCCGGCCCGTTTCAGATCGAGGCCGGCTGCGTCGATGGCGATGGCCCGATCTTGCCTTGGGTCGAGATTGATCAACGAAAGCCACAACCTGCCCGACGTATCCCGCATCGCCACCGCATCGACCGCAGGCAGCACGATGTCGCCGTGTCGATAGCTGCCCGGATCGAAGCGTACCGGAATGAACGTCGCGTCCTGCATCGGCAGGTACATCTTGTGGATCCAATAGGTCGGCGTCAGCACCATTTTCGCGCCGTCGGTGAGAATGAGCGACTGGAGGACATTCACCATCTGGGCGATGTTGGCGCCACGGACGCGTTCGGCGTGACGGGCGAAGATGTTGAAGTTGAGCCCAGCGAGGATCGCATCGCGCAGCGAGTTCTGCTGTTGGAGGAAGCCCTGCGGCGTGCCGGGCGTTTCAGCCAGCCAGACCCCCCATTCGTCCACGAACAGCGGGACCTTCTTCTCCGGGTCATACTTGTCCATGATCGCCGAGTGCTTGGCGAGACGGCCGTCCATCTTGAGCGTGGTCGACAGGATCAAAGCGTAATCGTCTTCGCCGAAGTTGGTGCTCGGCAGGGAGGGCGGCCATTGCGGCACGGTGTAGCTATGGAGGGAAAGACCTTCGATCGACCAACTCCAGTCGCGCTCGCTCCATGCCTTCATGACCGCTTCGGTGTAGGCCGGATCGTCGTCGGTCGGGCCGACCGCAATGCGCTGCATCACGTCCGCGCCGCTCTGCTGAGCTGGGTTGTAGTTTCGCGTGAAGCGAGCGAAGCGCTTCATCAGGTCGGTATAGTGCTCCGGCCTCATGTTCCCACCGCAGCCCCAGGTCTCATTGCCGAGTCCGAGGTATTTAATTCGGTATGAGGCCGAATGCCCGTTGGCCGCGCGTTCCTTGCCGGCCGCGCTGCGCTGGTCGGCGGTCATGTAAGCGAGCCATTCGGACGCTTCCTCGAACGTGCCGGAGCCCACGTTGATCGAGATGTAGGCTTCGGTGCCGACCTGGTCGACAAAGTCCATGAACTCGTCAGTGCCGAAGGTGTTGGGCTCGATTGCGCCGCCCCAGTTGGCGTTCACCGTTGCCCGGCGCGCGGAAGGTGCGCCGATGCCGTTCTTCCAGTGATATTCATCGGCGAAACAGCCGCCCGGCCAGCGCACATTGGGAACGCGGATCGCCTTGAGTGCTTCCACCACGTCGGTGCGAATGCCGCGGACGTTGGGGATCGCGGAGTCGGGCCCAACCCACACCCCATCATAGATGCCCGTGCCAAGATGCTCGGCGAACTGACCAAAGATGTTGCGGTCGATGGTCGACCCTCCGCGGCTGGCTTCGATAGTGACACGGGTGTCCTGTGCGATAGCCTGCGTAGCGAGCGCACAAAGCGCCGCCGCACCGATCGTGAAAATCCGCCTCATCTTGTTTCCCTGTTTATGATGGCCTTCATGCTTCTGCCGGTTGCATGTCTTCCGCAGAGGCGTCGTTCGTGGGCTTCGATCCCCAAAGTGCGTACCAAAGAACATAGAGCTCGCATGCGACGGTCAGCCAGAAACTGGCCTGGAGGCCGAACTGATCTGCCAGCCAGCCCTGCACGATAACCAGCGCACCGCCGGCGATCGCCATGATAAGCAATCCCGAAGCCTCTTCTGTAAGGGGGCCCAAGCCTTTGATCCCCATCGCGAAGATCGCGGGAAACATGATTGAATGGCCGAGGCCGACCAGGATGAGGCACCACATCGCAATGGGACCGTGCAGAGTCGCCGCGCCGATCATCACAACGGTCGCGAACAAGGCGAACGCCGCCAGCACTCTGGTTGCCGGAAAGCGGCGCATCAGGAAGCTGCCGGAGAACCGTCCCACCATCATCCCGCCCCACAGCAGGATCAGGTAGTTGGCCGCTTGCGCGGGGGTGATCCCGGCAATCTCGGGCAGGATCACGAAACTGATGAAAAGGTTCGCAACGCCGATTTCGGCGATCAGATAGATAAAGATCGCAGGCACGGCGAACACCAGGTTGCGGTGCTTCCAAAGCGACAGTCGCTTGCGTTCTTCGGCATTGGCCCGGCGGGTCCCGGAGCCGAGAGTCGGGAGGCTTGAACGGGCGACCACGATGGCGATCGCGACCAGAACAACCGCCACCAATATGTAGGGCAATTGCGTGGCTTGGGCATCGGCCATGCGCTGTTCGAGCGTGATCTGGGTACCTTCCAGCGAAGTGCCGGAAACCGTGCGGCTAAGGATCAGGTAGCCGCCGAAATAGGGCGCGAAAAAAGTGCCCATGGAATTGAACGCCTGCACCAGTGTCAGACGCGATTCCGAGCTTTCCGGGGGACCGATCACCGCCACGTAAGGGTTCGCCGCGACCTGCAGCAACGCAATCCCGCAGGCGATGACAAACAAGGCGCCCAGAGTGACGCCGAACGAGGGAATTCGCGCCGCGGGAACCATCCCCAGGGCCCCGACCGCCATGACGATCAGGCCGATGATGATCGCCTTCTTGTAGCCGACCCGCTCGATCAGGAACGCAGCCGGGATCGACGCCACAAAGTAGGCAATGAACCAGACGGATTCGATCAGGGTGGTCTGCGTGTAGTTGAGTTCGAACACGCTTCTGAGGTGGGGCAGCAGGGTGTTGTTGATGACGGTGATGAAGCCCCACATGAAGAACAAGCTCGCCAGCAGAGCCAGCGACTTCCTGTACGATGCGGGCCCTTCTGCCGCGGCAGGGCTGACCACCGGTTCCTGTGCCGATCCGAACATGCATCCCCCCGTTGCTTATCTATTTGTATGAGTATATCTGGCTCTTTATGCCGTCAACTCCGGACATGAAACTTCGCTCCGCCGCCTGGTTCGACAACCCAGACAACATCGATATGACGGCGCTCTATCTCGAGCGGTATCTGAACTTCGGGATCAGTCTGGAGGAGCTACGCTCCGGTCGCCCGGTGATCGGGATCGCGCAGACCGGCAGCGACTTGTCGCCCTGCAATCGCCACCACCTGGTCCTTGCCGAGCGGCTGCGTGAAGGTATCCGTGAAGCGGGCGGGGTGGTGCTGGAATTCCCGGTCCATCCTATTCAGGAAACCGGAAAGCGGCCGACAGCCGGGCTGGACCGGAACCTCGCCTTTCTCGCACTTGTCGAAGTGCTGTACGGGTATCCGATCGACGGCGTGGTCCTGACGGTGGGCTGCGACAAGACCACGCCCGCCTGCCTCATGGCTGCCGCGGCGGTTAACATCCCTGCCATCGCCCTCTCGGTCGGGCCCATGCTCAACGGCTGGCACAAGGGCGAGCGCACAGGATCGGGTACGATCGTTTGGAAAGCTCGCGAGATGCTGAGCCGGGGGGAGATCGACGACGCGGGCTTCATCCGTCTCGTCGCGAGTTCCGCTCCCTCGACCGGCTACTGCAACACCATGGGTACTGCGACCACGATGAATAGCCTGGCCGAGGCGCTGGGAATGTCGCTTCCCGGCTCGGCGGCCATTCCGGCGCCCTACCGGGACCGACAAGAATGCGCCTATCACACCGGCCGCCGGATCGTCGATCTAGTGCGGGAAGATCTCAAGCCCTCGGACATTATGACGCGGGAGGCTTTTCTCAACGCTATCGTCGTGAACTCCGCGATCGGCGGTTCCACCAATGCGCCGATCCATCTCCAGGCGATAGCGCGCCACATGGGAGTTGAGCTCTCGATCCGCGATTGGCAGGAGCATGGACACAAGGTGCCGCTGCTGGTCAACCTGCAGCCCGCCGGCGAATATCTTGGAGAGGATTATTACCGGGCCGGTGGCGTGCCCGCCGTGATCAGCCAGCTTATGACGGCCGGACTGATCCACGAAGAAGCCATGACCGTCACCGGCAAGAGCATCGGGGAAAACTGCCGGGGCACGACGATCGAGGACGAGGCGGTCATCCGCCCGTTTGATGACCCCCTGCGGCAGGACGCGGGCTTCATAGTCCTTGCGGGCAACCTGTTCGACAGCGCGGTGATGAAGACCAGCGTGATCTCGGATGCCTTCCACGACCGCTATCTTTCCAATCCGGAGGATCCCGACGCGTTCGAAGGTCCGGTCGTCGTATTCGATGGACCTGAAGACTATCACGCGCGGATCGACGACCCGGCACTGGCGATCGACGCCAGGACCTTGCTAGTGATGCGGGGGGTAGGGCCGGTTGGTTATCCCGGCGCTGCCGAGGTGGTAAACATGCGCGCGCCCGCCTACCTTTTGCGGGAAGGCGTTCGCGACTTGCCGTGCATCGGCGACGGTCGCCAGTCTGGGACTTCGGCCAGCCCGTCGATCCTGAACGTATCTCCTGAAGCCGCCACGGGTGGCGGTCTCGCCCTGCTCCGGACGGGCGACCGCCTGCGGATCGACTTGCGCAAAGGCACGGTCGATGCCCTGCTTACCGATGAAGAGCTGGCTCAACGCCGCACTGAGCTGGAAGCGGCGGGGGGCTACGCCTTCCCAGCCTCGCAAACCCCGTGGCAAGCGATTCAGCGTGAACTCGTTGGCCAGCTTGGAGATGGGGCGATCCTCGAAGGGAGTGAGGCGTTCCAGCGCATCGCCCAGACACGCGGGCTTCCCCGCGACAATCACTGAGTCAGGCAGTGGAGCAGGCTATCATACGATCTCTGGTGCAATTCGAGGCGCACGGCGCACGCGGCCTTGCGGGCCTGGACGTTGGCGGGAACGCGCAAATCCTGTCCGGTGCGTCCACCACGCTCGATTTGGCACGGCAGGCGCTGGCGGAGGGAAAAACGCTCGCCGGCCTCGCTTCCGAACGCGGGGCCGGGGCGCTCGACCTGGCGACCGTGAGGCTGCTCACGCCCATCGACCACGCCGACCCCGCCCACCTGACCGTCAGCGGCACGGGCCTGACGCACCTTGGCTCAGCGGAAGGCCGCGACCGGATGCACAAGGCGGCCGCGGCGGGAAATGCGACCGACTCCATGCGCATGTTCCTGATGGGCGAAGAGGGTGGGAAGCCCGTCGAGGGCCAGGCAGGTGTGCAGCCGGAATGGTTCTATAAGGGCGACGGTTCCATCCTGGTCGCGCCAGGCGCGGAGCTTGCCATGCCTGCTTTTGCCGAAGACGGTGGCGAAGAGCCTGAGATTGCCGGCATCTACCTGGTAGGCGACGCCGGCGACGTGCTGCGGCTCGGCTTTGCTCTGGGCAATGAGTTCTCGGACCACAAGGTGGAGCGCGCGAATTACCTGTGGCTCGCGCATTCGAAGCTGCGGCAAGCGGCGCTTGGGCCAGAGCTCTTGCTGGGCGAGCTTCCGCCCGATGTGCGGGGTGCCAGCCGAATCTTTCGGGACGGTGCGGTGCTGTGGGAAAGGCCCTTCCTGACTGGCGAGGCGAACATGACCCACAGCCTCGCCAATCTGGAGCACCATCATTTCAAGTACGCTCGCTTCCGCCGGCCCGGTGATGTTCATGTCCATTTCTTCGGTACCGGCACCGCCTCGTTCGCGGACGGCATCGAAACTCGTGAAGGTGACGTGTTCGAAATCGAGGCCGAGCCATTCCGATTGGCGCTGCGTAACCCGCTTACCCGCAAGAGAGCAGGCGGTCTCGTCCGCACAAGGCCGCTATGACGCCAATTGTGATCGGCCTCGTCGGCTACGGAAAGATCGCTCGCGATCAACACGCTCGGGTGCTCGCGGAGCACACGGGATTTCGTCTCGCTGCGGTGGCGGATATCGCCGAGAGTCATCCTGATCTGCCGTCCTTTCCAGACATTTCGTCGATGCTGGCGGCACACCCGGACATCACCGCTGTTTCACTTTGCATGCCACCGCGCTTTCGGGCGGAGGCCGCAGAGGAGGCCATCGCAGCGGGGCGACACGTGCTGATGGAAAAGCCGCCTTGTGCCACTCTGGAAGAAGCCCAAGCGGTTGAGCGACTGGCAAGCCAGGCCGGAGTTACTTTGTTCACGGCTTGGCACTCGCAACAAGCGGCAGGCGTTTCGGCCGCGCGGGAATGGCTGGCCGATCGGTCCATTCGTTCGGTTCAAGTGGCGTGGCGGGAAGACGTGCGGGTTTGGCATCCCGGCCAGGCATGGATCTGGCAGGAGGGGGGCTTTGGCGTGTTCGATCCTGGCATCAACGCGCTGTCGATCCTGACGGAAATCGTGCCGGGCCGCCTGCGAGTGACTGAGTCCGAACTCGCGGTCCCCGCCAACTGTGTGACGCCGATCGCGGCTTCGCTGGCGTTGGAAAGCGACGCAGGCTTCCATGGCACAGCCGAGTTCGACTTTCGCCAGACGGGTCTGCAGACCTGGAATATCGAGGTGAACACGAGCGAGGGAACCCTGTGTCTCTCGTTGGGCGGAAACGAGCTCCGCATCGATGGGCGCATCGTCCCACTGGGCGCGGAGGGTGAATATCCGGCGCTCTACGACCGCTTCGCCGAGCTGATCCGCACTTCCACGAGCGAGGTGCATCTGTGCCCATTGCGGCTAGTAGAGGAAGCCTTTGACAAGGGCCGCTTCATTCCGGTCGAGCCCTTCGTGGAAGGACTATGACTATGACCATGGGAACGGCCTGCGCGGACAAGACGACGGTTGGCTTGCGTATCCACCAGGCGCTGGCGCGTGAGCTCGGGATCGCCATTCTGTCAGGTGAGTACAACCCCGGCGACGCCTTTGGCGGAGAGATCGAACAATCCGAAGCGCGCGGCATATCGCGCACGGCTTATCGCGAAGCGATGCGGATCCTCACGGCAAAAGGACTGCTAGAAAGCCGGCCCAAGGCAGGAACTCATGTCACCCCGCGCAGGCACTGGAATTTGCTCGATCCGGAAGTGCTTGAATGGATGTTCTCGGGGACACCGGACGAACGCTTCATCGTTGATCTTTTCGAACTGCGCGGTGTGATAGAGCCCGCCGCCGCTGAATTCGCCACCCTGCGACATGACGAAAGCGACCTTGCCCGAATGGATGCGGCTCTCGAGGGAATGCGCCTCCACGGACTACGCACCTTCCAAGGGCAGGCGGCGGATCAGGATTTTCATACCGCGCTGATCGATGCGACGCGCAATGAGGCGCTGGCGTCTCTTGCGTCGTCTGTTTCCGCGGCGGTTCGCTGGACCACGAGGTTCAAGCAGCAACGCCATAAACGACCTCGCGACCCGCTGCCCGAGCACGAGACGCTGCGCGATGCGATTGCCTCTCGTCAACCGAAACGGGCGCGAGTGGCGATGGAGGATCTACTGCGCCTGGCGCTAGCCGATATGCGAGGCGAATAGAGGGGGAGAGACGATGAAAAGAGCATCACTGTTGGCCTTGGTTCTGGCTGCCTGGGCCGTTCCGGCTGACGCGGCCACGGCATCGCGCGAGACGTTTGGCTCCTTACCCGACGGGCGCGAGGTTGCCGCGATCGTGTTGACCAACCAGGCGGGAATGAAGGTTCGCATTCTGGCTTATGGCGCGCTGGTGCAGGAACTGACGGTTCCGGGTAGAAGTGGGCCTGCGGACGTCGTTCTGGGCTATGATGGAATTGAGGGCTACTTGGCAGCGCCGAACTACTTCGGCGCGTCTGTTGGCCGCTACGCCAACCGCATCGCGGGGGGCAGGTTCGAGCTCGACGGTAAAGCCTATCAGCTAGCCCGTAACGATGGCCCCAATGCGCTGCATGGTGGGGTAAAGGGTTTCGACAAGCGCTTGTGGACGGTCGGCGACGTGAGCGCGAACGCACAGCAAGCCAGTGTGACGCTGACCTATCTCAGCCCGGACGGGGAGGAAGGCTATCCCGGCACATTGCAAGTCAGCGCCACCTACACGTTGACGGAAAGCAATGACCTGAAGATCGACTATCGCGCAACGACGGACAAGGCGACGATCGTCAATCTGACCAACCATTCCTACTTCAATCTCGCGGGTGCGAATTCTGGGGTGTCGATACTCGAGTCTCTACTCAAGATTCCGGCCGAGACCTTTACCCCGGTCGACGAGACGCTAATTCCTACGGGCGAATTCCGGTCGGTGAGCGGCACTCCGTTCGATTTTCTCACACTCCGACGCATCGGCGACCGCATTCGCGATGGACGTGATGCCCAGCTTCGCTTCGGACGGGGCTATGACCACAACTGGGTGGTCAGCCGGACCGTGGTGGCCGAGCCGCAGGTTCTTGCGTACCTCGAAGACCCGGCTAGCGGCCGAGTGATGGAAGTCCTTTCCAACCAGCCGGGCATCCAGTTCTATACCGGGAATTTCCTCGACGGCACGGTCACCGGGAAAGCCGGCACGATTTATCGTATGGGCGACGCCCTGTGCCTGGAGCCCCAGATATTCCCTGACACACCCAACCAGCCCGAGTTTGGTTCGGCCAGGCTCGATCCGGGCAAGGTCTACCAAAATTCGATCGTATACCGGTTCTCGGTGAAGCCCCCGAGCTCCGGCTCTTGACCTGATAACCCGCCGGCAAAGTCGCCCATCGTTCGAGGGGTCACTTGTCCTTGGTGTGTGCAGCGAAGAAGCGGAAAATGTCGGGCATCCCGTCGGCGATGATGTTGCCATGGTCGCGGCCCGGCATCTCGATGTATTCGTGTTCCATGCCGAGGTCATTCATGGCCGCGGACCAAGTCCGTGTGTTCGCAACTGGGACGACCGGATCCTGATCGCCCTGCGTGATCAAGAGCGGCAGGTGTGCCGCTTTTATCGGGGCGAGGATGTCCTTTTGGTTGGGCTGCATCATGAAAGCCGCAGGCGCGATCGCCGCAATAGCGGCCCACTGGTCGGGGTGTTTCTGGCCAAGGAACAGCGTGCCCGCGCCGCCCATGGAATGGCCCATCAGATAAGTCCGCTTGGGGTCAATGTCGAACTCGCTCCGAGCGAGTGCGAGCACGTTCATCACGTCTTTCTCGGAGAGTTCGGTGAGGTTGGGAGGATCGACGGCACCTCCCCCCATCACGATCACAGGTGAGCCGTACCAGCCGGTGGCGTTATAGCCCATCGGCCCGACTACGATATATCCGCCTTCTTCTGCCAGATCGACCAATCGCCCGCGCACGATGAAATTGGAATCGCCACCATATCCATGAAGCGCCACGATCAGAGGGGCCGGTGTGCCAGGTTTGACCTTCGAAGATACGAATACGGTGTAGGCCAGATCCTCGTTCGTGTCGGCGAAATGATAGCTTCGCTGTTGCACGCGCGGGTCCGGTTCCATTCGCATCGGGAAGCGTGGAGGTCCGTCCGCCTGAGGGGCGCTGGCAGAGGGCTGCGCTGAGCCAGGCTGTGCGATCGCCAGGGCGACCGCCGCAACGGCTGCCAGGGCACCAGAGAAGCTTGCCGGCGAGCTCCCGCTGCGCCGTCCTGTCTGCGAAACGAGCATTTCCCCTCCCTTTGGATCTGCGCCCTTATCTTCGATGATGCGCGGTTTTCCGCGGTGCTGGTTAGCGGTGAATCTTCTTTAAGAGTCGCCGCAGTTCCTTTGTTTCGGCTTCGCTCAGACCGCTGGTGAGCGCGGCGTCAGCTCGGCGAACATGCGCTCTGAGCCGCTCCAGTTCGTCTTCGCCATGCGGCGTGGGGTAAACGCCCGAGTACCGGCGATCTCCGTGGATCTTGCGACGTTCCACGCACCCGCGCTCTTCCCAGAAGTCTACCGCAAGGGTTGTGGCCGGACGCGTCAGGGCAAGCGCCGCAGCTAACTGCGTCTGCTGCAAACCAGGATTTCGGCCGATCACCTCCAAGATCGAGTACCGATGAGGCGTAATTCCGGAATCCCCGAACTCACGGGCCAAAAGGCCGTGCCCCAATATCCAAACGAGCTTGACCGAGAAGCCGGTGAGGTCGGTCAGAATGCCGTGGTCAACCGCACCACCATCAAGCGTAGGGGCCCGATATCTCACCTCGATAAGCGGGTCGGCGGTTTCGGCAGCGCTCCTCATTCTTTGTGCATGCCCCCTACGTCCACCCGACACAAGCCAAACTGTTATTGCACATGAAGGTTATCGGCGATAACAGATATCGACAATAACTAATGTCATCAGGCAGGTTACTTGGGAGATGAAAATGGGGTTCGAGCGGGATAGTCGTGTGCGGCGAAGCGGCCGCCGTCAGTTGATGGTTTCCGGTGCCATCCTGGCCACCGCTTTTTGGGCCACGTTTAGCGCCCCCGTGGCCGCTCAAGAGGAACCCGGGCGGGCTGAAGCAGAGGCCGATGCATCAACGGGGCAGGGCAACGCGATTGTGGTGACCGCGCGCCGGCGGGAGGAGTCGCTACAGGAAACCCCGATCGCCATTTCCGCCTTCAGTCCCGAAGTGCTGGAGGAGCGGCAGATCCACCAGACACAGGACCTCGAGCGGATTACACCCAGCCTCCAGTTCAAGCCCGCCGGCCAGCTGTCGGGTAATAGCGCTGCGTCTGTCGTCTTCATCAGGGGCGTAGGGCAGGTGGACCCAACGGCGGCCGTCGATCCGGGTGTCGGCATATATATCGACGAGGTTTATGTCGGCCGCTCGGTCGGGGGGACGATCGAATTCGGCGATATTGCCGGCGTCGAGGTGTTGAGGGGACCGCAGGGCACCCTCTTCGGGCGCAATACGATTGGCGGCGCCATTTTGGTGCGCACTCGCGAGCCGGAATTCGGCGAGCTGTCCGGACGCGCCCGGTTCCGCGTCGGCAATGACAACCTGTTCGAAGGCTTTGCCGCGATCAATCTTCCCATCACGGACACAATGGCTGCACGCGTTTCAGGCGGCTTTCGCAAGCGCGATGGCTACGTCATCCGCGTGTACGACGACCTGGACCTTGGCAACGAAGACGTGGCGACCTTGAACGGTGCGTTCCGCTGGGAGCCGTCATCAAGCTTCAGCCTCTCGCTTCGGGCCGATTACACCAAGCGCGACGAGAACGGCGCGCCCTTTACCTTCGCCGAGATCAACGAGAAAGCGCCAGTGGCCGCTATCGTCAGTGTGGCGGCTGGCTGTCCGGGCGCGACGATCCCGTTTGCTCCGATAACTCCAGGCGATCCTCGCTTTGGACCGCCATCGGTGCCGCTCATCGACGACGCGCGGTGTGCCAACGATTTCCAGGCTCTAGGAAACTTCGTCAACGGCGGGACCGCCCCCGTGACAAGCACCTCGGAAGTTTGGGGCGTGTCCGGAACGATGCGTTATGACCTTTCCGATGACTTGTTGGTGAAGAGCATCACCGCCTATCGCTCGACCAAATCTCGCGGCATCCGCGACGCTGACAATACGCCGTTCGTGATGATCACGACCGATGTGGGGGGCGAGTCTTCGCAGTTCAGCCAGGAGTTGCAGTTCCAGTACGAACGCGGGATCTTCAACGCTATTGTCGGCGGATACTACTTCGATGAAGACACCTTCGAACGGGCCACCGTGCCGCTGGCGTTTCCGCCTTCGCCCCCGGTGATCTCATCGTTGTTGGCTGGTGGCCCGGGTTCGCGTGACTTGCAGCTATCCGACCTGGAAACGCGATCATTGGCAGGGTTCGGCGAAGTCTCGATCGAGCCGGTCGATGGCCTCGAGCTTAGCGGCGGATTGCGTTATACCGAGGACCGCAAGACTTATCAGGGCACGGTCCTCAACCTTTTTCCCTCGACCCTGCCCGATCCCGATCCGCTACCCACGCTGGCCATTCCCGAAGGCGGACCGCTGTTCATCTATGACCGACCGTTTGTTGAAACGTTTTCCGCACTCACGGGATCGGCGAGTGCCCGCTACGACTTCAACGATTGGCTCAACGCCTATGTGTCCTATTCGCGTAGCTTCAAATCGGGCGGCTTCAACACCCGCTACAACGCGCCTCCGCCCGGCTTCGTGCCGGTCCCCTTCGACGAGGAAACGGTCGACTCCTTTGAACTTGGAGCGAAGATGGACTTCGGCGCGGCGCGCCTGAACCTCGCCGCCTTCCAAACCAACTATGACAACATCCAGCTGATCTTCCGGGAGGGTGTGGTCCCCCTGCTGTTCAACGCCGGCAAGGCGCGGATCAGGGGCTTCGAGGCTGAGTTCAGTTATCGTCCGATCGGGGGCCTCGTGTTCGACGGGGCGCTGAGCGTGCTCGACGACGATCTCCTGGAGATTACCCCGGTACCGGGAGCGACGGCCACGGTCGCCCCAGGCGACGACCTGCCGTTCACTCCGGGATTTCAGGGGAATTTCGGCATTGGCTATGAGTTCACTTTGAACAACCGGCTAACGCTGACGCCCCGCTTCGACGGGAGCTATACCTCCAAGTTCACCTTCATTACCGGCAGCGTGCCGAGCATTGAAGAGAACGGCTACTTCGTCGGCAACGCCTCGGTTGCCCTCGACGTCGACGACCGCTGGTCAGTCACGGCAGGTGTCGTGAATATCTTTGACGAAGAGTACCTGATCCAGGGCAATGCCTCGCTGGGAACGCTCGGGTATGCCGAACGCATGTTTGCCAGACCTCGCAACTGGTACGTCCAGGTCGCCGCCGAATTTTGATCGGGGGGAAGAGCGGGCGGGCGACGACGTCGTCCGCCCGCTCACATCGTCCGGTCTGGGGCCGCGCGAGCCAGCGCAGCCTTGGTGATCGGATTAGAGCGCAGGCCTGTATTTTCCGCGCGGGCTCTGCCAGACTTCTTTAGGAAACAAGGCCAAGCGGACGCCGGCATCCGGCGCTGACTGCTGAAAATGGGGGAATAAGGGATGAGCAAAGCGGCACGCGCAGGTAGTTTGGTTTTTGGCCTTTCAATTCTGCTCGGTTCTACTTCGGCTGTATCTCAGGATACCCCACAGGCCCCGCACCTCGAATTTGCGTTCGAGGAGATCGTATACCTCGGCCAGGCCATCCCCGTTGGCGAAACCCCGCTGGGGAAGAGGAATATCATACCCATCACGGGCGGCACGTTTTCAGGACCCGGCATCGAAGGGACCATCATTGCAGGCGGGTGGGATTGGCAACTGACCCGGTCGGATGGCTGCACCGAGATCAAGGCCGACTATATGATCAAGACCAACGACGACGTTGTTATCAACGTCATCAATGTGGGCGCACTCTGCCCTCCCGAGGCGGGACGAATGACGCCCGCGCGGACCCAGCCAAGATTCGAGGCTCCAAAGGGCAAGTACGATTGGCTCAATCGCAGTGCCTTCATCGGCACTCTGGAAGGCGCCCCGAATGCAGATCGTCCGGCCGTCAGAATTCGCTTCTACAAAGCGGTTTAGGCGGCATTGCCCACTCGGCGCCCAGGCCGACAACGCCTCAAACCTGACGTCAGTGGGTGACGAGCGAACAAAGCTCAAAAGGACTGGTAACCTGCAGCTTGTGATAAGCCCGGCGACGGTATGTCAGAACCGAAGTCTTGGCGATCGAGAGATCCAACGCCGTCGCTTCCACGCTCATCCCAAGGGCCGCCCGCGCGCAGACTTCACGTTCGCGCGCAGTGAGACTCTGGTAACGTGTGGCGAACCGGTCTTCGAGTTGAGCGACGGTGAGTTGCTGGGCCGGCTTTTGGGCCCCGAGGGCGTGCTGCAGCATCGGCAACACGAACGACGCCAAGCCCACTAGCGAAGTCAGCTCAGAGTCGCTGAACTCGCCGTCGGAGTGGTGACGCGCGACGTTCATACCACGCCATGAGGACGCGCTGCGCTGGATAATGGATATCCTCTCGATGATCCCGGCGTCGTCGTAAAACCGCTGTCGCAGGCCGGGCGAGGAGATATCCCGCGGGCGTACCCGCAATAGCACCATGTCGCTGACGGCAGGGGCCGCACTATAGGCATCGGCTACCGGGTCCTGCCGCAGGTAGTGGCTGCTATAAGTGGGGAACATCTCGGCTACGCCGGGTTCGCACGAGAAGTAATGGAGCGAGCTCTCTTCACGGCCCGTGGCCTCAAACAGGTAGAGGCGCCGCGCGCCGGCAGTTAGTGTGAGCACGGAGTCCCTCACCGTAGAGCCGAACTCTTCCGTACCCATCGCCTTGAGCAGTTGCTCGTAGACGGGCGTGATGGCCATCGGCGCTCGCCATTCCCTGATCGGGGTAATGTAAGTCATGCTCTCGCTCCCGCTCCCGCCTGCGGGGTCTACGCCCCGCCAATAGTCATACCCCGATCCCGCCATCCATCGGTCCGGCCATTCGTTCGAGAACGGCATCTTGCGCCATTTCGGCACCCAGACAAACCCCATTGCACGCGCTCGCCTTGTCACACCGAGAGAGGACAGACATCTTCGACCGCTCGCGCCAATCCGCTTGCGCAAGGGCAAGGATCAGGAGGAGCGAAGATGCTCGCTGGCAACAAGGTCATTATCACGGTCGCCTTGAATGGGGGCATGCAGCAGGATCGCGACGGTGCGGTGGTGCCCAAGCAGCCGAGGGAAATCGGAGAGGCGGCCGCGCGCTGTCACGAAGCGGGCGCCGCGATGGTCCATGTCCATGCCCGGGGACCTGACGGTAAGAACAGCGGCGACAAGGCCATCTACGCCGAGATCATCAGGGAGATCCGCGCTCGTTCCCCCATTTTGATTCAGACGACGAACGGCATCGGCGTCCGGCGGGATCCCACGACCGGAAGCTTCATCTGGCCGTCTGACGCCGAGCGTCTCGGTCTGCTTGAGCTTGAGCCTCGCCAGGACTTGTTCGGCATAGCGGGCGGTTCGGCCGATTTCTGGAATCCCGAAGGGGGCTATCCCGAAGAGACGCCATACGTGAACTCGCCCGAACTCCTGCGGCGCACGATCCAGGCGGTCTACAACATGGGTTCTGCGCTGGAGTATGAAGTGGTCGAGGCAAGTTCGCTTCACCGGCTGGTTCGGTATGCCGATGACGGCCTGTTCGATCGCCACCGCAAGAACATGTGGTTGCTTCACGGTGGTGGCTTTGGCGCAACGCCCGCGATCGCGCGCAACGTCATGTTCAACATCGACGAAGGCCTGCGCCTTTTCCCCGAGGCGATCGTGGGGGTCACCGCGACCGGTCGTGACATGTTCCGGATCGTCACACTGGGACTGGCGATGGGCTGTGACCTCGTCCGCGTGGGATTTGAGGACTCCGTGCATCTTCCGGATGGCCGGGTTGCGCGGGACAACACGGAGATGGTCTCAGCGGCACGGAACATCGCCGCACTCTACGGACTCAAACCCGCCAGTGTAGACGAGGCACGGGCACGCTTTGGAATCTGAAACGGCCGGCCCAGCAAAGTGGCTATCGGACCGGCGAAGGCAAGGACACAGGGGGCATGATGGGAACGGCCGCGAGCAAGGCACGAGAGCGGTTCACTTCGAACCAGCTTTGCATCATCGGCGTATGCTCCCTGGTCTACTTTCTGGATGGGCTGCTGCACACGATCATGGGTCCGATGGCTCCCTCGATAGCGAGGGACTTATCGCTCGAGGTCTCTGAGCTTGGACCCATCTTTTCGGCCAACCTCATCGGCCAATGCCTGGGACTGGTGACCTTTCCGCAATTGGTGGGGCGGATCGAACAACGAACGTTGGTGACCCTCGCTGTAGCGGGGTTCGGACTCGTCCAGGGAGCTTCCGCGTTTGCCCAAGACGCGCAACAATTGTTCGCTCTTCGCCTGGTAACCGGGTTCTTCCTCGGTGGCTGCCTGCCGATCTGCCTTGCCATCGTCGTCGATGTCGCACCCGCGGGTCGGCGTGGCCTTGCCTCCATGATGCTGTTCACCGGCTATGGGGCGGGGGCCACTCTCGCCGGGGTCGTCGCGGCGGTATTCTCAGAGCCAGGCGGTTGGCGGATCGCGTTGGGCGTCATCGCGGCAAGCTGCATCGGCGCGACGCTTGCAGCCTGGTTCGGCCTGGCCGAATTGGACAGCCCGCCTGCCCGGGCCGAGAACGCCGGCACAGGCGGCCCTAGATTGAGACGAGGCATCCTGGCTCCAGGATTGGTCCTGGGCACCCTCATGCTGTGGGTGTTGTTCGTTGCCATGCTGATCATTCAGTACTGCCTGAGCTCCTGGTTGCCGACCCTTCTGGTTGAGGTCGGACGCACGCCGGAGTTCGCCGCGCTTTCGGTGACGGTGTTCTCATTGGGGGGAATCATCGCAGCCCTCGGGATCGGAGTGCTGATGGATCGCATCGGCACCTTTCGGGTCCTGATGGCGTCGCTTGCGACTGCGACGGTGCTCCTGGCCGTAACTGGCCAGTTGCTCTCGAGTGCCTCGGACACTCTGCTCATGACGTTGCTGGGGACCGGCGGGTTCTTCTTCCTCGGCGCTTACGGGGGGATCAATGTCGTCCTTGCGGAATTCTATCCGGCGCCGTTGCGGGCTGTGGGCATCGGCTGGGCAAAGACTGTGAGCAGGTTGGGAACCGTAGTCGCCCCGATTGTGATCGGAATAGGGCTTGCTGCCGAAGTGCCCGAGACCTTGATGATGACACTGTTTGCCGTGCCTTGCGCTTTGGCTGGCATTGCACTGACCGCGATCAGGGGGACCCAGCGAGGACGGGCGGCGGTCCAGAAAGAGATTCCGAGCGGTCTGAGCGCAAATTGACGCTCGCTCCAAAGCGGTCTGCAAACCACCCATTGAGGACACGGGATGCCCGTGAGAGAGATCCGCCATCATGGTGGTACTATTTGTCTGGGCGATAGGCCTGTTTGTTCCGCCGGTTGGCGCTCTGCTTTGGTGGAAGTGGTCTGTCGGCCGCTGGTGGATGCATCTGCTGTTCGCACCGGCGCTAGTGGGTTTTGAGTATGTCCTCATTTCCGGCCTGTTCTACGCGACGGGCGACACCGGCGAAGGGCCGCCGGGACTCGGCCTTGCTTTGCTCCCCCTTGCGGCAGTCTTTATGCTCACCGCCGCCACCTATTACACTGCTCTCACCATCAGGGGACTTGCCAGTCTTTCGGGGCGTGGTCACGAAGCCGCCCTTCCTGAGGTTCACGCTTAGTCCGCGTTCCCCCTTCGCGTCCGTCGCCTTCGCCCCAAATGCGGATCTTCGGCTGGCAAGAGCCTATGCCCTTTTCGGCCCTCTGCTTCGCCGCCTATTCAGCCGTAGAAGCAGCTGGGGGGGACGCCAAAATGCCGGCGGAACATCGCCGCGAACGCGCTTTGGCTGGCATATCCGCTATCCAGCGCCACATCGATGATGCGATCGCCCCGCGCCAGACGCTCGAGCGCGAACAGCAGCCGCGCCTGTTGACGCCACTGGCCGAACGTAAGCCCGGTCTCGCGCCGAAACAGCCGCTGGATGGTTCGTCCGGCGACTTTAAGGCGCGCGCCCCACTGATCGACGCTGAGGTCTAAGTCCGGCCTTTCGGCCAGCGTGTCACAGATGTGGCGGAGACGGGAGTCTTTGGGCCGGGGCAGGTGCAGCGGCAACACAGAGAGGCTCTTCAGCTCGTCGAGGAGAAGCTGCATGACCCGATCATCGCGAGAACCCATGGTATAGTCGAGCGGGACGGAAGTTGCGGCGAGGATAAGTTCCCGCAACAGCGAGCCAACCGCGAGGACGCTACTGGAGGCAGGCAGATCCGGGACCGCGTCCGACGCCACGAAGACAGTGCGCATCTTTACGTCGCCGCACATCCGCACCTCATGACTGACGCCCGGTATCAACCAGACGCCGCGCGATGGCGGCACTACCCAGTATCCCGCCTCCGAGCGGACGATCATGACCCCTTCAATCGCGTAGAGAAGTTGAGCCCGCGCGTGGACATGCTCGCCTGTCGACATCCCGTTGGGGTAGTCCGCGGCCAGCGCGGAAACGGGGCGGGTCGTCGTCTCGTGCCGCGCGAGAAGCGCCGCGTCAGGAATGTCGTGTTTGCGATACATAGGGTCCGTATAGCGTGAGACGGACCCGAATCTAAGCCGGTAGAGCTCTGCCGATCGAACCCGGAGCTCTCATGCGCATCGTACCTTACCTCTATCCGACGCTCGCCATCCTGCTGTGGGCGGGCAATGTCGTCGTATCCCGCCTCTCGGCCCATATGATTGGCCCGCAAGCGATCACCTTCTACCGCCTAGTGCTTGCGACCTCGCTGATGACCCTTTTCGTGGGACTGCCGGCGTGGCGTAACCGCTTGGCGTTTCGGCGACAGCTGGCGGAACTTGCCGTCCTTGGCTTCCTCGCTATGTGCCTGTTCCAAAGCCTGTCCTACCTCGCGGCGGAAACCACCAGCGCGACCAACATGGCGGTTTTCACTGCGCTAGTTCCGTTGCTGACCGTCCTGCTGAGCGTACCCTTGCTGGGAGATACGCCCACCACCGGACTGTTGGGCGGGGGCCTGCTGTCGCTCGGAGGCTTGATCTACCTCGTCAGCGGTGGCCACCCCCTGATCCTCGCGCACGGCGGGATTCACGCTGGTGACCTGCTGATGCTGATCGCGGCCCTGGTATACGCGCTCTACGGAGTGCTGCTGAAGCGCTGGCGGCCGAAGCTGCCCGGATGGCAATCGACTTATGGCCAGGCGCTTTGCGCGCTCGCCATCATGTTCCCGGCCTTTCTCGCGACGCCGCCCGAACTGCGCCAGCTCGACGCGCGCACGTTACCGCTGATCGCCTATGCTGGTGGCCTCGCCTCGGTCCTGCTGCCCTTCTTCTGGATCCGAGGTGTCGAGCAGCTCGGCCCCGGCCGGTGCGCGATTTTCATGAACCTGCTGCCCGTGTTCACCGCGGCCATCGCGATCGTTGTGTTGGGAGAGCCGGTGCACCAATTCCACGTCATCGGAGGAGTCATCGTGCTCGCAGGTGTCGCCTGCGCCCAGCGCTTCCGCCAGCCCCTCTCCCGCGTCTCAGATTTGGCGGCCGCGCAATGAGAGATGCCGTCGAGACTCTCATGACCAACCCAGCCGAACTCTCGCTCTTCGTCCGCCTGGTCGAGGCCCTGGAACGGATAGCGCCCCCTCTGCCGAGCTCGGGCCTCGAGGTGGATGCCCCCGGTTACGTCTGGCGGCCGGACGCCAACACGCTGGACGCGGTGAAACGGATTGAGCGAGTCGACCTGTCCCTGTTGCGGACCATCGATGCACAGCGAACCACCTTGCTCGCCAACACCCGGGCCTTTGCCGAGGGCAAACCCGCGAATAACGCGCTGTTGTGGGGGGCACGAGGCACGGGCAAAAGTTCGCTGGTCAAGGCGGTTCACGCCGAGGTTCGCCGCGAAGCGCAAAGCGGCGGGCGGTGCCTGGCACTGGTGGAGGTGCAGCGCGATGATGTCGGCACCCTGGCTCGGCTGCTCGCGCTACTCGCTTTGGAGCCCCATAGGCGCTTCATCATCTTCTGCGACGATTTGTCCTTCGATGCCGGTGAAGCAGATTATAAATCGCTCAAGGCCGTGCTGGATGGCGGGATCGCGGGAAGGCCGGCCAACGTCATCGTCTACGCGACATCGAACCGGCGTCATTTGCTTGCCCGTGAGATGATAGAGAACGAGCGTGCCAACGCCATCCACGCCAGCGAGGCCACGGAGGAGAAGGTCTCGCTCTCGGACCGCTTCGGACTGTCGCTCGGCTTCCACAATGTCGATCAGGAAGGATACCTGACGATCGTTCACAGCCATGCGGCCGCCATCGGCATCAAGGTCGATCCGACCGAGTTGGAGCGGCGCGCGTTGCAATGGAGCAAGGAGCGCGGGTCCCGTTCAGGGCGCACCGCACGGCAATTCATCCAGCACCTACAGGCAGCAGGATGACCGCCGGGAGCGGAGCCCGCTCCTACCTGGCCAGCGCGAGTTTCGCTCCGAAGGCAACGAACACGCCACCGGTAAATCGGTCCAAGGCCTTTACCGCGCGAGGGCGGCGCAAGAGCCGTCCGATTGGTGTCGTGAGGGCAACGAGAACCGCGAACCAGGCCAGCGCCAGGACGACCTGTATGGCGGTAAGCAAGAGCGAGAACGGCACGACGCCAACCCCAGCTGGAATGAATTGCGGCAGGAAGGTGATGTAGAACAAGCCGACCTTGGGATTGAGCATGTTCGTGAGAAAACCCTGCCGCAGTGATTGCCATCCGGAAACTTTCGAGCCCCCGTCATCTATCGCCTCAAAGCTGTCGCGCGGGCGCCAGATGAGCCGCAGCCCCAAATACAGCAGATAGGCGGCACCGGCCCACTTCAGCATTGTGAAAGCGAAAGTAGACGCAGCAAGGAGCGCCCCCAAACCGATTGACGCCGCAGCACCCCAAACGAGACATCCAAGACTGATGCCGGCCGCTGCGAACGCCGCTTGGCGCGCTCCACCGGCCGCGGTCGATCGCAGCACCATGGCCGTGTCCAGGCCCGGCGTTACAGTCAGAACTGAAGCTGCGGCTAGAAAGGCCAGCAAGGCTTGGGCAATGGTCATCCTGGTCCCCAATGGCAGGCAAATTTGCGGTAGGCGGATAACATGGCTTTGGCCTGAACGCCCGGCTTTAGCGCACAGTGGCGCCCCTGGTCATATTGAGCGCGCGCGACACGCGGTCGCCTCCAGCTGCAACGTGTCGAGCGAGAACGAGCCATCCGGCTCGATCGAGAAATAGGTCGCCGTATCGGTCGAAGCCCCTTGTTGCAGCGAGCGGATGGCGATCCGGTGCTGCTCGGGCGTGCGCATACGGTCGACCCAAGACTGATAGTCCATCCGCAACCGCCTCTTCTGCGTGTTGCGCACCCGAAATCCCGCGCGGGCGAGCGCCGCGGTCCATTCGGCTTCCGCATAATTGCGAACATGGGAAGGGTCGCGGAGCAGCTCGACGGCCTGCAAATGAGTGTCGAACACCGGGTGACCGGGAGATACGACGTCGATGAATATCGCGGTTGCGCCAGGTTTCAGGACTCGCCGCGCTTCCCGCAGTCCCGCGTCGAAATCGCGCCAGTGGTGTGCGGAAAAGCGGCAGCCCAGCAGATCGAATGCGGCGTCTCCGAACGGCAAGTTCTCCGCCGCCGCGACACAGGTTTCGATGTTCGAGAGCCCGCGCTGCCGCGCCGTGTCTCGAACGGCATCCATCATCGCTGCCGAAAGATCGATCGCGGTGACGGAACCAGCGTGGCGCGCCAGGCGATAGGCGACATGGCCACCCCCTGATCCAAGGTCGGCGGCCTGCACGGGTTGCTCGCGCTCGGCAGCAGACTCCAGGGCGTCGAGATCCTCGCCTCCGGCATGGACAGGGCTTGCGACATAGGCCGCCGCTTGCGGGCCAAATTGATCTTCGGTGACGGCATCATGGGAACGGGTCATGGCTTTTTCTCCTGGCACTCCTGAACCTCAGCCTCAAACCTGTTACAATGGACAAACTTATCCTGTTATAAGATGAACCATGAAACCAGACGAACAGCGCAAATTGCTCGGGAAGTTTGTCCGCTCGCACCGCGAGCGCATGGTTCCTGACGTGCTAGTTCGCCGGCGCCGAACCCCTGGCCTGCGTCGTGAAGAACTGGCGGCGAGAGCCGGCATCGGCGTCACGTGGTGCGCCTGGATCGAGCAGGGACGAGCGATCCGCGTATCATCCGAAACTCTCGCTCGTCTCGCCACGGCGCTTGCCCTAACTCCCGCGGAACGCGCCTACCTCTTCGAACTGGCGGGACGCCGCGATCCGGCAGCTCCGCCGTCGCCCCCGACTTTTGAAGCGCCGGAATCTGTCTCCGCGCTCGTCGAGGCGTTGCCCTTACCCGCTTATGGGCTGGACCGCCTTTGGAACGCCTGCTGCTGGAACCATGCGGCCGAGAAGCTCTTTGCCGGTTGGCTTGGTGAGGGCTGCGATCGCAACCTGCTGCGTTATACCTTCACGATCCCTTCGGCCCGGAGCTTGTTGCCGGACTGGGAGCAACGGGCGCGCCGGGTATTGGCAGAGTTCCGCGCGGATTGCGCGCGGATGCTGAACGATGCTGCGCTGGATCAGCTCGTCCAACAACTATGCGAGGAATCCGATCTGTTCGCGCATGAATGGCAAGCACAATCCGTGATGGCTCGCGAAGGAGGGTTACGCACCTTCGTGCAACCGAAAGATGGGCCGCTCAGCTATGCTCAGCATACCTTCAGCCCAGCGGAACGGCCGGACTTCAAGTTGGTCGTCCTGATGCCCTCCTCCTTGATTCCTAACTCTACTTAAGATGTGAAAGCCCATGTCTCGCAACCGACGCCCGTCGAAACAGATGTTGGTGCTCTTGGACGCGCTGGCGGCGAGATCGCAGCAATGGCGTCACGGTTACGACCTGATGAAGGAAACAGGTCTGTCATTGGGCACGCTCTATCCGCTGCCCATTCGCATGACCGAAAAAGGGCTTATCGAAGCCGAATGGCGCGAGCCGACACAGGTCGGGCGACCCGCACGCCACGCCTACAGGCTCACGGCGGATGGTATCGCGCTCCCGCAGGCGACCGCCAAACCGTCTACCGCCATTCCGTCCAAAGCTTCCTTCGCATGACGGCGCCCGTTTCGCGGGCCGTGATGTCATTAGCCATTCGCTGCTTGAGCGAAAGTCGCCGCGAGTGGGCCTTCGCCATGCGGGCTGAGTTCGATATGGCCATCGCGGCCTAACCACCTTTCTTGGTGAAGAGAGTGCTCTTGCACCCAACGTCGCAATCCTGCCCTGGTGCGGAATGCCGGATGGCGGTGGGGTCGCGCGCGCGAACGACATGCGCAAGTTCTTTGCCGCGCCGCAGTCGGGAAAGCTGCTGTCCCGGGCTTCCTTCCAGTTGGGCCACCAGCGCCGGCGAGACACCTTGGTACTGCATGGGCATTGTCGTGAACTCGGCTCCCTATCCAAGCTGGGGCGACGGCGGAACGTCATATGGGATGGACGCGGCACTTCATGTCTATCCGGGCCTTGATAGCGTCTTCATCTGCCTCGCTACACGCGACATGGCGTGCAATCGGTTGATCTATGCCTGGGTGCCCAAGATCTACGGATTAACGGAGTAGGAGTCGTCGACGAGGTACCTCTGACGTCCGCGGAAGTTGCGTCGACAGGCGATGTTCCGGGGCAACCATCGCCAAGGGTTCGCCGCAGTCTGTGCTATTCCCGCAGGAGGACGACCTATTCGTCTCCAAACAGGGCTGGCCGGTTCAGCTTGTCCGTGACCCATCATGGGTTCGCGTGACAGGGCTCTCGGTCGCTGGCCGACCCCTCGAGCGCGTTTCACGATGATCGGTAGGTATCGTTCAGCGTATGCCGATTCCCTACCCAATGCCCCACACCCAGCCGAAAGCGCTTTCCGCAGGATGTTTCCAGATTGCCTAGGGCAAGAGGTGGTGCCCCTCGGACGACAGAACTGGGCACTCAATTCACTGGGAAATTTCGGTGCCGCGGCCGTGATCGCGAGGTTTTGTCACCTGTTAGAAGTCCTGATCTGGCCGACAGGGGGCGGTCCGCTTGCGGGCGCGGCTCCAATGAGAGCCGTCAGTCAGCCACTAGCTTCTGAACTATCCGCTTAGGGCTGCCATGGGCGGAAAGCGGACACTCGATAGGTCGTCGGGTAGTTCAGGCCGAGCTTTCAGCTTCACTTGGTCTGAATACCTGCCGCTCTCGGCTGGCAGAAATCGCCCCAGTCCCCGCTTTCGCGCCACAACGTCTCCAGGCCAAGTTCGGTTACAAGCCGCCCAAAGGCATCGGTCTTTCGCGCTTCGGCCATGGCCGGATTCCAAAACGTAGAAACCGCATAGTTGCCGGGTCTGTCCAGAGCCAGCTGCATCAAGTTCATCGCGAGCTCGGGGTGTTTACAGTACCCAGCGTAGAGAGCGGCGTTGACCAGCTGAAAATGGCCACCGTCTCCATATTGGCTGGTCGCCCATTGTTTGACCTTCGCCGAAGGCATCGCGAGCAGAGTCTCGTCCGCTTTGAAAGCCAGAAGATCATCGCCTGTACCAATGCCTTGCTGGCGAGCAAATTGGATTGCAGTCCGTTCATCTCCCAGGCAGAGCTGAGCCCAGAATGCGTAAGACGCGAATGCCAGATGGCGGCCTGGCTCGCTTGCTGCCAACCTGCCGTAGAGCTCGACAGCTTCGTCATACTGTTCCGATTGCAGCAAACCCCAGACGAGCGCCGGATCGTGCCGATATATCGGGTCAATGAGAGCCGCCGAGTCCAGAAAGGCGAGGCCCTTCTTTGTTCGTCCGACACTGAAGGAGTAAAGTGCCAGGAGCTTGGGCAACTCAGGGTCGTTACCTTTGTCGAGCTGGGCGGCGAGTTGCATGCTCTTCTCACATGAGCGGAAGTCTCGCCGATTGTTATAGTACCAGCCGCGCGCGACATGTCCGACCCACAGGCTCGGGTTAGCGGCGACCGCGCGTTGAGTGGACTTGTCCTGCTCAAGCAGCAGTTCCAGCGCCTGCTTCCTCGACACAGCATGGGCTGCGCGGATTCCGTAAGACGTGGACATCGCGCCCAGTGCCTTGATGTAGGCAGGATCGATCGAAATGGCCCGCTCGAGGTAGCGCATTGGGACGGCCTGATCTGGATGAAGCTGATGCACCCTGAATTGCAGGTAGGCAGCGAATGCTTCGGGGTCATCGGTACCACCGTATTCGGCAGAATTCGCACCCACATCGAAGGAGACGCTAAGTGCGTCAGCTATCGACGCCGCGATTTGCTCTTGCACGTCGAACAAGTCGACCAACCGATGATCGAAGGTCTGCGACCACAGAATCTCGCCCTTAGAACTCGACAGCCTTGCGGCCACCCGCAGGCGGTCGCCGTTGCTGCGTAGGGTTCCGTCGATGATGTAGGCGTTTTCGAAGACGTTTGTGCCGACCTTGCCTTCAGGATCTGCGGTGCCGATCCGTAGTTCGGGCATTCGCCGAAGCCTGACGATCAGCTCGTCGGTAATTCCGTTGGCAAGTGCCGCTCCGGTCTGATCACTGCTCCCGCTTGCTGCCAACGTCCGCAATATCACTGGAATGCGATGTTCGTGTTGGCCCAGACGCGGCTCATGCGGCACGGGCACGACGTTTGACTTCGCCGCAAACCCGCTTGCGTCTAATTCAAGCTCATAGCCAATGCTGCGGATGGTCTTGAGTCGATGAGCCTCGGGACCCAGGGCCTTGCGAACGGCTACCATGTGAACCTGGAGTGCGTTCTCTTCGACGACGATGCCGGGCCAGACTGCTTCGAGCAGTTCGTCTTTAGTAACGATTGCGCCCTGAGCTTCGGCCAGAACCGACAAGACGTCCAGCGCGCGCTTGCCGAGAGGCTCACGGCGACCGCCGACAAGCAATTGCCGGTGCGGCTGGAGCATTCGGGATCCAAGTCGAACCTCGTCCAAACGTTCGTCCCCCGGACTATCGGCGGCGAGAGGTTACCATAGGTCGCTTGGCTTGATGAGGAGAAAGCTGGGCCTTCCGGAAGGCCAGAAGTGGACGTCAATCCGTCCAAATACGCCACAAGCTTTCAGGAAAACTTCAGCGAACCTTCACGGAACCGCCAAGGAGCCTGAAGTCCGCTCGTCCTACACCCAACAGGCCGACGGAGCGCTTCTCCTACCAAAGCGCCCCCGAGGAAATGCGGCGGCCACGGCCGTCTCTCAGCTCGAGAAGGACGACTGACATGCGTAACATCATCTTACCGGCCCTGGTCACCTTTACGTTGGCCATAAGTACCGCACCAGCTTCGGCCGAGACCCGCTCGATCCGAGTGCAATATGCAGACCTCAACTTGAACAGCCCGGAAGGTATGGCCACCCTGGAGGGGCGCATTGAAGCAGCCGCCAAGCAAATTTGCGGCAAGGCCGAAGTGCGCCGCGTGCAGGATGGCGTCGACCATGAGCGTTGCGTTCGGGAAACCCAGGCGTCGGTAACTCTCGAAGTCGCGCGACTTACCAACACGAGTCGAACCTTGGCCCTCAGTAACAGCCGTTGATCGGCGATGGGATGCTTGCAATGCGCCGGGACCTCCCCGTACCGGCGCATTCCAGTAGATGGACAACTGTGGCCGACAGCGGAGCGACCCCAACTTAGCTATTATGCAGGCTGGGGTTCCGTTCTGTTGGCCTCAATGGCCGAGACTTCTGGACCATATTCGTTGATGGTCGCTCTGCGCAGATCCCGCTTGTAACGATAGCGTTCGAATGAGGTTGCGCTGTGCATGGTACAGCGATTGTCCCACACAACCATGTCGCCTGGCCGCCACTTGTGAGAGTAGATATATTTCTCCTGCGTGGCGAATTGGTAGAGGTCGTCCAGGAACCTATGGGCATCGTCATCAGGCATTCCTGGGATGGCCACTCCATGCCACCCCATATACAGAGCCCTTCTTCCGTTTGCCGAGGTTCGCACCAGCGGATGGGTCATGCGCGGGTAGTTCTTGCGCATCTCCTCATCCTCGAACTTGACTCCGTTCCGTTGTAACGCGCGAAACAAGTCGTGCTCGACCTTCAGGGTCTCGACCCGCTGCTTCATTTCCGGTGATAGGTCGTCATAAACCGCGCGGGTGTCGATATACTGCGTGTCCGCACCCTCAGGTGGAGTGACATAGGCCAGCAGAAACGACCACTTGGTTGGCCATGAATTGAATGGGCTATCGGTATGGAATAGCTCGAAGTCGGTCGGCTGCGCACCGTCGGGTTTGGGCGGGACGATCTCGCCATCATCGGTCAGGTTGCTGATGTCGTAGAGACCCGCAGTGATGCGTTTGCGTCCGGGCGGCGCCAGCTCGAGTGGACCAAAGGCGCGCGCGAAGTGGATCTGATCCTCGTCCGACAGACTGGCATCGCGGATCACGCAGACCGCGTATTCGGCCATGGCCTGCTCAAAGAACTCGACGGTTTCAGGGTTTGGAGCCGAGGTGTCCAAACCGACGATCTCTCCCACAAAGCGGGGGTGCAACTGATTAATGTCCATCGCCCTAACCCTTGATTTTCTCGCCCGAACGAGCGCTGGTTATCCTTCCCGTGGCCAACGCCTGCTCACAGCCGAGGGGACCTCCAAGCGCAGCGCCGCGATGCCAAAATGCCAATTGAAGCGAGCCGATCTTCAAAAATAGTGTCGTTAATTGGCGGGTGTTCGACTTTGCGGCCGCCAAGGCTCGTCGAGCATACCCTGACGTGCTCGGCCGCGAGCGTGGTGAATTCACAGCACTATTTTACTCCAGTGCGAATGGACCAGACCCTCATGCCGACAAGACGAGGGATGCGCACCGTGGGAATCGCGGGCGGGTCCCATTGGCGAGGATGAACGCCTCCAGGGCGTCTGCATCGCTGATGGTCGACAGGGAGAGGATAGCCGTTTGTCATGACACTTACTTCCTTCACGCCGCGCTGCGGCCTCGCCATTGCTTTGATGGGCAGTGTTTCGGCTCTGGGACTTGCCCAACCGGCTAATGCGCAAAATGCGCCCGCGGTGGACGGCAGTGATGCCCGAGCGGAAAGCGAGGCTGAAACCGCTCGCTCCACGGCGTCGACTGGCTCCGAGAACACCATCGTTGTCACTGGCACGCGCATCGCCGGTGAGGCGCCTGTCGGCACCGCCTTGGTGCAGCTCGACGAGAAAGATATTCAGTCAACCGGACTCACGAGTACCGCTGACATTCTCAACACCGTTCCCTCGATCCTGAAACTCGGCGGCGGTGATAATTACGCGGGTGGTCAGGCGCAGCAGGCAAACACAATCAACTCGTTCTCGTTCAACAAGTCGCCCAACATCCGAGGGCTCGGGGTCGGTGCCACCCTCAGCCTCGTGAACGGCCACCGTGTGCCCTACGAAGGTGGCAACATGAACTCGTTCGACGGGGACAACTTCCCGCCGCAGATGATCGAGCGCATCGACGTTGTGCAGGATGGGGGGTCCGCGCTCTACGGAGCCGATGCCATCGCCGGCACCGTGAACTATATCCTGCGTCGCCCGGAAGACACGCTCGAGGCCTACGCCGGCTATCGCAAGAATGACGGGCAGGAAAGCTGGTACGTCACGGGCATCGCCGGAGTAAGGTGGGATGAAGGGGGAAGCGCCGAAGGGGGCTTCATCGCCTCTTTCCAGCATTCCGACCAGGACGCGTTCGAGGCCTCGGCACGGCCGGATCTCTACAACGACGACCTTTCCCCTTATGGCGGTCCGCCTTCGTCGCTGTACTCGGCGCCGGGCAACGTCTTCGTGAATGGAGCCTACTACGGCATACCGTTCGGCCAGGACGGCACCGCTCTCACGTTGTCAGACCTCACCGCCTCGCCGAACTACTTCAACACCTGGACAGGGATCGAAGTCATCCCTGAGGTCGAGGCCGACCGGGCGTCGATCAATTTCGAGCAGAACATTACCGATTGGCTCCGCGTCTTCGGCGACGCGCTGTACGTCCGCCGCGAATTCGCGATCAACGGGCCCAACTCTTCAACCAGCAATCGCGTGACGAACTTTGGCCAGTTGCCGCGGATTCCCAACAGTAATCCATTCAGCCCCTGCAATCCCAGCCACTATCCCGGTGGTGTCGTTACCGGACCTGCAGACTTGGTGGCAGCCTGCGCCACGGGTGCGATCGGCGTCGCCTACAGCACTGTCTACGACATCGGTCCACCGTCACGAACCGGCACGACGGAAACGTGGACTTATGGCGGCGGCTTCGACATTACGCTGCCTTACGACTGGTCCATCAAGCTCTCCGCCTTCGCCGGCACGCATGACGCGCCGTCCATCACGACGCAGACCGGCGGCGCACCTGCCCCGGATTTCTCGACCTTCAACTTCTTCTGCGATCCTACCGCGTTCGAATGCACCGATCGGGCGACTGCAGCGTCAATCCTGGCGCGTGCCACGAACCTCATTAACCGAACCAAGTACGAGATGCAGGTCTACTCGGCGAGCGCCGACGGACCGCTCTTCTCGCTGCCCGCGGGCGAGGTGAAGCTGGCCGTCGGGGTGGAGCAGTATGAAGGTTCGCTGCTCAACCAGAACAATTTCGGCGGCAACAACTTCAATCCGCGCAGCATCACTTCCGCCTTCGGCGAACTGCTGGTGCCGGTCGTCAGTCCCGACGCCGACCTGCCGGGTATCTACGAACTCACGGTCAACGGTTCGTTGCGCTACGACGATTACAGCGACGCGGGTTCGACGACCAACCCGCGCATCGGTGTGAACTGGTGGCCGATCGAAGATCTCAAGCTTTTCGGAAGCTGGGGGACCTCTTTCCGAGCGCCGGGCCTTGCTGACAACGATCCGTTTTCGCAGACCGGCGTCATCCCGATCATGGTTTCGGGCACGCAAATCAAGTCGGACGTCTGTGCCGCGTGCCAGAGCGTACCGTTCGGGGCGATCTACCAACCGATCGGGGGAGCCAACCGCGATCTGGAGCCGGAGACCTCCGAGACTTACGCGCTTGGTGCCGACTGGACGCCCGCTTCAGTGCCGGGGCTAGTGGTTTCGGCAAAGTACTGGTGGATCAGTTACGAGGGGCAGGTTTCCACGCCCGCCTTCAACGTGGGCAGCGTGAATGCCATCAACCAGCAGATCTACAATTCGCAGATAATCTATAATCCGGCACTGTTTCCCGAGCTTGCGGCCAACAATCCGGTAGCGTTCTTCGGAAACTTTCCCACAATTAAGGCGGATAATCCGGCCTGCGCCGCCGTTCTCGGGCAGCAGGTTACCACGCAGGCGCTCTACGACTCCATGATTGCCTGCTATAACACCGGGGGCGAGACGGGCGGCCTGTTTGGGCCACCGACACCTGCTAGCAACGTGCTCGCGCTTGTCAGCGGACGCCGGATCAACGCCGGCAAGACAGTGGGCGACGGCTTCGACTTCAATCTCGGCTACACGTTCGATAGCGATGTCGGCACCTGGAATCTGGGTGCAGTGGCAACGTACACGCTTGGCTGGAAGGTTTCGCCACTGCCTGGCGCGCCGTTGGTCGAGGAGGTCAACCAACTGGGCTTCCCATTGACCTTCCAGGCCCGTGGCCAGGTGGGATGGGAGCGTGATTTCGCCATTGGGCGGGTCTTCGCAAACGCCTTCGTGAACTTTCGCAATGCTTACGAAATCGACCCGGATCAACTCCCGATCGGCGTGGACGAGCGCTATTCGAAGATCGATTCTTACACCACGTTTGACCTGACACTGGGCTTCGACACGGGAGACGATCGAGGTTCCTGGCTGACCGACAATTTCACCGTGATCCTGAGCATCCAGAACCTGTTCGACGCCGATCCGCCGCTGGTCGTCAACCAGGCGGGTCTGGCGGGCACGGCCATTCGCTTTGACCCCACTTACGGAAGCCCGCTCGGCCGCGTGTTTCAGCTTCAAGTGGGCAAGCGGTTCTGAGCCTACGGCCTGCAGGAGGCAAGCGATGCTATCCCGTTCCGAGGGAAGCGAAGAATGTGACGGGCGAGGCGTGAGTTGAGAATGGCCATGCGCGTCGGCACTGCGATCGCCTGCTTGCTAATGCTCGGCGGCACTTCAGCCGATGCGACCTCCGCCGGAGAACCTCCGGCGGAGGTCGCAGGTCATCCTGACCCGCTCGCCTTACTTGACGATCCCGATCCCGTGCTTGCCGCCAACAAACGGCTGGTGTTCGACATGTGGCGCAACGTGGTCAATGCCGGACATGTGGAGGCCGCCGACCAGCTTCTGTTGGAAAGCTACATTCAGCACAGCCCGGTGCTTCCGACAGGGCGTGCGGCCTTCAAGCAGATATTTTCGGCGGTCGAGCGGCGGGATGTGCCAAAGCTTGTCTCGCCCCCAATCGTAAGCATGGTGGCGCAAGGCGATCTGGTGGTCATGGCTCTGCGCGAAGAGCTTCCGGAACCGAGAGGCGATGGACTTTACACCACCACGCACTTCAACCTCTTCAGGGTCGAAGATGGCCGGCTGGCTGAGCACTGGCATTCAGTAGCGGCCGAACCCGGCCCGGGCGTGCTCCCACCGGACCAAGGTGGGCCCCAACTCGTCACCGGCGCCCGAGGGGCAGCCCAGTTGGCTATGCTGGAGGCCACTGATCCGAAGCTAGCGGCCAATAAGCGCTTGGTTTTCGATGCCTGGCGAGAGGTGTTCGAGGCCGGTCGGGAAAACCTGGTCGATATGTACTTCGCCGAAAGTTACGTGGAGCATGATCCCAACGGCCGCTCGGGCAGGGAAGGGCTTCGATCGCGCATCGCCTCTCTCAGCGACGCGCCCGTGCAGTCCTCAATCGAGGCGCCGCTAGTCGCGGTCCTCGCGCAAGAGGACAGGGTAGTGCTGGTGACGGGACGCGAGCACTCTCATCCCCACCGGCCGGGGAAGACCTACACTACGACCGTCTTCGACATGTTCCGAATAACCGACGGCCTGATCTCGGAGCATTGGAGCGGAGCTAGCAAGCCTGGCGGCTCCCTGGGTCCCTATGTCGATCGGCGAGTGCAAGGAGAATGATCCGGTGACTGACATCGCAGCCGCGGCGCCGCTCGACAGTCCGGAGAGCGACATCCGAAAGCCGCTCTATCAGGATGAGCCATGGCCCGATTTGAGCCATGCCTACTACGTGGCCTGGGTCCTGGCCGCGGTGCAGATGTGCGCACAGCTCAACAACGGCGTGATGTCGTTGCTCGTCGAGCCTGTGAAGCGCGACCTGCAGCTCACCGATATGGAAATGAGCTATCTGCTCGGATTCTCCGTCTCACTCTTTTACGTGCTCATCGGCATCCCCGCCGCCCGGCTCGTCGATCGCAACAATCGAAAAACCCTCATGGCCGTCTCGGTTTCGGTCTGGAGCCTGGCGGTCGCGGCTTGCGGGGTGGCGCAGAATTTCTGGCACTTTTTTGCTGCGCGCTTCGGCATCGGAGCCGGGGAGTCGATCAGCGGACCTTTGTCCTACTCGCTGATGGCCGACTATTTTCCCCCTGAGAAGCTTCCACGCGCAATTGCCATCTACAACGTCGGCTTCCAGGGGGGCACCGCCGCCTCCTTGCTGCTTGGGGCGCTGTTCATCCATCTCATGGCCGGCATCCCGCCCATCGAGGTTCCACTGCTTGGCACTTTGCGCGACTGGCAAGTCGTTTTCATTCTGACGGGTTTATCCGGAATCCCCGTCCTGCTGCTGGTGGCCACCATCAGAGAACCGAAACGTCGCGGGCTGAGTATCGAGGCCGTGATGGGCATCAAGCCACGTGGTGCTACGCTGCGCGAAGTCCTTCGTTATCTGGCGAGGAACTGGCGGCTATACGGTCCCATGTTCGTGGGGCTCTGCTTCACCGCGATGCACATGTTCGGTACCGCCGCCTGGAGCGCGGCCTTCTACACACGGACATACGGCTGGGACCCGGCTACTATCGGCATTTATACGGGCCTCCTGAGCCTTGCTCTGGCGGTGCCTGCGCTGTTCGGTGCAGTCTGGCTGAACGACCTCTTCCGCAAGTGGGGCTACGCGGATGCCAACATGCGTGTGTTGGCGATCGGCTTCACGGCTTCAGCGCCATTCATGATCGCAGCACCGCTCATGCCGTCGCCGTGGTGGGCGCTCGCGATGAACGGGATCGGGGCGGCGTTGATGCTCATGGCCGCGCCCTCGCTGAATTCGGCCCTGCAGGTCGTCACCCCCAACGAGATGCGAGGCCAAATCACGGCGCTCTACTTGTTTACGATGACCGCAGTAGGAGGTGGTCTCGGCCCGACGTATTTCGCGTTCCTGACCCAGCATGTGTGGGGTGACGAAATGCTATTGCGCTACGCGATCGCCACTTCCGCGGCGATCTCCTTCCCCATTGCGTCGTTGATCTACTGGCTGGGGGTACGGCCTTATCGCCGGCGAATTCTGGAAATGCGCGAAGAGGGCGCGCCGGTTTGACGCACGATGCCACGATTGTGGGCACTATTTTCGGCGGCCTGCGGGCGGCAGGCGAGCGATTTGAACCGCGGCGAAGCAGCGATCGCGAGAAGCATGATTCGACTTTGGAGGATGAGTGAAATGGCTGAAAAGCGGGGCACGATCGTCATTGTCCATGGCGCCTGGGTAGGCGGCTGGCGCTGGCGCAATGTCGCCGACCTCTTGCGAGATCGCGGCCACCGAGTCTTTACCCCAACGCTGACCGGCTTGGGGGAGCGCGCGCATCTTACCAGCCCGGAGGTCAACCTCTCGCTTCATGCGCAGGATGTTGCCAACCTCATCAAGTACGAGCAGCTCGAGAACGTCCTCCTGGTTGGGCACTCTTACGGAGGCATGCCCATCTCTCAGGCGACGGAGCTCATTCCCGAGGGGGTGATTCAGTCGATCCTCTACATGGATGCCTTTCTCCCTGGAAATGGTGAATCACTGAACGACCTGGTTCCTGGCGAGCCTCACCTACCGCCTGATCCGAACGATTATCTGGTGCCGCCGCCCCGCTTGCTCTTGCAGGGGTTCAACGCCCACATGACGTCCGATGCGAGAGCGTCCTATGAGGAGCGTCGAACGCCGCAATCGGTTTATTGCTTTTCCGACAAGGCAAAACTTACCGGCGCGCGAGAGCGAATTCCGCAAAAAACATATGTGATCGCAACCGGATACAAGAACGACACGTTCGCCCCGGTCGCAGAGCGACTGCGTCAGCGCGACGATTGGCGTGTCGAGGAAATGCCCTTCACGCACGATCTGCAACATGTCGCGGTGACGGAGTCCGCGGACATGATCGAGTCAGCCTTGCCCTGAGGATCTGTAGGTCTGATCGGTGAGAAGCGGGGCAATGTGGGCACTATTTTCGGCCTCGCGCGATCTGCACTCTCCTCAGATAAACAACGGCAAAAGTCGCGGCGGCTCCCGGGATGTCCGCCTCGAAAATCGAGCACCGACCCTAATGGGCGTGGGCTCGCAGGAGAGAGAGCCTTTGAAAAGCGCAACAGCAGATTCACCGATCCGTCCCGCATACGTCGAGAGCTTTATCCGCTATTCGGAACGCGCGGCCGATGGCGGTTGGATCGAGAAGAACGGGTCCTACTCGTTCGAAATGGAAGATCATGCGGCTCTTTTGCGAAATGCCCGACTGGTCGATGCCTCGTTCGATCAACACGGCTTTACGCTGGTCAAACACGCGACAGACGTGGATTTCGCCGACAAGGACGATTTCGAGCAGCGCTATTATCCTGAGGTTTCCCGGCTTGTGCAGAAGCTCACTGGCGCAACCGAGGTCTTTGCTTTCATGGGAATTCTGCGCGGTGGGGAGGACGCCAAAGGGGGTGGGCCTGCTCTAAGTGCCCACGTCGATTTCAATCCTGCAGCGCTTCGCCAGTGGATCGCGCGACTGGTGCCAGACCGAGCCGAAGAACTTGCGGCCAAGCGGCTCGTCAACATCAACGTCTGGCGAGGGACCATTCCAGTCGAGAATTATCCGCTCGCTCTGTGCGATGCCCGGACGGTTGATAGAGGCGACTTTTTGCAAGTGTCGCTGGGCAAGCCCGAGGGAGGCTTCAAGCAGGGAATGCCCGCCGGTCTCAACATGGCCCACAACCCACGACACGAATGGTACTATTTTCCCGATATGCAGCCTGACGAAGCGTTAGTGTTCCGCCTGTGCGACACGGCGGATCCTGACTGGAAGATGACGGGTCACACGGCTTTCGAAGACCCGACCAGCGAGCCGGGATCCCCTAAGCGCCAGAGCTTTGAGGTGAGGACCATCGCGGTCTTCGATGCATGATGGATTCACACCAGACATTGGGCGCCGGGTCGGAGCGGCCGACTTCAACCGGGGGCGGCGCCGGCCGGTGCGCCGATACGGAAGTGAGCTTCCTCAAGTCGGGTGAGCTTCGCCTGTCCGCTGCGCTGCCAAGGATCTTGCGCGAGGCGCTGGCGGACTTCTTCCTCACTGTTGGCGAGAAAGATGAACAGCACCTCTTCCGACTGGGCCAGCAGCCCCGCCATCGCGATGAACCCCTCCTGTTCCAAGCCGCCCATGTAGGCAGCGTGGTCGGCAAAGCCGTCCTGCTCGTGCGCCTGTTTCGAATGGTCCCACATTGCGGTGCGTTCGACCAGGGCTACAAAAGTTTTCGCCATTATACCTTCCTTCCCAAACCACTTGTTGTTTGGATGTAATAGGTAGTCAAGGAAAAGCGCTCAAGTAGTTTCGGAGAATAAAGATGCAGGTTTTTGTATTTGACTGGACGGCGTATTCCGAAAACGTGGATAAATTCCGCGAAAACGGAAAAATGATTCGTCTAGGTAAGAAGCATTTTAATGCAAAAACTGCAGTTGATACATATAAGAATCACGCAGAGGCTTGGCAAGAATTAGAGAGATACGGGTTTGATGGCGTAGCCATCAACGAGCACCACGGCACTCCGTTTGGGCTCGGCAATTCTCCCAACCTCATGGCTGCGGCCCTCTCGCAGCTGACCGAGCGGATCAAGATCCTGGTTTACGCCAACTTGTTGCCGATTCACGAACCCCTGCGCCTGGCGGAAGAAATTGCCATGCTCGATTGCATGACCGGCGGCCGGTTCATCTGCGGCGTGGGTCGTGGCGCTCCCCGTGAATACAAGATCTTCAACGTTCCGATGAGCGAGTCCCGGGGTCGTTTCAACGAAGCGTTCGAAGTGATGCGCCGCGCCTGGACCGAGGACAGCTTTTCGTTTGATGGCGAGTTCTACAAGTTCGACGACGTCTCAATCTGGCCCCGCCCGGTCCAGGAACCCTATCCGCCCATCTGGGTGCCCCTCACGGGTTCGAAGGAATCCATCGAATGGGCGGCGGCGCACGACGCGGCGATCACACCCGGTGTATTCCCCGGACCGATGCGCGAGGATACCATCCGCTATTTTGCGGAGTGTCAGGCTCGTTACGGCCGCAAGGTCGATCCGAACAAGATAAGCATCATGGTCGATTGCTATGTCGCCGATTCTAAAGAACAGGCGGTGGACGAATATGGCTCGCACCTGATGTACCTGTTCAACACCCTGCTGCGCTATGATCAGGTCTGGCAGGAGGATGTGAAGAAGAAGGGCTATTACAGCAGCACGGCGTTCGAGCACTTGCGCAACGGTGCGAAGGGAACGCTGGCCGAGGATGACACCGTGTTCAACGAGTGGAGCATGGACACGGTTCGCGCCGCCGCCGAGAACATGCCGCTCGGCACCGCGGACGAAATCGTCGAGCGGATCATCGCAGAGTGCGACGATGCAGGAGCCAACAATGTCCTGCTAGTGTGCAATCGCGGAGACATTCCGCATGACATGTATCTCAATCAGATCCGGAGGATCGGCGAGGAAGTGTTGCCTCGATTGCAGGCGCACAACGTGACTTTCGTGCCGCACGCTCAGTTCGAGCAGGCAGCCAGCTAATCGGGCGGCTCCCGCCGCGAAGCTTGTCCAGACGATCCGCACTCCTCGGGATGGAGTGCGCGTTCGCGAGTGGGGGACCTTGGGATGTCAGTCGTAGGATCAGTCGAGAACGCGGGCGGTGCGGAAGCCGAACTGCATCCGTTGCTGAGGGCCGGCTACAAGCGTTGGGTCGTGTTCGTCTTGTTGCTGGTGGCGATCTTCAATTTCGCCGATCGCGCGATTCTTTCGGTGTTGGCCCAGCCGATCAAGGAAGATCTACAGCTCACCGACACCGATCTGGGAATTCTGCAGGGACTTGGCTTTGCCATACTCTATTCGGTTCTGGGTGTGCCGCTGGGGCTGATGGCCGAGCGCGTTACGCGAACCCGGCTTCTTGCTGCCTGCATTGCAGTCTGGTCGGCAATGACGGTGGCCTGCGGATTTGCGACCAACTTCGTCACGCTGCTCCTAGGTAGAGTCGGCGTTGGCGTAGGCGAGGCGGGAGCCCAACCGATCACGAATTCGCTGGTCTCCGACCACTTCCGTCCCGGTCAGAGGGGGTCGGTGTTCTCGCTCATCCTGCTCGGCTCTCCCCTAGGCTTTCTTCTGGGGCAGTCGGTGGGTGGCATCGTCGCGAGCGAGTGGGGCTGGAGAAGCGCCTTCTACATTCTGGGCATACCGGGAGTTCTAGTGGCGGCGCTGGTATTGTTCACTCTGCGAGAGCCCCCACGAGGGCTTGCCGAGGGTCCGTCAAAGCGAACCTCCGCGCCGGCCCCTTCGCTGGCGGAAGTCCTGCGCTACCTTTTTCGAAAGCTGGCATTTCGCCACCTCTTGGCTGGCTTTGTCATCGCCAGTTTTACGATGAACGCGATCGCCAATTTCGTGCTTCCGTTCTACCTGCGCGGCTTCGCAGTGCCATTGGCGACGCTTGGCGTGATGTTCGGTCTGGTGAGCTTTTTCTCCAACGGGCTCGGGATGCTTCTCGGCGGATTCGGTTTCGACGCGCTGGGAAAACGTGACTTGCGCTGGGCCATGTGGGGACCTGCATTGGCGCTGCTTGTTTGCGTTCCGATCTACTTTGGCGCCTTCATCAGTCGGGAGATCCACGTTTCCCTCGCCTTCATCTTCTTCGGCAATCTGGCTCTCGCGAGCTTCATGGCCCCGACCATGGCGACGACACAGAATATGGCGGGCCCAAGAATGCGGGCGACCACGTCGGCCGTCACGGCGCTGGCCATCGGAATACTTGGGGCCGGGCTTGGACCCACTGTAGCCGGAATTTCGAGCGACTTTCTTGCCGCGCGCTTCTTTGAAGGAGGGGATTTCCTTGCCAGTTGCCCAGGTGGGCGCGGGAGCGATGGAGTGGGCACGGCTCTCGATGCAGCTTGCCTCGCTGCATCGACCGATGGTTTGCGGTATTCGCTGATCGGTCTGCTGGTCATGTTCCTCTGGGCCGCGCTGCATTACCTGCTGGCGGCACGCCATCTGCAGAAGGATCTCTATGATCCAGAGGCAGAGACACAGGGCAGCCCCGCCTGAAGGCGAGGAGCCCTAGATTGGCCGGTTTCGGCTCATCGCCAGCATAACCTGCGAAGACTCGCCCTTGGCCCATTCGAGCCAGGCCTCGTCGTGAGGGTCCGGCCGGTCGAGCAGCATGCTTAGCAGATCGAAGTAGTCGGTCTGGATGCTTACCGGCAGACGCTCCGCCAGGAACGGATGGAAGCGCGCCTCGTAGGCGGCCAGGCAGCGCGAGAAGAGATCGATGATCGGGCTTTCGGCCAGGTGGGAAACGTGTTGGACGAGGCGCAGCAAGTCATATCGATCGATCGGATCCTTGCGCTGGGCGCGCGTCAGAAGCTCTCGGAGTTGTGCACGTTGAGCTGGCCCCGCGCGGTGCACGGCCAAGGCCGGTATGAAGCGATTGAGCTGAAACAGAATAGTCCCGGCGGCCTTGGGATCCATCTGATGGCTGATGAGGAATGCCAGCATGAGCCGGATGCCGCCGGTGCCGCGAAGATCTCGGACCACCAGTCCGTTACCCCTGCCGCGACGGCATTCGACGAGGCCGCTGTCTTGTAATTGACGGATCGCCTGGCGCAGAGTTGCGCGACTGACGCTGTAACGTTCGCACAAGTCCCATTCGGAACCCAGCCGTTCACCCGCCCTGCCATTCCTTGAGATATCGGCCGCCAGCCGTCGAGCAACCAAGATCGCAAGCGTGCGGTCATCGTCCTGACGGCCGGCTTCGATCACCGGCCGCGCAAGCTGGCCCTCGTCATCGCGCAAATACCGGGCAAGGTCCCGATTGAGCGATTGCGCGTGCACCATCGCGGTGTCCGCCTCCCCAAGCATGAGCGCCTCGTCCAAGAGCGTCACATGACGCGTTGCCGAGTCCCGCCAAGCGCCTGCGGCGGGAAACCCGGCAAACTCCAAGGTGAGGTCGTTTAGGCAGGTGACGAACAACTGCACTACCGGTTCGCCGCTCATTTGCGCCAGCGTGCACCGGACCCGCAAATGCCACTGCAGGCCTTCCGCATCTTCGAGCGAAGTGAGCAAGTGGCTTGGGGCCGCTCGCTGATATTCCGAAGCGGCGAGGCTAGCGGCCATCAGGTCAACCGCTTCGCGGGCATCGAGCAGACTGTCGCTAGTCACACTGATCGCGCGGAAGTAATTGGTCAGTTCGGTCGCAATTGTGTCGACGTCCGGTTGAGCTACGATGAAGCCGCCACACGGGCCAGGGCGCAATCGACCTAGCCCCCTGCGTTCCAGCAGCGCTACACCTTCGCGAACGGCCGCTCGTCCGACGGAATAGCGTTCGGACAGTTCGCGGAGCGAACCCATGGCGCCACCGGCGGGAACATTGTTCGAGACGATGTCGTCCTCAATGCGGCGCGCGAGCCGGTCGGCAAGCCGAGCGTTTGCGGCATCCTCACTTGTCGAGGCAGTATAGATTTTGTCTGCCGTCTTCATGCGATCCTCTCCGCCGGATTGAACCGGTCGGCGGGGTGATATGCAAGCTCAAAGCGTTCGACTGGCAACTATATTTTTTCAAGCGAATGTGGCCACTATTTTGCAGCTGCAGCTGCTGTCATTCTGGTGCCGAACGCTCCTAATTCTTGGCCTCTGGCAAGACAGGAAATTGCGCGTCTCGAGTGCATGGAAGGCCGTTTCAGATCTATGTCGAATGAACCGGTCGGGGATGTCGCGGCAAAATCCTCGGGAAGATCCGAACCCGCCAAAGTCGCAGAGCTTCGCCAAGCGCTTCGCAGACTGGGCGGGGGTGTGACGATCGTCGCGACGATCGACGACGATGGCCGACCCTGTGGTCTCATGATGACGTCCGTGATGTCTCTCAGCTTCGACCCTCCTTCGATGCTGCTTGCCATCAATCGGTCCGCGTCCGCGCTGCCCTCGCTGATCGAGCGGGGGCGATTCAGCATCAACCTGATCGGCGTTGGCGATGAGGAGATGTGCTCGGCCTTTGCTGCTTCGGACAAGGGAAGCCGGTTCGCTTCAGCGAGCTGGAAGGTAAACGGTGCCGGTGTTCCTGTTTATCAGGATGCCATTGCCACACTCGTTTGCGAGATCGATGATGCTCAGACTTTCGGCACCCATGTAATCATCCGCGGACTGGTACTTACCGCTAGCTGCTCGGAAAAAACGGAAGGCCTGGTCTATCTGAATGGCCAGTTCTGCCGCGCCCAACCAAGAGGTTGAGCATCGCTCCATCCCCGCGCGCAGCTGATCCGAAACATACCCTCAAAATGAAAGGCGCCGGACCGGGTGGTTCCCCGTGCCGGCAGAGGAAACAGACCCATGATACCCTACGTTCCTCCGACCCAAGACCGGCGAACTTTCGAGTTGGAAGTCAGAAGCTGATGCCCCATCCGCCTGGGGATCTGCGTTTTCGATCTTTTTGACCGTCGAGACCACCTATGATGGACTAGGGCGCAAGACCAAGGAACTCACCAGAGGTTCCGATCTGGCTGCCGCTTCACTCACCCAATACAGCTACGATCTTGCCGGCCACCTCACGTGCACCGCGGTTCGTATGAATCCTGCGATCTATGGCTCGCTGCCGGCGAGTGCGTGCACGCTGGGTACGGAAGGCAGTCAAGGTCCCGACCGGATCACCCGCAACGTTTATGACGCGGCGGGCCAACTGCTGCAGGTGCGCGAGGGCGTTGGGACCACGATCGAAGCGGCCGATGTCACTTATTCCTATACGCCTAACGGCAAGCAGGAATACGTGATCGATGCCAATGGCAATCGGGCGAAGCTCGAATACGATGGCTTTGGCAGGCAGGTGAAGTGGATCTTTCCTTCCCCAACCAAACCGACTGCGTTTAACCCGGCGACGCAAGCGACAGCGCTTGCAACGGCCGGCGCGATTAACGCGGCCGATTACGAACAATACGGGTATGATTCGAACGGCAATCGCACCTCGTTGCGCAAGCGCGACGGGTCCACGCTGAGCTATCTGTTTGACGCACTCAACCGGATGACGAAGAAGACTGTTCCCGAACGTTCGGGGCTGGCTGCGACGAATACGCGTGATGTCTTCTACGGGTATGACTTGCGCAGCTTGCCGACCTACGCCCGGTTCGACAGCGCGAGCGGTGAAGGCGTCAGCTACAGCTATGACGGGTTCGGCAACCAGCTGAGCGAGACGAGCACGATGGGCGGGACCACGCGAACGGTGAGCGCAGGGTTCGATGCGGTCGGCAACGTCATCGGCCTCACATATCCCGACGGCAAGTATTTCGAATACAATCGCTATGCCACGGGTGAGCTTTCATACGTGAGCTATGACGGGCACTACCTCTTCCGTCAGTCGCTCGACAATGCTCGCCGGCCGAAACAGATTTTCCGGCTCGACACCACGAACACGACATGGAACTTCCCCACCACGTTCGCTTATGACGCGGTCTCGCGGCTCGGTTCCGTGGCGCACGACTTCGCCGGGATCAGCAACGATGTGACAACCAGCTTCACCTACAACCCGGCAAGCCAAATCGCAGCGCAAACGCGCGACAACGATCTTTATGCCTGGACCGGCGGAGCCAACGTCAATCGTGACTATGCGGCAAACGGCCTCAATCAGTATACGACGGTATGGGGCTGGGCTTACGCCTATGATGCCAACGGCAACCTCACCTCCGATGGCAACCAGACCTTTGCCTACGATGTCGAGAACCGGCTCGTAAGCCGCAGTGGCGGGAGCACTACCGCGACGCTCATACGACCCGCTCGGGCGGCTTTACGAAGTCACCGGCAGCGCGACCGGAACCACGAGGTTCCTATACGGTGGCAGCGACCTCATCGCCGAGTACGACGCTAGTGGCACGATGCTGCGGCGCTATGTCCACGGCTCTGGCGCAGGCGACGATCCCCTGGTGTGGTTCGAGAGCGCCAGCGTCGCACATGGGGCGCGGCGCGATCTCTACGCCGACGAGCGCGGCTCGATCGTGGCGGTGAGCAATTCGATTGGCGGCGTGATCAACCGCAATACCTACGACGAGTACGGCATTCCGGGCTCAACCAACGCCGGCCGGTTCCAGTACACCGGACAGGCGTGGATTCCGGAACTGGGTCTGTATTACTACAAGGCCCGGATGTACTCGCCCACCCTCGGGCGGTTCATGCAGACCGATCCGATTGGGTATGAGGATCAATTCAACCTCTACGTTTACGTGGGGAATGATCCCGTTAATAAGCTGGACCCTAGCGGGAATGAACTAGTTGCGGCAGGAGTGGGCGCTGTTGTCGGAGGAATCGTTTCAGGAGGTTTCGAGGTCTATGACCAAGTCTCGAGTGGAAAGGATGTGAACTGGGGCGACGTCGGCAGAGAGGTTGCATCCGGCGCAATAGGTGGCGCAGTGACTGGGCTAACGGGTAATCCGGCACTAGGTGGTGCGGCTCAGTCAATTGCGACCGACGCGTTTAACGGTAAGGCACCAAACGTCCAGAATACTCTGGCAGGCGCAGCCAGCGGATACATCGGCGGCAAATTTGGGGATCGCGTCACTCGCGGCCTCGTGGGCAACCAACGATTTGGGGCAATGACGGCCCGCCGCGAAATCTCTGGAATCTTGAGCAGAAACGGTAAGGTTGCCTTGCGATCTACAGAGAATTTTCGCGAGGGAGCGATTCGTGTGACGGGTCGGGTCACTGGTGAGGGTGCTGCAAACAGGATTGTGCCAAGTGGCGATGAGATTCTAGTAATCGCAAGACGCCCAGCTTCAGGCTTTTCTGAGCTGATCCGCGGTTGTCTTGGACTATGTGATGGGAAAAGGGACTGATGGTAGCCAACTGGAACAGCTGGGCATGGATCCGCAAATGTCTTTCTCAGATTGCTTTTGGCTTCTTGTTTGGCGGCGCCCTTGGCACAATTAGCGGCTTGCTCGCGATTGGAGAGATCAGTTTAGCTTATGCTTTGAGGGGTGCAGTAGCGTTTGCGCTATGCGCTCTGGTCATATCTCTTATTGTAACAATATTTAGTTCTCCTGAGACTTGAGGGGCCGCCCCGTATCGAATGCTGACCGCGCACGAAGCTTGTTTCGCGCATCGTACGCGATTTCACTTGATGCCGAGGATTGCGGAAGTCGATTGACTGAAAAATAGTAGGGACCTCACCCGAACGATGGCGCCGGGGTGCCATGATTATTTGTCCGCGCCCCAATTTTAGCGCGGGTTGGATTGCTGGAGGAGGAATAATGTTCCTACGGATAGGTTTAGGTGTGGCATTGGCGGCAGGATTGTGGGCCTCATCTGCCATGGCCGGCGAGACCACCACATACACTTACGACGCACGTGGACGCCTGGTGAAGGTGGTTCGCGACAGTTCGAGCAGTGACGATTGGGCGGTAGACATCACCTACGACGCTGCTGGAAATCGCACGAACTATACCTCGACGAACACGACCACGCCAGGCGGTAATCCGCCCGGTGGTGAAGAGACGCCCGGTTCGCCGACCTATTCCGTTCAATACCGATTTAACGGACGGTTCTTCGTTTCGCTTGTGAAGAACTGAGTCTGCCAGGAACGCGAACGCGCCATGACGCCCCTGGCCGCGGGTTTTCCAGTGCACACATTTTTAGATCAATGTTTAGGGGGGAATTTCGTGAAAAAATTCATTAAACTGCTCTGCTTCTTTATTTCGTTATCTGCAAGTTCGTCGGCATTTGCGGCCACCAGTTGCTCTGGAACAATTAGCAATTCTATCCTATATAATGACGGACAAGTTTCTGTCCGCGCGAGTTGGCGTAATGATTATACGACGATCTGTAACCTTAAAAGCACCTGGCAGGGCATTACTCCGGACATTTGCGCAGGTTGGCTGGCGAAGGTAGATGCCGCGGTGACCTTCAATAAGCCGGTCACGGCTTATTATGCTGCGGATTTGGTGTGCTCGGCTCTTCCGACCTACGGTTCGTCTGTCGCACCTGCCTATATCATGTTGGTTGCATCGTAGCCTGGCGAGACCTCGGTCCCGACGCCCTCTGGCAGGGCTCGGGCGTCACCTTGATGGGGCTAGTGTCATCGACGCCCGCTTTTTCATGTCGAATTAGGCGACAGAGTTGCCTCAAACGTGGCGGCCGGTCGTCCCTCGATATATCACTCCACCCGCAGTGAGGCTCCCGCGTAGGGATCATAGTTGGCGGGCGGCAAAGCGGGTGGTGGGGGCGTAGGCTCAGCGTGAGGTTCGATGATTGCGGGGGTTGGTGCTGTCACTTCCGCCAGCCCGCGCAGGGCTCCAGCCATCGCTGGAGCGCCCAGCAGAACAAAGCACCCGATAGTTACGCTAACCGCGTTACGAACCGGCAGGCGTCCCGCCATCAGCAGCAGTCCGACGAACGCCACTGCGATCACACAAAGACCGATCGCCAGGCTGCCGAAAAGTGTCCCGCTCACCCAATCCGAGGCTGAGACAAGTGTCGAGCTTGGTGGGGCATCGAACAGCGAGGGCGCGATGGTCATGGCCGATCGGCCTTCACCAACACCTGGGTGACCTTGCGCAACCCTGACCGCCGTTCGAGCTGCACGAAAACGTCAATGCTCTGGCGTACATAGTGGCGCACGTCTTCTCGGGTCAGACGCGAGCCAGCCTGAAGGACCAGCAGGGCCAGTTGCTCGACCGCGCGCGAAGGGCTGTCGGCGTGGATGGTGGTCATGGAGCCGGGGTGCCCGGTGTTGATCGCGCGCAGGAAAGTGAACGCTTCTGCCCCGCGCAGCTCGCCGAGGATGATGCGATCGGGGCGCATGCGCAGCGAGGCGATTAACAGGTCCTCGGCGCTGACTTCCGCCTCGCCGAGCGCGCTGCGAGCGGCGAGGAGGCCGATCGAGTTCCGATGTGTGACCTCGAGTTCGGGCGTGTCCTCGATCAGAACGAGCCGCTGGTCGCTCGGGATTTCACGCAGGAGGGCGTTGAGGAAAGTCGTCTTGCCGGTCGAAGTCCCACCGGAAACCAGGATGTTGCGCCGCCTCTGAACAGCATTCTGCAGAACGCTCCGAATGTCGGCGGGAGCGACGGGGACGAGCAGTGCCTCGCGATCGAATGTGACCACCTCGGTGCTAGCTCCGTCGAACGCGCCCGCTTCTTCGTAATCACCCAGCGAGGGGTTGGCCGCGACATGCCGGCGGATGGCCATGACGTGGCCGCCGCGGGTGGCCGGAGGGGCAGCGATCTGCACACGCGAGCCGTCCGGAAGGTTGGCGGCGAGAAGGGGGTGCTCCCGATTGATGCCTTGTGCACTAGCTGCCGCAATCTGGCGCGCGAGACGAGCCAGGACGGGTTCGGTCAAAGCGGGGCAGGGGTGGCACTCGATCGAGCCGCCGAGCGCTTCGACCCAGACCTCCTGCTCGCGATTGACGTAGATGTCCGTAACGTCGCGCCGTTCCAGCCAGGCACCCAGCGGCGCAAGCAGGTTACCGAGATAATACCCGGCGGCCGGAGCGAGGTTGTCAGCGGTCAACGGTCGAGAAATCCAGATCGCGGGCGACGAAGACCGAGACGCTCGATCCCTGCTCGACCTTCAGGGTACGCTGAACCTCGGACTGCTGCGCTGCTTGAGCAGTCACCTGCTGTGTGCTTCCCGGGAGGGCGACGATTACCGCCTGATCATCGGTCACCGCGCGGGTTGCAACGCCCACACCGATGTCGAGCACCGACTGCAGAATGGCGCCGCCGTATCGGGCGAGGAAATTGCTGCTGACTTTGCCGCGAACGCCAGTGCGACCGAGTGGATCAGCGGCCGGGGAATCGAGATCGATCACCACCGCGTCAGGTCTGGTCAGGCGATGCCACTGGACCAGCGCGCGGCGTTGGCCGGCGGACAAGTCGGAAGTGTACTCACCATAGATCCGGCTGCCGCGCGGGATTAGCACCCGGCTTCCGTCAAAGCTCTTCACGTCGCGCGAGACGATTGCCCGAACCGCACCAGCTCGCGTCGAGTCGAGCGCGGTTTCGAGCACGGCAGCGATTACGGTCCCTTGCGGTACAGTGAGAGAGGGATTGCGCAGGCGGCCGGCGGTCACCCTATCCTTGCTGTCCTCATTCGCGGCAACCGAGGCTTCCGCTTGAGAAGAATGTTCGATCACCGCCGGCATGGCGGGGCGCTGGGCGAACTGAGGCAAGGGTTCGGGGAAGACCTGTGGGGACGGCATCAACGGAGCGGGTTGCTGCACGATCCGGTTGACGATCTGAGGGCGCGATGACGCGAGCGGATCGGTCACAGGTCCCCGCATCATGCGCAATGGGCTATCGCCTTGCTCGAACTGCGGCTCGTACCACGTCTGCGGCAAAGCAAGTGGGGGCGGGGCGCTGATCATGCCGCCAGCCTGTGCGGCCGGGAGCGCCGTGGCCGCGATCATCTCTTGGCGCCGCGAGTTGAGCGCGTTGAACAGCAGGAGGCCGCCGAACAGCAACCCGCCGCCGAATAGCCAGAGACCGAGATTGCCGGGCGTGGCAGTGCGGACCACCGGGCGGATATCTGCAGTCGGCTCGGCGGCGCTTGATGCGGTCTCACTCATCGGCCGCTTCCAATCCGGCGGGCCCGCACGCGTAGCTTGTCTATGCGGAAAACGAGTTCGCTGTAGACGCGATCGATGGTGAAAACGCCCTCGCGCATATAGCCATCGACGACCTCTTCCTGGCCCGAGGCTCCGATGCCGAACACCGCTGGGAGCGATTGATTGGCGGCCCACTCGATGTAGGTTCGTTCGCCATCGTCGCCCATCCGCGCCGGACGCAGGGTTTGCTCGCCCGAGAGGCGGTAGGTGCCGGTCCATTGCGACGGGTCAGAGCTCGGGCGCGTCATGCCCGGCGTGTACGCGGGTGTTGGCAACTGTGGTGACCCGACAAAGCGCACGACATAGGCGGCGGCCAGACCCTGGCCGGTGTCGAGATCGAATTCATAGCGCCGCTGAGCGCCCTCGACGAGCAGCGTGGCGCTGGCGTCCGGCCTGAGAGGCAGGATATTAAGGCTGTCGCGAGCGGCCGTAATCCGCACTTCGAACGCGCCCTGATCGGAGAGCACGACCCGGCCAATACGATCGCCCGGCATGAGCATGACGGTGAGGTTGGCACCGGGGAAAGCAACTAACCGGACTGGTCGCGAGGGATCGTAGGCAACGGTTTGCAACCGCGGGTCGTCGACACCGGGAATGGGCGCAATCTGCGCGAGGACTCCCGAACTCAAGGTGGCGGCCAGAGCTCCCAGAACTTTGAGCGCCGCTCTCATGGTACGGGCGTTTCTGCAGCACGTGAAAGCTGCGCAGCAGGGAGCCGCGGCGCCGACGCAAGGTCTGGCGCAGCGTCCTCAGGCAAGGTCTCGGCATCGCGGCGATAGCGGGTGACCTGGAAACCTAGCGGATTGGTGAGCCTATCCTCGGCGCTCATATCGGCGTCGGCAAACTGGTAGGTGAGGATGGCCTGCCAGGTCTGTGCAACCTGGGGGCGACCGCCTGGATCGGTGCGGATGGTCGAGAAGCGCACCATGGCGGTATTCGCGGACAGCGAAGAGACGCTGCGGATCTGTACGTCGACGGTTGCGCGGCGCGGCAGGCTGGCGAGAGGGCTCGCGGGGTTGCCGGCGTTCATCTGAGCCAGATAGCGTGTCCGCGCTTCACCGGTCGACCACAAGCCCACGCGGCGATAGCTTTCCTGCAGACTGTCGGCGTCGAAACTCTCTCGCGCGATCACATACTGCACCAGGAACGAGCGGGTGAGGGCGACGTCGGCTGTGAGGCCGTCGTTCTCGAGCGGCTTGAGCGGTTCGACATAGCCCGTCTGCCGATCAACGAGCAGGGTGTAGGGGACGTCACGCTTCAACGGGACGAGTGCGACGAGAGCGAATGCCTCGACGAGCGCGATTGTCCCCGCCACACCCGCGGCGATCCAGGCCAGGCGTAGCGAGCGGTTGGCCGCGCGCTGGCGATCGTGCGACCAACTCTCAGCTTCCTGGAAATATGCATCGAGGCGCGCGTTGCTCATATCGTTCATCAGTGATTATCCCGTCGGCGCTGGGCCGATGTATCGCGTCGCAAGTTTCTGCGGTGGCTGCTGCCAAGGGGTTCGATTGTGGACGTCCCGGCCTGTCCCGAGGCCGGTAGCAATGCAGGGCCCGAGGCCATGCCGATCTGGCGCATACGGTCGCCTCCGCCAGCAGAGATCTCTTCGCGCCGTATCTGCGTGGCGATGGCTTCGCTTACAGCCAAAGCCCGCGAGTGCGCGGCGATCTCGGTGTACCCTCCCGCTGTGAGCGCTGGCGTTCCGACCTGGGTGAGGGACATGTCGCGCGCGAAGGCTGGCAGGCGCACCGACCCGGTGTTCTGGAAAGCGACCTTTCCCAGCAGAAACAGCAGCCCTGCGGATGCGATCGTGAAGGCCAGGACGAGCGCGAGCAGTTCGGTCGGTGCCGTGGGCGTCGCATAGCCGAGATTACGGCGGCTGAGCACGTCGGCGAGCCAGGGCTCCATCACGGCAAGCTCTACCGATAGCAGTACGGTGAAGCCGAGCGATCCCAGCGCGACGAGCGCAAGCCCGCGCACCCACCCGACAAACAATCCGCGCGAGAAGTCGAACAGAAGAAGACCGGCGATCAGCGGGGCGAGGGCCAGCAGCAAGCCGCTAGCAATCCGCAGTAGCGCGATGGGTCCTATGGTTGAAGCGAGGTATAGCGGACGCGACCAGCCAAGAGCCGTTTCGTCAGTAAGAGCGATCGAGCGGAAACCGCTTGTTGCCTGGCTCTCAAGAAGTTGACCGGTCTGACGCCCGGTGCCGGTGTAAGTCAGAGAAGCAATTCCGCTATCGAGCGCCTGCAGCCGTTCGGCGAACCCGGCGCGCGGGCTGGGAAGGGTCGACGGCATGATCGAGGATGCCACCTCTGCAGGACCAAATAGTACCGTGTCGTAGGCAAGCGTACGCCAGGCGGGCCAGCTGACCGCGAGCGTGAGCACAATTCCGACCTTGAGGACCGCATTGACCAGGTCGCGAGGACCCTCGTCAGATCCGAACAACAACCGGATGCCGTAGAGTGCGATGAATAGCGTGAGCAGCGCGCTCAGCATTACCGACGCGGGCGACCCTGTCTGCGCCAGCGACTGGAACCCGAAACTGCCCAACGTCTGCGCTTGGCAGTCGAGGTGGCTCAGCGTCTCGACAAGAAACCTGTCGCCAGTCGTGACGGTGGGGCAGGGCATGCTCAGGCCGCCTGTTGGAGCAGGAGACTGAGCCAGTTGTCGGGCGGCGCGCCGTCCTTCACCAGACTATCGAACAGGCGTACCGTGCTCTCGCGGCCCGAGAGTACGGTCAGTAGCTCCTGCTCGCCGGTGAGATTGAGCCTGGCGACGACGCTTTCCTTGCCATGCTTGACGAGAAAGCAATGCGAGTTGTCGGGAAGCGTCTTCACCAGCTCGAACTCGTGGGGCGTCAAACCGAACCCGTTGATGTAGTCCTCGACCCGAGCCTTGGGATTGATCATGAAGATCTGCGTCGCGGCCTGCTCGATGATCGCGCTCGAGATCCTGCTTTCGAGCGCGTCTTGTGCGCTCTGCGTGGCAAAGCCGACCACGCCGTTGCGTTTGCGGATGGTCTTTTCCCAGTCCTTGATCCGCCGCGCGAACACGTCGTCGTCGAGCGCCTTCCAGCCTTCATCGACAACGATAATTGCCGGGCGGCCGTCGAGGCGCTCTTCGACGCGGTGGAAGAAGTAGAGCAGGGCGGGCGTGCGCGTGCGCGGGTCGTCGAGGATCGCGGTCATGTCAAAGCCGACAGTCTCGGCGGCAAGGTCGGTCTGGTCGCGCTCGTTGTCGAACAGCCAGGCGCGATCGCCCGTTCCCCACCAGGGCCTGAGGCGCGAATAGAGGTCGCTCGCATGCGGGCGTCCGTAGCCTCGGAACAGCTCGACGAGATGCCGCAGCCGGCGGCGTTCCGTCGCCTGGACGAAATTCGCCTCGATCGCGTCCTGAACCTGCTCCAGCTCGCCGCTTTCAAGACCCCCCGCAAGCAGTTCGAGCCATTCGCGCAGGAACTGCCGGTTGGCCGCCGTATCGGGCAGTTGCAGCGGATTGAGGCCCGCGGCTTCGCCCGGGCGCAAGCGATCGTACTGGCCACCGATGGCGCGGATGAACAGCTCGGCGCCGCGATCCTTGTCGAAGAAGATGATCCGTGGGCTGAACTTGCGTGCTTGCGCGAGCAGGAAGTTCATCACCACGGTCTTGCCCGAGCCCGAGGGGCCGATGACAGTGAAGTTGCCGAGATCGTGGTGGTGAAAGTTAAAGAAGTAGGGTCCGGCCGCTGTGGTCTCGAACAAAGTCACCGCCTCGCCCCAGTGATTGCCGCGCGCCTTGCCGACTGGGAAGTTGTGCAGGCTGGCGAGGCCCGCAAAGTTGCGGGTGGAGACTAGCCCCTGGCGCGCGTTGTACTTGAAGTTGCCCGGAAATTGCGCCCAGAACGCGGGTTCGAGCGCGATGTCCTCACGCACGGCGTTGATACCCAGATCGCCAAGCAGTGCGATCACCTCGGCCACGTTGGTGTTGAGCTGCTCGAGGTCTTCCGAGTGAACCGCAATCGCCGTGTGGTGTTCGCCGAAGGCCGCGCGGCCGGCCGCGACATCGTCCTTAGCCTGGACGAGTTCGTTCCTCAGGCTCAGCGCATCGTCCTCGGCCGAACGCATGCGTCTCAGCGCGAGGTTCATCTTGCCGAGCGCCTGGGAGCGCTCGACGAAAGCGAAGCTCTGGCTCACATGCATCTCGCACGGCAGGCGGTAAAGCTCGTCGAACATTCCGGGCATGGTCTGACCAGGGTAGTCCTTGACCGAGACGATCCCGACGTACTTGCGCGGCTGCGTTCCCGCGACTCCGAGCTCGACCGTATCCTGCCCAAAGCTGATTCGCCGCCATGGCAGGTGCATGCCAATGTCGCCGTGTGGCAGGCCAACCGGCCGCATCTCGCCGTTGAACAGGCATGAGAGAAACTCGAGCGCTTCAGAGCGGAAGCCGTCCTTTGTCTCGTAGATTCCGAGAGTTCGCGGGGAGTAAGGGCTGAGCGCCGCAATCAGCGCATCGCGCGCGGCGTCGAGTGAGCGCTTCTCGGCGGCGAGCGACGCATCGTCTCGCCCGCCCGCCCTGGCAAACAGTCCCTGCAGCCAATCGGCCCACCCCAGGCGCCCCTGGAGCGGGCGCCGCAGAATCGTCAGGAACAGCTCGTTGACGTACATCTGCTTGCCCGCGAGGCGCTCGCGCCAGCGGGCGTCGAGTTTGCGCGAAAACTCGTCCGAATAATTGCTCTCGAGCGCAGCCTCGGCGCGCCGGCGGATGACATGGTGATGGACGGCAAAGCGCGACGAGCCGATCGCCCGCAGCATCGCGTCGCGCAGTTCGGCGCGGTAGTTGAGCTCGTCACTGTCGGCGGTCTCAAACAACAGGCCGCCGAGATGGATCGTCTGCATCAGCAGGCCATCACGCAGCTCGAGTGTGTGACCGTCGACATGCCGGGCATAGGGCAAGTGTGCACCCGCGGGCTTCTCGCGCCGGGCAAGGTCAGGCTTGCTGTTTAGGGACGGTAAGAATTGCATCGCCAGAACGCGTAGTTTTTGACCCGCGGGCAATGCCTTACGCGAGAAAGCCAGAGATCGACGATGCGCGGTTCGCGCAGGCTCGCGACCATTCCGGCCAAGTGGATGAGGAGGGCTGCGAGCAACACCCACAAGCTCTTGAAGATGAGGAACAGTTCGACCGCGAGCACGGCGTTGATCACGAAGAAGCTGTAGGTGACGCCGGCGAACATCTGCGGGCGCGTCAGCGCCACGAACAGCGTGTCACGGCGAAGCTCGCCAGCCATCAGAAGCCCCCATTCTTGCCTTGTTCAGCCCCCTACAGCGGCGCTGCGAATCCCGGCAACGATACTGGCGGCACCGAACAGGATAAAGCAACCCACAATCACCGTCGCGCCATGGCGCCAGTTGATCCGGCCGGTCAGCATCATGAAGCCGACAGCCGCTACGGCGATGACAGCCACGGTTGTGGCGACAGTACCGAGAAGGGTGCCCTGAAGCCAGTTAACGGCGCCCACGAGGACGCCTGAACCTTGAGGATTGGTCACGACAAAGCTCGCCCTTACGCCCCGGTTGTGGTGACGTTGGTGCGGTTGCCTTCCTTGTCGAGGGTATAGACCGTCTGCTCGTTGTTGTTCACGGTGCCCGTGCGGACAATCTTCACAACGCGCCCGCGTGCGTCATAGGTGTAAGTGATGGTTTCGGCCGCTGAAGCGGCGCTTGCGGCGACCAGCGCAGCCGTTGCGGCGGTCATGGCGACGGCGATTCTTATGGTCATGGTATCCTCCCCTAAGGCACCAAGCCTCTCGCAACTCGCGGCGCCGCGCAAGAGCTTTTTTCAGAAGTTATCCGTCCGTTATTTATCTCAACGCGATAAAATAGACGCAAATCGCGCCGGAACGCTTATTGGTTGGGTGATTTTCTCACTGCCGCGACGAACACTGGGAGTATAACCTCCGGATTACGCAATGTTACGTATAGACAAGCTGCTTTGCCTATGAAACGTTTCGCATGATTCGCGATGCTGACCGCAAATTAGGCGGCAGTAAGTGAGTAATCTGCCGACGGATGATTGCCGGCCTTAAATGCAGCTGGCGAAATGGGGGGATATGGCGGGCTTGACTATCGCCGGTAAATTGTGCGCGCCTGCGGGCAAGCATTCCGTCATCACGGCCCTTGCTGGCCTTGCGGTTTCCATCATGCCTCATACTGCCCTTGCTCAATCGAGCTCAGGCTATGATGCGCTTCCTCTTTCAAATGCGCGCATCTGCAACGTCGTGGCGCAACCCGCCTCGGCAGAGAGCGGCGAAGCGGTTCACGCCTGGTGCTGGGGAAACGGTGTCGTTCTCGGCGCTGCCGACCGGTTCACCTCCTCGACGAACATCGATCTCGAGACGACTGTAATCGAGATCGAGCACCAAGGGCGGACCCGCGTGCTGTTGGTGAGACCGGACAAATCGGGGCAGCCGCTAGTGGAAGACTTCAGCGGCACGCTCGCGGCCTCAGTCGGACGGGTGCCGTGGGACGGGCTTGCCGGACTAACGGTGGCTCTGGACCGCTTCATGAGCGATGGAACGCTCGCCGTGACAGCCGCCGAGGCGGCTACGGCCGATGGATTTCAGCGGCGTACGGTTAATATCGCGCAGTCCGCCTCGGAAGTTCGCATCGCCGACCACCTCGCGCACGATTCCGAGCGCGCGACCGCGTCCGCCGCGGACACTCACTAAGACATCTACTCGGCTCAGGGGAAACCGAAAATGGGCAATTCACCGCTCGGACGGCTTGTCGCCGGCGCGACACTTCTATGCGGACTTTTGCTGGGAGCAGTGCCGGCGACGGCGCAGGACACCCCGGTTCCTCCACCGCCAGTACGCTCGACCGTCGATAGTACCGGGGTAGACCTTCTTTCAGGCAAAGTCCTGGTCGGCGCGACTGACGTTGCTATCGGGCCCGACGATCATCGCGGCCTCAGGTTCGGGCGGCAGTTCGTCGAGAACGGCTGGCGCTTTTCCGGCATGCCCACGCTCAACGGTAGCACCTCCAATCCGATCGTGTCGTTTCAGGGCCAGTCGATTGCGTTCAAGCCGGTGACCGGTGGCGGGTATGAACCGTACTTCCAGAACGGCGCGACCCTCAATGCGGCGCGCACGCTGTTCACCGGCCCCGACGGTACGCAGATCGTATTCGGGCCGAGTGTCTATGCTTACCGGCCGATGGACTCGTCGCTCGGACGTCCTTCGACGGTCACCTTTCCCGATGGCGTGGTGTGGACCTATCACTACAATGACGTCAGCTACACGACCTCGACACCCCTGAATCTGCCAGAGATCTGCAACAATCCGCCGGATCCAACCACTGCCGCCAATTGCGGCGCGCTTTACTACGCGTGGCAACAACAGCAGGGCATCGTCCAGAACTGGTCGCGGTTGCGTTCGATTACCAGTTCGACCGGCTATCAAATCAAGCTCGAATACCTCGGTGACACTGCCGCAACTGACACAATCGGATCTTGGTTGACCCTGACTGCGGTAACCGCGATCAATAACGCGGTTGAGTACTGCTCGCCGACCGCCGCCTGCACGCTTACTGGGAGCTGGCCGCGCGCGACTTATACCGGTCAGGTTGGATATAACCTGGGGAGCGTCACCGGGCCCGAGAATCGTGTGACCACCTATACTTATGCTACCGGTTTGCTTACGGGCATCAAGCCGCCCGGAGCGTCGGCAAACGCGGTCACCTACACGTATACCAGCGGCAAGGTGACGAGTGCCTCGGTCGCGGGCGCGGGGACGACTGGCTACAGCTACGCTACCGGCACGACCACTGCGACTGATCCGTTCTCGAAGACAAGAATTGTTACCTACAGTGGTGGTGCGGTAAGCTCAGACACGAATGAGCTCGGGTATAAGACCGAGTTTGATTATTGCGAGACGGCCGATACGAACTGTCCCGCAGGGCTGCTGAAGACGGTGAGCGCGCCGCTCGGTAACTCGGTGACCTATGCTTATGACGCCCGCGGCAATGTGACTTCGCAGACCTTTGCGGGGACGGGCGTCACGAGCATCGTGACGAGCGCCGCCTATCCTGCGACCTGCACCAATCCCAAGACCTGCAACAAGCCGACGAGCACCACCGACGCTCGCGGCAAAGTCACGGACTATCGCTATGACGGTTCGACAGGTTTTGTGACCTCGGTGACACTGCCCGCGCCCAGCGGCACGTTGCGGCCCAAGACGACCTACAGCTACTCAGCCTACCAGGCATACTACAAGAACAGCGCGGGCAGTATCGTGGCTTCGGGTGTGCCCCTGACCCTGCTGACCGGTTCGTCTGCCTGCCAGACGACCGGCGTTGCCACACCCGATACGGCGCTTCCTTGTCTTGGCGGAACCGATGAACGCAAGACAGTCATCAACTACGGAGCGCAGACTGCTGGTACCGCAAATAATCTCAATCCTGTCAGCGCGACGACGTCTCTCGGCGATGGCACACTCGCCGCGACGACGACACTCACTTACGACAGTTATGGCCGCCCTCTTACGAACGACGGGCCGCTGACGGGTGCAGCGGATCTGACCCGCTTGCGCTACAACGCAGCCGGCCAGGTGATCGGCCAGGTGGGACCCGATCCCGATGATACCGCGCCCGCCAAGTTCCAGGCGACACGCTACACCTACAACGCGCGGGGCCAAGTCTACCTGACTGAGACCGGCACGGTGAACGGCCAATCGGATGCCGACTGGGCCGCGTTCAGCCCGACCGGCAACACGCTGACCGAGTTCGACACCCACGGCCGGCCGGTACGGCAGAAAGTGCGCAACGGCACGAGCGACTACCAGGTGGTCGACACGGTCTACGGCACCGGCGGCCGGGTGAGCTGCTCGATCGTGCGGATGACCCCGGCGAGCTGGGGCACGGTGGCCAGTTCGTGTACCCCGCCGCAGGCGGGCGACCGGGTAACTTACAACACTTACGATGCGCTCGGTCGCGTGAGCATGGTCACCAGCGGCTATGGCACGACCGAAGCGGCCAACGATCAGACGCTGACTTTCACCAACAACGGTCAGGTGGCGACGGTCAAGGACGCCCAGGCCAACCTCACTACTTACGAGTACGATGGCCACGGCCGCCTGGTGAAGACCCGCTTCCCGTCGCCGACCAAAGGCGCCAACGCGAGCTCGACCACCGACTACGAGCAGGTCGGCTATGATGCGGCCGGCAACGTCACCAGCTTCCGCACCCGGCGCAACGAGACGCTGACGCTGACTTACGACAACCTCAACCGTCTGGTGACCAAGGTCGTGCCCGAGCGTTCGGGTCTCGATGCTAACCACACGCGCGACGTCTACTTCGGCTACGACTTGCTGGGGAACCTGGCTTACGCCCGGTTCGACAACGCCACGGGTCCAGGGATCACCAACGCCTATAACGCGCTCGGCCAGCTGACCGGCTCGACCAGCAATGTCGATGGGACCTCGCGCGAGCTGTCGTACGGCTATGACCTGGCGGGTAACTTCATCCGTTTGACGCATCCTGATGGCTACATTTTCAAGTATGTCCGAACCGGCGCCGGGGCCTTGTATGCTGCGGACGTAAACGGTGCGGGGCTGTTCTACCCGACCTACGACGCGGCTGGGCGGGTGAATGTGCTTTATCGGCGTAACGGGATGCTCGGGACCTGGGGGCCGACGGCCGGCTTTGCGTCCACCTTTGGCTACGATCCCCTGTCGCGGCTGTCCTCGCTGGTCAATGACCTGACCGGCACGACGCACGACAGCACGAGCACGTTCACCTACAACCCGGCGAGCCAGATCGCGAGCAGCCAACGCACCAACGATCTCTATGCCTGGAATGGCGGAGCTAACGTCAACCGCGACTACGCCGCGAACGGGCTCAATCAGTACACCACCGTCTGGGGCTGGAGCTATGGCTACGATGCCAACGGCAACCTCACCTCAGATGGCACGCAGACCTACGTCTACGATGTCGAGAACCGGCTAGTGAGCCGCAGCGGGGGCGGTACGACGGCCACCCTCAAGTACGACCCGCTCGGGCGGCTCTACGAGGTTACTGGCAGCGTTACAGGCACGACCCGGTTCCTCTATGATGGCAGTGACCTCATCGCCGAGTACAACGCCAGCGGCACGATGCTGCGGCGCTACGCCCATGGACTGAGTGCTGGAGACGATCCGCTGGTTTGGTTCGAGGGCACCGATCCGATCGATAGCACCAAGCGTCGATACTTCTTCCCCGATGAGCGCGGCTCGATCGTCGCGGTGGCCGATGGCGGCGGTAACATCGTCAACGTCAACACTTACGACGAGTATGGCATTCCGGGATCAACCAACGCCGGACGGTTCCAGTACACCGGCCAGATGTGGATTCCAGAACTCGGCATGTATTACTACAAGGCTCGGATGTACTCGCCCACGCTCGGCCGGTTCATGCAGACCGATCCGATTGGATACGGCGACGGGATGAATATGTACGCCTACGTCGGCGGGGATCCGGTGAATGGCGTCGATCCGACTGGGATGATCTGCTGGGATGAGGGAAAGTTTGGCTTCTGGCAGAATGCCACCCCCGAATGGTGTCAGAAAGCCGGCCTGGAGTGGTTTAGCCCCGATACCATTTTTGTGTTCGGAAACGGACAACCGAACCAGTACACCCCTGGAAGCCAAGTAGTGGCAGACTACTGTCGCATGTATGGCTGCGACAATGGTGCCGGTGCCGGTGGCGGCGGCGGTAGCGGCGATGGCAGCGGCGGCGGCGGCGGTGACGGTGGTTCCGGCTCGGCGGGAACGCAGGAGCCTGAAGATACTCCACTCTGTCGACAATTGGCGAATCGGGCCAGCGAAGCGCGATCGCGGTTGCCCGCCCGGGTCACCGATCCGCGTGTTTGGAGTGATCCTGCTGCGTTAAAGTTCTTCCAAGCCACATATCAAGACAACGCGTTTGACGCCAAAGTCGCAAATAAGATCCTGGGGCTTGGTTCAATTCCACTCGCTCTTATTCCTCAGGCGAGGGCGGTTGGCGTCGCGACAGCGGCTGTCGGCTTTTCGGCCGCTGAGGGGCTTTCAAAAGTTGAAGATCACTATGCGGGGCTAGCTAACGACATCCAGATTAGGTTGGACGTTCTGCAGGCACAGGGAAATGGTTCATGCCCAAATTGACGAAGAGAGAGATACTTCGAGACTTTAGAGAGCATTCGCTGTCGCTGATTCTGGTGATCGCCCTATCGGCAATTACATTTGGAGCCGTGACTGGAGGTGGAAGTTCGGCTAGTCAGATCCTATTTGGCTTAGCCCGTTACTGGCCAGGCTTTATTTTTCTTGTCTTGTTCGGATTTGTTCTTAGGTACTGGTGGCTGTCCTGGCATTCCCGCGACCTCTGATTAGATAGAATTCTGGCTATTGGATCGATCGCCTGACCGGCAAAAGCAGTATTTCCCGGTACGGCCGACGACTGCGCCCGGCGGTGCCAGAAGTACGACCCCGAAACGGGTCCAGACGGAGCTTTAGCTTTCGGCATCACCCGAGCGCTCAAGCGACAATCGGTTGCGAGCATAAAGGGCGTTATCAATCTGGGTGGCGCGATGGGTGCGGTTGGGGATGGGATGACCGATATACGCCCGTTCAGCCTGGTTGAGCGCCCCCCGGAACCTGCCGTTCGTTCATCCGGCTCTGATATGGCGAGTTGATTAAACCGATAGCGCCACGTTGCGGCTTGGCGATGGCTTCTTATGTGAGAGCGTATGTTTAATTTGACCGACCGGGACTGGGCGCACTTTTACTTCGAGGAATACGATCTCGAGGCTCAACTGATCGCGATCCGCGCGTTTCTCGCAAGTTCCAGAGAGGCCGAGGCGGGACAGGCAACAGAGATCAAAGCGCTCGCAGAGCGAGCCGAAAAGGCGCGATCGGAGCACGTCGTGGGCATGTGGACCGATGCCCTTCACGCGTCGGTCTATCATGATGCGGCTCGCAGTGCCGCCGCCGTCGGCATGCTCGCGCCGTTCGTCGAGAACCTGTTCACCGGCATCTTTCGCGGTATCAGCAAAATGGGCGTCGACACTCTCGGCCCTGTTCCTGACAGCCCTCGATCGGCAAGAACGAAGGCGTTGTTCTGGGACCCTCACCATTATCTAGGAGACGGTGAGATCAAGGGTGATCTCGTCCGCGGCATCGTGCAGCTCGCAGATGCTTCAGGCCTCCGTCCACATCTACCTCAGGATCTCGAACCCGTGCTGCAGGCTCTGCTGGGCTATCGAAACCAAATTCTTCACAATGGGCTGGAATGGCCTCTCGAGCGTCGCGAGAAATTCGCGAACCAGGTGGCTAGATGGCCGAAAGGCTGGTTTGAAAAAGCCGAGAGCAACCGCAAGCCATGGGTCTGGTATATGTCCGACGCGTTCATTCAGCGCGTGCTACGTTTCATCGACGAGGTCCTCGATGCTGCCGGGCAGCACATCCGTCTACACTACGTGCCTGAGGAGGCAGCCTCGGAGGACGACATCGAGGCGTTGGCCCCATCCTCCGCCTAATATTCCTGCGATTTGATCGGCCTGACTGGGGCTCGCCCCATGATTGCTTCAGCTTCGGCGGCGGAAACAGGATATCCATGCGCGACACATGCTCCGAGGTCGAGATCGATGACCAGGTGCTGGTACCGATTGCCATTTTGCTCGCCGATAACCGAGCATGTGTCGAAGGCGATCCTGAAATTCCGCCCAGCGCAGAAGTTGTCCCACAACCCGTCCACCTTTAACAGGAAGTCTATGGGGCCATTCCGTGGCGGAACCTCGTTGACGCTCATCATGTCTGAAAACCACAACCAGAACAGATTGGCGAGAGTGTCGGGCTCCCAGTCGTGATAGAAGTACGAGACGTTCTTGGACGTTTTCTTCGGGCCAGCAATTGAGAAGTGCTTGCCATGAACGGACGGCCGCACGAATTGTAAGAGGCGTAGGCGGCCTATTTCGTTCATATAAAGTGCCTCCGCGGCGGGCTTTCGTGCTTCGAGATTTAGGCGTGTGGCCTCGTCAGGCGCATCATACAGGTCGTTGTCGAACAAGACGGTCTCGACGAGTTTGAGCTCCTCACTCGACACCGACACTTTCGCGATCGCTCTCACCCATTCGTAGTGGAGCAGTTCGAGCGCATCGGGGCATTTTTCACCGAAGCCGGTGATGTTCTTCCAGTCGACAGGACAGGCACAAAGATCACGAATCTCTTGCGTGGGTTCGTTCACATGATGTGGCATTCGATCCGATCCGCTACCCGTCAGAAACTGGCCACACGCGAGAGGGTATCGCGGAAGTTGTCTTGCAAACGGTTGATCTCGTTAGGGATCGTATAGACTGTTCGATAGTGCCCAATCGAGTAATGACCTGCAAGCGTCGTAGCTCCAGACTGGAACTGGCCGGCGCGCACGATTCCAAATGTGCCCTTTTGGAAGAACGCGATGTAGCGCGAGCTTTTCCGACCCCACCGAGTATGCGTGTTGGTTTCGAAGATTCGGCAGGACCACCCAGGAATGGGCTGAGTGACCAGCACGAGATCATACATGCGAGCAAGCGTCTGCCGCGTCTCGTCGAGGGGGCCATAACCCGTCTTGTCCTTGCACTCGACCGCGACAAGCGGAAGTCCGTGGGGATATCCGCCCCCATTGTCCCGGATGGCTTCACCAATCGACGCGGGAAGCATTGACACGTCGATCTCATGCTTGGCGTCGCTTCGGCCTTTCCATTGGACGCTACCCCGCAATTCGAAGCGGCGGTCGGTATGGATTTTATGCTCGATGAGGACGTATCCAGGAGCTGTCGCGCTGCTTGGCTGAATTCGCGAGCGTTGGCTGGGAAAATTGAACGTGGATCCCGCAGGCAGGTTGGTCCCGTCTCCCTTTCGCAACGATACGCGCCAGAACCGGTTCATTTGGAGGCTGACGGTGTTGGCGAGTTTCATTAAGACCCAGGCTTCGAGCGCCTTACCCTCGCCGGTGGGAGCGACCATGCCGGAATGCGCTGCCCGGAACGCGCGGAGGGTATTCCTTAACTCGGTTTCTGCCGCGATGCTCAGTGCCACATCAGACTCCGTTAATCTCGGGCGGGATGATCATATTGGGAAGCCGCGTAAGAAGAGCATCAAACTCATCGGCGATGCTGGTATCGCCCACGTCCCGAGTGCTGATTGGCGGTGTCGCGGTGCGTTGTTCGGGATCGATGAAACCTATGCGAACTTGACCATCCCCGACGAGTTCGCTCGCAATTCTTTCAGCCTCGACAAAGGCTCGGACGGGCAGCACGAGCCGTGATCGCAAGATGTCCATGGCAACTTGCAACTGATCGGGCTCCTCGATCGGTACACGCAGAACAATTGTCTCGACTGCGCGTGCCTTGTCCGACCGATCCTCTAAAAAGTCTTCCTTTTCGACCTCACGGCCTAAGCTGATCTCGGTGAGGATTTCCCCGGCGAGAGCGCCGAAACCCTCCTCTTCGAGAATCAAAATGATCTGTCGAACGTCGTCGCTAATTGCCAAGTAGCCGCCCCCTCTTGATTCTCCAGAAAGTCAGTGCGAACCCCTCCGTCGTACTCTTCTAGCTTACCTCACCATTTTCGTCTTTCTAGCGGAAGGCAATTCGACAGTGAAATGCGAAGATCGGGAATACCGTTCGATACCTAGGTGTCGATATCGGGACAAAGATATCGGGACGCATAGACGTCATTATTTGTCGTTACGGCCGCGTCGGCCCTCGCGATTACCATCCAATTTGTCCCAGGCGCACTTCAGGGCTCGCCTTCTTGCAGATCGAAGCGATGGGCGGCTTTTCGGTCTTGATGACCGAAAGCTGCCTATCAGTTCCCGGCCAATGTCTGCCAAAAGAATGCTGTTCAGTTGGCGACGGCTTGTGGCCGATTGCCGACCGTCCGCTTTCGGGCGGAACGGTCGGCAAAGAGGACGCGCTAGTCTAGCAGTAGGCGGCCTAACCGCCGCATGCGCTAGGGTTTTGCCCCAGGGAAATCACCGGATTAGCATCATTTTCACGACGAAGACGACGCATGGCAACTTCAGTGGCTCGGTGCGTTTGTAATGCCGAGGAAACTCTTTGCATCAGCGATGGGAATGAAAAGATTCACACCCAAAGGTATCCCAGCTTTGGTGAGACCGGCCGCCGTCATGCCTAGGACATTCCCGTCACGATCGAGGAGAGGTCCCCCACTATTCCCACCGATCACCGAGACGTCGCTCTGGATAAACGAATATCCTTCCACGACCCGATTTGCCGAAACAATTCCTCGAGTGACCGTATTTTGTAGGCCCTCGTCGAGGGGTGCGCCGATCGCAAAGACGTCTTCTCCAACCAGTGGCGCAGTGCCTCTAATTGGCAGAGGAACGTGCCCATTTGCCTCGGTCTTTAACACGGCGACATCGCGGCCCTGATCTACCCGCAGGACTTCACCAAGGCCTTCAGTGCCGTCGGACCAGCGAATCTTCAGATACTTGGCAGCGCCCACAACATGGGCGTTTGTTAAAATGTGGCCTTCCGGACTGACCAAGAAGCCACTTCCATGGCCGTCACCGGCAAAAATCAGCACAGTGGAACTTACGGCATCGCTTATCTGCACAGGCTTTGCCGGAAGTGCCGACATGGAGATTGCCTCAAGATTCGAAGGAGCCTGTCGAGCCACTGACATGTCAGTGGGGCTGCCCACGAAGATTTTCTTGAAGCCGTCGCTTGAAGCAAGCTGTCGCACGCTGTCGGCGAAGGCGTTCAGAAGGATGGAGTACGCCCCGCCGCTTTGGCTACCGCTCTTGATGTAGCCGGTAGTCTCATGAGTGCCGATGACTTTACGATCAAGCTTGGAGTAAATCTGCCACTCTACGGTGATGGACGCCTCGCCCTTCGAGGTGTCGAAGTCACCAAAACCGCCCATTGGAAAGCACACCGCCGCATTGATGTGCTTGATCCGGCCACCGATGAGGTATTCAGATCCGCTATCGCCGGCGTTCGCAAAGAGGTTGTTGGGATCGCCGGCCACGGTGTAGCCAATTCGCTCCAGTTCGTCGCGAAACGCGTCGTCGAACTCGGCGGTATCTAGCTCAAGCTGTCCGCCCGACTTCCAAGTGAGCGGCCCGCCAACCATGCAGATCACACCTTGCTTATAACGGCCGATGTTCTCACCGCGTCTCAGGTCAGCAACCAATCGGGAAAGTTCGACAGGTCGGGTCGGGGTCCCAGGGGCCAAAATCTCAGAGCCATCGCTGGCGGTGGTTGGCTTGTCATTGTCGCGGGCGATGGCCGGCATCGACGAACAGACAGCGCCTGCGAGCAGTGCCGCAGCTGCAAAACCTCTCATAAGTCCCCCATTTTGACGCACCCCCTGCGTCGAAATCAGGCTCTAGACAATCGCATATGCCAACTCAATCCTTCCTGAAAATGAGCGCGCGCTGTGATTTGGAGACAAGGCTTTCCCGTTTGTTGCATTTGCAGGGGCGGGGCTGCTTGGAGGCGGGCGAGGTGAATGTAAGGGACGCGTTAGAGCAGCATGAAGCCTTGCAGGGATGCTCACAAAGCTGTCTCGGTCGACCTGCGCAATGGCAGAATCTGGCCGTTAGCGGACGTTCCGCTTTCGGTAGTCAACCAAAAGAAGCCGACCCGCCTTCAAATAGCCAAGGCGCCTCACAACGCGGCCCAATTCGTCAATTTCAAGGTTCAGCTGGGTTGGGCGGCAAGTCCGCTGGGAGAAGGTCAGTTGATGATCAGTGTCTCTGCACTATCAATGCAGGATGATCAGCAACGATGAATATCTGGAGCGCGTGGTTGCTGGAATCCACGCGATAAGCAGCAACGACGCAGATGTACGTTGGAATGAAAAGATCAACGGCCGGCAATTTGACGTTGTCGTGCGTTTCCGGCTTGGGACGCTCAACTATCTGGTGCTGGTCGAGGTAAAGAACAGGACTCGGCGGGCAAGCGCCTCCGACGTCGAGGCTTTTGTCACGAAAGCGCGCGATCAACAGGCGAGTAAGGCAGTTTTCGTCACAATGGCGGGCTTCCAGGAGGGAGCCGTCTCCGTCGCGGAGCGACACGGCGTCGATCTATTCAAGATCACCTTCGACAGCGCTGCGATCGCGCTATCCGCGACGACCACCTATTTCACACATCACAACCCTGACTACGTTGGGGATCCAACCCCAACGCTGACGATCAGCGAACCCACGTTGACCGACGTGATTGAAAAGGTGCGGCTCCGATATGCCGACGCCCGTTGGTTCGATGTGCCTAGTGAAGCGTCGCAGATGAATTACTATGCCGCGCAGACGCAGCTCGAAGATGGCCGTGTACTGGGCGAATTGATGCAGACTGTGCCGCAGCGTTTTCTCGAGGAGGGAAGAAGCAGAACCGAGACGATCGAGCTCTCGCCTGCCCTCGAGATCATCCCGCCGGACGAGTATCACTTTCCCTTTGGAACGCTGGCGCGCATCGAGCTGACGCTGGTTGCGCGCATGTCGCGCTTTTTGTCAGGAAACATCGGCATTGAGCCAACCTCGTTCAGTTGCCCAGTCATCTACACCAACGTGCTCACGGGCGAGCATACAACCTACACGCTTGACCAGCTGCCACTCAACACAGCGCCACTGTCGGCTGGCAAGTTCTACTTGCAACTTCACCCGATGCGCTATTTCCATTGCGCAGAAGTCAAGAACAACAAGGTCACCTGGCATCTGATCGAGAGCTTCCAGCACCATCAGCTAATCCGCAGCACTTACATCCAAGACGAGAAATATGGCGCGTTCTATGTCCCGGTGAGCGACAAGCCGACGATCAAACGACTAGAGGGACGGCTCGCTGAGTATCTAAGCCCTTCTCGCCCGCCTACACCTGTAGAGCCAAGTGCACGGGCGCTTAAGCGTAAACGGAGGCCCAAAGCGCTACGCGGCAAATAGGGACCCACGCTTCTGGGCGGATTTTGTTAAGCACTCATCGTACTCTAATATGGGCGCATGACGACAAAGACCTTCACTTGGGAACGCGGCCCCTTTGACACTTGCTGGAAATGCGGAGAAAAAGAAGCATTCGGCATCTTGTCGGTCGGCGGTGATCGCGTGGTCAAGCGCTGCACGAAGTGTCGCCACTCCCATGCCGAAACGCTGCCCGATCTCGACAAGAAGGTTATCTACTTGGATCAGTTCGCATTCAGCGAACTGCACAAGGTGCGGTCCGGCACGCGGCGACCAGACAAGTGGAGCGACTTTTGGGCGCAGGTTGATGACCTGCTGACGCGGGCGGTTCTGCTGCAGCAGGCGGTGCTTCCCCACTCTGACATTCATCATAAGGAGACAATCGTTAGTCCGTTCGCAGGTGCACTGCGCGACACGCAGGAAGCTATTGGGGGGGACATCGAGTTCGTGAGCACGAACGACATCCAGCTCAGCCAGATCGAGGAATTCGCTAGGGCGTTTTTTGCTGGTGACGATCCTCGGGTGACTTTCGACGTTGACGACGTCTTGGAAGGCGATCGCAACTCCTGGCTGCCTGATATGCGCATTACCGTAGGCATGGATTGGTCAAGCTTCGTTCCCGACACCCGTAAGGGCCGGGACGAAACGCATGCGAGCGTCGCGAGCTTGATAGAAGGCTGGCGAAAAGCGGGAGACGGCTTCGATGAGGTGCTCGAGCGCGAATTCGGTGCCTACCTTGCCAGTCGACAGGACGCGCTACGGCATTCAATGAAACGGTTTGAACAGGGGCTGGCCGAGAACGACCTCTTCGCTCTTGCCGAGTTCAGCCATGGTTTCGTTCAGCGGGAGATAGAGCTGGTGCGGCGTCACGCGCGCAAGGCCGGAGTTGTCGAAGATCGCCTGACAGGGGCCACCACGGAGTTCTGGAACTGGAATGGAAACCGCGAGCAGCCATTCGCGAAAATTTCGGCGTACCTGTTCGCATCGTTGGCCGCCCAATTCAAAGGGGGTCGGTCCAAGATGCCGACCCCCGGTCTTTTGAATGATATCAATGCGATTTCGGCATACGCACCTTACGTCGATGCTATGTTGGTCGACAACGAATGCGCCGAACTATTGCGCCATGGTCGCTGTCTCAAAGAGCTATCCTATAAGGCGCGCATCTTCTCGCTAAGCAGCGCGACCGCCTTTATCGATTATCTGCGAAGCGTCGTGGACCTTACCCCCGTCAATGTCGGTCGCGAGGCGTCGCAACTCTACGGAATTGGCTGACCCGCGGCCGATATACCGTAGCCGCATTCGGCCGGACGTATAGCCTCTGGCTTGAAGACATTGGAGGCAAGTTCGTATTCGTAGAACACCAAGGGAACGACCGCTTTTGAGCGCTGGCAACAGTTGCTTGAATGGCGGCATCGGGCGGTTATGGCCGATAGCGGTCGGTCCGGTTTCGGTGCGAGAGCGGAGTGAAGCAGATCGACAGCTATCGGCAAGCCTTGCATCGTTGGGACAGGACACGCTGTTCCTGAGCTACGGAGTGACGCTCGAATCGGCTGATTACGCGGTCCGGACACCGATCGAGAAAAGGCCTGTTCTGATTTTGCTCCACATCGCTTGCACAGCGATCGCCGGGAAGGCTTAATGCGGGAATGGCGGGAGCTCCAAGCGAAGACGAGATCATGGCCGCGATCAGAGCGTCGGGCTACCTCATGGAACAGGAGGTTGCGACGCAACTCGAGGGGCGCGGCATGCATGTTCGCACGAACGTTGCATTCGAGGATTCCGAGGAGGGGAAGTCGCGGGAAATCGACGTGACGGCCATCACCCGGGTCGCTGTGGACGAGGATGCGAAAGTAGGTGCGCTCGTCGAATTGCTGGTCGAATGCAAGAACAGTTCCAATCCGTTCGTGTTCATCGCCAGGCCGAAGAACGAGGCCGACCGGCGGAGCAAGCCTGAGGAGTTCGTCTTCCCCTTCGAATACAAGATGAAGAAGGACTTGAGCGCTGGCCGAAGCACGTATCGGACGTTCCCGGCCTTCAATCACCTGGGCTTCGACAAGGTCTTTGACGGGCATGTGAAGCCGTGGAAGGCGGTTCAGTTCTGCCGGATCGACCGGAACGGCAAGGGCTGGCACGCAAACCACGGTGGTCTCTATGACGCCATTTTCTATCCCATGGCTAAGGCGTTGAACGCTCGGCGCAAAGAGCGGCCGAAGGGATCGCAACCTCAGGATTGGCGTTACATCTGGCTATATTTTCCACTTGTCGTCACTTCGGGTGACCTCTTTCTGGTGGACACGAGTGCAGACGAGCCACGGCCCGAGCCTGTCGACCACGTGTCTTTCCAGCGCGAACTAAAGTCGGCGAAGCTGTCCGGAACCTTTATGGTGACATTCGTCCGCCAGCAGGCGCTCGAGAAGTTCATGGCCGACGTGGTGGATCCGCTTTCGGAGCTGTGCCGTGACCTGATTGAGCGCCGCCTGGCGTTCCTAAAAGACACGGAGCTGCCTTGGGCCGAGTAGGCTGGAGGGCCATCGGCTGGAAGCGGGCTGTCAGGTTTTAAGGACGATTCTACCGGCACTGCCATCGGCGGCCGGCTCAGGATTGTGAAGCCAACCGGTAATCGAAAACTTCTGACAACCGCAGGCGCTGCACTTGATTCGTTCTCCCTTTAGCTATTCGCCGCCTGCGTTTTGCGCTTCGCTCTTCCCTGCGAAGATTTCGATCGGGACTGTTGATTGGCCGATGTCCACACCCGCCTCCGTGGCCCGTACTGAAGGTCGGCGACGACTTCAGGCTCCATTTCGAGGTGCAATTCCTGGGTGGCAGCGGCAAGGGTAGGAAAGTCAAAAATATGCTGGTGACGCAAAAACGCTTCTTTCGCTCGCCCTCCAGCCTCCTTCCAATCGTGAGATAACGGTCCGTCGCCAAACAACTCCAGGCCGGTCAAGACGATCAGTGGCGACGGACGAGGGAGCGACCAGCCCCACGCTGCTAGCTCCCTCAAGCGCGACAATTCATCCGTCGACAGGCGGTCCTTCATGCTCGCTGTGATCAAGTAGGCGCCAGGGATCAATTCCGCGAGATGTTTGAGGTTATTTATATCGGCATCCTTGAAGCTATCTGACCCAAGGCTTTTGCACTCGCCGATGAGTGTTAGCGGGCTACGTGACGCACGGCTGAAACCATCCGCAGAACGCCAAGCGTAGAAATCGGCTTCCTTCGTAACCCCATCTTTGCTGAGCTCGATACCGGTCGAGAATGTCAAATTGCCGAACGAACCGAGTTCGTCGTCTAGGAAACGCAACGCCAGAGCGACGGTATAGGCACCGCGAGCAAAATGCGGCGTCGCAAACGGCCCAATGACCCGATATGCCCAGTTCGCTGCTTTGCTGTTTCCTTGAGGAAACAGGAATTGCTTGAGACACCGTGAGCAGCGGATGTGACTTTCTACTTCGTCGATGCTGTACCAGTTTGCCTGGGTACAATGGGTGCAGTTTAGGGAAAGACCCAATCGTAGCATCCCACGCTCAACCAGAGTGTCGAGGGTGCGCCACCTGCCCCAAGTCCTTTTTTGCAGCGGCCCGAGCACTTTAAGCCATTCCTGCACGGTAGCGGTTCGATCACCAAACTCGTCGCTCGATCCGTCCGAGTACTCCCGTCGATTTCGAGCCATTTTGTCGAGTAATTCGACAATACGTTTGTCACGAAACGCATGAGTGCCGCCCAGGCCGCCAACAGATTCGATGATTTGCTCCGCCACTCGGCCGGCATCGGATGGTTTCGCCTCGATACCGTCTGCAGCCAACCAACTCGTAATCGCTTGGGCTGGAGATGGGAGTTCAAGGTAGGCTTCGTCATGCGCGAATTGCTGAAAAGTCACAAAGCCTTCGCGCGACACGAATTGCTTGCCCAACCCGACGCTCGGGTAGCGCCTTTTTCCTTCAAATCCGGCCGATGGCAGAACCAAGGCGATATCGGGCTTCGCGCTGTATTGCTTCACAGCAACCGTGTTTACCCACTTCGGGCCTGCTCCGATCGCTCCTCCGTCGAATTCTGGGGCGAGCGTTGGGAAGCGAAGCATAATTCGTCCCTCGCCTGTTGGAGTGATCTGAATGTCGCGCTCAAGGGCCGAGAGGATCGACGCTGTCGGACGCAAGACGCGATCATCGTCATCCCAAGCCTGCCAAACAGGTTGATACCAATCTTGGAAGGTGCAGCTGTTTTTCGGCAGTTCGAACTCGGTAAGGTTGAGCTCGTCGATCACACTCTTTAGGTCAAGCGACCGCGCTATGTGAATCGACGCATTGATCATCACCCCGTTTCGGTTTCCTGGTAGGGGTCGATAATTCTGCCTGATGAATCTCCCGATGAACTCTCGCGACTGAGCAAGCCAGCGACTGTTTACCGGCAAAGCGGTTGGAGTAAAAATCCGGAAATTCCAAAAGTCGATGACATCTGAAGGCTTTGACGGGTCGAAGATGAAGATCGCTGGATTTGATCGGTGCCCGGACTGCACCTCCATGTCTCGGCAAGTGTAATAGAGCGGATATCCGGCCCTTCTTTCAACAATCTCAAGCCAAGTTTGGGCTGATGGAGCCGCTTCTTCTGTTTCCAGGCTGCGACAATAAAGTTCAGAGAAATAAGGGAGCTCTTCCTTCGGAAAATATCCGAAGGCAGCTTCAAAGAAAGCTGTATCTGCCTTGGATCCTTCGCGAAAGCTCAGGATTCGGGGCTTCTTTCGTTTCTTGAACTGAAATTCGGTCTTGAAGAGGTGTTGGTATCGGCAGCACATATTCAAACCAACATCGAGATCGGCTTCCATTCCCGCTTCCCGCCTGATTACTCGATCGAGTGAATAATATCGCCTCTTCTCGAAGGACTGACCATCATCAAGACCCAATCTCTCAAACTGATCGGGCCGCGTTTGTATTAAAACATCCGGCTCAAAGAAGCGCAGATAACCCTTTGACATATCGAGCGGCTTGATCTGAAAATGGTCCTGGCGCCATTGAGAGGGAAGCTGGCGCATAACTGGAATGATTGGACACATCTGTCCGCCCCACATGGTCGTAGCTAGCCGCAGCACGCTCGATATAGCTGCTTGATCGCTAGGACTTACTAAGAACCCGACCCGAACGGGCCGCAGGTTAATCTTGGCGTTTACGGGTTCCAGTGGTTAGCTCCCAACAACAACGGTGCCACGATGGAGCCCTTCGCGTCTATCGGGCTGGCCGAGTAAACCGTGCAATGCTCGACAGCCTTCGACATTTCAACTTCAGCCCATCAGCTTTCCAACATCCAGCGTAACCGTTCGGATTTGGCGAAGACATCCGTTTCTAGAACGTGAAACGTCTACCTTCGTGAACCCATTTATTGCGGCCGCTTATGGGATCGCGTCGCACCTCGCTGAATGACCAACTTGGGCGCGAAGCTGCCTTAGAGCTCCAGAGCCCGTACAGCCCTGACCAATTCGTCCATCTTCTCGATCGCGTTAGCTAACTGAGCGAGTGAATCCGTTCTCGCACCGTTCCTGAGAGAACCGACACTCAGGGCGATAACGCAGGCGTCTTCCATTAAGATGCCTATCCGCGTGCAAAGAAGCGTGACCAATTCGGCCGTGTCGTCGTCCATGGCGGACACCACGCCGAGACCTGTCTGACAAGTCCACAACCAGCTTTCGACATCTCGCGACTTTTCCATTCGACTTCGCTGTCGAACCGAGCATTGGAGAAGTGCGCCAGAAGATGCGGCGTTCGCCCTGGCCGGCACGACTGGCGGGGCTTCAGGTGGTGGGAACAGCAACGGTGCTGTCCCGATGGAGGATCACCGATGACCCCGACTGCCAAACCCAAACGCCAATTCGCGCGGATGCCCAAGGCTGAAGCAACCCTAGGAAGTGCTGCTCCCCAAACGCCGCCCAAAGCGGCAGCCTGCGACTCCGCATCCCTTGCCCCCAATCCCGCCAGCAAAGCGATGCGCATTACTCTGCTCATGCAGCGGCCTGAAGGTGCAAGCCTTGACGAGATGGTCGCTGAGACCAGCTGGCTGCCTCATACCGTGCGCGCGGCTCTGACTGGGCTTCGCAAGAAGGGGCACAAAATCGCAAAGTCCAAGGTCGACGAGGTGACTCGCTACACGATTGCCCCGGCATCCTTGTCATGAGCTGTTTCAATATCGACCTGGCCGGGCTGGCGAGCCTTTCGCCGGCCCAATTGCGAGCCGAATGGCATGTTCAGTTTCGCACCGTAGCGCCGCCCATCGGTCCCGACCTTTTGCGAAGAGCCATTGCTTGGAAGCGGCAGGCACGCGTTTATGGCGACCTGCCGACACCCGCCAGGAAAGCGATCGAAGCAGCCCTGGCACAACTCGAACGAACCGGTCGAGTCGAGGCAGCCGCGCTTCGCATCAAACCGGGCACGCGGCTGGTCCGGCGATGGCATGGAAAAACCCATCATGTGCTCGTGCTAGAGGACGGCTTCGAACACGACGGTCGCCGCTATGTGAGCTTGTCGCAGATCGCTCGCGCTATTACCGGCGCTCACTGGTCGGGACCGAGGTTCTTCGGTCTGCGCAAGAATGCGTCGGACGGCGGCGATGACTGAACGCAAACGCTGCGCGATTTATACCCGCAAGTCGACCGAGGAAGGACTGGAGCAGGCCTTCAATAGCCTCGATGCGCAGTACGAGGCATGTTCCGCGTATATCTTGAGCCAAGCTCACGAGGGCTGGGAACAGGTGCGCGAGCGCTACGATGATGGCGGCTGGTCTGGTGGTAACATGGACCGGCCAGCGCTCAAGCAACTGTTGCAGGATGTCGAAGCAGGTCGGGTCGATATCATCGTCGTCTACAAGGTCGATCGGCTGACACGCAGCCTCGCGGACTTCGCGCGGATTGTCGACACGCTGGACAAGGCCGGCGCTTCCTTCGTGAGTGTGACCCAGGCGTTCAACACCACCAACAGCATGGGCCGGCTGACCCTCAATGTCCTGCTCTCCTTCGCCCAGTTCGAGCGCGAGGTCACGGGCGAGCGCATTCGCGACAAGATCGCCGCCTCGAAGCGCAAGGGTATGTGGATGGGTGGCCCGGTGCCGCTCGGTTATCGGGTGGAGGATCGCCGCCTGGTGATCGAGTCCGATGAAGCACGGACAGTGCAAATCATCTTCGAACGGTACGCCGCGTTGGGATCCATCCAGACCGTCGCGGATGAACTGAACGGGCAAGGTCTGCGCACAAAGGTAAAGCGCTTGCGCGATGGCCGGGTGCAGGGCGGGGTGAAGTTCAGTCGCGGTCCCTTGTCGCAGCTGCTCAAGAATCCAGTCTACATCGGCAAAGTGCATCACAACGGCGAGCTCTACGAGGGACAGCACGAGGCGATCATCAGCGCCGTTCTGTGGGAAGATGCGCAGCGCATTCGCAACACAAATGGGAGCGAGCGGAAGCTCGGCACGAAGTTGCTCGCGCCCAGCTTGCTTACAGGGTTGATCACCGACCCCGACGGCCGCGCCATGACCCCCTCGCACTGTGTGAAAGGGGCGCGTCGATATCGGTACTACATCTCGCGCGATGACGAAGAGCAATCGCGGGCAAGTCTGTGCCGCGTTCCGGCCCGAGAACTGGAAACCGTCGCTCTGAGCGGATTGAAGACGTTGCTTCTCCGGCGGGCCGAATGCGCATTGATCGAGGGCAGTGTAAGCGAAGATGAGTTCGAGGGTGCTGTGGATGTCGCCACGAATCTCGTTGCCCTATCGATCCCCGAGCAGCGCGCTGTCGCACTCGAGGTGGGATTGAGTGTGCGCCTTTCCGAAACAGCGATTTCGCTCCACTTGGCGGCGGGAGAGGGCGAGCTTCGACTTGACCTGCCGGCACGGCTGGTGCGCCGGGGCCATGAGTTAAGACTTGTCCTGGCACCAGACCACCACACACCCGGTCGCTCGCCCGATCCGGTGCTGCTCAAGCTCCTGGTTCAAGCAGCGGCTGCGCAGCGAATGATCGTCTCGGGAGAGGATCGGCCAACTGTCGCTCGGTATGGCAAGCGGCACCTTTGGCAGCTGCTGCGGATCAGTTGGCTGGCCCCCGATATCACGAATGCCATTATCGAAGGCAGGCAACCGGTCGAGTTGACCGGGCGCACTCTTCTGCGGGCCACGAACATTCCGCTCGACTGGAGTGAACAGCGCGCCTTCTTCGGTTTCGCCTAAGCGCCCCCGGCGTATCGAATCTGGAATCCGCAAATTGCCGAGCAGAGATATCGGCCTGAATTGGACGTCGTTCGGCGGGCCGAAAACGTCTCTGCTCAGTGTGCGTCGACCATTCGCAGAGCTAACTGACGGAAGTGTCGCGCTGATTTCGCTCGAAGGAGCGCCAAAGTGGCGCCAGTGCCGAAGTGTGGGACTGAGTGGTGCCGCTTACGTGACTCGAACACGTGACCCCATCATTACGAATGATGTGCTCTACCAACTGAGCTAAAGCGGCACTGCGGCGGGCCCTTATCGGCCTTGGGCGTGACCTGCAATGCCTGAGATAGCGGAGGTCCCCGGAAATAGTGATCCGGCAGCCCTGCTACTCGGCGGCTTCGGCGTGTCCGGCAGCGGCGACCGCAGCATCGTCACTGAGGTGGGCACCTTGCTGGCGCAAGATGGATCGCACTTCGTTAACGTCGACTTCGCGTGGCTGAACGCCGCGATTGGCGGCGACGGCGGCGCCGACGCCGGCAGCATGGCCGGTCAGCCAGCACTGGGGAATCTCGCGCATGAAGCCGTGGCTGTTGGCGTCGCAGCTAATGTGCCGGCCGGCCGCGAGGAGGCCATCCAGGGCACGAGGGACGAGGCTGCCGTAGGGTACCGAGACCACCGGGAACTTCGGACTGATCGACGGGCTCACGCCCACCTCGTCGGCCGCCGCGGTGCCGTCGCCCCAGTTCTTGCGCTCGATACGGCCAATACCGGCGAGGCGCCGCGTGTGGCGCACGCCGAGCTGGCTTGCGCTCTGGAGGCTATAGACCGCCTCGAACCCCGGGGCATGGCGACGGAAGAACTGGCAGTGACCTTCCATCAGGCGGTGGCTGCGAATCTCGACCTCGGTCATGTCGTCGACGTCGAGGGCCGAAAGCCCGGACTGGCGCGGCCCCAGAAACAGCGCAATATCCTTGCGCCAGCTGACATAGGGCGTCTGGAAGAAGCCAAGCTCCTTGCGCCCCATCTCCATGAACTCACGCAGCTGGTCCGGGTTATGGATTTTCCAGTCGATCCATCGGTCCATGTCGACGCCGCCGAGCACCCAGCCGGTGTTCATCGAATGGTGGACGTCGCCCTCTTCTATGTCAGTATCGAACTCTGCCCCCGCGCGGGCGAACATGTCGCCGTCGCCTGTGGTGTCGACCACGACCTTGGCGAGAATCGCGTTCCGGCCGGCCTTCGACTCGAAGATCACGCCCCTGGCCGTGCCTTGCTCCACCAAGGGGCGCGCGGCCCAGGCGTGGAACACGATGCGCACGCCTGCCTGCAGCAGCATTTCCTGATTGTTGAGCTTCATCCGCTCCGGATCGAGGGTGGGGGCCCACTGGACGATGCCGTGGAACGCGGTGGTACGGTTCCCCCAGTACTGAACCTTCGCGGGGTCCTTGCTCCCCCAGTCGGCCATCGGCGGCCCGGCGACGCCGTCGCGCGGCATCCGCTCGATGAACTCGCGCGCGAAGCCCTGGATGACAGGGTTGCCTTGCCAGTCCGTCATGCGGTCGATCCACATGACGAGGCCGCCCGTGGAAAGCCCCCCAAGGCAGTTGTAGCGTTCGACCAGGGTCACGTCGGCCCCGGCCTTTGCCGCAGCCCAGGCCGCGGCGCAGCCGGCAGGGCCGCCCCCGATCACCACCACGTCGCATTGGTGATAAATGTCGATCTCTCGCGCGTCCTCGCGCAAAGTGCCGCCCTTTCGCGGCGGCGGGAGATTGCGGCCGGAGCTTTCGAATACGTCGGATCCGAGGAATCGCTCCTCGCTATGCCCAGCGATCCGTTGCATCTTCACTTCGTCGGCCATCGCATCCTCGCCCTATTTCGATAGCTCGCTAATCATTAACTGGCCTCACGGCAAGCCGAGGGTCGAATGTCCGTTGCGCCGCCGCCACCCTTTCGCTAGGGGCGCCCATTCCGGCCCGATGGCGGAGTGGTTACGCAGAGGACTGCAAATCCTTGCACGCCGGTTCGATTCCGGCTCGGGCCTCCACCTTTTGACGCTCCAAACTAACGATGTGAATCGTTAGGCGCGGAGTCCGGGCTCTCCGCACGGACAGAAGCCGCTATCCTCGCGATCTGAGCTATCCGCAAAGGGTTCGGACCATCTTACAGGCTTTTTTGTGGTTTTGAGCGACTGGGATCGGTCCTCCCCTCCGCGTGACGGTAGGCGGCCCGACTAAGGCAGCCTCAGGGACTAAAGGAGGTAACGCATCTTCACCACCTGCAGGTTCGGACCGGGCGTCAAAGTAAAACTGGCTTCGCCGAATTTGGGCGGGCCGAACCGCATCGGCGGGTTACCTGAAAAGCCAAACCCCTCTCGCGGGATTTTAGCGAACGTGTCGAGCTTTCCGTTGCCGTTCTCGTCGTGGATGATGGATAGCGCATAGGTACCGCTGGCCAAATGACGAAACGTCAACTCGCCCGCCTTGCTCGCCGCGACGCTCAGGCGATGGGCCCGAGCATCGGACTTGCAGTCGGGGAAGTTGGCTTGGTCCATCGTGAGGCAGACGTGGACCACTCCCTTGGCGTTGCGCAGTTGGGAGACTTCGACCCGAAGCTCAAATTCCTGAGGCTCGGCCGCCTGCGTTGCAACGGAAGTCGCCAAGATGCCGGTCAGCACGGCAGATCCAAACCCAAAAACGGGGATAAAGCTCATAGTAGCACCTGTGATCGCCATGATGTCTCTGGCCGTGCGCCACAGCTATCAGCCATTTGCCCACCCGACCATGAACCAGTCGCGAGGGCAGTAGGTCCTCGGGGCTCGCATGATGGACGGCATCACGCAAGGAACAGTTTCGGCTCCAGCAGGACGGGAACCAATCGGGAGTGCGAGGTATTCAGGAGCCCTGTCAAATCTAACGGCTTTGAGGCTCATGTCATGGTCAGTGCTAACGACGAATTGGATCTAAAGCGAGATTTCTGGAACGCGCTTGAGGAGAGCCAGACGCTAATGCTGGGTCTCGTCGGGGACAGTACGAAAATGCTCAGGCCGATGACCGCTCAAATCGATCGCTCGCCCCTAGATGAAAGCGATAGCTCAGCAGAAATCTATTTCTTTGCCTCGCGGGGGGAGGGTGTTGGCGCGAGCCTTTTGCAGGGTGGAAGCGGGAGCGATGCTATCGCCGCCTTCCAGTCGAAAGGACATGAGATTCTTGCCTCCATCCGGGGGAGCCTCTCTGTTGTCGAAGAACGCGCGACGGTCGATCGGCTTTGGTCACCTTTTGCTGAACTCTACTACGAAGAGGGAAAGGCAGATCCCAACCTGCTCTTGCTCCGACTGGATTCAGCCACCGCCGAGATTTGGCGAGCCGACGCGACCGGATTCTTCAAGTCTATCGCATTCAAGTTGCTCGGAAAGGATCCGGGCCGCGCAAATCCCGAGGACCGAGGTGCGATCTCCATTTAACGAGACGAAGAGCTGCCGGAGCCAGCCTCTCGTTCGCTTCGCTTGATGGTCGCGTCAGGCGAACGCCAACCGTCTTGTTGGCCAGGGAGCGCAGGAGACGAGGCCCTGGCTAGCTGCAACCCGCGCGGGATCGGAACGTATTGTTCTCAGACCTTGAAGGAAATCCGATGAGAAAGGCGATTCTGGCGGGCGGCATGCTCGGCGCCACGATTTTGATGGCAGCTTCTGCTCTCGTCTCGCGGCGAGGGCCCGTGGGCAACAAATCGGTTCCGGAACCGGCAAAACCTGTCGCCCTCGAACCTTACATGGGTCGGTGGTATGAGCAGTTCCGCTATGAAGCGTGGTTCGAAAGGGACCTCGATGCTGTCACAGCCGACTATCGACTGAACGGCGATGGCACGGTTACCGTCCTTAACAGAGGCCGAAAGGGTGGGCGCGGCGGGCGGATAAAGCAGTCCACCGGCAAAGCGAAAACTGCTGATAAAGTCACCAATGCTAAATTGCGTGTCGCATTCGTAATACCGTTCTACGGAGATTATTGGGTATTAGATCATGGCGACGATTATGAGTGGTCCATTGTTGGTGAGCCCTCGGGTCGTTATCTTTGGATGCTCACAAGAGAAGCGAATCCAAACCCGGAACTCTTGGAGCAGCTAAAAACTCGAGCGCAGGAGATGGGGTACGATCTTTCGACATTGAGAACTACCAAGCACTGATGGGCTGCCGCGAGGCTGACTTAGGCGCGGACGCGGGATATTCGCCGGCCTGCAAATCGGAAGACGAGGAACCGGCTTTTTTGTAGAGAGTTGCGATAAGGGTCCGACGGGGAACGGATCTGGGGGCGGCCAAAAATGCACGTTAGGTTAGAGAGCACCTGTTCGACGCCCGCTGAAGGCGCGTTCCTGGGTGACAGCGACACCGCCAGGCTAATCGCACAACGCGACTGGTCGGGAACCTCGATTGGCCCAATCGCGCAGTGGCCTCAGTGCCTCAGAGCGACCGTAAGTATCATGATGCATAGCACCGTTCCGATGGTGCTGTTGTGGAACGAAGACGGCGTCATGCTCTATAATGACGCCTACTCGCGCTTCGCGGGGGGGCGACATCCCGAGTTGCTCGGCACCAAGGTCCGCGAAGGCTGGCCCGAAGTGGCCGACTTCAACGACAACGTCATGCGGGTGGGCCTTGCCGGCGGAACCCTGTCCTACAGGGATCACGAGTTGACGCTACGGCGTCATGGCCATCCCGAGCAGGTATTCCTGGACCTCGCCTATTCGCCCGTGCTTGACGAGAGCGGCCGGCCGGGCGGCGTGCTATGCGTCCTGGCCGAGACGACCGAGCGGGTGCAATCACAGCGTCAGACTGAAACCGCCGAAGCGGCGCTGCGCGAAGCCAAGGAAACCCTTGAACGGCGGGTGCAAGAGACGCTGGCCGAACGCAACCTGCTGGCCGACGTGGTCGAGAGCACCGACGCCATCGTTCAGATCGTCGCGCTCGATTATACTTTTCTCGCAATCAATCGCGCGGCGGCCGATGAATACGAGCGCATGTTCGGCTTTCGTCCGAAAGCGGGCGACAACAAGCTCGATCTGTGCCGGGATCAACCCGCCTATTGGGCCATGGCCCACCGTCTGTGGGGACGTGCCCTTGCGGGGGAGGAGTTCGCCGAGGTGCACCATATGGTGGATCGCGGGGGCCAGGAACGCTCCTACGAGATGCGCTTCAATGTGCTGCGCGATGCCGAGGGCCGGCAGATCGGCGCCTCCCAGTTCGCGCATGAGATAACGGAGCGATTGAACGACCATCGGCGTTTGGCCGAAGCGCAAGACGCACTGCGGCAGAGCCAGAAGATGGAAGCCGTCGGCCAGTTGGTTGCGGGTCTTGCTCACGATTTCAACAACGTGCTGGGCGCGGTCATCGGTGCGCTCGACCTGATCGGCCGCCGGCCCGATGACGGGGATCGGGTACGCCGCTTTGCCGAAGCTGGCCTACAGGCTGCGGAACGCGGCTCTAAGCTGACATCGCAACTTCTCGCTTTTTCGCGTTCGCAAAGGATCGAACTGAAGCCGATTTTCGTGTGCGACGTGATCGAGAATTTGCGCGAGATGCTCACTCGGACACTCGGCCCGATGATCGAACTCGACTTCGGGCTCAATCCCGATCCGGTGCCCGTCCTCGCCGATGCCACGCAAGTCGAAATGACCGTCCTCAATCTCGCGCTCAATGCGCGCGACGCGATGCCCGAAGGCGGCCGTCTCAGCATTTCCACCAGCACTCGGTCGATCTCCGGTGACGCAGAGTTGGCCGACGGCGACTATGTCGAGTTGACCGTGGCGGACACCGGCACAGGAATGGACCGGCACACGTTGGCGCGGGCTATGGATCCCTTCTTCACCACTAAGCCGCTGGGGAAGGGGACTGGACTGGGCCTGGCACAAGTCTACGGGAGCATCCGACAGGCCGGAGGAGCCGTGCGTATCGAAAGCGTACCGGCCCAGGGCACGGCCGTGCGCGTCCTGCTTCCCCGTACCGATCTCATCTCTCATGGGCCCGAGAGCGGCAGCGTGGCCTCCTCGTCGAGCGAGCCCGGAAGAGGCCTTGTTCTTGTGGTCGACGATGATTTCGACATGAGGGGTATGATCGTGAACTCGCTTGAGACGCTCGGCTTCAGTGTGCTCGAGGCGGCAGATGGTGCGGCGGCTCTCGCGGTACTCGAGACAACGCGCCCTGACGCACTGGTCGTGGATTTCGCCATGCCCGGTATGACCGGCGCCGAACTCGCCGCGGCCGCTCGCGATCGTTATCCAGATATCCCTATCGTAATTGCCAGCGGCTACGCGGACAGCGCCTCGATCGAAAGGGCCGTAGGAACGAGCGCGCGTCTTTTGCGCAAACCCTTTCGCGTCGACGAACTCCTGAGCGCCGTGAGCGAAGCCATTCGCATGGGCTGAGCAGGAGTTTGATAGAAGCGCCGCGATCGTCGCTCGCCTTAAAGCGGGGCGTCTGCAAGCGACCCATGGGCGAGATCGACTCTTACCCGTTTTCCGTGGCCCCCCGGCGCTCGCGAGGCTTCCTGATCGAAGCCAACGCGGCCTTATGCCAGTTTACGATGCGTCGACTTCAAGCGGAAAGCGATCTTTCTCCCCGACGTACGGGCCGAAGGGCTACTCAAGCGAGGCACGGGAGATCGCTCGCGAAGCTGCGCGAGCTTCCTTCCTCACTCGGTAGGTCTGGTCACGTGGGGGCGGTCGTCCTAGCCTTCGCCTTCAAAAAATGTCGGTCTAACGGCTGAATGAGGAAGACCGTTTGCCGTTGCTCGGATTAATCCGATCAAATGGCAATTGCGTCGCCCTCGGAGCACTGTCGCCCCGAGCTCTAGACCGTTGCGCCGCGCCAGTAGCCGTTGGCGGCAGCAATAGTCGCGAACTCAACGGCGATGACGTGACTGGCGGCGATGAGTCCAAATGGGTCATGCGAATACTGGGCCCGACCATTCGTAAGGACCTCCAGTTCGTGTTGCATCGCATGGACGGAATGCCGAGCAAGTGTGATCGCAAGTGCTCTCCCGTCTTCGGGCGTGGCCGTGATCAGCGTGTTGTCGGGCACGAGTGGTGTGCTGGGTACTTGGGTCATATCGGACTCCCTCAGGTAAGCCGAAGCGCGGCCAGTCTTTCAGTCAGACGGGTGCTCTTGGCTGCTGTTGACGTACGTGGATTCTGGCGGTTGCTTCACGCCAAGGCAGAAGCCTCGGAGATGGCGTCACTGAACGCTCTGGGTGCTTCTTGAGGCAAATTGTGGCCTATGCCGCCTTGGATCAAGCGGTGGACATAGGGTCCCCTAAACTTGGCGGCATAGCTCGCAGGGTCGGGGTGTGGCGCCCCGTTGGCATCACCCTCGAGCGTGACGGTGGGGACCGTTATATCCGGCATTTGAGCCAAACGCAGCTCGTAGGGTTCCAAGCGAGGTTCGCCGGCGGTCAGGCCGAGCCGCCAGCGATAATTGTCGATCACGATAGCCACGTGATCGGGATTGTCGAATGCCCGGGCCGAGCGCTCGAAAGTGGCGTCCTCGAAGCTCCATTTCGGTGACGCGGTCTGCCAGATCAACCGAGCGAAATCCTGTCGATTGGCCTCATACCCGCGGCGACCGCGCTCGGTGGCGAAGTAGAATTGATACCACCACGCGAGCTCCGCGCGGGGCGCGAGCGGCGCTTGGTTAGCGGCCTGGCTACCGATCAGATAGCCGCTTACCGAAACATGCGCGCGGCACCTTTCAGGCCAGAGCGCGGCGACGATGTTCGCCGTTCGCGCACCCCAGTCGAACCCGGCGATGATCGCCTGCGGAATGGAGAGCGCATCCATCACGTCGATCACGTCGAGGGCCAACGCCGACTGCTGCCCGTTTCTCATTGTCTCTGTCGAGCGGAACGAGGTGGTCCCATAGCCCCGCAAGAACGGGACGATTACGCGAAACCCCCGCTGAGCCAGGTCCGGGGCCACTTCGGCAAAGCTGTGAATGTCGTAAGGCCAGCCGTGCAACAGGATCACCGGGGGTCCTTTCGAGGGACCAAATTCGGCATATCCCACATCGAGAACCCCGGCAGCGACTTGCTTTAGCGAAGCTGACATCGAGATTCCCGCGCTTTCTGTCTGGCTGACTGCAGGAGAACTGACCTGTACCGCCGCCAGTACGAAAGCAGACTGACCGAGAAAGTGGCGTCTATCACCGACGAAACTTGGGGGCATGGTTGGAGATCCTGTCACGGTTCGCCTTGCATCCTAATGCTCGGACGTACGGCTGGGAATGAGGACTTCGATTGCGGCTTCGAGGATGCCAGAGCCTTGCTTAACACCTTGGGCGACACAACCGGGCAAAACCCGGGACTGCGATTGCCGTGTGACCCTAACGATCTCGTACTGCCCGCGTTTGCGTTCGGGTGATCTCTGTTGCGCTCTTTCCGGCGGGCGGAGCGAGCCTTGGGCTACATTGCTGTTTCCTGGGCACTCGTATGACTCCCAAAGAACGGTGAATGGAGATCGCCGCGCAGCCCCTCTTCCGCCAGAGATTGGCGGACGGCGGGTCTTTCGGCGACCCGCTCAAAATAGGCGAGAAGTTCAACCGGCATCCAGGCTCCGAAGGCCTTTGCCCAACGCAACATCACGAACAAATAGGCATCCGCTACGGTGAAGCGCGGACCGAACAGGTAGAGCTCACGAATCTGTTCCGCGACCAACTCCAGCCTACTGGTAACCGCTTCGCGGGCCGCAGCCTTCTCGATGTCATGAGCACCGTGCCAGAGCGGCTTAAAGGCAGGATGGAGCTCGGTCGCCAGGTACGACAGCATTTCGACCAGCCGAATTCGTCCTAGCGGATTGCCCGGTTCGAAGGGCGGCTGCCGGTCGGCAATAAGCAGCAGGATCGCGATGTTCTCGGTTATGGCCTTCCCATCTTCGAGAACCAACATCGGCACGTAGCCCTTTGGGTTGAGCTGCGAATATTCTTCCCCGAATTCGGTGACCTTCGACTTCAGATCAACCCTTTCGAATTCTACGGGCACTTCGGCCTCGTGAAGTGAAATGCGGCTCGCCAGACTGCAGGCGCCTGGAGCGTAATAGAGTTTCATCGAGCTAACTCCGGTGGAGGGAAGCGTTTGGGATCGCGGGCAAGCGCAGGGTCACGCGCGTTCCGACACCTCGTTTGCTTTCAAGGCCAATGTCGCCTCCTGCGTCGCGAACGAAGCGATCCACCATGGCCAGGCCCACGCCGCCCAGTCCGTCGCTCTTGGTCGTAAAGAATGGCTCCAACGCACGGACGATCGTCGCGCGTGACATACCGATTCCGGTGTCGACGACGCGAAGTTCGACACTCGTGCCGTCGCTATCCGCCCGCGCCGAAACCGACACGAGTCCGCCTCCGGGCATGGCGTCCCGCGCGTTGAACACGAGATTGAGCACAGCATTCTGCAAGCCCATCGCCTCGCACCTCGCTCGCGGTAGGCCAGGTTCGATGTCGAACTTGAGGGCCAGCCCCGGTTCGCCCATGGCCTCGACCAAGGTGGCGACATCATCGAGGCATGCTGCGATATCAGTGCTATCACTACCGGCGATCGAGCGTCCCCGCACAAGGCCGATGTTCTTCCTGACGAGAGCGCCGGCTTGGTCGAGACAGGAGCGAGCCCTTTCCAGCATCGGTCCGGATTGTGCGGTTGGCATGTCTGGATTGCGTGCGATCACAGAGATCGCAGATGTCGCAACTTGGATCAGGTTGCCGAGGTCGTGAACCACACCGGCTTCGGATATGTCGGTTTGGTCGTCCCACTGCCTGTTCGATCCTTCGATATCGGCAAGCCGGGCGTGGGTGGGTAAGGGATCGATTGGATGGCCAACGGGCACCATGGGAGCCTCCCTAGTGAGCCGGGTGCGGGACACGGGCTCTGCCACATGCCCCAGACCCTTCCGGCGATCAGGCGGCAGCAGCCGTCGGCTCTTCGATCGGGTGGACTGCGCGGAGGCCGACCTGAACCCGATTCCAGACGTTGATCGAGCCAATGAGCAGCGTGAGGAAGGCGATCTCCTTTTCGCTGAACTGACTCTGCAGCATCGCGAAGTCCTCGTCCGGTGCGTGCGTCTTGGAGATGCGCGTGAGCGACTCTGTCCAATTGAGCGCGGCCCGCTCGCGATCGGTGAACAACGGTGAGCCGCGCCACGCGTCGAGCATGTGGATGCGCATATCGCTCTCTCCGTTCTTCACTGCGTCCTTGACGTGCATGTGGATGCAGAAGGCGCAGCCGTTGAGCTGAGACGCGCGCAGTCGCACCAGCTCGAGCAAACCGTGCTCCAGTCCGCTTTGTTCGATGCTCGCTTCAAGGGCGAGCATGGCCTTGGTGCCTTCCGGGGCGACCTGGAAAATGTTCATGCGGGGAGTCATCGTATGTTTCCTTCGTGGTTGAATTGGACCGGGGGTCGAAACCGCCAATCGCGGTCAGGCGCGCGCACCTGGAATGGTGACGAGAGGCGGGACCGAGCGCGGCAGCGGCGCGCTGGAGAGCCACTTTTCGAAGGTCGTGGTTCCGAGCCGAGCGTTCCCACCCGGCATCAGCGAAGCCTCGTTCAGCCTGACGCTGAAGTAGGGCGCGTCCGCGCTGCTCACGACGGCGCGCTTGTCTCCGTCATGTTCGAGCACATGCGCTACCAACTCGTCCATGAAGTAGCTTTGAGGGCCCGCCACCTCGATCATGCCGCCAGTGGGTTCATCGAGGGCCGCTTGCACAAGGGCGAAGGCGACATCCTGTGCTGCCATGGGTTGGAAGAGCGCGTGGGGTAATCGGACCTCAGCTCCGCGCGTCGCGTCGTCCGCAATACGCCGAAGGAACTCGAAGAACTGGGTTGCCCGGACAAGGGTGTGGGGGATCGCCGAAGCGGCGATCAGGCTTTCTTGCGCCAGCTTTGCTTGGAAATAGCCGCTGTCCTGCAGTCGTTCGGTGCCGACCACCGAGAGGGCCACGTGATGACGCACACCGACGGCCTTCTCGGTGTCGAGGAGATTGCTTCCCGAAGTCAGGAAGAAACGCTTCGCCTCGCGCCCGTCAAGGGAAGGCGAGTTGGAGGCATCGATCACGACGTCTGCACCATCCAGGGCATCGTAAAGACCCTCGCCGGTTATGGTATTCACTCCGGTATCGGGAGCAGCCGCGATGGTCTGGTGACCTCTCTCGTCGAGAAGCGCCACGACCTTTGAGCCGATCAGGCCCGTTCCGCCGATCACCACGATCTTCTTCATCTCTCACCTCGTCGTTGGGCAGGCCGCGAACGCTACTGCCGGTCGAAATCGAGATGAAAACTGCCCCCCGCAGACTGTTGGCGCCATTGTTCGAAGTGCGGTTTAGGCCTGTACCGCCCGTCAACTCTCAGGCGACGAAGGGATAGATTCGCGCCGAGTGTGGTCAGCAAAAAGGTGTGGTGAACGATGCCGAACTTACGCCCTTGGCATAGTCGGGCCCAACCTTTCGGCAGTCCGTCCCGGCCTTCCGCACAAGCCGCACTGGGCACGGGTTCAATCGACCGCGGGGGCCGGCCGCCTCAGATCGGGCGGGCGCGGAAGGCGGACCGCTGCGGATCGCCGGCGCTTACGAACAGGTGACTTGTATGCCCACCATCAGACTCCGCGACGGACATGAGATCTACTACAAGGATTGGGGAAAAGGCCCGATCGTGACCTTTTCGCACGGCTGGCCGCTCAATGCCGACGCCTGGGATGGTCAGATGCTGTTCCTTGCCCAGAACGGCTATCGTGTGATCGCTCACGACCGGCGAGGTCACGGCCGTTCCGCACAGACCTCCGAGCGCAACGACATGAATGGCTATGCGGACGATCTTGCTGAATTGATCGAGACGCTCGACTTGCGTGACATCACCATGGTCGGTCATTCGACGGGCGGTGGCGAGGTCGCCCGATACATCGGCCGCCATGGTACCGATCGTGTCATCAAGGCGGTTCTGCTCGGAGCCGTTCCGCCGATCATGCTTAAGACCGACGCCAATCCGGAAGGAATTCCGATCGAGGTGTTCGACGGCCTGCGTCGTGACATCGTGCGTGATCGGTCGCAGTTCTATCGCAACTTTGCCCTGCCGTTCTACGGCGCGAACCGGCCGGGCGCCCAGGTCCCGCAAAGCCTGCTCGACGAGTTCTGGCTGCTGAGCATGCAGGCGGGCCTCAAGAACGCGTACGATTGCATCAGCTCCTTCTCGGAAACCGACTTCACCGAGGATTTGAAGAAGTTCGACATTCCGACGCTCGTCGCCCACGGCGAGGATGACCAGATCGTGCCTATCCAGGATACGGCGCACAAGTCAGCGCGGATTCTCAAGGATGTGCGGGAAATCTACTATCCGGGCGCGCCACACGGTCTGACTGCCACGCATGCCGATCGGTTCAACGCCGATCTCCTTGCCTTTCTCCGCAGCTGAGCGACAAAGGCTCGCGACGAACGCTCGGTCCGATCTAGTATCGGGCGTTCGATCGCGAGAATCCGATTCCTGATCGTAAACGACCGGATCAGCTTGAATCTGGGAGGTGTTGATGAGCAATGCGCCGATCAAGATCCTGCTCCAGACTACCATCGAGACGACCGAAGACGATTGGTCGATCGCCCGGTTCGGACGCTTGGCCGAATTGCTGAGCACCGCAGTCGGCGACAACGAATTGGGGCTTTACGAGGTGACCGCTCGTGATCGCGGTCCTTTGACCGCTCCTGATCCGGTGCTCTCGGCACTGGACCAGAGCGACTTTGACCAGCTGTGGCTCTTTGCCGTCGATTCCGGTGACGGCCTCAGGCTGGAAGACTGCGAAGGCATCACGCGTTTTCGCCAGCGGGGTGGCGGGCTGCTGGTGACAAGGGATCACATGGATCTCGGATCGTCAGTCTGCTCGCTCGGAGGCGTGGGTGCCGCTCACTATTTCCATACCCGCAATCCCAATCCGGATCCGAGCGTTTGCGTGCCGGACGACCCTTTCACCACCGCCATTTCATGGCCGAATTTTCACTCGGGCGCGAATGGCGACTTCCAGACGGTGGAACCCACCTTCCCCATTCATCCCGTTCTGCGCAATGCGGCCTCTCCCGATGGCATCATTCACTTCCTGCCCTCACATCCGCACGAAGGAGGCATTCGCGTCCCTGAAGGGGCAAACGCGCGTGTCATCGTCAGCGGACACAGCAAGATTACGGGCCGGGCGTTCGATATAGCCGTGGCCTTCGAAGAAGGGCCCGACGGGGGCCGCGCCATCGCGCAGAGTACGTTTCACCACTTTGCCGATTACAACTGGGACACTCGCTCGGGATGTCCCAGCTTCGTGACTGAAGCGCCGGGGGAGGCCCTGCGACGCCATCCTGAGGCCTGGGCCGACACCCGGGCTTACGTGCTTAACCTGGCCGAGTGGCTGGGATCCAAGTCGTAGTCGGTAGCCGGCTGGAGCGTCGCAGTCACCCGCGTGACTGGAGAACTTGAGGGCGGTTCGGGTAGAGTGATTCCCTACATCTAGAGATCTGCCTTGGCCTTCCCGGGCGGGATATGGAAGAAGGGCCCCGCGATGGAGAGCGGCCAGGCCCAGTCATCAATTGAATTGCTCGCCCGCGAGGCGAAGCCCGTGCGCCACTGGCTGAAAGGGTATTTTCGCCGACGGATTGGAGCCGAGAGCGACGTCGACGATCTCGTCCAAGAGGTGTTCAGGCGGATCGTTTCGCGCGACAGCATCGAGCCCATCGGAAGTCTGAACGGCTACGTCATGAAAGTCGCGGCCAACGTCCTCACGGACAACGCGCGCCAACGATCCTCGCGTCACGTTGGCCGGCATGTCGAATTCGACGCCGATCTGCATGGCGATATGGAATTTGACCCGGAGCGCGTCCTTACGGGAAAGGAAGAACTTGATGCCGCTACCAGCGCGCTGTTGTCGTTGCCCGAGCGTACGCGGACGGTGTTCATCCTCCGGCGGCTCGAAGGCTGGCGGTTCGCCGACGTGGCCAAGCACCTTGGCATTTCGGTCAGCGCTGCGGAAAAGCATATGGTGAAGGCGATCCGACACCTCAGCGACGAAATGGAGAGACGCCATGCTCCGTGAGGCGCTGACCCTCGAGAGACTCAGCGCCATGGCGCCCGATGAGGCGGCCGCGTGGTTCCTTGCCCAACGTGACGAGGGGCTCGCGGCGCACGAAGAGACGATACTCGCGGATTGGCTTGCCGCGGATCAGGCCCATGGTGAAGCCTATCGGCGTGCGGAACGCGCATGGGAGGCATTCGCGGGGGCTGAGGACAACGAAGTCGTCGCTGCCATGCGTACCCATGCGCTTTCCGCGAAGGCGCCGTCCCGGCGGCCAACTCCTCAGATGGCCATGGCGGCCGCCGTGCTGATGGCCGTCGTGTTGGGCGTGGTATTGCTCTTTGGGCGCATGACGACACCCCAGGCGGAAGTCGTTCGCTATGATACCGAGCGCGAAGTCCGGGACATTAGGCTGCCGGACGGCAGTTTGATGACCCTGGACGCTCAGAGCGAGGCCCTCGCGAGCTTCAGTGACCAGGAACGCTCCCTGGAATTGAGACGCGGGCGGGCGCTGTTCGCTGTCGAAAAAGATCGGTCGAGGCCGTTTGTGGTCAGTGCCGGGGCGCGGCGGGTCGTCGCCTTAGGCACCCAATTCGAGGTCGATCTCCTGCCGGCTGGTCTGACGGTCACGCTCTTCGAAGGCCGAGTGGCGATCGAGCCAAAATCGGGCAAGGCCCTCGCCACACTTTCGCCAGGTGAACAGTACCTAGAGACCAACGGCTCGTCAGTTGTGCGCAAGCTTGCCGGTGACGATCTTGAGCCCGCCGCGTGGCGCAACGGCTTGCTGAACTTCGACGATCGGTCCCTTGAAGAGGCTGTGGCCGAGGTTAACCGCTATGCCCGAGAGCCCATCGTCATCCGGGATCCCAAAGTCGGCGCGATGCGTATCTCCGGACAGTTCAAGGCAGGAGACGCGGAACGCTTCGCGCGCACCGTCGCCGAGGTTTACCCGTTGCAAGTTGTGCGTCAGGCAGGCCAGCTCGAACTGGTGACGAGCGACTAACGGCGTAACCCGAAAATTGAAGTGAGGGTTTTTGCTCGCCTCGCGTCCTTATGCGCGAAGGGAGTGAGAAGCATGACTTCGATCACGGCGTTGAATGGGTATGGAAACGCATCGCAACCGGGCATGCCTGCCACGACGTTGGAGCCTTTCGAAGAACACGCCACCGTCCATGCGGTGGGTTTCGATCCCCCGATGCAAGATCAAATCGGCGACTTGTTCCGCTCGGTAGGGCTCAAGACCCGGATGCATGCCCACCTCGATGCCTTCGCCGGTGACCCATCACTGGACAGCGGATGCGTCATGGTCCGCGCGCGATCGGCTTTAACAGGGGTCATGGACTTCCTCTCGCAACTCCTTCGAGGAAGGTGCACGCTCCCGATGATCGTTGTCGCCGACCGCGCCGACGTACGGATGGCCGTCCTGGCCATGAAGGCCGGCGCGATCGACTTCCTCGAACATCCGCTACGCGATCACGACGTGCTTGAAGCTGTGGGACGAGCTCTTCGAATCGATTACGCGCAACGCCAGGTCGAAGCGCCACGGCGGGAGTGGCAAGCGCGCTATGCGCGGCTTTCTCCGCGCGAGCGACAGGTCATGCTGCTCGTCGCTCAGGGGCGCCTTAATAAGCAAGTTGCCGGCGATCTCGGTCTGAGCGAAGTGACCGTGAAAGTTCATCGGAGCTCGGCGATGCGCAAGATGGGAGCCCGAACGCTCGCCGATCTGGTGCGCATGGCCGATGCCGTGACGGCGAGTTCAGAATTCGGCGCTGAGAACCAGTTGAAAGCGGCGCCCGCGCGGATCGCCGTACATGCTGTAGAAGGCAGGCCCCGATGCTAGAGTGGCCTCGCGCGGCGGTGCCTGGTCGAGCGCGTTGATGATCCCGAAATCGAGGCTCGCGTCAAAGGTTTGGGTTCGAAACCGTCGGCCGACATATATATCCAGATAGGCCTGCGAGCCGACCCATTGCGAACCCTGAAGTTCGACCGCCCTTTCGTCGACACCTAGGTTGGAAGCGGAGACTCGGTAACGGCTGAAATATTGCAGATTGGCGCCCAAGGAGAGGGGGCCCGAGGTGAAGTCGAAGCCGCCGTTTGCTCTCCACCCCAGCGGCTCGCCCAAATATCCCACTCGTTCGACGGGGTCTGCGAAGGGTTCGACCAGTTCGTTGCTGATTTGCCAGGTCGCCACGGCGTAGGGGTGTAGCGTACCGCCGAGAAACGGTACGCTCCACTCGAGAACACCGTCGACCGTTTCAACTTTCACCCGCCCGGCATTGGTCACGCTCGAGTCGAGCAGCAGGATCTTGCCTCCAGTATAGCCCAAGGCCCGGTCCTCGTCTGTCAGCGGCTCGCGGATCACACGCTCGGGCCAGTCATCCTCGTGATCGAGGACCGACGCGGGCATGAAGGGATCGCCAGTCCTGTTGATGCGCGAGTAGTCCAGCGAGAAGCGCGGAGCGTTGTCGCCGAAGGGGTTGAGCACGGCTCCCAGCGACAGCGTGCTGGCCTCGATTTCCTCAAGATCGGGATTTCCGCTCATCCCCTCGATATAGGTCCCCTCGTCGGTGAAGAAGGCGTTGCCGCGCTTGGGATCCAGCAGGAACATCCGGTCGGCTTCTATTTCCAACGGGACGAGCAGGTTCGGGGAGGGCGGTTGCGCACCGGTGGCATAACTCGCGCGCAACATCAGCCAGGGGAGGGGCGAAACTTTCGCTCCGGCCGTGACTGACGTGCCGGAGAAGCGCCTGTCCGCAAAGGTAGACGTTTCGGGTTCATAGGCATCCGACGCGAACACGAATTTCTGGCGGTCGTGACGCAGGGCGAGTTGCAGCTCCAGATTGTCGAGCAGCGGCACCGGCGCTCCACTTCCAAATATCGGCGCCCGCAGTTCGCCATAGAGCGATTCCTCGGCAACCGAGCGAGCCAGAGCCTGCGTGCCGCTCCTTTCCGGAAGCTTGTCCGTCAGGGATCGCACATAGCGTGGCACCCGCTCACGGCGGCGTTGCGCCAGAACCGTGAGCGTGGTCGCGCCGCTTCCCAAGTCGAACAAAGGGCCCGCGAGGCGAAGCGACTGTTCCTGGTAGCGATTGCGCCCTCGGTCCGCCGAGGATCCGTCGGTTTGATACTTTTGGGTCGCCTGCAGGAAATCGTCCCAATTGCCGAAAGGCGTGAGTTCTGGATCGTCGCCGGGAAAGCCGAACAGAAAGAGCGGACCGTCGTAGGAATGCTCGGTACCTCCGGCGCGATCATACTGCGAATAGCCGAAAGTCGCTTCGGCGGTTCCGCTCCAACCGAGCGGCAGCGGTACGATGGCCCCCGCCGTTAAGCGGGCGCCCTCGAATGTGGTGCGCGCGTATCCGTCTTCCGGTGATGCGGGGAAGTATACGGTAACGAAGTCGGTAAAGGGGTTCTGCGGCGCGTCCGGTGACATCGTGAGCGAGCCAAAGGACGTATGGAAAAAGTTGGTCCCGCGGTTGCGCAAGTAGAGCGCGTCGAAATAGCCTTCCACGCCGCCGCCGAAATCGTGTCGCAGGCTGGCGATGCCGGAAAGTGTATTGGCGTTCGAGCCCATCTGGCTCTGGGCTTCGGCTTCGGTGATGCCGAAATCCGGCAGCCCGCCATTCGGGCTCAGGGCTGCAAAAAGGTCTGAAGGATTTCCGCCGAAACCGACCGGTAAGAAGGCATAGCCACCGCTCAGCTCTCCCCCGCCGTATTCGGGTTTCAGCACGAGCGGCCCAAAGCCCAAGGGCCCAATCGCGAGAGCTCCATTCGCGTTGGCGGGAAGTAGGAACATGCTGTCCGGTGAGAGTTGGAAGTTCCGACGCCGGTTCTTCACCGTGTAGTCCCGCTGGCCAATCAACAGGGGTTCCTCGGATGACCAGCCAAATCCAAGCATGACGTCGGTGCGTCCGTCGTCGGGTGTGAAGCCGAACCGTCCCTCGAGACCCAGCCGCTCTGCATCGCCGCGCGCGCTGATCCCACCCGTCGCATGCAGCTCGGCACCACGATAATCGCGCTTCAGAACGACGTTGACCACGCCGCCCAAGGCGCCGAACCCGTGGATACCGCCAGCCGTGCCGGTCAACGTCTCGATCCGCTCTACGGCGTGCAACGGTATCGCGTTGATGTCGGGCTGCGCAGTCCCCAAATTGATGTCCGGAACGCCTGGCATCCGCCGCCCGTCGATGAGGACCATCGTTCCTGCGGTACCCATACCGCGCAAGTCGATCTGCGAGTTGGTCGCGCCGCGGTCGAACAGGTTTGGCGGAAGGGCCTGGGTGTTCCCGGTGATACGGCTGCGGAAATACTGGTCGAGATTGTCCCGGTGGGACCGGACGATCTCCTCCCCGGTCGTCACCTGATAGGGCTGGATGTCATTTTCGCGCCGTTGGATGTCGACGTTTTGGCTACGGCGTGCGGTAACGAGAATCTCGGGCGCCGGCAGATCGACCGGCGGTGGGATGAATGCAGGGATCTTCGATGGCGACTCTGCCGGGCGCCGCCGCTCGATGACCCAGGCGCCTGATGAAGCCCGCCGCGTGGTCAGGTCGGTTCCAGCGAGAATCTGCCTTAGCGAGGCCTCGACCGTGAGGTTGCTGCGGATGCGGGGAGAGCGCTTGCCGCGCAGAACAGCCTGGTCGTACAACAGCTCGCTGCCGGTTTGGCGAGCCAGGTCGCGCAAGGCCGACGTGAGCGGCTGAGGACGGATGTCGATCGGAAAGGCGTATCCCTGGGCCGTCGCACTAAGAGGCAGCATGAGCGCTGATAGCACCAGGGCGCCGCCTACCATTTTCCGGAACATACCCGTCCCCCCTACGAGTGGTCCGCCATCCTTGACCAAAAACCACGAGAGCCGACAACCAACAATTTCTCCTTTGAAGTAACGATTTGGCGATAGCCTCCCAACCACTCCGCAGGAGCAGGCCATTTGTACCCGGTTGACTGCCTTCATTGCAGGCGCCTTGATGCGCGTGAAGCGGAGAGGCACGAGCCCAAGGTGTATCTGAGGGTGTCCTTCGGGATCGAAAAGCTAGACCTAAGAACAATTTAGTCCGCCAGGCGCGGCCCTATTCTCCGGAGGATCAGTCTGAAAGGAACGATCTCATGGAAATGCTGGCCGGGAAAACGGCGATGATCACAGGAGCGGCCAGCGGGATTGGGCTGGCCATTGCCAAGCGCTTCGCAAGGGAAGGGGCGCAAGTGATCATCTCGGGCCGGCGCCAGGCCCAGTTACAGGAAGCGGTTCGTGAGATCGGCCCGGGTACCCTCGCCATAGAAGGCGATGTAGCCGACCCGATGCACCACGCGCAGGCAGCCGACGAAATCGCCACGCGGTTCGGTGGGCTGGATATCTACGTGGCCAACGCGGGCATCAACACGATCCGCCATTCGGCCCTTGTTTCCGAAGCCGACTATGACGCGCAGTTTGCCACCAACGCGCGCGGCACCTTTTTCGGTGTGCAAAAGATGGTGACCGTGATGCGCGATGGTGGCGCCATCGTTCTGACCGGCTCGATTGCGAGCGAGAAGGTGCTCGACGGTCATGCCGTCTACGCTGCCACAAAGGCGGCCATTGGCGCTTTCGCTCGGAGCTGGGCGATCGAACTCAGCGAGCGCCGCATTCGGGTCAATGTGCTGAGCCCGGGACCGACGAACACGTCGATCCTCGCCAAGCTGGGCGTACCGGAAGAACAGCGCGAAACGTTCGAGCGAGCCATGGCCTCTGCCATTCCGCTGGGGCGGTTGGGTGACCCCGACGAGCTGGCGCAGGCGGCGCTGTTTCTGGCCTCCGACGCGAGCCATTTCGTGACTGGCATCAACCTGAGAGTAGACGGGGGGATGACGATCTTTGACGGGTCATCGAAGAAAAAGGGCCCGCCAGTCAGTTGATTTGAGGCGCGTCGCCCAGTGATTTCCACGCGGCCCGGAGATGGAGAGGCGAAGGATGTTCGGCCTTGCAGCCCGCAGACTGAGATGGATCGAATGCAAACAGTTCAACGTCCCATCGGATCGGGCTTCGATGCCTTCACCACCGCCGCAGAGGTAATCGCTGGCGTGGATCTCTCGGGCAAAGTCGCGATCGTGACGGGTGGCTATTCTGGACTTGGCCTCGAAACCGCTCGACAGTTGGCCGGGGCAGGCGCCGAAGTCTTCGTCCCGGCACGTTCGATAGACAAGGCGAGGGCGCAGGCTGCGGGCATTCCGCGCTTAACCCTGCTACCGATGGATTTGCTCGATCGTTCGACGGTCGATGCCTTTGCCGACCAATTCCTGGCCACGGGAAGGCCGTTGCACTTCTTGATCAACAGCGCGGGCATCATGATGCCACCACTCTTCCGCGATGACCGCGGCAACGAGGGGCAATTTGCCGTCAATCACCTGGGTCATTTCCGCCTGACCCAGCGGCTCATACCCGCGCTTGAGCGAGCGAACGGGGCTCGCGTGGTTTCGGTCTCATCGCGCGGCCATTTTCGTGCCGGTGTCGACTTCGACGATCCAGCCTTTCAGGCTCGCGCCTATGATCCCGGTATCGCCTATGGACAATCAAAGACCGCCAATGCGCTTTTCGCCTTGGGTCTGGACATGCGTTATCAGGATCGAGGCGTTCGCGCGTTCTCGCTTCACCCGGGCGCAATCTTCACCGAGTTGATGCGCAACATCCCGCGGGGAGTGCTCCTCGAAAATGGCATCACGGATGAACAGGGCGGAGCCGTGGTCGATCCGGCCAAAGACAGGAAAAGCGTGCCGCAGGGCGCAGCCACTCAAACATGGTGCGCGATCAGCCCCCAGTTGGAGGGCATGGGCGGCGTCTACTGTGAGGATTGCGACATTGCATGGCCCTCTCCAGCCGACTCTTCTATCGCGAAGGGAGTGAGGCCCTGGGCCATGGATCCCGGTCTCGCAGATCGGCTCTGGACACTTAGCGAAGATCTAGTCGCGTCCTAAGCTGTCGATCCGCATGGTGGGGTTCTCCATTGGTCCAAGTTTTGGGCGATCCAAGTGTTGGTTCCTCACTGACGCATTTGAGGTCAGTCCAGGACCTTCTCCCCGCTATTGATCCGGTATCCCACGCCTAGCTCGTTGACGATGACTCGTGGCCGCGAGGAGTCTTCTTCCAGCTTCTGCCGCAAGTTCCGCACCACGATGCGCAGGTAGTCAACGCGAGTTTCATGCGCCGGGCCCCAGACAGATCGCAGCAATTGGGCGTGGCTGATTACGCGATCAGGGTGTTTCGCCAGTTCGGCGAGGACATCGTATTCCTTGCGCGACAAGTGCACGTCCTTGCCAGAGCGCGTAACTCGTCGATGGCCCAGATCGATCACTATATCACCGGCCTTGATAACCTCGCGCTCGGCATGACTGGCCAGCCGGTGGCGAAGAGCGGTGCGGATCCGGGCAAGCAGCTCTTCCGTGTCGAAGGGCTTGGTCAGGTAATCGTCCGCCCCGAGATCTAAGGCTGCCACCTTCTCCGCGACGTCCTCGCGAGCCGATACAACCATGAGCGTCGCATCCGAACGGGACTTGATAAGCGGGATCATCTCCAGGCCGTCACGATCGGGCAGGCCAAGGTCGAGGAGCACTGTGTGGGGTTTGACGATGTCGATTAGCGACAACCCCTCTCGCGCCGTCCCCGCCTCGGTAACCTCGTGCCCCGCGCGCTGGATAGCGGCGCGGAGCAGTCGGCGAACGTGTCCGTCGTCCTCGACGATCAAGATCCGGGTCGGCGGTGCCATCGCTTTCAATTTAGGGGCGCGCGTTCAATCGGTCGAGATCACGGTTGAGGGCGAGGACATTTACCCGCGGTTCGCCGAGGAAGCCTAGCGCCGGTCCCTGGACATGCTGCCGGACCAGGTTGCGCAAGTCATCGGCCGCGATGCCTCGCGCCTCGGCCACCCTGGTAACCTGGTAAAGGGCGGCTTCGGGGCTGATGTGGGGGTCAAGCCCCGAAGCCGAGGTGGTCACCAGATCAGGTGGGACATCAGAGTCTGGCGATTGAGGAAGAGCGGCGAGATCGCCTTTCACCCTGTCGACCAGCGCTTGGCTAGTCGGCCCCAGATTGGAGCCCGCAGAGGCTGTCGCATCATAGCCGTTGCTCCCCGCGGCTGACGGGCGGCCATGGAAGTAGCGGTCAGTGGCGAAGGCTTGACCGAGCAGCTCGGAGCCGATCACACGATCGTTCTCGCGGATGAGGCTGCCGTTTGCCTGGTGCGGAAAGAACGTTTGCGCGAGCCCGGTGATCACAGCCGGGTAGAAAAGACCCAGCAACGCGGCGAACAGGAGCGTCAGTACCAAGGCAGGACGCAGGGCGGTCTTGATGTCAGTAAGCATTGGGTCTGTCCTCAGGCAAGCTGGAAGCCGGAAACGGCGAGATCGATGAGCTTGATGCCGATGAACGGCGCCAGGAGGCCGCCGAGGCCGTAGATCGCGAGGTTACGTGCGAGCAGGGGTCCCGCACCCATTGGCTTGTAGGTCACCCCCTTCAGCGCCAGTGGCACGAGTGCCGGAATGATCAGGGCATTGAAGATGATTGCGGAAAGGATCGCGCTCTCCGGGCTGGCGAGACCCATCACGTTGAGCACTCCGAGGCCGGGATAAAGCGCGATGAACATCGCCGGGATGATCGCGAAATACTTGGCGACGTCGTTGGCGACCGAAAACGTGGTCAGCGCCCCGCGTGTCATCAGCAGTTGCTTGCCGAGCCCGACGATCTCGATAAGCTTGGTCGGATCGCTGTCGAGGTCGACCATATTGCCGGCCTCGCGCGCGGCCTGGGTGCCGGTATTCATCGCCACGCCGACATCCGACTGCGCGAGCGCGGGCGCATCATTGGTCCCGTCACCGCACATCGCCACCAGACGCCCGCCCGCCTGCTCCTTGCGGATCAGCTCCAGCTTGTCCTCGGGCGTCGCTTCGGCGAGGAAGTCGTCCACGCCGGCTTCAGCCGCAATCGCGGCCGCGGTCAGCGGATTGTCGCCAGTGATCATCACCGTGCGAATGCCCATGCGGCGGAGTTCGGCGAAACGCTCGCGCACGCCGGCCTTGACCACGTCCTTGAGCGCGATGGCACCCAGCAGCTTGCCATCGCGGCTCACCGCGAGCGGCGTCGCGCCGGAACGGGCAATCTCGTCGGTGATCTCGCGCAATTCGGCCGCGGCTGGGGTGTCGGCAAGCTCCGGCTCGGCCTTGAGGATGGAATCGACGGCTCCCTTGCGGATGACAACGCCGGCGACCTCGACGCCCGAAACGCGCGTTTGGGCTGTGAACGGGATCACTTTGGCATCGGAGGGAAGTTCGCGGGTGGGCATCGCGTACTTCTGCCGGGCCAGCATCACGATCGATCGGCCTTCGGGCGTCTCGTCGGACAGACTGGCGAGCAGGGCCGCGCTAGCGAGAGTGTCGGTGTCGACGCCGCTGAGCGGGCGCAGCGCGCTGGCTTGGCGGTCGCCGATGGTAATCGTGCCGGTCTTGTCGAGCAGCAGCACTCCGATGTCGCCGGCGGCCTCAACTGCACGGCCCGATTTGGCGAGGACGTTGAAGCGCACCAGCCGATCCATGCCCGCGATGCCGATCGCCGAAAGAAGCGCGGCGATCGTGGTTGGGATGAGAGTGATCAGCAGCGCTGCAAGTATCGCCACCGGCACACCGCCCCCGGCATAGCTCGCAAAGCCCGGAATGGTCGAAACCGCGATCAGGAAAATGATCGTAAGGCCGACCAGCAGGATGGTGAGCGCGATCTCGTTAGGGGTTTTCTGGCGTTCGGCACCCTCGACGAGCGCGATCATCCGGTCGAGGAAGCCCTGTCCGGGTTCTTGTGTCACGCGCACCTTGATCCGGTCGGAAATGACCCGCGTGCCGGCGGTAACGGCCGATCGGTCGCCACCGGCTTCACGGATCACAGGCGCGCTTTCGCCGGTGATTGCGGCTTCGTTGACTGAGGCCACGCCTTCGATGACCTCGCCGTCAGCAGGTATCAGGTCGCCGGTCTCGACCAGGACCACTTCACCCTTCTCCAGTTGCGAGGCGGCGACCATTTCATAGAGATCGTCCGTGCCTAGCAGCAACTTGGCCTTGAGTTCGGACTTGGCCGCCCGCAGGGATGCGGCCTGCGCCCTCCCTCGACCTTCCGCTAGCGCTTCGGCGAAAGTCCCGAACAGCACTGTCAGCCAGAGCCAGACGATCAGTTGCACCTGGAACCCGACCGCGAGACGTTCGCCGCCGATCAGCAGCAAGACCGTCAGGAGGGTTGCCACTACCGCCGTTGTGAACAGGACGGGGTTGCGGACGAGCTGGCGCGGGTTGAGCTTCTTGAAAGCGTCGCCGATCGCGGGAAGGATCAGGTCGGCTGTGAATACGCTGGGTTTGGTCATGGACGTCACTCAAAAGAGCTGGCCGCGGACCATCGCGATGTGGTCAGCGATGGGTCCGAGCGCGAGGCTGGGAAGGAAGGTCAGACCGCCAACGATCAGGATGATCCCGACGAGCAGCCCGACCCACAGCGGGCCGGTGGTGGGGAAGGACCCCGCGGTCTCCGGAGTATACTTCTTGGCGGCGAGGCTGCCGGCCACCGCGAGGATCGGGACGATCATGAAGAACCGCCCCAACCACATCGCAGTGCCAAGCAGGCCGTTGTAGAACGGTGTGGCCGCCGTCAGCCCGGCAAAGGCCGAACCGTTGTTTCCGGTCGCCGACGTGTAAGCGTAGAGGATCTCCGTAAAGCCGTGTGGTCCCTTGTTGAGCGGGCCGGCCAGGCCCTGCGGCAGGACCGCCGAGAGCGCGGTCAGGCCAAGGATCGACAGCGGCAGGATGGCGATCGCCAGCACGGCCAGCTTGACCTCGCGGCTTTCGATCTTTTTGCCGACGTATTCCGGAGTGCGCCCCACCATTAGCCCGGCGACGAACACTGCCAGGATGGCGAAGACCAGGAAGCCGTAGATACCCGCGCCGACACCGCCAATGACGACTTCCCCGAGCTGCATGTTGAACAGCGGGATCATGCCGCCTAGCGCGGTGAAGCTGTCGTGCATGGCGTTCACCGCCCCGCATGACGCGGCCGTTGTGACGACAGAAAACAGCGCGCTCGCGGCAATGCCGAAGCGGACTTCCTTGCCCTCCATGTTGCCCCCGGTGAGCCCAAGGACGTGAAGGTTGGGATTGCCTGCGGCTTCCTGCCAGTAGGTCACGCTTGCGCCGGCGAGGAACAGGATCATCATCGCGGCGAGGATGGCCCAACCCTGTCGGGTGTTGCCCATCGCCTTGCCGAAGCACCACGTCATCCCCGAACCAATCGCGAAGATCGAGAGCATCTGCACCAGGTTGGTCAGCGCGGTCGGATTCTCGAATGGGTGCGCCGAGTTGGCATTGAAGAAGCCCCCACCGTTAGTGCCGAGCATCTTGATCGCTTCTTGCGATGCGACCGGCCCGAGCACGATCGATTGCTTGGCGCCTTCAAGCGTGGTCGCATCGACGAGGCTGGCAAACGTCTGCGGCACGCCGCTGGCGACAAGGAACAGGGCGTAAACGAGGCAGATCGGAAGCAGCAGGTAGAGCGTAACCCGTGTGAGATCGGCCCAGAAGTTGCCGATTCCGCTGGCCTGCCGTCGCGCGAAGCCGCGGAACAGCGCGAAGGCGATCGCAATGCCTGTCGCCGCCGAGAGAAAGTTATGGATCGTCAGCCCGAGCATCTGACTCAGGACCGACAAGGTCTCGCCCGAATAGCTCTGCCAGTTCGTATTGGCCGTGAAGCTGATCGCCGTGTTGAAAGCGAGATCGGGGCTCTGCCCGGCCAGATCTCGGGAGTTCAGCGGAAGAACGGCTTGTAACCGCAGGATCGCATAGGTGAATAGCAGCGTCGCGACCTGAAACAGCAGCATATGCACCGCGTACCGGCGCCAGCTTTGATCAGTCGTGGGGTCTATCCCGGCGAGCGTGTAGAAGCCGCGCTCGATCGGACCGAGCACGGCATGGAGCGGCGTCCGCCGTCCGTCATAGAGTGCGTAGAGCCACAGCCCGATCGGCTTGGCCAGGGCGACGGTGAGTGCCGCGAAGATGAGGATCAGCGCCCATCCCTCGAATGTCATGGTGAGTGCCTTCAGAATTTCTCAGGCCGCACGAGCACGGCGAGGAGGTAGAGGAGGAGGCCAAGGGCGGTGAGGCCGGCGAGCGCCAGATGGGTCGTCATAATCACGCCGCGTCGCACAGACGGACGTAGGCCAGCGTGGCCGCGAACAACCCTCCGAGCCCGGCAAGCCAGAGCAGATCCTGCATTGGGAGAACCTTCGTTCTGCGCCGCGCAATTGTGGCGGCACAGCTCAACTAGGCGTTCCTGGCATTAAGGTTCGACGGCGAAAGCTGGCCGCTGACATTAAGATCGCATTAGGATCGGCGTCGTCTCGTTGGCATTCGGCGTTAACCGGACGTAATTGGGCAGCGATGTCGCCGAGCGAATCCCGCCCCTCACCCGAAGCCCTGCTTCGCGCCGCCAGGCGCGAGGCGCGCGGCAAGCTCAAGATCTTCCTTGGAGCCGCTCCAGGCGTAGGCAAGACCTTCGAGATGCTTCGCGAGGGCGCTGAGCGGCTGAAGTCGGGCGTAGATGTCGTGGTCGCGGTCGCCGAGACTCACGGCCGGGCCGAAACCAAGGCTCTGCTCGAACCCTTCGAGATCATTCCCCGGCGGCAGATCGACTATCGCGGTCATGCGCTGGGGGAGATGGACCTCGACGCGCTGCTCGTTCGCCAGCCGGAGCTCGCCCTGGTTGACGAGTTAGCGCACACCAATGTCGAGGGCAGCCGGCACCCCAAGCGCTGGCAGGACGTCATGGAACTGCTCGACGCCGGAATCGACATCTACACGACGCTGAACGTTCAGCACGTCGAGAGCCTGAACGACGTGGTCGCCAGTTTCACCAAGGTCCGGGTTCGCGAAACGGTGCCGGACAGCGTGTTCGATGGCGCAGAAATCGAAGTTGTCGACCTTCCGCCGGACGAGCTCATAGAGCGCCTCAAGGAAGGGAAGGTCTATATCCCGGACGAGGCCAGCCGGGCGCTGGGTCATTTCTTCTCCAAACCCAATCTCTCGGCTCTGCGCGAGATGGCGCTGCGCCGGGCGGCGCTAAGTGTCGATCGGGCCTTGCTGGACGATCTCGACGCAGGAGCGGTCGTCGGATCTTACGCTGGCGGAGAGCGTGTGCTGGTTGCCGTTAGCGAGTTGCCGGGCTCAGACACGATTGTTCGTGCTGCGAAGCGGCTTGCCGATGCGCTCCGTGCTCCCTGGCAGGCCGTCTATATCGAGACGCCTCGAGCCCAATCCTTCAGCGAAGACCAGAAGCACGCCGTTGCCGATGCGTTACGCCTGGCCGCAAACCTGGGCGCGACCATAGCCACTGTTCCTTCCGAAAGCGTGATCGAGGGACTCACCAGCCAGGTCCAGCAAACCCGTGCTACTCAGCTTGTGTTGGGAAAGTCCGTCAGGAGCTGGTGGTTCGAGGTTCGTCACGGCTCGGTCGTGAACGCCATGCTGCGCGCTGGCGAAGGACTGGCGGTGCATGTCATTCCCGCAAGTCCGGACGCGCCGCCCAGCCGCAAGTCCCCCGGCGTGTCGGGTCGCTGGGGCAAATCCTCCGACTACCTTGCCATCGCCGGCCTCATCGCCGGGACCACCGCCGTCGGCAAACTGGTCGAACCGTTGATCGGGCTTGGCGGGGTGGATCTGGTCTACCTTCTGCCCGTGATCCTGGCTTCGGGCCGGTTCGGGCTTCGGCCGGGACTTGTCGCCGGCGTCGTATCAGCGCTCGCCTATAACTTCTTCTTTCTGCCCCCGATCTACACATTCACGATTGCCGCCCCGCAGAGCTTGCTGACGATGTTCGTCCTGATCGCGGTGGGCGCCTTTACGGCAAATCTCGCTGGGCGGCTCAAGGCCCGCGCGTCATTAGGCGCTCGCAGCGCCCAGGAGAACGCTGCGGTTGCGGCCTTCGGGCAGATGCTCGCCCGAACGTCCGACTGGAAGTCGACCAGCGAGCTCGTCTGCAACGAGATCGCGCGGCTGCTCCAGCTCAACGTCCTCGTCCTCAACGACGATGCCGGAAAGCTTCATATTGTCGCAACGACTTTGAATGTCGACGAACTCAGTCCGATCGATATGGCCGCAGCCGAATGGACCTGGGCACGAGGTGAAGCGGCCGGCGCGGGCACGGGAACGCTCAACGCCGCTGATTGGCAATTCCAGCCACTGAAGACATCTCTCGGCGTATTGGCCGTAGTCGGCCTCTCAAGGGAGGACGGCCAAGATCCCGTCTCAGCCGACCGGGTCCTTTTGCTCCAGACCTTGCTTGGGCAGGCGGCGCTCGCGCACGAAAGGTTGAAGCTGGAGGCAGAGGTCCGCGAGATAACTGTGCTCAAGGAGCGTGATCGTCTGCGTGCCGCCCTGTTGTCTTCGATCGGACACGATTTGCGTACGCCGCTGACATCGGTGTCGAGCGCGATCGAGGCCATCGCGGTTGAACATCCCGGCGCGAGCACTCTTCCGGTCGCGCGCATGGAGCTGGCAAGACTCCGGCGTTTTCTCGACAATCTGCTCGACATGGTGCGGATCGACGCCGGCGCGCTGGCCATGCATCCCGAACCGATCGACCTGGTCGATGCCATCGGCAGCGCGGTGCACGATCTCAAGGATCTGTTTCGAGGCCGGCACATCGACTTGAAGGTGCCGGCAAACCTTCCTTTCGTGACCGCCGATCCGACTCTGCTCCACCACATCCTGATCAATCTACTCGCCAATGCCGCTCAGCACGGCGGAGAGAGCGGTGTCATCACGATCGAAGGCAAGCGCACACCCGATGCGGTAGTGCTTTCGATCAGAGATCAGGGGCCTGGGCTGGCTCCTGGCAACGAGCAACGGATCTTCGAAACCTTCGCGCAAGGACGTGGCAGCGATCGCCATGGGGGAAGCGGTCTGGGCCTGGCCATCGTAAAGGGGTTTGCGGAAGCGATGGGCGTGAAGGCCACGGCCTTGAATCATGCCGACGGCGGAGCCGAATTCAGACTTACGTTTGGAGACCCCATCTCTCCGTCCTGATGCAGGGGAGGGCACGGAGGCTTCGAACGAGGCGCGGCCGAGACCGGACCGCCCTCTATCGGTCTGGACCAAAAGTTGATCGATGCGATGGACCCGTGGATTTGCTAAACGGAGTCTATGTCACCGGTTCAGTTCGAACAGGATGCCGACCCGTTCAATCTTAAGCGGTTTGTTGTCGCACAGCAGGCCACCTATGCAACGGCGCTATGCGAACTTAGGCGCGGGGCTAAGCGCACCCATTGGATGTGGTATGTTTTTCCCCAGCTCAGGGGACTGGGTCGCAGCGAATTGGCTCAGCGGTTTGCGATCACCTCGATCGAGGAAGCGAAGGCCTATCTAGCCCACCGGCCGCTCGGGACACGTCTGCTGGAATGTGTCGAGGTACTGCAGGAATTGCCCGAGATGAGGGTCGAGCAAGTGTTCGGCGTGGTCGACGCCATGAAACTGCGATCCTCCCTCACGTTGTTCGCGGAAGCATCGCAGGCGAAGTTATTCCAAGCGGCCCTGGAGCGATGGTTCGATGGGCCCGATCTTATGACACTCCGTCTGTTGAACGAGGGCGACTAGCACCTCGTCAATCCGGCCTAGCGCCGAGGGGACATCCAAGCACGGCATCGCGAGGCCAAGGCATCAATTGAAGCGACCAGTGGGAGCTTTTCTCTCTCCCTTGGTGTCCTGGCTTCGTTGCTTATCGTGGCCTTCTTCGTGATCGCCTGGGGCCCGTCGACTAGCGTTGCTAGGAATGCATCACTCCGTTGAGACGGGTATCCCGACGCGCAAGATCAGCTTCGACCTGCAATCAAGTCAGCCGCCTTTTCCGCGATCATCACGGTGGGCGCATGGGTGTTCCCGCGAATGATGGTGGGCATCACCGATGCATCGGCCACGCGCAGTCTTTCCACGCCCATGACGCTCAAGTCACCGTTCACCACGCTTCCCATGGCGCAGGTGCTGGTCGGATGGCCCGCGCTGATCAGGGACTGTCGCAGCCAGGCATCGATCGCCGCGTCGCTTTGTGCGTCGGGACCGGGGGCAAGCTCGTGTTCCACCAGATTGCGGGCCGGCCGGGTCTCGAAGAACGTCCTGATGAAACGGAAACCCCTTCGCAGCCGCTCGCGGTCCCCTTCCGCGCTCATGAAGTTGAACTGCACTTGGGGCAATGCCAGGGGATCCGCCGAGACAAGCTTTACCTCCCCCCGGCTTTCCGGATTGAGCAGGATGGACCCGCAGGAAAACATGGGTGTCGGTGCCTTGCGCCAACCTGGAAACCACGGGCGTGCATCATACCCGCTGTGAACTATCTGGAATTGCAGATCGGGCCGCTCCTGTTCTGTATCCGACCGGATGAAGCCCTGGATCGACATGGGGCTCTGGCTAAGCGGACCGGTCCCGAAGAGCTGCCACCGCAAGTAATTCAGGGCCAGCCGATCGAGGCGGATGTCCCTGTTGAAACCAATCTTGGCCGCCGATTTCCACATCCCCATCGCGATCGGATGGTCCTGTAAGTCCTGGCCTACGCCTGGAAGGTCGACCAGCGGCTCGATCCCGAACTGGGTTAGGGCTTGGCCGGAACCAATGCCTGACACCATCAGCAGGTGCGGACTGTTCAAGGCCCCTGCGCACAAGATCACCTCGCCCTTGCAATGAAGCGTCCTCGAGCCCGATCTGTCGGCAAGTTCGACACCCCGCGCCCGACGTCCTTCGAAGAGGATGCGCGTCGCCGAGCTATTGGTGACGATGTTGAGATTAGGCCTGTTGCGGATCGGATCGAGAAAGGCACGTGCGGTACTGTCCCGGCGGCCGCTCCTTATCGTGCAGTCAGGCATGCCGAACCCTTCGGGCCGGGCCGTGTTGAAGTCGTCACACCTCGAATAACCAAGAGCCTCCGCTGTCTCCAGAAAGGCAGGATAGAGCTGGGGGTCAGGGCGCATGGGCGTGACATGCATTTCCCCGCTCGCCCCATGGCCGGCGGTAGCTCCGCGCCAGTACGCTTCGGACCGCCTGAAATAGGGCAGGACGTCATCGTAGCCCCATCCCGCAAGTCCGCCGTCGCGCCAGCCATCATAATCCGCGGCCGCCCCACGGATGTACATCGTGCCATTGATGGAGGAGCATCCACCCAGGACCTTGCCGCGGGGTATTGGCTGAGTCCGCCCGTCGAGGTTGGGATCGGGGGCGCTTTCGTATCCCCAGATGAACCGATCCGAAGCGGCCGCCTGCATCCAGGTGAGCGGCATGTCGATCAAGGGATGTCGCCCCTCACCACCCGCCTCGACGAGCGCTACTCGCCTCGAAGGATCGGAGCTCAGGCGGTTGGCCAGGACACAGCCCGCGCTTCCTGCGCCGACGACAATATAGTCGTACTCTTCCAACCCTCGCGACCCTCCGTTAAGACTTTGCCGGTGCCTAGCGAATCGCTTGAGGCAGCAAAGACTTTTCTGCCGCCAGGGCGCCGCGCCATGCCATAAACGCGGGGCCTGTTGCACCGCGCATCGGGAGGGAGAGACGGCTTGGATAGACCTGCGCTGGATTTGGCGTTTCATGTCCGGCTGGACTTTGGTGACGGGCCAAGAACCCGGTTCGTGCCCGGCTTCAAAGGCTTCACCAGAGGCTTTGTCTCAGTTGTAGGAGGCGAAGTCAGTGGACCTCGGCTCAAGGGCCGGGTCGTACCCCATTCCGGCGGTGACTGGCCGCACATTTGGCCAAGTGGGCTGATAGAGTTCGACGCTAACTACATGTTAGAGGCGGACGACGGGACGCCGATCTACATTCAAAATCGCGGCCTTGCTTATTCCAACCCGGAAGCCATGGCCCGGATTGAGGCTGGTGAGAGCGTCGATCCGAAAGAAACCTATTGCCGGATCACTCCCCGCTTCGAAGCTCCGGCGGGACAGCATGATTGGCTCAATCGCACCATCTTCGTCGGGGTGGCCGAGCGCCGCGGTTCATCAACCCAATTCGACTATTACGCGGTCACCTGAGCCATGGCGCAGCCCCTGTCGACCGACGACCAGCTCGCCATTCGGGATGTGATATCTCGCTACGCATGGGCGCTCGATACCGGAGATGTCGCGGGTTTCGTCGCGTGCTTTTGCAGCGACGGCGCGTTGATTTGGGATGCGTTCGAGGCGCCGGAAGAGTGGCGGGGCACAGAGGCTCTGCGCCATTTCGCCACCTTCTTCCGCGACCTGCCGTCGTCGGCGGGGCGTCAGCATCATGTAACCAATACGTTGATAACTCCCAGTGAGAACGGAGCGCGCGCAGTGTCGTATGCCGCGGTCGCTCTGCGACAAGGCGACGGTCCCCACCTCCTCAATGTGATGGGGTACTACGAGGATCTCTTTCGGCACGAAGCGGGCCAATGGCGCCTGGCGGAACGCATCATTCGCGATTGGTCGGGCCCCGTTCTGAAGGCATTTGCCGGACAAACCGGTGAGCGGGTCGCTCGGCCGAAACCTGCGCCGCTCGCGGGAGCCGCCTTCAAACCGGCCAAACTCTGAGCCAGGTCCTCAGAACGTCGATGTCGTCGCTCCTCCGTCGATTACCAGGCTTTGTCCGGTAGTGTAGTTCGCAAATTCGCTGCAAAACATGGCCACGAAGGCGCCCACGTCATCGCAATCGCCAAAGCGCCCAGCAGCAATTCGCCACTCGCGAGAGAATTCCGCCACTTCCTGCTCGTAAGTCGTACCCTTGGTTCTTGCTCGTTCGGAGAACTGTTCTTCGACGAAGGCGCTGTGATGCATCCCCGGCAAAAGGTTGTTGATGGCAACGTTGTGTTTCGCCACCGCCTTGGAAATCGCCACCGTATAGTTTGCCAATGCGGCGCGCGTGCTGCCTGATAACACCCGGATTTCTCCGGGATATTTTGCGGCAACCGTCGCGATATTGACGATCCTGCCCCATCGGCGCTCGACCATCCCGTCCAGCACCCGGCGCATGAACTCGATCGGCGAGAGGAGCGAAATGTCGATCGCTTCGCGCCACTGCTCGCCAGTGATCGACCGATAATCAGGTGTCATGGGAGGGGGCGCGCAAGTCCCGACCAGGATGTCAGGATCGGGACAGCTGGCGAGGATCTTCTCTCTGCCCTCGTCAGTGCTGTGATCGGCGCAGATCGGAATAACGTTTGCGCCAGTCTGGTCAGCGATTTCGCGGCAAGTCTGTTGCAGCCTAGCTTCGCCGCGGGCAGAGACGAAGAGTTCGACGCCCTCCCGAGCCAATGCCAGGGCAGCGCTTCGTCCCATGCCAGCGCTGCCGCCATTGACGATTGCCTTTCGACCCCTGATTCCCAAATCCATCTTGATGCAGTCCTTGCTGTCGTTGCTCCAACCTACACCGCTAATCGCCAATGGCGTCTTCAGGCGAATGCCCTGATAGGATTTCGCACGCTGACGGCTTGCACGTGATACAGGCCAAGGTCCAGAAAGCTAAGCCGTTGAACCAAAGACAGTCCCGGCGCCAGCGGGCGCAGGATTGCGATCGGTGGCGACCCTGGGGAAGCGGAAGGCGCCATTCCCGCCGCGCTCGGGGCACACGGTAATCGGAGACCGGGGTTTTGCCTGATTGCCTCCACCGAGAGGCTCAGCGAGTTTCGGCTAGCTACGGCACACGCCGCGGCCCCAACAACCAAAGTACCAGGAGCCGGTATGGCCGCGACGACTGAATAGGGAGTCGCGAGGGAAGATCACATCTGCGGATCCTCGATGACTGACCACGACCGGTAACCTGCCGCTTTCGGCATGCTCCCGGGAGGTGACGTCAGAGGATAACCCCGAATAAGGAGATCGATCGTGACCGATGCGACTGTCAACCGACGCACTGTCCTGGCTGGGTCAGCAGCCGTTGGAGCCGCGACCCTACTGAGCCAGACTGCCGCGTCAGCAGCGGAGGAGGCTCTGATTGGCCGAACCGCCGACGCGGACTCCATCCGTCCATTCCGGGCGCAGTTTTCCGATGAAAGCTTGGACGATCTGCGACGGCGGATACGGGCCACGAATTGGCCCGAGCGCGAAACTGACCCGACGCAAGGGGTCCACTTGGCGACGATCCAAAAGCTCGCCGACTATTGGGCGAACCATCACGATTGGCGCCGGGCCGAGGCGCAAATCAATGCCTACCCGAACTTCATTACGAATATCGACGGAGTCGACATCCACTTCATCCAGGTGAAATCGAAACACCCGAACGCGCTGCCGGTAATTGTCACCCACGGCTGGCCCGGGTCGATCATTGAACAGCTGAAGATCATCGGTCCGCTGACAGACCCGACCGCGCATGGAGGGACCCCTGCCGATGCGTTCGATGTCGTGATCCCGTCTCTCCCAGGCTACGGCTTCTCGGGCAAGCCGGCCGTCAACGGCTGGGACCCGCAGCACATAGCGCGCGCCTGGGCGGTCCTGATGCAGCGTCTCGGCTACGATCGCTATGTCGCCCAAGGCGGAGACTGGGGCAATGCCGTCACCGAGCAAATGGCGCTTCAACAGCCGCCCGGTTTGCTGGCGATCCACACCAACATGCCGGCCACGGTTCCACCTGATATCGCCCCACTCATACCCGGCGGGCCTGAACCCGCAGGCTTAAACGCCGAGGAGAAGCATGCCTGGGATCAGCTAGTCGATTTCTACTCGAATGGTCTTGGGTATGCGCAGGAAATGGCCGGCAGGCCACAGACACTCTATGCGCTTGCCGACTCGCCGGTGGGACTCGCTGCCTGGATCATCGACCATGACATCCAGAGCTATAATCTGATCTCCAGGGTGTTCGACGGGGCGAGCGAGGGCCTGACCAGGGACGATATTGTCGACAATATCACGCTCTATTGGCTGACCAACACGGCGGTGTCGTCGGCTCGACTTTACCGGGAAAGCAAGCTTCCCTTCTTTGCGCCAAAGGGGGTTCCGCTGCCGACCGGTGTGAGCGCCTTCCGGGAAGAGATCTATCAGGCCCCAGAGAGCTGGACGCGCAAGGCCTATCCGCATCTCGTCTTCTACAGGCGTCACGACAAAGGCACGCATTTCGCGGCCTGGGAGCAACCGCAAGCATTGAGCCAAGACCTTCGTGAGACGTTCAAGTCGGTGCGCCGAGCCCAATGATGCGGCCATCGGTCTTGGCGGGCACCCCTGATCATCCTACTCTATCATCAAACGGCAAAGTGATTGGGAGAAGATCCTGAAACTTCTGTTGATCGAAGACGATCCGTCCACGGCGTCCTTCATCGTACAGGGCCTGGCCGAGCTCGGTCATAGCTGCGACCACGTCGTGGGAGGGCTCGACGGCCTCACAGCTGCGATGACTCACGAATACGATGCCATCATCCTCGATCGCAATCTGCCGCAGATGGACGGGCTGACGGTGCTGACCGCGTTTCGTGCCGAGGATCGCGATACGCCTGTCCTGTTCCTGTCCGCGCTCGGGCAAGTGGACGACAGGGTCGCAGGTCTGAACGCCGGGGCGGACGACTACTTGCCCAAGCCCTTCTCCTTCCACGAACTGCTCGCGCGGATCACGGCCTTGAGCCGGCGACGCAGTGGCGGCAAGGAAGCCGAGACCGTACTCACGACGGCCGACCTGTCGCTGGACCGGATGAGTCGGGCAGCGACGCGCGGTGAGCGCAGGATCGAGTTGTTGCCCAAGGAATACCAGTTGCTCGATTACCTGATGCGCCACGCCGGTCAGGTGGTCACCCGAACGATGTTGCTCGAGGCCATCTGGGACTACAGTTTCAATCCCGGAACCAACGTCATCGACGTGCACATCAGCCGGTTGCGCGGCAAGATCGATGCAGAGGGCGAGACACCCTTGATCCATACAGTACGCGGTGCCGGATACAGGCTCGGTGGTAACTGAGCCCCGCAAGCCGACCCACGCTGCGGCCTTTCGCGGCGCGTTGTGGATCACGCTCATTGCTCTGCTGACCACGAGTATCGCGCTGACGGTCCAGTACGTCCAGACCAGCCGCTACCTGGACGAGAAGACGCAAGGCTTGCTCGACGACGAGACGGCCAGCCTGGTGGAGCGCTTCGAAGTGGGCGGGCCGGTGGAACTGGCCGCTTTCCTGCGGCGACAACAGGCGCTGTCGCGTCTGAACGAGTTCTTTTATCTCCTGGCCGCCCCCGATGGCACGCCGCTGGTCGGTAATCTTACGGCGTGGCCGGGCGAGGTTGACCAGCCGGGGTTCAAGCGCTTCTCCACCAACGTCATATCCGCCGATGGTACGGTTCACGCCCGTACCGTGATGACTCGCGCGGTGCTCCTCGACGGCGGATACCGGCTGCTGGTGGGTCAGATTGCCGAGAGCGGCATCGCCCTGCGCGACCGATACCTCGTGGCGTTGTTCTGGTCGTTGGTCATCACCGGATTGCTGGGCCTGTTGCTGGGCTGGCTCCTGAGCAGACGCGCGCTTGCGTTCGTGGAGAAGGTCTCGACCACGGGGACGCGCTTCCTGGCAGGCAACCTCGAGGAACGCGTGCCGCTATCGGGCCATGATGACGAGTACGAACGTCTGGCCGAGACGATCAACGCGTGCTTCGTCGAGATCGAGCACGTGGTGCGATCCTTACGCGCGGCCACGGACGGCATGGCGCACGATCTCAAGACGCCGCTCACGCGTATCAGTGCCCGGCTCGAGCTGGCCGAGATGCGAGGCGCGAGCGCGGGGGAACTGCGCCAGATCATCGCCGACAGCCGTAACGATCTGGCGGGGTTGCTGCGGATCATCGAGGACATGCTGAACCTGGCCCGCGCCGAAGCGACCACTTCGGTCAGCTTTGCGGACGTTGATCTGGCCGCGATTGCCGCCGACGCCGTCGAACTCTATCAACCGGTCGCCGAGGACAAGGGAGTGGCGCTGGAGCTTCGATCGACGCCGGCCAGCGTCAGGGGTGCCCCGGCCTTGCTGGGCCAGCTAGTCGTCAATCTCATCGACAACGCCGTCAAGTATTCGCCCTCCGGAGCCAGCGTCGAGGTGGCGATCGAACGGCAAGGGGACTCGGCAGTGCTGACCGTTTCCGACCAGGGGCCTGGCATACCACCCGATCGGCGCGCGGATGTTCTGTCCCGGTTCGTGCGGCTCGACGAGAGTCGGGGAATGCCAGGGGTTGGTATCGGGCTCAGCATCGTGGCCGCTGCGGCGCGGGTTCACCGGGCCGCGCTCGACCTGCAGGACAACAATCCCGGGTTGCGAGTGGTTGTGCGCTTCCCCCTGTCGGATCCGCAGGAAGTCGTACCGGACTGACTGACTGTCTGTCTGTCTGGTGGAGGGAGAGGGGCCGGCGGGGGACTGCCAAAACTTGCGATCGACAGGGGGGGGAATCGACCGCGGGCAAACCGGCCCCTCTCCCACCCTCTCCTGAGTGGGGAGAGGGGAGAAGGTTATGTGTCCCCGAACTAACTGTCGGACATCTCCGCGATACGCAGGTTCACCCTGCTGTCGTGGCCGTCGCGAATGAAGTCCGCGGACAGGGTTGCGCCTGGCTTGGCCGAGGCCACCGCCCGTGCGAGTTCGCGGCTGTCAGGGATCGGACGGCCGTTGAACGCCGTCACGACGTCGCCGCGCTGAAGCCCGGCGGTCGCGGCCGGGCCGCCGGATTCGACGTCGGCGATCAAGGCACCCTTCGTATCCGAAAGGCCAAGCTGCTGCGCGATCTCGGGATTGAGCGGCTGCAATGCAACGCCGATACGGCCTCGCGAGACGTGGCCTTCCTTGACGATCTGCGCCACCACCGATTGCGCGAGGCGCGATGGGATCGCGAAACCGATGCCGACGTTGCCGCCAGAAGGCGAGAAGATCGCGGTGTTGACGCCGATCACGTGGCCGGCGGCATTGAACAGCGGCCCCCCGGAATTGCCCGAATTGATCGGGGCGTCGACTTGCAGGAAATCGTCATAGGGACCCGCGCCAATCTCTCGACCGCGAGCCGATACGATGCCCGAAGTTACGGTATTGCCCAGTCCGAACGGGCTACCGACGGCAAAGATGTCGTCGCCGACCCTGGCATGATCGCTGTCGCCCCAGGCGATCGCCTCGAACGGGCCGCCTCCTTCGATCTTCACGACTGCGAGATCTGTCTTGGGGTCGCGGCCCAGGACACGGCCCGGAAGTTCGCGTCCGTCACTGAGCTTGACGGTGATCTGCTGGGCGTTCTCGACGACGTGGTTGTTGGTAACCACGATGCCGCTCGCGTCGATCACGAAGCCTGAGCCCACTGCCATTTCCGGCTGGCCGTTGCCGCGACCCCCGAAGGGGCTTCGCGGATCCACACCGAACGGAAGCCCGTCGAACGCCATTTCGGAAACCTGGTCGCCAATCCGCGCTTCGATCTGGACGACCGCCGGCCCGACGCGCTCGACCATGTCGGCTAGCGAACCGCCATTGGCCGGGGCTTCGGCAAAGGACTGGCTGGCGCTCGTCCCGCCTTGCGTGAAACCATCGCCAAGATCCTGCAGCGAGGTCGTGGCCGCAAACGCGCCCGCGGCCGTGCCGAGCAGGACGGCGCCCAGAAGCGCCTTGCGATGCGATGATGCGAACATTCCGTCGTATTCCTTTGCGTGTCTACAGGACGGCCTTGTGCACGCGTTGGATGACCCCAGCCTGTCATGAAGATTAAATCGATTTAATCTTCGGTGGCCCTGCAAGCGTCGGGGCTTGGCCAAATTGAGCCCGTGTCAGGGAAAAGTCCCGCCAACTTGCGGGTTTATACCGATGATCGCTCCACCACCCGTGCGATATTCTCCTGACAATCCAAGCGCAAAAGATGTCTGGATAAACATAGGTTTAGTCGGGAAAGGGCCCCCGCGGTGCGCAAATTTCTACTTCGTAAATCCGGGTTGTTGCCGGGGGTGGCACTGTCGCTCGCCGTAGCGCTTTCGGCCTGTGCCACGGACTCCTCGGGGGGCTCGTCGTCGCAGAGCGGCGGCCCATCGCTTACCGGGACCGAATGGCATCTCGACCATTTTCAGTCGTCGGATGACTCCATCGGTACGATCAGGCCGAAGCAGGACGAGGTCTACACACTGACGCTCAACGCGGACGGAACAATCGCGATGCAGCTCTCCTGCAATCGCGGGGGTGGCCAATGGACATCGGCCGATTACCGCAAGAGCAGCGGCAGCCTCGAGCTCAAGATGGGTTTCTCCTCGATGGCTGCCTGTCCGCCAGGCAACTTCGACAACATCGCCATGCGCCTGCCCAACGTGCGGACCTTCGTGATCCAGGATGGGAAGCTCCACCTCAACCTCATGATGGATGCAGGCAATTATGTCTGGCGACCGAAGTGAGGGGGAAACCCCATCCGGCAGGTCCGGTGACGGCATGCGGAACGTGCGGTCATCGAGGAGGAGGGCGAGTTCCAAGTCCCGTTACCACTCAACGGATCGGCATCACCCGCGACGATCGTCTTCGTGGCACGCGATCGCCGCATTCAGCGCCAAGTGGCCACTGTCTGTGAGGAGAATAAGATGAAAAGAGTGATCCTGATGATCGCGGTACCGCTTGCCGTGGTCGCCCCCCTTTCCGCCTGTAAAACTTCCCCGACCAATGCCAGCGCCGCCACGGCCGGCCAGATACAGCCGGTCCAGTTCGGCACGATCACCGCGGTTCGCGGGGTCGACATTCGGCCGGGCAACACTCGGCTCGGTGCCATTACCGGGGCCGTGATCGGCGGTGCCGTCGGCAGCACGATCGGTGGTAGCACCGTGGCCAACATCGCCGGTGCGACGGCCGGTGCGGTGACTGGCGGCGCCGCCGGCAGCACGGTTCAGGGAGCGGGTCGCCAGCAAGGCGTCGAATTCGTGATCCAGCTCGACTCAGGCGAGACGGTCTCGCTGGTCCAGCCGGGCAATGCGCGCGACTATCGCGTCGGCGACCGCGTGCGTGTCACCGGCACCGCGGAGAACGCGAGAGTGGATCGTCGCTGATCCCGATCGTGACCCAAGAGGGGGAACACGAAGTCCAACGGGCCAGGTCCAGGGGGCGCTGAATGCCGGACCAGACGCAACGGAGAATGCCACTCTTTATCCAGCCCGCGCTCGTCATCGGATCGATGGCGGGCGCGGGCGCAGTCTCGCGGCCGCGCTCGTGACGGTGACATCGACAACGGAGGGAACAATCGATGCCGGATGAAACAATCCAGAAGGCCACCGACAAGCTGACCCTTCCCGCCCTGACCGCGATGGTCGTGGGCTCGATGGTCGGAGCGGGGGTCTTCCAGCTTCCGGCGCGCTTTGCGACTGTCACGGGCGTCTACGGTGCGCTTATCGCCTGGGCCATTGCGGGCACGGGCATGCTGGCGCTGGCGTTTGTCTTTCAGACGCTCGCGATCCGCAAGCCCAACCTCGACAACGGAGTCTACGTCTACGCCCGCGCCGGATTTGGGGTCTATCCAGGGTTCCTTTCCGCGATCGGCTTCTGGGCTTCGGCCTGTGCGGGGAACGCCTTCTACTGGGTGCTCATCATGACCACCGTTTCGCAGCTGTTTCCCGAGCTGTCGGGCACATTCGGCAATGGAGACACCTGGCCAGCGTTCTTTGTCTCGGTGGTGGCGGTGTGGGGGTACTACTTCCTTATCAGTCGCGGAGTGAAGGAAGCGGCCTGGATCAACTATATCGTCACGATCGCCAAGCTGGTCCCGCTGGCGCTTTTCCTGGTGCTCATTGTCGTTTTCTTCGACGGCAAGGTTTTCGCCGACAACCTCACCGGAGGGTACGACGTTCCCGGCGGACATTCGCTGTTTGATCAGGTGAAGGGCACGATGCTTATCACCGTCTTCGTGTTCCTCGGTATCGAGGGAGCGAGCGTCTATTCCCGTTACGCCAAGCGGCGCGAGGACGTGGGCAAGGCGACGGTGTTGGGGTTCCTCAGCGTGCTCGCGCTGTTCGCCTCCATCTCCATCCTTTCGTATGGCATCCTCCCTGCCGCCGAGATCGCCCGGCTGGCGCAACCTTCGGTCGGGGGCGTGCTCGAAACGGCGGTCGGCCCATGGGGCGGGACCTTCATCCGGCTCGGCCTCATCGTCTCGGTGCTCGGCGCCTACCTCGCCTGGCAGTTGCTGGCCGCCGACGTCATGTACGCGGCGGCGAAGGACTCCGACATGCCGAGCCACTTCGCCCGGCTCAACAGCGCCGAAGTTCCCGAGCGCGCGGTCTTCTGGACCTCCGTCTTCGTGTCGGTGATCCTGTTTGCGGTGCAGTTCGCGGAGAACGCGCTCGACTTCACATTGGACCTGACAGCGGCGCTTTCGTTGGCGCCGTTCGCACTCGCGAGTGCTTATGCGCTCAAGATCGCCTGGCAGGGGGACGGATACGGCGCCGGTGCGGCAGGCAGCCGCAACCGCGAGATGGCGATCGCCGCTGTCTCTACGGCCTATACGCTGTTCCTGATCTGGGCGGCGGGATACGTCTTCCTGTTCCTCGCCTGTATTCTCCTCGCCCCGGCAACCGCACTCTACTTCATCGCGCGGCGTGAACAGAACGCACCGGTGTTCACCAAGCCGGGGCTCATCGTTTTCCTGATCATCCTGGCCTTTGCGGTGATCGGCATCGTCCTGCTCGCCAAGGGCGTGGTGCAGATCTGATGGGCCAAAACCGCGTAGGAGGTATCGATAGATGACCACGGCATTACCATTCGGCGTTCATTCCGAGGTTGGTCAGCTTCGCAAGGTCATGGTCTGCGCGCCGGGCCGCGCACACCAGCGGCTCACACCCAGCAACTGCGACGACCTGCTGTTCGACGACGTGCTGTGGGTCGATGTGGCCAAGCGAGATCACTTCGATTTCGTCGCCAAGATGCGCGACCGCGGGATCGAAGTAGTCGAGATGCACAACCTGCTGGCCGAAACGGTCGCCATTCCGGAGGCCAAGGCCTGGATCCTCGACCACGAAGTCGTCGCTAACGAAGTGGGCCTCGAACTGCTGGGGGAGATCCGCTCCTACCTCGACGGCCTCCCGCCGCGCGAACTGGCCGAAACGCTAATTGGCGGACTTTCGACCGAGGAATTTCCCGAGGCCATCGGCGGCGAGACCTTGGGCCTCATCCGAGAGGCGGCGGGCGTCAACGAATACCTGCTGCCCCCGCTTCCGAACACGCTCTACACTCGCGACACCACCTGCTGGATCTATGGCGGGGTCACGCTCAATCCGCTGTACTGGCCCGCCCGGCATGAGGAGACGATCCTCGCCGCCGCCATCTATCGCTTCCACCCGGACTTCGCCGGCAAGGTGAAAGTATGGTGGGGCAATCCGCTCGAGAACCACGGGCTTGCCACGATCGAAGGCGGCGACGTCATGCCGATCGGCAAGGGCACCGTGCTCATCGGCATGAGCGAGCGCTCCTCCCGCCAGGGGATCAGCCAGCTCGCCGCTGCTTTGTTCGAACAAGGCGCGGCCGAGCGGGTGATCGTCGCCGCCATGCCCAAGCTGCGCGCGGCGATGCATCTCGACACGGTGTTTACTTTCGCCGACCGCGATTGCGTGCTGCTCTACCCGGACATCGTCCACAAGGTTCAGGCGTTCTCGTACCGTCCAGGTGACAAGCCGGGCACCGTCACTCTGCACAAGGACAAGGGCCCGTTCATCGAGACCGTCGCCGAGGCGCTTGGCGTCAAGAAGATGCGCGTCGTCGAGACTGGCGGTACCGCCTACATGCGCGAGCGGACCCAGTGGGACAGCGGCGCCAACCTCGTGTGCGCCTCCCCGGGCGTGGTCTTCGCCTATGACCGTAACACTTACACCAACACCTTGCTGCGCAAGGCGGGGATCGAAGTGATCACCATCGCCGGGGGGGAACTCGGCCGGGGCCGGGGCGGCGGACATTGCATGACCTGTCCAATCATCCGTGATCCAGTGGAGGACTGACTATGAACACAGCTACCGAAGCGGCAGACACCGCACCCAACGCCCCCAACAAGCGAATGGGCACCAGTATCTTGATGGGTATTGTCTTCATCATCGCCGGTACGCTCGCGATCCTTTCGCCGCTCGCCGCGACTTGGGCGCTCACGATTATCGTCGGGGCTTCGCTGATCGTTTCAGGCATTGCCCGGATCATCCACGCCTTTTCGAAGAGCTGGGGCAGCTTCTTCCTCCACCTCTTGCTGGGCTTGCTCTACGTGGGTGGCGGCCTGGGCTTCTGGTTCGCGCCAGTGAGCGCGGCGATCCTTCTCACGGTCCTGCTCGCCTGGCTGTTGATCCTTCAGGGCATTGGCGAGATCTGGCTCGCCTTCACCGCAAAGCCGGCCAGGGCCTGGGGCTGGGTGCTCGTCGCGGGTGTCATCACGCTTGCGTGCGGCGTCTGGCTGGTCTTCCGCTTGCCGAGCCTTGGCGTGTTCATGCCTGGCATCTTCCTGGGAGTGTCGCTGATCATCGAAGGATGGGCCTCGCTGCTGATGCGGCGGCCGTAAGGGGTGGTCCTCCCTGTGAGGCGCCGCCTCACGGGGAGAGGAAGCCTCCGTGCAGCTGAGGGTGGAGGGGCCGGCGGAGTGCCATTCGCCCCTTCGTCAACCGCCTGCGGCGCCTGCCATGTCCCCGTCGGCTACGCCGACAGGCAGGATTTAGCCGCCCGGGACCATTCGGCCCGCTGGTTCGCCGTCGGCATTGGCTTGCTCCTGCGCTTCGTCGCTCGTTTCCGGCATCGCGTGCTTGCGCCAGCCGGAGTAGTGGTAAAACCCCCAGCCGAGCACCAGTCCTGCGAGGGAGCCGACCGGGAACGACAGCCAGATCGCGTCCGAGCCGAGCCGCTCGTAAGTCAGCCAATAGAAGCCCAGGCGCACGGGGTAGAGGGCGATGGCGATGATCAGCAGCGGAACCCACACCGCACCGCCGGCACGCATCGTGGCCGAATACACCATGGTCACGCCGAACACCATGAAGCTCCAGCCGGCGAGCAGCTGGATGTGCCGCGCGAGCGGAACCGCGGGGCTTTCGGGGCCGAGGAACAGCACCAGCGCGGCGCGGTCGAACACCAGCAGCAGGACTGTGAGCACACCGGTCATGACGAAGTTCATCGTCACTCCGGCGCGAGTAATATGATCGAGCCGGTCCCACTTCCGCGCCCCGATGTACTGGGCGGCAATCGCACTGACGGCCCCGCCGACGGCCATCGCCGGCATCTGAATGTAGGTGAACAGCTGCATCGCCGCGCCGTAGGCGGCGGTCATCAGCAGGCCTTCCTGGTTGACCAGGCCCACGATGATGATGCCCGCCGCGCTCATCACCAGCATCTGCGCGCCCATCGGGATGCCCTTGCTGATGATGAAGCCGAGCTCCTCCCGCTGCGGCTTGAGGTAGCCGAGCTCGCTTCCGCGCAGCCGCAGCGGCAGGTCCTTGGCGTAGACGTAGATCAACATGCCCAGGAACGAGACCAGACTGGCGATGATGGTGGAGGTCGCCGAACCGGCGATGCCCATCGCCGGGAACGGGCCGACACCGGCGATCAGAATCGGGTTGAGCACCGTGTCGATCGCCACCGTCACGCCCATGAAGATCAGCGGCGTGCGCGCGTCGCCTGTGCCGCGCAGGCCCATGGTCAGGATCACCGAGACCATCATGAACGGCATCGAGACGAACATCAGCCGGATGTAGATCAGCGCCAGGGGATAGGCCCCGCCCGGCGTGTGCAGCGCGGTCAGTAGCGCGGGCGCGGTGAGGTAGCCGAGCAGCGCGATCGCCGCCATCAGCACCGCCGAGAACCCGACCACCGTACCGAAGGTCTTGCGCGCTCCATCGATATCGCGGGCGCCATATCGCTGGCCGATCTTGACCGTTCCGGCCATACCGAAGCCGAACGCCGCACCGGCGACCAGGAACATGATGATGTTGGCATTGGCCGTTGCCGCCAACGCCTCTTCACCGATCAGCCGTCCGACCCAGATCGAATTGATCGTACCGCTCAGCGACTGGAGAATATTGCTGAGCAGCATGGGTACGCTGAACAGCAGCAATGTCTTGAAAACCGGACCTTCGGTGAGGTCGCCTTTAAACGGCGCGGGCGCGGGCTTGTTCATGTACCTCTAGTGTCGCCGTAGAGTTGGATGTGCAAGCGTTTGGACAGAGTCAAATTGTGGGAAAGGCAAAGTTCCGCCAACCACTGCTCGCGCGCTTCGAGCGTCCGAGTGTCGGTGCCCTCCGCCATGAGGTAGATGCGCGATGAGGGAATGGCGTGGGTTTCCGCCAGTTTCAGGACTTCCTCAACGTTAGCCGGCTCGGCGATCACGAACTTGAAAAACGCGCGCGGCTCTTGCGCCCAGTGTGCGAGCCGGTCCGGCACCAGGGCCAGATCGGCAGGGTTGCCCGAGTGCGCCAGCTTCGGGCTGACGTTGTACTGATCGACCAACGCGTCCAGTGCGTCGGTCGGCGCGACCGAACCGTTGGTTTCGATCTCGACCTTCGTGTCGTGCAGCAGCGCGAGCATCCGGGCGAGGGCCGGTCCCTGCAGCAACGGTTCGCCACCGGTGACGATGAGACGCGGCTTGCCGAGCGCGGCGATGCGCGCGGCGACCTCCGCTTCGTCAAGCGTGAGCTGGTTGGCCTTACGCTCGTAGGTCTCGCCGCCCCGGTGGGGGCGGTTGTCGCCCTCGAAATGCCAGGTGTACGGCGTGTCGCACCAGACGCAGGCGAGGTTGCAGCGGGAGAGGCGCACGAAAGCGCAAGGCTTGCCCATGCTCGGACCCTCGCCTTGCAGGGAGGCGAAGATCTCCGGTTCGCCCGGAGTGGTCGTGGCCAGAGTCAGCGGCACGATGCGGCCAGCCCGAGTGTGTAAGTTGACAAGGGGTGACGGGGTGACACGGTTCTTGGCGTAAACCGAAAAAGTGTCACCTTGGGGCCTAAAAGTGTCACCTTGCCTGCGATGGGCCGCGCCAGGTAGGGGAACGTGCAGCTCAAAAACTGCGCAGACGGGGCCGCGGATCGAGTCATCGCCTTGGCCTTGTCAGAAACAGAGCTTGTAGGAAAGTTTTCCAGACCCTCGTCAAAGCGGCGAGGGCGCTGGTTCAGCAGCTCTCGGTCACCAGCTTCATGGCGTCGAAATCGAACGTCAGGCGACTATCGCGAAAGAAGCTGTGGGAGATGATCCCGGAGGAGACGAACGGAAATCCGGCCAGGGGATTCCCGCTGGCCATATAGGCGCCCCGCAGATCGGCGCGTGTGAGGTTTCCGAGTGTTGCCGCGGCGGTGAAGGGCACGAATTGCACGGCGCCGCCGCCGCCCTGGCCGGTCAAGGTGTTGCTCTCGTCCACGGTGACGCCGGCGGCTTCGAGTGTCGCCTTGGGTGCTGCCAGCCCGCCGCCCGCAAGGCCGGTGTCGATCAGGAACAGCCCGTCGGCCTGGTTCAATTTCCCGCGCGCGAACATGAAGTGATCGCCCACCAGCCAGAACGGCACACTGTTCGCACCCGTCGCCGCTGCCCTCTTCCCGAACTCGCTGGCGGAGCTGCGAGGCGCCAGCACCAGTTGGCCCTGGCAATAATCGATCGTCGACAGGAAGTGCATCAGCAGACCCGTCCCTATCACGCCGTCGAGTGCCACCCCCGGAAGCTGCAGCGAAGCGGCATTGACCCCGGCGGGAACATTACGGATGCGCACGCCGCCGATCTCGAGTTCCGGGACGACTGTGCGCTGGACTTGTGCCTGCCGTCCTCCGGCGAAAATGCCCATCCCCGCATCGGTCAGTGGCAGTCCGAGCGCTTCGGCGAACGGCCGCCTGAGCACGATATCCGGCCCGCCGGTATCGATGAGAAACTGGGCCTCGCGCCCGCCGATCTTCACGCGCACCACCGGCAACGGATCGGTAATCACGAAGGGTACCGAGATGGCACCGGCGGGGGCCTCGATCTGGTAAAGGTCGGCGCCGAAGTTGCGCTGCCGTTCGGTCGCGACGCGCAGCGTCGTCGTCGCGATGGGGTCGCCAGGCGCCAGCGCCAGCGCCTTGCGCGCCAGCTCGATCGCCTCGTCCTCGCGCCCCTCGTAGAGGCGCATGCGCGCCACGCGGGCGAGCGCCTGCCCTGAATTGGGCGCTGCAGCAGCGGCCTGTTCGTAAACCGGGGTGGCTTCGTCAAACCGGCCCTGCGCGAACAGGTCGTCTCCTGGAAGCGACGGTGAAGCTGAGGGCGGCGGCGAGCCAGGCTGGGCCTGTCCCATAAGCGCGATCGAGCCGGTGAAGAGCAGTATCAGCTTGAGGGAAGACTGCGGCATCCATCTCTCCTTTGTTGGCAGAGCCGAAGCTAGGGGCTAGGCTACTTCAAATGCAATCAGCCGCCCAAAGTAGCGAAATGCGGATCGCCAATCCGGCCCAGGCAGCCGCGTTGGAAAATCCGTTGCGGGCGCGGTTGCTCATGGCTTGCGTGGCCCAGGAACGGAGCTTGACCGATCTGCGATGGCACTCGGGCCAGACCCTCTCCAAGCTGCATTATCATGTCACACGCCTGCTCGATGCCGAGCTTCTGCACGTGAGCCGCGAGCAGGCGCGCGGGGGGCGGCCCATCCGCTTTTTCCGGGCGATTGCGCAGAGCTTCCTCGTGCCGCAGGAATTTCTCGGCGAATTACCCGGAGAAGGATTGGCGGCGGAATTGCGCAACCTACTGCAGAGGAGCCGCAGGGACATGTCGTTGCGCTATGCGTCGGACGCTCGCGGCAACCTCATGGTGACCCTCGTGCGTGACGAGCCCGAGCATGCGCCGAAGGCCATCGAACTTTGGCAGACCTTCAAACTCAGCCGACAGCAGCGGGACGCGCTCGCGAAGGAGTTGAGGGAACTGTTCGAACGCTATGCCAAAGCCGAAGGAGGCAGCGAGACCCTTCTCGCGCATGCCGCCTTCGCGCCGCGACACTAGCAGCCCGCAGCCAGCGCTAGCTGGCCCTCGCGGCGGCACCTCTCGCCCGGCGAATTACCCCAGCCGCGCCAGCGCTGCTTCCAGCCGCTCCGCTTCCGCCGCGTGGTGGGCGTAGTCAGCGCGGGCCTTTTCGACGGCTTCGGGCTTGGCCTTCTCGACGAACGCGGGGTTCTCCAGCCGCTTGGCGAGGCTGTCGCGTTCCTTGAGAGAGGCTTCGCGCGCCTTGGCGAGACGGGCCTTCTCGGCGTCGATGTCGATGATCCCGTCGAGCGGGATGACGAACTGGTCCGACCCCGCCGACACCTGCAGCGCCGCGCCACCGGGAGCATTCTCGAAGCGAATGCCGGAGAGACGGGCCAGTCGCTCGATCGCGCCGGGGTTCTTCTCGATCGCCGCCCGGCCGACTGGCGAAGGCTCGGCCAGGAAGGCTTCCAACTTCGCGCCCGGCGCGATGCCGAGCTCGTTCTTCGCGGCGCGGAGATTGCCGGTGAGGGCGATCAGCCAGTCGACCTCGCCCTTTGCTGCGGAATCGACCGCCGCTTCGGGGGCGGGCCACTTCGCCACAATCAGGTCGTAGTCCCGCTCGCCCTGAGCGCTCCACAGTTCCTCGGTCACGAACGGCATGAAGGGGTGCAGCATGACCAGGATCTGGTCGAGGACCCACCCGGCCACGGCCTTGGTTTCATCGTCGATCTGGCCCTTGATCAGTTCCAGATACCAGTCGCAGAAGGTCGCCCAGGTGAACTGGTAGATCGCGTTGGCGGCCGCATCGAAGCGCAAGTCGGCCATGGCCTTGTCGAGCTCGGCCAGCGTTTCGACCACCTCGCCGATGATCCAGCGGTTGACTGCCGTGGTGGCCGCCGGGGCCGCGACCGAGCTGCTTGCCCCGATCCCGTTCGCCTGGCAGAAACGCGTGGCATTCCAGAGCTTTGTCGCGAAGTTGCGGTAACCTTCGACGCGGCTCTCATCCATCTTCACGTCACGGCCCTGGCTTTCCATCGCTGCCATGAAGAAGCGCAGCGCGTCGGCGCCAAACTTGTCGATCAGGCCCAGCGGGTCGACCACGTTGCCCTTGGACTTGGACATCTTCTGCCCGTCCGCCGCGCGCACCAGGCCGTGAAGGTAGAGCCGCTTCCACGGTACCTCGCCCATGAAGTGCATGCCTTGCATTGCCATGCGGGCGTCCCAGAAGAACAGGATGTCGAAGCCCGAGATCAGCAGGTCGTTGGGGTAATGCCTGGCGAGCAAGTCCCCCTCCCGCTTGCCGGAGGGGTTAGGGGTGGGTGTGTCCGCGGTTGCGCCTGTGCCCACAGGACCACCCCCGACCCCTTCCGCAAGCGGGAGAGGAGATTCCTGCTCCGGCCACCCGAGCGTGGCGAAGGGCCAGAGGGCAGAGGAGAACCAGGTGTCGAGGACGTCCTCGTCGCGGGTCAACGCCTTGTTGCCGGCCAGGGTCTGCGCCTCTTCCTCGGTCTCGGCGACGAACACGCTGCCGTCGTCGGCATACCAGGCCGGAATCCGATGCCCCCACCAAAGCTGACGGCTGACGCACCACGGCTGGATGTTCTCCATCCAGTTGAAGAACGTCTTCTCCCAGCTCTTGGGGACTATCTCGATCCGCCCGTCGCGCACCGCCTGTAGCGGCGGCTGGGCGAGGGTTTCGGCATCGACGTACCACTGGTCGGTCAGCCACGGCTCGATCACCACGCCGCCACGATCGCCGAACGGGGTCGCGACCACGCGCGGTTCGGCGTCGTGCTCGTTGCCGTCCTTGTCGATGTGCGGCACCAGGAAACCGAGTTCCTTCATCCGCTCGACCACCAGCTTGCGGGCGTCGAAGCGGTCCTTGCCGAGGAACTCGGCCGGGATCAGCCCGTCCTGCGTCTGCACCACGCGCGCTTCGGCATCGAACATGTTGAGCATTTCGCCGGGCTTGATCCCGGCGCGTTTGCCTACGTCGAAGTCGTTGAAGTCATGCCCGGGCGTGATCTTCACCGCGCCCGAGCCCAGCTCGGGATCGGCATGTTCGTCGGCCACGATCTTGAACCGGCGCCCGGTGATCGGCTGGAGGATATCCTTGCCGATGACCGACTTGTAGCGCGGATCCTCGGCATTCACCGCCACGGCCATGTCGGCCAGCATCGTCTCCGGACGAGTGGTGGCGACGACGATATGGTCGGCGCCGTTATCGAGCGTGACCCCGTCGGCCAGCGGATAGCGGAAGTGCCAGAAACCGCTCTTGATATCCTGCGTCTCGACCTCGAGGTCGGAGATCGCTGTCTTGAGCTTGGGGTCCCAGTTCACCAGCCGCTTGTCGCGGTAGATAAGGCCCTGGTTGTAGAGATCGACGAACACCTTCACCACGGCGCGGGTGAAGTGCGGGTCCATTGTGAACTGCTCGCGGCTCCAGTCCATCGAGCAGCCCAGGCGGCGCAGCTGGCCGGTGATCGTGCCGCCGCTTTCGGCCTTCCACTCCCAGACCTTCGCCACGAATTCCTCGCGCGAGTAGTTGGTGCGCTTGTCCTGCGCCAGCTCGAGCTGGCGTTCGACGACCATCTGGGTGGCGATGCCGGCGTGGTCGGTGCCCACGACCCACAGCGCGTCCTTGCCGCGCAGCCGCTCGTAACGCACGACCACGTCCTGCAGCGTGTTGTCGAGCGCGTGGCCGATGTGCAGGCTGCCCGTCACGTTCGGCGGCGGATTCACGATCGTGAACGGCTGGGCGTCCGGCCGTTCCGGGCGGAACAGGCCATTCTCTTCCCAATGAGAATACCACTTCGCCTCAATCGCGGCGGGGTCGAATGTCTTGGATAGCTCGCTGGTCATGTTGGGAAGCGCCTTTGCCAGCGTCCCCGGCGCAGGGCAATGTCGGGTTTGCCCGGAAGCGTTTTCAGCGTTTAGCCGTAGCGTGTTGTTCTTGCCGCGAAAGCGTTTTCGAAGCATAGCATGCCGTTATGCGGGATTGGGCGGACTTCACCGTAGAAGAAGCGGGTGGCCGCATGACGGTGGTGCTTGAAGGCGCGCTACTCGTCTCCACGATTGCGTTGCTCGATCGCAAGCTGCGCGCGATGACCGATCCGGTGCAGGAAATCGACATGTCGCGGACCGGCGACATCGACACCATCGGTGCCTGGACGGTGTACCGCTTCGCCAACGAGAACAATGCGGTAATCGTCGGAGCGAGCGAACAGGCGGACATCCTGTTGCAGGCCGTGCGCGACAGTGCCAGCACCGCACCGATCGAGCCGCCGCGGCTGCCTGTCATCCCCCGGGTGCTCGATGACACGGGACGCAAGGTCGTCGCCTTCGGCCAGGGCGTGCTCCGGTTCCTCGGTTTTCTGGGCGCCGTGATCGTCGCCCTGGGTGCGGTTATTCGCCACCCGCGGCGTTTCCGCTATCGCGCGCTGGTCCGGCAGTTCGACCTCGTCGGCGTGTCCGCGCTGGGCATCGTCGGGCTGATGAGCTTTCTCATCGGCATCGTAATCGCGCAGCAGGGCGCGGCGCAGTTGCGGCAGTTCGGGGCGGAAATCTATACGATCAACCTCACCGGTCGCCTGTCTTTCCGCGAACTGGGCGTGCTCATGACCGCGATCATGGTCGCCGGCCGTTCGGGCTCCGCCTTCGCCGCGCAGATCGGCACGATGAAGCTGACCGAAGAAATCGACGCGATGCGCACCATTGGCGTCGCTCCGCTCGAAGCGCTGATCGTGCCGCGCATTCTCGCCGCGGTCCTGATGATGCCCTTGCTCGGTTTCTATTCGGCCTTGCTCGCGATCGTGGGCGGCGCGTTCATCGCTGACCTGACGCTCGGCATTCCCTTCATGACCTTCCTCAGCCGGATCCAGGAAGTCGTGCCGATTCACGACTTGTGGGTCGGCTTGGTGAAAGCGCCGGTGTTCGGCCTGATCATCGCGCTCGCCGGGTGTTACCAGGGCATGCAGGTCCAGGGTAACTCGGAAGACGTCGGCCTGCGCACCACCAAGGCTGTGGTGCAGGGCATCTTCATGGTAATCGTGCTCGACGCATTCTTCGCTGTGTTCTTCTCGGAGGTCGGCTGGGGATGATCGACGAGATCGAAAACGAGGAGCTGCTCGAGGATGTCCTCGACGAGGCGCGCTCGGACGTAGTCGGGCACTTCGACGGCGAGTACCCGATCGAGATCGAAGGACTGCGCAACAGCTTCGGCAGCCAGGTGATCCACGAAAACCTCTCCCTGAAAGTGCGGCGAGGGGAAATTCTGGGCGTGGTCGGCGGCTCGGGCACGGGCAAGTCCGTGCTCATGCGCTCGATCATCGGCCTGCAGATGCCGGACGAAGGTGAAATCCGGGTGTTCGGCAAGAACACCATCGGCGTGATGCCGGACGAGGAAAGCTCGGTCCGCAGCCGCTGGGGCGTGCTGTTCCAGGGCGGGGCGCTGTTCTCGACGCTGACCGTCGCCGAAAACGTGGAGGTGCCGCTCAAGCAGTTCTTTCCGGAAATCGACGCCGAACTGCGGCACGAGATCGCCCGCTACAAGGTGGTCATGAGCGGCCTGCCGGAAGAGGCGGCGGCCAAGTATCCGTCCGAGCTTTCGGGCGGCATGCGCAAGCGCGCCGGTCTCGCCCGGGCACTCGCGCTCGATCCCGAGCTGCTGTTCCTTGACGAGCCGACCGCCGGCCTGGACCCGATCGGCGCGGCGATGTTCGATTCCCTGACGCGGGAACTAACCGATACGCTTGGGCTTACCGTTTTCCTGATCACTCACGATCTCGATACCCTCTATGCGATTTGCGACCGCGTGGCCGTGATCGCCGACAGGGAGGTGATCGCGGTGGGCACGATCCCGGAGCTGCTCAAGACCGATCATCCCTGGATCCAGGAGTACTTCAACGGGCCGCGCAGCCGCGCGGCGCGGGCAACTTCAGAAGCCGCCGGCCGCGGGAAATCCGTGGACAAGGGCGCCGACGGAAAGGCATAGGGCACGCCGATGGAGACAAGAGCCAACTATGTCTGGGTAGGGGCTATCACCTTGACCCTGCTCGCCGTGGTGCTGGCGGCCATCATCTGGATCGCCGGACTTGGCGCCAATAGCCGCAAGGAATACGACATCTTCTTCCCCCAATCGGTGGCGGGTCTCGCCCGGGGATCGGGGGTGACGTTCCAGGGTGTGCCGGCCGGGCAGATCAGCCAGATCGAGCTGTGGAAGAAGGATCCCGAATTCGTGCGGGTGCGCGTCCAGCTCGATCCGCAAATTCCGGTGCTCCAGGGCACGACGGCTACAATCTCCGCCAGCTTCACCGGCGTTTCCACGCTGTCGCTGAGTGGTGGCGCGAAGGGGCAACCGCCGATCACCGAGCCCGGACCCGAAGGTGTGCCTGTGATCCCGGCCGAACGCGGCGGCCTCGGCCAGATTCTCGCCAGCGCGCCGCTCTTGCTTGAGCGCCTGGCGACGCTGACCGATCGTCTTACCCGGCTGCTCTCGGACGAGAACCAGGCCTCGATCACCGGAATTCTCGCCAACACAGACCGCATGAGCGCCCAGCTTGCCGACATGGCGCCGGAATTGAAGGCGGCGCTGGTCGAACTCCAGGGGACCTTGGCCCAGTCCACTCGCACGCTCAACGCGTTCGAGAAGACGCTTGCATCGACGGACAGCCTCATCAACCGCGATGGCCAAAGCCTGGCGGCCGAATTGCGGACCACTATGCAACGCGCTCAGGCCGCGGCCACCGCGCTCGAAACGACGCTGAACGACACGCGCCCCGCAGCCCGCGAACTCGCCAACACGACACTGCCGATCGCCAACGCCACGCTGCAGGATTTGCGGCGAACCAGCGAGGCCCTGCGCGCCGTGACCGAGCGGATCGACAACGGCGGCGCCGGTGCGATCATCGGGGGCAATCGCCTGCCGGACTACAAGCCATGAGGGCCAAGGGAATGCACCACATGCTGAACAGGGGCCTGCTGGCCGCCATGCTGGCACTTCCGCTCGCCGGCTGCCTGAGTCTGGGCGGGGAAGTCCCCGATCAACTGCTCACCCTGACGCCGCAGAGCCCGGCTCCGGCCGGCGCGAGCGCGACGGGGCAGGCGAAGTCGGCCATCGCGATCTTCGAGCCCGGCACCGACCAGCGGCTCAACGTCACGCGGGTCCCGGTGCAGATCGACGCGTCGAACCTGGCCTATCTGCAGGACGCGACCTGGGTGGAGAAGCCCGCGCGGCTATTCAGGGATCTCATTGCCGAGACGGTACGCGCCAAGGGCAACCGGCTCGTGCTCAACGAAGGCGACCTCGGTCACGCGGCTGAGACGCGGTTGTCCGGCCAGCTCCTCGACATGGGCTATGACGTCGCCACCGGCAGCGCCGTGGTCCGCTTCGACGCCGTGCTGCAAATGCCTGACGGCACGGTCAAATCACGCCGCTTCGAAAGTCGCGTCCCAGCGGCGGCGGAGGCGGTTTCGGTAGGGCCCGCGCTGAATCAGGCCGCCAACCAAGTGGCCGGCGAAGTGGCCGCCTGGATCGGCTGAACGTCTAATCCACTCCGATCAGGAAAGGGTTAGGCCTTCGCCAGCCGCGCGAAAGTGGCTGCGGTTTCAAACGCGCTCAGACGTCGGGCCCGCGCGTTCTCGGCTTCCAGATCCCAGCCCCAGAGTTCGGCCTGCCAGTCTTGCTCGCAGTTGGCGGCGGCGAACAGCGCCTGGGTGTCGGCTCCGTCTTCCAGTGCCGCCAGCGTCACTGTGAGCGAAGCGGCAATCGGCGTCATCGTGCGCAGGGCGGCGAGCGCGAAATCGTCCAGCCCTTCGAGCACGCTCCGCAGGCGGGCCACGGTGGCTTCGGGCTGAGGCCGGTGGACAATGCCGCTAACGCGCGTGAAGTGGATATCCCATCGCGCTTCGGCCGCGCCCAGAAGGGGCTCCCACATCTCAAGCTGACGGCGATACAGGTGCTCTTCGGGATCGGCGCGATAGCAGAGTGTGTCCGTTTCGGCGTAGCGCAGCAGTTCGGCGATCGTTGCGGCCCGCTCGGGCCGTACCTGGTCGATCGCGAAGTCGGCCATGTCGCGCATGACGAAGCGGACGGGATCGATGTCCTCGCCTTGCCCCCGCCACTCTTCGGCCAAGGCCTCGGCCAGCGGGCGCGTGGGCACGACTTGCGCCCCGCCGCCTTGGGTGCGGATTGCCCGGCCGTCGAGAGTGACCCGAAAGGTCCCGTCCAACTCTTCAACCGCGACCTCTTTCCAGAACCGCTTCATTTGGAAGGGCTGCGCCATTTGCGGGCGAGAAGCTGGGGAACCATGAAAACCACGAATAATCCCACGAAGACAAGAGGGTAACCGATCCACTGAGGCGCCGGAAGCCTTTCGGCCGTGATGAGCAGCCCGACCACCGTCATCACCGCACCGCCGAGCCGGGCCAGGATGATGACCATCCAGCGGCCAAGCGCGGCATCGTCGCTCACGGGCTCAGACATCGAGCAGGTCTCCCAGGTCTTCGGGCGTCTGCACCACGGTTTCGGCGCCGGCGGCGATCAGTTCCTCCGGCGCGTGGTAGCCCCATGACACCCCGATCGCGCGGCAGCCTGCCGAACGGGCCATGTCGATGTCATAGACGGTGTCGCCTATCATGACCGTATCGGCAGGAGCGGCGAGGGCTTCGGCCATCGCGGCCTCGAGCATCGCCGGGTGCGGCTTTGACGGATGCCGGTCGGCGGTCTGCAGCGTCAGGAACAGGTCGAACACGCCGTGGGTCTGGAGACAGGACCGCAGCCCCCGGTCGGACTTGCCCGTGGCCACGCCGAGAAGCCAACCGGCCACTCGCAGGCGTGCCAGGAGGGCGGGAATGCCTTCGAACAGCGGTTCGTGCAGTGAACCGTCGAGGCGCGCGCCACGGAAGGCAGTCTTGTAAGCTTCCACCGCGTTCGCCTGGATTTCCGGGGGAGCGTCAGGCGCCAGGCGCGCGATCGCTTGCGGCAGGCTCAGTCCCACACTGCGGCGAACCTGGTGCAGGTCCGGGGTGGGCAGGCCCGCATCGCCAAAGGCGGTGACCATGGCCTGGCACACGGCGGCCTGTCCATCGCTGAGCGTGCCGTCGCAGTCGAACACGGCGAGGCGCACGCTCACTTACCGCCCTTCCGCATTGGCGCTCCGCGATTCCGCCGCTCGCCCTTGCGGGCCTTGCGGTATTGCTTGGCGTGCTGCCTTGCCGCCTGCTTCTTGGCCTCGCGTCCTGGCGGAGGCGGGCCCTTCTCGGGCTCGGCCTTGCTCGCGGAGGGATCGAAACCGAGCTGCTCCATGCTCGCGGCGAAGTGCTCTGGTAATTCCGCCGTCGCGTCGAGCGAACCGCCGCCCGGCGCGTCGATGATCAGGCGGCGGGCATGGAGATGCATCTTGCGGCTGATCGACCCGGTCAGGAATGCCTCTTGCCCGCCGTATTTACCATCGCCGACGATGGGATGCCCGATGGCGGCGAGGTGAACTCGCAACTGGTGGGTTCGGCCGGTCAGAGGCTGCAATTCCACCCAGGCGGCGCGGTTACCGGCGCGGTCGATCACACGGTAGCGAGTCTTCGCGGGTTGGCCGTTCTCGGTGTCGACATGCATCTTCTCACCGCCCGTGCCGGGCTGCTTGGCAAGGGGAGCGTCGATCGTGCCATCGTCGACGTCGGGCACGCCGACAACCAGCGCCCAGTAAATCTTCTTGGCCGAACGACCAGAGAAGCGCTTGGAGAAGAACGCCGCGCTTCCCGGGGTGCGGGCCACGAGCAGGACGCCGCTCGTATCCTTGTCGAGCCGGTGGACCAGGCGCGGACGCGGCTCGTCCTCGCCGGCGAAGGCATCGAGCAGGGCGTCGACGTGCATGTGCGTGCCGGTGCCTCCCTGAGTGGCGAGGCCCGGCGGTTTGTTGAGCACCAGAGCCGCGGCGGTACGCTGGATCAGCATCGCCTCCGCCTGCTCGAGCTGCTCGGCGGTCGGCTTGCGCCTTTGTGGCTTGGGCCGGTCGGTCGATTCGCCCCCGGGCGGCACTCGTAGGACCTGGCCGGCAGAGAGCCTGTCTTCGGGCCGCGCCCGCTTGCCGTCGACGCGAATCTGTCCGGTCCGCGCCCAGCGCGAGACCGTGGCGAATCCCACTTGCGGCAGGTGGCGCTTGAACCAGCGATCGAGACGCACGCCTTCGTCATCTTCGCCGACAGTGAATTGGCGGACGCCGGGAAGGGGGGTGTCGCTCATCCCGTCACCCGCATCACGATCAGGCCCACGTAAAGCGCGGTCAGTCCGGCCAGCACCGAAATCGCAGCGTAGGCGAAGGCGCTACCGGCCTGCCCACGCTCGACCAGCACCATCATTTCCAGGCTAAAGGCCGAGAAAGTCGTGAATCCCCCGAGGACACCCACGCCCAGGAGCAGGCGCATCGGCTCTCCGCTTTCGCCATGTCGAGCGAGCCATCCGGCCAGCAGGCCCATGGCCATGCTGCCTACCACGTTGATGATCAGGGTTGCCCAGGGAAAGGCGGTGACGGTTTGCACGCCAAGCCAATGGGTCACCCCTCGGCCAACCTGGTAACGCAAGACCGAGCCTATGGCGCCGCCAAGGGCGACATGGGCGGAGGCGACGAGTGGGGAGGGGGGTGACATGCGGGCCGCCTTAGCCCCGACACCCCCCGTCCGTAAATCCTAACGGGTAAACTTGCGTTGTGTGTGGCTTTGGACTATCGGCGCCGACGTTCGAGCCGGACCGTGAGGATTCGGCACGTCTGTCTATTTGCAATTCATATGGTGCAACCCGCTTTGATCTCGCGGGCTCTCCCGTCCCGAATTTGAAAGAGGTAGCTTTAATTTATGCAGATCATGGTCCGCGATAACAACGTCGAGCAGGCCCTGCGCGCGCTCAAGAAGAAGCTGCAGCGTGAAGGTGTTTATCGCGAGATGAAGCTGCGCCGCCACTACGAAAAGCCGAGCGAGAAGCGCGCCCGCGAAAAGGCTGCTGCCGTTCGCCGCGCCCGCAAGCTTGAGCGTAAGCGGATGGAGCGTGACGGGGTTAAGTAAGCCTCGCTGCTTGCCACCCTATCGTAGCTAAGCCAAAGGGCGTGGGGCTGATACCCGCGCCCTTTTCGCATTCAGGAATCCTGTCATGGCCGAAGTCACTCGCGTTCCCCTGAAGCCGCTTTCCCGCGGTTCGCTGCTGATGCTGTTCCTCGGCATCCTGCTCGGTCTCGCGATCGCTGGTGGCATCGCCTGGTTCACCGCGCCGGCAGGTGTCGATGTGGATGAAGTCGTCGCGGGCAAGGGTGAGCACCCGAAGGAAAGCGACGTGGTCTTCGTTCACTATACCGGCAAGCTGAAGGACGGCACGGTGTTCGACAAGTCGCAGGACATTCCGCTGCCGGTCGAAGGCATCCTGCCTAAGGGCACTCCGCTGCCGCTGCAGAACATGCTCCCGGGCTTCCGCGAAGGCATGCTCGAGATGCAGAAGGGCGGTAAGTACGTCCTGACCATCCCGGCCGAGAAGGCCTATGGCGCCAACCCGCCTCCGGGATCGCCGATTCCGGCCAACGCCGACCTGACGTTCGATATCGAACTGGTCGACTTCATGCCGATGGCCGAGGCTGAGCGCCGCATCCAGCAGCTGCAGATGATGATGATGCAGCAGCAACAGCAGCAGGGCGGCGCGGGCGCGGGAGCTGGCGTGCAGGCTCCGGTACCGGCTCCGGCTCCGGCGCCGACTCCGCAATAAGGTCATAATATGCTCCGGCTCCCGCCGCTCATTGGGGTGGGGCCGGACGATTTCACAGGGTCCTCACGAATTGCTCATGCAATTCGCGGGGTTTGAGGTCATTAACGGCTTCTCGAACAGGAGGGGGCCGGATGACCGAACAGACTGTGGCTAGCGATAGCGTCGAGGTGCCCGCTGCGGCGGATCAGGGTTCGCTCCACGATTGGCCGCTGCGGCCGTGGCTCCTGGCGGCGCTGTTGGGCCTGGCTGGCCTGCTGATCCACTTCGCGACTCAGGATAGCGGGCAGGTCGCCTGGCGCATGGCGCTGGCGGCGTTCCTGTTCTTCGGCCCGATCGCCGCGGCCTTTACGATCGAGCGCGAACGCTGGAAGGAACCGGCGATCTTCGCGGTGGCCGTCGGTCTCGTCATGGCCGGGCTCACCTGGCGGGCCGTCCGCTACGGCGAATATCTGCCAGACGAACAGTACGGCTTTGCAGCGGGCGTGGTGGCTACCGCCCTCGCGCTCCCGCTGTTCCAGGCGGACTTCCACCGTCGGCGGCTGCAGACGCCCTACAGCGAGATCTACGGCCACGTCTGGACCGACGCCATCAGCGCGGCTGGGGCGTTGGCCTTCACCGGGCTGTCGTGGCTCGTGCTCTTGCTGATGTCCGAGCTGTTCCACCTGCTCAAGATCGACCTGTTGCGCGACGTGATGGACGAGGAGTGGTTCGGATGGACCTTCTCAGGTCTCGCCGCTGGCGCGGCACTCGGCACGATTCGTAACCAGCTCAAGGTTCTGGCGACGATGCAGACGGTGGTGTTGCTTGTGGCCTCGCTGCTGGCGGTGCCGCTGGCGGTTGGCCTCGTGGTCTTCCTGCTCGCGACGGTCGTGTCGGGGCCCCAGGTCCTGTGGGATGCGACACGCAGCGCCACGCCGCTGCTGCTTGCCTGCGCGGCGGGATCCTTCGTGCTGGCGAACGCGATCGCGCGTCAGGACGACGAGGCGATGACCCGGTCGCGAGTGATGCGCGTCGCCGGCCTGGTCCTGGCCGCGGTGATTCTGCCGCTAGCGGTATTTGCGGCGTTCTCGATGGGGCAGCGCCTCAGCCAGTACGGTCTGGCGCCCGAGCGACTCTGGGGCCTTGTCGCCATCGTCGTCGCCTGCGTCTGCGGGGTCGGGTACTGGGTCGCTCTCATACGGGGGCGGAGGACGGGTTGGGCGACGCAACTGCGCTCGGCGACGTTCCACTTCACCTTGTTCGTGTGCGGGTTCGCCGTGCTGCTGGCACTGCCGATCCTCGACTTCGGAGCCATCTCGACGCGCAGCCAAGTCGCGCGTCTGGAAAGCGGCCGGGTTCCGGTCGATAAATTCGATTTCGCAGCCTTGCGTTGGGATTTTGGTGAACCGGGGAAGCGAGCGCTGGAGCGGCTGGCGAAAAGCCGAAATTCTCGAGTAGCCGAACTGGCCGGGGCCGCGCTCGCCCAAAAAGAGCGGGGCTACTGGGACCTAGACCGATCAGTCCGCGCAGAAGAGGATTTCAAGCTTCGAGTTCAGCCCGATGATCCCGATTTGCGACGACTCGTACTCGATCACCTGAGGGACTATTCTTCGCTGTGCGCCGAAGCTTGTGTGGCGCTGGATTTGGGTGTGGGAGAGGCAGGAGGCCGGCGTATCGCGCTCGTTTCCGGGTCCACCTACCAACTGATCGAGCTGGGCGGTAAGCCGAGGGACGTCGACAGCAGGCCGCCCCGCATGATTACGGACGATTCGCAGGTAGAAATCCGGCCTTGGACTGGCAGGAGGATCTACGTCGATGGCGAACCGTTCGGAGAACCGATCGAATAACCACCGCGCCGCTTGAAGGCAGCCTTCCACCCCGCTAACGCGCGGCAATGTCTGTCACACGCGAAACCGTGGCGAAAATCGCCTCCCTGGCGCGCATCCGCATGGGCGAGCCAGAGCTCGACCGGATGGTGCCCGAATTGAATGGGATCCTTGAATGGGTCGAACAGCTCGGCGAGGTCGACTGTTCCGGCGTCGAGCCGATGACCGCGGTGATCCCCCAGAAGCTGCGCTTGCGCGACGACGTGGTCGATGCCGACCCGCTCACCGGCGGGGGCGTGCGGGAAGAGGTGTTGGCCAATGCGCCCGCTCCCGAACATGGTTTCTTTGGCGTGCCGAAGGTGATCGAATAATGACTGAGATCACCGAACTCGGCGTCGCGGCGATCCGCGACGGTGTGGTCTCTGGCGCCTTCAGCGCGCGTGAAGTGGCGGAGGCGTTCAACGCCAATGTCGCTGCCGCCAGCCAGCTCAATGCCTTCATCGTGACCACGCCCGAAAAGGCCCTTGAGGCGGCCGACAAGGTCGATGCCGACCGGGCCGCGGGCAAGCCGCTGGGCAAGATGGCCGGAGTGCCGATCGGGATGAAGGACCTGTTCGCCAGCAAGGGCGTGCAGACCACCGCGGCGAGCCACATCCTCGAAGGCTTCAAACCCGAGTATGAAAGCACCGTAAGCCAGAAGCTTTGGGATGCGGGCGCGGGCATGCTCGGCAAGCTCAACCTCGACCAGTTCGCGATGGGTTCGTCGAACGAGACCAGCTACTTCGGCAACGTCATCAGCCCCTGGCGCCGCAACGACGGCGGCAACGCCGCGCTCGCGCCGGGCGGCTCCTCCGGCGGCAGCAGCGCGGCCGTCGCGGCGCGGCTGTGCCCGGCGGCGACCGGCACCGACACCGGCGGCTCGATCCGCCAGCCGGCCGCCTTCACTGGCATCTCGGGCATCAAGCCGACCTACGGCCGCTGCAGCCGCTGGGGCATCGTCGCCTTTGCCAGCTCGCTCGACCAGGCGGGCCCGATGGCGCGCGACGTCACCGATTGCGCCATCATGCTCGAGAGCATGGCCGGGTTCGATCCGAAGGATTCGACCAGCCTCGACATGCCGGTGCCCGAATGGAGCAAGGCGCTCGATGCCAACCTCAAGGGCAAGAAGGTCGGCATCCCGCGCGAATACCGGATGGACGGCACCGACGAGGAAATCCTCAAGTCGTGGGACGACGGCATCGCCTGGCTCAAGGACGCCGGTGCTGAAGTCGTGGACGTGAGTCTGCCGCACACCAAGTACGCGCTACCGACCTACTACATCGTCGCCCCCGCCGAAGCTTCGAGCAACCTCGCGCGTTATGACGGCGTGCGCTACGGCCTGCGCGAGCTGCCCGACGGTGCCAACCTCCAGGACATGTACGCCGCCACCCGCGCCGCCGGCTTCGGCGACGAGGTCAAGCGCCGCATCCTGATCGGCACCTACGTGCTTTCGGCCGGGTTCTACGACGCCTACTACACCCAGGCGCAGAAGGTCCGCACGCTGATTGCACGCGACTTCGAGAAGGCCTGGGCGCAGTGCGACGTGATCCTCGCCCCGACGACGCCGACCGCGGCGTTCCCGCTGGGCGACAAGGTCGACGATCCGTTGGCGATGTATCTGAACGACGTGTTCTCGGTCCCCGCCAGCCTCGCCGGTCTCCCGGCCATGTCGGTGCCCGCTGCGATCAACGCCGACGGTTTGCCGCTTGGCCTGCAGATCATCGGCAAGGCGTTCGACGAGCAGGGCGTGCTCAACGCCGGGCTGGCCATCGAACAGCGTGCGAGATTCTCCGCCAAGCCGGAGAAGTGGTGGTAGGATGGCGAGCACTCCGCTCTCCGAACAGACGCGGCTCAAGCCGCTGCCGCTTCTGATCTTCAGCTCCCGCTGGCTGCAGTTGCCGCTCTACGTGGGCCTCATCGTCGCGCAGTGCGTCTACGTGTTTCTGTTCCTCAAGGAACTGAGGCACCTGGTGATGCATGCTTGGGAATTCACCGAGCAGCAGATCATGCTGGTGGTACTCGGCCTCATCGATGTGGTGATGATCTCCAACCTCCTGGTGATGGTCATCGTCGGCGGCTACGAGACGTTCGTTTCGCGCCTCGGCCTGCAGGGACACCCGGATCAGCCCGAGTGGCTCAGCCACGTCAACGCGGGGATCCTCAAGGTCAAGCTGGCAATGGCGATCATCGGCATTTCCTCGATCCACCTGCTGCGGACCTTTATCGAGGCGGGGGCCATGGGCACACCTACGGGCCGCGTTACCGAAACCGGGGTGATGTGGCAGACGATCATCCACATGGCGTTCATCGCTTCGGCCATAGGCATCGCCTGGGTCGATCGCATGACCCACACCAAGAACTGACATGGAGCGCGCGGCGAGCCTTGACCTCAATGCTTGCTTGAGAAGCCCGTGGTAGCCGACACCGCCGAAACATCTCGCCCGACGGAAGGCGAAAGGTTCATCGCCTTGGACTCGCTGCGCGGTCTGGCAGCGGTGATGGTCGTGGTGTTCCACATGGGTGCCTTCGGCCTTATCGCGAGCCTGGAGATGTTCCGTCACGCCTGGCTGATGGTCGACTTCTTCTTCGTCCTCTCGGGCTTCGTGATCGCGGCCAGCTACGGCGACAGGCTGACTGGGGGCTTCTCACGCACGCGGTTCATGCTCCTGCGGCTGGGCCGCGTAGTGCCGCTCCATGCGGCGACGGTGCTCTTATTCCTGGCATTCGAGGTGCTGTTCGTGCGTCTGGTGCTGCACCAGAACCACGACGTGTACTATTTCTGGCGCGGGTTCCTGCTGCTCGACGGTTTCGCCGAGCATACCGGGAATTTCTACGCTCCGGTCAGCTGGTCGATTTCGGTAGAGGTTCTGCTCTACCTCGCTGCTGCCTGCCTGTTCAGCCTGGGTCGCACTGGTCTGGCGATCGCGGTTGCCGGGGCGACCGCGGCGCTGCTGGCGATGGCGACGGGGTGGAACCACGCCGGCTTTGGAATCCTCCTGCAGCGGGGCGTGCTGGGCTTCTCGCTCGGGGTCCTGTGCTTCACGCTTCACCGCAGGTGGAACTGGCGGATCGATAAGGCTTCGATCACCGCCCTCGAAGTGGCCCTGATCGCGGCGGTCGTCTGGCTGCTGGTCGAGATGCCGTTCGGCCGCTTTACCACGATCGCCTCCTATCCGCTGTTCGCGGGCACGGTCCTGGTCTTCGCCCGCGATCGCGGCTGGGTGAGCCGGTGGCTGCAGCTCGGTCCCCTGGTGTGGGTCGGAACGCTGTCCTACTCGATCTACATGACGCACATGCTGCTGCTGCGGCCGCTCAACCGGGCCATGCCCACGGTGCTCGAAGCGCTCGGCCGTCCCGATCTGATCGGCCGGCCGTCGGACACCTTCGGTCTCATGACGATGGAACTGGGCGACACGGCGGAAACGCTCGTGACCGTCGGGCTCGTCGCCCTCGTGCTCGTGATGTCGAGCTACAGCTGGCGTTATCTCGAAGAGCCCGCCCGCCAGTGGTCGCGGCGTCAGGCGAAGCGCTGGGCAGAAGCGCGGGAAGCGCAGGGCGCGGTCCCGGCCTGAGCGGCTAGAACACGACCATCGCCGCGTGCACGATCAGGGCCACGAGAACGAGGCTCGACAGCACGAAGATCACGAAGCGCACGGTCACCTTGTTGACCGTCGCCTGCACCAGCGAGTGCACTACCCGCAAGGCCACGTACGCCCACCCGAGGAGGGCGTTCAGCCCATCGCCTGCCCCGACCATCGCCAGCACTATCGCCACCGCATAGAATACCGTCGGCGCTTCATGCAGGTGGTTGTAGTTATGCGCTTTCCATTGCACTTGCGCCGGCAGTACGGCGTCGAGCGACTTGTTCGGATCGCGCACGAGTTCGTCGGGATCGACCTTCGAAGCCATGAGCGCGGGTATGCGTGTCGCGTACATCCAGAACCACATCACCATGGTCCAAGCTGCCAGCGCTACTACCGGCTGCAGGATTGCCATTCCGATCATTGGCTGTCCCCCTGTCTTGTGGCCGGCAACCTAGCGCAGCGGGTGCCGGCTGCAAGCCATCGACCGCAGGATGCATCTAACGCTTTCCTACTTGGGAATGGCGCATTATCGGCTTGGGCATGACTGAATCCACTTATCGCATTCGTGGCGCCACCGGTGATTGGGAGGTCGTGATCGGCCTCGAGGTGCACGCCCAGGTTACCAGCAAGGCCAAGCTGTTCTCGGGCGCGGCTACCGCCTTCGGGGCAGAGCCGAACGCGCAGGTCAGCCTGGTCGACGCGGCGATGCCGGGCATGTTGCCGGTGCCGAACCGGGAATGCATCCGCCAGGCGGTTCGTACCGGCATGGCCATCGATGCCCAGATCAACAAGTGGAGCCGGTTCGACCGCAAGAACTACTTCTACGCCGATCTTCCGCAGGGCTACCAGATCAGCCAGCTCTACCATCCGCTGGTGGGCGAAGGATCGCTGGTGGTCGAAGCTGACGAAAAGGCCGGCATCCCGGCCGACAAGCGCATCGGCATCGAACGCATCCATGTCGAGCAGGACGCGGGCAAGCTGATGCACGACCAGCACCCGACGATGTCCTATGTGGACCTCAACCGCTCGGGCGTGGCGCTGATGGAGATCGTCAGCCGCCCCGACATGCGGTCACCGGCAGAGGCCGGGGCCTATGTCCGCAAGCTGCGTTCGATCCTGCGTTATGTCGGCAGCTGCGACGGCAATATGGAGGAAGGCTCCATGCGCGCCGACGTGAACGTTTCGGTCCGCAAGCCGGGCGACGAATTCGGCACGCGGACAGAGACCAAGAACGTCAACTCGGTGCGCTTCGTCATGCAGACGATCGAGCACGAGGCACGGCGTCAGGTCGACCTGATCGAAGACGGCGGCAAGGTGGTGCAGGAAACTCGGCTGTTCGATCCGAGCACCGGCACGACCCGTTCAATGCGAAGCAAGGAAGACGCGCACGATTACCGCTATTTCCCAGATCCCGACCTGCTGCCGCTGGAGCTGGACGACGCGTTCCTCGACGAATGCCGCGAGAGCCTGCCTGAGCTGCCGGACGCCAAGCGTCGCCGTTATGTGGAGGACCTGGGCCTGAGCGCCTACAATGCGCAAGTGCTGACCGCTGAGGTGGAGACCGCTCGCTGGTTCGAGGCTCTGCTGCTGGAGACGGCCACCGCACAGGGCAAGCAGCCCGCCGATGTCGCCAAGCAGGCGGCGAACTGGCTGATCTCGGAGTTCTTCGGGGCGCTCAACAAGGCCGGTCACGAACTGGAGGACAGTCCCGTCGGCCACGCCCAGGCGGCCGAGCTGCTGGCGCTGATTGGCAAGGGCACGATCTCGGGCTCGATCGCCAAGCAGGTCCTCGAGAAGATGCTCGAGACGGGCGATGGCGCCGCCGCGATCGTCGAGCGCGAAGGGCTCAAGCAGGAAAGCGACAGCGGCGCGATCGAGGCCGCGGTCGACAAGATCCTGGCCGATAACGCCGACAAGGTCGAACAGTACAAGGCGGGCAAGGAAGCGCTGTTCGGCTTCTTCGTCGGCCAGACGATGAAGGCGATGCAGGGCAAGGGCAACCCGCAGGTCGTCAACGAAGTGCTGAAGGCGAAGCTGGGGTAGGCCTCAGCCTATCGGTTTGCGCTCACCAGGTTGAGTGCGATCGACTGTCCCGGCGGCGGCAGCGGGTTGTGGGTATCGGTGATCCACAGCATTCGGCCCGCCGCGTCATCGATGCGCGCAAAGACGGAGTAGGTACGCCTCGGCTCGATCTTCGCGGGATCGTATTTCAGCGAGAACGGGATCGGCACCTGGCGCCCTTCGGACTTGAACTCGGTCGAAGCGATGGTGACCGAAGGAGCGTCTTGCAGGCTGACATCGCGGATCTGCACCGTGACCACCGCATCAGGGATCAGGGCGATGCGTTCGCGGTAGGCGACCGTGCCTTGCAGCGTCACATGATTTGCGGCCGAACCACCGCCACCGTCCGAAGGAGTCGAACAGGCGGCGAGGCCGAGGGCCAGTAACATGGCTGAATAGCTGCGACGCATCCGGTGCCCTCCTCTTAACCAATACCGGATGAACAGACTTTCATTGCGAGCGTTCCCTGAATTTCGATGGTTCGACACGCTCACCACGAACGGGGGAGAGTGTGGCGTTGCTCCTATCCCCGATTATCCTGAGCTTGTCGAAGGATCCGTTCCAGCACGAGCCCCCTAGCCAGGCGGCCAACGCCGGAGCAGAGGGAGCGGATGTCGCTTTCCATCGTCCTCGTCCAACCCGAGATTCCCCATAATACCGGTGCCGTCGGCCGGACATGCGTGGCGCTCGATCTTGAGCTTGTGCTGATCCACCCGCTGGGCTTCGAAATCACCGACAAGTCGGTGCGCCGCTCCGGGCTCGACTACTGGCAGCACGTCCGCCTGACCCAATTCGCAAGCTGGGATGAGTTCGTCACCGAGCGCGCGCCGCGCCGCGACCAGCTGTTCTTGTTCGAGGAATACGGGGCGCGCTCGTTCCAGGAACCGGAGTACCCCGAAGACGCCTATCTGGTATTCGGACGCGAAACGAAGGGTTTGCCTGACACGATCGCTGAGCCGCTGGCGGATCGTCTGTTCCGCCTGCCCATGCGCTCGCCGCACATCCGCTCGCTCAATCTGTCCAACACCGTGGCGGTGGCGGCCTATCAGGCGCTTCGCGGAAGGCTCTAGAGGTCCTCCGCCTTCAGGTATTCGATCGGCAGGCCCAACCCGGCCAGCTGGCTGTCGATCTGGTCGCGGTCACCGACCACGATGACCACCAGATCGTCAGGCGAGAGATATTGCCGAGCGGCGCCATCGATTTTCCCAGCGTCGATGGCCCGGTAGATGTCCGGCAGGCGCGCCTGATAGTCGTCCGGGCGACCGAACTGCTGGTTGGCGAGCAGCGCGTTCAGGACCTGGCTATTGGTCTGGTAACGGTTCGGAAGACCGCGCACGTTGCCTTCGGTTACGCGCTGGAGTTCCGTCTGGTCGACACCCTTGCTGGTGGCGAAGGCGGCCATGTCATCGAGGATCAGACGGATTGAATCCGCGGTACGATCGGACTGCACGGGGGTGTATACTGTCAACGCCACCGGACCCGTCACGCCGCTGATCCCGCTGCGAATGCCGTAAGTCCAGCTCTTCTCCTCGCGAAGGTTCATGTTGAGGCGCGAGAGGAAGCCGTCGCCGATCACTTCGTTGGCAAGGTCGAGCGCCTCCATGCCCTGCTGCGTCCCTTCGAGCGGCAGCACGCGGGCAAGGAGCAGGACCGATTGCGGCGAGTTGGGCCGGTCGATTACGACAAGCTTGCGCTGGGGTGCCGGAGTGGGGGCGGCGAGGTTCTTGACCGGCTTGGCGGCCGCGGGAGCCTTCCAGTCGCCGAATGCCGTTTCGAGTGCCGGCATCAGCTCCGCCATCGTCACATCACCAACGACAGTGATGCGCGCGGCGTCGGGTCGCAGCCATTTGTCGTGTTCCGCCCGGAGGTCCGCGGGGGTCAGGGCTTCGATGACCGAGACCTTGCCCGTGCCCCCGACCGATCCGTACGGATGCGCGTCGCCGTAGATCAGCGGCCCGAGCGCGCGTTGTGCCAGGCCTGAGGGATCGGCCTGCTCCTGCGCGATCTCTGCCAGGCGCTGGTCCTTCACGCGCGCTACTTCGGCCGGTTCGAACGCCGGGTTGCGGACGATGTCGGCCATGAGTTCGAGCGAAGGCACGAGGTTCGCCGTCAGGGCGGTAAGCGACACCGTGCTGTCATCGGTCGAAGCACCGGTGCCGATCGAGGCGCCGAGCCGTTCCTGGGCGACCGCGATATCGAGCGCGCTACGCGTCTTGGTGCCTTCCTTGAGCAGCTCCATCATCAGCGTCTGCGTGCCCGCACGGGAGCCGCCGTCCGCGGCCTCACCGGCGTCGAAAGACATGGCGAGCGAGACCTTGGGAATGGCCGTCCGGCGAGCGAGAGTCACCTCGATGCCATTGGAGAGGCGGGCGTGCTCGACTTGCGGGAAAGTCAGCGCTGCGACCGGAGCGACCGGCGGATAGTCGCGCTTAGGTCCTTCGGTCAGCGCCGGGGCGGGAGCCTTGGCGTCTGGGGCGGGCGGAGCCACGGTGCCTTCGTCACCCCAGCCGCCCATAAGCGCGCCGTCCTCGGTCCGGTCACCCGGCACGACCGACAGGGTGTAGGCCGGGCGCGACAACCAGCGCTGGAGGGCGGCCTGGACCTGAGCGGGAGTTAGGGCGGCGAGCTCGGCCAGTTCCTTCTTATAGTTCGCCGGATCGCCTGCGTAGATCAGGCCCTCGGCCAGCGTCGCGCCCTTGCCGGAAAAACCGCCGACTTGTTCGAGCAGGCCGATCTGCGAGGAGACAAGCTGGGTCGCGGCGCGCTTGAGCTCGTCCTCAGTTGGACCTTGCGCCAGCAGTTCGGCAATCACCTGGTCGAAGCGCGCCTCGGCCTTCGCGGGATCGACGCCCGGCTTGATGTCCATCGTCGCCTGCAGGAAGCTCAACTTCTCGAACTGCTGGGCTCCGGCGCTCACGCTAACCGCCAACTGCTCGCCACGCACCAGCACGTTGTCGAGCCGCGAGCTAGCCAGGCCCCCGAGGACGTGAAGGCCGACCGCGAGCGGCACCGCATCGGGATCGGTCCATGAAGGTCCGGTCCAGGTGCGATAAAGGCGCGTGACGGGAATCTGATCCGCCATTTCCTCCCGCACCGGGGCGGCCAGGGCCACGGGCTCGGCTGCCACCGAGTGAATCTCGGGGCCGCGCGGAATATCGCCGAACCAGCGTTCGACCATCGGCTTTGCGGTAGCGGCATCGATGTCGCCGGCCAGGACCAGCACCACGTTGTTCGGCGCGTAGTTGTCGGTGAACCACTGGCGCACGTCGGTCAGGCTCGCCGCATCGAGATCGGCCATCGAGCCGATCGTCGAATGGCGATAGGGGTGGCCGACCGGGAACAGCGCGTCGCCGATCTTGTAGTCGACCAGGCCGTAGGGCTGGTTGTCGCCCTGGCGCTTCTCGTTCTGCACTACGCCGCGCTGCTTATCGAGCTTGTCCTGCGTCACCGCGCCCAGCAAGTGCCCCATGCGGTCGCTTTCCATGAACAGCGCCAGGTCGAGCGCGCCGGTCGGCACGATCTCGACGTAGTTGGTGCGGTCGTACCAGGTAGAGCCGTTGGTGCTGGTGGAGCCTGCGGCCTCCAGCGGAACGTCGAAGTTGTCGACGTTTTCGCTGCCGCCAAACATCAGGTGTTCGAACAGGTGGGCAAAGCCGGTGCGGCCACGCGGCTCGTTCTTGGAGCCGACGCGGTAGTAGATCGTCACGCCGACCACGGGGCTCTTGCGATCGGTGTGGACGATCGTCGTCAGCCCGTTTGGCAGGGTGAAGGTCTCAAAGGGAATGTCCACCTCCGCTACGAGCTGCGACAGCGGCGCTGCTGGCGTGGCCGCCGGGGCCTGTGCACCGGCAGGACCGGTGATGGCGAGCGAAACGGCGAGGGGAAGGGTGAGCAGACGGTAGAGTGGCTTCATGCGCGATGGATAGCACGCTGCGAACGGGGCGCCAGCAGCGGAATCGCAGTTGGTCGAACGGTGTTTGCGGTTCGCCTGTCCCCTCCGGCTTGCGGTAAGGATTCTCCGAGGGGTGACAGGGCGGGTGAGCTTACCCTAACCCTCCTGCAGCGAAGGAGAGACCATGACCGAGTTTACCCCCCGTCCGCCGCTGCCGCCGTTCACCTCCGAAACTGCCGCGCAGAAGGCGCGCATGGCGGAGGACGCCTGGAACGGGCGCGATCCTGAACGGGTTTCGCTCGCCTATACTCCGGACAGCAAGTGGCGGAACCGCGCCGAATTCTTGGAGGGGCGTGAGGCGATCGTAGGGTTCCTGCAGCGTAAGTGGTCACGAGAACTGGATTACCGGCTGATCAAGGAGCTCTGGGCCTTCACCGGTAACCGTATTGCCGTGCGTTTCGCCTATGAATGGCGCGACGACAGCGGCTCGTGGTTCCGCTCGTATGGAAACGAGAACTGGGAATTCGACGAGCACGGCCTGATGCGGCTGCGGATCGCCAGCATCAATGACCTGCCGATCACCGAGGCCGAACGGAAGTTCCACTGGCCGCTGGGTCGCCGTCCCGACGACCATCCCGGACTGTCGGAACTCGGACTCTGAGGAACTCGTTATCGGAGTATCAGATTGACCTGCCTTCCACTGGAATAGGACACTAAGACACCAGCCACTCTTGCGTTGCCCAACCGCGAAACCATCTTAGGCTCGACAGGATTTGAGGGGCTTCCATGAATCTCGAAAAGTTCACCGACCGCGCCAAGGGCTTTCTCCAGGCTGCGCAAACTGTCGCCATTCGCTTGAGCCATCAGCGCATTACGCCCGAGCACCTGCTTAAGGCGTTGCTGGACGATAGCGAAGGCATGGCAGCGCAGTTGATCCAACGCGCCGGCGGCGACGCCAGGGTCGCTGTCGACGGGGTAGATGCGGCGCTGGCCAAGATTCCGGCGGTGTCAGGTGGCGGAGCCCAGTCGACGCCGGGCCTCGACAACGACACGGTCCGCATCCTCGACCAGGCGGAGCAACTGGCCACCAAGGCGGGTGACAGCTTCGTTCCGGTCCAGCGCATCCTGCAAGCGCTTGCGCTCGCCACGACCACGGCGGCGGGGCAGGCGCTAAAGGCGGCGCATGTCGATCCCAAGGCGCTCGAAACCGCGATCCAGGACGCGACGGGCGGGCGGTCTGCCCACAGCTCTTCGGCCGAAGAGAGCTACGACGCGATGAAGAAGTACGCGCGCGACCTGACTCAGGCCGCGCGTGACGGCAAGCTCGACCCGGTGATCGGCCGTGACGAGGAAATCCGCCGGACAATCCAGATTCTCGCTCGCCGCACGAAGAACAACCCCGTCCTGATCGGCGAGCCCGGTACCGGCAAGACAGCCGTGGTCGAAGGCCTCGCGCTGCGCATCGCCAATGGCGACGTGCCCGACAGCCTCAAGGGCCGTAAGCTGATGAGCCTGGACATGGGTTCGCTGATCGCCGGGGCGAAGTATCGTGGTGAGTTCGAGGAACGGCTCAAGGCCGTGCTCGACGAGGTCAAGGGCGCCGAGGGCGACATCATCCTGTTCATCGACGAGATGCACACGCTGATAGGCGCGGGCGCGTCCGAGGGCTCGATGGATGCGGGCAACCTGCTCAAGCCCGCCCTGGCTCGCGGGGAGCTGCATTGCATCGGCGCGACCACGCTCGACGAGTACCAGAAGTACGTCGAAAAGGACGCCGCGCTTCAGCGTCGCTTCCAGCCGATCTACGTCAACGAGCCCAGCGTAGAGGACACCATCAGCATCCTGCGGGGGCTCAAGGAGAAGTACGAGCTCCACCACGGTGTGCGGATCACGGATGGTGCGATCGTTGCGGCCGCGCAGTTGTCAAACCGCTACATCTCCGACCGCTTCCTGCCCGACAAGGCGATCGACCTGATGGACGAGGCTGCCAGCCGCATCCGAATGGAAGTGGAAAGCAAGCCCGAGGAAATCGAAGGGCTCGACCGGCGCATCATACAGCTCAAGATCGAAGAGTCCGCACTTGCCAAGGAGAAGGACGAGGCGTCCAAGGATCGCCTCATCGCCTTGCGGGAAGAGTTGGCGAACCTCGAACAGCAGTCCTCGGAACTGACCACCCGCTGGCAGAACGAGCGCGAGAAGATCCACGCCGAGGCGAAGATCAAGGAGCAGCTCGACCAGGCGCGGATCGAGCTGGAGCAGGCGCAGCGGACCGGCGATCTGGGCCGCGCCGGGGAGCTTTCGTACGGTCGGATTCCCGAGCTCGAGAAGCAGCTTGCCGAGGCGCAAGGGCACCAGGAAAACGCCTTGCTGCGCGAAGAAGTGACCGAAGACGATATCGCCTCGGTCGTGAGCCGCTGGACCGGTGTTCCCGTCGATAAGATGATGCAGGGCGAGCGCGAGAAGCTGCTCAGGATGGAAGAAGTCATCGGCACGCGGGTCATCGGCCAGGAGCAAGCGGTGGAGGCCGTCTCAAAGGCCGTACGCCGCGCGCGTGCCGGCTTGCAGGACCCCAATCGGCCGCTCGGCAGCTTCCTGTTCCTCGGCCCCACGGGCGTCGGCAAGACCGAACTGACCAAGGCTCTCGCCGCGTTCCTGTTCGATGACGACACAGCGATGGTGCGCATCGACATGAGCGAATTCATGGAGAAGCATGCGGTCGCTCGCCTGATCGGCGCGCCTCCGGGCTATGTAGGCTACGAGGAAGGCGGCGTGCTGACCGAAGCCGTGCGGCGGCGGCCCTATCAGGTCGTGCTGTTCGACGAGGTCGAGAAGGCGCACCCGGACGTGTTCAACGTCCTGCTCCAAGTTCTGGACGACGGGCGCCTGACCGACGGGCAGGGCCGGGTGGTCAACTTCTCGAACACCCTGATCATCCTGACCAGCAACCTCGGCAGCCAGTACCTCTCCAACCTGGACGAAGGCCAGAAGGTAGAGGATGTCGAGCCGCAGGTAATGGAGGTCGTGCGCGCACATTTCCGACCCGAATTCCTCAACCGTCTGGACGAGATCATCCTGTTCCACCGGCTTGCGCCCGAACACATGGCGCCGATCGTCGATATTCAGGTCGAGCGGGTGCAGCGCCTGCTCAAGGATCGCAAGATTACGCTCGAACTGACCGACGCGGCGCGGCGCTGGCTCGGGCGGGTCGGCTACGACCCCGTCTACGGCGCCCGGCCGCTGAAGCGAGCCGTGCAGCGGTACCTGCAGGATCCTCTGGCCGAGATGCTGCTCTCAGGCGAGGTCCCGGACGGCAGCACGGTCAAGGTCGACGAAGGCGACGGGGTACTCAACATCGCTGTCGCCTGAGGCAAATCGCACGGGGCTAACGGCCTCTTCGCGCTTGAGACTGCAGGGGAAGCCACTAGTCTGACTCTCGAAGCTGGCCCTCCGGTCGGCAAGGGACGAGGCCTCTCGATGACCAAGCGGTGGATGTGGGCAACAGCAGCGGCCGTCTTGGCCACGCAAGGCGCAGCGGCCTGGGCCGCGCCGACGGTGGAAGAATGTCGCGCCATTGCCGATCGAGAGCAACGTCTCGCCTGTTATGACGAGGTGCCCGTCGCGACTCCTGCCAGCCCCGCTCCGGTCAGTGCGGCACCGGCCAGTGCGGCTGCGGCCATTCCAGCCCAGACCTCAGCGGAACGGCAAGCCGCAGCGGAACAGAACTTCGGCCTCGCGGCAAACCAGGTACGGACGGAGCCTGAGCGCGTGACCGCCAAGATCGTGGAGATGCGGCCGGGCCGGAAAGGTCCCCTCCTCGTGCTCGACAACGGTCACGAGTGGCAGGTCACCACTGATCGCAATCTCGCCGATCGGTTGCGGGTGGGGCAGACTGTCGAGATCAAGCGCGGCATGATGAGCGGTTATCGTGTCTACGTCGATGGCGTCACCGGCATGGAGACGGTGCAACGCATCAAGTGAGCCCGATTGACGGCATGGCGACTAAAGCATGAAATCGATCAGCGAGTTCGAACAGACGGCGCGGCAGGCCATGGCACGGGGCGATGTCGCTACGGCGATGGCGCAGTGGACGGCATTGCTCGAACAGGACCCTGGCCACGGTCCAGCGCTTAATGCGCTTGGGAACTGGCACCTCGCCAAAGGAGAGGCGATCGAGGCGCGCGACCTGTTTCGGCGGGCCAATGCTGCCGATCCCGGGCAGCCGGCTCTCCTGTTCAATCTCGCGGCGGCGGAGAGGGCCGCGGGGGACCAGCTGGCTTCGTTGAACGCGCTGGACGGCGCTCTCGCCATAGATCCCTATTTCGTCCAGGCGATCTTCCAGAAGGCCGTACTCCTGGAAGACATGGGGCGCCCGCGCGAGGCGGCGATCGTTTACCGCCAATTCCTCGACACCGCGCCGGAGGATGTCCGGGGCTCTCCCCGCTTCCAGCCTCTCATCGCACGAGCGGAGGAGGCCGTCGCGCGCGACAACGAAGCGCTCGGCCGGTCGATGGAGGCACCGGCGCCCAGTATCAGGATGAGCGAGGCGAGGGCGGCCCTGCTAGGTGAGCAGCCGGTCTACGTTGCCGAACCGACGTTCCTTTCGATCCCGCGTTTGCCGGCCATTCCCTTCTTCGATCGGGCCGTGACGCCGTGGTTCGAAGAGCTTGAAGCCGCCACACCGGAGCTGCTTGCCGAGGCGACGGCCGTTGCTGCCAATGCGGACGATCCGGCGTTCGTACCCTATGTCGACAATCCGCCAGGCGTTCCGGCCAACCAGTGGGCGGAGCTCGATCATTCCAAGCTATGGAGCGCCTTCTTCTTCTGGAAGCATGGCGTGCGCAATGAAGCCAATGCGGCCCGCTGCCCGCGCACGATCGCTTTGCTCGATCGGATGCCGTTGGCGGATATGCAGGGCCGGACGCCGAACGCGTTCTTCTCCGTTCTTGCACCCAGGACGCGTATTCCGGTTCATACCGGGGTGAGCAACGCGCGCGCTACTGTGCACTTGCCGTTGATCGTTCCGCCGGGCTGCGGCTTTCGCGTTGGCGCGGAAACGCGCGAGTGGGTGCCCGGGCAGGCCTGGGCGTTTGATGACACCATTCAGCATGAAGCCTGGAACGATAGCGACGAACCGCGCCTGATTTTGATTTTCGACGTCTGGAACCCATTCCTCGATGCAGAGGAGCGGGAATTCGTGCGCCAGATGCTCGATGCGCACGCAGCCCATCATGGCCGCATAGGCTTTAGCGACACTCTTTAGCCAGGCATGAGCGGACGGCTCGCCGGCTCGATCCCTTCAACACCACACAAAAAAGGGGGCGGCGGAATGATCCGCCGCCCCCGATTTTTGTCGGCCTACTTCGATCAGAAGCGCGCGTTGGCGCCGATGAAGAAGTTCCGTCCGAGCGGCTCGTAGGTCGCCGGGAAGGTGTTGCCGCTGTTCTCGGTCGTGCCACCGTAGTCGTTACCGACGATCGGCGGCTTCTTGTCGAGCAGGTTGTTGATGCCGAAGCGGAAGGTCATGTTGTCCGTGACATCGACGCTGCTGAACAGGTCGAAGTAGCTACGCGCACCGATGACCGGCACCGCGAAGTCCGCCGCATCAGCCGTGCCAAAGGCAACCGTGTCGTTGGTCAGCTTGCCGATGTAGCGCCAGCGGAGCTGGACCATGGCCGGACCCGACTCGAACGTCGTCGTCTGGACGAACTGCCACTTCGGAACTGGGCGGAGACAGACCTTACCGACGAGGCCTTCGCATTCGACGACGTCAGAGAGTTCGGTGGATTGGAATTCGCTGGCGAGGGTGCGAGTTGCATTCACGCCGAACGCCAGGGTCGAATCCGCACCTACGTCGAACTGATACTGCGCCGTGACGTCGATGCCCTTGGCCGCGAGGAAGCCCGCGTTGGTGTTAGTGGCGTCCACACCGGTTTCGGTGCCGCCGCTGAGGCTGCCGTCAATCGGATTGCGGTGAATCCGCTGGCAGAACTCGCTGGAAGCATCCTGCTCCACAAAGTAGCAGAGGCGGACGATTTCTTCCTCCGGGAGTTGAAGGATCGCGTTCTTAACCTTGATGTCATAGTAGTCGACGGTTGCCGAGAAGCCAGGCAGGAATGACGGATTGAAGACGATCCCAGCTGTGATGGTTTCCGACTTTTCGGGCGTAAGGCTGATTTCGCCGCCAATGTAGTTGTTGATCTGTCCAGCGATCGGACCGCCGACCACTTCTGCGGCCGCGGCAGCTGCCGGAACGCCGGTGGCAAGACAGAGCTGAGCAAGCGGTCCTCCCGCTGCGTAAGCGGCCGCATCCAGGTTCGGATTGCCATCGTCATCGAACGAAGAGCAGGGATCGGCAGTAAGGTCACCGGTGCTGGGAGTGATCGGCTGACCGATCTCGTTCAGGTTCGGGGCACGGACCGCACGCTGGTACATGGCACGGAGACGAATACCGTCGATCGGCTCGATATCGCCGCCAATCTTCCAGCTGGTCGTGTTAAACTTATTGCCCTGACCCGTGAGATTGTCGCGGTTCTGGTAGTCGGCATAACGGATACCGGCTTCAATGCTGGCGATGTCGAAGATTGGAAGCTTGGCTTCGCCGTAGACTTCCTTGATCTCGATCTGAGCGTCGATCGGAGTCGATGAACCGAAGCCGGGCGCATTGCCCTGGATCAGGTTCTCGTCTGGATTAGCCGTCGAATGCTCTTTGCGGTACTCGACACCGCCGACAAGACCACCGGTCTTCGTGCCACCGAGCGCGAAAGGCAGATCGTAGGTGAGGTAGCCGCCCGCAACCGTCTGCGAGGTGGTATCGTATTGTTGCAGGTCAAGACGGATCGCGTTGCCCGCCTCCTGAGTCAGATTGCCGGCACCGAACAAGTTGACCGTACCGTCAGTAATTCCCGCCTGAGTACGGGCGAACGAGATGTCGTTCGCAAAGGTCTGCGTACGGCTGGTGCGGCCCCACTGACCAAATGCTTCCCAGCTTAAACCTTCGACGATCTCGCCACGGAAGCCGCCCACGAACTGATAGGCAGTGTTTTCATAGATTGAGTCACGCGTACCGATTTCAATGGTTCGGCGGCCAATTGGCACTCTGACGACGCCATCGCCGTCTGTGTCATTTTCAGCAAGGACGCCAATCGCTTGAGCGTTCAAATTCGGGTTCGCGAGTTCAACTTCCGGCGTCGAGGGGTCGTCACCGACCCTAATGTCGAACGGGAAGTTGAAAGTGCCCGAATGGGCAACAATCGTCGTAACGCGCGTGTTTGCGAACGAAGCACGTCCGAAGAACTCGATCGCGTCGGTGATCTCATAGCTCCCGAGTGCCGTAGCGGTCCACTTTTCCTGCGGCGCTTGCAGCAGGTTGTAGGGATTGAAGTTGAAGCCGTGAATTTCGGCAACATACGGGATCAGGTTGCCGTTCGTATCGAAGGTGCAGACGCCAGCAGTCGTGCCGCCAAGGCAGGCCGACGAGACGAGACCGCGGATGGTGCCTGCGGCGTTCGTGGAACTGCCGCCGCCCGCGCTAAGCGTTGAGTCCAGCACATTGCGCGAGTACGCGCGGTCACCCTGCGTCACAGCGTCGGTCTTAACCCAACCGACATTGGCGACAAGGTTGCCCCGGCCGTCTTCGCTGTTGACGCCCATGGTCACGCTGAACGAACGCTCGAAACCGTCGCCCTTCTGCGTCAGACCGAGCTGGCCGTCAGCCTCGAGGCCTTCGAAGTCTTGCTTGAGCACGAAGTTGACGACGCCGGCGATCGCGTCCGAACCGTAAACCGACGAGGCGCCGCCGGTCAGAACTTCCACGCGCTCGATCAGAGCGGCCGGGATCATGTTGAGGTCGACAACGCCGTTGGAGTCGTAAGGAACGAAGCGCTTGCCGTCGACGAGGACGAGCGTGCGCTCTTCACCGAGGTTGCGGAGGTCGACCGTGGCCACGCCCGGGTTGCCGTTGTTGGTGTTGCCACCAATGGCCGGAACGGCCTGCGGCAGGGTGCGGATGAATTCTTCCGGAGTGTTGGTACCGGAAATCTGCAGCTGTTCGGCGGTGACGGCCACCACCGGGCTCGAAGCGTCGAGGTCAGGCCGGTTGAGGCGCGAACCCGTGACGATGATCACTTCGCCTTCGCTGGTCGCAGCCTGTCCGCTGTCGGTCGTGGTATCTTGTGCAATAGCCTGTTGCCCGACGAACGCGGCAACGATGGCGATGGGCGCAACGGCGCCCTTCAAATAGCTTTGGATGTTCACAGATCAGTCCCCAATCGTATCCGGCGTGCCGGACGTTGACCTGCAATACGCTCCTTCCCGCCCGCCTAATCGTCCCTGCGAACTTGGGTGAGATTGTATTGCCTGAACGGGACGTGCTGGACTGGCGAACTCGTTTCAATTCAAATCACATTCATGTGGCGCTTTCGATTTCGTCCTGTGACAAAAGCGCAACAGGTTTCGATTGAGACCTCTTGGGGCTCGTTCGGGCAGGATGCTTGACCGTTGTCCGGTGCGCGCTAAGGCGCCGATCGAGAAGTTTGAGAGGCGGATTTCCAGGCTGAAGGACCGGGGACGATGAGAATTGATTCTTCGATTGCCGCAATCGTCACGGGTGGCGCGTCGGGCCTCGGTGAAGCGAGCGCCAGGGCGCTGGCGGCGAAAGGCGCCAAGGTCGCCCTGTTCGACCTCAACGAGGAACGCGGCCGCCAGGTGGCTGAAGAGATAGGTGGGATCGTCTGCAAGGTCGATGTGTCCGACGAGGCTTCGGTCGATGCCGGCTTCGCCAAGGCGCGCGAGGCGCATGGGCAGGAACGAGTGCTGGTTACCTGCGCCGGGATCGGCACCATCGGCAAGACAACCCGCCGCGACCGGGAGACCGGTGCGATCAGCCATTTCCCGGTCGACCTGTTCATGAAGACCATCAAGGTGAACCTGCTCGGCACCTTCCAGTGCGTGGCGAAAGCCGCTGCCGGCATGATGACGCTCGACGGACTCGAGGATGGGGAGCGGGGCGCCATCGTCTGCACGGCCTCCGTGGCCGCGGTCGACGGGCAGATCGGACAGGTGGCCTATGCGGCGTCCAAGGCAGCCGTTGCCGGGATGACCCTGCCCGTGGCGCGCGATCTGATGTCGGAAGGAATCCGCGTCAACACGATCCTGCCCGGTATCTTCAATACTCCTTTGCTGGCGGGCCTGCCCGAAGCGGCGCAGCAGTCTCTGGCGGCGGCGGTTCCGTTTCCCAAGCGACTTGGGCGGCCGGAAGAATACGCCAATCTGGTCATGACGATGCTCGAGACCGGGTACTTCAACGGCGAGACGGTGCGCCTCGACGGCGCGATCCGTATGCCCCCGAAATAGCGAAGAGGACGGCCCCCAGTGGCGCATTGGCATATCGGGGTCATCGGCGGGTCGGGTCTCTACACCGCCCACGCGCTTGAAATGGCGCAGCAGATCAACGTCGCCAGCGCCTTCGGAGATCCATCTGCGCCCGTGACAACGGGATTGATCGAAGGCGTGCGCTTTACGTTTCTGCCGCGTCACGGCGAAGGCCATCGGCTGGCCCCGTCCGACATAAACTACCGCGCAAACATCGATGTGTTGAAGCGCTGCGGCGTGACCGACGTCCTGGCATTGTCCGCCATCGGATCGCTGCGGGAGGAGATGGCGCCAGGCGATTTCGTCGCGGTTGACCAGTTGATCGACCGAACAGAGGGCAGGGCGAGGTCTTTCTTCACGCCGGGAATCGTCGCCCATGTCGGGCTGGCGGATCCCATGTGTCCCCGACTTTCAGGCTACGCGGCCGCCGCCGCAGAGGAGACCGGCGCGCGCGTGCACCGCGGCGGCTGCTACATCGCGATCGAGGGGCCGCAGTTCTCGACCCGCGCCGAAAGTCGCCTGTACCGCCAGTGGGGCGCGGACGTGATCGGGATGACGGCGATGCCCGAAGCACGCCTCGCCCGCGAGGCGGAGCTGCCCTACGCTCTGCTTGCGATGGTCACGGACTTCGACTCCTGGAAGGAGGATGGGGCGGCGGTAGAGGTCTCGGCGATTCTCGAGGTGATGCGCCAGAATGTGGAACGCGCTCGAGCGACCCTGGTGCGGTTGGCTGGCTCGTTGCCTGCGGTACGAGAGCCAAGCCCTATCGACCGCGTGCTGGATCAGGCTTTCGTGACTCCGCCGGAGCAGTGGGATCGCCGCGCCGCGGCAAGGCTGGACGCGGTCGCTGGTCGCTTCGTCTTGCCTGCCTCGCTACGCTAGAACTCGTGCACTGCCCCGCCACCGCTTGCATTGCGCCTCTCACTGGAACACATTCGGTCCGATGAACCAGAAAACGCCTCTTAGTGAATTCCTGCCTTACCAGCTGTCGATTACCTCGAATGCGGTAAGCGGCCGCATCGCTTTGGAGTACCGTCAGCGCTTCGGTCTTAGTGTGCCCGAATGGCGGGTAATGGCGGTTCTCGGCGATTCCGGCCCACTGACGCAGCGCGAACTGACCAGTCTTACCGTGATGGATAAAGTGGCAGTCAACCGGGCGTGCAAGGTGCTGGAAGAACGGGAATTGGCCGAACGCCGCCCGAATGCCCAGGACGGTCGTTCGCATCTGCTCGAGCTTACGGCTTCGGGAGTAAGGATGCGGGACGAGATAATGCCGCTGGCACTGGAGATGGAACGGCGCTTGTTCGCCAATTTCGCCACGGAGGAAGTCGATCAGTTTCGCCGCCTGTTGGAAAGGGTGCGGGGCGAAGTCGTCGACCTCGACGCGGACGATATCGATAACGACAACTTCGGCGTCCAATAGCGAAAGGCCCCGGCGTCCAATAGCGAAAGGCCCCGCGGCCGAGACCGCGGGGCTCCCCCTCTCGCCCATCGGGCAACTGATTAGATATTCCGGAATTTAGGTACCGGGCGCCTTGCCGCCAAAGGCATCCGAGAGATCGCAAGCTGCCGGTCCGAGGATGGCGATGAACAGGACGGGCAGAATGAACAGGATCAGCGGCACGGTCATAATCGCCGGCAGTCGCGCCGCCTTCTCTTCCGCGCGCATCATGCGCTCGTTGCGGAATTCGGCAGAGAGGACGCGGAGCGCCGAAGCCAACGGCGTACCATAGCGTTCGGTCTGAATCATCGTCGTCACGACGCCCTTGATCGCCTCGAGGTCGACACGATAGGCGAAGTTCTCGAACGCCTGCCGCCGCTCTGTGAGGAACGACAGTTCGATCGCAGTGAGGGCGAATTCGTCCCCCAATTCGGGATAGGCGCGGCCCAGTTCCTTGGCGACGCGATTGAAGCCGGCATCGACAGTAAGGCCCGCTTCCGCGCAGATCACCAACAGGTCTAGCGCATCGGGAAGGCCCTTGCGGATCTCGTCGGTGCGCTTCTTCGCCTTGTTTTTCAGGAAGGTTTCAGGGCCTTTATACCCGCCGACGACGAGCGCGGCGAAAGCCATGAAGCGCTTGAAGCTGCTCCAGTCGGGGAACATGTCCATCCAGTAGAGGGCGACGACCCCGATAAAGCCAAGCACGATCGGCAGGATCATGCGCGCGAAGATGACGATGACCGCGTATTCCTTGTTGCGGTATCCGGCTTGCGCGAGCAGCTGTTGGATCGCCTTGATCTGGCTGTCCTGAAGGACCTTCATCCCGGCCAGAGTCTCTTTCACCCGGTCCGTGGTCTCGGTTCGGCGCAACAGGCTTTGGCGCTTGCGGCCGGTGGAAGTCGTTAGACCCGACTTCAACTCGTCGCGGCGAGCGTTGAGCGACTTGATACGCTTGGCCATCGGGTCCCGGACGGTCAGGACGCCGTAGATGACGTACAGCATCGCTGCCGCGGCAACGCCCGCGAGTAGCGAACCGACTAGGACGACGTCGACTCCGAGGAGGGTGGGACCTGCGGCCGGGGTGATCATGGTTGTGTCCGTTTCCCGCTCAGATTTCGAAGCTGACCATCTTGGCCATGATGAAGGCCCCGATCGACATCCAGACGAGCCCGCCAAGACCAGTCACGATGAGCCTCTCTTCAACGAAGAATCGCGTCGCGTAGGTGGGATTGATCCACCAAATGGCGGCGAAGACGATGAAGGGCAGAGCGCCGACGATGTAGGCGGACGCTTTTGACTCCGAGCTCATCGCGCGAATTTTCAGCTTCATCTGCGCGCGCTTGCGCAGCACGTCGGCAAGGTTGCTCAAGGTCTCCGCCAGGTTACCGCCGGTCTCGCGCTGGATCGCCAACGTGATCACGAAGAACTGGAACTCCGCAGTGCCCAGCTTATCTGCGGTGACCTGGAGGGACTCTTCCATCGTGCGCCCGATCTTCATGCGTTCGACGGCTGTCCGGAATTCCTCCCCGACGGGCCCCGGCACTTCCTGGCCGACGACTGAGAGTGTTTCGGAAACCGGCAACCCCGAGCGCAGGCCGCGGACCAGCAATTCGATCCCGTCCGGGAACTTGGCGTTGAACTTGTTGGTGCGCTTCTTGATCAGATGACCGACAACAAGGTGAGGCAGTCCGGCGCCAACCAGCACGGCCAGCGCCAGGGAGAGCGGGGCCGAACCACTGCGCAGATACATGATGACCAGCGTGGCGACCGCGAGACCGAGCGAGCCATAGAGATATTGCGATACTGTCCAGCTCTTGCCCGTGCGCTGCAGCCGAATGGCAAGCGCCTCCTGGCGAGAGCCGGAGCCCGCTACCCGGTGGAACTTCGGCTTTCGCGCCGCGATGGCCTTCTTCAACTGGGATTCAACGCGGTCGAGCGTGTTTTCGGAATGGCGGTATCGGACGGATTGCAGCCGCCGTTGCCCCTCCTTCACCGGAGATTTTCCGGCAAAGGCCAGATAGGCGAGGATCAGCACCGTCAAGAGGCCGCCGCTCACTAGCAATAGCTGGATGATGCTCATGTTCCGCCCTTGCGTGTCCGATCGCTTGTCCAAACCGGTGCGGGCCATGGACCCGCACTTTCACTCACTTAGCCGAGCTCGGCTTCCCGCGTTTTGCCCTTTGCCTTCTTGGCCAGCAGCGACTTCAGATCCAACTTGCCCAGCAACGAAGCGTTGGTGGTGCCTTCCGCCAAGCTGGCGCCGTCGTCGTCACTCACGCCCAGGATAGCTTTGGCGATATCGCGGATCGTCTGGCCCGACTTCGCCGTCCGATTGGCATCGGCAAAGGTCTGGCCCAGCTTCGCCGCGTTGGTTGCGGCCTTGAGGTCGTAGGGGATCAGGTAATTGACCTTGCGTTCGATCGAGGCTTCGAAGTCGTTTCGGCTGATCTCGCTCGCGCCTGCCTGAACCTTGTTGGCCACGATCAAGGGCTGTGCGTTGGGCGCGTTGCTCTTGAGCCAGGCAAGGATGCGGATGGTGTCGCGAGCGGATGCCAAGGTCATCTCAGTGACCAAGGTCACCACATTCACGTCCGCCAGCAGATGCGGGAAGTTGATCAGCATGTTGCGCGGCATGTCGATGACCGTCATTTCGAACGCCTGGCGGAATTCCTCCTCCAGTTGCACGAAGGCGGCCCCATCGGTCAGCAGCGGCGAGTTGATCGGTGCTTCTGCCGAAAGGACCGACAGGTGATCGTTGGCGCGGATCATCGCGCGTTCGATGAACAGACCGTCGATACGGCTCGGGTTCTCGATCGCGTCGGTAAGGCCGCGGCCCGGTTCAAGGTCGAGCGCAAGCGCACCGGTGCCGAAGTGCACGTCGAGATCGAGCAACGCGGTCGGCCGCTTGTGATCGGCACTCAGCAGCCAGGCGAGCGAGGTCGCGAGGGTAGAGGCACCGACGCCGCCACGCGTACCCACCACCGCCGTCGAGACGTGGGACTTGACCCCCTCGCCATCGGCATTGCGCGGGGCCATGAACACGGCTTGAGCCTGGGTCAGCGAGTCACGCACCTGGCTCGCCGAGAGCGGCTTCAGCAGGTAATCGTGAATGCCGCTGGCCAGCAGATCGCGATAGAGGCGCACGTCATTGACCTGGCCGACGGCAATCACCACCGTGCCGGGTTCGCAGACTTCGGCCAGCGCGTTGATGTCATTGAGCGGATCGCCGCTTTCCGACAGGTCAACCATGAGGATCGCGGGACTGGCCGAGATCGACAGCGACTGGACCGCGTTGCGCAGCCCGCCCTTGTTACACTTCTCAGGCTGCCACCCCATCTCGATGACAACCGGCCGCAAAACGTCGAGCGCGCTCTCGTCGCAGATGAACGCCGCGAAGGGATCGCGATTGCCCAGGGGGCCTGGTTTCCAAGGCGAATTCATCACTTAGCTCCTTGAGTGGTGCTGACGCCGCTGAGCGGTTGGCCGCCAGTCGGCTTCTGCTCACGATAGCTGTCGATCGCTTTCGTCGAACTCATGACCACGGTTTCACCCGTGCCCGTGGCGCCATGCAGCAGATGCTCCGGATCGGCGACCATCGCGGCAAAGTTTGAATTAATCGCGCAGCCAAATCCGCTCGAAGTGCCATTCCCCTGGGCCTTGTCGGTCCAGTTGGGGCAATCGGGGACGTAAGCGCGAGTGCGCGAAACCACGACGCGAACGGTGCCCGGATTGACGAACCCGTCCGTGACCGGCGCACCCGCGCTGAGCAAGATGCCATAACGAGCGGCGATAGCGGAGACCTGGTCCTGGACGGCCTGGTCGATGACCGCACCGTCGAGGGCAACCCGGTCACCGTACTTGAGGTTCATCGTCTCAAACCAGCCGGCCAGCCGTTGCTGTTCGGGGTAGGAGAGACCGTTGGCATTGGAAGCCAGGTCGATAGCGAAATTCTGGCGCTCGACAACGGGCTGGGCGACACTGTTCAGTGTCATGTTGCCTTGATTGTCGGACGTGGAGCAGCCGGACAGAACCACTCCGAGGGAGAGGGCGAGTGCCGCGGCGACCGGGCTGTTCTTGCGAAGGATCATCTGGTTCACCTTTCCCTTAGAGGCTGAAGCCGGGTGACGCGGGTTCGGCACCGGCGGTTTCCTCGCCAATGCGGCGGCGGTTGTCGGCAGTCTGGTCCGGAGTGACCTGCTCGGCCTGCCCGACCTGCGGAGGTGTGCCACCCTCGGCAGCACGCGGCATCGGGCGGGTCCCGCCGGTTGCACCGTTGTTGTCCTTCATCAGCAGGTATTGCTGGACCGGGTCAGGGACCTGGAAACCATCGGTCGGCAAGCGGATCTCGCTGTCGTCGACCGGACGCACGAGGTAAGGCGTCACAACTATTACGAGTTCGGTCTGGTTGCGTTGGAAATTGGTCGAACGGAACAGGGCGCCCAAGATCGGAATGTCGCCGGCTCCCGGCGCCTTGTCGATCAGGTTCTGCGATTTGTTGCTAAGCAGGCCGGCGATCATGAAGCTCTGGCCAGAGCCGAGTTCCACCGTCGTTTCGGCACGCCGCACGGTCAGCGCCGGAACCTGCACGCCGCCGAGCGTCACCGCACCCTGCGACGTCAACTCCGACACCTCGGGTCTTACCCGCAGGGAAATTCGGCCGTTGGCCAGCACCGTAGGGGTGTATGCCAAGCTGACGCCGTAGTTCTTGTATTCGATGGTGGTCGTGCCGAGACCCTGGCTCAGCGGGATCGGGAACTCGCCGCCCGCGAGGAATTCCGCGGTCTCACCAGAAAGAGCCGTCAGGTTCGGCTCTGCGAGGGTCGTCGAAAGGCCGTCTTGTTCGGCAAGATCGAGCGAGCTGAGAACATCAAGTCCAAGGAAGCGGCCGAGGCCACCGAGCGTGGTCCCGCCGGTCACCGAATTCACGCCGGGGCCGGTGATCGAGGTAGAACCATCGGGAAGGGTAACTCCCGGCGGAAGCATCACCGAGGGATTCCCGATACCTGGTCCGACGCCGAGAGGGCCACCATAGTTAAACGCGCCGTTGACCGTGGACCGGCCTTGGCCGATGCCGAAACGGAATCCGCTGGTTGTGTCCACCGTCGTCAGGTTCACACCCAGCGCGCGAACCAGCGAACGGCTGACCTCCGCAAAGCGAACGCGCAAGTTCACCTGCAGCGGCGTTGCCATGCGAAGGCGGGAGACCACATTGGTGGTGTCGCCCATGAAGGCGGTGACCAGGCGCTCGGCCTCGGCGGCATCTTCCGGAGCCGCAACCGTTCCGGTCAGCAGCACGGTGTTGATGCCCATAGTGGCAACACGGATGTTCGCATCGGGCATCGCCAAAGTCAGCATCTGATCGACGCTGTCGATGTTCGAAGCGACGCGGACATTGGCCGACCAGATGATATCTCCGGCGCCGTTGCTGGCGTAGACCGTGGTCTCGCCGCCGGCCTTGCCGAAGACATAGAGCTGGCGTTGCGACTTGACCTGGACGTCGGCCACGGTCTCGTTGGAGACAAAGATGTCGGCCATGTTGCCCGGTACGGTAACCAGTTGGCCGCGTCCGATAGACAGGGCGATATCCTGCGCCGGGCTGACGATAGCCTGGGCCATCGCCGGGCCAGAGGAGGCAGCGGCCAGCGGCGCAAGGGCGCAGGCTGCGACCAGCACTGTCTTGAGAACGCGACTCTTCATTGTCTTGCCCCTTACCTTCTCGCTAGCCTTGGTTCGGCCGAGGTTTCCCGCTTCGAAAATCATGAAACTACCTTAGAAAGCTGTCATGGCGGCGCTGGCGGCGGGCGCGGTCCGTCCGACTGCGCGCGCGCCTTGACCAGTGCGGTCGAGCAGCGCCCCAGCGCCTCGGCCGACCGATTCTACCGTGGTGTCCTTGCCGCGGGTCACGCGGACTGTCGGGCCCGAGGGAACCACCGGGCCTGCCGCGACCGCTGCTCCGGCCGGAGCCGGGGACGACGAGGACTGGGCCGGCATCGAGCTACGCTGGAAGCGCGAAATATCGCCGCCGGTCACAAAGGTCGAAGCCCCGTCCTGCGGACGCGCCATCGCCTGGCGCAGAAGCTTTTCTTCCTGCTCCTTCGTGGCGCCTTCAGGCAGGTCCACCGCGCCCGACGCGATCGCGCGTTCGAGCTCGGTCTGGTTGTCGGCGATCGAGCGGAGCGACAGGCTCAGCGAACCCACCGTCTGCGCGACGGAGATCTTTTCGGCGATCTTCGGCGTCACTTCGAGCGTGACCGTGCTGACGTTGCGGACGACGGTCTTGCCGTCTGGCGTCGTTTCGGTTTCTGTGAACTTGTCGGTCGCCAGGACGCGCAGGTTGCGCAGAATGGTCTCGGTGGCCTTGAGTTCCTGACCTTCGCCCGAGACCGACTGCGTCAACATCAGGTCCACCCGGTCACCCGGGAAGATGAAGCCGCCCACGCCGGTCTGAGCGGAAACCGGAACGGTCACCGCACGCATGCCCGGTCCAAGCGCCGCGGCGAGGAAGCCGCGATCGCCCGGGCTCACCAGCGAGCCCTGGGTGACCGGCTCGCCCGCGGTGATCGGATTGCGAACGACTGTGCCGATGAGCTTGGACATGTCGGCTTCGCCATCGAGGAAATAGGCGTCCTGAACCATCTCCTGCGGCCAGAGCTGGAATCCAATGGCGTCTGCAGTGATGATCGTGCCAATCGGCAGCGCACGCTTGGCGACCAGGACCTTGGGACCCTGGGGCTCTGCAGGCACTGCAGCGGCATCTACTTGCGGAGCGGCCGCCCCGGTCAGCATGCTGCGGGCGGCGAAAGCGGTACCGATCGCTACGATCAGCGCTCCAAGCAGCAGAACCAGCTTTTTCCTGTCCATGATGCGTGTTGCCTTCTTAAGGGTCCAAATGAGACGATTGCGGAGGTTCTAGGTGAGTAATGGTTAAGATCGGGTTCAACCGGCCGTAGCGGTGGCCGAAGCCACCGCTAGGTAGGTGGAGCCAAGGATCCAGAGCCCCGCCGCGGCGATTGCCAATCCGTACGGGATCGCGATCTTGTCACGCTGACGGCGCATGAGATGCCAGGCGCCGAACAGTATGGTCAGGAAGCCCCCGATCAGCGCCATCAGCACAAGCAGCTGGAGGAACGCGAAAGGAGCTATCCATAGCGCCAACGCGGTCAGCAGCTTGATATCGCCGCCTCCCATTTGGCCGAGAGCGAAGAGGCCGCATAAAACGGCAAAAGTGAGCAGGGCCAGGGCAAGCTGCATGGCCACGTCCGGCCAAAGATCCATGCCGCTTGCCCACCAGAACAGCGGCGCCGCCAAAGCGATGCCGGCGTTCAGCCAGTTAGCGATCTTGCGGCTGCGCAGGTCGGTAATTGCCGCCGTCAGCAGTGCAATTGCCAAAGCAATAAGCAACCCGTACCGGAATGGATCGTCTAGCATCGAAACCCCATCTCGCCGGGGAGATCCCCAATGCGGCGGTCTGGTGCTAGCGGAGATGACTTACTAAAAAGTAACCACTGGCGGGAGGCCGGAGTTAGCCAAGTAACCAACTTGACCACCAAGCTATTCGATCGCCGAGCCATTCCGCCTGGCGCAATCGAAAGCCGCTGGACAGCGCCCGATGGACATCTGATTCGCCGGATCGACTGGTCGGAGCCGTCAAAGGCGCGGGGATCGCTGCTGTTCATGCCTGGTCGCGGTGATGCATATGAAAAGTATCTCGAGGTGCTGGATCACTGGCATGGCCAGGGTTGGCGCGTGACTGCCGCCGATTGGCGCGGCCAGGCCGGGTCCGGACGCTTTGGACTAGACGAGGTAACCGGGCATATAAGTGAGTTCACGGAGTGGACCGCGGATCTGTCGGCCTTCTGGCGCGAGTGGGCCGAAGGCAGAAAGGCCCCCCTGGTCCTCGTTGGTCATTCGATGGGAGGACATCTCGCCCTGAGGGCCGTTGCCGAACGCGGGCTGGTTCCAGCAGCCGCCGCCCTGATCTTGAGCGCGCCCATGCTCGACGTCCCGCCCGAGGTCTTGCCGCTTGCGCTTAAGCACGCCTTCGCTCGCTTCATGGCGTCGCTGGGCGACGCGCGCCGGCCGGCCTGGAAATGGAGCGAGAAACCTGGAGAGCTGCCCGAAGGGCGCCAAGCCCTGCTGACTCACCACGATGAGCGCTACGCGGACGAGCTCTGGTGGAGACATGAGCGGCCCGAACTGGTCATGGCTACCGGGAGCTGGGGCTGGGTAGCTGGCGCGCTCGCATCGATAAGGTGGCTCAATAGGCCGGGCGCCCTCGAGGCCATTGACCTTCCGGTCTATATTGTCGCAACGCGTGCTGACCGGCTTGTCGGATCGCGTGCCATCCACCAGGCGGCGAAGCGACTGCCTCGGGCGCGGACTCTGTGGTTCGGGCCGGAGGCGGGGCACGAGATTCTTCGCGAATCCGACGCGGTCCGTCAGCGGGCTTTGGCCGGTATCGACGCTTTTCTCGAGGAAGTTTTGCCGACGTGAGTACCCGTTACGATATTGCCGTCATCGGCGCCGGAATGGCCGGCGCGAGTATGGCCGCCGAACTCGCTCCCTATGCCAAGGTGCTGGTTGCCGAAGCGGAGAATACGCCTGGCTATCATGCGACTGGCCGCTCCGCCGCGTTCTGGGAAGAGTGCTACGGCGGCCCGGGAGTGGTCCCGCTCACGCTCGCGTCCGGCCAGTACCTGCGCCATCACGGCATGTTGGCGCCGCGAGGGGCGCTCTACCTCGGGCGGGCCGAGGATGAACCGGCGATCGACGCCTTCCTCGAGCGTTTCGGGGGCACCGGGGTTCATATCGACAAGCTCGGCCGTTCGTCGCTGGAGCAGCGGATGGCGGGACTCCGGCCGGAATGGACGCTTGCCATATCCGAACCCGCTTGCGCGGACATCGACGTCGCCGGGTTGCACCAGCACTATCTGTCGCTTGCGCGGCAAGCCGGCGCCGAGTTGCGCACGGGCTGCGCGCTCGAGAGCGCCGAGCGTGAAGGCGAGGGTTGGCGGCTCTCTTTCGGGCGAAGCGGGGAAGCTCACGCAGGCATCCTGGTGAACGCGGCGGGAGCATGGGCCGATCGGGTCGCCGGACTGGCGGGCGCGCCAGCCCTGGGCATAACACCGCTGCGCCGTACGGTGATCCAGCTTCGCACCGACCCGCCGCCGCCAACCGACTTGCCGCTGGTGCTCGACATCTCAGGGCAATTCTACTTCAAGCCCGAGCACGGCCGCTTGTGGCTCAGCCCGCATGACGAGACGCCGAGCCCGGCGAATGACGTGGCGCCCGAGGAACTCGACGTGGCCATCGCCATCGATCGCTTCGAACATGTGGTCGATTGGCGAGTTGCCGCGGTGGAGCGCAAGTGGGCGGGACTGCGCAGCTTCGCCCCCGACAGGCTGCCGATCTACGGCTTCGACGGCTCGCGCGACGGGTTCTTCTGGTTCGCCGGACAAGGCGGATTCGGCATTCAGACCGCTCCGGCCGCCGCGCGTTTAGCAGCGCAACTTCTGTTGGAGTTGCCGCGTGACGAGATGACCGAGGCGCTCGACGCGGAGCTCTATTCACCACGGCGCCTGGGCTAGTTCTAGATATCGTGGGCGAGAGTGGACTGTCCGAGGGGACTACTTTCCAATCACGTCACTCAGGCAGACTGGTAGGCCCGTTCCCTTCTCCTGAGCAGGCGGAGGAGTTCATCGTCGCGACCTCCTGGTTCAACGGACAGCCGAGCTAGTTATTGTCCGCTTCCACCCACTACAAAAGTTGAGTGCCTCATCTGAGCTGGGTAGATCGATGCATGACCGCACCACCCAGAGACCGCCTGACGGCCAAAACGCAGACATGGCTTGACGGCCACTCGCCCGGTGACGGTTTCGGCATTTTACGGCACCTGGCGCTTCGAAGAGAACCGAATGCTTTGACCGAGCTAAGTCGGCTCACGGCGAAACGGGGTCGCATGGCGGACTCCCATTCTTCTCCTGGGTTGGCCTACCGTGCCGCTCGTCTCGGGCATCCGCCAGCCGCCTACAACTTGGCTATGACCTGCTTTAATCGTGGCGATCTGCAGGACTACCGGCGCTGGCTCAGGCGTGCGGCCCGTCTCGGTGACTCCGATGCGGCAAAACAACTCGTCCGATTTGAGACGCGCCTGCCTCACGACGCGGCGATGGCGATAGGGCGAGGGCGACCCTACCGCGCTGACGATTGAATGTCCGCTAACCACCCATCTCGGGCATTCAAGCGCGACGGCAGAGGACCCAAAGACCTAGCGGCCGCGTCAGCCGCCAGTAACGCCTTTCCGAAGGGGTGGGGCCTTCGGGCGTCAGCTCAACCCCGCGCCGCCTCAGCCGCCTCACACGCCAGGCGATCGACGCGTTCGTTCTCGACGTGGCCGTCGTGTCCCTTGACCCATTGCCAGCTGATCCGGTGCGGCGCGGCCGCGGCGATCAATTCGTGCCACAGGTCTTCATTGCGGACCGGCTTCTTGCTGGCGTTGACCCAGCCCTTCTTCTGCCAGCCGTGAATCCACTTGGTCATGCCGTCGATCACGTAGCGGCTGTCCGAATGGATTGTGACCTCGCAAGGTTCGATCAGCGCCCGGAGGCCGCGGATGACGGCGGTCATCTCCATGCGGTTATTGGTCGTGTGCGCCTCGCCGCCGCTCAGTTCCTTCTCGTGCGGGCCCATGCGCAGCAGCACGCCCCAGCCGCCCGGACCCGGGTTTCCCTTGCAGGCACCGTCAGTGAAAATGTCGACGTGCTTCATGTCGCTCAGGCCACCACGCGCGGGAAAGCCCGCTCGCCCTCGGTGGCATAGAAAGCCAGCCGGCGGGCGAAATCCATCGGATCCTTGCGTGTCACGAGCGCATCGGCCGGGGTGTTGAGCCAGTCATACGCGCGCGTCGCGACGAACCGCAGCGCGGCCCCGCGCGCCAGCAGGGGCAGGGCGCTCCACTCGGCGGCGGACAGGCTGCGACGTGACGCATATCCCGCGACGAGAGCCTCGGCGATGTCCGGCTTGAAACGGCCGTCCTTCGCAAAGCACCAGGCCGAATGGGTTACTGCCAGGTCGTAGGCGGTGATGTCCGTGCAGGCGAAATAGAAGTCGATCAGGCCACAAACCTGATCGCCCAGCAACAGGACGTTGTCGGGAAAGAGATCGGCGTGGATGACCGAGTGGGGCAGGTCTTCGGGCCAGTTCGCCGAAAGGAAATCGAGTTCGCGCCTGACGAGACCGGGAAGCTCGGGGTCGATCGAGCGCAAGCCCGCCTCTCCGCAGTCATCGAACAGCTTGTGCCACTGCGGCAGCGACATGCCGTTGGCGCGCTGGCCTGCGAAGTCAGCCGACGCGATGTGAATACCGGCAAGCGCCTCACCCACGGCGCGAGCCTGCTCGGCGCTGGGATCATCGACCGAGACACCGGGGAGAAACTCGATCAAGGCCACGGCCTTGCCCTGAACCGTCCGCGAAGCCGCGCCATCGCGGTCGTGGATCGTGCGAGGAACCGGGCTGCCCCTGGCGGCGAGATGATCGAGGAGTCCGAGGAAGAACGGCAAGTCCGCCGCATCGACGCGGGCTTCGTACATCGTCAGGATGAATCGCTCGGCCTGACCGCCATGTCCGGACGTTTCGATCAGCCAGTTCGAATTGGACACGCCCTCGGCGATGCCCTTGGCTGAGACCAGTTCGCCGACATCGTACTGCGCGATGAGCGCGGCCAGCTCGGCGGCCGAAAGCGTTGTGTAGACGGCCACGAGCTTAGTCGATCAACTGGCGCGGCAGCTTGAAGACGATCTGTTCGTGAGCGGTGACGACCTCATTCACTGCCAGTTCCCGCCACTCCCGGAGACGCTCGATGACTTCGAGGACGAGCGGCTCGGGCGCGGAGGCTCCGGCAGTCAGGCCGAGTGACGATACGCCATCGAGCCAGGAAGGGTCGATCTCGCCTGCTCGTTGGATCAGCCGCGCCTTGGTCCCGCAGCGCTCCGCCACTTCGACCAGGCGCACCGAGTTGGAAGAATTGGGTGCGCCGATCACCAATACGAGTTCGCACTTGCCGGCGATCTCCTTGACCGCGGCTTGCCGGTTGGAAGTGGCGTAGCAGATGTCTTCGGCCTTGGGCCCGACGATGTGCGGATACTTGGCTTTGAGAGCGGCCACGACCTGGGCGGTGTCGTCCACCGAAAGCGTCGTCTGCGTCAGGAAAGCGAGTGGTGCCTCAGCGGGGAAATCGAGGCTTTCGACCTCCTCGACCGTTTCGATCACGGTCATCGAGCCCTCGGGCACCTGTCCGTAAGTCCCGACGGCTTCGGGATGGCCGCGATGACCGATGAAGATGATGTGGCGGTTCGCTTCCAGTTGGCGTTCGGCCTGGCGGTGGACCTTGCTCACCAGCGGGCAGGTAGCGTCCAGGTAGGTCATCTCCCGGCGCTTGGCTTCCGCGGGGACGGACTTGGGCACGCCATGCGCGCTGAAGACTACCGGAACACCTTCCGGCACCTGGTCAAGTTCGTCCACGAAGACCGCGCCCTTGGCTTTCAGGCTCTCGACCACGAAGCGGTTGTGCACAATTTCGTGTCGTACGTAGACCGGAGCCCCAAACCGATCGATCGCGCGCTCGACGATTTCGATAGCGCGATCGACCCCGGCGCAGAAACCTCGCGGAGCGGCGATCAGCACCGTTAGCGGCGCTTTGGCTTCACCGGTTTCACTCGGCCCGGTGGCCTCATTCTGAAAGGGCGCGTTCATCGGGGCCCCTCTAGCTGTTGTCGCGTCGTGGCGAAAGGGCTAGGGCCTGCGCCGATAATTTGGGACAAGGAATTGGGATGCGCTTCCGGACAGCTCTGTTTACCGTGACCGCCGCGTCAGCCGCCCTGGCCGGTTGCGCCAAGACCGGTGATCTCGTGGTACAGGAAGGTGTCGGCATCACTGCGCTCCGGTCGGTGTGTCCGGCGGTGGGCGTCCCCGACTATACCGGCAACATCACGCTGTTCTCTCCCGAATCCGCCCGCACGATCGACGCGCTCGACATGACCGCGTCGATCACCAACGTGCGTAGCCAGTGCGACGATACCGGCAACGACGTCTACGCCAACGTGACGTTCGACGTGGTCGCCCAGCGCCGCGACGTACGCGGGCCGCGCACCGTCACGCTGCCCTATTTCTCCACCGTCGTGCGCGGCGGAGACGCGGTCGTGGCCAAGCGGATCGGTTCGGTCACGCTCAACTTTGCCGACGGCGAAGAGCGGGCGCAGGCCAGCGGCACCGCCGGTGGCGTGGTCAACCGCGCCGCCGCGACGCTTGCGCCGGACGTTCGCGAGCGCATCGTTCGCCGCCGCCGCGCGGGCGAGGAAGAGGCCGCCATCGACCCGCTGACCGATCCCACCGTGCGGGCGGCTCTGGCGCAGGCGACCTTCGAGGTGCTGGTGGGCTTCCAGCTGACCGAAGACCAGCTGGCCTATAACGCCACGCGCTAGTCGGCGCAGACAAGCTTAAGACCGCTCCTTCCCCGCGCCGGCCAAACAGGCTAACGGCGCGGCCCATGGACCAGTCGCACACCCTGTACGCCGCCTTCGCGGCCAAGATCGATGCAGCCCTTGCCGCGCTCGAGAAGGAGGCGGTGCTGCCGCCCCATGCCACCCGCGGATCGGTGAGCGTGGAGCCGCCGCGCGATCCGTCGCACGGCGATCTCGCCACCAACGCCGCCATGGTGCTGGCCAAGGAAGCGAAGACCAACCCGCGCGCGCTGGCCGAACACATCGTGGCAAAGCTGACCGGCGATCCGCTGGTGACTAGCGCCGAAATCGCCGGCCCGGGCTTTATCAACCTGCGCCTTGCTCCGGCCAACTGGCTGAGCGAGCTCCACGCGATTGCGGAGCTGGGGGCCGACTACGGGCGCTCGACGATGGGAGCGGGGCGGACGGTCAACGTCGAATACGTCTCCGCCAACCCCACCGGTCCGATGCACATGGGCCACTGCCGCGGCGCCGTTGTCGGCGATGCCCTGGCGGCCCTGCTCGAGTTTGCCGGACACCGGGTCGTGCGCGAATACTACGTCAACGACGCCGGCGCGCAGGTTCAGACGCTCGCCCGTTCGGCGCATCTGCGCTACCGCGAGGCCCTGGGCGAGGACATCGGCGAGATTCCCGCGGGATATTATCCCGGCGACTACCTCAAGCCTATCGGCGAACGCCTGGCCCAGGAATTCGGCCCGGCCTACGTAGCGGCACCGGAGAGCGAGTGGCTGGACATGTTCCGCCAGCGCGCGGTTGTCGCGATGATGGAGATGATCCGCGCCGACCTGGCCCTGCTCGGCATCCATCACGACGTCTTCTCGTCGGAGGCCGAACTGCAGGCGGCCAAGAAGCCGGAGCAAGCCGAAGCCTGGCTGCGGCAGCACGACCTGGTGTTCGATGGCCAGCTCGAAGCCCCCAAGGGCAAGACAGTCGAGGACTGGGAGCCGGTCGAACTGCCGCTGTTCCGCTCGACCCGTTTCGGCGACGATCAGGATCGTCCGATCCGCAAGAGCGACGGCAACTGGACCTACTTCGGCGCCGACCTCGCCTACCACATGCAGAAGGCGCAGGGCGCCGACGAACTGATCGACATCTGGGGCGCCGACCACTCGGGCACCGTCAAGCGCATCAAGGCTGCGGTCGCAGCCTTGTCCGAGGGGGAGGGCAAGCCAATCCCGTTCGACGTCAAGCTGGTTCAGATGGTCCAGCTCTTGCGTGGCGGTGAACCGGTGAAGATGTCGAAGCGGTCGGGCACCTTCATCACCATTGCCGACATGGTCGAGGAAGTGGGCAAGGACGTGGTCCGCTTCACCATGCTGACGCGCAAGCCCGAAGCGCAGATGGACTTCGACTTCGCCAAGGTGGTCGAGGCGAGCAAGGACAACCCGGTCTTCTACGTGCAGTACGCGCATGCTCGCATTCACTCGACCTTGCGGAAGGCGGGAGCCGAAGGGATCGTGCCCTCGGCCGATGCACTGGCCCGGTTGGGCGAAGACGAGTTGGCGCTGGTCAAGTTCGCGGCGCAGTTCCCGCGTGAGGTCGAAGCCGCGGCCAAGGCGCGCGAGCCGCACCGGATTGCGTTCTATCTTTATGACCTCGCCGCCGAATTCCACGCGTTCTGGAATCTGGGCAATGACGACCCGGCAAAACGTATCATCCTGACGCAGGATCGCGAGCTTACGGCTGCGAGGCTTTTCCTCGCCGCGCAAATCGGGCAGGTTATCCGCAACGGCCTGGCTCTTCTCGGAGTGCAAGCCGTCGAGGAGTTGTGATCATGCCCATGGCGGGAATGGGGCGCGGGGACGAATTCGGAAACCCGGCTGACGGAGCCGAAAGCGTAGAGGCGGAACTCGCTTTCGCCGACGGTGACGAGCGGCTGCCCTGGCTCGAGTCGGACGACGACTTTGACCCGGCCGGGGTCGATACCAGCCGCGTCGCGGTGTTCGCGGCGGCGGGACTGTTGGTCATCGTGCTGCTTCTTGGCGCCGTGTGGTGGGCCCTGCGCGACGATTCGGGCCGGGAGCTGGTCGCCGACGGCAGCGTGATCGAAGCGCCGGATGCACCTTACAAGACCCGCCCGGACAATCCGGGCGGGCTGCAAGTCGAAGGCACCGGCGATACCAGCTTCAAGGTTGCCGAAGGCAAGGAGATCGACGGCCGGATTGCCGGCAGCGGCGAAGTCGCGGCGCCGAGCATCGATCGTGAGCAGGCAGACGCCGATGGCGAGGACGCCCCTGTGGCCACGGCGCGGGGGGTTGGCGTTCAGGTAGGGGCCTATTCGACCAAGGAACAGGCAGAAGCCGGGTGGAACACCCTGTCGGGACGTTTCGATTCCCTGCAGGGCCGCAACCATCGGGTGGTTCAGGGCATAGCCGACAGCGGCACGATCTTCCGCCTGCAGGCCGTCGCCGGCAGTGTCGAAGAGGCCGACACGCTGTGCCGCGCGCTCAAGGCGCAGGGCGGGGATTGCCAGGTCAAACGCTAGCGCGAAATTCTAATTCTCCCTGTGAGGCGCAGCCTCATGGGGAGACCCTCTGCGCAGCGGAGGGTGGAGGGGCTGGCAATGTGCCCGGGCCCCTCCACCCCGACTGCGTCGGCGGTCCCCTTCCCCGATCGAGCTGGGGGAGGATTTGGAGGTATCCCCCCTCCCGCTTGCGGGAGGGGCGCAGGCACAGCCAACCACCCGCGGGCGAGTGCGGGCCTAACGCCGGGAAGACCAAAGTCGCGGACGGGCAAAGGCCGGCGCGTCCTGGGCGTCACAGGATTGCCTTGCGCGAGCATGGGAGGCGAACGGCGGCGAGGGCTGCGGCCAACCTCGCTGCTCGGCCCTGTCGGACCGGAGGCGCTGGCGGTTAGGGCTCGCAGGTCCCGCCAGCGGTTGTCATCCCCGTATCCTACGGACACCCTCTGACGATGTCGGAAGGGCGCCGGCCTTGCGCGGGAGAGAGAAGCGAAGCGCTAACCGCTCCCGCACCCGTCGCTGGTGTCAGTGGCATTCTGACGGCGGGGCCGGTAACCGATATGGTTCGTAATGTCAAGGGAATGTCGCCAAAGCCCGTGTCGCCGCCAGGAGGGCACAAAAGGGGCTCCAAGGCCGCTTTCTTTCCTTGATCGTCTGCCTATGATGCCCAGCGATCGCGTCGGTCGAGGAGCGTACTGGCATGAGTGACTCACTGCATATTCTGGAGCCCAGCCAGCTTGCATCTCCGACCAGGGATGCCCGGTTCGACCAGATGTTCCCGCTCCTCGATCCCGGCGAGGTCGAACGGCTCGGCCGGTTCGGGGAGCCGCACAGCTATGCGGCCGGGGAGTATCTCGCTCGCGTGGGTGATCCCGGAATAGGGCTTCGCGTCGTACTCCGTGGTTCGGTCGAGGTCAGCCAGCGGCAACATAAGGGACCCAACCTGCCCATCGTAGTGCACGAGGCGGGCGGGTTCCTCGGCGAGTTGGCGCAATTGTCGGGCAGGCCCTCGCTGGTCGACGCGGTGGCGCTGAGCGATGTCGAAGTCCTGCTGATCTCTCCTCAGTCCTTGCGCGCCATGCTCATCGCCGAGGCCGATCTGGGCCAGAAGATCATGCGGGCGCTGATCTTGCGCCGCGTGGGTCTGATCGAGTCCGGCGGGGGTGGGCCGGTTATCATTGGGCCGAAGGAACATGCCGACGTCTTGCGTCTGCAGGGGTTCCTGTCGCGCAACGGGCATCCGATGACCTATCTTGATTCGGAGACCGACAACTGCGCGCGGACCTTGATCGCCCAGTTCGAAGTCACGCCGGAAGAACTGCCGATCGTGCTCTGTCCGAGCGGTGCCCTCTTGCGCAATCCGTCGGAAAGCGCACTCGCCCGCTGCCTGGGGCTGGTCGGGGCGATCGATCCGGAGCGGGTCTACGACGTTGCCATCGTCGGCGCCGGGCCCGCGGGTCTGGCGGCCGCGGTCTATGCGGCGTCCGAGGGGCTTGAAGTGCTGGCCCTCGACTGCCGCGCGTTCGGCGGACAGGCCGGAGCTTCGGCGCGGATCGAGAACTTCCTCGGCTTCCCGACGGGCATCTCGGGCATGGCGTTGATGGCGCGAGCTTACAATCAGGCGCAGAAGTTCGGCGTTGAAATGGCCATCCCGGACGAGGCCTTGCGGCTGGAATGTCCGGTGGAGGGCGACGGGGGTTGGCACACTCTCACACTGGCCAATGACGAACGGACTCGCGCCCGGGCGGTGGTGATCGCCACAGGAGCGAAATACCGGCGCCTCCCTGTCGAAGGGCTCGAACGCTACGAAGGCGCCTCGGTGCATTACTGGGCGTCGCCGCTTGAGGCGCGGCTCTGCGCGCGGCAACCCGTCGCGCTGGTGGGCGGGGGCAACTCCGCGGGGCAGGCCGCAGTGTTCCTCTCGGGCTATGCCAGCCACGTCACGGTCATCGCTCGCCGGCCACTGGCCGACACGATGTCGCGCTACCTGATCGACCGAATCGCCGCGCAGAAGAATATCGAGGTGATCGAAGGCGCCGAGGTTGTGGCGCTCGAAGGCGAGGGCAGTGCGCTTCACGGGATCGAGTGGAGGCGGCGGGGCGAGGAGGTAACCACGCCACTCGGCATTCGCGAACTCTTCCTGTTCATCGGGGCCGAGCCCAACACTGACTGGCTTTCGGGCACCGGCATCACACTAGACCCGCGGGGATTCGTCGTGACCGGCGAGAGTGCCGCGCCTTCGCGCCTCCCGCTCGAATGCAGCCGCCATGGTATCTTCGCCGTGGGGGACGTTCGCTCGGGCTCGGTCAAGCGTGTCGCGGCGGCGGCCGGAGACGGCGCGCAAGTCGTGTCCAACATTCATACTTTCCTTTCTCAGGGTGGAGCCGCGCATGGGTGACGAAGTTCGCGTTCTGGCATTTGCAGGCAGCTTGCGGGCGGGATCGTTCAACCGCTCCCTGCTACGCGCGGCGCAGGAACGGGCGCCGCAGGGGATGCGGATCGAGATCTTCGACATCATCGAAGTGCCGCTCTACAACGGCGACGTCGAGGCAGAAGGCAATCCGCCGGCGGTGGCCGCGTTCAAGCAGGCGATAGCTCAGTCCGATGGCCTCCTGATCGCCACGCCTGAGTACAACCACGGCGTTCCCGGCGTCACCAAAAACGCCATCGACTGGGCTTCCCGCCCGCCGGGCAGCGCGCCGCTGGGTGGCAAGCCTGTCGGCATCATCGGCGCATCGCCGGGGATCACCGGGACGGCCCGGGGCCAGAGCCAGCTTCGACAGGCGTTTGAGTTCACCAATTCCTATTGCATGCCCCAGCCGGAGCTTCTGGTGTTCAAGGCGCACGAGAAGTTCGATGCGGAAGGGAACCTGGTCGATACGGCGACGGCGGATTATCTCGGCCGCTACCTCGTCGCGCTGGGAGACTGGATCAGACTCTTCGCATCGCGCTGACTCTGTCCACACCGCTGGAGTGAAGTAATCTTGCCCGTGCAGCGCTTTCCTGCGACTTTCGCGCTATGACGCCCGCCATCTTCGGCTTGTCAGGTATCACGCTTACCGATGACGAACGCGCCTTCTTTCGTGAGGCGGATCCTGTTGGCTACATCCTGTTCGGACGCAATGTCGCCGACCGGGCGCAGTTGCTTGCGCTGACTGACGATCTCCGCTCGCTCCATGGCCGCGATCGGCTGCTGATCTCGATCGACCAGGAAGGCGGCCGCGTGGCACGGATGAAGCCTCCGGAGTGGGAGGCGTTCCCGCCGGGAGAGGCTTTTGCCCGCCTGTGGCAGGTCGCGCCTGCCAGTGCCATCGAGGCGGCGCGGGCCAACGCCCAGGCGCTGGCGCTGGACCTGGCCGAAGTTGGGGTCACTGTTGACTACCTGCCGTTGCTCGACGTCCGGCAGCCGGAGGCACATGACGTGATCGGTGACCGTGCGCTTGGCAACGAGCCGATGCAGGTGGCGGCGCTCGGCCGGGCCGTACTCGACGGCTTGGCGCGCGGCGGCGTGACGGGCTGCGTCAAGCACATGCCCGGCCATGGCCGCGCAGGGGCCGACAGCCACAAGGAGCTTCCGACGGTTGAGGCCAGCGAGGCGGAGCTGGAGACGGACATCGAACCGTTCCGCACGCTCGCCAACGCCCCCATCGGCATGACCGCTCACGTTCGCTATCTGGCGTGGGACCGCACCAATCCGGGCACCACGTCTCCGTTCGTGATCAACGAGATCATCCGCAAGCGGATCGGCTTCACCGGCCTGCTGCTGACCGACGACATCGACATGGAAGCGCTCGACGGCACCGTGCCGGAGCGCGCTGAGCGGGCCCTTGCCGCGGGGTGCGACGTGGTACTGAACTGCTGGGCCAAGATGGGCGACATGACCGGCATCGCCGAGCGCCTCCCGGCGCTTTCGAGCGAAGCGGCCGATCGTCTCGCAGCGGCGCTCAACAGCGCCCATGTTGGGCGCGAGGGCTCCGAGCGCGCCCATCTCATCGCCAAGCGCGACAGCCTGCTCGACCTGGCGAGAAACCTGGCATGACCGAAGACGGCCTCCTGTTCGAAACGCCGGCCGATCCGGGGGACGATTGGGAAGGTCCGGGCGGTACGCCAAATGGGGAAGAGGCGCTTTACCTGGAGCTCGACGGATGGGCCGGTCCGCTCGACCTGCTGCTCGACCTCGCGCGGCGGCAGAAGGTCGACCTCAAGGCGATCTCCATCCTGGCGCTGGTCGATCAATATCTGGCCTATATCTCCCGGGCCGAGGCGTTGAAGCTGGAGATTGCCGCCGATTATCTCGTGATGGCGGCCTGGCTGGCCTACCTCAAGTCGGCCCTCCTGCTGCCCAAGGAAGAACAGGAGGAGCCAAGCCCCGAAGAACTCGCGCTCAAGCTGCAATTGCGGTTGCAGCGGTTGGGCGCGATGCGCGAGGCGGCGGCGCGGTTGCTGGCGCGCGACCGGATCGATCGCGACGTTTTCCTGCGCGGCGCTCCCGAGGGGCTTCGGGTCGACCGCAAGAATGCCTGGCAGTGCGACTGGTATCAGCTCGTCTCCGCTTATGCCCAGATCAAGGCGCGGACGGAGCCCGTCGTGCACATGGTGCGCGAACGGCCGGTGATGACGCTCGATTCTGCGCTCAACCGTGTCGCGGCCATGTTGGGCGTGAAGCTCGATTGGATGGAGTTGCGAGACTTTTTGCCTGCCCACGCCGATCCGCGGCTCAAGCGCTCGGCGCTGGCCTCCAGCTTCGTCGCCGCGCTGGAGCTGGCGCGGTTGGGCAAGGCGGAAATCCGGCAGGAGGACACTTTCGGTCCGCTCCACTTGCGGCGAGTGGCAGTCTGATGGAACCGGCTGACGAGCTTCTTCGCGCTGTCGAGGCGACGCTGTTCGCGGCCGAGGAGCCGATGACGGTGGAAGCCCTGTCGGCGCATCTTGGCGGTGCGGACGTGCGGGCGGCGCTCGACGAATTGCAGGGCCATTACCGCGCGCGCGGCATCCAGCTGGTCGAGCGAGGGAAGCGCTGGCACTTCCAGACCGCGCCTGACCTTGCCCATCTGCTGCGGCGCGAGCGGGAGCAGGTCCGCAAGCTGAGCCGCGCCGCCACCGAAGTGCTCGCGATCGTCGCCTATCACGAACCGGTGAGCCGCGCTGAAATCGAATCGATCCGCGGGGTCCAGACCAGTGGGGGCACGCTCGACGTGTTGATGGAGGCGGGCTGGGTGCGAGTTGCCGGAAGGCGCGAGGTGCCGGGTCGCCCGGTGATCTATGCGACGACCCCAGAATTCCTTAGCCACTTCGGCCTCAAGAGCCGCCGCGATCTGCCGGGAATCGATGAGCTGAAGGCGGCGGGGCTGCTCGATCCGGTCGACGATGCTTATGACGAAATGACTGAAAAGGCTCGCGACGAGCCGACAGGCGGCAACGACGGACCGCCCGAGGATGCCACCGCGCTGGAAAACCCGCAGGAAAGCGCCTAGACTCGGGCGTGAAGCCACTCGGAGAATTCCAGTGAGTATCGGTCTGTTTCAGATCCTGATAATCGCGCTTGTCATACTCGTGTTGTTTGGCCGTGGCAGGATCAGCGAGATGATGGGTGATTTCGGCAAGGGCGTGAAGAGCTTCCGCCAGGGAGTAAGCGAGGATGACGCGAGCCCTGCGGCGGCTAATCCGCCAGCCGCCGAAGGACAGAACCAAGAGGCGCTTTCTGCCGAAGCGGCCGTCGAACCCCAGCCTGCGGACAAGACCGCGGGCTGATACCAACTCACTAGTCTAAGATTACACACAGCCCATGTTTGATATCGGTCCAGACGAATTACTGCTGATCGTCGTCGTCGCGGTGATCGTCATCGGCCCCAAGGATCTACCCTTGGCGCTGCGCACTGCCGGCCGCTGGATGGGCAAGATGCGCAAGGTCTCCGGCCATTTCCGCACCGGCCTCGAAGCCATGATCCGCGAGGCGGAGATGCAGGAAATGGAAGAGAAGTGGCGCGAACAGAACGCCAAGATCATGCGCGAGCATCCGGCCGACGCTCCGCCCGAGGCGGAGCCGACCGGGGCTTATCCCTCACCGGCGGTCCAGGCGGCATCGGCCGAAGCGCGTGTGGCCGAAGCTGCGCCTGAAAAGCCCACCGACGCGCCCGCTCAGCCGCCTGCAGCCTAGGTTCCCGAACGATGCTCAAGGTTAAGGATATCGACGAAACCCAGGCTCCGCTCCTCGATCACCTGATCGAGCTGCGTAATCGGCTAGTCCGTTGTGTGCTCGCGCTGGCGGTCGGCTTCGGAATCTGCCTCTACTTCGCCAAGGACATCTTTGGGATACTGGTCCGTCCACTCGCCCAGGCCTTCCCAGCTGGCGAGGGCAAGCTGATCTACACCAAGCTCTACGAGGCGTTCTTCGTCGACATCAAGGTGGCGCTGTTCGGCGGGTTCTTCCTGAGCTTCCCGATCATCGCCAACCAGCTCTGGCAGTTCGTTGCGCCGGGGCTCTACGCGCGAGAGAAGAAAGCTTTCTTGCCCTTCCTGATCGCCACCCCGGTGCTGTTCGCGATGGGCGCTTCGCTGGCTTACTTCGTGGTCATGCCGACGGCGTTCACCTGGTTCCTAGGGTTCCAGGGCGAAACCGCCAACGGCATCCCGGTCGAAGCCTTGCCCGCGATGGGCGACTTCCTGAGCCTCGTGATGCACTTTCTGCTGGCGTTCGGAATCAGCTTCCTGCTCCCCGTGCTCCTGTTGCTGCTCAACCGGGCGGGCCTGTTGACCAAGGAACAACTGACCAAGGGGCGGCGCTATGTGATCGTCGGCATCTTCATCGTTGCCGCCGTGGTCACTCCGCCGGACGTGATTTCGCAATTGATCCTGGCGATCCCGCTGATGCTGCTGTTCGAGGGTTCGCTGTTCCTTATGAAGTCCGAAGCCAAGATCGCCGAGGAAAAGGCCAAGGCCGAGGCCGAAGAGGCGGCTCAGGAAGCGGCTGAAGCAGCGGCGCGGGCTGCGGCGGTTGAAGAGACAGCCGAGACGCCCACAGGCGGCTGAAACCCTCCGAGCTTACTCGGGGAGGATCGAGCGCTACCGTCCCGGCCCTTCCACGGACCGCCTCTCTTCCGGACTGGCGTCGTAGACCTTCTCACCGCCGATCCAGGTTTCGAGCACGCGGACGTTTCTGAGGTCGCTCGGGTCGGCCGTCAGCGGGTCGGTATCCAGCACCAGGAAGTCTGCGCGCTCGCCGGCAGCCAGCCTGCCGAAGCGGCCCTCGGCAAAGCCGGCATAGGCCGCGCCTGATGTGTAGGCGGCGAGCGCCTCCTCGCGGGTGAGGCGCTGCTCCGGGTGCCAGCCACCGGGCGGTTGGCCTTGGGCGTCCTCGCGAGTGATTGCCGCGGCTATTCCGACGAAGGGCTCGGGCGCCTCTACAGGGGCGTCGGAGCCGAAAGCCAGGGGAGCCCCGGCATCATGCAGCGAGCGCCAGGCATAAGCGCCTGCCAGCCGATCCGGCCCCAGCCGCGCTTCGGCCATGAGCCGGTCGGAGGTCTGGTGAACAGGCTGCATCGAGGCGATCACGCCGTGCTGTCCGAAGCGCGGGATATCCGCCGGATCGACTATCTGCGCATGCTCGATGCGCCAGCGCCGGTCGCCGGTATAGTCCGCGGAGAGTTCCTCGATCGCGTCCAGCGCCTCGGCGTTGGCGGCGTCGCCGATCGCGTGGATCGCGACCTGGTAGTCGTCCATCGCCGCGCGGCTCATGTTGTTGCGCAACTGGGTACCGTTGATCACCGGTAACCCCTTGTTCGCGGGATCGTCGGCATAGGGCGCCTTCAACATCGCCCCGCGCGAGCCGAGCGCGCCGTCGAGATAGAGCTTGAGGCCGTTGAGCCGGAGCCTGTCCTCGTACAGCCATTGGGTGGGTCCAGAACCGCCGATCAGCACCATATCCGGTACGCTGCTGGCGTAAGCCATGATGCGGACGCGCAGCCGTCCCTCGTCGCCGGCGCGGCGGAAGGTCATCCAGTCCTCGATGCTCGTGCCCATGTCGGCGACGGCTGTGACTCCGTTCCGGACCAGCAACTCCTGCGCTTTGTGCAACGCCACGTCACGGTCGGTGGCGCGGGGCGGGGGCACGTTCTTGCCGACGAGATCCATCGCGGCGTCCACGAAAACCCCGGCGGGTTGCTTGCCGCCTGGCAGACGCTCGACTCGTCCGCCAGCGGGGTCGGCGGTGGCGGCGGTAACACCGGACACGCTGATGGCGACGCTGTTGGCCCACCCCGCGTGGCCGTCGACACGCTCGAGCCAGACCGGCCGGTCGGAAACGGCGGCGTCGAGTTCGGCGGCGGTCGGGAAGCGGCCCAGACCCCATTGCTCTTGGTTCCAGCCGCGGCCGACGATCCAGGGGCGCTCGGGATTCGCGGCCGCGTAGGCGGCGATTTTCGCCTGGGCTTCGGCCAGCGATCGCGTGTCAGAGAGGTCGACCGTTAACTGGGCAAGTCCGAGTGCCATCACGTGGACGTGGGCATCGATCATGCCCGGGATGACGGTCCGGCCGCGCCCGTTCTCGCGATAGTCGATATTTTGCGGAGGTCGCTCGCCGTTGCCGATCACCTGAGAAATTCGGCCGCGGTCGTCGATCACCATGGCCGAGAAGTGCGTGACCTTGCCGTCGCGGTCGACTGAGAGGCCGTTGATGTTGTCGACCAGGGTGTCGGCCAGCGCAGCGGCGGGCAGCGCCGCCAGGGCGACGGCGGCAAGCAGGCGAGCGATCATGCGCCGGCTTTCGGCAGATGCCGCACCAGTGCACTGGTGTCCTGCCTGCCACCGCCCATCGCCTGAACCTCGGCATAGAAGCGGTCGACCTGCGCGGTGACCGGCAAAGTCTGCCCGTGCGCTTCGGCCTCTGCCAGCGCGATAGCGAGGTCCTTGCGCATCCAGTCGATCGCGAAGCCGAAGTCGAACTCGTCCTTCGCCATGGTAGGCCAGCGGTTGACCATCTGCCAGCTCTGCGCCGCGCCGCCGGAAATGGCATCGAGCACCTTCTCCAGATCGAGGTCGGCCGTCTGGGCAAAGCGCAGGGCTTCTGAGAGACCGCCGAGAACGCCCGCTATACAGATCTGGTTGACGGCCTTGGTCGCCTGGCCGGCTCCGGCCTCACCGATATGGACCATGCGGGCGGCATAGCTTTCGATGATCGGACGGGCCGCGTTCATCGCTTGTGCAGAGCCACCGCACATGATCGAGAGCTTGCCGCTCTCTGCCCCCGCCTGACCGCCCGACACCGGAGCATCGAGCGCTAGCACGCCGCGGTCAGCCGCGGCTTCTGCAATCTTGCGGGCCATGGCCGGCGAGACGGTGGTGTGATCGACGAACAGCGTGCCCTCCGTCATCGCCGCCAGCACGCCTTGCCCCTCAAGCACGACTTCCGCGAGGTCGTCGTCGTTGCCGACGCACGTGAGAACCGCGTCCTGCCCGGTTGCGGCTTCCACCGGCGTCGGGGCGAGATCGACGTCCAACCGCTCGGCCTTGTGCTGCTCAACCCATGCCTCCGCCCTGGAAGCGGTACGGTTGTAGACGGTGACGCGGTGGCCCGCCCGTGCGAGGTGCCCCGCCATCGGCGCGCCCATGACGCCGAGGCCGAGGAAAGCGATGCGCTTGCTCATGGCCGCCCAAGTGCCGACTTCGCAGGCGCAAAGCAATCTTTGCCGCAGGTGGCGTTCCCATGGCGCCGAAATTCGGTTAGGGCCCGCCCCCTATGACCGGGACGGGAACTCTCGAGGCGAACCTCGATATCGCCGATGTACGCGCTGCAGCCGAACGGATCGCTGGTGCGGTCGTGCGCACGCCGACCATGCACAGCAAGACGCTGTCGAAGATTACCGGCGCCGAGATCTGGCTGAAGTTCGAAAACCAACAATTCACCGCCGCCTACAAGGAGCGCGGGGCCCTCAACGCCCTGCTGCTGATGGATCCGGAGCAGCGCGCACGCGGCGTCATCGCGGCCTCGGCCGGTAACCACTCCCAGGGCCTCTCGTACCACGGCTCGCGTCTCGGCGTGCCGGTGACGATCGTCATGCCGCGCACCACGCCCACGGTGAAGGTCATGCAGACCGAGAGCGTCGGCGGCCATGTGGTGCTCGAAGGCGAGACCTTCGACGAAGCCAATGCCTATGCGCGGAGCATGGAAAAGCAGCTCGGGCTGACTTTCGTCCATCCGTTCGACGAACCGAACGTGGCGGCGGGGCAGGGCACGGTGGCGCTGGAACTGCTCGCCGATGCGCCCGAGATCGAGACGCTGGTCGTGCCGATCGGCGGCGGCGGGCTGATCTCCGGCATGGGCACGGTCGCCAAGGCCCAAGTGCCGCCGGTCGAGGTGATCGGCGTGCAGGCGGAACTCTATCCGTCAGCCTACAGCCGCTTCAAGGGCGAGGAGCTCGAATGCGGCGGCGATACGCTGGCGGAAGGTATCGCGGTCAAGGAGCCTGGTACCTTCACCTCGCGGATCATCGAGAAGGTCGTGGACGACATCGTTCTCGTGAAGGAATCCGACCTGGAGCAGGCCGTCGCCCTGTTGCTGCAGATCGAAAAGACAGTCGTCGAAGGCGCGGGCGCCGCTGGCCTTGCGGCGGTACTCGCCCATCGCGAGAGGTTTGCCGGCAAGAAAGTCGGCCTCGTCCTGTGCGGCGGAAATATCGACACGCGCCTGCTCGCCAACGTTTTGCTGCGCGATCTCGCCCGCTCGGGTCGCTTGGCGCGGCTGCGGATTTCGCTGCAGGATCGGCCGGGTGCGCTGCTCAAGGTGATGCAGGAATTCGACGCGCATCACGTTAACATTCTCGAGATTTACCACCAGCGGATCTTTACCAATCTGCCGGCCAAGGGCCTCGTCACCGACATCGAATGCGAAGCCCGGGACCGCGAGCAGCTCGACAAGCTGGTCGGCGCGCTACAGGCGCGTGGCTATTCCGTTAGCCATGTCGAGCTGAACTGACCCATATCGGGGCGGACGATCCCTCAAAGCAGGTAGCCGGACACATTTGTCCTGCATTCCACCGAATTTTGTGGTTAATGGTCTTCCTTGCGAATCTGTTGCAGATCATAATCCCCTGCAGCTGCCCGCAACCCTTGCTTGGAAGAGGACCGCGTCTGTTGTGACGGCCCCAGTTCGCTTTCCCAGGTTCTTTGTCACGAGCCCTGCGCCGTGCCCGTACCTGCCCGGCAAGACCGAGCGTAAGGTCTTCACCGAGCTCAAGGGCCCGCACGCCGAAGCGCTCAACGATGCCCTTGGCCGCATTGGCTTCCGCCGCAGTCAGACCGTCGCTTATCGGCCAAGCTGCCTGGATTGTCAGGCGTGCGTGTCGGTTCGGGTAGTGGCGCAGGAATTCGAAGCTTCGAATGCGCAGCGCCGCAACTTGCGCGTCAACGATGACCTGATCATCACCGAATGCCGCCCCTGGGCTACGTCCGAACAGTTCGAATTGCTACAACGCTATCTCGCCAGCCGGCACCCCGGCGGCGGCATGGCGACGATGGATGAAGTCGATTACGCCGACATGGTGGAACATACGGCGGTTTCCAGCTTTATCATTGAATACAGGGAACCTTCGCCGGACGGAGGGCAAGGCCGCTTGATCGGCGCCTGCCTGACGGACCGGCAAGGGGACGGGTTGTCGATGATATACAGCTTCTACGACCCGGAACATGAGGCACGGACGGGGCTTGGTAACTACATTATCCTCGATCACATTCGCCGCGCGAAGGAAGAAGGCCTCGTTTACGTGTACCTCGGCTATTGGGTCGAAGGATCGCAGCGGATGCAGTACAAGATCCGCTACCGCCCGCTCGAACGTCTCGGACCAGCGGGTTGGCTGCGTTTCTCCGAAAGCGAGCAATCAGCCCTCATCGACGCTGTCGCCACATCACGGCGCGAAGATGCCGAATGCGTGGAAGGCGGCAGCAAGGATGGTACGCCTGGCGGCCAGGACCAGTACAAGCTCGCATAAGGAAGGCCACGGTCTACGCCGGGCGCTGACGGGTCTTGCTGCATCTGCATCGCTGATCTGTTCGCCGGCACTGGGCCAGACCGCCAGTCCCGAGCTCCAAACGCTCATTCCCGACGAGGCAGTCGCGAACCCGGAAGCGTGGGCGCAGCAGGGCGTTCCGCCGGAAGAGACGGTGGTCGAAGAGCTGCCCGAACTCCAGGCTGACTCCCCTCTGGCCGAAATGCCGCTGGTCGATGTCCCGTGGCCGGACGACGTGGAGCCCGTCGAAATCGCCCCGCTCGAACCGGAAGAGGACATCCAGTTCGCGGACTTTTCCGATCTGCTCCCCGAACTCAACAAAGACAGCACGCAAGTGGCCATGGGGCTGGAGGAACGCATTTCCTCCGAGGTCGTGTTGGTGTTCCCCGCCGACCCGATGCTGTTCCCAGAGCGCAAGGAATTCGTTGAGCGGTTCGACGCGCTCTCGACGATCGAGCGCCTTGACGACGACAACAACGTGGGTCGCCTCGCCGCCCAGGCCCGCGAGGACGAAGCGCTGCTGAACCGCCTGCTCCGGATCTACGGTTACTACGACGCCGTGGTCCTGCGTTCGATCGGCGACATCGAGCCGGGTGCGGAAAAGGCCGAGAGCCGTCCCACGGTTCGCTTCGAGATCGCGCCCGGTACCCAGTACAGCTTTGGCGCGATCGATCTCGGTAACCTGGCCCAGGCCGGAACCGACTATCCCATGCTGCGCGGCGCCTTCGAGATCGTGACCGGCGATCCGCTGCTGTCCGACAAGATCGTCGAGGAGCGCTTCGACCTGGACGAAGCCCTGGGCGAGGGCGGATATCCCTTCGCCGCGATCAAGGATCCGGAACTGCTGGTCGACCACGCGCGGACTGAAGGCGACCTGACGATGTTGGTAACCCCCGGCGGGAAGTACCGCTTCGGCACCGTCACCAGCAACGTTCCGCGTCTGATGTCGGGCAAGCACTTGGCCGACATCGCCCGATTCGAGCCCGGCGACATTTACCAGCGCAGCCTGGAACTCGACTTGCGGCGCGCGATCCTGGCGACCGGTCTCGTCGGCAGTGTGACCATGACCCCGGTGGAGACGGCCGCGCCTGCCAACGGCGAGCCGGGCACCGTCGACATCGCCGTGGACATGACCCCCGCCAAGCTGCGCACGATATCGGGGCGGATCGGCTACGGCAGCGGCGAAGGTTTCAAGGTCGAAGGCGCGTGGGAACACCGCAACCTGTTCCCGCCCGAAGGCATGCTGCGCGTTCGCGGCATATTGGGCACGCGAGAGCAGTTCGCCGGGCTCACGTTCCGCAAGAACAATTTCGGCGGCCGCGACCGCATCCTGACTGTCGATGCCTACGCCAGCACCCAGGACTATGACGCCTACGAAGCGGAGACGGTATCGCTGATCGGGACTTTCGAGCGCATCAGCACGCTCCTGTTCCAGAAGCCGTTCAGCTATTCGGCCGGTCTCGAGCTTGTCGCCACGCGCGAGCAGGAGAAGGATGCGAACGGCGACCTGGGCCCGCCTGAGACCTTCTTCATCGCGGCGGTTCCGCTGTTCGCGCAGTTCGACGCTTCGGATGACCTTCTGGATCCGCGAAAGGGCTACCGCGTCGGGGTGAGGATGTCGCCCGAGACCTCGCGCACCAATGGCGTGGAGAGCTACTATCTCCGAGGCCAGGTGGACGCCACGTACTACTTGCAGACAAGCGAGAACCTGGTGTTGGCGGGCAGGGTGCGCGTTGCGAGTATTCCGGGCGCGCCGCTTTCGGCCATCGCCCCGTCGCGGCGGCTCTATGCGGGCGGCGGTGGGTCGGTTCGCGGCTACGACTATCGCGGGATCGGACCACGCAACAGCGAAGGCGATCCGAGCGGCGGCCGCTCGCTGCTAGAACTGTCCGCCGAGGCGCGGATCCAAACCGGATTGTTCGATGGGGCCCTTGGTGTGGTGCCGTTCATCGATGCTGGCACGGTGGGCGAGGACTCCGTTCCCAGCTTCGACGAGATCAAGGTCGGCGTAGGTGTGGGCGTGCGCTACAATACCGGCTTCGGACCGTTGAGGATCGACGTTGCCACGCCGCTCAACCCCGGGCCGAACGATGGCTGGATCGGCGTCTACGTGGCGTTGGGGCAGTCGTTCTGATGAGCGACGGCGAGATCCTTCCCGACGAAGCGCCCGAGCCCGTTTCGGGGCGGCGCAGGAACTGGTTCGTGCGGGTGGCGCGCTGGCTATTCGGCGGCGTCCTGGTCTTGCTGCTGTTGCTGGCCATCGCCATTGCCTGGCTCCACACAGGTTCGGGCCGGCAGTTCATCGTCGATCGCTTGTCGCGCGTGGCCCCCGCCTCCGGCCTGCGGATCGAGGTGGGGCGAATAGAAGGTTCGGTCCTGTGGAGCTCCACGCTCTACGACGTGAAGTTCCGCGACGCCAACGGCACCCTCTTCCTGCAGGTGCCCGAAGTCGACCTCAACTGGCGGCCGCATCGCTTTCTGTTCAGCGGCCTCGACGTGCGCCATCTCGTGCTGCATCGCGGCACGCTCTCTGCAGTGCCCAAGCTGGTCCCGGGCGATCCGGATGCGCCGATCCTCCCCAATTTCAACATACGTGTCGACCGCTTCGTCATCGACGACCTGAAGGTGGTCAAAGGGCTGATGGGCGAGGAGCGAACCGTCGATTTTCGAGCCCGGGCCGACATACGTAACGGGCGCGTCCTGCTCAATTCCGACGGAGAGCTCGGGGGCGGGGACAAGTTCAAGCTGCTCGTGGATGCCGCGCCCGACGGGAACCGCTTCGATCTCGACCTCGACTACCGCGCACCGGCGGGCGGCCTGCTCGCGACTCTGGTGGGGGCAGAGGAGGATGTGCGGGCACGGATAGTCGGTGACGGTACCTGGGCCGCGTGGACGGGTGCGTTCGTGGTCAATCACGGCGACGACATCGTCACGGCGCTGCGCATTCACAACCATAGCGGCCGCTACAAGGTTGTCGGCCAGGCGCGGCCGGGCGGCTTTGTCACCGGTCTGCCTGCTGCCGCGCTGGGCGAAGTGGTTTCGCTGGCCGCGGTCGGCACGCTGGAGAACAGCGTGTTGGACGGCAGCCTGGCCTTGCGCGGGCGGGGCGTGAGCCTGGACGGTGAAGGCGCCATAGACCTCGGCGAGAACGAGTTCGACCAGTTGCGCGTGAGCGCTGCCTTGCTCGACTCGCAACTGTTCGGCCCCGGCTTGACGCTCGACGATGCGACGGCGGTGGCGACGTTCGATGGACCCTTCCGGCCGCTCGCCGCACCGCTCGAACTGCGCGTGGGCAAGATGGACCTAGGCGGCACCGTCTTCTCCGGGCTCGCCCAGAACGGCATCGTGACTTACGACGGAACCCGCTGGACGTTGCCCCTCGATGCCTCGGTCAAGCGGATCACCAGCGGCAATGCCATGATCGACCCGCGCTTGGTCAACGGCACTCTTCGAGGGACGATGACTCTCGCAGGAAGCGACCTCAGGTCCGACAATCTCACGTTGCGCTTCCCCGGCTTGTCGGCGGACCTCACCTTGCGCGGCGACATCGCGCGGGGCGGCTATGCCCTCGCGGGACCGGTCGAAGCGCGCGGCGTGACGCTGCAGAACCTCGGCACGATCGACGCCGGCGCGCAGATCCGCTTCTCCATCGGCAACGGCGTGCCGTGGCGCCTGGCGGCCAACTTCACCGGGCGAATGCCGCGCGTGACCAACGCCACGCTGGCCAACATCGCCGGCACCAACATTCGCTTCAGCGGTGGGGTGCAGCTCGGGGCCGGACGCCCGATCGATTTCGACCGAACTACTCTGACGGCCAGCAAGCTCACGATCACGCTCGATGGACGCGTCGAAAATGGAAGGACGACGATTGCCGGTAACGGCCGGCACGTCGAGTACGGGCCGTTCACTGTCGAGGCGCGGCTTGAAGGCGATGGTCCGCACGCGACATTGGTCTTCGCCAATCCGTTCCCGCCCGCTGGATTGAAGGACGTTCGTGTCGCCCTGGCGCCAACGCCCAACGGTTTTCGCATCGAGACCGAGGGTCAGTCGACGCTCGGCCCGTTCGACGGCCTGCTGAACCTGGTGATGCCGGCGCGAGGCCCGACGCAGATCGGTATCGAGCACTTCACCGTCGCCCAGACTACGCTCGCCGGTACACTCGCACTCGGCTCCGCAGGGGTGAGCGGCGATCTCACGCTAATGGGGGGCGGGCTAGACGGTACGCTTGCCCTGGCTCCGCGGAACGGCGGACAGGGCTTCGATGTCAATCTGGCGGCCAACAACGCCAGCTTCTCCGGCGCAACGCCGATCTCGATCAACCAGGCGAACATCCAGGCGAGCGGCGTGGTCGGTAATGGAAGCTGGACGGTGAACGGCACCGTGCACGCTGCGGGCATAAGCTACGGCACGCTGTTCATTGGCCGGCTCGGAGCGCGGGCGGAAATCGTGAACGGCCAGGGCCAGTTCGACGCGGCGATCACCGGCCGTCGCGATCGCCGGTTCGACCTGCAGATGACCGGTAGCGTGTCGCCGGAGCGGATCATGGTTGCAGCTCGCGGCAATTACGCCGGCCGCGACATCACCATGCCGCGCCGGGCGGTGCTGATCGCCTCGCGCAACGGCGGCTGGGACTTGCAACAGACACAGCTCAGCTTCGGCCGGGGCTTTGCGATCGTCGAAGGGCACTTCGGCGGCACCGAACCGATGCAGGGCCGGCTCGCGGTCGCCGACATGCCGCTGTCGGTGATCGATCTGGCCGGTACTGAGCTCGGGCTAGGCGGAACCGCCTCGGGCATTATCGACTTCGCTAGCGGCCCTAATGGCGTGCCGACCGGCGAGATGCGGGTCATGGTCGACAACCTTACGCGCTCGGGCCTGGTGCTGTCCTCGCGCCCGATCGATCTTGCGCTGGTAGCGCGGCTGTCTCCGACGATGTTGCAGACCCGGGCTGTGGTAAAGGAAGACGGCGAGACGCGGGGCCGGCTGCAAGGGCGCATTGCGAACCTGCCCGAGACTGGAAGCCTGAACGAGCGGCTCTACAACGGCGATCTGTTCGCTCAGCTGCGCTACAACGGCCCCGCCGATGCGCTCTGGCGCCTGTCGACGATCGAACTGCTCGACCTTACCGGCACGATCCAGGTGGCGGCGGATGTGACCGGGACACTGGGTGATCCGCAGTTGCGCGGCTCGCTAGCCGGTGACGATCTGCGGATCCAGGTCGCCCTGACGGGGTCCGACATCCGTAACGTCCGCGCGCGTGGACGCTTTTCGGGCCCGCGGCTCCAGCTCACGAGCTTCTCCGGCACCGCACCGAACGGCGGCGCAGTCAGCGGCAGCGGCTATGTCGACCTCGCGCGGATTTCCGCCTCGCGCGGCCCGCAGATCGACGTGCGGCTGGCGATGCGACGGGCAGAAGTAGTCAACCTGCCGAACATGGGCGCAACGATCACCGGGCCGATGAGAATCGTCTCCAACGGCGTGGGCGGGACCATCGCCGGGCGGCTCCACGCCGAAGAGGCTCGCTGGGCCTTTGGCGCCGCGGAATCGACCGAACGGCTACCCAACATTACCACGCGAGAGATCAACTTCCCGCCCGATCGCCGCATGACCGCGGCGCCTGGAGCCCCTTGGCGCTTCCTGATCGACGTGAACGCACCCGGCGGAATCGAGGTCGACAGCATGGGACTCGACAGCGAATGGAGCGCCAATATCCAGCTGCGGGGCACGACCGAGGATCCGCGCATCGGGGGCGTGGCGCGAGTGGTGCCGCGGCAAGGGTTCTACTCGTTCGCCGGCAATCGCTTCGAACTGACCCGCGGCGTAATCGATTTTGACGTGAACGGCCCGATCGATCCCCTGATCGACATCATCGCGGAGACCAATGTCGACAACCTGGCCGTGACGGTGACCATCAAGGGTAACGCCAGCCGGCCGGAGATCGCGTTCAACTCGGTCCCGGCCCTGCCTGAGGAAGAGCTTCTATCGCGGCTGTTGTTCGGGGATTCGATCACCAACCTTTCGGCCACCGACGCCTTGCAGCTAGGTGCGGCGCTCGCCTCTCTGCAGGGCGGGGGCGGGATGGATCCGATCAACCAGCTACGCAAGTCGATCGGGCTCGACAGGCTGCGCATCGTCGCGGCCGATCCGGCGATGAACCGGGGCACCTCGATCGCGCTCGGGAAGAACATCGGCCGGCGCTTCTATGGAGAGATCGTCACCGATGGCCAGGGCTACAACGCGACCTCGCTCGAGTTCCGCCTGACGAACTGGCTATCGCTCCTCGCGACCATCAACACGATCGGACGCGGCAGCCTCGCCGGCGTGGTGAGCCACGACTACTAATTGCCTTCCCGCTGGGGGAGAGGATTCAGCGCTTGTGTCGCCGGAAGCGGCCACGGCCATCGCGGCGGTAGGTCAGGAGTCGCGGGGCCCGGCTGAACCAACCGCGCAATCCTGCCTCACGATAGAGTCGGTGGATCTTGCGGTCGTCGTCGACCACTTCCCAGGAACGGGCGAGCCACAGCACCGCTGCCACGAGGATCGCGAGAACCGCGAACATGGCGGTTACGATGGTCAATGTGGCCAGCATGTTCGGTCCCGACGGCGTTATTGCCGGAGGCTATCTGCGCCACGGGGCCGGGTCAGGTCCATCGGGTTGGCGGGCCCCGTCCCGAAATGGGAACGGCGGTGGGGCGGGAATGAAAAAGGGCGCCCGGATCGCTCCGGACGCCCCTTTCGAACAGCTCTGACCAGAGGAATCAGTAGCTGTAGTACATGTCGAATTCGACCGGGCTCGGCGTGGTTTCCCAGCGCATCACGTCTTCCCACTTGATCTCGCAATACGCGTCGATCTGGTCCTTCGAGAACACGTCACCCTTGAGAAGGAACTCGTAGTCAGCCTGCAGGGCTTCGAGAGCTTCACGGAGCGAACCGCAAACGGTCGGCACTTCGGCCAGTTCAGCCGGCGGCAGATCGTACAGGTTCTTGTCCATCGGCTCGCCCGGATGGATCTTGTTCTGGATACCGTCGAGGCCGGCCATCAGCAGCGCGGCGTAGCACAGGTACGGGTTGGCCATTGCGTCGGGGAAGCGGAATTCCACGCGCTTGGCCTTCTCGCCGGTGCCGTACGGAATGCGGCACGAAGCCGACCGGTTGCGGGCCGAATAGGCCAGCAGCACGGGGGCTTCGTAACCCGGCACCAGACGCTTGTAGCTGTTGGTGGTCGGGTTGGTGAAGGCGTTGAGGGCCTTCGCGTGCTTGATCACACCGCCGATGAAGTACAGGCAGTTGTCCGACAGGCCGGCATAGCCGTTCCCGGCGAAGGTCGGCTTGCCCTTTTCCCAAATCGAAATGTGGGTGTGCATGCCGCTGCCGTTATCCTTGGCGATCGGCTTCGGCATGAACGTGGCGGTCTTGCCATAGGCCTGCGCGACCATGTGCACGACGTACTTGTAGATCTGCATGCGGTCGGCGGTGGTGACCAGCGTGCCAAAGGTCAGGCCGAGTTCGTGCTGGGCCGCGGCGACCTCGTGGTGGTGCTTGTCGCACGGCAGGCCCATTTCGAGCATGGTCGAGACCATCTCGCCACGGATGTCGACAGCGCTGTCGACCGGAGCGACCGGAAAGTAGCCGCCCTTGGCACGCGGACGGTGGGCCAGGTTGCCGCCTTCGAGTTCGGAACCGGTGTTGGTCGGCAGTTCGATGTCGTCGATCTGGTAGCCCGAGCCGGCATAGCCGTCTTCGAAGCGGACGTCGTCGAACATGAAGAACTCGGCTTCGGGACCGACGTAGACGGTGTCACCGATGCCCGTGGTCTTGAGGTAGGCTTCGGCGCGCTTGGCGGTCGAGCGGGGGTCGCGCGAATAGAGCTCACCGGTGGACGGCTCGACGATGTCGCAGACGACGATCATCATCGGCGTGGCCGAGAACGGATCGATCCACACGGCGTCGAGATCCGGCTTCAGAATCATGTCGGATTCGTTGATGGTCTTCCAGCCGGCAATCGACGAACCGTCGAACATCAGGCCTTCTTCCAGCTCGTCTTCGCCGATGACCGACGAAACCATGGTCAGGTGCTGCCACTTGCCCTTGGGATCGGTGAAGCGAAGATCGACCCACTCGATCTCCTCGTCCTTGATCCGCTTCACGATATCCGATGCACTGGCCATTCTCGTCTTCCTTGTTGGTCCCGCCCGTCCGGCGGAGTTTCACTTAATTCGTCCCCAGGTGGGGAAGGGTGCAATTATGGGATTCGCCCTCCCGGCCGAGAGGGCGCTGAACCTAGATCGCGTCTTCGTCCTTTTCCCCGGTGCGGATGCGCAGCGCGGAATCGATTGTGGAAACGAAGATCTTGCCGTCGCCGATGCGCCCGGTCTGCGCGGCGGCCGCGATGGCTTCCACCACGGCATTGGCCTGCGCATCGGGCACGATCACCTCGAGCTTAACTTTGGGGAGGAAGTCGACGACGTACTCGGCGCCGCGATAGAGCTCGGTATGGCCCTTCTGCCGGCCAAAGCCCTTGGCCTCGGTAACGGTGATACCGGACACTCCGACTTCGTGTAGCGCTTCCTTCACCTCATCCAGCTTGAACGGTTTGATGATGGCCTCAATCTTCTTCACGACACCCCCTGTGGGCTAAGTCCGGGCACACGGACACCGGACGGCTCTCACCATCCCCTGGCAACTCTTCTTCAAGAATCGTGCCAAGGCGCTGCCATCGGCCTAGACGTTCGCGTTGAGAGGGGAAAGGGCGGAAATCACTCGACCCGAAAGCTGGGCCTGCATCGACTGCAACGATCGTGCTTCCGCTGCTGCCGAGACTATGTCTAAATTTCAGGCAGGCACTGCCTAAAAATGAGGCGTCAGAGCCTCAATCCGGCGGTTTCGTCCAGACCCGCCATGAGGTTCAGCGACTGCACGGCGGCGCCGCTGGCTCCCTTGCCGAGGTTGTCGAGCGAAGCCACGAGGCGAGCCTGGCGGCCGTCGGCGCTGCCGAAGACGAACAGGTCCAGCCGGTCGCTCCCCACGCTCGAACAGCGCAGCAGGAGTTCACCGTCTGGGGGCGGCGGGCCCATGCGGACGATCTTGCTGGAGCCATAGAAGTTCGTCAGCCATTCGCGCATGGCTTCCGGGGTGCCCGCTCCCTTCATGGCTGAAAGGGGAAGGGGAACGTCCACGACCATTCCGCGGTGAGCAGGAATGACCGCGGGCGTGAACAGCGGCGCGACCGCGAGGCCGCAGCGCTCCTGCATTTCGGGCACGTGTTTGTGCCCAAGCTTCAGCGCATAACCACGCCAAGCGATGTCCCGGTCAGCCTCGAAGCGCTCGATCAGCGACTTGCCGCCGCCCGAATATCCGGAGACCGCGTTGCAGGTATAAGGCCAGTCGGCCGGCAGCAGCCCGGCCCGGATCAGTGGCGCGACCAGGGCGATAAAGCCCGTCGAATAGCATCCCGGATTGGACACCCGCATGGCGGTGGCCACCGCTTCGTGCCCGGAGACTTCAGGAAAGCCGTAGATCCAGCCGGGGCTTACCCGGTGCGCCGTCGACGCGTCGATCACCCGGGTGCGCGGGTTGTCGATCATGGCGGCGGATTCGCGTGCCGCGTCGTCGGGCAGGCAGAGGATCACGAATTCGGCTTCGTTAAGTGCCTCGCGCCGGGCGACCGGATCCTTGCGGCGAGATTCGTCGAGCTTGATAAGCTCGAATTCCGGACGGCCGGCGAGCCGTTCGGCAATTTCGAGGCCCGTCGTGCCGACGGCCCCATCGATGAAGACGGTGCGGGTCATCCTGGAAGCTGCTCAAGCCGATCGATGCGGATATAGCCGACGGGACCGTCCATCGAGAGGCAGCCCCAGGCCCAACCGCCGGTCACGTCCAGCACTTCAAAGCTTTCGCCTTCCATCAGCGTGCAGAGTTCCTGCGCGCCTTCGCCGTTGGTCGATAGCAGTGGGGCGCCGCCCGGCATCACCGTGCGCGGTTGCGGCACCGCGTAGTGCGGGACGAAGTAACGGCCCGCGAGCCCGATGTGCGCCAAATCGCCACGCAAAGGCGTGCGGCCCGGTACGGCCTTCGGCTGTGGGCCCGTGAGGGCGTAGGATACGTGGCCGGTCATGTCAGTAGGATCGTAAGGGGCGTAACCAGACACTCGAAAAAGCTCGCGGGGATCATCGTTGCGGCGCGGTTAGACGTCACAAGCCAGCGGGGCAAGCACCGCCGTCAAGCGAATCGCGCCTGAATCATGTGCCAGGCGGCGCGAAGGCCCAGCGCGTCGCCGCCCTTGGGCCGTCCCGGCTTGGGCGTCGGCCGCCAAGCGAAGGTATCGAAATGCGCCCAATCGACACCTTCTGCAACGAACTTGTCGAGGAACAATGCTGCCACGCTTGCCCCGGCAAAGCCGTTGGTGTGGGCGTTATTGGCGTCGGCGATGTCGGACTTGAGCCACTCGCCGTAGCCTTCGTAGAGCGGCAGGCGCCAGCACGGATCGTCGTGTGCCTTCCCCGCCACCAGCAACGCATCGGCCGTCTCGTCCCGGCGGGTGAACAGCGCGGGCAGGTCCGGCCCCACGGCAACCCGCGCGGCCCCTGTCAGCGTGGCGAAGTCGATCACCAGTTCCGGCTGCTCCTCCGACACTCGCGCAAGCGCGTCCGCCAGGATTAGCCGGCCCTCGGCGTCGGTATTGCCGATCTCGACCGTCAGCCCCTTGCGGCTGCGCAATACGTCGCCCGGGCGAAAGGCGTTGCCCGCTACAGCGTTCTCGACCGCGGGAACGAGGCAATGCAGCCGCACCTTCAGCCCGGCGCCCATGATGAGCGCTGCCAGCGCCAGTGCGTGTGCGGCGCCGCCCATGTCCTTCTTCATCAGCAGCATTCCAGCCGCTGGCTTGATGTCGAGCCCACCGGAATCGAAGCAGACCCCTTTGCCGACGATACCTAGCACGGGGGCCTTTTCGTCACCCCAGGTCAGGTGCAGCATCCGCGGAGCATGGCTGCGCGCGGCGGCCCGGCCGACGGCGTGGACCATCGGATATTCGCGCTCCAGCGTTTCGCCCTTGGTGACCGAGAGCTTGGCACCGTGCGCCTTGGCAAGCCGTTCGGCTTCGACCTCGAGCTCCGCGGGACCCATGTCCTCCGCCGGCGTATTGACGAGCGTCCGCACCAGGGCGACCGCCTCCGCCTCGGCCAGCGCCGGTCCAATGGCCTTGGCCTCCTTGCTCAGCAGGATGCGCGGACCTTCGGAATCCTTGTCCTCCCGGTAGCGGGTGAATCGGTATTGCGCGGTCTGCCAGCCGTGCAGGGCCTTTCCCGCATCGTCCTGAGCCAGGCGATAGAGGCCCGCGGGCAACTCTTCCGCCAGTTTGGCGAGGCACCAGCTCGAAAGCTCCGCCGGATTGCGCACCCCGCCGACAGCGAACCAGGCGTCACCGTCAGGCACGATCCCGACCTGGAATCCGGCGGCTGTGAATTTTTGTCCAGCAAGCGCGGCACGTTGTGGCCCGCTGAGAGTTTTTGCAAATTCAGGGAAGCCGTCTTTGCTGACGAGGTGGATCGCGATGGCCTGCTGTCCGCGGTCCGGCTGGATCAAATCGTCTTTCATAGAATTCACGCTTGCCCGTTTGCGCAGGTTTTGGAAAGGCAGTCACGATGATGCGCATGCTTTCGGTTCTGGCGTTGGCCGTTGCGATCTCCGCCTGCAATCCAGGCGGCGGTGATTCGCCAGATGCCGCCGCCACGCCGAGCCCGGCCGCGACCGCTACTCCTACACCCACGGCCACGGCCCGGGCCACCAGCAATGGTGCGCGTTCGGTGTCGGAAGAAACAGACGACTTCCTGTTCGAGTATTCGTATCCCGCCGAAGCCGGGCGCATTGCCGAACTGGCCAGCCAGCTCGACGTCATGCTCGAACAGCAGCGAGGGCAGCTTGCGGACGAATCTCAGGAGGCCCGCCGCGCCGCACGGGCGGATGGATTTCCCTACAACAAGCACAGCTACACCGCCGAATGGAAGGTGGTCGCGGCGCTTCCGGGATGGCTGAGCCTGTCCAACGACGTGGCGACTTACAGCGGTGGGGCGCACGGCAATTACAATCTCGAATCGCTGGTCTGGGACAAGGCCAAGGGCGAATCGAGGAAGGCCATCGACCTGTTCGTGTCCCCTGCTGCGCTGGAGAAGGCGCTCGGCGACCGATTTTGCGACGAGCTGAACCGGCAGCGTGCAAAGCGTCGCGGCGCGCCAGTGACCAAGGGTGGGGACGATCTGTTCTCAGACTGTCCGGCTATCAAGGATCTGACGGTTCTGGTGGGCTCTTCCAACGGGCGGACGTTCAATCGGCTGACCCTCTATGCCGGACCCTATGTCGCGGGCCCCTATGCCGAAGGCGCCTACAAGGTGAACCTTTCGATCGATCGGGCGATTCTCGATGCGGTGAAACCGGAATTCCGCGAAGCCTTCAGCGCTCGCAATTGAGCGCCGGAATGACTACATTCGCGAAATGATCGAATACCAGCACGTCACAGGCGACACGGCCGTCTATCGCGACGGGACCATCAAACTCCACGGACCCGAAGGGTTCGAAGGCATGCGCAAGGCCGGCCGCCTTGCCGCACAGATTCTCGATGAGATGGCTTCGGTCGTTCGTCCAGGCATCTCGACAGAGGAAATCGACCGCGTCGTTCGCGAGATGACGCTCGACGGCGGCGGCGTGCCGGCGACGCTCGGCTATCGCGGCTATACGCATAGCTGCTGCATCTCGATCAACCATGTGGTGTGTCACGGCATCCCGTCTTCCAAGACCGTCAAGGACGGGGACATCGTCAATATCGACGTGACCCCGCTGCTCGATGGCTGGCACGGGGACTCGAGCCGCATGTATCTCGTCGGCGACGTGTCGCTGAAGGCCAAGCGGCTGATCGACGTGACCTACGAATGTCTCATGCTTGGTATCGAACAGGCCAAGCCCGGCGCTCGCCTGGGTGACATCGGCGCGGCGATCCAGGCCCATGCCGAGCAGTTCCGTTATGGCGTGGTGCGCGATTTCTGCGGCCATGGCCTGGGCCGCCTGTTCCACGATGCGCCGGAAGTCGTCCACGCGGCACGCGCCGGAACCGGGCCCGAACTGCGTCCGGGCATGTTCATGACCATCGAGCCGATGATCAACCTCGGCAAGGCGGCGGTGAAAGTCCTCAACGATGGCTGGACCGCGGTGACGCGCGACAAGAGCCTTTCAGCGCAGTTCGAGCATTCGATCGGTATCACCGAGGACGGCTGCGAGATCTTCACGCTGAGCCCGAAGGGTCTGCACAAGCCGCCTTACGCGTAAGCGAGCTTTGCCGCCGCCTGTGCGGGGCTGGCCAACCTTTCCTGAGACCGTGTTCGCTATTCCTCGCCGGAAAGCCTAGGGCAGGGCCGGGCCTATAGCCCGACGGAGAAAGACCATGGCCAAAGGCCAGAAGAAATCGAACAGAGAAATCCGCAAACCCAAGGCGGAGAAGCCCAAGACCAATGCCTCCCAGCCGACGCAGAAGCTCGGCTCGGTCAAGGGGCTCGAGAATATGAAGAACACCTAAAGCTCAATGGGCGAACTCCAAGTTCTCGTCGACGCTGACGCTTGCCCGGTCAAGGACGAGATCTATCGTGTGACGGCGCGGCACGCCGTGCCCGTCAGCGTGGTCAGTAACAGCCCGTTTCGCGTGCCGGTGGGTCCACTCGTAAGCCGAGTGGTGGTCAGCGAGGGCTTTGACGCAGCCGACGACTGGATCGCCGAACGCGCCGACGCGCGCTGCGTGGTCGTGACTGCCGACATTCTGCTTGCCGATCGCTGCTTGAAGGCGGGTGCCACGGTGCTAGCTCCGACCGGGAAGGCGTTCACGCACGCTTCCATTGGCGGAGCCGTGGCGACCCGGGCGATCATGGCCGATTTGCGCGCCGGCGCGGACGGCCTGACGGGCGGGCCTCCACCTTTCACAAAGGCGGACCGTTCGCGCTTCCTGCAAGGGCTCGACGCGGCGCTCGTGCGGTTGAAGCGTGTGGGGTGAGAGGTGGACGATTTCGGCGGGCGGAATGCTCTTTAGGTTATTCGCCGCACCTGTGCTAAGGTGCACAGGCTGACGTCGAATTTACGACGGACTTCGGCGCTAAGACCAAGGCCCGACCCTTCACAGGCGAGGTCCCCGCTCTGACGGCGACTTCCTTTCGATTGACGACCCGACGCACGACGGCCGCATGTCGCGGCTCAACTACCAGGGACTGTCTGCTCGCAACGAGTGGTTTGGCAGTCCCATCTTCGAAAGGAATGAGCAATGCCGATCGGCACAGTTAAATTTTTCAACACCGACAAGGGTTATGGCTTCATCGCTCCGGAAGACGGCGGCGCGGACAGCTTTGTCCACATCAGTGCCGTCCAGGCCGCTGGCATGCAGACGCTGAACAAGGATCAGCGCCTGTCGTACGAAGTCGAACGTGGCCGCAACGGCAAGGAATCGGCTGTCAACCTCAGCGCCGCCTAAAGAGACCCTTCGGCGCGCTGCGCCCTGCTGCCAGCATCCAATGGGGAAACTCTAGGCATGAGCCAGACATTCGAATTCTACGATTCACGTGCTCGTGAGGCTGCTGCAGAGGCGGAACGCGCCGACCTGGTCATGGTGCGCGAACGCGCACTGCGGGCGGAGAAGACCTGGCGCGGCCTTGCCGCTCAGGCCAAGAAGGTCGAGCGCGATCGCGTGAAGGCCGAAGAAGTCCGCGCCGAACGGCGCGCGGCGGAAGCGGCCTTGCTCGCGTCGCCCAACGGCTAGACACGCATCGCAACGGATTTCCGCCTTGAGCACGGATGTGCCCAAGGCGGAAAGTCGCGCAGTTCGTGCCGGCTAGGCGGCCGATTTCAAGGCTTGCACATCGGCTGCCCCAAGCAAGGTTCCGCCGATACCCCAATCGCCCTGCTGAACCTCGGTAATGCGCACCCAGGTCTTGTCGCGCAGCGCTTCGCCTTCGACGGCGATCATGGCCTCGGTCACGCCCTTGATCATGGCGCCCTTCTCCTCGGCGGTGAAGACGTCCTTGATCACGTCGATCGTCACTAGCGGCATCTCAACTCTCCTGTGATAAAGGTCGCCAAGTCGACGACCCGGTAGCCCTTTGTTAGCGGCACCGGCGTCGCATGCTTGAAGTCGGCATGGAGAAATCATGGAGATTTCTGGTTCGCCCTCGGAAGCCGGCTTCATCTATCGATTTGACCTGTTCGAACTGGATCCCGGTCGCTTCGAACTTCGGGCTTGCGGAAGGGCCGTGCATCTCGAACCGCAGGTACTGGCGGTTCTCCTGCTGCTCGTTGGCAATTCCGAGCGGCTGGTCAGTAAGGACGAACTGGTCGAGAAGGTCTGGGGTGGCCGCTTCATTTCGGATGCCGCCATTTCTGCCAGGATCAAGACCGCCAGGCAGGCTCTGGGCGATGACGGCAAAGCACAACGCTTCATCCGAACCGTCCACGGCAAGGGTTTCCGCTTCGTCGCTCCGGTTTCGTTCATTCAGCAGGGCGCGGCTCGACCTGTCGGGTCTCTCGAAGAGCGAAAGCCTGACGGCCCACCCTCCATCGCGGTGCTTCCCTTCCGCTTTTTGAGCGAACCCGGTCCCCTCTCATTCCTTGCCGACGCCATCGCAGACGAGCTGATTGCCGATCTGTCTCGCCTGCGCTGGTTGATGGTGATCGCGAGAGGCTCGAGCTTCCGGTTCCGCGGCCGGGACATTGACAGTCGGGAGATCGGACAAGCACTCGGCGTGAAATACTACCTCTCCGGCAACGTCGAAGCGAACCAAGGGAAAGTCTCGATTTCGGTCGAACTGGTCGACACCCGCGACCGCGCCGTGGTCTGGGCAGAACGCTACGCCATCGGTGCGGATGAACTTCACGACGTTCGCCAGGCGATAGTCGCGTCGATCGCGGCCAATCTCGAGGTCCGCATCTCGCAGAACGAGGCCCAGGCCGCTCGCGCCAGGCCGCCGGCCGAGCTCGATTGCTGGTCGGCGTATCATTTGGGCGTCGACCGGATGTTCCGTTTCAACCGATCCGACAACGCGATGGCCGCCCAACTCTTCGAGCAGGCCTTGGCGAAAGACCCGGAGTTCGGCCGGGCTCTGGGAGGTCTGTCCTTCACGCGTTTCCAGGACGCCTTCCTGCAATACTCTCCCTCGCCACAGGCTTGTGCTGAAGAGGCCAGGGCGCTTGCCGAAGGGGCTCTGAGATGCGATCCGCTCGATCCCTTCGCCTATCTCAATCTCGCACGCTCGCTTTGGCTGACCGGCGATATACCGGCGAGCCTTGACCTCCTGCATCACTCGATCTCGTTGAGCCCGAATTACGCGCAGGCGATCTATTCGAAGGCCTGGGCGGACATGACCCAAGCTAGCCCTGGGATAAGCGATGAAGGGGTTGCCCAGGCCTTGCGGCTGAGCCCGCTCGACCCGCTTCGCTACGCGATGCTGGCGGTGAGATCGGTGAACGCGCTGTTCCGCGGCGACTACGAGCATGCAGCAGAGTGGGGCGAGCGCGCGGCCCGCACCCCGGGCGCGCACAAGCACATTGCGGTAATCGCCGCGCTTGGCACTCATCTGGCGGGCCGGCGAGACAAGGCGTCGGAATGGGTCGCGCGGGCTAGGGAGCGCGACGCGACCTTGAACCAGACCTCGTTTCTCAGCTCGTTTCCCTTTGCCCGGTCGGAGGGCAGGGAGGTCATAGAGTTCACGCTGAAGGAACTAGGGCTTTAGCCCGATCCGCCCGCCTGGCTGAAGCAGCCTTGGGACGAAATTGCGAAGATTCCGGGTTTGCACCGATGGCAGTGGGGTCCGTCCGGGTCGATCTGTGGGCCCATCAACGAGCCGCAGAAAGGACCCGATCATGCTTCTCCGCCTCGTCCTGCCGATTTGTCTGGCCGTCGCCACGGGATCGGCAAGTGCCCAGACGATACCCAAGCTACCAGGTGGCGCCTCCTCGATGCTCGGCGGGGGTCTGCCCAATCTGTCCTCGGTCGGCATTCCCAACGCAGCGGGTGTGCTGAAGTATTGCGTGCAGAACAAACTCCTTTCAGCCACCGGCGCGGACAACGTTCTGGGCGGACTGATGAAAACGCCGGGCATTGAATCGAAACCGGAATATTCGGCAGGAGCGGCCGGCAATATCCTCACGGGGCAGGGGGGCTCGCCGTTCTCGCTGGACTCGATTCCAGCGGAGCTGAAGAAGCTAGCTTGCGACATGATGCTGAAGCAGGGAGCCAGCCTGCTCTGACCGGGTGAGGGCGGGGGCAATTTCGCTCCTCTGCCCAATTAGACCCCCTGCCACGTGTCACTGGCAAAAACCGGCCCGATCGCAAAATGTCAGAGGTTACGCTTCGCGCTCGCCAACAGGTAATCCCGCACATAGACGACGCGGGGATGGCGCAGCGACGGCTTGTTCCAGGCGAGATAGATCATGTTTTCCGGTATCTCGCCCGGAGTTGGCAGCACGACAAGCCGGCCCGCCTTCACTGCATCCGCGCAGAGATAATCGGGCAGCACCGTCCACCCCGCGCCTGCCTTCGTCATCTCCAACAGCAGACGGAGGTCCGGAGCGACCGCTACAGCCTGCATCTCAGTGGTCGTGCCGAAAACCTCTTGGAAGAACTCCCGAATGAGCGGCAAGGACTCATCATAAGCGATACAGGGCAGGCTCGACAGAAGATCGGCCGTCACGGCCCTGGCCTTTACGCGAGCGGCAATGTCGGGGCCTGCCACCGGCAACAGCCGCTCCCGCGTCAACTCGACGAAACCCTGCACATTGCGATCGGGACGCGAGGCTGTGACGGCCAGATCGGCGTGGCCATCGTGGAGCGCGGCGTAGATTTGGTCGCGGTTCCGGTCTGAAGGCGCAGCCTCAAGCCTTCCGCAAGAAGCGGTACCAGAGCAGGCGCGATCTGCAGCGAAAGATATTCGGCCGGCCCCACCAAATGCACCGTGCCGCCGAGATGATCGGACCGCGCTTGCGCGGCAGTCATGGTCGCTTCGATCCCGTCGAGGTTCGAAGCGATAGAGCGCGCGAGATCGTCGGCCGCCGGCGTCGGAGCGACTCCGCGCGCCTGCCGGACGAAGAGAGGCTTGCCCAGCATCGTCTCCAGCGCGGCAATATGCGCGGAAGCGGCGGGCTGGGTGATACCGAGCCGCTGGGCGGCCCGCGTCAGCGAGCCAGCGCGGTAAGTATCGAGAAAGGTGCGCAGATAGATGAGATGATTCATGTCTTTGAAGTCATAGAAATATCTATGGCTGATGGTCCGAGGAATGATTTCTGTCACATGCTTCGGTGAGTCATATGCCTGCCCCTCAGATGGAGAAAGACTATGACCAAGAAGACTAGCATTCTGATGATCCTTACGTCGGCCAGCACCATGGGCGACAGCGACAACGCGACCGGCCTGTGGTTCGAAGAACTGGCGACGCCATACTTCGCCTTCATCGACGCTGGCGCGTCGGTCTCGCTTGCCTCGATTTCCGGTGGTGCAGCACCGATTGATCCGCGTTCGGTCAAGGCCAGAGGCGAGAACGAGGCGAGTGTAGATCGTTTCCTCTCAGACGAAACCGCCTCCGGAGCCTTGAATGACACCATCCCGGTCACCGCCATCGACACTGCGCGATATGACGCGGTCTTCCTGCCCGGAGGCCATGGAACTATGTGGGACCTGCCCGAAAGCGCCGAATTGGCCTCGCTACTCAGCAAGATGTGGGCCGATGGCAAAGCGGTTGCCGCTGTCTGCCACGGCCCGGCCGGCTTGGTGAACGCGAGGGACAAAACGGGCGAGCCTCTGGTGAGCGGCCGCCGCGTGACAGGCTTCTCGGACAGCGAAGAACGCGCAGCCGGATTGGACAAGGAGGTTCCATTCCTTTTGGAAACCCGGCTTCGCGAGTTGGGCGGTCTTTATGAATGCGCCGCCGACTTCCAACCTTTTGCGATAGCCGATGGACGTCTGGTGACGGGGCAAAACCCGGCATCTTCTGCTTTGACGGCGAAGCTAACGCTAGAGGCGCTGGCGGACCGAGCGTAGTTGGCGAGGGCGGCGTTCAATCGTTGATCGTTTGCCCGTGGGGAATGCCAATCCCGTCTGGGATTCTCATTCCCCATGCTACGCTCATCGAGGTCTCACCTCGCCGAAGATTCACAGGCCGTCCCATCCGGTTTCCGACCACTTGTTCAAGACACCAGAGGCAGAGTTTGTCGATGGTACGGACTGACGGATCTGGTCACTCAGGAGCGCAATCCGGATCGTAGGCGGCGAACAACTCCGACAGGGTTAGCCCGAGCGCCCATGCCAGAGCCTCGACCTCGCGCAAGGTAATCCTCCACGCCTCGCCGTTCGCAATCAGCGTTAGCCTGTATATGCCTATTCCACTGCTCAAAGCTAAATCATTTAGCGCCAACTTTCTTCGAGTGAGTTCCGCATTTAACCGCAACTGCAATATTCTGTAAGATTCACATGCCTCCTCGTCCCTATCCGGCAATTATCTCTCCATTCCACTTTATTCCAAGAGATGAGAGATTCAGAATTACGGTTGGTCCTGTCTACTTCGGAATAATACGTATTTCTCCGATATTCGTGAGTAGATGAAGATCGAGACTGATGCCGATAGCAGTCGAACTGCAACTCGCTTTACCTATCCGCTCCGCGCTGATCAGGTCAGCGCAGGTGACGCGAACCAAGCTCACACTATAGAAACTTTGGCCATTGCCTCGGGGCTAGCCTCGGGCAGTTGGGGTTGATTCCTCCTTCAGGCCGGACATTGCCCCTTGGCGCGCGGACCTGTCCGCTGCGGCAATTGCAGCGCGACCTTCAAGAAAAAGGCCGGCCCTTTCTCGGGCCGGCCTTGTCTTGAGTTTTCAGGGTTGGCCTGGACTTACCACTTGATGCGGAGGCCAACGCGGCCGCCGACGTTGTAGCTGTCGGCCGGGTTGTTGAGGCTGGTGTCGGCGGTGACTTCGCCGAACACCTGGACCTTGCCGTCGTTCCAGCTGTTGGTTCCGCCAACCGCAAGCCCACCCCAGAGCCGGTCGTCACGGGTCGCGAGCGTTCCCGTATCGGTTGCGGTTTGCCCGGCCACGGTGACCTGCGAGCCGTTGAGGAACTCGTAGTGCAGGTTAGGCTGGACGTAGAGGTGCGAGGTCGAACGCTTGCCGTTCTCGCCCACACTGCTCGTTTCGTGATCGAGCGCCACGCCCAACCGGCCGCGCAGGCTCTTGCTCCTGTCGAGCGAGACGTCCGCATCGAAGGCATCCTTGAAAGCCTCGACGCCCACCTGCGAGTAGGTCAGTTGCGCCTGCGGGGTCAGCGAAAACTCGTCATCGAGCTTGTGCTTCCAACCCGTTTCGATCGAGCCAGCCACGCCGTGGCCCTTGTTGCCCTTGGCCAAGGTGGTTTCGGCAGTCCGCGACGTCAGGTCGCTGTCGTACCAGCTGTATTGCGCCTGGGCGTCGGCATAGAGCCCGTTGTCGCCGTACCAGGTGAGCGTGCCACCCACACCGGCCACATCGGTCTCGATCTTGCCGGTACCGAAGCGCGAGCGGACATCGGTCGTGCTCTGGCCATAGCGACCGTTGATCCCGGCCACGAGCGCGCCGTCCTCGGTCTCCACCAAGGGGACGTCGACTCCCATCTGAATCAGCGCCTGGTTCTGGCTGCGATGGGCACCGGTGGTCGAGTTCGTCGGTTCGGTCCGGCCGACCTTGCCGACGACGCGGCCCCAGGCCCGCGAACCGTTCACGGACTCGCCCCCGTCCTCCTGCCAGGCATGCTGGCCCACGCGCTGACGCAAGGTCGGCAGATCGTTCAGCCCCTGCAGCGCCTGCGGATACTGCTCATAGATCGGAGCACCGGCCTGGTAGACCTCGGGGCCCGGAATTTCTTCCGGCTCCTTGGGTGGGGTTGGAGTCGGCGTCGGCGTCGGCGTCGGAGTGGGTGTCGGCACCGGGGTCGGCGTCGGCGTAGGAACCGGCGTCGGAGTGGGCGTCGGCGTCGGCGTCGGCGTCGGCGTGGGGACCGGCGTCGGAGTGGGCGTCGGTACCGGGGTCGGCGTCGGCGTGGGGACCGGCGTCGGAGTGGGCGTCGGCGTCGGCGTCGGGGTCGGCGTCGGCGTCGGGGTCGGCGTCGGCGTAGGTGTCGGCACCGGGGTCGGATCGAGCTCCGAGCGCAGGTACCAGTCGCCGTTTTGGTCGGTCAGGCCATCCTTCTCCAAGGTATAGCCATAGAGCCCGCCGACCACGACTTGGCGCCCGTTTTTGTCCACGTAGTCGCCGAGCAGCGCGAAGTCGCCGTCCGACCGGCCGTCGATCTCGATCAGCTTGATGCCGTCGGTGGTGTAATCGCCCTGTCCTCCGGCGTTCTTTACCTTGACCTTGCTGTCGCCCGAGGTGTTGCCCTTGACGTGCAGCTTGTCGGTCCGCGAGTTGTCGTCACCCAGTTCGGTGTCGAACGCGATGGTGCCGCCTTGCCCGACATAGTCGCCCTCGATCGTGAGCGTATCGCTCGCGCCGCTGGTGCCATTGGTCAGGTCGATGAGACCGGCATTGAACACCGTCGCCGGGCCACCATCGGCCGAGATCGTGGCATTGACGTTATTGCCGGCAAGGAAGGCCGTGCCGACTTCGACATTGAGCTTGCCCTGCGAAGCGAGCTTCAGGTCCCCGTCTGCGGTCAAGGTGGACTGGTTGGTCAGGCTGACCTCGTTCCATTCCGCGAGACGTTGCGTCCCCGTGGTCTGGCTGTTGTCGAACACCAGGCGGTCGTTGCCATCCGCGCCGCCGATGCGGGTGAGACCTGCGATCTGGGCGTCGGTGACATTGCGGAAGGTAGCCCGGTCATCGCCCGCTCCCGTCGTCAGTTCACCGGTGAAGGTGCCGCCGCTCATCTCGAAGATGTCGTCGCCACCGGCCAGATCGACCTTCCCGGTGATGCTGCCGTCTTCCTGATAGACGCCCTGACGCTGATCGCCGCCGAGGATGGCCACGCCATCGACCGGCGCGGCGATCGTGCCGCGGTTGACGAAGATCTGTGTGGTCGCGCTACCAGGATCCGGGAAACCGGACGAGGCAGTGTCCGTCAAATCGACTGTCGGGGCCGCTGTGCTCAAGGAGACCAGCGATCCATTGTTGGCAATGTGTGGGGCGGGGCCTGCGACCAGGGCCGAACCGCCTTCGGCATTCGTCACCGTGACCTGCGCGCTGGTATCGATAGTCCCGGTGGTGTTCGCCCGGATGCCGGTCGCTCCAACGCCGTGGGCGTTAATCACATAACCGCTGCCCAGGACCAGATCGTCACTGGCTGTGTAGTTACGTGGGTCACTTGCGTTCCACCAGTAACCTGGCACCTCCTCGTCGCCAATTACCAGAATTACGTTACTACCGTTGAATGCGACGCCTTCCCCCGATCCATTCACGTTGATGGTCACATCGGAGTCAGGATCGATTGTAACCGCGGTGCTGATGCCAGCACCGTCGGCCACGTTGATCGTGGTCCCGGCAAAGCTGATGTTTCTATTCCATCGCGTGTTATAGACGCCATTACCCGTGCCGTTGACGGTGATGGTGTTGGCGCCGAGCTGCAGGCCGGTTGCCCCCAGTCCGACCAGCACGCCATGCGCGCTGCCATCGGTCACGATACTGCCGGTACCGTTGGTGGCCACCAGTGAGGCGCCGTCCTGGATTTGCACGCCGGCCCGACCGTCGTTTACGGTGATAGTGCCATTGTTACTCAGCTGCGAAGCGGCACCCGCCCCTTCGACAAGAACGCCGATGCCGTTCGCAATAGTGATGTCGCGGTTGTTGTCGAGAACGCCGCCGCTGCGCGCAACCACGCCGATGCTTTGGCTTCCGGTCAGGTCGATAGAACCATCGTTGACCAGCTTTCCGCCAGACTGGGTGACGAAGCCAATAGTCCGGTCGGCCGAAGACGAAATATCGGCCTCATTCGTCAAGAGCGATGAATAGGTCCCGGAGCTCGGAGTGCCTGCCAGGTCGATCTTCCGCCCATCGACAACGCCGGCCACGGCGTTGTTACTATCGAGCGAGACCGTGGTGCCCGACCGCAAGTGGCCCGTTGCGCCGCCATCGACGCGGATGCCGGTGGCACCATCGCCCGTCATGTTGAGCCTGGCGTTGCCGGTATCGACCGTCGTGCCCTGGCCCGAGGCCACGATAATCGTCGAGTCCTTGCCCGAAGCGGTCAGAGTTTCTCCGGACGCGTTGAACGACGCGCCGTCCTCGATCCGGAACAGTGTCGAACGCTCCGTGCTGACCTCAAGCGCGCTCGAGGCGTTGGTGATCGTGGAGCCCGCGCCATGGGTGAAGTAGCCGATCTGATCGGTGCCGGATTCGAAGTCGACGCCAGCGTCGGCCCCGATGTTCACGGTGGCGCCGTCGCGCGCATGGACACCGATAGCGCCCTGGCCTTCAAGATTGACCGAGCCTGCTGCCATGTCGGCCGTGGCGGTCGCGCCTTCCGCCCAGACCCCGAAATTGCGGGTTCCGGACGCGGGATCAGCGTACCCGGCCACGTTGATCGTGCCAGCGTTGGTGACACGGGTTGCGCTTGTCCCAGTGCTGACCGCCTTTAGGCCGACGCCGTTGACGCCCGTGAGATCGATCGTGCCGGAGTTCGTGACGGTGGCATTGTCCGAGTTTTCGGCGAACATGCCGATGTTCTGGATCGGCGTGCCGCTCGCCGCACCGAGAACAGAAATCGTCCCCTGATTGTCGACAACAGCGCTAGCGTTGGTCTTTTCGATCTTCATCCCCACAGCGCCTTGCGTGAGGCCGCCGATGGTGATTTGCCCACGGTTGGTGGCTTTGGCGTTGCCGCTTGCGAGGATGCCATAAGCGGGCAGGCTATTCGCCACATCCTCAACCGCTTCGGGGGCGCGAACGTCATATTGCGCGGCGCGGCCAATATAGATCTCGCCGTTGCTCTCATTGGTGAAGCTGGGAATGCTGGTCGCGCCTGCGCCCCCGCGAACGTGAACGCCCGTCACCCGGCCTGACCTGAAGTTCGGGTTGACCGCGACGTTGATTGTGCCGCTACTGGTCGCCGAGGCTCCGCTGTGCAGATCAATCCCGGAGTTCACCTGCCAACTCGCGTTGCTGGTCGGGCCGATGTCATAGCCGGCAACGTTCATGATTCCGTCATTGACGAATGTGGCTCCCGCACCGCCGATCTGCGCGCCATAACCGGCGTGGTACTGCCAGGTCGGCACACCTCTGGTGTCAACGTCATCAGCCGAAAGGTAACCGCTCGAAATGACGCCGTTATTGATGCCGGCGCTGCCCGCGTCGACCCGCACAACCGCCGTGTACTGGCCGGAGACCTTGCCGCCTCGATCGACCTGAACGGTACCGCCATCGCTTGCCCACAAGGCAGGGCCGATGTCAGTGCCGATGATCGGGATTCTCACATCGATCTGGCCGCCATCGCGAACCACGCCGAGCGCCCCGGCGCCCTGAGCGTGAATGACCGAGCGGTTCCCGACTGCCATGGCAACTTCGTCGTCCGGCGATACCGGGTTAGCGAACTGTACAGTCTGCGACTCAAAGGTGACCGCCTGGGCAAACGCCGTGTTATAGGCCGCTTGAGAATTGAGCGCGCCACTCGCCAGCGCGCCGACCAGGCGGTCGTTGTAGGCCTTCAGATCATCCAGGTTATTGACGGTATATTCGTCGCCGTCGAATCCGGTAAACGTTCCAGCGTAAACGGGAACTTGCACGCCCCAGCCCTGCACTGCCGGGTTTGCAGGCTTGTCGACCGAACTCATAACCGTGTTGCGCGAAGTCCATTCGACCGTGCTTCCGGCCTCAGCCTTGGTCAAATCCGTCCGCTTCATATTCATGTTGATCAGATTTCCACCGGCCGACGGGGCCTTGGTGGGATCACCGATGTTCACCGCGAGCGTGCCGCCCGTCTTGGCAGTGCCCAGGCGCGCATCGACGTACATCTCGTCGTTCACGTTTTGAAAGCGTCCGACAGTGTGATCACCCCAGTCCCGGGTCGTGAAGGAGTCGCTCGAGTAGGTCCTGACGACAGTGGTGCCGTGCGTGATCGGATCGGGCGTGCCGACACCCATCGACTGTTCCCCCAGGAGGAGCCGTTCCATACCCTCGGTCGAAGGGACGATATCGCCCAACCGAGTTGACGCCCAACCGACTGCCCCGGCAGCAATCGAGCTGCTCGATCCGGTCAGCGTAATCGTGTCGCCGCCCTCGGCAATGACGGCGCCAGCCTGATTGTCATTGTCGCGCGGGTTGAACCCAAGGGTCGAGAGGTCGCAGCTGTTGCCATCGGTGACCGGCGAACCATCGCCGCACGTCGACGCAGCCGCGGCCTGTTCCGCCGCGCCGGTGAAGGCGAGCGCCGCGAACATCGCCACACTCGAGGCGCCGGACCGCAAGCCCATCGACCGCGCACGAGGGCGGCGTTCGACGTCCACGGACCGCTTGCGGTCAATCCGCACGTAGTCCCCATCCTTAAAAAGCAAAGCCATAAAAAGGTCCCTAAATGTCATGAGTTGGCGAATAAATAATTCGCCAACCGGTAATTGGTGAATAATAATGCTAATGAATGCCTGGCCTTTATCGGCTTCTTGCACCACGAAATAAGGTCCCGCATGAAGTTGCGGAAAATCATTCGTTCTGCGCAACTCTAAGGGTTGCGCTCGGATCGTAGATTTGACCCATTGGGGCCCTCGTCGTCACGGTAGTATCCGTGACACCCCTAAGGTTTGCTCATGCTAGAGGAGCATCTCAAGCAACAAATCCAATTCATGCGATCAACATGAGTCGTTGGATAGGGCAAAGTGGATTACAAAAAGATGAATGAGCGACAGGTCCGCATTAAATATCTTTAACGTTCAATCCATATTGCGTATAGAACATGGTAAATAGGCATATTCACATAAGTTCAATATCAAACATGGCCTATATTTATATAAATGCATGGTCATTTGTAAATTACATTACATATAACCTATCCTTACGCTAGGATGCCACTTCCTAGCGGTTGGGTCATTACGTAAGTTCCCGTATTTAGCTTCGGCCATTGACTCCCCCGTGTGGGGGGGGCCTCGAGGGCGAATTCCGCCCCTGGTCGAGTCCTCCGGCGATCCGGCTCTTCTGCGGACGCGCGGTGGCTTGGTCTGCACCTTTGGGTAAGGGTATTCCCCTCCCGCGTGCGGGAGGGGAATTGGTGGGACGGGGAGGGAGCTCTCCCTCCTCGGTCCCTAGTGGCGCTCTGTTGCCTTCAGCCCCGTTCGTGTCACCACTTGACCCTCAGGCCTACGCGGCCGCTGAGTTGGTAGCTGTCGATGGGGTTATCGAGGCTGGTGTCGAGGTTGGCTTCGGCGAAGAGCGAGATCCTGTCGTCGTTCCAGCTGTTGGTGCCCCCGATGCCGAGGCCGGCCCACAGGCGGTCATCGCGATTGGCGAACAGCAAGGGGTTGGCGCCGTTGGCGTCCGAGACGGTTGCCTGGGCCCCCTCGAGGAGCTCGTAGTAGAGGTTGGGGACGACATAGAGATGCGAGCTGGTCCGCCGGCCGTTTGCGTCGGTGGCGCGGGTCTCGCGGTCGAGAGCGAAGCCGAGCCGGCCGCGCAGGCTTTCTCCCTTTCCATCGGAGACGTGGGCGTCGAAGGTATCGTCGAAGGCGGAAAAGCTCACGTTCGAGTAGCTGAGCTGCACTTGCGGGGTCAGCTTGAACCCGCCGCCGATATCGGTCTGCCACCCGCCCTCGAGCGAGAGGCCATAGCCGTGGCCGCTGTTGCCCTCGACCATGGATTTGCCCACGGTGTTCGAGGCGAGGTCGCTGTCGTACCAGTCGTAATGCGCCTGAGCGTCGGCATAGACACCGTTGGCGCCGTACCAGGTCAGCGTTGCACCGAGGCCGAGCCCATCGGTCTCGATCCGGCCGTTGCCCTCAATTGAGTGCACGTCCGACCGGCCGCTGCCATAGCGCGCGGTCAGCCCGCCCACCAACGTCGAGCCATCGGCCCGCTCGCTCAGCGCCATCTCGGCGCCCACGTTGAAGGTGTAGAGATCGTCGCTGCGTTCGGTCAGCGCGGTCGACAGGTGCGGATCGGACCGGCCTAAGCGCGCATCCACCCGGCTCCACACCTCGATGCCCTCAAGCGCGAGGGCGTCTCTACCGGCGAAGGACCGGTAACCCACCCGCTGCCGCAAGGTGGGCAGGGCGTTCATCGTTAGCAGGGTCTGGGCATAGTTTTCGTAAAGCGGCGTGCCCGGATTGAACAACGGTACCGGTGTCGGCCCCTCGCCAATGGGCGCGGTCAGCTCCGAGCGGAGGTACCAGTCGCCGTCGGCCGGGTCAGCCTTGCCGCCCTGGTTCAGCGTATAGGCGTAGGCGCCCGCTACCACGGCCTGCTGGCCGGTAGTGGTCACGAAGTCGCCGTCCAGTTCGAACACACCGTCGGAGGTGCCGGTAACGTCGATCAGCCGGATGCCGTCATCGGTGCGCGCTCCGCCACCGCCCGCGTTGACCACTTGCACCACGCTCGAGCCCGCGCTGTTGCCGCCGATCCGTAGCAGATCGGTTGCCGACCCGTCGCCTTCGAGCGCGGTGTTGAAGACCAGCGTGCCGCCTTGCCCGACATAGTTGCCCAGCACAGTCAGCACCGTGCCCGGCGCACTCGTCGCGTCCGCGACAAAGGTAACAGTCCCGGCATTGGCCAGCGCGCCGACGCTTTGGTTGAACCCACCGAGAGTGAGCGACGCTCCCGACGCCACGGTGTGCGCCGAGGCCGCGCTCAGGCTGCCCGCCACGCCGGCTTGGAGGGTGCCCGCGGCGATCAGGGTCGCCCCGGTGTAGTCGTTGGCTCCACTCAGCACTGTGGTTCCCGAGCCGGCCTGCGTTACCGCTCCCGAACCGCTGATTTTCCCGGCAAAGGTGGCCGTGTCCGAACGGTCGAATACCAGCGTGCCGTTGTTCGCCACATCGCCCAGGATGGTGCCGGAAGTCCCGCCTGCGCCCAGCTGCAGCGTACCCGCCGAGATCAGGGTGCCGCCCGCATAGTCATTGGCGCCGGTCAGAATCAGCGTTCCGAGATCGCTCTTGACCAGCTCACTCGCGCCGGTGAGCCCGGCGGCGATGGTGGCGGTGTAACCGGCGCCTGCCGCCGTGCCGTCACCAACCCGAAGCTCGGAGAGCGGTCCTGCGAGCGTCAGCGCGTCACCGTCGATCACATAGCCATCGACCAGGAACTGCATCCCCGAGGCGGTGACAGTACCCAGACTGTTGTCCACGCTGACCGTGCCCGGCGCGCCCATGAAGATCGCGAAGCTGCCGTCGCTGAAAGGCGCGTTCAACGCTCCGGTGGCGTCGGTCCAGTTGTCGTTGCCCGCGCTCGACTGCCACAGGCCCGTGCCGCCGTTCACGACGTTGTTGTTCTTCGGCCCGGCCGCGCCGTCCCAATAGTTGAGCGTAAGCCCGGCGTCATTGACCAGGTTGACCTGGTTCGCGATCGAAGTCTGCACATAGAGGCCCGTGACCGGGACCGTGCCCAGCTCCAGGCCGTTGTCGGTTAGCGCGCCGGCATAATCGAACACCCGATAGATCCCGGTCGCGAACGTGCCGCCCGCAGACACCGCGACATTGAGGGTGCCGTCGAGCACGAGGTCGCCCCCCACCACGGTCAGATCGTTGAGGCTGCCGCCGACAACGCCCGCCTCGCCGAACTCGTAATGCAACACCGCACCGCCACTCAGAGCGAGGTTGCCGTTGATCGTCAGCGTTCCCGGGCTGTCGCCCGGTGCCAGGATCCCATCATCGGCCACCGTCACATCGCCGCCGATGATGCCGCTCCCGCCCAAAGTCGCGCCGGCTTCGACGCTCGTGAGCCCTGTGGCACCCGTCTGGTCGCCGTTGACCAGCAGTGTGCCGCCTGCTGCCCGCGTGGGTCCGGCATAAGTGTTCGGGCCCGAAAGGATCAACGTGCCGAGGTCTTCCTTGACCAGGCCGGAAGGCCCGGCCAGCGCCGCCTCGATCGTGGCGACATAACCGGCACCACCGGTCGTCCCGTCGCCGACGCGGACATGCGTCTCGGCGGGGGTTGCCGGGCTTCCGACCAGTTGGATCGCATCGCCGGTAATCACGTAGCCGTCACTTGCGAACTGCATCCCCGCGACATTGATCGCGCCGAGGCTCCCATCGACGGTCACCACGCCCGGAGCCGCCTCGAAGATCGCGAATGAGGCATCGATAAAGGGCGCGTTCACCAGGCCGTCGGCCGTGGTCCAGTTGTCGTGGCCCTGCGCGTTCTGCCACACGCCGTCGCCGCCATTGACCGCACCGTTGTTCTTCGGACCCGCATCGCCATCCCAGAAATCGAGCGCGAGACCCGCGGTGTTGATCAGGTTGACCTCGTGAATGACCGAAGTCTGGACGAAGAAGTCGGGCGAGGGGATCGACCCCAGCACCAACCCGTTGTTGGTCAGTGCGCCCGCGTAGTTGATCACGCGGTAGATTCCGGGGCCAAACGTTCCGCCCGGCGACACCGTCACGTTAAGCGTGCCGTCTAGAACCAGATCGCCGCCGACCTCTGTCAGATCGTTGATCGGGCCATTGATAACTCCGGCTTCGCCAAAGCTGTAGGCGAGCAGGGACCCGTTGCCGAGCGAGAGATCGCCACTCACGGTCAGCGTGCCCGGGGCCGCGCCGACATCGCCTGGCGACAGGGTTGCGCCGTCGGCGATCACAACGTCGCCGCCGATCGTGCCGATCCCGCCGAGCGTTGTGCCGCTCAGCGTGCTGGTCGGACCCGTCGCCGCCGACTGGTCGCCGTTCACATAGAGCGCACCCGCCGTCACCATGGTGGGGCCACCATAGCTGTTGGCGCCGCTCAGCACTGTGGTGCCGCCGCCCGCCTGCCGCACCGAACCCGTGCCGGAGATCACGCCCGCAAAGGTCAGAGTGTCCGACCGGTCGAACACCAGCGAGCCGTTGTTGGCCACATTGCCCGTGATCGAACCGCTTGTCCCGCCGCTCCCCAATTGGAGCGTTCCGGCGGTGATCGTCGTCCCTCCGCCGAAGCTGTTGTTGGCTGTCAGAGTCAGCGTGCCGGCGCCGGCCTGGGACAAGGAGCCCGAGCCCGATATCACCCCGCCAAAGGTCACCGCGTCCGAACGGTTGAATACGATCGCTCCATTGGTCACCACGTTGCCGCTGATCGAGCCGGTGGTTCCACCCTGGCCGACCTGAAGCGCGCCCGCCGCGATCGTGGTGCCGCCGCCGTAACTGTTGTCGGCCGCGAGGATCAGCGTCCCCGCGCCGGATTTGGTCAACGCACCGGCGCCGCTGATAGCATTGCCCTGGGTCAATGTGCCCGCAGCAACCTCGAACGTCCCGCCGGCGGGGCCGACAAGCGTGTCGCGCGCCATCGCGATGTCAGCCGTCGTGCGCAAGGTCCCGCCATCAAGCGTCAGGTCGGTCCCGGCGGCGCCGAGGCCGCTGTCGGCCCCGATCTCCACCACGCCGCCGTTGATGACAGTCCCCCCGGTATAGCTGTTGGCTGCCGACAGGAGCAGCGTGCCTGCTCCTTGCTTGGTCAGCGCGGTCCCGTTCCAGCCTGTGGCCGAGGCCACTTGATCGGTGAGGGCGACGTCGACATCGAAGGTTTGCCCCGCCGCGAGCGTGAATGTACCGTTGCCTTCGATGGGGCCGGCAAACCAGGCCAGTCCAAACCCGATGTCGTAGTTGAGGCCCGATGGGCTGATCGCGCCAACGAGCGTCAGGTAATCGACTGGGCTCGCGGCGCCGCCGAAGCCGATCGAGGCAAAGTCGCCGGTGATCCCGCCGGTCGTTTCGATCACGGTGAACCGGCTTGCGGGCAGGGCACTGGCCGAAGCAGGCGGCGTTCCTGTGAAGCCCGTGACATTGAGCGTTCCGCCAAGGCTGGCCGAGGACGCCGTGATCGCGGGCTCGACCGGACCCACTGCCACATTGAGCGTCGATCCGGCTTCCTGGGTAAAGCTCCCTCCCACCGCGAGTTGCGCAGTGCCGCTCAGCACCGTGGTTGCGCCATTTCGCGTGACGTAGGTATTGCTGACGGTGAATACCCCGGGTTGCGCAAAGGCGAGCGTTCCGACTTGCGCGTCGACATCGCCAGTCTCGCTGCCGCCGGTGAGCGTGACGTCGCCGAGTCCGATCTTCAATAGCAGCCCGGATCCGCTGAAACTGTTCGCCAGCGTCACATCGGAGTTGAAGGCGAACTCGATGCTCCCGTCGTTCGAGACTGCGCCAGAACCCAAGGCTGTGTCGCTCGTGGCGATCAGGGTGCTTGTCGCCCCGTTCGTCGTGCCTCCGCTATAGGTGTTCGCGCCATTCAGCACCGTGGTCCCGGCGCCGCTAAGCTCGAGCGCCCCGGTCCCGGTTATCGCGCCGTCAAGGAACAGCGAGGTGTCGATCGCGGTGTCGATCTCACCGCCCAAGTCACCGAGCGTGATGGCCCTTGCGGTAACAAAGCTATCCGTCGTGCGCAGCGTTCCGCCATCAAGGCTCAAGGCTCCCGCGGCGGCGCCAAGATTGCTGTCGCTCGAAATTTGCAGCGTGCCGTTAGTGATGGCGGTGCCGCCGGTGTAGGTGTTCGCCCCGTCTAGGACGAGCGTTCCGAGGTCGGTCTTGAGCAACTGCGTGGCGCCGGTAAGATTGGCCATGATCGTGGCCGTGAAGCCGGCTCCGGCGGCTGACCCGTCACCCACGCGGATGGTAGATTGCGGACCCACCAGCGCTAGCGGATTACCTTCGATCAAGTATCCGTCGACGGTGAACTGCATGCCTGCAGCGGTGACTGTGCCCAAGCTGTTGTCCACTGTCACCGTGCCCGGCGCGGCGGTGAAAAGGGCAAAGGCTCCGTCGGCGAAAGTTGCGTTGATCGTGCCCGTCTCTTCGGTCCAGAACTGGTTGCCCACGCTCGATTGCCAAAATCCGTCACCGCCGGTGATGATGCCATCGTTCGGGGCGCCGGTGGCTCCGTCCCAGAAGTCGAGAGCCAGCCCTGCCGTGTTGACCAGGTTGACCTGACCAGTCACCGCCGTCTGGATCAGCAGGGAGGGGCCGGGCGTCGTTCCCAGCAACAATCCGTTGTCGGCCAGCGTGCCGCCGTAGTTGACGATCCGGTAAAGCCCCGGCGCGAAATTGCCGCCTGCGGACACCGTCACATCGAGCGTTCCATCAAGGACGAGATCGCCCGAGACATTGATCACGTCGTTCAGCGGTCCGCCCGCCACATTGGCCTGCCCAAATTCAAACTCGAGCGTCGAGGCCGCGTCCAGCGTCAGATCGCCGTTGATGGTGAGCGCGCCGGGGCTGTTGCCCGGCGCAAGGGTGCCACCGGTGCTGGTGACATTACCCACTGTGCCAACACCCTCGAGCCGTCCGCCCGCAGCTATCTCAACTTCGGCACCCGACATGTCTCCGTTGACTTGGAGAGTGCCCGCGCCGCGCGCCCGCAGCGTTCCTGTGAAATCCCGGTGATCTGCGTTGAAAAGGGTGCGTCCGCCAATCGCGTCGAGCAGACCGGTGCCGACCAGGCCGGTCCCCGATCCCAGCGCGTTGTCCGCCCCGCCGTTGATGGTGGCATCGAACACGTAATCTTGCGCCGTATGATTGAACAGGATCGATCCCTGGCCCGCGCCGAACGCGATGAGGTTGGTGGAGATCGTGCCGGGCGCGAGCGCCGAAGAGCCTTCATGCGAGCCGATAATGAGTTCGCCCGTTGCAGTCGCGCTGCCGGTGGCGACTCTCAACGCAGCGGTGTCGACCGCGCCGCCATTGGCAACCATAAGACTGCCGTCTCCAAGATCGCCCAAGGTTATCGCGCTTCCCGGGTCCGTAATGGTCCAGCTCGATCCTGTGCCGATCACAAATACGCTGCCGCTAATGCCGGCATTTTGCCCTATGATCCCGGAACCGCCGGTCACGAGACCGCCATTGTTGATCTGCAAGGCTCCTGCGCCCGACGCACCGATGTAGAGTTGAGCGCCGCTTGTGGAGTAGTCGAGGTTCGAGCCCGCTCCGTTGACGACGACGACGCTGCTGTCGCCAGGGTCGCGCCCGATATAGCTCGTGCCAACATCCAGCGTTGTCGCGGGAGCAAGGGTCAGAAAACCTTCTTTTGCGACAAGACCGCCGGCGCTGCCGCCGCCGGTCAACGTCGCGTTGCCGAACCCGCTCTTCACCAGTTGTCCGGTACCGGTCAGGGTGTTCGCCAAAGTGCCGTTGGCGGCGAAGTTCAGCTCAAGCGTGCTGTTGTTGAGTACTTGGCCTGTGCCCAACGCACTGCCGTTGGTTGCAATCAACGTGCCGGCGGATACGGTCGTGCCGCCGGAATAGCTGTTGCTCCCTTTCAGGAACGTGGTCCCGAGCCCCGACTGCACGACGGCGCCACTGCCCGAGATCGCCCCGGTAAAAGTGAGGGTATTCGACAGATTGAGCACGAACGTACCGTTGTTCGCGACATCGCCGGTGATCGAGCCGGTGGTGCCGCCCGCGCCCAGTTGCAAGGTCCCCGCGGCGATCGTTGTCCCACCGGTGTAGGAGTTCGTGCCCGTCAGAACCAGCGTGCCTCCACCCGCCTTGGTCAGCACGCCAGAGCCAGCGATCGTCCCGCTGTGCGTGAGCGCAGTGGCCACCAAGGTATCAAGGGTTCCACCGCCCGTGCCCAGGGTGGTCGATCGAGCGGTCGCGAAGCTGGACGTCGTGCGCAGCGTGCCACCGTTGAAGCTCAGGCCGCCCGCTGCTGCGCCGAGGTTGGCGTTGCTCGATACTTGCACAACCCCGCCATCGATCGCCGTGCCGCCAGTATAACCGTTGGCCATCGAGAGGATCAGCGTCCCGGCGCCTTGCTTGGTAAGCTCGGTCCCGTTCCACCCGGTTGCCGATGGCGTCTGGTCGTTCAGCGGAACGTCGACCGTAAACGTGGTGCCTGCGCCGAGAGTGAAGGTCCCATTGCCCTGAGTGGGGCCGGCTAACCAGGTCAGGCCCAGGCCGACGTCGTAATCGAACCCCGAAGCGCTGACGGCGCCGGTCAGGGACAAGTAATCCACCGGGCTCGACGACCCGCCAAAGCCCACTGAGGAAAAGTTGCCGCTGATCCCGCCCGAGGTGCTGATGACCGTGAATCGAGTCGCGGGGAGGGCACTCGCCACGGCGGGCGGGGCGACCGTAAATCCTGTGACGTTAAGCGTGCCGCCAAGATTTGCCGTCGCCGCGGTGATGATCGGTTCAACGGTGCCGATCGCGATGTTCAGGGTGGCATTCGGAGCCTGGACGAGCGCTCCGGTTACGCCAAGCCGTGCCGTGCCAGTCAGCGCGGTCACGGCGCCGTCCTGCGTGGTGTAGGTGCTGTCGACCGTGAACACACCCGGCTGGGCAAAGGTCAAAGTGCCGTTCTGCACATCGACTCTGTCGGCCGCGCCCCCTCCGGTTAGCGTCGCATTGCCCGCGCCGGTCTTCAGCAACTCTCCGGGTCCGCTCAGACTGTTCGCCAATGTCGAATCCGCGGCAAAGGCGAGTTCCAGTGTCGCGCTGTTCAGGATGCTCCCTATCCCCAGCGATCCACCCTGAGTAGCGGCCAACCGGCCCGCCGTTATCTGCGTACCCCCGGAGTAAGTGTTGCTTCCGCTCAGGGTAGTCGTGCCCGCTCCAACCTGCAGCACCGAGCCCGAACCGGAAACCAGGCCTGAAAGGGTAAGCGCGTTCGATCGATTGAAAACCAAGGCGCCGTCATTGACCACGTTGCCCACAATCGAGCCCGAGGTCCCTCCATTGCCGAGCTGGACCGCACCCGTCGCGATCGTCGTGCCCCCGGTGTAGGTGTTCGCACCGGTGAGGACCAGCGTGCCGCCACCCGCCTTGGTCAGGCTGCCAGCTCCCCCGATCGTCCCGCCGAGGGTGAGCTGCGTGCCGGCCAAAGTCTCGAAGGTTCCACCTTCGGCGCCTAGCGTCGTGGCGCGGGCCACTGTGAGATCGGCGGTCGTGCGCAACGTGCCGTCATCCAGGCCAAGGCCGCCGCCCGCGGTGCCAAGGCTGGCGTTGCTCGCTATTTGCAGAACCCCGCCGTCAATCGCGGTGCCCCCGGTGTAGCTGTTCGCGCCCGACAGGATCAGTGTGCCCAGATCGGTCTTGAGGAGCTGGGTGGTGCCCGTCAGATCGGACGCGATCGTTGCCGTGTAGGCGGCCCCGTCAGTGCTGCCGTCGCCCACCCGGATTTCGGATTGTGGGCCGGTGAGCTCAAGCGGATCGCCCACCAGCGAATAGCCGTCGACCGCGAACTGCATTCCCAAAGCTGAGAAGGTGCCGAGGCTGTTATCTACCGTGACCGTTCCGGGCGCGGCCTCGAACAGGGCAAAAGTATCGTTATTGAAGGGCGCGTTGATGAGGCCGCTCGCATCGGACCAGTTGTCGTTGCCCCCGCCGCTTTGCCAAAGCCCGTCTCCTCCGCTGATGACACCGTCATTGCGGCCGCCGGATCCACCGTCCCAGACATCGAGCACCAGACCGGCCGTGTTGATCAGATTGATCTCGTTCGACACGGAGGTCTGGAGGAAGAAGTCCGGCGACGGAATCGTACCGATCGTCAGCCCGTTGTCGGTCAGCGTGCCGGCATAGTTGATCACGCGGTAAAGTCCGGGACCGAAGCTGCCGCCCTGGGCGACCGTGACGTTGAGCGTGCCATCGAGAACCAGGTCGCCGCCAACGTCGATCAGGTCGTTGGCCGGGCCGCTGACGACGCCAGCCTCTCCGAATTCGTAGTCCAGGATCGAGCCATCGGAGAGCGACAGATTGCCGTTGATGGTCAAGGTGCCCGGGCTTTGGCCGGGAGACAAGGTCCCGCCGTCGGCAACGGTCACATCGCCGCCGACGATTCCGATGCCGCCGAGGGCCGCACCTGAACTGACGGTGGTGAGGCCGGTCGCAGCCGATTGGTCGCCGTTGACGTAGAGCTTGCCAGCCAGCACCTGCGTCTGACCTGCATAGCTGTTTGCGCCCGTCAGCACCGTAGTGCCGCTACCCGCCTGGACCAATGAACCGCTGCCCGAAATCGTCCCGGCGAACGTCAAGCTGTTCGACCGGTTGAAGGCCAGAATGCTGTTATTGGTCACATCGCCCACGATGCTGCCCGTGGTGCCGCCGTTGCCCAACTGCAGCGTGCCGCTGCTGATCGTCGTCCCGCCAGTGTAAGTATTGGTTCCGGTCAGCGTCATCGTATTGCCGCTAGGCTTGCCGACGGAACCGGTCCCGGAAATCGTGCCCGCGAAGGTCGAAGGCCCCGACGCGTTGTTGAGGCCGAGCGTCGCAGAACCCAGCGTTATGGTCCCTGCGCCCGACAAACCATTAACGATTTGATTGAAGCCGTTAAGGTTCAGCGTGGCGCCGCTTGCCACCGTGACGGCGTTGCTTTGCGCAAAGGAATTGACGACGTTGGTCTGCAGGGTTCCCGCGTTGATGACAGTCGCGCCGGTGTAAATGTTTGCGGCGGACAGGATCAGGGTCCCCGCGCCCTCCTTGGTGAGCGTGGTCCCGCTCCACCCCGTCGCCGATGCGGCTTGATTATTGAGCAGGACATCGACGTTGAACGTATCGCCCGCACCCAGCGTGAATGTGCCGTCGCCCGCTACCGCGCCCCCGAACCATGTCAGACGATAGCCGAGATTGTAGCTGAGACTGTCGGTGGTTGTTCCTCCCGTGAGCAGCAGATAGTCGACCGGACTGGCTGCGCCAGACAGATCGATCGCCGCGAAATCACCGGTGATGCCGCCGGTTGTTTGAATGATCGTCCTCTGCGTCGATGACAAGGAACTGGCCGATGCACCTGGGGCAGGCGCAAAACCGGAGACGATCAACTCGCTCCCTCCGAGAGCTGCAGTCGCAGCGGTAATCATCGGGCTGTTCGACGCGCCAACGTCGATATCGAGCGTCGCGCTCGGCGCGGCTTGGGTGAAGGTGCCGGTCAGCGCCACCATCGACGAGGGCCCGATGTGCGTGGTCGCACCGGCCTGGGTCGTGAGGCTGGCGGCCTGGAACGCACCGTTTTGTTCGAAATCGAGCGTTCCGGCGGAAACGTTGACGGCTCCGATCGTCGACGCGGCATGGGTCAACGTCGCAGTTCCGACGCCGGTCTTGCTCAGCGTACCGCCGCCTTGCAACTGGTTGGCAACCGTTTCGTCACTCGCGAAGTCGAGCTGCAACGTCGCCACGGGATTGACCGTCACCACGCTAGTGCCAAGCGCGTTGCCCGTGGCCAGGATCAGCGGTCCGTCCAGTATTTCGGTAAAGCCGACGAAGTCAGGACTGCGGCCCGTCAACGTGAACGCAGCGGTACCATTCTTGGTTAGCGTACCCGCGCCCGCAATAGTCCCTTGATAGGTCAACGGGGAAAACTGAACGGCGATTAGTGTTGCCGCGTCACCAATATCGATGTGGGCTCCCGAAGCCCCCGACAGTTCGCTGGCAATCTGGAACGTGCCTGTAACGACGTCGAGGATGCCCCCGTTAAGCGTCACCGACGAACTGTTGCCATAGGCGCTGTAATGCGTTGCACTCAGCGTCCCTTCGTTGAGAACCGTCGGTCCGGTATTCGCGTTTGGACCGGCCAGTATCAGAGTGCCGGTCCCGTTCTTTGTGATGCCGCCGGTACCGATCATTGTCCAATCGAGCGTCAGCGTATCGGAACCCGCGATGTCCGCCAGAATCGGACCGGTAAGATTGACTGGCGTTTGGGATTGCAGGGTTCCTTGCCCGGAAAGACCGCTCCCGGCCTGCATCGTGATGCTTGGGGCATTGATGATGAACGTGCCGCCATTGCCCGCGATAAAGCCGCCCGCCTGTGCGGTCAGCGCGGAAGCGGAGAGTTGTGCGCCCGTATCGCCGCGCACCGTGCCGGAGCCACCGACGGTGAACGTACGTCCCGCTGCGGTGCTGCCGTAATACACTCCGTTTGCCAGCGTGAAGTAACCGCCCGAAACATTGGTGATGGCCTGGATATTTGAATTGTAGAGACTGCCCGCTCCGGTGGCATCCCCGTGAAAGATCACCTCCCCGGCGCCCGTTTTGTTGACCGTGACCGTCGAGGCCGCTTGCGAAGCGATCGGATCGTAGAAGTGGATGGTCTGGCCCGTGGCCGCGTCGAGATTGAAGGTGCCGGAGCTGCCGAGGTAGACCGCATTTGGCGTCCCGGTTCCCGCGACTGGCTGGTTTCCGCTGACCGAAACGCCTTGCCGGTTACCCTGGAAGAGGATGTCGTCGGTCTGAGCACTCAACGAGATCGTGCCGGCCTGAAGATAGATCGCCCCGCCGAAGGTCGAGGCGGAATTGTTGAGGAATTGCGTGCCGGAATTGAGGCTGATCGAAGCGGCTGCGGAATCGTAGAAGATCGCGCCGCCGTAACCCCCTCCGGCGCCAGTGCCCGCCTTAACGGCGTAGTTGTTCTCAAATATCACAGGCGCGGTGAAGACGTACCGGTAATCGTACGAGGAGCCGTTGGCGAAGGCGCTGATGGCGCCGCCCCGCGCGCTTGCGCCCGTACCGGTAGATACGACGTAGTTGCCGTCGAACGTGGCAAGGTCGTTGAACTGCACGATCGTGGCGCCGCTTCCGGGGCTGAGGTATCCGATGTTGATCGCGCCGCCGCGCGGTTCCCCAGCTCCGGTCGCGCCGCTGATGACGTGATTTCCGCTGAAGACGCTGGGGCCGTCAAAGTTCAGCCGGGAATCGCCGCCCCACAGGTCTATCGCCCCGCCGAAGTAGTTGATGGCGCGATTGTTCCTGAAGGTCGCCGTTCCGCCGCTGAAGGTCATGACGTTCGCGGCCTGATAGAGGCTGATCGCGCCGCCATAATTGTCGGTCACGTTGTTTTCGAAGAGGAAATCTCCGGACATGTTCATCGTGCCGGGATAGAGGGCGGCGACGCCCGCCGCGTCGCCGTGCCCGACGTTGTTCCGGAATGTGGCGCCATTCGTTCCCGTTCCGGCAACGACGTTGAGCGTCGAGGTCGCACCGTTGACGAAGAGGACGCTCCCCTCGACGCCTGAACCTCCATCGAAGGTCTGAAAGGCCGCGTTGTTCAGGTTGAGCGTCGCGGTGTAGTTCGCTCCGGCATATCTGAACAACGGCAGGTCATAGGCCGTCGTCCCCTGGAAGGTGATGTCCGAGAATGTCGCGTTCGACGGAACACTGGCTACCGGCACGAGGATCGAGTTGGCCAGCCCCGTTACCGTGATCGTCGAGTCCGCGCCATCGAGCGTCAGTTCGGCGTGCGCGGCGTTCTGGGTAACAGCCGTATTCCAGGTGGAATCGCCTTCAAGAATGAAGTCGGTGTTTCCCGCGTCCAGATTGGTGTTGAGGTAGGCCCCCACATCGGTGCCGGCCGGTATCTGTGATTGCGCTGACGCTGGGGACGCCAGCGCGAGGGCGGAGACGCCGACGAGCAGGCCGATTACGGTAGGCTTTCTAGTCCGTCCGGTTCCGGGAAATGAACCATGGGAAGGACGCGTCATAGCTTTCTCCTGCGTTGTCGCGGGGATCGACCGTGCAGGCGGCCGGGATTGATGGTTTTAGAAAGGGTCGGCTCAACCTCGTGCCCCTCGGCTCGCTTGAGGTTGGCTGACTTCGCGGGACGTTGATTTTGAGCGGATCGGCGCCCGCAGCCGGAAAACAAAAACTGTCAGGAATCATGCTCTTCTCTTGCCGGCGCCCGGTCAGAACGCCTTACTTCCTAGCGCGACCCGGGTGCCCCGACAGACCCCATTATGGCCTCTTTGAAAGGGCCCACCATCGGGAAAAATACCTACGGGAAATCTACCGCCTGGGTGGGCTCCCAGCGCTACGAAGGGGCAGGACGGATCCACCAGAATTTTCCCTGGGCATTATCCCCGAGGACGATCCCAATGTTCGGTAAGGCCAATCGCCCGACGGCTTATCGGGGCTCCTCGACCGATCGAATTCAGGCCGCAAACCCGCCGATCAATCCGTATTTCAGTTCGAGATATTCATCGATCCCATGGTGCGAGCCTTCGCGACCAAGACCGGATTCCTTGATGCCGCCGAATGGCGCAACTTCGGTCCCAAGCAAGCCCTCATTCACGGCCACCATGCCGTATTCCAGCCCGTTCATCACGCGGACCGCGCGACCCAGATCGCGCGTGTAGAAGTAAGACGCGAGGCCGTAGCGCGTATCGTTCGCGATCCGCAGCGCCTCTTCCTCCTTGTCGAACGACATCACGGAGGCAACCGGGCCGAAGACTTCTTGCTGCGCGATGTCCATGCCGGGCGACACGCCGGTCAAGACCGTGGGCGTGTAGAATTGCGCGCCCGCATTGTGATGCCCACCGCCCCATGCGAGCGAGGCCCCTTGCGAGAGCGCCAGGTCGGTTAGCGATTCCACCTTCCGGAAGGACTTCTCGGTAATCAGCGGGCCGATTTGCGCGCCATCCTCCAGACCGTTCGCAACCTTGAGGGCGCTCACGCGGGTCACGAATTTCTCCACGAAGCGATCGTGCACCTCGCGCTGCACCAGCATGCGGTTGGCTCCGATGCACGACTGCCCGGCGTTGCGGAACTTGGCGATCATCGCACCCTCCACCGCGGCATCGATGTCGGCATCCCCGAACACGATGAAGGGCGCATTGCCGCCCAATTCCATGCTGACGCGCTTCACGGTGCTTCCCGCCTGTTCGAGAAGCAGCTTGCCGATGGCGGTGGAGCCCGTGAAGCTGATCTTGCGAATGGTAGGGTGCGTGCAGAACAGCTTTCCGACCATCGACGCGTTGTCGCTCGGAACGATCCTCAGGATTTCGGCCGGGATTCCCGCCTTCACGGCCAGTGCTTCGAGCGCGAGCGCGGACAAGGGCGTCTCTTCGGACGGCTTGATCACCATCGCGCATCCCGCCGCAAGCGCTGGAGCAGACTTGCGGGTGATCATGGCGAGGGGAAAGTTCCACGGAGTGATCGCCGCGCACGTCCCGACCGGTTCCTTGTTTACGACAATGCCCTTGCCCGCGGCAAAGCTGGGTATCGTTTCCCCGTAAACGCGCTTGGCCTCCTCCGAATACCATTCGACGAAGCTGGCGGCATAGTCGACCTCGGTTCGCGCTTCGGCCAGGGGCTTGCCGCTTTCGCGCGTGCAGATGGCCGCCAGGTCTTCCCGATGGAGAATGATAAGGTCGAACCATGTCCGCAGCTTGGCGGATCGCTGCTTTGCCGTGGCCGCGGCCCAGTCGGCCCGTGCGTTGTCGGCCTTGCGGATGATCTCGCTTATCTCGGCCTCGGAATAGGTCCGCACCGAAGCCACCCTATCCCCATTGGCGGGGTTGAGCACCGCCATGCCGGCGGCATCGTCGAGAGCTTGTGGGAAAAGGTTGGAGAGCAGGTCCGGCATGATTTCGCCTCTCATTTGGCGGAGCTGAAAGAACGCTGCGCCCGCCAACGTTGATGTGCCTGCTCGACCTTCGTTTGCCAAGCGCTGGATCGGGACCTATCCTGCCGCTGCAGCCGGAGCGAGCGATTGAAGTGAAAGCGCTTTACGCATTGCCGGACCACGAAGTCGTCGCAGGCCTGATTCCCGGTATCGTCGAGAACCGCCTTCCCACCCAGGAGGCAGTCCAACGTATCCGGGCCACTCCGGGAATGGTCCCTGTCGCCATCGACCCAGAGGGCGAGCACGGGGGTGGGGCGGTCCTATGGGCGGACATCGGGGAGCATCCGTTTCGCGAATGGCAATTCATGTACACCGTGGAGAAGCTGGCCGAGAGCGGGCAGATCGGCGAGGCCTTCTCGACGGACTTCGCGATTCTTAAGGACGATCGCATCCTCGCGGACCCGATCGAACCGGACGGGTTCCTTTTTCACATCTCGCGATGCGGATCGACGCTTACGGCAAAGGCCCTGGCGCGCTCTCCGCGCCATGTCGTGATCAACCAAGGGGGACCGCTCCAGCGGGGCTTCTGGGCCACGATCACGCGTGACTGGACGCAGCCGGCTGAAGCGAGCCCGGAAAATCTCACAGCATTTCGCAACCTGGTATTGGCGATGACCCGCCGGCGCCGGCCTGAACAGGTTCACGCCTTCGTCAAGTTCATCAGCTGGAACACGCTCTACATGGATTTTGCCATGCGGGCCTTTCCGGGGATGCCGGGCCTGTTTCTCTATCGCAACCCTGCGGAAGTGATCGCCTCCGTCCTGCGCGAGACCAGCGCGGTGCTCTGGGCGAAGGGGCGCCGGCAGGCGGGCTTCATGATGGGTGGCGATTGGCGGGTGACGCAGGACATGGGCGATGTCGAGTATCTTGCCCGTTGCTTTGCTCACTACCTAGACGTCGCAGCGCGAGATTCGGGTCGTGTTGCGCACGTCAACTACAAGGACATCAATCCCGCCAATTTCCCCGCCATCCTGGCTCGGGGTTTGAACTTTAAGCCGGATAGCGCGGAACTGGCACTGATGCTGGAGCAGTTCAGGTTTCACTCGAAGGACGACAACGATCAGCAGCTATTCGAGGTCGACAGCGCCGAAAAGCTCGCCTCCATGTCAGACGAGGACAAGCGGCTTGTGAACCGGATTTGTGGAGATCTTGTCGCCCGGTTGGACCGTTCTGCATCCAACCTGTTTGCGCCAACGGCCAAACACGCGTAGTTAAGGGTACCCCATAAGTTTGACATACATGGGGTGGCTGTCGGATCCGCGAATGCAGATTCCCGGCGGGCTAAACTGGCGCAGCGCCCAAGGAGTCCCGTTTGGACGACCTAACGAATGATGCCCTGCTCAGCGTAGTCATCCCCAACCATAACTACGGGGAGTTCATAGGTGCGGCAATCGCGTCGATCGATGCGCAGACCTATGGGCCAATTGAATTGATCGTCGTGGACGACGTGAGCACGGACGACTCCGTCAAGGTTATCGAGAAAGCGTTGGCCGCGGCCGACCAGCTTCTTTCCGCGCGGCTGATCGTTCTGGAGCAGAATGTCGGCAAGCTAGGGGCCCTCAATCGCGCCCTGGAGCATGTCACGGGCCGCTATTTCATCATTCTGGACAGCGATGACGTTCTGTTGCCCGATTATGCGGCGCGGACCATCGCAGAACTGGAGCGCGCGCGCGCGGACGATGAGACGATCGCCTTTCTGTACACCGACTGCATGCTGATCTCGCGAACCGGTGAAGAACTCGATCGCGGCAAATCCACTGGCTGGGACAAGGCGTTGCTGGAGCGATATTCGTTCGTCCCCGAACCTGCGACCTGCCTTGCCGCTCCGGTATTGGAGGCAGCGCCGTTCGACGAGGCGATCCGCAAGGGTACGAAGCACCACAAGTGGAAGAAGATCGTCGCGAATGGCTGGAACGGCCGCCATCTGGCCGAGCCGCTGTTCTGTTACCGCATGCACCAAGGCAACCTCTCGGGAATCGGAAAGCGCGTGATCGATGAAGTCGACCGCGGTGAACGCGGGGAACGCATCCTGTCCGGCTACTGGCCGCTCCAATCAACGGATCGCTGAAAGCCCATGCCCCAGCCTCTCAGCGGACAAGTCCACCAAGAGGAGTTACTGGCGGCTTTTCCGCTGAAGCTGGAAGATGCGCGCATCGGTGTAGTCGGGCTGGGGTACGTCGGCCTTCCGATCGCCGTCGCACTGGGGCAGCAGTTCCCGACTATCGGCATCGATATCAACGCGTCGCGCATCGAAAAGCTCAAGTTGGGGCACGACGCAACAAGGGAGACGAGTGCGGAAGACCTGGAGACGGCAACCCATCTGACATTCACAGCCGAGTGGGCGGAAGTCGCCGCCTGCAACATATATATCGTCACCGTTCCGACGCCGCTTGACGGTCATAACCACCCGGACCTTGGCCCGCTTGAAAGCGCTACCTGCGCTATCGGCCATGTGCTGAAGCGCGGCGACCTCGTGATTTACGAAAGCACGGTTTATCCCGGCTGCACCGAGGAGTTCTGCGTACCGATTCTGGAAGATATTGCCGGCCTCACCTGCAACCGCGATTTCTTCTGCGGCTACAGCCCCGAGCGGATCAATCCCGGGGACAAGGATCACAAGATCGGCGATATCATGAAGATCACCTCCGGCTCCACGCCCGAGGCGGCCGAATTTGTCGATCAGCTCTATCGCCGTATCATTACGGCAGGCACTCATCGGGCAAGCTCCATCCGTGTGGCCGAGGCGGCCAAAGTGATGGAAAACACCCAGCGCGATCTCAATATCGCGCTGGCAAACGAATTGGCGATGATCTGCAATGCCCTAGGTATCGACACCATCGAGGTGCTCGAAGCGGCCGGCACCAAGTGGAACTTCATGCCTGTGCGGCCGGGCCTCGTTGGGGGGCACTGCATTGGCGTCGACCCCTATTACCTGACTTACAAGGCCGAAGAGATTTCGTACCATCCCGAGGTGATCCTGGCCGGTCGCCGCATCAACGATCGCGTTGGCAAGTACATCGTAAACCAGTTCGTGCGGCTGATGGGACGCAAGGGATTGTTGGGAGGCAACCCGCGTGTCCTCGTGCTGGGCTTCGCCTTCAAGGAAAACTGCCCGGACCACCGCAACACCAAGGTTGCCAACATCGTCAGCCACCTGCGGGAATTCGACCTTGCCGTGGATGTCTACGATCCCTGGGTCGATGCCGCTCAATGCGCGGAAGAATACGGCATTCGCCCCGTGACGGTCCTCGAAACCGGCAAGTACGATGGCATCATCCTTGCGGTGGCGCATGAGGAATTCCTGGCTTTGGGAGCCAGCGGCATCCGCGCTCTCGGCAAGCCCGGGGCTGCGCTTTACGATGTGAAGTCGGTATTGCCGAAAGGTTCGAGCGATCAGCGCCTCTAGACCAGGACGGACTCCACAGCAGGTATTTGGCGGCTGGATTGCCGATACCGCTGACGACTGGCCGCAAGAGGCGCGGGAATGGGCCCATAGGGAATTCGTCGACACGATCGCGGTGATGGTGCCCGGCTCGATCGATCCCCTGGTGGACAAGCTCTTCGTCACGGTTGAGCCTTGGGGACACGGCCCTTGCACCGTTCTCGGCAAGGCGCAGAAATTGGCCGCACCCTGGGCCGCTCTGGTCAACGGCGCGATGGCTCACGTCCTGGATTTCGATGACAATTTCGATCCGCCCAAGGCACATCCCAGCGCGGTGTTGGTGCCGGCGATCATGGCAGTGGCGGAGGAGGAGGCGCTTTCCGGGCCTGCAGCGATCGATGCTTATATCGTGGGATTGCAGATCCTGGGTCGGATCGGTCAGGGGCTCAACCCCACGCATCGCAATCGCGGCTGGCATGCAACCGCCACCGTTGGCGTTATGGGTGCGACCGCCGCGTGCGCGCGGCTCCTGAAGCTTGAGGCGGAAGCCTGCGCTCGCGCACTTTCCATCGCCACCAGCATGGCCGGCGGCTTCATGTCGCAGTTCGGCACGGAGATGAAAGCGGTTCATGCCGGGCTCGCTGCGAAAGGCGGCATCATGGCCGCGAGGTTCGCGCAGGCGGGCGTCACCGCGGGGGAGGGCACGCTTGATGGCGTCACCGGCATGAACCGGCTGATGGTGGGCCCGGATTACGAGGAACTCCGCGACTCCCTCGCTCACGTCGAACATGGGCAGACCTTGCGTTTCGAGCTCGAAAACGTGGGTGAGCCTTTGCTGATCACCGAACACAAGTTCCGCGTGAAGCGTTTCCCCACATGCGGGGCGATCCACCGCGCGATGGATGGGGTTCTCGATCTCAGGGCCCGCTACGGCTTTACCGCCGCCGATGTGGTCTCGGTGGATCTCCATATGCCGCGAGTGCACTTCAACAACGTGTTCTACACGGATCCGCAGACCCCTCTTCAGGCCAAGTTTTCGGCCGAGTACGCCGTGGGCTGCGTTCTCGCACGGGGCGACTGCACGCTGGCGGACTTCTCGCCGGAAAAGGTGATGGCTGAGGACGTGCGAAAGCTGTTTCCGCTTATCCACCGGCATCCGGTCGACAAATCGGAAAGCGAATTCCCAACCGAAGTTCACGTGAGGTTGAAGGACGGGCGCGAGTTGAAGGCGGTCGTGGCCTGGCCCCGAGGAAGCAAGGCGGCTCCTTTCTCGGATGCCGATTACTGGAACAAGTTCGACAAGTGCAGCGCCGGTGTGTTGGACGCCGAGGCGCAGGCACATTTGCGTGACGCATTGGAGCGGTTGCCCCATCTCTCGCACGCAAGCGAAGTCATGCGCAGGGCTACGTTCCCGTCCCATGATGCACCCAGCCAGCAAGGACAACGAAGAGTCTATGACAACGCAGAATGACTCGTCCTCGGTCAGTACCGGTCCCAGAACTTCCGTCCTCGTGATGGCGGCCAGCCGCCGTGGCGTGGACGATCCCGTCGCCAAGCTGCAGCAAAAATCGCACAAGTGCCTGGTCGAGATTGGCGGACAGGTGATGCTGGAACGCGTGCTGGAAGCGCTGATCGACAGTCGTTGCTTCGATCGCGTTCACGTCTCGGTGGATCGCCCCGACATACTCACTGCAACCCCAAAGATGTCAGCCTGGGTGGATGAGGGTCGCGTGGTCTATGTGCAATCGCACGGCAATCTCGCGGACAGCGTCCTTAGGGCGGTGGAGACCATCGGCAACGCGCTTCCCCTGGTCATCACGACGGGAGACAACGCACTTCATACTCCCGAGATTGTCCGCGACTTCGTACGCGACTTCCATGCGAGTGAAGCCGACGCCATTGTCGGCCTCACGAGGGAAGAGGTGGTTCTTCGTGAGTATTCCAATTCGGGGCTGGCCTTCCATCGCCTCAGGGACGGCGGCTTTTCGTCCTGCAACCTCTATGGCTTGAAGACTGAGAAGGCGCTGAATTTAGCAAAGGTCTTCGAGAGTGGCGGCCAGTTTGGTAAGCGACACATCCGCATCCTGAAGGCGTTCGGCCTGTGGCCTTTCATTGTTTACAAGCTCAAGCTCGCAGACGTGTCGGGTCTGTTGAACGTGATTGGACGCAGGCTCCGCTCTGACATTGAGATTTCCTGGCTGGATTATCCCTGGGGTCCGATCGATGTGGATCACAAGCACAGTTTCGATTTGGCAGAGGCCACGCTGTTGGGCCGCGCCTTTCCCCATCAGTCCGCGGCGATGGAGCAGCATTCCTAATCAGCCTGTTCGGACGGCGGGGATCAGCCCGGGCGACTTCTAAGGACGTTCGTTCCGCAATGAATCCCACCGCTGTGTACGTGATAGTACCAGGAATCGACCCAGTGCACGGTCAGCCCGAGCGACTCTAGCACCAACTGGATGTAGAGCTCGAACACGTCGACGGTATTCTCGGGAATGGCGATCCGGGTCCAGGTCTTGCTCAGAACCTCGCCGTTTGGACCGAACGCGCCCGGATTGGCCTGGCGCACGCGATCCATCACCTTGCGGATTTCCGCCTCGTACTTGTCCTGCCTCGGGTGCGCATCAGCGGTATCGCCCTTGCAGTAGTCGACCGGCCAATTCTTGAGTTCGTCGAAGCCATCCTTGAAGTAGGTGGCGATCCAATACAGGGTCTCCGGCTCCTCGCTGGGATGATTGGCCAGCTTGTCCTTGGCGTGCACGAGATGATAGGTCGATTGCGTGTCCCAACTGGCAGTGGAGAGGGCTCCGACCAATCCGATCGACAGCCTCATCTCGTCGTATTCGGGGTCGAATTTCGATGGCCACTTGGCGAGCTGAGCGACAAACACGGCCTCGCTGGCGCGCGTCCAGTGCCAGGTGCGATCGAGCCCGCGAGCCTGGATCCAACCGATGTCCGGCAACGGAGGCAACTTGTAGCCCGCCACACTCAGGGCGCGAAGCAAGGCGATCGCATCGGCAGGGCGCATACGCGGGCCGTAGGGCCGCGGCACAAGCACATGGCGGTTCAGTGTTTGCAGGTTGACCGCGCCGGGAATCACGGCCTGGGTGCCGTCACCGACATAATCACCCATGCGATCGAACAGCACGGGCAGACTGTGCACGGGCACGCCGCGGAAGTCCTGTTGCAGTACCGTGTCCAGGCGGAACGGTAGCGCCTCGCGGCGATACTCCTCAAGATCGCCGTAGTAGTGAGACGACAGGAAGTCTTCCGGGCTTCGGAGCGTGTTCGAGAGGTACAGGGCGTCGATAGCGCGATTTGTCGTCCCGCAGGCCGTCAGGAGATCGGCGCAGGTCATGAACGCAGCATAGCGCGCGCTTACGACCGTGCGCGCGCTGGCGACGAGGAAGCGTCGGTCGTCGTAAAAGGCGGAATCGCCGTAGGGTTTCGAACGGGTCTCCGGTTCTTTCTTGCCTAGCCCCGACCGGTCGTAAGGGCTCTGTGTCCCGACGAGCATGCGATAGGCCTGCGGCGGATACTTGGGATCGGACAGGCCGCCGGCACTCTCATGGATCCATTTCTTCCCCCTGAAGAGTCGCGTTACAAGCGTTCCGGCCTTCTGCATGCGGACGGCTTGTTCGAGCACTCCCAGCGCGAGCATTGGGTCGGCACGGAGAATCGAAAAGCTCCCCCCGGCACCCGGTGCGAACGCCATGACCTCGTCGATGTGGGCGACGTGCAGCCAGCGCGTGTAAACCGCGCTGTGCGGTTGCCGCGGTCCGCGCGATTTGAGGAAACCCACGAGCGGGGGATGGTCGACGGACCCTGTCAAAATGCGCCCGTAAGCCACGTCGCCAAAAGACGGGGACACCTCGATGTTACCGCCATAGTTACCGGAGCTGTGCAGCGCTCGCAGCTTGCGCCAAAACCGTTGCAGGACTTCCTTGTTCTGGGCGTTGAACTCCAGAGTGCGGGCCTCGCTGCCGCCGCCTTCGCCCGCCTTGACCTGCACGGTCAATCGCACGGTTCGATCGGGACCGGCCGCGAAGAAGCTAGAGACCTCCGCGATGCGGCTGTTGAGCACGCGGATCGCCGTCAGAATCTCGTCGTCCGCAGAGCCATAACCCGCCAGAAGCTTGAGGTTATCGTCAATCGCCAGGCGCACACGGTAAAGATCGCTCGTGTCTCCGCCTTCGAGCCGCGGATTCGCGTCCTTCCGGGCTTTGCGCATGACCGAGAAGACATGCCCGAGCAGCAGCACCACCCGTCCGAGATGCTTGTAAAGCACGAAGGATTCAGCGACGCCCAGCGAGAAGTTCACCGTACCATCGCTCAAGCTGACCTCGTCGGCCCAGAAGTCCTTAGCCACGCCGATCGCGTCGGAAGGAAAGTGCCCGTCGGTGAAATTGCGTAAGTTGGGTGTGCCGGGCACCAGGGCTGAATCGTTGACCATGCGCGGCAGGTGCACAACGACGCGCTGGCTTTCCCCCCCTGCGACACTCCAGCCCAGCTGGAATTGATCCTGTAGCCAGCTGTCACCGCGGTTGACTGTAACGGGCACGACCGTGATCGGCACGCCCGCAAGCTTCGCCGCCTTCCCGACTTCGACGAGCGAGGGACCATTGTCATCGACGTCACATACGAACAGGCGCTCCGCGGGGGCGTCGTCGCCAAGCAGGATTACATCGGCGGTTGTCACTACGCGGCCCGCGATGCCCGCCTGTTCAGCTTTCAACTGGTCGCCGTCAACGAGCCGAAAGGTGATCTGGCGCGGCGTCGAACGGGAGGCCGCCGTAAGACCCCAGTAACTCTGGGCCTCGAGGAAGAACTGAATCTCGTGCTTGGTATTCCTCGCCCGGGCTTGCTTGAGGTTGATGCGCACCGGGCTCTTCAACCAGCCCGCGACGGGGACTCCGCTCTGGTCCAGCACACCGAACAGGCCGTCGGTGAAATGGATGTCGAGCATCGGAGCGGTGGTCGTCGTCCATTCGCTTTCGGTCAGCATCACCTCGAACGAATAGATTTCGCGATCCTTGAGCTTGCGGCTGGGGCGCTCGCGGTCGGTCTGCAAGTTGCGGGCTATGTCGTCGGCAGAGACCTCGGGCGGCAGCGGTCGGCCGCTCGCATTGATGTTGGGTAACAGCCGCCACGCGCCGGTCCGCGCCAGCGTCGTCGTCGGTCTGAAGCGGACCTCCATGCGCGCGGTCGCCCGGTCAGCCGATCAGGGAAATGTCGGGAGTTCCGGTCCCGCTTGCAAATGCACCAGCGTCGTCGGCAGGACGACTTCCCATGGGTCGCCTTCCGGCTTGGCGTTGGCGAGGTCATCGGTCTGATTGCGAAGTTCATCGGCGAGCGAGATGAACAGCGGGTCGTCGAGCTTGGGAGCATCTCCGCCGCCCCAGATCGCGCCATTCTCCAGATAATACATGACCGCGTCATTGTAGGCCGTATGCACCGGCACCAGCACGCGCGCCGAGCCCGCCTGAAGAAATCTGGTGAACAGCGGATCCACGTCGAAGGTGGTGACCTTTTCCACCCAAGTGGACTCGCGGCCCCAGAAATACGGGTAGAACAGGTAGGTGAGGTTTTCCCATTCGAACGCCTGCTCGAAGAACTGGACCTGCTTGCCCTCCTTTAGCGCGTCGAAGATGTCCATCGAGGGGACGTCTTCGGAGCCGGATTGCTTCATGGCGTCGAACGAGCCGAACGTCCATGTGTCCATCAGCATCTGCACGCACTGCTTCTTGAGTTCGGTCTCTTCGATCTCGCGGTTGATGCGCGGGTTCTGCCCCTGGATCACGACGCCCGCCTGGACTTCGCGAGCCGCGAGTTTTTCCTCATACTCGGCCTGCAGCGCCTTATGCGCCGTGCGGATCTTCTCGTAAGTCTGGATCTGCCAGGCCTCGTAAGTCTCCCAGCGTCGCACGCATGTCGCCATGACCTGGAGGAAGTATGAGTGGACGTCGTAGACGTTGATCGAAAACGGCACGATGCCTTCGTGGATGCCGACACTGCCCGCCACACCGTCGCGACGGGGGTTGAAGCCCGAGTTGTCGAGCACCCACCAGATATCGTCGCGGCCGATCGACACCTTTACGCTTGGATGGGTCGTGTGGATGACCGACACGCTGATCGCGAAATCCTGCACGATGTAGCCCGCAGGAATCACCAGGTCCTTAGAAGTCTTCGCGACGGCGATACCCGCCTCGATCTTTCCTTCGGAGGCCATGCTCGCCGACATCAGCTTGAATTCCGGCGGGGGTGGGACGCAGCCCTCGACGCCATAGTCACGGATGAAGTCGTGGTAATTCCAGTCGTCGAGGTCGTAGGGGCGGAAGTTCTTCGGCAGCGGCTTGGGCGGCGAGACGTCCTTCACCGGTTTGTGTGTCTGTGCGTAGGCCAAAAACGCCGCCGGCTCGGGTACGATGAACTCGAGCATCATGCGTTTGCCGTAGTTGTAGATCTGGGCCTGGTAGTACTTGTCGACCCACCGATAGACGCCGGTGACGTGGTCGGGCTTGTCCTTGTTGTCGATCCCGTGGGTGTTGAGTTCCTCGACTTCGTGCAGCGTCTTGCGGATCCGTTCCTCGCGCGTCTTCTTCTGAATTCTCGATACCGAACGGTCGACGACCTCGCGTGCGTAGTTGCTCGCGTTCTTGGTCGCCTCGGTCGTTGACGTGGAATAGGCGAAGTCTCCGTGCGCGCCGAACGTGACCGGTCCGTAGGACGCCGTCACCGTGACGCCGGCCTGCACGCTCATCTGCTCCTGGATCGTCTTCTCGCTTTCCCTCTTGAGCTCGAAACGGTCGGTCGTTTGTGTGTCGCGCAGCGTCTCCTCTTCGGTCTCGACCTCGGTGGTGATTGTTTCCTCGACGCGATCGAGAACGCGGTGCTTTCGCTCCTTGTACTCGCCGCGCAAAACGTTCTCGATGTGCGCAACCTCGCCTGCCGCGTACTTCTTGAGCGTCTGCTTGACGACCTTGAGATCGCCGATCCCGAGCGGCTTTATTGATCCACGAATATTCGGGAACAGCGTCGGGATGGGAAAGATAACCATCGTGTCCTTGACCGAGTTCGCGAGGTAATTGAGCTCGCGCACCTGCATCGCACCTGGCGGCATCTGCTCCAGAAACTTCACCGGGTCGGCAGCCCGCACCTGGTAGTTGAGCTGGTCGAGCCGCCCGCTCAGCGCGTCGAGCGTCGTCGGCAATCGGAAGTTATCTTGCGTTACGCGTAAGGCCGACAAGGCATCCTGTGTCTCCTCCGACATCGCCCTGAAGGCCTCCGGATCCACCTCCTGCCGTAGTTCCACACGCGTCACCTGAGTCTTTGTTTCACGCCCGCTACAGGTATCGGGAACGGCAATCTCGTCGGTGTCCTGTTCCGTTCGCGTAATCGTCGGCAGAGAACGCACTTCGCGCAGCGCCGCATGCGTGTTCACCAAGTCGGTCCACAGCTGCCGGTGCGTGAGGTCGCCCGGCGCTTCTTCGCGTTCCTCGCCGCGCGCTGGCGCCGGCGGTGCAGGTTGGGGGAGGGTGGTCATGAACTTGTCGACCACGGGCTGCGCGGACAGGATCCGGGCGAGCCCGGCGGCGCCGTCGATCGGCATCCCGGCGGCAATCGACTGCAGCAAATGGAAAATCCGCAGGTTGCGCGTCAGGTGTTCGAGGTTTTGCGGCGTGCTGAGACCGAGCAGGACAAAGGCGTAGTATCGGTCCCAGAGTTCGTCCAGCTGCCGCTGGGTATCCGGGGCGCCGAGGAAGTCCTCGAGGGGGAGGCCAAGGGCGCTCTCTATTTTCTCCCGCAGATTCTGTGTCGTGATCTTTGTCGCGGGCAGGGACAGTGCGGCAGCCTCGACGGCGTCCAGCTTGGTGTCGCCCGCACTTTGCGGGAACTCCAGGTCGTAGTTGTGGCGTTCGATGAAAGCTCTCACCAATTCGGGGATGCGGGCGGCATCCGCTGGTCGGAAGCCTGCGACGAGGCGCCCTACGGGCGTCTCGCGGGGATCACGCCGATCCCGGATGAATCCGCCTTCGCGATCCCGTGGTGGCGTCGGCGGACGAAGAGCGACAAACTTGAAGACGTTGGTCGGAGGGATCGCGTCGGCCATGTTCACTCCTTCTCCAGACTGGGATTTTCAGTCCAACCGGCTCAGGCAATGCGGTTGTAGCGATAGGTAAGTTCGTACCGGCTCTCCTCCTCGTCCGAGACGTATTCGCGAGTCTCGCGGTACTGGAAGGGAATCTTTTCCGGGGGGATGGTCTTGTTGACGTTGACCTTGATCCCGGCGTTGCTGGTGAACGTCGCGGCGGGCGGGATCGGGGCGGCGGCGCTGGTCAACCGGTCAAGGTCGATGATCGAGAGCGCGATATTGTCCTCGATGATGAGGTCGGCAGGCGCCCACAGCGAGTAGATGAAGTCGATCGCAATGACGACCACCGCGACAATCGCTGCCGCGATCACGCCCTTCCAGCCGACTGCCTTGATCGCCACGCCAAGGCCACCTCCGGCTGAGATGAGGCTGAGCAGGAACTCCCACTGTTCCTTGACCAGATCGACAAAGACATCGCTCCATTCGTTGATCTGGGCGTTGTAGGCGCTCTCGCTGTCGATCTCGTGTCCGAGCACCCCCAAAACCAGGGCGAGGATCGGCTGGTCGCTGGCAAAGACGATGCGCTCGACATTGCGAGACGTACCGCTGTCGAATTCGACGCCGTCGAGCACGTCCTTGAAGGGTGTCTTGGTCATTGCCAGCGGCTCGTCGGAGAGGTTCATGGCGCATGCGATGGTGCGCAGCCCGACTTCGTCCGAGCCCCAGGACGCCGGCGCCGTCTCCTTGCGGGCGATGATCCGCTCCACGACGATTTGGTAACGCGCCGTCGGCGGGGGCAGCACGTTTATGTATTCGACGTTGGACGCGATCTCCGCTCCGAAGCCCGGCTTGTTGACGCTGTTCGGCACGACAACTTGGACCTGGTAGATGCCCGGTGGAAGGTCGTTCGGCACCGTGAAGGTCGCCTTGTCGTGCACCCGGCAGTCGTTGATGAGCACGGTTTCGCCATTCACGATCTCATCGCGTGGCGTATCGGCGTCCCCGAAGATGAATGCCTCGACATCGCGGCTGATCGTATTGGTGTCCTTGTCGATGAGGCGCACCTTGGCATTGACGTCGAAATAGTTGACGCCCTCGAGCTCCAGCGATTCCCCCTGCGAAATGTCCAGCACCCGGCCACACACGCCCGCGACGGGATTGCCGGGGCAGTTGCCGGTCTGCACTTCGCAGACCACCTGCGGCTCGCCGTTGACGATAATCGGCTGGCAACTCTGCTGCACTTCGTCGGGCGTATATTCCTGCGGCTGCAGCGAAGGGATATAGTTGGCGGTGCGAAGCTGGTTGATGCGGCAGATGCGCACTTGCGTGAAAAAGTCCTCGCCGACAGGGACATAGAGCCGATCTTTGCCAGGCCGTTCGACCGCCGCGGGATCGCCGAACAAGGTTAGGGCGGCGCGCTGCTTGATCTCCTCGATCAAACCAATGACAAGTTGCCCCGGGTCGAGCGGCTGTGCTGGATCGGCAAAGGCCTGATCGGTCACAAGCGTGCCGCGTTGCCCGGGCGGTATCTGGTCGAGCCCGTCCACCATGCAGCGCAGTAACGCAGGTGGCAGAGCGTCCAGCTTGCCGAAAAGCCGCTGCTCAAGCGGGTTGGCCGGCGAGTAGCCGGCGCCATAGCGACGGATGGCGTGCATTGTGCTCGCGGCGAGCAAGCTCGGCACCTTGCTGCGCGCGGCACGGATCGTCAGCTTCTGCGCCCGGCTAAGCTTATGCTTGGCACCGGCGACCGGCGGTAGGCATGTCCCTTGCGGAGCGCAGGCGAGGCAGTCCTCACCGTCGCCAGGCCCGTTGGGAGTCGGCGCCCGATCCGGAGGAGCACAATAATTGTGGATGTGAATGTCGCCAGCGGTGCGAATATCGAATGTGAAGGTGCAGCCGTCGCAATGGTCCTTGGCGCTACCCTCTCGCGGCATTCCGTTCGCGTCGGTTTCGCTGGAATAGCCGGGCTTGCCCGGAACCGTCCGTCCGTCCCGCTTGCGCGCCTCAACTAGCGTTTCGGCGGGCTTAGCGGCGCTTTGTTCGGGGGCCCTCGAATAGCCTTTTGCGCCTTGGGACGAACCCCTGCCCGACGCAGAGCCGGCTGATGATTGCGCATTCTTGCTTCTTGGAATCCGACTGGATTGCATGACGAGTCCCTCCGACGCCTGTGGCGGAACGGCGGAGCATTTCGCACTCGCCTACGACCCGTATGCAGAAACCGTATAGCATGGACGGCCTGCATTGGACTGCCAGTAGACTGATTTCCGACGCATTCTCGGCACCAGTCAGCCCGAATTGGAAACGAATTGCGGGCCTTTGGCAGCAGCGGCAGCTTGTGTTGAGATTCTCCCAATTGGAGGTTGGCTTCGGCCAGATCTGCCTCTGAATCTGAGTAAAGCGCACCAAAACAATGGAGTCATCCTGGCATCTATAGATTTTCGTACTTAATAGATCGACAGAATGTGATAAACTAAGTGTCTATTATAAGATGTTCTAAAGTCCTTAATGATCGGCAACATAAGATATGCCAATTCATAACTTTGTGCGGTTTCCTTTCTGTCCAATACTAGGGGTCTGTGAGGGTTTCACCCGATTTTCCTGAGCGCCGTCGCAAATTAAAATGGCTGCCATCACGAGCAAAAGGTGAGCGATGCGCGTGACATCCAACCCCAGGCGCCGCGTGTGGATTGTGGCGCCGCCTGTCGAGCCGACATTGGTGCCGTGCGATCTTACTTCCACGTGCGGAGCCTTTTTCGCGATCTCAAATCAACAATTACCAGTCGTTCGAAGGCGGGAGATCCTGTGGGCCAAAGCAGGTCCGGGCCCGGTCGCCGTCGGTTTTGAGCGACGGCGTCGTATACCAAATCTCATTAATGCGAATAGAAGCGATAACTATATGGCGAGGGATGTAATATTTGAATGATCCTCAGGTTCTGGTTTCTTTATGGTTTAACTTAATGCTGTTTATGCGAAATTCGTGAGCGAGAAATATGAATAATACTGATCGGTATTTTTCAGGCGTGCGTCAGCCGGCTGCAGGTGTTGGTGTTGGTGTTTTAGATAGATGCGTGATGCCCAGCTCGGGCAACCCCAAACGCCTGATCCGATCAAGCTTGAAGGTTGAAGTTTCGACTGCCGCAATGCTGGCCGCGCTGGCCTTCACGGCAGTCCCGAACCAGTCTTCGGCATCCTCTTGCGGAGATGGCGCACCGGTAGCCGATGGCGGCGCTTGCGATTTGTCGGCAAATGGGTTCGATCCGCGCAACAACGACAACCAAGTTGGCGCTGCTGTGGTTGATGGGGGAGATACGATTACCCTGACGGGCTCCGGGCAGATGATCGAGTTAGGTGTTGGCGGGGCGACCAGTAAGCTTCTTGGCGAATTGAACGCGACTGCCAATGGGAAGGAAAACCTGTTCCTTGGCAGACAGACGCAGGGAGTCAGCACACCCGATCCGATCACCGGCGCAAATGTCGTAGTCGCAACGTACAATTCGGCAGTCTTTAGTTCGTCTGACTGGGGCCAGTACCGTTCTGGGGCGACGGAATTCTATCAGAACGTCGGAGACGACCAATACGTGGACGTCCGTCTGGGCACGGCCGCGGGGGGGACGCTGGTCGTGGATATTGGTGTTTCTGGTCAGTCACCGGGCACGCTCGGTAATTTTGTCGTTCTGGCGGCGAAGCAAGCCTCCCTCGTTTCGGCGGTCGGCGCCGGAAGCGTGGTCGAATGGACATCGCGCAACCAGCTCGATCTGGGGAATTCCGCATCCGCACCCGCAGGCGTCACCACGCGGACTGTGCAGATCGCGATCCCGAACTACGCCGGGACATTCGTAGGGTTCGACGGGCAGAGTCACACTGTTAACAACAAGGCCGAACTACAAGCCTATAACAACGTCCTGATCGCGGCGCTGCAAAGCGGGAGCCTGTCATCGCAGGCGGCCTACGATGCGGCTTTCAATCAAGCTGTCTCCTTCACGAACGAAGACGTGACGTTCAGCTTTACGATCGATCCCGGCGACGAAGTGACCGTGCCGAGGGACCCTACCTATTCGGTGTCGGCTAACGGCCTTGGCGCGAGCGTGATCATCAAATCGGGCGCCCAGATTGATCAGCACCGGGGTCCTGTGCTCGCCACTAACGGCGGGCATGTTGAAATCGAGAACGGAGGCCAACTCTCGGGCCATGCCCAAAGCCTGAGCGTCACTGCCGGCGGCACCGCGGTCAACAACGGCGTAATCTCCGGCGGATACTATACTGGAAATGGCCACGACACGACTGGCCCTGGGACGAACCTAGGCAGATACATCTTCGCGCAGACGGTCACCGCGACTGGCGCCGGGTCGACCTTCGACAATAACGGCATCATCAATGTGGCGGGTTGGACCGGCAGCACTACCGACGCGATCGCTCAGCACGGAATCGCCCTGGCCAACGGCGCTACCGCGACCAACGGTGGGATCATCAACGTCGGCGTGAATAACAACTCGCTGAACGGCACGATCGATGGGGTGATCGTAAACAGCGGGGGTAGCTTCACCAACCTGGCTGCAGGCGAAATATATCTCGGCCGCGCCGCCCAGTACGACGTCAACGCTCCCGAAGCGGTCGCGGATACCTCCAACCTCGTCCCGCAAAGGGGGATTTTGGTGAATTCTGGCACCGCTTCCAACGAGGGAAGCATTGTGGTGGGGACGGGTATTCAGAACGCCACGGCAATGCTGATGGCGTCAACCGACCCTGCTGCGAGCCTGGTTAACAACGGTACGATCGTGATCAACGGTGCCGCTGGAGGATCGCCCTTGCTTAACGTCGGCATGGGCGCAAACGAAACCGCCGGGACCGTATCCAACAATGGCACGATCACGTTGAACGGCGTCAACGGAATCGCATTGCGTGCGATCGGAAACAGCACGGCAACCCGCATTACCAACACCGGCGTGATCAATGTTGCCGGGAATGCCGACCCGGCCTCGGGGCTCCGCAACTATGGCGTGTGGGCCGAAGGCACGAATGCCACCGTCGATCTGGCAGCGGGCTCGGACAATTTGAGCGGCAATGGCGCGATCGGTGTTCATGCGCGGGGTGGCGCCACGGTGAACATCAGTGACGGCGCGAGCGTCAATTTTCTCTCGGGCACCGACCAGATCGGTTACTTCATCCACGGGACAGGATCGTCGATCACCAACCTGGGTACCGGCATCCAAACCGTCAACACAACCAACTCGACCCTCTTCCGGATCGAAGATGGTGCGGCGTTGAGCACGGACTCAAACCTGGCGGCTTCAGGGCAGGGCTCGATAGCGATCGTCTCGACCGGCCCTGGTGCTGACGCGGTCCTTAACGGTGGCGCGCTGGGCGTAACCGGTAACGGTGCGAGAGGTGTTCTGGTGGAGGGTGGTGCGACCGGCACCCTTGGTGCTGGCACAGTAGTTACGTTGACGGGAACGGACGCGACTGTGGGGATTGCGGATGGGCAAAAGCATGATCTGGCCGGCGCTCCGGTCGGGGCGCCGGACCCTTCGACCAGTCTGATCAACCAAGCGGCAATGACGCTCTCGGGCGCAGGCACAGACGCCTTCATCGCCCGAAACCGAGGCACGTTCGTCAATCAGGGCACCATCGACATGACCGGCGGCGGTGCAACGGCTGTCCATGTCTTGTCAGGTGGCGTGCTGGACAATCAGGCCGATATCACTGTGGCGAACGGCACAGGGGTCGACCTGGAAGGTGCAGGGTCCACCTTGCGCAACCAGGCGGTCGTCACTGTCCAGGACGGTGTGGCGGCCCTCCATGTGCATGATGGAGGCGGCGGCAGTGTCGATGGCACTTTCGTGGCCGATGGGACCGCGCACGTCGTTCTCATCGGTAGCGGCACCACAGAGCTTGAGCTGACGGGCGCCACCCTGACGAACCAAGGCGCTGGAAACGGAATTGAGAATGCCGCGGAAATCGGCGCCATCGTTCTGGCCGATACCGTGATCGATGTCGTCAGCGGTGCTGGGATTCGAACGGCAACCTCGCTCGATCCGACGTCAACCGTCGCGATAAAGGTGGCGGGCGCCGGAACCGGCCTGGCCTTCCAAACTGCATCAGGAAATGCCACTACCGAGACTCTCGTGCTCGGGCCCGGCTATGATATTGTTGGGGAAGCTTCCGGCGCTATCGGGATACTCGCCAACACTACCGGCGCCGTCGACAACGCAGCGACGGTATCGATGAACGATGCGGGCGCGGGGGCCGCGCTGATCGCCGGCACAGCGAGTTCCACGAACAATAGCGGATCGTTGCTCTCGCTCAGCACAGTAAGCCCGGTTGTCGACCTGTCGAATGGCACGGGGTCTACCTTTGCCAACTCAGGAACCATCGGTGCGGTTGACGCAACCGGCCAAGCTATTCTCGGCAGTGCCGGTGCGGATGCGATCACTCTTTCGGATGGCGCAGTCCGGGGCGTTATCGCCACCGGCAGTGGAACTGACGAGGTAACCTGGGAGGGAGGGACGCTGAATGGCAGCATAGACATGGGCGCGGGCGACAACGATCGTCTCGCCATCGCCAACGTGAATTTGTCTGGAACCTTCCATGCCGATGGCGGGACCGGCGCGGGCGACGTGCTGAGCTTCGTTGGGACGCAGCACCGAGGTGGCTCCTTCAGTGCCGACGATCTGACCAAGGGATTGAATGTCGGCCAGGACTGGGAGACCCTTAATTTCCTCAGCGGAACAACCTTCACCTTGACCGCCAACGTGTTGCTCGGCGGATCAACCATTAATGTTGACGCCACCAGCACGCTGTATGCCGGCAATGGGGTGCTCCCCGTCATCCGATCGGTGCCCGGCGATCCCGCCACCGTGAACAATGCGGGGACCATCGACCTGACCAACGGCGCCTCGGGCACCAGCGATCGGCTGACCATCGAGGGAAACTATGTCGGCCAGAACGGCCGAGTGGCCTTACAGACCCTTCTCGGCGCAGACGGCTCCCCTTCCGACTTGCTCGTGATCGACGGTGGCACAGCGTCGGGAGCTTCGTTGCTGCAGATTAGCAACTTGGGTGGGGGTGGGGCGCTCACTCCTGGCAACGGCATTCTCGTTGTCGACGCGGTCAACGGCACCACTACTGGCCCTGGAGCGTTCGCGCTCGCGGGCTTCGCCATTGCGGGTCCGTATGAGTATACGCTCCATCGCGGAAGCCGAGATGCCAGCGCGCCAGAAAGCTGGTTCTTGCGCGACACGTTGGACGCACCGACCCCGACGCCTACCCCAACGCCAACGCCAACGCCAACGCCAACGCCGACCCCGACCCCGACACCGACCCCCACCCCCACGCCCACGCCCACGCCAACACCAACACCAACACCAACACCAACACCAACACCAACACCAACGCCCACGCCGACCCCGACGCCTACGCCTACGCCTACGCCTACGCCAACGCCGACTCCAACCCCAACACCGACGCCGCACTATCGTGAGGAGGTTTCACTTGAGACAGCGATCCCCGCGGCAGCGCTGGTCTATAGCCGCGGCACTCTCGATACTCTTCACGAACGAGTCGGCGACGAGGAACAACTCCGCGGCGACGCGGAACTGCGCGACGAGCAGAAACCGAACGGAATGTGGGGCCGGCTCATTGCCAAAAACGTCAGGCATCACACCGAACAAGGCATCTACGGCGACGGCCCGAGCTACAAGCTGGATAGCTGGGCGCTACAGGGTGGTATTGACGTCTACCGCGAGGAAAATGAGGACGGCAGTCGCAATCACGCCGGCATTTACGGGGTTTACGGTGAAGCCGACACCCGGGTGAGCCACCAATTACCGAACGCGGAATTCGCGGGCGGCGAGATCGAGATGAAAAATGCCTCGCTGGGGGCTTACTGGACGCACTTCCTGGAACAGGGTGCCTACCTCGACGCCGTAGCTCAGGTCACCTGGTTGAACATAACCGCCAAACCCCGGCGCCTCCGCGCGGTCAGAACCGACGCAACCAGTGTCGCTGCCTCGCTGGAAGGAGGGTACCCGATCGAGATCAGTGATACATGGCGCCTCGAACCCCAGGCCCAGCTAATCTATCAGACACTGTCGATCGACGAGACCCAGGATATCGCGGCCGATATTCGCTTCCGCAATCTCGATTCCCTAGCCGGACGCCTCGGCGCACGCCTCAACAACATTGGCGGGGAGTTGGGGTGGATCCGCGTCAATCTTTGGCATGAGTTCATGGGGAGGCCGACGACTGAGTTCTCCTCGGCTTCGGGCTTCATCCCGTTCGATGCGGAACTTCCACAAACGTGGTGGGAAGTCGACGCCGGTGTCAGTTGGCGCATGGACCACAACACGACATTGTTCGGAGGGGGAAGTTACAACAGCACCTTCAACGGCGATAGCAAGGCCTACGATGCTAAGGTCGGCCTCCGTCTGAATTGGTAGCAGAAGCCCCCAAAAAGGTTCGCGATGCGAGGGGATGTCCGCGTTAACGCGACCCATCTCCCCATTCAATACACCCCTCCGAGAAAGACGTCGAACCGGCCAAAGAACCCATGAGGTCTGAAGAATTGGCATTAAAAGCAGCTATTTAGGGTATCCCCCTAGAGACTCCTTGGCCAGCTGCTGCAATGGTGAATCACCAAAGGTTTTTCCGGCCTCCGGAGCTCAATGCCGAGAGATCTTTGGACCGTCCCGGCCCCCTACCAGGCGGGACGCAATCGGTTGGGCGCGCGGACGTCTTCCTCTCTTGGCGTCCGTGTGCCCAGCTTACCCACCCGCCATTTCGGCCGAACGCGAAGTGGAACGCTCATACGGGCTGTTACGTAGAGCAGGCCGAGGCGTTTCAAGGCTTTTCAATGAAGCGAAGAGTCGCGTGTTTCCCTGGTTTCGCCATTAGATGCATTGGGTCTGAAGCATCTATTTGCCCGCTTGTTTCACTCGCATACCGTCAGCAGCTAAAATGCGGTGGTGACGCGGCCGCACATGCTCCTGAGCCGAAGCAAGGTCAGGTCAGACCTCCCCATCTTCGTTCCTGAACTGCGGTCGACTTCCTGAAATTCGCCCCTCTCCCGGGCTTGCTCGCCTCGCTGTGACGCCAAGGCGGTGGTCAAGATCCTGACAAGAGAGACGGTAATGCGTTGATTTATAGCATAAATCGCAACGGCAGGCGCGAACCGGTTGACAATCATAACGACCGTTATTGTAAGTAGGGGCAATTATATCAGTCGTTAAAATCAGGGAGAGATTGGATGTTGAAGCGGGCAACCCGCGATGGTTTTCGTGCGGGCGTGGCAAGCATAGCGCTGGCCGGAGCATTTACTGGCAACGCAGCAATGGCTCAGGATTCCGGGGAATCCGGCGATCAAGGCATTAGTGAAATCGTCGTCACGGCGCAGTTTCGCGATCAGAACCTTCAGGACACCCCCCTAGCTATCACCGCGGTCGACGCCGCGCTTATGGAAGCGCGAAGCCAGACTAACGTGGAGCAGGTCGCACAGCGCGCGCCGAGCGTGCAGTTCACGGCCGGCGGCCAAGGTGGCGGCGCACAGACCGCCGCGGTGAACATTCGCGGCATCGGCGCGACCGATTTCCAGTTTCCCAACGAACCGGGCGTCGGTGTCTATATCGATGATGTCTACTATGGCATTTCCTTCGGTACCGCGTTCGAACTCGTCGACCTCGACCGGGTTGAAATCCTGCGCGGCCCCCAAGGCACCCTGTCGGGCAAGAACTCGATCGGGGGCTCGATCAAGCTATTCAGCGAACGTCCGACCGACGACCCCAATGGATACGTCGAATTGGCTGCCGGCTCTTACGACCGGCTCGGTTTGCGAGCTGCGACCAACGTTACGCTGGTACCTGACAGGCTTTATCTGCGCGTCACAGGGGTCGGCAAGCAGGTCGACGGCTACCTCACCCGGCTTGACTATCAATGTGTAACCGGTCGCGATGCCCCGGGCGGAAGCTTTGCCACGAAGTCGGAAGATTGCGTAATCGGCACCGAGGGCGGTCAGAAGGTCCTTGCCGGACGTGCCGCGTTGCGCTGGCTCGTCAACGACCGCATCGAAAATAACCTGATCGTCGACGCCACCCGCGACCGGTCCGAGGCCTCGCCGGCGAAGGCGATCTACCTTCCTCCGATCAATGGCAACGACTACCTTACCGGGCCGGAGGACTACACAAACTACTCGACCTACACCGGCTATCCGGGCGAACCGGAGCAGTACACCAACCCTGCAATCAGCTATTTCGATTCATGGGGCGTGTCGAACAACCTTGAGATCGACCTCAACGACTCCCTTGCGCTGACATCGATTACTGCCTTCCGTCACGCTGATGGTCAAAGCGCTTGGGATGGCGACAATTCGCCCGAGAACATCTCCAACAACTTCAGCACTTTCAGGCACGATCAGTTCACCCAGGAACTGCGTCTGTCGGCCACTGTCGGCGAGACCGCCGACATCACCCTGGGCGGTTATTACTACAAAGGAGACAGCGAACTCGGGGGCCGCGTGCACGTCGGGATCGCGGGGCTGGATTTCGTGCCCAACGATCCATTCGACCAGACAAGCGTCTCAGCTTTTGCCCATGGCGTCCTGCACATCACCGACGCGCTGAATCTCACGGCCGGCTTGCGCTATACCGATGAGAAGAAGACCTACACCTTCAGCCGCACCAGCCCGCTCCCCGGCGTGCCGACCGATCCTCGTGTGGCTTCGCTCGACGGATTGAGCCGCACATTCAAGGGCGACAACATCGACTGGCGCGTGGCGCTCGATTACGAAGTCGCTCCCGATATCCGGCTCTACGGTCAGGTCGCGACCGGGTTAAAGGGGGGCGGGATCAATCCGCGTCCCTACCTTGAGATGCAGGCCGTTCCCTACGACCAGGAGACAGCCACGTCGTACGAAGCGGGGCTCAAGTCGATGCTGTTCGATCGCCGCCTGCGCCTCAACTTGGCGTACTATCACACCGACTACCGGAACTATCAGGGGCAGGTCAGTGCATGCCCGGATATTAGCCCGCCGGGCTTCCCCTTCTGCTCGGCCACCCGCAACGTCGGTGATGCCAAGATCGACGGGTTCGAAGTGGAATTCGACGCTCGGCCAGTTGAGGGACTCTCGATCGACGGCTCGGTCAGTTACACCGACTTCCGCTTCACCGATGCCATCGAGGGTAGCGGCATTGTTCCCGGCGTGACCGAAGCCCCCTTTGTGCCCGCTTGGAAATACGCCATCGGCGCGCAATACGAGATCGGACTGAACGGCTCCGGTACGATCGTGCCGCGTCTGGACTGGACCTGGCAGTCGCACATGGAGAGCAACATCCCCAACAACGTGCCGGGTTTCGAACTGGGCGAGGTTGAGGCGCGGGGCTTGCTCAACGCGCGTATCGCCTACCGCAGCGAGGATGAAGATTGGGAGTTCGCGCTGGCGGTGACCAACGTGACCGATAAATTCTATTTCAACAACAAGTACGACCGCATCAGCCAGTCGGGCAACGCCTACGGCATGCCGGGCCGCCCCCGTGAATTCGCGGTCAGCGTGAAGAGGAAATTCTAACCGGATCCTGCCGCTCTATCGGTTGCGATCCCGTAGAGCAGACACCTTTCGGGCCGGGGACAGTCGTCCTCGGCCCTCCTTTTTTATCGGCAAGGAACGCTCGAACGAGGGCGCGAGCGCAGTCTACGCGTTCGGGCGAAACGGCTCTCACAAACTTAGTCTGGGCCGATTGCCTAGCCAGTCGGACATTGCTTGATTACTCAACGAAATTGGGCGACAGCTGCCTCACTTGCAGCTGGCGGAATGATCTCCCATGCCCCGTTTCGATATCGAAGGCTTCGTCGACCGTCAGCGCATCGGACGGACCCAGATTGCAGTGTTGTTGGTTTGCGGCCTGGTCTGCTTTATCGATGGGTTCGACATATTCATGGTCGGCAAGATCGCGCCGGCGATTGCCGCCGATTTCGGGCAACCACCGGAAGCTATGGCGATGCTTTTCGTGGCCCAGCAGATCGGGCTTGCTGCTGGTGCTTTTATTGTTTCTCCGCTGGCCGACCGATTTGGAAGGCGGCGAATGCTGATCTGGGCCTGCGCCCTGTTTGGGCTGATCACCCTGGGCAGCATTCACTCTCAGACGCTGACTCAATTGGCGATCCTGCGTGGCATCGCCGGTCTGTTCATGGCAGCCGGCCTGCCCATGGCGCTGGCGCTGATCTCCGAAATGACGCCACGGCATCGGCGTTCGATCTTCATCGCAATTGCGCTGGCGGGGTATTCAAGCGGAAACGCCGCCAGCGGCGCGGTGGCCGCATGGTTGCTGGATGCGTATGGCTGGGAAAGCGGGTTCGTAATCGGCGGAGTCGTCCCGCTTCTCTGCATTCCACTACTTCTGCTGCTGGTTCCGGAATCCCTGAAGTTCCAGGCCGAACGTGACGCGCGCGATCCGGCCATCTCGGCAACGATACGTCGCATGGACCCGACTGTCCGACTGTCTGGCGATGAGGAGTTTGTCCTCGGTACCAATGCGGCCACGCCGCAGAAGGCCAGACTGTTCGACATCTTCCTCGAAGGCCGGGCATGGATGACCGCCTTGATCTGGGCCGCGTGCATCTTGTCGATGACCAATATCGCCCTCCTCGCCTCGTGGCTGCCGACCTTCTTTCAGGAGATGAAGGACATCCCGATCCAGCGCTTCGCCATTTCAGCGATGATTTCCTATCTGGGCGGGATCGCGGGAATGCTCTCGATCGGTTGGCTCATGGATCGCTTCGACCCCTCGCGGTTGATTTCGCTGTATTACGTGGCGCTGGCGGCTTCGCTCGTAGCGATGGCGTGGGTACCGTTCGAGGCCACGCTGTTCATCGCGGTGCTGATCTTCTGGAATTTTGTCCAGACCGGGGGCCAGGGCGGCCTCAACACGCTGGTGACGCAGGTCTATCCGCCACGCATGCGTAGTACCGCGCTAGGCTGGGCCGGTGGGGCGGGGCGCGTCGGCGGGGTACTGGCACCGCTCTACGGAGCCTTCGCCATCGAACAGGATTTTTCGCTGGAGACGACGCTCGGAATTGCCGCAATCGGCCCACTTGTCGTGGCGGTGCTCGTCTTGTTGCTTCGTCATACAGGAATGTCGCGCAACCTTGATGCGTCCGGCGTTCCAGCACGGGCATGAGCGCAGAGCCTGGATCGCCCAGTTGGTTCGCAGCGTATCTCGCGGCGTTCAATTCCGCTGACTTCGACGGTTTTGGTGCGTTTTACGATGATCGCGTTGAGTTCCTCGGACGGGCATTTCAAGCTGTCGGTAAGGACGCAGTCTTGGAGTTCTACCGCAAGGTGCGCGCGCGACTTGATGAGCGGGTGGAGCTTCTTTCCTTTGTCGGCTCACCCACGATCTGCGCAGCGGAAATCTCAACAACGCTTCGGGCGCATGAAGACTGGCCGGACTTTCCAACCGGTCCCCTTTTGGCAGGCGTGGTCCGCCACAGCACAGCCTTCGTGTTTTACGACATTGCCGGTGGGCGCTTTACCCGCATTCGCTCTTGCCGGGTTCAATAGGCCGAATCCCACCAGATGTCGTTGATTAATCAACGTGTTTTCCTAGCGTCAGCTAGTTGTTTTATAAGGTATGAATATGGAAACGGCTATTTTCCAGGAAACCGCCCACCCATTTGCGCCGCGGTTCGAATTTGCTTTCACAGTCAGCATCGAGCTTACGAAACCCGTATGGGTTGAGCCGAGCAGCATGGGTGTGACGCGCGCCGGGATATGGGCTGCGTCCGGCACCTTCGAAGGGCCCCGAATTCGCGGCCGAGTTATTCCGATGAGTGGGGGCGATTACCCTCTGGTACGCCCGAACGGCGTGATCGATTTCGACGCACGTTATTTCCTTGAGGCCGATGACGGCACAACGATCTACTTGCAAAGCCGCGGTTATCGCTGGGCGGACGGCGACGCGATGGAACGCATGGCGCGCAACGAGCCGGTCGGCCATGACGAATACTACATGCGGGTTTCGCCGAAGTTCGACGTGCCTGCGGGTCCGCACGAATGGCTAGGTAAGCACATCTTCGTCGGTGTGGCCGAGAAGGTGCCCAGTGCTAACCGCATTCACTATTTCATGTTGCTTTAGGGGTGGCCGCCTACGCCGGGGGAACGACCGGCACGAGCAAATGGCTGTCGTAGGATCCGCCCGCATGGATCAGGTGCCGGCCCTTGTTGCGCAAGTCCTCGTGCCTCGCATACGGCAGGTTGGGCAACGCATCGCGGTAGATATCCATGCCCTTGACCACGACGCGAAGGCTCTCACCGGCCCGGAACAGCGTGGATGAGGGCCAGATTTCGATTTCCACGGGAACGATTTCGCCAGGACGGAGCCGTTGCTCGCGCAGATGGCTGTGTACTGGCTGCCAGGGCGTCGAACGCTCCTCGTCCAGTTCGCGATGGCTGGCACGTAGCCAGCCAAGCGCTACGGGTCCGTTGTCGTAGAAGGCGTAGAAATGAAATCCGACTGGTCTGCCAGCAACGTCGAGCTTTTGCAGGGCCACGAACGAGTCGAGGTCATCGGCCCCGCTTGTCTCTACCCATAGCTTGAGCTTGCTGTAGCCGGTTAGCTCGGTGTCTTGATCAAACCGGAAATCGAACAAAGCTTCTCCAGCAGTGTCGCAAGGATCGTACGCGATCGACGCCGCCTCGGGCACCGGCTGCTCGCGCAGAGAATTCTGAGTAACATCGAGGTAGAGCGGGCGGTACTCTGTGCGCGCCAGCGGCCACTCGCGCTCTGACCTCATCGACCGCTGATGCGCGCTCTCGCGGACCTCGATCGACACGCGCGGCCAGCTTTGCACCCCGCGATCCTTCCCCTTGAGGAACTGATCGAAGAAGTCTGCCAGTCGCAGGCGGCTTTCCGGCCGATAGTAATTGGCCCACTTCTTGTCACCGTGGATGGTGAGCCACTTATCCGGCGACGCCATCTGCCGCCACGCCTCGATCGTGCCGCGCGTATGCAGGCCCTGGTCGGACCAACTGGCGACGACATAGGCGGGGATATCGATCGCGCAGAGGTCGATTTCCTTGCTTTGCCAATATTCGTCATACAGTGGGTGAGCCCGGACATTGGCGGCCGTATCTTCGGTCCTACCCAGTGAAAAACGCAGGTTGTCCGAGCCGCGGGGCACGAAGCCGGTTTCGCGGATGCCTCCATGATAGGCGAACTCGCGATACCAGTCGGAGAACCCTTCCCAGGGATTGAGCGCGGCAAGATGCGGCGGCTTGAGGGAGGCGACGAGATATTGGATTGCGGCAAGGTAGGAAACGCCGGTCATCCCGACTTTTCCGTTGCTCCAGGGCAGGGCCGCGAGGAACTCGATACAATCGTAGCAATCTTTGCCTTCGCCGATCCCATTGTGGCGCAAATCACCTTCGGACAGCCATGCCCCACGCGGATCGGCAAAGACTACCGCGTAGCCACGGGGGCACCAGAACAGGGGATCGGGCGCCTCGAATGCCGTGAAGCGGGACATCCAGCCGTCCTGCACACCCGAAGGGGGCCAGAGCGATCCTGAAAGACCGTGCTTGCCGTAGGGGCTCCAGCCCAGGATGACGGGCAGATCGGCATCGGGAGCCGATGCAGGCCGGTAAATGTCGACCAAAATCCTGACGCCGTCGCGCATCGGCACTTCGACGTTGCGCTCGATCAGCAAGCCTTCTTCCTCCCACGACACGTAGTCGCGAGGAGGAAGCGGCGGCTTGTTGGGGGCGGTCGAAGGATCGACCCCTTGGCGCATGATCAGCTCGAACCTGCCGGCAGGCTGGCTTGCGCCTTGTGGTTTCCGCCTGTCCATGGGACGGCTCAATAGGCTACCCTCACACCAATCTTGTAGCTGCGCCCGACGACATCGTAGAGCACGTTGTTGGTCGGTCCGAAGCTCGAGGGCAGGTTGTTGGGCGGATCCTTGTCGAACAGGTTGTTGACTACCCCAAACAGCTCCACGTGGCGGTCACCGCTTTCCCACAGCCGGTACTGGGCATTGAGGTTCACGTAAGTGACGCTCTCGACCAGGTTATCGTTGATGCTGTTGGGCAGAAGCGGGCTGTAGCCTTCCTGGTGCGGACCGATATTTGTGACCTGGAACAATCCGCTGGAGATATGGCGAAGCTGCAGCTGGGTCGAAAAGCGATCGCTGGAATAGCCCGCAAAGGCGTTGATGGAATAATCGGGAACGCCGGACGGCTGCGAAACACCCGAACCGTTCTGACCCGCACGGTCGGTGGATACGCCGGCGGTATCGATGGTGATCAGATCCTTCACGTAAGTGACCAGCACCCTGACATTGAAATCTGCCCGCGATGACAGAGGCACGCTGTAATCTGCCTCAAAATCCCATCCTCTTGTGATGAGAGTGTTGAGGTTGAGGTTCGGATTGATGATCTGGGTGATCACGCCCGACCCGTCACGGATGACGAAGTCGCACAGTGCGGCATTACCTTCCTGGCAGCGCGATACGATCGTTTGCGCGCCCAGAGTGCTGATCGCCCCATCCAACGCGATGTCGAACCAATCGGCAGAGAAGCGCAATTTCCCGGCCGAACCGAGGCCGGCCGTGACGACCGCTCCCGCGGTCCAGGTGTTGGCGATCTCGGGCATGAGCGCGGCATTGCCGCTGAGCAGCGTTGGATAGAGCCCGCGTGCCCCCCCGTTTGCCGGGTCGTCGACCGTCTGGAAGGAGCTTTGCGGTGCGCCATAGAGCTCGAACAGGTTTGGCGCGCGGATGTCCCGGGAGCGGGTTCCGCGGAAGCGAAGGAACTCAAACGGCTGCCAATTTGCGCCGATCTTCCAAGTCTCGACTTGCCCGCTGGTGCTATAATCAGTCACGCGCAGGGCGCCATTGAGTTCGGCACTGTAGGCAAACGGCAGATCGCGCGCCAACGGCAGCGCCATCTCGACGAACCCTTCCTTCACCTCAAGATGTTGTGAACCCCCGACGATGCCTCCACCCGGACTGGTGAAGAAGTCGTTCGCCGCGGATATCGGGTCGGTGGAGGACGAAACCCCGTCGCGCCGATATTCCACGCCTCCTGCCACGGCGAGAGGGCCCGCCCACAGATCAACCACATCACCCCGCAAGGTGAGCGCTGCGACATGTTGTGTCAGCGTCGTGTCCTGCATCGCCGTGCCGGTTACGTAGTTCCGTGCAGCTGCGCTGGGGGAGCCGTTTCCGAAGGGGTTGAGCGGCTCGCAGGCCGGATCGTCATTCGCCGGGTTGGCGTCGGCATTGACGCGGCAAACGATGCCTCCCGCGCCATCGTCGACAGCGTCGATCGCCTTGCGAACCCGCGAGTTGATCGTCGTGTTATAGCCGCGCTGCGAGTAGTCCGTCTGTCCGTACTGATAGTACCCGTCGAGGGTCCAGTTGCTGCCGATGTCCCAATCGAACCCGGTGACGAGGCGGTAAGTCTCGCGACTGACATCACCCAACTGTGGACCGATGTCGTTCCAAATGCGGCCGAACGGCACGCAATTGCGAGTGTCGGTGGCGCTTTGCAGGGATGGCGCGCAGCGCGCGTTGGCGGCAGCCATCTGGGCGACGAATGCATCGGAAAGGAACGCGTTGTCACTGAAGATCCCAAATGATCCAGCGGGCGAAATATCGCGACGGGCAGAACCCAGGATCTGCCCCTCCACGTGTCCGAACGAACCCTCGGCGAACAGCTTCACCTTGTCCGAGAGATCATAATCCAGGCTGGCGAAACTATTGACGCGCCGGCTTGCCGAAGAGAGTGGGAAAAATTCATAGAAAGCTAGCTTCGGATCACCACCGCCGCTTTGGAACAGGCCTGCCCCGCCGTAGACGCCGTAGTCATGCGCGAACGTCGTTCCATCGGGATTGAATTCGGTGCCGCGCAACGGCCCACCGATGATCAGGCCGTTCAGCGAGGCCGTTGCCGTCCGCGCGTTCGGCATAATGATCGTGGCAGGCTGGCCTGCGATCACTCGTTCCGTGGTGCTCCCGGCCTTGAACGGATTGCTGATCGTGTTGTAGCTTTCCGCGCACCAGGCGCGGCTATAACAGTCTCCAGTTCCCTCGTTGTTTACAATTTCAACGCCGGCGACGAACCGTCCGCGGCCATCCGCAAACCCAGTGCCATAAGCACCGCTTATCAGGTACTCATCGTTGTCTGCGGAATTTGAAGTACCAAACTGGACAGTCGCGCGCAGCCCTTTGAGATCGCGGTTGATAATGAGGTTGGTGACGCCTGCCACGGCGTCAGAGCCATAGGCGGCAGAGGCCCCACCGGTTACCACTTCAACGCGTTCGATCAGGGAAGAGGGCACGAGGTTGAGATCGACGGTATTGGCAGGGGTGAACGAGCCCCCCGCAACGGTCGAGGCCACTACTCGGCGACCGTCGATCAGTACCAGAGTACGATTACCGCCCAATCCGCGAAGATCGGCGGTCGACGCGCCAAGATTGCTGACGAAGATCGCCGTGGTCGAGGGCGTGCTTTGGGGGCGAAACGCGGGAATTTCATTCAAGACCTGCGCGATGTTGGACGCGCCCTGGCGCGCGATCTGCTCTTCACCCAAGATCGTCACGGGGGTCGGCGCCGTAAACCCGGACCGCGCAATCCGCGAGCCGGTTACAACGATGGGGTCGCCCTCTACGGCGGCGTCCGGCGCTGCTTGCGTTGCGGAAGGTTCATTCTGGGCCGACGCGGGCGCTGACAGGCTTAACATCGCGGCAACGGCCACCAAACTCGTCGCTTGCAAGGGCGAAGTTAGCCGAACGCGCCTGTAGCTCAAATTGCTCATAATCTCTCCCTGCAGCGCCGCCGTTCCGTGGCGACTTTGGCGGAGTTTTCTCCACCGCAAAGCAAAGCTTCCCGCGTTATTGTTGATCTGTCAAGAAAATGAACCTTGCAGCGCTTTGGGGCATCGATATATCGATGCCAAGATTTCGCCGGGAGGACCAAGCTGACCCGCTCTGCTTCAAAAACGTCACGCTCTCGCGAGGCGAAACAGGATGCGGCGAGCCTTCCCAAGATCTGGCATCTCTTTAGCGACGACGGGTTACCCCAAAGACTGCTGCTGCTGGCGAAGATGATTGAGCGCCAGACGGCTCGCCAACTTCAGGCCGACTTCGATCTTTCCCTGGCACAATGGCGGGTGTTGGCCTTCGTCTGCATCGCGGGGCCGTCAACAGCGAGTTTCATGGGCGAAGCAGCGGAAGTGGACCAGGCCGAGATTAGTCGGGCCGTCAGAGCGCTGCTGGATAAGAAGCTGATCGTTCGCGAGTTTCAGCCTGGAAACCGAAAAACGATGGTCATCGCGCCGACCGAGCAAGGCCTGGCGCAGTTCAAACTCATCCGCGAACTGCGCCAGCGATATTTTGCTTTGATCACCAGCAAGCTATCTTCTGAGCAGAGAGCCACTGTAAACGTCGCACTTAGCTCGATGGCCGAAGACGTTGTTGTCGAACGAACAACGGCTCGCTGAACATCCGACTCTGAAAGATGCGCCGCGCGATCGTGAAACTTCACCGGTGGGTCGGCATAATCCTGCTGATCTATGTGGCGCTGATCAGCCTCACCGGAAGCGTGCTCGTCTACAGGCCGGAACTCTACCGGTTATTCGAGCCCCAACCCCTGGTAGTCAGCCCCGGCCCGCGGCTCCTTTCCGATGAGGAGATTCTGCAAAGCGCCGGGCGCGCATTCCCGGCGGAAACGGCAATCAAGGTCTGGCGCGGCCGACAGCCGAACCATGCCGTCGAGGTTGATCTGGAGAGCGAGGGACAGATCAGAAACTACCTGTTCGATCCCTATTCCGGCCATCCGCTCGGCCCCACGCTTCCGCTCGGATTCCGGGTGACCAGCGCCTTGCTCAAGTTTCATACCGAGCTGGTCGGCGGGGAAACCGGGCGGCTGGCCAACGGGGCGCTGGCGCTGTCATTTGTGTTCCTTGCGCTTTCCGGCGCGCTGGTCTGGCGGCCCCGGAGAGGTCGAGATGCGGTCAGGACGCCGGTCCTGCGGCGGCCTGGCGGTCTGCGCTACCTGCATATGACCGCCGGTATCTGGGCCGCCGCGCTCGTGTTCACGTGGGGGCTCACCGGACTCCACCTGGTGTTTCCCGGCGTCATGGAGAGCCTCGTCGACTTTTTCGAACCATTCGACGAGGCGAACCCGGTTGAAAGAACCGGCGACAAGGTCGCGTACTGGTTGGCCTATCTGCACTTCGGACGGTTCGGTGGCCGGATACCGGGTTGCGGCCCGGGCCCGTGCGGCGAAAGCCTCAAGGTTTTCTGGTCCTTCGCCGCGCTCGTTCCGGTGTTCCTGGCCGGATCGGGCCTGCTCCTGTGGTGGCGCGGCCGCCGGGCCAGACTGCGGGTCAAGTCGGGAGCCCGGCAAGCCGCTGACCGGCGGGAGGGTCTGCCCCTGGCGGGCGGCGGACCGCGAGGATGAATGCCCCGAGCGCTCTCTCACCGGACCCGCAAAGGACGCAGCCCGGCGGTTCATGAGGGGAGTCACCGGCGCGTTTGCGAGTTGTTGCCGAGCGTCAGATAGGCGGCCACGCCTGCAAGTGTGGCAAGGATCGCCGCAATAACCGCTGCGATCTGAAACGCGTCAATGAGGTCCAGTCCCGTTTCGGCGATGACTGCGCCGGAGAGCGCGGTTGCAATCAGGCCGCCGGTGCGCGCGGTAGCGCTGTTGAAGCCCGACGCCGTGCCAGTATGGTGCTCGTCGACCGAGGACAGGACGGCGGTAGTCAGCGGCGCAACGGCGCCCGACATTCCCAAAGCGATCACCACCATTCCAGGGAGGATGCTTGTCCAGTAGCTTGCATGAGGATCCGCGCGCATCAGCAGCGCAAAGCCAAGGCCCGTGACGATCGGCCCAAGTGTCAGGGGCCAGCGTGGCCCAATCCGCCCAGTCAGCCGGCCTGCAAGCGGCGAGGCTGCTCCGACCACGATCGAAAAAGGTAACAACGCCAGCCCGGCCTTCGTCGGGCTATAGTCGCCGCCAACGATCAACACATAGGGCAGCAACATGAGCAAGCCGCCGAGCGCCCCATAGAGCAGGAATGTGAGCAAGGAGAGGCCAACGAACGGCCGGGATGAAAACAGGGAAAGCGGCATCATCGCCCGATCACCCCGATGTCGCTCAGTCACAACGAACAACACGGAGAAAACAACGCCGGTGGCAAGGCCCAGCCAGGTTTGGATGCTCACCAAATGTTGGCTCGACCACCGGGTGAGCGTCCAGGTCAATGCGCCAAGCGCGGCAGTCGCAAGAATTGCACCCTGCCAATCCAGTGGGTCTTTGCTCCCTGCACTCTCGTCGACGTAACGCCAGGTAATGAGGATCGATGCCCCGGCGAGTGGAAGGTTGAGATAGAAAATGGCTCGCCAGCCGACCGTGTCGACCAGCCAGCCGCCGAGCGGCGGACCAATCGCGCTCGCGATTGCACCCGCCGCGGCCCAAATGCCCACCGCGCGGCCGCGCTCTTCACCTTCGAAGGAACTGCCGAGGATTCCCAGGCTGTTTGGCAACAACAACGCTGCGCCGATGCCCTGTACCGCGCGCAGCGCGAACAGCATCGTGAGATCGGCTGCGAGCGCGCAGCCCACCGACCCCGCCGCAAAAATGAGCACACCGATTATCAGCATGCGGCGCCGTCCATAATGGTCACCCATTGCGCCCCCGAGCAGCAACAGAGCGGATAGCGGCAAGAGATAGGCGTTGATGGTCCACGGAAGATCTGTGGCGCCGGCTTTCAGTTCCTTGCCAATGGCAGGCAGCGCGAGGTTCGTCACCGATCCGTCGATGAAGGCGAGGCTCGATGCCAGCATGGTTGCCGCGATGGTCCAGCGTGGGTGTTGGGCGAGCCCCGCGCCAGATGCGGCCTCGAAAGCCTGGGCCTGTCCCTTGTCACAGGCGACGTGAAGCGCGGTGGTCAACTCTAGCCTCCTTAAGTGACGAGATCGCCGTAGTTGGACGCCTGTCAGGTCCTCTCCGTGCGTTGCTATCGCACCGTTGAGCTCTGTTCGACCCACTGCACTGACTGGCAACGTGACGTCGTTGAGCTAATCGACGCTTCAAACGTTGACGCAGCAAATCCCTAGCTTGGCGAAGCGATAATGAGGAGTTCGGCATGAAACTCACTGGCAACACGATGCTCGTAACTGGAGGCGGCTCCGGCATTGGTCAGGCTCTGGCATGGCGGTTTCACGATCTCGGCAACACGGTTATCGTCGCAGGACGCGGCGTCGCGCGCCTTGGCGAGACAATCAAGGGCCGCGCAAATATGCACGCGCTCGCGCTTGATGTCGGTGACAATGGTTCGGTCGCCGCGGCGATGGACCTGCTGAAGCTCGATTTTCCTGCTCTCAACACGGCGATTCTCTCGGCAGGGATCATGACTTGGCAAGAGCTGGGCCGAGGTGGCGATATCGGGACGGCCGAGGAGGTGGTGAATATCAACTTGCTCGGGACGATGCGGACGGCCGAAGCGCTAATTCCGCTGATCGCAGGCAAACCCAATGCGGCCATCTGTACTGTGTCCTCGGGTCTCGGCTTCGTGCCGCTTCCTGCCGCTCCGGCGTATAGTGCGAGTAAGGCGGGGGTGCACTCTTACAGTCTGTCGCTGCGTCAGCGGCTGAAGGGACAGGTAGAAGTGATCGAGATACCGCCACCCGCCGTTCGGACCGGTCTCACGCCGGGGCAGGAAACACGCGAGGGCTACATGCCGCTCGATGCCTATATCGACGAAACGATGGCCAATTTCGAGCGCGAGCCCGGGGCGCAGGAGAACCTTGTCGCCAATGTTCTTCCCTTACGCTTTGCCGAGAAGAACGGAACGGTGGCCGAAATGCTCGACCATTTGGGCAGCTTCTGAACGGCGCGGCACTGTCAGACTAGGTGACCCTGTCCAGGACAACGTCATCACCATCTCAGCCAGGGAGTCTATTGGAAACAGGCCCACTCATCGCCATCGAGTTTCAGGCCTAAGCAGAAGCCATTACGACTTCTTCCGCCTTTTGCGGTTCCACCGCTTGGCAGAAGGATTCATTCATTTCATAGTCCTTCGCAAACAAAGCACAAGCGGGACTCGTGTGCCCGGAGAGGGGAAATTTGGTCATGCGCAAGCAGTCTAGGCTGTTCATTTACACTCGCCTCGTTGTAGCCTTCTTGCTGCTCGCAATGGGTGGGGGCGTCGCCGCGCAGGATCACGAGGATCACGCCAACATGGCGATGGACGGGGCCGCCCCGAGCGTGATCGTGCGGACCGTGAAGTGGTCGGACGCCGCGTCATGGCCGTCGGGCAAAGTGCCTGCGGCGGGCGAGGATGTCATCATTCCGCGCGGTACCGAAGTGATGCTCGACGTCAGCCCGCCCGAACTGCGCAGCCTCACTGTGCAGGGTAAGCTGACCTTTGCCGACGAGCGCGACCTGTTGCTTACCACCGAGTGGATCTACGTTCCCGGCGGCGAAGTGCAGATCGGTACTGAGGCCGATCCTTTCACCCACAGGGCCACCATCACGCTGACCGATAAGGTTAAGGGCGAGAACATCAACACCATGGGCGATCGCGGCATCATGCTGATGCGCGGCACGCTCAACATTCACGGCAACCGCACGCATACGTGGAGCAAGCTCGCCGCGACCGCTCCGAAGGGCGCGCGCCAGATCGAGGTGCTCGATGCTAGGGAATGGAAAGTGGGCGACGAGATCGTGCTCGCCTCGACCGACTTCAAACCGCGCCAGGCCGAGCGCCGCACCATCACAAGCGTGAACGGCAACACGATCAGCTTCGCCGAACCGCTGCAGTACATGCACTTTGGCGAGATCACCTTCGGCGTGGACGAGCGCGGCGAAGTCGCCATGCTGACCCGCAATATCAAGGTGCAGGCGTCGGAAGACGCGGCGACCAGCTATTTCGGCGGCCACATCATGGCGATGGGGGGATCGAAAGCGTTCGTCGACGGGGTGGAACTCAACCGCATGGGCCAGCACCTGACGCTGGCGCGCTATCCGATGCACTTCCACATAATCGGCGACGCGCCTGGCCAGTACATCAAGAACGCGTCGATCCACGACACCTACAACCGCTGCGTGACGGTACACGGCACGAATGACCTGCGCATCGAGAACAACGTGACCTTCAACACCGTGGGTCACTGCTTTTTCCTGGAAGACGGCATCGAGCACGGTAACGAGTTCGTCAGGAACTTGGCGATCCAGACAAAGTGTCATCCGACACTGGACTGCGTACCCACCAATCTCGCCGCCAACGGTGAGAAAGTCACCCAATACGAGAATCCTGCGGCCGCCAGGCAAGCCAGCTTCCACAGCGGGAACACCCTGCTGCCTTCGGATAACACGGTCGCGTCCTTCTGGATCACCAACCCGGACAACAGCTTCATCGACAATGTCGCGGCCGGTTCCGATCAAGTCGGCTTCTGGCTGTCGATCCCGGAACACCCCAACGGCGCTTTCCTGGGTACGGAAGTCAGCCTCAACACCTGGCCGCGCCGCACGCCGCTGCGCGCATTCAGGGGCAACACTGCCCATTCCAACTTCGACGGGTTCCTGATCGACCGGCACATCGACCAAGACAATACGTTTGGGCTGGCCTCCATCCCGTTGCTGCCTTTGACAGATCCCACCGATCTGGAAAGCGGAGTGATCGAGACGCACTTCGAGAATCTGACCGCCTACAAGAACCGCAATGGGGGTCTCTGGGGCCGGGGGGATCTTTACGTGTACAGCAACATGAAACTGGCTGACAATGCCATTGGCATGACGCAGGCCGCCGGCGATATCGGCAGCCTGCCTTTCAGTTCACGTCTGGTGGACGCGCTGGTCGTGGGCGAAACCGACAACATCGGCAATCCAACAACGCCCGACGAAGTGGCCTACGGACGCAGCCTGCCCAAGCCGTCCATCCCGGACTTCCCCATCCGCGGCTACGAATACTACGATTACCGCGATGATGTGGTGAACACGACATTCGTGAATTTCCAGGACAACGATCGGAGAAAGACAGGCGCGCTGTCGTTCCTGCTGTTCACGAGCGCGGGGCTCAGTACCGGAAGCACCATCAGCGGTGCTGAGTTCGTCAACGCCAAGCCGGTCTATTTTCCGAAATTCGATTCCCGGTTCGATAACGACAACCGCGGCGGCAATGCCTATCGGACCCTGTCCTTCCGCGACCTGGACGGATCGGTGACCGGCATCCCCAATTCCCAGGTTCTGCTGCACGACGGCGAAAATGACAGCGTCGCCACCGACGACAGCTGCGAGATCCGCCCCAGCTGGAATGCTTCCGTGTGCACGGGCGATATCGGACGCCTGAATCTCTCGGACAGCAGGGGCGAACTTCCACGCGCAGTCGATTTGGAATCCCGCACCGCCCGGTTCGCATTGCTCGCCTCGCTCGGTCCTAATGCGCCGAACACGCCCCTCGTCCAGGCCCAGCGTGCAGCGCTGTTCTCCCGCCGTGCTCCGCAGCCGCCCATCGCGCTTGTTCGCAATGGCAAGGAATTCAAGATCTCCGGAGATCAGAGCACCGTGCGGGCCGGCACTGAAATCCAGGTGAAAACCGAAAGGCCGGAAGTCACTCTCAGTCTGGCCGAAATGGACCAGGGCTCATGGGTCATTTTCGAACTGCCGGGTTTCACCCATGCGACCTCCGGAACGGAACAGGGCAGCATGGACGCCTTGCGCCAGGCGAACGAGACATCCTATTTCAGGGACAGGGACGCCCTCTGGGTCAAACTCGTTGCCGCGGCTCCGGTCATGGCGGTCATTCGTCCAACGGATCTGCAAGCCAGTATAGCGGTCAGCAGGGAAGATCGCGGCGGCTGACGCCACACAAGCAATGGAGCCGGTGCTGCGCTGGTGCGAGACGTTCTCTTCTCCACCGGCGCAGCGGACGGAACATTCATACTTCGCTGTAAAAGCCGGACGGACCCGGCGGCTCCCGGTAGGGCTCTATCGGGTCCTGTCAGTCTAACGCGAACCGTCTCCTTTTTGCGCACGATGGTCTTTGAAGAGCAGAACCTAGCTCGCCAGCATCTGCCACTCGGCCAGGGCCGCCGAGTGGCGTTCCTTGTAGGTACCATAAAACTCACGACATGAAGCAGCCCTTCATTATCTGGGCTTTGAAGACGGACCCCGCGTATTCTCTCCAAGCGCTTCCGTCAGAATGCCGATCAGGTGATCTGCCGTAATCCGAACCCGCTGGGAACGACGTATATCGGCATGCATGACCAGGAATGCCGGTCGCGTCGGAGCTGGTCTGTCGAGTGGAATCGGTAGGAGATTTGGATAGGACGTAGCCAGAAAGTCCGGAAGGAGCGCAATGCCGAGGCCCGCGAGCGCCGCGTTCAGCAAAGTTCCCATATCGTTGGATCGCAAAGCGAAATGCGCCTCGCGCCCATACTCATCGAACCACTGTTTTTGTGGCAGATCGGGAATGCTGTCGTCGAAGCCCAGATACAGTCGATCCCTCCGAGAGGGCGCAGTCCAATGTTCCAAACCATAAAGTCCATAGGAAACTTCCCCGACAGAGCGCGCCACAAGATCCGGCTCACTAGGGCGTCCGAGGCGAATGGCGATATCGGCTTCGGCGCGCATCAGGTCTGCCGCCCACCGCTCTCCGATTAGTTCCAGCGTGATTACCGGATGACTGGCGATGAAGCCGGCAAGTCCGGGAAGAATCAAATTAGAAAGCAATAAGGGCGGCGCCGATACACGAACCGTTCCCGCTAGAGGGTCGACACCGGAGGCAGATCTTTGAAACCCCAACACGCTTTCCTCAATCGCTTCCGCTCGCGATTGGAGATCGTTGCCTTCGTCCGTCAGTTGCCACCCGCGTGGCAGCCGGTCAAACAGGCGCAGCCTGATCTCCGTTTCCAACTGATCAACGCGACGCGAAACAGTGGAATGCTCCACATTCAGTGAGCGTGCAGCAGCTGACAGACTTCCGTTGCGCGCGACGGCCAGAAAATAACGAATGTCATCCCACTGCAGCATGCCATTATCCGATTATAAATGCACAGACCCTGGCGAAACATACCACATTCCGGTTGTCAGAGATCCTTGCAAAGATGCTCTCAGCACAGGAGCATTCATGCGAGCCATCGGTCTCTTCAAACCACTGCCTGCCGACAATCCAATGTCCTTAGTCGAACTTGACATTCCTGATCCCAAACCGGGTCCCAATGATCTGCTTGTTCGTATCGAGGCGATTTCGGTCAATCCGGCAGACTACAGGATGCGAAATCGCAAAGCCGACGACGGGACGTTTACTGTTCTTGGCTGGGATGCCACCGGAGAAGTCGTCGGCATGGGAGCTGACGTCCCAGGCTTTGCACTGGGTGATGCCGTCTACTATGCGGGGGATCTGTCTCGGCCGGGTGCCAACAGCGAATTGCACTTGGTCGACTCCGCCATCGTTGCGCGTCGCCCGGTCTCGCTCAGCGCCTCTGATGCGGTCAGCCTTCCCCTGACAGCATTGACGGCATGGGAGATCCTTTTTGAACGTTTCGGCCTTTGTCCCGGTCTCTCATCCGGTCCGTTGACGATTCTCATTGTCGGTGGGGCTGGCGGTGTTGGCTCTATCGCCATCCAACTCGCACGGATGGTTCCGGATCTGACGGTCATAGCAACCGCCTCGCGTCCCGCCTCCCGCGCATGGTGTGAACGCCTCGGCGCTCATGCCGTCATCGACCATTTTGCGGATATGGGTGCTCAACTCGCCGGCCAGGGCCTGCCTCGACCCAATCTTGTGCTCCTTCTGAATAATCCCGACCGGCATTACCCGGCCATGGCTAACCTTCTTGAGGCCCAAGGGCGAATTTGCTCCGTCGTGCCATTCGACACCGCACCAGATCTCAACCTTCTCATGCGCAAGAGCGCGAGCTTCCTCTGGGAGTTCATGTTCACGCGACCAATGTTCTCCACGCCGGACAAAGCACGGCAAGGCGAAATCCTGAAAAAAGTCGCGACCTTCGTTGATGAAGGCAAGCTTGCGCCGACAGCGAGCGCCAATCTGGGCCCCATCACAGCCGAAAACCTTCGCACTGCCCATGCCCGTCTGGAAAGCGGGCGAACGCTTGGCAAACTTGTCTTGTCAGGCTTCCCATCCCCGACCCGAAAGGAAAACTACCCATGACAGCCGCTGCACTCGTTCAGGCCTTCCTCGGCAATATCTTTGCCGGCAAAATGGATGAGGCGCTCTCGATGGTTGATCCGCAGGCCGTTTTCGTATCGGGAAACCCGCGTCCAAACCCCTCCAACCCGCTGCATGGGACCTTCGTGGGGCAGGACGGCGCCAGGGATTTCTTTGGCGGCTTCGGTTCTCTTTTGGAGCCGGGCGATTTCAATGTGACGGCCGCATTCGGTGACGACCATCACGCGGCACTTTACGGCACGCTTCGTCACAAAAGCCGCGAGACCGGCAGGGAGTTTGCCAGCGACTGGGCGTTGATTTGCCAAGTCCGGGACGAACGACTGGTCCTCTACCATTTCTATGAAGACACCGAAGCTCTTAGGGCAGCGATCGCCTGACCAAAGGAAGAGCGCCCTGACATCTGGACTAAAGCCGATTCAGGCGTGAACATCGGCCTGCCACCGAGGCGACGTGAACGCGCTTCCACGTCGCCTCGGATCGAGGTGCCCGACGCGGAGCCCGGTGCAATAAAGTAGCTCAAGGGCCCCAGAGTTGCGGGCGTTGGCGCCCTAAAGATCGCGGCGCTTGCCGATCGCCGCCTGGCGTGGAGTGACATTCGCGCCAAGTCGGGTTTCTTGGGACGCGGCATTGCGCTGTCGTACTTCAAGTCTGTCCTGCTGCCATCAGATACATTTGATCTGACAGCGCCTCAGCCGCGATGCGATCGACCAGACTCAGCAAGGCGTGGCGGAACGCGGCGCCAAGAACTACCCGGTCCAGCCCGGTCTACGCTGGGCGCATTCGCCTCAACTAGTGCACCGTCGGCAACGGCACGCAGCCGATTGGTCCGAGCTTCGCCGTCCAGGCCGAAATCAAAACCGGCGAACGGCGGATCGTCCCGTATTTGCTCTCGCCCATCGCGTAGAACCTGGATGACGCCGGGCGCGAACGCTGAGTCGCAAGTTGGGTAAACTGCGTAAAGCGCCGCAATCCCCGCTCCGATAGCCTTCCATAGGGAGGACCTTATGAACTGCTATGAATTACACGATTTTTACCAGCGCCGCGCCGATTCTATTTTCGTCCGCTACAAAACCGCAATCACAATCCTCTTGGGGTTCTTCTTTGGTGGCTGGACTTTGGCTCAGCTAATCGGACCGCCTGCCAACCAGACACTAGATGCTGCCACTTTCGTACTTGCGATAATGATCCTCTTTGGCGTCCATGAGAGGCTCAGGGTGGACAAAATGCTTCGGCTGAACGCCAAAGACTATGCGCGGGACCATCAGGCACTGTTCCCGGATCGGCCCCGCATTCCCTTCTTGGGTGTCGATGCAGGCTCGTTTGTCGATGTGACACCGGAAGTGGTGCCGGAGACGCCTACGCCGCAGGGGTTTGCAGCCCGGGAAGACCCTGGCTTCACCGCATTCTGGATATGCATCGGCTATGTGATTGGAATGTGGTTTCTAATGGCCATGCCAGCATGGGGCTTGTTGTCCGTTTGGAAATCGATTGCCGTCGAGAGTCAGGGCGTTGTTTCCCTCTCGCCTATCGGTCACGCGGCACTTCTTGCCATCGGGTTGGCGACGTTCTTCTTTTCGCTTGGAATAGGTGGCTTTGCGCGGGCCTTCATCCGGCCTGAAATGGTGGGCCCTTGGTGGCTCCTTGGTGTCGGATGCATCCTCTTTCTAGGACTGCCCTTCCTATTTGACTCAATTCGAAACATCGCGACTACCTTGGGGGCTTGGGATCAGGGCGACAACGCGACGATCGTGGCTTTTCTTACCTTTTGGATTTTGATGATCGGCTATGCCGCGAAAGTTCTATGGGATGAGTTGCGTGACAGGGTTGCTGCTAAATTTCCTGGCTTTGGGACAAGCTCCACACCGGCATTCGATGGTGCGTTGGAACGGCCCCGCGAATAAACGTCTCAGGTTGGGGCAGGTGCATCTGGTCCAAATGCCCGCGCTTCGACGGAAGTCGAGCATCCGGTTTACCTGTCTCTATTTTACTTCTGCCGCAAAGTTGGAACCAAATCCGTTCCACCAGAAACGCACCGTTTCGTGGCAGAGGTCGATCCCGCCCTCAAACAGCAGATCCTCAAGGTTGCGAAGCGACAGTGGGGAGCGGGCGTACACCATCACAACAAGTCGGATAATCGCCGGCGACGAGTTGACGCGTCGAAACGGACTTGACGGTAACGCTGCGGATTTGCGGCCCATTTTCCGCCCTAGCGGCTTCGCATCCTGACAGCCACGTCGGTCTGACAGCCCCCAATCTGTCTTTCAGAATGATTTGCGCGGCCCGTCGTCTTTTGAGCTATCATTCGACTCGCAGAGATGCTCCCGCATAAGGGTCGTAATTGGCTGGCGGCAAAGGAGGTGGCTGAGGTGTCGGCTCGGCCCGAGGTTCCTCGACCACGCCGACCCGTGACGCCGTCTCCGTGAGCCCGTGCAGGCCCGCAGCTATGACGGGCGCGCCCAGGAGGACAAAACACCCGATGGTTATGCGCAGCGCATCGCGGACGGCCAAACGGCCGGACATGAGCAGCAGCCCGACCCACGCCACGGCGATTACGCAAAGACCGATCGCCAGGCTCCCGAGTAGCGTGCTCGATAGCCACTTCGAGGCCGACGTGAGTGCCGAGCCTGAGGGGGCATCGAACAGCGAGGGCGCAACCGTCATGGTCTATCAGCCCTTCACCAGCACTTGGGCGACCTTGCGCAACCCGGCACGCCGTTCGAGTTGAACGAAGACGTCGATGCTTTCGCGAACATAGTGGCGCACGTCCTCGCGGCTAAGGCGCGAGCCGGCTTGGAGAACCAAGAGTGCGAGTTGTTCGACCGATCGCGAAGGGCTGTCGGCGTGGATCGTGGTCATCGACCCGGGATGGCCGGTGTTGACCGCGCGAAGGAAGGTGAAGGCTTCAGAACCGCGCAACTCGCCGAGGATAATGCGATCGGGGCGCATGCGCAGCGAAGCGATCAGCAGGTCCTCAGTGCTGACTTCGGCTTCGCCGAGCGCGCTGCGAGCGGCGAGCAAACCGACCGAGTTCAGATGGGTCATTTCAAGCTCAGCCGTGTCCTCGATCAGGATGAGCCGCTCTTCGCTCGGAATTTCCCGCAACAGCGCACCAAGGAACGTGGTCTTGCCGGTCGAGGTCCCGCCCGAGACGAGGATGTTGCGGCGATCACGCACCGCTCTTCGCAGCGTCTCGCGAACTGCGGTCGCGGCGACGGGCACAAGCGCTGCCTCGCGCTCGAGCGAGACCGTTTCGCTCCGCACGTCCTCAAAGGCGCCGGCGTCAGCATATTCATCGAGCGACGGGCTCACCGCGATATGTCGGCGGATAGCCATGACATGACCCCCGCGCGTCGCGGGTGGAGCGGCAATCTGTACGCGCGACCCATCGGGAAGGCTGGCGGCGAGCAGCGGATGCTCGCGGTTGATGCCTTGTGCGCTGGCCGCCGCGATCTGCCGCGCCAGACGCGCGAGCACCGCCTCGGTCAACGCCGGACAGGCGTGGCGCTCGATCGAGCCGCCAAGCGCCTCGACCCAGACCTCCTGCTCACGGTTAACGTAGATGTCGGTCACGTCCGCCCGTTCAAGCCAGGCCGAGAGCGGCGCGAGCAGGCTGTCGAGATAGTACCCGGCGGCCGGAGCAAGTGTATCAGCGGTCAACGGTCGAGAAATCCAGATCGCGGGCGACGAAGACCGACACGCTTGTACCCTGCTCGACCTTGAGGGTGCGCTGCACATCGCCTTGTGCCTGTTGCGCAGTGACCTGTTGGGTGCTGCCGGGCAAGGCCACGATCACCGCCTGGTCGTCCGTCACCGCCCGGGTGGCAACGCCGACCCCGATATCGAGCACCGATTGCAGAATGGCCCCGCCGTAGCGCGCGAGGAAGTTGCTGTTGACCTTGCCATGCACGCCGGTTCGACCGAGCGGGTCTGCAGCGGGACTGTCGAGGTCGATCACCACCGCGTCGGGCCGGGTGAGCCGATGCCACTGGACGAGCGCGCGGCGCTGGCCGGCGGCAAGATCGGACGTGTATTCGCCGTAGATCCGGCTGCCGCGCGGGATCAGGATCCGGCTGCCGTCGAAGCTCTTCACGTCGCGCGAGACGATCGCGCGTACGCCGCCCGCGCGGGTGGAATCGAGCGCCGTTTCCAGAACCGCGGCGATGACCGTTCCCTGGGGTACGGTGAGCGAGGGATTGAGCAGGTGCCCGGCTGTCACTCGATCCTTCCCGTCCCGTTCCGATGTGGCCGCCGTTTCGGGCTGGGCGGGGCGTTCGATGATCGCCGGCACTGGAGGGCGCTGGACAAACTGGGGGGCCGGTTCCGGGATAAACGGAGCGGCGGGCGCGGGCCGCTCGACGAACCTGGTGACGACCTGCGGCGCTGGCGAAAAGGTCGGATCAGAGGGGAGACGGCCACGAAGCACGGGGCTATAACCCTGCTCGACCGGCGGTTCGAGCCAGGTTTGGGGTACAGCGAGCGGGGGCGGGGCGCCGATCATGCCACCGGTCTGGCTGGCGGGCAGCGCCGTCGCGGCGACCATGTCCTGCCGGCGGTTGTTGAGCGCGTTGAACAGCAACGCGCCGCCGACAAGCAAGCCCGCGCCGAACAGCCACAGGCCGAGATTGCCGGGATTGGCCGTGCGGACCACGGGACGGATATCGGCTGAGGATTGAGGCGGGTCGATGGCGGCCTCACTCATCGCTCGCTCCTCTCGCGGCGGGCCCGCACGCGCAGCTTGTCGATGCGGAACACGAGCTCGCTATAGACCCGATCTATGGTGAAGAGATCGCCGCGCATATAGCCGTCGACGACCTCTTCCTGACCCGAGGCACCGATGCCGAATACGGCGGGAAGCGACTGGTTGGCCGCCCACTCGATATAGGTGCGCTCCCCGTCGTCACCCATGCGGACGGGGCGCAGGGTTCTCTCGCCCGACAAGCGATAGGTACCTGTCCAGAGGGCTGGGTCGGAAGCAGTTGAAGGGCCCATCGTTCCAGCAAACGCGGGGTACTCCGGCGAACCGACAAACCGCACGACATAGGCGGCAGCTAGGCCTTCGCCGGTGTCGAGATCGAACTCGTAGCGCCGTTGCGCGCCCTCGACGAGCAGCGTGGCGCTCGCGTCGGGCCGAAGCGGCAGGATGTTGAGGCTGTCACCGCCGGCGGTGACCCGAACATCGAACGCGCCCCGGTCCGACAGCACGACACGGCTGATGCGATCACCGGGCAGGAGCATCAGGGTCAAGTTCGCCCCGGGAAAGGCCACGAGGCGTACCGGTCGGGACGGATCGTAGGCGACGGTCTGCAAGCGCGGATCATCGCTCCCCGGAATGGGGGCAATTTGGGCCATGGCTCCCGCACTCCCGGCGGAGGCCAAAACCAGAGCAGCAAGGACCTTCAGGCCTCCCTTCATGGCGTGGGCGCTTCGCCGGGGCGCTGCGGCAACGCCGGGCGGTGCTGCGGCGCGGGCGTAAGGTCCTGCGCGGCTTCCTCAGGCAGCGTTTCGGCATCGCGGCGATAGCGGGTGACCTGGAAGCCCAGCGGATTGGTCAGTCGGTCCTCGGCGCTCATGGCGGCGTCGGCATATTGATAGGTGAGGATCGCCTGCCAGGTCTGCGCGACCTGCGGACGGCCGCCCGGATCGGAGCGAATGGTCGAGAAACGCACCATCGCGGTGTTGGCCGAGAGCGAGGACACGCTGCGGATCTGCACGTCGACCGTGGCGCGGCGGGGCAGGCTGGCAAGCAGGCTTGCCGGGTTGCCGGCGTTCATTTGCGCCAGGTAGCGATCGCGGGCTTCACCGGTCGACCACAGGCCCACGCGGCGATAGCTCTCCTGCAGGCTGTCGACGTCGAAGCTCTCACGGGCGATAACATATTGTACGAGGAACGAGCGGGTCAGCGCGGCGTCGGCGGTGAGGCCGTCGTTCTCGAGCGACTTCAAGGGTTCGACATAGCCGGTCTGCCGATCGACGAGCAGGGTGTAGGGGACGTCGCGCTTCAGCGGGACGAGCGCCACGAGCGCGAACGCTTCGACAAGCGCGATCGTGCCGGCGAGCCCTGCCGCGATCCAGGCGAGGCGGAGCGAGCGGTTCGCCGCACGCTGGCGATCGTGCGACCAGCTTTCGGCTTCCTGGAAATACGCCTCGAGGCGTTCGTTGCTCATGTCGTTCATGGGTGATTGTCCCGTCGGCGCTGGGCCGATGTATCGCGGCGCAGGGTCCAGCGGTGGCTGCTGCCGAGCGGCTCAGTCAGCGAGCCCGTGGAATACCCGGTCGGTGCCGGCAATAGACCGGGGCCTGAAGCCATACCGATCTGCCTGATCCGGTCGCCGCTGGCCGCAGAGGCTTTTTCGCGCCGCACCTGCAGCGCGACGGCTTCGCTCACCGCCAGCGCCCGGGAATGAGCCGCGATCTCGCTGTGCCCCGCAGGCATGAGCGTAGACGATCCGGCCAGCGGCAGAGGCCTGTCGGCCCTGAACGCTGGCAAACGTATCGACCAGCTGTTCTGGAAGGCGACCTTGCCGAGCAGGTACAGCAGACCGTTGGTCGCAATAGTAAAGGCTACTACAAGCGCAAGCAGCTCGGTTGGAGCGGTGGGGGTCGCATAGCCCAGGTTGCGGCGATTGAGCGCGTCGGCGAGCCAGGGTTCCATGATCGCGATCTCGACCGACAACAGTACCGTCAGGCCAAGCGAGCCCAGCGCGACGAGGACCAGGCCGCGAACCCATCCCGCAAACAGCCCGCGCGAAAAGTCGAACAGCAGCAAGCCCGCGACGAGCGGCATCAGGGCGAGCAGCAGCCCGGCCGCGATGCGTAGCAGCGCGAGCGGGCCAATCGTCGCGGCAAGGAACAGCGGACGCGACCAGCCCAGGCCCGTCTCGTCGGTCAGCGCAATCGAGCGGAAGCCGCTAGTGACCTGGCTATCGACTAGCTGTCCGGTCTGTCGACCGGTACCGGTGAAGGTCAGCGCGGCAATACCACTGTCGATTGCCTGCAGCCGCTCGGTGAAGCCGGCGCGCGGATCGGGAAGCGTCGAGGGCATCATCGTGGACGCCACCTCGGCCGGACCATAGAGCACGGTATCGTAGGCGAGGGTGCGCCAGGCAGGCCAGCTCGCCGCGAGGGTGAGCACGATCCCGATCTTGAGGACGGCGTTGACCAGATCCCGCGGCCCGTCGCCCGCTCCGAACAGCAGGCGGATGCCGTAGAGAGCGATGAACAGCGTCAGCAGCGCGCTCAGCAGGACCGCCGCGGGCGAGCCCGCCTGCGCCAGCGACTGGAACCCGAAGCTGCCCAGCGTCTGCGCCTGGCAGTCGAGGTGGCTCAGCGTGTCGACCAGAAAGCGGTTGCCGGTGGTGACGGTCGGGCAGGCCATGCTCAGGCAGCCTGCTGCAGCAACAGCTTGAGCCAGTTGTCCGGCGGCGTGCCGTCCTTGCGCACGAGGCTGTCGAACAGGCGCACGGTGCTCTCGCGGCCCGAGAGCACGGTCAGCAGCTCCTGCTCGCCGGTAAGGTTGAGCCGGGCGACAACGCTCTCCTTGCCGTGCTTGACGAGGAAGCAGTGCGAATTGTCGGGCAGCGTGCGGATCAGCTCGTACTCGTGCGGCGTCAGCCCAAAGCCGTTGATGTAGTCCTCGGCCCGGGCCTTGGGATTGATCATGAAGATCTGCGTCGCCGCCTGCTCGATGATCGCGCTCGATATCCGGCTTTCGAGCGCATCCTGCGCGCTTTGCGTCGCAAAACCGACCACGCCGTTGCGCTTGCGGATGGTCTTCTCCCAATCCTTGATCCGGCGCACGAACACCTCGTCGTCGAGCGCCTTCCAGCCCTCGTCGACGACGATGATCGCCGGGCGGCCGTCGAGCCGCTCCTCGACGCGGTGGAAGAAGTAGAGCAGCGCTGGTGTCCGCGTCCGCGGATCGTCGAGGATCGCGGTCATGTCGAAACCGACGGTGTCGGCAGCAAGGTCGGTCAGGTCGCGTTCGTTGTCGAACAGCCAGGCGCGGTCGCCTGTACCCCACCAGGGCTTAAGGCGCGAGTAGAGGTCTGCCGAATGCGGCCGGCCATAGCCGCGGAACAGTTCGACGAGATGCCGTAGCCGGCGGCGCTCCGCCGGTTGAGCGTAGTTGGCCTCAATCGCGTCCTGGACCGGCTGGAGTTCGCCGCTCTCAAGCCCGCCGGCGAGCAGTTCGAGCCATTCGAGAAGGAACTGCCGGTTGGTGGGCGTATCGGGCAATTGCAGCGGATTGAGGCCCGAGGCTTCGCCCGGGCGAAGCCGGTCATACTGGCCGCCGATCGCGCGGATGAACAGTTCGGCACCGCGATCCTTGTCGAAGAAGATTATCCTGGGATCAAACTTGCGCGCCTGGGCGAGTAGAAAGTTCATCACCACGGTCTTGCCCGAACCCGAGGGCCCGATGACCGTGAAGTTGCCGAGGTCGTGGTGGTGGAAGTTGAAGAAGTAAGGTCCCGCCGCCGTCGTCTCGAACAGGGTGACCGCCTGGCCCCAGTGATTGCCGCGGGCCTTGCCGACGGGGAAATTGTGCAGGCTCGCCAGCCCGGCAAAGTTGCGGGTCGAGACGAGGCCCTGACGGGCATTGTACTTGAAGTTCCCCGGGAATTGGGCCCAGAACGCGGGTTCGAGCGCGATGTCCTCGCGCACGGCGTTGATCCCGAGATCGCCGAGCAGCGCGATCACCTCGGCGACGTTGGCATTCAGTTGTTCGGGATCATCCGAATGCACCGCTATCGTCGTGTGGTGTTCGCCAAAGGCCGCGCGGCCGGCGGCGACGTCGTCCTTCGCCTGGACGAGTTCGTTCCTCAGGCTCAGCGCATCGTCCTCGGCCGAACGCATGCGCCTTAGCGCCAGGTTCATCTTGCCGAGTGCCTGACTGCGTTCGACGAAGGCAAAGCTCTGGCTGACATGCATCTCGCAGGGCAGGCGATAGAGCTCGTCGAACATCCCCGGCATGGTCTGCCCGGGGTAATCCTTGACCGAGACGATCCCGACAAACTTGCGCGGCAAAGCGCCCGCAGTGCCCAGTTCCACGGTGTCCTGCCCGAAGCTGATCCTCCGCCAGGGCAGGTGCATGCCGAAATCACCATGTGGCAGGCCTACGGGGCGCATCTCGCCGTTGAACAGACACGAGAGGAACTCGAGGGGTTCGGAGCGGAAACCCTCGGGGGTCTCATAGATGCCGAGCGTGCGCGGCGAATAAGGGCTGAGAGCGGCGATCAGCGCTTCGCGTGCGGCGTCGAGCGAGCGCTTCTCGGCTGCGAGCGACGCATTGTCTCGGCCGCCCGCCTTGGCAAACAGACCCTGCAGCCGATCAGCCCACCCCAGGCGCCCCCGGAGCGGGCGCCGCAGGATCGTCAGGAACAGCTCGTTGACGTACATCTGCTTGCCCGCGAGGCGCTCGCGCCAGCGGGCATCGAGCTTGCGCGAAAACTCGTCCGGGTATTGGCTCTCGAGCGCCGCCTCGGCGCGCCGGCGGATGACATGGTGATGGACCGCAAAACGCGAGGAACCGATCGTCCGCAGCATCGCGTCGCGCAACTCGGCTCGGTAGTTGAGCTCATCGCTATCGGCGGTCTCGAACAGCAGGCCGCCCAGATGGATCGTCTGCATCAGCAGACCATCGCGCAGCTCAATTGTCTGCCCGTCGACATGCCGGGCATAGGGCAGGTGCGATCCGGCTGCCTTCTCGCGCCGGGCGAGGTCGCGGTTGCCGCTTAGGGACGGTAGGAATTGCATCGCCAGAACGCGTAATTTTTGACCCTCGGACAATGCCGCACGCGAGAAAGCCAGAGATCGACGATGCGCGGCTCGCGCAAGCTCGCGATCATGCCAACCAGATGGATGAGAAGGGCCGCAAGCAGCACCCACAGGCTCTTGAAGATGAGAAACAGCTCGACCGCCAGCACGGCGTTGATCACGAAGAAGCTGTAGGTGACGCCGGCGAACATCTGCGGACGGGTGAGGGCTACGAACAGCGTATCACGGCGAAGTTCGCCAGCCATCGTGCCTCTCCGACTGATTAGCCGCCAATGGCGGTGGCGCGAATTCCGGCAACGATGCTGGCGGCGCCGAACAGCACAAAGCACCCGACAATGACTACTGCGCCGTGCCGCCAGTTGATGCGGCCGGTCAGCATCAAGAAGCCCACAGCCGCCACCGCAATGACGGCGACGGTCGTGGCGACGGTACCGAGAAGCGTTCCCTGAAGCCAATTGACGGCATTGACGAGGACGCCGGAGCCAGCAGGATCAGTCATCACCAATCTTGCGCGTCACGCGCCAGTCGTGGCGACGTTAGTGCGGTTGCCGTCCTTGTCGAGCTTGTAGACGGTCTGTTCGTTATTGTTGACCGAGCCGGTCCGCACAACCTTCACCAGTCGTCCGCGCGCGTCATAGGTGTAGGTCACGGTTTCGTACGCCGAGGGGTTGGGCGAAGCCAACGGGGCCGCGGATCCCATTGCAATTGCCGCAGCTAATATCTTGAGCATGAAGCCTCCGATCAGTTCTCGAAGAGCACTAACCCACCAGCACGCCAGTCACGATAGGTAGTGCTACTTATCGACGACCCCATGCCCACTCTGGAAATGGTCCCAATCGTTTGCGGCAGTTTCCAAAATAAGGGGCAATAGTGGACTTTTCTAACAACAAAGGCCTGGCGTTGAGCAACGGCGCGCGACTTTCGCGCACGCGTTCTTCCGCGAGATTGGCTCGGGAGGTGAGCCTCTTGGCCTTGTGCGCCTCATCGGTGTGCGTGCCGGGCGCGGCATTCGGTCAGGCGTTACCCACCGAAACTGCCCCCCTCGAAACGGCCCCCCAACGCGACGAGAACGGGGTCGACATTACGAGTCAACGGTTCGGAATGACCGATCCGGCGACGTCGATATCGAGTGGACCGCTATTGCGATACGAATACGTAATCAGTGAAGACGTTTCAGATGCGCGCCCGGAAATTGCTCGCCTAGTTCTTCATAACTGGCAGGGAGGTACGTCGGGTTCATGGGTTACCGTATCGTACGAGTCAGGTGGACCATATGTCTTTGGATCAAAGGCTCATAAGACGTTTGATCAAGTTTCGACCAGTCCACGGAAATGGCAATCGCGCAATGGCGATCATTCCTACATCGTCGAGCAAGGCGTAGACGAGTTTCTCTATCACACTGCTGAAGGTAGCAAGATTACCTTCAAACAGTACAGGTCGGCTCGCGGTTGGGGCGGCGCATGGCACGTCAGCAAGGTGCAATATCCAATCGGCGAAATCGTAACAATTTCGAACAGACTGGTGGATATCGATCCGGGCAAGGCGGTCCTATACAATTATGTTGGACCGCAAACAATAAGTGACAACTATGGGAACATGCTTCAATTCGAATATAAGAATGTCACGATTGGATCCTCAAGTCCTTTAAAAATAGTGGCGGTCAACGCCATAAACATGGCGGTAAATAGCTGCGCAATCGGGTCGAATGCCTGCACGCCAACGTCTGGCGCGCCGCGTCTGACTTTCGCTTACAACGTGGACAAGATTTCCGTCACGAACGCGGCCGGGCAAACCACCACGGTTTCGAAGACGGCCTCAACTAATCCCGTAGCCGAAGGGGGAAGTCGGGCCATCAGCATCAGGCGGCCGAGCGGTACCGCTGGTGGGTTCGACAACATTCGGGTTGAAGCACAGAAGTCGGTTTCCGGGCCAGTCAAATCTGTCACCCGGAACGGCCAGACCTGGACATACAATTGGGCTCTTGCGTCATTGCCTGCAACATCGAGTGGAACGGTTACGGATCCTGCCGGCGCCAAGACCACTTATACATTTCGGTATGATCCCAGCGAGAACCAGAACTCCAGACTATTGTCCGTCAAAGATGCTCTGAACAACGCTACGAGCTACTCCTACGATGCGAAGTTCCGCCTGAGCCGCATCACTTACCCGGAGGGCAACTATCTCCAGCTGACACGCGACAGCCTGGCCAACATCACCGAGCGCCGTTCGGTTGCCAAGACGCCGGGGACGCCGGCGGACATTGTCGAGAAGGCAACTTTCCCGACTTCATGTGCCAACCTTGTGACCTGCCGCAAACCTACGAGTACGACCGACGCTAGAGGACAGGTGACCAACTACGCGTACGACCAGACGCACGGCGGCGTGACCTCTATCAAGTTGCCCGCGGATGCGAACGGCGTGCGGCCTGAGACTCGCGTCACCTACTCGCCGCGACAGGCCTATTATCGGAACAGCTCGGGATCGATCGTCGCGTCGGGCTCGAACATCACTTTACCCACTCAGGTCTCGGCTTGCCGCACGACTGCGAGCTGTGCTGGCGGCACTGATGAACGGAAGGTCGTCATCAACTACGGCCCACAAGCAGCGGGGACTGCGAACAATCTTCTGCCGGTCAGCGAGACCATATCGCGGGGCGACGGTGCCCTCGCCGCGACCACCACGCGGTCTTACGACAGCGCCGGCCGCGTGGTCGCTGTCGACGGACCACTTCCGGGCGCGGGCGATACGACGCGCGTGCGCTACAATGCCGCGGGTCAAGTCGTGGGCGAAATAAGGCCCGATCCTGATGACGCCGGAACGGCGAAGTTTCAGGCGACACGCTATAGCTACAACGCGAATGGTCAGCTTTATATGGCCGAGAAAGGTACGGTAAACAGCCAGTCGGACGCCGATTGGGCGGCATTCAGCCCGCTAAGCAATACACTCGTCGAGTTCGACACTTACGGACGACCTGTGCGGCAGAAATTGAGGCACAACACAACTGACCATCAGGTGATCGACACCCGCTATGACAGTCTTGGGCGAGTGCAATGCACGATCCTGCGGATGGATACGGCGAGTTGGGGCACCCTACCGTCGAGTTGCAGCCCTACTCAAACCAACGGGGCGCATGGCCCTGACCGCGTGACTTACAACACTTACGATGCACTTGGCCGGGTGAAGATGGTCACGAGCGGTTATGGCACGAGTGCCGCAGCAAATGATCGGAGCCTTACTTTTACGCCCAATGGCAACGTAGCGACGGTCAAGGACGCCGAGAACAACCTAACGACCTACGAATACGATGGACATAGCCGCCTTGTGAGGACGCTGTTCCCGTCAACGACCAAGGGTGCCGATAAGAGCTCGGCCACCGATTACGAACAACTCGGTTACGACGCAGTTGGCAACGTCACGAGTTTTCGAACCCGACGCGGAGAGACGCTGACATATGGCTACGACAATCTCGGACGGCTCACGTCCAAGATCGTGCCCGAGAGGTCCGGTCTCGCCACTGCGCACTCGCGTGATACCTATTTCGGCTACGATCTGTTCGGAAACCTGACCTACGCCCGGTTCGACAACGCGTCGGGGCCGGGTGTCACGAACACCTACAACGCGCTCAGCCAACTTACATTTGCGACAACTAACGTTGACGGGACCGCGCGAACTCTCGCGTACCAATACGACGTTGCGGGCAATCGGACGGAATTGACTCATCCGGATGGCAAATATCTCACATATAACCGAAATTCTTCCGGGGCGCTAAGCACACTAAATCAGAACGGGGCGTCTCTCTTTTATCTGGCGCGCACTCCAGCAGGACAATTGTCGTATCTGTATCGCCTGAACACGGTTGAAGGTGCCTGGGGGCATAAGACCCATTTTGAATGGAACGCGCTTGGACGCTTCACGATGGTCGGGCACGAGATGACTGGGTCCTACGGTACGAGAAGCGATGTAACGTACAACCCCGCCGGCCAGATCGCCACTCGCTCCAGGAGCAATGACCATTATATCTGGAAAGATGGGGTCGATGTCACCCGTAGCTACACCGGCAACGGGCTCAATCAGTACACTGTAGTTGCGGGAAAGACCTTCGCATACGATGGCAACGGCAACCTGACCTCGGACGGTACAAATAGCTACACCTACGATGTGGAGAGTCGCCTGGTCGCTCGCTCAGGTGGCGGGACAAGCGCTAACATGGCCTACGATCCGCTAGGTCGTCTTTACGAGGTTACCGGCAGCACGACCGGGACCACGCGGTTCCTCTACGATGGCGGTGACATGGTGATCGAATACAGCACCGGCGGCACGGTACTGCGGCGCTATGTCCACGGAGCTAGCGCGGGCGACGATCCGATGGCGTGGTTTGAAGGCGGCGGCGTGAGCCATGCGGAACGCCGCTATCTTCATACCGACGAGCGCGGCTCGATCATTGCGGTGACCGACGGCGGCGGGAAGGTGGTCAATGTCAACAGCTACGACGAGTACGGCATCCCCGGCTCCAAGAACGTCGGCCGGTTCCAATACACCGGCCAGGCATGGCTGCCGGAACTGGGCATGTATTACTACAAAGCCCGGATGTACTCGCCCACGCTCGGCCGGTTCATGCAGGCCGACCCCATCGGATACGGCGACGGGATGAACCTGTACGCCTATGTCGGGAATGATCCGGTGAATTATCTTGATGGAACCGGCCTGGCCAAGGACTGTCCTCCAGGAACGCCTATGGGGACGCTCTGTGCCGATGTCGGCATGCCGGGGTCAGGAGGTCCGTCGGACCGGGTTGTTCGGGACATCGAGCGTTTCTACACAAACGGCGGATCACGTGCGCCGAGCCTGCTTACGATGATTCCGAGATATCCCGCCTTCTTTCCGACGACATTGGTTCATGCTTCGCCGCTACGGATGAAGAAGAGCGCCAGTTGCGAGATCCTCGATAGGCTACCGGGGACAAACATTTTTGCAAGCTCTGCGGGGATGGCGGGTTTGGGCCTTGTAGCAGGCGGTAGTGAAACCCTGACAATCGAAGACAACGGGCGAGTAAGCCTCACTAGCTCCATGCGTTTGGGCGCAGGAATCGCAGGGATAGCAAGTCCCATCTCAGGCGGAATGAATGGACAGGTGTCGTCAGATGGAAGATCATCTCTCGGTGAATATGGCGAAGTTGACGTCAAGATAGGCGTCTCCGCCAAAGACTTGTTGACTGGAGGAATAGGCGGAATCCTTAGTAAGGGCGGGGCTGGTTTTAATTACGGGGGAATTGTAGCATATATTCTTGGAGGTGAACAAGCAACGAGGACTATTTATGACTTCGGATGCTAGAGGGGTAGGCCCGGTATCTGCGGGCAAAATTATGCGGTCAATTGTTTATGGAACTCTTATTGCATTATGTTTAGATGTAATGCTATTTAATATTATACCGGAATTAGGGCTTATACTCGCCGTATTGATAGTTATTTCTTCTATATTTGGGCCTGTAACTGGATTATTTTTTTTGATTTCCGTGAAATGCCCGTGTTGTAGGGGGAGGTTCTTTTCAATAACATTTCCAGTTTGGCCATTTGAGAAGAACTGTAATAGTTGCGGCTGCTCTTGCGATATGTAAATGACGGCACGGGTGGGTGTTGATATGGTCTAGGTAAAGAAAAGGTCCCTACAAACGTCCAAAGGATTAAAAATATTTGCCTGCGTTTCGACCGCGATACCATTCATATTTCTTATTCTTGAATTTTTCACAATAACAAATGAAATGGAGAGGGGTATCGCAGGCATGGCTGGCCGAGGCGGCGTTGTAGCGGGCGGATCCGTTGGGGTGGAAGCGGGCTTGATATTCTCTAACGCGCAACAACCAAGCGATCTTGTAGGTAACGACACTGCTGTCAGCCTTAACGTTGGGCCAGTAGCTGTAAGCGGATCATTTGGTGAGAATGGCATATTCACATTGAGTGGGGGACCTTCGGCCGGCCTCTCGTTCGACGCCAGCATTTACGACATCCAAACAACGATCTTGCGGGAAGACGATTACTAAGCATGACTAAAGATAAGAAGTGGTTTACAAAAGTAGGTTCAGCGTATGTGCCAAATAATTTTGAGGGGTGCTTATTCATTTTATTAATAGTTGTACTATATTTTATATTCTTCGGCATAACAATTGCTATTTCTAAATTTATAGATGAGGATGTTGTATTACTTTTAAGGGTATTCATATTCGTGGTATTGCTTTTGACAGCTCTTGCGGTTGGAAACCGCCGGAGCTGAGATCGCATAGCGTTGTGACGGCAATGCACTCCAGCCCAACAGCTACGACGAGTACGGCATCCCCGGCTCCAAGAACGTCGGCCGGTTCCAATACACCGGCCAGGCATGGCTGCCGGAACTGGGCATGTATTATTACGAAGCCCGGATGTACTCGCCCACGCTCGGCCGGTTCATGCAGGCCGACCCCATCGGCTACGGCGATGGGATGAACCTTTACTCCTATGTCGGGAATGATCCGGTGAACCGGTTCGATCCGAGCGGGTTGCGAAAGTGTTCCGCCTCCGAGCTTACGACGATGAACCTGGGCCCGGGAGATATCGGGGTTTGCGCGGACAGGCCTCATCCCAACATTCCCAACCTGGGCGGCGAGGTCGGCCATTTCTACACACCGGGCGGGTCACGTCCGCCGAGCCTCCTCGCAATGATCCCGCGGTATCCGGGGTTCTTTCCGACCACGTTGGCGCATGCGTATAACGCGCCACAACATGACGATCGGTGTAGTGGGGGTAGAGCTTCGTTCGGTCTCGGTGCCGGGACAACGTTCTTCTTGGCTGATCGAGGTATTAGCTTCAATTTGGAAATTGGAGTTGCGCATGGAGCGCCAGTGACGAAAGCCACGCATTCGGCTCACGCGCCGACGCCGGACCTCTGCTGCGAACATCGGCCCGAACCGGTTCCACCAGAAACGTAACGTTTCGTGGCAGACGTCGATTCCGCGTTCGAACAGCAGATCCTCCACGTTGCGCAAGCTCAGTGGGAACCTGACGTCATCATCACCCCAAGACGGATGACCTCAGGCGACGAGTTGAAGCGGCGAAACGGGCGTGCTGGTAAGGCTCTGGATTTGCGTGTCATTTTCCGCCGCTAGCAGCTTCACGCACCGACTGCGACGTTCGTCTGACAAGACCCCACGTTGCTCTGAGAAAGCCATATCAATCAATAACCACTCAGGAAAGCCTTTACGCGGTCAAAGGCCACGTTGTTGTTGCTGCCGTCGACCCTATCTGCCCAGACATAGAGAAGCATGGATCGAGCGAGAGGCGGAATTCGGCCCGAAACGTTTAGAATGCGCCACTTGCCAGCCCCGATAGAGCGAGTAGCCATGGGGCTTACAACCATCCCGAGGCTAGTGTTGGATGCATCCCGGAAGTCGATAAAGACAACGGGATTTTCGCCCGCCGAGTAGGTGTCCGCAGCTGCGGCCTCCAGCATGGCGGAGACGGATCCGTTATCGATCTCCTTGGCGAAAGTGGACAGATCGACGACTTGGTACATTTTGGGAGCCGCGTTCGCCGTGGCGGTGAACGCATAAGTTCCGTCGATTGGCGTCATCGTGTGGCCGGAGGGATTGGCTGTTGTAGGGGTGAACCCACCCCCTTCCTGCGTCCATCCCGCCGTAGTTCCTGTTTCAGCACCAGGGTTCACGAGTGTCAACTCGGTCCATTCGGCACTCCCACTTCCAACCCCGGGCGCCGAACCGTTGGACGCTGCAGTTATTCTTCCCTTTGCGTCAACTGTCAGGGTCGGGTTGAGGTACGTGCCGGGCGTAACCCCGGTCGTCGACAACGTAGTGGCTACGCTTCCAGAGGTGGTCACATCGCCCAGAAGATCACCTCCCCTGACAACTTTGTCGCTGCTAAAAACGGCGATCTCGCCTGGCCTAGGGGCGCCCGACGTCGTGACCACCGCTTCGTTCGTGCTATCGGTGCAGCGTGCGAGGGCGTTGAAATTTTCCATGATCTCAGTGGCATCAGCCACTTCACCATTAGTCAGCACGTTGGGAACAGAGCACTCTGCGGAGGCAGGGGTTGCGCATACGGTGAACCCTAGGGCGGTGATAGCAAGAAACGATCTGGATCGGCTAAACAAGTTCATCTCCTATAATTGCGAACGCAGGAGTTTAAGAACTTCATCGGTCCCGGTCGTTACGTAATCACCGAGCACGCGGCCGTCGGCGTCGTAGATGAAGCGCCGGGTGGCGGTCGGGCTTAGCATCGCCACCCGGTCGTCGAGGCCGTTGTAGACATAGCTCTGCGCCCCGGCGTTCGAGCGGTTGTATTCGATCAGTCGACCGTAGCCGTCATAGGCCGTGGTCACACTCACTCCCC
>NZ_JAHFVK010000001.1 GCF_018599195.1 Croceibacterium selenioxidans | reverse complement strand
GGCAAAAGCAAAGCAATACGAAGCAGGCGCGATGGCATGCGCATGACGGTCATCCCCCTCAATCGGAACTGCGTGTCCCGTTCTTATTGGCTTGAGTTTCTGCAACGGATCGCACGACTTGCCAAGCGGCCGATCTTCCAATCGGAGCGGATATTGCTCGATCTCAAAGACTTTCTGGCGCTTTGCCTGCGTTCAATCCGAATGAACGGGGTCCTCATCGCCCGGGTCTCCGGTCGATTGCCCCTCGAGGCGTTCGCGATAGAGCGCCGCACGCGCCAGGAGCATGAATGTAACCGGGGTGGTCATGGTGACGGAAATCGCGATCAGAATCTCGTGAACCGCCGGCCGTGAGCGTAGGACCGAGAAGCATATCATGGAGGCCAGCACGATCAGCGCCATGCCGGAGCTGCTACCTACCGTCGGCGGGTGGATGCGTTCGAAAAAGGTCCCAAGGCGCACCAGCCCAATCGAACCCAGAAGAGTCATGACCGCGCCAGCGATCACAAGGATTCCAACGAGCAGTGCGGCCCATCCGGGGAGATCTGGTGCGCCGCTCATTCTATCACCTCGCCCCGCATAAGAAACTTGGCGAGGGCCAGGGTTCCACCAAATCCGAGCAGAGCGATGACGAGCGCCGCTTCGAAATAGAGCGTGCGGCCGGTTTGGATACCAAACATCAGCAGCATCAGCATTGCGTTGATGTATAGAGTGTCGAGCCCGACAACCCGGTCTTGCGCGCGGGGACCGATCACCATGCGCCAGGTCGCGCAAAGCATGGCGACCCCAAGCAGGATCTGCGACGCCGTGATTGACCATGCGAGAAAAGTCGCCGTCATCGGTCGAAAATCTCCACGAGAAGCGCCTCATAGCGCTCCTTGATCAGTGAAACCCATTGCTGCTCGTCCACGAGATCCAGAACGTGGACCAGGAGACGATTGCGCCTCCGGTCAAGATCGACCCATACGGTCCCAGGCGTCGCCGTGATTATCAGCGCCAGAACCGCAAGACCCGCCCGGCTTTGGAGCTCGAGCGGGAGACTGACAAAGCCTGTTACCCGCTTTTGACGCGGGAACGCCACGATCGCCGCCACTGCGAAATTGGACCGCACAATATCGGCGAGCACTATCGAAAGCAGCTTGAGGATTGCCTTTGGCGATCCGAGACGAACCTTCTCAGGTCGCAGGGCCTTCAGGGCATGGGTGGCGAGAAGGGCCGCCACGGTTCCAAGCAGGATCTGGCCTGGAGATAACGATTGGGCGAGAAGCAGCCACATCGCGAGCATGGCGAGCGCGAGAAATGGAAAGTGCAGCCAGCGCTTCATCTCGATCTCGCATGCTTATCGGCCGGTCCTTCAATCAGTACCTTTTGGACATAGCCCTGGCGGTCGCCGAGGGATTGGCCGGTGCGTTCCATGTAGCGCATGGTTGGTCCGGCAAAGATCGCAAGGCCGAGGCAGGCGGCCAGAAGAACGCCCACCGGTACCGCTTCTGCGAGGTGAAGAGGCTGCGGCTGTTCCGATGGAGTCCAAATCAAGTCTATTCCGGCTCGCGTGGTGGCGATGATCGTCGCGAGCCCTGAGAGGATGATTAGCGAGATGAGAGCCCAGACTGGCCAGTCGATCTCGCTCCGAAGCCCGAGCAACCCGTGAATGATGGCAAACTTCGCAACGAAACCCGACAGCGGCGGCAGACCGGAAATCACCAGAACGCAAAAAACGAAACCGCCCCCCAGGATCGCAAGGGTTGCCGGAATGACGACCCCGGTTTCGTCTTCCTCCCCGGTCTCAAGCGAGCCGGTGTATTCGTCTTCGAAAACAGGCTCCACTTTGAGGGCAGCATCGGCTTCGTTACGCTCGATCAACTCGATCAGGAGGTAGAAGGCGCATATCCCCACGGTCGAACTGACGAGGTAGAAGAGCACGCCTCCCAACACCGCTCCCTGACCGGCGCCTATGGCGGCAAGTAGAGTGCCCGACGAGATTATCACCGAGTAGCCTGCGACGCGCATAAGGGTTCGCGAGGCAAGGATGCCCACGGTTCCAAACGCGATCGTTGCCATCCCGCCGTAGAGGAGCCATTCGTCCCCGAAGTTGGCTGCCCAACCGCCTTCGCCCCCCAACAGAAGGTAGACTCGCAGCACCGCGTAGACGCCCACTTTACTCAGGATAGCGAACAGAGCCGCAACCGGCGGGGCAGCCGCGGCGTAACTTCGGGGGAGCCAGAGACCGAGTGGCCACATGCCGGCCTTCAACAGGAACGCCGTGCCGAGTATGGCCATTCCGCTCTGCAGCAGCGGCAGGTCGGACCCGGCAACCGCCGGGATGCGGATGGCAAGGTCAGCCATGTTGAGCGTACCCGTCACGCCGTAAATCAAGGCCACGCCGATCAGGAAAAGCAGGGAAGTGGCAACATTGATCGACACGTAGTGCAGACCAGCCTGAACACGTTGCACTCCGGATCCATGGAGAAGCAAACCGTACGACGCCGCTAGCAGGACTTCGAAAAACACAAAAAGATTGAACAGATCGCCCGTCAGAAAGGCGCCGTTCAAGCCCATCAACTGCAGGAGGAACAGTGTGTGGAAGCGCGGTCCCGCCCGGTCCCAATACGCGAGCGAATACACGAGCGTCGTCAGGCCGAGACCGCTCGTAAGAACAAGCATCAGCGCCGACAGCCAGTCGATTACGAGGACGATGCCGAATGGCGCGGGCCAATTGCCCAGGTGATAGGCGGTAGTGGCCGGCTCTCCCGCGAAGCCTGACGAAGCCGCACCCTGAAGAAGCAGCGTGGACACGAACAGCAGTGCAAGAACGGTGAGCAGCGCCACGCTCGCCTTCAAGCGCCGCTGCCGCTCGTCAAGAAAGAGCGTAAGCGCGGCAGCCGCAAGGGGCAGCACAATGGGTGCGACGATCAGATGGTCAGTCCATCCCGCGCTCATTCTCCCTCGTCCCCGTCGACATGATCCGTGCCAGTCAGTCCCCTCGAGGCCAAAAGGACCACGAGCAAAAGGGCGGTCATCGCGAACGAAATGACGATCGCGGTCAGGACAAGCGCCTGGGGTAGCGGGTCGTCAAAAAGGGCGGGATCGGGGTTCACCGTGCCAACAAGGGGCGGGGCATCAACCTTGAGCCGCCCGGCCGCATATATGAACAGGTTCACGGCATATGAGATGAGCGAGAGGCCAATGATCACCTGGAAGGTTCGGGGCCGTAAAATGAGCCAGACCCCGGCTGCGGTGAAAACTCCAATGCCGAGAGCAAGGACCGCCTCCATTACGCTTCCTCCTCGCCGGATTTCACCGCCAGCGGCGGTTCCGGCCTACGCCGCGTGGTGCGTATCGACTGATGCGCGATGGCTACCAGGATGAGCGCGATCGCGCCGATCACCAGCAGAAATACCCCGATATCGAAGAGAAGTGCCGTTGCGAGCGGCACCTCGCCCAGGAGCGGAAGGTCGACATACCTGAACCAGGACGTGAGAAATGGATAATCGAACCACCATGCTCCCAGCCCAGTGACCACCGCCAGGAGGAGCCCGGAACCCATCCACCTTAAAGGATGGACTCTTAGCCGGTCCTCGACGCGCCGCGTTCCGGACGCCAGGTATTGGAGAATAAGCGCGATCGACATCGTCACCCCGGCGGCAAATCCTCCGCCCGGAAGATCGTGCCCACGCATCAGGAGATAGAAAGCGAGGACAATTATCGCGGGAAAGAGCCACTCCATTATCGTGCGAGGGACCAGAAGGTAGTCCGCCAACGTGTCGCCCCGTTCGCGTCCTTCCCTCGCATCGTCGGACGCATCCTGAAGGCGTTGCTGCTCTGGGCTGCGGACACTTTCGGGCGCGGGACGAAAGCGCCGCAGCAGCGCGAAGACGGTCAGCGCTACAATCGCCAAAACCGTCATCTCGCCCAGCGTATCGAACCCACGAAAGTCGACCAGGATGACGTTTACGACATTTCGTCCGCCCCCGTCCGGATAGGAGTGTTCGACGAAATACCTCGATATCGAGTTGGGCATTTCGCGGGTCATGATCGCGTAGGATAGCAGCGCGATGCCGGAGCCCGCCGCCAGAGCAAGGGTCACATCGCCCCCGCGGCGAAACCTGACGCGCCAAGGCGTACGACTGCCCGGCCAGAGATCGCGCGATCTCGCCGGCAACCAGCGCAAGCCGAGTAGCAACAGCAAGGTCGTAACTGTTTCCACCAGCAACTGGGTGAGGGCGAGATCCGGGGAGGACAGCCAGACAAAGCTGACGCAGCTTACCAATCCCGCCCCTGCCATCAGGATCAGCGCCGCGAACCTGTGGTATTTTGCCGTCCAGGCGGCCGCCACGGCGCAGATACCGCCAACGAGCCAGATCAGCGCGAAGGCCGGGTCGAGCGGCGTGCCCACCTTGGTGCCGCCCTGGTACCCATAGCGCAGAAAAGGCAGCAGCCCCGCAAAACAGGCAGCGAGGACAAGCACGCGAAGCTGGGGCTGCAATCGCCGCGTTCCCACGAATTCCATGGTTCGGCGGGCTCCGCGGATCAACAGCGACAGAACTGTTTCGAACGCGCGCCGTCCCTTGAACACGCCGACGAGGGGGGTCCCATCCTGGCGATTCAGGCGCTTGCCGAAAAGAACGTATCCCAAGGCACCGAGAAGAAGAGCCAGAAGGCTAAGGACAAGCGGGGCGTTGAAGCCGTGCCAGATGGCCAGGCTGTAGCTCGGTGTGTTCGGACCCAGAACCGAATAGGCCGCTGCACCGAGCAAGGGCGCCACGGTTAGGGCAGGGACCATACCTACGACGAGACACGCGACGACCAGGACTTCGATTGGCATCCGCATCCAGCGTGGTGCCTCTTGTGGCTCGCGCGGCAGATCCTGGGGAGGCGGCCCAAAGAAGCTCTGGTGAATGAAGCGCACCGAATAGAGTACGCTGAATGCAAGGGCCAACGTCGCAAGGAAGGGAAGAGTTCGCCCGGCGAAGGATTCCCGGTGCAGGTCCAGAGCTTCGGCGAGGAACATTTCCTTGGAGAGGAAACCGTTGAGCAGTGGCACTCCCGCCATGGCTCCCGCAGCAATGACGGCGAGCGTGGCCGTGATGGGCATGTAACGCGCAAGCCCGCTCAGCTTTCTGATGTCCCGTGTGCCGGTCTCGTGATCGATAATGCCGACCGCCATGAACAAGGAAGCCTTGAAGGTGGCATGGTTCAGTGTGTGAAAGATCGCCGCGACGGTGGCCAGCGGGCTGTTCAGGCCAAGCAGTAAAGTGATCAGCCCAAGATGGCTGATCGTGGAATAGGCAAGGAGCCCTTTGAGGTCCTGTTGGAATATAGCCACCCACGCGCCCAGGATCAGCGTGCACAAGCCGACGGTCGTGACCGTGGCGAACCAGGCTTCCGTGCCGGCCAGCACAGGCCAGAAGCGGATAAGAAGAAATATCCCTGCCTTCACCAAAGTGGCAGAATGAAGGTAGGCGGAGACAGGCGTCGGTGCCGCCATGGCGTGGGGCAACCAAAAATGGAACGGGAACTGTGCGCTCTTGGTAAAGGCGCCGATCAGGATCAACCCCAGTGCGGGCAGATAAAGTTCACTTTGGCGGATACGATCCGCCGCAAGGAACACCGCGTCCAGATCGTAGCTTCCGGCAATTTTGCCTAGCAGCATCACCCCCGCCAGAAGGCAGAGCCCGCCGGTGGCAGTGACGATGAGCGCCATGCGCGCGCCGCTTCGTGCGCGTTCGTTGTGATACCAGTAACCGATCAAGAGAAATGAGAAGAGGCTGGTCAACTCCCAGAAGAAGACCAGCTGGATGAGGTTCCCCGAAAGCACCAGCCCGACCATGGAACCTGCGAATGCGAGCAGGTAGGCGAAGAAGCGCGGGACGGGATCTTCCGGCGACATGTAGTATCGCGAGTAGACCACCACGAGAAAGCCGACCACGAGGACAAGGGCGGCGAACAACCAGGACAGTCCATCTAGTCTGAGGACGATCTCTAGTCCGAGGGACGGGAGCCATGGAATCCGGCTGCGGACAACGCTTCCCTCCGAGATCGACGAGTAGAGGCCAATCGCCACGACGCTCGCCAGGAGCATGACCACGCCAGCCAGGATGCCCGCCGTGTTCCGCTTGCGCGCCGGAAGGATCGACGACAGCAGGCTGCCCAGAAATGGCAACGCAAGCATAAGCCACAAAAGGCTCTCGCTAGTCACCTTTAGCACGCCGCCTCCGATTGGAACGGATGGAGCCATCCATCGTAGGCAAAGTGCCCCAGGTCACAACCCTGTTACCTCGCAGGCGGGGCGCTGATTGACGTTGGCCGGTTTCATGCTGGTCTCCAATCTTTGCATGACCCGCGTCTTTTGTCGCTGTAAAATAGAGATTTTTGCACGGCTGGCCTTAATGCGCTGAATCGACTAGCCTGACTATGAGGGGCAAAGAGAAGGACTGCCCTTGAGCGACATAACCCTCTCCCGCCCGCAAAGGATCCTGGTCGCGACGGACCTCACCGTGCGCTGCGATCGCGCTGTCGACCGCGCTCTGCAGTTGGCGAAGGAATTCGGTGCCGAAGTCATCGCGGCCTACATCATCGACCCGGCCGACACCCCGCAACACTGCCTCGACCACAAGCGACGGGCATGGCGGCGAATACCGGATCCCGTCGAACGAATGCGCTGGAGACTCAAAAGAGACTTGGCCGCTGCCTCCGACGAGATCCGCGCTGTCGTCGCAGAAGGTGATCCGGCCGAAAAGCTGGTGGAGATCGCGATCCGCGAAAACTGCGACCTGATACTGACGGGCGCCGTCAGGGCGGAGTCTCTAGCTCGCATGGTATTCGGGAGCACTGTTAACCGGATCGTCAGGGCGACCTATCTTCCCGTGCTCATGGTCAATGACCGGGTCGCGGCTCCCTATCACAACATCGTAGTGACCACGGATTTCTCGGACGCCTCGATATTGGGGCTTCGAACGGCTGCCGCCTACTTTCCGACCAGTTCCCTGACGCTGTTCCATGGGTACGACGTCCCTTACGCCGGTTTCGTCGTGGATCGTGATATTCACAGCGAACTGCGCGTCATTGAAGACGAGGTGACCGCAAGTGTGCTGAGCGATCCTCGGATCGAGCCGGATCTGAGAGAACGGACGCAGGTCGTCATAGAGCACGGTTGTCCCGAAGCTCTGCTCGGGGATTATATCGAAAACCACGACATCCATCTCACAGTGATCGGCAGTCACAGACGCGGGGCCCTTTTCGATGCTTTGATCGGAAGCACGGCGAAGCGCCTCGCCGAAGCCATCGAAGGTGACCTTCTGATCGTGCGCTACATCGATCCCGCAAGGTAGAATTGCGCCTGGCAGTGCGGGCAGAGCCGCGAAGGAGTAGTTGGCATGGCAAAGGCACCTGCGCTGTTCATAGGTCATGGCAGCCCCATGAACACTCTTGAGCTCAATGGCTTTACGGAAGCTTGGCGTGCGTTTGGCCATCATCTTCCAAAGCCGAGAGCGATCCTCGCGATCTCGGCGCATTGGTACTTCGGCGCCACCGCAGTGACCGGGATGGCAAACCCCAGGACCATCCACGACTTCTATGGATTCCCCGAGCAGCTGTTCGAGTTCGCCTACCCCGCTCTGGGGGATCCAGATCTAGCCGGGGAAATCATTGAGCTCGTGCGGCCGAGTTGGATCGGCCTCGATCGGGACCAATGGGGTCTGGACCACGGTACCTGGTCGGTCCTCGCGCACTTATATCCGGATGCCTCGATTCCCGTCGTGCAGCTTTCGTTGAACGCGCTTCGTCCTCTGGAATATCACGTCGAATTGGCCACGAAGCTCGCCTCTTTGCGTGAGCGTGGCGTGATGATCCTGGCCAGTGGCAATGTGGTTCACAACTTGCAGCGCCTGCAATGGGATCGGCCAAACCTGGCCTACGACTGGGCCCAACGTTTCGACGACGCCGTTGCCGAACAACTCAATCTTGGACCTGGCGATATCCTCAAGGTTGCGCAACATCCCGATTACGCCCTGTCCGTCCCCACGCCGGACCACTTCCTGCCTCTTCTCTATCTAGCGGGACTGTGCGCAGCTGAAGGCGTTTCACCTGAACCCCTGGTTCGCGGCTACTCCATGGGGTCCATTTCGATGAGTTGTTATGGCCTGGGTGTCGGCAACGTCTTGCGCCAAGACCCGACCTGCGCCGCTCGGTTGCCGAAGGGCGTCCCACCCGATCAGACCAACATGTAGCTGCCTGGCCCTTATTCGCAATGCGTGTAGCCGCGGTGGGCGGGGTCTTGGGCTCGCCAGCGGGGATCGCCCGACCGGAATTAGCCGCTGGGAATTCGGTCACTGTCCACTCTCTCATATTCTGTTGATTTTCAACGGGTTGACCGGAAAAGCCGAACTCGATATCCGCTGGCGGCCGACGTTGAGCTTGTCTGTTTGGCCGGACCGGTTATCGCGGTCCGCGTTAACGGCACGCAGGTGGTGGAGGCTACCTGAGTCCACCCTAGACTGGAGAGGACCTATGAAGTTCGAACGCATCAACCCGATGACGGGAGACATCGCTTCGAGCGCGGAGGCGATGAAGGCCGCCGACATACCGGCGATCGCTGCCCGCGCACAGCAAGGGTTCGTCGCCTGGTCGCAGCAGGGGCCGAATGCCCGCCGCGCCGTCCTGATGAAGGCCGCCGCGGCGCTTGAAGCGCGCAAGGACGATTTCGTCGCCGCGATGATGGGCGAGATCGGCGCCACCGCGGGCTGGGCCATGTTCAACCTCATGCTCGCCGCCGGCATGATCCGTGAAGCCGCCGCGATCACCACGCAGATCCAGGGAGAGGTCATTCCCTCCGACCATCCCGGTACCGTGGCGATGGCGCTGCGCGAGCCGGTCGGCGTGATCCTGGGCATTGCCCCTTGGAACGCCCCGATCATCCTCGGCGTACGCGCCATTGCGGTGCCGCTCGCCTGCGGCAATTCTGTGATTCTCAAGGCCTCCGAGACCTGCCCTCGCACCCACGCTCTGATCATCGAGTCCTTTGCCGAAGCGGGATTCCCGGACGGCGTGGTCAATGTCGTCACCAACGCCCCGGCCGATGCGGGCGAAGTGGTCGGCGCCCTGATCGATGCGCCTGAAGTGCGGCGGATCAATTTCACCGGTTCGACGGCGGTCGGGCGGATCATCGCGAAGCGGGCGGCCGAACACCTTAAGCCCGTCCTGCTCGAACTCGGTGGCAAAGCTCCGATGCTCGTGCTCGATGACGCCGACCTCGACGAGGCGGTGAAGGCGGCAGCCTTCGGGGCGTACATGAACCAGGGCCAGATTTGCATGTCGACCGAACGGATCATCGTGGTCGAGGCGGTGGCTGATGAATTCGCCGCCAAGTTCAAGGCCAAGGTCGAGACCATGCCGGTCGGCGATCCGCGAGAAGGCAAGACACCGCTCGGCGCCGTGGTCGACCGCAAGACCGTGGAGCACTGCTATTCGCTCATCGAGGAAGCGGTGGGCAAGGGCGCCGCACTCCTCACTGGGGGCGAGACGACCCAGAACGTGCTGATGCCCGCGCACCTGGTCGACAAGGTGACGCCGGACATGAAGTTGTTTCGCGACGAAAGCTTCGGCCCGGTCGTCGGCATCATCCGCGCCCGCGACGAAGCGCACGCGATCGAACTTGCGAACGACACCGAGTATGGCCTGTCTTCGGCGGTGTTCACCCGCGACACCGCGCGCGGCATCCGGGTCGCACGGCAGATCCATTCGGGCATCTGCCACATCAACGCCTCAACGGTGTCGGACGAGCCGCAGATGCCGTTTGGCGGAGTTAAGGCCTCGGGCCATGGCCGGTTCGGCGGCAAGGCAGGGATCGACGCATTTACCGAACTGCGCTGGATCACTTTCGAGACCGAACCGGGCCATTATCCGATCTGATTTCGGCCGGACCGATCACTTGATCGAGCGCAAGGAAGAGATCGGTCGGTCCGGTAAAGGACTGGCAGTCCCCTTTTGTAATCGCGGAAACTCATGAAGACTCAAGTTTGCATCATCGGCGCCGGTCCGGCCGGCCTTCTTCTTGGCCACCTGCTTCGCGCCGAAGGGATCGAGTGCATCGTGCTCGAGCGGCAGACGGGTGACTACGTGCTCGGCCGGATCAGGGCCGGCGTGCTGGAGCAGATCACCGTCTCGCTGATGGAGCGCCTCGGGCTCGACGCTCGGCTCAAGGCGGAAGGGTTGCCACACGATGGCTTCAATCTTGCCAACGGAGAGCGGTTGATCCGTATCGACATCGCCGCCCTGACCGGCAAGCACGTGGTCGTCTATGGCCAGACCGAACTCACCCGCGATCTCATGGCCGCAACCGAGGAGCGCGGGCTGGAGGTCATCTACGGGGCAACCGATGCCGCGGTGCATGACATCGATAGCGATGCCCCTTACGTGACGTTCGGCAAGGACGGCGGGGAACAGCGCATCGATGCTCGCTTCATCGTCGGGTGCGACGGGTTCCACGGGCCGAGCCGTCAGTCGATCCTTTCGCGTGGCGCCGAGTACCACCGCGAGTATCCGTTCGGCTGGCTCGGCATCCTCGCAGACGTCCCGCCCTGCAACCACGAGCTGATCTACGCCAATCACGAACGCGGGTTCGCGCTTGCCTCGATGCGGAGCGAGACGCGCAGCCGCTACTACATCGACGTGCCGCTCACCGAGAAAGTCGAGGATTGGCCCGACGAGCGCATCTGGGACGAGTTGTCGATCCGCCTGGGGCCCGAGGCCGCTGCCAACATCACGCGCGGACCTTCGCTCGAGAAATCGATCGCGCCGCTTCGCAGCTATGTGTTTGCTCCGATGCGCGCCGGCTCTCTGTTGCTGTGCGGCGATGCCGCCCACATCGTGCCGCCCACGGGAGCCAAGGGCCTCAACCTTGCGGCGAGCGACGTGCATTACGCGGCCGAGGCGCTGAGAGCGTTCTTCAAGGGTTATGAGGCCGATGCCATCGCGGGCTATTCCGACAAGGCGCTCGCCCGAGTGTGGAAAGCCGAGCGGTTCAGCTGGTCGCTGACCCGGCTGATGCACCGCTTCCCCGAAGACGGTCCGTTCGAGCGCGCGATGCAAGTTGCCGAGCTCGACTACATTGCTTCGAGCAAGGCTGCCCAAACCAGCATCGCCGAAAACTACGTGGGACTTCCGGTTTAGCTTCGGTATTCCGTCGCCCCTATGAGCCGGTCATCGCGTCGGTATCCGGGCGAGATCGAAGGCGCAGGTGAAGCCTGAGAGGTCTTGGCGCACAGTCGCGGTCTTCGCGATTGTGCAGAGGGTTTGCCCGGCATTTGATACGTCCGAGGCCCCTGCGCGCGCTCGTGAAGGGCTGGCGTCGCACCCCAATCGCCGGGCAAATATCCTCGTTATCAGACTTCTGGCGGGCGGGGCCTGCGGTGGCTTCGCGCGCAAGCTATTGAAATTCAAAAGATATAGATGTAGGAACTATGTGTCAAAAGTGACTTAATGTAACTCAAAATATTTCTGGATCGTTGGAATTGATGGTGATTATTACCCGTCAATATCTAAGTATAGATGTCGGGTTATGTCCTGAATGGATCAGGGGTATACCCATTATAGCTGCCCCCTGTGGCGGGTATTGCCTGTTTTACCTTTTCGCCCGATCAAATATCGAGCGCCTGACTTTCGGCCGCGGGGAGGAGCGGACACGTTAAGTCAGAAGGAGAGGAGTCGTGGTGCGAGCCTCGACGGCGTGTTCCGACCATATGGCCGCGGACAGCCTGTTCCAATTGGCCACACATCATCTCGGCTGCCCGATGGCCGTCCTGAGCCAACACAAGGCGCAGAGCGACCACCCCCACGTGCTGGCTGTCTTCAATATGGGCGATGCTCTGGCGCAGGGGATCGCGCACTCGATCCACCGAAGCGCGGCGTTCGATCATTGGCTGCCTGAATCCACGGCACCCTTGTGCGCTCCGTTCGACATCGAGAAGGAATATCTGCCCGAGCCGGCAAGGGGTGGCGGCCGTTTCACCTTCGCCTGTCAGGTTGAGCCTTCGTGCTTCCTGGCCTTGTCGGTCTGCCGCATAGACCCCGAGCCCTATTCGATGCGGGTGTTGGCCGCGCAGGAGATCCGCGCCTGGGTAGAGGCCCATCTGCGGCTCTTGTGGCAGTCGAAGCACGATCGGGGTCGAGCCGACGTCATGGCCCAGACGCTCGACCTGTTCGACTTCGGCACCTTCCTGCTCGATCCGGAGGGCAACATCATCTTCGCCAATAGCCGGGCCCGACAATTGCTCGACCTTGGCGAAGGCCTACGACGCGCGGGCCAGTCGGTCACGGCGACCGATTTCGACAATGCGGTGCGTCTGCAAAGCGCGATTCACCACCTTTCGCATCATGAAGAGGGGACGACCTGCGAAGTCGACTCCTCGCTGATGCTGATGCATCGAACCAATGCCCGTCCGCTGGTAGCCGTGTTGTCGCGGCTGGCCGAAACGGAGCCCGGCAATGGCGGCGCGGCCACGGCTCTCTATGTGCTCGATCCCGATGTGGACACGGGCCCGCTCGCGATGGCCCTGTGCCGCGCCTACGGACTGACCGCGACCGAGGCCGGGCTCGTTATCAAGCTTGTCGGCGGGCTGACTATCGACGCCGCGGCGCGCGACATGCGGATCCAGACACAGACCGCGCGTGCTTACCTCAAGCAGATCTTCGCGAAGACCGATACGCACCGCCAAGCCGACCTCGTGCGGGTTATCCTGGGCGGTGTGATCCGGATCAGGGCTTCGGCGTCGCTCCCCCCTCAAATGGGGGTGATGATTCTTCCCGCTTGAGGGCAGAGCGGGCACCTGTCTGGGGCTAAGTGGCGCAATCGGAAGGGGTTAGAATTGCAGTGCTGCGACATCGGAACGGGCGAGGGTGTCGCCGAGTGCCTTGTTTCAAACCGCAAAGGATCCCAACATGAGACATCTCTTGCTATTGACCGCCTCGATCGGTGCAGTCGCACTCGCCTCGGGAACGGCGCTGGCTCAAACCGCCGACGTGGGCGGGGCCTGGGCAGCCGCAGACAACGGCGCCACCGCGACGGCGACCGACAGCTCTGTCGACACGACCACGGATAACTCCAACGCGAGCGATTCCTCGGGCCTCGGCTCGGCCAATAATGGCGGTACCTCCGCCGTAACGACCGATCTCGACGCAAGCGATAACAGCGACAACAGCGATAACAGCAACAACAGCGACTCCAGCGGTCTCGGTTCGGCCAACAACGGTGGTACCTCGGCCGTCACGACTGATCTCGATGCAAGCGACAGCAGCAATAGCAGCGATTCAAGTGGCCTCGCCTCCGCGAACAACGGTGGCACCTCGAACTTCGCGGTTGATGCCCATGACGAGAGCAACAACAGCGATTCAAGTGGCCTTGCTTCCGCCAATAATGGCGGCACCTCGAACTTCGCCGTCGACGCTCATGACGAGAGCGACAACAGCGACAATAGCAATAACAGCGATTCCAGCGGCCTCGGCTCCGCCAACAACGGCGGTACCGCGAACTTTGCCGTGGCGGTCGATGCACATGACGAAAGCAATAACAGTGACGCCAGCGGCGTCGGCTCGGCCAACAATGGCGGAACCGCCACGACCACCTACACCACGCTGACCACGGCTTCGACGCTGGCCGGCTCGGTGACAGGCGGCGAGGTCTATTTCTGGCAGCCCGCGAGCGGTGGCAACGCCGGCAGCGGTGGTGACGGTTCGGGCGGCGCCGCCGACAACGGCGCAACCGCTGGAGCCGGTGGCACTGGCGGCGCAAGCGGAGATGGCGGCGCGGGTGGTTCGCCGGTCATGTCCTGGGACGTCGAATTCGACAACGGCGCGTTCTCGAACTTCGCCGGCCTGAATGCTATGAACATCAACACGGGCGTGTTCGCTTCGCAGAACGCCAGCATCAACGTGGGTGCGAACATCGGCACGTTCACTGTTGGGCAATAGGCATCGGAAAGACCGGCCGCCTTCGTGGCGGCCGGTTCTTTTTCGCCTCACATGCGAAGGAGGGACACGCCCGTGACCCGCTCCCATTTGCTCGTGGCCGGGACGCTGATCGCCGGCCTGTTTTCAATTGGACCGGCGCTTGCAGCCGACGAGCCTGATCCGGTCGCCGAGCCCGCAAGCGTGCTGGCTGACCCAACGGCCGCTCCGGCACAGGCGATCACCAACGCCGAGATCACCAGCGAACTCGCTGTTGTGCTCGCCAAACCCTTTGCGACCGCTCCCGTCGCGGACGATGCTCGGCTGGCCGAAATCAACGGGATGGCTGACCTCAACGTCATCGAGCAGAACATCAACGTCAGGAACACCAGCACCGTATCGGGCAACATCATCAACGGCGACCCGGTGACCGGAACCATTGCGATCGACGGCGCTTCCTTCGGTGGCTTCAACGGTCTGGCGATGGTCAATGCCAACACCGGCAACAACGTTTCGATCAATTCGGCGATGAACGTAAATGTCGCCATCCAACCCTAGGGCCGCCTGCCTTCTGGCGGTTAGCCTGATGCTGACAGCTTGTGCCGATAAACCCGTGCGGCCGACCGGCAGCACTCTCAGCCTGGCCACCGGCGACTATGCCTTGCCGACCAAGAGCATGGTCGAGCGCCGGTACCTTACCGTCGTCCGGCAGCAATACGATTTCAGCTGCGGATCGGCCGCGCTCGCGACCCTGTTGCGCTACCATTACGGCGACCTCCAGAACGAGCAGACGATCTTTGTAGGCATGTGGAAAGAGGGCGACCGCGCGCAGATCAGGCGGCTCGGCTTTTCGCTGCTCGACATGAAGCGCTACCTGAACGCGCGGGGCATCAAGGCCGACGGCTATGTGGTGACCCTGGCCGATATCGAGAGAACGGGCATCCCCGGCATCGCGCTGATCGACATGAGGGGATACAAGCATTTCGTCGTGATCAAGGGCGTGGAGAACGGTCAGGTCCTGGTTGGCGACCCTTCGCTCGGCATCCGCCGCATCGACGAAGCGCAATTTGCCTCCATGTGGAACGGCATTCTCTTCGCCCTTTCCGACGCGCCCGAGCGCGGCAAGAGCAGTTTCGGTCGCGAAGCGGAATGGAACCTGGTCGCGCGCAGCCGGGCGACGATGCTTATGGAACCGGCCAGCGTGCAGGCGCTCTGGCTGACCCGTGCGCCGCCCTATCCGGTTGAGATGTAGGAGGCTGCCGTGTTTGCATGCCGCTTCAATCGGTCTTGGCTCTGGGCAGGATTGCTCCTCGGCTCGACAGCTCCGGGCCTGTCGCCCGCACTGCACGCGGAAACCTCGCCGTTCCCGGCCCAGGCGCGCGTTGCCGATGGGGAGCTCGACCGGATGCGGGGCGGTTTCCTCCTTCCCAACGGAATGGATGTCGCCGTGGGCATCGACATCCAGACGCTCGTGAACGGCACGCTCGCGCTACGCACAGTGCTCAATACCGCCAATTCGGGGCTGCCCGTGGTGTTCACCGGGACCGGCGGCGCGCCTGCGACAGCGGGCGGCGAGGGCCCATCCACCGTGGTGCCTGGTGTCGGAGTGGTGCGTGTCGTTGACGGTCCCGCCGCGCCCGCCGAAGCCGGGGCGGGACAGGAACAGGTTACCCTTACCCCCAATGGCCCGGCGGTTCAGACGCCGGCGGGTTTGGTGCAGCTCGCAAAGGACGAAACAGGATCAATAGTAGCACTAAGCGGTAATTCCCTTGAATTACGTCATATTATCGGTAACTTCACTGGCACTCTCATTGCCAACACAGCTAATGACAGATCGATAGATACTGTAGTCACCTTAAATATCGATCTGAAGAATTCGGCGGTACCGGTTGGTAACGCGATGCTCCGTTGGGAATCGGTTGCAGCCGATATAGTGGGCCGTAGCATTCGTTGATCCGACCCGGTCGCCGGGGAGACGTCGATGAGAGGGTTGCTAACCGGCACGTCGTTGCTGATCGCCATAATACCCCTGCCGGCGCTAGCGCAGGCCGCCGCGCCGGCATCCGAAGCCTCACCCGAGGCGTCCGAATTGGCCAAGCTCCAGGAACAGATCGCAACCGAGCGCCGCGCACTTCAGGACCAGCGTGAAGCCCTCGATGCGCAGGAACAGCGCCTGCTCCTGCTGGAAGAGGCCCTGCTCGACAAGATGCGTGCTGCCGGCGTGCAAGGCACGCGGCTGGCGCAGGCCGCGCCGACGCCGTCACCACCACCCCCTGCAGCCTCGGCACCGTCTGCCCAACAAGCCGACGATAGCGTTTCGAGCGTGGGGGAGGCCCCAACCGAGCGGCCGATCCAGGAAGTCGCGGTCCTCGCCGACCAGGGCAGCGTGCTGACGCGCGCGGGAAGGATCACGATCGAGCCGACGTTCGAATACGCGCGCGTGGACCGGAACCGCTTCGTCTTTCGTGGCATCGAAATCCCGCAGTCGGTGCTGGTGGGCGTGTTCGACATCAACGAGAGCCGCCAGGACGTGCTCAGCGCCGCCATCGTCGGACGCTTTGGCGTGACCAGCCGGTTCGAGATCGGCGCCAAGGTTCCGTGGATCTATCGTGAGGACGCGGCGGTCCTGATCCCGCTCGTCCAGAACCCGCCTCAGTCCGGGGCGGGGACGATCAACACCTCTGCGAAGGGCAAGGGGCTCGGCGACGTCGAACTCATGGCGCGCTATCAATTGACCAATGGCACGGGCGGCTGGCCGTTCCTGACCGCCAATATCAGCGTGGTCGCGCCGACAGGTACGAGTCCGTTCGAAGTCCCGCGCGATGCCCTCGGTAACGCGACCGAGTCCGCGACCGGCTTCGGATTCTGGAGTGTCCAGCCCAGCGTCACCGTCCTGACCCCTACCGATCCGGCCACTCTGTTCGGCGTGCTCGGCTGGAACTATAACCGGGGCAAGGACGTGAACACGCGCATCAGCGACGCACAGATCGACCACGTCACGCCCGGCTCCGGACCCAATGCGACCGCCGGCATCGGCCTGGCGCTCAACGAGCGCACCTCGATCAGCTTCGCCTATGCTCACAACTGGGTCTTCTCGACCGAGAGCATCGTGCGACCGATCACCGTTCGCAACGGGATCCCGACAGTGGGGGACCCGATCGAAACCAGGACGCGCGACTTGCAGATCGGGCGCTTCCTGTTCGGCGTAAGCTACCGGCTGAACGAGCGCACGATGATCAACTGGACGGTGGAAATGGGCGTGACCGACGACGCGTCCGACTTGCGGACGAGCTTGCGCATTCCGTTCAACTTCAACTGAGCCATGGCGAGAACGGAGGCTGAGTATCGAGGGCGCGCGGCAGAGCGCGCCGGAAGGGGCTTTCGGCTGGATCATGGTGGGGTCCTGGAAGAGAGGGCTACCTGCGGCGGTGATCTAGAATCACACCATCGCGATGTTCACCGGTTGTGCCAAAATAGCGTGGCGATGTCAAGTAAAAAGTGCCAAATAGGTGAGCCATCGGGTAGCCCCCGGTAAGGGGTCTCCCTGTGGGAGAGGGAGGAGCGCCGCCAGGCGGGGTGGGTGAGGGTCTGCGAGGTCTCGCTAATCACCCTCACCAACCTCTATTCGCGGGGAGACGCTTAAGCGTCAGGGCTTCAGCGTCTGAGCCGAGACCTTCGCGCTGCCCGTCAACGCCATGGTCCCGGCATCGGTACCGATCGCGACCTCGTAGTTCCCAGGTGCAATCACCCAGCCGGGCTTGCGGGTGTCGTAGTTGGCCAGCCAGGCGAGGGGCGAGAGAGTGGCGTCCATCCACGGCCGGGCAGCAGCCGCCCGGTCCTGGGCGACGATCGGGGCGGCAGTCAGGGCGGCGATGCCGCCCAGCAGGGCGGCCGCGAGTTTCAGCGACTTCATGGATCGGGTCTCCGGGCCGGATCGGCTTAGCGGGCAGCGGCGTCGAGTTCGGCGCCCCAGGGATCCTTCCCGGGAACCGCTTTGCCGTTGGCGGCAAAGTCCATGATTTCGTCTTTTGAGCGGTCGTAAGTCGGCCAGACAGGGAGACCCGCGCCATTGGGATTGCCGGTCTTGGCAAAGTTCACGAGGTAAGCGCTGATCGTCTCGCCCATGGCGTTGTCGCGCGCCGTGGTGCGGTCCTCGTACTTGATCGCCTGGGTGTCGAAGAAGAACGGGATGTCGCTGGCGTGGCCGGCGCCCTCTTGCGCCGGAGCCCCAGCTGGAGCCGGCGGCGGATTTTCGGCGACGTAGGAGAAGCGGTAGGCGTAGACCGGGACGCCCTTGCCGGCGATCACCGTCTCGATGGTCCTCGCGCCCGCGATCATCGGGCCGGTCTTGCCCCCGATGTCCGCGCTCGTCGCGCCGATCATGATCGGCACATGCGCGAATTGACCCGAGCGATAGGCTGCGCCCGCATCGACCGCGAGCTTGCCGTCGGCGAAGGGGCTGGCGAAGGTCCGCGGGCCATTGGGAGCGAACAGGGCCATCATGCTGAGCCCGTCGGTAACCTGCTCGGCGCTGAGCGCGCGCAGCTTGGCCAGCGCCTGCGGATCGTTCGCGGCGATGCCGAACTTTTGCGCGAAGTTGCTGCCGACCTCCTCGGTCGAGGCCAGGGTCGCGCCGCCCATGCCGCCCCCATCGCCGCCGGACATCACGACTGCCTTGTCAAACAGGCCTTCCGCCAAGGGGGACGTCACCAGCGTGTGGACCGACATGCCGCCGGCACTCTCGCCAATGATCGTCACATTGTCGGGATCGCCGCCGAAGGCCGCGATGTTGCGCTTGACCCACTGCAGCGCGGCGAGCTGGTCCATGTAGCCGTAGTTGCCGAGCAGTCCGCCATCCTCGTTGGCCCGGGTTAGCGCCGGGTGGGCGAAAGTCCCGAAGCGACCGACGCGGTAGTTGGCGCTGACGAACACGACGCCTTGCTTGGCCATTTCCGCGCCCGAGTAGGTTGGCGGAGAGGCGCCTCCGTTCACGAAGCCGCCTCCGTAAATCCAGAACACCACCGGTAGCTTGCCCTTCGCGCCTGCGGGACGCCAGACGTTCGCGTAGAGGCAATCTTCGGCCGGTGGGGTGCCGAGTGGCGCCGCATCGCTCGGGAAGGGGACCTGCATGCAGTCGTTGCCGTAAGCGCTGGCCTTGCGCTCGCCGGACCAGTGGGCCGCGGGCTGCGGGTTGCGCCACCGCAGATCGCCCACGGGAGGCGCGGCGAAGGGAATGCCCTTCCAGCTCAGCACACCGTCAGCGGACATGCCCTTCAAGGCGCCGCTCTCGATTGTGACCGAGGTGTCGTCGGCAAAGGCCGGGCTCGTCAGGCAGGTGGCCGCGACCAGCGCAATGAACGGCAGAACTCTTCTCATGCAACCCTCTCCCCAGTCCCTCGCGTAGAGGTCACCGTCCACTCGGCATACTCTCTCGCTCGCCCTTCTTTACACCAGCCTGGACTGGAGACAACGTTGTCTTGATTGGGGTTGGCCATATGGGGCAGGGTGCTGGCCGGGTCGACGATTTGCTGGCATAGCTAGCCCCGGGGGAACGGAGAACGAGCGGTCAAATGGCGACCCAGAAGCGGCGTCCAACCATCATCGATATCGCCAAGAAAGCGGACGTCTCGTTCAAGACCGTGTCGCGGGTGCTGAATGACCATCCTCGCGTGGCGGCCGATCTGCGTGAGCGCGTGCTCAAGGCGATGGCCGAGCTCAATTACCAGCCCAGTCTAGCCGCCCGTTCGCTGGCGGGCCGTCGCGGCTATTCGATCGCGCTGCTTGTCGACCAATCGGAATTCTTCCGCGAGGATGACGCCAACGCCTATTTCGCGCCGTACCTCGTCGACCTCCAGGCTGGTGCGCTGACCGCCTGCCGCGAGTTCGGGTATCACTTCTTCGTCGAGCCTTACGATTTCCGCTCGACCGCTTTCCCGGGGGAATTACGCGCGCAACTGTCGAAGGTGGCGCTCGATGGAGTGGTCTTGGCGCCGCCTTCTTCGGACAGGCTTGCCTTGCTCGATGCGCTCGAGGACCTGGGCCTGCCGTATGTCCGCATTGCTCCGGGAACGGAGGTCGGCCGCGCGCCGTCTGTTTCAACTCACGAGTACGAGGGCACCGTGGAGATGGCGGAGCACCTGGTTTCGCTGGGCCATCGCCGCATCGGCATGATCTGCGGACCGGAAACCCACATCGCTGCCGGAGTTCGCCTGGTGGCCTTCCGCGAGGCTCTTCAGGGCAAGGCCGAGTTGATTCTTCACCCCGGCGATTTCACCTTCGCCGGTGGTCTGGCGGCAGGACGCGAACTGCTGGGCGGGCCAGACCGGCCAACCGCGATATTCGCCGCCAATGACTTTATGGCGGCTGGCGCAATCGTGGCGGCGACCAGCCTCGGATTGCAGGTGCCTCGCGATGTTTCGGTGACCGGGTTCGACGATTCCGCGGTCGCCAATTTCATCTGGCCACCGCTGACGACTGTGCGCCAACCGATCCGGGCCATGGCCCGCGCAGCTATCGAGTATCTCGTCGCCCTGGCCAGCGGGCGCGACGGTCCCGAGCCGCGGGCCGAGCTCTCGCTTAGACTGATCGTGAGGGAATCGAGCGCACCGCCTGGCGCCGCCGCCGGACAGAGCTGAGCGAGTTCGCTCGGCGACTTTACAATCTCCACGACTTCGGACAGCGTTGTCTCAACCAGCCACGGGCGCAGCGCAGATGTTCGCTTCCCGAAGGGCCAGCCCGGAGGGAAGAGGAAAGATGACGCCTAACTCACTGCGGACGAAAGCCTGCACGGCGCTGGGGTTGGCTCTGGCCGCAAGCTGCGCCGTGTCGGCGGCAGCGCAGCCCGAGATAGGCCTGCGCTCGAAGCCTGCGATCGAAATCGACGGCCGGACGTTCCGCGATCTCGACGGCGACGGGACGCTCTCGCCGTTCGAAGATTGGCGCCTCGATCCGCACCAGCGCGCCGAAGACATCGTGACGCGGATGACCCTGGCAGAGAAGGTCGGCACGCTCATGCACTCGACGCTCCCGGGCGTGGGCGGGACGCTGGGGCGGTCGGACAGCTACGATCTCGAAGCGCTCGGAAAGCTGGTGCGCGACAAGCATGTGACCAGCTTCATCACCCGGCTGTCGATCGCCCCGGCCGATCTCGCACGGGCCAACAACACCGTGCAGGAGCTGGCCGAGACCACCCGGCTTGGCATCCCGATCACGATCAGCACCGATCCGCGCAATCACTTCCAGTACGTCCTGGGCGCGGCGGAGAACGCCAACGGAGTGACGCAATGGCCCGAGCTCCTGGGTTTTGCGGCGCTGCGCGATCCGGCTCTGGTCAGGCAGTTCGGCGACATCGCCCGCAAGGAATATCGAGCCGTCGGCATCCACATGGCGCTTTCGCCGCAGCTCGATCTCCTGACCGAACCGCGCTGGCCGCGCGGCACCGGGACCTTCGGCAGCGACCCTGCGCTCGTCAGTGAACTCGGCGGAGCCTATGTCGCCGGGCTCCAGGGGGGAAGTGCCGGTCTGCAACCCGGCGGGGTGATGACCGTGGTCAAGCACTGGGTCGGCTACGGCGCGCAGCCCGAGGGGTTTGACGCGCACAACTACTACGGCCGCTTTGCCCGGCTCGATGGTCAGCTGGAACGGCACGTCGCGGCATTTCGCGGTGCGCTCGATGCCAAGGCGGCCGGTGTCATGCCGGCCTATCCGATCCTGACCGATGTCGCGCTCGACGGCAAAGCGCTCGAAGCGGTCGGGCCGGGTTTCAACCGCCAACTGCTCGAGGGGCTGCTCCGCGGGCGCGAGGGGTTCGAGGGGATCATTCTATCCGACTGGGCGATCACCCGCGACTGCGCCGTCGGCTGCAGCGCACCCACGCCCTCGGCTCCGCAACTGCCGCAAGAGATCGCCACGTCCTGGGGCGTTGAAGGCCTGTCGGTTGGCCAGCGCTATGTGAAGGGCCTTCAAGCGGGGCTCGACCAGTTCGGCGGGACGGACGAGGTCCAACCCTTGATCGACGCGGTGAGCAGGGGCGAGGTATCGGAGGCTCGGCTCGACCAAAGCGTGATGCGGATCATGCTGCCCAAGTTTCAGCTCGGCCTGTTCGACAATCCCTACGTGGCCCCCGAGCAGGCGGCGCAGACTCTGGGCGTCGCCGACGACATAGCGCTGGCGCGTCGGACCCAGCGCGAGGCGCAAGTCCTACTCCAGAACCGCGGCTCCTTGCTGCCGGTAGCGCCTGCCGGGAAAAAGGTCTGGCTCTTCGGCATGGCGCCGGAGGCGGCGAAGGCGGCTGGCCTGACCGTTGTCGACGATCCCAAGCTGGCCGACTTCGCCATCGTCAGGGCGGAGACCGCCTCGGAAATGCTGCACCCCGATCATTTCTTCGGCAGCCGCCAGAAGGAAGGCAGGCTCGATTTCCGCGACGGCGACCCGGCCTTCGAGGCCTTGAAGCGGGCAAGCGCCAGCGTGCCGACCGTGCTGGCGATCTTCCTCGACCGGCCGGCAATCCTCACCAACATCCAGGACAAGGCAGCGGTGATCCTTGCCAACTTCGGTGCGGACGACGCGGCGGTGCTCGACGTCATCCTCGGCAAAGCCAGCGCGAAGGGGCGGCTGCCGATGGAACTCCCCCGTTCGATGGAGGCGGTCGAGGCCCAGAAACCCGGCGTCTCCGACGATTCAGCCGATCCGCTCTATCCGCGCGGCGCGGGTATCGTCGGCTAACTGCCGGCCCGCTGTCGGGTCTTGAGAGTGGCGCGCAGCTTGGCAAGCCCATCCTCGGTCCAACCGGTGGGTTCGGTGACGGCAACCCAGGCGTCCAAGTAGTGCTCGGCCGCGAACACATGTCCGGTTCCGGGCGGCGTGCTCATGCCGGTGATCATGTCGACGCCCAGTTGCGTGAAGGTGACCCCCGGGATCCACACGAACGAGGGCGAGACGTCGGGCGCGCGCTGGCCCCGCATCCACTCCGGCTCGCGGTAGAATGAACTGGGCTCGAAGAAGGTGATCGGATCGCTGCCGTACTGCAGGTAGACGATCCGCATCGGTCCCCAGCGGGCGCCGGGCAGGTTCAACTGGTTCTCCTGATTGGTGAACCGCACGATCGAGCCATCGCGGAAGCGCGGCAGCCAGACTGGCGATCCGGGCTCGCGGTTCCGGGTCGCCGAGTTCCACAGGGGGCTCGGGAAGGGCGGTCCCGCCCAGACCGCGCCCTGGATAGGATCCTCGATCACGTCGAACAGGTCCATCGAGCTTTCCGAGCTCAGAGCGCCGAGGCTCAGCCCGTAAAGATACAGGCGAGGGCGGCTCTCCTTGGGCAGGGCCTTCCAGTGGTCATAGACCTGGCGGAACAGGGCCCTGGCGCTATCGCTTCCGTAGTTCGGTTCGACCAGCAGCGAGAGCCAGCTGGCGAGATAGGAGTACTGGATCGCCACGCTCGCCACGTCACCCCGGTGCAGGTACTCCAGCGTGTCGATCGCAGCGGCATCGACCCATCCGGTGCCGGTCGGGGCGATCACCACCAACACCGATTTATCGAAGCCGCCGACGCGCTCGAGCTCGGCGAGGGCGAGCCTGGCCCGCTGGTCCACCGAGTCCGCCGAGTTGAGGCCGGCGTAGACCCTGATGGGTTGCTGTGCCGGACCACCGGTCAATTGCGCGATATCGTCGATCGAGGGACCCGACGCGATGTACTCGCGGCCCTGGCGGCCCAGGCTGTCCCAGGCGATCAACGACGCGGTGCTTCCGGTCTTGAGGGTCGAGGTCGGTGCGGGCGCCTCGCGCTCGATCAGGGCGTCGAGTTCACGGAACGAGGAATCCATCATGTGCAGACCGGTCCGGAATACGATGCCGGTCACGACCGCCCACAGAACGACGGCTGCCACGAGCGCGCTGAGCAGTACCGTGACCTTGCGGGGGAAATGCCGGTCGAGCCACTTGGCGGAGCGGCGGAACACGATCCTGATACCCATTCCGCAGAGGAACAGCAGGCCGAAGGTGATCACGCTCACCAGGGCCACCGTTATCGAGTTCCAACGCGACCAGGGCTCCATCCCGAACAGCGTGCGAATGTCGTTCTGCCAGCCCATCGAGAGCCAGAGGAAGACCACTGCGATCAGGGCCAGGACTCCGACAATGATCTGCCAGCCGCGGGGATGGGCAGGCTGGACCGCATAGCCAAGGTAAGTCCACAGGCCGCGCAGCGCCAGGCCCAGGACATAGCCCGCGGCGAGGCCAAGCCCCGCCAGGACACCGAGCAGCAGGGGTGGGCGCGGAGTCAGGCTCGGAGTGAGAGACGCGGCAAAGAGGAGCGTCCCGATGGCAAGGCCGAACAGGGACCTCCCAGCGAGCCAGTTTCGGATCGGCAGAACCCTGAACTTTCCGGCCATGCCCAAACTCTATGAAGCGGCCTGACAGAATCCATGGGGGTAATTCCGGATAGGGCTCGGGACTTTCCTCACACCGGTTTCGCCGTCATCCTTCCTTAGGTGCGCAGTAACTGTCGATGAATTGCTGGTGGCTCTGCATCGTGGCCACGCGGTTTGCGACCATGCGGCTGGCGTCCTCCATCGTCTGTTTGAGCCGCCCATCCTTCATCAGGGCGCCGACCCGATTCCAGCCCTGCGGTGTCATGCGCTGGCCGAGCAGGACCTGGATCCAGCTATCGACGCGGAAGATCTCGTTGGTCGACTGCCAAGCCTGGGCGCCCTGGGCGAAGGCTTCCATTCGTTCGCGCAGGGTGTCGGGGACGTCGAGGTTGCGCATGTACTGCCAGAAGCTCGTGTCGTCGCGCTCGGTCAGGTGGTAGTGCAGGATGATGAAGTCGCGCACTCGCTCGATCTCGTTCTGCGACAGCTCGTTGAAACGCTCGCGCTGGGCGGCACAATCGGGGCTGAACGGGAACAGCTGAAGCAGGCGGGTGATGCCGATCATGATCAGGTGGATCGTGGTCGATTCCAGTGGCTCGACGAAACCCCCGGCGAGCCCGATACCCACGCAATTGCCGACCCAGGCCTGGCGGTGGCGACCTGTGCGGAAGCGGATCGGGAAAGGATCGCGCAGAGGGCGACCTTCCAGCGTGGCGAGGAACTGATCGAGCGCCGGCTGGGCCTCCATATGGTCGCTGGCGTATACGAACCCCGCACCCATGCGATGCTGCAGCGGGATGCGCCACTGCCAGCCCCCGCCGTGGGCGATGGCCCGGGTATAAGGGTAGGCGTCGCCCACGCCCTCGCTCTGGGTGGCCCAGGCAGAGTTAGTCGGGAGCCATTTTCCCCAATCCTCGAACGGCGTTCCCAGCGTCTGGCCGAGCAGCAGCGAGCGAAATCCGGTGCAATCGATGAACAGGTCGCCGGTCAGGCGGGTGCCGTCCTCCAGGACCAGCGCTGCAATGTCGCCGCTCTCGCCATCGCGTTCGACATTGGCGATCTTGCCCTCGATCCGGGTGACGCCATCGTTCTCCGCGATCCGGCGCAGGAACTTCGCATAGAGGCTGGCGTCGAGGTGATAGGCGTAGTTGAGCTTGGGATCGCCCTTGAGGTCCATCCGGTGCAGCCGCGCGGCCTCGTGCTCCAGGTAGTACTGGCCGATCTCCCCAGCCTCACCGCGAGCGCGCGCCTCGAGCCAGAAGTGCTGGAAATCGGCCATCCATGTCCGCATCGGCATGGTGCCGAAGCTGTGCAGGTAACGGTCCCCGTCGCGGGCCCAGTTCTCGAACGATATCGCCAGTTTGAAGGTCGCCCGGCTCGCCCGCATGAAAGCCTGCTGGTCGATCTTGAGGAACTCGTGGAATGCGCGCGCGGTGGGGATGGTCGACTCCCCGACGCCGATCGTGCCGATCTCCTCGGATTCGACCAGCGTGATTTCGACCAGGCTGCCGAGCTGGCGCGCCAGCGCAGTGGCGGTGACCCATCCCGCGGTGCCGCCCCCTGCTACAACAACGCGGCGTGGTGCAGGGCGGTCGGTCATCGTTGCAGCTTTCTGGTCACGAGGGCGCGCAGGCGCCGAGCGAGAGTGTCATCGATCGGGGCGAGGGGCCCCTGGGCCGCTTCGGGCAAGTGCTGCCGAGGCTTGTCCGGGTCGCCGAACACGTAATAGTCGAACAAGTTGCGCCAGGCGGCCTTTTCGTCCGCCGGCCTGTCACGCAGCGACAGGAGCGCGTGAAGCAGCGTCACTTGCGGACTGTCGATGTAGGCGGGGACCGCGTTCCACCAGAAGTTCACCAGCGCGTTGAAGTCGTCCAGCGCCTCGACGTGGTGCCACCACATCGCCGGATAGACCAGTACGTCCCCCGGCTCCATCTCAGCCACCACGGCCGCCTCTAGCGCGCGGGCGAAGCCGGGAAAGCGGTCGAGGTCCGGCGCGGCGAAGTCGACCATCGAGATGACCTGGCCACCCGGGGTCGGTTCGAGAGGGCCGGGGTAGAGATTCGCCGCCTGTTGCGGGGGGAACAGGGTGAAGCGCCTGTGCCCGACCGCGCAGACGGCGATGTTGTGCGAGTAGTCGAAATGGCAGGTCGCGGTCGTGCGATTGCCCAGCCATACCGAGGCCAGTCCGGGGTACTTGGCGAGATCCGGATGAATGGCGGCCAGGTCTATCGCGATCTTGTCCCGCAAGCCGGGGAAGTAGATGCCGAGATCGGTCGAGCCGACATAGATCGAGGGTGCCTCTGCCTGGCCCCGCAGCGACAGTATCTCTTGCAGCACAGTGTCGAGCGGTTCGCGCGAGGCGGCGAAATTGAAACCATCGACTTGCGGAGTGTAGGAGAACCGCCCTTCGATTTCCGGCACGCCGCGATAGACGACGACGGGCTGGCCGGACCAACCCGCAACCAACATCCCGGCGGCCTCCTGCGGCGAAGAGAGACCCGCCTCGACGAGAGGCCAGGAGGCTGCGGCGCCTTTGAAAAGGATGGGATGCCCGGAAGCGACCACCTCGTCCCATCCTGCACCTTGCGGAAGCGGACCTTCTCGGGTCTCCACAGGGCGGCTGATGAGCGTAGTGTCCCCCATATCAGGCCGTGACCGCGAGTTTCCGTTGCTTGCGAGCGATCAACCGCTGCATCGTCCCAAGCGATGAAGCGGCGAAAATGGCCACGTCCAACAATCCGGCGGCGTTAAGGCGCGCAAGGCTTTCGCCATCGAGGGCAGCAATCTTCTCCGCCGTGACCGCCAGGTAGCCATCGAAATCGATGGTGGAATGCGCGTTCAGCCGTACTTCCAGCTTAACCTCTTCGATGAGGCCAAGTTCGGTGAAGAGCGATGCCATGGTTTCGGCGGCCGCCGCGCCGGCGCTTAGCGTTCTGAGCGCGGACAGGGCGGCATTGAGCGCTGGCGCGTCGCCACCGTGGGGCTTGAATACGGGATCGCCATCCTCTCCCTCGGCCGCGATGCGCGGGTGGGAAAGGTCGACGTTGATCACCGCTTCCCCCTCCGAGAAGCCGACCTGGAACGGGCCGCGGCGATAGAGGGCAGGGATATAGGCGGCGTCCCACCGAGTGCCGTCGAGAAACAGGTTCTCCTCGCGATCGAAGCCAAGAATGGCGACAGGCTGGACCTGACCTTCCTGCAGCCGCGCGAAGAGGATCGGGTATTCGCGCTGCACCTCCTGGAACTCGCTGGCGAAGACCGCGACCTGGTTCACCGCCTCGCCAAAGTGCGAGCCGTGACCCCGGCGGAGCCTGAGGGCGGCATGTTCGACGTTATCCAGGCGGACTGAGGTACTCATGGCGATGATCAACTGTGTTGCAGAATTCGACGCGTCAGCAAAGCGAAAGGCCGTGCCTTGCGGGCACGGCCTTCCCCCTCACCATACCGGTGACCGAGTGATCAGAACCGGTAGCGTGCGCCGAAGTAGAAACGCCTGCCCTGTTCGGTGATGAACCACGGCTGGTTCTCCGTGCGGGCAAAGGTCTTCGTGCTCGATTCGGTGATGTTGATCGCCTCGAACGAGAGCGCGATGTTCTGGGTCACATCGTAGCTCAGGTTGAAGTCGAGCTGGTCATACGGGGCCACGAACACCGGGTTGCGCGAACCGCCACGGCTGTTGTTCGACAGGTACTTGTCGCGCCAGTTGTACGCCAACCGGGCAGAGAACCCGTAGTTTTCGTAGATCAGCGTGACGTTTGCCGTGTCGGACAGGCCGAGCAGGGCGAACTGGTCGGCGCTCGGGTCGGCCAGGATGTCGTAACCGATATCGCCGTTCACCATCGTGTAGGCGCCCGAAATGCCGAAGCCCGTGGTGCCAAGGAAGTACTGACCGGCGATTTCGAGGCCGTAGATGTGGCCTTCCTTGTTGTTGACCGGCTTCTGCACCTGGAAGGTGAACAGCGGATCGGCGGCGTTTGGCGAAACGTTGTAGGCCTTGAGGACCTGGTCGACGAAAGCCTGGTCGAGCGCCCCGTTCGCGAAGTTAGCCTGGAACTGCGTGCTGGCGCCTGCCAGACCGACCTGGTCGATCAGGGCCGTCATCGTAAACAGGTTCACGTCGGACAGGTCGGCGCCAATGCTGCGGAGATAGGCCGCCGCATCACCCGACCGCGTTCCCGCCGCGCCCGAGCTTGGATCACGCAGGCCGAACAGTTCCTGGTTCTCCTGGCCGGTACCAACGAAGTTGCTCACGCGCTTATCGAAGAAGCCCGCCGATACGTAGCTGGTCGGGGCGAAGTAGTATTCCAGCGAGACGTCAAAGTTGTCGGACACCAGCGGCACGAGCAGCGGGTTGCCCGACCGGGCCGACGGCACGCCGCCGAGCAAGGTCGGACGGTTCGGGTTGTTCGAACCGATGTCGACGGCCGAGAACAAGGAACCGAAGTCCGGACGGGAAATCGTCTTGCCGTACGACACACGGCCCTTGAGCTCGCTCGTGAAGTCGAGTGCCGGCAGGATGTGGTCGTAATCGTTATCCGCCTCCACGTTGACGCTGTCTGGGGCGATGACCTTGGTGAAGTCGTTGTCAGCATCCCAGCGCAATTCGGAAGGCGGCGTGACCAGCGAGATCGAGGTCGAGTTCGTGCGTTCGTAACGGACACCGGCAACGATGTTGATCGGCATGTGGCTAAGCTCGGTGTTGACTTCGACCTGAGCGTAAGCCGCCCAGATCTGTTCCTTCACCGTATTGTCCTGCACGCCGTTGACGCTGCCAAAATTCGGGTACTCGTTGCCCAGCAAGGTATAGAGCTTGGTGGCATCGGCCCGGAAGGAGTTCAGCAGTGCACCGGTCGCCTGCGGGTCGAACTTGTTGAATTTACAAGGCAGGCAGAACTCCGACACCACGCCAGGGGCGAACTGTTCGACGTCGCCGATGTTACCCACGCCCCAGTCGCCGAGCGCCTGATAGGTGTCGGTGCGGGTCTGGTTCATGTCGTTGTCGCGATAGGCCGCGCCGAAGGTGACACGATCGTCATCACCCATTTCCCAGGCACCGTCGAAGCGGACTTCGACCGTATCCTGTATCTGACGCGAGGTCGTGCTACGCGCGACCTGCGAGCCCAGGTCGGGCAGGTCGAGAATGCCATTGGCATTGCCGTTGCCGCCGGTTGCGGGATTGTCGTTGAAGGTGATCTGCTGGACCGGGAAGCCGTCAATGACCTGCAGCGTCTGGCCGGCAACACCCTTCTGGGCAATGGCGACGAGCGTCGACGAATGACCGAGCGGATTGTTCGGAAGCGACTTTGCCTTCGAATAGTGACCGTCGAGGTAGAGGGTCAGGTTATCCATCGGCTCGTACTGGAGGTTGAGGCCGAACGAAACGAGCCGATCCTCGATCGCACGGTACTGCTGCTCGAAACCGCCGTCCTTGGCGCCAGAGATGACGTCCGTGATGGAGATGGCGGTCGCGACGGGTTCGCTGTCAAACACCACGTTGCTGAACGGGCGGTTGAGCCAGGTTGCCTGGTCGGAGCGTTGCTCTTCCGACTGGTTCTGGAAGAACGTCCCGTCGGCAGTGATCTGCAGTTCATCCGTAGGCTGGAATTGCAGAGTTAGCTGGCCGTTGATGCGCTCCCGCTTGAACTCCGAATAGTGCAGGCGCATGTCGTTCGGAATGGCCACCAGCGTGTCGCCGCTCGGCGCACCCGTCACCGTGGTGGTCATATCCTTGAACGGCTCTCCCGTTACCGGATTGATCACCGGATCGCCGTTGGAATCCACGCGAATGGCGGACTGGATGAAGCCGCTGTTGTAGGGATCGGAGAACGCCGAATAGCGGACGATATTCCAGTCGTTGACCGAGGCCGACGGCGCCGAGTTGTTGCGCCGCTGCCAGCTGCCGAACAGGCCGATGCCGAACTTGCCGTCGTCGCTGACCCAGTTGAGCAAGCCGGAGACTTCCGGCGTGACACGGGCGTAGTCGGTGTCGGTCGAGTCATAGACCGCCTTCGCGCCGATCGAGCCGCTGAAGCCGGCTTCGCCGTCCAGCGGCTTGCGGGTGACGATGTTGATCGTCGCGCCGATGCCACCCGAGGTGACCGAGGCGCGCGCGGTCTTGTAGACCTCGAGCATGCTTACGCCTTCGGTCGCCACGTTCGAGAAGTCGAACGAACGGGTGGTGCCCGAGACGAAGTCACCGTTCTGGTCTTGGCCGATCGAGGCGATGCTCGCGGTCGGGATGGCGCGGCCGTTGAGAGTGACGAGGTTATAGCCGGGCCCGAAGCCACGGACGGTAACCTTGGACCCTTCACCGTTCACGCGGTCAATCGAAACGCCGGTGATGCGCTGAAGTGATTCGGCGAGGTTGGTGTCAGGGAACTTGCCGATGTCTTCGGCCGAAATGCCGTCGACGACGCCATGCGATTCGCGCTTGAGGTCGATCGATCGGTCGAGCGAGGCGCGAACGCCGGTCACGACGATCTCATTCTCCGCGGGCGGAGAATCCTGCGCCATGGCGGAGTTAGCGCTAACAAAACAGGTCGCGATGGTTGCAATCGACGCCGAGCGAACGAGCGCGGACAATACCCTAGAACGGTTCATAGACATTCCCTCCCCTGGCTCGTGCCCTATGGGCTACGAGGCAAGCCGTTTAGACTTCGCAGGTAGCGCTACCAAAAGCCGGGTGCAGCTGTCAATCGGGCGTTAAGATGTCGGCTCATCTGCTGTGGAACTGATGCGGAAAAGCTGCACTTCGCGCGTCCGCGACTCCGGGACGCCGACACGTTTTTCACAGGGTAGGAGGGGCGTTACCGCAGCAGTTGCGGCCGTCAGCTCACCGTCACTAGCTGAAATCCGAGGTTATCGAGAGCTTTGCGCAGGTCCTTCAGGGTGTACGGCTTACGCACGTAAGCTTCCGTAATGGGAAATTCGTAGTCGGTTTCCCCCATCCCGGTTGCGTAGATCACCTTGAGGCCCGGAATAATCTCCTTGGCGACCCGGGCGAGTTCCCAACCATCTGTCATGCCGGGCATGCGGATATCGGTGAAGAGGAGGTCGAAGGTCTGGCCCTGGCGGAGGATCGCGAGAGCCTCGTCGCCGTCGTTGGCGGCAGTGACGTCGAAGCCGGCGTCGGTCAGGTCTTCGAGGGCTAGCTCCCGAACGAGCAGTTCGTCCTCAACTAGAAGGACGGAGCTCATAATGGCGTACCATGCATTCTATTTCCCCCACACGGCCACTTCGGATTGATGCAGGATAACGCCGGATGGTTCCCTTGGTTCCACGGGGCAAAAACCCTGATGGCCTGGCCTCAAAGAAAAAGGGGCCCGCGACCGGACTGGTCGCGGGCCCCCTTTCTGTAAGCGCCGTTTGGCTTACTGGCCGCCGCGCTTGGCAGCTGCAGCCACAGCTTCGGTCGTCGGGTTGCCGAGCGAGAGCTCGCGACCGTTCGGGAAGCGGATTTCGGCGGCGCTGGCGCGGGTGTCACCATCGCGAGCGCGGAACGCGTCGACGATGATGTCGGTGCCGGCCGGCAGCGAGTTACGGTTCCAGCCACGACGCAGCAGAGCGCTCGGCGCACCGCCTTCGACGCGCCAGGTGGTGCCGTCCTTGGTCTTCAGGTGAATCCACGAGTGCGGGTTAACCCACTCGAACTTCACCACCTTGCCTTCAAGCCGGATCGGCTTGTTGCGGTCGAACTCGGTGGCGAAGGAATGGTGGGCGACGGCGGTGCCGGCAGCGCTCAGTGCGAGCACTGCGCCAACCGCGGCGGCAGTCCACTTCTTCACGTGCATGTCTTAACTCCTTAAACTCTGTCTATGCGGGTCAAGTATTTATTATTCTTACGTTACGCGGACTGCTGCTTACTGCCCTTCCAGCAAGTCGCCATATAGCATGGGCTCGCTGAACGGTACGCAACGGAATTCAAGCAGCTGCGCGTTGGGCTCCATCCGCCGGTACAGCGGCATCGAGATGGTCCACGGCTTGGTGTACAGTTCCGGATCCTCGATCGTCGCGCTGTACTGGATCAGGTTGTCGTTCACCTTGGTGAAGCGCTCGGTGACGGTCGAGGTGTTGCTCAGGTAGTTACCGGCACGGTCGAGCCAGGTCACGCCGGCTTCCATTTCACCACCGGGGAGCTTCACGTCGCCCGGGCCGAGGGCCAGGGTGGTGACGACGAGGGTATCGCCTTCCCACTTGCCGTAGGAGGTGCCCATCCAGGTGTCGATCGGCGGGACTTCGACGTCACGCATCTCGACCACGCGGTTGGCGGTCGCATACTCGTAGACCATCAGGATGTCGTCGTTTTCGCCCTGAACGATCTGGAACGGATAGGGCATGTACGTCGCGCGCGGAATACCCGGGAGGTAGCAGGCCGCTTCGGGATCATGCTTTACCAGGTTGGCGCGGTTGTGGTTCAGGCGCTCGAGAGCCTCGGGCTTGTAGGGGATCTTGCCGCCTTCGACGACGCCCAGGCCCGGCTGGATAGCCGAGAGAGCGCCCAGCGCACGGCCGGCCTCGGGCAGCGGGTTCGGCTTGGCCGAGTGCGGCTCCAGGTCGTCGTTCGCGTTGTTCAGGACCTGCCAGATACCGTTGAGGTTCGGCTTGCCGCCAATCTGAGCCGGTTGCTGCGTCTGCTGCGCAGCTGCCGGCGTGAGGGCGGCGGTGCCACCTGCCATCACAAAAGCAGCAGCGGTGGCTGCCAGAACGGAAAATCTTTTCATCCCCAATAACCTCTCTCTCTTGGGTAACTCTATCGGGATAGCGAATAGCTTACGATAGTGCCACCAGCATTGATGGCGACGTATTGCTTGCCGCTGCGACCACGATAAGTCATCGGGTTCGCGTTGGCGTTGCTCTTGAGTTGCGCTTCCCAGAGTTGTTGTCCGGTCTGCGCGTCGAAGGCGCGGAAACGCCTGTCGTTGGTGGCACCGATGAAGACCAGTCCCCCGGCCGTAACCGTGGGTCCAGCGCTGCCGGAGTTACCCACCAGTCGCTTGCCTTCAGGCAGTTCGTCGATCACGCCCAGGGGTACGGACCACTGGATCGCGCCGGTGTTGGCGTTGATAGCGACCAGTTCGCCCCATGGCGGCTTGTAGCACGGCGCGCTTGGACCCACGCCGCGGCCTTGCGCGTCGTATTGGCCGGAAAGCGGCGCGCTGAACGAGAAGAACGGACCCTTGCCGTCGACGCTGGCGCGGTCGTACGGCTGGTCGGTGTCGTTCGCGTCGAAGCTGTAGCTTTCGCTCGATTCCTTGCGCTCGACCCACCCGACCAGCGAGGTGTCCTGCGCGTTGACGTAGACCAGACCCGTCGTCGGATCGGCCGCGGCACCACCCCAGTTCACGCCGCCCGTTCCGCCCGGAAGCTGGATGGTCGAACGCGGCGGGGTGCCGGCCTGGTGATACATGAAGGGCGTGAACAGGCCGAAGTTCAGATAGCCGCCGGCCTTGTCCCACATCGCGCGGCAGGCCGCAGCATGTTCCGGCGTCGTGTCCTCGGCGTCGACGATGTCGTCGAACGTCAGTGAGACGCGGCTTAGCGGTGGCGTGTTGACCGGGATCGGCTGCGTCGGGTGATAGTATTCACCCGGCACGTCACCCACCGGAACCGCGCGCTCTTCGACCGGCAGGGCCGGTACGCCGGTTTCGCGATCGATCACATAGAACAGGCTCGACTTGCCGACGTGGGCAATGACCGGCTCCGACTTGCCATTGATCGTCACGTTGATCAGCGGCCCGGCGCTGGGCATGTCGGTATCCCAGATGTCGTGATGGACCGTCTGGTAATGCCACTTGTATTGGCCGGTCTTGAAATCGACCGCCACCAGCGAGTTGCCGTAAAGATTGGTGCCGGGGCGTTCGCCGCCCCAGTAGTTCGGAGCCGGACCGGAGATCGGCAGGATCACGATCCCGCGATCCAGGTCGACCGGGGCGGAGAAAGCCCACATATTGGTACCGGAGCGGCCCTTCCAGCCATTGCCCCAGGTCTCGTTGTGCGGCTGACCGGCCTGCGGAACGGTCTGGAATTCCCACAGCTTTGCGCCGGTGCGGACATCGAAAGCGCGCGGATTGCCCGGCACGCCGACCGGATTTTCGAGGGTGGCCGCACCGATGATCGCGACGTTTTCCGCGATCGTAACAGAGCCGCCGTAGGACACGCCCACGTCGATCATACCGTTCTGACCGAAGCCGGCGGAAGGCTGCCCAGTGGCCGCGTCGAGCGCGAGCATGGTCGTGCCGGCCATCACCAGGATGCGGGCGGGGGTCGAACCTTCGCCCGGCCAGTACCCAACGCCGCGAGTCGAGGCGTTGCGCGGTTGTTCACCGGCGGGCGGGATGGTGAAGACCCAACGCTCCTGACCGGTATCGGCGTCGAGCGCGACGATACGGTTGCCGGCGGGGAAGAACATCGTCCCTTCCACTACGACCGGCACGGCGGTGTTGAAGGACTTGAGCGGATATTCCCAGGACTGGGTCAGGCCGGTGACGTTCGACCGGTTGACGTCGTCGAGAGGGGAGTAGCGGGTGGCCGCGGGATCGCGGTTGATCGACTGCCAATCGCCGTCAGGAATCGCATCCTGAGCGATTGCGGCGGTGCTGGCTGCAAGCAGCAAGCCTGTCGCGAGCCTAAGGCTCTTTGCGACACGCATAAACGATCCCTCCCAAACAGTACGAATCCCAACGCATCGGACCGCGCATTAGCGGGCCCTCGTTGATTCTGTCCTAGGATCGGTTCTTGAATTTGACAATGGCCTCTCGCGTCGCCCTCCGTCCCACGATTGTCGCAGTTTGTATCATCGTAGCAGCGCCGCTTGACTTGCTGGCCGAGTCCTTCGATTTCGCGCGCGCCAGACATAGTCAATCGAAAGCGAACAGCCTGCGAACGACTAGGGCTTGGCGAGAAGGTTTCCGGGCGCTAGCGGGATTTGCGTTACGTCAAGGTGCGCAGGCTTCGCTCGTGTAACTGCGTTGTAACCGGACGGTTACCGTAATTAACTCGGCAAGTTTGCCGTCCGCTGTGCAGACAAGGGGTAGTGCCTCGCGCTGTGAGTCCGTTACCTCGGGCCTGCGAGTGGAAGGCAAATGCAGGGAGAAAGAGTTTCCTGATGGGCGACTTATTATATAATTTCACGCAGTGGCTCTATTCGACGCCACTCAACCAGTTCGCGCAATCGATGTCAGAGTCGGCGCTCTCGCTGTGGATCGTGGAGCGCTTCTGGGCGATTCCGATCATGCAGGTGACGCATATTCTGGGTATCGCCGGCTCGTTCGCGGCTGTGCTCATGCTCAACATGCGCGTTTTCAACCTCGCGGGCCATGCCACTCTGGCGGAGACTTCGGCGCGCTACACCAAGGTCCTGTGGTGGTCGCTGGCGGTGATCATCCTGTCGGGCGGCCTCATGCTGTTCGGCGACACCGTACGCAACCTGCTCAACTCGATCTTCTGGATCAAGATGGTGCTGGTCGTGACCGCGGTCCTGCTCGCGCTCGGATTTGCGCGCGGGCTTCGCCGTCAGAGCGCAGTTAACGACAGGGTCAGCGGCGGCACCAAGGCCCTCGCTATCTTCCTCGTCGTTCTGTGGTGCGTGATCATGCTGTGCGGTCGCTGGATCGCCTACGCGCCGTCCTAAGGGGGCTATTCGATGTATCCTGAACCTACAAATCTCTGGGAGCGGATCGAGTATTCCACGCTCGGGACGACCATTGCCGAATCGACCTGGATGTTCCCGGCGCTCGAAACGGCCCACGTCATCGCACTCGTCACCGTGATCGGCACGATCGCGCTGGTCGACCTGCGCCTCGTCGGCGTGAAGGGCCATGCCCTGCGCGTTTCGCAACTTGCCAAGGACACGCTGCCCTTGACCTGGGGCGCCTTTGCCCTGGCAGCGCTTACCGGCGGCCTGCTGTTCTGCTCCAAGGCGAGCAGCTACATGATCAACCCGTGGTTCCTCGGGAAGATGGCGCTCTTGGCCCTGGCTGGCCTCAACATGATGTACTTCCACATGACCACGTGGCGTACGGTCGAGCATTGGGAGCAGGACCCCTCGTTCCCGACGATGGCCAAGGTGGCCGGCTGGCTCTCGCTGGTCTTCTGGCTCGGTGTCGTGTTCTGTGGCCGGGCGATCGGCTTCACGCTCGGTATCTTCTACTGATTTCGGCCCCAGGCTGAAGCAGGAAGGCCGCCCTTCGGGGCGGCCTTTTTTGTGGGCCGCACAGGACGATTCGTGACGGGGCGACGCCGAGGTGGCGAGGGTATTCATGATCCGCTTCTCCAGATGAGAACAAAACGCGAATCAACCCATTATGCATGGAAGTGCTTGTAGGAAAGTGGTTTTTTTTGCGGAGTCAGCCCCTCCACCATCCGATGCGCGGGCGGTCCCCCTCCCCATGAGCTTTGCTCACAGGGAGGATCTTCTTCCGACCCTTCCTGTCGCATGGCGATGGGGAGGTGGCGGCCGCGCAGCGGCTGACGGAGGGGCTTTGGCTCGACCGCTCCGCTAATCGGGCAGCGCGAACACGTACAAGGTCGAGCTATTCACGGGAGGCAACTGCGTCTCCGGGATCACGTCGGGGATGCCGAACGCCAGCGGATTGCCGTGCCCGGTTACCATCGCGACGTACTGTTTTCCGTCGACCGAATAGGTGATCGGGGAGGCGTTCGGCACTCCGCTCACTCCGGTGCGCCACAGCTCCTTGCCCGTGGCCTGGTCGTAAGCGAGGAACTGGCGATCCATCCCGCCGGTGAACAGCACGCCGCCCGCCGTGGTGAGAATGCCCATGTCGAAAGTCTGGCGGCGGCGCGTTTCCCACAGGACCTTGCCGCTCTCCATGTCGATCGCCTGCAGGACGCCATAGTTGCCGTCGCCGTTGGGCGGAGGAGCGTACTGGATGTTGACGCCGGTGGTGAGGAAGCCGGGACCTTGGGCAGCTACCATGTCCATGCACACGTCGCGGGCATTGACAAACAGGTGGTGCGAATCCGGGTTGAACGAGGTCGGCGTCCAATTGCGTCCGCCACCGCCATGGGGACAGACGAATACCGTGCCCTTGTCGCGGCCCGGCACTTTGGCCGGATCGGGTGTTTTGTCGCCGGTCACCGGATCGATCGCGATGATGAAGTCCTGGATGCCCATGTCGACGGTCTTGATGTATTTTCCCGTCTCGGCATCGACGGCGTCGAACAGGCCTTCCTTGCCGCCGGTGATCACCACGCGGCGCGGTTTCCCGTCGACGTTGATCGTGCCGACTACCCGGTCGAAAACCCAGTCGAGATCGTACTGGTCGTTCTTCATGTGCTGGAAGTACCAGCGCAGCTTGCCCGATCGCGGTTCGAACGCGAGAGTCGCGTTGGTGAACAGCGCGTCGTTATTCTCGCCCGGCTTGAGATCGCGCAATGGGCCGGTGTCGTAAGTCTGCGCTACGCCCCACAGGGCCAGGCCCGTCGCCGCGTCGTAAGTGCCCGACGTCCAGACAGAGCCACCCTTGCGTTGATCTCCGGGCAGACCGTTCCAGGTGTCCCCTCCCAGTTGGCCGGGTTTGGCGACGGTTTCGAAGGTCCAGAGATGCTCGCCCGTCGCGGCATCGACGGCCACGATCAGGCCGCCCCCTGCAGCCTGGGTGGCGAGGCCCTGCATGATCACGCCATCGGCGGCGAGCGGGCCGCCGGGAATGCGCATGTCGGGCCTGTCGGTAAGCTTCACGTCCCACACTGGACGCCCGGTTCGCGCGTCCAGCGCGACCATGTGGTTGTCCGATGTCGCGGTAAAGACCTTGTCGCCATAGAGCGCCAGCGTCTTCTTGGACGAGAGCGGTGTCCCCTGCGGAACGCGACGCTGGTAGGTCCACAGCGAGCGGCCGCTGGCGGCGTCGAAGGCCAGTACGCTGTCACCGTAGCCGAATACGTAGAGCACGCCGTCGCGCACCAGGGGCTCGTTCATGTTGGCGCCCGGCGGCAGCGCTTGCGCCCAGGCGATATGCAGGCGGTCGACGTTGCCGGTGTCGATCTGGCTGAGCGGCGAATACCCTTGGCCATTATGGCCGCGCCGCCAGGTGAGCCAGTTCTCCGGCGCCGGGTTCGACAGCATCGCCTCGGTCACGGGCGTGTAGTTGGCGAAACGGTCGGGAACTTGCGGCCCGGGCGGAAGCGGATAGCGGTGCGACAGGCCGCCGACGCCTTGATCGACGCTCTGCGCCGCTTGCGCGGGGGCGGGGAGGGCGAGGCCCCTCATTTCGTCCGCTTTAATCACGCGCGACGGCTCGGCGGCGCCGTTTTCGCTCAGGATCAGCGCGGCGATCGCGGCGTATGTATCGTCGGGAAGTCCCCCGGCGTTGGCTGGGGGCATCGAGCGGTGGATGTAATCGAACAAGTCGGAGAGCGGAGCGTTGCCCCACTTGGCCAGGAACCCCGGGCCTTTGAGCGCCGGGGCGAACTGGCCGCCGGCCAGCGCCTCGCCGTGGCAGACGGAGCAATGCTCGGCGTAGGCGGTGCGGCCCAAAGCGACCTGCTCCGCTACGCCGGGCGTGCCCGACTGAGCCACCGCAAGGGTGGCTCCGCCCAGCAGGCCGGCGACAGCGCCGGCCCGCAACAAGGTGGAGCGATAGCTCCCGATTCTTCCCCTCATTGGCCCTCCCATTTTTGGGCCAGTTTGGGCTCAGTCTCCGCCGGCTGCAATCCCCAGCGGCTGTGCGACGCGTTCGTCGTACATGGCCTGGAACAGCTCCGACTTGGCCGGGGTGATCCACGGGCCCTTGCCCGACTTGTTGTCGGCGTCGAGGATCATCGTCTCGTTCGGGCCCAGCTCGGCCATGGACGGCCAGTGGGGCAGGCCAGGACCGTTCGGATCGCCGGTGCGGGCGAAGTTCACCCAGTACTGCGAGATCTGGTCGGCCAGGGCTTCCTCGCGGGGATTTCCGGCCATCTGCGTGACCGAGCTGCCGGCTGGGTAAGTCCTCGGCGCGGCGAGGTTGTCGAACGCATAGGGGATCTCGGCCGTGTGGCCGGCGCCCAGGTTCGGACGGCCCTCGTCATAGGGCGGTTCGTGCGTGAACCAGTAGGTCCAGGTCTTGTTGCCGGTCTTCGCCTGGCTGTCGGCGAACAAGCGCATATGCCAGGCCAACGTGTCGGAGAACGGCATCGGGGCCTGAGCAGCAGCTTCGGCGTCGGTGGACGCGGGGTAAGCCGCGCGGCCGAGGTCGACGTGCTTGCCCCAGCGCATGCCTTCGCCCTGGGTCCAGCTTGCCAGCGTGGTCGGCGGGCCGAACGAGCTGGTGAACGAGCCTTCGTTGGCGTTCGAGCCGGAGATCACGTCGACCTTGTTCTGGCGCCCTTCGGCGAAAGTGATCGACAGGTCTTCGGTGATGATCTTGCCGTCGACGATCATGCCCTGACCGCGGAAGTTCTTGGCGATGTCTTCGGCCGGAAGGGCGCGGAGGGCGGCGAGCGAGGTGGCGTTGATCTTGGCAGCCGCCTCTAGCGTGCGCTTTTCCATGTCGGCGAGCTTGGGCATCTGCGCGATGCCGAGACCCATCCAGGCGCCGCTCTGGGCGATCGCGCGCTCGAAGGTGCCCTTGGCGCCCGCTGCGCCGACGAGGCCGCCGTTCATCGCCGCGCCCGCGCTTTCGCCAAACAGGGTGATGTTGTTCGGGTCTCCGCCGAACTGGGCGACGTTGGCCTTGAGCCACTTGAAGACCGCGATCGAATCGCCGAGCGCCTGGTTGCCCGAAGCGCCGCCGCCGGCAGCGGTCAGCTCAGGATGCGAGAAGAAGCCGAAGGGACCGACGCGGTAGTTGAAGGTGACCATGACCACGCCCTTGGCGGCCAGGTTGTCGCCTTCGCTGAAGGGCGCGTTGCCGCCACCTTCGTTGTAGGCGCCGCCATAGAGCCAGACCATCACGGGCAGCTTTTCGCCGGCTTTCTTGGCCGGGGTCCAGATGTTGAGCGTGAGGCAGTCTTCGCTCATGCCGGTGAAGTTCGGGCTGTCGGTCGCCCCGTTCGGCGGGAAGCGTTGCGGGGCGGGGGGCTGGACGCAGACGTCGCCGAACTGAGTTGCGTCGCGCACGCCTTCCCACTTGGCGGGCTGCTGCGGCTGGGCCCAGCGCAAATCGCCCACTGGCGGCGCGGCGAAGGGAATGCCCTTGAACACGGTGACGCCCTCGACCTTGCCGGGCGCGCCCTGGACCTTGCCCTGCTGCGTTTGCACGGGACCGGACAAGGACTGCGCGCCAGCCATGACCGGCATCGCCAGCACCGCACAAGCCAGGGCTGCACGGAACGATTTCACTCTGTTCATTGGGCCTCTTCCCTATTCTTCTCGCCGCGCTCTGGGACGCGGGCCATGCCTAAAGCGACAGCGCCAACCGGGTCCGGCGGGCGCTGCGCTGAGTTACTGCAATCACTGACAAAACCGGGGCGAGGGACTGACCGCTTTCCGTAAGCATCGCCGGCAGAACCGGCGATGCTGCGTTTCGCGGGCCGCGCAGGTGCGGCATAGACGCTATCAGATCCCCGCCGTCCGACTTAGTGGGCGCCGCCGGCTTCGGCCGACAGTTCGGACTCCGACGCCTTTTCGAGAGTGCCGGCGCGATCCGCGGTGATGTAGTTGCGGACCTGCACGTTACCCTCGTGACAGGCGTATTCGAAGAAGCCGTAATCGTCGTTACGGGTCCAGTCGAGGCGAGCCGTGAACGGCGCGGTGAACACTTCCGGATCCGAATAGGTCATCTCGTAGATGATGTTGTCCGGTCCGGTGGGCGTCAGGCGCTCGACAACCTTTGCCTGCTGGCTGGTCGGGATGGTGTTCCATGGCGGAACGCCCATGGTCGCCATGTTGAGCGGCGAACCGTTGCGGGCAAAGGCGTCCTGCGTGGCGCTGTCACCAGACTTCAGGTTGGTGGTCTCGATCACCAGCGTGTTGCCTTCCCAGTGGCCGACGCTGTTACCCAGGTAGCCTTGGACGTTTTCCGGCCAATGTTCCGGATTCCCGCTGCGGATAGGGATTACGCGAGTCCCGAGCATTTCCAGCGCAATGGTGACGTAACCCGGCGACTGGTAGACACGGATGCCGTTGTTGTAGCGGAACGGCAGCATCGAGGCGGGGAAACCACGACTGATGCAACGATCCCAGCTGTCGAAATCGGTCACCCAATTGAACTTGGTGTTGGGCGTCCAGCTCGAACGGCCGGCCTTGTAGAGCGCTTCGGCCTGCGGCGTCAGCGCGGGTAGCTGGCCGTTTGCCGGTTCGACGAGCAGCGAGGTACGGCGGCCCGAAGCGTCGGATTCGACCCAGTGGCCCATGCCGATGCGGCCGGCCTTGTCTTCTGCGTCATAGGCCTGGTCCGAACGGTTGGCCTGCGCCTGGCGCTGGGCGAACTCTTCTTCAGTTAGCCAGAAGCGGTTCCCGAAATTGGCCGGGCGGTTCATCGGCAGGCTGGCGATGTTGTCGATCGGCCAGGTGCCGCGAAGGTCGGGGTCGCCCCACGAAGTCTTCTTCGGCTGGTAGTCGGTCGGGACCGGCGGCATCGTCGTCAGGTCGGCCGGAACCGCCTGGGCGGCAGCCGGGGCCGACGCGATCGACGACAGGCTCACCGCGGCGAGCATGGCGCCCGCCACGGCGGCGCGGAAGGAAAATTGGCGATTCATCTTGCGGGCTCTCCTGTTTGTCGCGCGCCTGCTCTCTCAGGGACGCGAAGCTTTTCTGAAATCCTGTTGTCTGACGTTAACACTGGGGTGGCGGGCCTTACAGACCTGCTCACGTAAAAATTTGTATCAGCGGGAACCCCCGCTGGCGGGCTGGGTTGCTTGCGCCCGCTCGGCACGCGAGGCGTTGATGTAATTGCGGATCTGCACATTGCCTTCGTGGCAGGCGTATTCGAAGATTCCGAAGTCGTCGTCGCGCTGCCATTCCAGGCGGGCGCTCCATGGCTGCGTGAACACGACCGGGTCGGTCCAGGTGAATTCGTAGATGATCGTGTCGGGACCGGTCATGGTGAACCGCTCGACCATCTTGGCCTGCTCGCTCACCGGCGTGTCGTTCTCCGGCGGTGAACCGGTGGTGCCGATGTTGGTGGCGGAAGGGCCCGGGCGGAAGTTGGTGGTTTCGACCACCAGCGTGTTGCCGGTCTCCCAGTGGCCCCGGCTCTCGCCCATCCAGTTGTGCATCTGCACCGGGATGCCGGGACGGCCGTCGGTCGGGATCATGCGGGTTTCGTGGACCATCTCCATCTGCAGGGCGACGAGGCCCGGCGACTGGAAGATGCGCCTGCCGTTGTTGTACATGAACGGGAACATCGAAGCCGGCAGGCCGCGCGTGATGCAGCGGTCCCAGCTGTCGAAATCGTCGACCCAGTTGAACGGCTGATTGCGGCGCCAGGTCGATTTCATCTCGCCCGAAAGGCGCTTGCCCTCCGCGGTGTATTCCGGAAGCCGGCCGTTGGCGGGTGAAGTGATCCAGCTCGTGCGCCGGTTGGCATTGGCCACTTCGGCCCAGTGACCGATGCCCATCGTGCCCTGCGAATCTTCGTTCTCGTAGCGCTTGGCGAGCTGCTGCACCGCCTGGTCGCGCTGCGCGAACTCCTCCTCGGTCAAATACGCTCGGTTGCCTTGCGCCGGATCGCGCTGCAGCGGCGTGCGGCCGTTGAGGTGATCGATCGGCCAACCTCCACGCAAGTCGGGCTCGCCCCAGGACGTGGTCTTGGCCTTGTAGTCCGTGGGAGCAGGAGGCACGACGGTGAGGTCGGCCTCCTGCGCCATGCCCGGAACAGGGGCCAGCGCGACTGCCGCCAGGGCAGCAAGCAGCACCGGCGCGCGCATCTCAGCGCTGTCCCGCCGGAAGAGCGAAGGTCACGTACTTGTTGGAGCCGGGCTCCGACAAGCCGAGGCCGTTGGCGAAGTGACCGACGCCGCCCACCGGAATGGTGATGTATTGACGTCCACCCACTTCATAGACCGCAGGCACGCCCTCGGTCGCGGCATCGAGCTTGTATTCCCACAAGATGTTGCCGGTCGCCGCGTCACGGGCGCGGAACGTGCGGTCGGTCGCAGTACCGACGAACAGCAAGCCGCTCGCCGTCGCCACCGGGCCACCGCGCGGAGCCTGGGCGCCAACGCCTTCGACACCCTGCTGCTCGAGCGTGGTGACTTCGCCGTTGGGCACGCGCCACATGATGTTGCCGGTATTCATGTCATAGGCGGTCAGGAACGAGAACGGCGGCTTGATCGCGACCATCCCGTTGCTCTGCAGCAGGAAGTTGACCGGCGAAGTCCACGGATAGTTATCCGGTCCCGCGTTCGGCATCTTTTCCTTGGCCCGCGCCACGGCATCGGCATTGGGCAACTCGTTGAGCTTGATCAGCACCGGAATCTCGCGGCTGACCACGAAGAAGCGCTGGTTGACCGGGTCGCCGGCGGTGTTGCCCCAGTTGGTGCCGCCATTGTGGCCGGGCATCGAGATCGTGCCCCGTGCGCTCGGCGGAGTGAACAGGCCCTCGTTGCGGCTTTCGCGCAGCAACTGCTTGAGCTTTTCCTTGTCCGCGTCGGGCAGCAGCGGGTTGATGTCAGCCTCGGTGAAGCTCTGTCGCGCGAAGGGCTGCGGCCAGGTCGGGAAGGGCTGCGTCGGCGAAGCGACTTCACCCGGCACGTCGGAAGCCGGAACCGGACGCTCCTCGATCGGCCACACGGGCTCGCCCGTGCGGCGGTCGAACACGAAGATGAAGCCCTGCTTGGACGCTGCCACCACGACCGGAATCTTCTTCCCGTCCTTGGTGATGGTCATGAGCTTCGGCGCGTTGGGCATGTCGAAGTCCCAGAGGTCGTGGTGAACCGTCTGGAAATGCCAGATGCGCTTGCCGGTACGGGCGTCGAGCGCCACCAGCGAGTTGGCGAACAGGTTGTTGCCCGGGCGGTTGCCGCCGTAGAAGTCGTAGCGGGCCGTACCGGTCGGGATGTAGATGATCCCCAGTTCGGGATCGAGAGTGCTCTCCGACCAGTTATGGACGCCGCCGAACTTCTCGCGGTCCTTCTCCGGCCAGGTGTCCGACCCGAATTCACCGACGCGGGGGACGACATTGAATGTCCACTTCAGCGCGCCTGTGCGCACGTCGTAGGCCTGGATGTCGGCCGGCGACGACGGATAATCGTAAGCCCCCGCGGGCAGCGAGATGATGATGGTGTCTTCGAAGATGCGGCCCGGATTGTTGGTCATCAACGGACGGCCTGGGACGACCGACCCTTCCGGCAGGGCCTGGCGCAGGTCGACGCTGAAGTTGTCGATGTACTTGCCGGTGCGGGCATCGATCGCGCGCAGCAGGCCGTCGTTGAGCGCGATCAGGCGGCGCTCCTTGCCGTCCTTGCTCTGCCAGTAGTTGATGCCGCGGGCGCTGAAGCGGCCGGTGGTCTCGCTCTTCCAGATTTCCTTGCCGGTGGCGGGATCGAGCGCGGCGATCTTCCCGTCCGACGCGAGGACGTACATCATCCCGTTGGCAACGATCGGGTTGAACTGCGGCGGCTGTCCGTCACCAGCCTCGTAGGTCCAGGCGACCTGCAGCTGATTGACGTTGTCCTTGTCGATCTGGGTCAGCGAGGAATACTGCGAGGAGTCCGAACCGCCGAGGTAAGCATCCCATCCGGCGTAGTCGAAGTCAGCTTTTGGCAACGCCGTCGGCGACTGGGCCTGCGCGGAAGCCGCGGTAGCTGCCAGGGGCAGGGCCGAAATCAGCACTAACGAGCGCGCAACGCCGCCAAGGACCTTGCGGCGATACGATGCCGCGCGCGAAGAATTTCTCACACCCACTCCCCTATCTTATTCCGAGGGACCACTCGGCCAGGCCGGAACGCCTAGCCGAGATTCCGCCCGGACAACAAGGGCGGAAAATGTCGCAAATTGACTAAATCCGTTCTGACCGAAGTCTGAACGATCATTTGGGCGGCGTAAGCTCGCGCTTTCTCGGGATGCCCATCTCGAACAAGGTCGATTCGGTGATCGGCCCGGCCGCCTTCAGCGACAAGGTGACGTCGCTCATCGTGCGGTTCTGCCAATACCATCCGTGCAAGCCGCTGAACTGCGATACGTAGCGGCCGTGCATCTGATCAAGGGTGCCGAGGCTGTAGGTCTCGGTCAGCTTGTCGCCACCGTCGAACGGGTGCGAGTGCATGTCGTAATAGAGGGGGCCCGTAGCGGTCCAGGTGAAGTCGAGCGCGGCGCCCTTGTCGAGCGTGTACTTGAGCTCGATCGATTCGTAGGGCCGCAGCGTGATCTCCCAGCTATCGGTCCAGTCGGTGCGCTGCGGGGGTTGTTCGGCCAGGGCGAGGACGCCCACACGCTTTGCCCCGCGGATCTGCTCTTCGTTCATCGCCGGCTCTGACAACTTGGTCAGGCCCAGCGCCTTGCCGGCGCCAGTCGGGTCGATGCCGTATTCGGCAGGCAGCACGAACACCACCAGCGCGACGGCGGCTACCGCGACAGCGGCGAGGGAGCCTACGACGAGCTTCTTGCGCGAGGGCGGAACGGCAGTGGGTGCAGTGTCGGTCATGAAGTAAAATACCCCGTAAGTTGGTAGCCCATCAGGACAAAGCCCCCGGTCATGAGGGCAAGGTTGGCATAAAAGGCGCTCGGCGCAAACGAGCGGGTGCCCCGCCACAGATTGAGCAGCGTGACGACGACGGCGAGGACCAGGACCTGGCCGATTTCGACGCCGATGTTGAAGGAGATCAGGTTTATCAGGAGCCCATCCTCCGACAGCCCAAGATCGCGAACCTTGGTCGCGAGGCCCAGGCCGTGGAACAGGCCGAAAACGAACACCGCCAGCTTCGTGTTGATGGCCAGGCCGAGCTTCTTGAACCCACCCAGGTTCTCAAACGCCTTGTAGACGACCGAGAAGCCGATGATCGCGTCGACGATGTACGAGTTGGCGCCGGTGTTAAGCAGCACACCGCCGAGCAGAGTCAGCGAGTGGCCGATGGTGAACATCGTCACGTAGATGACCACGTCACGCAGACGATAGAGGAAGAACACGACCCCGATCAGGAACAGCACGTGGTCGATCCCGGTGACCATGTGCTTGGCGCCGAGATAGAGGAACAGGAACGGCGCCGGCCCCTCGATCTGCTGCACGGTGGCGCGGTCGGCCTGCGAGATGTCGTGAGCGTAAGCCGCTGCGGCGTTGGCGAGGAGGAACAGCACGAAGAGCAGGGCGAGGATGACTTGTGGCCGCGCCAGCCATCCGCTTATCCGACGTGACGCCACTCGCAGGATCATAGTCTCAATCCGAATTTCGGGCCGACGGAGATCATCGCAAGATAGAGCGCGATCGTCAGCGCACACCCCGCACCAAGGGCTGTCCAGAACGACGTGCCTTGCCGCAGCATAAAGGGTATGAGCAGGAACATCGGCAGCGAAGGCAGCACGAACCAAAAAGTCGCCTCCGCGTGAGCGGCCATACGCACCGGATCATGCGTGTCGCGCCACAGCCAGATCATGGCCAGCACCGAGACGAGCGGAAGCGAAACGATGAGCGCCCCCACACCGGGCCAACGCCGTGCCACCTCCGAGGCGACGGCGATGACCACGCCCGACAGGGCGGCCTTAATCAAGAGGTAGAGCAAGCCCGGAAGACCCTAGGCTGCGTCGTCGCCAGGCCGTTCCTCGGTGCCCGCACCGGTCGCAGGCGGGTACATCTGGTGGCAGGCGCTGCAGACGCTGTAGATCGTGCCGCCGACTTCGAAGACCTTGTCGGTGTTACGCTCGGCCGCGGCCTGTTCCGCCAGCTTCGACACTTCGATCAGGGAATCCGAGAACTGGATCCAGTCCTGCCCGCGCCCTTCCGAAAAGCCGGGAGTCTTGAGCTGCTCGCCCAGCTTGCCGAGCTTGACTGCGGCGTCCTGGACGGCCTTCCATTCCGCGTCGGTCTTGGGGAAGACATCGTGATCGCCAGTTTCATCACTGATGAACTGAACCGCGTTCCAGTAGATCTCGGCAGTCGGCTGGACTTCCTTGGCCATCAACTGCTGCGCTGTCATCTCGGGCGCTTGAGCGGCCTGATTGCATCCTCCGAGCAGAAGCGTAGCGCCGGTCGCCGCGATTACGGCTTTGTTCATCCCCATTCCTTTCTACTTCTCGCGGGGCTTCCTATACCATGCCAAGGCGGGCGTCACGCTTGACTGTGTAACGTCAAATTGACAATGTCCGAAACGTAGTTGCGTAAATGCGCGGTAAAGCTTGCATCACGTAGCACTTGATTGACTTTGGTCCCGTTGTTGCGGAACGGGCCGCCAAACCAAACGGGAAAGGTTCACCATGTATCGATTCGCGATTCCAGCCGGCAAGATGGGACGCCTCGGCCTGGTCGCATTGGCCGTCGTCGCCATTCCGGCCGCGAGCGCCTTCGCGTCTGCCGAGGATCCGACCGCCAAGCTCTCGGCCGAGCAGGTCGAGAAAGGCCGTCAGATGTTCTCCGACAATGGTTGCAATTCCTGCCACACCCTGGCCGACGCCAAAGCCGCCGGCTCAGTCGGCCCGTCGTTCGACGGCAACGCCAACATCGACAAGGCTCACGTGGTAGACATGGTGACGAACGGCCAGGGCGCCATGCCGAGCTTCAGCTGGCTTGACCCTGCCGATATAGACCTGCTGGCATCGTACATCGTGCAGGCGAAGAAATAAGAATTTCGGGTCGCAATCCGAATCGGAAAAGGGGGCGTTTTACCGCCCCCTTTTTTGTGTCTTGTCGACGCGCGATATCTTCGAGGTCAGGGCGAGACATCCGCCGAAAAGCCCCGCCGCTCCCAATCCAAGCCCGACAGTGAGACCAACCGGGCCAGTCGCAGATGCCGAGAGGACCATCCAGATCACGCCCCCGACAATTCCGACACTGGACAGAACGTAGTCGAAAATCCCGGCGGACGACGTTCCAGATCGCCGGGCCTCCTCCAATTTGTTGATGTCGGGTTCTCGCACCCCATCGACACGGGTGGTGCTGGATTGGCCTCGCATAGTCCCTCCTCTCCTCGATTTTGCTTTGAGGAGAGGAAAGGATCATGCATGCAAGTTACTGAAAATACGTGATTATCCTGATTAAGGTTCGAGCCTACTTGGTCGCCCGCGCCTGCTGGGCGGTGCGGCTGTTGGGGCCGACTTGGGCGAAGTAGTTGGTCACGCCGTCCGGATCGTTGAGCCAAACCGTCACGAGGTCGAAACCTGCGAGTTTATTGAGCGGGGTCTCGACCGCAATCCCGCCGCGATGCTTGGCCTTGGCGTCGACCATCGGCGTATCCCGCACCACGTACTGAATGCCCGCGCTGCCGTTGTCCTGCGGCAGGTTGTCACCGGCGTGGTAAAGCAGGAGCGTCGTTTCCTTGTGGCGATAAGGGTAGAGCGTGGTGCCGATGAGCGTCGCCTCGACCGGGGGAAGTTCGTCCAGGCCGACGAATTCGCGATAGAACGCGCGGCTCTTGTCGAGGTCGGAAACACTGATGCCGACACCGACGCCGTCGTTCGAGCCGTCCTTCGCACCGGGCCGGACCAGGATCACGATCGGAAAGCCGCCCGGATCTGTGACCTGCGCCTGGAAAGCTCCGTCGGGGCGCTTCACGAACTCGGGCTTTGCGAAGCCGGCCGCGGCGAAGCGCTGTTCGACCACGGCCTTGTCCGGGTAGCTCAACAGAAAGAAGCGAATGCCGGTCCCACCGGTGATGCCGCCGCTGAGGTCGTACTTGCGGTTGCCTTGCTGGCCCGCCGAGAGCTTGATCTGGCCCGAGCCTACTCCGGTCAGGAGCATTTGCTGCGTCGAGGTCAACTGGATCGGGCTGAGCGACCGCAGCGCCAGGGCCTCGGTGTAGAACTTGACCATCTCGGCGGTCTTCTCGCGCGGGTAGCGCCGGAACACGTTCATCGAATCTTGCGCGAACAAGTCGCGTGTCGAGCTCGAGAGCTGCTCCGGCGTGAGTTCGCCCGGCTTGTAGGCGAGGTCGGTGGCCGCACTCATCTGTGCGCCTTCGGGCGTGGTGATGGTCTGCGCCGCCGCGGGCAGGGCAGCCGCGAGGGCAGCTGTGCCCAGCAGGGTGGTGATCATGCGTCCCATTCGAACTCTCCCAAGCTTATTCCGACAGCGCAAAGGCGATCACGGATTCGTTATTGAGCGGCTTGCCGTCAGGCCCGCGCGGGGCAGGGCCACCGAGGCCCGAGCCGGCCGCGATCACCGCAACATACTGTTTTCCGTCCTTGCCGCGATAGGTGATCGGAACGGTCATCGGCGCATAGTCGAGTTGCTTCTCCCACATGATGCTGCCGTTGCGGGCATCGAAGGCGCGGAAGTAACGGTCGCCGGTGGCGCCGATGAAGACGAGGCCGCCTGCGGTGACGATCGGTCCACCAAACGTGTTGTTGGAGCCCGTGTCACGCTTCTTTTCGGGAAGCTCCTCGGTCACACCGAGGCGTGAGGACCAGGCGATTTCCCCGGTGTTGGCGTTGACCGCAACCAGCTTGCCCCATGGCGGACGGATGCACGGCAGGCTCGGGCCGATCGGCTTCTTGTCGGCATCGTAACCTTGCAGCGGTGCGGCGAACGAAGAGTAGGCGCCCGGGCCGACCAGGCTGCCGCGATCATAGAGCTGGTTCGAGTCTGTGGTGCCGCGGCCATAGTCGCCCTTGGGATCGCGCTTCTCGATCCAGCCGATGCTGCCGCTCTCGCTGACATTGACGAACACGAGGCCCTTGGTCGGGTCGGCGGCGCTGCCCCCCCAGTTGGAGCCACCGTTGTGCGGCAGGTTGATCGAGGCCTTCGGTGCGTCACCCGGGTTATGCATGAAGAACGGGGTGAAGGAGCCCTGGTTGAAGAATGTCCCGCCATAGGAATCGAGCAAGGCACGGCAGGCGGCGGCGTGTTCGGGGGTCGTGTCATTGCCCGTCACGATGTCCTCGGGCGTCCACACCCCGCGGTTGAGTTGTTCGGGCTTTACAGGGAACGGCTGGGTCGGGCTGTACCATTCACCGGGGACGTCGGCTGAGGCGACCCGGCGTTCCTCCACGCCGTGGATCGGCTCGCCGGTCTCGCGGTTGAGGATGTACATCAGGCCCGGCTTGCCGGTTAGGGCGAGGGCGGGGATGCGCTTGCCGTCCTTGGTCACGTCGACCATTACCGGCGGGGCGGGGAGGTCCCAGTCCCACAAGTCGTGGTGGATCGTCTGGAAGTGCCACTTGTACTTGCCGGTCTGCGCATCGACCGCCACCAGCGAGTTGCCGAACAGGTTGTTGCCCGGCCGATCCCCGCCGTAATAGTTGGGCGAGGGGCTGCCGATCGTCATGTAGATCGTGTCGGTGTCGGGATCGGCGGTGGTGTACCAGATCCACATGTTGGTGCCTGAACGTTCCTTCCAGCCATCGTCGAGCCAGCTGTCGTGCCCGACTTCGCCCGGCTGGGGCACGGTGTTGAATTCCCACAGCTTCTTGCCGGTGCGCGCGTCATAGGCGCGGCTGTTGCCGCTCGGGCCGCGGGGCATTTCGGCGGTGCTGGCGCCGATCACCATGACGTTCTTGTAGATCGTCGGCGGGTAGCCGTAGGGCGTGCCTTCGATGGTGATAGAGCCCTCGGTGCCGAAGCTGGCGTCGACCGCTCCGGTCGCGGCATCGAGCGCGGTGATCTTGGTCCCGTCGTTGTAGAAGATGCGTGGCTTGAGCGTCCCATCGCCGGGCCACCAGGTGACACCACGGCGGACCAGCCCGCTGACCTTGTGCCGCCAGACTTCCTTACCCGTGTGCGCCTCAAGCGCCACCACGCCGTTGCCGATAGTGAGGTACATCACCCCATCGATGACGATCGGCACGGCGCCGCCGAGAAGCCCGGCCCCGCCTTCGGGCCGCATGCGGAACGACCAGGCCTGATCGAGCTCATCGACATTACCGGTATTGATCTGGTCGAGCGGCGAATAGCGCGTGCCGCCCAAGTCGCGCGCGTAACGTGGCCAATCGGCCGGGTCGACCTTGACCGCATCCGACTGGGCGTGGGCAGCGGACACCATGAGGGTCGCGCCCAGCAACAGGGCCATCGTCTTGCGCATCGAATGTCGTCTCCCAAGCCTCTCGTTATGGGGAAGACCTACCCAATCCTCCCCGTCGAAGCAATTGGTTCAGTTCTGAATAGTTGAGAAGCTAACTATTTTCCTTCGGCGGCCGCCTGCAACTTCGCTTGGGTAAGCACATAGGCGCGGATCGCCTCTGCCTGCTCTGGCTTGAGCCACGGCTTGAAACTGATCATGCCGTTGTCGGACAGAGCTCCGTCCATCACCACCGTCCGCCAGGCGTCGGCACTGGTGGCGATCTGCGAGCGCAGCAGATCGGGGTTCACCGGCCCGTTGTGGCAGATCGTGCAGAAGCCGAAATACTGGGCCTCGCCTTCGGCCAGCTGGGCCGCGGTGAAGGTCTCGCTGCTGGTGACGAAGGGCGCTTGCTCCACCGGCGGCAGTTTGGCGAGCTTGCCTTTGCCGCCGATCTTGAACGCCAGCAGCACGCCGTTGGGCGGCGGGCGACGCATCCATTCGCTCGCGGTGGCCATTCCCATCGAGCCGCCGTAACCTGCGAGCACGGCGACGTATTGCTCGCCTCCTGCGCGGAAGCTCACTGGGCCTGCCATGATCCCCCGCTGGGAATCGAACGACCACAGCTCCTTGCCGGTATCGGCAGCTCGGGCGCGGAAGATGCCGTAGGGATCACCCTGGAACAGCAGATTACCGGCGGTGGCGAGCGTGCCGCCATTCCACGGCCAGGGCTGCTCAATGGTCCAGCGCGCCTTCTGCGCCACGGGATCCCAGGCCACCAGCATACCCTTGTTCGTCGCTGCGAGTGCCGCCCGACGCTCAAGGGCTGTCGCGCCGGGCACGGAACCCTCGGGCGGGGCGAGGAAGCTGACGCCGGTATTCCAGCGTCCGATGTGCCGGGTATAGTTCACGTCGTCTCCATAGGAGAGCGGCACGTGCATTGCCGGGATATAGACTAGCCCGGTCTTGGGCGAATAGCTCATCGGCATCCAAGCATGCGCGCCGATGCCGCTCGGGTATGTCAGGTGAGGCGCATCGGCGAAGCGGGCCTCAGGCCGCTCGACCGGGCGTCCGGTCACGAGGTCTATCCGCTCAGCCCAGTTCTGCGGCGCATAAGCCTCGGCGCTGATCAGCTTACCGTTCGACCGATCGAGGACGTAGAAAAACCCGTTCTTCGGCGCCTGCATCGCGACCTTGCGGACCTTGCCGTCGATGGTGAGGTCGGCGAGGGTGATCTGCTGGGTGGCGGTGAAGTCCCAAGTCTCGGCGGGATTGACCTGATAGTGCCATTTGTAGGCGCCCGTGTCGGGATCGAGCGCCAGGATCGAGCTGAGGAACAGGTTGTCACCCTTACCGTCGCTGCGGGCGCGGTAGTTCCACGGGCTGCCGTTGCCGACGCCGATGATCAACTGGTTGAATTCGGGATCGTAGACGATCGAATCCCACACGGTTCCGCCGCCGCCCATCTCCCACCATTTGCCGTACCAGGTCTTACCGGCGAATTTGGCGAAGGCGGCGTCCGAGGCTGCACCGTCGGGGCCGTCCGCCGGGTTGCCGGGCACGGTGTAGAAGCGCCAGACGAGCTTGCCGGTCTTAGCGTCGTAAGCTGAGATGTAACCGCGCACGCCCAGTTCGGCGCCGCTGTTGCCGATCAGGACCTTCCCGCGCACCACGCGCGGCGCGCCAGTGATGGTGTAGGGCTTGCTCTGGTCGACCGTGACGATGTCCCACAACTCGCCACCAGTCTTGGCGTCAAGCGCAACCAAGCGGCCGTCGATAGTGCCGACGAAGACCTTGCCTTCCCACACCGCAACGCCGCGGTTGACCACGTCACAACAGGCGTGGGCCCCTTTGGCGCCGATGGGCTGCGGGTCGTACTGCCACAGCACTTTGCCGTTCGTCGCATCGACGGCCATGACCTTCGACCAGGCGGTGGAGATGTACATCACGCCATCGACCACCACCGGCGTCGCTTCCTGCCCGCGGTTCGTGTCGAGTTCGACCGCCCAGGCGAGGCTCAGGTCCTTGACGTTGCCGTCATTGATGTCCTCGAGCGGGCTGTAGCGCTGTTCCGAATACGTGCGGCCGTGGCTGAGCCAGTCATCGCCGTTGTCTTCGGCCGCGAGCAGACGCGTCTCGGTGACATTGCCGGCCTCAGGCTCTGACTTGCTGCAGGCGCTGACCAGCAACGCGGCGGTGGCGGCCAGCGCCAGCGGCGCCAGTCGGTTCAAGATTCGCTCTCCCATCAAATGGATGGTGGCACGCTTCAGGGCGTCTAGGAAAGCGAAGAATTACCGATTTGGCGGATACTCAGGGCCGCGAGACGTCGACCGGAGGCGCAAGTGTTGGCGGTCGCGCAGCATCGCTGTCGAGCCGCTTCACGAGTTCTTCGAGCGCGCGCTGAGGCACCCGGATCGAGCCGTCGCGCGGACGGTCGATGTCCATGATCAGCACCAGCATGATCACGAACAGGATGAGCAGGATCGTCGAGGCGTGGCGCTTGGTGCCTTTAGTGTCGCGCAGCAGATAGCCGAGCATGCCGGCGGTGATGAGCAGGGAAAGGATCATCACATCGAGGATCCGGGAAGGCACGTGCGCACGGCCTGCCGCCTCGCGCCGAACACCTACGTTGAGCGCATCGTTGATAGCTTCGACCAGCGAGGACGCCTGATCGGTCTGACGGAAAGGAAACACGGCGGTGCGCGTTTCATCCCAGAGGCGTTGGCGGAGCACCGTGTCCTTGCGGAGTTCAGCCTCGACCTGGTCATCCATCACGCCGTCCGGTGCGACACGGGTATGCGCGTATTCGCGTAAGGTCCCTTGAAGCTTGGTGCGATCGGGGTCGTCGAGCAGACTGGCTCGCTGGTAGGCAGTGTCGATCGCAGTGGCCTCTTCCGCGACCATGGTGCGCCGCGTATCGAAACGGTCGAGGGCAATCGAGAACGTGAAGCCGACAGTAAAGGCCAGCAGGCCCAGGATCGCGCCGACGATGTGCGACACGGCCTCGTTATCTTCATCCTTCGCCGACTTACCCGCCACGCGCCTGTAAAGCAGCGAGCCTGCTTCACGCGCCAAGATACAGGCAAGCACCAGGATGATCCCGGCGAGCCAGAGTGGGGCGCGAAACAGCAGGATGTCGATCATGAATGCCCCGTCGTGACGAGGGGGAAATCTATCGGTCGAGGGGAAGGCGGAGAACATCGGGATAAACCCGCAAGTGGAGCTAGATCCTCCGCGTCGGCTTCGCCGACAAGGAGGATATCAGACTGGCCGTTGATCCGCCCCGATCGGGATTACGATATCAGCTCGCTCCGGCATCTCGGACAGCGTCCAACGGGTGAGGCGTTCGTAGTGCATGAGGAAGCGATCGAGCGCCGCCTCGTCCATGACTGCTTTCCCCACGGGATTGCTCGCCGCGAGCTTCTGCTCTTGCAGCAGTCGGTTGGCGCGGACGGCTTCGAACCCAGCAACCCTGAGCATGATAAGCAGGTCGATCCGTCCGAACAGCTCGGCATAGTCGGTGGCGAGGCGGCGGTTGACTTCGCGCCGCCAGGCTCCCTCGGAGTCTTCCTCTGCTTCGAGCCGGTTGACGGGCTCACGCAAGGCCGCGGCAGGTTGGGGTACAGTGCCTACACACCAGCCTTCGAACAAGATCACGTCGACAGGAGGATCGATGAGCACGCCTCCCGGGGCGCGATCGTCTATGGCCTTGTTGAAGATGGGCAGGGTAACCGGACGCCGCGACGCGATACCGTCGAAGAGCCTTTCGCCCAAGGCAACGTCGTGAGTGCCCGGTACGCCTCGCGTTGCGAACAGCGGATGCTCGTCACGCGCCAGGTCCTTCCGCTCAGCATGCGTGAGGTAGAGGTCGTCGAGCGAGAGAGTAACCGCGCGCAGGCCGCGTTCCTCCAGCAGGACTTGGAGGAAGCGGCACAGTGTCGTCTTGCCCGAGCCTTGGGCGCCGTTGATACCGACCAGTAGCGGCCGTTTCGTCTGGTTGGCGATGCAGTCGGCCAGCAGGCGCCAGCTATTTTCCACCACCTCGCGGTAATCGCCTGGCAGGCCTTCCGCCGCTATCAGCGCGTCGATGGCCTCTCTCATGCCACCCGGTCGGGCAGCGGCTCGCCTTTCGCGAAAGCTTCGACGTTGGCCAGCGCCTTCATGCCCATCGCGATGCGCGTCTCTGCGTTGGCGCTACCGAGGTGCGGCAGGAGCACGACGTTCTCAAGCCCGAGCAGCGCCGCTGGTACCTCCGGTTCGTGCGGATAGACGTCGAGCCCGGCACCGGCGATGCGGTGATTGTCGAGCGCGTCGGCCAGCGCGTCATGATCGACGATGCCGCCGCGCGCGGTGTTGATGAGGTAGCTGGTCGGCTTCATCGCGGCGAGCGCTTTGGCGTCGATCAGGTTGGTCGTTTCCGCGCCGCCAGGCACGTGGAGCGAAACGAAGTCCGAAGCACCGAGCAGGGCGTGGAGGTCGGGAAAGAATTCCGCCTCCAGCTCGCGCGCGATCTCCGGCTCGCACTCGCGGCGGCCGTAGTAGGCCACGCGCATGCCGAAGCCGTGCTTGGCCCGCCGTGCGGTGGCCACGGCGATACGACCCATGCCGACGAGGCCGAGAACCTTGCCCTTGAGCGCGCTGCCGATGAGGTGGGTTGGTCGCCAGCCGCTCCAGCGCCCGTCGCGAAGCTCGCGCTCGCCTTCGCCCGCGCGCCTTGCCGCCATCAGGAGCAGCGTGAGCGCGATGTCGGCGGTCGCATCGGTCAACACGCCGGGCGTGTTGGTGACGGCGATCCCTTCGGCCTTGGCCGCCGCGAGGTCGATGTGGTCGAAGCCGACGCCGTAGTTGGCGATCAGCCTCACCCGGCAGCCGTTGTCGAACACGGCCGCGTCGATCTTGTCGGAGACGGTCGGGCAGAGGACGTCGAACTCGTTCATCGCCCGAGCGAGTTCAGCCTGGCTGAGCGGACGGTCCGGGCCGTTGAGTACGACCTCGAACCGTTCCTGCAGGGCGCGTTCGACTTCCTCCGGCCAGCGCCGGGTGACCAGAACCCGCATCAGGCCTTGGCCATGCCTTCGGTGATGCGCTGAGTTTCGGCCTTGGTCGATTCCGGGCCGGTATTGCGCTTGTGGATGCCGCCCTGGCCCTGGGGCATGAACAGCGGCGGATCCTGGGGGCGCTGCTTCAGACCGAACAGTGGGAACAGGCCCGGATGACGGCCGAGGCCGCCGTAGAGATCGAGGCAGCGCTCGATCCACGGGCGCAGCGGGTCGTCTTCCGCCAGCACCGGGCTGTTCTGGCACACCGAGGCGGTGAACAGGATCGAGCCCATGATGCGATAGTCGGCATAGTTGGGGGACTCGCCGCCGAGCCAGTCGGCTTCGCGCAACGCGATGCGCAGCGGTTCGAGCGCGGCGGAGATCGCGGGCAGGCGGTCTTCGTAGCCCTGCTGCATGTCCTCGAGCGTCTTGCCGAGCATCTTCTCGCGCGAATGGGTGATGTATTCGTGATCCTCCGGGTTGGAGAGATCGCGGTAGCTCACACAGTTGCAGCGCATCCAGGGCCCCGTCGCCACTTGCCAGAACCACGCGTCGAGCGCGCGGGTCACGATCGCGACGCTCGGATGCGGAATGAGCATCGGCCGATCGGGGTAGGTCGCGTCAAGGTATTCGACGATGCCCCAGCTATCGAGCACCCACTTGCCGTCATCGACGATCGCCGGAAGGCGCTCGGTCACGCCGCCGGTGCGTTCGGGGATCTTGGTGAACCCGCCCGGAACCACGTCGAGATCGAAACCCTTGTGCTTGAGGGCGTACTTCGTCGCCCAAACGAACGGGCTGATCGTCGCGCCCGTCGACAGGGCGAGATCGTAGAAAGTGATAGTGTTGTTCTGTGCCATTTGGGGGGCGACTCTCCGGTTTGTGTTTGAGCGTCGTGCTATGGGGTGCGCGGCCAAAAAGAAAGGGGCTGAACTCCTCCCGAGCCCGCTCGACGCCTGTGAGACTTAACCTTCCGCCAGCTTTGCCTCTTCGAGCTTCACCAGGCGCCAGAGAGTTTCCATCACGGGCGCTTCGACGCCGGCCGCTTTCGCTGCCTCGACGATCGCGCCGTTGATCGCGTCGACTTCGGTGCGGCGCCCGGCCTTCACATCCTGCAGCATCGAAGCCTCGTGGTCGGCATGGTCGGTCATCGAAACTTCGGTGAGATCGTGGATCGGCTGGGCGGGAACCGGGACTCCGCTTGCGTTGGCCACCAGCACGCCTTCGTCCACCGCCCGGGTGATCATGGCGCGGCTCTCCGGGTGGGCGCCGAGGAAGCCCGGGGTGCGGCGGGTGAGCGCGCAGAGGGGGTTCATGGTCGCGTTGAAAATCGCCTTGGACCAGATGGCGACGTGGATCTCGGGCTCCAACACGGCAGCGAGCCCGCCCTTGGTGAGCAAATCGGCCACGTGCCCAGCGAAGACGATATCGCCCCCGAACGCCGGATAGAGCTTCGATCCGCCTTCGCCATGGCTGCGCACCTTGCCGGGGCCCACCAGATCGGAAGGAAGGGAGCTGGCGCCAACCATCACACGCTCGGGCGAGGCATGCGCGGCCAGCCGCTTGTCGTTGCCCAGACCGTTCTGCAGGCTAAGCAGTGCTGTCTCGGGTCCGATAGCGGCGGCGATGCCAGAGAGGGCGGCGTCGGTATGGAAAGTCTTGGTGAAGACCACGACGAGGTCCACCGCGCCAGCGACCTGTTCTGGAAGTTTCGCCGGGATCGGTAGCAATTCGAAACCGGCGCGCGTGTCCAGCTCCAGCCCGCGAGCGTTGATAGCATCAACATGCGCGCGATTCACATCGACCAGGGTAACTTCGCAACCTGCGCGATGGAACGCTGCGCCGTAAAGGCAGCCCATCGCACCGGCGCCTAGGATCAGGACCTTCATTGCGCGGCATCCTCCAACAGTTGCGGGCCGAGCAGCATCGTAAGCTTCACGTCGATGCCGTGGCCCTTGGCGCGGTGTTCCGCAATCACTTCCGCGATCCTGGAGAGAGGGACGCGGTGGACCACGATCTCCTCGTGCTCGGTGCCGCCCCCATCGTGGACTTGCGACAGGCCGGTGGCCTTGAGCAGCGTGAAACTCTCCTGCACCATTCCGGGCGAGGAGTAGAATTCACCCAGAGTCTCCCACTGAGCGGCCTGGTAGCCGGTCTCTTCCTCCAGTTCTCGGCGGGCGCTGGTGAGATCGTCCTCGTTTTCATCTTCGTCGCCGATCAGGCCGGCTGGCAGTTCCAGGCAGAACTTGCCGATGGCCACGCGATACTGTTCGACCAGGATCACCTCGCCGGCATCGACCGCGAGGATCACCGCGGCGCGGACCCCACGAGTGCGAGTGGCGTATTCCCAGCGACCGCGGCGCTTCGCGGCGATCCAGTTACCGGTCCATTCGACCTGTTCGGGGGCGAGGGCGTCAGGGGGGAGTTGGCGTTCGGTCACGCCAACCGCCTACAATTCGATCAGGCGATCTGGCAACTCGTTGATGTCGTCATCGGCACGCGGGAAGTGTTCGGCCAGGATCACGCCGACCTTGCCGATCGCGGCAATCATCCCGTCCGCACAGCGGCCGTCCTTGATGTGCTCGAGCATCGCCGCCATCGCATCGCCCCAGGTTTCGGGGGGGACTTTGCTGGCGATGGCTTCGTCGGCGATGATGTCCGCCCGGTGCTCGCGCATCGAGAGGTAGATCAGGATGCCGGTGCGGCCATGCGTCCGCCGTTCGGCGCCGACCTTGAACAGATCGACCGCGCGGGAAAGAGCGCGTCGGGTCTTCACGACGCCGGGGATCAAGGCGAAGCGTAGCGGCGGCCACTGCAGGAGCAGCCAGGTCGCCATGAATTTGACCATCGCACCGGTGGCCGCGAGGCCGAGGATCTCGCTGCGGGTCCACTCGTGGTTCCAACCGCCGCTGACCCTCTCGATCAGCCCTAAGTAGAAGTCGGGGAACAGCGCGTAGGCGATGAGAGCGGTGAAGGCGACGAGCGCCGACCAGGCGAGTGCGATGTCGCTGTAGCCATCCGAACTGTCGGCCACGACGGTTACGATTTCGCCGGCGGTATGCGCCTCTGCCGCCGCAACCGCAGCGCTGACGCGGGTCTGGTCTTCAGCCGAAATCCAGACGGTCATTTACCAGCCCCCGCTCGCGCCGCCGCCGTTGAAGCCACCGCCGCCTCCACCGAAGCCGCCAAATCCGCCCCCACCACCGCCGAAGCCTCCGCCACCGCCTCCACCCCAGCCGCCACCGGAACCGCGGCCGCTGTTCATGGCGGCATTGATGGCCGTCCACATGAGGACGTTGCCGACAGCGCTGGCGGTATCTCCGCCGCGACCGTGATAACGGCGACCTCGCGTGCGGCGACCGAACACCACTGCAAAGAACACAAGCATCGCGATCCAGAAGACCACGCCGGCGATCGCAGGCGCCGCTGCTTTCGACATTCGATCCTGTCGGGCCTTTTCGGCCTCCTCGATTGCCTTGGCCTGGGCTGGATCCATGTCGAGCTGCTGAACGATAGCATCAACGCCGGAAACGATGCCGCCCGAAAGATCGCCCGCCTTGAAGCGCGGCGTCACCACGTCGCGGATGATGCGACCGGACATGATGTCGGTCATCCGCTCTTGCACGCCGCGGGCGGTGTGGATGCGCATGCGGCGCTCATTGGGAGCCACAAGGAACAGGACCCCATTCTCGCTTTCCGCGCCGCCGATGTCCCAGCTTTCGGCGAGGGCCTGGGCGAAGGGCTCTATCTCCTGACCATCCAGCGAAGGAACGGTCGCGACGATGACCGCGCGCCCCGTCGTTTCGTTATAGGCACGCAGCTTGGCATCGAGCGCCGCCTTGTCTGCGGGCGAGATGATGTTCGCGCCGTCGTAGACCGGCCCCTCGGGGCGCGGCGGGAGGTTTGGCTGCGCCGCTGCTGGCGCGCCCGCAAGGGCGGCCAGCAGGGCCAACCAGATCAGCAGTAAGCGTGTCATCGACGCGGCCTAGTTGGCCGCAGCCGCGGGTTGTTCTTGGGCGGGAGCGTTGTCGTTCGCTGGGGCCGCCGCCGGTGCACCACCGATGTTGTCGAGGTTTACGGTCGGAGCGGTTTGGGCAGACTCGTTCGCCTGGAAGGGTACCATCGGCTTTGCGCCATGGATGACCCGGGCGCCGATGATCGACGGGAAGGTGCGGATCTCGGTATTATAGGCCTGTACCGCCTCGTTATACCGAGTGCGGGCCGTGTCGATCCGATTCTCCGTTCCTTCGAGCGCGGTCATCAGGTCGGCAAAGCGCGCCTGGCTCTGCAGCTGCGGATAGTTCTCGACCACGGTGCGCAACTGACCGAGCGCCTGGGTGAGCTGGTTCTGCGCGTCCTGGAATTTCTGGAATTCCGCCGGGTTCGACAGATCGTCCGTGGTGATGTTGATCGAGGTGGCGCGAGCGCGGGCGTCGGTCACCTCGGTGAGGATTTGGGATTCCGACGCGGCTGCACCGCGTACCGAGGCGACGAGGTTGGGCACCAGGTCGGCTCGGCGCTGGTAAGCGCTCTGCACGTCTGCCCACTTGGCCTTGGCGTTTTCCTCCGCAGCCGGCACCGAGTTGATGCCGCAAGCGGCCAGGGAAAGCGCCGCCATCGCGACGAAAGCGTAACGGAGCGAGGCAATCACGGACATGTCAGAGCATCCTTCGTCAACGGACCGATCATCGGCCAACTGTGTTAGTTAGATAGCACAGGGGAGGGGGCATTCAAGAAGCATGGTTGCCCCGTCGGTCATCCGATGCCAATTTGCAATTCAGAACAGTAACGTGAGGTGGGGTCTATGTTTCAGGAATTCAAGGCTTTTATCGCTCGAGGCAACGTCCTCGATCTGGCCGTGGCCGTGATCATCGGCGGGGCCTTCGGAGCGATCGTCACTTCGCTGACCGGCGACCTGATCATGCCCGTGATCGGGGCGATCCTTGGTGGCGCGGACTTCTCGAACCACTTCGTCCTGCTGAGCGTGCCCGCTGGCTACACCGGTTCCTTGTCCGACTATGCCGCGCTCAAGGAAGCTGGCGCGGCGATGATCGGATACGGGGCCTTCATTACCGCGGTGATCAATTTTCTGATTCTGGCGTTCGTGATCTTCCTGCTCGTCCGTACCGCGAACAAGCTGATTGCGAAGAAAGAGGAGGCTCCTGCCGGTCCGAGCGAGATCGATCTGCTCACCGAGATCAGGGATGAGTTGAAGAAGCGCAGCTGAAAGTTCCCCTCCCGCCCGCGGGAGGGGCCAGGAGTGGGGTAGTGCGGAGGGGGTGCGTCACGCACCCACCACCAACCCCTCCCACAAGCGGGAGGGGAGATACACTTCACATTAAGCCAGTGATCTCTATATAGGACCTCGCCGGTTTCGACCGGCTATGGCGATAAACTGCAGTGTGCAATAGGCACAGCGGACCCGGGGGCAGTACCCGGCGGCTCCACCAAAATCCTCGGGAAACCGGGGGCTCTGACGGGGCCGAACCAGGATCGACGTGTGTTGAAAAGCATTGTTTTTGCCCGGGCTGAGTAACCCGTAAAAGGCTCAAAACACACAAGTGCCAACGACAACGAAGCACTTGCTCTCGCCGCGTAACCTGACGGCCTAACGGCCTGATCTTACAAAGCGTTGAGCACGGTTCGGACCGAACCGGGTAACAGAATCGGAAACCGGGGGCCCGGGGGTGCCTAGCAACAGAAACCCCCACCCACACAATTCGCGTCAAAGATTGCGCGTTACGTCGCGGGGGAATTGACGCTGCCCCACTGTTGCCATCATCTTGCGCAAATCAGAGCCGTCGTACCTAGGCCGCCAGAGCCGGGACGAGGCTATTTTACGGGATCGCAAATGCAATTGAGCCGCCGCTTCTTCATGGGCGCCGCCATTGCCGCGACCGCTGGGGTCTCAACGGGTGGAGCCTTTGCCGAACCCTCGAGTACACCGACTGAGCCTGCCGTTGCTTTTGCTGAGCCACGCCAGACCTATCGGCCACCCCTTCTGGAAGAGGCCTTGGCTGCGCTTGACGCCCACTCGGGTTACATCCTCGACCGGAGCCGCATCGGCCTGGTCGACTTCTCCGCGCCTTCGAGCGAGCCGCGTTTTCACCTGGTCGATGTTGCCAGCGGGCAGACCATCGTCAGCTGGCTGGTCGCCCACGGAAACGGGTCCGATCCGACCGCGACGGGGATGCTGCAGTACTTCTCGAACGTGCCCGGCTCCAACGCCAGTTCGCGCGGTGCGTACGTCACCTCAACCTCATATTACGGCAAGCACGGCCGCTCGCAGCGGCTGATCGGGCTCGATGCCAGCAACAACATGGCATACGAGCGCGCGATCGTGCTGCACGGGGCGTCCTATGTCGATCCCAACATGATCCCTGCCCGGGGCCGCATCGGTCGCAGTCAAGGCTGCTTCGCTGTGGAACCGCGAGAGATCGCAACGGTGATGGAGCAGCTCGGGGCAGGGCGCTTGCTCTATGCCGGCCGGCCCGGCGAAATGGGTCTGGCCTAGACTTCCTGGTTTTCCTTCGCTGCCCGCTCATAGCGCAGGCAGTCGAGGATCTTGGCCCCGGCGATAAACACCGCTCCGGTGGTGGCCAGGAACAGTAATTTGCCGCCGAAGCCGGGAAACTGGTCAAGGTAGTGCGCGCCGCGCGTGGTCGCTCCGAGCGCCAGGGCGTAGATGATCAGGAAGGCCTCAAAGCGCGTCTTGATCGTGAACAATCGGGAGACCTTGCGCAGCATGGCTCGACATTCCATCGTTAACACCGAAAGCAGGAATGATCGTGCTTGCGGCGCGGTTCCAGCATAAAGCGTGGTTAACGGGGGCGGCGCGGTCAGCTGTCCCGCCAAGGAACAGTTCAGGCGAGCTCCGACAGTTCGAGCGCGTCGAGCAAGGCCTCCCGAGCCTTCCGCACTGAAATCGCCAGATTCTCGCGCCCGAGGTCGGCAGGATCGACCTGCTCGGGCCAGTGCGTCTCGATGATTTTCGCCATCGTTTCGGCCTTGAAACGGTTGAGAAGAAATCTTGGATCGACGGTCGAGGGATCGGCCACAACGCGCAGCCGCAGGCAGGCGGGGCCCCCTCCATTGGCCATCGACTGGCGCACATCGACCGGGATGATTCGGCGAATTGGCCCGTTGCCCGCGATCATGTCGTCAAGCCAGGCGCGAACAACTCGGCTATCCCAGGCCTCTCCCGGAATGACCAGCGCCTGCTCCCCTTCCGGGAGCGTCACGAGCTGGGCGTTGAACAGGTAGGAGCGCACCGCTTCGGCCAGGCTGACTGCACTGGCCGGCACTTCCACCACTTCCGCACCGGGACATCGCCCTCGAATCGCACCATAGGTCGCCTCCGGGTCAGCGAACGCCTGCTCATGGCAGAACAAGACCTGCTCGTTGGCGACGGCGACGACATCGTTGTGAAAGGCGCCCGCGGCGATCGCCTCCGGCGACTGCTCTATGAAGAGCACCCGTTCCGGATCGAGACCATGCCGTCGGGCGACGACGCGACTGGCCTGTTCGTGCTGGCGAGCCGGGAAGCGGCCGCCCGTGCGTCCATAGACGAACACTTCGAGCCCGGCAGAGCCATGGGCCGAAGTCAGGCGCATGTGGTTGGCGGCGCCTTCGTCACCGAAGCACGGGGGGACCGGCCCATGAACGGCGAAATGCTGCCGATCGGCAAAGGCGAGCTGGAGCTGGCGCAAGGTGTCGGGCCACTCGTGCGATCGGTGCGGCATCGTCACGAGATTGGCGACGCTCAGGTGACAGCGCCCATCGGCGGTGTCGGGTGCGGGCGAGACCGTTGCCGCGTTCGCGGTCCACATCGAGGAGGCTGACCAACCTGTTGCCAATAGGTTGCGCCCGGTGGCCGCGTCTACGGCGAGGGCTTCAAGCCAATCGCCATTGGGGCGGGGCAGGGGGACGAAGTATCCCTGCTCCAAGCCAAGTTCCATGTTGCCGCACATCTTCTCCAGCCCTTGCAGCGCCGCCGCGCGAGGATAGGAGATGTCACCCGCGTGCGCGGTCGCCGCGAGGTTGCCGAGACTCAACCCAGCATAGTTGTGGCTGGGGCCGACGATCCCGTCGAAGTTGATCTCGACCAGGCTCAACGCTGCACCGTCCACACCGTATCGCCCGGTTGGACGTCCAGCATGTCGGCTGAGCCGGAATCGATCGACAGTCCGCCGTCGACCGCCTCACAGGCGCCGTAGCAGGAGTGGAAGGCCGACAGCCTGCCGCTCGCGAGGAGGACCTTTTGGCCTTTTCGACAGTCGGTGCTCACCACGATCGAGGGCCGGGCGTCGCGGATCGAGCGCACGTTGTCGGTTCGCGCTGTCATCGTCGGCCCACCGTCGAAAATGTCGACGTAGCCCTCACAGGCGAACCCCTCTTCCTCCAGCATCCGCATCGCCGCGCGGCCCGAAGGATGCGGCACGCCGATCGCGCTGCGTGCGCTGTCGCTTAGCATGGCGACGTAGACGGGGTGCTTGGGCATGAGGTCGGCGATGAACTGGTTGCCATTGATCGCATTGAAATAATCAGCCTCCTGGAAGTTCATCCCGAAGAACCGGCCAGCGACGCCGTCCCAGAACGGCGATCCGCCGCGTTCGTCGATGATGCCGCGAAGTTCGGCCAGGATGCGGTCGGCAAAGCGCGCGCGGTGCATCGCGATGAACAGATAGCGGCTACGGGCCAGCAGCAGTCCCAGGCCACCGGCGCGTTCGTTGGGGTGAAGGAAGAGTCCGCCGACTTCGCTCGAACCTTCGAGATCGGTGACGAGGCTGAGCATTTCCGCGCGTACCGTCCGCTGAAGTTCCTCGGAATGCTGCGTCAGGGTATTCAGGCGATAGGAATAGAAGGGCCACTGCTGTCCGACCTGGGTCATCATCTGGCACGTCCCGCGAACCTCGCCGGTTTCTGGCTTTTCAAGCACCAGCACGAATTGCTCGTCGGCCAGCGTGTTCTCATCGCGAGCATAGGCTGCTTCCGCCCGTTCCAGCTTGCGCGCCAGGGCCTTGCGGTCGGCGGGGAGATTGGTGAATCCGCCGCCGGTTAGCTTGGCCATTTCGTATAGCGGCTCCAGGTCGTCGGGACGTGCGGCGCGCAGGCGAAAGCTCAAGCAAGGTCTCCTGTGGCCAGCCGATGGAGCACCACCGCCGATAGTGCGGCTCGTTCGGCAAGGGAGGATGCGATCAGGTACTCTTCGGACGAGTGGATCGCCCCGCCGCGCACACCCATTGTGTCAACGACAGGCACTCCGCAGGCGGCAATGTTGTTGCCATCACACACCCCGCCGCTCGGCTGCCATCCAAAGGCCTGGCCAAGATCGGCGCCGGTCCGCTGAACGAGATCGAACAGCCGCTGGGCCTCCGCGTCGACAGTCTTCGGCGGGCGAGTTATTCCTCCGTGGACTTGGGTGCCAACCTCATGACCTGCTTCGATATGCTGCAGCAGCACACTGAAATCTCGCTCGAAATTTAGTGCTGCGTCAGCGCTCTTGGGGCGGATGTTGAAGCGCAGAATCGCCAGGTCGGGCACGACATTGTTCGCCGAGCCGCCATCGATGCGGGCGGGATTTATCGCCAGATCGGAGTGCTCCATTGTCTTCAGCGCCACGGCGAGAGCGCCGGCTGCCACGATCGCGTTGCGTCCCTCGTGCGGGTTGCGCCCGGCATGAGCGGCGCGGCCGGTGATCGTCACACTGTAGTTGCCGCTCCCGCCCCGCGCATGGGCGAGCGTGCCGTCCGGTTGGGCAGAAGGCTCGTAGGTGAGGGCGGCGGCCTTTTCGCGAGCCAGTTCGGCGATCAAGTCGGCGGAAGATAACGAGCCGGTCTCCTCGTCCGAGTTGATCATCACGTCGTAGCCGGTGGTCTTGGCGGCGTTTGATCCCTCGAACGCCTGCAAGGCGGCGAGCATCACGGCGATTCCGCCTTTCATGTCTGCTGCGCCGGGAGCGTTGAATATGTCGTCGTCGAGCCAGCGACCCTCCTGAAAAGGATGGCCAGGTGGGTAGACGGTGTCCATGTGGCCGGTCAGCAGAAAGCGCCGCCTTGCGGCGGGGCGGACGCGGAGGACCAGGTGTCGTCCGTTGGCCTGCTCGATTTCGCGGCCGCCCGCATCGATCGACGTCACCGTCGCCGGCCCGCGCAGTTCGACCTCACCGGGCAAGGCGGCGAAAGCGCAGGCCAGTTCCTCGGCCTGCTGCTGTAGACCGGCGAGGTTGCCGGTACCGCTGTTGATCGCACTCCAGCGCTCGGTACGCACGAGCATCGCCGACTGCTCGATCGGCTCGATCAGCTTCCGCTCGTCTTGGGTTAGCCGTTGCATTTGAAACGAAGCTTAGCCGGTAGGCGTTTGCTGTCAAACAGCGCCTCGCTATTGCCGACGGGCGTGCCTAGACATGTCTCCAGGAAGGAGCCCGACTTGAGCGAAAGAGTGGAACGGAGTGGCTTGCGCGTAGACGCGACCCTGGCGCAATTCATCGAGAGCGAGGTGCTGCAACCGCTTGGGCGCGACGCCACGAGTTTCTGGGTCGGATTCGCCGAACTCCTCCGCCGCTTCGGTCCACGCAATCTGACACTGCTCGACAAGCGCGACGAGTTCCAGGCGAAGATCGATCGTTGGCATGCGGAGAGGCGGGGTCAACCTCATGATCCAGGCGCCTATCGCAATTTTCTCGAAGAGATCGGCTATCTGGTCGCGGAGCCGGAGCCGTTCACTGTGGGCACGACCGGCGTCGACGCCGAGATAGCGGCCATGGCTGGGCCGCAGTTGGTCGTCCCCGCACTCAACGCTCGCTTCGTCCTCAACGCCGCCAATGCGCGCTGGGGCAGCCTCTACGACGCGTACTATGGTACCGATGCGTTACCTCAAGCGCCGGCCGCTGAGGTGAGCGGTTACGATCCAAAACGCGGAGAAGCCGTGATTGCGGCTGCCCGGGCGTTCCTCGACCTCGCGGTGCCGCTTGAGGATACAAGCTGGTCGGAGATCGCGGGGCCGGAGAGCCTGCCGCTGTGCGAGCCGAGCCAATATGTCGGCAGCACGGAGAAGGGCCTCGTGTTCTGCCACAATGGTCTTCACATCGAGGTGGTGTTCGATCGCGAGCATATGATCGGCCGGGGCGACCCGGCGGGCATCGCCGACATCAGGCTGGAAGCCGCGCTGACGACAATTGTCGACCTCGAAGATTCGATTGCCGCCGTCGACGGAGAGGACAAGCTCGCCGCCTATCGCAACTGGCTTGGCGTGATCCGCGGCGATCTGGAGGCGAGTTTCGACAAGGGCGGCAAGACGATGAGGCGCTCGCTCGAGGACGATCTAACAGTCACTGCCGCCGACGGCACCGGGATTGCGCTGTCGGGACGGAGCTTGTTGTTCGTGCGCAATGTCGGCCACCTGATGACCAACCCGGCGATCCTGCAAGCGGGTGAGGCCGAAGTGCCGGAGGGCATTCTCGACGCCGTCGTCACTGCGGCCATCGGCGCCCTCGATGTCGAAGGGCACAGTCGATGGCGCAACAGCCGCTGCGGCAGCATTTACATCGTGAAGCCCAAGATGCACGGGCCTGAGGAAGCCGCCTTCACCAACGACTTGTTCGATGCAGTCGAGGACTTGCTCGGCCTGAAGCGCCATACAATCAAGGTTGGCGTGATGGACGAGGAGCGGCGTACCAGCGCAAATCTCGCAGCCTGCATCCGGGCAGTTAAGGACAGGATCGTTTTCATCAACACCGGCTTCCTCGACCGCACGGGTGACGAGATCCACACCTCGATGCGGGCCGGACCGATGGTCCGCAAGGGCGCGATGAAGCAATCGGTCTGGCTCGACGCCTACGAGAAGCGCAACGTTGCCATCGGGCTTGCTTGTGGGCTGTCGGGCAAGGCGCAGATCGGCAAGGGCATGTGGGCCGCACCCGACAGGATGCAGGCCATGCTTGAGGAGAAGGGAGCCCACCTCAAGGCCGGCGCCAACACGGCATGGGTTCCGTCACCCACAGCGGCCGTGCTCCATGCCTTGCACTACCACGCGACCGACGTGTTCGACGTGCAGCACCGGCTAGAACCGGCACCGGATCTCGACGCGTTGCTTACTATTCCGCTGGCCGAAGGCTTGAACTGGAGCGAGGCGGAGATTGCCGAGGAGCTCGATAACAATTGCCAGGGCCTGCTCGGTTATGTCGTGCGCTGGATCGATCAAGGCATCGGCTGCTCCAAAGTGCCCGACATCAACGACGTCGGCCTGATGGAGGATCGAGCGACGCTGCGTATCTCCAGCCAACATCTCGCGAACTGGCTCCTCCATGGCGTCGCAACCCAGCCGCAGGTCATGGACGCCCTGAAGCGCATGGCCGCGCGGGTCGACGCGCAGAATGCCGGCGATCCCGCCTATCGCCCGATGGCCGGCAACTGGACTTCGCACCCCGCGTTCCTCGCGGCGGTCGACCTGGTGTTCAAGGGCCTGAGTCAGCCCAACGGCTATACCGAACCCTTGCTCCACGCCTGGCGCCGCAAGGTGAAGGCTGGCTAGCGCCCAGTCCCCGGCCGCTAATGGGCGGCGGGGGGCCTGGGAGCCATCAACTCGAGCAGACGGGTGGCGATCTCACGTTCGCCCATGATGACCTGATCGACGCCCGCCTGGAGGAGGTGGTCCACCTCGCTGTCGGAATGGGCGCGGGCGTAGATGGTGATCTCGGGATTCAGTTTGCGCGCCTGGTCGGCGATGGCACCCGCCTCAAAGCCTTCAGGAATCGCGATCACCAGCCGTTTCGCATCTTCGATTCCAGCTTCGAGCAGCACGGACGCAGTCGCCGCATTGCCGAGGACGACCGGCAAGCCATCCTCCTCGGCTGCTCGGGCGACGTCGGCTTCGTCCTCCACGACGACGACCGCGCGGCCCGCCTTCTTGGCTCCCTGGCCCACCAGGCTGCCGACCCGACCATAGCCGATGAGAAGAGTATGCTCCTTGCGCTCCTCCTGACGCTGGCGCTCAACCTCCCGCGCCTCAGCCACGGCCGCCTTCTTCGCAGCGCCCAGACGGCCGGCGACGGCGGTGAACACGAACGGGTTGGCAAAGATTGAGAGGATCGCGCCCGCCAGGATCAGGTCGCGGCCCTCTGGTGGCAGAATGCCGAGATTCGTGCCCAGGCCTGCGAGGATGAAGGAGAACTCGCCGATCTGGGCGAGGCTGGCGGAAATCGTCAGGGCGGTCCTGGTCGGATGGCCGAAGAGGCGAACGATGGCGAAGGCCGCGATCGACTTGCCGAAGATGATGATCGCCACGGTGGCCAGCAGGGGCCAGGGCTGCTCGACCACCACCCGGGGATCGAACAGCATCCCCACCGAAACGAAGAACAGCACCGCGAACGCATCGCGCAGCGGCAAGGTCTCCTCGGCGGCCCGGCGGCTCAGCTGGGATTCGCCGAGGATCATACCGGCGAAGAAAGCTCCGAGCGCGAACGAGACGTCGAACACGTAAGCAGCGCCGAACGCGACACCTAGTGCGATTGCCAGGACCGCCAGGCGGAACAACTCGCGCGAGCCGGTGTGGGCAACCCAATGCAGCGCAGCGGGAATGAGCCGCCGCGCAACGATCAGCATGAAGGCGATAAAACCACCGACCTTGAGAACCGTGATGCCGAAGGTAGTCGCTATCGATGTGCCACCGACGGCGTCACCGGTAACCATGCTGGCGATCGGTGGCAGGAGCACCAGAGTCAGCACCATCGCCAAATCTTCGACGATCAGCCACCCGACCGCGATGCGTCCGCGCTCCGTGTTAATGAGATCGCGGGCCTGCATCGCTCGCAGCAGCACAACCGTACTGGCAACTGACAAGGCCAGGCCGAACACCAGTCCGGCGAGGATCGACCAGCCGAGAAACAGGGCCAGCGCCAGGCCGAGAAGCGTCGCGACCGTGATCTGCGTCAAGGCCCCGGGAATGGCAATCTTCCTTACCGACAGCAGGTCCCGCAATGAAAAGTGCAGACCTACGCCAAACATCAGCAGGATCACGCCCAATTCGGCCAGTTCGTTGGCCAGGCTGGCGTCGGCGACGAACCCCGGTGTGAAGGGCCCGACGATGACGCCTGCAAAAAGGTAGCCGGCAACGGGGGACACGCGCAGGCGGTGCGCCAACGCTCCCATAAAGAACGCTACGACAAGGCCGGCGACTATCGTCCCGATCAGGGGGGTGTGGTGTGGCAAGTGCTTCTCCTGGTGTCGCGGGCCCCTGGAAGCCCGCGGAATCTTTGACAGTCCGACAAGGCGACAAGCGCAGCGGAAAATGATTCCGCTACGCTCGGACTCGTCGATGGCGCAGGCGCGAACCAAAGTGGCGCCGTGCATAGCTTTCCATTCATGCTAATTCTCCAAACCGAGCCACGCAGGCCTGCAGTCTGGTGTGGGACTGACGAGGAAGAGGACCCCATCAGACCTTGGACGGCGTCTCAGGTCGTTGGAGGCGCGCGGGGTCCATGCGCCCGTACAATGGACGGACGGCCGGCTGGTTGTTCCGGGGGGGCTTCGAAGCGAAGTTGGCTGGCCCACTCGAAAGTGAACGGTAGCGGCTGGGGTTCGACGATGGCCGGCACCGGTACGCCATCGAACAAGTGATCGAGCAGCGGCTTCCGGGCGACGGTGGTCTTTGCCCCGGCGACGCGCGGCTTCTTTGGGCTAACGACGACAGAGTAGGTCGCCGGGTCGAACGCCGAACCGATTACGCGCGTGCGGGCCTGCCCAGTCGTCGGAACCGCCGAGATCAGCACGACGAGCAACATAAACCAGCCCACGAATGCGGGCCGGCCAACGCGCGGCATCATGAGATTACGTCGGTGCATGGCCTAAGAAGTAAATCCTCTGCACTGGATTGCGAACCGGAAATTCCGCTCTTTGCGAAAAAGCAGGCTCATTAGGGGAGCGTTCATCTTGGAGGCGGCACGAAAATTACGTCGATAGCCTATGGAGCGAAATTAGATATCGAGTTTCTTTGGTAACTTGTTTGATAGATGCGTTTGTAACCAGATTTCGCCTTGCGTTCAAATGCTCACTGTGCAAGGCGCGCCAGCCGGGTCGGCTGCGTAAGGTTAATACGCCAGCTTTTTGGGGGAAGTTTTGTGAGTGATGAATCCGCACTCGTCCTGGACGGGCTGACGGAGCCGGCTGACGAAGCGCAATCGGCTCAATCAAAGCTCAGTTCGGCGGGATCGTTTCCAGAGCTGAATCGCGGAGAGCGCAACGCTCTGCGGGCGTTCTGGCCCTTCCATGAGTTCGAACCCTTGTCGAAGCGGGTGCGCATCGGCTTGCCAAGTATGCACGGCCTGGTGGCGAAGGGGTTGGTCGAAGAGGGACCAGCGGGCGTCTTTGGACCAACCTTCCGTCTCACTGACCGCGGACGGACGATTACGCTCGCCCTGGCTGGTCTCGGGGGGGAACGGTCGAGACTCGGCTAAGCTGCGAGCCCGTCAATTCGCGGGCGATCGAGACGAACTCAAGGACACTTAGCGTCTCGGCCCGCCGAGTTGCATCGATCCCGAGACTGTCGAGAGCTCGGAGCGCGCCGGGAACGCCCTTCAAGCTTTGACGGAGCATCTTGCGGCGTTGGCCGAACGCGGCTTCGGTCAATTTCTCCAGCACCCTGGCGCTTACGCCGGGCGGTGCCTCTGCCGGAGTGACGTGCACGATGGCGCTCATCACTTTGGGCGGCGGCGTGAAGGCGCTGCGGTGAACTTTCATGGCGAGCTTGGCGGTGGAACGCCACTGGGCCAGGATCGCGAGCCGCCCATAGGGATCGCTTCCAGGCGCGGCGACCACGCGCTGGGCGACTTCTTGCTGGAACATCAGGGTCAGGCTGGTCCAGGTCGGTGGCCACTGTTCTCCCCCCAGCCAACCGGTGAAAAGAGCCGTGCCGACGTTATAGGGCAAGTTGGCGACAATGGCGTAGGGCTCACCCATGAGTTCGTCATGATCGAGCTTTAGGGCATCACCCTCGACTACGCGCAACCGGCCGGGAAAAACCTCTCCAAGTTCGGCGAGGGCGGGGAGGCAGCGGCGGTCCATTTCGATGGCCGTCACCCGCGCGCCTGCACGCAGCAGAGCCCGGGTGAGTCCGCCTGGACCGGGCCCGACTTCCAGCACCGCGCGATCCTGCAGATCGCCGGGAATTGCGGCGATCCGTGCGAGGAGCTGTTCGTCGAGGAGGAAATTCTGGCCCAGCGCTTTCGACGCGCTCAGGCCGTGAGCGGCAATGACTTCTCGCAAGGGGGGAAGAGGATTCATGGTCGCAATTTTGAAGAGGCGGGCCTCACCGCCCAGTCCGCCGCAGTGCCATTTCGCCCGCCATCCGGATGGCTTCGATCATGGCGCCGGGCCGCGCTGCTCCCGTTCCCGCGATACCGAAGGCCGTGCCGTGGTCGGGCGATGTGCGAATGATGGGTAGGCCCAGAGTCACATTGACACCCTGGTCGAAATCGAGCGCCTTCAACGGGATCAGGGCCTGGTCGTGGTACATCGCGATCGCGACGTCATAAGTGCCGCGCGCGTGGCCCGCGAAAAGCGCATCAGCGGGATGCGGGCCCGTCGCGTCGATGCCCGCAGCTCGCAAGGCCGCGATGGCCGGCGCAATGATCTCTATCTCTTCACGGCCCATCCTGCCGCCTTCGCCTGCGTGCGGATTGAGGCCACAGATCGCGATCCGGGGCGCGGGAATGCCGAAGTCCTGCCGAAGCGCTTGGTCGACTATCGTTGCGCGGCGCAGGATCAGGTCGGCCGAGATGCGGCCTGGAACTTCGCTCAAGGCGCAGTGAACCGTCAGCGGCACCGTTCGCAGCTGGGGACCTGCCAGCATCATCACCGCGTCATCTGCGGGGATGTCGCAGGCGGCAGCGACGAATTCGGTCTGACCCGGGAAGCCGAAGCCGATCTTCGCCAGTTCCGACTTCGCGATCGGCCCGGTGACAATGGCGCCCGCGTCTCGGGAAGCGGCGAGCAGGCTCGCTGCTTCAAGCGATCCGAGGGCCAGCCGCGCGCCACTTTCGTCGGGCTCTCCGGGCCGGTATTCGCTGTCTGACCCGCCAAGAACGGGCAAAGCGCTGGCGAAGGCTTCGACGGCCTGTCCAGGGTGGTCAATGATCGCGAGCGGCACCCGGAAGCCCCGCAGCGCAGCGGCCGCTCGCAACACGCCGGCACCGCCGGTTACGAAAAAAGGCGGCAAGCTTTTAGCGCCGCGCTTGGTCCAGGCTTCGCATATGACTTCGGGAGCGATCCCCGCCGGGTCGCCGAGCGACACGGCGAGCGGTTTCACGAGCTTAGTTATACTCGATCACCGCGTCGCGCCGAAGGTCGCGCAAGTAGCGTTGGGCCCGGCGATTGATGCGTTCGTCCTCGAGCTGCGACATCAGCGTGTCGGTGTCCGGACCGGCCGCACCGGCTGGATCGTCGCGGCCGCACAGCAGGAGAACGCGAACGCCGTCCTCAAGCGTGCCGAACGGCGGTGTCGCCTGGCCGACGCTGAGGTCTAGAAGGATCGGCTGCAAAGCTTCGGGCAGCGATCGAATGGCGATGCCGTCGTTCGACACGACCTGGGCTCCCAGTGTCGCAGCCACGCTTTCGGCCTCGCCGCAACCGCGGATCTTGCTCACACCATCGGCGAAGGCGCTTGCCCGGGCCTGTGCGTCTTCCTTGGTCGTGCCCGCGGGGAAGTCGAGCGATATCTGCTTGAGGCTGAGCAAGGCGTCACGCGGATCGGCCATGCCGACCTGGCGCTTGTCGATCAGGTAGAGAATCGAGAAGCCGCCGGGGATCTCGACCGGGCCCACCAACTGGCCGGGCTGCAGTTCGCGAGCGACGTTTTCGAGCTGCTCGTTCTGCAACTGCTCGATCCGAATCCAGCCGAGGTCTCCACCGACCGCCGCGGTCGAGGCTTCGGAGAACTGTCGGGCGTAGGCCACGAAGCTGCCACCAGCGCGCAGTTGCTCCATGATCCGTCGGGCGTTCTGGTTGACCGCTTCGCGCGTGGCCGGCGTGGCCGAAAGGTAGATTTCGCCGATGCGATACTCAGCGGTACCCTTTGACGCCTGAAGGCGCTCGAACAGCTCGTTCACTTCCTCTTCGGACACGTTCACGTAAGGCGCGACGTTGCGGCGCAGCAGGCGGTCCCAAGCGAGCTCGCCCTTGATCTGGCGCTTGAGCGAGGCTGGCGACGAACCGATCGAACTAAGGTATCGCGTCATCTCCGCGTCCGAACGCCTGAAACGGTCGCTCGCGAGGCGGTTGTAGGTCGAATTCACTTCGTCGTCCGAAACGCCGATCTCCTGGGCGTCGGCTTCCTGAATCTGAAGCGTTTCGTCGATCAGGTTGCGGAGCACCTGGAGCCGCAGCCGCTTGATCTCTTCGGCCGACGGCTGCGCCTCGTTGGCGGCGACAATCAGCGCCACACGTTGGTCGACATCGGTTCCGGTGATGATCGAGCCGTTGACCGTTGCCGTGGCCTTGCGCTTCGAATCCTCGCGATTGAGGATGATGATGTTGTCGGGAATGTTGAACGCATCGGAGGAGCTGGCTTCCTCCTGTTGTTGCGCAGTGGCAGACGTATAGAGCCCGGCCGATAGGGCCGCCGCTGCCGCGAACCATCCGAATTTCTTGGTGAACTTGCTCAATTGCAGGACCCCGTAAAGGATGCGCTTTCTGCGCTGTCGAAGGCAGGCCGCCTACCTCCAGGCGGCTTAACCCTAGCTGAGCCGCGGCGGATAGCGCGTTTGCCGGTGCCTGCCAACGGCGATGCTTGCGGATAGCGTCGACAAAGACATCAGACCAGGGTCAGGCCCTAGCGGAAGCCGAGGTTGCGCAGGGCGAAATAGATGCGGAAGCTGTTGCCCTTGTCCGCATCGGCGACCGCGACGTAATCACGCCGCCAGGTGAACCCGAACTCCAGGCAGTCGTCGGCATAGGCGATGCCTAGCCGGGTTCGCAAAGGCTCGAAACCGTCGGAAGTGAACGAGGGGTCCTCTTCGGAATTGGTCAGGTTGACGACGGCGGAGCCGAACACCGACCAGTACTTGGCGAACGCCACGCGACCCGCGGCCCGAAGTTCCTCGCGATCCTGCAAGTCCTCGAAGTTCAGGTCGATGTCTCGGTTGAGGCGCAAGTAACCTACCTCGAGATAGGTCTCGTCGGAGCCCAGCGTCGCGTCGATCTCGTTGCGGCGAACCGCGAAGTTGTCCTTATCGACGCGGTAGCGGTGGGTCAGCTTGACGAAGTCGCGATAACGAATCTCGGTGCGGCCGACCCAATCCGAGAACTGTTCGGTCAAGCCAGTGCCGTCGGGAAACAGAGAGGGCTTGTCGGTCAAGCGATAGGATTGCCCGATAGTCGCTTTCGCCCGCCAGCTGGGGATTTCGGCAGCCCAGTCCAGCCCGTAAGTCACGCGCGCGCCGTCTTCTACTCGGTCGTACCCGGGGAAGCGGTTGAGCGCGAAGAGATTGCTGTCCTCAAGATCGATCGAGCGCGCATCCTCGTTGGGAATGGTGAGGTTTTCGATTTCCGGCGCGGCTGCCAGCTGCACGCGCGGGGTTATGACCTGCGTTCCTCCCAGGAAGCTGCCGACGAATGGCCACTTCATGTCGATCGCACCGATGGCGACCCCGCGCGCCTGCCATCCGTCGCGGCCCCGATAGGAAGGGGTGCCGGTCAGTATGCTCGAATCCGAGTGATAGAGGTCGCCGCGCAAGTAGACCGTGGCGGTCAGTTCCTGACCCCAGTCCGTGATCCGCCGCAAGTTCCATTCGGCCCGGGCGAAAGCGCGCTGTGTGTCCTGCCCCTCGGTGCGGGTGATTGCGAGAGTGTTGGCCTGAATTTCGAACTGCCCGCCCAGGATCGGATCCGCGATCCGCTGGCGGTAGTCGATCAGCGGCAGCGCGATCGGGACCAGGCCCTGAGGCTGTTGAACCAGCAGCAGTTGTGTCACCCACCCGGAAATCGACAGGTAGCTGTCATCGTCGATCCGCTCGACGTCGATCATCGAGCGTAGCCGGTCGTCGCGGGTGATATCGTACCGGCGGGCGAAAGTTCGGTCGAGGGCGAAGCGCAGCGAACTCGTCACGCTCCAGTTCGGATCGAGCTGGAATTTGCCGTTACCGAAGAAGTAACCGCGGATGTCCTTTTCCTCGGTCGGTACGGTCGAGTCGAGGGGTATGCGGGTCCCGTAAGTCAGGTAGCCGGTAGCCTGGAACGCCCCGCTATCGGTTAGCATCCGGTATTGCGCCGACACCATCGGCACGGCTTCGGTGTAAGCGAAGGCCGTCAGCAGAAGATCGCGGTTCTCCGCCATGTGCCAGTAGTAACTGGCGGTGACTTCGAAGCCGTTCGAAGCGTTGATCCCGACGTCGGGGACCAGGAACCCGGAACTCGGCCCCCCGTCTGCCTGCACAGTTATCCCCGGCAGCGGCAGGATCCGCTTTCCGAACAACTCGAGGTAGGCGCCGTCGAAGCGGATGGTCTTGGTTTCGGAATCGTAGCGCACCCGCCGCGCCGTCACGCGCCAGCTTGGCTGCTTGGGACAGCCATCGTCGTCGACGACCGGGCACGAGGAATAGGAAGCGCGATCGAGTACGACATTACCAGTCTCGTCACGTCGGCCTTCCGCGGCCGCCAGGCGTCCGCCGGCCCTGAACGCCAGGAGCAGATTGCTCATGGCCCCTTCCTTGAGCTCGTCGGTCAGCTCCAGACTGTCGGTAAACAGTTGATTGCCGTCTTCATCCACTGCGCGGACATTGCCCATCGCCGTGATTTGCCCGCTTGTCCGGTTCCACGTGACGCTGTCCGCGCGCACCGAGCGGTCGCCCGAGCGCAGGAGCACTTCGCCCGAGGCGGTCACGAGATCGGCGTTGCTGTCATATTCGAGCGCATTGGCTTCGAACGCGACCTCGCGAGGGACCTGCTCACTTTGCCCGGAGTCATCGCTTGCCCCAGGGGCAGGGGAGTCCTGGGCCAGGACGGGCAACGGCGCGCACAACAGCGCCGCAAAGCCCGCCAGGGCAATCGCGCGAAAACGCCGCAAGTTGCGAAGTTCGGCGTGCAATTCTGTCTGCGGGCGGGGGCGCATCGGCTTGCCTATTGCACTGCTGCTCCCTAACTGCAACGCCACCGAGCAAGTCCCGCGGCATCAACCGCCGCGCCTCCCACACGATCGAGCGGAGAGAGCATGCAAATCACCTTCCAGAGCGCCACTGGCGGCGCAGGTCCCTCATTGGTCGCGCGCGTCGTCGACAAGGACCAGCTGCCCGTGGATCTCGACCGCGCCGTGGCCGAGGGCGCGCGGGCAGCGCGTTTCAGTGGCAAGGCCGGACAATTGTTCGAAGCCTTTGTCGAACGCGGCGATGCCGTGGTGCGGCTTGCGCTCGTGGGCGCAGGCGCCAACGGCGATGGCCGCGGCGCCGCGCTGGAACGGGCAGGGGCCGCACTGGCCGCGAAGTACCTCACGTCTGGAGCCACGGAAATGGCGCTGGACGCCGAGGGTCTGGAGGCAAAGGATGTCGCCTCGGTACTGATCGGTTTGAGGCTGCGCAGCTGGCGTCATGACGCGTACCGCACGAAGCTCAAGGACGAACAGAAGGTTTCCCTAGCCAACGTCGTCGTCACCGGCGCTCCCGAAGGCAGCGAGCTGGCCTGGGCGACGGAACGGGCCCTGTCCGAAGGCGTCGAATTTACCCGCGAACTCGTGGCCGAACCGCCAAACGTCATTTATCCTGAATCGTTTGTCGAGCGCTGCTTGACGCAGTTCGCAGGCACTGGCGCCGAACTCTCGTTCCTTGACGAGGAGGAAATGCGAAAGCTCGGCATGGGCGCTCTGCTCGGGGTGTCGCAGGGTTCTGCTCAGCCGCCGAGGCTGCTGGTGATCAAGTGGCTCGGTGGAGCCGAAGGCGTGCAACCGACGGTGTTCGTCGGCAAGGGCGTAACGTTCGATACCGGCGGCATCTCGATCAAGCCCGCGGCCGGCATGGAAGACATGAAGTGGGACATGGGTGGCGCTGGCGCCGTGGCCGGGGCGATGCTGGCGCTGGCCAAGCGCAAGGCCAAGGCCAACGTCATCGGTGTCTGCGGCCTCGTCGAGAATATGCCCGACGGCAAGGCACAGCGTCCGGGCGACATCGTCACCACGATGTCGGGCCAGACGGTCGAGGTCATCAACACCGACGCCGAAGGGCGGTTGGTGCTGTGCGACGCGCTCACCTGGGCGCAGCGCGAGTTCAAGCCCGCCGCGATCGTCGACCTCGCCACGCTGACCGGTGCGATGATTATCTCGCTCGGCCATGAGCATGGCGGGCTGTTCTCGAACGACGATGGCCTGGCCGATGACCTGTCGGCGGCAGGCAAGGCAAGCGGCGACAAGCTGTGGCGCTTCCCGCTCTCACCGGCCTACGACAAGCTGATCGATTCCCCGATCGCCGACATGAAGAACGTCGGCCCCCGCTGGGCCGGCTCGATCACTGCGGCGCAATACCTGCAGCGCTTCATCGACGAGGGCACGCCCTGGGCGCATCTCGACATCGCGGGCATGGTCTGGGCCGACAAGCCCGGTGCCACCTGGGACAAGGGGGCGACCGGTTATGGTGTGCGCCTGATCGACCGCTACGTACGCGACAAGCTCGAAAGTTAGGGCCGACCCTAAGGTGGAGAGGGTCGGTTTCTACCTGTCGGGCGCGCAGCCGGTCGAGCGTGTCCTGCCGCTGATTGCCCGCGCCGCGAAGGCTGGGGATCAGAGGATGCTGGTAGTGGCCGCGGACCCTTCGCTGGTCGACCGGCTCGACAAGGCGCTGTGGGAGCAATGCCCGGAAGATTTCCTCGCCCATGGCCGGGCGGATGCCCCCCATGCCGACCGCCAACCGGTATTGCTGTCGGGCGATTGCAGCGCCGCCAATGGCGCAAGACTACTGGCGCTCGCCGACGGGCAATGGCGCGAGGAAGCCGAGGGGTTCGACCGCGTCCTGCTGTTTTTCGATGAGGGCGGCAAGGCCGAGGCGCGCAAGACTTGGCGGCTGTTCGATCAGCGCGAGGATGTGACGCGGGAGTTCTACGAACTCGAAGACGGGAAATGGGTCAAGAAGGCTTGAGCCTTGCGCGCGATAGCGCTCACCGCTAGGGGCGCGCGCAACTTTCCGCACATTCAGTTCGAAGGATTCCCCCAATGGCGGTCACCCGCACCTTTTCGATCATCAAGCCCGATGCCACCCGCCGCAACCTCACCGGCGCGGTCACCAAGATGCTGGAAGACGCCGGCCTTCGCGTCATCGCCTCCAAGCGCATCCAGATGACCCGCGAACAGGCCGAAGGCTTCTACGCAGTGCACAAGGAACGCCCGTTCTTTGGCGAACTGTGCGATTTCATGACCAGCGGCCCAGTCGTGGTCCAGGTGCTCGAAGGTGAAGACGCCGTGAAGCGCAACCGCGAAGTCATGGGCGCGACCAACCCGGCCGATGCTGCCGAGGGCACGATCCGCAAGGTCTTCGCCGAGAGCATCGAGGCCAACTCGGTCCACGGTTCCGACAGCGACGAAAATGCTGCGATCGAGATCGACTACTTCTTCAAGACCGACGAAATCGTCGGCTAACGGATGCGCCGCGTCGGCCTGATCGGCGGTTTGAGCTGGGAAAGCACCCGGCTCTACTACGACGCGATCAACAGGACCGTCGCGGCCCGACTCGGCGGCGCCCACTCGGCGCCGCTGATTGTCGATTCGCTTAACTTCGCCCCGATTGCCCAGGCTCAGATCGAAGGGCGCTGGGATGATGCCGGGGCCGAGGTGGTGGACGCCGCCGTCAGGCTCAACCGCGCCGGTGTCGATGCGGTGGCGATCGGCAGCAATACCATGCACAAATGCGCCGATAGCGTGCGAGACGCGGTATCAGTGCCGCTGATCCATATCGTCGATCCGCTCTCCGAAGCGCTGAGCCGCGACGGTAGATCACGCCCGCTACTTCTCGCGACCCGCTTCACGATGGAGCAGGACTACATCCGCACCCCCCTGGCCGAGGCGGGGATCACGGCGTCGATACCGGACGAAGCGGACCGTGCTGCGATCCATCGGGTGATTTACGAAGAACTGATCCGCGGCGTCGTGACGGATGCGTCGCGCGAGGCGTTCCTGCAGATTATCGCTGCGGGACGCGATGCTGGGGCAGACAGCGTGATCCTCGGCTGCACCGAGATCGGCCTCCTGATTACTGCGGAGAATTCGCCGCTGCCTGTCTACGACACGATGGCACTGCATTCGGGAGCCATTGCCGATTTCATCCTCTACGGGACCTGATCGGTCAGAACCCGTCCGCCACGTCCATCAGGCCGGTAAGTTTCTTCGGCGCCACGGCGCGCCAGCTGCGGGCCAGCCATTCGCCGATCTCGTCCCAATCGTTGTCGCCCATGTCGAGGCGGATGGCGATCCAGCCGTCGCCGAAATAGGCCGGGCGGTAGTAACGGTCGGGGTCGTTCTCGATCAGCTGTGCCTGTTCGTCTGGGCCGCTGATCTTGACCAGCAGCGCGGTCTTGCCGTCGCCGTGATGGTCCAGGCTGACATAGGCGAACTTCTTGCCCTTCAAGATGCCGAAGCAAGGCATACCGTGCGATACGATCTCGTCCGCGTCAGGCAGGACCATCGCCCGTTCGCGCACCTGTGCGACGAGGTAGTCGGGCGACTTGTCGCGCGCGACGTAGTCCGCCAGCATGCGCGGATAGAGCTGATACTCCGCCATCAGCACCCGGGCCGAGAGGCTGTCGGGCGTGTCATCGGGCAGGATGTGCACCGGTACCTGCCCGAGTAGCGGGCCCCCGTCGAGTTCGGCGGTCACCACGTGGACTGAGCAGCCGCCTTGCGAATCGCCAGCCTCAATCGCCCGCTCGTGAGTGTGCAGGCCCTTGTACTTGGGCAGCAGGGAAGGGTGAGTGTTGAGCATTCTCCCGGCCCAGTTCTCGACGAAGCCCGCGGTCAGCACGCGCATGTAGCCGCACAGCGCGATGTACTCGGCGCCGGCATCGCGCAGGGCCTGGTCCATGATCGCCTCATGAGCCTCGCGGTCGAGGCCGCGGTGGCTGTGGGCGAAGGTCGGAATACCCTCGGCCGCAGCGATGTTGAGGCCTCGGGCCTCCGGCATGTTGCTGGCGACGAGCACGATCTCGTAGGGGCAATTCGGCAGGCGCGAGTGGAATAGCAGCGAGGACATGGTCGTCCCGTTGCCCGAGAGCATGACCGCGACGCGAGCCTTCTCAGGCATTGTGAGTCGCGCTCCAGTCGACCTTCGCGCTCCACGTGCTGGCAGATCCGCGCACGGTGCAACCGCGCGGGCCTTCGATCACTTCGCCGATCCGCGTAACATCCTCGCCTGCAGCTTCCAGTTCGGCGGCGATCTCGCGGGCGAGTTCCGGCTGGACCGCCAGGACCATGCCGATGCCGCAGTTGAAGGTGCGCGACATCTCGCCCGGCTCGATATTGCCCTGGCCCTGCAGGAACGCCATCAGCCCGGGCTGCTCCCAGGCGTCGGCATCAACCACCGCATGGGCGCCTTCGGGCAGCACGCGTGGGATATTCTCGAGCAGACCGCCGCCGGTAATGTGGGCGAGGGCGTCGATCTTGCCGGCGCGGATCGTCGGCAGCAGGCTCTTCACGTAGATCCGGGTCGGTTCGATCAGGACTTCGATCAGCAGCCGCTCCTGATCGAACAGGGCGGGGCGATCCATGCGCCAGCCGAGGTCGGCCGCCAGGCGGCGTACCAGCGAGAAGCCGTTCGAATGCACACCCGAGCTCGCGAGGCCGAGCAGCACGTGCCCGGGCGCCACGCGCTCTCCGGTGACTTGCTCGCCGCGCTCAACTGCTCCGACGCAGAAGCCCGCGAGGTCGTAGTCGCCTGCGGCGTACATGCCGGGCATCTCCGCGGTCTCTCCGCCGATCAACGCGCAGCCGGAAATGGTGCAGCCCTTCGCAATACCCGCGATGACCCGCTCCGCCACGCCGTTGTCGAGCTTGCCGGTGGCGAAGTAGTCGAGGAAGAACAGCGGCTCGGCGCCCTGGACGATCAGATCGTTGACGCACATCGCCACAAGGTCGATGCCAACGGTGTCGTGCCGGTCATGGTCGATCGCGAGCTTGAGTTTGGTTCCTACGCCGTCATTGGCCGCGACCAGCAGCGGATCGCTATAGCCGGCTGCTTTCGGATCGAAGAAGCCACCGAAGCCGCCGATCTCGGCATCGGCACCGGGGCGACGAGTCGCCTTGACCAGCGGGCCGATGGCCTTGACCAGCGCGTTGCCGGCATCGATCGAGACGCCGGCCTGGGCGTAGGTATAACGTTCGGGCGGGGGGTTGTTCGAAGTCATAACTGGGCGCTTTATCCATTCGCGCTTGGATTTCCACTCGCCATTGGGCAAAAGGCCGCCGATTTCACACATGCCAAGCCTTGCTCTCCCTCAAATTTCGCCTTCGCGACGCCTCTGGGCCCCGTTAGCGGGCGCTGTGGCGCTTGCCTTGGGAGTCGCGCTGGTCGCGCAAGTTTCCGGGGATCGCGGCATCGCGCCGGTCGCCAGCACCACCGATATCGAGGTGCGGGGGATCAAGGTCGACGTGGTCGGCAAGAATTCCGAGGATGCGCGACTCAAGGGTTGGCAGGAAGCTAAGAAGCTCGCCTGGAAGAAAATCGGCGGGCCGGACATTCCCGAGTCGCAACTTGAAGGGCTCATCTCGGCCATCGTGGTCGAGCGCGAACAGCTCGGTCCGCGCCGCTACATCGCCACGCTGGGCGTGGTATTCGATCGGGCGCGTTCCGGCGGATTGCTCGGTGGCGAGGGCGAGCGGGCACGTTCGGCACCGATGCTTACCCTGCCTGTGCTGATCACAGGCGGCACCCAAACCATGTTCGAGGTACGCAACCCGTGGCAGCGCGCCTGGGCCGAGTACCAGGCCGGCGCAAGCGCCATCGACTACGTCCGCCCCTCCGGCGCCGGTTCCGATTCGCTGGTCCTGACGTTCGGCCAGACCGGTCGCCGCAGCCGCATTCTTTGGAACGACATTCTCGACCAGTTCGGCGCGGCCGACGTGATCGTGCCGATTGCCCGGTTGGAGTACTCCTATCCCGGTGGCCCGGTGCTGGGACACTTCACGGGACGGCACGGGCCAGACAACGAATACTTGTTCAGCTTCACCTTGCGGGCACGTGATGCGGAGCAGGTGCCTACCATGCTCACCATGGCAGTTGAAAAGTTCGACGAATTCTACACCCGCGCGCTGGCCGCCGGCGTCCTGCGTCCTGATCCCACCCTGTCGATGGAGGGCATGCAGCTCAGCCCCGAGGTTCGGGCCCTGATCGAAGCGGCGCGGCAGGCGGAGTTGGCCGGAGCCGCCGGAGGCGAAGGCGAGAACGCCCTGATCGACTCCACCGGCCCTGCCGCCACCGCCACTCCTGGCGAAGCTCCCGTGGTGAGCATCACCGTGCAGGTCACCACGCCCGATGCACCCTCGGTCGACGCGGCGATTGCCGCGTTGCGAGGCACACCGGGCGTCCGCGGCGTGTCCACCAGCAGCGTCGCCATCGGCGGCACTTCGGTGACGCGGGTCAGCTTCGCCGGCGACCTAGCTTCACTGGCCGATGCATTGCGCGCCCGCGGCTGGCAGGTTACGCAGGGCAGCAACGCACTCGCCATTACGCGCTGAGGCGCGAAAGGCCCGTGTGTCGTATGGGGCGCCTATGAGCCAGATAGCCCTTCCGCTCGCGCCGGAGTCCGCCGGACCATCGCGGATCGTAATCGGCACAGCGAACGCCCATGTGGCGGACGCCTTGGCTCGGCCGGAAAGCTGGCCATTCCGTACCGCTGTGCTCACCGGCCCGTCTCGCTCTGGCAAGTCGTTGCTCGCCCGCTGGTTTGCCCAGAGCGGCCGGGGCGAAGCGATCGACGATGCCCGCTCGCTCGATGAGGCGCAGATATTTCATCGCTGGAACCGCGCTCAGGAAGAGGGGCGCGCCCTGCTGGTCGTCGGTGGAGAGCCGCCATGGGATATCACCCTTCCTGACTTGCGATCGCGCCTCGGTGCGGCCCTGCAGCTCGAGATCGGTCCTCCCGATGATGAGATGGCCGAGGAACTGCTCTACATTTTGGCCGAACAGCGCGGGTTGCCGCTGGGCGCCGATGCAGCGGACTATCTGCTCCCGCGAGCGGGCAGGTCTTTCTCCGATCTGGAGAAGCTCGTAGCCGCAATCGATCGGCTCAGCCTTGAACGTAAGGTGCCCGCTACCCAATCTATCTGGCGGGCCGCACTAGAGGCCGTGCACGGCGCGGAAGAGCCTCGCTTGCTTTAGTGGCGGATTTGAGGGAGAATCATCGGCAATGTTCGATCAGTTGATCGCATACTTGGACTCGGTAAGGGCACGTGACCCGGCCCCGCGGTCCCGCTGGGAAATTCTCCTGTACCCGGGCGTTTGGGCGCTCGGTTTCCACCGGCTTGCGCACTGGCTGTTCGACGGGGAGCTCTATTTTCTCGCCCGGTTCGTGAATCACTTGTCGCGCTGGCTGACGGCGATCGACATTCACCCTGGCGCGAAGATCGGGCGCAACCTGTTTATCGACCACGGTTTCACCGTGATCGGCGAGACGGCTGAGATCGGCGACAACGTCACGATCTACCAGTGCGTCACGCTCGGCGGCACCAATCCGACCAATGGGGTTGGTGGCAAGCGTCACCCGACACTCAAGGATAACGTCATTATCGGTTCCGGGGCGCAGATCATTGGCCCGATCGTGGTCGGCGAGCGTGCGCGCGTCGGCGCCAACGCGGTGGTGACGGATGACGTGCCCGAAGGCGCGACCATGATCGGGCTCAAGGCCCGCTCGACGCTGGTCCCCGCCGAAACCTGGCTGCGCGAGTTCATTCCGTATGGAACCCCGTGCGACGAGCCTTGCGAACAGGGCAACGGCGGGGTTGAACGGGTCGAAGCACTCGAACGCGAACTGGCCGAATTGCGGGCCGAGGTCGCTGCGCTGAAGGAGGAACGGCAAGTGCCGGCCCGTTCGCGCAAGACGGGCGCCGCCAGCTAATGCGGGCGGGATCGCTCGACGGAAACATCGTCCCCTTTCCGCCGTCGCGCGTCCCTCAACAAGTCGGGTTCGAGCGCGCCGAGTTGCAGCGCATTCTCGATCTTTACGGTCGGATGGTCGCCGCAGGCGAATGGCGCGACTATGCGATGAACTTCACCCGCGACTTTGCCAGCTTCTCGGCCTTCAGGCGTACAGCGGATTTTCCGCAGATGCGGCTGGAGAAACGCCCCGAGCTAAGGCAGCGACAGGGCATCTGGGCGTTGTTCGGCGAACAGGGCCAAGTGCTTAAGCGAGGCCACGAACTCGCCGGAGTGCTGGCGCCCCTTGAGCGGCGTCTGTTGAAGGTGGTGAGCGGGTAGCGGCGTAAGCACGGACCCCACGGGCACCCGGAATTATCAGAACTTCCAGCGAAAATTCCCGCCGGGCGATCTTTGCGCCGCATCAATGCCGGTCCTCCGCGATCGAGGCAGGGCGAACGGGCGCTGCAATTCCCTGGGCCTGACTGTGCGGCCCTTGCAGCGCGTGTGGAGGTAATGACGATGCGTACGGTACTCTCGCGCGGGTTAGGCGCGCTGGCCCTGATGTCCCTGGTTCATGCCGCTCCGGCCCTGGCGAGCGACGGGCAGGGCAGGCTGCAGGTGAAGGCGCTTGCTACAGCGGTTTTGCCCGACGGGAAGATCGACAAGGTGAACGCCGATCTTGTCGGCCTGCCCGCGAACACCCAGACCCAAGCGAACGACAACGTCGTACCCACTCTGGCGGTCGAATATTTTTTCTCCCCCGGCCTGTCGGTCGAGACCATCTGTTGCATGACCCAGCATGACGTCGATGGAACCACCGGGCTTCCGGGCGCTGAACTGGTGTCTGATGCCAAGCTGATCCCGGCGACGGTGACGCTGAAGTATCACCTCAACACCGGCGGTATTTCGCCCTACATCGGCGCCGGACCAGCCTACTTCCTGTTCATTGGCGAAGACCCGGGCGCCGCTACCGTGGCGCTGGGCGTGGACAAGCTCACCCTGTCGAACGAGCTCGGGGTGGTTCTGCAGGCGGGGGTCGACGTCCCGCTCAACGGCAGGGGCCTGGCGCTCAGCCTGGACGCGAAACGCTATTTCATCGGCACCACGGCGCGCTGGTATGACGGCGGGGTCAAGGTGATCGAGACCGAACACGACCTAGATCCGTGGGTCCTGAGCGCCGGGCTGGGGGTGCGGTTCTAAGTCGGTTTGGTGGATGCCCTCGGGAATGCGCTGCTCACAGCCGCTCGAGGGCGCTCACGAGATCCTCATAGCGATCGATTACCGCATCCGCGCCAAGCTCTGCCGCCGGCAGGTCGTTATAGCCGAAGCTGAGCGCGACCACCGGCACCCTGGCGTTGCGCGCGGCCTTCACGTCAAAGGTGCTGTCGCCCACCATTGCGAAGCGTCCGCCGCCGCATATCAGGATCGCGGTGTCGATCATGTCGGGCGCCGGCTTGGCCCGGCCCGGGCCGAGCGTATCGCCGCCGAGGATTACTTCGAACCGGTCGGTCATCCCCAAGGCGTCTAGCAACTTGCGCGAGTAGACCTCGATCTTGTTGGTGATCACCGCCAGCTTGCAGCCCCGCCGCGCGAGGTCGTCGAGCGCGTCGAGGCACCCGGGGTAGGGCACGGTGTGGTCGGCGATGTGCGCTTCGTAGTGGACGAGGAGTTCGCCGTAAGCGCTCTCGAACTCGTCTTCCGGAAGTTCGCCGCCGGTCAGTTCGAAGGCACGTTCGAGCATCCGGCGCGCGCCGCCGCCGATCAGGTTGCGGGTGGCGTCTTGCGAGATCAGTGGGCGGCCGACGGTGGTCAGCGCATGGTTCACCGCCGGACCGAGGTCGCGGTTGGAGTCGACAAGTGTCCCGTCGAGGTCGAACCCGACGATTTCGAAAGGAAAGTCAGCCATCCACGGGCCCTTGCCGGAGGCGTATGGAAACGGCAACCGATTGGTGGCATTGCGCGCCCCATGGGAGCTTCCGAAAGACCGATCGCAGCTATAGTCCTCGCCGCTGGCAAGGGTACGCGCATGAAAAGCACGCGGCACAAGGTGCTCCATGCGATCGCCGGGCGGCCAATGATCGACCACCTGCTCGCTTCCCTGGAGGTTCTGGCCCCGGCGAAGACCGTGGTGGTGGTGGGAGAGGGCCGCGAGCAGCTTGAGGCGCATCTCGGCGGACGGGCCGACATCGCGGTACAGCAGCCGCAGCTCGGTACCGGCCACGCGGTGCAGCAGGCGGAGAGCGCGCTCGACGGCTTTGAGGGCGACGTGCTCGTCATGTACGGCGACGTGCCCTTCATCCGCCCCGAGACGATGCAGGCGATGATCGAGCGGCTTCGGGCCGCAGACGCGCCCGAAGCGGTCGTCCTGGGCTTCTTGCCTGAAGACGCCCTGCAGTACGGTCGGGTGATCGCCGAGGATGGCCAGATCGCCCGCATGGTCGAATTCAAGGATGCGGACGAACGCGAACGCGCCTGCATGCTATGCAACTCGGGCTTGCTGGCGGCGAAGGCCGACGTCCTGTTCGAATTGCTCGGCAAGGTCGGCAACGACAACGCCCAGGGCGAATATTACCTGCCCGACGTGGTCAACATTGCCATCGCCGAGGGGCGCAACTGCGCGGTGATAACCACGGACGAGCCGGACGAAGTCTCCGGCATCAACTCGCGCTCCGAACTGGCCGAGGCAGAGGCTCGCTGGCAAAAGTCGCGGCGGGCCCAGGCCATGGCCGAAGGCGCGACGCTGGTGGCCCCGGAGACGGTCTTTTTCAGCTGGGATACGCGCATCGGCAGTGACGTGACGATCGAGCCGAACGTCGTATTCGGGCCCGGTGTCGAGGTGGCGGACGGGGTCTCCATCCACGCATTCTGCCATCTCGAAGGTGCGAAACTGGCGTCGGGCACCTCGGTCGGACCCTTCGCCCGGCTGCGGCCGGGGGCGGTGCTCGAGGAAGGAAGCAAGGTCGGCAACTTCGTCGAAGTGAAGAATGCCGTGCTGGGGCAGGGCGCCAAGGCCAATCACCTGACCTATCTGGGCGACGCCACGGTAGGGGCAGGGGCCAACATCGGCGCGGGGACCATCACCTGCAACTACGACGGTTACTTCAAATACCGTACCGAGATCGGTCCGCGCGCCTTCATCGGATCGAACAGTGCCCTGATCGCCCCGGTCAAGATCGGCGCCGATGCCATCGTGGCCGCCGGAAGTGCCGTTAGCCGCGACGTGGCTGATGGAGAGCTGCGGATGGTGCGGGCCGAACAGCTGGTCAAGCCCGGCTGGGCCGATCGCTTTCACGACGCGATGAAGCGGAAAAAGGCCGAGAAAAAGGGCTGAACCCTTGACATGATATCATGATATGATATCTGTATATCAATGACACGGATTCTCGCCGATCTTCCTGATGACGATATCAAGTGGCTCGACCGCATTGCGGAAGAGCGGGGGAAGTCTCGCGCCGCAGTACTGCGCGAAGCCGTCAGCGCCTATCGCGCGGAGGGTGTGCAGGATTGGATCGATCGTGGCTTTGGACTGTGGAAGGACTGCACCGATATTGGTGACGCCGTTGAATCGCAGCGTCGCGAACGCGCTTCTTCGACCCGGCCGTGGGATTCCGATTACGAGGAAGTTAAAGCCGAATTCCCGGATCTCTTTGACGCAGAAGATGACCGTCAGCGGCAGATCCATCTCGATATGCTTTCTGGGAAGGACCCTTCTGTCCGTGGGGCCGGCCCGGCGTGAGCGGCTTTGCGTTTGACGCCAACATCGTAGTAGACGCGCTTGCCGGACTTGACTTGGCACGGGTCGAAATCCGCCGCGCCGCGGGTCAAGGAGCGCGGGTCTGGATCAGCCGCCTGGTGTGGATCGAAGTCATGTCCAAGGGATCGGTTCACAATCTGCGCGACACGGAGGCATTTCTTTCGGGATTTGGGGTCGATGAGATCGACGGAGAGATTGCAGAGCGTGCTGCGGCCTTGCGCCGGGAGCGGCCTCGCCTCAAATCCACTGACGCACTCGTCTTGGCGAGTGCGCTCGTCAGGGGCCGCGTGCTCGTAACTCGCAATACCCGGGACTTTCCGGCGCAGATGCCGGGCATCCGCGTACCTTACATCCTCTAGCTCAAGGCAGCCTGTTCATGTGCGGAATCATTGGCATCGTCGGCAAGGAACCGGTCGCGGAGCGGTTGGTCGACGGTTTGAAGCGGATGGAATACCGCGGCTATGACAGCGCGGGAATCTGTACAATTGACGGCGGGATGCTGATCCGCCGGCGGGCACCGGGGAAGCTGCTCAACCTGGTGGCCGAGATCGAGCGGCATCCGGCTCCGGGCCACATCGGCATTGCCCATACCCGCTGGGCGACCCACGGCGCTCCGACCGCCAGTAACGCGCATCCGCACGCCACCGATCAGGTTGCCCTGGTCCACAACGGCATCATCGAGAACTTCAAACCGCTCCGGGAAGGGTTGCTGGCGCGGGGGCGCACGCTCGAAAGCGAGACCGATACCGAGATCGTGGCCCATCTCGTTTCGGAGCAGATCGAGGCCGGTCTTTCGCCCCAGGATGCTGTCAAAGCCGTCCTTCCGCAATTGCGGGGCGCCTTCGCGCTCGCCATCGCCTTTCGCGCTCACCCAGACCTGCTCATCGGCGCTCGGCTCGGTTCACCTTTGGTCGTTGGTTACGGGGAAGACGAAACCTATCTCGGCTCCGACGCACTTGCGCTGGCACCCCTGACGCAGCAGATCGCCTATCTGGACGAGGGTGACTGGGTCGTGGTCACCCGCGAGGGTGCGGCGATCTTCGATAAGGATAACAATCCGGTAGAGCGCGAAGTTACCACTTCGGGTGCATCGGCAGCGGCGATCGAGAAGGGCAACTACCGCCACTTCATGCAGAAAGAGATATTCGAGCAGCCGACGGTCGTGGCGCAGACGCTGCGCAGCTATCTGCGGCCGGTGGAGATGCAGGTCGCCCTTCCGCAAATCGACTTCGACATTTCCGCGATCGATCGCGTAACCATCGTCGCCTGCGGCACGAGCTACTATGCGGGAATGGTCGCCAAGTACTGGTTCGAGCAATTCGCGCGCGTTCCCGTCGACCTCGATTTCGCCAGTGAGTTCCGATACCGCGAGCCGGTCCTTCAGCCAGGAGGGCTGGCGCTGTTCATTTCCCAAAGCGGGGAGACCGCCGATACTCTGGCGGCGCTGAGGCACTGCAAGGCCGAAGGGCAGACGATCGCGGTGGTGGTCAACGTGCCCACCAGTTCGATGGCGCGCGAGGCAGACCTGCTGTTGCCGACCCATGCAGGGCCCGAGATCGGGGTCGCTTCGACCAAGGCGTTTACCTGCCAGTTGGCCGTGCTCGCGGCGCTCGCGGCCCATTTCGCGGTCAAGAAAGGCCGGCTCGACAGGGAGGCGGAAGCCGAAGTCGTGCGGCACCTCCTCGAAGCCCCCGCTTCGCTCAACGCCGCGCTCGCTCATGATGACGAAATCGCCGCCATGGCTCACTTGATCGCGCCGGCCCGTGACGTGCTCTACCTCGGACGTGGTCCTGATTTTCCGCTTGCCTTGGAAGGGGCACTGAAACTCAAGGAAATCAGCTATATCCACGCCGAAGGTTATGCGGCGGGTGAGATGAAGCACGGCCCGATCGCACTGATTGACGAGGCTGTTCCGGTGATCGTCCTCGCGCCTTCAGGGCCCTTGTTCGAAAAAACCGTTTCGAACATGCAGGAAGTGCGGGCTCGAGGCGGTAAGATCGTGCTGATCTCCGACAAGGCGGGACTGGAAGAAGCCGGCGAGGGCTGCATGGCGACCATCGAGATGCCGCAGGTTCATCCGCTGATCGCGCCGCTGGTCTATGCGGTTCCGGTGCAGCTGATTGCCTACCACACCGCCTCTGTAAAAGGCACCGACGTCGACCAACCGCGCAATCTCGCCAAGTCGGTAACCGTCGAATAAATCTGCAGGAACGGCATTCGTCTTCCAGGGGCTTTACCCGCTTCTAACCATTGGTGGCTTACGCGCGATGCGTGAGCGCGAATCCATCCGAGCTGCCAACCCTTCGGCTTTCTGCGTTGGAGCTTCTGGGCCTGAAGGGTCCGGCCGATGGCGATTGGGCGCGGGTCCGAGCTTTGCAGTACGGTCAGCTGCACAAGACCGTTCTGATCCGCACCGTGGCGCACGCGCTGGCCGCGGCTGTCACGGTGAGCGTGTTCGTCAGCAAGGTTCCGGTCTGGCTCTTCGGGTTGTGGCTCGTGGCCGCAGTCGCGGCGACATGGAATTCGGTCAGGATCGATCGCAGCCTGGCGGACATCGACCGTCGCGCGATGACCAAACACGAATTCAGGCGCCAGGCGCTGGGCGTGGCGGGCAGCGCCCTGGTGTGGGCGGCCGCAATGATCCTGTTTCCTCCCTACGGAGGGCAGGCTGAGCACTTCGCGCTGTGGACCCTTGTGGCCATGCTGATTGCCAGTTCCGCCTCTATCCTCTCCTCGGCGCCGATGGGTACCGTGGTGTTCATTGCCCTCACCGGAAGTACCGCCAGCACCTCGTTCGTGCTGTCCGGCGACTACGGATTTGCCGCGGTGACCCTGGCGTTCATCACGCTGGCGATTTCCGGAACGCTCGACTCTGCCCGCACCTACCTCTCAGCCCGGATCGCCGAAGCCGGCGTGGCCGAAAAGGACGAGGTGGTTTCGCTCCTGCTCCGCGAATTCCAGGAGAATGAGGCCGATTGGCTGTGGCAAGTCGATCCGAACCGACGCGTGAGGTCGGCCAGCCCGCGCTTTGCGTTTGCGCTCGGCAAGGATCCGGCGGCGGCGGAGGGCTTGCCCTTCATTCAGCTGATCGCGGGGGACAGCTGGGACAGTGGCCAGTTCCATCCCAGCATCTACGACCTCGCCGAACGGTTGAAGCGCAGGGAAAGCTTTTCGAACCTGCTGGTCCAGGTGATCGTGGGTACGGGCCGTCGCTGGTGGGAACTGTCGGGCACACCGATGCTCGATGAGAACGGCAGCTTCATCGGATACCGGGGTGTTGGGTCCGACGTTACCGAGCAGCGAGAATCCGACGAGAAGATCGCCTATCTGGCTCGCTACGACACGCTGACGGGCCTGCCCAACAGGCTGATGCTGACCGAGGCCCTGGGGGAAGCCATGCGCTTCGCTGACCAATGGCGCAGCCGCTGTGCCTTTCTGATGATCGACCTTGACCGCTTCAAGTCGGTCAACGATTCCCTTGGTCACCAGGTCGGGGACCGGTTGCTTGCCCAGGTCTCCCAGCGGCTCAAATCGGTCATTAGTGAAAACGAGCAGTGCGGGCGGCTGGGTGGCGACGAGTTTGCCATCGTGATTAGCGACGCGTCGAACGAGGGGGCGGTCTCCCGTGTCGCGGAGGCGGTGATCGAGGCTCTTTCACAGCCCTACGACGTGGACAATCACAAGCTCTACATCGGGGCGAGCGTCGGGTCGGCCCTCTGCCCCAAGGACGGCAATACGGTCGAGATGCTCATGCGCAACGCCGACCTCGCGCTTTATCGCGCGAAGGACGAAGGCGGGGGGATCCATTGCCGTTACGAACCTTCGCTACATGCCAACGCGGAAGAACGGCGCAAGCTCGAGCTCGCCTTGCGCAATGCGATCGGCAAGCAGGAGTTGAGGCTGCATTATCAGCCCGTCGTCGACGCGAAGAACGGAACGCTGGTGAGCTTCGAGGCGCTGCTCCGCTGGCAGAGCAAGGATCATGGCTTCGTCAGCCCGGGCAAGTTCATCCCTCTGGCCGAGGACACGCGCCTCATCGTGCCGATCGGTGAGTGGGTACTCTACGAGGCTTGCCGCGAAGCGGTCCGTTGGCCGGGCGAAATCAAGGTCGGGGTCAACGTCTCGGGCGAACAATTGCTCGAGCCGGGTTTTTCGACCAACGTGGTCCGCGCCTTGGTCGACAGCGGGTTGCCGCCCTATCGGCTTGAGGTCGAAGTCACCGAGAGCATTTTCCTGCGCGATGCGCGGACCGCACGGCAGACGCTCGAGGAAATCATGGCTCTCGGGTGTTCAGTGGCGCTCGACGACTTCGGCACCGGCTATTCGTCACTGGGATACCTCCGGGCGTTGCGCTTCTCGACCATCAAGGTCGACCGCACATTTGTGCAGGGCGCGGCTCAAGGGAGCGTGGAAAGCCTGGCGATTATCCGCGCCGTCGTGGCGATGGCCGATAGCCTGGGAATGACGACGACTGCCGAAGGTGCGGAAACGGCCGAAGAAGTGGCGCTGATCAAGAACCTCGGCTGCACCAAGATCCAGGGTTACTACTTCGGAAGGCCGATGGAGGCAGACGAAGCCCTGAAGCTGATCGGCCGCAAGGGGCGGGTAGCGGCGGCTTAACGCTCAGACCTCCTTCAATGGAGGTCCGGAGCCTCAGGCTTCTACCAGACCTCGAATGGCGCTTTCGAACAGGGCACGGCCGTCTGTGCTGCCGTGTTCCCGCTCGATCGCCCGTTCCGGGTGGGGCATCATGCCCAGCACATTGCCGGCCTCGTTGAGAATGCCCGCGATATCGCGACGCGATCCGTTGACCGTCTCGGCATAACGAAAAGCCACCCGGCCTTCACCTTCAAGCCGATCGAGGGTGTCTTCATCGGCGAAGTAGTTACCGTCATGGTGCGCGACCGGGACGTGAAGCGCTTGCCCAGCCTCGTAGCCTGCGGTGAAAAGCGACTGGCTGTTTTCTACCGAAAGCCGGACTGTGCGGCAGATGAAGTGCTGGTTGGCGTTGCGCATCAGTGCGCCGGGCAGCAGACCCGACTCCGTCAGGACCTGAAAGCCGTTGCAGATGCCAAGCACCGGTACACCGCGGCCGGCGGCCTGGGCCACCGCTTGCATGATCGGGCTGCGCGCGGCCATCGCGCCTGAGCGCAAATAGTCGCCATAAGAGAAACCGCCGGGGAGAGCGATGAAGTCGAGCTTCTCCGGCAGCTCGGCATCACCGTGCCACACGCGCAATGCGGGGGTGCCAGAGACTTTCTCCAGCGCCACGGCCAGGTCCCGGTCGCAGTTCGAACCCGGGAAGGTGACGACTGCCGACCGGAAGCTCACGCCACCGACTCCGGCTTTTCGATGCGATAGTTCTCGATGACCATGTTGGCGAGGAGCTGACGGCACATCCGGTCAAGGTCGGCGTCGCTCGTGCTGTCGGCCACCTCGAGTTCGATCAGGCGACCGACGCGCACATCCTCGATGCCCTTGAAACCGAGCCCTTCAAGCGAATGGTGCACGGCACGGCCCTGCGGGTCGAGCACGCCGGGCTTGAGGCTGACATGGATGCGAACCTTCATGGGGCGGGGGCCTTCTCGAACAGACGGGAGTCGCTCGCGCCTATGGCAATTGAGGCCCTTCGCGGCAAGGGTATTGAGGGGCGAAATCCTCGCTGCCCGCGTAGTGATCGGAAGGGGGACCGTTCGCGATGCGGACGGTGGAGGGGCTGGGCGTTGCGCCACTAGCCCCTCCGTCAGCCGCCTCTGGCGTCTGCAATCTCCCCATGAGCTTCGCCCTCGGGGAGGATTTTTTGGATCAGAGACCCGGAACCGAGCAGTTGGCCTTCTCGCCGCAATTCACTGCGATGTGCGTCGCTTTCACCTCGCCGTCTTCGATGCGGAAGGTGAAGCTCGCAGGAAGGCGGTCGGCCCCGAGCCGCGCGAGCACATTCACGCCGCCAAGCACTTCGTCGACCACATAGAGGCGGTCGGCAGTCGTGGCACCGTTCGCCGCGCGGGCATCGAGCCAGGCGTTGGCAGCAGCCGTCAGATCCTGCCGGCTCATCCGCTTGTCGGCCGGAATCTCGCTCCATTGCTCCGCCTTGGCCGTGTTGAGCGCCGCCTGCGCGTCGAACTTCCAGTCTCCCTTGTCGGTTACGAGATTATCGATCGGGCCCACACCGAAGAAGCCATTGGTGAGCTGCGTGGCAAGAACCATCGGGCGATCCGGGTTCAGCAGGACGGCTTCGACGAACGTCTTGCAGGACGTGGTGTCGAGCAACGCGCGGCTGGAATCGACAGTGCGTGCCTGGTTGTCGAAGAAGGCAGACAGGAATCCAATCTCGAGGTTCTCTCGATAATCGACCCATTCGCCCAAGTTCATTTCGAACGGCGAGCCCTTCTGGACGCCAGAAATCCAGTCGTCCGCGATACCCTGCAGCAATTCGCGGCTGCAGCCGCCCTGTGCGGCGGCGGGCGAAGCGAAAGTGGCGGCGGCGGCGAGCGCCACGACGGCAAATCCAAGACGTTTCATTGCTCTGCGTTCCCTCTCGGCCGCGAGGCGGCCCTTCTCAAGTAGGTGCGCCTTATTGCGCCCGGGCGATTCCGGCTAGAGGCTTAGCTGCCCTCTTTTGGCAGCACGAGGATCTCAAGCCGCTGGTCCGGTTGGAGATATTTCGCGGCCATTTCCTGTACGTCCGCCGGGGTTAAAGCAGCCAGGCGATCCTTACCCATGGTGAAGCGTTCGATCCGCTCTGCTTTCGACTGTGCGCGGTAAGCCAGATTCATCCATCCGGCGTTGGTCTTGAGCGCATTGTCGTAGGCTTCGAGCAGCGGCTTGCGCGCCCGCAGCAGCGTGTCATCGTCGACTGGCTTGTCGATCAAGGAGCGCACCGTTTCGAGAATGGCGGCCCGTGTGGCGTCAACCTCTCTCACATCGACCGAAGCGGCGATGTTGAACGTCCCGTAGCCGGCGTAAGTGTCGGACTCGCTGGCGCTGACACCAGGACTGTAAGTCTTTCCCAGGTCCTCGCGCAGTTTGTCGGTCAGCTCGATGCGCATCACCCTGTCGAGCATGTCGAGCTTGAGCACCTCTTCGAAATCGCTGTCGTCCCGGGTCGGCCAGCTCATTCGCACGATCGCTTGATCCGCCGCGCCGTCATGCCGCACGACGCGCGGGGTGCGGTCCGTGGTGAAGGCGCGTGTGCGGTTGCCGGTGTAATCGCGGAAGTCGGCCTCCCGCTGCGGCAGGGCGCCGAGGGTGCGGGCGACCAGCTGGATCGTCTGGTCTTCGTCAAAGTCGCCCACGATCGCGAGTTCGAGCGCGCCATGGCTGAGGCGGTCGGCGATCTCGTCGCGTAGCTTGGCAAAGGAAAGCCCGAGATAGGCTTGCTCCGGTTGGAGCGTGAAACGAGGATCGCCGTCGGAGACGATTTCGCCAAGAGCGTTGGCGAGCGCGCTTTCGGGCGTGGCATCGCGGCTGGCGAAAAAGGCCTTGATGTTGCGGCGGTACTGGGATTCGCCCTGGGGCCGATAGCCGGGATCGGAGATTGCGGCGGTCAACACCTGCAGCTGCACCTCCAGGTCGCGCGGGGTAGTGCCCGCGTTGAGGACGAAGGTGTCGTCAGTGGTCCCGAGATTGAAGCTGACGCTGCGCCCCGCGAGGATCGACTGCAGCTCGTCAGTCGAATGCTTGCCGAGCCCGCCGATCGGCAGCGAGCTGCTCATCGCGGTCGCAATCGGGTCCTCGCGCGTGTTGAGCATCTGCCCACCGTCAACGTTGAGCTGGACGGAGATGCGGTCGCGCTGAAGGTCGGTCTTCTTGAGGTTGAGCCGTAGGCCGTTCGAAAAGACCAGCGTTCGGATGCCGAGCAACGGCTCTGCGGTGTCGGAAACCACGGTGCCGGGCGTCCCGAAGTCGGTATAGCCCCACGCCTCGAGCCCGACGGAATCCTCTGCCGTCAGCTGGACGGCCATCCCCTCGTTCCACGCCGCCCGCAGCGCCTCGGCGCCGCCGTCGGGCGCTGTGCGCCCTTCGAAGCGGATCAATGGGTTGTCGAGCGGGACGAACTCTTCCTTGAGCGCTGCGAGCACGCTGTCGGGTGTGATTTCCGGTAAGTGCCCGAGGAAGCGCTCCAGCGCGCTTTCCGGCGTGGTCGGCACCTGTCCATCCTCCAGCAACGTGATCGCCCCGGTGATGAAATTCGCGTTGGAGCGCGTCGTGGCGCCGGCCACGTTGTTTTCGAGGGACGTGCGCAAGTTGGCGACCTGCTCTGCCACCTCGGCCTCGGTGAAACCAAACTCGAGCGCGCGGCGGTATTCAGCCTGGGCCGCCGCCAGGGCCCGGCGCCATTCGCCCTCTCCGGCATAGACGACCAGGTTGCTCGTGCGACCGGCGTCGAACATCTCGGCCGTGCCGACGCCCGCGCTGCGGAACGGCGGATCCTCCGACCGTGCCAGGCGCTGCAGGCGACGATTGATGATGCCGTAGCCGAGCTGACGGCGAACGTTCTTTTCACGGAAGGCCCGGGTGTCAGTCCGGTCAAGCGCCGGGCCGTGGCGCGAGACGGTGATCTGCTCCGACAGTGCGGGATCCAGGTAGATGTCGGTCTGACCAGCAAGATCGAACGGGATGGGGCCCGGGTCGGTTTCGGGAACGATCGGGGCCGGCTGCCAGCTAGCGAAGTGCTCGCGGATTTCAGCCTCGACCTTATCGGCATCGAAGTCGCCGACCACGATGATCGCGGTGTTTTCCGGGCGGTAGATGCGCTGGTAAAGCGCACGCAGCTTCTCGGGTGTTGCCGCCTGGAGCGCTTCAATCGTTCCGATCGGCATTCGCCCGACGAACCGCGCACCGGGATAGAAGAACTCGAGCCCATCGATCGTGTCGCGATAGTCGTAAGTGTCGCGAACGCGGCGCTCCGACAACACGACTCCCTTTTCGCGTTCGACAGCTTCAGGACTGAAGGTCAGCTCGCTGGCCGTCTCGCGCATGAGCATAAGCGCCGTGTCGAGAAGGGCCGGATCGTTGCGCGGCAGATTGAGCATGTAAAGCGTGGTTTCGAAGCTGGTCGAGGCATTCGTGTCGGGCCCGAACGCGAGACCTTCGCGCTCCAGCAACTTGACCATTTCGCCTTCGGGCACGCGGGTCGAGCCGTTGAAGCTCATGTGTTCAATGAAGTGCGCGTAGCCACGCTCTTCCTCGGTCTCCGCGACCGATCCGGAATTGACCCAGAACTGCACCATGGCCTGTCCGGCGGGCGTGCCGTTGGAGCGAATGATGTAGCGCATCCCGTTGTCGAGCCGCCCGAAACGGTAGGCAGGGTCGGCTGGCAGATCGCTCTTCTCGAACGGCCACTCGTGCTCGGGCGCGACCGGTGCCGGTTGGGCCAGGGCGGGGACGGCGGTCGCTAAAAGGAAGGCTGCGAATAAGGAACGTCGGATCATTGCGCCGGGGTGTGTGGCGGATGAAACCTGAACCGGCAATGGCGATTGCTGGTGTGGACTGCGGGGCAAGCGGGGCTTCGGCAAGTATAGGACGAACGAAAGCGGGCAGGCTCACCGCGTTTGAGGTGAGCCCGCAAAAGTGCCCAGCGCGGCGTGCGCTTACTTCTTAGGCTTGGGACCCGTACGCAGCTTTGAGCGGTGTGCGGTGAGGTCGAACACCTCGCCCGGTCCGCTGTCGGCATCGTTGAGGATGCCGAGCCGGCGAGCGACTTCCTGGTAGGCCTCTTCCTCGCCACCAAGGTCACGCCGGAAGCGGTCCTTGTCGAGCTTCTCGCCGCTGGTCATGTCCCACAGGCGGCAATTGTCCGGGCTGATCTCGTCGGCCAGGATCACGCGACTATAATCGCCGTCCCAGATGCGACCGAATTCGAGCTTGAAATCGATCAGGCGGATATCGATCGCAGCAAACATCCCGCACATGAAGTCATTCACGCGGATCGCCATCGCGGAGATGTCCTGCATCTCCTCGTTGGTCGCCCAACCGAAGCAGGCGATGTGCTCTTCGGCGACCATCGGATCCTGCAGCTCGTCCGACTTCAGGTAGTATTCGATCAGCGTGTGGGGCAGCGGCTCCCCTTCCTCGATGCCGAGGCGCTTGGAGATGCTGCCCGCGGCAACGTTGCGCACGACGACCTCTAGCGGAATGATCTCCACCTGGCGGACCAGTTGCTCGCGCATGTTGAGCCGGCGGATAAAGTGCGTCGGGATGCCGATGTGGGCAAGACGCAGGAAGACGTGCTCCGAGATCCGGTTATTGATCACGCCCTTGCCGTTGATGGTGCCCTTCTTCTGGGCATTGAACGCAGTGGCGTCATCCTTGAAGTACTGGATGATCGTGCCAGGCTCGGGTCCTTCGTAAAGGATCTTGGCCTTGCCTTCGTAAAGCTGGCGACGGCGGGACATGGCAAACCTTCAGAATAGCAAACCCCGGCGTAAACGAGTCGGTTATCGACTGCGCGGCCGGGGCAAAGCGGGCCTCTACGCCAAATCGAACGGGCGTGCAATTGTGCTGGGACGCTTTCGCAAATTGGCCGCCCGAGCCACCTGATTTTTCCAACCGATCTAGTTCTTGATTTACTTACACTTCTGCAAATTGCTCGCAATTGACGCGAGCATGTGCAAACACTAACGGGCGCGGCGAATAATAAACCAAAAACAAAGTGAGGGTCGTGTTGCGCAAGAGCGGCATCAATAGAACCGTGTCTTTGCTGGCGGTGGCCGCGGCCACCTTTTCAGCGATTCCGGCATTAGGACAGGACGGCGCTACGGACGCTGGTCGCGAGATCATCGTGACCGGCTCCCTCATCTCATCGAGCGAAGACGCTCCGGCACCGATCGACGTGATCGGAGCCGAGGAACTCTCGGCGCAGGGCTCGCCCTCGATGCTCGACCTCACCAAGCGCCTGCCGGCCTCCGCCGGCGTGATCGGCGACGCCAGTCAGTTCGACATCCGCAGCCAGTTCAACGAAGGCACGGCCTCGGTAAACTTGCGCGGGCTGGGCCCGCAGCGGACGCTGGTTCTGCTCAACGGCAAGCGGCTGGTGGCGAGCGGCTCGGGCAACCTGCCGCTGGTGGACGTGAACCTCATTCCTTCGGGCGCGCTGGGACGAATCGAGATCCTCAAGGACGGCGCGGCGGCGACTTACGGGTCGGACGCGATCGCCGGCGTGGTGAACTTCATCACGCGGACCGATCAGGAGGGCTTCCTGGCCGAAGGTGACTATCGATACGTCGGTGGCTCTGACGGCGATTGGAGCGCGGCCCTTTCGTGGGGCGGCCAAGTCGGACCTGCGCGGGTCCTGCTGTCAGGCGGCTATCAGCACCGCAGCGAACTGACCACGCTCGACCGCGATTTCGCGCTCCGGCCTTTCGAGGAAAACCCACAGGGCGGTTGGTCCGGGGGCGGAGCGCCGGGGAACTTCGACTATAACGGCAGCAACGGCGGAGTGGCGTTTGAGTCAGACGAGGGTTGCGAGGCGGTCGGTGGCTTCCGTTCCTTGCCCGGCTCGACTTCGGACTTGTGCCAGACACAGTACCTCGGGTTCACCAACCTGGTGGAACCCGAAGACCGCTTCCAGCTCTTCGGGGACATCGAACTCGATCTCAGCAGCTCGGCGACGCTGCGCCTAACCGGCCTCTACGGCCGGACCGAAACGGTTCTGACCACTTCACCGAGCTACCTTCCGACCATTTCACCCTCCAGCAACGCGGCGTTCGGGGGCGGCGGGATATTCGTGATCCCGTCCTACGCTCCCGCGCTCGCCGACTATTGCGCCCGCTATGGCGCGGCGGCCGGGTGTACCGTCGACGGCAGTGGAACCCCTCAGGCTTCGGCCTTGGCCTATCCAGTGCGTTTTCGCCCGGTGTTAACCGGCGGCAACCCGCTGTTCGACAACGAGCGACAGGCCGCGGTGTTGCCGCGCAGCTCCGACTTCTACCAGTTCACCGGCGACCTTTCGGTCGAAGTGACCTCCTCAATCGATTTCGACGTGGGGCTGACCTATTCGGAATACGACCGCTATTTCGAAGGCGGGGACAGCTTCGTCGACCTTCTGCAGAACGCGCTGGCAGGCTTCGGCGGAGAAGATTGCGCCTATGCCACGCCGCAGTCGCGCGCCGGGATGACCCCCGCGCAATTGGCCGCGGTCGCAGGGACGAACGGATGTAATTTCTTCAATCCGTTCTCCAGCGGGATCGCCGCCAACATGATCACCGGCCAGGCCAATCCCAATTATGCCGGAACGAGCAATCCTCTCGGCCTCGATCTCGCGCCCGGCGCGGGCCTGATCAACGACGCGACCACGATCGACGACTTCTTCACGGTCATTCAGCGCAAGGCCAACACGCAGCAATTCGTTGCCGATGCAGTGCTTTCTGGCCAGACCGGAGTCGAGCTTGGTGGGGGCGAGATCGCCTTTGCGATTGGCGGCCAATACCGCCGCGACGGCTACTCGCGCTGGTATGGCGACACCAACAACCTCGACGTCATGCCGTGCCCGGGGTCTGTGCTCGATCCCAACGCCACCTGTACCCAGGAAGTAGGGCCGATCGGCTTCCTCGGCTCGAACCGCAACGTCGACGTCGACAGCGACGTCGTGGCGCTGTTCGGTGAGCTTCAGTTGCCCATCACGACCGGAATTCTGGCCCAGCTCTCAGCCCGCTACGAAGATTATGGGGCAACCGTCGGTTCGACTTTCGATCCCCAGGCCCGCCTGCGGATCGAAGTGACTGACTGGCTGACGCTGCGCGGCGGCGTAGGCACTACGTTCCGTGGGCCGCCGCCGCAGACGGTGAATTCCGACCTGGTCATCCTGACCTTCATCGGCGGCGCATTCCGTGCCGTCGACGTGCTTGGCAACCGGGATCTGCGCCCCGAGACTGCGACGACCTACAACGCCGGCGCGATTGTCGAGAACGGCGGTTTCCGTGCCAGCCTCGATTACTGGCGCTACGACTTCAAGGGCCCAATCGAGAGTGAGCCGGTGAATGGCATGGTCTCCGCCATGTTCGGCACGACCGGCACGGCCAATTGCGGCAATCCGGACTACGCGGCGCTCCAGGCTCGATTCACTTTTTCGGGCGGAGTGTGTTCGTCGGCCAACGTGCAGCGGCTCACCACTTACGCTTTCAACTCAGCCGACGTTTCCACCAGCGGCCTCGATTTTCAGGCGGACTACTCCACCGAGATCGGTGGGATCAAGGCCCAGGCCGGCCTCTCGGGCAGCTACGTGATCAACTACAAGATCGATGACGTCGTGGTCGAAGGGATCGTGGTGCAGCCTGCATTCGATGCGGCCGGGAAGCTCAACTACCAGACCACCGCTTATCCGCTTCCCCGGCTCAAGGGCCAGGCGTGGGTGCAAGGGACGATGGGGGATCACTCCCTGAGGCTGCAGATGAACTACGTCGACAGCTACACCGACCAGCGCGGCCCCGAGGTGTTCGGGCCCAATACGTCCGCGCTCGCTGGGGCGTCTGTGACGACGGGGAAGGTCATCGGCAACTTCACCACCTTCGACGCGGTTTGGCGCTGGCAGGTGCTCGACGGGACCAGAGTGTCGTTGGCGCTGCTCAACATCTTCGATGTCGATCCGCCGTTCGCCCGCCTGGACCAGAACTTCGACCCCTTCACGGCAAGCCCGATCGGGTTCTCGGTCAAGTTCGGTTTGAGCCAGACGTTCTGAGCCCATCCATGGCGGGGGAGGAACGCCAGCGACGCGCTTGCCGCGCGACGCTGGCGGAGGCATTGATCGACAATGCTCTCGCAGAAGACCCGCTATGCCATCCGCGCCATGCAGCACCTGGCCGATCACTACGGCCAGGGACCGGTGCAATTGTCGGAGATCGCCGCGGCGCAGAAGATTCCGGCGAATTTCCTCACCGTCATCCTCTCTGAACTAAGCCGATACGGGATCGTCGACTCGCAACGCGGCAAGGACGGCGGGTACTGGCTCGCGATCGCGCCGATCGACATAACCTACGGAGATCTCATCCGCGTCATGCGTGGGTCGCTCGCCCTGGTTCCGTGTGCGAGTCGCTTTGCCCACGAGAAGTGCCGCAATTGCCTGGAGGAGGGCGACTGCCGCACTCGCGCACTCATGCTTCAGGTCCGCGATCGCACTGCCGAACTGCTCGATTCGATCCGTCTTTCCGACAGAATCGATCCGGTTCCCGCCTTGGAAGGCGAAGAAGAAAGCTGAACTTTTCGCATGTGAGCAGGAATTTTCGCACCGATCGTCGCATGCCATATTGTCAACTTAATTAGTTGAGAATATCAGAGCGTCCACCGCGGCATTGCGCCGCTATTGATCGGAGACGCTACATGGCCGCCACTATCGAACGTCCCAGGACCGACGATTCTGCCGACCTTCCCGAGCACCTGCGTGTCGTCGTGGAGGCCCTTGACCGCCTTCGTTACGGCGTCATCCAGCTGACCGTACATGACGGCAAGCTGATGCAGGTCGATGTTACCGAGCGCCGCCGCTTCAGCTGAGCGTTCGCGTAAAATCCTGACAACCCAATAACTAAAACTCAGCAGACCGGACTTCCGGATGCGTCTCCAGCCTGCGTGGGCGAGATCGACAGCGCTCTCTCTCCATTGGTTGGAATCCTACCATCTTGAGGGAACCGCTATGAAACAGAAGTTCGTCCTGTTGACGGGGATCGCCGCTGGCGCTCTCGTTTCAACTCCCGCTTTCGCCCAACAGGGGGGTGAATCGTCTATCGCCGGCGCGCAGATCGCGCAGGCAACCACCGGCAACGTCACCGTTTCGGCCGATGCCCCGGCGGAAGTCACGCCCAGCAACGTGCCCGAGAACGTGATCATCATCACGGCCCGCCGCCGCGAGGAAGCTTCGCAGGACGTGCCGATCGCCATCGCCACGCTCGACGGCCGCACGATCAACGAGACCGGCGCGTTCAGCATTCAGAAGATCCAGCAGCTCGCGCCGAGCCTTCAGGTCTATTCGTCCAACCCGCGCAACACTGCGGTCAACATCCGCGGTATCGGCGTGCCGTTCGGTCTGACCAACGACGGCTTCGAACAGGGCGTCGGCATCTATGTCGACGACGTCTACTACTCGCGCCCGGCTTCGGCCGTGTTCGACTTCCTCGACGTGGCTCAGGTCGAAGTGCTGCGTGGCCCGCAGGGTACGCTCTACGGCAAGAACACCACCGCCGGCGCGATCAACATCCGCACCAACCAGCCGACCTTCGATTTCGAAGGCAGCACCGAAGTCTCGCTCGGCAGCTACAACTTCAAGCAGCTCAAGGCCGCAGTCTCGGGTCCGCTGAGCGAGAACATCGCAGCCCGCGTTGCGGTGTCGGGTACCGACCGTCAGGGGACGATCTACAACGTCACCACCGGCAACTGGGTCAACGAGCAGGATAACCTGGGCGTGCGCGGGCAAGTCCTGTTCCGACCCAACGACAGCCTCGATATTACCCTGTCGGGCGATTACAGCGCCCAGAATCCGGAGTGCTGCGGCACGGTCTACGTGGGCTACGGTCCGACCCAGCGCGCGTTGAACCGGCAGTTTCCGGCTCTTGCACAGAAGCTCGGTTACGCGCCGGTCAGCACCAATCCGTTCGACCGTCTGACCGATCTCGACAGCAGCCTCAACGCCGGAAACAAGACCGGCGGCGCTTCGCTGCGGGCGATCTGGGATATCAACGACAGCAGCTCGTTCACTTCGATCACTGCCTGGCGCTTCTGGGACTGGAAGCCGGAGAACGATCGTGACTACACCGGCTTGCCGATCGTCAGCCTGTCGCAAAATCCATCGCAGCAGGATCAGTACAGCCAGGAATTCCGCTACAACTACACTGGCGAAACCATCAACGCGGTGATCGGTGCGTTCGCTTTCAAGCAGCGCATCGATACGCAAGGCACCGAGCAACAGGGCTCAGCAGCGAGCCGGTGGAACCTGACGAACCAGGATCAGATCGACCGGGACATCCTCAATGGGCTGACGGCCAAGAACACGCAGTGGCTCAAGGCGACGAGCGCGGCCATCTTTGGTCAGCTTGAGTGGGAAGTGACTCCCGGTCTGAGAATCCAGCCGGGTGCCCGCATCAACTACGACAAGAAGGAAGGCCACTACGAACGCGTGGTGACCGATGCTCAGGGCAATCTGATCCCGGCGTCTGGCGGAAACGCGGACCAGCGGGCGCAACGCGGCATCTATGCCCCGCAGCTGATCGAGCCGAGCTTCAGCGACTGGAACTTCAGCTACGACCTGACGATCAGCTATGCCGTGATGAACGACGTGATGGTCTATGGCACTTACGCCAAGACCTTCAAGACGGGCGGCATCAACCAGAATGGCGTGCCTTCCGACGCAGACGGCAACCCGATCCTCGAAGCGGGCACGATCCTGCCGGAATCGGTCCAGCACTTCGAAATCGGCGCCAAGACCCAGTTCTGGGACAACAAGGCGACGCTCAATCTTGCGGCTTACCGCACGACGATCGATGACTTCCAGGCGAACGTCAGCAACGGCCAGTTCGGCGTGTTGCGCGGTTACCTGGCCAACGCAGACCGTGTTCGTACCCAGGGCGTGGAGCTGGACTTCTCGGTTCGTCCGGTCGAGGGCATCACGGGCTACCTCAACGGTGCCTACACAGACGCCAAGTACGTGAAGTTCATCGATGCGCCTTGTCCGCCTGAACGCGCGGGCGGCACGACCGTGACCCCCGGCCAGGATCCGAGCGATCCGGGCGTCCCGGGACCCAGTGCGGAAAACTGCGATATTTCGGGCGAGCGACTGCCGGGCGTATCGAAGTGGTCGTTCTCCTACGGCTTCGAAACGGCGGCGCCGCTGCACCTTTTGGGTGAGGAGGGCGAGCTCTACTTCGGCGTCGACGGCAGCTACCGCTCCAACTTCTCGTCCAACCCTTCGCCTTCGATCTACACGTGGGTCGACGGTTACAACCTGACCAACTTCCGCTTCGGTTTCCGCGCCGACAATGGGCTGAACGTCTATGCCTGGGTGCGTAACGCTTTCGATGCCGAGTACTTCGAACAGCTCGTCTTCGGCCCCAGCAACACCGGCCTGATTGCCGGCAACCCTGGCGATCCGAGAACCTGGGGCGGCACTATCCGCTTCGACTTCTAAGGCGAAATTCTCCCCGCTCTCGTGCGAAAGGGAGCGGGGAGTCCCTACGGCGGTCCTGCCGCCCGGCCCAAAGGGGGGCTCGGTAAAGCCTCCCTTAGTTCTTTGCCTCCCCGTCCGGTCCTACCGGAGGGGAGGTCTTTTCTTATGCGGTCAGCTTGGCCGCGGTCGCAGCGACCCGGCGGCCAAGGTAGCGGGCGCCGTTCAGGTCGATTTCGCTCGGCAAACGCGAGCCGTCGTTGTTGGCGATCGTCGTCGCCCCATAAGGCGAACCGCCCCGAACCACATCCACGCCATTCTGCTCGGTGAAACCGTAGTCGAGACCAACAATCGTGCAGCCCATGTGAAGCAAGTTGGTCAGGATCGAAAACAGCGTGGTCTCTTGCCCACCGTGCTGGGCAGCGGTCGAAGTAAACGCCGCGCCGACCTTGCCGATCAGCGCTCCTCGGAACCACAAGCCACCGGCCTGGTCCCAGAACGAGGCCATCTGGCTCGGCATACGCCCAAAGCGCGTCGGCGCGCCGACAACGATGCCATCGTACGTCTCCAAGTCGTCGACACCGCCGATGAGCTCGTGGCTATGATCAACCCGAAAACCCGCTGCCTCAGCGACTTCCGCTGGCGCGGTCTCGGCAACGCGGAGGACGTCGCAGTCATGCCCGGCCTCACGAACGCCTTCAGCCACGGCATCGGCCATTTGCGCGATGTGGCCATAGGAAGAGTAATAAAGCACGAGGATGCGGGCCATCGTAGGTTCCTTTCGGTTGGAGTGAGTGGGATAGCGCCTGCATCGGCAATCGCAACGCGCCGTATTCGATCCGCGCGATGCCCTTGGTCATGAACTGCAAGCTGCGCAAATCACGAGACTTGTGGCGGTACGGAGAACGGAGTGCCGGCTGATTTCGACTGGCACCCGATGGTATCACCGGAAACTCGATCTGCGAACATGCGGATTCCTAGGGTAAATCCTGATGGCATTCTCTGTCGAGCGCCCGATTATCGGGGCTAGATAGGAATCAGGCCTGCCGTCACCGATTGATTTGGTGCATCTAGGCAAGCGCTCTGTAACAGGGGCCAGAGAGGAGTGGAGGGGCGTTGACCACTTCGATCCGTAGAATACTGATCGCAGACGACCATGACATCATTCGCCGTGGCGTCAGGATGTTGCTCGAAACGCGAGGCAACTTAAGGATCGTCGCGGAAGCCGCGACCGGGCGGGAGGCCTTGGCCGCCGCGCGAGAGACCAAGCCCGATATCGCGATACTGGATTACACGCTTCCCGAATTGAACGGCCGGGACCTGACCCTGGAACTGCGCAAGGAGTTCCCGAAGATCGAGATTCTCATCTACACGATGCATGACAGGGAGGACATGATCCTCGATGTCTTGTTGGCCGGCGCGCGCGGATTTGTGCTCAAGTCCGACACCGAAAAGCACCTGTTTGCCGCCATCGATGCGCTCTCCATCCACCGTCCGTATTTCTCCGCGGCGATCTCTGAGACCTTGCTGGAGCAGTACCTGCGCAGCAAGCCACAGGGTTCCTTCAGCACGCTCAGCCACAGGGAGCGCGAGGTCGTTCAGCTGATCGCCGAAGGCAAGATCAACAAGCAGGTCGCCGAACTGCTCAACATCAGCATCAAGACCGTCGAAACCCATCGCTCGGTCGCGATGCAAAAGCTCAAGCTGCGAACAACGGCAGAGCTCGTGCGCTATGCGGTGCGCAATAACCTGGTGGAGCCATAGCGCACCCAGGTCTTTCGCCAGATGACTGGATTGGCAGGTGATTTCCCGTTCGGTTTGCGGGAAAACCCCAATGGTAGTCTTACTCGCCGAATTCGATGGTCGCCTCCGCAATTCAGTGGAGGCCCGCTATGCGATCCCTACTCGTACTGGGTGGCGTGCTGGCCCTGGCGGTGACGCCGGCGGTCCAGGCGCAAGAGCAAGCTGCCGCACCGGCCGCGCCCGCCGCATCGACGGTCGCGCCGGAAGATGCCGTGGATCCGAGGGCGGTCGAAGCGCTGAAGAGAATGAGCGCGTATCTGACCTCGATGAACACCTTCAAGCTTACGTCGACCGCGGCGATCGATGTGATCACGAACGAGAACCAGAAGGTCCAGATGGACTCCGTGACGGTCTATCAGGTGAAGAAGCCGGGGATCGCGATCGACTTCAATTCCGACATGAAGCAGCGGCAATATCTTTACGACGGGAAGCAGTTCACCATCTTTGCGCCGGCGATGAAATACTACGCCACCGTTCCCGCCCCTGGCACCAACCGGGAGTTCCTGAAGGAACTCTACCAGAAGACCGGAATCGAACTCCCGCTCGAGGACCTGTTTCGTTGGGCAGACGACGATGAGTCTGACATCAACGCTCTGACCTCGGCCTTCAATGTTGGGACGGCCACGATAGATGGCGCTCGCACCGATCATTGGGCCTTCAGGTCCAACGACTTCGATTGGGAACTTTGGATCGAGCAGGGAGATCGGCCGCTCCCGCGCAAGATAGTCATAACCGATCGGACCGATCCGACCTTGCCCTCCTTCACCGCGCGCTTGGCCTGGGAGGTGAACCCGGCGCTCAACGATGCGGACTTCACCTTCGTGCCCGGACCTGACGCTATTGCCATCCAGATCGCCAGCGCAGCGGGAGCAGGCCAATGAACAGGCTTTCCAGGATTGCGGCGATAGTAGCCGCCTTCGTATTCGTTTCTGCCTCCGCCATCGATGCCGACGCGCGAGGGCGCGGTGGCGGCGGCGCCCGAGGTGGCGGCTCCATGAGCATGAGCCGCGGTGGTGGGGGCGGCATGAGCCGAGGCGGCGGTGGCTTCAGCCGCAGCGGCGGGTCGAGCCGCGCCGGGGGCGCCAGCCGCAGCGGGAGTCGAGCCGGGGGGCAGCAGATTGGCTCGCGGCCTGGAGCGGGTAACCGCGCCTCGGCGGGCGGTGGTCTGGGCTCCGGAGGAGCTGGGCAGAGGCAAAGCATTGGCAGCCGCGATGGAAGCGTTGGCGGAGGCAATCGTCAGGCCGCCGGTCAGGGTAACCGACAGGTTGGGCAAGGCGACCGTCAGGCGAACCGGCAAACCGCTCAGGCCGATCGCCAAGCAAACCGGACCGATCGTCAGGGCAACCGTGAAGACACTCGGGGCGATCGCCAGGATAACCGGACCGAACGGCAGGAAACGCGCCAGGAGAACCGGACCGATCGCCAGAACACCAGGCAGGAAAACCGTACTGATCGGCAGTCCAACCGCGCCGACGCTTTCGAAGACGGCGATTGGGACGATTGGGATGATGGCTGGGGCGACTGGGTTGATCACCCGATCGCGGCCGGAATGGTCATTGGTGCCACCGCCGCTTGGACGTCCGCCGTCGTCGGTTCCTACTGGTATGGTCTGCCGCATGGCTGCCCGCCCTGGTATTGGGGCGGTGCCACTTACTATTCTTGCGGAGGGTCCTGGTACCAGCCGGTCTATGAAGGGGACACGGTCGTCTATGTGACGGTCGAAGACCCCTCCAAGGGCCAACAGGCCCCGGGTCCGGTCGAGGCGCCGCCGGGACAGTAGCCCGCGCTTGGAAGGGCCCGGCCGGAGCCACTCCTGCCGGCCCTTTTCGCAGGATTGTTGGCAGTCAGTCAGTCAGGCCAATTGAGCGTCAGGAACGCTCGCGATCAACACCGTACCGGTACCACGGCAAACGACGGAAACCCGCCCGCCGATTTCGCGCAGACGTTCCCCCATGCCCGTGACGCCAACGCCGAGAACGGTCTTGTCACGGAACGAGGGGACGAAGCCGATCCCGTCGTCCTCGATCACGAGATGGACGCAGTTGCGTGACCTGGCCAGGCGTACATTGACGGTAGTGGCTTCGGCATGGCGGTAGATGTTGGTCAGAGCTTCCTGCGCGAAGCGATAGAGGCTGATCTCGGCGAAGGGGGCCGACAACGGCTTGTCGAGCCACTGGCGATTGATCGTCAGGCCGGTACGTTTGGCGAACCCGGAAATCATCGCCTCCAGAGCCGCTTCCAACCCCATGTCTCCCATCGCTGGCGGATGATACAGGTAGGAGATGCTGCGGATTTCCTTATAGGCGAGCTCAAGGATTTGGTCGCAGTCGCCCAGCAGCTCAGCGGAACTGGGACTGCTGCCGCCGGCGAGCTTGAGCCGAGCCAGGTTCAGCTGGAGCCCGACAAGCAACTGCAGCGTGGAATCGTGCAGTTCGCGCCCGATGCGCTTCCTCTCGCGCTCCTGCGCATGCAACACGGCAGAACCGAGTTGCTGACGCCGGCGTTTGAGTTGGACCATCTCGGAGGCATCGCTGCCTGCGATGTAAACGAAGTTCGTCGCGCCGCGGACTAGCTTGTAGAGCTTCAGCGCGAAGTGTCGGGCGGGGCGGCCCTTCAGTCCGAAGTGCAGCCGGACCGTTTCATACTTGCCGCTTATGATGTCGAGCAGCGCCTGGCGCAGCCCGTTGGTCTCTTCGCTGGCGCTGCCATTTAGGAGCAGGCTCTCGGTACGGAAGAACTCGTGTTGGCTGGCCAGCTCCCGCCATGCGGCGTTCCGGTACAGGAGGGTGCCGTCATAGGCTACGATACCGGCAAACTCGTCGATACCGTCCAGCAAATCGTCCAGCGGCAGCGCAATGTGGTTCTCGGTAATATAATGGAGTTCGGACGCTGCCTGGCCCGCGAGCTGAGCTGGAATTCCTAGTTCCTTGCCCATCTTTCCCCCTGACCACCGGTAAAAAAGTCCCCGGGTGTCCGAGATTTAAACCTATATTAAATATGTTCGGTATCAGGAAATACCCTGACCAAGAATTGACCAATTTGCCCTCGCATTATTCATTCGCTGAGGCGCACGGCGCCTGTTGGGGGCGACTGAAGTCATACGAATGCTGGCAGGGTCTTCCCCAGGCGGCTCGATGCCCCTGCGGCAGGATCATCAGTGAGCTCTAAAAGCCCGCTTCGAGGAAGATCGCCGGGCCTTTGAAGTTGTAGGCAAACCGGCCGACGTAATCGCGCTTTTCCACGTCCAGCCGATAGTCGACATAGCGGTACATCACCCCCACGCCGAAGTTCCTCGTGAACCGGTAGGCGAGGCTCGCCTGGGTATTGATCAACCGGCCGTCGTAATTGTCGATCGACAGCGAAAGGTAGTCGATCCGCGCTCCCAATGTGAGCTTGGGGGCAACGTTGAACGTGGTGAACACTCCGACTGTCGGCAACGGCGCGAGGACATTCTGTTCCCGCCGTTGCAGCGTGACGGAAGTGCCGCCGCTAGTGGTGCCCTGTCCTTCGATACCGAACGAGATGTCGGTGGCATGAAGACCTATCGCGGCGCCGAGCTCGAAATTGTCCTTTCGAATGAAGGCCCACCCCAGAGTGAAGCGATAGATGTTGGTCTTGAAACTACCCGTAACGCTTGCGTTCACCGGATAGGTCACATCGTTAATGGTGATGTCGCGCGCGAGAGTGGCGGTGCTGTCCCGGTTGAGGGCGTAGTAGTCGAGCGCAACCTGAAAACCGCTTCCAAGGCGGGCGCCAGCCGAGAACGACGGCAGAATTTCATCATTGTCGAAATTAAGATCGTCCTCGAGGTCGATCTGCGTACCGCCATTCGGATTGGAGACCGGCGAGACGCGGACTTTGGTGTCGATCTTGGTGTAGTAGCCTGCGATCTGGGCCCAGTATTTGTCGTCAAGCGCCTGCGCGTTTGCGGACGAATTGACGATAAGGCAGCCCGCCAACAATCCCGCCGAGATTCCGATCCTCGATGCCCGCATGATCTCGTATCCCCTGTTCGATATGGGAGATTCTGACCCGACGTGGCGTTGTTTGCTATCGGGGTTTGTCCCCATCACCGGCTGTTCCGCACCCTCAATCTGGCGGTCGCGGGAGAGAGCTAGAAGTGCATGAACACGGACCCGAAAGCGAAAGTCCCGATCAGGATCACGGCGTAACTGACGAGCAGCGGTTGCACCCTGATCTTCTCCGGGCCGACGAGCACCGCATAAGGCCCACGGCTCAACGTCTTGACTGTGTAGTGGTATTGAATGGTGAACAGGATCAGTGAGATGACGCCCGCGGCGATCAGCACCAGTCCCACATTCCGGGGCATCGCCGGATTCATCGCCTCGAATCCCTTAGGCACTTGCCCGCGCAGGCGCTGAAAGAACTGCGCCACGGTGAATCCGAAGCCGATCAACGACACCGAAGTGCGCACGGCGGCCATCAGCGTCCGTTGAAGCCCTAGCTGGGTCCGCAGCCAGGCGAAATGGTTGCTGACGGTGGGCTGGACGTCGAACGCGAAGGGGGTTTCTGTCATCGTCGCCTGATCCTCATCACCCGAGGAAGCTGATGTCGAACACGATACTGGCGACTGCCAACACGCCTACCAGCAGTAGGGCGATCGCCGTCAGGAGCGTCGTCGAAATCGGATAGCTGCTTTGGCCGTGGATGAGGTGGTCTTCGATCAATTCCTGGCGGCGCGCCCGAAGTTCGCGGGCGAACTGCATGTGGCGAAGAATGCCGCCCACGAGCAGCAAAATACCGAGGACGATCAAGGTGAGGCCGAAATTGCGCGCCGACTGTGCGTTGTGAATCGCGCCCGTTTCTATCGCCTTCTTGAAGACCTCGTTGATCGTGAAGCCAAAACCGATCAGCGAAAGGGAGGTTCGGATGAACGCCATGAGCGTGCGATCGGCCGCCATTCGAGTCCGATGGATCGCCATGCCCGTTCGTCGCATCGCCATCTCGGTGCGTTCGTCCGAAAGGTCGGTGCGATACTCGGACAGATCGGTTCGATGCTCTGAGAGTTCGGTGCGGTGATGCGACAAGCCGGTGCGGTAATGCGAGAATTCGACCGAGGCCTTGTCGGCGTTGGTTTCATCAGGCGTTGGCAAGGTGGGTAACGGCGAATTCTTGAGGCGGTCGGGCCTGGGCGGTAATTCTGCTGCTGCCATTACTAGGTCTCCCGCCAGTCGTGCTCCAGGCGACCTGCCGCCCTGCCTTCTGTGCCGACGTGAGCGGGATTTTAGCTAGCAAGGCGCGCTTGCTAACCGGGGTAAACCCTCAGTTTCGATTCCGGACTTCCCTGCTGTATTTCGGTAGACTGGGCGGGCGGACCTTCCGAGGCCGAAATAGGCCATGCCTCGGGTAAATCCCGATACAGCAACGAACTTCCCTGCCTTACCCCCTTGAACGCGAGACGCTCGGACAGCGGAGGAAGCCAGTCCTGCCGGTCCGACCAGGGAATGGGATTCGGAATGTCTCCTATCAATCTTGTGGTTCAGGGAAGCTTGCTACTGCTCGTCTTCACGGTCGGACTTCAAGGCCGCTTTTACGACTTCCTGCTGGTGATCCGGCAGCCCCGGCTGTTCCTTTCCGGAGTGCTGGTGGTCAACGTGATCGTGCCGATCGTGGCGGTCTTGATTGTTTTCCTGTTCCCGATCGCGTTGATGACCAAGGCTGGCCTCATTGCCATGGCCATTGCTCCAATGGCGCCCTTCCTGCCGGGGAAGATGCTCAAGACCGGTGCCGGTCACGAGTTTGCGGTGGGCCTCTACGCGACCCTAATCGTCACCGCGATCCTGATCGTACCGGCCTCGATCTGGGCTGTCGGAGCTTTCACTCACCGCGAGGTCGACCTGCCGGTCGGCGCCTTGGCCTGGTTCGTGTTCACGACGGTGCTGTTACCTCTGTTGGCTGGCATGCTCGTCGCCCGGCTTTGGCCTGCGATCGCACCTCGTCTGGCCAAGATTGGAACGATCGCTGCGTACGTGGTCCTCGTTCCGGTCGTGCTCTTTCTCCTGGTGAAGTCAGGAGGCGAACTTGCTGGATTGCTCGGGGATGGAACGCTTGCGGCGATCATCATCACCGTTCTGATCGGGATGGTAGCGGGGCACGCGCTTGGCGGCCCGGAACCAGTTACCCGGCTGGCGATGTCCCAGGCCGCGGTAACGCGCCATCCGGGCATCGCCGGGCTGATCGTTCAGGCAAACGGGGTGGACAAGGCGGCGATGCTGGCCGTCATCCTGTTCCTCCTGGTCAGTCTGGTTCTCTCCACCCTCTATGGCAAATGGATCTTGCCCAGGGATGCCGCCGCGGCTGCGCGGGCGAACGGCGAGCTCCAGAAGTAATGGAGTAGCTGCGTGCCTTGGCTCGAACCCACTGCTGAAATCGTCGCGTCGATCCTCGAGATGATCATGCTCGCGGTCATTGTCGTCGGCACCCTTCGGGCGTTGAAGTCCATCATAATCCATGTCGTCCGGCGAGAGGCCCTTGCCGCCGACGTCCGGCAGATTTGGTTGCATTACGCCGGCTGGATCGTGCTCGCGCTGGAGTTTGCCCTGGCTTCCGATCTGATCGGAACAATCATCGACCCGACCTGGGACGATATCGGGCAACTCGCGGCGATTGGCGCGATCCGGACGGCACTCGCCTGGTTCCTGAGCAAGGACATCGAAGAGTTCAGCCAGGACCCGAAGCCGGAGACAAGGGAAGCATGAGCCCGGGCTACGGATCGACTGTGGGGCTTGCCGCAGCCGCGGCCGCGGCACTGGCCTCGGCACCGGCCAGAGCGCAGGACGAACCGCCGCCTGCCAACGATGCCCAGCAGTTGGCCAAGGACCTCGCCAATCCGATCTCCAGCATGATCAGCCTGCCGTTCCAGTTCAACGTCGACGGTGGCCTGGGCGAAAGTGACGGCGTCAGGAGCACGATGAACATCCAGCCCGTGATCCCCGTGGGATTAGGCGAGGACTGGAATCTGATTATCCGCACGATCGTGCCGATCATCCACCAGCAGGATGTGGTGGAACCCGCCTCAAGCCAGTTCGGCCTGGGAGACACGCTCCAGAGCTTCTTCTTCTCCCCGAACTCCGGGGGGGTCATCTGGGGAGTAGGGCCCGCGATCCTCTATCCCACTGGCACCGACAGCGCCTTGGGGAGTGAGAAGTGGGGGGCTGGCCCCACTGCAATCGTGCTGAAACAGGCGGGGCATAACACTATCGGCGTGCTGGCAAATCACATCTGGTCGATCGCGGGGGACGACAGCCGGGCGGACGTCAGTTCCACCTTCATCCAGCCTTTCTTCAGCCACACGACCGCGACGGCGATGACGATCAGTCTTTCGGCCGAGACGACCTACGACTGGAAGGCGGATCAGTGGACGGTGCCTGTGATCCTGTCCGCCGCGCAACTTACGCATATCGGCAAGCAGCCGATCAGCGTCGGCGCGGGTCTGCGATATTACGTCGAGAAGCCCGAGGGCGGACCAGAGTGGGGTCTCCGGCTCATCACCACGTTCCTCTTCAAATAGGAGAATCTCCCCGCATGAATGCTCACCAACCCAGGAAAACTTCACCGGGCGAAGCCGCGACCGAGGACATGGTCTGGCTCGAAGGCGGGGTATTCAAGATGGGGTCGGACAATCATTATCCGGAGGAAGCGCCAGTCCACCTGGCGAAAGTGGATGGGTTCTGGATTGACAGAATGCCGGTCAGCAATCGTCAGTTTGCCGCTTTCGTTGAACAGACCGGCCACGTGACGACCGCCGAAATCGCACCCGATCCCAAGGATTATCCCGGCGCCTTGCCGGAGATGTGCAAGGCCGGCTCGCTGGTTTTCGTGCAACCTCCCGGCCCGGTGGACCTTTCGAACTGGTACAATTGGTGGTCGTTCATGTTCGATGCGGACTGGCGCCATCCCCAGGGGCCGGGCAGCACCATCGAGGGTATCATGGACCACCCGGTGGTTCACGTCAGCCACTCTGACGCGCTTGCCTACGCGAAATGGGCGGGGAAGGACCTGCCTAGCGAGGCAGAATGGGAATATGCGGCCTGGGGCGGTACCGAAGACGCGGAATTCGCCTGGGGCGACGAGCTCGAGCCGGGCGGCGAGCATCGTGCCAACGTGTGGCAGGGTTCGTTCCCGTGGGAAAACGCCGAGCGCGACGGGTTTGCCCGGACTTCTCCCGTCGGCAGCTTCCCGCCGAACGGCTTCGGCCTGTTCGACATGATCGGCAATACCTGGGAATGGACCGATGACTGGTACATCGCCCGTCATTCATCGCCGACCAGCAAACCCTGCTGCATCCCCAGCAATCCTCGTGGGGGAGAGGAGGAGGCCAGTCACGATCCTGGCGATACGGCCCGGATCGCACGGAAGGTGGTGAAAGGGGGGTCGCACTTGTGCGCCCCCAATTATTGTTGTCGCTATCGGCCTCCTGCTCGGCATCCGCACCCGATCGATACTTCGACCAGCCACATAGGCTTCCGTTGCGTCAGAAGGGCCGCTCCCGGCGGCTCAGGGCTGGATTGAAAGGATGGCGCTCTCAGCCTCGCACTGGGCGCTCGGGGGCGTGGCCGCGGACAGGTCGGCGAGCTCCTGACGGACCGCCGCCAGGTCTGCCTGGAAGGCCGGATCCGCGTGGAGACGGGCCACTGTGCCTGAAGCAATCACTCGCCCCGCCTCGACGTCGCTCTGCCAATGGGCGTCGCAAATCACGCGGCTCTGCCCGAAATCGCGTCCTCGCTGGAGGATGGCGTCTGCCCTGTCGGGCATGAGTTCGGCAAGGACCAGGGCCCAGCCCCATCCGGCGGCGCTATGGCCGGAAGGGTAGGATCCGTCGTGCCGCAACAGGTCCTCGTCGGGCGGATAGCAGGTTCCTTCGCCATGGGTTACGAAGGGGCGGGGCCGGTTGTAGTGCGTCTTGGCCTTGTAGGTCGACAGTCCGACATCGATCAGCATTCGGCCCAGCAGGGCGTAGAGTTTGGGAGTGGTGTCAGGACCGATCGGGATTCCGGCAGCACAGGAGAAAAGGTTCCCTGCGTGCGGAAAGTTGAGGTCCGCGTCAGACGCGGCAAGGGCCCAGCGCGGGGTATTGCGGACAGGCACCGTCGCTTCACGCGCCTGCTCATCCCTCTCCATCGCCGCCGAGCCGGCTTCGGGGGGAGGGGGGAGCAGCGCGAGGCTGTCCGGCAGCGCCTCGCGGGGCAGGTAGCCGGGAGGAAGCTGGGCGATCACTGCGCTGGCGTCCTGTTGGCTCTGCGCAGAGACTTGTTCCGTCGACCAGGCGCCAATGCCAACGACGGCAGCGAGGGCCGAGAGTGCAGCCAGACGTAGCACTTGGCGCATGCGAGGCACCCTATCGTTCACGAACGGATCGTGACCGGCTTAGGGGGGCCCTTGCGGCTCCCATACCGGGGCAATTCCTTGTCTTGAGACGGATTTACCCTGAGCGCGAAGGGCGCCCAACGTTCGCACCGACCCACTCAGTCGCGCGGCTTCGCATTGTAGGGTGTGGTGCCCAAGGGCGGAATCGAACCACCGACACTGCGATTTTCAGTCGCATGCTCTACCAACTGAGCTACTTGGGCATACACTCGGACGCAGCCATCTTGCGGCGGTCCGGCGGTTGGAGTGCGCGCCTATGACGAAGGGGCGCGACCTTTGCAAGAGGGTTCATTCTCCCTTGGCAATGTCTTCCGGATCTGCGGGCGGTCCAGGTACGGTATAGCCGTCGTTGAACCACTGGGCGAGGTCACGGTCGCGGCAACGGCTCGAGCAGAAAGGCGCGAATTCCTCGGAACGCGGTTTGCGGCAGATCGGACAGGGACGCTTGGTCATCGTGGCACGAGTTGGGCTTGCGGCGCCGCAATGGCAAGGGCCGGATCGGCTTCCCAGCTCACCTCGCGCCCCGTGCGGCGCGCGAGTTCGGTCAACCATTCCGGCCTGAGCTGCGCTCCCAACGCCGGATGGCCGGACAGAAGCAGGCTTCCCGCGCCCTGCAGTCCCTGCGCCTGGCGAAGGAGCGAACGAGCGGCCAGGCCGGCACGCTGAAACGTCGCTCGATGAAGCAGAGATGGTCGTTCCTGCCGGGCAATCAGTTGCACGAAGCCAAAGCCGTTCATGGCCGTTCGTTCATGGGGCCATCCCCCAAGCGCCTGATCGAGAGCCTCGTCGACTGCGCGGCGGTCGGCTTTGCCCGGCAAGGTGGGAAAGTCGATTCCGATAGAGCCGCCCGCATCGAATCGGCGCAGCGCCTCGGCCAAGGGTTTGACCGCGGCCAGCGCCAGGGCTCTCGGGTCAAGAGTGCCATCGATATCGATTAGCAGCATTGCCGGCGTCGGACTGAATTGAAGGCTTCCTCCGGGGAATGCGACCTCAGCCTCGAAGGCCTCTGCCAGCAAGTCCGACAAGTCGCTCTCCGGGAACGCTGGCACGACCCGGACGACGTCGCCATCGTTGCGAAGTCTTTCTGCCAGCGACGGCGCCGCTTGCCCCGGGGAATCGGTCGGCCGCGCCCGTGCCAATTTTCGTCGCCCTCGTTCCCCGATTGCCGTTCGCGTCACTTCGACGCGTATTGATGAGCCTTCGCTGGCAGAAGCGGGAAGTTTGTCGACCAGCGCTTCCTCGCCGTTAGCAAATCGCACTGTGCCGCGCCGGCTTCCGGCGGCTCGCGATACGAGGATCGCGTCTTCTACGAGCCCCGCTGCAAGTCCGCCGGGCCAATCGATCCGGGCCGCGACGATGTGGTCTCCATCGAGCTGGATCGCGCGATGTTCGCCGATCCCTTCTTCGATCAACCACTCAGCCAAGAGCGAACCCGGCCGCCTTGAGCAGTGCCCGCGTCTCGAACAGGGGCAGGCCGACGACGCCTGAGTGGCTGCCGCCGATCCACGCGATCAGCCCTTCTGCGCTGCCCTGGATCGCATAACCGCCCGCCTTGCCGTGCCACTCGCCCCCATCGAGGTAGGCGTCGATTTCCGTCCTGGACAGGTTCTTGAAGCGGACGATGGTCTCACTCAATCGCTCGCGCAGGGTACCGTCGGGTGACCGCAAGGCGATGGCGGAAAGGACGCGGTGGCGTCGGCCGCTAAGAAGCTCAAGACAGCGACGAGCGGTAGCCTCGTCATCGGCCTTCGGAAGAATTCGGCGCCCGAGGGCAACGACCGTGTCGCCGGCCAGCACATGGTGTTGCTGACTGGCCGCGGCGAGAGCCTTCTCGCGCGCCACCCTGACCGCATAGTTGCGCGGAATTTCGCGCGGCTCCGGAGTCTCGTCGATATCGGCAGGCACGACTTGCGCCGGCTCGACGCCAAGCCGCGCCAGCAACTCACGCCGTCGCGGACTTGCCGATGCAAGGACGAGTGTCGGGGGCGTGGACACGCCCGCTGCGCTTTATTGCGGGCCCGGGCCGCCCCGGCCGGGCATGAAGCGGTAGGTGATGCGGGCCTTGGTCAGGTCGTAAGGCGTGAGTTCGCACAGCACCTCGTCACCTACCAGCACGCGAATGCGGTTCTTGCGCATCCTTCCGGCCGTATGGCCGAGCACTTCATGGCCGTTTTCGAGCTCTACCCGGAACATCGCGTTCGGCAGCAGTTCCACCACCTTGCCGCGCATTTCGAGGAGTTCTTCTTTTGCCATGCAGTATCTGTTTCCATTTCAAGTGAATGTGACAGGCTTTCGCCTTGGGCGCGCGCCATAGCGGGCAAGGCGCGAAAAGGGAAGCTCCGCCTTCATTGGCGCGGTTCCTGACAGGCCAGATACATCTGCGACATTTTATTACCCTTCGCGGCTTGCGTCCTTTCCGGGTCGCAGCAAGGAGCCGCAGTCGGCGCTGAAATTAGAACAACTTGAGGAAGCCCCCCTTTGCGTATCTCGTCTTCGACCAGTTTGCTTGCCCTTGCCACCGCGATCAGCCTGACGGTTCCGCATCTCGCCACGGCGCAGGACGATAATGCCGCGCCCACGGCCGGGGCGGCGGCCCAGCAGCCCGCAGCGCCCGCGACTGAGCCGGTTGCATCCGATGATGAGATTCTGGTCATTGCCACCCGCCTGGCGGGCCAGGTCGATGCGCCCCAGCCGCCGATCCTCGAACTCAATACCGAGGATATCGCGGCCTACGGCGCCAGTTCGATCCAGGAACTTATCCAGGCGCTGAGTTCGCAGGTCACCAGCGGCAGCGGCCGCGGCGGCGGTTTCCCGGTGATGCTCGTCAACGGCGTGCGCATTTCGAGCTTCCGCGAACTGCGCTCCTACCCGCCCGAAGCGATCGAAAAGGTCGAGGTCTTCCCCGAGGAGGTCGCCCAGCGCTACGGTTATTCGCCTGACCAGCGCGTGGTGAACTTCATCCTCAAGAGGAACTATTCGAGCCGCGAGATCGAGCTGCAGTACGGACAGCCCTGGGATGGTGGCAATTCGACCAAGGAGATCGAGGGGACCTATCTCCGGTTGCTCGGCCAGTCCCGGCTCAACTTCAACCTCGACTGGGAGCATTCCAGCCTCCTGACCGAGGCCGAGCGCAACGTCGAGCAGACCGAAGGCAGCCAGCCGACGCTGCCGACCGATCCTGACCCGGCGGAATATCGCAGCCTCGTCGCTCCTTCGACCAACATCGAAGCGACCGGCAACTTCACCTCGCGCCTCGGTGGCGGGCCGACCTCGTTGAGCCTTAACGCCACGTTCGAGCGCGACGATAGCCTGCGATACCAGGGCCTCGATTCGGTCCAGTTTACCGATCCGAACAACCCGGATCCCAACACGAACAAAGTGCTGCGCACGTTTAACGAGGACGACCCGCTGACGGTCGATTCCCGCAGTGACACCTACTCACTGGGCGGGACGCTCAACAGCACGCTGGGTGACTGGCAGATCACCGGAACGGCGGATGGAAGCCGCGTTAATTCGCGCAGCCTGACGCAAAGGCGGGCCGACACCGCCGCCTTGGTCGATGCCGTAAATTCTGGCGCGTTGCCGCTCGGCACGGACATCAATCTGCCTGACGCGGGTTTTGACCGGGCCGACACGCGAACCGACAGTGCCAGTAGCAAAGTCACGGCCATGGGACGGCCGATCTCGCTGCCGGGCGGCGATGTGTCGGTCACTTTCGATGCTGGTTACGACTGGACCCGAATCCAGAGCCAAAACAACGACGATCCGGAGGTCCACCTCAGCCGCGGTGATCTCAACGGCGGCGTCAACGTGGCCATTCCGATTACCAGCACTCGCGACGATTTCGGCGCCGCGCTCGGCGATATCAGCGTCAACCTGTCGGGCGGGGTGGACGAACTCTCCGACTTCGGCACGCTGACCGATTGGAGCGCTGGCCTCAACTGGGGCCTGACGGACCGGTTGAACTTTGGCGTGACGTATGTTGGGCGCGATGCAGCGCCTTCCCTGGCGCAGCTCGGCGCGCCCGAGACGACTACCGTCAACGTGCCTGTCTATGACATCGCCAATGGCGAGACGGTTCTTGCGACGGTAACCACCGGGGGCAATCCAGACCTGCCTGCGCAGACCCAGCGCGATCTGCGGGTGAGCATGAACTGGCAACTGCCGGAATTCACCTCGGCGATCCAGCAGTCGCGCCTGACGGTCGAGTACTTCCGGAACAGTTCGGAGGACGTTTCCTCATCCTTCCCACTGCTCACACCGCCGATCGAGGCCGCCTTTCCTGATCGCGTGGTTCGCGATGCCGACGGGACGCTCCTGTCGATTGACCAGCGCCCGGTGACCTTCACCCAGCAAAAGTCACAGCGCATCCAGATCGGCCTCAACATGACGGGTCCGTTCGGAAAGGCCCGGCCGGAAGCGGCAGCGCGGGCGCAGGCGAACAATCCGTTCGCGATGATGCGCCAGGCAAGGCCGGGCGGTGGCGCGCCGGCGAATGGCGGCCAGGGGCCCGCTGGTGGACCGGGGCCCCAGGCGGCTACGGCAGCTCCGGGCCAGGGACCGGGTCAGGGCGGCCCGGGCCAGTTCAACCCCCAGGTGTTCCAGCAGATCCGCGCGCGCTTCTGCACGCCGGAAATGGCCAGCACGGTGCCCACCGCCGAGGATCTGGCCGGATTGCCAGAGCCGTTGCTCAACCGGCTCAAGAACGCGGACGGCACGATCAGTGCAGAGCGCTGGGCCGAAGCTCGCGGCGGTATCTGCAATGCCAACTTCCAGCCGGTCGACCCCGCTCGCTTCGCCGAGATGCGCGAACGTATGTGCGGCAAGCAGGGCGAAACGCCCCCGCCGATCACCGACGAGCAACTCGCCGCCTTGCCGCCGCAAATGCTCGAGCGGCTCAAGGGACCTGACGGCAAGGTCGATCCCGAACGAGTGGCGCAGATGCGCACGCGGTTCTGCAGCGCCAATTTCGGCCAGGGCGGACCTGGTGGTCCCGGTGGGCCCGGTGGGCCCGGGCAGGGCGGCTTCGTATTTGGTGGACCCCCCGCGGGTGGTCCAGGCGCAGGCCAGGCCGGTCAGAGTGGCCCAGGCGGTGGTGGTCCGCGCGGCCCAGGCGGGCCGGGGGGTGGCGGCTTCGGTGGGCCGGGTGGCAGCGCCGACGGCCGTGGCCGCTGGTTCGTCAACTTCAGTTACACGCACGAACTCGAGAACGAAGTCCTGGTCGCACCCGGTGGTCCGCTGCTCGACCTGCTCGACGGTGACGCGCTTTCAGGCGGCGGCAATCCGCGGCACTCGGCGCAGTTCAACGGCGGCCTGTTCTATGCCGGCTTCGGCACCAACGTGAACGCCCGCTACACCGGTAGCTCGCACATCGACGGTACCGGGCAACCGGGTAGCACCGACTTGTTCTTCGGCGACTACATTACCGTAAACTGGCGGATGTTCGCCGACCTCAACCAGCGGGCTTCGCTGATCGAACAGGTGCCGCTGCTCAAGAATACCCGGGTCAGCTTCGGGGTGAACAACGTGTTCGACACTCGCCAGCGCGTGACGGACGGCAGCGGCGTCGTGCCTCTGCGTTACCAACCCTATCTCGTCGACCCGATCGGCCGTTCGTTTGAGATCGAACTGCGCAAGCTGTTCTGATCTCCCCGGTTGGCGAGGAGAGCGGGACGATCAGCCTGCAATCCTCGCCAGCCGGAACTGATGGATGACGGATGCGCAACGGCGCATTATCTGATCCTCCATGGCTCGCACTCCCGCCGGAACTCCACCCCATCCCAAAGGCGCCGAGCGTTTCCATGAGGAGCGCGCGACTTACACCGTCCGCGGCGCAGCCCAGCCCGACATCGAAGCGGGCGTGGCGGCTATCCGAGAGGTCGTGCGGACGCTGAAGCCCAAGCCCGGCGTCTACCGCATGCTCGATGCTCGCGGCGACGTGCTCTACGTCGGCAAGGCGCGGGCGCTGAAGAATCGCGTGGCCAACTACACCCAGGTCGCGGCCCTGCCTCTGCGATTGCAGCGCATGGTGGCGCAGACGCGCGGGATGGAGATCGTCACCACCAATTCGGAAGCCGAGGCGCTGTTGCTCGAGGCGCAGCTCATCAAGCGCTTTCGACCCGCCTACAACGTCCTGCTGCGCGACGATAAGAGCTTCCCCTTCATCCTGCTGCGCTCCGAGCATGACTTTCCCCGCATCATGAAGCATCGCGGCGCGCGGAAGATGAAGGGCGACTATTACGGCCCCTTCGCCAGCGCCGGTTCGGTCAACACCACCGTCAACGCGCTGCAGAAGCTGTTTCTTCTCCGCAGCTGCACCGACAGCTTCTTTGCCCGGCGCGACCGGCCGTGCCTGCTCTATCAGATCAAGCGCTGCTCGGCCCCTTGCGTAGGTCGGATCGACAAGGCGGGCTACGCCGAACTGGTGCGTGAAACGAAGGACTTCCTCGGCGGACGCTCCGGAGCGGTGCAGAAGAAGATCGAGTCCCAGATGGCGGCCGCGGCCGAGGCACTCGACTTCGAGACGGCTGCCATGCTGCGCGACCGCTTGAGGGCAGCGACGTTCATCCAGGGCACCCAGGCCATCAACGCCGAGGGCGTCGGCAACGCCGACGTCTTCGCGCTCGCCTCTAAGGGCGGGCAAGTCGCCATCCAGGCCTTCTTCATCCGTGGCGGCCAGAACTGGGGCCACCGCGCGTTCTTTCCGAGCCATACGCAGGGGGTGGAGGACGAAGAGGTGTTCGCCCGTATCCTGGCCCAGTTCTACGAGGAAGTGCCTCCACCCCGCACGATCCTGGTCGACCGCGAACTGCCCGAGCGCGAGCTTCTCGAACTTGCCTTATGCGAAGCGGTTGGCCGCCGGGTCGAGATCAGCGTGCCGCAGCGCGGAGATCGCCGGCGCTTGATGGAACAGGCGAAGCGCAACGCTGCAGAGGCGCTCGATCGGCGCCTGGCGGAGAGCGGCAGCCAGGCAAAGGTCCTGCGGGAAATGACTGAGTTCCTCGAGCTGCCTGAAGAACCCAGGCGCATCGAGATCTACGACAACAGCCACCTCCAAGGTTCCAAGGCGGTCGGGGCGATGGTGGTTGCGGGGCCGGAAGGCTTCCTCAAGAACCAGTACCGCAAGTTCAACATCAAGAGCGCTCAGACCAACGACGACTTCGGCATGATGCGCGAGGTGATGGGGCGCCGGTTCAGTCGCGCGCTCGATGAAGATCCCGATCGGGATGGAGGCTCCTGGCCCGGGCTCGTCCTGATCGACGGGGGCAAAGGCCAGATGTCGAGCGTCCGCGACACGCTGGAAGAGCTCGGCATCGAGGACGTGCCGCTGATCGGCGTGTCCAAGGGTCCCGATCGCAATGCCGGTCGCGAAGTCTTCCATTTTCCCGACGGGCGCGAGAAGACCTTGCCAGTCAATTCGCCAGTTCTGTTCTATTTGCAGCGCTTGCGCGACGAGGCGCATCGCTTTGCTATCGGCGCTCATCGTCAGAAGCGCAGTCGAGCCATCACGGCTTCACCGCTAGACGAGATTCCGGGGATCGGCCCTTCGAGAAAACGGGCGTTGCTTCTGCACTTCGGTACCGCGGGCAAAGTTCGTGCGGCCGCGCTCGAGGATTTGCAGCGCGCCCCGGGCGTGAGCGCAACGGTGGCGCAAGCGGTATATGACTTCTATCATCCAAGCGGATAACAGACTGAAAAAGCACCGACAGGGAGGGGCCCGAGCACTATGATCAAACCGACCATGAGAGGCGCGCGCTTGGCGCTGACTCTTTCGCTTCCGCTGTTTGCGGTCGCCGCTAGCCCGGCACTCTCGGCGGGGGATGACAAAGGAGGCGCCTGTTCTGCTCTGGTCGGTGCCAACTTCGGGAAGGGAGTGGAGATTACCTCCGCTACCATAGTCCCGGCGGTTCCCTCGGGCACGCGGGTCCAATTCGGTCCGAACTCGTTTACGGACGCCGGCCTACCTGCCCATTGCCGAGTTGAGGGCGTGATCAATCGTCGCACCGGCGCGCAGGGCAAGGAATTCGGCATCGGTTTCGAATTGGCGCTCCCTGAGCCGTGGAACGGGCGCTTCCTGCTTCAGGGCGGCGGTGGCCTCAACGGAAGTGTCGGACGGGCAATCGGGGATGTGGCGACAGGCGGCGTCCCCGCGCTTTCGCGCGGCTTTGCCGTTGTCAGCCACGACAGCGGCCACAAGGGCGCGGTGTTCGATGCCAGCTTCTCGGTCGACCAGCGCGCCGCGCTCGATTTCGCGGAGGCCTCGGTGCGAACGGTGACCTTGGTGGCCAAGGATATCGTGCAGAAGCACTACGGCCGCGAGATCGCGCATAGCTACATGGCGGGATGCTCGACCGGTGGACGCGAGAGCATGCTCGCTTCGCAGCGCTATCCCGAACTGTTCGACGGCATCGTCGTTGGCGCCCCGGCGATGCGGACCGGCTTTTCGAACCTCGGCGCAGCCTACGCCAAGGTGCAGTTCAATCAGGCCGCCCCGCGCGACGCCGAGGGCAAGCCATTGCCTGAGCAGGCCTTCAGCCCCGCCGATCGCCAGACGATCCTGAAGGGTATGCTCGCCCAGTGCGACGCGCTCGACGGTCTCGAAGATGGCATGATCATGAATGTGGCCCAGTGCCACTTCCAACCGGCGAAGCTGCAATGTTCGGGCGCCAAGCAGGACGGCTGCCTCAGTGGCGTGCAAGTTGGCGCGCTTGAGCGAGCCTTTGCCGGGCCGAAAGATGCCTCGGGCCGTCCGCTCTACGTGCCGGTGCCGTTCGATACCGGCGTAGTCGACCTCTCTGGCCCGATCTCGGGATATATCGTCAGCGGCAAAGCGGATATCCTGGGGCCGGCCAATCGGGACCTCACCATGGACGTGGATGCGGCCGCCTGGACCATTCGCGCCGACGCGATGCAGCGGCTTACGGACACCAACGTGTGGACCAATCTCAACACTTTCCTCGGCAAGGGCGGCAAGATCCTGTTCTACCACGGTGTCAGCGACCCCTGGTTCTCGGCCAACGACACCTGGGACTATTGGCAGCGCGCCCGCGAAGTGAGCGGGGGAGAGGCGTGGGACAAGGCCAGCCGCTTCTACATGGTCCCGGGTATGGCTCATTGCGGCGGCGGCAATGCGTTCGACCGGTTCGACCTGCTGAGCGAAGTGGTCGCCTGGGTAGAGGAGGGCAAGGCTCCCGCGAACCCGGTGGCCCGCCGCAGCTCTGCGCCCGAGCAAGAACGGCCCCTTTGTCAGCATCCGGCCTATCCGCGCTACATGGGTGGCGACACCAAGAAGGCCAGCAGTTACGTCTGCACGCAGCCAGCGGCCTGAGAAAACTCCGAGATTTAAGGGGGCAAAATGATGAACTTGCGCGGTGACCGTCTGGAGAATGGGACGTTCCTGCTCCTCGTCGTAGCGGTCACCGTGCTGTTCGGCTGGCTGACGCTGCCTTACTTTGGGGCGATCCTTTGGGGCGTCGTGGCGGCCATCCTGTTCACGCCGCTGTACAACAAGTTGGTTACCGCCTTTTCGGGTCGCAGAAGCCTGGCGGCGACGCTTACGCTGCTGACAGTGATCGGGTTGGTGGTGATCCCCGCCTTTCTGCTAGCGGTTTCGCTGGTGCAGCAGGCGACCGAGATTTACGTTGGCCTTGAGGAAGGCCATTTCGATCTCGCGGTCGTTCTCAGCCAGATTCGGTCGGCGCTTCCCCGCTGGGCTTCCGACATGCTGGGTCCGAACTGGACCGACGCCAATCGGCTGCGCGACACCTTGGCGGCAACGCTTTCCACCGGGGCCCAGAGCATCGCCGGCCAGGCGCTATTGTTCGGGCAGGGCGCGCTCAACTTCCTCGCAGCGCTAGGTATCATGCTATACCTGACGTTCTTCCTGCTGCGCGATGGCGACGCCTATGGCAGCAGGATCAAGTCGGCTATTCCACTCGATCCCGACTTGCGCGACCGGCTGCTGCAGGACTTTGTCACGGTAGTCCGGGCCACGATGAAAGGCTCGATCGTTGTAGCCGTAATTCAGGGCGTTCTGGGCGGCGTGATCTTCTGGGCCCTGGGCATCGAAGGGGCGCTGCTTTGGGGCCTGCTGATGGGTGTCTTCTCACTCGTCCCGGCGGTTGGAACCGGAATCGTTTGGGTTCCGGTCGCAGTCTATCTGCTTGCGACGGGATCGATTTGGCAGGGCGTGGTTCTCGCCTTTTGCGGGTTTTTTATCATCGGGATGGTCGACAACCTGCTTCGCCCGATCCTGATTGGTAAAGACACCAAGCTGCCCGACTTCGTGGTGCTGATCTCCACATTGGCGGGCCTGAAGCTGTTTGGCATTTCGGGTTTTATCATCGGCCCGATCATCGCCGCCCTGTTCGTTTCGGTATGGCGGACTTTCACGGAACTTCGACTGCGCGAAGTCGCGACGGACGATTAGGGCAGCGCGGGAACGCCCCTACGCCTTTCGCTGTTTTGGTTTGGGGTCTTGACCCTCGTCAAGGCACGGGCGGCGCAGGCTCGCCATTGTATCGGACAGCGAAGGAGACTCTATGCGCTCGATCCTGCTTCATGCTCGCCGCGATGATCGGTTTGAAGGCCGCCTCCAGGTCGCCCTGGACCTGGCGAGGCAACTCGACGCTCATTTGACCTGTCTGCAGGTCGTGTCGTTCGACGTGGCCGTTCCGGGCGATCTTTACGGCACCGTGATTTCCGAGATGATCCCGGTGATACGCGACGCCGCTCTGGAATTTCGCGCGGAGGTCGAGGGCCGCCTGGCCAAGGAAGACGTCCGCTGGACCTGGGCGGACGAGTTCGGGGTGGAGGAGTCCTACTTGCTCGACTACGCTGCCCTCAGCGATTTGGTGGTGGTCAGTGCTTCGCCGCCTGAGCTGGGAGCTGGACCTTCGCCGTTGGTCGGTGGCCTCGCGATCCATGGTCGTGCCCCCTTGCTGGTGGTGCCCAGCGCCCAATCGGGCCTTTCGCTCGGCGGTGCCGCGCTGGTCGCCTGGAACAACTCCGCCGAGTCATCGCGCGCGTTGAAGGCGGCCGTGCCGTTGCTCGCGCGGGCGAGTAGCGTTTCGCTCGCGATCGTTGCCGAGGACAAGGCGGAGAGCGAGCACGACATTCCGCCGCTGCGGGGTGTGGAATATCTCGCGCGGCACGGCATCGAGGCCGAGATCGTCGAACTCGCGCAGAGCTCGGAAGGTGTTGCCGCCACGTTGGAGGAAGCGGCCAAGGCGCGCGGTGCCACTTACCTGGTTATGGGCGCTTACGGTCACTCTCGGTTACGGCAGTTACTGTTCGGCGGGGTCACCCGGCGATTGTTAACCGAACCCACCCTGCCGTTGCTGCTCGCACATTGACCCTAGCCTTCGACGGCGCGGATCATCCCTTCCTGTGCGACACTGGCGACAAGGCGGCCGTCGCGCGTGAAGATCTGTCCTCGGCCAAATCCCCGGGCGAGCCCCGACCAAGGGCTTTCGGTAACGTAGAGCAGCCACTCATCGGCTCGAAACGCGTCGTGGAACCAGATCGCATGGTCGAGGCTGGCGGCCTTGATCTCGCCCTTGTGGAAGCTCAGTCCGTGCGGCTGAATTGCCGTGGAAAGCAGCTGAAAATCGCTGGCGTAGGCCAGCACTGCGCGATGGATCGGCTGATCGTCGGGCAGGGGGGCGACTGTCCGGAACCAGGCGTGCGCGCGGGGTTCGCGCTTGCCGGGCGATTGCCAGTTGCGCGGTTCGACGGAGCGGAAGTCGATCGGCCGGGCACGAAGCATGAGATCGCGCAGCGGGCCTTCGGGCATTTCGGCCCCGGCCCGTTGGCGGATCGCCGCGTCGGGCTCGAGCTCTTCGGGCGGAGGCACTTGCGGCATCACCGCGAACTGATGCGTCAGCCCTTCCTGCGGCTTCTGGAACGAGGCAACCAGGTTGAGGATGGGCGCGCCCTCCTGGCTTGCGACGACGCGGCGATTGGAGAAGCTTCGTCCGTCGAGGTCGCGCTTGACGCGGAATTCGATGGGCAAGGCGTCACTCCCGCCACGCAGGAAGTAGGCGTGGAGCGAATGGGTGTGCCGATCTTCGGGAACGGTTCGCCGCGCGGCTCCGAGCGCCTGGGCAATCGCCTGCCCGCCAAAGACTCGACCGGTCCCGCCGACCTGCCTGCGACCCACGAAGGTGTCGGCTCCCCGAGGCTCCAGATTGAGTAGAAGTACGAGATCGGCAACCAACTGCTCAGGCGTTGGCACGGATTTCTTTTCAGTCGCCATGCCGCCACGCTTGCGCGGCGCCGTGGCGTCAGTCAACGGATGCCGGGGATCCGGCGCAGGATGCGCCACGCGATTGCCTTGCCCGTGTTGCGCCCAGGCCACCGTACCGGCGGATGGGGATTCAACCCACACCTGCGCAGCAGCCCGTTGAACGCGCGAGCGTCTGCCTCGGCGAAACTCCATTCGCTGCGCCAGGTAATCGACAGCGAGATCGAAGGCGCGGGCCCGTTGCGTACATAGTGCGGCGCCATAACCGGCACGTAGAGCGCCTCTCCCGGCGCAAGGCGAAATGTGAGCCCGTGGCAGGCGAATTCTTCGCTCCAGGAGAGCTCGCGCGCGCCGCCGGTGTGGTACTGCTCGTGCACCGCATCGGGAGCGAACAGCTCGTCTCCGGCGCGAAAGACGGTCATCGCCTTTTCGCCGACGAGTTGCAGCAGGATGTTGTGTTCCGGATCGAAGTGGTACGGAGTGATCGCATTCGGGCTCGACACGAAGACGTAACCCTGCGTTTTCAGCATCCGACCGGTCTTGCGAAGGATCTCCACCTCTAGCTCGCCGAGCAACTCCGCCAGCAGCGCGGCGTAGGTCGGATGCTGTTCGATATTTTTGAGCACCGCCCAGCTGTTGCTCTGCTCGATTCCCCGAATGGTCTCGCCGATGGTCAGGCCATTGCCTTTCGGCTTGCCTTCGACGCCGATCGAGAGATCGCCGCGATTATATTCGACCGAACTCGCTGGAAGAACTTCGCCAAGCTGCGCCAACGCCTCCAGCTCAAGCAGCGGATGATCTTCAAGGCTGTGCCGCAGCTTGTGCGGCCCCTCAGGATAGGACGCCGAAAAGTTGGCACGCGAAAGAGGCGGGAACACCGCCGCCGTGCGCCTGGCTTCCGCCCGATACAGATCATGCAACTCGTTCATTTGGGCCCCTTGCCACCGGACGCGGTTTCCACGGCAGCGATTAAGCGGAACAACAACTGGCGGGCGGCACCGCCGATAGCCACATTCCGGCTCACGATTGAGCGCCGCTCCCGCCAAAACTGGTCGATCATCGGATGATTCATCGCAGCGCAGCTGTCGGACCATTCGATCTCGGGCCGATTGAGAACCTCGAAATTCTCGAGCTGGAGCAGGGCGCCTGGAGAGAACCGCGCATAACGCTCGTCAAACGCGGTCTTGAACGCGAACGCAGCGGGTGGACAAATAAAGCTCACGAGCATGGCGAGCGGTTCGCCGTCTAGGCGAAGGGCCCGGCGTTCAAGCCGCCCCTTCCTCGCAGCACCCCTGAGAGCATCGCGGAAGAAGGTCTCGGTCGCCCCATCACAGGCTAGGGCCGATCCCGCTTCGCCTTTCCAACCCGCGCGTTCCAGCAGGAGGAACTCGTCGATCCACTGATCGAGGTCCGTGGCATCTTGCAGGCATTCCGACGACAGCGATCCCTCTTCCTGCAGGCGGCGATGCTGGCGGCGCAGCTCCTTGCGCTTCTTTCCCGACAGGGCCCGTTCGAGATAGGCCTCGGGTGCGAGGTGCGATCGGAGCATCGCGCGTTCTTCTTGCACGACTGTCGCAGCGTGGCGGGACATGTGATCCAGCACCTGGAGCAGCGCTTCAGCGATGGGCCCATCGCCCGCCTGGCGTTCAAGGTGAAGGAACAGGGCGCTGCCAGCGCTATCGTCCATCCATGCGAGCGTCTCGAGCCAGAACGCCTTCTCGAGCCCTCGCGCTATCAAGGGCGTTCCGAGGAAAGCGTTGGGATGAAGCCAGTTGCGCCAGTGCGGAACGGGGTGGCCGTAATAGCTGGCGTCTCGAGAGACAGGTAGCAATCCCGCCAGTTGTCCGTCGGCTTCCAGGCAAAGCAGGGTCACGGCGTCGTCGCGATCCAGGGCCTGAAGCGCCGGAAGAAGGCACCAGCTCTCGAAAAAGGGATTGGGTTCGCTCGCCCGCAAGGACAGGGCGTTCCAACCGGCCAGTTCGGTGGGGCATTCGAAGATCCGCCAGCTACGCTCGACGATCCGCAGGCGCGGGGCCGGGGGCCGCACCTCAAAGGTTGGTTGGAGATAGAGGACTGCGTTGCTGCCCACGCGAGAGGTTAACCTTGACCGCTGACGGCCCGGTCACCGTCTTGATCCGATTAGTCCGGTGGACCGAAGGAACGGCTAAGCGAGAGGGTAAAGAAAGCCCCACCAGGCCGGGCCTGGTGGGGCAATTCGTTTACCAATCAGTGGATTCGGTCAGCCAGCGGCGAGCGCCGCCAGCAGCAGCAGTGCCACGATATTGGTGATCTTGATCATCGGGTTCACCGCCGGACCTGCGGTGTCCTTGTAGGGATCGCCAACCGTGTCGCCGGTCACGGCAGCCTTGTGGGCTTCGGAGCCCTTGCCGCCGTGGTTGCCGTCCTCGATGTACTTCTTGGCGTTGTCCCAAGCGCCGCCACCGGCGGTCATCGAGATCGCGACGAAGAGGCCGCCAACGATCACGCCCAGAAGCAAGGCGCCGAGAGCCGCGAAGCCATTGGCTTCACCCGCGATCGCCGTGATTGCGAAATAGACGACGATCGGCGCAAGCACGGGCAGCAGCGAAGGAATGATCATTTCCTTGATCGCCGCCTTGGTGACCAGATCCACCGTCCGGGCGTAGTTCGGCTTCGAGGTGCCGGCCATGATCCCCGGATCGTTGGCGAACTGGTCGCGCACGTCCTTGACAACGTCGCCCGCGGCCCGGCCGACGGCGGTCATGCCCATCGAGCCGAACAGGAACGGCAGCAGCGCACCCAGCAGGAGGCCTACGATAACGTAGGGGTTCTCGAGGCTGAAGCTCACTTCGCCGTTGGTCAGAACGCCATCCGACAGGGCCGGGAAGAAGTGGCGCAAGTCGGTGGTATAGGCGGCGAACAACACCAGCGCGGCGAGGCCGGCCGAACCGATGGCGTAGCCCTTGGTAACAGCCTTGGTCGTGTTGCCGACTGCATCGAGCAGGTCGGTTTTTTCGCGGACCGAGTCATCGAGACCCGCCATTTCGGCGATGCCGCCGGCGTTGTCGGTGACCGGACCGTAGGCGTCGAGTGCCACGACCATGCCGGCCAGTGCCAGCATCGCGGTCGCGCCATAGGCGATGCCGATCAGGCCGGCGATCTGGTAGGCGACGATAATGCCGGTGACGATCACGAGCGTCGGCAGCGCCGTCGCTTCGAGGCTCACCGCAAGGCCCTGGATCACGTTGGTGCCGTGGCCCGTTTCCGAAGCCTTGGCAATCGAGCGGACCGGGCGGAAGTTGGTGCCCGTGTAGTACTCGGTTATCCAGATGATCAGGCCGGTGATGACCAGGCCGACGAGAGCGCAATAGAACAGCGCCCGCCCGTTGAACTCGGTGCCCGGAATGACCGCTTCCATGCCACCAAGGGCGTAGGAGGTGGCGAACCAGATCGCCGGGATCGACAGTACGGCCGAGACCAGGAAGCCTTTGTACATGGCGCCCATGACGTTGTTCGACTTGCCGAGGCGGACGAAATAGGTGCCGATGATCGAGGTGACGATGCACACGCCGCCGATCAGCAGCGGCAGCGCCATGAGATTGCGCAGCAGGTCACCAGCTCCGGTGAGCAGCAGCGCGGTGAGTACCATCGTCGCACCGACGGTCACGACGTAAGTCTCGAACAGGTCGGCGGCCATACCGGCGCAGTCACCGACGTTGTCGCCCACGTTGTCGGCGATGACTGCCGGGTTGCGGGGATCGTCCTCGGGAATGCCGGCTTCGACCTTGCCGACGAGATCGGCGCCGACGTCAGCGGCCTTGGTGAAGATACCCCCGCCGAGACGCGCGAAGATCGAGATCAGAGAGGCGCCAAAGGCGAGGGCAACAAGCCCGTCAACCACCGTGCGGTCCTCACCGCCGACGGTATAACCGCCCGGGCCGGTCAGGTACCAGTAGAAGACCGCGATCGCGAGCAGGGCCAGCCCCGCCACCAGCATGCCGGTGATGGCACCGGCGCGGAAGGCGAGGGTGAGACCCTCTTGCAGGCCCTTCTGCGCGGCAGCGGCCGTGCGGACGTTCGAACGCACCGAGATGTTCATCCCGATGAACCCGGCGGCGCCCGACAGGATCGCGCCGAGCACGAACCCGGCGGCGCTGATGGGTCCGAGGAACGCGAACACGATGACGGCGACGACCACGCCGACGATGCCGATCGTGGTGTACTGGCGCTTGAGATAGGCCTGCGCGCCTTCCTGGATCGCTGCCGCTATCTCCTGCATCTTTTCGGTACCGGCGCTGGATCCCAGCACCTGCCTACTGGTGACGAAACCGTAGATGACTGCAAGCAGTCCTAAGCCAATGGCAATCAGTGTCAGGTCCATGACGAGACCATCCCTCCCCTCTTCCAAAAAGGAAGCGCGGCCCGATCATTGCGCCGGGTCCGCGCGGAACCTGATGGCTAAAGCGGCCCGTAAGGCGGTGCAAGCCCTAAACCGCACCATCCCGTGGACCAATTGGGCCGGGTGAGCCACCGAACAGTAAAAGAATCCGACTGTCCGGAATTGTGACGCCATTTCCCTGATTCTTGCGGGTTTGCTTGGTTTATGCGAAGTTAATTCAGATTTCGGAGGCGGCGTCCTGCCGCTGGCAATGGGGTTGCGACAGGTGGCGGACGGGCCGATCGGGGACGAGTACCTTCTTGCGCGTGACGGGGTTGGCGTAGAGACGCTTGCGCCGGAGACCGACCGTTCCGCCATTCCGTTGACCGGGCCCGACGGGCTCGACCGCCACACCCGCCGCGATCTGCGCAAGCAAGAACTGGCCGTCGCCCGCGAGTACATGGGCGGAGCGATGTGGCCTTACGTGGTGGCCGCCTGGGGCGGGTTCGCGCTTTGGGTCAGCCTGTTTCCGCTGACCATGCTCGACATCGTGCCGTTGCCTATTGCGTTCGTGATCTCGTGCGTGCTGGCGACCGGCGGTTACGTCACCAGCCATGAGGCGATGCATTCGAACATCGCGCAGAAGGGCAGCAAGCGCCGCTGGGTTAACGAATGGGTTGGGCAGGTCTCTACCATCCCGATCGTGTTCCCGTTCTCGATGGCGCGGTTGATGCACCTGGAACACCACTACCACTGCAACGATCCCGAAAAGGACCCGGATTACACCGACGAGGCGCCCAATGCGCTGATGGCGTGGTACAAGACCTGGTATAACCGCCAGCCCGGCGTCGACGGTTCGATCCATGCCTACAAGCGCATCCTCAACGAGATGGGCACACCCGAGGCCGCGCGCTCACTCAAGGAGACCATGGTCCTCCAGCTGGTGTTCATGGCCGTGCTCTTCACCATGGCCTGGAGCGGCTATGCGATCGAGGCCGCCCTCGTCTGGTGGCTGCCGCGGCATATCGGTCTCAGCTATATTCGCTTTTACCTGAGCTGGGCGCCGCACCATCCACGCGCCGGGCGGACCGGGCGCTACGAGAACACCTACGTATTCAAAAGCCGCCTCGGCCATGTGCTCTCGATGTGTATGGAAACGCACATCGTGCATCACCTCTATCCCAACATCCCCAACCACCGCACCCGCGCAGCTTACATGGCGCTCAAGCCGATCCTCGATCAGCGCGGTGTGGACATCACGAAGCTGTGACGATGGAAGCCGCCGTAAAGCAGTTGTTCCGCTGGATGCCCTTTATCTTCGGCATCGGTTTCATCGCCCCGCTGGTCGCGCAATCGCTGGCCTATTGGGACATCGAGGCGCCTTTCGGCCTCAGCCGCATCTACTTCGGGCTGCTGATCGGCGCGCCCTGGGGGCTCTATGCGGTGTGGCGGGGGCGCTGGATCTAGAGCAAACCTGCGCCCGCCAAGTTGACACTTAGGGGTGACGGGGTGACACGGTAGCGCGGCCTTTGCGAAAAGTGTCAACTTGCCGATTTTCCAAGGAAAACTGCCAGATATTGTGTCAACTTGCCGCGCGGAGTGTAACCTTCCGCAGCCGCATCCGTCTTCTCCAAGTTGACACTTTTTGCCCGCGCTGATGAGCGCGCGACCGGAGAATCCAACAATAGGAAAGGGCGTTGGTGACCATGGACCGGACGCGGCGCTGTAGGAAAGTGTTTTCGTTCACTTTCAGTCTTTTGCGCGCAGATCAGAAGATCGACGTTGCCAGGATGCCTCCCAATAACCCGCCATGGACATTCCGAAAGATTGCCTGTTGCTTGGCGCGGCTCGAAAACGCACAGAGGAGGCATGACTAACCTCGACCCAGCCGTGTTCGCGGCCGAGTGGTGCAGCGCCTGGAACGCGCACGATCTCAACCGTGTCCTCGAGCACTTTCATGACGACGTGGTCTTCACTTCACCGGTTGCCGCAGGTCTTTTCCCCGAAACGGGCGGCGTCATGCGCGGCAAGGCAGCGCTTCGGGCCTATTGGGAGGAGGGCCTTCGTCGCATCCCTGACCTTCACTTTACCATCGAAACCGTGTTCGCGGGCATCGGCACGGTGGTAATTCAGTACCTCAATCAGAAGGGCGTTAGCGTGTGCGAGGTCTTGATCTTCGACGGGGCCCAGGTGTGTGCAGGGCATGGCACTTATCCAACCCACGTCGACAATCCGGCGGGCACGGGTGGCTAAAGGATTCTGCCGAGGTTCCTGCCGCCCGCCGTTCCGAGGCTAACGCGCGCGCTTGCTCGGCGGCAAGGATTTGAAGTGGCCGATTGGCTACGGAGCTAGGGTTGGGAGTGGGGCAATTGGTTGTGTTCAAGGCGACGATAGCGGACGGTCTGCTTTCGACCCATTGCGGACATATGGGCTTAGGTGCCGCGCATTGCTCGCCAGTTATCCGGGAGGTCGCCTTCCAGGCAGTTTCCGGATTTGCATAGCGCGGCTTCACCAAGGAGAGAACGGACAGCCGCTAACTTGGCGCATGGTACGGCCTCATCCACTTCAAAGACGTAGATGGGATGGGGTGTGAGTCTATCGGCATCAGCAAGCACGCGCTTGAGTTGGCTGTAATCAAAGCTCTCTGAGCCCCGCGTAACGGCTCCTTGGGGCGTCACCCAAAAGCGACCCATAGCAGACATTCGCGGCGCCAAGCCGCCGGCTTAACCGCCGGGTTTCGGTTTCACCTGAACATAGATTTCCGGGGGGGTCTCATCGAAGTATCGAAAAAGAGCGGGACAAAGCCACCCTTCTGCTTCGAGCTCCGATGAGTAATAGACATTCCCGCCACGCTCTTCCCTCCGCCATTCGAGCCGGAACTGATGCCCAGGAAATGGTGTACTCGAAAATACCATCACGAAACCGGCACCTGCGTTGGGAATATCAGCCGTGACCTGATCGATCATTGTATCGGCGCCGCCAACGAAGGGTTCGGCGGTCAGTCCTACGCGAGGATCGTCGAACACCCACATATCGAGGTAGCGATACGGGGCAATGACGTTGATGGCGTTCATGTGCGCAGGCCTCCCTTCTCGCGCACCTAATCACACAAGCGATGCCGGACAACAATGTTCACCCATGTTGGTCGTTCGGAGCGCAACTTTCCCGAAAGCCAGCACATCCGTTTTGCGGACAGGCCGCAATCGACCCATTGCTGACCTTGAGGTCCTCTGTCAGTCCATTTCCCTCATATAAAAGTTGGAGGGGTATTTGAGGCGGGCCAATCTGTCCTGGTTCGCGGCGGGCGCGGCAACGAGCGCGCTTGCTGCGGTTTTGAGTCGAGTTTTGATCCCTGTATCTGACGATGCTCATCCATACTTGGCGATCACCGATCGATGGTACCGAGTGGATGAAGTGGGGCAATACAAAGATATTGAATATAACGGTGGACAATTGTTCAGCGATTGCGGCGCGCGGCAGTTCACTATAAGACTATCTCAGCAACCGCATAGAGAAACCTATTCTATCATCAAGATAAACCAGCCTAACGCGACGGCTATTAGGTGTATTTTGGGGAGGGCTGCTAAGGAAGGATTCCCAATTGAGGGAAAATTTATTACGGATAATCAGATTAGGAACTATTGATGCGGGCATTTTCTTGGTGTGCCCACCTTAAAACGGGGCGATGACCGCTTTCCACCCATCTCGGTCATTCCGACCGGCAAGAGCGCAAATCCCAAGGCAGCCCGGCTGTAAATGATCCACAGCGGCCTTAGGCGAGAGGTTTGGAAGCCAAACAGCTGACCGACGGCTTTCATGGCGGCAACGCCCGAATGCGGACAACGACACGCCGCCTTGAGCCGATGCCGCGTTAATCCGGCACGTAGATGATGGTGTCCGGCTGTTGGGGGCTAGCGGCGGTTACATCCTTGTCGGCATTGGGATCTTTATCCCGATCTTCTAACCGCGCTGCCTGTTCCGCAGCTTTGGCTCGATCAGCGATCTCAACGGCATCCTGGCGAAGTGCGTCGAGTTTTTCGGACGTCTCCTGAAGTTCGGCAGCCCGCCTTTCAGCTTGTGAGTTGCAGGCAGCGAGAGACGGCAGCACAACGAGAGGTACGATCAAGTTGAAAGTGCGCAACAGTGACATGAGATCCCCCTAATTGCCCAAACGCATGACTATCCTCGATTGAGCATTACAGGAAGACATCGGGTTGGTGGTGAGCACCGCTTTCCACCCATTGCGGTCATTCCGTGCAGCGTGAGTGGCAAATCGAGACCCGCTCCGGAGCGGACGATCCGCCAACGACCCCTCGCAGCAATTCGGCTCTCCGGATGACGGCTCTGCGCCCGTCCAAGTCGCGCAACAAGCCGTCCTCGCGAACCAGGAGCAGGCGCCAGCCAGACCTTGTTGCCGGACCTGCGTCAAATCCCCATTGCAGGCGCGCTACATTTGTGGCACGCTACAAATGTAGCAGTGAGGTTGGAGGCGGCCGATGTTGAAGAAGTTGCCCCCGCGCGAACGCGAGATCGTCGATCTGCTCTACGAGCGGGGCGACCTGACCGTGGCGGAGATTTCGGAAGCGCTACCAGGGCAACTCAGCGGCTCGGCCGTCCGGACGATGCTCAGCCGGCTTGAGCACAAGGGCTTCGTTCGCCGCTCCGACAGCTCGAAAGGCCATCTCTACCGGCCCGCCGTGCCCGACAGCCAGGCGCGCAAGACCGCGCTCAAGGACTTGGTGCGGGTATTCTTCCACGGCTCCCCCGCAGGCGCCGCGACAGCGCTGCTCGGCATGTCCGAGCGGCTTGACGAGACCGAGCTCGACGAACTTGAAGCGCTGATCGCCCAGGCCCGCGCCGCCAGACGCAAGGGGCCCAAGTGATATTCGTTCTCCTTGCCGCGAAGTCGGTGGTGATCGCCGGCGGAACCCTGCTGGTGCTGCGGTTCATGCGCGGCCGTTCGGCTTCGGATCGGAGCTGGATCGCGCATCTCGGCTTGGCGGCGCTCGCCGCGTTGCCGCTCGGATCGTTGCTGTTTCCGCCGATGGAGGTGCCGACCTCCTACGTCTCCGTCCTGGCCGAGGCCGCGACGGCAAGCTCCGGCACTGCGAGGGCCGCACCGATCGCGCCTGCGCCCCACACCCCTGTTGCGGAGTCGGGCTTGACGCAGGCGGCGGACGGGCTGCTCCTCGCCTATGCTGTGCTCGCCCTGTTCCTTATCGCCCGCACGCTGCTGGCGTTGTTGCGGCTGGTGTTGCTGACGGCGCGGGCTCGCGCGGTGACCGACGATCACTGGCTCCAAGCCCTGGACCGGGCCCGGCGGCGGATCGGATTCACGAAGAGCGTCGCGTTGCTGGCCAGCCCCGAGATCGCCTCTCCGGTAAGCTGGGGGATCCAGGCGCCCAAGATTCTGCTCAACACCGATGCCGTCGCGGCGCACGCGGACGCGGACGCCATCGTGGCGCACGAACTGGCGCACCTCGCGCGGGCGGACTGGGCCAAACTGGTGTTGGCCCGCGTAAGTGTGGCTATATTCTGGTTCAATCCCTTTGCCTGGCTGTTGGCGCGAGAGGCGCACCAGCTGCGCGAGGAAGCGGCCGACGACGCCGTGCTGGCCGCGGACGTCGAGGACACGGCTTATGCGAGCTTGCTGGTCAGCGCTGCCCGCCAGCAAAGCAACGGCCTGCAGTTCGGAGCCCATGGCGTCGCTCCCTCGCGAAACTCGCTCGCCCAGCGTGTCCGGCGGGTCCTCGACCGCGGCTTGAACCGGTCTGCCGGCGGCACCCGCTGGGCCGCGGCCATGGCCGTGAGCGCGACGGTCCTGACGGCTCCGCTGATGACCTTGCAGTTCACCGATACAGCGCTGGGTTCCTCGACCCCTACGCCGTTCTCGTCAGACGACAATGCCGAAGCGGTCGTGTTCGACCTTCGAATTCCGCCGCGCGAGCCCAATACGCTGCCGAAATCGACACAAGAGGCGGGCTTGGGGGTAACCACCAAGTGACCGGCGCCCGAATCTCGCGCGCGATCGGCGGCGCGGCCGGGGTAGTTCATCGGGCCATTGTCGCACTTCTATTGTTGGCCATGCCCCTTGCCGCCGCCGCACAGGATGTCGAGCAGCGCGCCAGGGAAATCGTCGCGGTAATGCAGGGACAGGCGATCTACACGGACGTGTTCGACGAAGCCTTCACCTCGCGGGTTTCGCAGGAGCAGCTTTCCGCGATCTTCGATCAGGCCAAGGGCCAATACGGCCCGCTGGTCGGACTGGAATCGGTCGAGCCAACGTCGCCAACCGCTGCCAATATCGCCATCCGGTTCGAGCGCGGGATCGCTTCGGGCGTGTTCAACCTTGCCAATAGACCTCCCTATCGGGTCGCCGGCATTCTCGTGAACAACCTCGCCCCGGCCGATGACAGCGCCGAGAAACTGCTGGCCGATATCCGGGCCTTGCCGGGCGAAACATCGATCCTCATCACGCCGCTCGACGGTGGCGAGCCTTTGCTGTCGTACAATGCCGACCGGCATCTCGGCATCGGATCGGCCTTCAAGCTCTACATCCTTTCCACGCTCGCCCGTCAGGTTGCTGCAGGAAAGCGAAGCTGGAGCGATGTCGTCCCGATCACCACCATAGCCCATCCTTCCGGCGCCTCGAGGGACTGGCCAGAGGGTGCGCCGGTCACGCTGCATACCCTCGCCACGCTAATGATCTCGGTCAGTGACAACACCGCCACCGACAATTTGCTGTCGGCCGTCGGGCGCGGCGCGGTGGAGGCGGAGGTCGCCGCGTCGGGACATTCCGATCCCGCCCTGCTGGTTCCCTTCATGTCGACGCGCGAGATGATTGCCCTAAAAATCAATGGCGATGTCGAAGCCTATCGAGCCGCCGACGCGGCCGGTCGGCTAGCCGTGCTCAAGGTCACCGCCGATAGCAAAATCGACATGTTCGAATTCATGACGACGTTCACCGGCCCGCCCAAAGCCATCGATATCGAATGGCTGGTCTCGGGCGAGGATATGGTCAATCTCATGCGCCGTATCCACGAACTCGACGACCCCACCGCGCGCGAGATCATGGCGGTGAGCACCTCTGTCCCGGATAATCTCAGCGGGGGCTGGCAGTATATCGGTTTCAAGGGTGGGTCGGAGCCGGGAGTGCTCAACTTGAGCTGGCTGCTGCAGGACCACGCCGGCGAATGGCACGTGGTGACGCTGAGCTGGAATAACCCCGATGCGGCCGTCGACCGGGAGGCGTTCACGGCGCTCGCAATGCGCGCGATTGCGCTGGCCCGGCCAGACTAGCCCCAATTTCTCAAGCGAGGATGTCGGCCATCCTCAAATCGGCGGAAATCTCGTGAAAGGGGACGACAGGGATGAGGGTGAGCTGTTTCTCGATGGCGCTGGCGACCGGCGCTCTGGTTGCGAGCCTGCCGGCGCAGGCCCAGGTGAGGGTTCAGGCGCAGCAAGCCGCGCCTTCCCCTGAAGCGCAGGTCTTCGCCAGGCTCAGCGATGCCGAGGTGGAGCGCCGCGTCGGCGCGGTGATCGACGAAGTCAGGACCCGCCCGGAGTTCGTTGGCCTGTCGGTGGCGGTGGCACGCGGCGACGACCTGATTGTGGATCGCGGCTACGGCATCGCCGACCTCGAGTGGAACGCGCCGGTCGATGCGAGCACGATCTTCCGCATTGGCTCGATGACCAAGCAGTTCACCGCCGCGGCAATCCTGAAGCTTGCGGAGCAGGGCAAGCTCTCCGTCGATGATCCATTGAGCCGATACGTGCCCGAGTTCGACACCGGCGGCCGAGTGGTGACGATCCGCGAACTGCTCAACCACACCTCGGGCATCCCTGAATATACGATGCAGCCCGGCTTTTTCGGGAGGTTGTCGCTGATCGACGTGAGCGACGCCGAGCTGCTGCAGCTGGTGTCCGGCAAGCCGTTCGACTTCGAGCCGGGGGCGGGCTGGCGCTATTCGAACACCAACTACTACCTGCTGGGGATGGTCGTGGCCAAGGCGAGCGACCGGGCCTACGCGGCGTTCATGCAGGACGAGTTCTTCACGCCGCTCGGCCTGACGCATACGCGCTACGGCTCGGAAACCGCGATCATTCCGCACCGCGCGCAGGGCTATTCCTTCGACCCGGACACACACTCGCGCTCCAACGACGCGGCGATCAGCATGAACACGCCCGGTGGCGGCGGAGCGCTGGTCTCGAGCGCCGGCGACCTGGTTCGCTGGCAGATCGCCCTGACCAACGGGCGTGCGATCCGCCCCGCCTCGTTCGAGCAGATGATCGGCTCGCCGGTGAAGATGGGACCGAGCGAGGCGCTTTACGGGTTCGGGGTGACGATCGATCGCCTGGACGGTCAACGCATCATCACGCACGGCGGCGGCATAAACGGCTTCGGCGGCGTGCTGAGCTGGCTGCCCGACAGCAACTTGCGCATCGCGGTAATCTCGAACAGCGAAGCGATGCCGACTCCGATCATCCAACGGCGGATCATTGCCGCACTGACGTCCGACGAGCCGCCTGCGCTGCGGACCACGCCGCAGCCCGGCTCCGAGGCCGCGCTGCGCAAGATGATTACGGACATCGCGGCGGGAACGCCTGATTACTCCACGATGTCGCAGTTGGGTGCCGATGTGACGCGCGCCATGCTCCCGACGTTACAGCAGATATACAAGGACCTCGGGCCGCTACGCTCCCTGACTTTCATGGAAGTCACGCTCGCGGATTTCGACTCCTATCGCGCCGAGTTCGCGAACGGCGCGGCGGTCTACACGATCATGCTCGCTCCGGACGGCACGATCGCGACGGTCAACTACCGCCCTCTGCCACCCGGCGGCCAGTAGAGGAGGGCGCCAGACGTACGGATAGCGCCTGGGTTCCTGTGTCGGGCCGATGTTAATTTAGGAACGGCAACAGCTTAGATCGATAAGCCTGTTATGTCCGATGAAGATGACCGCGCTTATTATGCCACCGAGGCGAGAAGGTGCCGTCGCTTCGCTCAGGGGGCCGATCGGCGCACCGCGAATGCTTTGATCGAGCTAGCTTTGGAATATGAAGCCAAGGCTAGTCCGGCATCACAGGCCCCGCGTTGATGCCACGGCAACAAAAGCTCAAGGTCTTCCGGACCCCGATCGGATTCCACGACGCCTATGTCGCTGCGCCGAGCCGTAAGGCTGCCCTGGAGGCGTGGGGCAGCGACAGTGACCTATTCGCGCGGGGCATAGCCGAACCCGTGACCGATCCGGAATTGGCTCGTGAATTCCTCGAACACCCCGGCAAGGTCATCCGTCGCTTGCGTGGCACCGAGGCCGAGCAGATCGCAGCGCTGCCGAGGCGATCTCCCTCCAAGCACCCTGCCGCGCCATCGAACCGGAAGGCAGCAGAGATTGAGGCGCCGAAGTTGAAGGCGACCCGATCCGTCAAACCTCGACCGCGCCCGGACCGCACCGCTCTTAGTCAGGCCGAGCGCCAGTTGGCGGACGCCGAAGACCGCCACCAGAAGGAGATACGGGTGCTAGCCCAGCGGGAAGCGAAGTTGCTTCATGAGCGGCGCGAGCTTGAACGGCAGCATGACCGCGAACGCGACAAGCTGCAGAGAGAACTCGCCACTACGAAGCGCGCTTTCGAGAAGGCCTTGCGAAAGTGGCAAGGTTGATCGCTCCGGGCCTGCCAAGCGCCGCAAGACGGAGAGTCTGGCCCTCAGGGAAGTTCGCGTGCGTGGCTAAGGTGCCCTTCAACGATGGGTGCCGTCTCGCTGGCAAAGGCTTTGAGGGGCTCTGATGCACCGCTCGCCGCCTGGCTCTTGAGCAGGGCCAAGGCTTCTTCATGGGCCGCGATTTGTTGATTGGCATAGAGGGCGTCGAAATTGTCGCCTGCCGCCACCAGGGCATCAAGATCGGTCCGATGCTTGGGTTGCATGGCGAGGGGCAGCCCGACGCCGCCCGCTTTCGCCACCGCCGCCTTCAGCTTCTGAGTGGATGCGGTGTGATCGGTTATCATCATCTGAGCGAACGACTTCACCTTCTCGTTGGCGCTTCGTTGTTCGGCGATCTTTGCCGCCTCGATCTCGTACATGTCGCTCGACGCGGCCGCGTCCACGAAGCCTTGAGGTGTCGAGGTATCGGGCAAAGCCGTCTCAGCCGTCGGAGGGTTAATGTCTCCCGTCGCTTGGGCGGCAGGCTCTTGGGTCTCCGTCGCGTTGTTACACGCTGCCAGCGCCAGAGCGCCGGCGAGGCCGATTAAAAGCTGCGCTTTCATGGGTCGTGTCCTTATGTGACTTCGACACGGCAACCGGGGCCTGCGGTCAAAGTTCCCCCCATTTAGGTTTGTTACAACGGGGCAAGGGATCGCTACCGCGCGTCGAAGGCCAAATGGGTCCCGACCTTGGGATGGACTGGCGCGACTGGCGTTGTGATCAAGGTTAACTCTGGTGTCGATCAGGCGGTGGACCGGTTCAGGACTCGCTGGACCCAATTAGGAGACGTCGCATGAGTATCTTCGGACGCATCAAGGATGCGATCTTCGGCAAAGAAGCCAAGACCGCTCCGGCGCCGCAGGCAACCGAACCCGCCGCCTCCGCTGCTCCGACTGCGGCGCCGTCGGCTCAGCCCGTTCTCGAAGTCGACGTCGAGCGCGTACTTTCCGAACGAGCCACCCGCAGCGATCAGGATCTCAACTGGCGCTCCTCCATTGTCGACCTCATGAAACTTCTCGAACTGGATTCGAGTTTGGGCGAACGTCAGGAGCTGGCACGAGAGTTCGGTTATACCGGCGAGCTTGATGGGAGCGCCGAAATGAATATCTGGCTCCACAAGCGTGTCATGACCGAGCTCGCCAGGAATGGTGGCAGGATTCCGGCAGACATGCTGGACTAGGAACGACTATCGCCCATTTCCAATTCAAGCGCGAATGGCCAGTTTAAGTGATGGATCTGTTCGGCACGCCGCCCATTCCGGGCCTTGGCTATCAGGACGGATTTGTTACGCCAGACGAAGAGCAGGCGCTGATAGACCATATCGGCGAGACCAATCTGGCGCCGTTTCTTTTCCAGCAGTGGACCGGCAAACGCTTCACCCAGTCCTATGGGTGGACCTATGACTTTCAGACCGGCGTCTTTGCGCCCGCCCAGCCTATTCCCGATTGGTTGCTGCCCTTCAAGGAACGCGCGGCGCTATCGGTAGGGTTGAAGTCTGGCGATCTGGAGCAGGCTCTTCTCATTCGGTACGACCCGGGCGCAGGCATAGGATGGCACCGCGATCGTCCGGTATTCGAACATGTGATCGGCATTTCGTTGGGCCACGCCGCGACGTTGCGGTTTCGGCGCAGAACCGGGGCCAAGTTCGTTCGCGCGTCCCAGCAGGTTTTACCGCGCTCGCTCTATCACCTCAGCGGCGAGGCGCGGCACGACTGGGACCACAGCATCGCCCAAATGAACGTTACGCGTTGGTCGATAACCTTTCGCAGCTTAGCCAGGCGGTAGAATACGGCTTCTCGCAAAGACCTATCCGGCTCCGAAGTTTGCGATTAATTTCGGAATAGCGGGTAGGAGGTCGCGGGCGAGGAAGCCGATCTCGGCAATCTCCTTCGCCGCGTGCTCCCCCGCCGCGCCATGGATGAACACTCCCCAGCCTGCCGCCGTAAAGGGCACGGCGCCGCGGGCCGCGATCCCTCCGATCACGCCTGCCAGGACATCGCCCGACCCACTGGTTGCAAGCCCAGCGCTGCCGCCCTCGAAGAGCGCGGCTTCTTCCCCGGCACCCGCCAGCACGGTCCGGGCCCCTTTGAGCACCACGATGGCGTTGAATTTTTCGGCCACCCGTTCGGCCGCAGCAACGGGGTCGTTCGCAATGGTTTCCGCATCGATGCCCGTCAGGTAGGCCATTTCGCCATAGTGCGGCGTCATGATCACGCGGCCTTCATGGGCCGCAACCAGCGTGCCGAGATTGCCAGCGCATGTCAGCGCGGCGGCATCCAGGACAATCGTCTGGCCTGCCGACGCTCCCCGCAAGAGGGCGGCGACCAGTTGTTCGGTGCGCTCACTGGCGGACATTCCCGGGCCGAGAACAAGCGTGTCGCAATTTGCCAGTCGCTCTCCCAACAGTTCGATCGCCCCGGAGGCGATCTCCCCATCGTCATCAGCGGGCAAGGCGATCATCGCGGCCTCGGGCATCAAGACCGCAAGCGACATCGCCGCCGCGCGAACCGTGGCCATTTGCAACTTTCCCGCGCCCGCTCGTAGCACCGCCTCGCCGGTAAGCCGCAGCGCTCCGGGTACGAATTCAGCGCCGCCCACCACCAAAACGCGGCCGCGGGCGTTCTTGTCTCCGCCGATCGCGGGGGAGGGGAGCGGATGGCGGTCCAGCCAGGCGCGATCGAGCTTCTGCACTAGCCGCGCCGCCCAACAATCGCATCGGGCTCGCTGGTGACGGCCGTGTCCTGTTGCTTCATCGGAGCAACGACATTGTAACGAGCCAGCACGAGCTTGCCGTCACCGCCCGCACCGGGGTCGAAGCTGTATTCGGTGATGGCGCAGTTCGCGATGTCGCCTTCCTGATCGATTGCCAGGATCGCGGCCTCGTCGAGCGTTTCGATGATGTAGCGCAGGCAAAGGACCACCACCTGGTGAGTGAAGATCATCACCCGCCTGCCGCGGTAGTGCAGCGAGATGGTGTCCAGCACCGATCGTAACCGCAGGATGACATCGCACCAGCTCTCGCCGCCCGGCGGGCGGTGGTAGAACTTGCCGAGAAGGCGGCGGAATTCCGCTTGCTCGGGAAACACGTTGGCAACCCCGAACGTGGTCAGCCCGTCGAGTATTCCAAACTCCTTCTCGCGCAGCCGCTCATCGAAACAGATCGGCTCATGGGCGGGCGTTCCCCCGGAATCGCGAAAGACTTCGGCGGTTTGCAGGGCTCGGACATAAGGCGACGAAAGCAAGACGTTGGGCCGCCAGTCCGGCGGAAGGTTGGCGAACCAAAGTCCCAGCGCGCGAGCCTGCTCCCTGCCTAACTCGCTCAGCGGCACGTCGGCATCGCGACTGGTCAGGGCAATGCGATCGGCTAGGGCGTCGTGCGCCATGTCCCTCGCAACGTTGCCGGAACTTTGTCCATGGCGAACGATGATCAACTTTTCAGGCCAATTCATACCGATCTCCGCACGCAAGCCGGCAACGTGCGGGGCAGGGCTTCGATCCTCGGGACGGTCAAGCCGCCAGGGTTCCGCCGGGGTTGAGGCCGACGTTGGGTACGTGTCCTGCTCGTCAGGGAACATCTGGTAGCCCTCCGGTCCCCGGTCGAGACTCGAACCCGATGCAATCGACGCAGGCATCCTGCCCGAACGTCTTGTCGTCCATTTAGGATACCCTTGCTTTAGGTCAGTTCTGGAACACCCCCCATAACCCCCTGTTCTTGAATAGTGCGACCGTCCGGCCGCGAGAAAACAGGAACCTCCCATGTCCATTATCGACAAGGTCATCGCCGCCGTCACTCCGCCCGAAAGTGAAGAGGAAAGGATGGAGGCTCGCAGCCGGGCCAATGCAGCCTCAATGCCGGGCGATTGGCTCGCGCTAATCCTCAAGCATCACCTTCGGATCGAGGACGCCTTTGCAGAGGTGAAGGTGGCAGGCGACGCTGGCGCACGCAGGGCGGCGCTCAAGCGCCTTGGCATATTGTTGACGGGGCACGCGAACGCGGAAGAGGCTGTGATTTATCCAGCGCTGGCCGAAGAACACCAGAAAGCCCATGCCGCAGCCGGGTACGAGGAGCAGGCCATGGTCAAGGTTCAGATGGCGCTCCTCGAAAAGATCGACCCCATGAGCCAGGATTTCATCGATAAGCTTGAGCACATCGAAGGCGCGGTCGCGCATCATGTCTATGCTGAAGAAGGGAATTGGTTTCTCGATCTCAACGAGAGAGCCACTCCTGAAGACCAGGCGGTTCTCGCTCGTCGCTATGCCGAGGAATATGATCGTTACGTAGGCGGCCAGCAGGGTCTTTGAGCGTCGTGGCCACTCAGACCAAACGCCGACCTTCGCCAACGAGCAAGACGGAACGAAAACCAGATAAGGTCGTCCCGGCCAGTCCCTATGTCATGGCTCTTGCCTGGGCTCTCAGGGAGCGGAGCGGGCAGCGAATTGGGTCATTCGACATTGGCGAACTCGCCGCCGAAATACTCGCCACGCAAGACTCGGTGTGGGTGATCATCCGCCGGTCCGGACGCGGCGGTGTCGCATTACGTGCCGCATTCGTGCCGACGGGATTTGCCTGCCGGACAACGCCCACCAAGGGCGGAGAGACGCAGCGTCTGCGGATCGATAGTGCCTTAGGGGTTCACGAGATTGTCCTCAAAGCGGGTGGTGACGCCCTGGAGCACGTCCGGGTCACCGTCACGTTCACGCCTGCTGGGCCAACGTTGGTGCCGTTCCTGCCGCGCGATCTCTATCCGCTCGACGCAAATGACGATCCGCTGACCGCCGAAGGCAACGTGGAAGCAGCCCAACGGGGGCTCAACAGCGGGCTGCTCTATTTCCATATCGATGAGCCGGCGTTCGGCAATGTTCTCTACTTTCAGAACCTGACCGCGATGAACGGCTACTATCGAGCGACCAAGACCAGCCCTGACGGCGCGGTCGGGGGCTTGTGGCCAGAACTTGGCTATCTGGTGCCCTCGCCATTGCAGAGAGGAACGCCTCCTTCGCACTCGCTGCCAGTGGGCAAAGATGTGACCCTGTCGGATGCGATCCTCGTGTTCCGCCATCGCGCTCCTCCGCACGAGAGGGAATCCGCCCGGCAGTTTCTCCAGATGCTGGGCGAAGCCTACAAGCTGATCGAATTGCCCCAGACCGACTATCGCGACTGGGTGACCCGCGCCGAGAAGACCCTGGTCGATCTCGATGCCGCTCCCGAGGCGACGATCCGCCACTACGGGCATCGCTACATCCACCCTTACACTGCCCACGAGTATCCCGATTCCATGGTCCAGTTATCGATCCTGTCGGCCATATTCGACTGGGGTCGCTGGAAGGGTGAACCGCATCCTCTCGAGGCCGAGCTACGCGCCGGTTTGAAGCGGTTCTACGATCCCAAGCTCAAGGCACTGCGCCGTTACCTCCCTAACGTGGGAGAGGACAAGGACGCCGACGCGGTCGACAGCTGGTATCTTTACCATCCCATGCTCAATCTGGCCCGCATGGCGCTGGCGGGCGACAAGCCCTCGGCGTCCCTGTTTCTCGATTGCATCGACTTCAGCATCAAGGCCGCGCGGCATTTCGATTATCGATGGCCGATCCAGTATAAGGTCACCGACTTCTCCATCATCACCGCGACTGCAAATGACGAACGCGGCCAAACCGATGTGGGGGGCCTCTATGCTTACATCATGCTCCAGGCCCATGAACTGACGAGCGAGCCGCGGTTCCTCGATGAGGCCAAGGCGGCGATCGATGCCGCCATGGGGATGCGCTTCAACCTTAACTACCAGGCCAATTTGACAGCCTGGGGGGCGGCCGCCTGCATGCGGCTCTATCGCATTACCAACGACGTGACTTATGCCGAGCAAAGTTACGTCTATCTCGCGAGCTTCTTCCACAATTGCGAGATTTGGGAGAGCGAACTGGAGCATGCGGTGCATTACCGCAATTTCCTCGGGGCGACCTGCCTGCAGGATGCCCCGTATATGGCAATCTACGAGTGCTTCGACGCGTTTACCGCGTTTGAGGTATTTCTCGACGAAAGTGGGCCCAACCTCGACCCCGCTGTCCGAATGCTGGTGGCCGAGTACTGCAAGTATGCCCTGGATCGCGCCTGGTTTTACTACCCCGACGCCTTGCCTGCTGAAATTCTCGCGACGGAGAACCGTAACGGCCACATCGATCGGAATCTCTCCTTTCCTCTGGAGGATCTCTATCCGGATGGACAGTGCGCCGGACAAGTCGGGCAGGAGATCTATGGCGCCGGTGCGGCAATGGTGTTCGCCACGCGGAGCTTCCACCCGATCGAAGGAGCACCTTTCAAGCTATTCTGTGATCATTTCGTTCGAGGGATCGAACGGACCGGAGATCGGTCGCTGAGTGTTGTGCTCGACGGTGGGGAGACCTGCCTCGCTGCGCTTAGTTTCGTGCGCGAGAAGCGGCGCAAGTTGCCCACGCTCAGGGTGGTGACGGCGGGCGGAGACGAGTTGAAGGGCCGCGCCCGTGATGAGTCACGAGTGGATTTCAACGTCCCCGCCAATGGGCGGCTGATCATTAGCTGGATTGAGCAACCAGATTAACTGCTTTTCGTTGTCGTTAAGGGCTTTGCCGCAGTGCAGCATTGCGGTATGGTGCAATGCACCATCCTAGGTCATACCAAGGCAATCAGCATGAACATGAACTTACGCCTTGATCGTTCCCTTATGGCGCGCGCGATGCAGGGACGCTCGCCTAGCCGCCTGCGGGAATTGGACGACTTCGGCTCGAACCCGGGGGGGTTGAAAGCCTGGTTTTATGCACCATCGTCGGAAAATCCCTTGCCGCTTGTGGTGGCGCTTCACGGATGCACGCAGACAGCGGGGGGATATGACACCGGCACGGGGTGGTCCGAGCTCGCTGAAGCCCATGGGTTCGCCGTTCTCTTGCCCGAGCAGCAACGGGCGAACAATCCGAACCTTTGCTTCAATTGGTTCGAGCCCGGCGACGCCCGGAGGCGCTCTGGCGAGCCTCTCTCGATTGCCCAGATGATCGATGCGATGGTGGGCCGCCACGGCGTCGACGGCAAGCGCGTATTCATCACCGGATTATCCGCTGGCGGTGCCATGACATCGAACATGCTGGCAGCCTACCCGGAGAAATTCGCGGGAGGGGCCATCCTGGCCGGACTGCCGCACGGAGCTGCATCCAGCATGCCCGAAGCGTTCCAACAGATGCGCCGATATTCGCCGACAGCCAAAAGCAGTGGCCGATCGATACGGGAAGCCGCCTCGCACGACAGCGAATGGCCGGCAGTGTCCATTTGGCATGGCACAGCCGACACGGTGGTCGACATGTCCAATGCCGAGGGCATTCTGCGCCAGTGGCAAGAGGTCCATGGCGTGGGACAAGAACCGACCGAGCAAGAAGTGATCGACGGTCATCCCCGACGCGGCTGGCGCAACAACGCGGGCAGGCTTGTAATCGAGGAATATCGCGTGCTGGGGATGGGCCATGGCGCGCCCCTCGCTGTTGAAGGCGAATGCGGTTGCGGCGAAACCGGGGCGTTCATGCTCGAGGCCGGAATTTCATCGACCCTGCACAGCGCCCGAACCTGGGGGTTGATCGATCCGGCGGTTAAGCGGGCCAAGACATGCGCAGAACCGACCAGACCTCTCCATTCGAAGTCTGGCAGCGTCCGACAAGTGATAGAAGACGCACTACGGACAGCGGGACTGATGCGATAGCCGCAGTTAACTTGGTGGTGTCCGCATCTCTCGTGCGGAAGGCTTCATAACCTTAGCCGGAATTCCCCTCACTCGCGCTTCGCCGAATGGGCAAGATGTGACCCTGCAACTGTGAGCGCAGTTCGTTCGCCCCCTCGTCTGTCGAACATTCGACGCTCGTCGCTCCATTAGGAAGGTTTCGAAGGCGCACGAATTCGACGCCAGCCAAAGCGCACAGAGTCATGGTTTCGGCCATTCCAAACGACAGATGGACAACTTTACCCGTCACTCGGCGATCGCTCGCGCCGTAGCCCCTAGTCCGATCGCCATATGGGTTTCTGCTCCTCTGCGCCGCCCCTGCGGGGCTTCCAGGTTGGACGCGCAGCTTCGTGAGGGTCGAGTGCTGCGCGTCCTGCCAGGTAACGGGAGCTTCATCGCGCCGTTCCAAAATTGATTTGGGATTATCGAGCTGTCCGGCCGATCCGAAAACCTAGCGGCGGGCAGGGAACACCAGAGCGCCGGGTGGCTCAGTTGAAGCGTGAGTGGCCCTTGGTCCTCGTTAACTAGCGGCACGAAGCATCGCATGGCTCCCCGGACGATCCGCGTAGGCGCGGCAACCGCGATCCGAGCCTTGGTAGTCCCAGTCGCGAATGAGACCATCGGCACCGACTACCATGCGTATGACGCAGTTGTTCTGGACCGTATGACGCGGTGCGGGGAATACGCCGCCCTTGAAGTCGGCCGCTTCGACGAAGCCGGGCGCGGCATTGGTGTACTCGGTGCTGGTGAATGTCTGGCCCCATCCATAGACGAGGTCTGGGCCCATCGGCGCCGAGCCGATCGGTTCGCCAAGCCAGGCTATCGCGACGTCGACGGGTTGGCCGGCCATGGCATCGAGAGTGCTATCGAGGCCGGCCGATGTTTGCTGAGCGTGCGTTGTGCAGGCCGAAAGCAGCAAGCCGGAAATGACTATCGCAACGCGCTTGGTTCTCTCCATCCGTCAGCGACCGAGAGCTACTATAGCGAGTCAGGGCCTTAAGCCGGAATGAATGAGCACGCCCGCAAACAGGATGATTGCCTGTGTTGGCGGTCCGGTCATGGCCATGTGAAAAACAGGCTGTCCGGATCGTACTTCGTGCGCAGGCTTTGCAGGCGCTCGAGGGTTTCTTGAGTGAAACACTCAGCCAGACGCTGCGGAGAGGCGGTCAGGTCGGCCTCGCCCACGTAGCGGCCAGAACGAAAGGGGCTGAGTGCCTCGTCGACCCGGCGGACCCAGGCGCAGTTGGCGTCGTCATCTGCCGGATCATCCCACATGGCATAGATACCGGCCCCCGTACCCCCTCCGACCGAGAGAGCCCCGTCCTTCGGAAGACCAGTGCGCGAATGTCCACCATAGGCCACCAGGTCGATCGTCGAATGCGGGCTGTGCGCAGGGATATCGTAGACCGCGAGCAGTAGTTCGCCCAACGGAGCCGTAGCCCACAGATGATCTGCTGCGACGCGCTTCCCGCTTGGCATGGGCGACAACTTGAAGAGGTCGGTGAACGGGATCACCTCAGTACAAGGATCGCCGATCGGGCTCGCATCTTGCGGCGGGGACGCGAAAGAAGAAACGCGCGATCTCGCGTCGGCTTCGGAGTCGCCGCAGGCTGAGACCCTGAGGACGATCGCTGGCTCCGAGGTATCCCAATGCGACATAAGAAAGCAGCCGACCTCGGTTTCCCTCGGCGCTGAATCGGTCGCAGCAGTGAGCCAGTCGGCCAGGAGCGGTGCGCTTGATGCTGGAAACGCGGCTCGCCAGGCACAGGTAACAGGTGGCAGAGAATGGAGGGCCACGTGATAGGCCGTGATCGCTGCAAAAAACCCCGGTCCGCCTCCGCGCGCGGCCCAGAACAGGTCCGGATGATGGCTCTCACTGACCAGGACAATCTCGCCATTCGCTAAGACCATTTCCATCGCGATGACGTTGGCGCAAGCGGCGCCCCATTCGCCCGAGTTCCAGCCAAAACCACCGTTGAGGAGATAGCCGCTTACGCTCACGTCGGCGCAGTGTCCGACGGGAAAGGCAAACCCCTGCGCGGCGAGCTCTTCACTCAGATTATCGCCGCGTACGCCCGCGCCAATTCGGGCAACTCGGGCCGTCCTGTCGATCTCGACGAAGTCCAATCCACCCAGATCGAGCAGCACACCTCCGTTTCGCAACGCGGCTGCGCCGTAATGGTGGCCGCCGCCCCGGGGTGACACTTGCAAGCAGTTGGCTGCGGCAAAGCGAACCGCTTCGGCAGCCTCCTCTGCTGAACCCACCCTGATAATCGCATCGGGATCTCGGGCTTGATCCAGCCGCTTATTCCAGATCGTCCGTTCGCGCTCTTCTGCGTATCGGACCGAATCTCTGACGGTGATGCGGTCCCCTCGCTGGACAAGCTCATCGAAGGGCGGGTGGGCATTCACTCACAGCCAATCGAGTAGAGGTCGAACGGTTCCGACCTGTGGCTCATCCCGCGATCGTAAGTTCGATTTATGACCAGTGGATTTGAAAGGCGGCCGCGCGAAATAGCCCGAGCTTAGTGCTCCCAGCCCAATCCGTGACGGTTGGCGATAGGCTCTCCATCAAGGAAAAGCGGCACAAATCCGCGCGGCTCCACCATTCCGATGCGGCTGGCCGGTACCGGTGGCTCGACATCGGCCGGCAGCGTGAACAACAGCTCGTAGTCGTCACCCCAGCGCAGCGCATCCAGCCGTCGGGTTTCGGGCACGGCGATCGGGACGGCGCGGCTGTCGATGGCGAGCGAGACCTGACTCGCCTCGGCGAGGCGCCAAGCGTCGAGCAGGACGCCGTCAGACACGTCCATCATCGCCGTCACCAGCGGGGCGAGGGCCTCGCCTTCTGCCAGCCGTGCCATGGGTCGGCGATAGGCTGTGCTGTCCTCTCCGGTCGCATCACGCAACGCCTCGAAGCCGAGCATCGCGGAGCCGACTTGCCCGGTGAGCCACAGTACGTCGCCAACTTTCGCGCCGCTTCTCGAGGGCACTGGCGAGTGCGTTGCCCGGCCGATGGCTGTGAGACCGAGCGCTTGCGGCGCCCCGCCTGACACGGTGTCACCCCCAAGCAGCGGTACGCCGTAATGCTCCAGGACTTCGCTCAAGCCCTCTGCGAAATCGGCTTGGTCGGGCGCGAGCATATAACCGACCAGCACACCCAAGGGTTCGGCCCCCTTGGCGGCGAGGTCGGAGAGGTTGGTCGCTACCAGCTTCCACGCGACGTCGGCCTGTGATTGCGAGGGGAGGAAGTGCCGTCCCTCGACCATCATGTCGTGCGTCAGGACGAGCGTTTCCGCCCCGAACTGCAGCACCGCGGTATCGTCGAGCAAGCCGCGCGCGGCGGGATGGTGGGCGAGAGCCCGGAGCGTGTCGATGAAAGCGGCCTCGCCGCTCAACGGGCGGCCTTCGCCACCGCGTCGAGTACGCCGTTGACGAACTTGGCCTCGCGCGCGTCGAAAAAGGCGTGGGCGACGTCGACATATTCGCTGATCGCGGCGCCGGTGGGGATGTCGGGTCGGGCGAGCAGCTCGTACGCGCCCACGCGCAGGATCTGCAGCATGGTCTTGTCGAGACGCTGGACCGACCAACCCTCGGCCAGCTTGCTGCCCAGCAGAGTGTCGATCTCTTCTTCGCGAGCGACCGCGCCGCTTACCAGGTCGTCGAAGAACTCGACTTCGGCCTGGATGTATTGGTCTTCCTCGATTTCCGCCCCAAGGCGGTGTTGGTGAAACTCATCGAGCAGGCGCGGAAGGTGGGTGCCTTCCATCTGCCGCTGGTACAGCGCCTGGACGGCTGCGAGCCGGGCGGCCGAGCGGGCCTTGGAGCGGGCGGGGGTGTTCATTTCAACCTCAACTGTACGGATTTGGCGTGAGCCGGAAGACCTTCCATCTCGGCCAACGCGACGGCGGCCGGACCGATCTTGGCGAGCGCGTCGGCATCCATCGAAATGAAACTGGTGCGTTTCATGAAATCGAGCACCGAGAGTCCGCTGGCAAAGCGGGCGCGGCGGCCGGTCGGTAGCACGTGGTTCGGGCCGGCGACATAATCGCCGACGGCCTCGGGCGTATACCGGCCAAGGAACACGCTACCGGCGTGACGCAGCTCGGCGAACAGCGCCTCCGGATCGTCGACCGCCAGCTCGACATGCTCGGCGGCCAGGCGGTTGGCGAGAGCGGGCGCTTCCGACAGGTCGTTCACGATCAACAGCACGCCGTTGTCCTCCCAGCTCTGACGCGCGCAATCCTCGGTGGCGAGCATCGAGCACTGCACGTCGACGCGGTCGGCAACCTGATCGGCGAATTTGGCGTCGTCGGTGATCAGGATCGACTGCGAGGACGGGTCGTGCTCGGCCTGACTCAGGAGGTCGGCGGCGATCCAGTCTGGATCGTTCGTGCCGTCGGCGATCACGAGAATCTCACTCGGTCCGGCGACCATGTCGATGCCGACCACGCCGAACAGCTGGCGCTTGGCTTCGGCCACGTAGTCGTTGCCGGGGCCGGTGATGACGTCGACCGGCTTGATGCGCTTGGTGCCATAGGCGAGTGCGCCAATGGCTTGCGCTCCACCGATACGCCAGACTTCGTCGACCCCGACGAGGTGGGCGGCGGCGAGGACCAGCGGATTGCTCTCGCCACGCGGGGTCGGTGTGGCGACGACGATGCGCTCCACACCCGCGACCTTGGCCGGGATCGCGTTCATCAGCAGCGAAGAGGGATAGGCCGCGCGCCCGCCCGGGACATAGAGACCCGCGGCATCGACCGCGCGCCACCTGGCGCCCAGGCGAACGCCCGCGTCGTCGGTGAAGTCGCGGTCACGCGGAAGCTGGTCGACGTGATAAGCGCGGATGCGTTCGGCGGCGAGCTCGAGCGCATCACGGAGCTTGGGTTCGAGCGCGTCGTAGGCCGCCTTGCAGGCCTCCGGCCCGATGCGCCAGTCATCGTCGGCGCCGAGCGTATGGCGGTCGAAGCGAGCGGTGTATTCGGCCACCGCTTCGTCGCCACGCTGGCGGACTTTATCAAGGATGTCGGAAACCACGCTCGACACGTCGCTTTCAGTCTCGCGCCGGTCTTCGACGAGGCGGGCGAACTTGCGTTCGAACTGCGGGTCGCTGGTAAGCAGGCGTTGCATCAGGCGGCCTCGCTTTCAGAGAGGGCGCGGAAACGCTCGACGAGCTGCGCCACGCGCGCGTCCGTCTTGAGCGCCGCGCGATTGACGATCAGGCGCGCCGAAACGGGCATGATCACGTCCGTTTCCACCAGGCCGTTGTCGGCGAGGGTGCGCCCGCTCGAGACAAGGTCCACGATCCGCAGCGACAAACCCAGCGAGGGCGCCAGCTCCATCGCCCCGTTCAGCTTGACGCATTCGGCCTGGATGCCCTGCCGTTCGAACCAGCGGCTCGTCAGGTTCGGGTACTTTGTCGCGACACGCAGGTGACTGGCGTTGCCCGGGCTGTAGACGCTCGCATCCTTCGGCTCCGCCACCGACAGGCGGCAGTGCCCGATGTCGAGGTCGACCGGGGCGTAGAGCTCCGAATAGTTGAACTCCTCGATCACGTCTGAACCGACGATCCCGGCATGCGCGGCGCCGAAGGCCACGAACGTGGCGACGTCGAATGCGCGCACGCGGATGATCCGCATTGCGCCGTCTTCGGTCGCGAAACTCAGCGCGCGGTTGCCCTTGTCGTTGAAGGCGCTTTCCGGCACGACGCCGGCGCGTGCCATCACCGGCAGGGCCTCGTCGAGGATGCGGCCTTTGGGCACGGCGAAGGTGAGGGCAGTGGTCATGGCGCGGCCCTAGGCAAAGAGGCAGGAAAGGGCAACGTTGATGGCAAGTGCGGCGAATGGGCAGCCGGTGATGGGGATTACCGATGTGCGCGAGGCAATTGCCTGGCAGGCCGATCATGCGGCGAAAGCGCTCGCCCCCAATACCGCCCGTGTCATTCGCGCCGAGCTCGCCATTCTAGACACGCCGACCGAACTGGCTCAGCGGATGAACAACTGGCCGGGCCTGAGCCTGGAGGACGCCATGCCCTTGCGCGTGGCGGGCGGCTTGCACTGGCTGACCCTCTCGGGCGCGGACCGGCGGCTGGAGCGGGTCTACGCCGGCGAGATCACCGACCAGGCGGTGGTTGACGAGCTGGTCGCGACGCTGGCGGTGGAATGGGATGCCAAGCTCGTGCCGTGGCTCGACAGCCCGCCGCAGACAAACGAGGCGGGCCGTTCCGCCAGCATCATGGGCGGCCTGCTGTGGCTCTCGCAACGGCTCGGGCCGAAGTTCGAGCTCAACGAAATCGGCGCCAGTGCGGGTGTCAACACGATGATCGAGCGCTATCGCTATGACCTTGGCGGAACGCTAGCTGGGCCGGTAGACTCGCCGATGCACATTGTGCCCGAATGGCGCGGACCCCCGGCGCCGTCGGGTGAGGTGGAGATTGTCTCCATCCGCGGTTGCGACGTTGCTCCGATCGACTTGTCCGATCCCGCAGAGGCCTTGCGGCTCAAGGCTTACGTGTGGCCCGACGCGACCGGGCGCATGGGCCGGATCGAAGCCGCCGCCCGGCTTGCGGCCGAAACGCCACCGCTGCTCGAGCGCAAGGATGCCGAAGAGTTCGTGCTCGAACGGCTGGCCGCGCCGCAGGAGCCGGGGGTGACGCGGGTGCTCTATCATTCGGTCATGTGGCAATACCTGCCGCAAGCCGCGCGCGAGGCGATCACAGTCGCGATGGAACAAGCGGGGGCTCGGGCCAGTGTCGACAGGCCGCTCGGCTGGATCAGGCTGGAAACCAACCGCGAGACTTTCCGCCACGAGCTGACCGTGCGCTACTGGCCCGGTGGCGAGGAACCGGTGATGCTGGCCGAGGCCCATCCGCACGGGGCGTGGGTGGAGTGGCTCGGGTGAGGTAATCGTCCCTCGCGGCAACGGATCAAGCTGAGCTTTTCAGCGATTCCTCACCCTCTCCTCATGCCTTTCAGCGCGGTGCCGATCATGGCCTGACTCCCGGCAAACGAGGAAGGGTATGACACATGACGACATCGATCGAACGGAACGGCGGTTGGCGATCCAGCCCGTGGAGAATCCTGCTGTGGCTCATTCCCACAGGCCTGCTGCTTACGCCTGCCGTGGCGATGCAGTTCAGCCGCGATGTGCAGTGGGGCCCAGTAGATTTCGTGTTCATGGGCGTCTTGCTCTACGGCTGCACCTGGCTGGTGGACTTGGCGATGCGCAAGCAGAGCAGCACGGCCTATCGGCTGGGAGCTGCCATTGCCGTGCTGACCTCGTTCCTGCTGGTCTGGGTCAATGCGGCCGTTGGCGTGATCGGTGACGAAGGCAATCCGGCCAACCTCGTGTTCATCGCGATCATCCTGATGGTCGTCGCCGGAGCGGTTGTGGCCCGTTTCCGAGCCGACGGCCTATCGCGCAGCCTGCTCCTGGCCGCCGGCGCCCATGCGATTGTCGCGGTCGTGGCGCTGATCGCTGGAGCAGGAGCCGACGAGCCGCCCGGTGCCGTCGGGCTGTTCATGCTCAACGGCGTATTCGTGGCGCTCTGGCTGGTGTCGGGCGGTCTGTTCCGGGCGGCAAGCCGCGCCTGAGCTTCTCAGGCTGGCTTGTCGGTGGCAGGCGCCTCGGTAAGCGGCATCTGGTAGTCGGCGGCGATCTTCCAGGGATCGCCGGCCTCCTTGCGCCACACGGTCTGGTTCGTGGTCGCTTCGGTGGAGGGTTTGCCGGACGCAGGGTCGGTAGTCGTCACTCGCGCGGTGTGGGTGGTGACGACCATGTCTCCACTCGACGCCGCCCAGGCCTTGCCCGGCGTGATCTCGATCTTGAGGTTCGGATCGCCGAGGAGCGCTTCGTACGTCGTACCGATCGCCGCCGCCCCGACCGTGGGCGCGCGGCCGTGGGCAACGAGGATGGCCTGATCCTCGTAGTTGCGGGTGGCGCCGCGCAGGTCCTTGGCGGCGATCGCCTGGAATTGCGCCTCTTCGGTGGCCCGCACGGTTTCGAGAACCGCATCGGTATCGGCGGACGAGCCGCACGCCCCCAGCAGCACAATCGGGGCAAGGGTCAGGAAAGCGGCTCGCATTGTAATCCTCCACCAAGACGGTCTTCGCCGTTTGAGGTGGCAGGGATTTGGCTAGCTCGCTTTGATCGAACGCAAATCAGGCCTCACGCCTTCTTCCGCCATCGTTCGAGACGCTCCTGCCAACCACCATGCAACGAGAACCACTCCCACACCGCGACCAGCAGCAGCACGGCCACGCCAAGACTTCCGAACAGAAGGGCTGGCAGAGGAACTAGCCACGCGTAGGTCGCCAGCCATCCGAAGAGGCTGAGCCCGGCAAGGTGCGACAGCGGAAACCTCAGATGCGTGCTCGAGCCTTTCTTGAACTGCCCGACGCCCAGCAGGTAAAGCGCCATGCCGCCGCAAGTGAAGGCCACCAGCGCGCGGCTGGCGTGGTGATCGGGGTGAGCCAGCAGCATCTCGTCTGCTACCGCCCCGCCTATTATCCCCATGACTATGGGCATGTGCAGGTAGGTGTAGGCATCCCGCGCAACGCGGCCGGGCTGCGAATGATGCTCGATCCGGTCCGAGCCCCGGCGCGCGCCGGTGTCGAAGTAGATCCACCACATGAGCACCGAGCCCGAGAAGGCGATCAGGAACGCGGTGAGATTGGTGGCGGTGAACGCCTGCCCGGCAAAGGTGCCGCCGGTCACCACTATGCCTTCACCAAGCGCGATGATGATGAACAGTGCACAGCGTTCGGCGAGGTGGTGACCCGAAATGCTCCAGTCGTCCAGGGTCGAGCGGCCGAGGAACGGTAGGCGGAAGAGGGCGAAAGGCCCGGCATATTCGATCGCCAGCGCGGCGAGCCACCACCAGAACCGGTCCCAGCCTTCGGCTAGCAAGGCCCCCGCAATCCATACCACGGCCGAAGTCATGAACCAGATCGCGATACGCAACATGTTGCGGGCATTGCCGCCTTCCGACCTGTACATGACGTAGACCATGAACAGAGTTCGGCCGACCTGAATGGCGACGTAGCTCAGCGCGAAGATAAGGCCTTTATCCTCGAAGGCGTGAGGCAGGACGACGGCCATGATCAGGCTCGCCAGCATCACGCAGATGAGCATGATGCGTACCGGTAACCGCTCGGGCTCGGCCCAGTTGGCGGCCCACGTTGTGTAGATCCACGCCAACCACACCGCGGAGAAGGCGATCGCCGCTTCGGCCAATCCCTGCCAGCTCATCGTTTCGAGGATGAGGTGCGAGATCTGCGTCAGCGCGAAGACGAAGACGAGATCGAAGAACAGCTCAAGATAGCTGACGGGAACGTGGCCGTTCTGATCGCGCAGAAGCGATCTGTTCTTGCTGGAACCCTGTGCGCCGTGACCCTCGCTGATGGTGGCCTCCCCTGATTTGCCGCCTCAGGGATAGCTGACCGTCTTCGGCCTTTCGGGCAAGGGGATGAATTCATGATCGTCGCCCGGAACCAGCGGGAAGCGGCCCGAGGTCCAGTCTTCTTTTGCCTGCTCGATCCGGTCCCGGCTGGAACTGACGAAGTTCCAGTAGACGTAGCGGTGCGTCTTGAACGCCTCTCCGCCCAGCAGCATGATCTTGCCGCCCCGGCTTGAGCTGAGCGTCATCGGTTCGCCCGGCTTGAGCACGGTCAGAGCGTAGAGTTCGAGCGGATGCCCGTCGATGCTGGCCTCGCCACCGACAAGCATGACCGCGCGTTCGTCGGCTTCGGCATCGATCGGGATCGCGCCTGCCGGACCGAGGTCGATCTCGGCATAGATCGTGTCGGCATAGCACGTCGTCTGCGCGCGCTTGCCCCAGAGCGAGCCCATGATGACCCGGGCCTTGATGCAGGTGTCCTCGATCAGCGGGAGGCCGCTCACGGCCTCGAACGCCGGGGCGATCTCCTCCATGCCATCGGGTAGGGCTAGCCAGGTCTGCATGCCGTACATCGAAGGGCCTGCGTCGCGTTCGCTCTGCGGGCTCCGTTCCGAATGGACGATACCGCTGCCGGCTGTCATCAAGTTCACCGTTCCGGGTCGGATGGTGGAGTAGCTCCCCAGGCTGTCGCGGTGGTCGATCGCGCCCTCGAACAGCCAGGTGACCGTGGCGAGGTTAATGTGCGGGTGCGGACGCACATCCATCCCTTCCCCCGCATTGAGCCGCGCCGGGCCGAACTGGTCGACGAACACGAACGGGCCGACCATGCGGCAATTGGGGCTCGGCACCGCACGGCGGACCTGGAAGCCGCCGAGGTCGTGCGTGACGGGGGTGACGGTCTGGAGAATGCTCATTCGGCGTCGAGCTCCGGATAGTGACGGAAAATGCCATCCTCGTTGAAGGGGATACGGCGGTCGGATGACAAGTAGACGGCGATGCCATCGATCTGAGCGACGGCATCATGCACGTCATGGAGAAGAGGGTAGCGAGGCTTGAGCGCGGCCATGCGCCTCGGGAAAGCGTAGGTCAGCCCCTCGATCAGCTGGAATAACGAGGTGTCGATGGGACTCCACTTCGCGCCGAGCACGAACGGCCCTTCGTGGACCTTCAGGGCAGCCTCAAAATGATCGAGGTACTTCGGCATGCGGGCCGAGCGGAAAGAGGTGGCGGCCCTGAGCGCCTCGGCCTTCTGCTCGTGATAGTATTTGTCGGCGGCGACCGGGTGGTGAACATTGTGCGCTTCGGCCACGAGGTCGGTCACCGTTAGCTGGAGCTGGATCAGCTGCAGGTCGGTTTCGAGGCTGCCGGCCCCCAGGCCGTGGCGGTCGGTTAGCCAGGCGAGAATATGCGCGACCTGCGCGCTCGCGAAGTCCCCATCGACCAGATAGGGCGGGGCGAAAGGACCGAACCCCCTGCGCGCCGCCATGTCTTGCATCAGGGCTTCGGCACCCTCCTCGCGCGCGCGATCCCGGTATGGGATGCCTGCTCCCTCTAAGACCAACCGCACGAATTCCCCGCGGCCCTGGATGTTCGGCCAGTACCACAGGTCGTAGCTCATGCTGGTCTAGTCCGCTTCGTTGGGGGCGAAAGCTCGAATGGCGAGAGCATGCACCCGGTTCCCGGGAATGTCGCCCAGAGCGCGGTTGACCATCCGTTGGCGATCGACGCGGCTCTTGCCCACGAAGGCCGCGCTTTCGATCACCACGGTGAAATGCGATTCGCCGCTGCCATCGTCGCCCGAGTGTCCGTGATGGCGGGCGCTGTCGTTGATGACGTCGAGCCGGGTCGGCAGGAAGGCTTCCTGCAGCAGGATTTCGATTTCGCGTGCAACAGGTCCGCTCATCGGTTCATTCCAGGGCTTTTCATCCGGCCGCTCTATCACCACTAATGATCGAATGCGCCCCGAGAAATTTCACGGACGATACGAAAACGAAGGCAAGGCCTGCGATGCACCCGATTGCCAGGAAGCGGGCGAATTCCGCGCGCCCGGTACGCGAAGGGCCGGCTTTGACGGGCCGGGCGAGTGGCGCTGGTTCTGCCTGCAGCACGTGCGCGAGTTTAACGCGGGGTACGACTGGTTCGAAGGCATGTCGGCCGACGAAATCCTCGCCGCGCAATCGCCTATCGCCGGCTGGGAGCGCGAAACACGAGCGTTCAAACCGGGCGCGGGCACCGTGCCGCGCTGGGCCGACTTCGACGATCCGCTCGACGCGATCGGGGCGCGGGCCGCCGATATCCGCAAGCGCGCCGCTGGGCGGCAGGCCACGGCTCGCTTCAGCGCCAAAGAGGCAGACGCGCTTTCGGCCATGGGCCTGGGCCCGGACACCGACCTCCATTCGCTGCGCAAGCGCTACTCCGCGCTCGTCCGCCGCTTCCATCCCGACCGCAATGGCGGCGACCGGAGCCAGGAGGCGCGGCTGCAGCGGGTGGTCGAGGCTTATCAGATGCTGCGGAAGTCGGCGGCATTCACCTGAGACGGTTGGCCCTCTCTCCCTGGCAGAGGGGATAAGTGCCCTTACGCGTAGGACAGCTTCGGAAAGAACGTCGCCCCGCGGCCTTCCGGGATGGTGTCGAGCAGTCCCCACACCGGATCGGCGAAATCCATGGCCCGGTGATTCTGTCCCGGCTCGTCGGGCGCGAAGACCAGTTCGCTGCCCCAGAAGTGGCTCACGGTGTCGCCGTCCTTGCGGAAGACGTTGAGCATCGGCTCGTCCCAATTCTCGCCATTCTTGAAGCCGCGGTGCTCGCGCATGGCCGGGGTGAGAGCGGACGTATTGCCGTAGTAATGATCGCTGTAGCTGTTGCCGGCGGTCGACAGCATCACGAGATGATCCCAGCCGCGCTCATGAGCCAGGGCCTCGAGCCGGGCGATCGGTGATCGCGAAACCACGTAGAACGGCGCGCGTTGCGCCACGTGCTCGGCCGAGCCGTCTATCCCGTCGAGCAAGTGCGTGCAGCCGGGGCACGGGCTGTCGCGCTCTGGCCCGAACATGAAGCTATAGAGCATGATCGAGGGGAATTCCCCGAACAGCTGCGAGAGCCGCACTTTCTCCGGCCGATGGTTTGCGCCGATGCGCTCGAACTCGAAGTCCTCCGGCACCTCGCCACCCGGCGGCAAGTTGCGGCGCATCTCGGCCACGGACTCGGTCTGCCGGCGAAGCGCGATCTCGGCGTCGAGCAGGGCGTTGCGGGCCTCGCGGTAGGCCGGGCTTTCGTTGGGGAACGCCATGCGGGGGAAATTGGCCGGCATCGTCACGCCTCCGTCTTGGTGGAACCCTGCATCTCGGCCATCAGCGCCATGTCGATGGCCGAGCCTTCCTGGTAAGCGGGCCGCTGGCTGCAACGGTCCCAATAGGCCTTGAAGCTCGCGCGCTCTGGCATGGAGCCGAAGCGCAAGCCCCACATGACCTGGCTGCCGACATAGACGTCCGCCATCGTGAAGCGGTCGCCGCAAACGTAGTCATGGGTGGAAAGCCAGCCGTCGAGCGCGTCCATCGTCTGATCGAAGCTGCCGAAGCCGACCATGCGCTGCCTGTCGCCTTCCGACCAACCCATCGCCTTCGCCGTTGTGGCCTGCTCGACCGGTCCGGAAGCGAAGAACAGCCAGCGGAAATAGTCGGCCTTCTCCTCAGGGCGGGGCAGCAGTTCCGGCGCCGACATTTCGGCGAGGTAGTGACATACCGCCGCCGCTTCGCTCACCGCGTGGTCGTGGCCGTTGTGGTGGTGGATGAGGGTCGGCAGCTTGCCCATCGGGTTCGCCCGGAACAATGCCTGGGGCTTGTTGTCCCATTCGACCAGCACTGGCTCATAGTCCGCTTTCGCTTCGTGCAGCGCCCAGCGCGCGATCTGCGCTCGGCTCATCGGATTGAAGAAGAACGTGTACTCGGCCATCGCAACCTCCAAAGCTCATTTGGAGCGGAACATAAGTAGAACAAATGGAGGGTTCAACCCCCTTCGCACAATTCCTTGAGCTGGTCGGCGCAGGCGCCCCAGCCGGGTTCGAAGCCCATGTCGGCGTGGCGCTTCGAATCCTCCTCGGTCCAATGGCGCGCCTTGGCGGTGTAGCGCGTGCCGCCGCCCTCAGGCTCGATCGACCAGATGCCGATCATGAACGGGCCGGCAGGCTCGAGGTCGCCGACGATCGCGTCGGTGAAGGCGAAACGTTTGCCTTCGTCCCAAGCCAGCACCATGCCGTCATGCGGATGCACTTCTCCGTCTGGGCCGTACATCGTGCAGTTGGAGACGCCGCCCGGGCGACGTTGAAGGTTGGCGAATTCGGCGCGCCACGGCTTTGGGCACCACCATTCCTCGATCCGGTTCGACATGACGTCCCAGACCTTCTCCGGCGGGGCGTCGATGAAACGGGTGATGCTGAGTTCCTTCGGATCGCTCATGTCTGTCCTCTCTCCAAATGTCAGTCTCTGTCAGGCGCGCCGAGCGGGAAGAAGGCGCGATAGGGCCGGGCGTCGTCGACGCAGCGCGCCACGGGCGGCAAGGCCAGCAGCTCGGCGCGCAATGCGGCGAGGCGCGAGCAATCCTCGGGTATCCGCTCGACCCAGTCGGCATAGAACAGCGACGGTGCCGCGGCGCAGGTAACCAGCGAAACGTGCGGCGGCAGGCTGTTCGCCTCGAGCCACTTCTCAAGCCAGCGATAAGTGCGCAACAGATCCTGCCTGCCCTTGTCGACCATGGCCTGGTCCGGGTTCTCCGAATTGGAGAGATGGGCGAACACCACCTGCTGCATGGGGTGCATGACGTAATGGTCGAACACCCGGTCGAGCATCCGCGTGGTCACGGCTTCAAGCGGGTCGGCCGGGATCAGCGGTGCGGGACCAGGGTGGCGGACGGCGAGGTATTCGATGATCGCTGTCGCTTCGAAGACCACGGTGTCCCCATCCTTCAGCACCGGGAATTTCCCCGAAGGATGCGCGCGTTGCACGAACACCGCGTTGCGCGGGTGGTCGGGCGAAACCTCCTTGAACGCGAACTCGGTCCCGTTCGCGTAAAGCGGGATCAACGCCTTCCAGGTGTAGGAGGAGAAGAGGTGGCCATAAAGTTCGAGCATCACCAGGTCCCTGCCTTCACCTTCTCGCGGCGTTCAAGTTCGCGATCGCTCGGCTCTTGCGTCGCAAACGTGCCGGTTTCCAGTTTGCCGACAGGCTCATACGTCAACACCACATTCCCTCCGGAACCCACGCGCTGTTCGATGAGCTTGAAGGTCCCCGGCGGCGTGCCTTCGCCGAACAGTCGCTTCCCCTGGCCTATGGCGACGGGGGCAAGCATCAGCACCAGCCTGTCGATCAGCCCGCGCTGGAGCAATTGCGGATAGAGCGTCGAGCTTCCCTGTATCACCAGGTCTGGTCCGTCCTGCTGCTTCAGGGCGGCGAGCGCGTCGATGTTCGCCAGGCGGTGGCTGCCCTCCCATTCGAGGCGCGCGTCCGAACGTGTCAGGACGAACTTCGCGACCCTGGCGAAGAGCGAGGCGATCGGACCGTCCGGGGGTTGGAATGGCCAGTAGCTGGCGAAGATATCATAGGTCCGGCGCCCGAGTAACAAATCGAACGGCGCGTCGAAGAGGCTGTCGATCTGCTCCCCGATCGCCTCGTCGGCGACCGGCTCCAGCCAGCCGCCGTACGGGAAGTTGCCCTGATCGTCTTCACCCGGCCCGCCCGGGGCCTGGATGACCCCGTCGAGCGAGATGAAGGCAGCGCCGATGATCCTGCGCGGCATGGCGTCAGGCTTCGGCGGGAGCGGCGTCGGCGGCCGCCTTGAGTGCGGCGATGTCGATTTTTTTCATCTTCATCATCGCTTCGAAGACTCGCTTGGCCCGACCCTTGTCGGAATCGGTCGAAGCTTCGGCAAGGAAGCGCGGGGTGATCTGCCACGAGACGCCCCACTTGTCCTTGCACCAGCCGCACATGCTCTCCTGCCCGCCATTCCCGACAATCGCGTTCCAATAGCGGTCGGTCTCTTCCTGGTCCTCCGTGATGACCTGGAACGAAAATGCCTCGCTCTGCTTGAAATACGATCCGCCGTTGAGGCCAAGGCAGGGGATGCCGAGCACGGTAAAATCGACCGTCAGCGGCTCGCCTTCCTTGGCGGAGGGATTGTCCGAAGGCGAGGCGTGTACCTTGCCGACAGAACTGTTGGGAAAGGTCTCGGCATAGAAGCGAGCTGCCGATGCGGCGTCGCTCTCGTACCAAAGACAGACCACTGCCTTGTTGCTGCTCATGATCATGCTCCTTTTGGGCCGACGAGCCCGAGGGCCGCGCCGCTGGGGTCGGTGGCGGTGAAGGCGAACTCTCCGCCGGGGATTTCCTGCAAGTCCTGGGTCACCCTGCCGCCGGTTGCTTCGACCGCCGCCTTCGCCGCCTCGACTTCCTTGACCCCAAATATCGGCAACCAGTGCGGCCGCTCGCCGCCCAGGTCGGGGTTGATTGCGCCGATCGCCACGCCGTCTACCTCGACGAACTGATAGTCGCCCAACGGACCCATCGGCATGGCCATCCCCAGCGTCCACCCGAGCAGGGCGGGGTAGAATTCGCTGGCCGCGCCCGCGTCGGTGGTGTTGAGCTCGTTCCAACGGCAATGGCCGGGCTTTTGCGCGTCGAACGCATCGCTCTGCGCATTCGGGTCACCCGGCGGGGGTACCGGATCCATGAGGTAGAACGAGGCGCCTTGGGCATCGGTGACCATGGCCATGCGGCCTACGCCCTCCATCGTTGTGGCCGGCATGTGTACCTGGCCACCCAGTTCTTGCGTCTTGGCTACGGCGGCGTCGACGTCCTGGGTGTGGAAGTAGGGCACCCAATGAGGCTGCATTCCGCTGTCCGACATCGTCGAGGTCAGCGACAGGACGCCACCGGCATAGCCGCCGCTTCCGCGCCGGATCTCTCGATATTCGGAACCGTTGGGCATGGAGTGGCCCTCGGCCGGGATCTCCCAGCCGAGCACCTCGCGATAGAACGGAGCCACGCCGCCGGGGTCGGGCGTCATGAGCTCGTACCAGATCGGTCCGCCGGGCACGGTCAGCGTCCCCTTACGACGAGGGGATCGAACCCGCCGAAGATCATGCGCTTGCCGTCGAAGGGCATGGCCTCGCCGAATGCCTTCATGCGTTCGTCGGCCATCATCTTTTCGTGGCTGGCGTCGGCGGTCGCCTTGTCGGGCCAGACCATCCACGAGAAGACCACCTTTTCGCCGTCCTGTATGTCGACGGCGCGGCGGAAGTCGGTCCACTTGCCGTCCTTGACGTCGACTTCCCAGGCTTCGACCTGCTCTTGCGCACCATAGTCCTTGGCGATGTCCCAGAACCGTTCGGCAACGTCCTGGTATTCGGCCTTCTTGTCGCCGGGGACCGGCACGAGGAATCCGTTGATGTACATGGCTATCTCTCCTCTGGGATTCAGGCGGCTTCTTCGGTGAAGTCGGCCATCTGCGCAGCGAGCGCGCGCTTGTAGGCCGGACGCTCCTCGCCACGAGCCTTGTAGGCGGCGAGGGCAGGGTATTCCGCGATAAGGTCCGTATGCCGCAGGTTATTGAGCACTGTGATCATCGCGATGTCGGCGATCGAGAACCGGCCCGCGAGCCAGTCCTTGCCGGCAAGCGCGTCGGTCAGGCGCGAGAGACGCTTTCGGCAGATGGCGAGCGCCGCTTCGCGCGCCTCCGGCATCCAGGCCTTGTCCTGGTGCAACAGGTCATAAATCGTGATCGGGACGATGAACGGCTCGACGCTGTTGAGCGCGGAGAACAGCCACGAGATGGCAGTCCAGCGGGGCTGGCCGTCCTTCGGCAGCAGACGCTCGTCCTGCTCACCGAGGTAGAGCAGGATGGCCCCGGTTTCGAAGATGTCGAGATCACCTTCACGAAACGCCGGTACCTGGTCGAACGGCTGGCGGGAGAGGTAGGCCTCCGGACGCGGGCTGCCGGCATTGAGCAGCTCTGTGTCGTAAGGTTCGCCGATCTCCTCCAGCGCCCAGCGGACGCGCAAGTCGCGCACGAGACCGCGAGCAAAAGGTGGAACCCACTCGAAGGCGGTCACTAGGGGGCGGGGGGCGGATGGGGTCATGGTTCACTCCTCTCGAATGCGGATGGGGAGGATGGCTCGAAGCGCGGGGCTGCGCAGCCAAAGACCGCCCCAGACCATGAGCGCGAGATACACGCCGAACAGCGTGTGAGTGAGCGGCGGGCTGCCGATACGCATGTGCGTGGCGATCGCTCCGCCGAGGTAGCCGGTGATCAGGATCGCTCCCAGGACCGCCGTGCGAGGCCAGATATACAGCAACGTGGGAACGAACAGCAGGAGGCCGAGGGTCCGTATCGTCACTGGGTCGAGCGACCAGCCGATGTCCGGACTGTTCGCCGCCACCATCGCCGGCGCCGCCAGCTTCGATCCGGCGTCGAGAAGCAGGAAGGCGGCGGCAAGACCGCTCAAAACCCTTCCGGCCCAGACTTGCGGAGATGCCGTCGTTTTGGATTGGGCCAGGCTCGCCATTATCGTTCTCCTCTCCCCGTCGGCCTCTCAGGCCCCTGCGTGCTCCGGAACCTCGGCCATGTTCATGTAGGCGTTTTCCCAGATATGGCCGTCGGGATCCTCGAAACTGCGACCGTACATGAAGCCCATGTCCTGCTTGGGAGTGGGATCGGCCTTGCCGCCTGCCGCAACCGCCTTGGCGACGATCGCCTCCACCTCCTCCTTGCTGTCCTGGCTCAGGGCCAGCAGCACTTGGGCCGACTGGTGGGCGTCTGGAATCTGCTTGGAAGTGAAGGTCTTCCAGAAGTCATGCCGCAGCAGCATGGCGACAATCGTGTCCGACCACATCATGGCCGCGGCCTGGTCGTTGGTGAACTGCGGATTGTTGGTGAATCCGATAGCCTCGTAAAAGCGCATCGAGGCGGGCAGATCCGTCACCGGAAGGTTCACGAAAATCATCTTGGCCATGGTTGATCCTTCTTATGCGGAGATTCAGTTCGAGTAAGTGAGCTTCGGGTACCAGTCCTTGCCGCGCCCTTGGGGCGTCCAGTCGAGGATGTTCCAAAGCGGCGTCGGGTCAGGCGCTAGATGGGGGTCGAATCCGGGGTCGGCCGTTTCGGAACCGCCTTCGGCTGCCCAGAACAAACGCACTTCCGGACCCTCGCGAGTCCAGACGAGCACGCCGGCGCCTTCGTTGCCATCGACTACCCAGTGGGTATCGCGCACGAAATCGTCGTCGACCGACTGATAGAACTTGAGGTTGCTCCATCCCCGCTCACGCGCGAAAGCCAACTGGCGGGCGACCGGCGAGCGACCGATGATGGCGAGCGCCAGCCGTTGCTCGATGTCAGGGGCGGGTACGTCCAACGAGCCTACGAACGACGTGCACATCGGGCAGGGCCGCGTCCGCTCGGGTCCGTACATCCACAAGTAGGTGAACAAGGTGTCGTGCGCGCCGAACAAATCGGCCAGGCCGACCTCGTTGCCCTGTTCGTCCAGGAAGCGGTAATCCTTCGCCGTTGGGCCCGGAGGAAGGGCCCGACGCTGCTCGGCCACTCGCTGGATCTGGCGGCGAAGGGCGATTTCCTCGCTCAGTAGCGCGGTGCGGGCTTGCCGGTAGTCGGCGCTCTCGCCTTGCCACCTCGTCGTGCTCGCTTCGGCCAGCTCAAGCGCCGGTTTCAGCGTGTCCCTGGACGGCAGTATTGCGGTGTCGCTCATTATGCAGCTCCTGTCCCGCTTCGTTGGTGCCGCGAATCGGCACTTGTTATTCGTGACCCATTGAGTTACTAAAAGCAACTATGAAGTTACAAAAAGAAACCGAGTCGCATGGCAAATGGTACCAGGACGCCTGCGGCACGGCCTTTGCGATGGAACTGGTCGGCGAGCGGTGGTCGATGCTGATCGTCAGGGAACTTATGCTTGGCGGTAGACGGTTTTCCGACTTGCGCGCCAGCCTGCCCGGAATTTCCGCCAAAGTGCTTACCGAACGACTGACCGGACTTGAGGAGGCAGGCGTGTTGACGCGCCGGAAGTTGCCTCCGCCGGCCGCGACGCAAGTCTATGAACTGACGGAGTGGGGCTATCTTGCGGAGCCCGCCATTCAGGAACTGGGGCGCTGGGCAGCGCGCTCGCGCGAGCACAATCCGCAACTGCCGCTTTCGCCGGTCAGCCTGATGCTGTCGATGCGTACCATGCTGGTGGCAGAGGCGGCGGAAGGGGTGGAGGCCAAAGTCGGCTTCGATATCGGAGGGGAGACGTTCCTCGCCCACCTTCATGATCAGCAATTGCCCGTTCGTCGCGGAGAGCTGGATGGGGCAGACGCGGTGATCCGCGCGTCAGCGCCGTTGCCGATCCTGCGCGTCATCTACGGCAAGCAGACTCTCGAAGCGATCGAAGCGGAAGGCGGCCTCAAGGTCGAAGGTGACCGCGAAGCCGCCCGCCGGTTCTGTTCCGTGTTCAGTCTGCCGGATAAGGTGGATTAGCGGCCCATCGCCGCGGCGAAGACTTCCTTTTCGATCTCCACGGCGGCTTTCCAGCCTGCGCGTTGCTGTACGCGTTCGAACCAGGCGGCGAGTTGCGGGTAGGCGGATGCGTCAAGCTCGAACCCGGTATAGCTGAGCGTGCGGATGACCGAAGCAACAGCAATGTCACCGACCGAGAAAGCTCCGTCGAGCCATTCGCCCGACACCGCGTCCTCGAGATAGACGAGGGGCTTCTTGATCGCTTCGTCGGCCGCCAGAGCGGCGGCCTCGTCACCCTCCGTGCCGAAAATCTGCGGACGCAGGAACCTGTTGAGCACGATCGGGGCACCGGCCGGGGTCAGCACGGTGTCGGCCACTTCCTCGAACCAGATCGCCCTGGAACGCGCCTCGGGCGAAGCAGGGAGCAGGGCGGGCTGGGGGTATTTGGCTTCGAGGTAAGTCACGATCGCGGTCGAGTCGGCCATCGTGAAATCACCGTCGCGGAAGGCGGGGATCTTGTGGAATGGGCTTACCGCCGAAAACTCCGGGTCCGGCTGGCCGGGATTGCTGGGCACCAGTTCGGCGTCGAGGCCCTTCTCCTTAACGGCGACAACCACCTTGCGTACGAACGGCGACAGCGGAAAACCGTAGATCTTCATGGATACCCTCCTTCAAGTGGCCGCTTGATGGGCTTTGCGTGTTGCAGGCACAAGTGCGTACGTCTACGCATCCCGGCGCGATGAACGAAATGACTACCAGCCACGCCAACTCCGGAACCGCCATGGCTGCGCCCGATCTCGAGATCGACGTGCGCGAGACCTTCGGCATTGATATCGACATGAAGGTCCCGGCCTTCTCCAAGGCCGACGAGCGCGTGCCTGATATCGACGAGACTTACGTGTTCGATCCGGACACCACGCTCGCGATTCTGGCCGGATTTGCCTTCAACCGCCGCGTGATGGTCCAGGGCTATCACGGCACAGGCAAGTCGACGCATATCGAACAGGTGGCGGCGCGCCTCAACTGGCCCTGCATCCGCATCAACCTCGACGCGCACATCAGCCGCATCGACCTGATCGGTCGCGACGCGATCGTGCTGCGTGACGGCCTCCAGGTGACTGAATTCCGCGAGGGCCTGCTGCCCTGGGCCCTGCAGCACCCGGTGGCCCTGGTGTTCGACGAGTACGACGCCGGCCGCCCGGACGTGATGTTCGTCATCCAGCGCGTGCTGGAGACCGAGGGCAAGCTCACGCTGCTCGACCAGAACCGCGTGATCCGCCCCAACCCCTATTTCCGCCTGTTCTCGACCGCCAACACGGTCGGCCTCGGCGATACCAGCGGGCTCTACCACGGTACCCAGGCGATCAACCAGGGTCAGATGGACCGCTGGAACGTCGTTGTCGGCCTCAACTATCTGCCGGCTGAGACCGAGCGGGAGATTGTCTCGGCCAAGACCTCGCTCGATCCGAAGCTCGTGGCCGATATGATCCGTGTGGCAGACCTGACGCGCCAGGGTTTCATCGGTGGCGACATCTCCACGGTGATGAGTCCGCGTACAGTCATCACCTGGGCGCAGAACACCGAGATATTCAAGGACCCCGGCTTCGCCTTCCGCCTCACCTTCCTCAACAAGTGTGATGAGGCGGAACGGATGCTGGTGGCGGAATATTACCAGCGCGTATTCGGCGTAGATTTACCCGAAAGCGTCGTCGGCAAGGCGTGAAGCCTCTCGTCAATCCTGTGTTAATCCTGTAACACAGTAGGCGATGGACATGCTGTCGCGGGGATCGGTCAAGGAACGTCGGGCGGGAATCTGGCCATGGTCGCGCCGGGCCGAGCCCGCGCGCTCGCAGGCGGAGTACATCTCCTACGGTCCCGATTACGACGAGCCTGATGCCCGCGATGCGCGCGAATGGCTCGACGAGCAACTTGCGCCCAAATCTAAGCCACGGACCCGATGGTGGTGGATCAAGCGTGGCCTGCTCGTCTGCCTGGCCGTGTTCCTGCTGCTGCTCGCCTGGCTGGCGATCACCGCTCCGCTCTCAAAGTCGCTCCAGCCGATTGCTCCGCCGCAACTGACGCTGCTCGCTGCCGACGGGACACCGATCGCGCGCAACGGCGCCATCGTCGACCAGCCGGTCCAGGTAAGTGAGTTGCCGCCCCATGTGATCCAGCCGTTCATCGCCATCGAGGACCGGCGCTTCTACAGTCATTGGGGCGTCGACCCGCGCGGCGTCGCCCGGGCGCTTTGGTCGAACATCACGACAGGGCGCACGCAAGGCGGCAGCACGATTACCCAGCAGCTCGCCAAGTTCACTTTCCTCACGCCCGAACAGAACCTGACCCGCAAGGCGCGCGAGGCGCTGATCGCATTCTGGCTCGAGGCGTGGTTGTCGAAGGACGAGATTCTCGAGCGCTACCTCTCCAACGCCTATTTCGGCGACAACGTTTACGGTCTGCGCGCCGCCTCGATGCATTATTTTTACCGCAAGCCCGAGAACCTCAAGCCGGAGCAGGCGGCGATGCTCGCCGGGCTGTTGCAGGCTCCTTCGCGCCTGGCGCCGACCGACAACCCGAAACTCGCCGAAAAACGCATGCGGATGGTGATGCGGGCCATGGTCGAGGCGGGCTACCTGACCCAGGCGCAGGCCAATGCGCTGCCGACCCCCCGAGTCGACGTACGAACCAAGAACGACCTCCCGACGGGAACTTATTTCGCCGACTGGGCCTTGCCCGAGGCGCGCCTCCATTCAGGCGTGAGCTACTCCAGTCAAACGGTCAGGACGACGCTCGACTCCCGCTTGCAGGCGGCGGCCCGCCGGGCCATCGAACGCGCTCCGCTCGGCGATGCCCAGGTCGCGCTGGTGGCGATGCGCACCAATGGTGAGGTCGTGGCGATGATCGGCGGGACAGACTACGCCAAGTCGCCGTTCAATCGCGCGACGCAGGCTCGGCGCCAGCCAGGCTCGACCTTCAAGACCTTCGTCTGGCTCGCCGCGCTCGAGGAGGGCTGGGAGCCGGACGACAGGATATCCAACCAACCGATCGAGCAGGGGTCCTATCGCCCGCGCAATGCCGGCGGGCGCTATTCGGAAACCATCACGCTGGCCGATGCTTTCGCGCAGTCGAGCAATGTCGCGGCCGTTCGCCTGTGGGGCGAGGTCGGCGACAAGGCGGTGATCGATGCGGCTCGCGAACTTGGCGTCACCTCTCCGCTAGCCAGCGGCGACCCCAGCCTGGCTCTCGGCACGTCTACCATGACACTGATGGAGCTGACCGCCGCCTATGCCGGAATTGCCGCCAATGACTTTCCAGTGAAACCGACCGCGATCAAGGCCGAGGAACCGGGCTGGCTGGAGACCTGGTTCGACGGCCGCTCAAGCCTGTCGGAAAGCGAACACGCGGACATGGAGGCCATGCTGCGCCAAGCGGTCAACCGGGGCACCGGGCGGGCAGCAACGCTCAACGGCCCCAACTTCGGCAAGACCGGGACCAGCCAGGACAATCGTGACGCGCTGTTCGTCGGCTATGCCGGGGACCTGGTGGTCGGAGTGTGGATTGGCAACGACGACAACACCCCGCTCAACGGGGTCTATGGTGGCGGGCTTCCGGCGCAAATCTGGAAGGACTTCATGCAGCAGGCGCTTGGTGAGCGCGCGGCCCCGCAACGCCCGCGTCCGACGCCGACGCCCGATCCGAGCGGGCCGGTGCAGCAGCTCGACTTGCCCGACCTCGGCACTATCCCGCTTGGCGATGGCAACGCGACGATCGGGGTTCAGAACGGCGGTGCGGTGATCTCCGGCGATATCCAGGGCGTGCCAGTCGACCTGCGCATCGACGAGCAGGGGGTTCGGATTAACGCCGACCCGCGCAATCGCGAGCGGCCGGTAGCTCAGGCGACACCGACAGCGACACCCTGATCCTCTCCGAGACAAGCTCGGGGTGGATCAGATGTCAGGATACTTCGCCGCGACGAAATACAATCCCTGAGCCGGCGCGTTCAGCCCCAACGCTGCGCGGTCGCGGGCCGCGAGAGCATCGGCCACCTGCTCGACGCTCCACTGCCCAAGGCCAACAAGTCCTAGAGTGCCCACCATCGAGCGGACCTGATGATGCAGGAAGCTGCGCGCTTCGGCCTCGATGCTGATCAGGTCGCCCTCGCGCCGCACGTCCAGTCGGTCGAGAGTCTTCACCGGATCGTTCGCCTGGCAATGAACCGAGCGGAAGGTTGTGAAGTCATGCCGCCCCACCAAGACTTGCGCCGCGCGGTGCATGGCCTCGGCGTCAAGCGGACGCGTCACGTGCCACGCCCGCCCACGGTCGAGCGTCAGCGGAGCGCGGCGATTGCGGATGCGATAGAGGTAGCTGCGGCCCAGGCAGGAGAAGCGCGCGTGCCAGTCCCCCGCCTTGGGTTCGCACGCCAGCACGGCAATAGGCTGCGGCCGGAGGCGAGCGTTGAGCGCCTCCATCAGGCGGAACGGAGCGATGTCCTTCTCGATGTCTACGTGGCTCACCATACCGAGTGCATGGACCCCGCTGTCGGTACGTCCGGCGCTATGCATCGTCACCGTTTCCCCGGTCACTTCGCGCACGGCGCGTTCGACCTCGGCCTGGATGGAAGGGCCGTGGTCCTGCCGCTGCAGGCCCATGAACGGGCCTCCGTCGAATTCGAGGGTGAGGGCGAACCGCGTCACCTCAGGACAGTTCCCACCGGTACCTGCTTGCCACGCAGGAAGTCCGTCGCGCTCATCGCGGGCTTGCCGGCACGCTGGACCGTCACGGCCCGCATCGCCGCATCGCCGCAAGCGACCGTAAACTCTTCATCCAGCACCGTCCCCGGCGCTCCATTCACTCCGACGACCCGCGCACGAAGCACCTTGATGCGCTCGCCATCAAGCTCGAGCCATGAGCCGGGAAAAGGCGCGAAGGCGCGCACCTCGCGCTCAAGCAACTCGGCGGACTTACGCCAGTCGATCCGGGTTTCGGATTTGTCGATCTTGGCGGCGTACGTCGCCCCGAGGGTTGGCTGCGGCTCGGGCCGAAGCTGGTCGAGCTGCGCGAGGGTATCGACCATCAGCCTCGCGCCGATCTCGGCCAGTTCCTCGAACAGCTCGCCGCTGGTCTTGTCCTCCACGGGGACCCGGGCTGTCGCGAGCATCGGGCCGGTATCCAGCCCTTGCTCCATCTGCATGATGGTGACGCCCGTCACGTGATCTCCGGCAAGGATCGAGCGCTGGATCGGCGCCGCGCCCCGCCACCTGGGCAGGAGCGAGGCGTGCACATTGAGACAGCCCCGCACCGGCCCTTGAAGGATCGGCTGAGGAAGGATGAGGCCGTAGGCGACAACCACGGCGATCTCCGGCTCCAGCGCGAGAAAGTCTGCCTGCGCTTCCATGTCGCGCAACGTGAGAGGATGGCGCACCTCGATGCCGAGGGCGTCGGCGGCCTGTTGGACCGGAGAGGGCTGCAGCTGCTTGCCGCGTCCCGCGGGGCGGGGCGGCTGGGTGTAGGTGGCCAAGATCTCGTGCCCGGCCTCGTGCAGCGCGGTAAGCGTCGGCACCGAAAAGGCCGGGGTGCCCATGAAGACTATGCGCATAGGGTCCCTTCCTCTTCGCCCGGCTTGGCCCTATCTCCCGCTCCATGGCATCGCAAGAGATCGAGGCGCTCGCGGGCGCATTGGCCCGCCTGCCCGGCCTTGGCCCGCGTTCGGCCCGGCGGGCGGTGCTGTGGCTGATCAAGCGGCGCGAGACGGCGCTGGTCCAGTTATTGGATGCTCTGGAGAACGTGCGGGTCTCGCTGGTCGAATGCCGCACCTGCGGCAACGTCGACACGCAGGACCCGTGTGGCATCTGCGCGGACCCGCGCCGTGATTCCCGCCAGCTTTGCGTGGTGGAAGATGTCGCGGACCTCTGGGCGCTCGACCGAGCGCGGCTGTTCACGGGCCATTACCATGTCCTGGGCGGCCGGCTCTCCGCGCTCGACGGCGTGCGGCCGGAGGATCTTTCGATCGGAAAACTGATCGAACGCGTGGCCGCGGGCGGGATCGACGAGGTCGTGCTCGCCATGAACGCCACCCTCGAAGGCCAGACCACCGCACATTACATAGCTGATCGGCTTGAGGCCTATCCGGTACGTATTACCCAGCTCGCCCACGGTCTGCCCGTCGGCGGTGAACTCGACTATCTCGACGAAGGCACCCTGGCCCAGGCATTGCGGGCGCGGAGGCCGGTGGGATGAAACGCAACTGGATCGTCGGGGGCTGGCTCATCGCCATGGTCGCCTCGGCGCTTCCATCGCTGTGGATGTCCCTTGACCTAGCCGAGCGCAATCCGCTGCAGATATACGTCGACCCCGCGACGGGCCGTCCCACGGCGCAACTCTACTGGCAGTTCTTCAGGTGGTGGCTGCCGATCGCGATTCCGGTCAGCTTGCTGGCCGCCGCTTGTATGTTCCTTAACCGCCCGGCGGACCGGCCGTAAGGTTGTGACTTTGCGCGCAGGCGTTCACTTGTCGTTCGGGGCGAAAATGCTTATTTGCGCGCCATGGCTATCCGCGAAATCCTCGAAGTGCCGGACTCCCGGCTGAAAACCGTGTCGACCCCCGTCGAGAAGTTCGACGACGAGCTCAAGGTGCTCGTCGAGGACATGTTCGAGACGATGTATGACGCCAACGGCATCGGCCTGGCGGCAATCCAGGTCGGCGTGCCGCTGCGCGTGCTGGTGATCGACCTCCAGCCCGAAGACCCGGATGCCGAGCCCGAGGAATGCACCGCGCATGGCGGGCATCACCACACGCACCAGCCGCTCAAGAAAGAGCCGCGGATATTCATCAACCCGGAGATTCTCGACCCGGCGGACGAGTTGAACGTCTACCAGGAAGGCTGCCTTTCGGTCCCCGACATCTACGCCGATGTCGAGCGCCCGAAGACGTGCCGGGTCCGCTGGCAGGACCTCGAAGGCCAGGTGCACGAGGAAGAAATGGACGGCCTGATGGCCACGTGCATCCAGCATGAGATGGACCATCTCGAGGGCATTCTGTTCATCGACCACCTGAGCCGGCTCAAGCGTAACATGGCGCTCAAGAAGCTTGAGAAGTTGCGCAAGGCGGCCTGACGCCGCTGGGAGGTTCAGGCCTCCGCGTGAACTTCCTGGTTGAGCATGATCAACGCTTCCCGGCAGTCGACCGAACATTCACTGCACATGGCTGCGCAACGGTGACAGTGCGCATGGTCATGCGTCTCGCATTCCGCCCGGCAGATGTCGCAAGCTTCGATGCAGGCGGCCAGCATGGTGCGGATGAGCTGACGGTTATGGTCGGTCCGGCGGCTGGCCACGCGGTAAGTCGCGGTACAGACGTCCGAGCAATCCATGCACAAGCGGATGCATCGGCGCATGTCCATGTCCTCGGCCGAGCAGGCATCGGCGCAGGAATTGCAGATCGCCGCGCAGTGCATCGCGTGCCTGACCGCCATTCCCAGAGAAGGATTGTCTTCGCCGCCGACCTCCGGGTGCTCGGCAATCATCTTTTCGATCGACATCGTTAGCTCCTTTCCCGTGAAGGGAGCGAACGACAGGGCGGGGCGTTCCGGAATTGATTTACGAAAAGGGCCGCCCCTTGGGGAGCGGCCCTTCGATTTCACACCGAGTGAATCGGCTCTTAGAACAGACCCTCGATCTGGCCGTTCTCGAGCCGGATGTGTTCTGCGCTCGGGACCTTGGGCAGGCCGGGCATGGTCATGATGTCGCCGCAGATGGCGACGATGAAGCCGGCGCCCGCCGCCAAGCGCACTTCGCGCACCGGCACCGTGTGGTGGCTCGGCGCGCCGAGCTTGGTCGGGTCGGTGGTGAAGCTGTACTGGGTCTTGGCCATGCAGATCGGCAGGTGACCGAAGCCGTCCTTTTCCCACTGGTGCAGCTGGTTGCGGACCGAGGAGTCGGCGATCGCTTCGTCCGCGCGGTAGATGCGCGTGGCGATCGTGTTGATCTTCTCGAACAGCGGCATGTCAGACGGGTAGAGCGGGGCGAACTGCGACTGGCCGCTCTCGGCGATCTCGACAACTCGCTTGGCCAGCTCTTCGGTGCCGGCGCTGCCGTTGGCCCAGTGGGTGCAGACGAAGGCTTCGCTGCCAACTGCGGCGACCGCTTCCTTGATCGCCTGCACTTCGGCCTCGGTGTCGGTGATGAAGTTGTTGATCGCGACGACTGCCGGCACACCGAACTGCTTCACGTTCTCGATGTGGCGCAGCAGGTTCACGACGCCCTTCTTCACCGCTTCGACGTCTTCCTTGCCGAGGTCGGCCTTGGCGACGCCGCCGTTCATCTTGAGCGCGCGCACGGTGGCGACGATCACGGCTGCCGACGGCTTGAGGTCCGCCTTGCGGCACTTGATGTCGAAGAACTTCTCCGCACCCAGGTCAGCGCCGAAACCGGCTTCGGTCACGACATAGTCGGCGAGCTTGAGCGCGGTCTTGGTCGCGGTCACCGAGTTGCAGCCGTGGGCGATGTTGGCGAACGGGCCGCCGTGGATGAACGCCGGGTTGTTCTCCAGCGTCTGCACCAGGTTCGGCTGGATCGCGCTCTTGAGCAGCACGGTCATCGCGCCATGGGCGTTGATGTCGCGAGCGCGCACGGCGGTCTTGTCGCGGCGGTAGCCGATGATGATGTTGCCGATCGACTCCTCCAGGTCCTCGATCGAGGTGGCGAGGCACAGGATCGCCATGATTTCCGAGGCGACGGTGATGTCGAAGCCGGTCTCACGCGGGTAGCCGTTCGAAACGCCGCCCAACGAGTTAACGATCTGGCGCAGGGCGCGGTCGTTCATGTCGAGCACGCGGCGCCAGGTGATGCGGCGGGTGTCGATCTCGAGCGCGTTACCCCAGTAGATGTGGTTGTCGATCATCGCGCTGAGCAGGTTGTGCGCGCTGGTGATCGCGTGGAAGTCGCCGGTGAAATGGAGGTTGATGTCCTCCATCGGCACGACCTGGGCATAGCCGCCGCCAGCCGCGCCGCCCTTGACGCCGAAGCACGGGCCGAGGCTCGGTTCGCGCAGGCAGACGATCGAGTTCTTGCCGATGCGGTTGAGACCATCGTTGAGGCCGACCGAGGTGGTGGTCTTGCCTTCGCCCGCCGGAGTCGGGTTGATGGCGGTGACGAGGATCAGCTTGCCGTCTTCCTTGTCCGCCTGCTGGTTGATCCAGTCCATGGCGATCTTGGCCTTGAAGCGGCCATAGGGCTCAAGCGATTCATCGGGGATGCCCAGGCGGGCGCCGATTTCAGTAATCGGCTTCATCTTGGCTGCGCGGGCGATCTCGATATCGGTGGCCATCAGGCGTCCTCTTCCGGTTTCTGGCCCGCCAGGTGATGCGGGCGTTAATGGGTCGCGAATTTTCGCAATCACGAAATTTTCGCAATCACGAATTTGTATGTGGCCCATACAATCTTACGGGCGTGATGCTCAAGCGCGAATCTTGCGGCGGTGCGTGATGATCGGGGGATCGAGCGGGCCGCAGCCTTGCAATGTTGGATTTTCCCGAATAGGTTCTCTTTTCGTTCTCAATTCCCGGAGGTTTGGTGGAACCGCTTCTCGTCATACTGATCGCACTTGGCGCCCTGGTGACCGGTGCCGCGCTCGGCTGGTTCGCCGGATCGCGCCCGGTCGCGGACTGGAAGGCGCGCCATGCGGAAGTCGATGGGATGGCCAAGGAGCGGGACGGACAATTCAAGCAGGCCGCGGCGGAGCTTGGTCAGGCGCGGATCGAAATCGCGACGCTCAAGGCCAATGCCGAGAACTTCGACAAGCAGATCGCGCAGTTGAACGAGGCGCGCGCCGAACTGCTTACCCAGTTCAAGGCGGCGGGCAGCGAAGTCCTGTCGAAGGCACAGGAGGATTTCCTCAAGCGTGCCGAGGAACGGTTCGGCAATTCGGAAAAGGCCAACAAGGAAGCGGTCTCCGCGCTTCTCGAACCGGTCAACCAGCGGCTTAAGAGCTACGAGGAGCAGGTCCGCGCCCTCGAAAGCCAGCGCGTCGATGCGTTCGGTCAGTTGACCGGGCTGATCCAGTCGATGCGAGAGGGGCAGGAGGCTGTACGGGCAGCGGCGCAACAACTCGGCAACAGCCTGCGCAATGCTCCGAAGGCCCGCGGGCGCTGGGGCGAGCAGCAACTCAAGAACGTTCTCGAACAGTGCGGCCTGGCCGAGCATACCGACTTCGTGACCGAGCATTCGGTGGAGACCGAGGAAGGCCGGTTGCGCCCCGATGCGATCGTGCGCATTCCCGGCAACAAACTGCTGGTGATCGATGCAAAGGTTTCGCTCAACGCCTACCAGGAAGCGTTCGAGGCGGCCGACGATGCCGAGCGCATCCGCCACCTCGATCTGCACGCGGCCTCGATGCGCAACCACATCCAGACGCTCGGTGCCAAAAGCTATCAGAGCCAGTTCGAGGAAGCGCCTGACTACGTGCTGATGTTCGTGCCGGGCGAGCACTTCATCGCCGCCGCGCTCGAACACGATCCGCGCTTGTGGGACTTCGCTTTCGAGCGGCGGGTACTGCTGGCGAGCCCGACCAATCTCGTCGCCATCTGCCGCACCGTCGCGCAAGTCTGGCGGCAGGACGGGCTCGCGCGCGAGGCCCGTGAGATCGGCCGCATGGGCGGCGAGCTTTACGATCGGCTCGCGGTCTCCGCCGAGCACCTCAAACGGGTCGGTTCGGGGCTGGAAACCGCGGTCGGCAACTACAACAAGTTCGTCGGCAGCTTTGAGCGCAACGTGCTCTCGGCCGGGCGCAGGCTGCGCGAGAAGCACATCGAGATCGGCAAGCGGGAGATCGACGAGGTACCTGTCATCGAAAGCGCACCCCGTTATGGCGCGGCAGACGATGTGCCGACACCGCGCCTGGTCGACACCTCGGACGATGACGAGGTCCGGAGCGCGGGATGAGGCTGAGGCTCGCGCCAACCCTGCTTCTCCCAATCCTGCTTTGCCATTCCGAAAGCGCGCTCGCCGAAAGCAAGTGGGCTCCGCAAGATACGTGCTCCGAAGTCGAAGGAGCCAGGTCGTTTCTCGACAGCCTCAAGACGGCCGTCGAGACGCGCGACACCGATGCCGTTATCGCGCTGGCAACAGATGACATTCTGCTCGACTTCGGGGGTGGGGCGGGGGGCACAGAACTTCGCTCGCGGCTCGACGATGGTCTGTGGGGTGAGCTCGACAAGCTCCTGGCTCTCGGTTGCGTGGTCAATCCCGGTGGCGACCTGACCTTGCCTTGGATATTCGAACAGGATCTCGGCGATGCGGATCCGTTCAGCACGATGCTGGTTGTCGCGCGCGACGAGCCGGTCCGGGCGGAGCCGAGCGCATCGGCGCGGGTGATTGCAACCATTTCGTGGGATCTAGTCGAGGTGGCTTCGCTCGATTCCGAGCAGCCGTTTCAGGCTGTTACCCTGGCGGATGGCCGCGAAGGCTACGTTGCGACCGGAAGGCTTCGCTCAATCGTCGATTATCGCCTGATTGCGTCACGTGTGGGTGGGCAGTGGAAGATCGCAGCGCTGGTAACCGGGGACTAGCGAGCAGACGGGTCAGACCTTGAGGTTCGCCAACACTTCGTAAGCCAAAACCGCGCCCGCCACCGCAGCGTTGAGGCTGTCTGCTCTCCCGCGCATCGGCATGGTCACCCGCAGGTCGCAGGCGATCTCGTACTCTTCGGGAAGCCCGCGCGATTCATTGCCCACCAGAATGAAGCACGGCGCGGCATAGGGCGCCTCGCGATAGGGCAGGGCATCCCGCAGGCTCGCCGCGACGAGTTGTCCGGCCCCGGAACGCAGCCACGGCAGGAACTCCTCCCAGCGGGCCAGTGCCACCTGCTGCGTGAAGATCGCCCCCATGCTCGCACGCACTGCTTCGACCGAGAACGGGTCGGCACTGTCGTCGAGCAGAATAAGCCCGCCGGCCCCAACGGCGTCCCCGGTCCGCAGCATGGTGCCGAGATTGCCGGGATCGCGCAGCGATTGCGCCACGAGCCAGATCGGCGCGGCGCCGCGGTCGAGTGCTGCCAGGGAAGTGTCGAATTCCGCAAAGACTCCGGCGATCGCCTGAGGATTGTCCTTGCCGGTGATCTTCGAAAGAATATCCGCGCTGGTCTCGACAATCTCACCTCCCGCGCGCTCTACGTCCGCCTCCAGCGCATCGAGCAGCGGATGGGGATCACGCCCCTCGGCCATGACCAGCATCTCGGGAAGCCGACCACATTCGCGCGCGTCGGTGAGCAACCGCAGGCCTTCGGCGAGGAACTTGCCCTCGCGCTTGCGATGTTTCTTGTCCCTCAACGAGCGAAGGTACTTCACCGTTGGGTTGGAAAATCCGGTTATCGTGCGGCGCATGATGGGGGCGAACTGGCTGGCGAAGGGTCAGTCCTCGCCGAAACCGTCCATGACCAATGCGGCGAGTTCTTCAAGCCGCTGTTCGGCCTCGGCCCCACTGACGCAAAGGCGGACAGTATCGCCTTTGGCAGCGCCGAGCATCATCAGGCCCAGGATCGAACCGCCGGCGGCACAATGGCCGTCCTTGGAAACGCGAACATCGCTTCCTTCCATTCCGGCCACGGCTGCGACGAACTTGGCGCTCGCACGAGCGTGAAGCCCGCGCTTGTTGACGATCATGACTTCGCGGCAGGTCTCTCCCAAGCCCCTGTCTCCCTCGGATCCTGTCACGCCTCCTGGCCGAGAAACTCGGAGGCGATTGTTATGTAATTGCGTCCGGCGTCACGCGCGGCCCGGGCCGCCGAGGCGAGGTCCATGTCCTTGCGCGCGCCAGCCAGGCGAATGAGCATGGGCAGATTGATCCCGGCAATGACCTCGGTCTTGCCGCTCTTCAGCAGCGAAATCGCGAGATTGGAGGGCGTGCCACCGAACAGGTCGGTGAGAAGGACTGCTCCGCTGCCGGAATCGACTTGCTTGATGGCCCTGGCGATTTCCTTGCGGCGCGCCTCCATGTCGTCGTGCGGGCCGATGCAGACGGTAGCGACGTCGACCTGCTTGCCGACGACATGCTCCATCGCGTGGACAAACTCCTCGGCCAATTGGCCGTGGGTCACCAGAATCATACCAATCATTTGGGGCAGCGACTCACGAAAAACGGGCGCGCAATCTGGACGATCCCTTGCGTCCGGACCAAAAACAAACAGGTCACGACTGTTGCGGCCCTTCGATCATTTCGGCAGTCCGCGACCCTAGGTTGCGGTGCAGCACAGTGGGCGAAAACCCTCCTTTACGCAAGGCCTCGGCTATACTTTCAGCGACAAACACGGACCTATGCCTGCCACCGGTGCAACCGAAGGCGATGTTAACATAGGTTTTTCCCTGTGCCGAATACCGCGGGAGCAGCTCCAGCAGCAAGTCGCGGATGCGAACGAAGGCCGACTCGAAGGCCGGATCCTTGCGAATGTGGTCGCCCACTTGCTTGTCCAAGCCGGTTTGAAGCCGCAGTTCCGGGTCCCAGTGCGGGTTATCGAGAAACCGCACGTCGAACACTAGGTCTGCCACGGGGGGCATGCCCCGGGCAAAGCCGAAGCTCGAAACCGTGATGGTCATATCCCGTGGGGCGTTCGCAGCAAAAAGCTCGCGCACGCGCTGCTGCAGGTCATTGCTGGAGAAATGCGTCGTGTCGATCAGTACGTCGGCCCAGCGCCGCAAGGGTGCCAGGAGTTCCCGCTCGGCCGCTATGCCCATCGCAACCGGAAGGTCGTGGGCGAGGGCATGTCGCCGTCTCGTTTCGTTGAAGCGCCGCTCGAGCTCGTGGCCCGAACAGTCCAGAAACAGCGTGGTGACGGCAATGCCGTCGCGATCGATGAGCTTCTTGACCAGCTCGATGATGGTTTCCGGGACAAACCCCCGGGTGCGGCAGTCGAAGCCGATCGCTAGCGATTGTTCGGTCGGTTCGGTGCCGACCAGGCGCTGGAGCAGGCGGACCGGGAAGTTATCGATAGCTTCCCAGCCAAGGTCTTCGAGTTCGCGCAGGGCGGTCGACTTGCCGGCGCCGAGCATGCCCGTGACCAGGAGAATCTGCTGCCGCTTAGGTGACTCGCTGGACATCCGACACGCTTTGCCCCTCTAAGTAACACTTGTGAAGTGGGCCGATCAGGGCGTCCCGTGCAGGGTCAGAGCCCACTCAGCTCGCAGCGCCAGCGCCGGATTGGCAGGATAGAGTCGGACGAACGGGATCCTGACGCCGTGCAGCGTGATGGATTCGACCGTATCGGGCAGGCGCGGCGCGCTCGAATCAAGTTGGACGATCAGCGCGATCGGGGCGGCCTCGGCGGGCAAATTGAGGAGGCCGACATTGCGGATCTCCAGCAGGCCGGTGATGAGCGGTGGCGGCAGGGCCCACAGGCGGCCTTGGCGGACTTCCAGCATCACGCCGTCATCACCGACGAGAGTCGCTCCGCGGTCGATCAGCGAGAGCGCTAGAGTCGACTTGCCGCTTCCCGGCGGCCCTTCGATCAACAGTCCGCGCGACTTGATGGCTACGCTGGTAGCCTGGTGAGGGACCGGGATCATGCCGCCGGTAAGTCCAGCACCAGGCACGCGCCTGTTGCCGCATCCGGGCGATCGGTGACGTAAAGCGCGCCGTCGTGGGCTTCTGCGATGGTCCGGGCGATGGCCAGCCCCAGGCCGCTGTGATCGCCGAAACCCTCTGTTTCGGGACGTGAGGTGTGGAACCGGGCGAAGACCTTCTCACGCGAGCCTTCCGGTATGCCGGGGCCCTCGTCGCAAATCGCGGCCCGGACCGTGTCGCCTTCGCGATATACGTTCACATGGATGGTCCCCCCAGGGGGCGAGAACGATACGGCGTTGTCGAGCAGATTGTCGATCACGCGCTCGAGACGGATCGGCACGCCGCTTACCAGGCCCGAACCGCTTTGCCGGATTTCCACCGTCCTCGCCGCGTTGAGGCCGCGGTCCTCGCGGGCCTTGACGACGTTGCTGATGAGCGTGGCCAGATTGAGCGGCTCGAAAGTCGCGCGGCTGAGCTCCGCGTCGATCCGGCTGGCTTCGGCTATCTCGGTTACCAGGCGGTCGATGCGACGCACGTCGTGGGCGGCGATCTCGTGCAACTGATCGCGCAGGGCCGGGTCCTTCACCTTGGGGAGAGACTCGATGGCACTCCTCAGGGAGGCGAGCGGGTTCTTGATCTCGTGCGCCACGTCGGCGGCGAAAGCCTCGACGCCGTCGATACGCTGGCGCAGGGCAATGGTCATGTCCGACACGGCGCGCGCGAGGACGCCGATCTCGTCCCCGCGTTGCTGCATCCGGGGGACCTCGACTTCGCGTTCTCTCCCCAGCCTCACACGCACGGCGTCGCGCGCCAGGCGGCGGAGCGGATCGATGATCGTGCGCGCCAGGAATAGCGACAGCACGATCGAGATGACGAGCGACACGGCAAAGAGAATGAGCAGCGAAGTGCGGGCATCGCGGACGGCGGCGGTGATGTCGCTGGCGTTTCGCGTGGTCAGCAAGCTCGCGCCGTTAAGGCCGACAGGCGCCGCGGCAGTGATCACGGGGGTCCTGTCGGGGGCCAGCCGCAATTCGATCTGGGTCAGGCCCTGCTCGCGAGCCCGGACCAGCTCCGGCCAGGCGTCCGCACCCTGCTCCTTCGGCTCGACGAAGGGGGGCACGGAGCGGGCCCCGACCAGGAAGTCCACCGTCGTGTCCAGAGCCCTGGCAAAGTCCTGAGGGAACGGCGCCGACACGGGATCACCCAGTTGAAACGACGGCTTGGCCAGTTCGAAGCTGTCGGCCCAGAGGTTGCCTTCGGCGTCGTACATGCGCAGCCGCATGTGCTGTTCCTTGCCGATCTGGATGAGCAGCGCTTCCTGCCGTTCGCGGGTGGCGCCGGCGAGCGCCTCCGCCGTGATCTGGGCTTCGATGCGCGCCAGCTTGAAGCGCTCGTCGAGCAATTGCCGGCGATAGGAGTCGAGGAAAAAGAGGCTGCCTGCCAGCAGCAGCAACGGGATCAGGTTCACCGCGAGGATGCGGGAGGTCAGCGAGGCGTTCGACGTGAAGGGAAACCAACGCCCGACGCGGCGTTCGTGCGGCTCCGGTTCAACCATCTGAGAAGCTGTAGCCTGCGCCGTAAAGCGTCTCGATCGCGCTGAATTGCGAGTCGACGACGCGGAACTTCCGTCGCAGGCGCTTGATGTGACTATCGACGGTGCGGTCGTCGACGAAGACGTCATCGGGATAGGCGGCATCCATAAGCTGGTTGCGGCTCTTGATGACGCCCGGCCTCTGGGCCAGCGCTTCGAGGATCAGGAATTCGGTCACGGTCAACGAGACCGGCCGATCCATCCACATGACCCGGTGACGTGACGGATCCATCCGCAGACGCCCCCGCTCGATCATCGGACCGTCCGGCGTATCCTCTTCCCCAGGTTCGGCGCCCGGATCGCGGAGAGACGAGGCGCGGCGCAGGATAGCGCGGATACGCGCGAGCAAGAGACGCTGGCTGAACGGCTTGGCGATGTAGTCGTCGGCGCCCATCGCCAGGCCTGCTTCTTCGTCCTGCTCTTCATCCTTGCTGGTCAGGAAGATGACCGGCAAGTCGCTTGTCTCGCGCAGCCGCCGTAACAATTCCATGCCGTCCATGCGGGGCATCTTGATGTCGAAGACGGCGAGGTCTGGGGGATTCTCGGTCAGCGCCTTGAGGGCGGCCTCGCCATCCGAATAGACGCGGGTAGCATACCCTTCGGCCTGCAGGGCGATCGACAGAGTCGTCAGGATATTCCGGTCATCATCGACCAGCGCGATGCTGCGCTGTAGTTCGACCGGTGCGGGGTCGCCAGGCGCCTGTTCAGCCATCATTCCGCCGGTCCAGAGAGCTATTCATCGCGTTCGGGTTACCGCGTTAGTCCTGAGGAGACAATTGGAGCTGGCGAATTTCGCAAATGGAATCCGCATAAACTATTGAAATGTAGGATTTCAGATTGCAGATGGACCGACGCAAAGGCTCTTGGTTCCCCGGTTTGACGGCGAACCGTTCGCCGACTATGCGCACGGATCAAGACTTGCCGCCTTATTGGGGGAGCGGCCTCGTATTGCGATTTTCGAAGGGAGACCCCTTAGTGACCAGTTCGCTTACCGTTCCGCTGTCGGCGCAGGGCATCAAGACTGACGCGGTAATCCTCGCCAACCTTGGTACTGCGGCGCTCGTCGAGCAGGCCGTCGCCAATGGCGAAGGTCAACTTGCGAAGCATGGGCCGTTCGTCGTTCAGACCGGCAAACACACTGGCCGCTCTGCGAAGGACAAGTTCATCGTCCGCGACGCCGAGACCGAGAGCACCGTGTGGTGGGGCAAGGTCAACGTGCCGATGACGCCGGAGCACTTCGCCGCGCTCAAGGAAGATTTCTTCGCCGCGCTCGGCACGAAGGACAAGCTTTACGTGGCCGACCTGTTTGGCGGTTCGCAGCCGGAATACCGCGTCAACGTGCGCGTGATCAACGAGCTCGCGTGGCACAACCTGTTCATCCGGACGCTGCTGGTGCGCCCGAGCAAGGACGAACTCGCTTCGTTCGCGCCCGAATACACCATCATCGACCTGCCGAGCTTCCGCGCCGATCCTGAGCGCCATGGCAGCCGCAGCGAGACGGTCGTGGCGGTCAACCTGAGCGAGAAGCTGATCCTTATCGGCGGCACGGCTTATGCCGGCGAGATGAAGAAGAGCGTGTTCGGCATCCTCAACTACCTGTTGCCGGCGAAGGGCGTGATGCCGATGCACTGCTCGGCCAACGTGGGGCCCGACGGCAAGACCGCGGTGTTCTTCGGCTTGTCAGGCACCGGCAAGACCACGCTCTCTGCCGATGCCAGCCGCACTCTGATCGGCGATGATGAGCATGGCTGGTCGGACACCGCCGTATTCAATTTCGAAGGCGGTTGTTACGCCAAGATGATCCGCCTTTCGCCCGAGGCGGAGCCGGAAATCTACGCGACCACCCGTATGTTCGGCACCGTGCTTGAAAACGTGGTCATGGACCCCGAGACCCGCGAACTCGATTTCGACGACGCCAGTCTCGCCGAGAACAGCCGTGGTGCCTATCCGATCGAGTTCATCCCGAACACTTCGGAGAAGAACCTCGGTCCTGTTCCCGCGAACGTGGTATTTCTCACCGCCGACGCCTTTGGAGTGCTGCCGCCTGTGGCGCGCCTGACGCCGGACCAGGCGATGTACCACTTCCTCTCGGGCTACACCGCCAAGGTCGCGGGCACCGAGATCGGAGTGACCGAACCGGAAGCGACTTTCAGCACCTGCTTTGGTGCGCCGTTCATGCCGCGTCATCCCTCGGTCTACGGCAACCTGCTCAAGCAGCGCATCGCTAGTGGCGGTGTGCAGTGCTGGCTGCTCAACACCGGTTGGACTGGGGGCAAGTACGGCGTCGGCAAGCGCATGCCGATCAAGGCGACGCGCGCGCTGCTCAATGCTGCGCTCGATGGCAGCCTGAACAATGCCGAATTCCGCCAGGATCCCAACTTCGGCTTCGAAGTTCCGGTGGCTGTGCCAGGGGTCGACAGCGCAATCCTCGATCCGCGCGAGACATGGGCGGACAAGAACGAATACGACCAGACCGCCGCCAAGCTGGTGCAACTGTTCGTGGAAAACTTCGCCCAGTTCGAAGCCCACGTCGACGAGGGCGTGCGCAAGGCCGCTCCGCAAGCGGCCTGAGCCGACTCGTAAACGTATCCCGTCCGTCCTCGTCCCGGGGGCGGACGGTTGTCTTTAAGGTTAATCGCCGCGCCACAAGTGCGAAGACACGCGAAGGTCGCCGAGAGGCTTCACGGCATCGTCAATTCGAGGCTTTGGCTGGACAAATGACGATCACCTGAAAGGGAAGGCGGTTTCACTGCGACCGCTTCTTCTTTGCGGTCTCTGCGATCCTGTTGAGGTGCTCCAAGTGGAGCAACGGCACCGAAGAGATTGATAGATATTTCTGAGAAAAGGGCGCGTCCCATCTCAGCTCTTGACCACGTTATGGTTACCCGAGATCTAGGGGTTTCTCCCTGGACGGTGGAAAACTGCCCGTGCGAGGTCCGCCGTTAGTTCAAATTAAACCATCCCGATTTACACATTGACCGAGACTTGGGGTCGACAGGCGGTCAATGGCAGTTCGGAGCATTCTCAAAGGGCTTACGGGCGCAGTTTCAAGCCGCGCCGATAGCGGACCCGATCACGGTGACGTTGCCGTCATTCGAGCGGGGGATGCCGACCGCCGATTGCAGGTACTCGATGAATTCGAAAAGGCCGGCATGGGCTGGATCTGGGCGACCGATGCGGAGGGACGCCTGATCTATCTCTCCGAAACAGCAGCGGAAAAGATCGGGCGACCCGTCGATTTGCTCCTCGCAAGGCCGCTTGTCCTGCTGTTCGAGACGGATCCAGACAATCCCGACGACAAGAGCGAAAGGCCGCTCAATTTTCAACTCAACGCGCACAGCAAGATCAATGACCTGACCGTGCGCGTCGTCCTCGATGGTGGCAGTTCTCGACCGGCATGGTGGTCGCTTTGCGGCCATCCCAAGTTCGACAAGGGCGGCAAGTTCGAAGGATATCGCGGCAGTGCCAAGGACATCACTGTCGAATACGAGCGCAAGCTGATCGACTCGCGCATGGCCGAATACGATGCTCTCACCGGGCTCGCCAACCGCCATCGCATGGTTCGCAGGCTCGATAGCATTCTCGGCGCCTACAGGTCTGCGAAGCGCAGCTGCGCGCTGATGATGCTCGACCTGGACCGCTTCAAATACGTCAACGACACCATGGGGCATCAGGCGGGCGATGACCTGTTGCGCCAGGTCGCGGAGCGGCTGCGAAATATCGTCGGTGATCGTGGCGAGATTGGGCGACTGGGCGGAGACGAGTTCCAGATCATCCTTCCGGATCTCGATGACCGCGGCAAGCTCGGCGAACTGGCCGACAAGGTCATCCAGATCGTCTCCCAGCCCTATCCGATCGACGGCAAACGCGCGATCATCGGCACAAGCGTTGGCATCGCCATTGCTCCCTATGACGGTATCGAACGCGAGGAAATCACCAGGGCATCCGACCTAGCCCTGTACGCGGCCAAAAACGGCGGGAGAGGGCAGTTCCGCTTCTACTCGTCCGACCTCAGGGACGAAGAGGAAGAGCGCGCGCTCCTGCTCAAAGACTTGCGCGAGGCCCTGGCTTCCGAACAGCTTCAGCTTCATTACCAGCCGGTTGTCAGGACCAGCGATCACGTGGTCGTCGGTTTCGAAGCGCTGATGAGGTGGGAACATCCCGAACGTGGGCCGGTTTCGCCTGACATTTTCATCCCAGCGGCCGAAGAATCTAACCTGATCAATCAGTTGGGCGAATGGGCGCTCCGTCGTGCCTGTGCCGACGCCGCCTCGTGGCCAGAAACTGTTCGCGTGGCGGTCAACGTGTCGGCGGTCCAGTTCAACAACGTGAACTTCGTCTCGGTGGTCACCAACGCGCTCGCCGCTGCGGAAATGACCCCAGATCGGCTCGAGCTTGAGCTCACCGAGAGCGTATTCATGGGGGACAGCGAACAGACCGATCGAACCTTCCAGTCCCTCAAGCATCTGGGGGTGAGGCTGGCGCTGGATGATTTCGGTACCGGCTACTCTTCACTGAGCTATTTGCGCTCTGCCCCGTTCGACAAACTCAAGGTCGACAAGAGCTTCGTCGATTCCTGCACCCAGAAGGACCAGAACAGCGCCAAGATCATTACGGCGATCATCGGCCTGAGCGACGCCTTGGGGATGGAAACTACGGTCGAGGGTGTCGAGGCTTTCGACCAATTCCACCTGGTTTGTGAGAAGGGCGCCAAATACATCCAGGGCTGGATCTATTCCAAGGCCTTGCCGGCTTCGATCGTCGCCGAGCGCATGCGTAGCGGCGAACTAAAAATTGAGCCGAACGGCCCCGAGATTCACCGACCGGAGCGACGCTCTGTATTTCGCCGTGTCGGGGTGATTCACGACGATCACCGTTACGAAGCGGTGATGCGCAACCTTTCCAGGACCGGCGCGATGGTGGAGGGCCTTGTAGGCGTTCCCGTGGGCACGGGCCTGGTGCTCGACCTGGGCGAAGGCCAGCTTGCGGTGGGCATTGTGAACCGAAGCGAGGACCTGATGATCGCCATCGAGTTCGAGACGCCCTTGGTCGGAGACGGGGCGGGTGGCCTATGCACCCGCCACCGCGTTTCTCCCTACGCGCTTGCGGCGGCGGGCATGCCGCTCGCAGCCTTGCCTCCGGGCCACTATCCCCTGGCCCTGAACGAAGGGGGCAGGAAGTCGAAGCCGCAATTCATGCAGGTTGTCGTCGCCGGCATGGGATGACCGGGGTACCGCGCTGGATCTAACCCCACGAATTTCTCCGACTTTTCAGCCCTTCTCGTAGGATTCCGCGTCCCGTACTACGGGAAAGCCCTGATGGTCGTTAGACCCATGGAATGGTCAACCTCCCTTGCCGCTCCTCAGGGGGCGTAGTGGCAATCGCGGGGAAGGAGAGCCCATGACTATCGGCAGACGCATGGCGGCGGAGGTTATCGGGACCTTCTGGTTAGTATTCGGTGGGTGCGGCAGCGCTGTCTTGGCGGCGGCGTTCCCTGAAGTGGGAATCGGCCTGCTCGGCGTGGCCTTGGCGTTCGGACTTACCGTGCTGACGATGGCCTTTGCACTCGGCCACGTATCGGGAGGGCACTTCAATCCGGCCGTGACGCTAGGCCTGTGGGCGGGCTCGCGCTTTCCCGCACGGGACATTCCCTATTACGTCGTGGCCCAAGTGATCGGCGCAATCGCGGCCGCCTACCTGCTGTTCTGCATCGCGAGCGGCTCTCCAGACTTCGATCTGGCGACCAATGGCCTTGCCGCAAATGGTTTCGGCGCGGGATCGCCGGGGGGCTATTCGCTTGCCGCGAGTTTGATCATCGAGATCGTTTTGACTGCCGGTTTCCTGATGGTGATCCTCGGAGCGACGGACGTCAGGGCGCCAGCGGGATTTGCGCCGATAGCTATCGGGCTCGCTCTTACGCTGATCCACTTGATCAGTATTCCGGTGACGAACACCTCGGTCAATCCGGCCCGTAGCACAGGACCCGCGCTAGTCGTGGGCGGCCTGGCACTTCAGCAACTGTGGCTGTTCTGGGTAGCGCCGTTAATCGGTGGTGCGATCGGTGGCGGGCTCTATCGGGCGTTGTTTTCTGAGCCGCCCCGGCCGATGTGAGGTTTGGCGTGATCTGCATGGTTGTGCCGCGATTAGGCGCCGGTTTCGGGCATTTAGTCACAAAAACAAAGCGGATCACCTCACTATCCTGCAGTCTTCGCAACAGGACGGGCTGTCGTGCCAAGCACGAAGCTGGGACATGAGGGGTAAATCGACTTGGCCGACAAAGGACAGGGCCATCTGCCAGCGGATGCGAATTCCGCGACCGCGCCGAACGGGACAGTCGACCGACTTCCCGGCTTGGCGCATGAGCTGGCCAACCTTGTGCAGGCGGTGAGCGGCAACCTTGAGCTGCTCGGCCGCGGCTCGCTGGATGAAACGTCGCTCCGCTATCTTAGCAATGCCCAGATGGCTACCCGGCATCTGACCGAACTGACCATCGGGCTTCAGTCGACAATGCCGAGCCGGCTCAGGACGCGCAGGTAGCGATCACGCTTTCTCCGAGGCAATGTAGCGGTCGATGGTCTTCGCCAGAACGTCGAGCGGCACGTTGCCGCCCTGGACCACGGCCTCGTCGAAATCGCGCAAATCGTAGGCAGGGCCGAGCGCTTGCTGCGCCCGCCCGCGCTGGCGGACGATCTCGGTGTGGCCCACCTTATAGCCGCAAGCCTGGCCGGGCCACGAGCAGTAGCGATCGACTTCGCTTTCAACCTGCTCGCGCTTGTTGCCGTTGCGCTCCATGAAGAACGCGATGCCCTGCTCGCGCGTCCAGCGCTTGGCGTGGAGGCCGCTGTCGACCACCAGGCGGCAGGCGCGGAAGGCCTGGTCCTGGAGGTATCCGAGCCGCCACGCCGGGTTTTCGTCGTACGCGCCGAGCTCGTCGGCCAGCTGCTCTGCGTAGAGGGCCCAACCTTCCGAATAGGCGTTGAACGAGAGGATCGAGCGGATCAGCGGGAGCTGGTTCGAATATTCGCCCTGCCAGACGTGGCCCGGGATGGCTTCGTGATGGACGAGGGTGGGGACGTCGAACTTGCGGTGCAGGTCAGTGGTCCGCAGGTTGAGCCAAACCTTGCCGGGGATCGAGCCGTCAACTGAACCGGCCCCGCCATACGCGGTCGGAGCGCCAGGCTCTTCCGCAAGCGGCAGACGCCGCACTTCGAGGTTGGCACGCACCAATGTGCGGAAAGCGCGGGGCATCTGCGCGCGGATCCACGAAATGCGCTCCTGGACGAATTCCATGATCTCCGCCCGGCCGGGATCGTCCGGCGCGAACTTGAACCGCGGATCGGTACCGAGCTGAGTCATCCGGGTTCCGACCGGCCCCTCGGTATAGCCGAGACTGCGCAGGATCGGGTCCATCCGCGAGTGGATCTCGTCGAGCTGGGCCAGGCCCATCTCGTGAATCTCGTCCGGCGTCATGCGGGTAGTCGTGCTCGCGCGGAGGGCCCAGGCGTACCACTCGTCACCGCCGGGCTGCGACCACATGCCAGCGTCGGTGTCTGACTTTCCGGCCTGGCGCTTCAATTCGGTGAGTTGATGCTCGAGCGCCGTGGCAATCGGCCCTTTGACTATGGCCGAGGCCCGCTTTTCCCAATCGCCCGCGATATTGCCCTCTGCTGCGCGGCGGGTGAGGGAGCTGACCATCGAACCGCCTGACTTGGCGTCCGCGACCGAGGCTTCCATCTGGGTGATAGCCTTGGCCAGCAGGAACGACGGGGGGATGACTCCCAGGCCGGCGGCCGAGCGGATGCGTTCGAGTTCGCCGTCGAGGTTGGCCGGTATCTGCTCCAGGCGCGAGACGTAGGCCTCGGCGTCTGCCGCATCGCGCACGGGATGATCGGCATCGAGAAAGCGCGGATAGTCGATGTAGCCGCCGACGTTCTGAATCACGACATAGGGCGCGTTGCGCCAGCCCCCCACGGCCACGTCGCCATAGGGAAGGGCAAAGCCATCGAGCGCCGTCGAATAGGCGCTTTCCACCACCTCGAAGCTGGTCCTGGTCGAGGGATCGAGCTTCGAAGTGTCCGTCGCTCGCACCCGGGCGAGATCGGCGCGCAGGGTTGCGGCCAGCGTCTCAACCGCGGCGGGCGTAGTGCCGCCCAATCGGCCGCGCATATAGGCCCGGTTACCCACGTCGAGGCCAAGCCCGGTCGCCCCAGTCGGAGATTGTTCGAGCAGGTTCCACGCCACATCGTTGAGCAGCGTGGTCGCGTCGGCCGGCGAGGTTTGGGCAGAGGCCGCCGACCAGGCGGGCAGCGCCAACATCGAGGCACCGACACCAAGCGTGGCGAGCGCCTGGCGGCGGGTGATGGTTTCATTTGAAATGGGCATGGCGGGTTTTTGCGGCCGAGGATCGAGTCTGTCAATCCGCATGGATTTGCGAGGCGCCGCCGTCTAGGTCAGCCCCATGGATATCGTGCTTTCACTCGTCATGCTCGCCACGCTGGTCCTTATCGGGGGGGCGGTCTTCCTGTGGCGCAGGGGCGGAGCGCAGAAGCAGATTTGGCTCATGTTGCTTCTGGCGGTGGTAATGGTCATCAACTTGATGATCTGGTTGCTGCCGGATTCGAGCGGCACCGCCCCGGTCGACCGTGCCGCCGAACAAGCACGCTAGTCGGGAATTTGCCAGAGCACCGTACCGCTGAACGAGCCCATGATCTTGGCGCCGGCGCCATCGGTCGCGGGCTCGAACCGGGCACGGCGCGCGATCAGCCGGCAGGTGGCGTCGTCGAGTTGGCGATTACCGGACGATAGGGTCACATCGCAGGCCGATACCTTGCCGTTGGTTCCGATGATCAGCTTATAGCCGACCGTGCCCTCGACCTCTCTGTAGAGGAGTGCGGCGGGATAATCATTGTTCGTGACCCAGCCATTGCGATCGTTGCTCGGCCTTGCGAGTCGAGGCTGGAGAAACGGACTGGGAGTGGGGGATGGCATTGGCGTTGACGTAGGCGTGACCTTCAGCCCGGTTCCATCTGGCGGATCGATTGGCTTGTCGAATGTAGCAACACCGTCGTCCTTGGGTATCGGCAAGTCGATGGGCCGCTGTGGCGCGACGACCGTGCTCGAAGTCGGTTGGTCGCTGGCCTGTGGCTTCGGCGGGGTCGGAGTAGGCGTCGGGTCTGGCGTCAGGACGATTGGCCTCCACACATCCACCGGCGGAGCAAAGCCCGCCACGGTCAGCCCGGTAACCACCCCAAGGCCAAGGGCCGCGTGGATGATGGCCACGCCCGCAATGGCGGTGACGCGGCGACGCGGATCATTCGATTGGTCCAGATAGGCCATGCCCTGCTCCTCTCCTTGTACGGCCCCGGTTTATGCTCCGGTGACTCCTGTAATGATGTAACATTACTACAGAGAGGCTTTGTTGAGCAAGACCCCTCGCGAGGCCTTGCTCAACCAGTCAGTTCAGCGGATCGGGCAGTCGGGCGACAGGCGGAAGTCGAGGTAGTTGTCGACCGAGCCCATCAGTTCTTCGATCTCGTTCTCGAAGAAATGGTTCGCCCGTGGGATTTCCTCGTGATGGATCGTGATGTGCTTCTGCGTGCGCAGCTTCTCGACCAGCTTCACGACCGAATTGGGTTGCACGACAGTGTCCGCCGCACCCTGGATGAAGATGCCAGAGGCAGGGCAGGGAGCCAGGAACGAGAAGTCGTACATGTTGGCCGGCGGGGCGATCGAGATGAATCCGCGAATCTCCGGACGGCGCATCAGCAACTGCATGCCGATGAGCGCGCCAAAGCTTACCCCGGCGACCCAGGTGGTCTGCGACTCGGGATGGATCGACTGCACCCAGTCGAGGGCGGCGGCCGCGTCGGACAGTTCGCCGATGCCATTGTCGAAGCTGCCCTGACTGCGGCCGACGCCGCGAAAATTAAAGCGCAACGTGGCAAAGCCGCGGTCGACGAAAGTCTTGTACAACCGCTGGACGATACGGTCGTTCATCGTGCCGCCACCCTGCGAATGAGGGTGGAGAATCATGGCCACAGGCGCGCGCGGACGCGGGGCTGGTGCAAAACGGCCTTCGAGGCGGCCTTCGGGGCCGGGGAAGATGACGGAGGGCATGGTCGCAGCTCTTGTTCGGTAGGGTACTGGCGCAGGTGGCGCGCGTGAAGTCGCGGGCTATATAGTGTTGATGCAAAATTTCGCAATTCCCGCGCGATGAGCCGTATCTATCTGGATCATGCCGCTACCTCGCCCCTGCGCCCACAAGCTCGCGAGGCGGTCGAGCGCGGATTCGAGATCTGGGCCAATCCGTCGAGCCCGCATGCTGAAGGAAGGGCGGCCCGGGCGGCCCTCGAAGACGCCAGGGCCCGCGTAAAAGCGGCGCTTGGCTGGGAGGGAGAGGTAATCTTCACTTCTGGCGCAAGTGAAGCCCTGGCTATCGGGCTTGGGCAGGCCAAGGCCGATCGCCGGCTCGTCTCGGCGGTCGAGCATGACGCCGTCTTTCGCGCCGCACCGGATGCCGAGATCCTGACGCTCGGCAAGGACCAGGACAGGCACGCCTGCGTCGATCGTGAGGTTCTGGCCGAGTCGCTTGCGCGGCCCGGCCGGTCGATTGTCGCGGTGCAGTCGATCAACTCCGAAACCGGCACGGTGCTGCTGCCGCACGGTGACGATTCGGTCGCCCGCCAGGTGCGGGAAGGCGGGGGATTGCTGCTGGCGGACTGTTCGCAATCTGCCGGCAAGGTGCCGCTGCCGGATGCCGACATGATCGTGGTTTCCGCCCACAAGCTCGGCGGTCCGATCGGGATCGGTGCCTTGCTGGTGAAAGACTACGCCATGCTCGAACCGACGGGTGGACATGAGCGCGGCTACAGGCAGGGTACGGAGAACCTCCCGGGCGCACTCGGATTCGCAGCGGCGCTGGAGGTCGGCGGGGTCGAGACCTGGCTGACTTCCTATCCCGAGCGCTTCGAGTTCAAGGACTTGCTCGGACGGGGCGGAGACGTGCTTAGGCCCGGACTGCAATGTTCGCATATCATCGCCGTGTCAGCCAAGCGGCTGGCCGCCGCGGTGACGTTGATCAAGCTCGACGCCATGGGTTTCGCGATCTCGGCTGGCAGCGCCTGCTCTTCGGGTACCTTGAAGCGTAGCCGGGCTCTGGAAGCGTTCGGCGTGGACGAGGACGTTGCCGCGCGCACGGTTCGGATCAGCATCGGCTGGAACACCACGGTCTCGCAGCTCGATGCTTTTGCCGAGGCTTGGCAAGCGGTCGCCAGCGAAGCGCAGTCGCGCGCATGATTTACCTCGATTACCAGGCCACGACGCCGCTCGCCCCCGAGGCGCGAGAGGAGATGCTGCGTTGGCTTGATGGGCCGGGCGGGGCGGGGTTTGGAAACCCCCACAGCATTCACCGCATGGGCCGCCAGGCGGAAGCGGCGGTCGAAATCGCCCGTGAGCGCGTGGCGGCGCTGTTTCCTTCGGGAGGAACCGTCGTCTTTACAGGTAGCGCGACAGAGGCGATCAATCTCGCCCTGCGCGGGAGCGAGGCGGGTCGGGCAGGGAGGCCGGTGGCTGTTAGCGCCATCGAGCATTCGGCGGTTCTCGATACCGCTCTCGACCTGCCGGGTGACACGACGATCCTGCCGGTCGATCGCGATGCCCTAGTCGACCCGCAGGTTGCCTTGCCCGAAGGTGTCGGGATCGTTTCGGTGATGCAGGTCAACAACGAGGTTGGTACGATCCAGCCCGTCGCGGATTTGTACGAGCGGGTGAAAGCACGGGGCGCGCTGTTTATGTGCGATGCGGTCCAGGCCGCTGGCAAGATCCCCATAGGCGAGGCTGACCTGATTGCGATCAGCGCGCACAAGTTTCACGGTCCCAAAGGGATCGGCGCCTTGTGGGTGCGCGACGGGATTGAGCTCGCGCCCGAGATTACCGGCGGCGGACAGGAAGGAGGGCTTCGATCGGGAACTCTCAGTCCGGCCCTGTGCGCGGGAATGGGCATGGCCGCGAAAGTGGCGCTCGAACGCATGGACCAGGACGCCGTCCATGTGGCTTCCCTGTGGGACCGCGCGCTTGAGCTCTTCCCCGATTGGCAAGTCAACGGAAGCGCGGCGCAGCGCTATCGCGGCAACCTCAACATCCGCCACAAAGGCCTCGACGTCTCGCGCCTGATCTCCGACGTGCGCGAGGTCATGTTCTCTGCCGGGTCGGCCTGTGCCAGCGAGAGCAACAAGCCGAGCCGCATCCTTTCGGCGATCGGCCTGACGCAGGAACAGGCACGCGGATCGATCCGTCTCGGTTTTGGACGCTACACCACGCTCGAGGAGCTTGAACGGGCGGCCGAACTGGTTAATTGTGCTGCAGCGCAGCAAGGATAACAGCCATTCGTGTAGCCTTCATTACAAGTGACGGAGAACGCGTAGATGCGGCCGCTGAGCCGGGCATGCGCTTGCTCGAGGTCGCCCAGGCTGCCGGCATGCCGCTCGAAGGAACATGCGAAGGGCAGATGGCTTGCTCGACCTGTCACGTGATCCTTCCCACTGATTGGTTCGAGCGTCTGCCACCGGCCAGCGACGACGAGGAAGACATGCTCGACCTGGCCGTGGGCGTTTGCCGCACCAGCCGACTGTCGTGCCAGATCGAGCTGACCGACGCTCTCGACGGGATCGAAGTGCGTATCCCGGCCGAAAGTTGGGATATGCAGAAGCGGTAGAAACGCGTCGTTCGCTGTCTTCCCTATCCTTGGTGTTGAAAGCCCCATTCCCCGCCTGTCGCGTGGTTCCAGCCGCTGCTAGGGCGGGGGCATGACTGTTATCGAAGACGAGAAGGATCCGTTCGACGCCATCGTCGACGCGCCGTTCGATAGTGCCTTGTCCGAGCGCTATCTGGTCTATGCGCTTTCGACGATCACGGCGCGCTCTCTGCCCGACTTGCGCGACGGCCTGAAGCCGGTTCACCGGCGGATCCTGTGGGGCATGCGCGGGTTGCGGCTAGATCCTTCGAGCGCGTTCAAGAAATCCAGCCGCGTGGTGGGCGATGTGATGGGCAAGTACCATCCGCACGGCAACCTCGCGCTCTACGACGCGATGGTCCGCCTCGCGCAGCCGTTCACGCTGCGCTATCCCTTGGTCGAAGGGCAGGGGAACTTCGGCAACATCGACGGCGATAACGCGGCGGCGGAAAGGTACACCGAGTGCCGTCTGACGCGCACGGCGATGCAGCTGATGGAGGGGCTCGACGAAGGTACGGTCGATTTCGTCCCGACTTACAACAACGAGGAAGAAGAGCCGTCGATCTTCCCGGGCCTGTTCCCGAACCTCCTCGCCAATGGCGCGAGCGGCATCGCGGTGGGCATGGCGACCTCGATCCCGAGCCACAACGTTGCCGAGGTCATCGACGCGGTGCTCGAGCTGATCGACAATCCGCACGTCGAGCATGCCCGGCTGATGGAGCTATTCCACGGGCCGGACTTCGCCACCGGGGGGCTGATCGTCGATTCGAAGGAGGCGATCTCGCAAGCCTACGAGACGGGCCGCGGCAGCTTCCGGGTTCGCGGGCGGTTCTTCGCGGCGGAGTCCAAGGACGAGGCCGACCAGCAGGCCGGCATCGAGCGCCTTGGGGGCGGACAGTACCAGCTGGTGATCTCAGAGATCCCCTACATGGTCCCGAAGGGCAAGCTCATCGAGCAGATCGCCCAGGCTATCGCCGATCGAAAACTACCGATTCTGGAAGACGTTCGCGATGAAAGCGACGAACAAATCCGCATCGTCCTCGTGCCCAAGAGCCGTAACGTAGATCCGGAGCTCCTCAAGGAAAGCCTCTACAAGCTCACCGATCTCGAGACGCGTTTCGGCCTCAACCTCAACGTGCTCGACGCCACCCGCACACCGATGGTTATGGGCTTGCATGAACTGCTGTCGAACTGGGTCGCGCACCAGATCGACATCCTCCAGCGACGTAGTCGTCACCGGTTGCAGAAAATTGCCGACCGGTTGGAGCTTGTCGAAGGCTATATTATCGCCTTCCTCAACCTCGACCGCGTGATCGAGATCATCCGCACCGAGGATGAGCCCAAACCCGTGATGATGGCGGAGTTCGGGCTGACGGACCGGCAAGCCGAGGCGATCCTCAACATGCGCTTGCGCAGCTTGCGCAGGCTCGAGGAGATGGAGCTCAAGCGAGAGCGTGACGAGCTACTGGCCGAGCGCGCGGACCTTGAGAAGCTGCTCGATTCCCCGGCCCGGCAACGGACTCGCGTCAAGCGCGACCTCACCGCTTTGCGGAAAGACTACGCTGAAGACACCGCGCTCGGCCGCCGCCGGACCACTATTGCCGAGGCGGCGCCCACCGTCGAGTTCAGCATGGACGCGATGATCGAAAAGGAGCCTGTGACGGTGATCCTCTCCCAGCGTGGCTGGATCAGAGCCGCGCGCGGGCATTTGCCGCTGGAGCAGGATTGGAAGTTCAAGGAAGGTGATGGTCCGGCCTTTGCGCTCCATGCCCAGACTACCGACAAGCTGCTCGTAGCCGCTGACGACGGACGCTTTTTCACCATCGGCGCAGACAAGCTCCCCGGGGCTCGGGGCTTCGGCGAGCCCTTGCGCAATACCCTGGACATTGATGCGTCAGCCCAGATTGTCGAGTTGATCGTCCACAAGCCGGGCACCCAGTTGCTGCTGGTCTCAAGCACCGGCCACGGGTTTGCCGCGGTGACCGACGAGCTGCTGGCAGAGACCCGCAAGGGCCGGCAGGTGGTCAACCTCAAGGACGGGCGAAAGCTGGTCGTTGTCCGCCCGATCGCTCCCGAGCACGATCATGTCGCCGTGGTGGGCGAGAACCGCAAGCTGGTGGTCTTCAGTCTCGAAGAGCTGCCGGTCATGTCGCGAGGGCAGGGAGTGACCTTGCAGCGTTATCGCGATGGTGGGCTGGGAGATGCCACGACGCTCAGGCTGGAGGATGGTTTGTCATGGGAGATGGGAGGCGACACAGGCCGAACCCGGACCGAGAAGGACATCCACATGTGGAAAGTCGCCCGCGGTGCCGCTGGGCGGCTCCCTCCGCAGGGCTTTCCCCGCGACAACAAGTTCTGAGCCTAAGCCGCGAACGGAGGGAACCCGCCCAAGTAGCGACCCTTGGCGGGCCCCCTCCACCGGGTGCGGGGGCACCCGGTATCCCTGATCAATCGCCGCCCTGGGCTGCGAGAGCCGCTTCGACGTCGGCGGCGGTCGCGAGGAACGTGAGCTTGTCGGCCTGTACGGCCATCTGCTTCTTGGGCAGCGAGGTCGCGCCATCCTTGAGGTCGACCACTACGAGGTCTCCTTCGACCTTGTTCACCTTGCCGAGAACGATGCCGTCGCTGCTGTAGACTTCGGTGCCGCCCACGAGCTTGGCCTCTAGCGCCGCGCCCGCTTCTGCATTCGCCGCACCAGCCGCAGCTTCGAGATCGGCCTTGTTCCAGCCAATCGTCGGGCCTTTCTCGCCGTCGCTGATCGTGTCGGCGGGGATAGCCGCTTTGAGGTTGCCGGTGTCGATCACGACATTGCCGCCGGTCACCTGTTCGATCTTGCCGACTTCGTTGCCGTCGGGGCCGTAGACAGTGGCACCAACGGTGGGAGCCGCAAACGCCGAGGCCGAAAGGCCAGCCAGCGCCAGGACGGAAGCGGCAGCCAGGGGGAAGAACTTCATCGTACTCTCCATTGTCTCCAAAACACTTGGCGCCCGTTCGAGCGGGCGGGGACAGCCGAAATGAGGGGAGTGGGGCTGGCCGCTATAGTTGCGGCAATTTCTGGCGACCCCGCGCCGATGACGGGCGTCACCGGTCCTGCATGTTGCGACTTCGTTTCCTGCTTCGGGATGCAAGGGCCATCGCGCAAATCGGTTTCGGATGAGCCGTTGCCTTCCCGCGCCGAAAGGTTAGCCAATACAACTGTTAACGCGGCAGCCGCTCATCCAGCAGGGCAGTCGCCCGCTCCGGACCCGGAAATCCTTCCTCGACCCAGCGGTGCTCGATTTCGCGCAGGATTCTCGCGACTTCCGGTCCCGCCGAGATTCCGCGTGCGACAATTTGGCCGCCCTTGATCGGGAATTGCGGAATGTCCCACCCGCTGAGTGGCGAGATGTCGGCACCCGCCAGAAGGAGCCGGTCGATCGCTTCGTCGTGGCCCAGGTGATAGGCGAGGGAACGCGCCTCGCCTGGATCGGGCTTTCGCCCCGCGGCCGTCACCAGCCGCTTCTTCTGCGCTGCCGACAGTCTCAGCCGGGCGGCAACTTGTTCAGCCGCGCGGGGGTCTGCCGGCAACAGCGCGGCAAGCCGACGCAGCGGGTCTGATCTGGCACCCTGGCGGCTTTCCTCGTCGACAAGCGCGTGGAGCGCAGCGACCCCCGGTGCGCCCGCTTCGGGCAGTATGACCGGCAGCACGCCGCGTGCCTCCATCCGCTCCACTGTCGCAGAGGGGTCGGGCAGGGAGAGCAGGTTGAGGAGTTCCGCTGCCACGCGTTCGCGGCTCAGCCCCTTGAGCGTGGGCGCAAGTTGGGCACAAGCCTCTTCTGCCTCATCGTCCAGCTCGCTGCCGAAACGGGCCTGGAAGCGGTAGTAGCGCAGGATGCGCAGGTGATCTTCGCGGATCCGTTGGCGCGCATCCCCGATGAACCGTACGCGATGTGCCTTGAGGTCGGCCGTTCCCTCGAACCAGTCGAAGAGTTCGAGCGTCACCGGGTCGACATAGAGCGCATTGATGGTGAAGTCGCGCCGCTGGGCATCTTCTCGCCAATCGGTCGCGAATGCCACGGTGGCGCGGCGCCCATCGGTGCTGACGTCGTGCCGCAGCGTCGTCACTTCGACATTGCCGCCCGGCAGGATCGCGGTCACCGTACCGTGGTCGATACCTGTGGGGATGGCACGGATGCCCGCCTGTCCGAGCCGTTCCATGACCGTCTGGGGTGGATGCAGGGTAGCGGCGTCGATGTCGGCGACTGGATGGCCGAGCAGGGTGTCGCGCACAGCGCCGCCCACCCAGCGGACGTTGTCCGAGCCGAGGGCAGCGACGAGGGCCGCGAGGTCCTCTCGGGCAGTCCACGGCGCGGCAGGCAGATACGGCGCTGCGGTATTCATTCTGGCTGCGGGCAGTTCGCGATCATTTGCGCCGCATGGCACAGCGAGAGCGAGTAGGACAGACTTCAGTCTCTCCGCGGCCACGCCAACCGTTGCGATAGGTTGGCGATGATGGCCGCGGTGATGCCCCAGATGACATGGCCCTGCCATTCGATCTCGATGTAGGGCCGCATCTGGCCAAACCATTCGCGTTCCTTGTGAGCCTGATTGGCCGGGTCGAGAACGAAGGCGAGCGGCGCCTCGAACCAGGAGGCGACTTCGAGCGGATTGGGTGAGATCGCCAGATCCGGCGGGACCAGTCCAAGCACCGGTGTCACGTCATAGCCGGTTCCGGTGATGAAGCGATCGCTGGCGCCGATAATCCTGACATCCGAAGGGTTTATGGCCAGTTCCTCGTGGGCTTCGCGAAGCGCGGCCTCGACTGCGTCTTCACCCGGATCAAGCTTGCCGCCCGGGAAAGCCACCTGTCCGGCATGAGCCCGCATCGAATCCGGCCGATGCGTCAGGATCACGCCGGGCTCATCCCGCTCGGTCACTGCCACCAGCACCGCTGCGGGCCGGATTTCAGGCGGAGCGAACTGCCCGTCATTGCGGAGGCCGGGCAGTTCGACGCTGTGCCCTTCGTCGAACAGCAACTTCAGCCGTTCGAACAGCGCACTCATTCTGGGTAGAGCGAGAAGCGCTCGCCCTGGCTTTCGACCCAGAACCCGTCGTCGTTGGCGAGCGCGTGATGAGCCAGTTGCAGCCAGGTCGAACGGTTGAGTTTCGCTTCGCAGCCGTGGCGCACCATCAAGTAGACCGAGGGCGTATCAAGGTCTCCGGCGGTGCGAAGCGGATGATCCGGGCCCGCGATAACCAGTTCATCGGTGTTGAGGCGGAAGGCGAGCGCGCCGTCGAGGACCTTGGTGTCGATGGCGATGAAGGCCGCATCTTCGACCTCGATCGACTGCTTGCACTCGGGCGTGACCAGCCAGTGCCGTCCTTTGCGGTCGCGCTTGAGCAGCGAGGAGAAGGTCCGGATCATCGCGGGCCGAGTAATTTCCCGGCCTTCGTGGAACCAGGTGCCGTCTGCGGCGATTCGCGCGTGGCTGTCTGCAGTATCGCGGGGATTCCAGCGATCTACAGGCGGAAGTTCGTGCGCTTCGATAACTTCGGTTATCTCCCGCAGCGTCATGGCTGCCAGATCTGGTGGTTCATCGTACGGCATTGGCTCTGAGATGGCAGATGGTGACGCCTGTAACAATCTCGCATCTTTTCGGAGGGGGGCATTAAGACGGAATTCAGCCCGTTCCGACGGGTGGCCGTCACCCGAACGAGATCGTTGCGGAGCTTGGTAGAAGGCGTAGGTTGCCATCGCGATTACATTGAAGACCAATGGCCGGGGAGAAGGTGATGAAGGTCGGCATATTCGGTGCAGCCATGCTCCTCGCGTCGACGAGCGTCATGGCGCAAGAGACGCAGGCGCCGCCAGCCGACACGCAAGCCAAACAGGAAAAGCGCATCTGCCGCACCGACAAGATGACTGGCTCGCTCACGCGATCCCGACGGATTTGCCTGACACGGGCGCAGTGGCAAGAGGTCCATAACCGCACGAAACAAGGGCTCGACGATACGGTGAGGCAAGCTGCCGGAGGTTGTCAGGCGCCTACGAACGTTACGCGGGGATCGATGTGCTAGCAGAATTCAGCAGAGCGCCAAATTGACACTTTGGGGTGACGGGGTGACACGGTGGCGTCGAGTTTTTCGAAAGTGTCACCTTGCGGATTTTTCGCGGAAAACAGCCAAATTTTGTGTCACCTTGGGTTATCGAGTGTGACCTTTCGGTTCCTGCCCCTTCGGGTCAAGTTGACACTTTTCGCTCAAGCGAGACCAAGAGAGAATCCAACAATATCAAAGAGCCAACCCCGTTGTGGGCTGGTTCGTTGTTTGTAGGAAAGTGGTTTTTGGCTGCTCATGCACCCAAGGCGCGGCTTAGTTCGCCGGTCTATCCCAGCCAGGGGCCCAACATACCCGCTTGAGGCAATGTAGCCGGAGCGGCGCCGCGGATCAGAAGACGGGCCGGGTCCCACGGGCCGGGGCACTGCCAGCCTCGCGGGGCTTCGGTGAAGCCGAAGCGTCCGTAGTAGGGCGCGTCACCGATCAGGACTTGCGGAATCGGGGCAGCGGGGTCGATCGCGGCAGCTTGCGCCGCCATCAGCGCCCGACCGAAGCCCTGGTCCTGCCGCTCGGGAGTGATCGCGACCGGGCCGACCATAATCAGCGGGTGGGCGCGGCCTTGGGGATCATTGAGCGCGACCGGCCAGGCCTGGATCGTGCCGACGAGGTACTCTTCGGCATCGAGCGCGGCGAAGCTTAGCCCCGGAAGCCAATCGGTACCCTGGCGGATCTTGTAGGCCGTGCGTTCTTGCCGGCCAGGGCCGAACGCGCGATCCAGCACGTCTTCCACCAGAGCCGGATCGACCTGGTCGAGGGGAATCAGGGTGGAGGCTGCAGGCTCGGCCATAAGGCGCGCGCCGATAGGGTTCGCAGGGGGTGATGGCAATGATGAAATCCTCAGCCGAGGCAGCGTGGGCTCGCTTGACCCTCCGTCACGCGCTTGCAGGGCGCGTCCACCTCCCCATGAGCGTCGCTCACAGGGAGGATCTGACGTAGCCTGAAAATCCGCCCGGTCGCGGAGCGATGGGGAGGGGGACCGTCCGCGAAGCGGATGGTGGAGGGCCTCGTCGGGCTACCTCGCCGGTGTCAGCTGCAACAGCCGCCCGTTAGCGCCGTCCTCGATCACGTAGAGCGAGCCATCGGCTGCCTCAACGATATCACGCAACCGCTTGTCGAACTTGATACGCGCTTCCTCGGTGCCCTTGCCGTCAGCCAACTTGACCCGCACGATCGACATGGAGCCGAGGTTGGCGATGACGGCCTGGTTGCGCCACTGCGGCCAGAGCTTGCCGCTGTAGAACACGAAATCGCCCGGGGCGATCACCGGGTTCCAGGAAATCGCGGGCTTGGTAAATCCGTCGTTGGCGGAGTGATCGGGGATCGGCGAGCCGTCGTAGTTGTCGCCGTTGGAGCGCACCGGCCAACCGTAGTTGTTCCCGGGCTCGACCTTGTTGATTTCGTCCCCGCCGCGCGGGCCATGCTCGAGGTCCCACAGCTGGCCGTCGAGGTCGAAGTGGAGCCCAAGCAGGTTGCGGTGGCCATAGCTCCAGATCTCCCGGCTCACGCCGCCCCGGTCGGCGAACGGGTTGCCGTCGGCGGGCGTGCCGTCGAGGTTGAGCCGCAGGATCTTGCCCAGGTTGGTGCCAAGATCCTGCGCCGGATCGCCCTGCATGCGCTCGCCCGAGGAGAGGAACAGGTACTTGCCGTCGGGCGAGAAGGCGATCTTGTGCGAATAATGTCCGGCGCTCTTGATCGCGGGCTGCTGGCGCCAGATCTGCGTCAGGCCCTCTATCCGGCAATCGGCCCCGGGATCGCAGACCAGCGTGCCGCGGCCCATCGCGGCGAAGCTGGCCGTGCCGTCGCCCGGATCGGCCCAGGTGAGATAGATCGTCCGGCGGCTGACCGTGGGCGCGCTCTCCGAAGCCAGGAACGCCACGTCGCCGAGGCCGCCCTGGCCTTGAACGAGAACCTTCGGCAGCCCGGTAACGCTGCCCAGGCGGCCCGTGGCCAGATCGACGAACTTCATCGTGCCCGGCTTCTCGGTGATGAACAGCGTTTGGGTGCCCGGCGCGAAGGCGAGCGCCCAGGGAGAATCGAACGAACCCTTTTCTGCGATCGCAAACGGTGAAGAGCCCGCCTGCGCCGGACTATCCCCCGACTGGGCGCTGCTGCAGCTTGCGATCAACAGCGTTGCGGGAGATAGGGCGGCGAGCAGTTGTTTGACCTTGCGCATGCTATCCGGAACTCCCTCTCGCGAATTTGCGTCGTCTCTGGCTTCGGGCGAACTCGTCTTTGGCGTCGACGAGGCCGGCCGCGGGCCGCTTGCAGGGCCCGTTGTGGCGGCGGCGGTGCTGCTGTGCAAGCCGCGACCTGCCGGGCTCGACGATTCCAAGAAGCTTGCCGCCGCGCGGCGCGGGGAGCTGGAAGCGCGTATCCGCCGCCGTTGCGCGTTCGGGATTGGCGTGGTCGAGGTTGAACATATCGACGCCCTCAACATCTTTCAGGCGACGATGTGGGCCATGGCCCAGGCCGTCGCCCGATTGTGCGAGGCAGTGGGCTGCGAACCCGCCGAAGTGCTGGTTGACGGCAACCTGACGCCCGCCGGACGGCGTTCGGAGTGGCGCTGGCCCGCCCGGCCGATCGTTGGCGGCGATGCGCTGGAGCCGTGCATCTCGGCGGCCTCGATCCTCGCCAAGGAGCACCGCGACCGGCTGATGCGCGAGTATCACCTGGCTCATCCGCAGTACGGGTGGGAGCGCAACAAGGGTTACGGCACGCCCGATCATCTCGAAGCGCTGCGCGTGCACGGCCCGACGCCGCTGCACCGGCGCAGCTTCTCGCCGGTCGCGCAGATGGATCTTTTTTCGGCCTGAAGCCGAGTCTTTCCAGCCACACCACCAGATATCGAGTCTCTGACCACCGCAATGACTCAAGATGCTGTGCCGGACTCGTTCCGTTCCGGTCTTGGCAAATCGCGCCACGTCCAAACCCTCGGAAATCCGCGGGTTGACGCGGGACTCGCACCACTGGCAACCTGTGGATAAATCAGGGGGCAGAAAGAACGTAATGGGCGTTGTCACTACACTCCGGGCGCCGCGTGCCCGCGCCGCCGAGCCGGTAAAGCTGCCGCTCGGCCAAATCCTCGCGGGCGATTGCATCGAGGCGATGCGGTCTCTTCCGAGCGCGTCGGTGGACCTAGTGTTCGCCGATCCGCCGTACAACTTGCAGCTGGGCGGGGATCTCAATCGTCCCGATGGCAGCCATGTCGATGCCGTGACCGACCATTGGGACCGGTTCGACAGCTTCGCGACTTATGACGCATTCACAAGGGATTGGCTTACGGAAGCGCGACGCGTTCTCAAGCCCGATGGCGCCCTGTGGGTCATTGGCAGCTACCACAATATCTTCCGCGTCGGCGCGCTGATGCAGGACCTGGGGTTCTGGATCCTCAACGACATCGTCTGGCGCAAGTCGAACCCGATGCCGAACTTCCGCGGCACCCGCTTCACCAATGCGCACGAGACGCTGATCTGGGCGAGCATGGGCGAAAAGTCCCGCTACCACTTCAACTACCGCGCGATGAAGACACTCAACGACGAGCTGCAGATGCGCAGCGACTGGGTCATGCCGATCTGCAGCGGACAGGAACGGCTCAAGGAGGGCGGTCACAAGGCGCACCCGACGCAGAAGCCCGAGGCGCTGCTTTATCGCGTACTGCTGGCGACGACCGAGACCGGCGACGTGGTGCTCGACCCGTTCTTCGGGACCGGTACCACTGGCGCGGTCGCCAAGCGCCTGGGCCGCAACTGGATCGGCTGCGAGCGGGAGACGGACTACCGCCGCATCGCGTTGGAACGGATCGAAGGGGCGCTGCCGCTCGACGAAAGCGCGCTGGCGACGATGCAGAGCCGCAAGCAGGCGCCCAAGGTGGCGTTCGGAGCGCTGGTCGAGGCGGGCTTCATTGCCCCCGGCACCGAGATCTTCGACCGCCAGCGCCGCTGGACCGCTATCGTGCGCGCCGACGGCTCTATCGAATGCGGGCGCGAACAAGGGTCGATCCATGGCGTCGGCAAGACGCTGCAAGACGCCCCGAGCTGCAACGGCTGGACCTTCTGGCACATCATGCACGAAGGGCAGGCGAGCCCGATCGACACTCTGCGCCAGCTCTATTTGCTGGCGGTTGAGGACTAATCTCACCCTCGCTCCTAAACTCGTCATTGCGAGGAACGAAGCGACGCGGCAATCCAGAGCGATTACGCGAAGCGCTCTGGATGGCGCCGCTTCGCTCGCAATGACGAAGGAATGGACTTGCCCGACAAGCTCTACATCCAGCCGCTGACGCTGGTATCCAGTCCCCAGACCGTGGCTGGCGACGCGATCCGCCTTGCCGGTGGGATGGTCTATGCCCGCGAGTTCGCGGTCACAATCAGCCGAGACGGGACAGTGGTGCAGCGGGAGCTGGTGACGCCGGAGGGCATAGACGAGGCTCTAGCACGGCTGCCGGACACGCTCGGCGCCGAAGCCGAAGCACAATGGGCAGGGTTGCGCATGGCTCATCCCCCGCTGCAACTGGGGGAACGCACGGTCCGGCTAGACCAGCCGCAGGTGATGGGCATTCTCAACGTGACCCCCGACAGTTTTTCGGATGGCGGCAAGTTCCTCGACGATCCCGCGGAGGCTCAGGCCCATGCGGGCTCCATGCTCGAGGCCGGAGCGGCGATCGTCGACATTGGCGGGGAAAGCACCCGCCCGGGCGCCGCTGCGGTGTGGGAGGGAGATGAGATCAAGCGGGTGGTCCCGGCGGTGGAGCACTGCGTCAAGATGGGTGCGGCCGTCAGCGTCGATACTCGGCGTCCGGGAGTGATGGAGGCCGCGCTCGCAGCGGGCGCGCATATCATCAACGACGTTTCAGCCTTGCGGCACGACCCGCGCAGCCTCGAGTTCGCCGCAGCCAGTGGCGTGCCGGTTGTGCTCATGCACGCCCCTGGCGATGGTGAGGATCTGCACGCGGACGGCCACTACGGCAACGTGGTGTTCGACGTGTTCGACTGGCTCCGCGCTGCACGCGATCGAGCGGTCGAGGTGGGCATCCCCCGCCAGCGGATCGTGCTCGACCCCGGCATCGGCTTCGGCAAGACGCTGGCCGAAAACCTCGCGCTGCTCAACGCGCTGCCGCTGTTCCATGCCCTGGGCCAGCCGCTGCTGCTAGGCGCGAGCCGCAAGCGGATGATCGGCGCGCTCTCGAACGAAGTGGAGGCGCACAAGCGCCTCGGAGGCAGCGTGACACTCGCGGTCGCGGGAATGCAGGCCGGCTACCAGCTACTCCGCGTCCACGATGTCTATGACACGGTGCAGGCCCGCAATGTCTGGCGCGGGCTGCGCGATGCGGCGCTGACGGACTTCAGGGGCCTGGCCGACGACTGATTTGCCGCTCTGCCGCGCGCGCGCGGCACTAGGCGGCGATCGAGCGATTCCTGCCTTCGGATTTCGCCCGGTAGAGCAATTCGTCGGCACGAATGATCGCTTCCTGCGCACCATTGTCGGTGTCGTTCACGCAAACGAGACCGGCCGAGAAGGTGATCGTGCCAATGGGCTCATCGGTCGCGCGGAGCTTGTACCGGGTGCCGGCAACATGTTCCCGGGCTTCCTCGATGATGCGCTTTGCGTCGCTGAGTTCAGTGTCCGAGAGGATGACCAGGAATTCCTCGCCTCCCCAACGTCCGACCACGTGCGGGGCGCAAGCTGTCGAGAGCGCGTTTCCGATCGATTTCAGGACCCGGTCTCCGACGACATGACCGTATGTGTCGTTGACCGACTTGAAGTGGTCCACATCGCAGATGGCCAGGACATGGTCGCGCTTGGCTTCCGCGAGCTCGGCCAAGTGGGCAAGCAGGGCCCGTCGATTATGCAGGTTTGTCACCGCGTCGCGATTGGAATCCTCGCGCGCCGCCTCCAGCTCGGTCCTCAAGGTCTGAAGTTCGGCCATCGCCGCGGCCAGTTCGTTTTCGGCTTTGCGGGACCGGTCGAGCATCGTTGCCAGGATGGTTGCGACGTTCGCAGGATCGGTTTTCAGTCGATCGTAGTCGCTGCTCAACTCGAGATTGAAGGCGCCCGCGACAACGGCAGCGTCGTTCACGGCGTCAGTGATCTTGAGAGCCTGATGACGAAGCGCCCTGGCAAAGTCGGGCTCGTCGTTTGTCAGGCCTGGAGGAAGAGCGGTAAGGAATTGCGCAAAAAGCTCGTCGGCATCCTTTTGGGTGACGCGAATGCCATCGTCGCTGATTGCGGCCAAAGCCTTGTGGAGCGCCGGATGCGCGCCGGAATGGGCCGCGAAGCAGAGTGTGTAGTTCTGGGGTGTCGGATCGAGGAGATGATGCCGGAGAAACGCAATCGTCTCTTCCGCTATCTCATGGGGGCGCTCAGACATCTGCAGATCCAAACCTGGCCTTTCGCTCATCGAAGCCAGTCTCGTTGAAATGGGATTCGCGGGACACTCAAGCTGCGCTCTCGATCCCGAGGTCGCTAAGCTTGCGATAGAGCGTCGACCGACCGATCCCCAGGCGGCGCGCCACCTCGGTCATGCGACCGCGGTAGTGGCCGATGGCAAGGCGGATCACGTCGGCTTCGATTTCCTCGAGCAGGCGGAGGTGTCCGTCGGAGGTGTAGAGCTGCACACCACCACCGTCCTGCGCCGGCTGCGTCGCGTTCTCCATGTCGCCGAGGATTTCGCTCAGTTGCGGGAAGTCGGTCGCGGTAAGGGCGTTGCCGTCGCAGAACACGGCGGCACGGAACAGCACGGCTTGCAGCTGGCGAACGTTGCCAGGCCAGTCGAATGCGGCCAGCAACTGCAGGGCGCCGTCGGTGATGCCGAGCGGACGCAAGCCGGGCTGTTCACCGATGCGGGCTAGGAAGTGCCGGGTGAGGGAGGGAATGTCTCCGGTCCGCTCTCTCAGCGCAGGAAGCACGATCTTGGTTCCGTTCAACAGATCGAGCAGTTCGGCCCGGAAATGACCCGCCGTCACCAGGTCGGCGAGCGGCAGGTTACTGGCGGAAATGATGCGGACGTCGACCTTGAAGCTGTGAGCCACGCCAATCGGGCGGACCGAGCGATTGGTCAGCGATTCGACCAGGCGGTCCTGGAGTTCGGGCGAGAGGCGATCGACCTCATCGAGTACCAGCGTGCCGCCGTCGCAATTCTGCAAGGCGCCCGTCTGGCGGTCGAACGCTCCGGCGAAGGCGCCCTTCTCGTGGCCGAAGAGCATCGATTCGAGGCTGTTGGCAGGAACGCTGCCGATGTTGATCATACGGAAGGCGGCCTTCGCCCGCGGGCTTGCCGCGTACATGGCGCGCACCAGCATTTCCTTGCCGGTGCCACTTTCGCCTTCGATGAGGATCGAACCGTGGCCCCGTGCGGCCTTCGCCGCTTTCGCCAGCGCGTCGCGGAACGGGGGGGCGGTGCCGACCATGGCGTCGAAATCGAGCACTGCCGGCATCTTCTCGGTCAGCGGCGTCAACTCGTCGCGCGGGGCCTCGTGCGTCGTGGTATTGCGCAGCGCCAGCATCATCCGGTCCGGAGCGACCGGCTTGACGAGATAGTCGGTTGCACCGGCCCGCATCGCCTCGACCGCCAGCAGCGGCGAAGTGCTGGTCGTGAGCATGAGGATCGGCACAGCGGGGCGGCGGCTCTTGAGCTCGGCGATGAGCTCGCAAGCTTGGTCACCCGGAACAAACTGGTCGAGAATGATCGCCGAAAGCTGCATTCCCTGGCGGGTGCCAAGGGTCGCGATGGCGGTTTCGGCGTCATTGGCGACAACAGTCCGCCAGCCTTCGCGCGCGGCCAGCGCCGAAATCAACCTGCTCTGCGCAGGCTCGTCGTCAATCAGCATTAAAAGGCGCTGCTCGGCCTCGGCCATTCGTATTGTCCCCAGTCCCTACCAAGCCGCTGCATACCGGGATCGAGTAAAGAGCGGATTAAGGAGGGGTTGAGCGCATTCGCGTGCAGCTATAGAGCGGTCAGCAACTGCTAACGACGCTCACAAGGGAATTCAGGGTAATGGCATCGGCTAACGACATGAAGGCTGCGGAAAAGACCTACGGCGGCTTCATCAACCTGCTCAAATGGACCGTGCCGATTCTCGTCGCGCTGGTCCTCCTGATCATCATCGTCATTTCCTGATCAGGCGCGGCTGGGGGGATGCGCATCGCGGTCTTGCAGGAACGGGCCGCGGGCGAAACCCGCGTGGCCGTTACGCCGGAGACGGTCAAAAAGTTCAAAGCGCTGGGCGCTACCGTCGCGGTTGAACGCGGCGCTGGTGTCGACGCGTCGATTTCCGACGAGGACTACGAAGCGGCAGGGGCTGAGCTGGGTCTGGCCGCCGAGGTGGTGAAGGGCGCGGAAATCGTGCTCGGCATCCAAGCGCCCGAGATTGCGACGCTGGCGGGCGCTGCACCCGGCGCATGGGTCGTGGCCGTGTTCGATCCGTTCGGCCAGCGCGAGCGGGTGGAGGCTTACGCCAAGGCGGGGCTCGAGGCGCTGGCGATGGAGTTCATGCCGCGCATCACGCGGGCGCAGAGCATGGATGTGCTCTCCAGCCAGTCCAACCTCGCCGGCTACAAGGCGGTTCTGGCCGCAGCCGACGCCTATGGCCGCGCGTTTCCCCTGATGATGACCGCGGCGGGCACCGTCGCGGCAGCCAAGGCCTTTGTCATGGGTGTCGGGGTGGCGGGCCTGCAGGCGATCGCCACCGCCAAGCGCCTGGGCGCGCAGGTTTCGGCGACCGACGTGCGTTCGGCGACCAGGGAACAGATCCAGTCGCTCGGCGCCAAGCCGATCTTCGTCGAAAGCGTCGCTGGCATCGAGGGCGAAGGCAGCGGCGGCTATGCGACGGAAATGTCCGAAGAATACCAGAAGGCCCAGGCCGAGCTGGTTTCGAACCACATCGCCAAGCAGGACATCGTCATCACGACGGCGCTCATCCCGGGGCGCGCGGCTCCGCGCCTGATCACCGATGCGCAGATCGCCACGATGAAGCCGGGAAGCGTGATCTACGATCTTGCCGTGGCGCAAGGCGGCAACGTCGAGGGCTCGGTGGCCGACCAGTTGGTCGAGCGTCATGGCGTGAAGATCATCGGCTATTCGAACACACCGGCTCACCTGGCCGCGGACGCCTCGGCGCTGTTTGCCCGCAATCACTTCAACTTCCTCTCCGCCTTTTGGGACAAGGAGCAGGGCCGTCCGGTGCTGGACGATGAAATCGGCAACGCCGTGCGCCTGACGCGCGGCGGGGAAATCGTGAACGAGAGGGTCAAGGGATGAACAGGTTGCGTATTTCGCTGGCGCTCGCGGCATTGGGTCTCGCCGTTCCGGCCAGCGCCCAGGGGCCGGAGTTCTCCGCTGGGCTGCAATTCAACCCCTTCATGGTCGCGATCTCGGTCGCCGATATCGAGAAGGAAACGGCCTGGTTCGTCGACAACCTCGGCTTCACGGTCGAGAAGGACGCGTCGCTGAGGGACGGTGCGGTTCATTTCCGTTGGCTGATCAACGGTAACCAGCGGATCGAACTGATCCAGCTCGCGGATTCGCAGCCTGCCGCCACTCGGCCCAAGCCGCCCGGCCACGCTGCGGTTCGCGGGATCACGCAGGTCACGCTCGAGACCTCTGACATCGAGGCGGTAAAGGTCGCCTTGGCAAACAAGGGGGTGACTCCCACGCTCGACATCACCGAAGTCGCGCCGCTTGGGATCAAGGTCATGTACCTGCTCGATCCCGAGGGTAACGCGATCGAGATCGCGCAGAAGGTCTGAGGCTGATGGTGGGGGGAAGCGTGGACGAGAAGAACGGCGGCGCCGTTTTGCCTCCCCAGCACGGGGAGGGGGACCGCGCGAAGCGTGGTGGAGGGGGCTCGCGCCCCGCACAACGTCCCGTAGTCTACAACGCGCGAAAACTGCGCAGGGGAATGACCATCCCCGAGCGGCTGCTTTGGCGCGCATTGAGACAGCGCCCCCAAGGAATAAAGTTCCGCCGGCAGCATCCGATCGGCCCCTACATCGCAGATTTCTGCTGTCTGCAGGCGCGGCTGGTGATCGAAGTCGATGGGTTCGTTCACGACACGGCGGGACGGGCAGAGCGCGATGCTCGGCGTGAAAAGTACATTGAGGAAAACGGGTTCAGGGTTGTGCGGATTTCGGCAGCGCGCGTCATAGCCGACGCGGTCGATACTGCGGCCAGAATCGACGCGTTGGCGGAGGGCCCCCTCCACCAGCCTTCGGCTGGTCCCCCTCCCCGTGCCGGGGAGGTTAACTAGTGGACTTCATCACGATCCTTTCGATCTTCGTGCTGGCCTGTTTCGTGGGCTACTACGTCGTCTGGTCGGTCACTCCCGCGCTGCATACGCCGCTGATGGCGGTGACCAATGCCATCTCCTCGGTGATCATCGTCGGTGCGCTGATCGCGGCGGCGGCCTCAGGTAATCCGGTGGCCAAGTGGCTCGGTCTTGCCGGTGTAGTGCTGGCGAGTGTGAACATTTTCGGCGGATTCGCGGTCACGGCGCGGATGCTGGCGATGTACAAGAAGAAGGAGCGTTGACCGTGGCGCTTCTTCCCCCCGACAACACGACCGACCTCAGCATCGCCGCCGACGCGGTGCATGCGGTGAACCCGTGGGTCTCGTTGGCCTACCTTATTGCCGGCGTGTGCTTCATCCTGGCCTTGCGCGGGCTTTCTTCGCCCTCGACGAGCCAGCGGGGCAATCGTTTCGGCATGGCGGGCATGCTGATCGCTGTCGTGACGACGCTGATCACTCACCAGATCGCCAGCGTAGCGGAAATCGCGGGGGCCATCGCGATCGGCGGGGTGATCGGCTTCGTCATCGCCCGCCGCATCCAGATGACCGCGATGCCGCAACTCGTGGCCGCTTTCCACTCGCTGGTTGGCCTGGCCGCGGTGTTGGTCGCGGCCGCGGCGTTCGTGAACCCCGACGCGTTCGGCATTCTCGGCCTCGACGGCAATATCCTTACCGTCAGCCGCATCGAGATGGCGCTGGGCGCCGCTATCGGCGCGATAACGTTCTCCGGCTCGGTCATCGCCTTTGCGAAGCTCAACGGCAACATGTCGGGAGCGCCGATCCTTCTGCCTGCACGACACGTAATCAACCTCGGTACCCTCGCGGCAATCGTCGTCCTCACCGGACTGTTCGCCGTCTCTCCGGACGCCGGCCCGGCCGAGAACATGATGTTCTGGATCGTCGTCGCGCTCGCCTTCGCGATCGGCTTCCTGCTGATTATCCCGATCGGCGGGGCGGACATGCCCGTCGTCGTGTCGATGCTCAACAGTTACTCGGGCTGGGCGGCGGCGGCGATGGGGTTCACGCTGCACAACACCGCGATGATCATCACCGGCGCCCTGGTCGGCAGCTCGGGCGCGATCCTGAGCTACATCATGTGCCGCGCCATGAACCGCAGCTTCATCAGCGTGATAGCGGGCGGATTTGGCGCGGATACGAGCTCTGCCGGAGGCGAAGCCAGGGAGCAGCGCCCCTACAAGCAGGGCAGCGCGGCCGACGCCGCCTTCATGCTCCAGCAGGCCGAGAGCGTCATCATTATCCCGGGTTACGGCATGGCCGTGGCCCAGGCGCAGCACGCGCTGCGCGAGATGGGCGACTTGCTCAAGAAGGAGGGGGTCAACGTCAAGTACGCGATCCACCCGGTAGCGGGCCGCATGCCCGGGCACATGAACGTGCTGCTGGCCGAAGCCAACGTGCCCTATGACGAGGTGTTCGAGCTGGAGGACATCAACAGCGAGTTCGCCCAGGCCGATGTCGCTTTCATCATCGGCGCCAATGACGTGGTGAACCCGGCGGCCAAGACCGACAAGTCGAGCCCGATCTACGGCATGCCCGTGTTCGATGTGGACAAGGCCAAGACGGTCATGTTCATCAAGCGGAGCATGGGCGGGGTGGGCTATGCCGGGGTCGATAACGACGTCTTCTATATGGACCAGACGATGATGTTGCTGGCCGATGCCAAGAAGATGGTCGAAGAAATCAACAAGGCGCTGGCGGAATAGCCGGTCTGCAAGTGAGGGATTAAAAGTTGCGCAAGCTCGGGCTGATAGGGGGGATGAGCTGGGTCTCCACCCGCACCTATTACGAACACATCAACCGCAAAGTGCAGCAGCGCACCGATGCGCGGCATAGCGCGCCCTTGTTGATCGAGAGCCTCGACTTCTCGCAGCTTTACGCCCTGCACGACGAGGCGGACTGGGACCGCGCCGCCGCAATCCTGGTCGACGCCGCCCGGCGACTTGAGCAGGCCGGGGCGACCGCGATCGTTATCGGCGCGAACTCGATGCATCGCGAATACGACCACGTTGCCGAGGCGGTGCAAGTGCCGATCCTGCACATCGCCGAATGCGTTGGTGAGCGAATGGGCGCGGATGGCGTGAAGAGCGCGGCCCTGTTCGGCACCAGCAACGTGATGACCGAGAGCTTTTACCGTCGCCGGCTGGTGGCCCACGGCGTCGATCTCTTGCCGCCCGACCTAGCCAACGTCGAGACGCTCGACCGGATCATCTACGACGAGCTGATGGTCGGCAAGGCGACCCGCGACGCCGAACGCAAACTCAAAACCATGATCACGGTGAAGGAGAAGGAAGGCGCCGATGCCATCGTTCTCGCCTGCACCGAGTTGGAGATGGTGGTCGACGTCGATGCCAACGTGCTGCCCATTTACGACAGCACACGGATCCATGCCGAGAAGGCGGTGGAGTGGATCCTGGGCGAGGGCTGAGCAAATCCTTCGCGAGCTTGCTCGGCGCGGATTTCATTCACTTTCCTGGCGTTGAGCGGGTTGTAAACCGCGGGGCGCAAGTCTAGCGCCCAACCATGAACCGCGCGCCCTATGCCGCCGATCCAGCCGCTTCGCGCGGACGCGAGTTCCAGCAGGGGCACGAAGGCAGCCGCGGCCCGCGCAGCGCCTTTCAGCGCGATCGCGACCGCATCATCCATTCGATCGCCTTCCGGCGCCTGGCAGGCAAGACCCAGGTCTTCATCGCTCCCGACGGCGACCATTTCCGCGTCCGCTTGACCCACAGCCTGGAGGTTGCGCAGATCGGCCGCGTCATCGCCCGGGCGTTGGGACTGGACGAGGACCTGACCGAGGCGCTGTGTCTGGCCCACGACATTGGCCACCCGCCGTTCGGCCATGCTGGTGAGAAGGCCCTCGACGCCGCGCTCGAGCAGCGGGGCGGGTTTGCCCACAACGAGAATACCTTGCGCGTCCTCATGCGCCTGAATTGCCCCTATGCAGGCATTCCGGGGCTGAATCTCAGCTGGGAAGTGCTCGAAGGGCTGGCGAAGCACAACGGTCCGGTGACCGAGCCGGGCTGGGCGCTGACCGAACTCGACGCGGCCTATCCGCTCGATCTCGTGCGTTGGCCATCGCTCGAAGCCCAGGTCGCCGCGCTCTCCGACGACATCGCTTATGATAACCACGACATCGACGATGGTTTGCGCTCGGGATACCTCACGCTCGACGAGTTGCTCGAACTCGATTTCGTAGCCGACAACTGGCGTGCGGTCGAAGCGCGCTTTCCCGGGCAACCCCACGAAGTGCTCTTGCGGGAACTGGTGAGGGACCAGATCGGGCTGATGGTCAACGATCTGCTGGAAACCACGCGCGCCAATCTCGCCGGCATCGGCTCCGTGGAGGACGTGCGCGCCGCGGGCCGGGCGCTGGCAACGCTCTCTCCGACGATGGCCGCACAGGAGCGGCAGCTGAAGTCCTTCCTCTACCGCCGCCTCTATTACCACGACGTACAGCTGGCCACCGCGGAGCGGGCGCGAAACGTCATTGCCAAGCTCTATGCCGGCTACCACCAGCAGCCCTCGTTACTGCCGGAGGGTTGGGGCGCGAGTCTGCCCGAAGAAGAGCCCGGTCGGAGCCGTCATATTGCCGATTTCATCGCCGGAATGACCGACCGCTACGCAATGGAGCAATATCGCAAGATCTACGGCTCGGTGCCCGAAGGGCTGTCCAATGTCTGAGCCGTATCGCGTTCTGTTGGTCGGCGCCTCGGGTCTCGTCGGCCATCGCGTGATGGAGACGGCAAAGGACGAAGCCTGGTTGCGCGTGGTGGCGCTTGCCCGTCGCGAAACACCTATGCCGCGCGGGGCGAAGATGGAGATGCTGGTAGCTCCGCCAGGCGAATGGCCGGAAGTGGTGGCGGCCATCGCTCCTGACGCGATGATTTGTGCACTGGGTACGACCATGAAGCAGGCGGGGAGCGAAGAAGCCTTCCGCTCAGTCGATCATGATCTGGTCTTGTCGGTAGCGAGCGCGGCTCGCGAGGCGGGCGTCAAGAATTTCGTGCTGATTTCTTCGGTGGGCGCCAACCCCAATTCGAAAACCTTCTACCTGCGGGTGAAGGGCGAAGTGGAAGCGGCCGTTAGCAAGCTCCGTTTCCGCCGGTTGGATATCCTGCGCCCCGGGCTTCTACGTGGGAAGCGCCAGGGAGAGGCGCGGCGGCTGGAGAGGATGGCGATGCTCTTCGCTCCTTTGACGGACTTGTTTATGCTTGGCGGTATGTCGCGCTATCGCTCCATCGAAGCACGAGAGGTCGCCGCCGCCGCGATCCAGTGTTCGCGAGAGAAAGCCTCAGGGCAGTTCGTGCATGAACACGCGGCAATCCTGCGTCAGGCGCGGCGGCTCAGCTAGCCCTATATAGAGAGGCGCCCGCCGGACATCTCCGACGGGCGCCTTGCGACCCTCAGGTCAAGCTATCTCAAATCTCGTTGTCGGCGGCCTGGCCGACAGATTCGATGTCCTGTCCGGCTCCCTTTACGGTGTTGCACGCGGCGACCGACAGCGAGAACGCAGCTAGTCCCAAGGCAAGAACGATCTTGCGAATCATATCCCAACTCCTTCCGAAGCTTTGCGCTTCTTGAAGGGTCCAACCCTTCGTTTCGGCTTATGTTCCCTCCATCGGGACAGCCTCGCGCCGGGCGGTTCTGGCGAAACGATGTTCACGCCAGGCGATGATCAGGCCTGCGGTCACGATCAGGGGCGCCCCGAACCAGGTGCTGGCCGGCGGCAACATGTCGAACAACAGCCAGCCATAGAGGGTCGCCCAGAACAGGGCCGAGTAATCCATCACGATAACGCTGGCGACTGGTCCGAAGCGCAGGGCGGCGGTCAGAAGCAGCTGGCCCACCAGGCCGGTCGCGCCGATCCCGGCCAGGAGCAGCCACTCCGTGGAATCGTGACTCGTCATCACAAACGGCAGGGCCACGGCCGTCAGCGGCGCGCTGAACAGCGCGAAATAGAATACGATCGTCAGCGGTTTGTCGGTCTTGCTGAGGTCTGCGATCTGAATTGAGATCAACGCGATCATGAAGGCCGCCGCGAGACCGACGAGGGCTCCATAGATCGGGAAATGGCCGCTGCCCGGTTGCGCGATCACCACGATGCCGATGAAACCCAAAGCCACCGCCGACCAGCGCCAGAGCCCGACCTTCTCCCTCAGCACGACGATCGAGAGCAAGACCGCCCAGATCGGCACGGTGAAGTTGAGCGTGGTGGCCTCCGCCAGCGGGAGGATAATGACCGCTCCGAAGTTGAGGACCATCCCGATGGTTCCGTAGAGACCGCGCCGGAAATGCGTCCAGGGCCGCTTGGTGGCCAGGCTGCCGATCCCGGTCGTCGCCCAGACCCAGGCCAGCATGACCGGGATTGTGAGGAACTGACGCCAGAACATGATTTCGAGCAAGTGCACGCCGCGCTCGGCCGCCAGCTTGATCAGCGCGGACATCGTCGCCAGCCCGGCAACGGCACCGAGGCGGATGAGCAGGGCGAGCAGGGGACGATGAACAGGGGCGGCGTGCATTGCCGTCCGCCTTAGGACGATACGGGTGGCGATCAAGCGTTGCCGACGCGGGATGTCCCGGCCATATCGCGTGCGATGGACGAGCCCGAATTCCTGCTCTTCGCCAGCGATGCGACTTTGATGGGACTGACTGGCGGGGCGCTGCTGCTAGTGGCCCTCGCCGCGATGGTCGCTGAGCGCCGGCGGCAAAAGCGCAAGCATGTCGATGCGGTCGGCTGCATGCCGTGGACCACGCTGTTTTTCTTGTGCTTCTTTCCCGGCGCGATCCTTATGTGGATGGCGCTCAAGGGGTGGCTGGCGGGTTAGTCAGATCCTCCCCAACTTTGGGGTGGAGAGGGTCCGGATCCTACAAACAGGCTTCGAGATAGGCTTGGTCAAACCCGAACTGACGGGCCTTTTCGAGCGTGTAGGGACGCAAGCCGGAGGCGCGGAATTCACCGATGATCTTTCCGTCCTCGCTCTCGTCGAGATATTCGAACGCGAACAGTTCCTGGGTGACGATCACGTCGCCTTCCATGCCGATGACCTCGGTGATGTTGGTCGTACGGCGCGAGCCGTCGCGCAAGCGCTTCACCTGCACGATCAGGTCGACCGATTCCGCGATCTGGCGGCTGATGGCTTCCTTCGGGATCTTGATGTCACCCATCAGGATCATGTTCTCCATACGGCCGAGGCACTCGCGCGGGCTGTTGGCGTGGAGCGTACACATCGAACCGTCGTGACCGGTATTCATGGCGGCGAGCAGGTCGAAACACTCGGCGCCACGAATTTCGCCCAGGATGATGCGGTCAGGGCGCATACGCAGGGCGTTCTTGACGAGGTCGCCAATGGTGATCGCGCCCTGGCCTTCCAGGTTCGGCGGACGGGTTTCGAGCGGCAGCCAGTGCGGCTGCTGCAGGCGGAGTTCGGCCGCGTCTTCGATCGTCAGGACGCGCTCGCCCGGGTCGATCATCTTCGAAAGGGCGTTGAGCATGGTCGTCTTGCCCGAACCGGTACCGCCCGAGATGACGATGTTCATGCGGCAGGCGCCCGCGATCTTCAGCGCAGTCGCCATCTTCTCGCTCATCGAACCGAAGTCCTTGAGCATGTCGATCGTGATCGGCTTCTCGGAGAACTTACGAATGGAGATGGCGGTGCCGCGCAGCGACAGCGGCGGCACGATTACGTTGACGCGGCTACCGTCCTTGAGGCGAGCGTCGGCCAGCGGCGTGGTCTGGTCGACGCGGCGGCCGACCTGGTTCACGATGCGCTGGGCGATCTGGAACAAGTGCGCTTCGTCACGGAACTGGATCGGCGCGATCTGCAGCTTGCCCTTCTTTTCGATGTAGGTCTGCAGCGGGCCGTTGACCATGATATCGGACACGTCCGGGTCGCCGAGCAATTCCTCGAGCGGACCGAAGCCGAGCAGTTCGTCGATCAGCACCTTTTCGAGCGCGAACTGCTCACGCCGGTTGAGAGTGACCTTGAGCTCGGTCAGCACCTCCATGATGATCGGACGGAATTCTTCCGACAGTTCATCTTTGGAAAGGGTCGCGGCGGCTTCGGGATCGACGCGCTCGAGCAACCGGGGGAGCACTTGCTCCTTGATCTTGTGGACCGACGCTTCGAAGCCGCCGACTTCCGAGGTAACCGAGCCACCGGCCGCGTTAGCGCGATCGGCCAGGCGCGACATCGCGTCTTCGCGGTTCGACCCGCCGCCAGAGGGCGCACTTGTGTCACCGCTCGGCAGTTCGTTGGGAACCGACGGAAACTGTTGGCCGCCACCGGCTTCGCGCGGAACCGCCCCGCCGCCCTTCATGGGCCTCGCCACGCCGAAACTCGGACGCGCTCCGGGGCTCATTCCTGCAACCCCGTTTTTCCGGCCGAAAGCGCTCATTCCAAGTCCTTTTGATTCGATGTTACCAGTGACGCGAAGGTCTCAGCCCCCTGGCCTGGCTTCTCTCGGAACTTGGTGAATATTCCGCAAAGCTTGATTTTCTCTAAAAGTCAGCTTGATCCCGGAGGCCGGAAGCGCTCGTTAACCTCGCCATTGGCGAACGCAATCAGGGCATCTGCGTACTCCCGCCAGCCCCCGTCGGACAGCTCTCCAGCAATGTTGCGTCCTAGCGCCTGGGCAGACTGCCGACTAACCCTGTCGCGCAGGAGCCTTGCAAGGGCCGCCTCATCTTCCGTGGGGAACAGCCAGCCGTTCTTGCCATGTTCGATCAGGCCTGAGAACCCGGGTAGATCGGCCGCGATGACAGGCCTTCGATAATGCTGGGCCACGGCAAGAACACCCGATCCGCTGACACTCCGGTATGGTGCGAGAACTGCATCGCAACGTACAAAATACTCCGCAGCTTCGACGTCGGAGACGTAGCGGGAGACGAGTTCGACCCTTCCATCCAACGCGCGACTTTGCGCGAGTGCGCGAATATCTTTCTCGCCTTCCCAGATCTCTCCCGCCACCGTCAGGTGCACCCCTTCCAGCCCGGGGTGGGCGAGCGCGCGAAGGGCGATGTCGACACCCTTGTAGTGGCGCACGAGACCAAAGCAGAGCAACTCAAGCCGACCGCGACGCGGGAGTGTATGCTGGGCTTCGGGGAAGTCCGTGAAGATGGGATGAGGAATGACGCAAATCGGTTGGGTATGGCCGGCCTTGCGCAAATCGTGGGCGACTTCGTCCGTATGAACAACGAACCCGTCTGCCGCTGCGAGTTGCCAATTGGACAGTCTCGACTTCCATAAGCTTCGCTCATGGTCGGCGGCGTTATGCACGATCATCATGACTTTAAGCCCGTGTCGCTTCAGATAACGGGCAATCGTACCGAGCGCCGGCCCCAAAAAGAAAGTCCATGCGGGAATAACAGCCACTCCAGGCCCGCGCCGCGAAATGCGCGCGGCCGCCTTCCGCCAGCCAACAGGATCAAGGGAATTAAGCGAATGTTGCGCCGTAAACGGAGCTTCGCTTGAGCTTGTCGGGTCCCGTTCGCTTTCGCCTGGATAAAGCCACGTCGGGTAGAGTTTGGCGAAACTCTCGGCTTCGAATTGTATATCTTTGCGATCGCCCAACGCCCGGCCAAGCGCAGTGCTGTGCCGTGCTATACCCCCTCGGAACGGAGTTATCGGCGCGACAAGTGTTACGCGTTGAACCATGGCGTCGGCCGAGATGTGAAGCCAAAGTTGGCGGAGCTAGGCAACTGCTGTGACCCACAGCCTTGCGCTGAAATGACTGCCGACCCCCGGCAACTTGGACAGGGGGTGCAACCACTTCAACACATTGTAATGTGGCACTATCTCAGTCTTTATCTCACTGCGGTCAAAGCCCGCTTTGATAAGCAAATCCGCGGTCTGCGTAGCGTTGCGCACCGCGATATGCTCGGGAAACTGGCGTAGGATACCGCTTGCCTTGGCCCGCTCCAAAAAGAAATCCAGGTTCGGCGTATGCAGATGAAGGCTCCCGCCCGGGCGAAGCGATTGCCGGATCGCCGCATAAATATCGACTGCCAGATCGTCATCGATATGCTCGGAGAAATCCAGCGTGGCTGCGACGTCGAAGGCCTGCGGCTTGCGTGCGCAGAAATCTCGAATATCGCTGCAGTGGAAGCGATAGCGTTGTTTGCCCGTCCGTTCTGCCCAGGCGTTCGCCGCCGCGATGAAGTCGGGAGAAAAGTCGACGCCATCGTATGACGCAAAATTATCGCCGATCGCCTGCAGCAACATTCCGTTCCCGCAGGCAAAATCCGCTATCCGCGTTTCTCGGGTAAGGTTCATTCTGGGAACCAGGTTTTTTACCCGGGCGAGCGGTTTGGAATTGTATCGTTCGACATAGTCACCGCTGTGAAGGGCGAGACTGTGCTCGGTCACTGCCGAGGTACCGTTCGTCATCTCTCATTTCCCCGTGATAGGAGCTGTGGTGGCCCGGTCACCCGCAGCTTCCGACCGCCTGAAGGCTTGGAAAGCGGTCGCCACCAGCGCGCAGCCGGCCAAACACATCAACCTGTCGATGCCCACGGCCAAGAAGGCTGTGGCCGGCGGAATCTGCCCCGTAGTCGCGGCCAACGCGGCGAGTGCTTCGCTTACTCCCAATCCCGCCGGCGCGATCGAGGATGCCGAGCCCATCAGCAGCGCCAGGACGAACGGGAACGTCTCGATGAGACCGATCGATACTCCCAATGCCGCGAAGGCAAACTTAAGGCGCAAGGCGGTGATCGCGATGCCAGCAATCCGGTGCACAAGTGTCAGAAGTGCGGTCCGGTACCCGGCTTTCGCCCAGAGCCACTGCAGCACGCCGCCCACCCCAATTGTCCCAATCAACATCAACGGCCAGGCTAGGCCAATTGATGTTGGCACAAGGGTCAATCCGGCTCCCATCATCGCCAGGGCAACCCACAGGACGGCGGTTAGCAGGACCAGCATGGAACTGTCGCGCAAGGTCCCTCCGGCCCGGACCAATGCTCCCGTCCGTATGACAGCTCCGCCGGGAAGCGGAAGCAGTTCTGCCAGATAGGCATAGGCCGAGATGATGGTCGCCCGCCGGATGGGCATCTGTAGCCCGGCGCTGCGTGCCAGCAGAACCAACCCGAGGCCGCCATAGATGAGCGACGGGGCCACCAGCACTGCCAACATGGCGAGGGGGAGCGGCCGAAGATCGTCCAGCCGAAAATCCAGTTGCCGATATGAGAAGGCACATCCCACGGCAAAGACGATCAAGGCCAGGACCAGGGCCGGCTTACGATACGCGTCGCTCCGCTGGTTCAGATGGCGGGCGAATGAAAGGAGGCGCTCCATGACCGGTCAGTGAGCCTCAAAAACCTGTCCAGTAGGGCGACGGCGGCGGGGGTGTCGACGGGCGCTTCAAATGATCGCCCCAGACGAGCTGCACGGGTATACCGGTGGAGTTGAGCCGATAGACGTCGCGACTGAGTTCGACAACGGCACCGGCAGGATGGAGTCTCCCGTCGATCTCAATGGGCCCGCCCACGACCGTGTATGGGCCAGGGACCCCGATTTGGGTCGTGCGGCTTTCGCCTCCCCCCAGTTCTCGGCCTGCGACCCAGAAGGGGCCCCAGAAGCGGATGTAGTTCTCACGCAAGGCAATGGCATCGTCGGGAAGAACATGGACGTCCGGCCTTCCGCTGAGGACGTTTGTAAACATTTCCCTGTTTTCGATCAGCAAAGGAACTGGTTTCTGGCCCATGATCGAACGAAATGACGGGCTGAGTCCTTCAAGATAATTTCTCGACCCCCAGTTCGTCATGAACGCGTTTGCCTTGGGGTAATTGCCGAGCATGCCGGGAAAGTCGAAGTAGGCGACCGGTCGGGGGAATATGGCTTCGCCGGCGGCGACCAAACTCCGTTGACGCTCAAGTATGCCGCGCTGCTCCATCAGGCCGGCCAGGAGGCCACACAGCGTCAGCGCAAGTGCAATCATCATAACGCCGTGTCGCTGTGCAATTGCGTGCAGAGCCACGCTGCACGCGACCGCAACAGGAGGCAGGATGAACACATAAAAGTAGGGATAGGAGTTCTGGTAGAATGCGGGGATCAATATCGGAAGCCAAAGTCCCGCGAAAAGTATCTTCCGGTCGCGATCGACAGGCGACCGAAGAAGCGCGAAAGGCGTCATGGCGATGCAAAGTGCAAACACGGGTGCAAGCATGGCCGCTTTCAAGGCAACGCCGTGAGTGGATGGACCGTCGCCCGAAAACATGCGCTGAGCCGCGTTGCTGACGACGAATTCCGCCGAAGCTGTGGTGCTTCCGGCAAGTCCGGCGCTGTGCAACCAATAGAGCAGACCGAAGAACCCAAACGCGAGCCCAGCGACTGCGCAGAGACGCAGGAAGACTGAGCGGCAGAAACTTCCCTCCGCCCATCGGAGCCACGCAACGCCGAAGAAGGCCGAAAGATACAGGCCACTCTTGATCGTGAGCAAACTGGAGAGTGCAATCAGGGCCGCAGCAACAATCAAGCGGGTCGCATCGAGATTGGACCGAAGCAGTATGAGCAGGCTGCTCGAAAGCAGCATCGCGGCCATCGGATCAAACCGGAATGAGCTTCCGTGCTGCAGTACGAACCCGGCCGAAAGGTACAGCAGGCCAGCCAGTAGTGCTTCGGCCTTGGAGAAAAACTTCGCCGCCATGCCAACGATGCAGAATGTCGTTGTGATCAAGCAAGCGAACATGAACATACGAATTATCAGAACATGGTCGATGCTCGATCCTGGCAGTGCCACGACCCAGGTGAACGCTCTGGTGTAAAGTGTCTGGAGCGGCGTGCTGAGAGTGCCGTCGAGCAGACTGTGGACCTGCGAGAAGTGCCAGAACTCGTCCCAATTCAACGCCCGAGTCAGGGCAATTTTCAATTCGACTATTAAGAGGATCGCGAGCCCGGCCGTCGGCCAGGCTGGAGAGTCTCGCCCAGGCAGGGACCATCGCGAAACTTTCGCCGTTTGAGTCGTGGCGGTCACGCTGCCTCACGAGGCTGGCGGGATCGCCCGCTGTCGACAACCGGCTGTGCGTTGCGGCTAGCCGCTTCGAGCTTTTCTTCAATCGCCCTGATGCGGATGAGGCTGGTTTCAATCAGTTTGCGGTTGGCGCCGATAAGGTCGGCCAGAATGCCCATTATCGCGATAAGCACGCCGGAGACCAGCAAGGCACCGCCGATGACCAATGATTGCACATGGCCATCGCCCGCGCCTTCCATCCAGAACCAGATAAAGCGCAGGATCGGCAATATCCCCAGGAAGGCAATCAACAGGCCGCTGCAGACAAAAACCTTCAATGGGTTGTAGGTGGTGTAAGCGCGAGCCATCGTCATTCCGGTATTTGCGATGAAGCGCGGGATCGACTTGAATAGCCGGGAAGGGCGAGTTGTTTCGTGAGTTCGGATCGGCACCGTCAGAATGGCCATGCGCTTGCGCCCGGCCTGGATGAGCATGTCCGTGGTGTAGCTGAATTCGGTGGTGATGTTGATCCGTTGGGCGGCTTCGCGAGTGATCGCGCGAAAGCCGCTGACGGCGTCCGGGACATCGGCGTTGGCCAGCCGCTGCACCGCTGCGCTGCCGAGGCGTTGAAGCAGGCGCTTGAATGGAGAAAAGTGCGTATTGTTGGTCACGCCACGATCGCCAACGACGATGTCTGCCTGACCGGACAAAATCGGAGCGACCAACAAGGCGATGTCAGCGCCTTCATATTGCCCATCCGCGTCGGTGTTGACGACGATGTCCGCCCCGGCCTCGAGAGCGGCTTCTAACCCGCTCCGAAATGCCGCGGCTAAACCGCGGTTGCGCCGGTGGCGGACCACGTGCTGCACGCCCCAAAGTCGGGCGACCTCCGCAGTGCCGTCGTCGCTGCCATCATCGATGACAAGAAATTCGATCTCGTCGATTCCCTCTATTCGGCGGGGTAGTGCGGCGAGAGTGGCCGGCAATACCTCCGCCTCGTTCAGGCAGGGAATTTGGATGATCAACTTGGTCATGGTGCTCCTGAACGAGAATCTAGGCGTCGGCGTCGGTCAAGTATTTGATTTTACATAGTCTTTTAATGGCCGGCAAAGTTGATGGATCATTACGGTCCTTCAGGAGCGTCCAACCGTTTCAGGTGGTTGCAGGAGATGTGACGGGCTCCGGGAACTGATCCTCCGGTAGGATGTCCCGGTGCGGGGTTAGCCGCTCAGCGAGCCAGGCAGAAGCAAAGGCCAGCGCGATACCGACCGGCAAGTCGACCAGGTAATGCCAGCGGTTGGCAATCGCATCGATGGCGATGAATCCGAAGAGCAAGATATAGAGCGGCACCAGCACCCGGCCGTAACGCCAAGCGAACAGCAGAAAAAGGAAGCTACCCCCCGTATGGAGCGATGGCATCGCCGCGACTCCTGCGGTGAAGTTCAGGCTGCCATTGGCTGCAAGCCACACCTCTCCATTGGCCGCATTCTGCCGCCAGGCCTCAAGCATCCCTGCCTGCGCGCCGCTTTGCAGCGGCTCGAGCCCCGGCTCGTAAAGGAACGGGCCAAGCGCGGGCATGAGCAAATATGCTATCGCGCCGAGGCCTTGGAATATCAGCGCTGCCAGGAAAAGCGTTCGGAAGTGCTCGGGTGTGCGCAGCGCATGATAGCAGAAGCTGACATAGAACATGCCAATGAAGGCGGTCATGTAGAGGTTGCTGTCGAGCGGCACGATTGGCACAAGCGCGCGCCTCAACGCGAAGCAGGCGAGCACTAATGGCCGGAGCGCGCGATCGATCTCCCAGTAGAGCCAGTCCCACAGTGTCGGATTGATATGGGGAATCCACAGCTTCAAGTTGAAGTGGAGCAGCAACACCGCTGCATAACATGGCAATGCCACCAGAAAGGTTGAGAGCAGCGCCCGACGCTGCCCGACGAGTGCGAAGCAGGCCCAGACCGACAAACCTAGAAGCGGGTAGAGATAATGGATACCGACAAACGCGGCCCGCTCTCCCGAGGGGAGATTAAACGGCAGTTCGAATAGCCACGAAACGACAGTCACCAGGCCGGCCAGGGCTACGGTGAAGCTGATTTCGGGCCATTTCCGCAACAGGTCCATCATGGGGACATGGCTAAGGCAACATGCTTAAGATGTTGTTAAACGATTGATCGCGCTTGCTTGGTTCCTGCTTGAGGCTAAGGGGCGACTGGGCGGCATGGCGCCGCATGGGAGCCGGCTTTCCTTGCATCAATCCGACCGCGCCGGGCTGCTCTATGCGCTGGCTGGTTTCTGCACACTCTCGATTGGCGATGCGATCATCAAGGGCATGCCGGGCGCTTGGCCGGCGCCGGCGATGGCGGCGACGCGGTATATTGCCGGCACGCTGCTGCTTGGCGCGTTGATGGTGCGGTACGAGGGCTGGCGATCGTTGGCCCTGCCACGCGATAAGCTGCAGTGGGTTCGTGGGATCGCGATCAGTATTTCGGCCATGGGCATGTTCCTGGCCGTCTGGATCATGCCGCTGGCTGAAGCGACGACGATTGCCTTTACGCAGCCGATGATCACCGCCGTGCTCGCCACGGTCCTGCTCCGAGAGCGCGCGCGACCGGCGACTTGGATCGCGACCCTGATTGCCTTTGCTGGGGTATTCGTGGTTCTTCGTCCGAATTTCGCAGTCGCGGGATGGGGCATTCTCTTTCCGCTGCTGGGCGCGACGGGCATGGCCGTCACCATCATCGCCAACCGGGCTGTGCAGGGGAGGGCCAGCATCCTCGCCATGCAGTACTACATGTCGGTCACCGCCATGATCTTCCTGCTCTTCGCCACGACGGCCGCCCATTTCACCGGGCTGGAGAACTTCGCCATGCATTGGCCGCACTGGAGCGTGGTCGCGCGCTGCGCTTTCATCGGCCTCAGCGCCTCGCTAGCGCAGTGGCTGATCTTCATGGGGACTGTGAAGGCGGGTGCCGGCACCGTCGCTCCGATGACCTACGGGCAGCTGCTGATGGCGGTGACGTTGGGGTGGATATTCTTCGACGATCATCCGGATCCGATCGCGCTTCTGGGTGCGGCGATCATTATCGGAGCGGGCCTGTTCCTGTGGTGGGAAGGTCGCTTGGGGACGGCCAAGCCGGCCTGACACGCGGCGCGGGCATGGTTACGGGGTCGGTAACCCAATCGCTCAACCGCCGAGCAAGGGTCATTGAGCGATAAGCGTCTTGGGCCGCACCGGAGACCGCCGTGTCACGTAGGCCGCATCCCTATTTTGGTCGACTGAATCGCAGGGAAGAGCCTATTCCAGCGCCTGTTGCGCGTGGGGCAAATGCGCGTGTTCCCTTGGCCAAGCCGGGCGATCAGCCGGGCGTCCTATGGGACGCCTATCGGGAAGCGCATCCGCCCGAATGAAAAAGGGCGCCGCAAGGGGCGCCCTTTTCCTTTTTCGTACGCGAGGTCGAAGGCTCAGCTCTCGACGTGCTCCGCGAGGATGGTCAGGCCGTTCTCGCCCACCTCGGCGAAGCCACCGCGAACCTCGATGCTTTCGAAATCGGAGCCTGAGGTGCGGTAAACCTTAACCGCGCCATCGCGGATCGTGGACATGACCGGAGCATGACCTTCGAGCACGCCGAACTCGCCCTCGGTACCGGGGACGACCACCATGTGGACTTCCTCGGAGCGGACCAGACGTTCCGGCGTGACGAGTTCGAAGTGCAACGCCATGATCAGGCCTCTTCAGCCAGCTTCTTGGCCTTCTCGACTGCTTCGTCGATGCCGCCGACCATGTAGAACGCGGCTTCCGGCAGGTGATCGTACTCGCCATCGACAACGGCCTTGAACGAACGGACGGTGTCTTCGACCTGCACGAACTTGCCCGGGATATTGGTGAAGACCTCGGCGACGTGGAACGGCTGCGACAGGAAGCGCTGGATCTTGCGCGCGCGGGCGACGGTCAGCTTATCCTCTTCGGACAGCTCGTCCATGCCGAGAATGGCGATGATGTCCTGCAGGCTCTTGTACTTCTGCAGGGTCTCCTGGACGCGACGAGCGACGTCGTAGTGCTCCTGGCCGACGACGGCCGGGGTCAGCACGCGGCTGGTCGAGTCCAGCGGGTCGACCGCCGGGTAGATGCCGAGCTCGGAGATCGCGCGGTTCAGCGTGGTCGTTGCGTCCAAGTGGGCGAACGAGGTTGCCGGGGCAGGGTCGGTAAGGTCGTCCGCAGGGACGTAGATCGCCTGCACCGAGGTGATCGAGCCCTTGTTGGTCGAGGTGATGCGTTCCTGCAGCGCGCCCATGTCGGTCGACAGGGTTGGCTGGTAGCCCACCGCCGAAGGAATACGGCCGAGCAGCGCCGACACTTCCGAACCCGCCTGGGTGAAGCGGAAGATGTTGTCGACGAAGAACAGCACGTCCTGGCCTTCCTGGTCGCGGAAATACTCGGCCATGGTCAGGCCCGAGAGCGCGACGCGGGCGCGGGCGCCCGGGGGCTCGTTCATCTGGCCGAACACGAGGGCGACCTTGGAGCCTTCCGAGGTGGCGTTGCCGTCGGCGTCCTTGGCGATAACGCCGGCGTCGAGGAACTCGTGGTAGAGATCGTTACCTTCGCGGGTACGTTCACCCACGCCGGCGAATACCGACACGCCGCCGTGACCCTTGGCGATGTTGTTGATCAGTTCCTGGATCAGCACGGTCTTGCCGACGCCGGCGCCGCCGAACAGGCCGATCTTGCCGCCACGCGCATAGGGCGCGAGGAGGTCGATGACCTTGATCCCGGTGACGAGGATCGCGGCTTCGGTCGACTGATCGACGAACAGCGGGGCTTCGGCGTGGATCGGGGCGGTCTGTTCGGCATTCACCGGACCGCGCTCGTCGATCGGCTCGCCGATGACGTTGAGGATGCGGCCGAGCGTCTTCGGGCCGACCGGCACCGAGATCTGCGCGCCGGTGTTGGCAACCTTCTGGCCGCGGGTCAGGCCTTCGGTCGAGTCCATCGCGATGGTGCGGACGGTGTTCTCGCCGAGATGCTGGGCAACTTCGAGCACCAGCCGCTGGCCGTTGTTCTCGGTCTCGAGCGCGGTGAGAATTGCCGGCAGTTCGCCTTCGAAGGCGACGTCCACGACGGCGCCGATGACCTGGGCGACGGTGCCGTTGGTCGTCTTGTTGAGCACGGGGGCGGTGGCCATTTTGGTTTCCTTGCCTTGAACTTGCTTAAAGCGCTTCGGCGCCAGCAATAATTTCGATGAGTTCGGTGGTGATCGCGGCCTGGCGGCTGCGGTTGTACTGGATGGTCAGCTTGTTGATCAGGTCGCCGGCGTTGCGCGTGGCATTGTCCATCGCGGTCATCGAGGCGCCCTGTTCGGAGGCGGCGACTTCCAGCAGCGCACCGAAGATCTGGGTCTTCAGATAACGCGGAAGCAACTCCTCGAGGATTTCCTCCTCGCTCGGTTCGTACTCGACCACGGCGCCACCGGTTTCGGCGGCCGTGGTGGGAGCCGGAACCGGGACGATCTGCTGGACCGTCGGCTCTTGTACCAGGGCAGAGCGGAAGATCGGGTAGATCAGATGCGCGACGTCGAACTTGCCGGCGTCAAACATGCCGATCACTTCGGATGCGATCGCTTCGGCTTCGGCAAAGCCGGGCTCGCGCACGGTCGAGGTGTCGAAGTTCGCGCCCACCGCGTTCGGATAAACGCGACGGATCGGTGCGCGGCCCTTGCGGCCGACGAGGTAGAACTCGACGGTCTTGCCCGCCGCCATCAGCTCGCGCGCCTTGGCCACGGCCGCACGCACGATGTTGGAGTTGAGGCCGCCGCACAGACCCTTGTCGGTGTTCACGACCACCAGCAGGTGGCGCTGGTCCGAACCAGTGCCGCGCAGCAGCTTGGGCGCGTTGTCCTGCCCCGCGACCTTGCCGGCCAGGCTGGCCATGACTGCCGCAAGCCGCGTGGCGTAAGGACGCGCGGCTTCTGCCGCGGCCTGCGCCTTGCGCAGCTTCGCAGCGGCGACCATCTGCTTGGCCTTGGTGATCTTCTGGGTCGATTTGACCGAGTTGATCCGACCTTTGAGTTCCTTCAGCGAGGCCACTTAGCGTTCCTTACGCGAACTGCTTGGCGAAAGTATCAAGCGCGGCGACGGTCTTGGTCTTCGCTTCGTCACCAAACTCACGCGTGTCGCGAATGAGAGTCAGCACGTCGGCGTGCTCGCTGCGCATGAAGCTCAGCATGGCGGCTTCGTATTCGGTCACCCGGTTGGCCGGGATCGGATCCAGGTAACCGTTGGTGCCGGCGAAGATCGACACGGTCTGCTCTTCGAACGGCAGCGGGCTGAACTGAGCCTGCTTGAGCAGCTCCGTCAGGCGCGCGCCGCGGTTGAGCAGCTTCTGCGTCGAGGCGTCGAGGTCCGAGCCGAACTGGGCGAAGGCCGCCATTTCGCGGTACTGCGCCAGCTCCAGCTTGATCGAGCCCGCGACCTTCTTCATCGCCTTGGTCTGCGCAGCGCCACCGACGCGGCTAACCGAGAGACCGACGTTAATCGCCGGACGGATGCCCTGGTAGAACAGACCGGTTTCGAGGAAGATCTGGCCGTCGGTGATCGAGATCACGTTGGTGGGAATGTAGGCCGACACGTCGCCCGCCTGCGTTTCGATGATCGGCAGTGCCGTCAGCGAGCCGGCGCCGTTCTCGTCGTTCATCTTCGCCGCACGCTCAAGCAGGCGAGAGTGGAGATAGAACACGTCACCCGGATAAGCTTCGCGGCCCGGCGGGCGGCGCAGCAGCAGCGACATCTGGCGGTAGGCGACGGCCTGCTTCGAAAGGTCGTCGTACACGATCACGGCGTGCATGCCGTTGTCGCGGAAGAATTCGCCCATCGCGCAACCGGTGTAAGGCGCGAGGTACTGCAGCGGAGCCGGCTCCGAAGCGGTCGCGGCCACGACGATCGAATATTCCATCGCGCCGTTTTCTTCGAGCTGACGGACGATCTGCGCCACGGTCGAGCGCTTCTGGCCGACGGCGACGTAGATGCAGTAGAGCTTCTTGCCCTCGTCAGTGCCAGCGTTGACGCCCTTCTGGTTGATGAAAGTGTCGATCGCGACGGCGGTCTTGCCGGTCTGACGGTCGCCAATGATCAGTTCGCGCTGGCCGCGGCCGACGGGAACCAGGGCGTCGATCGCCTTGAGGCCGGTCTGCACGGGCTCGTGCACCGACTTGCGCGGGATGATGCCCGGAGCCTTCACTTCGACGCGACGGCGTTCGGTGCTCTCGATCGGGCCCTTGCCGTCGATCGGGTTGCCGAGCGCATCGACCACGCGGCCGAGCAGGCCCTTGCCGACCGGGACGTCCACGATGGTGCCGGTCCGCTTGACGACGTCGCCTTCCTTGATCTGGGCGTCCGAGCCGAAGATCACGACGCCAACGTTGTCGGCTTCGAGGTTGAGGGCCATGCCCTGGATGCCGTTGGCGAACTCGACCATCTCACCGGCCTGAACCTTGTCGAGGCCGTGGATGCGCGCGATGCCGTCACCGACCGAAAGCACGCGGCCGACTTCCGAGACCTGAGCCTCGGTGCCGAAGTTGGCGATCTGGTCCTTGATGACCTTGGAGATTTCTGCGGCGCGGATTTCCATTGTTAGCCTTTCATCGCCTGGGCGAGAGTATTGAGACGCGAACGGATCGAGCTGTCGATCCGCTGGGAGCCGATGGTGACGACTAGCCCGCCGAGAAGCTCCGGCTCGACACGGGTCTTCAGCTTCACGGTACGGCCCTCGCGGGCGCGGAGCTTCTGCTCCAGCGTTGTGAGCTGTTCGTCGGTGAGGGGGTGCGCGCTGGCGACTTCGGCAGTCACCTCACCGCGCTGCGCGGCGGCAATCGACTGGAACGCGCGAATCGTCGCCGGCAGTTCGCCAGCGCGGCGGTTCTGCGCAAGGACGCCGAGGAAGTTGCGGGTCAGCTCGGAGAGGCCGAGCTTTTCGCCAAGGCCCGAAAGAACGCGGCCCAGGGCTTCGCGGCTCACTTCGGGGTTGCGGATGAGGGCGCGCAGCTCAGCCGATTCGCTGAGTGCGTCGGCAAACGTCTCGAGGTCGCGTTCGACCGCGGTGACTGTGCCCGCCTCGCTGGCGAGATCGAACAGTGCCGAGGCGTAACGCCCCGCTAGGCTTGCCTGAATACCGGCGGAAACATCCACGCGCGAAAGGTCCTCTTAGGTCCGGTGAAACGGAAAATGTCAGTTTGCCGAAAGCGGGCGCGAACGAGGCACCCCGGCAAAGCTGGCGCGCCCGTAGCAAAGGGGGGGCGGGGATGCAACTCGGTGAGCGCGAGTCCGTGCTCCGAGTCCGTCGAGTCTGGCGTATCTGCCCGATTTCTGCGCTTTGTCAGCCTGCCTTAGCGCAGCTGTAAACCAGCCGCTCGTTCGGCCTCTCCGGCAGCAATGCGAGAATCCCGGCCTGCATCGCGCCGTAGTCGCTCGATGCGTCCTGGCCGGCACCGCAAGCGGGCGCCTGGAATTCGGCCCGCGCCGCGCGAATGCGTTCCATGGTCTCGCGATCGAGCAGGTACCTTTCCATCCGGTATTCCTTCGAAGTGGGGTCGAAGGTGTTTACCGAAACCGATTCCTCGTCTTGCGGCACCAGCACCCGGGACCAGGTTCCGTTCGAGAACCCGTATTGGGTGCGACCGTTGACGCAACCATCGGCTGACCAGTTGAAGGGAACGTTGGCTTCTGCCGCCCCCGTCACGCGACTGCGCTCGGGAACGAGGGAACAGATCATGTTGCCGGCGGTCGGGGCGACCATCGGTCCGCGCTTCTCCTCCGCTGCCATCTCGGTTCGCAGCCGCTCTTCGAGCCGGCCCTTTATCTCGTCGAAGCCCGGCCGGCCGATCCATGCCAAAGCTGCGCCGACGACCGCCACGGCAGCCAGGCCGAAGCCGATCTCGGCGTTGTGCTTCAGTCCGACATGGTGGGCATGAATCGCGAGACCCGCGGCGCCGAGCGCGCAAATCAACAGTGTCATGGCAAGAGCGAGTCCGTTGTCGCGTTCGTCAAACAGGGCGAACTCGATCTCGCGGCGCAATTCGGCCTGTCGGCGGGCGAGCGCCTGCTCCTTGGTGGCGGCCTCTGCCTGGGCGACTTGCCGCTGTTGCTCGGCGCGCTCCCGCTCCGCCAGCTCGAGGTCGGCGATGGAGCGGCAGGGCATGCCGTTGACCTGCGGGGTGACGTTGTTCGCGCGGAGAAAGGGCAGCAGCTCGCGCGTCGAGACGGCGAAAAAGAACTCCGCGTCCGCGCCGCCGCTTTCCGCCCCGAAACTGTTGACGCCGATCACGCGGCCGCAGTCGTCGAGCAGAGGCCCACCGCTGGAGCCGCGCGCGATCGGGGCGGTGTGGAGAAGCGAATCAAATTCGCGGGTCGGCCGCCGTCCGGCCAGGGTGCCGGTGCTCTTTACGGGAGGCTGGGCGCGGAAGATGTCCGCGGAGGACAAGCCCTGCGCCCGGTCCACGTTCATGGGATAGCCGACCGCGGTGACGTTTCCGCTCTCGGTCGCGGGATTGCCCGATATCGTCAGCGGGGGAAGCCGCATCGGCTGGGTTGTGGCGAGCAAGGCGAGGTCGTTACGCGGACTTACTGCTACCATCCGCGCATAGACTGCAGTGGTGCCGTCAGACGGAACGATGCCGATCGAGAGGTTGTCGTCCGCACGCGCTTCGGCAACGACGTGGGCGTTGGTGACGATCATCTCGGGACCGACGGCAAAGCCAGTGCCATGGGAAACCGGGACGATCTGCTCCCCGTCCTGTTCGACGATGACGATTCGCACGACGCCGCGCGCCGCGGCGCGGATGTCTTCCGGATCGGCCTGGGCGGCCGAGGGAACGAGCAGGATCAGGCCCAGGACCGGCAGCAGCCGCGCGAGCCATCTCAGGAAACCGGGAAATCGCACTTTGCCCTCCGCCATGCGCGCCTTCTTGCCGTCATCTGCTTTGAGCGCAAGATTCGGGAAGCAATCAGCGGCCAAAGTCCTATTTTGCCAGGCATGATGACCAATCAGCCACCCACCCTCGAACAGATGAAAGCGGCCTTCGCTGCGCGCGATCGTGCGTGGGACGGGCGCTTCGTGGTCGCGGTGACGAGTACCGGGATCTATTGCCGTCCCAGTTGTCCCGCCCGCCGCCCTCGGCCGGAGAACACGCAGTTCTACGAAAGCAACCAGCGGGCCGAGTCCGCCGGCTTCCGCGCCTGCAAGCGGTGCGAGCCTGATGCGGTAACGCGGGATCGCGCTGCGATCGAACGAGCCATCGCACTGTTACGGACGACAGACGAGGCGCTGTCGCTGAGCGACCTGGCGGAGGCAGTCGGTTACTCGCCGAGCCACCTCCAACGTATCTTCACGCGTGACACCGGCCTTTCCCCCGCCTCCTATGCCCGCGCTTTGCGGGAGGAGCGGGCCAGGAGCGCCTTGAGCGCCTCGGGCTCGGTGACCGAGGCGATTTACGAGGCCGGGTTCGAGAGTCCGAGCCGGTTCTATGATTCGATGGAAGGAAAGTTGGGCATGAAGCCTTCGGCCTGGGCCCGCGGAGGTGCGGGAGTGACGATCAATTGGACCGTGACCGAAACCAGCCTCGGACCGTTGCTGGTGGCGGCGACCGACAAGGGCGTGTGCCGCCTGTCCTTCGGACGCGGGCGCGACGAACTGGAGCAGCTGTTCCCCAACGCGCAACTCGTCGAGGGCGGGGCAGACTTTCGCACCTTGGTTGAACGCGTCCTCAAGGCGGTGGATGATCCCGCCACCGGGCGCGACATCCCCGTCGACGTTTCGGGAACCGCGTTCCAGGAACGGGTGTGGCAGGAACTGCGCAAGATCCCTCCGGGCGAGACTCGTTCCTATACCGAGATTGCCGCGGCCGCCGGCAATCCCAAGGCCGTGCGAGCAGCCGGTTCGGCCAACGGTGCAAACCATGTGCCGGTTCTCATTCCTTGCCATTGCGTGGTGCGCTCTGACGGGTCATTGGGCGGTTACGCTTATGGGCTCGACATCAAGCGGGCCCTGCTGGAGCGGGAGAAACAGGCATGAATGCGTTGCGCGATGCTTTTGCGGCCCTGCACCGGCCTGGCGATCCGGTCCTGCTCTACAATATCTGGGACGTCGGCAGCGCGAAGGCGGTGGCTTCCGCGGGCGCGCCGGCGCTTGCGACCGGCAGCCATTCGCTGGCAGAGGCTCAGGGCTTCCCTGACGGGGAAGGCATTCCGCTCAACCTCCTGCTCGACAGTGTTCGCCGGATCAGCTCGGCAGTCGACATTCCGGTATCGGTGGACTTCGAGGGCGGCTTTGCGGCGGATCCGGCTCACTTGGCCGAACACGCGCGCCTCCTGGTCGATGCGGGCGCGGTCGGGTGTAATTTCGAGGATCAGGTCATTGGCGGCGAGGGTCTTCATCCGATCGAGGAGCAGGCTCGCCGTGTGGCCGCGGTCGTGGAAAGCGGGCTTTGGGTCAACGCGCGTACGGACCTGTTTCTTAAGCGGCTGATTGCCGGCGAAAATGCGAACGATCGCTCCTTGCTGGGCGAAGCGCTCGAGCGAGCTCATGCTTTCGCCGGAGCCGGCGCGCACAGCTTCTTCGTGCCGGGTGTCAGCGACCTCGATCTCATTGCGGAAATTTGCGCGGCCTCGCCCCTGCCAGTGAATGTGATCAAGCGGGACATGACGGACATTGCAGCGACTGCCGCGGCGGGCGTGGCCCGTATCAGTTGGGGGCCCTATCCCTGGTATTGGGCGATGGCGCGCCTGACCGAGGAAGCAAAGGCGCTCTACACGAAGCTGTAGGGGTCGATGTCGACTGCGACGCGGACGCCTTGTGGAAACGACAGCGCCCCCAGCCAGTCACGGATGACCTGCTGCACCTCGGCACTGCGACGTGCGTTGAGCAGCAGACGATAACGATAGCGCCCGCGGAGCATCGAAAGGGGGGCCGGCGCGGGTCCGAGAATCATGACGTCATCGAAGTTCGGGCGGGTCGCTCCGATGCGGTTCGCCGCCTCGCGAGCTTCGGCTTCATCCTCTGAAGACACGATGATCGCGGCCCAACGGCCGAACGGCGGCGCACCAGCATGGCGCCGGGCCTCGGTCTCGGCCTCATAAAATGCGTCGCGATCGCCCGCGGCTAGCGCCGCGATGACCGAGGCTTCAGGATGACGGGTCTGGATGAAAACCTCTCCCGGCTTGGCGCCGCGTCCGGCCCGGCCGGCCACCTGCGCGACTTGCTGGTAGGTGCGTTCGGCCGCGCGCAAATCTCCGCCCTCGAGGCCAAGATCCGCATCGACGACCCCGACCAGTGTCAGCTCCGGGAAATGGAAGCCCTTGGTGACCAGCTGGGTGCCCACGATCACGTCGATCTCACCCGCCTCCGCCTGGGCAATGAACTGCGCGGCCTTTTCGGGCGAGTTCAGGGTGTCGGAAGTGACAATTGCCAGCCGGGCTTCGGGCAGAATCTCCTCAACCTCGTGCGCGATCCGCTCGACGCCGGGACCGCAGGCGACCAGGCAGTCGGGCTCGCCGCATTCGGGACAGGCATCGGGCGGAACTGTCTCGTGGCCGCAGTGATGGCAAGCGAGGCGGCGGCTCAGCCGGTGTTCGACCAGCCAGGCGCTGCAGTTGGGGCACTGGAAACGGAATCCGCAATGCCGGCATAGCGTCAAAGGCGCGTAGCCCCGACGATTGAGGAACAGCAGCGACTGCTCGCCCTTCTCGAGCCGATCCTTGAGCGCCTCGACGAGCCGGGGCGATAGCCACCGTCCGCGGTCGGGCTTTTCTTCGATGAGGTTGATGGTGTCGATGGACGGCAATTCGGCGCCGCCGAAGCGGGCAGGGAGGACCAGCTTCTCGTAAATCCCGGTCTGAGCCATCTGCAGGCTTTCCAGGGCGGGCGTGGCGCTGGCGAGAATCACCGGAATGTTTTCGAACCGGGCGCGCATGACCGCCACGTCTCTTGCGTTGTAGCGAACGCCGTCATCTTGTTTGAAGCTCACCTCGTGTGCTTCATCGACGACGACCAGGCCGAGCTTGGCATAGGGCAGGAACAGCGCCGACCGCGCGCCGACCACGACTTGGGCCGTTCCGGCCGCGATGGCCCGCCAGGCCCTGCGCCGCTCCGTCGACTTGAGCGATGAGTGCCATACGATCGGCGGTGCACCGAAGCGATCTTCGAAGCGCCGCAGGAAGGCTTCTGTCAGTGCAATTTCAGGAAGCAGAACAAGGGTTTGGTGCCCATGCCTGAGGTTTTGCGCGATGGCTTCGAAATAGGTCTCGGTCTTGCCCGATCCGGTCACGCCATCGAGCAGGAAGGGCGCGAACTGGCACTGCTTCACGGCACCTACGAAACGATCGGCGACGTCCCGTTGGTCCGGGGACAATTCGGGTTCTGCAAAGGCGGGATCGACCGGCGGATAGGGACGGTCACAATCGACCTCGACAGGTTCCAGCACGCCCTGGTTTACGAGGCCGCGCAACACCCCTTCGCTGACACCCGCCATGCCTGAGAGTTCACGGATAGTCGCCTGTTCGCCATCGAGCGCGTCGATCGCCGCCAGGCGCTGTGGGGTCAGCCGTTCCGGCATGCCTCCGCTCAGGCGGTACTCGATTGTCGTTGCCGGACCGCGCAGGGCACCGCCGCTGGAAAGCACCATGCGCGCCACCGAGGCCAGCGAGGCGCAATAGTAGTCCGCCGTCCATTCGAGCAGCCGGCGAAGCTCGGCCTTGAGCGGCGGAACCGGCAAAACCGCAAGCAGCGGCCGAAGCTTTGCATCGGGAACCGACTGAGTGGGCAGGCGATCTTCCTCCCACACGATGCCCACGATCTGCCGTGGTCCGAGCGGCGCGACGACGACCGAGCCCGGTTCGACCTGCATCCCATCGGGGACACGGTAGTCGAGCGGACCCAGTGCAGCGTTGAAGATAAGCAGTCGAGCGCGGTTCATGTTCACCGCGGCATATGGGCGCCGTACGCCGGGGGCGGCAAGAAGAGAGGTCGCGAAAATGCCCGAAATGATCCTTACACGCCGACGCGCGTTGCTTGGCGGCTCATTCGCCGCGGTCGCTGTCTTGGCTCTGCCGGGTTGTGCCACCTACCCTGCCTTCAGTTACGAGGAAGCGATCCGGCGCCTGCTCGTTCGCGCGAGTGAAGGGGCGTTCCTGCGCTTGACCGAGCCTGGTGGCTATTGGGACCGCCAGGTCGCGCAGGTCGGGCTCAACGGCTATTTCGGTAACCGAGGTTCGGTGCTCGCCAATATTCTGACATCGACCTTGTTCAAGAACCGGCTGGAGCGAGTGGCGGCCGAGATCGCCGTCGACGCTTCCTACCGCGTTGCCCCGGTCGTGACCGACGCCGTGCGGACGGTGGGATACGCCAATGCCATCGCGCTGATTCGAGGCGGTCCGACCGCCGCGACCTCGTATCTCCGAGAGGAGATGGGTGGCCAACTGATCGAAGCGCTGGTGCCCGAGGTAAGCCAGGCATTGCAGGTTGCCGAGGATCCGCTCGTCAGAGAGCTTGTGGTAGGCCTGACTGGCGTCGACTTCGGGGGAATGGCGCGCGGGTTTGCCGGCTCGATCGAAAACGTGATCTGGACCGAGATCGGCCGCGAGGAAGCGGCGATTCGCGCCGACCCCGCAGGAACGCGCGATCGGGTCTTGATGGAAGCATTTGGGGGCAGCGCCCTGTACTAGCCCCTATAGGTCAGCGAAATCTGCGCGACGTGGCTGAGCTTGTCCTCCTCTCCGTCGCGAGGTGACAGGATGATAAGGTAGCCCGCGGTTCCTTCGATCTGCGGAGAGAGCTTGTAGGTCAGGGCTCCTGTGGCGCGCCATTGGTCAATATGGGCATCATCGCCGGCGGTCTGCGAGCGGGCGGTGTAGAGCAACTCCCCGGCCAGCGAGCCCTTGAGCTCCTTTGCCAACGGCCAGGTCGCGGTCACCTTCTGCCGCAAGCGCAGCTCCATTCGATCAGCACCCTCGAAAAAGCGCTCCTCGACCCGGGTCCGGAAGGACCACATGCCAAAGGTGAGGGTCAGTTGCTGATGGGGCCGGAACTCGTCGGTGCTGTCGAAGGTCTCGACATACGCGGCGCCTCCGCCGACGACCGCCTCTTTTGACAACCTGAATTCCGCCATGCCGCGAGAGAGCAGTTGGTTGCCGTTTTCGCGAACACGCTGCGAGAGGTCCAGCGTGCCTGTCACGTCGTCCTCTGCCAAGGGCACTGAAAAGGACTGTGATAGCCACAGCTGCGCGTCCTCGTCCGCCGCATGGACTTCGTCCGAGGGAATGATTCCAGCGGCGGTGAGAGTCAAAACCGAAAAGGCGGTTGTGCGCAGCATGTTGGCGCCTATACCGCCCAACTGCCCAGTAGAGACACAGTTTTACCGATCGATCGCACTGCCATGGCCGAAGAATCTCCTCTCGATCGCTTCAAGCAGGCGCTGACCGGCGCTGCCCGGGCCATCGGGCACGATGCGGAGGCCGAGGTAAGCTGGACCGCCGACGCCCCTGGAATCCAGGGCAAGTCGCTGCGTGTGCCGATGCCGGGCCGCACCCTGCCGCGCGACCAGGCGCAGGAAGCGCGCGGCGTGGCCGACAGTTTCGCGCTCAAGCTGCGTTTCCATGACGAGGCGGTCCACCGCCGCTCGATGCCCTCGGAGCCAGCGGCCCGTAGCTGCTACGATGCAATCGAGCGCGTGCGTTACGAGGCGCTGGGCGAGAACAACTACGCCGGCATGCGCGAGAACCTTGCCGCGGCGACTGAATTGCGCGTGCGGACCGATCCGATCACCCGCGCGACCAAAGCGGACGAGGTCCCGCTGCAGACCGCGTTGGCGCTGATGCTGCGTGAACAGCTGACCGGCCAGCCAATTCCCCAAGCCGCGCAGGCTGGGGTGGAGATGGTCCGCGAGTACGTCGAAAGCCGCACCGGCGACGACTTCGAGCGGCTGGCCCTGTCGATCGACGACCAGCAGGCCTTTCAGTCGCTTTCGCTCGACATGCTGCGCCACCTGCAGCTGGTAGAGGCGGAGCCGCTCGATGATTCCGGCGACGACGAATCGGGCGAGGACGAGGGCTCCGAAGACGAGCAGGGCGAAGACGACAACGACGATGGCGGCAGTGAGATGCGCCAGGAGCAGGTTGCTGGAGACAGCAGTGAGGGTGCGGGCGAGGAGGAGACCGAGCAGGAGGTCGAGACCGAGCAGGAGATGAGGGAAGGGGAGCCCGGCGAAGAGGGAGAGGAGGGCATGATGCCCGTCCGTCCCAATCGCTCGTGGACCGACCTGCCCGACACGTTCGACTACAAGGTATTCACGGAAGAGTTCGACGAGGTCGTTGAAGCGACCGAGCTGTGCGACTTCGAGGAACTCGACCGTCTGCGCGCCTATCTGGACAGCCAGCTGACGGGCCTGCAGGGCGTCGTCACCCGGCTCGCCAACCGGCTTCAGCGGCGCCTGATGGCGCAACAGAACCGCAGCTGGGACTTCGACCAGGAGGAAGGCCTGCTCGACGCCGCGCGGCTGGCCCGCGTGGTCGTCAGCCCGGGCCACTCGCTGAGCTACAAGATCGAACGCGACCAGGAGTTCAAGGACACAGTCGTCACACTGTTGATCGACAACTCCGGCTCGATGCGCGGGCGGCCGATCTCCATCGCCGCGATCAGCGCCGACATCATGGCTCGCACGCTCGAGCGCTGTGGCGTGAAGGTCGAGATTCTCGGCTTCACCACCCGCGCGTGGAAAGGCGGGCAATGCCGCGAGAAGTGGCTGAATTCCGGCAAACCCGCCGCGCCCGGCCGCCTAAACGATTTGCGCCACATCATCTACAAGAAGGCCGACGAGCCGATGCGCCGCGCGCGCAAGAGCCTGGGCCTGATGATGCGCGAGGGGCTTCTCAAGGAGAACATCGACGGCGAAGCGCTGATCTGGGCGCACAACCGACTGCTCGCGCGAGCAGAGGATCGCCGCATCCTGATGGTCATCTCCGACGGTGCCCCGGTGGACGATTCGACCCTGAGCGTGAACTCGGCGGGTTATCTCGAAACGCACCTGCGCAAGGTGATCGACTGGATCGAGAAGCAATCGCCCGTGCAACTGGTGGCGATCGGTATCGGCCATGACGTAACCCGCTACTACAAGCGCGCCGTAACGATCATGGATGTCGAACAGCTTGGCGGGACGATCATCGAGCAACTGGCGGACTTGTTCGAGGTCGAGTGAGCCGAGCGGCCGCCTGGGCCTCCCCATGAACGGTGAGAGTTTCGCCAGGTGTGGAAAGCGACGGTCTCGATCCGCCCCTGCTTGACCTCGGCGACGCACTGCTTAAGCCCGCCGGCGATGACCGCGCCCTTGCACTTGTTCAACTCGCTCACTCGCGAGCTCGAGACTTTCCAGCCGATCCATGCCGGAGAGGCGCGGGTCTATACTTGCGGGCCGACGGTCTACAACTACCCGCACATCGGCAATATGCGCGCTTATGTCTTTGCCGACATCCTCGGGCGGACTCTGAGCTGGAAGGGGTACAGCCTCACCCACGTCATCAACATCACCGACGTCGGCCACCTGACGGACGATGCTGACGAAGGTGAGGACAAGATGGAGAAGATGGCGGCCGAGAAGGCGCAGTCCATCTGGGACATCGCACGGCATTATACCGAGGCTTACTGGGCCGATGTGAAGGCGCTCAACATCCGTCAGCCGGCACACTGGTCGATCGCCACCGACTATGTCCCGGCCATGATCGAATTCGCCCAGTCGATTGCCGACAAGCACTGCTACGAGCTTGAAAGCGGTCTCTACTTCGACGTTTCAACCGTCGCCGATTACGGCCGCCTGGCGCGTGCCAAGACCGACGAGGGGGAGGGGCGGATCGAGGCGGTCGAAGGCAAGCGCAATGCCGCCGACTTCGCCATCTGGCGCAAGACCCCCCCGGGCGAGAAGCGGCAGATGGAATGGGATTCGCCATGGGGGCGCGGGGCGCCTGGCTGGCATCTCGAGTGCTCGGTGATGAGCGGAAAGCTGCTCGGCTTTCCGTTCGACATTCACACCGGCGGAATCGACCACCGCGAGATTCATCACCCGAACGAGATCGCGCAGAACCAGGCGTTCTGCTGCACCAATGGGCTCGACGTGCCGGCCAACAGCGGCGCGCGGCTGTGGATGCACAACAATTTCCTCGTCGAGCGCAGCGGCAAGATGTCGAAGAGCGCGGGGGAATTCCTGCGCCTGCAGCTGCTGATCGACAAAGGCTATCACCCGCTCGCCTACCGCATGATGGGCCTCCAGGCCCACTATCGCAGCGAGCTGGAATTCAGCTGGGAAGGTCTGGGTGCGGCTCTCACCCGCCTGAAGCGGCTGGTCATGGCGGTCGAGGCCTTGAAGGCGCGGGTCGAGGAGCCGATCGAACAGCCCGCAGGCGGGTGGACGCAACTGCGGGCGCATGACGAAGTCGGCAGCATGCTCTTGCCCCACGTCGCGCGTTTCGACGAGGCGGTTTCGGACGACCTTAACACCGCTATCGGACTTACCGTTCTTGAGGACCTGCTGTCGCTCAAGAAGGTCGATCCGCGCGATCGCCTGACGGCCGCGTCCGCGTTCGATGCCGTTCTCGGCCTTGGCTTGCTCGACCTCGGCCGCGCAGACTTGCGTTTGCGGCCCAAGGGCGCGGCGATCGAGGAGACGGAGATCGAAGAGGCCCTCACCCGGCGCAAGGCCGCGCGCGCTGAAAAGGACTTCGCCACTTCGGACGCGATCCGTGACGACCTCGCCGCGAGCGGTGTCGAGGTGATGGACGGTGATCCGCTCGGCTGGGAGTGGAAGCTCTAGCTCCGTGACCATAGCCGTCCTTCCGCAGCACGCTCAGCCTCTTCTCGAAGGTCGTTTGCCCGATTGGATCGACGTTCGCTGGTGGGACTCGGTTGAGGAGCTCCATCGGCATGCGCCCGAGGCCGAGATCGGTTGGTTCGACATGCACGTGAAACCGCCGGCCTTTCGCGCGATCGAACTGGCGACGCAGCTTCGCTGGCTCAACAGTTCCTACGCCGGCGTCGATTGGATGCCGTTGGCGGATCTCCAGCGGCGCGGGGTGAGCCTCACTTGCGGCACTGGCCTCACTACTCAGCAGGTGGCCGAGTTCGCCGTGATGACCATGCTGGCGGTCGCGAAGGATTATCCCGCTGTCGTCCGCGCGCAGGATCGTGCCGATTGGCTCGCGGTGCCGCCGGGGATTCGCGACCTTGCGGGAAGCCGGGCGCTGCTGCTCGGAAACGGGGCCATCGGGAGAGCTATCGGCCGGGTCCTTGAGGCATTCGAGGTCGAGACGGTCCCGGTGACGAGCCGGCAGGGCGATTGGCGTGAGCAACTCGGCATTTTCGACTGGATCGTGCTGGCGGTGCCTGGAACGCGGGAAACCCGCGGGATGATCGGTGCCGCCGAACTTGACGTCATGAAGCCAGATGCGGTGCTGGTGAACTTTGCACGCGCCGATTGCGTGGACCAGGCCGCATTGGTCGATGCCCTGCGCGAGAAGCGCATCGCGGCCGCCATTCTCGATCTCACCGATCCGGAGCCCCTGCCGCCGGGGCACCCGCTTTGGTCGCTCGACAACGCGCACATCACCATGCATCTCTCGGGCATTCCGACGCCCGCCAGCCAGGCGCGCGCGGCCGAGCGGTTCCTGCGCAACTGCGAGCGTTTCGGTAAGGGCGAACCGCTTGAAGCGCGAGTGGATCTGACGCGCGGGTATTGAGGCGTACTTTCTCGCTTGCGGGAGAGGAGGAGACCGTGATGAAGCTCAAGGATACTTACCCGCTCTACCTCAACAACAAGGCTGCGCAGCCCAATTCCGACCTTGAGGTGACCGACAAGTTCACCGGTGAGGTTGCGTTCCGCACCGCGCTGGCCACGCCCGACATCATCGAGGAGGCGATCGCCGGGACCGTCCGTGCCGCCGGGCCGATGGCACGGCTGGCAAGCTATGAGCGGCGCGACGTCTTGCTCCATTGCGTCGGGCGTTTCCGTGAGCGGTTCGACGAGCTGGCTTATGCGTTGTGCGTCGAGGCGGGAAAGCCGATCGGCGATTCCGAAGGCGAGGTCGGCCGCCTGATCGACACCTTCAGCATCGCCGCCGAGGAGGCTACCCGCAACTACGGCGAGGTCCAGCCGCTCGACATCTCTCCGCGCGCCAAGGGCTACATGGGCATCTGGAAGCGCGTGCCGATCGGGCCGTGCAGCTTCATCAGTCCGTTCAATTTCCCGCTGAACCTCGCCGCGCACAAGATCGCCCCGGCCATCGCCGCCGGTTGCCCGTTCGTGATGAAACCTGCCAGCCTGACGCCGCTTGGCGCGATCATCATGGGCGAGGTCCTGGCCGAGTGCGATATCCTGCCCGAGGGCGCGTTCTCGATCCTCCCGGCCCACCGGGAGGGGGCGGACATGTTCACTACCGACGAGCGCTTCAAGCTGCTCAGCTTCACCGGATCGCCTGCCGTTGGCTGGCCGCTCAAGGCCAAGGCCGGAACGAAGAAGGTCGTTCTCGAACTCGGCGGCAACGCGGCAGTGATCGTCGATAAGGATGCCGACCTCGATCACGCGCTGGAGCGGATCGTGTTCGGCGCGTTCTACCAGTCGGGACAGAGCTGCATCGGGGTGCAGCGCGTCCTGATTCACGACAGTATCTACGACCGATTCAAGGACATGCTGGTCTCCAAGACCAAGACACTGGTCGCGGGCGATCCGCATGATCGGAACACCTTCATTGGCCCGATGATCTCGGAGAAGGAGGCGCAGCGCCTCAAGGGCTGGATCGACGCCGCGGTAGAGGCGGGCGCCACGCTGCTCTGTGGCGGCAAGCTTGAAGGCGCGATGCTCGAAGCGACTTTGCTCGAGAACGTTCCCAAGTTCTGCGACGCCAACAAGGAAGAGGCTTTCGGGCCGCTCGCCAACCTGATGCGGTTCTCCGAGTGGGACGAAGCGCTCGACCAAGTCAACGACAGCCGGTTCGGGCTCCAGGCCGGGATCTTCACGCGAGACATCCACAAGGTGCTCGAAGCGTGGGACAGGCTGGAGGTTGGGGGCGTGATTGTGAATGACGTGTCCTCCTATCGGGTCGACAACATGCCGTACGGCGGGGTCAAGGATTCAGGGCTGGGGCGGGAAGGGATCCGCTTCTCGATCGAAGACATGACCGAAATACGGAACCTGGTGATCCGGCGGGTTTGATCCCTCTCCGAAGAGGGAGGGTCATCCTTCCTCCAGGAGAAGCAACTCGCAGCACACCTGCATCCACGGCGGTTCGAGGCGATGGTCGACTGCGGTTACGGCCGCATCGGCCACGAGCTGGCGGGGGATCGCGAACTCGTGATCCGGAAGGAGGGCGATGAACAATTCGCCCGCGTGAACCGCCCCCTCCCCCTCGAACTCAAGCGCCACCTTATGGCGCGCTCCGGCGAAAGTGATGCTGGCCCAGCTTCTTTCCGAATGGCTGGCTATTCTCGCTTGTCCTTTAGCGAGATCGAGCAGGGCGGCCCGCACGCGGTCGCCGGCGTTACGGCGCATATGCGGGCTGAGCTCAGGAAGTCGAGGGCTGGAAGTCATGCAGGCTCTCCTGATAGTCGTTCATGAAATGTTCCACACGGTGTTCCATGCGTGGGCGCGGCATGCGGCCGTTGCGCAGATCGAACACGAAGCGCGGATCGTGGGTGGCGAGGCGGCCGAATTTGGTTGCCGGCATTCCGGTTTTCCGGAGGAATACCTCTACCTTTCGGATCAGCATCACGCGCCTCGTTGAACTGGGTGTTGGCCCCGCGAGTCGCCCCGCGAACTCAATCCATTGCGGTTCAAATCCTACTTGTCTAGGAAAAATCCTACGTGTAGGAGAGCGCTCTCAAGTGTGATAGGAACGCGGCCATGGATGCGCGTGGGAAATTGGCTGAACTGGCGCGGGCGCAAGGCAGTAGCCTGGCCGCGCTTTCGCGGATGCTCGGTCGAAATACGACGTATTTGCAGCAGTATATTACCAAGGGAAGTCCGCGAAAGCTGGAAGAGGAGGACCGGCGCCGCTTGGCGCGGTTCTTCGGAGTCGGCGAATCGGAACTGGGCGGGCCGTCGACGGAAATATCCTACGAACAGGCGAAGGACTGGGTCGATATTCCACGATTGCCGCTAGAAGCTTCGGCTGGTCCGGGCGCGGTGGGAGCGGCGGAAATTCCCTTCGACGCGTTTCGCTTCTCGCGCCGCTGGCTGCGCGAACAGCGGCTTGAGCCCGGCATGCTCTCTTCGATCCGGGTCATGGGCGATTCCATGGACCCGGTCCTGCGCGACGGCGACGAGATCCTCGTCGACCGCACGATGCGGCCCTTTCGCGAGGGCATCCACGTCGTGCGCTTGGGCGAGGCGCTGCACGTCAAGCTGCTCCAGGCCGTGCCGCCCGACCGCCTGCGGCTGATCAGCAAGAATCCGGCCTATGAACCGGTCGAGGTGCTAATGTCCGACATCGATGTCGTGGGCCGCGTGGTATGGAAGGGCGGCAGGATATAGGATTGATCGCCTTGGGGGAGGGGTACATGCACCATCGGTTCGTTTTCGCCGTAGCTTTGATGGCTCTGCCGTCGGTCGCCTTGGGGCAAGGTACTCTCGAACAGCGGGTCGAGCGGATGGAGGCGGAGTCCGACATCCGCCGAATCCTTGTCGAATATGGCGCCTACCTCGATGCCCGTGACTACGCCGGTTATGCCGGGCTCTTTGCTGCGGACGGCGAATGGATCGGCGGTTTCGGAAAGTTCACTGGGCCGGAGGCGATCCGCAAGATGCTCGAGGATGGCCTCGGCAAGCCGGAGCCGGGATTCGTCAACAAGGCGAACTTCCACATGCTGACCAACCCGTTGATCGAGATCGACGGCAACCGCGCCCGGGTTATCTCCAAGTACCTGTTCTGGTCCCGCTCTCCCGACGACCGCCCGACCCCGCTAATGGCCGGGCGCTATGAGGACGAGTTCGTGCGCGAGAACGGGAAATGGAAGATCGCGCGGCGCACGACCTGGGGCGAGATTCCCTTCAGCGATCCCAACGAGCCGCCCTCGGCGCAGGGTCCGAATCTCGCAGTGCGGAGCAACGACGCGCGCCTGCGGGCGGTGGAGGACCAGCTCGCGATCCAGCGGGTGCTGGTTGAATATTCCGCCCGGCTCGATGCGCGGGACTTCGACGGATATGCCGCCCTCTTCGCTCGCCAGGGCACCTGGCAGAACGGCAACACGGTCCGCCGCGGGCGCGAAGAGATCAAGGCCATGCTGGTCGGCCTGTTCGGCGCCCCGGCGCCAGGCTTCGTCAACCGGGAGGACTATCACCTGGTGTCCAATCCGCAGGTCGACGTCGATGGCGACCACGCCACTGCCCGATCGCGCCACCTTCTGATCATGCGCGGCAACGACGGCGAACCCACACCGGAACTGGCCGGGCTCTATGAGGACGAATTCATCCGCGAGGACGGCCAATGGAAGATTCTCCGCCGCATCGACAACCCGATCATGCCGACGCGCGAGGAGTGGCTCAAGGAAATGGAGGCGAGGCGGGCGAGGTAAGCGTAACTCCTCCCCGAGCTCGCCCGTGAAGGATTGAAGGCCGGGCCAAATACGTCCACCTGTCCGCCATGACCGACGTCCAAGAAGCCCCGCTGCGCGCCGCCATCATCACCGTCACGCCGTTCCAGCAGAACTGCTCGCTGGTCTGGTGCAGCAAGACGCTGCGCGGCGCGCTGGTCGATCCGGGCGGTGATCTCGACCTTATCAAGGCGAGCGTGGCGAAGGCCGGCGTGACGCTGGAGAAGATCCTGCTCACTCACGGTCACGCCGACCACTGCGGCCAGGCGGGGATGTTGGCCAAGGAGCTGTCGCTGCCGATCGAGGGCCCGCAAGAGGCCGACCGCTTCTGGATTGCCAGGCTCGAGGATGACGGACCACGTTTCGGGATCGAAACCAGAGTGTTCGAACCGGATCGCTGGCTCGAGGACGGCGACACTGTCAGTTTCGGCGAAGTCGAGCTTGAAGTTATCCACTGTCCCGGTCACACGCCGGGCCACGTGGTATTCTTCCATCGCCCCACGAATTTCGCCTTTGTCGGCGACGTCTTGTTCGCGGGCTCCATCGGCCGAACCGACTTCCCCATGGGCAACCATCAGGACCTGCTCGACGCGATAACGGGCAAGCTCTGGCCTCTCGGCGACGAGGTAACTTTCGTCCCGGGCCACGGTCCGACCAGCACCTTCGGCCGCGAGCGACAGAGCAATCCGTTCGTGAGCGACGCGGCGATCAGGGCGGGGCACTGATGGCTCCCTTGCGCACTCGCGAAAAATCGCTATAGGCCGCGCCTTCGCCGCATGGCTGCCCAGACGCCGTTGCCCTTGCGCATGCAAGGGGCTTGGCTTAGGGGCGCCGTCAAAGACGACAGAGATTTCAAGGAACAGGTGCCGAAATGGCAGTCCCTAAGAGAAAAACTACTCCCTCCCGCCGGGGCATGCGCCGTTCGCACGACGCTCTCACGGTTGCAGCATTCCACGAATGCCCCGATTGTGGCGAGCTCAAGCGCCCGCACAATCTTTGCACCCATTGCGGCAAGTATAACGGACGCGAGATCGTCTCCGTCGGGCTCTAAGGCCCGGATTGCCAAGGAATAGCGCATGAGCCTGCCGCGTATCGCTGTTGATGCGATGGGCGGCGACGAGGGCGTGCGCGTGATGGTCTCCGGCGCCGCGCTCGCGCGGCGTCGCCATGACCAGTTCAAATTCCTGCTCGTCGGTGACGAGGCGCGGATCAAAGCCGCCCTCGAAAACCATCCGAACATGCGCAACGCTTCCGAAATCCTCCATTGCGAGGATGTCGTCGGCGGGCATGAGAAGCCGACGCAGGCCCTGCGCCGGGCCAAGAAGACCTCGATGGGCCTCGCCATCGAAGCGGTGAAGCACGGCGACGCCGGCGCTGCCGTGAGTGCGGGCAACACCGGGGCCTTGATGGCGATGAGCAAGTTGGCGCTGCGGACCATGCCGGGCATCGATCGACCGGCGCTCGCGGCGCTGATGCCGACGCTCGAAGAGCACGACGTGATCATGCTCGACCTCGGCGCCAATACCGAGTGCGATGCGCGCAACCTGGTGCAGTTCGCGATCATGGGCGCCGCCTATGCGCGGATCGTCACCGGGCGCGACAAGCCGCGTGTCCGGTTGCTCAACATCGGGACCGAGGAAACCAAGGGCACCGGGGAATTGCAGGAGGCCGCCCAAAGGCTTCGCGACGCGACGGGCCTTGCCCTGAGCTTCGAGGGCTACGTCGAAGCCGACAAGATCAACCGTGGAAATATCGAAGTCGTGGTTACGGACGGATTTTCAGGCAACATCGCGCTCAAGGCGATCGAAGGGTCGGCGCGTTTCGTGACCGATCTTCTGAAGGATGCGTTCCGCAGTTCGTTGCGCTCGAAAATCGGATTCCTGATTTCGCGCCCGGCGACCGAACTGCTGCGGCACCATCTCGATCCCAACAACCACAACGGGGCCGTCTTCCTCGGCCTCAACGGCGTGGTGGTGAAGTCGCACGGCAGCGCCAATGCCGCGGGTGTGGCCAATGCCGTGGCTGTCGCCGCCCGCCTTCTCGAAGAAAACTTGACCGAACGGATCACGGCTGACCTGGCCGAGCTTGGCGAAATTCGCCTGCGTGAAAACGGATCGGGTGGAGCTGCCAAGTGATCCGATCTGTCTTCAAGGGCTCAGGGTCGGCACTGCCGCCGAAGCTGATGAGCAATCACGAGTTGGCGACTTTCGTCGAGACCAGTGACGAATGGATTCGCGAACGGACCGGCATTACCCATCGCCATATTGCCGGTGAAGGCGAAACGACTGGCAGCCTGGCTATCGCAGCGGCTCGCGCGGCGCTCGTGGACGCCGGAATCGAAGCGAGCGAAATCGACCTGATTGTGCTCGCCACCGCGACGCCGGATAGCACGTTCCCCGCCACGGCCACCAAGGTCCAGGCGGCGCTGGGGTGCGCAGGCGGCGCCGCGTTTGACGTGGCCGCCGTATGTTCGGGCTTCGTCTATGCGCTGGCGACGGTCGACTCGATGCTCCGCACCGGACTTGCGAAGTGTGCGCTGGTAATTGGCGCGGAGACCTTCAGCCGGATTCTGGACTGGGAAGACCGCACCACCTGCGTGCTGTTCGGCGACGGTGCCGGCGCGATGGTGTTCAAGGCTGAAGAGGTCGCGGAAGATGGCCCCGGAGTCCTGGCCTCTCGGCTCCATGCCGATGGCCGGCACAAGGATCTGCTGTTCGTCGATGGTGGACCCTCGACAACCGGTACGGTCGGCAAGCTTCGCATGAAAGGCCGCGAAGTGTTCCGTCATGCGGTGGTGAACCTTGCCGAAGTGCTCGAGGAGGTCCTCGACCAAACCGGCCACACGGCCGCGGACATCGACTGGGTCGTGCCTCATCAGGCCAACATGCGCATCCTCGACGCGACGGCGCGCAAGCTCGGTTTGCCGCCCGAGAAGGTGATCGTCACCGTCGACCGCCACGCCAATACCTCAGCCGCATCGGTGCCCCTTGCGTTCGACGTGGCGCGCCGCGATGGGCGCATCAAGGACGGCGATCTGGTGATGCTGGAGGCCATGGGCGGGGGCTTTACCTGGGGCGCCAGCCTGCTTCGCATATAGCTTGTGAGTTGCGCGTTTAGTCATCTTGCCAAACGCTCGCAATTCAGTCATTTATCGTCCCAGGGGTCGCACGAAAGTAGCTTTGGAGGAACGCACGAGATGATGCGATCCGTTGGTACACTAACGCGCGCCGATCTTGCTGAGACGATCAATCGCAAGTTGGGCTTTTCGCGAGCAGAAAGTTTGGCCTTGGTCGAAGAGATCCTGGCCAAGATGTGCAACGCGATGGCCACGGGCGAGAACGTCAAGATCTCGGGGTTCGGCACATTCATCCTGCGTGACAAGCGGGAGAGAGTCGGTCGCAATCCCAAGACCGGCATCGAGGTTCCGATCACTCCTCGTCGGGTCATGACCTTCCGGGCGAGCCAGAAGCTCAAGGACAGGATCACCAAAGGCGCGTGAGCGACGCGGGGCATCCTGCATTTGACGACGGCAAGGAGCCGGACGCCCTTCGCACGATAGGCGAATTGGCGGCCGGCTTCGGTATCCGCCAACATGTTCTTCGATATTGGGAACAGCAGTTCCCGATGCTTCGTCCGCTCAAGCGTAGTGGCGGGCGACGGTATTACCGTCCGGAAGACGTGGCGCTGGTGGCGACCATCGATCGCTTGATCAATCGCGAGGGATACACCCTCAAGGGTGCCCGCCAGGCGATCGAGAAGGGGACGCCGGCAGCCACGGTCCCGTTGCCGATCTCGAGGGGGCCGGCTTCACCGGCCGATCCCGCGCTCTTGCCGCAACTTCGATCGATCAGGCAAAGGCTCGCCGCGGCGCTCGCGACCTGACGATTTTTCAGTCATCGCTGTAAGACATGCCTCAGCCCTTCGACTAATCAGGTCGAAGGGATCGGATGAGGCATGAACGGCAAGACCGCCAGAGCGGAGCAGGACGCACGTTATCTCGTCGCCGCGCGCACGCACGGTGCGATGATCGAACGGCTGGCCCACGGCTACGAGTTTGATGCGGATTTACGGCGCGATCTCGTTCAGGAGATTCACGCGGCGCTGTGGCGCAGCTTCGCGATCTTCGAAGGACAATGTGCCGAGAAGAGCTGGGTCCACCGTATCGCGCACAATGTCGGCGTCACGCACATGATGACGGGGCGGCGGAAGCGTCGCTTGCCGCTGGTCGGCCTCGAACAGATCGCCGAGTTTCCCGGCAGTGACGATCCCGAGCACAGCACCGGGGAGCGGACGCTGTCCGACCGGCTGCTGGCGACGATCCACCGGCTGGAACCGGCCGATCGCCAGGTCATGTTGCTCTACCTCGAAGACCTGACCGCGGCGGAGATCGGCGAAGTCACCGGTCTTTCGGCTTCCGCCGTGGCCGTCCGTATACATCGGCTCAAGGCGTTGCTCGCCGAGCCCTATCGCGCACAGGAGAAACGGGCATGACTCCCGATGACGATGCCAAGCAAGCGTGGCAGGCCTCGGTCGAAATCGGCGGAGCTTTGCCGCTGGACGAGGTGCGGGCAGGGGCCGACAAGTTCTACCGTTTCGTTCGCCGCCGCAACCTGATCGAGTACGCGGCCTGCGTCGTCGCGCTCGTGGTCTTTTCGGTTTACATCGTGGTCTTGCCCCACGTGCTGCAAAAGATCGGATCGGTGATGATCGTCGCTGGCACCGTGTTTGCCGCATGGCAGCTTCACAGGCGCGCCTCGGCGGTCCCGCCGGAAAATGCCGGAACCATGCCGATCCTGCTTTTCTCACGAGCGCAACTCGTCAGGCAGCGGGACGCCCTACGCACGATCTTCTGGTGGTATATTCTGCCCTTTCTTCCCGGACTGTTCGTCATCATGCTGGGCGGACGGGCGGTGAGGCTAAGCAAGACGGGAGAGACGGCGGCTGTCGGCTGGCAGGAACTGGTGCTGCTGGGCATTATCGGGGCGTCGCTTGGCGGACTGTGGTGGTGGAACCAGAAGGCTGCGGCAAAGCTGCAGCGGCATATCGACGACATCGACGCGCTTACGGGGCGGGGCGCGTGAGGAAGGCCCGCGGGACGATCGGAAGCTGACGGCGAAACGACCAGATCCGGGGTTGACCCTAGCGGACGCGCTCCGGCCCCAGCTCGGAATCGAGGTCTCGTGGACGGGTGAGATGGACCAGCGTGCCGCAGCCGGGCTCGCAGTCGGCCCAACGGCCGATGTCCAACTCCAGCACCGCGAAGGTCGCGGTCGGGTATTTCTCCGCCACCTCGGCGAATAGGGCGTTCTCATTTTCGGCCGCGACCAGGTCGAAGACCAGTTCCTGCAGGCCCGGATTGTGCCCGGCGAGCAAAACGGCGTCCGGATCGCCTTCTACGCCTTGTAGAACATGAATCAGTGTGCTGCTTTCGGCGAGATAGATGCGCTCGTCCCAATGGATGGGAATTTGCAACCGTGCCGCTTGGAGCGTGTCTTTCACGCGTTCGGCGGGGCTGGCGAGGAGCGTGTCCCACCGCACGCCATATTCGCGGATGTGCTCCCCGACGACGGCCGCGCCGCGGCGGCCGCGGTCGTTCAGGCCCCGATCGAAATCGCGCTGCGACATGTCGCTCCAGTCCGATTTCGCGTGCCTCAGCAAACCGAGCCGTTTCACTGCTGGTCCCGTTCCTCTTCCGGCGCCATCGCCGCGCCGTTGCCCCGCTCAGAGAAAACACCCGTCGCGACGCGTTGTAAAGCGTCCGCCAAGGTCAGGCGATGAACGGGCGTGCCCGCGGGAAAGGCGCTCAGCAGCCGCGACGGGAACGCTGAGGACAGGACGATGAAGAACCCGCTGTCTTCCGCCGAGCGAATGAGCCGCCCAAAGGCCTGAGCGAGTCGCGCGCGGATCAGGCGGTCGTCATGCGCGCTCCCGCCGTTGGCGGCACGGCGGGCGCGGTGCAGGATGGAGGGCTTGGGCCAGGGCACTTGTTCCATCACGACGCAGCGGAGGCTACGGCCCGGCACGTCCACCCCGTCGCGCAGGGCATCGGTGCCGAGCAGGCTGGCGTTGGGATCGTCGCGGAAGATGTCGACGAGCGTACCGGTGTCGATTGGATCGACGTGCTGGGCATAAAGCGGCAATCCCGCCCGGGCGAGCCGGTCGGCGACACGGCCGTGGACCGCTCGCAGCCGGCGGATCGCGGTGAACAGGCCGAGCACGCCGCCTTCGCTGGCTTCGATGATGTGGGCGTAGGCGCCGGCCAGCGCCGGGATGTCTCCCTTGGCGATGTCGGTGACGATCAGCACCTCGGCGCGCCCAGCGTAGTCGAATGGGCTCTCGGCACTGGTGAGGAGGGGCTGGCTTTCAAGGTGCGCGGCTCCCGAACGGGCGACCGCGGCCTGCCAATCGTCGCCGTCGCGCAGGGTCGCGCTTGTCAGCATCACGCCGTGCGCGGGTTCCAGCACGACTTTGGCGAAGGGCTTCATCGGATCGAGGAAGTGCCGGTGCAGGCCGATATCGAACTCGCGCGCATCGGAGCGTTCGACCGCGAGCCAGTCGACGAATTCGGGATCGGTCGGACCGCCGAGCCGGTTGAGCAGCGCTTCCCAGGCCGAGAGGGTGTCGATGCGCCAGGCAAGCGAATGACGCGCGCCCTCGATCCTGGCGCGGCCCGCCCCGTCGAGCCAGTCGGGCGCGTCCTCGGCCAGGGCTTCGAGCCTCACGCCCAGCCGGATCAGCGGCTGGCGGATCGCGGCGAGCGCCGCGGCCGCTTGCTGAGACAGCTCCACGAAGTTGCCGTCGAGCTGGGCCGCCTCGGTCTCGATACCATAGCCGGCCTCCTGCCCGCCGCTCTCGTCGCGGGCGTAAGTCACCGCCCGAACGGCGGCGAGGAGCGCTTCGATGGGGCCAAATGGATTGCCTTCTGCGAGCCGCTGGAGCCAGCCATCGCCCGGCAGCGCCTCGGCCGCGTCACAGGCCTGTGCAATCGCCTTGCCGCCAGCCTCGTCGCAGCTGGCGACATCGGCCAGCCTCGCGGCGAGCCCCCTGCGGCGGTTGCGCGAGCCTTTCTCCGGCCCCACGATCCAGCGCTTGAGTTCGATCGCCTCCTGGCCTGTGAGGGCGGCGGAGAACGTGCTGTCGGCCGCCTCGAACACGTGGTGTCCTTCATCGAACACTATGCGCGTCGGACGCTGCGCGTGGTCACGTCCGCGCGCAGCGTTGACCATCACCAAGGCATGATTGGCGATGACCAGATCTGCCTGGGCCGAGGCGCGCGCCGCTCGCTCGATGAAGCACTTCCGGTAGTGCGGGCATCCGGCATAGACGCATTCGCCGCGCTGGTCGGTCAGCGAGCGGATGGCGCGGTTGCGGAACAGGGTGCCGAGCCAGCCAGGCAAATCGCCGCCGATCATGTCCCCGTCCTGGCTATAGGCGGCCCAGCGTGCCACCAAGTGAGCCAGGATGGCCGCGCGCCCGCCGAAGCCGCCCTGCAGCGCATCCTCCAGATTGAGCAGGCACAAGTAGTTTTCGCGCCCCTTGCGCACCACGACGGGGCGGCTGCCATCGGACCGGGCCTCGGGCCACGCGCGCGTACTTTCGCGGCGGAGCTGGCGCTGGAGGTTCTTGGTGTAGGTCGAAACCCAGACCGTGCCTTGGGACCGCTCGGTCCACAGCGAGGCCGGTGCAAGATAGCCGAGTGTCTTGCCGATCCCCGTTCCGGCCTGCGCCAGCAACACGTGCGGCGTACCCCGGCGGTCCCGCGGAGCGAACACCCGACCCGCCTCCTTCGAGTAGGCGCGCTGACCCTCTCGCCGTTCCGCCCCATCGCCGGTAAGGTCTTCGAGCCGGGCTTCGATCTCGCGTTCATCGAGGGAGACCTGCGCAGGCTGTGGCCGCTCGGGGGCCTCCTCCCATTCGGGCAGCTTGGAGAAGAGCCATTTCTCTGCCCGATCGGGCCTCCGGATATGCGGGGCAATCACCTGGGCCCAGGGCCAGCGCAGGCGAGTGAGCGACTGCAGGCCGCTCCAGGCGCCTTCCCGTTCGACCCAGTTCTCGCTCTCGCAGTTTTCGATCAGCGCGCCTGCAGCCTCTTGCAGCAAGGCAGGGACGGCGTCGTCACTTGTGGGTTCTGGCAAACCGAGTGCGTGCGCCAGGCCCTTTGGCGTCGGCACCACGAAGCGAGCCGGATGGACGAAGGCAAATAGCTCGAGCAGGTCGAGTCCCGACAAGTCCGGGTAACCCAGCCGCGTTGCCACCAATGGCGCATTGAGCAGAAGGAGCGGGGTGTCCGCCGCTGCCATAATGGCCTCGCCCTTGCCGACGGCGCGGGTATCCCCGTTCGGCCTTCGCAGCCACGTGCCCGCATGGCTCGCATGCAGAGCGGGAAGGGGGACGGCCGGCATGCCATCCTGATGCTGCGACAGGAACGAAAAGTAAACGCGAATGGGTTCTCGCTAGCGGCTTTTCCCGCACCGAGACGCATTTTGGCGTAATCTGCGAACTCGGTCCGCCCCAACAATCTTTCGGCCCATCTTGTCCCGCTCTTGGAAAAAGGGCGGAAAAACAGGGCTCTTCCGATCAACATGAACAAAACGTCAGGGAACGCGAATCGCGCCATGGCCATTTTGGGCCTTGCTATGAAGAAAACACGCAACAGCTCGCTAAGCAGTGCCTCCGTGATTGCCACGGCCATGCTGCTTGGGGCCACTCCGGGGTTTGCGCAATCCGCCGAGCCTTCGGTTAGCCCGTTCCCTGAGGTCGCCGCGCCGGCTCCATTGCCCGAAACCAGCCCGACCAAGACTGCCGAACCGGTGATGATCTCATCGCCGGTGGTTCAGCCGATCCCAGAGCCCGAACCGGAAGCAGTTCCCGCCGCTTCGACGGACCCTGTCGCTGCCGCTCCCACGACACGAACCGTGCAACGAGCGACCGCACCGCGCGAGGCTGAGGCGCCGCGTGCGGCCCCTGTGGCCGTAGCGGATCCGGCACCGGCAGCGAAACTCCCCGCGGCTCCGGTAGACGTGGTTCCGTTTGAGCCTGGCGAGCCGGCTCCGGTGGTTGACGAGGCTCCGGCCGCGCCAGTCGACAACCAACTAGCCGACGACTTGCTACCGATTGGGCTGGGCGGACTCGCCGTCCTGGCCCTCGCGGTGTGGGGCTTTATTGCCATCGGACGGCGTAAGCCCCTTGACCGACGCGCCGCGAGCGGTGCGCGGCCTGCGCCGAAGCCTGTCGAACGACAGGTACCCGCCACGCTGGGCGCTTCGCCGGTCGTCGCCACGCCCGTACCGGCGCGCATTTGGTCGCAGAACCTGGCGCCCACTCAGCCGGCGAACCTGGCTCACTCCGGCGCCGGTGTGGCTTTGCCGCGGACGATGCCTGCATCTTTCGAGGAGCGCGACGCCCTCCTCAAGCGGATGGTCGCCGCCAAGCCGGACCGAGCCAACCCCTTCGTGGGCTACAAGGCCCGAATGAAGCGCGCTCGGTTGATCCTGCAATCGCTGGGCCGCGATTTCACCGACGCCGAGCCCTGGATCGACCTCAGCCAGTATTCCGCGAACTGGCCTGAGCTGTCGCGGAGCAAGACTGCCGCTGCCTGATCACCCGAGGCAGCGTAGAAGGGGCGGCTACTCCACGGCCGCCCCTTCGCGCATGGTGCGAAGATATTAACCACTTCATGCGATAGCTCTTGCCGAATTGCGTAGGCTTGGGGGCACGCATGAGCGGTTTTGGGCGAAAGGGGCTCGGGGTTGAAGGCGCGGCTGCGACCGCGGCTTCGGTCGGACTGGGCCTCGACGGATTGCACAACTCGGCACGACGGCATGGGTCGTTCGGTTCCCTCGCTGGGCTGCCTTCGGGTGACCCGGACTTGGCGCGGCGGCGTGAAGCGTTCCTGGCTTCGGAACGCGCGCGCAAGGCGGAAGCCGGAGACGACCATTCCAACGAGGGCGGCGCTTTCAAAGGCAAGCCGACAGGTGATCGCAGTCTGCCCATGGCTTACCTGCTGTGGTTCATTCTCGGAAACCTCTCCGCGCACAGGTTCTATCTGGGCGCCTACCAATCGGCGGTGATCCAGTTCTTCGTCGGCGTATTTTCGTGGATGCTGATCTTCACATCGGCCACTACCGGAGATGGCGGGTTCGGCATCGCGGGGTTCGCCGTGCTCGTGGGCTGGGGTCTATGGGTCCTAGGCGACGTGTTCTTCATCCATCGCCTCTACAAGAGGCGCTACCGCCGGCCGAGCGAGGTCGCCGCGACCTTCGCCTGACCGGCGGGCTTATCGCAGTCAGCTAGCGGCCCTGGCTACGCACTGCCAGCTCTTGGGGTCGTTTGCGTCTCCGGTGCCCTTGTAGTGCGCAACCGTTGGCCAGGCGCAATGCGGCCGGGTTAACGAGCCGTCGGCCTTGGTCCCGACGAGCACTTCGGGTGCCGTCCCGCTTTCCTTCCAGCTGTCGAGGGCATCGAGCCATTCGACCTCGTCGGCGCCGGGCCCGCCACGGCAGTGCTCCACGCCCGGTAGAGTGAAGTAGCGCATCGATTGCGGAGCGGCGTTGTTCTTGGCCAGCACGGCACGGACATAGTCGTTGGTGCCGACCGGGCTCGGGCCGGGGTCGTTCTCGCCATGCCACAGTATCAGCTTGCCGCCGCGGCCGAAGAAGGCCGACAGGTCGGGGTTCTTTGCCTCGTACATCGCGGCAAAGGCGCTGCCGCGCAGGGTTTGCACGTTGGCGAGGGTCATGGTGGCGAGGTCGATCGGTTGATTGCCGAAGATGAGCGGCAACAGACCCCGCAGGCCGCCGCCCCCGCTCGGGTCGGTGCCGGCGCCATTGGTGCCGACGAAAAGGCTCCAGCCGGTCTCGCCGCCACGGCTCATCGGGAACATGCCCCACTGGCCGTCGGGGGTGCGGACGCCGTCGTACACCGTGCGCAGCGCGGTCACTTGCGCCGGGGCGAGGCAGGTGGCGTTCTTGGCGCCTGAGCACTGGATCGTCGCGGGGTCCCAGTTGCACTGGCGCGGATCGGCGATCAGGCCGTCCTTGAGGCCATCGGCAGCGTCGCAGCTGGCCAGGGCGGAGGACTTGGCGAGCGCGAGGTCCTCGGCGGTGAAGCCACCGTTGTTCTTGGCGAATGTCTGGTTGCGCAGCACGGCGCTTGTCTGGACCTGCAGTGTGTACACCGGGGCCCCCGCGCTGATGGCGTCGTAGTCCGCCGGGAACCGTTGCGCCGACATCAGCGCCATGCGTCCACCGGTCGAGCAGCCCTGGAAATAGGCACGGCGGTGAGGCTGGTCGTAGTAGGCTTCGACCAGCTTCTTGCCCGCGACGGTCATCTCGTGGATGCCGCGCCAGGCGAAGTCTTTCGCCGCTTCCGGATTTGCGGCCCAGCTCGTGTCCCACACGTTGGTGGAATCGTGGCCGGCGTTCGTCTGGAACGTGGCGTAGCCCTTCTTCAAACCTTCGCTCGCAGCCTGGATGGTAATGTTACCGGCCCAGCCGCCGCCGCCAATACCAAGGACCTTGCCGTTCCAGCTTGCCGGCAGGCGATAGACCACGCCAATTGTGGAGCCGGGGACGGGGGACAGCGTGCCGGTGACCTCGCAAAAGCTGGGCAGGCCGTTGGCCCCGGGAACCCACTTCCCGCTGGCGTTGGCGGCACCGAGCATCGAGGCGCTCACCGCCGCACAAGTATCGGCCCCGGCGAGAGCGGGAGAACCGGCGGGGCTCGTGGTGGCCGTTTCGCTGGTCGTGCAGCCTGCTGTCAGCGCGGCGAGCGCGACTGTTGCGAGAAATCTCATTGGCGACCCTTTCAAGGCGTTGTCAGGCGAGCCGTGCACTGGCGATGCGCCAGCCGTCGTTGCCCTTGATGAACTCGGTGACGAGGACCTGGCGTTCCTCGTGTCGGTGGCTGCCCTGTCCCTGGAAGCGAGCCATCTGTTCGAGGGTCGAGTGGCCGGTGAACTCGGCCTCTCGTTCTAAGGTGCAGGCGCAGCGAGCCTTGGCGGAAAGACCGTTCTCGGCGAATTCGAGCGATATCTCGTGCCCCAGATCCTCGGCGATCGAGCGGACGTCCTGTCCGAGATCTATGCTCTCGGGCGAAGCGATGAACTCAGCACAGTCGGCAGCGCCGTTGAGGTAGCGCAGAAACTTGCGCTGGAGCGCTTCGATCGACCGCTCATCTTCCAGCCGGGCGAGTTTGGCCCGACTGTCATCGGCCGCGAGGGCGGCAGCTGGCGCAGCCGCTGCGATCGGAACGGCGACAAGTGCGCTCGATTTCAGGAAACTGCGGCGGTTCGTGGCGGATAGCTTTTCCATCTCGTGTCCTCCTCAGGCCGCGGGGAAGAATTTGTCGACGTTGAACTTTCCGGCATGCCGGGCAGGCGCGCCGACTGCGCTCATGCTGAGGCCGTTCTTGCCGCAATGATAGCCGATGCCGGCATCGTGCATGGTGCGCATGTTGATCAGGATCGTGCCGAGCGTCCCGTTGCACGCCTCTTCCTGCCAGCGCGCGAAGTAGAGCTGGTCGCGGATCTTCACGAAATCCCCGCTGCCGCTCCACTCGGTCGCGAAGTGCCCCGTTGGCGTCGGGATGATCCAGGAGGTCGTGTTCGGCGTCGAATAGAGGTGCATCGAATTGAGGCCCGGCGAATACTCCCAGGTGAACGCCCGGCCCAGCAAGTCACTCGTGCGCTCGTGCCGCTTGGTCCCGGGATCGGGAATGCCTTGGCCCACGATCTTGCCGAACAGCGTCTCGGCGCCGGCCTCGTTGGCGAAGTAGGGCGTATTGAGGAACCCGTGATAGTTGGTCGCGAGGCCCGCATCGAGGTCGATCACCGCGATATGGCCGTCGTGATTGGGCTCGCCCTGCAGCAAGTGGCCGAAGATGAACGCCCCCGGCATGACTTCCCACGCGTTGTAGCGCGCTTCCTTCCAATCCCCTGCACCGTTCCTGCGCCACTGCAGGCTGTCGGCGGTGGTGAAGCGGTACTCCATCTGAGGCCCGTCGTCGTAGTGGATGGCAAAGGCCTTGCCCGCCAAGTCGCCACTGGGCTTGGTGCCGTTGCCGGCCATCGGGCTTGGGCGGTCGAACACGTGGGTGTTCTCCGCCACGACCTTGGCGACTTCGGCCGGGGTCATCTTGTCCATCGTCGCGACCGGGCGATAGATCCGCCGCTCGCCCTTCTTGGCGTTCTCGATCTTGAGCGGCTCGGCGCTGAAATCGCCCAGCTTCTCGAATCGGGCGAGCTGGCCGAGCCACTCGCCGGTGCCGCGGAACATGTAGTACTCGAGCTCGTCAGCGCCGTTGAACCCGAGGCGGAGCCCGGCCTGCAGCAACCGGTTCACATCCACCAGGTACATGTGCAGCAAGCCAGAGAACTCGCTCTCCACGCGCGCCACCAGATAGAGGTCTTCGGTCAGCTGGATGTAGTCCATCGGCGCCGAATAGCCGCGCTTCCCCTTGAGACGGTCAAGCTCGACCCAGTGAGTGTAGGTGACCGAGGGATAGTATTCGATCGTGCGGTTGCCGGTATCCTCGGTCCACGCGAACGCGCGCCCCTCCAGCCGCAGCGTCGGCGCGTGCCGCTCGGTCGGAGGCTCGCTATCGCCGGACTGGACATAACCGTGCCACACCGCCCGGTTGACTTCGCGGTCGTGCGGGGAGGGTCCGCCGCCGAACCACAGCTCGAACACCGTGGCGAGATTGCTGTGACGGTCCCAGGCGATCGCATATCCGCGCGTCGAGTCAGGGACGAGGTGGGAGATCAGCGTCACATGGTCGAGCGTCAGCGCGCCATACCCGGCCTCTGCCCCTTCGAACGAGACCTTGTTACCCTGTCCGAACTGCCAGCTCAGCGTGCCGGCTCCGTCGGTCACGACGCGCAGGTTGGTACCCGCCAGGTCTGTTTCGAGCGGCCCCTTGCTCCCCGGACCGCCCCGCGCCGGCCCCGCAAGCTTGGCCTGCACCTGCGCCGCGGTCAGCTGCGTGAACGGATACCGGAATAGCGGCACGTCCGGATAGGCTTGCAGGGCCATACCCCATCTCTCCCTGTTGTGTTCTCTTTGTGCGCTTACCTGCCACAGCGGGGCGTCAGCGCAAGCGGGGATTGCGGGAATTTGGCCGGATCGCCTACCGCTCGCTGCTCGTATCCACGCTTGCTTCGACAGACATGCCGGGCCGCAGGCGCCGTGCCAGCGGCTGGTTGGGATCGATAGCGATCCGCACCGGGATGCGTTGCGGCACCTTCACAAAGTTGCCGGTCGCGTTGTCGGGCCGGATGACCGAGAACTCGCTGCCCGCCGCAGGGGCGATCTGTTCGACGCGGCCCTGGAGTTCGCGCCCGCCGAGTGCATCGACCCGCACACGCGCGCGTTGACCCGGCTGGATATCGGCGGTCTGCGCTTCCTTGAAGTTGGCTACGACCCAGATCTTCTCCGGCACCACAAACAGCAGCTGCGTGCCGGCGGTGACGAATTGGCCCAGGCGCACGCCAACTTCGCTCACCTGGCCCGCTTGCGGCGCAAGGATTCGGGTGTTGTCGAGATCGATCTGGGCGACCTTCAGCGCTGCGCGCGCGTTGGCCACGCTTGCTTCCAGCCCGCCGCGCCCGACGGTCACGCTGCGCACCTGTTCCTGCGCCACGGTGCGCTGCGCCTCCGCCTGACGCACAGCGGCTTCGGCCTGCTGTTGCGCCGCCAGCGCCTGGTCACGCTCCCGCGTGGTGATCCAGCGTTGCGCGTAGAGTTCGCCGATGCGGCTCATGTCGGCCTGGGCTCGGGCCAACTGCGCCCGCGCGCTTTCGATCGCCGCCTGCTGACCGACCACTGAGGCTTCGCTCGATCTCTGGCTCTGTTCCGAGTTCGCGAGGTTGGCGATCTGCGCTTGGAGGGTGGCTTCGGCCTGCTGCACACGCTGGCGGTAGGTGCGGTCGTCGATCTGCACCAGAGGGTCGCCTGCCTTCACCTGTTGGAAGTCCTGGACGTAGACCTTCGTCACATAACCGCTCACCTGCGGGGAGATCACCGTGGTCTGGCCGCGGACGAAGGCGTTGTCGGTAGTCTGGACCGAGCTGTGGAACGGCGGCAGGTCCCAGGCATAAAGGGCCAGCAGCGCGCCGGCTAGCAGGACCACCAGGAACACGATGGTCATCTTCGGCCCGCTCTTGGGCGGGGCCCAGCCGCTGGCTTTGGGACCCACCTGGTCGGGGCTTTCCAGCGGGTCCTCTTGCCTCACGTGCGCGGGATCGGGCTCTTCCTCGACAGGTGAGGGCGGCGGCTTGTCTTCGGGAGGCTGGGTGTCGCTCACTGGCTGGGCCTCAGTTTCTGAATGGCTGCGAGTTCCTTGGCCAGCGGGTTAATCCCGTACCACCGGAGATAGAGCCAGCGACTGCCGAGATAAGCGAAAGCCACCGCTGATAGAACGGCAATCAGGAGGAACACGTCGTTAAAGGCCATGATGTTCGCCTCGCGCGTGACTTGCTGGGTGAGGAGCTCGATCCCCCGCTTCTGCAGCAGCACCTGATCGGTTACCACTTTGCCATAGGCTCCGCTCAACTGCCTGACCCGCAGCGCGACCTGCGGATCGGTCGCCAGCATGCTCTGGACCAACTCGTTGAAATGGTAGCGCTGACGAACGATCTGAAACGTGCCGAGCATCGCGCCGCCCCCTAGCCCACCGAGCGTTTGCGCGATGCTGAACACGGCGGAGAAGCTCACCATGTGACTAGGCCCCTTGGCCAGGGCGCGCAGGATGCCGAGCATCATCGTCGGTCCGAGGAAATAGGCCGCGGCGAAGCCGATCATGCCCTGCGTCACATAGAAGTCGGCGGGGCGGGTGAGGTTGCTCGAGTGCGAGTCCAGCCAGGCGCCGAGGCCAATCAGCGCGACCGAGAGCACGATGGGTTTGAGCAAGTCGTTCGGATTCAGCGTCACCAGGCTGGCGATCACCCCGGCCAAGGTGGTCACCACCAGTACCAGGTTGAAAATGATGAGCTGATCGTTGCCCATGCCGACGACGGAAAGGAGGCCCACGGCGCCATAATTCTGCTCGCCCAGCAGCAAGCGCACAGTCGCCGCCACCAAGGCGAAGCGCAGCACTCCTCGCGTTCGCATCCAGCGGGTGTTGAGCATCGGGTTGGCGCGGTTATGCTCGATCACCATAGCCGCGCCGATCAAGACGACCGAAGCCGCAAAGGCATAGCCGATCCACGGCGTCGTCCACCACACGATCCGCCCCTGCGTCAGCACCGCCAGCAGCAGCATCATGCCCGGTGCGAAGAGGGCGAAGCTCGCGAAGTCGAGCTTCTCGAACACGTTGGCGGTCTCGCTCGGAGGCAACCGCAAAAGGGCGATGCTACCAAGGCAGATCAGGCTCAGCGCGAATTCGAACATGTAGAGGTTGGTGATCTCGCCATTTGCCAGCAACAAGGGCGAGATTACCCGGGCTAGCGGCAACGCGACCTGCGTCAGTCCCACCCCCAGGATCATTCCGCCGAGCCGCGCTTTCGCCGGCATCGCCTGCATGATGTAAAAGAATCCCAGCGGGGTGAACCCGGCGGCAATTATCCCCGCTCCAGCGCGCAGCGCGAGCTCCAGCCCATAGCTATGCACCACGACTTGCACGCCGGAGATTGCCACGAACCCGAGCAGAAACACCCGAGTAAGCCGCTGCAGGCCGAACTGCTGGCGGAACTTGATCAGCATGAAGCTCGTGCAGACATTGGTCATCGAATAGGCGGCCGTCAGCCAAGCCCCCTCGACGCTCGTCAAACCCAGCGCTCCCTGAATTTGGGGCAAGTTGCCGATCAACAGGCCGTTGGCGAGCCCCGCGGTCAGCGCGACAAGGACGCCGATCGCAAAATAGCCGATCCGGCGCGGCATAGGGTGCGTCGGCGTGGCCGGGGATCCGGGCATGACCGGCCGCTCATGCGGCGCGAACTCATAGGTCAAAGTCTGCGGCGCCACCCCGTTCCCGTTCAGAAGCGCGATTGCTCATGGGTACAATGATCTACGGAAGACTCGGTTTCCTTGGAGAGCTGTCGCGGCGGGGGAGTACGGCGGCCTTCGCATCTTTTGCCCGTCAAGGCCTGCGTCTGGTCCCTACCGTCGAATGTCAGCAAAGGCTTGCACCGCGGGCCGCCATCCGCAAAGGCCCAAGCATGATTGACGACGCGCTGATTTCCGCCGCCCGAGTGTCCAAGGCCTGGCCGTTCCAGGAGGCCATGAAGCTCGTCAAACGCTATCCGGACGGAAAGCCCGGCGGGGTGCCGGTGCTGTTCGAGACCGGCTACGGTCCGTCGGGCCTGCCGCACATCGGCACGTTCCAGGAAGTCCTGCGCACCACGCTCGTCCGCCGGGCCTACGAGATTGTCTCGGGGGGTGCGCCAACGCGCCTGGTGGCGTTCAGCGACGACATGGATGGGCTGCGCAAGGTACCCGACAACGTGCCGCAGCAGGAGATGATGGCGCGGCACCTCGGTCAGCCGCTCAGCCGACTGCCCGATCCCTTCGGCAAGTTCGAAAGCTTCGCGCATCACAATAACGCCATGCTGCGCGACTTCCTCGACCGCTTCGGCTTCGAGTACGAATTTGTCGCCGCGAGCGACCGCTACAACTCGGGCGCCTTCGACGCTCCGCTGGTTCGGGTGCTCGAGACGTTCGACGCCATCATGGACATCATGTTGCCGACGCTGAGGGCGGAGCGGCAGAAGACCTATTCGCCGGTGCTGCCTATCAGCGAGAAGAGCGGCGTGGTACTCCAGGTTCCGGTCCAGGTGGTCGACGCTGCGAACGGAATCGTCCGCTTCGAAGACGAGGGCGAGACGGTCGAGCAGTGCGTGTTCGGCGGAAAGGCCAAACTGCAGTGGAAGGTCGACTGGGCCATGCGCTGGTATGCGCTTGGCGTCGACTACGAGATGAGCGGCAAGGACCTGACCGACAGCGTCACCCAATCCGGCCGCATCGTCCGAGCGCTCGGCGGGCGTATGCCTGAAGTCATGATCTATGAGCTGTTCCTCGACGAAAAGGGGGAGAAGATCTCCAAGTCGAAGGGCAATGGGCTGACCATCGAGGAATGGCTGACCTACGGCACCGAAGAGAGCCTGGGCTTCTACATTTTCCGCGAGCCGAAGAGTGCCAAGAGCCTCCATGTCGGCGTAATCCCCAAGGCGGTGGACGAATATTGGCAGTTCCGGGCCAAAATCCCCGAGCAGCCGATCGAACAGCAACTCGGCAATCCGGTCTGGCACCTGCTGCGCGCCAATGGCTATCACGGTGGCGAGGGCGATACGCTGCCGGTAAGCTACGCCTTGCTGCTCAACCTCGTCGGGGTGTTGGGCGCAGGGGCGACGCACGAACAGGTGTGGAGCTACCTGGGTAACTACATTCATGATCTGAACCCCGCGCACCATCCCGAGCTGGATGCGCTGATCAACCGGGCGCTCGCCTACAATCGCGACTTCATCGCGCCGACCCTCAAGCGCCGGGCGCCCGAGCCCAACGAGGCCGCTGCCTTGCGGGCACTCGACGAGGAACTGGCACGCTCGGGTGAAGATACTCCGGCGGAGGACTTGCAGACCGCCGTCTACGAGATCGGCAAGAAGGAAGAGTACGGCTTCGACAGCCTGCGCGACTGGTTCCGCGCTCTCTACGAGACGCTGCTCGGTTCAAGCCAGGGGCCGCGCATGGGCAGCTTTATCGCGCTCTATGGCGTGACCAATACCCGCAAGCTGATTGCCGAGGCGCTGGAACGAAGCGCGTGAGGATCAGAGCCAACGGCGGCAGCGGTACCATTTGGTAACGATGTACTTCACGCCGCGGACCACTGGTGTGCCGGCGTGGATCGTCCAGGGGTTAGGGACGCCTTCCGGATCCGCGTTGTTCCAGATGAGCAGCGCGCCGGGCTGAGGCTCGACCTTGAAGCCGAGGCGCGGAAAGTGCGTTGCGCCTCCTTCCTCGACCTCGTTGAGGTAAGCCATGGCGGTGATCGACCGCTGCCCACCTCGGTTCTTTTCTGTTTCCCAATAGGGAGTGCCCCCGGGAAACCAGTCCGCGTGGGCCTGGAATTCCTGGCCCACCATGTAGCGCTGCCCCTGGATCGTCTCGCCGAACGTCGGATCCATCCCAAGCAGATCGTCGATCCGCCGTTGCAGGCCTTTGATAAACGGATCGTGCGGATCGACGTCGCCGGAATAGGAGGTGCGGTAGCCGCTCGAATACTCGGCGTCGAAAGCCCGGCTCGGCTTGGCAATGGCATCCACCATCGCGATGACTTGTCGGCATTCCTCGGGCGTGAAGAAGTTGCCGACCGCCCAAAGCTCGGCTTGCTCGCAGGGAATCTTATAGGCGTCCTTGTTGGCGCCGAGCCGCTCCCGCACCTTGCGACCAATCTTGCGCAGGCGCGGCTGGTCGCTCGTATCCTCAGGGGGCGGGATGTGGATCTCCGTCATGGGCGGACCCTATCCATCGACGGCCAGTCCAGGCAAGCCCTTGAAAATGGACAAGCAGAAGCCCCCGCTCCTTTCGGGGCGAGGGCTTCGCTCCTGCCGGGCCACTCACACCGGCAGAAGGGCAGTTACCAGAAGAAGTTGTAGATCACGTCGACCACTTCACCGGTGAAGGTATTTACCAGGACCACGTCGTCATAATAGCGAACCCAGCGGTAAGGGCCGTAGACCTCTGGCAGGCGATACTGCCATGGGTTGCCGATCCAGTAGCTGTTGCCGAAGAACAGGGAGTCGAGGTGGAACCCGACGCCCAGTTGCCGGTAGGCGTAGTTGCGATAGGGCGCGTAATAGGCGCCCAACCGGTAGTTGTAGCGGTTGCTGTTACGATAGCGCTGCCAGTCATAGCGGCTATTGTCGCGCCAGCGGCGGTCCCACTGGCGGTAGTCGTGCCGATCGCCACGGTTCCAATCGCCTCGGTCATTCCGAGCGTAGCGTCCGTTGCGCCAATCGTTGTCGCCGCGCCGGTCGTCCCGATTTTGCCAGTCCGGCCTGCCATCGCGATCTCGATCTCGATCGGAACGGTCAACCTTGCCATCGCCTCGGCGATCGTTGTCGCGGTGCTGCCAGTCTTGTCGATTGTCGCGGTCACGGCTGGCGTCCCGATAAGTCGGGTTGCGGTTCTGGTCGGTGTAAGTGCGATTTCGCTCCTGTCCCGCCTGTCGCGGCTGGCCCGCCTGAGGCCGGGATCGGCTGCCGAGCCATTCCTGCAAGCGCGCGTTCTGTTCGGCACGTTGCTGGTTGCGGCTATCCCCTTGCGGCTGTCCCCGTGTCGCGCGCTGTGTGACCTGGGCTTGCTGACGAGCAGGGACTGCACGATTGCCCTGTGGGGCCGCAGGTGTGGGACGCTGTTCTGCGCGCGCGGCGTTCTGCTGGGGGGCGCGCTGCTCAGGGGTCGGACGCTGGGCAGGTGCCTGGCGCTGCGCTTGCTGGTCGCTCTGACGCTCCGCGCGAGCGGCGGGTTGCGCTCTGCGAGCCTCGGTGCGCTCTGACCAGCTTTGCTGGCGCTGCGAGGTCTGCTCTCCGCGACCACCGTTCCGGCCGCCGCGATCCTGTGCGGAAGCGGGAACCGATAAGCTGCTGGCGACGAGCGCGACTGCCAAAGCAGACCACCCGACGCGCCCTTTCAAACTTTGATGTGACATTGACGGCATCTCCAAACTCTACCGCCAAGTGGCTGCGGCTGATGAGTCGGTGATATTCCGTCGGGGCTGTCCGACAACTGAACCGGTCGGACAGCCTTATGTTCATGTTTCAAGCATTCAAGATGAACGTCAACGGGTCAGCTTCTTGTAGGCCAAGCGTGTAGGACGATCGGCCGCATCGCCGAGGCGGCGACGCTTGTCTTCCTCGTAAGACTCGAAATTGCCCTCGAACCATTCGACATGGCTGTCGCCTTCGAAGGCCAGGATGTGCGTCGCCAGACGGTCGAGGAAGAAGCGGTCGTGGCTGATGACCACGGCGCAGCCCGCGAAGTTCTCGATCGCATCTTCGAGCGCGGCTAGAGTCTCGACGTCGAGGTCGTTGGTCGGCTCGTCCAGCAGCAGCACGTTGCCGCCCGTCTTGAGCATCTTGGCCATGTGCACGCGGTTGCGCTCACCGCCCGAAAGTTTGCCGACATTCTTCTGTTGGTCCTGGCCCTTGAAGTTGAACGCGCCGACATAGGCGCGAGTCGACATGTCGTGTCCGTTTACCTTCATGTAGTCGAGGCCGTCAGAGATCTCTTCCCAGACGTTGTGCTTGGGATCCAGGTGATCGCGGCTCTGGTCGACGAAGCCCAGACGAACCGTCGTCCCGACCTCGATCGAGCCCGAGTCAGGCTGCTCCTTGCCGGTGATGATCTTGAACAGCGTCGACTTGCCGGCGCCGTTTGGCCCGATCACCCCGACAATGCCGCCTGGGGGCAGGGTGAAGCTCAGATTCTCGAACAGCAGCTTATCGCCGTACGCCTTCGAGATATTGTTGACCTCGATAACCTTGCCGCCAAGCCGTTCGGGGACCTGGATGACGATCTGAGCCTTGCCGGGCTTGCGGTCGTTCTGAGCTTCCTGCAGCTGTTCGAACTTACGGATACGCGCCTTGGACTTGGTCTGACGCGCAGCGGGAGTCTGCCGGATCCACTCGAGCTCCTCCCGGAGTGCCTTCGAGCGCCCGCTCTCCTCGCGTTCTTCCTGGGCCAGGCGCTTGGCCTTCTTTTCCAGGTAGGTCGAGTAGTTGCCTTCGTAGGGAAAATACTTGCCGCGATCGAGCTCGAGGATCCAGTCGACCACGTGGTCGAGGAAGTAGCGGTCGTGGGTGATCATCAGGACCGCGCCGGCATATTCCTTGAGGTGGTTTTCGAGCCATTCGACCGATTCCGCGTCGAGATGGTTGGTGGGCTCGTCGAGCAGCAGGATCGAAGGCTTCTGAATCAGCAGCCGGGTCAGCGCCACGCGGCGCTTTTCTCCGCCCGAAAGGCTTTCGACGCCGGAGTCGCCCGGCGGACAGCGCAGCGCTTCCATGGCGATCTCGAGCTGGTTATCGAGCGTCCAGCCGTCGACAGCGTCGATCTTCTCCTGCAGTTCACCCATTTCGGCGCCGAGCGCGTCGAAATCGGCGCCGTCCTCACCCATCTCGATACCGATCTGGTTGAAGCGCTCCACCATGTCGGCCACGTGACGGGCGCCGTCCTTGACGTTCTCGAGCACGGTCTTGGTCGGATCGAGCTCGGGCTCCTGGGCAAGATAGCCGACGGTAATATACTCGCCGGGCCAAGCCTCGCCGGTATACTCCGTGTCGATCCCGGCCATGATCTTCATGAGCGTCGACTTGCCGACGCCGTTCGGGCCCACGATGCCGATCTTGGCGCCCTGGTAGAATTGCAGGTTGATGTTTGACAGCACCGGCTTCTGAGCGCCGGGGAATGTCTTCGTCATGTTCTTCATGACGTATGCGTACTGGGCGGCCATGGTCGTCCTTGGAAAATCTTTATGGGGAGATTGCGGCGCAGATAGGCGGTGCAGAGGCGGGGGGCAAGCGGGCAGGAACTATGACTGGGAACGCCCGCTGACACCAAGCTCACGACAACGCGGATCGCTGGGGCAGGGGGCGGCCGACAGGTTCATCCGCTCACGACCTTGATCTCCACGATCTCGATCGCGTCGCTCGCGTTGCCGAAGGGAAGGGTTTCGCCTGCTTCGGCTCCCAGCATGGCGCGGCTCAAGGGGGCGTTAAAGGAGAGCAGGCCCGCGGCGGGATCGGCCTCATCGTCTCCGACAATCCGAAATGTCTTGAGTTTGCCGTTGAGGAGAAGGCGGACTTCCGTCCCGAACTCCACCTTGTCGCCAAGCGGGAGCGGGGCAAGCTCGGCAGTCACCTGGCGGGTATTCCAATAGCGCAGGTCGCGCTGGAGCTTCTTGATAGCTTCAGGATCTTCGATGCGACCAAGCTGAGCTTCGAGTTCGGAAATCCGTTCCCTGATCAGCGCCAGGCCCCGGCCCGTAACGAGGTTCGGGCCAGCTGGAATGGGAAGCTCGAACTTGGGCTCCAGATGTTCCTCGTCACTCTCGCGACGGAATGCCACGCTCATCGGGTGATCTCTCTTTCTCGTTCCTCAAGTCGCGCAAGATGGGATGCGCAAGATCGCTTTACCAGCAGCCCCTCGTGCCTGAGGCGTGGCTGTTGATTAGCTACCTCCGGTCTCTGGACCGGCGCAAGTTCGCACCCTAGCGCCGCCGCATGGCTATCATTGCGACTATCATGAACACTGTCACCGGACGTCCGATCCAGAAGATGTCGTTCGGACGAATGCCTAAGCCTTGGTCGAGCTTCAATCTCGCCACCGGTGAACTGGTCACGGCCGAGCGCATCGATATCGGAAAGCCCGCTCCTGGCAAGTTCGTCGCTCCTGTCGACGTCTGGGTGACTGTAAAGTCGGCAGAGTAAATCGGGCGCCAAATTGCGGCGATGAGCCGTGGCGTGGCAGACGTTGCTGTTTGCTCCGCCGCAGCTATCCGCTAGCACTTGGCGATGGACTTCGATGATCTGTTGCAGCGCTATTTCGGCACATCCGACCTCTCGGATGCATCCGCGGCAATGCAGACCGCCGCCCTCGATCGGCTTCGGGTGGACTTCGGTTTGGAGACCGATCGCGCGCGACGTTTTGCGCTATGGTCGGTGCTCTATATGCTCGGACAAGCGCCCGATCTGGATGTGGCGTTCAAGGACGAAGCCGATCGCGAAGCCGCTCGAAACCTGATGGACTTGCTCGACGCCGGCGGTGGCAACTGACCGACTCAGCGCGGTAAGGCCCACGGCCTGGCGCAAGGTGGTCGGGGAGACAGGATTCCAGACCGGAATAGCTCTCGCCCAGAGCCACGGATTTCCGCGGTTCTCGCAGGATTGCCCGCGCTGTGTGACTCGGTTGTGTGTACCCGTCTAGTGCCATTGAGCGATACTTGGGGACGCAGAGTTGGCAACGGACGATCCGCACGAAGACATCATGGCCAGCGGCGCACTTCAATGCCGCATGACAAGCCGAACAGATGGCCGCGCAAACCAGCACATCGCGACGGCCTAAGTACGCATTTGCCAACGGAGGGCCGTCCACACACGGCCATAGACGTCCCTTAGTGAGTCAACGGGGCAGAGTTGATGCTCGCATCCAGTCAAACTGCCTCATCACCCGTTGGGGAGCAGGGCCGCCAATATCTCTCACAGAGCTCTACGGGATCGTCGCCCAACTTGGGTGCATCCGGAAAAAAGCCCAGCTCACGCCACTGCTCTAACCCCTTCCAGCTAGCGAGCGGATTCAAGTAGGCTAGGCAAGCCTCTTCCTCGAACAGGTGTGCATCCTGAAGACGCATATGCGGGGGTGGCGGGTTTCCGTTCGTCACCCACTCGTGAATCTCAGCCTGAAGCGCATCGCTAGGCGAGGGTGACTTACGCCGCCGCATCCGAACTTTTAACCTCTGATATGCGCGCATGGCTGCTGCAGTCATCAGTTGCTCGGGACCTCCTTCAAGCAGCGGCAGAAGAGCTCTCAGGCGAGAGACCTCTCCAATCAAACGCGCTGCTTCGATTTCTGACAAACCGGCTCAAGCCCTTCGTGGACGAAAACTATCGGACGCGGCCGGGTCGCCTGGACACAGCGATCTTCGGTGCGAGCATGGCCGGCGTCATGGCGGGCGCGATTTTGGTTGAAGCGCAACAGGTATTCGGACGCGGCGCCTGCATGTCGCCCAACTGGCCCATCTACGACAACCGCTTCATCGACTACGAGCAATTGCTGTCGATCTGGCCGAGCTACTTTGGCAGGCTGGGAGCGCCCGAAGGCAGGCGTCTATGGCTCGATCACGGGACAGAAATGGGACTGGACGCGGGGATAACGCCACACCAGGTCAATATCGCCGATCGATTGGTCGAGTTGGGATGGGTGCGGGGCTGCAATCTGCAGACGCGAGTTTATCAGGGCGCTGGTCACGCATTTGCGCAAACCGCAGTGCAAATGGACGAGGTGCTCGCGTGGCTGCTTGCTTAGACTCACGAAACTGAGTCGAAAAAGCGGACCTCGACCAACCTCCGCAACGGGTCGTTTGCAGATCGTCCGCTTTCCAGGGTGGAAATTCCAGAACCAGATTGTCGACGCGACCGTCAATCGCCATGTGGGCAGTATGGCGGAGGCGCATCCTTCTACCGCCAGACGCGGACGTTTATGTCCGGCGTCTGGCGGTACCTTCGGGGCGTAAGCCGGCGAAGGACTCAACTTCCGGCAATCGTTGCCTGTCTTGCGAGGCGGACAACCTGGACGGCCAGGCCGACCAGGAGAAAGACCAGCAGTCCTCCCTGGGCGCCTAGAAGCAACGGCGATTTCAGGTCTGTGACCAGGGGGTGGCCATCGGGGACCCGACGCAGCACTTCGGTAATGGTCGGCAGCATCAGGAGAAACGCGCTCAGGCTCAGAGAGATGGTTTCGATGTATCGGGCTGCGCGAGCCCGGCCCAGGATGCGCTCGGCCCCATAGCCTGCAAGCAGGAGCAGAATGGTCGCGGTACCGAGAGCGTAGCTGACCGGAGCATGGGCTATGAGGAACACCGTGACGGCGCCGACAAGCATGGAAACGAGATAGACGGTGCCCAGTGGGGAGTGGGGAACAATTCGGCCGTGCCGGACAAACATGTAAAGAGCCACGGGAATGGCAGGAAGGCTGCCGATCGTGTGGATCCAGCCAAGCGTTGAAATCCCAAACATGGTGCGTGACCTTTCTGATCTGTGGGGGGAGGGGTGCCCAAGCGACTGGTCTCCGGCCTACGAAGACGCGTGGATCGCCTTCGCAGGCCACCGCGGCCTTAGGCACTCACGATGCGAAGCTGGTGGAGCGAGAAAGGTCCTTCCACGCGTTGATTTCGCTCCGCATCCCGTCGAGCTTCTGGTTGACTAGCTCCAGCGCATCATCGCCCAGGAACAGCCGCACGGGCGGATTCGCGGCGTCGACCAGTGCGAGCAACGCCCGCGCGGCCTTGGCCGGATCGCCCGGCTGGTTGCCGCTCTTGGCCTGTCGGCCGGCGCGGATCGGGTCCATGACAGCGTCATAGTCGGCAATGCTGCGCGGCGTGCGATCCATCGAGCGCCCGGCCCAATCGGTACGGAATTGGCCGGGAGCGAGCGCCGTCACCCGAATCCCGAAGCCCGCCACTTCCTTGCCGAGTGCTTCGGAGATGCCTTCGAGCGCAAACTTGCTGCCGCAATAAAATGTGATTCCGGGCAAGGTGATGAAGCCGCCCATGGACGTGACGTTGACTATATGGCCGCGCCGCCGTTCGCGCATGCCCGGGAGCACTGCCTTGATCATCGCGACCGGCCCGAAGACGTTGGCGGCGAACTGGCGCTGGAGATCGTCCATGGAGGATTCCTCGAGTGCGCCTTCGTGGCCGTAACCGGCATTGTTCACCAGCACCTCGACCGGTCCCGCCAGCCGTTCGGCTTCGGCGACCGCCGCCGGGATCGCCTCGAAATCGGTCACGTCCAGCGTGACCAGGTGAGCGCGACCGGGCGCCAGCGCGGCGAAGGACTCGGCGTCGCCCTTCCGCCGCACCGTGCCGATCACCCGATGGCCCGCTTCAAGTGCGCCCAGGGCAAATGCTCGCCCCAGCCCGGAACTGACGCCGGTGATGAGGAATGTCTTGGGAATGGATGTCATGGTGCAACTCCGGGCTATGAATCTAACTATATCATGATATAGATACGGCATGACACGAGACAAGACCCAGGCTGTTCCGACCGCCGCACGGGGCGAGCCGCTTCGCGAGCGGGTGATCGATGCTGCGGAGCGGCTGCTCCGCCGGGGCAAGGCCGATTTCTCGATGCGCGACCTTGCCGCCGAAGCCGGGGTCAGTTTCGCGACGCCGTTCAATCAGTTCGGGAGCAAGGCCGCGATCATGCATGCCCTCTCGGGGCGGCGGATCGATACGATGGCAAAACGCTTTGCCGAGATGTCGCCGCCTCCCGATGCCGCCGGCCGGGTGCTGTTGGCCGTCGACACGGCGGTCGAGGTGATGCTCGAAGAGCCGGAGATAAACCGAGCCGTGATGGGGTGGATCGGCACGGCCGGCCCGTCCACCGGAACGGTCCTGGCGCACTCCACCACCTTATGGTCGCTGGCCCTGGGAGCCGGCGACGGCTTGAGTGTTGAGGGCAGGCAGGAGGCGCTGCGCTGCTTGCCAGAACAGCTCGCCTTCGCCTTTCGCGGGGTTCTGTCGTTCTGGACCGCCGGCGAACTATCGAGTGATGCTCTTGCCTCGAATGCGCGAGAGATCACGAAAACCTTGCTGCGTGGATTTGCTGGGCGGCCGCTGTCCCGCGAGTCCGCATCCTGAGCTTCCGTTCGAAGGCGCACTTCGCGAATGAGGGTTGCGTGTCGCCGAGCCATTGTCCGGTCTCCTTTGTGAAGGTCTCGGAGTAGGACACGACGCCGGCGGGTTATTCCGGATTCGCACCGCTATCGTCGAAAACAACCGCTCATCGCTCTTGCGACGCGCGCTCGCGTCAGCGGCGCGATCGGCCCGCTTGAAGCGGCTCGCTGTGACCTCAATTTCGAAACCGGACTGCCGACCGTGGGAGCCGAGCCCATCAGCCTGGCAGCGGACCGTGCCGTGCGCGCCGGCAAGCTACGTGCCTTCGCGGAAGATCGCATCCGTGGCCACCGCTAGAGCGCCCTTGGTCCGTCACGGACCGGGCAACCTAGGAAGGTAGATCATGCGCAATGCATTTCGGTTAGCGGCTGATGATTCCAGCTCATCTGGTTCCGGCATGGAGGCGGATGCCCGCACGAGCATCGCACATGATTTTCGCAATATGCTCCAGGTGGTGTCGAGCTCAGTGCAGGTGGCGCGACGGCATCTCATCGACAGGTCCGATCGAGAACTTGCCGAGACACTGGACGGCGCACTGGAAGCCCTGGAGCGTGCCAACTATCTCGCCCGTCGCCTGGGCTCGCCGGGATTCTTGACGGAGCCGGAACCGGTCTTGATCCAGTCGCTCGTGCCGTCCTTGCGGAGGTTGCTCAGCCGCGCCCTCGGGGATGCCATTTGGCTCCAGACACTCGTCTCCGAGGACCTTCCCCCGGTGCTGTGCAACCGGCACCAGCTTGAGGACGTGTTCCTGAACCTGGCAGTAAACGCGCGGGCCGCCATGCCTGACGGCGGCGCGTTCATCATCGAAGCGCGGGCCTGCGTCCCGCACGCTCACAGCCAGGGATGCGTGGCAATCAGTTTTACCGATACCGGGATGGGAATGACGCCGGAGGTTGCCGCTCAGGCCTTCGAGCGGCGTTTCACGACCAAGCTGTCCGAAGGCAACTCGGGACTGGGCCTCTACAACGTACGCCAGTTCGCCAATGGGCTCGGTGGCAGCGCTGACATCATCAGCACGCACAAGAATGGCACCTGCATCCGCTTGCACCTGCCCGGATCCTGAACCCATGAACTTGGGGCTGAGGCGTGTGCTGAATCAAGGCTTCCGAAAGGAGCCTTGGACGGCGCGATACGATCTGAGCGTGGCGGAGCGTCGGCTGATCGAGACGCGCGGGGTGGCGCGGGTGGATGACCGGCGAGTGATCAACGGCATCTTCTACTGGCTTCGACAAGCTGGCTCGCAAGGTCCTCGTCGCACTCTTGCTCGTTTCGGCACGTCTCCCGGCGTGCGGGCGCCAGCTGCGGCGGCGCAGCGGGAATAGCGGAAAGTGTGAGAGCTCGATCAGCGCCGTGCATTCGTCGTCCGAGGGTGCAGATCCGAAATATCTCGCCGAAGCGATCATTTAAGAAGGTGTGGTCGCGGCGCTTTCGCGCTCATCCAAAGGTACCAACGATGACTGACATAATGCTGCCGGACACCGTGATGGGCTGTTGGCAGGGAATCCCAGCGTGAACTCAGCGCCTATCGATCTCGCTGCCGAGGTCACCGTCTTCACGCTCAGCGGAGATGTCGACAGCACTGCCGTCAAGTCTGCCGTCGACCGAAAAGTCGGGAAGCGCTCAGGCGAGATAGCCGTCGAGCCATACAAGTCCGACATCGCGCCATTTGAAAACTCGGGGGCGGATTGGAAAGACACGGGCGCCAAGGCCGACCAGGCTTCGGGGGTGATGACGCCGCATCGGCGTATCGTGGCCAGATCGGAGGCTTTCGTGCCCGCATCAAATCCCGAGTCCGCGGCAAGCTACACATCCGCAATCGCCCATGACGTCAGCCCCTCGCGGGGAGGGGCTGACGCGTCAACAGAGCAACCCCGCAGGAGCTTTGAAATGATCCGCACATCATCCGCCATCTGGCGCGGCACCGGCCGTGACGGCAAGGGTGTCCTGAACTCGCAGTCGGGCGTTCTGGCCGAGACCCATTTTGGCTACCGGAGCCGTTTTGAGGATGGCGCCGGCACCAATCCGGAGGAATTGCTCGCGGCAGCGCACGCCGCCTGCTTTACGATGGCAGTCGCATTCGGTCTTCAGGCTGCTGGTTTTGCCGCGACGCAGCTCGAGACCGAAGCAGCGATATCGGTCGAGCCCGATGCGGGCGGCTTCAAGATCACCAGGTCCGCGTTGACGCTGATCGGGTCAGTCCCCGGAATCGACGAAGCGCAATTCCTCGAGTTTGCCCGCTCGGCGGAGAAGAATTGCCCCATCTCAAAGGTCCTGCGGGCTGAGATCACGCTGACAGCGAGCCTGGGTTCAGACTGACGCGCCTGCGATCAGCGGAAGGCGGTTGTCGCAACTGAACGCCGTTGGGACAACCGGAAGGGCAAGCTGGAGACCATCATGAAAGCAATAGGCTACCAAATCCCGGGCCCGATTACGCAGGACGCCGCGCTCGTCGACATCGAGCTTCCGGTGCCCGTTCCCTCGGGCCGCGATATCCTCGTCGCGGTGAAAGCGGTCTCGGTTAACCCGGTCGACTACAAGGTCCGCCGCAGCACCGCGCCCGAGGACGGCGAATGGAAAGTGCTTGGCTGGGATGCCGCGGGCGTGGTCAGCGCCGTCGGCCCGGAGGTGACCTCGTTCCAGCCGGGCGACGAGGTGTTCTACGCCGGATCGATCACCCGCCAGGGTACCAATGCCGAGTTCCATCTGGTGGACGAGCGCATTGTCGGCCGCAAACCAGCCGCACTGGACTGGGCCCATGCCGCAGCCTTGCCACTCACCTCGCTGACCGCCTGGGAGGCGCTGTTCGACCGTCTGGACGTCAAAAAGCGGGTACCTGGCGCGACACCGGCAATCCTCATCATCGGAGGGGCCGGCGGCGTGGGATCGATCGCAATCCAGATCGCGCGGCAATGCACCGACCTCACGGTGATCGCGACCGCTTCGCGCCTGGAGTCGCGGAACTGGGCGCTGTCGTTGGGTGCACATCACGTCATCGATCATTCGCAGCCGCTCGCGGCGCAGGTTGCCGATCTCGGCCTCGGCGCCCCGGCGTTTGTCTTCTCGACGACGCACACCCAGCCGCATGTCGGCGACATCGCCGAGCTGATTGCACCGCAGGGTCGCTTCTGCCTGATCGACGATCCGGATGGCTTCGACGTCATGCTTTTCAAGCGCAAGGCGGTGTCGATCCATCATGAGCTGATATTCACGCGACCGATCTACGGAGCGCCGGACCTCGCCGAGCAGGGCAAGATCCTCAACCGGATTGCCGCTCTCGTCGACGGCGGCAAGATCAGGACGACGCTGACCGATCACCTCTTGCCCATCAACTCAACGAACCTCAAGCTGGCACACACGCTGCTCGAAAGCGGTACGGCCCGGGGCAAGATCGTCCTCGAAGGCTTCTGAGCACCCATTCCCCAATCCCCATCATCCCGAGCCGATCCGCGCTCGGGGAAAGGAACGTCATGAGCACCAAGTCCATCGCCACCGCATCGATCAACCGCGAGGCTGCCGCCGCCTTGATCGACGCCGCAATCGCCTCGGCCCGCGAGGTCGGCATCCCGGCCGCGGTTGCCGTGGTCGATGCCACCGGCAATCTCCGCGCGTTCGAACGCACCGACGACGCACCGTTCCTCACGGTCGATGTCGCCGTCGACAAGGCGTGGAGCGCGGCCTCGTTCGGCTATCCGACGCATGTCTGGAACGACTACGTCAGCAACGACCCGAAAGTTACGCCGCTCGCCTATCGTCCCCGAATGGTGGCGGTCGGCGGCGGTTATCCTATCCTGGAAAACGGCAAGCTGATCGGCGGGATCGGCATCTCGGGCGGCACTTACCAGCAAGACCAGGACGTCGCGTCCACGGCGCTTCGGCAGCTGGGATTTGAAGTCTCAGCTTGAACACGGCGCGGCCACCTCAACTCCGGGGTGACCCCAGCTTGGCGGTCCGAGACGCCGTCGTTCGGCGGCGTCGCCACCTGTTCGAGGTCCCAGGCCCAGACGCGGGCATAGCCTCGCGTGCGTGAAGGAAGACGCCCCGGGGAAGCTGCCGAAGGTTCCCGGATCGAGACCATCTGTCGTCGCCCGGTCGAGGTCAACAGCGGCGTTTTGAGCAGATCGAACCCGCCCGGGAATTCACGCTCGTGCCGTGGCGACCGGCGCTGGAGCGCCAGCTCGGCAAATCGGTCTCAGGACTGATGCGGCGCGACGGCGCCAGCTGGTCGATCGGGCGGGCCGGAGCGGGCCGACGATTGAATGAGCTCGAGACACCGCCAGATGTGCCGAAAAGACCACCCTACAAATTCTGGGACTTGAAGCGGGCACGAAAATCCAACTCCTTCCCGGCTACCATGAAGGTGCCCTGGCCCCGGTAGTGGATGGTGCGGGGCGCAACGATATCCGCAACGTGGGCTTTGACGACCTCCCATATGAAGAAGCTGTAGTCGTGCACCAACTGGTCATCGAACAGCTTGCATTCGAAGCTGGCGTAGCATTCGGCGATGAGCGGCGCACCGACGCGCGATGCCGTTACCGACGTGAGGCCTGTCGCGGCGAACTTGTCGCCCGCATCGGCATGGCTGTTGCCGATCTGGACGACCTGATCAGCGAGATCTTCGGTGGGCACGTTGATGACGCATTCGCGCGCCGCGTGGATCATCGCATGGCTGCGATTGCCCTCCCAGATGTAGCAGCCGACGAGCGCTGGCGAGAATTGCATCATGCTGTGCCAGCCCATGGTCATAATGTTCGACTGTCCTTGCCACTGTGACGTGACCAGAACGATTGGCCCGGTTTCGAGATGGCGGCGGATGTCGATGAGTGGGAAATCCCGCTTGTCGAGGGGCATGGGCTGCTCCTGCTGTAGATGGACGTTGAATGGGCGGACGGCCCCGGCGGCACCGGGGTCGTCCGTCCTTCGCCGATCAGTCGATCGCCACGCTTATGCCGCCGTCGGCCATGACGACCGAGCCGACGATGAAGCTCGCGCGATCCGATGCGAGGAATGCGACGATCTCCGCGATCTCGACCGGATCGGCGGCACGCCCGATCGGTGCCTTCTTGCCATGCTCTGCCAGGAATTCGCGTCCGTCCGCCCTGAAATGGTTGAGGAGGTTGGTGACGACGTCACCGACGCCAATCGCGTTCACGCGAATGCCGTCGCCGATCGCCTCCAGCGCCTGGGTGCGAGTGAGCTGTGCGAGCGCGCCTTTGGACGCCGTGTAGGCGGCGATGCCGGGAAAGTCGAAGTACGAGGCATAAGACGCGATATTGACGATCGCCCCTGACTTGTTCGGCGTCATCGCTTTTTGCGCTTCGCGCGAATAGAGGAAGGCGCCGGTGACATTCGTCTCCATTTGCCAGTTCCATTTCTCGCGGGTCAGCTCGCTGAGGTTCTTGTAGAGGATGCGGCCGGCATTGTTCACGAGGATGTCGAGCCGGCCGAAAGTGGTGACGGCGAGCGAGACGGCCTGCTCGGCGGTGCCGTCCGCAGTAACGTCGCCTACGAACGCCACCAGGCCGTCGCGTTCGAGGGCCTTGACCGAAAGATCGATGTCCTCGGCCACGACCTTGGCGCCGCGGGCATGCAGCAGTTCGGCGATGGCACGGCCGATACCGCTGGCGGCGCCGGTGACGAGGGCGACCTTACCCTCCACTTCATTCACGGTCGATGCGAAGTCGGTCATCATGCGTCTCCAGTTCGGGATCACGGCGTCCTGCAACGTCGTGTCAGTCACGGGTGGTGCCTCTGGATGAGCGCGAAATCCCCGCGACCACACTTTCCTAAATGATCGCTTCGGCGAGATATTTCGGATCCGCACCCTCGGACGGCGAACGCACGGCGCTCCACGGGCTCTCATCCATTCCATTATCCCCGATGCGCCGCTGCAGCTGGCGCCAGCGCGCCGGGGACTCGCTCACCATCCGGCGGAACACGGTGGTGAAATGCGCCTGCGTCTGGAAGCCGACGGCAAGGGCAACTTCTGCCAGGGGCATGTCCGACGTACGCAGAATCTCCTGCGCACGCTGGATGCGTCGGCGAACCACATATTCATGCGGCCGCATGCCTGTCGCCGCGCGGAACTGGGCCGCGAAATGCATGCGGCTGAGCCCGGCGCTCTTGGCTAGATCGCTGAGTGACAAAGGCTCCGACAGGCCCGCCTCAACAAAGGCCTCTACTCGCTTGAGGCGCCACTTGATCAGACCCCGGTTGCCGGTTTCGGTGCCAGCGGCCGGCCCGTTCGACAGCCGCGCCATGATCGCCAGCGCGATGCCGTGCATATACAGCTCGGCGCTCTTCGGTTGAAACTCCTCCGCCTTGAAGAGCAGCCACGCCAGCCGCTCGATGGTCGGATCGGAAGGCCTCAGGCCGGGTCCGCCAAGGGGATCGGCAACGTCTGCTTCGTCGGCATCCTGCGAAAGCCGACCGATGCGATCTACCGGAACAAACAGGCAGAGCATGTCGCACGGACTGCGAAACCGGACCGTGGCTTGCCGCCTGTTCGGTGCGATCAGCGCCGTCCCGACCGAAACCAGTCCATCGTGCACCTTCCGGCCACCTGCCGTGAACGTGGCATCGGTCGGGCGAAGTGCGATGGCCACGACGATGCAGTCGGGGTCTGCGGGGATTTCATGTTCTTGACCGTCACCGATGTCGTCCCGCCATCTGCGGACGAGGATTCGCGGGGGAGTCCGATCCGGCACATGCTGCCGGCCCGAGCGCAAGTCGCTCCCCTCCGAGGGGCCGGGGTGCCGGATCAGGCGGGAATGAAGCATGGTCTTCCTCCGATAACCAATCGAGATGTTCGTCTCGCTCGGTTATCGAAATCGGCTCGTCCCCCCGCCATTCTACGCGCGTCGATCAGACTTATACTCGCGTATGATCGCGCTATGAGGCGCAGACAGTGACGTGCCGCTTTCCAAGCCGGTCGAGGCTTGAGGGCTTCGGAGTCGGCGGACGTTGCACCGTCCTGCTGATGATCTGGCGAATACCGGTGCGCGACCAGCCGATTGCGTGAGGCGAGCCGCAGATCACAGCGATCGATTCACTTCGGGGGGGGCGGGCCGGCGAGGGAAGAAGCCGGCCCGCTCGAGGTTGCCGCGTTGCGGCGACTGCCGGATCGGGGGGCGATGGACCCTGGCGTCCGGATCCAGATAGGCCGAAGCGCCAACACGCTCCATTAGACCTGAGCGTTCCCCGATAATACCTGAGTATGATTAGCGGCGTGGCTTCCCCTTCGCGACGCCTCAGGTGTCTGCGTCGCCAGCGTATGGAAGCCGCACGGTGAAGCGCGCGCCGTGGGGAGATCGCGCCTCCGCGGTAATGGCGCCACCATGGGCCTCGACGATCGTTTTCGATACCGACAACCCGATCCCCATGCCCGTGGCCTTGGTCGTGTAAAAGGCGTCGAAGACGGTGCTGACCTTGTCGTCCGGGATGCCGGGCCCGGTATCCTCGACCACGAACACGACGCCGTCCGCGGCTTCCGCTGCCTGGAGGCGGATCTCGCGGTGGCCGGCCTGTCCCGCCATCGCCTGCGCGGCGTTGATCACAAGGTTGACCAGCACCTGCTGCATCTGGACGCGGTCAGCGCTGAGCTGTCGCCCGATGTCCGGGGTTTCCAGGGCTAGAGACGATCCAAGAGACCGCACCTGCTGCGAGACTATCGCCCGCACGTCGCGCAGCAGCTGGGCCGGATCGACCGGCTTGCGCTCAAGCGATCCCCTGGAGGCGAGCGCTCTCATGCGAACGATGATCTCGGATGCGCGATTGGCCTCGCCGACGAGCAGCTCGAGCGACTGCCGGACCTCGTCAAGGGCCGGCTCGGACCGATTGAGCCACCGCAACGCGGCGCTGCCGTTGTTGACGATCGCGCCTAGCGGCTGGTTGACCTCATGCGCGATCGACGCCGCGAGCTCGCCGAGCATCGCGACCCGGGACGCGTGGGCCAGTTCATTCTGGAGGGTCTCCACCGCCGCGGCTCGGGCCTTCCGTTCGGTAAGGTCGATGATCGCGAGCGTGATTGTCGACCGGATGTCACTGGATTGGGGGAAGACGCAGTTCAGCAACACGTCGAGCGGCGTGCCGTCCTTGCGCAGGAGCCTGGTCTCCACCTCGAACCGCTCGTCTCCCGCCCTCGCGGCATCGACGAGGGTCTGGAAGTCGGGCTCGCTCGAGGCGGGCCACAGGTCGGCGATTCCGCAGCCGATGGCGTCCGCCCGGTTCATCTGGAAGAGCAGCTCGGCTGCCCGGTTGAGATCGACAAGGCGGAGCGACGGCAGGATCTCGCGCACGCTGCCGCCGACCTGGCGGTTCTTCCGTAGCGTGTAGTCGATCTCCCAGTATGCGACCGGGCTGCCATCGAACACGCTGTGGAAGCGGTGCTGGTGAGATGCGGTCTCGAAGATGAAGGCGAGGAAGCCATTGTATCCCGCGTCGTCTGACTGGGGCACGTAGCGAACGGATAAATCGCGCATCGTGCCATCGCGGTGCCGCGACCGCGCGTCGAACGCGACCTGCTCGCCGGCGGCGACTTGCGCCAGGAAGGGTGTGAGGCGAACATACTCGTCATCGCCGAGGATTTCCCGCATGTGCATGCCGATGAAGTCATCGGGCGCGCGCCCGAACCATTCCTCGAACTGGCTGTTCACGAAGCGACAGTTGTGGCCGGCGTCGTAGGAGCAGATCAAGGCGGGAATGGACGCGGTTATTTCCGCCAAGTCCATTCCGACCCAGTGTGCTGGAGTGGCCATTCCTCGCTCCTCACCATAGATTGACGGGGTCATGCCAGTGCTTCACCATTCTTCCATGCAGATCAAGCAGCCCTCCGCCGACGCGTTGCGGCAGGTGGTCCACGTCGTCGATGACGACGCGGGCATGCGCGCATCGCTGGAGAATCTCTTCCGGTCCGTCGGTTACCACACGCGGTCCTACGCCAGCGTCGACGAGTTCCTCGCGGCGGACGCCGAGGCCGATCCGGGCTGCCTCGTGCTGGACGTGCGTCTTCCCGGCACCAGCGGCCTCGACTTTCAGGATCAGCTGCGTGAACAGGATTCGCTACTCCCTGTCGTCCTCATGACGGGCCACGGCGACATACCCATGTCCGTCCGGGCGATGAAGGGTGGGGCGATCGACTTCCTCGCCAAGCCGTTCCGCGAGCAGGACATGCTGGACGCGGTGTCGACGGCCCTCGCGCGCAATCTTTCGACTAGGGCGGCGTCCACACAGAAGGCGGACGTGCAGTCGCGCTACGAGACGCTGTCGCCGCGCGAGCGCGAGGTGATGGCGATGGTCGTTGCAGGCAGGCTCAACAAGCAGATCGCCTACGACCTTTCGCTCAGCGAGATCACGGTGAAGATTCACCGCGGCAACGCGATGCGGAAGATGGGCGCACGCAACCTGGTCGATTTCGTGCAGATCGCCGCGTCGCTGTCGCCGGCGGTCTGAAGCTGCTCATCCCCGCGTATAATCATAATTCCGGGTATCTGCGCTATCTGGGTGCCACATCCTTTCTGGCTGCAGGACGTCTAAGTTGGGCAACGAGCGCATCATAGCGGTGATCGACGATGACGAGGGCATGCGCGTCTCACTCGACGGACTGCTGCGCAGCCTCGGCTACCGCACTGCGCTGTTCGCAAGCGCGGAGGCGTTTCTCGGCGACGGCGCTGGCCGACTTGCGGACTGCGTGATCAGCGACGTCGCGATCCCCGGTGGCATGAGTGGGCTCGAGCTCGCACGGCGCCTCGCCACCGATCGTCCCGAGGTTCCGCTGATCCTGATGAGCGGGTGCGCGGACAAGAGCTGCCGCCAGGAGGCCGCTGCCCTGGGTGTCGACGCTCTGCTGGCCAAGCCTTTCGGGGACGAGATGCTGATCCGGTTTCTCGATCGTGCGCTTGCCGAGGCATCGCCTTGGCGAGAGGGTGGCAGCGGGCGCTCGCTCCCTTGAATGGCTCATCCGCCGCATCAGAACCGGAAGGCGAGCATCCCGTGCGTTTCCGCAGCGATGGCCGAGACAAGCGAAGGCGCTGAAGCCAGACAAAGTGGCTTCAGCGCCTGACCAGGACGACGCGTCGGGTCCGAAACGGACGTCAGCGGCCCCTGCCTTACTTGCTCGCCGCCTCGGCGATGACGTCGGCAACCTCGCGCGGATGCGAAATGTATACGGCGTGGCTGGCACCAGGCACCTCGGTGATCTTCAGGTTCGCCCGCTTGTACATGGACCGCACCGCCTCGGTGCCGGCCGCCATGTCCAGCCCAGCCACGATTCCGTAGCCCGGCTTGGTCTTCCAGGCGGCCTGCTGCGTCTTCGTTCCGAGGATCTTGCCATCGACAGGAACCTGCGAGTTCGCCATGAAGTCGGTCTCCGCCTCGGGCAGGTCGGCCGCGAAGCCCGCCCCGAACTTCGCAGGATCGAAGATCAGGAAACCGTCCGAGGTCGACATGAACGGGTCCACGGTCGGGCTTGGCATCTTCTCGAAGATGTCGCCCACGCTCTCGCCAACATCGGGCACGATCGCCGCGACGTAGACGAGTGCCGACACCTTCGGATCGACGCCGGCTTCGGTGATAATCTGCCCGCCGTAGCTGTGACCCACGAGAACGACAGGGCCGTCCTGAAGCTCGATGGCACGACGGACCGCCTGCAGGTCATCCGCCAGCGAGGTATTGGGTTCCTGGACGACGGTGACCTTGAAACCCTTCGCGACCAGTTGGTCGAAAACGCCCTTCCAGCCGCTGCCGTCGACGAATGCGCCGTGGATCAAGATCACGTTGTTCGCCGGCTGCGCGTGAGCCGAGGGAGCTGCTAACGTCGCCGCTAGGGCGGCAGCACCGAGGGAGAGAGACTTGAAAGACATCTGCTGATCCTTCCATATGAAAAAACAAGGTTTTCACGTTCGGGTTGATCGGATGGACCGACCGGGCCTTGGTAGCTCCCGAGGATGCGGACAGCTGAACCGAGGTGCAGCGAATATCGACGCTGGCATGCCGCCGGAAAATTGGACGTCGGTCTGACGCCGATCATCCTCGCGTATGAGCGTGCTCGTCACCGGGAGTGTGAAACCGGCGGTTCGCCATGTGGTCCTGGCGCGTCAGGCGGAGGCGTCACGCCAGACCGTGGCTGCGGGTACGGCCCAGCGAGGATAGCAGCGCCTCGCCGCGAAGAAGCTTCGCGAGAAGTCAGAGCAACTCTAACAACTCGTAGGCAAGGCGTAGAATGGCCGATTGCGGACGGTCGGCTTTCGAAGCGAGGTGAGCGTTAGCTGACGGTCAGTTGTCTGCACCAAAAAAGTTGGTTCTGCATGGCCGCTGCGAGCGGACAGCAGCCATGAGAAATTGCGTCGCGCGTTCACGCTTGGCACCGCCGGTTGCGTGAGCCGGGGATCGTAGCGTTCGGGCAGGCGCAATGTCTGTCCCGAACGACCACGATTCTTCAAACTTCGCGCACGGCGCCCACCGCGCGGTAACCGGCGAGATGCGTCAATGCCACCTGGTGCTAAAGACCACGCCCGCCCAACGAGGGCGCTGGTAGACGGTGTAGCTGTTCCAGCCCGCGTCACCCCTATCTTCGTTGAACACGTTCCGCACGATCAGGCTCACATCGAATAGCCCGTCCTCGCGACCGAGGCCGATCGCCAGGTCGGCAATTCCGTAGGGATCCCGCCAGCCGTAGCTCGACAACGCGGCATCCCCGTTCTCTTTGCCGGTGTACGTATAGTTCACGCTCGCGTGGAATTCCTTGTCACCGAACACCGGGCGCCGATAATCGGCCGACGCGTTGAACTGGATCTTCGGTGCGTTGGCCAAGGTGTAGCCGGACACGTCGCGGAAACGCTGCGTCAGGTTGGCGTTCTCGGAAGGCTGTCCCGAGAACTGGTGGTCGATATACTTCGCATCGGTGTATCCGCCGGAAAAGCGGAATGTGAGATACTGGATGCCGGTGTAGACCAAGTCCAGCTCGAGGCCCTGCGTGCGCACCTTGGCGACGTTGCCGACGCCGCTCGAATAGTAGAGCGTACCGTCGTTGTTCAGTTCCGTGAGCAGCTCATCGTAGAAATACACGCTCTGCTGGAAGTCCTTGATGTTCGCGCGGAACAGGTTTGCATTGAGCACCAGGTCGCCGTTCAGCCAGTCGGTGCGCACGCCGAGCTCGAAAGATGTGGTCCGCTCCTTCTTCGCGGGAAGGTTGCGCGGCGCGCCGCTGTTACCGGGCACTAGCCCGTTAAACTGCGCGATCCCGGGCTTCTCGCCGTACTGAATGGTCGCGTAACCGGTCAGGTTTTCGGAAAATTGATTCCGGACGCTGAACTGTCCGGTGTAGATGTTGCCTTCCCACGGCTCCGCTTCGGTCTGGTTGTACAGCGTACCCAGGGTGCGAAGACGAATAGCCTTGGCGGCAGCCACCTGGCGACGCTGTGCAGCCGTCAGGCTGTTGTAGGCGCCGCCTGGCGTCCCCGTCCCGGCGACACCGAAATACTGCTGGGCGACGGTGTCGGCCAGCGTCAGCTGCGCCGCACTCTGGCCCGGCAGCAACTGGCCAGCATTCGCACCGGTGAACCCGACAGTATTGAACCCGCCCAACTGGACTGCGCCAGCTTTGACCGGGTTCAGCGCTGCCCCGTAGCCATTGTCGATCACTGAGATACCCTCGTTCAACTCGCGCGTTTCGCGCGAGATGCGGGCCCCCGTGGTGACCGTCAGCGGCCCGCTGATATGCCAGTCGGCCTGGGCAAAGACCGCCTTGCTTTCGTTGCGCCCATAGCTCTGGGTCGAAGTGAAGAGGTTCGCCAGCGAATTGGTCAGCAGCTCCCGGCCCGAGCTGTCCACGTCAAGCGCCCCGTATTCCTGGGGATTGGCATTGTAGGCGCCGGAATCGCTGCCCTGCCGGCTGCGCGGTCCGAATGAATCGTACTTGGCCAACAGGTAGAACAGGCCGGCAGTGTAATCGACCAACCCGTCGCCCAGCTCGCCAGTGATCTTCGGCTCGTGCGTGGTCTGCCAGTACTCGGTGATGTAACCGCCATTCTTACTGATGTCGAACGGAGTGCCATCGTCGTTGCCGGCGAAGAAATAGTGTTCGCGATATGACGACAGCAAGGACAAGGTCTGGCCGCCCACATCCCAATCTACATCGACATACCCTCCCTTGCCGCCGGTGGTGATCGGGAGGTTGTTGTCTAGATAAACCGGGTAACGATAGTAATCGTCGGCCGAGTAAACGTTTTGCTGCGTAAACCATCGACGATTAAGCTTGGCGGTCGCGTCATTCGTTTTGTTGACCGGGGCGCCATCGGCGTAGACGTCGGGCGTCGGCTTTCTGAATGCCAGGCCGTTCGAATATTCGCTGCCGTTAGGCTGATGATCGTAGAGCACGCGGACGCTCAAATCGGGCGTCGGCGTAAAAAGGAGCTGCACGCGACCATAGGTGCGGTCGGTGTTCACGTAGCTCTGCACGTCGCGTAAACCTGGGTATTCGTTCCACCAATAGCCATCTTGCTGGTTGCGGGTCGCGGTAATCCGAAAGGCAAGCTTGCCATCAATGATGGGACCGCCGGCCGCAACTTCGGCTCTCAACGCGTTTCTTTCCCCCAATGTCAGCGACGCGCTGAAATCGGGGGTGAAGCTCGGCTGGCGGGTGAACACGTTGATCTGGCCGACACTCGTGTGGCGGGCGCCAGTGGTGCCCTGTGGACCGCGCGTGACGTTGACCTGCTCGATGTCAACGAGATCGGTGCCGGCCGCCATCGCCAGATAGGCATACGGCACGCCATCGACGGTGAGACCCACGGATGGATCGATTTTGTCGTTGCCGGCTCCCGCCGTCAGTCCGCGCATCGAGAAGCTGCCGGTACGCGGGTTGCCGTCGTTCCAGCGCACGTTGCCGAGGCGGCTCAGGGCGTCTTGCAGGCTTACCTGATCGAAGATTTTCAGATCGTCACCGGTCACCACCGAAACGGGCTTCGGCACATCCTTGAGGTCGCGCAGTTCCGCCCCGACCGTCGACGCGGCCACGATGATCTCTGCGTCGGCTTCGCTTGCGGGCTGATCTTTTGCAGGCGCATCTGTCGCCGGGGTCGCCACTGGGGTCTGCGCTTGAGCATGGGCGCCTTGGGCAGCCAGCGCCACGATCAGCGCGCCAAGCGCCACGCCGTGCTTGATTGTGTTCGAGTTCAATGTCGTCCTCCTAGTGAACGGACCGCCGCCCTCATGCGGCGCCGGGCGCCGCGTTGACGCGCGCTGACCCGGGGGCCGATCCTCGCGGACCGGCCCGACCAATGGTTTTTTGATTTTTGGGATTGAGCGTGCCGGCGTGGACGCCTGGCAGATTGTGCTAGCGGTCGATCACGCGGGCGTGCACCGGCACTCCGACTGCGCCGCCGCCGAACGGACCGTTGTTCTCGATGCAGATCCGCTCGGGTTGCTCGTAGTGCAGGGGTTGTCCCGGCCGGTTCGAGGCCACGACTTCGTAGTGCCAGCCGTCAGGCTTGTCCGCCTCGGTGTAGCGCCGCGCGGGGATCGTCGCAGTCCAGGGCCTGGAATAGGCCGTTGGATCGGTGAAGGTCGCAACGAGATTGTAGTGTTGGCCGTCGTTGTCGAAAATGAAGCGTTCCTGCACGGTGGCATTCTCGCTCATGAAGTCGCCGGTGCGTCCGAACAGCGCCTTGCCGTTGTTGTTCGCGACCTCGACGACCAGCGTGTTGCCCTCCCAGTGGCCGCGTGAGTCCCCGTTCCACAGCTTGATATCGGACGCCAGATGCGGCTTGCCATCGAGCCGGATGATCCGCGTGCCCGAATTGAAGAGCAGAAGGACGTAGCCGGGGTACTGCTTGATCTCGTACCCGTGCCAGTAGAACGACTTTGGCACGCCGGCCGGCGCGCAGCGCGCCAGTGGTTCAATGTACCGCTCCTCGGTCGGGTTGGCGAAGTTGCTGGCGAACTCCTGCTGCAGGGCGCGGGCTTCGGGCAGATAGGGAACTTGACCGTCGGCCGGATCCGATACGCGGCTCGGCGCCCTCTGCTCGCGAGGAAGCCCCGCCTGCCGCGACCGTTCTCCGGGCGCGCCCCCTTGCGGATCGGTGAAGTTGCTGTGGTTCGAGATCGTGTTCGACCAATGTCCCTGGACGTCGGGTTGTCCGTCGGGAAGTCGCTTGCCCAGCCACTCGCCCGATTGGATGACGGGCACTGTGGGGGACCAGCGGCTCGAGAAAGTCGGCGTGCCCTGGGCTGGCGGCTGCTGGGCCGGTGCCTGGGCAGTGGCGCTGCCCGCCCAGGCCGAGAGCAATGCCGCCAGCAGCGGAACCTTGCGGATACGATTCATGGCGTAACGTCCTTGTGCGGGTAGTGCGGCTCGTACGGGAGTGTGAAGCAGTAATCCTCGATCAGCTCGAAGCCGGGATCGCGGCGCCGATTGAGCAGAACACTAACGGTCCATGGCCTTGTATAGACGTCGGGGTCTTCCACCGTGGCGCTGTAGGAAACGGTGTTGGCATCAACGAAGGCCCATTTTTCGACCACGTGCAGCGCCTCGCCATGATATGCGCCCGCGCGATCGAACCAGGTCTCGCCATTGAAGTGATTGACGTCGACGACGAGCGTGTCGCCCTCCCAGTGGCCGCGTGAGTCACCCAGCCAATAGCCTTCCTCGAGGTGCTCAGGATGAAGCGAGCCGTCGGTGAAGATTGTGCGTACCTGATGGCCCAACTGATGGACGAGCGTGAGCTCTTCCGGGTGCTGGAATATCTGGAACGGTGCGGGATAGTACACGCTGCGCGGCACCCCGAGCGTCCAGCATTTCAGCCTCGGGTCGTCTTCGCCGCGCTTGTCGAAGTTCGCCTTTTTCTGCGCGAGCGCCTCGGGTCGATAGGGCAGCGCGGAGCCATCGACCACACCCGCGCTCGGCGGCGCGTCGCGGCGGCCAGCGTGGGGCTCAAGATCGTAGTCAGCTTCGCTCAACGTCTGCCAAACGCCGGAGAAGTCCGGCTTGCCGTCCGCCTGGCGAGGGATGGTGCCAGGCGTGGTCTGCGCTTGGGCGAGCGCCCCCGAGAGCGGAATAGCCAGTGCTACAGCCAGCGCCGTTCCGCGAAGGATGGAGAAAGGGCCGCGCATCTCAGCGTGCCTGCCTTACTGGAGGCGCGTCGGGCGCGGATCCAATCGGTATGTTCCGCCCGTCGCCGAGCACTACCGTTTGAGCATAACCGTAAGGCCCGGTATTCCGCGAACGAAAGCCGGTGATCCGCACGCGCGTTCCCGCGCGGACGTCGGCCTTGGTAATGTGGCGCGCCTCCAAGATTCCCGGTGATCCGAATTCGAAGCCCCAGTTGGTTGTCGAACCGTCCTGGTTCTTAACGTCGAGATAGATCCAGCTGTGCGGGTTCACGAACTGCGACTTGGTCACCAGCCCCTCCACGGTGACCGGCCTTTGCACGTCGAATTCGGAGGAGAACGAATGGTGCGCGAGGGTTGCGGAGGGTACAAGGGCGACCGCGAGCGATAGGCCCGCAATCGCCTGACGGCGGTGTACTGGGTGTCTCATCGTTGTTCCTCATTTGCGCGAAAACTGCGCGAAGTTGTCCCTGAAGGCGCGCGCCAGGGCACCCGAGCAACGGGGTGCCTGGGTCGCGCAGCCTCGGAGGCGTGTAGCCTCTCTTGAGTTATTGCCGTGGGGAGTGACGCAGACCGCAGCGACGCGGTCGCAACGGACCGCCGCATCAAGAGCGGATCGGGGGGCAGCAGTTGGTCACTGCGGCCTGCGACAACCTGGCTACGAAATCCTAGTTATGCCCATCGTGTCACCTCTATGGAGGGAATTTGACACCGGGCGTGGCCGCCTGGGCATCGCGCTTTAGCTTTGGTAACGCGGAGCAAGCTGCTTCCCATCAAATGCCGCGGATCCAACAGGGTGAAGGCGAAGTTGGATCAATCCTCGCCGGCGAGATCGATCCAGCCGCATGGCGCGAATGTTCCCGTCGGCACACCGTGTGGCAAGGAGGGGCAAAGATTGAAACCGATTATCAGTAATTTGCATATGCCCGTGCGGAATATGTTCGCCGGTGCCGGCAACCAAGCACGCCGTCGCCACGCTCGGCGATCTACGTCGACGAGAGCTAAAATGAGTTGGCAGCTGCATGCCTGACGACGACCCATTGCGGACAAGCATCGATGCTATCATGCCGCCGAGATGCGTACCCGCAAAGCACCGCTGCCCAAGTTCGCTCCACAATCGTCTCACAAATGGAGGTCATGTTAGAGAGGCACTGTCGATTACGAACCGATACTTCACGTCGCTCTTGAGCATGCGCTCGTAGGCTTCGTTGATTTGTCCGGCTGGGATGAGCTCGATGTCGGACACGATTCCATGCTCCGCGCAGAAGTCGAGCATCTCTTGGGTCTCCGCGATGCCGCCTATGGTTGAACCCGCGATCGCCTTGCGCCCCATGATAAGGGTGAAGACCTCTGGCGAAGGATGGGGATGCCCAGGCGCGCCAACCAGGCACAGCGTCCCATCTCGCTTCAGAAGGGTGGTGTAGTCATCGAGCTTGTGACTCGATCCCACCGTGTCGAGGATGAAGTCGAATGTTCCGGCATGCTCAGCCATTTGGGCCGCATCTTTGGAGAGGATAACTTCGTCGGCGCCCAGGGCGAGGATGTCGGCTCGCTTGCTTTCCGATGTCGTGAACCCGACGGTATGCGCACCCAGCGCATGGGCAAGTTTGACCCCCATGTGACCGAGCCCGCCAATGCCCACGATCCCGACCTTCTGACCCGGCCCGACATTCCAGTGCCGGAGGGGCGAATAGGTCGTGATCCCCGCGCACAGCAGCGGGGCGACGGCAGCCAGATGCTCCTCGCCATGGGTCACCCGCAGGACAAACTTCTCGTCCACGACGATCTGATCAGAATATCCGCCAAGAGTGTGTCCAGGCGGGTCCTGGGTGGGCGAGTTGTAGGTGAGGGTGTTTCCCGTCTCGCAATACTGTTCGAGCCCCTCCGCGCAGGATGAGCAATGCTGGCAGCTGTCCACCATGCAGCCGACGCCGACAGTATCCCCGATGGCAAACTTGCTCACTGCTGCGCCCACGGCGCTGACATGACCCACGATCTCATGACCGGGCACACACGGGTAGATCGTGCCTTCCCACTCGCTGCGCGTCTGGTGCAGGTCGGAGTGGCAGATACCGCAGTAAGCGATCTCGATCTGGACGTCTTCGGGTCCAGGCTCGCGGCGCTGGATGACCAGCGGAGCGAGCGGCTGGTCAGCAGCGGTGGTGCCATAGGCTTTGACGGTCATGTTAAGTCCTTGACGTTGTCTTGCATGCCGAGGGCGGCGCCCGCGAGCGCTGCATCGAGGCTACGATCATGCGCGATCGTCAGTTCCACATCAGGTGACGCGGTTCTCGTTCACGCGGGTCGATTATGATCCCCCCGGGATGGGCAAGGCCCAAACGATACCGGCTGGAAACCGGGGGCGGCGAACGACCCAGTGCGGCCATTCGCTGTCAGGAAAGTATCCGCTCGCACGCTGACTTAGTTGACAGGGTGGAGCCCGTGAACTTAGTCGTTCGGCATGGGGTCGCGATCACCCCATGAGGCGACATGCTGAAGTATCGCGTCCTCTCATAATCACGGACGCACTATGCCCAGCCTAAACGCCATTACCGCCGAAAAACTGGTCCGACTGGTCGGGACACCCCACTGTCCGGTCATCCTCGACATCCGCTCTGACGTCCCGACCGACGGACAAGCAGTGCCAGGCTCCATCTTCCGCGATGTGAACGCCCTCGCCGAGTGGGTCGAAGGCTTCGCCGGTCGGGAAGTCATCGTGATCTGCGCCGATGGGCTGACGGACAGCCCCGGCATCGCCGCGTTCCTGAGGCATCATGATAGCGACGCGAGGATCCTCGAAGGCGGGTTCGAAAGGTGGGGCAAGCAGGGCCTGCCGCTGATCGACCTGAGCAAAGTGGTGAGATCGTCGGTTGATACCGGCTCGGTCTGGGTGACCCGCGCCCGTCCAAAGGTCGACCGGATTGCCTGCCCCTGGCTCATCCGACGGTTCGTCGATCCCCAGGCAGTGTTCCTGTTCGTCACACCGACCGACATCCCCGAAGTCGCAGAGAGGTTCGGGGCAACCCCGTTCGATGTCGATGGCGTCTTCTGGAGCCATCGCGGCGAACTCTGCACCTTCGATGTCATGGTGCAGGAGTTCGGCCTGGGATCGCTGGAGGCGCTCACGCGCTTAGCCCTGATCGTGCGCGGTGCGGATACGGCAAAGCCTGAGATCGCACCGCAGGCCAGCGGTCTGCTGGCAGCATCACTCGGGCTTTCGCGGATGTTTTCCGATGATCTCAGGCAGCTCGACGCTGGAATGCTGCTCTACGATGCGTTCTTCCGCTGGAGCCGCGATGCCGTCGACGAGACCCACGATTGGGTTTCTCACCAGCCGAAGCGACGCAAGGAGAAAGGCGGGAAGTAGTTCATGGCCGACTCCCTCCCAACGCGCGCTTCGGAAGACCCTGCTGCTCTGCTCGATGCAGTGCAGCTCTTGAAGCGACGGCCGCCCCTCACAGCCCACGGAGATCGGCACCCATGATGGACCTAACCCGCCGCACTGCTCTTGGAGGTCTGGCCGCAGGGGCGGTCGGTCTCACCCTAGGGACGGCACAATCAACGTCAGCACAGGAGCCACTCAAGATGGCAACTACCGCCCCCGCGTTCGCCGGCCAGCATCAGCCTAAACCCTTGCGCTTCGATCCGGCCAAACTCGACGGCCTGTCGGAACGCCTGATCCAGTCACACTGGGAGAACAACTACGGCGGCTCGGTGAAGACGTTGAACCTCATCGAGACCAGGCTCGCCGCCGCCGTCGCCGACCCTGATTACCCGCCGGCAGCTTACGGCGGTCTCAAGCGCGAAGAGTTGCTCCGCACCGGCTCCGTCGTGCTGCACGAAATCTACTTCGACGGCCTCGGCGGCAACGGCCAGTCTGGCGGGGCAATCCAAGAGGCCCTCACAATGCTTACCAAGCTGCTGGGAGAGTTCCTCACGCGCGAAGTCGAAGCGAAGCTGGAGGTTACTGACCCCGGCCTACTGGACGCGCTCAAATCAACGCTTGGGGACCTCTGGAAGCAGCGCTGTAGCTTCGCGCATGCTCACGTTGGTGCCAATGTCGCAACTCAACAGACCTTTCCAGCGCCCAGTTTCGTGAGCAATCAGCATCGGCTCCTGAAAAACTCGAAGCCGCCATAGCGTGTTGCATCAAACACCTGCCTCCTCAGGCTCGTCCTCGGCAACAGGGATCTCCATCAACTCGACATCAGCCTCTTCGGCCAGCCGACCAAAAAGACGATCAAGCTCATCATTTGCCTCACTGTCGAGACGCGCCGCTTCTTCTCTCAGCTGGCTGATCCTGCTTACCTGACCTTGAATACGTTCCAGACTGCCTTCTGCGCGCGGCAGCGGGATAGGGATGTCCTTCACGTCGTCAGGCTCGATATGGTCCTGATTGGTGCCATATACGTTTCTGAGGAGCAGCGTTTGCCCAATGGCTGACCGAAGGAACTGGTAAACGTAAGCCCGGCGTGCATCATCCTCGATCACAATCCTGATCATATTGTTGTTGCCCACCATCCCGTCGTGGAAGCCCGCCGCCATACCCACGCGTCCCAGCAACCTTCCGGCCGTGCCGCTATCCACGACGAGGATGTATCCAGACCGCAAGGTAAGCACTTCCATCTGCCTCAGTTGGGTAGGGGTTGCCTTCGCCAAATCGAGATGTTTGACGCTCTCGCCTCGTTCCTCAAAAAAAGCCTTCGGAGTGAACATCTTTACGATGCTCGGTCCTTCGGTCACTCCGTGGTCTGCAAAGGGCCGCTTGAACCGGGGGCCGTTGAACACCTGAGCGAAGTCGCCAAGTCGCTCTACTGCCCATTCCTCTGAGCCCGCGAGCTCAAGGACACTTGCCAAGGCTCGCTCTGCTACTGGCGCAAAACGAACCGGGTTAAAACGCATCTCTGGCGCATCAATGATGCGCGACAGCGGGACAGTCCACGCACCCTCGTAGCTGATCTCGCGACCTTGCTGAACGTCTATCCATGCGCGGCTTATGTCACCCAAATCGTGGTCGAGAACTGGTTGGCCAGCAACGAGCACGAGATCGCCATTGTCATTGGTCCGATGTATCTCACGCCCCATAGAGTCCTGCCCCACCTTCTGGCTGACTGCCATAAAGACCGGGTAATCATCTCCTCGCGAGAACGACGGGTTTGCCTTCTTTTCCAAAAAGAGAATTGCGGCCTTCGTTCCGTTGAAAGGTGCAAATGTATTTGGGTGACAGTTCACTACTCCAAGTAGCCTTGTTTGGGTCAGAACGTATTGCCGAGCTGGCAATGCATCCCTGTTGTCGAGGACGCCTCGCGCTATAACGATTGCAAGCCGGCCACCCGGTGCGAGCATGTCGATGCACCGTTCCAAAAAAAGAATTTCTGGTGGCACGCCCTCACCAGTATTTAGCTCCGAGGTTGGCTGAAGTAGGCCCTGCGTATCCGGTTCCCAAACATGCCCGAGAGAGAACCCCCGCAGCACATCACGATTGCGTTCGCGAAGGTCATGACTCGCGCCGAAGGGCGGGTTGCTCAAAATCCTGGTCGGACGAAGGCTTGGTTGCGCACTGGGCTTAAGGGGGAAGTTTTCTTCTATTTCACGCATATCGCGCAGAGCGTTCGCCCTGACGATGCCACCATGCCCGTCACCATTCAGGATCATATTCGTTTTGGCGACCCGCACGAGCCTCGGTGCAATGTCGGTTCCAAACAGGCGTTGGCTAACAGTTCGAATCTCCCGCTGTTTCGCAGCAGGGCTTCGATCAGACTGAAGTATGCGCCCACGCACGTAGCGCAATACCGCAATAAGAAAGCCGCCAGACCCGCATGCTGGGTCATAAATAGTATCTGTCTCAGACGGGTTTAATATCTCAACCATCATGTTTACGACGAGACGATTGGTAAAAAACTGGCCTCTCGCTCCTTTCAGATGCGCTGAAACGTAGACCTCAAATGCTGTGCCTATGACGTCATATACTTGTTCTGTTTCATCATCGGCCAAAAACCGAAACGGCTGCAACTCATTTATTACAACCGCGAGGTTGCGATCTCCGATAGTAATCTCTTCCGTAGGCGGAAAAACGTCCGCATGATCGCTGCGCACTTGAGCAAAGAGATCTCGCACGCGCTGAGCAGCCTCATGCTGACCTTCGGCTGAGCTGAACTCGTCGGGAGTGCATCGAAATTGGCAAAGCTCACCAACGTTTTGCTCATCACGGTATTTCGCCAAGATGATGCGAACCATGTCTACCGCGACATCTTCGGAGTCCAAACCCGCTCGGTAGATCGCATTGTGGCAACGTTGAAAGACGTGCTTCAGTTCTCGGGGCGGTCGAAGGTCCCTCTTCCGGTAGTGGCCAACGGTGTCCCACGTCTCGCCTGTTCGTGGAATGTTTGTCCACTCTCGAAGCTCAAGGCGAGGCTGCTCTACCCGTCGGAAGTAAGAGATTTCTTCGCCGTTGAACCAGACACCTCCAGATGAAGAACTGGAGCAAACATAGGAAACAAGCTGTCGATGTCCATCAGTAATCGTGGGAGCCTTGACCTCGACAATGAGCCATATTTGGCCTTGATCCCTAGCTGCCGCGGCTTCGGGAGAATTATATACTACTATATCAGCTTGCTTGGTCTCATGTCCTATGTTGATGGGTGCCTCAAAAGCCATGTGACTCCGCTGATAGCCATATTCTTCGACAAGAACTCGCGCATAATACTGCCGAACACGCTCTTCAGGACCGTCGGGGCGAGTCGTCTCTGGACGGAGAAAATCTACGATGCGTCCGTTGGCGGCCAAATCAACCGTCAGTTCGCTGATCAGATCTAGCCTGGATCTTACGTCGGCCGTGGTAGACATTACTTAACTCCCCTCGCCACGTCGGCGCGCAATCTCGCTATATCGTCGGGTTGGCAAATCAACAGGAGAAGCAAAGGAAATTGCGGCAAGCGATTGTTCTTTGCTACAGCGCGGCCAACGACGTTTGTTACAGCACCGAAAAAATTATCACGCCTTTTCAAGGACAGAAAAGGTTGGTCGGGGAGACAGGATTCGAACCTGCGACATCCTGCTCCCAAAGCAGGCGCGCTACCGGACTGCGCTACTCCCCGACCGGGGCGCCTCCCTATGGGTGCCGCTGGCTTGGCGCAAGTCAAAAGCCGATACGACTGGGTGGCACGGGAAAATGGTGGGCCCGGCAGGATTCGAACCCGCGACCTAGCCGTTATGAGCGGCCAGCTCTAACCGCTGAGCTACAGGCCCGTGCACCATGGGCGCCGCGGCGAGGTAGCTTGGTGCCGGGGCGCTGGCAAGTCAGGGTATTAGCGCTGCACCGACTTGAGAATTTCGGCGACCGAGGTCGGCGCCACCTGGCGCTGTTCGAGGTACGAGAAAATCCGGCGCCACCAGTCGTAAAGGTTGGCGAGATCCGCCTCGTCGCGGACATAGGGCGTGTGTCCCGGTTGGAGCGAAGGGCTGTGGAAAGACAAGACCAGCAGCCCCAGTCCGTCGTCGAGAGCAATGTCGATTCCGCGGATCGCCTCCTCCACCGCGATGCCTTCGGGCGTCAGGGGAATGCGCTCTAGCATACCCGTGCGGGCCAAGGCGCCAAGCAGACGCGGAGCGCGAGCGAGGGCGGAATGGAGCCAGTCGCCCTGTCGCCTCAGCATGCCCCAGTAGACCGTGGTGAGGGGCAGCTCGAGCAAGGTCCGTTCGTCGTCAACCCAGTAGGGGGCGAGCGGGTGCCGCCCGTAGTCGGCGCCGCCGCTCGCGGAATAATCGAACTTGGCCCTGACCGAAGTGTCCAGCGCGATCCCGTGCCGAGAAAGCATCGCCGCGCTGTTCGGGCCGAGGCCGTAGCGGCCGGCGCGGTAGATTCTGGGTTCGGCAGCGAAATTGCGTTCGATCGCTTCCTTCAGAGTTCGAAACTTGGCTTCTTCAAGTTCTGGGGGGAGGTTGCCGGCAAAGGAGTTGTGCTGACTAACGTCTTCCACAAACGGGGGATTAACCCATGGGTGGAGCTGGATGCCCACCTCGGCCTTGCCCGCAGCCAGGGGGGCTCGCAAGATTTCGGCCGCAAGAGCGGACTGCGCGATCGGCCAGTCGACCAGGTAGACCGGCACCACGCCCTCCGCCTCGCAGAATTGCTGGAACCTCGCCAGCTCGGGCACGTGATCGAGCCCGTGCCGGTCGCGGGTAATGGGCTGGGTCCAGTCGAACTCTTCCTCGGTATCGACCGTCAGCAGGAAGCGGCATCCGAAAGCGGAATCGAACCGCGCATTCGCTGGTCGCGCAGGCGGATCGATCATCGATCGCATGATTGAGCTGTCCCCCTCGGTGGCGGTCGATCCGCCTAGATCCTTCTATCGAGGGTAATCCGCGCATCGGTCAAGCTTGGCAGCACGAGCTCCAGTCGGTCTTCCCGCCGCGCGAGCTCCCCGCCAGCGGCCCTGGCTTCAGCGCGCGCAAGGCGGAAGGTGAAGCCGCTGCCGAACATTCCGGCCGATACCGCGCGAGGCTGCGCCGTGGCCGTGGCGGCGAACAGGTCGCTATCACCCATCATCGAGCCGGGTAGGTCGATCTCCATCGTCACGTCTCCGGATCGGCCGATCAGCGTCAGATCGATAATCTCGCCGGGAGCCAGCGCACCGGCGAGAGTGGCGAGCAGCCGCCAGACCAGCTGCAGCGCATCGCTGCGGTCGAGGCCGACAGTGAAGTCCGTCCCCTCGGCCTCGAACTCGATGCGAGCGCTGCGCTGACGCAGTACCCCATCGAGCCGGCGGAGAAGTTGGTTCACCACTTCGCGCAAATCGCACTGGCCGCTTTCGAACTCGAGCGCACCCGACTCCAGCCTGGCGAGGCGGTCGATCTCGTCGAATCCGGCCATGATCCGCGCCGCATCGACGGCGACGGCGGCGGCGAGGGCGCGGTATTCGTTGGGTGTTGTGCCGAACATCTGCTGCTGAATCATCTCGGCAAAGCCTTGGATCGCGTTGGCAGGCGTGCGCAATTCGTGGAGCAGCTGCCGCATCCGATCGCCCGTCCCGGCCGCCCTGGCTGGAGCGGCGGCGGGAGCAGACGTCGAGGCCAGCACCGGCAGAGGCCGTCGCATGCGGCCATTATAACCTGTGAACCTTCCCTCATCCGGCGAGAACACCGGCGTGGCGTCGATCCGCCATTCGCCGGCGATCTCGGCGGTGCCTTCAAGGTTTAGGGACGCGCCGCGCAACGGCAGACGCCTGAGCATGGTCCTGGCCCCGGCATCGTCGAGCACGGCCAGTGCGTCGGGCCGGGCAGGGCCCAGCGTGAGACCTACGACCATCGGCGCCATCGCCGGATCGGCCCAGGTGATTACACCCTGTGCGTCGGTAGAAAAGTCGAACGCGCGGCCGTGGCGGAAGTGCTCAGGATCGTAATCCCGCCCGTCCCCTAGCGGCAGGCGCGGAGCGGTGGGACCCTTGCGCTTGGCGTTCTGGAAGGCCTCGATCCGGCGAACGAGGGCACCGATGCCGGGGTCTTCAACCTGGGTATCGGTTTCGATCCGCTCGGGTTCCGGAAGGACCAGGTCCTTCACTCCCAGCCGGTCGAGAACCCGCCTCGCGCCCGGCGGAAGCTCGCGCCGGTGGCGCAGGAAGCCGCGAGCGGTCAGCGGCAGGCGCGGGATCAGCTCGACCCACTCGCTGTCGGTCAACTGGGCCGTGGCCATGACCGCCGCCGCAGCCTGGGGTTCTGACTGCGCCAGCCAGGCCACAAGGCGGGGGTTGCGCAGCCGGAGACCGGGAGACCTGAGGATGGCGGATTGCATCGCCGCCGGAAGCTCGTCCGCCAGATCGCCCAACCGGGCATAGGCCGATTCGGTGAGCTGACTTGGCGCGTCGGCGGGCATGCTGCCCAAGAGGTCGAGCAGTTGCCGGTACTGCGTACGGGCCGCCAGCTCGCTCTGCGCCGGAAAGCGCAGCACGGTAGCAAGGCGATCGTCGAACAGCATGGGCGCTCCGGTAGGCGTGGACAGTCCCACGCAGCAATACGCAGACTGCCACTTAGCGACACTTTTCAAAGGTGGAACCACGAACGCATCGTGCGTTGCAAACCGGGACAATTGCCGTCATAAACAATAATATTACGGGATTGCCGTGGTGTGCGGCGCATAATTACACTCATGGTTAAAAGGGGGGCGGCATCCGGCTTAATGGCAACGCTCGACTCAATCGATCGCCGGCTCCTGGCCGAACTGCAGGCCGAAGGCCGCATCACAAACGTTGACCTTGCCAGCCGTGTCGGTCTGACCGCTCCGCCGTGCCTTCGCCGGGTCCGCGCGCTCGAGGAAGAGGGGGTCATCCGGGGCTACCACGCCGATCTGGATCCCTCGCGCCTCGGCTTCACCATCACCGTCTTCGCCATGGTCAGCCTAAAGAGCCAGGCCGAAGAGGACCTCCGCGCGTTCGAGCAGCATATCAAGGGGCTGCCCGAAATCCGCGAGTGCCACATGCTGAACGGTGAGATCGACTTCATTCTCAAGATCGTCAGCAAGGACCTGCAGAGCTTTCAGGAGTTCCTCACCAGCAAGCTCACTCCGGCGCCCAACGTCGCCAGCGTGAAGACGTCGCTGACGATCCGCACAGCCAAGAACGAACCGGGCGTACCGCTGGAATAGCCGAATTCCTTCTCCCCTAGGGAGAGTGAGGAGTGCCGAGGGGCGCGGTGGGTGAGGGGCCGTGGAGCTCGCGCCTGAACACCCTCACCACCCCTCTCACGGAGGGAGAGGTCGCAAAGACGATTCACTCGACCGCAATTATGCTCTAGCGTGCTGAAAAGCTTTGGGAGAGGTCCGCACATGAGAGGTCGCGCGCTTATCGCCGCCGCAGCGCTGGCATGTATGACGCCAGTTGCCGCCGAGGCGCATCACTCGTTCGCCGTCTATTTCGATTCGACCAAGGACGTGTCGATCACCGGCAAGGTGACCTCGTTCCGCTTCACCAATCCTCACGGAACTGTCGTGCTCGACGTCACTGACGCGCACGGCAAGGTGAGCGAATGGCGGGCGGAGACCAATGCGCCCGCGGTGCTGCAGCGGCGCGGTTGGACACGGGACAGTATAAAGGTCGGCGAGACGATCACGATCGAGGGCTGGCCTTCGCGCGACGGCAAGCCGTACATGCGCCTGCGCCGTGCCGTTCATCAGGACGGAAGCCTGGTCGGGACGGCCCCGTTCGGGCAAGCGGACCAGAGCTGATGCGGATGGCCATCCTTGGCGCGGCGCTGCTCGCGCTGTCCGCGCCCGCTTTCGCCGAACCCGACCTGACGGGGTTCTGGAACCTGAGCTTCGAAGCCGGCGATCCGCCTGCTGACCTCGTGGCCAAGCTGCCGCCCGACACGGTGATCATCGCGGACACCGGCGTGGTCGAATTTCCCGAGGGTGAATACGGCGGCCTCAAGCTCAAGCCCGAGGCACTGGCCAAAGCCAAAGCCTGGAAGCCGGCGGACGAGATGACCTTGTCGCGCGTCTGCCTCGCCCCCTCGATCGTCTATGCGATCCAGGGGCCGTTCCCGTTCGAAGTCTTCCAGACGCCCGAGCTGATCGTGTTCAAATACGAATATTTCGATCAGGTCCGTCTCGTGCACATGGACGGCCGCAGCCACCCGCGGGCCGATGCGCCCCACTCGAAAATGGGGCATTCTATCGGTCATTGGGAAGGCGACGAACTGGTCGTCGACACCACCCACATCGCGGCCTCGACGATCACCAACAATGGCCTCGACCACAGCGCCGACATTCACATGGTCGAACGCTATCGCCTGAGTCCGGACGGCAAGCGGCTGATGGCAACCCAGTGGTTTGAGGATCCGGCTGTGCTCGACAACAACGGCGCGCGCTTCATCCAGTGGGCGAAGCAGGCGGGACAATATGTCTTCCCGTACGAGTGCGACCCGGCCTTTGCGCTCGAATACCAGGAGGCGGGGAAGGCGGGGCAGTGATGCCGGTATGCGATGGCGTGTATGTGCGCGCGGCTGAGCAGCAAGATGCCGACGCGGTCGACCAGCTATTTCTGTACCTGGACCAATTCCATGCGGAGGCCCGGCCAGATCTCTTTCGCGTGCCATCGGATAAGCCACGCGGCGAGACCTTCCTTCAAGCCGTCCTGGAAGATCCCCGGCAACATGTTCTGGTCGCGGTGAGGAATGACGAGGCCGTTGGCTTTGCGCATGTCATCCTCAAGCGTTTGCCTCCCGGCAATCCGCGTGTCGAAAGGCAGTACTCGGAAATCGACTCGATTGCCGTTCACCCTTCTGCGCAAAGGCTTGGAGCCGGTCGTGCCCTGCTCGAAGCGGCCCTGAACTGGGCTGCGTCAAACGGGGTCCACGACCATCAGGTCGCCGTACACGACTTCAACCGAGCCGCCCGCAGATTGTACGAACGCCTGGGTTTTGCTCCGTCAGTTACGTTGCTTCGCCAAAAGCTCTGAATGGCCGCAAGGGGTGGAAAGCGGACACTCCTTCGCCCCGGCCCTTTCCGACGTTAAAGCAGCCGCAACCTCTCTGGAAACTCCCGCACGGCGTCCGCTAGAATTTCTCGATATATCTCTCGGTCCCGTGCGGTGAGGCCGGACAGGTCCTCGTTCAATATCTCGATGAGAATGTCGCTGGTCTCCAGCCTGCCCAGAAGCATATCGTTGAATGCATCCCAGCCATTGAACGAGCTATATCCCAAGTATGCCGTGTCAGTGATGCGGCTGAAAAGATCGTCCTTTGTCCTCACAGACGAGTCAATCGTGACGACGTAACGTTCCTTCGGGATGGCCATTGCCCGTTTTGACGCGCCCGATGAATGTCTGCAATGGGTCGAAAGCAGTCTGTCCGCAAACGGTTGAGCCAAGGTTCGGAGGATTTGACGCCCTGAATGGCTGCCATGGGTAGACAGCGGACGGTCGTCAGTCGACCTCCTCAATGCGCATGCAAGCGCGGAACACGCCACCCTCTGTGTCCTGTCGGTGCCAGACTTCAACGACATTGTAGTATTTGAAGTAACCTGGCGGCGTGTCGATTGAGAGATATTCACCGATGCGGGGCAGGAACTCGAACCCCGCCACGATTAGTGGTTTTAGGGCGTCCTCGTGGTCAAAAACTTCTACGATCGGCACGGTGGCATGTTACGCAATTGCCGAACGTCCGCAATGGGTCGAAAGGAGACCGTCGGCAAACGACCCATTGCGGACATTCAGGGCAGTCGGCGGTCTTTGGAGTGTCGCTCTAGGTTCGCAAGCGTCCGAATGGATCGAACCTAGTCCAGCTTCTCATGATCCCATCTTCGGATCACCGCGTCGAAGCAGTGCAGGAAGCTCTGCTCGGGCGGTTTGTCGCCAAACGCCGGATCATTCGGCACCATCATGCACCTGGCCAAGGGCGAGAACCGACTTCTGCGCCTCGAAAGTTATCGCAGGATCGAGCCCTCTGCCAGCCAACTCGCTGACGATGCGCGGTGAAGCCGCGCAGTACGGCGTGATCCATCGCGGATTGCATCATCCGTTGGTGGACATCCGGCGTTCGTCGCTGAGTCTACCACACGCTGGGGCCCAAACCGCGCAGCCAATCCCGCCAGTCGTCGGACGGTGGCACTTGCTCCAGGCTCTGTTTGAGGACAGCCTCCGACATCAGGCCGAACAGCGCCCCTTTGTCCGCCCCGTGCCAGTAGAGGGATGGGGCTCGGGCGCCGACGGCCACCGCCACCTTGCGCAGTGTGACGGTGGCAAGGCCGCGCTCGGCGAGGAGGCCCAGCGCCGCGCGGACGATGGTCTCCCGGTCGAGATTGCGACTATCCATCCTCCCCTATTGTGCAGACTAACAGTGTTAGTCTAGAGCGTACCGCCCCTGAGGCGAGATGGAGGGACTGGTGAAAACGTGCAGGCTAGTCCTAGTGGCGTCAGCCTGCTTGGCGGCGGCCACCGTACGCGCTCAGCCCGCCGAGGCCGGGCCACAGGCGCCCTCCGGCCAGCCGCTTCCTCGCACGCCGTGGGGAGACCCCGATTTGCGCGGCACGTGGCCGCTCCAGAACATCAACGATGCGCAAATCCGGCTTGAGCGGCCGACGGAATTTGGCACCCGCGAGCGGCTCACCGACGAGGAGTTCTCCGCGCGGGTGCAGGCCGCCGAGCAGTCGGACGCGAATTTCTCCGTCGAATGGGGTGGCGGAGGAACGGCCGGTTTGGCCGCGTGGCTTCGTTCCTCGGCAATGGGACGCCGCAGTTCGCTGCTGATCGAACCCATCGACGGTCGGCTTCCGCCTCTCACAGAGGCTGCCAAAGAATTGTATGCTAGGGGCCGATCCACTTGGCGTGCCCCCGAGGCCACCAACTGGGTCAGCGATCTGGATGCTTTCGAGCGCTGCATCACCCGCGGCTTCCCCGCAGTCATGCTGCCGCAGCCTTACAACAATGGGATCCGCGTATTCCAATCGCCCGGTTACGTTGTGCTGCAGCTGGAGACTTTCGGGGCGCGGGTGGTGCCGCTTGGACGTGATGGGCACTGGCCCTCGCCTGTGCGCGCGTGGCACGGTGACAGCCGCGGACGTTGGGAAGGCGACGCGCTGGTCATCGAGACTACCAACCTGAAGAGCGGCGACAGCGCCACGACGGACGCGTCAGGGCGTGCCGCGGGACCCATTCCGGGGCGCACGCTTGCCACGCTGCCGGTGGGTCCATCGGCCAAGGTGACCGAGTGGATCGCCCGGACCGGGCCGGACACGATTTCCTACCGCGTGAGATATGAGGATCCGGACGTCTTCACCGCGCCCTGGACTGCTGCGTTCGAGTGGTCGCGCGACGACGGCTACGCAATCTACGAATACGCCTGCCATGAAGGGAATACCGTTCGTGAGGCGATCACCTCGGCCAGGGCGCTGCGCAGGGAGCTGTCCGGAGCGGTTCCGCCGCAGGACGCCGCCCGCTAGCTCCGGCCCGCTCCCCCGACGTCCGCACGAGGTCAAAAACGGAAATGAGCCGAATGTCCGCTTTCCACCTTTCGCGGTCACAGTCGACCACGCAGGGATCACCCAAAACTCGACCGTCTGCTTTTCTCATTCAAGCGTTCATTAACGGACCGACAGCATTCGAACCTTTGCGGACATTCGAGGATTGCCGGATAGTTATCGAATGATCGAACGCGAACCGACCTGGCTCTCGCACATCGTCGGCTGCGCGAAGCTCATTGGCGTCGGCCAGCTGGAGACGATAAGCAGTGAGTGAAGCGTCGGCGCCGACCATTATTACGCCGCGCTTCGTCCTGCGCAAACTTACTCGCGCGGACGCGCCCGCTCTTTATCCCAGCTTTGCCGATCCGGTCGTCATGCGCTGGTGGAGTCGCGGGCCCTTTCTGAGCGTGGAGGAGCTGGCCGAATGGCTCGTTCCCAGCACGGGTTGGGAAAAAGGCCGAAGCTGGGCCGTGACTGAGGGGGAGGGAGGATCAGCCATCGGCCGGCTCGCCGCCATCGATCGCGGCGACGGCATCACTGAACTCGCTCATCTGGTGATCCGCGAGAGGCAGGGGCAGGGTGTCGCCCGCGAGGCCCTCGGCGCGCTCGTGGATCATCTATTCGGGATCGAGCAGCGCCGCCGGGTATTTGCCGACACCGACCCTGACAATCTGGCGTCCAACCGAGTGCTCCAAAGCCTCGGCTTCGTTTGCGAAGGGCGCTTGCGCGAACAATGGACCACTCACATCGGCCGCCGAGACAGCTTGATTTGGGGTCTCCTCGATCACGAATGGCAATCGCGCGCTCAGTCCCCGAACTGACAGGGGCCCTGCCGGTTCAACGATGAAATGCGCCCCGATCGGCGTCCCACTGGTCTCGGTCATCTCTGCGCAAAGCGTGAGCCAATTCACATGCTCGCTTGCAGGCTCCAAGCCGTCATACCCGAGGTCATAGATGGCGTCTATGAGATCTATACCATAATGGCATCTGGCGTGATGGGCGCTCTCTAACGATGCTGAATTGGTTGCAGATATCATTCTCGTCCCTCTGCGTGCTGGACGAAATCACAGCACGGAGGGCGAACATTGCGGGTGTTGGGCATGAATGGAACTCGCGTAGGTAAAAGGCTGATAGGCACTCAGGCGCCCGTCACCGTGGGGTGGGAAAACATACCCCGCGTAGAGGGTGGCCCGGTGAAGCAGTTCGTCTTTACCTGGTTCCAGCCGACCATGCTCTTCGCGCTGCTCGCGTTCTGGTACTACGCACCCAATTCGATCGCCAAGGCGTCGACCGCTATCATGATCGGCATCGGCTTCCGGGCGTTTCTGCTAGCACTCGAGTGGGTCAACCCACGCTTCGATAGCTGGCGCCTGACCTGGAAGGAATTGGCGACCGACCTGTTCTATGTCGGACTGGGCTATACGCTGCTCCGCGTGGTCGACGAGTACATTGGGGACGGCGCCATGGTCGAAGCCGTCCAGGGTTCCTTCGACTGGGACAAATTCGCGTGGTTCATGGGCCTGCCACTCCTGCTGCAGGCCTTCCTGATCTCTTTCATCTTCGATTTCGGGCAGTACTGGATGCATCGCGGGATGCATAACTGGCATCCACTGTGGCTGACGCATGCGCCGCATCACTACATCACCCAATTGAACATCAACAAAGGCGCAGTCGGCAATCCGATCGAACTGTTCCTGATCGGGCTCGGTATCGGAGGGTTCTTCGATTTCCTGCCGCGGGCCGCCCTGCTTGCCGGCACCCTCGGTCTGGCGGTCGGAACCTACCAGCACATCAACGTCCGCTTCAACTCCCCGCGCTGGTGGCGCTTCGTGTTCAACACCACCGAGCACCACAGCGTGCACCACTCACAGGACTTCGAAGCCAGCCGCAGCAACTATTCCGGCACCTGGATCATCATCGACCGCATGTTTGGCACCTGCGTCGACGGCGAGGCGGAACTGCTCGGGATGGAAGGCGGGCGCCGGATGTCGATCCGCGAGACGATGGTCTATCCCTTCGCCGAGGGCTGGAAGACGCTCAAGGAGCGGTTTGGAAGGCAGGAGGCGGTGCCGGCGGAATAATGGAACGGCTCCTCTCGTACGATCACTCTCCCCATTCGTTTTGGCCATGCCGGGCCGCCGCTAGCGGCCCCGGCTTGAGCCTGGCTGTCCCGGGCTTCACCGAAAATTTCGCTCAAGAGGAGATCCCGTGAACCTGCGCTTCACCGACTGGATATGGCACGTAAAGGGCAGCCTGGCCCTCGCTCCCGGGCAATCGAGCGACGAAGCCTTTGACAGGCTCGATCCCCTCTTCCGTGAACCCGGCACCAGCCACAAACGGACTGGCGACACGCTGACGTTCCGCAAGAAGGACCAGGCGGCCCAGGACAAGATGTCCATTTTCACCGATGGCATCCTGCAGATTGAAAGAGGCGTGAGCGGACTTGTCCTGCGCTATCATCTGACCAGCCGGGCCTTGCTGCTCTGCTTTCTCGCGCCGCTGCTGTTTCTGGGATTTGCTCAGCTTACCGTAGCCATCGGCATTCTGGACAAGCCGACAGCCGAAGAGTTGGCGAAAGAGAAGAAGAAAGAGGAGGAAGAAGAGAAGAAGATTGCGGCGCGGCCGCTGAATCCGATCGACAAATTCCTTGGCGCGCCGGCACCCGACAAGCCGAAGAAGGACAAGGGCAAGGACAAGAAAAAGAAGGGCGAAGAGGAGGATCACGGCCCTTCGCCAATGCCCGCCTATGTCTTCGCCGGGATCTTCGCAGCCCTGTATATCGGGGGACGTATCCTCGAAGACAGGCTCGTCAAGTCGCTGTTTAGAAAGCGCTTGCTGGACTCATAACCTTACACAAGCCGCCCGTTGTCTCCATGCGTGGGCGGCGCCTCGGCGCAAACAAGGTCGGACCGGTAGCTCCGATCCGACCACGTCGTCAGTTGTCGGCATTCAGCCTTTCGATATAGGCGCGCCAGCCACCGAGATGAGTAATATCCTCCGCGCCGGTCAGGGCACGGGGCTCGGCCACGAAGCCTTTGACGCTGGTGCCGTCGGCCAGGGTCACCGTTCCGATGGCCAGCGGGGCCGGAACCTCGACGACGAAGCTCCCGAAGGCCGCGACGTCAAGCTCATAGACTTCGACCGCGATCGACGCGCCCTCGGAACTGTGGACCAGGGCCGGCTTGGGCGGAACGCTGTCCGCCATCGCATAGAGGCGATAAGTCGGCGCCGTTTCGAAGGCGCCGACGAAAGCCGCGTCCCTCGAGGTCAACTGCCAATGCAGCGGCATATCCTTCAAATGGGCACCAACGACGGCCAACTTCACCGTTTCCATTCTTCCCTCCAAGTCGAGTGCGGGTGCGGCCGGCAGGTCAGCCGTCGCGAGATAGGTTTCTGCCACTGCAAGCAGGCCGCGGTCGCCGTTGGCGGGGCCGATGAGGGTGATGCCGAAACCGGTCCCGTTCGAACGGGCACCGGCGGGCACCGCCACTGCCGCCATATCGAGCAGGTTCACGAAATTGGTATAGCGACCAAGATTGCTGTTTAGAGCGACAGGCGACGCGAGCAGCTCCGCCACGCGATATGTCGTGCCGGCGGTCGGAAAGGCGAGAAGGTCGACCGTGTCCCACAGGCCGTCAGCGTGGCGCTTCAGCTCGGCGAGCCGGTAGATGCCGTTCCACAGCTCGACCGCACCAATGTCACTGCCCGGCTGTATGACGCTACGGACGGTTTCGTCGATCGCGTCGGGGTTGCTCGCCAGCAGCCCGGCGATCGCGGCGGTACGCTCTGCGACCCAAGGTCCGCCGTAAAGAAGCTGAGCGGCCTCCAGCAGCGGCTCCAGGTCAATCTCGACGACCTGTGCCGTCTCGGACAAGTGGTCGAGCGCACGGTCGTAGAGATATTCGGATTGGCTGTCGCCGAACCACACGCGCTGATCCGGGAAGGGTACGCCGATGCGCTCCGGCCGAACCGGCGCGTCAGCCAGGGGTTTCGAGTAAGGATCGGCCGGATCGAAGCCCGCCACGACCTTATCAACCAACCGTGCATCCGCCACCGTATCGGTGAAGACCGTAATGCAGTCGAGCGTGCGGCACGCAGGGACGAGCCCGCGCGTGCTCCAGCGACCCTTGCTGGGCTTGAATCCCACCAGGTGGTTGAAGGCGGCAGGTACCCGGCCCGAACCCGCGGTGTCGGTGCCTAGGGCAAAAGGCACCAGTCCGGCCGCAACAGCGACCGACGACCCCGAGCTGGAACCGCCGCTGACATAGGCGAGATTGTAGGCATTGCGCGGAATGCCATATGGGCTGCGCGTGCCGACAAGCCCGGTCGCGAACTGGTCTAGATTGGTCTTGCCGACACAGATCGCTCCAGCCGCTTCCAGCCGTTCGACGACACCGGCCGATCCTGCGGGCCGGTAGGCGAACGCGGGACAGGCCGCGGTCGTCTCGAACCCGGCGACGTCAATGTTGTCCTTCACCGCATAGGGGACCCCGGCAAGCGGAAGGGTCTCGCCGGCCGCGAGGCGTGCATCCACCGCGCGGGCGGCAGCCAGGAAATCCTCGGGCTCAATCCGGCTAATCCAGATCTGCGGCTGGACGGCGTCATAGGCGGCGAGGCGGGCCAGGGTATTCTCGGCCACTTCGACCGCGCTCGATGCCCCGCTACTGACAGCGTTGGCGATGGCCGCCACGCCGTATCGGTTCAGCGCGGTCATCAATGCGGCCTCAGGGCCAGCATTGGCGTGCCGGGTTGCAGTGACTGCCGCTCCTGCATGTAAAGCGCCGCAATCGTGCCGCTTCCGGGGCTTTCGAGCGGGCATTCCATTTTCATCGATTCGATTACCGCGATGATGTCACCCGTTTCGACCGTATCGCCGGCAGCCACCATTAGCTTCCAGACGCTTCCCCCGAACGGCGCCTCGATCACGTCCGCTCCTTCCGGTACTTCGATGGCAGCCGTCTCGGCGCGCGCGGTGGCGCCACCATCCGCAAGGTCGGTAACGCGATCGAATTCGCCGGACCGCTGCCATTCGGCACGCTCCTCGTCGAAGGCCGCCTGGCGTTGAGCCTCGAAAGCAGCGATCGAGCCAGCATTCTGCGCGAGGAAAGCCCGGTAATCCGCAAGGCGGAATTCGGACTCCTCAACTTCGATCGAGCGCCGGCCATTGGGAAAGTCTCGGCGCCACTCGACGAGCTCCTCTGCGCTGACCTTGAAGAAGCGGATCTGGTCGAAGAACCGTAACAGCCACGGCTTGCCGTCGACGAAGGCATCCGTCTGCCGATGAGTGTTCCACACCTGAATAGTCCGACCGAACAGCTGATAGCCGCCCGGACCCTCCATTCCGTAGATGCACATATAGGCGCCGCCGATGCCGACGACATTGGGCGGGGTCCAAGTCCGTGCGGGGTTGTACTTGGTAGTGACCAGCCGGTGCCTTGGATCGACCGGTGTCGCTACCGGCGCTCCGAGATAGACGTCGCCCAATCCGAGCACGAGATAGCTTGCGTCGAAGATCAGGCTCTCGACCGCGTCGGCATCGGGCAGGCCATTAACCCGGCGGATGAACTCGATGTTGTCGGGACACCACGGCGCGTCGTCACGGACGGCGCCCATGTACTTCTCAATTGTCTCGATCGTTGCCGGATCGCGCCAGCTTAGGGGAAGGTGGACGATGCGCGAGGGCGCCGAGAAATCCTCGAGATCGCCGAGCGATTCCTCAGCTGTCATCAGGACGGCGAGGGCGCCGCGCTGGTCGAGCACATCGCCATCGAAGTGCAGCTGGAGCGAACGGATGCCGGGCACGATGTCGATGACGCCGGGCAAGGCCAGCTCCTCGAGCTCGGTCATCAGCGCGTGAACGCGGATGCGAAGTTCGATGTCGAGCACGATCGGCCCATATTCGACCAGGATATTGCGGTCGCCCTGCTGCCGGTAGACCGTGCGCGGACGCAAGCCCTGTGCCGGAGTTTGCGCGAGGATGGGCGAAAGGGTTGCGATGTCGCGCGCCGGCGTTTCCGCTGCGAGAAGCTCAAGCGGAGCCTGGTTCGCCGCGGCCGCGTCTTCCGCGGTGACCGGAACGAACCGCAGGCGATCGTCCGGGGAGAGTTGCCCGATCTTCCAGCGATCAGCCGCGATCACGGTAAACGGACAGACGAACCCGCCAAGCGATGGGCCGTCAGGGCCCAGGATGATCGGCATGTCCCCGGTGAAATCCACGGCGCCGATGGCGTAGGGATTGTCGTGAATATTGGAGGGGTGCAGGCCCGCTTCGCCTCCATCCTTTCGGGCCCATTCCGGCTTGGGCCCGACCAAGCGAACACCGGTTCGGTTGCTGTTGTAGTGAACCTGCCATTCGGCGGCGAGGAAGGCACGAATGTCGTCGTCGGTGAAGAAGTCCGGTGCGCCGTGCGGACCGTAGAGAACGCGCAGCGTCCAGGTTTCGCCGAAGTTCGGTGCAGGGCTGGGCAAAGCCGGCGTCGCAACTTCCGCCGTCCCGAGATGAACCGTGTCGCCGGCCAGCAGTCGCCTTGCTGCATGTCCGCCGAACTGACCGAGTGCAAAGGTGCTGCGGCTATCGAGGTAGGGTGCGATATCGAGCCCGCCGGCGAACAGGATATAGCCGCGCATACCGCCGCCTGAAGCCCTGCCCAGGGCAAGTGTCTGGCCGGCCGCAATGTCCAAGGCAGTGCCGCGTTCGACGGGCTTGTCGTCCAGCATGGCGCCGAAATCAGCACCGATGACGCACACGCGCGCGGGTGCATTGAAGATCAGGGTCGGGCCACTGGCGGTGACCTCCAGCCCGGCCGTGCCCTCAGGATTCCCGAGCACTCGGTTCCCGATGCGGAAAGAGCGGTCATCCATCGGGCCCGACGGGGGGACACCAATCGCCCATAGGCCCTGCCGGCCGGGCCAATCTTGCACTGTGGTCGCGGTACCGCCGCTGACCACGCGGAAGCTGCGCGGATTGTAGGTGACGGTCTCGAGCAGTTTGGTCGAGACTTCCCCACTGGCGAACCTCCCGTTCCTCACGACATCGCGCAGCCAGCGCAAATTCGTTTCGATGCCGTCTATGCGGCTTTCATCGAGCGCGTCCTGCATCGCCGCGATGGCCGCCTCACGCGTCGCGGCGTGAACGATCAGTTTGGCGAGCATCGGATCGTACCAGGCGCTGACCTCGCTGCCGGCCATGCACCAGGTTTCGGCGCGAATGTCCGGCGGAAAGCTTACGGCTGTCAGCGTGCCGCTGGTGGGGCGATAGTCGAGCGCGGGATCTTCGGCATAGAGGCGCACTTGCAGCGAATGGCCTTGCGGCACTGGCGGTTCGGCATCGAGGAAGGAAAAATCACCCGCGGCCCCGCGGATCATCCATTCGACCAGGTCGATCCCCATCACCTCTTCGGTGACACCGTGCTCGACCTGGAGACGGGTATTCATTTCGAGGAAGAAGAATTCCTGCCGATCCGCATCGTACAGAAATTCGACAGTTCCGGCGGAGCGATAATTTGCCGCTTTGCCAAGCCGGACTGCGGCGGTGGTGAGTTCGGCACGCTTGGCTTGGGATAGGAGTGGGGCGGGGGCTTCCTCCACCACCTTCTGGTTCCGGCGCTGCAGTGAACAGTCTCGTTCGCCCAGCGGCATGACCCGGCCTTCGCCGTCACCGAATATCTGGACCTCGATGTGACGCGCACGGCCGATGTAGCGTTCGAGGAACACACCGGCATCGCCGAAATTTCCTTCGCCCAGACGTGCGACGCCCGCGAAGCCCTGTCGCACGGAAGCTTCATCCTCGCAGATGCGCATGCCGATGCCGCCGCCGCCGGCGGTCGCCTTGAGGATCACCGGAAAGCCGATCTCCCGCGCCGCCTGGGCGGCTTCATCCTCGTCCGTCAGCAGGCCCGTCCCGGGTGCCAGCGGCACGCCATGCTCGGCCGCCAGCGCCCGAGCGCTATGTTTCAATCCGAATGTGCGGATGTTCTCCGGCGTCGGGCCGATGAACACGATCCCGGCGGCCGCGCAGGCGTCGGCGAACTCGGTGTTCTCTGCCAGGAAACCGTAACCCGGATGGATCGCGCCCGCGCCGGTATCCTTCGCGGCCTGCAGGATCGCGGAGATATCGAGATAGCTTTCCGCTGCCGGAGCGGGGCCGATGCACACCGCCACATCCGCCTGCGAGACGTGGAGCGAGCCGGCGTCCGCCTCGGAATAGACCGCGACCGAGCGCAAGCCCATGCGGCGCAAGGTGCGGATGATCCGGGTGGCGATCGCCCCCCGGTTTGCAACCAGGACTGTGTCGAAGTTCATGCGGTGACGATCATCCGAACGGGTGTGGGATTGAAGGCATTGCACGGGTTGTTGATCTGCGGGCAGTTCGACACGACGACGATGACGTCCATGTCTGCCCGTAGATCGACCGTCAGGCCGGGTGCGGAAATGCCATCGACGATGCCCAGCGCACCGTCCTCTTCCACTGGCACGTTCATGAAGAAGTTGATGTTCGAAACCATGTCGCGCTTGCCGCGGCCCTCGATCAGGTTGGCTTCGAGAAAATTCTCGACGCAGGCGTGCTGCGATTTGGTGTGATGGCCATAGCGCAGCGTATTGGACTCGCACGAACAAGCCCCGCCGATCGTGTCGTGATATTCGACCGAGGTGCCGACGATCGTCATCATCGCGCGACCTTCGTTAGAGCGCAGCACCGCTCCGGTACGCAGGAACAGATTCCCCTGCGCCGCGACGGTATCTTGCGCGCTGTAGCGCTCGGCATCGTCGGCGGCGGCATAGAGCAGGAAGTCGACCGCCTGGTTGCCCTCGAGGTCGACGATGCGCAGCGTCTGGCCAGCGGCCACATGGTGCAGCCAGGGCGCTCTTGCCGGGACGATCTCGTCATGGACGACAGTGCCGGCAAGGCCCGAGAGGCCCGGATCGGTGGTCATTTTGGCCTTGGCGTCCTTTCTAGCGACGGAAATAGTCTTCGACATTCAGGAACGCCCGCAAACCCTCCGGCGTGGCCGAGCGAATGGCGTCGGTCTCAGGGGTAACCGCGCCGCGCCAGGCCGAAACCCGCAGTGGCGTTACGGTCCATTGCGCGCGCGGATCGAGCACGTGCGGGCAGTTGGCGATCACGACGATCACATCCATTTCGGCTCGCAGGACCATGCTCCGTCCAGCCTCATAGGGGCCGATAAGCGGTGTGATGGTGCCGTCCGCCTCAATTCGCGTGCCTTTGAACAGGTTTACGCAAGGGTGGACGTCCCGCCGCTGCAGTCCATGCTTGGCCGAGCCCAGCACGAGCCGATCGCGCCCATTGGGAAAGGCGCCACTGTTGCGGCCTTCGCCGTATTTCGCCTGATTGGTGGCGGCGTTGGAGGTGCCGCAAAAGGCGTCATGAGTTCCCGCCTCGTCCGCGAGGATGCTCATCAGCACGCGCCCCATATCCGATAGCAGCAGCTTACCGGCGCCGAGGTAGGCGTTCCATTGCACCTTTACCGTGTCGGCGACGTTGAGCCGCTCGCTCGGCATCTCGGCGTTGTAGATCAGCACCGACGCACAGGCGTCGCCTTCGAGATCTATCAGGCGCAGGCGCGAACCGCGGGCCAGCCTGCGGGTCGCATAGCCGCCCGCGGCGATTGTTTCCTCCCACAGCAGGTCTTCGGCAGGAACGTCAGTCGGAAGGTCTACGGCGACGGGCGGTACTTGCGGCATCGCTTCCACGACGGTGCCAGCCATGGCGCGAGCATGGTCACGTGCCGCCATGGGATCGGCAAGGGCGCCCATCATGCGATGGTTTCCTTTTCTGCGGGGCCTTCGCCGCCCAATTCGTGGAGCGGCGGGAGCAGGGCGGTGGTGGTGACGAGCTGTAACTGATGCACGCCGCGGATGCTGCGTAAGGCATCGCACAGCTCCTTGAGGCGAATGGCCGGCCCCTGAACCAAGAGCACCTCGAGCGACTGGTCGTCCTCCAGGAATACGTGTTGGGAGGAGATCACTTCCTTCAGGTATTCGACCTGGGTTTCGGCAAGCTGCTGACGCACTCGCCCGCGATTGCCGCGATATACCAGCGTGATAGTACCAGCGAGCATGTCCTCGGGTCGCGTCAGCGCCTCGTGTTCGGCCAGTGCGTGGCGGATCAGTTCGGCGATCAGCTGGGAGCGCGACGGAAGGCCGCGTTCCTCAACCATCACATCCAATTGGCGGAAGAGTTCTGCCGGAAGGCTCATGCTGAGCCGGGCGAGACTGGTGGGATCGGGGGTCATCCTATTGTACTCTCAAATATTATTAAAACTGTCAATCGTAATACCGCTTTCCGCGGGAGCGGAGACGGCTTGGCGCTTGTTGAGCGGCAAATCATAGACCACCGTCGCGCCGAACCGATTGGGGGCGTGGGGGTCGTGACGGCGCTTGTCCAAGGCCAGCACCCGGGTCCCGAGCGTGAACGCTTCCTTGATGTCGTGCGTGACCATGATCACGGTCAGGGAATAGTCGCTCCACAGCCGAGTAATCAGCGCGTGCATGTCAGCTTTGATGCCCGGATCGAGGGCGCCGAAGGGCTCATCGAGCAGCAGGATCCGCGGACGTTTTATCAAGGCCTGCGCGATCGCCAGCCTTTGCTGCATGCCGCCCGACATCTCCGCCGGATAAAGGTGTAGGTTGTCGCCCAGGCCGACCGCGATGAGCATTTCTTCCGCTTCGGCCAGGGCGGTGCGACGCCGTCCGCCAAATAGCCGGGCCGTCAACGGGGCCTGCGCACATTCCAGGCCGAAGAGCGTGTTGCGCAGGACCGACAGATGCGGAAACACCGAATAGCGTTGGAATACCACGCCGCGATCCGGGCCGCATTCTGGCGCCAGCGGCGTGTCGTCGAGCAGGATCGAACCCCGCGACGGTGCCTCCTGCCCCAGTACGACGCGCAACAGGCTGCTTTTTCCCGCGCCCGATGGTCCGACGATCGAGACGAAGGAGCCGGCCTCGATATCGAGGTTCACGCGTTCGAGGACGACCTTATCGCCATACTCGACCCAGACGTTGCGGAGGCTTAGCAGGGCGCTCAATGGCTGGCTCCGTGTGCCCAGCGAAACAGCCGCCGGCTCGACCACACGAGCAGGAAATCGATCGCCACGGCTAGCAGCGCGATCCACGCCACATAGGGCAGGATGATGTCCATCGAGAGATAGCGGCGGACGAGGAAGATTCGATAACCAAGGCCGATGTCGGACGCGATCGCCTCTGCCGAGATCAGGAATACCCAGGCCGGGCCGAGCGACAGACGCACCGCCTGGATCAGGCGCGGCATTGCCTGCGGCAGCGCCACGCGCAGCATGAGTTGCCAACTGCTCGCTCCCAGTGTTTGCGCTTTGATGATCTGCTCCTTCGGCAACGCGGCGACATGCCCCGCAAGATCCCGGATCATGAAGGGCGCGATACCGATGACGATGAGCGCCACTTTCGCCGTCTCGCCGAGACCGAAGGCGATGAACAAGATCGGCAGCAGCGCGATCGGCGGTATGACTGCGATCCCCGTCACCAGCGGACTGAAGGTGGCTCGTACCGGCGGAAGTACGCCAAGCACGAGTCCCACCAGAAGCGCCGAAAGTGTCGATATACCGAGGCCAATGCCGAGCCGCTGAAGACTGGCGAAAGTGTCCGCCCAGAACAGCAACTTGCCGGAAAGCTGGTCGGGCTGGAACAGCAGCGCCGACATCGCTTCGGCCATCGCCCCCGGCATCGGCAGGATCTTGTCGTTGGGATTGTCCGCGTGGCGGCTGGCCGCTGCCACGAGATAGAGCAGCACCAGGAGCGCGATCGGAAGTGCGCCCAGAAGGATGCTGTTCCCTCGTCCGATCCGACGGTTCACCCAGCGCATAAGACCCCGCTTCTGCTGAAGACCGTGCGTTCAGAGCTTACCATCGGCAGCCATTTGCATGAAGGTCGGGTCGAAGCGCAGAGTGATGTTCTGCGTGTCGCCCAGCGTCTTGTTGCCCGGGAAAGACATGCCGACGGCGTCGGCGGACTTCGCTCCCTGACCGAACAAGCCCTTGGAGAAGCTGAAGTCGCGCACCCGGGTCATCGTGGTGAGGAGAGCGGGAGATGAAATGGCCTCCAACGCAGCCTTTGGATCGGCGTAGAGGAAGGTGGTGGCCAGTTGGCTCTCGAACTCTTCAGGCGTCGTGCCTGCCAGCTTCGCCATCGCCGCGCGTGCTGCTTTGCCTTCGGCATCCTGACGGTGCATCAACGCCATCGTCTCGTACCAGATTCCGGCCAGGGCCTTGCCCAGGTTGGGGTTGGCCTTCAGCGTAGCGGTATCGACCACCAGCAGGTCGAGGATCTCGCCCGGGATGTCGGCGGAGCTGAATACCTGCTTCGTACCGGGTGTGGCCCTCATGGTCGAAAGCTGCGGATTCCATGCGACTGCCGCTGTCACTTCCGGAGCCGCGAAAGCGCCTACAATGTCCGCGTCGGAAGTGTTCACCGTCTTGACGTCGGTGAGCGCCATCCCGGCGGATTCAAGCCCGCGAGCGAGCAGGTAATGGGAGACGGATAGCTCAACGAGGTAGACCTGACGGCCCTTGATAGCGCTGAGGTTGTCGGCGCCTTTTAGCAGGATGCCGTCGTTGCCGTTCGAATAGTCGCCAACGATGATCGCGCTGGTATCCTTGCCGCCGGCGGCGGGAATGGTCAGGGCATCCATGTTGGCGACAGTCACGCCGTCCAGCTTGCCGGCTGTGTACTGGTTCACCGATTCAACGTAGTCGTTCACCTGCACGAACTTGATCTGGACGCCGTATTTGTCGGCCCATTTCTTGACGATGCCTGCCTGCTGAGCAAACGGCCAGGGCATCCAGCCGGCATAGATCGACCAGCCGATGTTGAACTCCGTCTTCGGCTCCGCGGGCGCATCCGCCGCAGGCGAGCACGACGCCACCAGCAGGGCGCAAGCTATCAGTGCAATTCTTCCGGCGCTGCGGATCCCGTTGAGCATGATTCGACTCCTTTCGCACATGCAGCATTGCCGCAAAGCGAGGCGTTGTCCATCCGCTAATTATTACTGTTGATATAAAATGTAATATCCATATGATGATCGTCTCGCGGGCCGGATTGAGTGCGAACGGCAAGCCGCGGCGTCTGGGAGGGCGTGCATCGAAGGCTATCGTTCAAGGGCCGCGCCTGCGGCCGTTTTCGAAAGAACTCGATGCCTCAAAGCCCGACCTACAACCCGGTCCTCTCAGGCAATCCGCAGTCTGCGACGGCGCGCTCATACCCCAACGGAAACCCCACGCTCGGGTACAATCCGGCCGGGGCGCGCAACACCGACAGCGCCGTTCCGCTGCACCGCAAGGAAGCGGTTATCCACGACTATGCCAGCGACGGACCGGCACCAGGCAACTTGGCGTTCCGCTGGACTTACGGGTCGAATGTCGCAGCGAAAAATCGCGATCCGCGGGTGCAGGTGGTGCAATATAACGAGGACACCTTCGTGCTGCGGCAGAACGTCTGCGTGCATTGGGAGGCGCCGTTCACCTATTTGCTGTTCGGCAATGAGGGCGCGCTGCTGATCGATAGCGGCGCGACCGCGGACGCCGAGCTTTATCCGCTGCGCAAGACAGTGGACGCGATCATCACGCGTTGGGGACAAGCGCGCGGGCGCAATGCGGTTCCGCTTACGGTGGCGCTGACGTCAGGCGAGGACGTCGCACAAAACCAGGGGCTGGTGCAGTTTGCCGGACGTCCGGACACCACGATCGTCCCCAGGCCGCTCGGGGCGATGAAGGGTTTTTACGGCCTTGCTGCCAACTGGCCCGCGGGCCTCGGCCGGATCGATCTCGGTGACCGCGCGATCGAGGTGCTCCCCACACCGGGCACACACAGGGACGGGGTGAGCTTCTACGATCCCTATTGTGACTTCCTGTTCACCGGCGATCTGCTGTTCCCCGGCAAGATCAACATCAGCCACGACGGCGATTTCGTCGCCTCGCTCGAGCGGCTCAAGGCTTTCGCCGCAACCAAGCCGGTCAAATGGATCCTCGGCGGTCACATCGAGATGATGTTCGTGCCCGGGAAGTACTACGCCCGGTTCGCGACCTATAAGCCCTACGAACGTGTGCTCGAGATGGAGCCGAGCCTGATCAACGAGGCCCTCCAATATGGCCGCGAAGTGCAGGGCAAGGACATGATGCTCATTCGGCCGGACTTCGCGCTGTTCAATGGGGTCAGCCCCGATGCGCGGACACAGGTCTGGCCCGAGGGCGTGCCGAACATCAATGCCCCGCGCCCCTTCTGACGCCCCTCTGGACCCGAAGAGAGCCTCCATGGATCGCCGCACATTCCTCGCCTATAACGCCGCAGTGGCCGTGCCCCTGTCCGGCGCGGGCCTTGCTTCGTTTGCCAGCGCTGCATCGGCCGCGACCGGCGGGATGCCGATCGACTTCAAGAGCAACCTCCCCGCCGTGGGGAGCTTCCCCAAGAAGTGGATTTGCGGCTCGCCCTCCTGCATGGACAACATCGATCCGCCGGTGCAGGTCCATTGGTACAACCCCCACACGGCGATACTGCGGCAGAACAAGGCCTACAGCTACGAGGCGCCCTTCGCCCCGCTCTATTTCGGCAACGACCGGGTGTTGTTGCTCGATGAGGGCTTCGTGCAGCTTCGCAGCGATTGGGACCTGCGCGCGGTCGTGGATCAGTGCATCGACGAATGGTGCAGCCGCAATGGCCGCGATCCCGCCAGCCTCGAATTGCTGGTCGCCTTCAGTCACCTGCATGCGGATCACTACGCGGCGGTTAACCAGTTCGCCGACCGCCCAGATACCCGCTACATGGGCCTGACCCATGACGAGATGGTCGGCTTTTGGGGAATGACCAATTTTCCGGAAGAACGGGTGACGCTCGATCTCGGTGGGCGCGAGATCTTGATCTGGGGTTCGCCCGGCCACGTTGTGTCGGAATTCGCCTACTACGACAGCTACACCCAGATCCTCTACACCGGCGACATGTTCTACCGGGGCCGCTGCTACATAAGCTTCTGGGAACCCTGGTTCGACAGCATGAAGCGCCTAATCGATTTCTGCGACACCCACCCGGTGACGCATGTGATGGGCTGCCATGTGGAGATCAGCAACGCCGGCGAAGACTATGCCTATGGCATGACCTGGCAGCCGGACGAGGCGCCGGTCGAGATGACGGTGCAGCAGCTGCGGGAGGCGTTCGAGTACGCCAAGATGATCACCGAGCCCGGCATCTATTTCACCGGCACGGTTTTCCTCTGCAACCAGACGCGAGGCACGACGACAATCGATACCAATCCTTATCGTTACAGCTGAGCCGCGAAGGGCCCAGGACAGGAGCATGCGCATGAAGAAATCAGTTGGTCTGGCACTGGCTTCGGCCGCACTCGGCCTTTCGGCCCCTGGTCACGCCTCGGAGCTGACCGAACAGGAATTCAATGTGCCGGGCTTCGCCGACTTCCTGGCGATCGACGGAGCCACGGTGTGGACCACCAATGACGGCCGTGTCGAACAGTGGTCGATCGAAGGCAAAGTGGCGTCCACCGCTGTGCCGAGGCCCTGCGGCGCCATGTCGGTGGCATTCGGCTCGCTGTGGGTGGCCAATTGCAAGGACGGCAATCTCTACCGGATCGACGTGAAGACGGCCGCCGTGCAAGCGATCATCCCAACCGGGATCGCCAATCCCAAGGGCGAGACCAACGTCGTCGTCGGCGCTGGTTCGATCTGGGTGCCCAGCGACGGATCGGGCAAGATCGCCCGGGTGGACCCGGACACCAACACGGTGATCGCTTCGGTCACCGTCGATCCTGGTACCTTCTTTCTCGCCTTCGGGCTCGATGCGCTTTGGGCCGTCAGCAGCGATGCGCGATCGCTCCAGAAAGTCGATCCGATGACAAATGCGGTGGCGGGCAGGGTCGCGCTCGGCGCACAGCCCGGCTTTCTCGCCGCGGGTGAAGGGGCGGTGTGGGTGCAGGAGCAAGGCGATGGCACCGTTGCGAAGATCGATCCCGGCAAGCTCGAAGTGTCGGGTCGCACCAAGGTCGGGAAAACCTTGATGTACGGCGACATCGATGTTGGGGGTGGAGCAGTTTGGCTGCGCACGACCGAGGATCAGACCTTTGCGGTGATCGATCCGCAATCGATGGAAATTCTCGCCCGCGCCGGCAAGCCTGCCGGCAGTGGCGCGCTGCGTTATACACCCTCAGGTATTTGGACCACGGCGCATGATCAGCAGACCCTGTCATGGTGGACCGGGAGTGCAAAGAGCGGGGATTAGGCGGGCTGGGTTCGCCCGGATACGAATCGACGGGAAGGGTGCGCTGAAGCTGTTGCGGGAGCGTCACCCTGACCGACCCGATCCGGGAAAAATCGGACGATTTCAGGTGATACAGGGTTTTGGAAAAACATCCCAAGTTCAGTAACTTATCGTCCTGTAGCTCAGAAATATCCGCTCATAATTAATACGCTTGACGCATTAGGTAATATCTATACCGTGCCTATGTCGCCTGAAGAGCGGCATCAAGGCTCGGGGAGAGGATCTGCAACATTAGGCCGGTTAGCCGGCTTGATATGGAGATTCTAATGGACCAGCCGCCCGCCAGCATCGCTTATTTCGACGGCATCCAGGCGAGGTGCGGCAGCCCGGCGCCTGCGCCAAGCTGATTGATCGGACACCCGGAGGAACTCGGGATCGCAAGCCTCGACGAAACGAATAAGTCGAGCAGCAAGCGGGCCAGTCGATAGACCGAAAAACGGCCACGGCGGCAGCGCAAGATCCTCAAATCAAAGGCCAAACCGGTTCTGGCGCGAGCCAGGGCACGGGGAAGCTCTGCCCAAAAAGAAGATGGGGGTTACACATGACATATTGCGCGAAACTAAGGCGGGGACTTCTCTCAGCGACCATGTTCACCGGCGCGGCGTTGGCTACGCAGGCGTCGGCCCAGGATGCCAACAGTGCGGAACCGAGCACGGAGTTGCCCGCCGTCAGCGCCGCCGATTATGGCGACGCGATCATCGTCACCGGCACGCGACGCGCCACCACGATCATGGACACTCCGATCAATATCTCGGCGATGAGTGCTGAGGCCATCAACCAACAGCGGATCGACGACGTGCGCGATCTGGCGGCTTTCACTCCGGGCATGACCATAGCCGATACCGGCCCGCGTTCGACCGGTACGATCGTCCTGCGCGGCTTGCGCGCGTCGGACACCGACTCTTTCGGCTCCGATTCCGACACTGCCCTGGGCGTCTATCTCGGCGAGGTACCGCTCTATTTCGACTTCAAGCTGCTCGACCTCGAGCGTGTCGAAACGCTCCTTGGACCGCAGGGCACGCTTTACGGCCTAGGCACTCTTGCCGGCGCGATCCGCTATATCCCGCAGCGTCCAGATGTAACCAACATCGAGGGGGAAGCTCACGCCCGCGTCCATGCCAAGGATCACTCCGACAGTCTGGGATACCAGGTCGATGGTGTCATCAACCTCCCGATCGTCACCGATCACATCGCCTTTCGTTCGGCCACCGGCTATTACTTTGATCCGGGCTTCATCGATTACACACTCCTGCTGCAGAACCCGGGAGTGTCCTTGCCGCAGCCCGACGGACCCGACAGCATCTCCGACGCCGGATATGCCGCAAACCTTTACAGGCAGGAGGACCTCAACTTCGAGCGGACCTTCACCACGCGTAACCAGTTGCTGATTCAGACCACGGAAGACCTCAAAGCCATCTTCACTTACGCGTTCCAGAAAACCAATACCGACGGCACTCAATCCAACAGCGCCGGTGTTCTCGGCGCCGGCAAGTACGAATACGGAGCCCGCTACATCGAGCCGGTCTCTCGCCGCGCGCACCTCGCGTCGATGGAAATCAACGCAAACATCGCCGACATCGTCGACCTCGTCTCGACCACGGCGTACACCAATGTCCGCACCCAGGCGCGGGGCGACGTCACCGACCTGCTGCTCGACCTCGACTATGATTACGAGCTGTTCCCGGCCTTCTCCGGCTGGAACGAAAGCGTGGCGGAACGCGAGCAGGTCAACCAGGAAGTCCGGCTCGTGTCTCGTCACGGCGGCCCGTTCCGGTGGGTGCTCGGTGGTTTCTACAACGAGCAGAAGCTGCAGCGCGACTACGCCGAGCATGTCCCCAATCATCCGTGGGTCGAGTTCGGGACCACCCCCAACCCCGAGGAGCTGGAATACGTCTCCTACACGACCTCGAAAGTGACCGAGAAGGCCATCTTCGGCGAGGGTTCCTATCAGATTACCCCTGAGTGGCAGTTTACGGCGGGTGCGCGCTACTTCAAGTATAGTTCGGAGATCGCGGGCGCTGCCACGCTGCCGTTGCTTGGCCAGCCGCTCAGTCCCTACGACCTGCCCGTAAACGGGGGCAAAGATACGCAAGACGGCTGGGTGTGGAAGTTCAACACGTCCTACAACTTCAGCCGCGATGTCATGGTCTATGCGACCTACAGCAAGGGCTATCGCATCGGCGGCCCGAACACAGTCGCACCTTGCCAGAACCCGCTGCCCCCCGGGCAGAACATCTGCGCCCTGCCGGATGAACTCCAGTTCGGCCCCGACTCGACCAAGAACATCGAGCTCGGCGTGCGCACGCAGCTATTCGACGACATGCTGAGCTTCAACTTCAACGTCTTTAGAATCAATTGGGAAGGGATTCAGGTTGCCTCCGCCACCGTCAATGGCGCAGCCGGGATCACGGTGAATGGCGGCGCGGCCAGATCGAAGGGCTTCGAGACTTCGTTCGAGTTCGCTCCGATTCCTGAGGTGGCGATCCAGGGCACCTATTCGTACACGGATGCCTATTTGACCGAAGACGTCCCAGGAATTCTCACCATTCGTGAGACACCGGGCGACTACTCGAACCGTTTCGTCCAACTTGATGCCTTGGCCGGCGACCGCCTGCCGGGTTCCGCGAAGAATTCAGGAAGTCTTGGCGTTACCTACACGACGCCGATGTGGGACGGGGATGTCAGCGCCAACTGGACCGCAACCTATCGTGGAAGCGTCGTGACGCGGCTGGGCTGGGACCGGGCCTATGGCGACAAGCTTCCCGGCTATGTCCTGAACCGCGCGACATTGACCTATGACACCGACGTCTACAGCTTCTCGCTGTTCGTGAATAACATCTTCGACAAATATGCGATCTCGACCGTCGACAACGATCGTTCGCGGATTGGCGTCAATGACGGCGTCGCCGTGCGCTTCTACCGACAGACGGTGATCAGTCCGCGTACGTTTGGCCTAGAGGGTCGCTACAAGTTCTGATCTGCAGAGGGAGTGGGGCGCTTGCCGGTACCGGTGGCCGCCCTGCTCCCCTCGTCCCGAGCCGCTAGTCTATGGTAAATCCCTGGGCCTCGAGCCAATCCGCAACCGGGCGCAAGGCCGCCTCATGAGTGCGCCATTTTCCTATTGCATCGGCGTTAAGCGGTCGCCGAACTTGGGCCGCGCTGGGCGTCGCCACAGCGGCGGCATTTTCGTGAAATGACAGGCAAGCTTCATCCCAATTGAGGCCGCAATGTTCGAGCAGCTCCCGAGTTTGGCGCTGCTGATCCGTGACCAGAGCTTCGTACGACAACTGCAGTACCCGTCCAGGAAACAGACGCTCCCATAACTGCATCAGCCCGTCGAAGCGCGCGTAATAGCAAGCCGTATCCATCAGGTCGTAGGAATAGGCGTAATAGGCGGACTGGCTGGCGAAGAGGTTCTTGTAGTTGCTCCACACCGTATCCATCGGATTGCGGCGCAGGCAGACGATACGGGCATTGGGCAAGGCGCGCGCAATGTGGCCGATATAGAGGAAGTTCGCTGGTAGCTTGTCGGTAAAGCGCGAGGTCCCCGCGGGCCGATGATGGACGGCACGCGCGAGATAGGCATCGCCAATTGCCGCCGGATCAAGGGGTCCGCTCGCCGCGATCGTGGCGGGATCGATCACCGCGCGCGACTGCGTGCCGGCGAGCTGTTTGACGGCCAAGGGCATGGCTTGGAGCTCCCCCGCCGAACCGACATCGCGGTGCGACGAGAGGATACGGTCGACCAATGTTGTGCCGGTCCGCGGCATGCCGACCACGAAGATCGGCGCCGGGTCCGGGTTGCCCGGGACGGCGGCAAGAGCGTTCCTGTCGTCCGCGAACAGCGTTTCGATCGCGTCGAATATCGCGGCGTCCAGCGCGAAGCTGTAGCCGATCGTGCGCTTGTGCGCGACATTGGCAGTCCAGAGTTGGTCGAAAGCGGCGGGATCCCCGAGATCCTCCAGTTCCTTCGCCAGGGCATAGCGAAGGCGCAACGCATCTTCTGGCTTGTCAGCCGCAGCCACCGCGGCTTGCAGTCGGGGAACGTGATTGGCCAGGGATGTCTGGCGGGAGAGAATGGCGAGCGCATAATGTGCGCGGGCATTGCCCGGGTCCTTCGCCAGAATCGTTTCGTAATGCGTGCGGGCTTCGTCCACTCGGCCGGTGAAGCCGTTGGCTGCCGCCAGATTGTAACGATACTCCAGATTGCCCGGTTCGCCTGCGACGGCGGCAGTGAACGGTGCGATCGATTCCTCATGGCGTCCCAGTCGGGCCAACACGCATCCAAGGGTGTCGAGCGTCAGGGGGTCGTCCGGCGCCAGCGCTATAGCCTTATCCGTTGCATCCGCGGCTTCGCCATCGCGGCGGAGCAAGATGAGCAGCTTGGCCAGTTGCGCCAGATGCTCCGCCTGCGGCCCGCGCTCCAAGGCGGCCTCGATGAGAGGGACCGCCTTGGCGATCTGCCCCGCTTCTGCAGCCACGATGCCTAGCACGAAGAAACCGGCGGCTTGATCTGGGGCCGCCAAGACAAGCGCTTGTGCAGCGACTGCGGCGGCCGGCAGGTCACCACGCTTGAGCGCCGCCCTCGCTTGCGCTTCCAAGCTCATCGATTGGCAGTGAAGGAAGATACGCCCAGGAATGGATTTGTCGTCAGGTCTTCCGTTGCGACAATATCCATAGGCCCATCATATGGAGCGCCACTTGCCTTGGCAAACGCAAGATCGTGGGCGGCTGTCGGCCACCTGCCTTCTCGCGCAAAGAGTGCAACGAGGTGCAGGTGGCGGTAAGACTTAGCGGGCCGAAGCGAGCTGTGTCTGGCCCGCGCGAGCGGCGACCGCTGTCCGGGCTTCGATCTCGGTCCGAATGTCCGCAAGCACTGCCGTACGGCATTCGCGCGCGCGCGCGTCCATGTTGAGATGCACGCTGGCCAAGCGATCACCGCACACGGTGCGTGCGGCCTGGTCCATGCGAATGGCAAGACGCTGCTGCCCTTGGGCGGTCGAGAGGTCGAGACCGTCGAGGCGAAGGACTGCTTCATCCCTGGCGAACGGATTGTCGGTGGCGGCGGCGGACATCGAAGTCGCCAAGGCGCACGCGCCCAACACCAGAAGGCCTTTCTTCATTATCGTCTCCTGCACAAATATTCACCGCACTTCGGCGGTCTGCAGGTGCCATAGGCCCGGGAACAGGGTCTGACAAGACTTGAAAAGGCCAATATGTCTTGGCGGAGTATTTAATATTACTACTTATATGAAGTATATTAATAGCCTTATTACTGAAGGTGCAAAGTATATTACCGATTTTCGAAGACTAGTGCACGTTGATCACCAGCGAGGCGAGAACGGTCCCGTCCGCCAGTAGGCCGATCGGCAGGTCGACGCTGGCGATAGTCTCTTGCGCCATTTCGGGGTTGCCAATCGAGACATCGATCGTGCGGGCATTTGGGGCCGACCATTCGCGCACCACATCGACTGGCAGATGGACCGTCCATTTGCTGTCACCTTCGGCGGGCACGGCATAGCCGTTGATCCGCACGATCGAAGCCGGATTGTCGCGATGCCCAGAAACCCGCAGGCAGCTTTGCTCGCCGCAGCGGACGAGCTTGGCGCTCGGCTCCCGCGCGGCGAGCGCAGGTGAAGCGACACTTCCGGCAACGATCCCCACCGCCAAGGCCAGCAAACGACCGTGAAAGCGAAGTCTATCGAGGAAGCCAGGATGCCCCTGCGTGCCTGGCGGTGCGACCTTGCGTCGGGGTTCGTGACTGTTTGAATAGCTATCCAAGCGAACTGCACTGAAGGCCGCGATACGGTCCATGAAGGTCCTCCGACAGCGCGCCGCCAATCGGCGCGTTGCTTTCAGACCTCTCCCTGTGACGTTTCTGCTCTGAGGCTGAGACTATCGAAATTACTCAAGGGGTCAAGGCTGGGCATAGAGGGTTAAAAGCCCGCTTTGGAGTTCCCATTGATTTCATCTATGCCTAAGCCGTGTCCATCAATCGACCAGGGAACAAGCATGAGCGACGAGCCGCCGATGACCGACAAGAAGTTCGCAAGTCGGGTGGATTGGAACCTAATGCGTACCTTCGTCGATATCGTGCGCGCGGGGGGGATCGGTGCCGCCGCGCGGCAACTCAATCGCCAGCAACCCAGCATCAGCGCGGCCCTGAAGCGGTTTGAGGAGCACGTCGGGACCACCCTGCTGTACCGCACTGCAACCGGCGTCGAGGTCACGGCGGCGGGCAAAGCCATCTTGGCGCTGTGCGAGGACATGCTGGAATCGGCGCGATTGATGCCGCACCAGATCGCGCAAGCAACCAAACGGGTCGAAGGCATTGTCCGTATCCAGATCGTGTCGGGCCTTGTCTCTCCCGAGCTGGACGAGGCTATCGCCAGCTTTCACCGGCGCCATCCAGCCATTCATATCGAGATACGCGTTTCGCCTTGGCGCCAAGTGCTCGATGCGCTTGAGCGAGGCGAAGTGGAGATCGGTGTAGGCTACGACAGCAGCGTTCGCGGAAGCCTGATGTACGAGCCGATGCTGGTGGAGCGACAGCAGCTCTATTGCTCGCGGAGCAGCCCCCATTTTGGCCATCGCGTCAGCCGACTGCTCGAACTCAAAGACGAGGGCTTCGTGCTTACGGGGGAAGACGAGATCGAACTGATCACTCACTTGCGTCGACGTTATCGACTGGGCACCAACGTCAGCGGATTGGCCGAGGACATCAACGAAGCGCGGAGGCTCATCGTGCAGGGGGTGGGGATCGGCTTTCTTCCAATCCTTGCTGCCGAGAACGAGGTGGCCAAGGGCCGGCTTTGGCCCTTGCTCCATGCCGACTTTGAACCATCCTACGACATCTTCCTCCTGGCCCGTTCAGAACCGGCCAGGGACACGGCGACCCAGCTGTTTTGGGACGAGGTAATTCGACGTATTCGTGCCCAACAAAGGGCATAGGTCCAATCTATGCCTTTCATTGAAACTTTGCCTCTGCCTTTATGACGCAACGCAGCGCACTGTGACCGCATTGAGCGGAGCAGGGGCATGCAAGTCATTATTAAAGACCGAATATTCAACCATATTCCCCCCGCGATGATCGCCATAGTTCTCGCCTTTTGGGCTTTCGCGCCCAAGAGCTTGCTTGAGAATCCCTGGACTTTCACCGTGGTGTCCCCGCTCATTATTATTGTCGTTTTGCTGCTTGAGTTTGTCCACGAACGGCATGCCGGCTGGCGCATGAACCGCCAGGAATTCTTCACCGACCTGTTCTACGTCGTGCTCAGCGCGACGGTGATTTCGTGGTTCACCGAACTGTTGGCTGAGGACCCGTTGAAAGCGGCCAAGGCCTCGCTCGGCATCACCACCCAGTGGGCCAAGCAATTGCCGTGGCTGGCCCAGGTCGCGCTGGTGATCTTCCTCATCGAATTCGGCCAATACTGGATGCACCGGTTGATGCACAACTGGACCCCGTTCTGGCTCACCCACGCACCGCATCACCATATCACTCAGTTGAACGCGGCAAAGGGTGCCGTGGGCAACCCGGTCGAACTGTTCCTGATCAGCCTCAGCGTGGTCGCGCTGTTCGATCTGGAGGTGACCGCGATTTTTGCTGCGATCAACACCATGGGTGTCATCTCCGTCTTCGCCCACGCTAACGTGCGTTCAGATCCGCCCAAGTGGTACTCGTTCTTCTTCACGACCATCCGGCACCACAGCCTGCATCATTCGACCGACTATGAATCCACTCGCTGCAATTTTGGCAACTCGTTGATCCTGCTCGATCGCGTGTTCGGTACCTATCGCGAGGGCGAAAGCGTGATCGTCGGTCAAGACGACCGCAAGCGGCTGTCTATATGGGAGCAGACGATGTTTCCGTTACAGCCGATGATCGACGCGTACAAAGCCAGGCGCGACAAGCGGCTATCCGGGGGAGGCGACGAGGCGACGGCAGCATGAAGATGACAGCCTCGCCAAAGTGAAACCCTCAGATCGAAGGCTGCGCCACATTCCAAGCCATCACCAACGCGAGAAACACGCTCCCCGCATTGTCCCGATAGTCGAACTTGGCTGCTACTTTTTGGATTGGTTCGAGGAGCGTTGAATGGCGAGTCCTTCGCTCGGCGGGCTGCCCGTGATCGCTTCCGCTCGTGATGAGATGCCTTCGAGAAGCCACTGCAGCGCGTTGGCGAAAGTCACGGCCAGCCACTGCGAAAGTTTGCGGTTGGAGCTTCTAGAAGTTTGCATGCCGAGTTCCCCTGAGAGTCCTCATGCTGCTCGGCAGCGCCATGTCAGGGCAGGTACAAATGCATGATGAAAGGCATAGACGAATACTATGAGCGATGCTTGGAACTAGCGGCCCATCCCGAGCGGCGTCGGCGCCGCCGAGACGTAAGGGACTGGCTTTCGCTTATACCCCCGGACGTCCCACACTTTCGCTGAAGACGGTAGAGCGCAGAACCGGTCTCGCGCGAGATGGTGTCCCCCAAGATTTGACGAACAGAACGACGGAGAAGCAAATGTCGGTTGAAATTGTTGCGAAACCAAACGGTCCATACGTTGTCAGCGGTGACTTAAGTCTTCTCGAGCTGCGAGACGGCACGGGCAAACTTTACGACCTGGAAGGGAAAAAGCGCGTCTTCCTTTGCCGTTGCGGTGCATCCACGACCAAGCCGTTCTGCGATGGACAGCACACGAAGATCGGCTTCCAAGCTGCCGAGGAAGCCTTGGCTTCGGAAGAGTAACGCATCCCGCGCCGCGCCGCTGTCATCCTGAGCGGCGCGTTTTTGTCATCCTTCCCGACGATGCTGCGCGCTGATCATCATCTAGAAAATTCGAGGAGTTGCGAGTTGTGCCTGAGGTTATCGTAAAATCCCGGGATGGGTATGAGCACCGTGTGCCTTTCCAACATGGCCTGAGCCTGATGGAAGCTATCCGCGAAGCTGGACTCGATGAGCTTCTGGCGCTTTGCGGAGGATGCTGTTCCTGCGCGACCTGCCATGTTTACGTTGACCCGGCATTTGCTGATCGCTTGCCATCGATGAGCGAGGACGAAAACGACCTACTCGACAGTTCCGATCATCGCGCACAGGTTTCGCGCTTGTCCTGTCAAATTCCCCTTTCGGACGAACATGACGGTCTATCTGTGAGCATCGCGCCCGAAGACTAATGCCCCAATTCGGCATAGTCATCATGGTCGGCACTGGTCAGGTCGGCGCACGAGCGGCGATCGTTCTGCGTCTGCAGAGCTTCGAAAGCTCGCAATATCTGCATAGAACGGAGGATTTCAGGCCCTCACGTAAGCTGACCGTTTTGGAGCAGCGACCCGTTTGTTCGTTGTGCCCAACTTGGGCGCAGAGCAGAATGGCAGACAGTGGCCGATAGCGGACGGTCCGGTTTCGGGACGATTGCGAGCGAAAGCCGACGTCAGCTTCTCGATGCCGGATCTCATTTCTCGGAGCCGTTAGATCTGAGTCACCGAGGTTCTAAATCAGCCATCGCATCCGAGTGTCCGAGGTCCCGTCCCCGTCAATTCGACATTGGCGCCAACCTGATTAAGGCGCCATTGCCCGGGCGTCATCAGATATTTGCGCTTGAAAGCCCGCGTGAAGTGGGCGGCATCCTCATACCCATTGGAGAAGGCTATCTGCGCTGCCGACAGGGTTGCCATCCGCGGGTCGTGAAGATCTGCAGCTGCCCGTTCCAGCCTGCGTTTCCAAAGTGCCGCGACGATCGACTGGCCAAGCACTTTGTGCATGATCTGGTCCAGCCTGCGCCGGCTGATGTGCTGATCCTGCGCCACACTTTCGGCCGTGAGGCCGCCAATACCCAGATTGAGTTCAATAAAGTTGAGCGCCCGACGGACTCGCCAATCGGCGGCCATTGGCGACGCTGATCGAGGCACAGCCACACCTAACATCTGAATAATGGCGTCCATCATCGAAGCGCGCTGCAATTCATCCAGGAATGCTATGTCATCGAGTAGGCGCAGGAGCGTATCCGCCAGAAGACGCGTGCCGATCTCTTTTGCTGGGAAGGTACTGGCAAACTGGCGCTCAAGCTGTGGATGGCGGTTAAGGGCCGCTGCTCTCGGCAGGCGCAAGAAGAGGATCGCACTGCATTCTTCTCCAACCAATCGGAACCCACTACCTTCGTCGAGCATGCAAACGTCACCTTCTGCCAAGCGGCAGTGACGGTCGTTCTGACTGATACTTGTAGATCCGCGTGATTGAACCATCAGAGATAAATGAGCAGGTCCGCATTTCGACGGAGACGGACGGTACGACACTTCGACCGGAGCGGACTCGATGCTGAACAACTCGCCTGTCCCCATCGGAAATCGATTGATCGAACCGATCGCGGGCACCCGGGACGATAGTTTTAGCGACAATCCCGGAAATGCGCCGGATGCGGCATCCTGCCATACGAGAGCGCGTTTCGCGCTGTCGACATTGCGCAAGTCGACCACGCGTGCGGTCGACTGGACATTTCCAAATGTGGCAAGCGACTTCGCCATCTCGGTCAACGCCCACTTCCTGCGCTAACGATATGAACCTGCGAGAGAATGAGCAAGCCGACGCATCCCGTTTCACGGGGGAACGACCGGCGAAGCGCCGAGCGTGACGAGTTGGCCCAGTCGAAAAATCGGCAGGTGTCACGGAGCGGTAAAGGGACAGGGAGAAGAAATGTCTTATTACAACGCCACGAAGCGCGCGTCGGGTGCGCGTGCATCGCTCTTGGCTCTCGCCTCGGCCGTCGCGCTGACGGCCCACCCTGTGGCCGCCCAGGACGGGCTCGACCCCGAGGCTCCTCTTCCCGGCAGTACCAACGAGATCGTGGTGACAGCGCAGTTGCGCGAGCAGAACCTGCAGGAAGTGCCGCTGTCGATAACCGCCGTAACCGGTGACCAGCTCGAGCAGCGTAGCCAGACCACCATCACCGACATTACCGCGCAAATCCCGAACCTGCTGTTGCAGAAAAACCCGGCTGGGCAGGGCAATTCGATCCGCGTGTTCATTCGCGGCGTTGGCCAGTCAGACCAGAGCCCTTCGGTCGAACCGGGCGTCGGCACCTATATCGACGATATCTACTACGGGACCGTCTTGGCGAGCGCTTTCGACTTGACAGATATCGACCGCATCGAAGTGCTGCGCGGACCGCAGGGTACCCTTTCAGGCATGAACACGCTGGGCGGGGCAATCAAGATTTACTCCCGCAAGCCAGAGGGCCAGGGTGGCTATCTCGAGGCCACGATCGGCAATCTCGGTCGACGGGACATCAAGGCCAGCGCCGATTTCACCGTCATCCCGGACGCTGTCTTCGCCCGCGTCACTGGCGTGACCCGCAACCGTGACGGCCACGTCACCCGCTATGACTATGGGTGCCTCAATCCTGACGATCCAGACGTCGTCTCCGGAGCTTTGCCGAGCGTTGCCAGTGGGGGGCATTGCAAGATCGGCGAGATGGGCAACATCCAGATGTACGGCATGCGCGGATCGCTGCGCATCGCGCCCAACGGCGGCCCGCTCGAGATCAATCTCATCGGCGACTACACCAAGGACAGCTCAGAAACCCAAGCGTCGGTACTCATCGCCAGTGCCGAATCCGCAACTGCCGGTTCCGCCAATCCGATCGACCGGTCGGGATTGTCTATCCCGTACCAGGGTGTCGCGTATGACGACCGCTTTGTGACTTACGGTCCCTACCGAAGAGCAAACGCGGTTCTCAACGACCCCTATGCAAGTTACGCCAATTTCTACGACCCCGGCGTCATGTACTCGGCCATCGGCGCGCCTCCAGGACCGCCCTCAGGCTATATCGCGGGTGAACCGCTCGGACCGTTCATTGCGCCCTCGGCCGCAGGGGCCGAAGCCTGGGGCGTGTCAGGTACGATCGACTACGAACTCAACGAAAACCTTGAGCTGAAGTCCATCACCGGCTTCCGCCACATGTTCAGCCATACGGGCTCGGACAACGATCACTCGCCCGTGGTCTTCATCCAGGACGCCTCGGATTACACGCACGAACAGTTCAGCCAGGAAGTGAGGCTGGCGGGTCAGTTCCTCGATGACACGCTCGATGTGATCGTCGGCGGTTTCTTCTACGATGCATCGACGCGCTACGACGCGCGCATTCACACGCCGTTCTCAGGCTTTTGTCCGGCGGCCACTCCCTGCTTCTCGTTCATCAACGACGATACGGCGGACCTCACAAGCTACGCCGGCTTCGTCAACGTCGCCTGGTCGGCGACCGAAGCTCTTGTCCTCGAGGGCGGCTTCCGGCTGACGCACGAGAAGAAGGAATATCTCTACAACCGCCTCAACCCGGACGGGAACGGAGACTTCCTGCCCCTGAGCAACCCGACCAACCCGCTGACCGGCTTCGTCGGCACTTACGAGGAATCCATACCCGACTACCGAGCCGTCGTTTCCTACAAGATCACGGACGATATTATGGGCTACGCCCAGTTTTCGACCGGATTCAAGGGCGGCGGCGTGGCGCCCAGGCCCTATGTCTACCAGCAAATCCGGCCGTTCGGAGCGGAGAAGGTGAAGGCCTACGAACTGGGCTTCAAGGCCGAATTGTTCGACCGCGCAATGCGACTGAACGGCAGTATCTTTCACATGGATTATACAGGTTATCAGGGCACGCCCACGACGTGCCTTGGTCCCGACGACCAGCCCCTGCCAATCGACGGTGGCGGCATCCCGGGGCTATGCGGCCAGTATCTTAACATCGGTGATGCACGGGTTCGCGGGTTCGAACTGGAAACCACGATCAATCCGGTGGAGGGCCTGACCATCGACGGGGCCATGAGCCTGACCGACTTCGAATTCACTTCGATCAACTACCCGACGACGCAGATCATCGTCGGCGCGAACCGCCCAGGCATCGGGGAGTTCAAGTGGAGCGCGGGTATCCAGTACGAAATCCCCCTTGGTGGCGATAACGGGTCCCTGACCCCAAGGTTGGACGTCGCTTACACGCCGGGTTACTGCGGCAACTTCAACTGCGATCCGAACGTGACCGTCGAAAATTATACGCTCGCCAATGTGCGCCTTACCTATCATTCGGTAAATGATGATTGGTCAGTATCTTTAGAAGCTACGAACCTGTTCGATGACTTTTACTATTTGAACAAGTTCGCCACTTTCTATGTTAACGGGCAGCCGGGCCGGCCGCGCGAGGTGGCCTTAACGGTTCGGCGCAATTTCTGAAATTGCAGAGGCTAGTCGGGTTCGAAGTCTTCTGAAGCTAGATTTTGCCCCAACGGTCTTTGGCCATGACTGGCTGAAAGCAGACGGTCCGGTTTCGGGCGTCGGTGCGATGAAAGCGGTCTAGCCTTTGGGCCGTGCGCCTAAGGCAGATATGGGTGGAAAGCGGACATGACGGTAGGATTGCGATGTCGCCCAATGTTGCCCTGACTTCGCTTAGCTGCACTCGCGCTGGGCCGCAGCAGAATAGGGCTTCCCAAAGCAGCGGACGAGCGAGTCCGTCGCCTCGATGTTCCTGGGCCACTTCATATCCTGGCCTGCCTGCTCCTTGTAGGCGCGCTGCTGCTCGGCCCAGTTTGGCGGCTCCGGCACGGCCAGAAGCCGATCGCGCGCGGCGATGAGCGCGTCCCGGTCGGAGCGGAGGAAGGCCAGCAGCGCGTCTACGTAGGCTTGGCCGGCTGGGTCAGCGAACGCAGGGCGTCCCGCCTCGATCAGCGGTATCGCGCCCGCATAGTCGCCGCCCTGGGCGCGGATCTGGCCTTCGTGGAAGGCCATGAAGCTTTGCAGGGTGGGATGAAGACCGGCGCTGTGGCGATCGCGCCACTGGGAAATCAGCATGGCCGCCGCGGCCTGGCAGCCCTCCTGGTTGTTTATTTCGCGCCAGCCCGCCTCCTGCCGCGAACCATCGGCGAGTGGACGGATACCTTGGTCAAAATCCTGGAAGGATAAAGCCAGATAGCTTTCAGGGTCCGGGACGCACTCCGAATACGACTTTTGCGCAGCACGGTCTAAAGACGAGGCGTTCGCCGGCACTTGAGCCGCCGCCGGAAGAATTGCCGCCCATGCGAGAAGAATAGCCGATCCAACCACGCGCATCCCGCTGCCTCCATCCCTGGCCCAGGCTAAGTTCGCCGGAAGTCGAAGTTGCCTCGTTTCCGGAATGTCCGCAATGGGTCGATAGCGGACAGTCTCATTGGCCAACAATCTCGAGATTGCCGTGACCGCCTGGATCGGTACACTGAGCCCATGGTCGCGCCGATTGTCTCGGAGGCCTCATGCGCGCTCTATCGATTGCCGCTCTCTCGCTGATATTCCTCGCTTCGCCTGCCTTGTCGCAGGACAAGCTGTCCAACGCCGAAAGCGCGGCGGCTTTTCGTGCGGCGGGGTTCAAGCAGGAGGGCGGGCAGTGGCGCGGTTGCGAGGACCCCGGCACCGCGAGCTACACTCCGGGGGAGATCGCCGAAGTGCGCGATCTCAACGGCGACGGGCAGCCTGAGGCGATCATCACCGAGGGGAGCGTGTTTTGCTTTGGCTCGACGGAGGTCGGCTATGTGATCGTCAGCCAGCAGCCGGACGGCGCGTGGAAGCAGGTCACCAGCGGGCCCGGGATCGTCAGCGTCTTGGAGCAAAAGGGGGCAGGGGGCTGGCCCGACCTCGAGATCGGCGGGCCGGGGTTCTGCTTCCCGGTCGAGCGCTGGAACGGCACCGCCTACGAGCTGAACCGCTTCCAGTACGAAGGGAAGCGCTGCACGCCGAACGAGTGACGCGGCGCCTTCGTACGGGAAAATCGGGGGATGGAATTGGGCGCGCGGGTGCGTCGGGCACCGTCGTCGGTTAATTGCGTTTCTCGCACCATGGACAAGCTATTCACTCATATAGCGACGCGAATTTCCGGGTGGGCCGGCCAACCGCTGGCATTCCTCCTGGCGCTGACGATTGTCGTGGTTTGGGGCGTTACCGGTCCGCTGTTCAAGTTCTCCGACACCTGGCAGCTGGTCATCAACACCGGGACGACAATCGTCACCTTCCTGATGGTTTTCCTGATCCAGAATTCGCAGAACCGGGACGCGGCGGCGATGCAGGCCAAGCTCGACGAACTGATCCGCGCGGTCGAACAAGCGCGCGGTCAGTTCATCGGGATCGAGCACCTCACCGACGTCGAGATCGAGCGTATCCGCGAGGCGCTGGAGCTAGAGGAGATCGAGATGGAAAGCGGCAAGTCAGCCACGACCAGCGAGACAGTCACCCGGCTGTTGCTGAGGCGCTAGCCAGCCTCAGCTTTCCCGCCGCTCCATCCACTCCTCAAGCCACTTGATTGAGTAGTCGCCGTTGAGCACGTCCGGATCGCGGAGTAGCGCCTGGTGGAGCGGGATCGAGGTCTTCACGCCCTCTACCACCATTTCTTCCAGCGCCCGGCGCAGGCGCATGATGCAGCCTTCGCGGGTGCGGCCGTAGACGATGAGCTTGGCGATCATGGAATCGTAATACGGCGGGATGCGGTAGCCCGCGTAGAGCCCGCTATCGACGCGCACATGCATGCCGCCGGCCGCGTGATAGGCGGTTACGAGGCCCGGGCTCGGGGCAAACGTGAACGGGTCTTCCGCGTTGATGCGGCACTCGATCGCGTGGCCCTTGAACTCGATCTCTTCCTGGCGGACCGAGAGCGGCTTGCCGTCGGCGATGCGGATCTGTTCGCGCACCAGGTCGACACCGGTGATCGCTTCGGTCACCGGGTGTTCCACTTGCAGGCGGGTGTTCATCTCGATGAAATAGAACTCGCCATTTTCCCACAGGAACTCAATCGTCCCCGCGCCGCGATAGCCCATGTCGGCCATGGCCTTACTGACGATACCGCCCATGCGGGCGCGCTCCTCGGGAGTGATGACCGGGGACGGCGCCTCTTCGAGGACCTTCTGGTGGCGGCGTTGCAACGAGCAGTCGCGCTCTCCGAGGTGGATGGCGTTGCCGTTGCCGTCGCCGAAAATCTGGAACTCGATGTGGCGCGGATTGCCGAGGTACTTTTCGAGATAGACCGTGTCGTCGCCGAACGCGGCCTTCGCCTCGTTGCCGGCCTGCTTCATCAGGGAGGCGAGTTGGTCGGGTGAGGTGCACACCTTCATCCCGCGCCCGCCGCCGCCCGACGCGGCCTTGATGATCACCGGATAGCCGATTTCATCGGCGATCTTGGCGGCTTCTTCCGGATCCGAGACAGCGCCTGCGGAACCAGGCACCAGCGGCAGGCCCAGAGCCCCGGCCGTGCGCTTGGCCTCCACCTTGTCGCCCATCGTGCGGATGTGTTCGGGCTTGGGCCCGATCCAGGCGATGCCGTGGGCCTCGACGATTTCGGCGAACTGCGCGTTCTCCGACAGGAAGCCGTAACCCGGGTGAATGGCGTCCGCACCCGAGATTTCGGCAGCCGAGATGATCGCCGCCGTATTCAAGTAGCTGTCGGTTGCCGGGGGCGGGCCGATGCAGATCGCATGGTCGGCCAGCCGCACATGCATCGCGTCGGTATCGGCCGTCGAATGGACCGCTACCGTTTCGATGCCCATCTCGTGAGCCGCACGGTGAATGCGCAGCGCGATTTCGCCGCGATTGGCGATCAGGAGCCGGGAAATAGGCATGGTATCAGGCGACCACGATCAGAGGCTGGTCATATTCGACAGGCTGGCCATTCTCGACCAGGATCTGCTTGACCGTGCCGCCCGCGGTGGCGGTGATCGGATTCATCACCTTCATCGCCTCGACGATCAGCAGCGTGTCGCCGGCCGAAACCTTGTCACCCACCTTCACGAAGGCATCGGCGGTGGGTTCCGGCGAAAGATAGGCCGTCCCGACCATCGGCGACTTGATGGCGTTGGCGGCGCTTTCGGCCACCGCTGCCTGTGCAGCCTCCGCCGCGGCGGCAGGCGCAGGAGCGGCAGCGACCGGCGCGGGAGCCGCAAAGGCCTGAACCGGGGCAACCGATCCGCGAGAAACCTTGATCTTCCGGTCCCCGTCTTCAACTTCGATTTCAGTAAGGCCGGTTTCGGACAGGAGCTCAGCTAGCTCGCGCACCAGCTTGGTGTCCACGTTCATGCCGCCTCCACGTACGCGATTGTTACTTTCGGCCATGCGATCCCTCTATGCTGGTCGAACAAGCCCGGCGCTATGCGCGCGGTGTTCGGCGCTGGCAAGTACCAGCGATATGTCTCTTTACAGCCTGGCTGCCGCTTCCAGCGCCATTTCATAGCCATACGCGCCAAACCCCGCGATCGTGCCCTTGGCCGCCATCGCGACATAGCTCTTGTGGCGATAGGCCTCGCGCGCCTGGGGATTGGAAATGTGCACTTCGATCACCGGAGTCTTGATCGACCGGATCGCATCATAAAGCGCCAGGCTGGTGTGGGTGAGGGCCCCTGCGTTGAGCAGCACGGCCTTCACACCCTCTGCCTGGGCTTCGTGCAGCCAGTCGCACAAGTGCCCTTCGTGGTTCGACTGCCGCAGCTCTACCTCGAGGCCGAGCTCTCTGGCGCGGTCTTCCAGCCGACCGGCGATGTCGTCGAGTGTGTCGGAGCCGTAGATCTCCGGCTCGCGCAAGCCGAGCAGATTGAGATTGGGTCCGTTGAGGACGAGAACTCTATTCGACATGCTGCTCCCCCTTTGGCGTTGGCCGGCCCCATAGCGCCATGGCGAGGCGAGCGCGAGAGGGTTGAGGCTTACGCATCCCTGCAGCATTGCCAAATGGCCATCTTTGCCCCATACGGTGCCATATGGAGATTAGCCATGCCCTCGCTGCAGCCGATTGATACCGGACCTTATGCGTTCATTCCCGCTCCGCTGACTCAGGATGAGGCGGCGGCCATGTTCCGCGCGGCCCTCAACCTGTTTACCAAATGGGGCCTGACCGACGAGCAAGCCGCGACCTTGCTCGACATGCCGGTACGTACCTATCGCCGCTGGAAGGCGGAGGGGCCCGGCCGGGTTTCGCGCGACGGACGGGCGAGGCTGTCCAACCTGATGGGAGTCCACAAGGCGCTGCGCATCATCTTTGCCGAGCCGCAGCGGGCTTATGGTTGGATCCGCGCCGCAAACGCAGCCTTTGGCGGGGCCAGCGCGCTCGACGTCATGCTCGGCGGCGAACTGACTGACATCATGCGCGTGCGCCGCTATCTCGACGCGGAGCGTGGCGGCTGGTGACGCTGCCGGAAATCATTCCGGTCTCGCGAGTGAATTGGGGCGGCGCGGTGCGGATCATCCGCAGCGTCTTTCCTCCGATCGACTTGTTCGAGGATATCGCGGACCCGGCCGACTGGCCGTTGCTGATCTCGGCCGAGCAGAAGACCAATCCGCGGATCATGGAGACGATCGGCCATCTCGACCTCGTGCCGGTTGAGCGGCGGGTCGGCGGGGCCGGCGCGTCGTACTTGATGGCCCCGTTCACTCATATCGCTCCAGAGAGGCGCAGCCGGTTCTCCGACGGAACCTTTGGCGTGCTCTATGCGGGGCGCGTGTTCGAAACTGCGCTGTTCGAGACAATCCACCACCACGCCCGTTTCATGGCCCGGACCGCAGAGGCGCCGGGATGGACTTCGCAGTTCCGGGAGATAGTGCTGTCGGTCCGGGCCGATCTGCACGACTTGCGCGGCCTGGAAGACCCCGCGCTCGCTCCGGACAGCTACGAAGCATCGCACGGATTGGGCAGGGCGCTTCGAGGGGGCGGCTCACAGGGAGTGGTTTATCCCAGTGTGAGGCACGCCGGTGGGGAGTGCGTTGGACTCTTCTATCCGGATTGCGCCTCTGAGCCGGTCCAGGGCCGGCATCTCGACTATCACTGGGACGGCACGAGGGTCGACCTGGTTCGTGATGCAGGGGTAGGGACCGTGTTTCGTGTGGTGGAGGCCACCTGAGAAACGCGGGCCTCAGTCGACCGGCGCGGTGGCGGTGCCAAGCTGGGGAAGCGAGACAGACCGTCTTCCGCTGAAATCGGTCCGCACCACGATGAAGCCGCTTTTTTCGAGGAATTCGAGCAATCGGCGAATTCGGCCCGGTGAGGTCGTGCCGTAGACCCGGCCCAGCTCTTCGTCTTCGGGGCAGGGCTCACCCCCCTGGGCCGCCCGGGCGAGCAGGAGGAAGGGCGCCAGCAGATCGTCGGGCACGTCCTGCGCTGCTTGCGCGATTTCGGCCCATTCGTCGTCAGGCGGACTGCCCAGGCCCGCCAGCGCAAAGGCGAAGCGGCGGCGGAAGTCGGTAAGGCCGATGGCTCGCACGCCTATCTTCTGCATACGGCAGCGCATCGAGAAATCCTGGAACAGCGCCGCCGAGTTGCGGAACGGCGCTTCCTTATCGGACGCCATCTCGGCGAAAATCCGCGCAATGGCCTGCTCGCTGTCGTTCGGTACCGCAGCCCCTGCCGGCTCGGCGGACGCGGGACCCGGTGCATCGATCGCGGCGATCTCTTCGATCCGGCCGATCAATTCTTCCGCCGCGACGACCGGCGCCGCCGGAGCGGGAGGTGGGGCGCGGGTATGGGCATCCGCTTCGTGGAGCAGCGCGTGCAACTCCTCGCTCGACACGGTGGGAGGGGGCTCCATCGCATGGGAGACCGCCTGCGAGCCCGTGCGCACGGGTCCGATCTTGACCTTTATCGGCCGGCGGCTGATCGCCGGGCCGAGGCCGAGAAAGTGTCCGCGGTCGAGGTCGCGAATCTCTTCGGCGCTGCGACGTTCCATGCCGAGAAGGTCCGCGGCGCGGGCCATGTCGATGTCGAGGAATGTGCGGCCCATCAGGAAATTGGACGCTTCGGCAGCGACGTTCTTGGCGAGCTTCGCCAGCCGCTGGGTCGCCACGATGCCCGCAAGTCCGCGCTTGCGGCCACGGCACATGAGATTGGTCATGGCTCCGAGCGAAAGGCGGCGCACCTCGTCGGTGACATCGCCCGCGGCCGAGGGCGCGAACATCTGCGCTTCGTCGACAATGACCAGGGCCGGAAACCAGTCTTCGCGGGGGGCATCGAACAAGGCCGAGAGAAACAGCGCGGCGCAGCGCATTTGCGCTTCGACCTCAAGGCTGTCGAGCGTGAGCACGACCGAAGCGCGATGCTTGCGGATGCGAGTGGCGAGGCGGGTGAGCTCGGCGCCGGTGTAAGCGCCGCCATCGACCACCACGTGGCCGAACTGGTCCGCCAGGGTAACGAAATCGCCCTCCGGATCGATCACGACCTGCTGCACCATCGCCGCACTCTCTTCGAGCAAGCGGCGCAGAAGGTGCGATTTGCCTGAGCCGCTGTTGCCTTGCACCAGCAGGCGCGTCGCCAGCAGTTCCTTGATGTCGATCGTGACAGGACGCCCGTCGGGGGCAACGCCGATTTCAACTGATGCACTCACAACCGTGCGCATAAGGGTCTGCGGAAAGGCAACAATCCCCTGGCCGCCGTTTTCCAGAGTTGTGAGATGAGGAGCCGCTCAGGCGGTGCGCTTCTCCGGAGGCCGGCGGGTCTTGAGGGCGATCATCGCACCGGACAGCGCCACGATGATCATGCCCAGGATCGTCACGCCGTCGGGCACGTCACCGAACACGATCCAGCCGAGCAGACCCGCCCAGATAAGCTGCAGGTAGTTGAGCGGCGCGATCAGCGAGGCCGGCGCGTAGCGGAAGGCGGCGGTGAACATGAAATGGCCGAGACCGCCATAGATGCCCAGGCTCGCGAACAGGACGACCTCGAACCCGGAGGGAGCCGCGTCTTCGAGATACCAGGGCAGGCCGATGCTGAAGAGAATCGAACCGACCAGGGCGGTGTAGAACAGCAGGGCGGCGGTCTTCTCTGTCGTAGCCAGAACGCGCGACAAGGCCTGGTAGCCGAGGTTGCACACTACCGCGCAGAGCACGAACACGACACCGCTCAAGGGAAGGCCGCTTCCCGGGCGGACGATCAGCATGACGCCGGCGAAGCCCCCCAGGGTCGCGAGCCAGCCGATCCATCCGACTCGCTCACCGAGAAGGGGCCCGGCAATGGCGACCAGCAGGATCGGAGCGAGAAAGGTTATCGCCGTCATCTGGGCCACCGGCATGCGTTGCAGCGCGAGGCCGATGAGCAACGACGCCATGGCGAGGCACAGCGCCCTGACCAGCACCAGCCCGGTGCGTTGGGTGCGAACCATCTCCATTTTGTGATGCGGCGCGAAGACCACGATCATCATCAGCAGGTTGCCGAGGTAGCGAACCGCCACGATCAGCGGCACCTCGTGACTGGCGGACAAATACTTTGTCGTCGCGTCCATGCAGGCGAACAGCAACAGCGCGGCTACGCATAGGAGCGCTCCGCGAACTGGGTGGGGTGCTGTCATGGGGGAACTCACGGAATTGGCCGGATTGAGGTCCAATTCGTTTGCCGATCCGGCGATGAAATCGCCGGTAATCCACTGGTCGGGACGACTGGATTCGAACCAGCGACCCCCACACCCCCAGTGTGATGCGCTACCAGGCTGCGCTACGTCCCGATCCAGTGGAGGCCGGGCCTATAGGCAAGGGTCTTCGGCAACGCAAGCGGCGCTGATTGCACCCCCTTTGCTTTGCTGCTAGCGGGACCGCCTTAGTTCGGGAGAGGGGAGTTGTAATGGGGTTTGCGCTCCACAATATCTCCGCCTTCGTTGCCGATTGGATGGGCAGAAAACATGCTTGAAATTCTTGCCGCAGGGTCAACTGCGGCCACCGCCCCCGGATGGGTCCAGTTCCTGCCGATCGTCGGCATGGTCGCCATCTTCTGGTTCCTCATCATCCGCCCGCAGATGCGCCAGCAGAAGGCCCAGCGCGAAAAGATCGCCGCGGTGAAGAAGGGCGATCAGGTCGTCACTGCCGGCGGGTTGCTCGGCAAGGTGACCAAAGTCGACGATCTCTATGTCGAGGTCGAAATTGCCCAGGGCGTGAAGGTCAAGGCGGTCAAGTCGACCATCGGCGACATCGTCCCGCCCGGCGGCACCGCCGCTAACGACTGATCCGCCAAGGTCCTGCCCAAATGCTTGAATTTCCAACCTGGAAGCGCGTTTATCTCTGGGCGATCACGCTCTTCTTCGCGCTGGCGGCGGTCCCCTCGCTGGTTTCGCTGACGAACGCTCGCTGGCCCGAATTTCTTCCCAGCCCGATGATCAACCTCGGGCTCGACCTTGCCGGCGGGAGTCACATCCTCCTCGAAGGCGATCCGCGACAGGTTGCCAAGCAGCGCCTGGAAACGATGGAAGAATCGGTTCGCACGGCGCTCCGCGATGCCAACCCGCGAATCCGTATCGGCGACATTTCCACCGCCAACGGCCGCTTGTCCTTCATGCTCGAGGATCCGAGCCAGGTCGACGCCGCCCGCGGCGTGATCGAGCCGCTGACCACGGGCGCGGGGCTGACCGGCCAGCGTGATTGGCAAATCCAGGTTGTCGACGGCAGCCGCTTCGTTCTCACGCAGACCACCGCCGGCCTGAACCTCGCGGTCAAGAATGCGATGGAAAGCGCGACGGAAGTGGTGCGCAAGCGCATCGACGCGCTCGGCACGCGCGAGCCAACAATCATCCGCCAGGGTGACAACCGCATCGTGGTGCAGGTTCCCGGACTGCAGGATCCGCAGCAGCTCAAGGAGTTGCTCGGCCAGACGGCGGAACTCGAATTCAAGCTGGTCGACCAGACCGCGCTGCAATCCGACATCCAGCAGGGCATCGCCCCGCCGGGCAGCCAGATCGTCCCTTACGCTGAAGGCACGATCGGCCAGGGTACCTCCATCGCGGTCAAGCGGTTGGGCGGCATTCGCGGCAACTCGCTGACCAATGCCCAGCAGTCCTTCAACCCGCAGACCAACGAGCCGGTGGTGTCGATCCAGTTCGACTCCGCGGGCGGTCGCCGCTTCGGCATCCTCACGCGCGAGAATGTCGGCAAGCCTTTCGCCATCATCCTCGACGGCGAAGTGCTGTCGGCTCCCAACATCAACGAGCCGATCGACGGAGGCCAGGCGCAGATCAGCGGTGGCTTCACCGTGGAGACTGCCAACCAGCTCGCCATTGCGCTGCGTTCGGGCGCGCTGCCGATCGACCTGACCGTTATCGAAGAGCGCACGGTCGGTCCGGACCTCGGCGCCGACTCGATTCAGAAGGGTGCCATCGGCCTGCTCGTCGGCCTCGGCCTGCTGATGGTCTTCATGATCGTGACCTACGGCCGCTTCGGCGTTTACACCTGTATCGCGCTGATCATTAACCTGCTGATGATCCTCGGCACCATGGCCTTGCTCGGCCCGCTGGCGGCCCTGACGCTGCCGGGTATCGCGGGCCTCGTTCTCACGGTCGGTGCCGCGGTCGACGCCAACGTGCTGATCAACGAACGAATACGGGAAGAACGGGCGCGGGGCCGGCGTGTCGTCCAGGCGGTCGAGATGGGCTACAAGGAAGCGAGCCGCGCGATCATGGACGCCAACGTCACCAACGTCATCGCGGCGGTGATCATGTTCATGTTCGGCACCGGTCCGGTCCGCGGCTTCGCGGTCGTGCTGATGATCGGTATCGTCACCTCGGTGTTCACCGCTGTGACCCTGACCCGCATGTGGGTCGCCGGATGGCTGCGCAAGAAGCGGCCGACGGACATTGTGTTGTAAGGTGCTGTCGCGATGAAACTCCTCAAGCTCATTCCCGACAACACGAACATCAAGTTCCTGCGCTGGCGCGTGCCGTTCTACGCGTTCAGCATCCTGCTGATGGCGGCGTCAGTCGGCCTGGTGTTTACCAAGGGCCTCAACCTGGGCGTCGATTTCATCGGCGGCCAGATGATCCGCGTGACCTTCACCGAAAGCCCGTCTGCTCCTCTCGCCGAAGTTCGCGAAGAGGTAGATCAGCTCGGCTACGGGGAGCCGATCATCCAGCAATTCGGCAAGCCGAACGAAATCTCGATCCGGATGAAGCTTCCGGAAGGCGAAAATCAGACGGCGCTGGCCAATGTCATGTCGGAACGGATCGTCTCCACACTCAAGTCGAACCACCCCGACGTCAGGGTCGACGGTGTCGATTCGGTCTCGGGCAAGGTTTCCGGCGAGTTGTTCCAGTCCGGCATGCTGGCCCTCGCGCTCGCGATGGTGGGTATCTCGATTTACATCTGGGTGCGGTTCGAATGGCAGTTCGGTGTCGGCGCGCTGTTCGCGCTGGTTCACGACGTGACGCTGACCGTCGGTCTGTTTGCGCTGACGCAGATGGAGTTCGACCTCAACATCGTCGCCGCGCTTCTGACGTTGATCGGCTATTCGCTGAACGACAATATCGTGGTCTATGACCGCGTGCGCGAGAACCTGAAGAAGTACCGCCGGATGCCGCTACCCGAGCTGCTCGACCTGTCGGTGAACGAGACGCTGTCGCGCACGATCGTGACGTCGACCTCGCTGCTGATCACCCTGGTCGCGCTGCTGATCCTGGGGCCGGACGTGATCTTTGGCTTCACCGCTGCGATTACGCTGGGCATCTTCGTGGGTACCTACAGCTCAATCTACATGGCGACGCCGGTGCTGGTGTGGCTCGGCGTCACGTCGGACAGCTTCGTGCCGAACGAAAGCCGTGCCGACCAGCAGGATCGCAAGGCGCGCGGAGAGGCGTAAGGTCGTCGACGGGCGAGTCTCTCGACTCGCCCGGATTTGATTCTTGCCGAGACGCAGAGGGCGCAGAGAAGGGGTGCTCGCGGTGAAGTTCGGGTTTGACCTGAGCCCCTTCCTTGCGGCTCGCTTGCGAGCAGTGACAGGTTTCGTCGCCTTCTCTCTGCGTCTGTGAATGAATCGAGATCGCGGCAACGCCGCACGAAGCCCTTAGGCCGAAACCAGCAGGCGCTCGTAGTACTCCGCCAAGGCCGCCGCATTCGCTTCCCAGCTGAAGCGGGCGGCGCCTTCGGCGACGGCCGAGCGGGGAGGGGGATTGTCGAGCAGTTCGCGCACCGCCGCGGCGATCGCCTCGGCGTCGCGAGTGACGATCCGGCCCTGATCGGCGCTGGTCAGCAATTCCCGGGCGCCACCAGCGTCGGTGATGACCAGCGGACAGCCGCAAGCCAGAGCTTCGACCCAGGCATTGGCGAGCCCCTCGCTCGCGGAAGGCAGGACCATCGCGTCGGCCGCCGAAAGGACCGCCGGAAGCAAGCCGTGATCGAGTGAGCCCAGGAAGTGGACCCGGTCGGCATAGCCGCCGCCCCTGGCCAGATCGCCCAACATACCGCGATCGGGCCCGGCGCCGACCAATAACAGGTGCGTCTCCGGAAGCCGGGCGAGTGCCCGGACCACGAATTGCTGGCCCTTACGGGGGATCAGCGCCCCGACGCTAGCCAGCAGGGGGGCCCCGGACGGTACGAGCACTCCCAGGTCGACGGCGAGGCGCGCCCGGCTCACTTCGCGGCCCAATGGCCGGAACAGGTTTCGATCGAGGCCGGTGTAATGCACGGTGATCTTCTCGCCGGGAAAGCCCTTCTGCGCCATGTCCGCTGCCAGAGCCTCGCTCACGGCGAGCAGGCCAGTTGCCTGTGCCGCGGCGCGCAACATCCGGCGCCGCGCGTAGCCTTTGGCAGCCCAGAACGAAATGTCGGCACCGCGCGCCTTGATCGACAAGGGCACGCCGAGTTCCCCGGCGATCCGCGCGGCGGCGGGGCCGTCCGGGTAGAAGAATTGCGCATCGACCACGTCGAACGGGGCGAGGGTGTGAAGCCGCCGGGCGAGCGGCAGAACTGCACGGACGATCATCGCCGGGTTCACCGGCCCGCCTACCGCGGGGACCAGTGTGAAGCGCGGCCGATGCACGGTCACTCCGCCTTCGACGTCGGTGACTGCGGCTTTCGCCAGGGATTTGTACCGGCCCATCGGCACGGGCGGCACGCCTATGGGATTGATCACCGTGACGTCCCAGTCGCCACGAGCGGCGAGGGCTTCCATCTGCCGCGCGACGAAAGCGCCAAAGCGCGGTTGGTACGCGTTTGGGTAAAGCGTCGAGATCGAAAGGACGCGCATCACAATTTGCGGACCAGCATCTCCGCCACCGCCAGCCAGGCCGGCTTGTCGACCACGATCTGCCGCTGCCCGCTTCCCGGAGGGAGCAGGCCGACGAGTGTTCCCTGCCGATCGATCAACCGGCCGAACGCGAACCGTCCGCCCGATCGCGGGACCAGCACGTCACGATTGATCAGCTTGGGCGCCTGGTCGGCATCGACTTGCCGCAGCCACAACTGATCGCCGGCGCGATATTCGCCCTGAGGCGCGTCGACCGTCAGGCAGACGAGCGCGCCCTCACCGCCAAGGTCGGTCGGCAGGATCGCGTCGCGCGGGGAGGCCAGCGGCTCCGCCCCGCTCTCGGTCAGGCGAGCGACGATCATGGTTGTCTCGGCCACGTCGCCCTTGACCAGCAGTTCCGGATCGACACCCAGCGCCGCCGCAATCCGGTTCATCCACACGAGAGAGAGGTTACGCATGCCCGTTTCAAGGCGCCCAATCGTCTGGGCCGTGGTCGGCGGATCGCAGGCAGCGGCGACTTCCGACAAAGTCATGCCCTTCTGCTTGCGAATATCTCGAATGCGATTGATCACGATCTGACCCCTATAACCATTTAGGTTTTTTCACTTTCCTACAACCATGCGGATTTGGCAAGGTCCGATTCGGCTTTGCAGGAGATTCGCATGCGTCGCAAATTGGTAGAACGAGAACTTACCCCGGAAGGTCCACGCCGCCGCAACGGTGCTGCGCGGCGCCGGCGTAGCGTCACCGTGAACGTCGGGGAATCACCGCTCGGCTGGCTTCACGCGCATGGCCACCTCGAAGACCGGCTGTTCGATGCCGGGGAAAGGCTGCGGTCCGATTATGAGCGGGCTAGTCTCTCGCCCTCGATCACGATGAGTTGGAGCCCTGTGCGGATCAAGGGTAGCGGATCTGGCGGCATGGCTCCCACTGAAAGGCAGCTCGCGGCCCGCGATCGCTTCGACGGAGCCGTGGCAGCGGCCGGCAAGGGACTTGAAGACATTCTCTGGCGCGTCGTCTGTGCTTGCGAGACCTTGCCCACCGCGGAAAAGGCCCTCGACTGGCCCGCGCGCAGCGGCAAGCTCGTCCTCAAGCTGGCGCTCGACAGGGTGGCGGACTTCTATCGTATCCGTTGACGTCGATCGAAAAGGAGCCGCGCGAGATTGAGCGACGCGCGGCAACCTGTCAGAACTCGGGGCACGGCCCTTTCTCTTCCAATTCGAATTTGGGGTGGCACATGAAAAGACGGCAATTCCTGGTCAGCACCGGCGCAGCGGCCATCGCGGCCAGCGTTCCCTGGCCGGCCTTCGCGCAGACCCAGGGCGATGCAGCCCTGCGGGATGTCATCGACCGCACGTTCCGTGGCGACATGCTGCTCAGTCCGCAAGCGATGACCTCGCTCGGGCTCGATACCGGAGTTGACGCCGCGATGCGGTCGCGGCTCGATGAGACGGGGCCCGCTTCCGAGCGCGCCGCGGCCGATCATGCGCGCAAGATGCTCGGCGAGGTCAAGGCGATCTCTCCCGAGGGTCTGTCGGAAACCTGGCAGGTGCGGCGCGAGATTGTCGAATACTTGCTGGGCAAGCGTTTGATATCCGAGCCGTTTGGCATCCAGCACGTCGGCGCGCCCTATCGCATCAGCCAGCAGGACGGGATTTACTTCCAGATCCCCGACTTTCTCGATTCCACCCATCCCGTTGAAACCGCCGCCGACGCCGAAGCCTATCTTTCGCGGCTCGAAGCTTTTCCCCAACGCCTCGACGAGCAAAGCGAGAACCAGCGGGCCGATGCGGCGCGCGGCTATCTTGCGCCCGGCTGGTCGCTCGACTTGGCGATGGGCCAGATCGAAGCGCAACTCCGGCCCGCGCCAGGCGAGAACAACATGGTCCGCTCCTTGGTCCGCCGCACCGGGGAGAAGAACCTGTCTGGTGATTGGCAGGCCCGTGCCACCAAGCTGGTCGAAGGGGAGGTCTATCCCGCCTTGCGGCGGCAGCTCGAATTGCTGAAAGGCCTGAGGCCGAGCACGCCTGCCGGCGACGGCGTATGGCGCGTGCCGCGCGGCGACGAGATCTACGCCCAGGCCCTCGACTATTTCACTACCACGCCGCTCTCGCCCGAGGAGATTCACCGGACCGGGCTGGAGCAGGTCGCGGAAATCAGTGCCGAGCTCGACAAGCTGATGCGGGCGGACGGATTGACCAGCGGTACGGTCGGCGAGCGCCTGATCCAGCTAAGCGAGCGCCCAGACCAGCTCTTCCCCAACGACGACGCGGGGCGCGAGGCCCTAATCGCGTCGCTCAACCACGGCGTGGAGGCGATGCAGGCCAAGCTGCCGAAGGCTTTCGCCACGATCCCCAGTCAGCCGCTCGTCGTCAAACGGGTGCCGGTGGAGATTCAGGACGGTGCACCCAGCGGCTATTACAATATCGCCTCGCTCGATGGTTCGCGGCCGGCGATTTACTGGATCAACCTCAAGGACACGGCCGAATGGCCGAAGTTCACTCTTCCGGCGCTGACCTATCATGAGGGCGTGCCGGGGCATCACTTGCATCTCAGCCTGCTGCAGCAGGACGAGGACCTGCCGTTGCTGCTCAAGAACTACTGGCTGTCTGCACACGGTGAGGGTTGGGCGCTTTATGCCGAGATGCTGGCCGACGAGCTGGACGGGTATACCGGAATCGAAAAAGCCGGAGCGCTGCAGAGCTGGCTGTTCCGCGCGGCGCGGCTGGTGGTCGATACCGGCCTCAACGCCAAGCGCTGGACCCGCGAGGAGGCGACCGATTACCTCGTGGCTAACACTGGTTACGCTCGGCCAATGGCCCAACGCGAAATCGAGCGGTACTGCGCTTCGCCTGGGCAGGCCTGCAGCTACAAGATCGGCCAGAACGAATGGGTCCGCCTCCGCCGTCGCTCCGAACAGGAGCTCGGCGCGAAGTTCGACCTGCGGCAATTCCACGAGATTCTGAAGGAAGGCAGCATGCCGCTCGAATTACTCGACCAACGAGTGGCGGCCTGGGCCGCGCGGGTGAAGACGGCCTAAATCTCCCCTCCCGCAAGCGGGAGGGGGACTAACCTTCGACCATCTCCGCCAGCACTAGCCACCGTTCCTCGGCTGCGTCCTTCTCCGCCCGAAGCTTGTCGAGCTTCTCGGTCAGGCGGCCGAACTGCGCCGGGTCGCGAGTGTAGAGGTCCGGGTCGGCCAGGGCATGCTCGCCCTTGAGGATCTCGGCATCGAGTTCCTCGATCCGCGCGGGGAGCAGGTCGTAGTCGCGCTGGTCCTTGTAGGTGAGCTTGGTCTTCCTGGCAGGGGCCGACGAACTTGGTGCGGCCGTGGGCGCGGTGTCGCGCACGGGTTTCTTTGCGGCGGGCGCCGCGGGCTTCTTCCGTTTCGCCTCCCAGTCCTCGTAACCCCCGGCGACGATGTCGACCGTGCCCGAGCCGTCGAGGCCGAGCGTGACCGTCACGGTCCTGTCGAGGAAGTCGCGGTCGTGGCTGACGATGAGGACGGTGCCGTCGTAGTCGGCGATCACTTCCTGTAGCAGGTCGAGCGTTTCGAGATCGAGATCGTTGGTCGGTTCGTCGAGCACCAGGAGGTTCGACTTGCGGGCAAACTCACGCGCCAGCAGCAAGCGAGAGCGCTCCCCGCCTGACAGCGAGGCGATGGGCGCGTCCACCAGCGAAGGCTCGAACAGGAAGTCCTTGAGATAGGCCTGCACGTGCTTGCGCACCCCGCGCACGTCGAGCCAATCGCCGCCTTCGGCCAGGATATCGCGCACCTTCTTGTCGGCGGCCAGCAGGCTGCGCTGCTGGTCGATCATCACGCCGTGCAGCGTCTTGGCGATCGTCACCGAGCCCTCGTCGGGCGCGAGCTCGCCGGTCAGGAGCTTGAGCAGGGTGGTCTTGCCCGCGCCGTTCGCGCCGACCACGCCGATCCGGTCACCGCGCTGGATACGCAGGGTGAAGTTGCGGATCACGGTGCGTTCGCCGAAGCGTTTGGTCACGTTCTCGGCCACGATAACCGACTTGGTGCGTACATCGGCCTCGGACTCCAGCGCGAGCTTGGCGGTACCGGCCTTGCCGATCATGGCCGCACGCTGCGCCCGCATGCGATGGAGCGCTTCGAGCCGGCCCTGGTTGCGCTTGCGCCGCGCGGTCACGCCGCGCTCGAGCCAGTGAGCTTCGAGCTTGAGCCTCGCGTCGAGCTTCTCGGCCGCGCGGGTTTCCTCGGCGTAGACCTGCTCTTCCCAGGCCTCGTAGCCGCCGAAGCCGACTTCCTTGCGCCGGATCGAACCTCGGTCGAGCCACAAGGTCGCGCGCGTGAGGCGCTTCAGGAAAGTACGGTCGTGGCTGATGGCGATGAAAGCGCCCTTGAAGCGGTTGAGCCAGCTTTCAAGCCAGTCGATCGCCGCCAGGTCGAGGTGGTTGGTCGGCTCGTCGAGCAAGAGGAGGTCGGGATCCTGGGCCAGCGCGCGGGCAATCGATGCGCGGCGTTTCTCGCCCCCGCTGGCCGTGGCTGCCGGGCGGGTCATGTCTATCCCGAGCTGGCCGGCGATGGCTTCGACCTCGTGCTGTTTCGGGGCGTCTTCGCCCGCGAGCGCGAAGTCCATCAACGTCTCGAAGGGCGCGAAGTTCGGCTCCTGCTCCATCAGCACCACGCGGGTGCCGGGCTGGATCGAGCGCTTGCCCTTGTCGGCTTCGATGAGGTTCGCGACCAGCTTGAGCAAGGTCGTCTTGCCCGCGCCGTTGCGCCCGATCAGCGCGAGCCTGTCGCGCGGGCCGATGTGCAGGTCGAGGTCGCGAAACAGCCAGCGGCCGCCTTGCTGTAGTCCCAGGCCTTCCCAGGAGAGGATCGGTGCTTCCGCCATGGGCGCGGCGCTTAGAGCCTTTCCCGCGACTTACGCAATCACGACGTTTCTCGCCCGGTGAGAAAGGCTCGGGCCGGTCGGCACCGTCTTGGGAAGGAACCCCACGGTTAAGGTGCGCGTAATCGCCAGACGCCCAGCCAAGGCGCATTCGAACGGAGAAACCCCGATGAAACAATACGTCCTGCCTGTTCTTGCTTCCGCCGCGCTCGCTGCCCCTGCCGATGCCCAGGTGCAGGTTGCTTCCAGCGGTCCGGTGGTCGAACTGACGGTCAATGAAAGCGTGGAAATCGCGCCCGACATCGTCACCGTCAGCGCCGGCGTGACGACGCAGGCGCCCACTGCGAACGAGGCCATGCGGGCGAACGCCCAGGCGATGACGGCGGTGACGGCCAGGATCAAGCAACTGGGCGTGCCGGAGCGCGACATTCAGACGACGGGGATCAATCTCGGCCCGCAATACGATTTCGACCCCGCCACGCAGCGGCAGGTGTTCCGCGGCTTCCAGGTGTCCAACCGGGTCAGCGTGAAGCTGCGCGACGTCTCGCGCACGGGAGAAGTCCTCGATGCCCTCGTAGCCGCCGGAGCCACGGACATTGGCGGACCGGAATTCTCGGTAGATGACAATACGGGCGCTCGGGCTCAGGCCAGGCAGACGGCGATGGCGACCGCGCGGACGCTGGCGCTCGACTATGCGCGCGGGGCAGGTTTCTCCGACGTCCGCCTGTTGCAGGTCCGCGAGGGCGTCTCGCAGCAACCGCCGATGCCGATGTTCCGGATGCAGGCCCAGGCAGCGGCCGATGCCTCAACGCCCGTGCAGCCGGGCATGGTCCAGGCCGGAGTCACCGTTACGGTGACTTATGAGTTGACCCGATAGCCACACTCCAACCTGAATTGCACCGCACAGCGGCATTCACACCTTGTTCAATGCCATAGCCCTAGGCACAGAGAGGTCATGCGCAAGCTCATCGCCTCTCTTGCCGCGGCTGCACTCTGCGCCGGCGGCCTTACCGCTCCTGCGGCCGCGCAACACCGCGGGGACAGGGGGAGAGGCGATTCGTCGCGCAGCGATCAGGCGACCGCGCGGGAGGAAATGAACGCCGGCCGCAATATGTCCTCGCGGGATATCGAGCGCCGTATCGTTCCACAAATGAGGGGCAGCGACTATCTTGGTTTCGAGTACGATTCCGCGGCGAGCGCTTATCGCCTCAAATTCATCAAGGAAGGCCAGGTCACCTGGGTCGACGTCGACGCCCGTACCGGCCGCGTGCTGCGCGTATCCAAATAGGCTTCCGGCACTTGCCGGAAACGGCCACCCCGTTGACGCGTTTCGTTCAAAAGCCCACATCGTGGGCCGCGTCAAAGCAGGGGAATATGAATGCGCATCCTGATCGTCGAGGACGAACCGACGCTGGGCCAGCAGTTGAAATCAACGCTGGAACAGACCGGCTATGCGGTGGATCTATCCACCGACGGCGAGGACGGGCATTTCCTCGGCTCGACCGAACAATACGACGCCGCCATCCTCGATCTTGGCTTGCCGGAGATCGACGGGCTGACTGTGCTCGGCATGTGGCGCCGGGAAGGGCGGAACTTCCCCGTCTTGGTGCTGACAGCGCGCGATTCCTGGTCAGACAAGGTGGCCGGGCTCGATGCCGGTGCGGACGATTATCTCGCCAAACCCTTCCAGACCGAGGAGCTTATCGCCCGTCTGCGCGCGCTCATTCGCCGCGCCTCGGGCAATGCGAGTTCGGAGCTGACGGCAGGGGGCGTAAGGCTCGATACTCGTTCGGGCCGCGTCACGCTGGCCGGGGAACCGGTCAAGCTCACAGCGCAGGAATACAAGTTGCTCAGCTACCTCATGCACCACAAGGGCAAGGTAGTCAGCCGCACCGAACTGATCGAGCACATCTACGATCAGGATTTCGACCGCGATTCGAATACGATCGAGGTTTTCGTCACCCGTATTCGCAAGAAGTTGGGTGCTAATGTCATCACCACCATCCGTGGCCTCGGCTACAGCCTCGACGACCCCGACGACCCTTCGCGCGGCGAATGAAGCGCCTGGTGCGGTGAAGGCCGCGCCGGCGGACGCGCCGCCGGTGGGGCCGGACAACGGGAAGGGGCCGCCACAGCACACCGGCAGTCTTGCTCGCCGGATGATGGTGATCGCGGCCGGCTGGATTTCAATCCTGCTGCTGCTTGGGGGCGTGGCGCTCAACCAGACAATTACCGGCCTGCTGACCAACGAGTTCGACGAGCGGCTCCAATACATGCTGACGGCGATGATCGCCTCGGCGGAAGTCGGGCCGGAAGGCGAGATCTACTTCAACCGCGCGCTCGGCGATCAGCGTTTCCTTGAGCCGAACAGCGGTCTTTACTGGCAGATCAACGGCAACGGGCACGAACCCATGCCCTCGCGCTCGTTGTGGGACCGCACTCTCGAAGCGAGCGGCAAGGTCTCGCGAGACGAACCGATCTATTACGATTCCAGACAGTTTCCGGACGAAACCCTGCGCATGGTCGAGCAGACCATTCGTGTGCCTGGCAGCGACAACGACTGGCAATTCATCGTCGCCGGGGATCGCAACGAACTTGACCAGCAGATTTCAGCCATCCGCTCGATCCTGGTTTGGAGCTTCGCGGTGCTCGGGATCGGCTTGTTCATCATGGCCGGGCTGCAGACCTGGTATGGCCTCGGACCCTTACGCCGCATTCGACGGGCGATAGCGCATATCCGGACCGCCAGGGCCAATCGCGTCACCGACGCTTTGCCGCTTGAGGTTCAACCGATGGTCGACGAATTGAACGCCTTGCTGGCTCACTCGGAGCGCCAGGCCGAGGAGGCCCGGACCCACGCCGGGAACCTGGCCCACGCGCTCAAGACCCCCCTGACGGTGTTGACCAACGCCGCCTCGGCTCATTCCCCGGACCTGGATGCGACAGTCCTGCGAGAAGCGGCGACCATGCGCAGGCAAGTCGATCACCATCTGGCGCGAGCTCGCGCGGTCGGCCGCCGGGCGACGGGACATTCGCGCACCAACGTCCTGCAATCAGTCGAGGGCGTGGAGCGCGCCGTGGCGCGGCTCTATCCCAAAGTGCGATTCGATACCGATGGGTCGCAAACCGCGGCGGTGGCGATGGAGCGTCAGGACCTTGACGAGGTACTCGGCAACCTCATCGAGAACGCCGCCAAATACGGTGGTGGAAGCGTATTTGTGACGGTGGACGCAGTGCCGAACGCCCGGTTGTGCGACATCTGGATCGAAGATGATGGCAACGGCATTTCGGAGACCGATCGAGCCAAGTTATTTTCACGTGGGGCTCGCCTTGACACCGAGAAGCCCGGTACCGGGCTTGGCCTCGCCATCGTGCGCGACGTGGTCGAGATCTATGGCGGCGAAGTCGAATTGGGCGAGAGCGAGGATCTGGGCGGCCTGATGGTCATGCTCAGGCTCCCGAGGGCGGGATGACCATTCCGGGCGTTGCCCCACCTGTTTCGAGTCGGTAGGATGTGTCTGTAGCTGGATGAAATTCAGCGAGAAACTTGAGCAACGACCGGCGGCAGGTGGGGCGTGTCCCTGACCTACCGGATCAGGACTCAAGGGGTAGGGGAGATAAGTTGATGCGGTATTTGGTGGCGGGTGTGGCAATCGTTGCCTTGGCTTCGGTTGGGGCCCAGGCGCAGAATTCGGCCTGGGGTTTCTTCGAGGGGGCGGACGGTTCGTTCGGTGCCGGTGTGCAGGGCGCGGACGGTTCTCAATTGATGCTGAAGTGCGACAAGCCCGGCAAGGGCACCGTCTACGCGGCGATCATTTCCAAAGAAAAGCTGGTCCCGCCCAACAACACCAAGTTCGAGATGCGCCCCATCCAGCTTCGCTTTGATACCGGAGCCACGGTCGAAGAGCGCTATCGCTTCTATGAACAGATGGCGACTGCCGTGAACCAGACGACGGAGAAGACGCTGCAACGCCTTCTCTCGGGGCTTTCCGGGGCACAAACGCTTAGCGTGCGAATGAACCCGGAACGCCGCCGTTGGGTGGAAACGTCATTCACCGTAACCGGCGGGAAGGACGCCATCGCGCAAGTCTTTCAAAAGTGTCAGGACGACATCCCGACCGCATAGTCGGAGATTGCAGAAGCGGCGGCCGAAGCGGCCGCCGCCCAGGGACCGATCACTTCTCTGCCGCGCGCCGGTGGTGGCGGATGACCTCGTCGATCACGAAGCGAATGAACTTTTCGCTGAATTCAGGATCGAGATCGGCGTCAACGGCGAGGGCCCGCAATCGCTCGATCTGGCGAGCTTCACGCGTCGGATCGCTTGCCGGAAGCCCCGACTCCGCCTTGTATTCGCCAACAGCCTGGGTGATGCGAAACCGCTCCGCCAGCATGTGGATCAGGGCGGCATCGATGTTGTCGATCGACTTGCGGTATCCCGCAAGGACCGCATCCGGTTTTGGAGTTTGCGCTTGGCTGGCCATAGGTTTGCAGGGTTAGCAGGGATTCCGCGCTTGCCAAGCGGGCGCCGGGTCGCCATCTGCGCCGCATGAGCGCAGAGGTCGTCCCCTTACCCGTCAAGGAGCCGTCGCTCACTCCCATCTTGTCGCTGACGGCGACGGCGATGAACTCCGTCAATGCCATCATCCTCGACCGCATGCAGAGTGAGATTCCGCTGATTCCCGCGCTTGCCGGTCATCTGATCGCGGGCGGCGGCAAGCGCATGCGGCCGATGCTTACGCTCGCAGGGGCCGATCTGGTGGGTTATCAGGGCGCGCGACACCATAAGCTCGCCGCTGCGGTTGAGTTCATCCACACCGCGACTCTTTTGCATGACGACGTTGTCGACGGATCGGAAACCCGCCGCGGCAAGGAAACGGCGAATATCGTGTTCGGCAATCCGGCCACGGTCCTCGTCGGCGACTTCCTTTTCGCGCGCGCGTTCGAGCTTATGGTCGAAGACGGCAGCCTCAAGGTGCTCAAGATCCTGTCCTCGGCGAGTGCGATCATTGCGCAGGGTGAAGTCGATCAGTTGACGGCACAGCGCAGGATAGAGACCAGCGAAGAGCGCTATCTTCACATCATCGGCGCCAAGACCGCGGCGCTGTTCGCCGCTGCCAGTCGTATTTCGGCGGTTGTCGCCGAATGCAGCGAGGCTGAAGAACGGGCTCTAGACGATTACGGCCGCAACCTGGGCATTGCCTTCCAGCTTGTCGACGACGCGATCGACTATGACAGTTCGGCTGCTGAAATGGGCAAGGACCGGGGTGACGATTTCCGTGAAGGCAAGATGACCTTGCCGGTCATTCTCGCTTATGCGCGCGGCGACGACCAAGAGCGGCGCTTTTGGCAGGAAGCCATTGCGGGCTTCCGTACCGAGGATGAAGATCTCGCGCATGCCGTGGACCTGATCCGTCGCCACGATTGTGTCACGGCGACACGCGAACGCGCACGCCATTTCGCACAGCGCGCTTGCGACGCCCTGTCGATCTTTCCGGACGGCAGCGCGCGCCGGGCGATGGTCGAAGCGGCCCAGTTCGCGGTCAGCCGGGGATATTGATCCCGTGGCGATGATGAAGGCGGCCGCCAATCCGGACGCCTTCATCGCTGAGCTGATTGGCTGGCAGGCCGCGCTCGTGACGGCGTTGAGAGCGGCCGTGAACTCGGCCGCGAAGTTCGATGAGATCATCAAGTGGGGCAACCTGGTGTTTGTCCACAATGGGCCGTGCATTCTCATTCATGTCGAGGAAGAGCGGGTCGTGTTCGGATTCTGGCGCGGCAAGCGCCTCACCGGGATCGAACCGCGAATCAGGCCAAGCGGGAAATATGAACTGGGGAACATCGTCTTCCGGCAGGGCGAGGCGATGGACAGCGCGATTGTCCGGCAACTGGCCAACGAGGCCGCGCGGTTGAACCGCGAGGTGGGCGATCCGACGATACTCGGCACAGACTGACCTCCAACCCACTGGGCCCGCTTTCGCGGGAAAGGCTAAGACGGTAGGGGCTTTGACGTGAGCCTGGACCTCCCCATACACGCCGTCCTGCCCGACCTTCTGGGTGCGTTGCGCTCGCGCAGCTCCGCCGTCCTTGTTGCGCCCCCCGGCGCCGGCAAGACCACCGCTGTCGCTCCGGCGCTGATCGACCAGCACTGGTGCACCGGCCAGGTCATCCTGCTCAGCCCGCGCCGCGTCGCCGCGCGTGCGGCAGCGGAGCGAATGGCCGAGATGCTGGGGGAGCCGGTTGGCCAGCGTGTCGGCTACCTCACACGGCTCGATAGCAAGCAATCATCGGCCACGCGCATTCTCGTCGTGACCGAGGCAATCTTCGTCTCCCGCATCCTCGGCGACCAGGAATTGGAGGGCGTCTCCGCGGTCCTGTTCGACGAAGCTCACGAACGTCATCTGGACAGCGACCTGGGTCTGGCGTTGGCGATCGAAAGCCAGTCCGTCTTGCGCGAAGACCTGCGTATCCTGGTCATGTCCGCTACAATCGACGGAGCCCGCTTTGCCCGCCTGCTCGGTGACGGCGCCCCGGTGATCGAGAGCGAGGGGCGGGCCTATCCTTTGACGATCAAATGGCTCGGCAGCCGGCCGGAGCTGCGCACCGACGAAGCGATGGCGAGCGCCATCCTCTCGGCCTGGCGCGAGGAGGAAGGCGATCTTCTCGCGTTCCTCCCCGGGGTCGGCGAAATCGAGCGTACCCGTGAGCGCCTGGCTGAGCGTCTGCCGCAAGTGCCGATCTTGCCTCTGCACGGCCAGGTCGAACCTACGGCGCAACGTGCCGCGATCCGCCGTGATGGGGAGGGCCGCCGCCGGATCGTGCTCGCCACCAGCATTGCCGAAACCTCGATCACCCTTGAAGGCGTCTCGGTGGTGGTCGACAGCGGGCTCTCGCGGCGGGCTGAATTCGACATTGCCGCCGGGGTCACGCACCTCGTGACCCGGCGATCGAGCCAGGCGGCGGCTGCGCAAAGGGCTGGCCGTGCGGCCAGGCAAGGGCCCGGCGTTGCCTATCGGCTGTGGGAAGAGGCCGCGCATGCGGGCAGGGAGGCTTTCGATCCCCCCGAGATAGTGGCCGCCGATCTCGCGCCCCTGTTATTGGCGTTGGCGCAATGGGGCGTGGGCGACCCGGCGACTCTGGCCTGGCTAGACCCGCCGCCGCCCGCTGCATCAAGCGCGGCTCGCGAGCGGTTGGCCAAGCTGGACGCGCTAGACGCCCAAGGGAAGATCACCGAACGCGGCCGCCGTATCGCGGCGCTGCCGATGGAGCCGTGGCAGGCTGCCATGCTCTTGTTCGGCGCCGAGCATGGGGCGGGCCTGGAGGCGGCCAAGCTTGCGCTGCTGCTGCAGGAGCGAGGGCTTGGCGGGAAGGGCGAGGACTTGGCACAGCGCCTCAGCCGGTGGGATGGCGACCGGTCGCCGCGCGCCAAGGCTTCAGTCAAGCTGGCAGAGGGGTGGGCGGCAAAGGCGCGTGGCCTTCGCAAGTCTCACGCGGAAGGAATTCCGCCACCGCTTGGCATCCTCCTCGCTTTCGCACTACCCGACAACCTCGCACGACGTCGTGACGTCACTGGCGAAAGCTGGCTCTCAGCCGGAGGGCGCGGCTACTCGCTCGATCCGGGCTCCCCACTCGCGTCGGCCGAGTGGCTGGCCATCGGCGATGCGCAGGGCAGGGCGCAGGCGGCGCGGATCACGGCCGCCTTGCCGCTGACGACTACGGATGTCGAGCAATGGCTGGGAGATAAGATCGAGCGCCGATCGGTGTTGCGCTGGACGGGTGAGCGGGTCGAGGCGCGGCTTGAGCGCAGGCTCGGCACGGTCACCCTGGTGAGCGGCCCCGATCCGAAGCCCGACGCTTCTGCCGTGACCGCGCTGCTTGTGGAAAAGGCGGTGCAAAACCTTGAGGACATCCTGCCGATAGACCTCCGCGCCCGTGCTGCTTTTGTCGGCGTCGAGGCGCTCGATCCCGCGCGACTTGCCGAAACCGCGGAGGAGTGGCTCGTTCCCTTGCTGCAAGGTCGGAGGGACCTGGACATTCCGAAGGGCAAGCTGACCGACGCCCTGTTGGCCTTGCTCGACTGGGACGCGCGCCAGCGGCTCGATAAGCTGGCCCCGCGCGAGTTTGAGACACCCGCCGGCACAACCCATCCGATCGACTACTCAGGCCCAGACGCCCCTTGCGTCGAGGTGCGGGTGCAAGCGCTGTTCGGCCTCGAGCGGCATCCGATGATCGGCGACACTCCGCTGTTGCTCAAGCTCACCAGCCCTGCGGGACGTCCCCTCCAGGCAACCCGCGACCTCCCGGGATTCTGGCGCGGCAGCTGGGCCGACGTGCGCAAGGAAATGAAGGGTCGCTACCCCAAGCATCGCTGGCCGGAGGAGCCGTGGGCCGAAGCCCCTAGCCTCAAGACGAAAAACGCCTTTCTGCGCTCTTGATTTCCCCGCCGTTCCGAAGGAAAGGCGTGATCCATGCACGCTCGTATCTACCAGCGCCCGAAGAACGCCATGCAATCGGGCAAGGCGCTCACCAGTCAGTGGATTCTCGACTTCGTTCCGGCGGAGGCGAAGAAGCCCGACCCCCTGATGGGCTGGGCCGGCAGCGGCGACACACGCCAACAGCTTTCGCTGCGCTTTCCGAACAAGGAAGCCGCGATCGCCTATGCCGAGAAGTACGGCATCGACGCCAAGCTCCACGAAACACCTCCCAGGCGCCTCAAGCTGCAGGCTTACGCGGACAACTTCCGCTAAACCTCTGCGCGCAAGCTCGCTCTAGCAGCTTGCAATCTACCAGAGTGCCCGCCATATGCCCGCCCGGGAGTCGGGTGGACGTTCGCGTCCGCCAACCTGGTCAGGTCCGGAAGGAAGCAGCCACAACGGATGGCAGCGGGTCGCCCGGCTCCTATTTCTTGAAATGTTAGTCGAATGACACGCCCAACCGGGCGGCCTCCGCAGTCATCGCGGCTTGCGACGCTTCGGTCTGTTTCAGTGTCAACGCATCGACGCGGGCGAACCAGTCCTGCAACTGCACCAAGGTGCGGCAGAGTGCGGCGGCATCGCCCGCCTCCTCGGCCTGAGCGACGGGACCTAACAGTTCGAGCATTTCCTGGATCATGCCGAACTGGGCAAATGGATCGCCGCCCGGCGTCGCGCTCCCGATTGATGCAAAGCCCAGATCGATCAGCGCTTCGGTTGAGATCTTCCCAGACTGCTCCAGCTTCCAGGTCATCCAACTCGTAAGCCGGTCGCGATAAGTGGTCCGCGCAACCATGGAGGCCATGAAGCCATCCGTTGATTCGGTCGCGAAGACCCTGGCGATTTCCGCAGCGACGTCGGGCTTTCCGCAATCGGCCTCGCTGAGCAGGGCCGGTATCGGGACTTCGGGCGCCTTGGGGCGTGGCGTACCGGGCGGCAAGTCGCCGAACGCTTCGCGTGCATGAACCTCTGCCAGGTCCCCGCGACCACAGGCGAGCGTCATGCCCAGTGGCGAATTGCTGAGGCCAAGCACCAGCTGGATCGGTCCCTGTTCCGTATCGATGGAGCGCAGCCACGTCTGATCGCCCGCGAGTGTCAGCATGTAGAGCGGGGGGTCGAAGTCCTCTGGCTGCAATTCCCAACCCTTTGGCGCGAGCACGTCGCCAAGCCCACGCGCGAACTCGGAGAACGCGTCCTCAGTCTCCTTGGCAGAGGTGGTGTATTCCATGCCGAACAAGCGATCGGACCACTCGGTCGACCACGGTTTCGCATGATCAAACGGCGCGGCCGATGCGGGAAGGGGAAAGCCCTTGGACAGCGTCCGCAGCAGGCGGTCGCCTCCAGGAACACCAGTCTCTCCGAAGGTGTATTGCAGAGCCCCGACCGACGAACACATCTGTTCAATGACTGCCGCGTCGGGCAGCGGGATCGTTTCCTGGGCCCGTGCGGGCTGCGCGATCAACGCCGGCGCGACAAGCAGGCACAATCCTCGCAAGCGCATGCGCCGTTCCCCCCTAGTGATTGAAGTGGGAGATAAATTGCCCCGGCCCCTTCGACAAGCCAGGCCTTCGGTCCTAGATTGGGTCCATGTCCGATCGACCTGAGGTGCCTGACGAGGAAGAATTCCTCGAGACCCCGCCGAGCGCAGCCGAGCTTGAGGCCGCCGGTCAGTCTTCGATGTTCGGCGCTCCTCCAGAGCCGCCGGCCGCGTCTCCGCCGACGCCCGAGAAGACTGCCACAGCTCCAGCTGCTGCACCCGAGCCAGCGCAGCCATACCGCGTCCTCGCACGCAAGTACCGTCCGCAGACTTTTTCCGAGCTCATCGGCCAGGAACCGATGGTCCGCACACTCGCCAATGCAATAGAGCGTGACCGGCTGGCCCATGCCTTCCTGATGACGGGCGTGCGCGGGGTCGGGAAGACTTCGACTGCGCGCCTGATTGCCAAGGCGCTCAACTGCGTCGGTCCCGATGGGCAAGGGGGCCCGACAATCGACCCCTGCGGCCAATGCGAGCCCTGCGTCGCCATCGCCGAGGGGCGTCATATCGACGTGATCGAGATGGACGCTGCCAGCCACACGGGCGTCGACGACGTGCGCGAGATCATCGAAGCGGTGCGTTACGCGGCGGTTAGCGCGCGCTACAAGATCTACATCGTGGACGAAGTTCACATGCTGTCCCGCAATGCTTTCAATGCCTTGCTCAAGACACTTGAGGAACCTCCAGCGCATGTGAAGTTCCTGTTCGCGACCACCGAGGTCGACAAGCTGCCGGTGACGGTGCTCAGCCGCACTCAGCGGTTCGACCTGCGGCGGATTCCCACTCCCATGCTTCAACAGCACTTCGCCAGCATCTGCCGCCAGGAAGGTGTCGAGGCTGAAGAAGAGGCGCTGCACATGATCGCGTCGGCCGCGGAAGGCTCGGTGCGCGACGGGCTGTCTATCCTCGACCAGGCCATCGCCCATGCCGACCTCGACACCGACGGCAAGGTCACCGCCGACCGCGTGCGCGACATGCTTGGCCTGGCGGACAAATCCGCTCGTCGGCGGTTGTTCGGCGCGATCCTGGAAGGTGATCCGCAGGCCATGCTCGCTGAGGTCGAGCGGCAATATTCGCTCGGCGTCGAGCCGCTGGCCTTGCTCCGCACACTCATGGACGTGGTTCACCGGGTCGCTGTGACCCAGGTCGGAGGCGCAGGGGCCGACGCGCCGACGCAAGAGGAACGGCAGGCGATCGAGGAATGGGCCGGCCGTCTATCGGCCGGCCAGGTTCATCGCCTGTGGCAGCTCCTGCTCAAGGGGCACGACGAAGTGCGTGGCGCACCGGACCCGCTGGTTTCGGCCCAGATGGCACTTCTTCGCGTGCTCCACGCCGCCGACATGCCCGATCCGGGCACTCTTGCGAAACAACTTGGCGAGCTGGTCGCGAGCGGTGTGGGGACTGGTGGGAATGGGGGTTCGGCTCCGGCGACCGCCCCCGTTGCGAAAGTCGACTGGGCCGAATTGTGCGAGACAGTCGATCGCGCGGGCATGCTTCGTGTCGCCGGCGTAATGCGCGACTGGATCCGGGTGATTGACCTCGCACCGGGACAATTGACCTTCGCCCCTGCGCCGGGTTTCTCGGACGATCCGAGCCCCGAACTGCGCGATGCCCTGCTCAAGGCCACAGGCCAGCGCTGGCTGGTGGAACGCGGATCGGGTGAGGGCACACCGACCTTGCGCGAACAGGCGGAAGCGGCAAAGGCGGCGGAAGCCGAACGCATCCGGAAGACCCCGCTCGTCGAAGCGGCGTTTGCGGCCTTTCCCGATGCCGAGATCGTCGACGAGGCCGAGATTTCCGGCCACCGCGGCGAGAAGAATTGGAGCAGAGCATCATGAAGTCGATGGAAGAGATGATGAAGGCCGCCCAAGCCGCGGCCGAGACAATTCAGAAGCAGATGGGCGAGGCGCAGGCCAAGCTTGATTCGCTTGAAGTCGAAGGCGTCTCTGGCGGCGGCCTGGTAAAGATTCGCTGCACAGCCAAGGGTCGCCTGCTAGGCGTGTCGATCGACGACAGCCTGATCGTGCCCGAAGACAAGCAGATGCTGGAGGACCTCGTCGCAGCCGCCTTCAATGATGCCCGCACCAAGGCCGACCAGGCCGCCAATGCAGAGATGCAGCGGGTTCAACAGGGCATGGGCCTGCCGCCGGGATTCAATTTGCCTGGGCTTGGGTAGCCTCAACCCGGGGGGGCCGAACTTGGCTCGGCAGATCGCGCGTGCAAGTGCGGGCCTTCTCGTGCTCACGCTCGCGAGTGTCGCTAACGCCGAGGTGGAGGTCGAGACGCTCGACCCTTCATCCAGATGGATCATGGATTACGCCGACGACAGTTGCGCTCTGCGGCGTTCCTTTGGCGATCCGACACGGTCCATGTGGCTCGAGCTTCGCCAGTTTGCTCCGGGTGACGAATTCCTGGTCACGCTCGGCAGCAGCCTGCTGACGAGCCAGAAGCGCGTCCCGAAATCGCGCTTCGGGCCGAATGGACCGTTGCGGGTACAGCACCTCGCCGCATACGGGGATTACGGATCGGATAGGCGAGCGCTGTCTTTCCCGGACAGTCTGCGCGAGCTGTTGGCCGGCGACACACGAGAACCGCTTCCCGACTGGAGTAGCGAGGACCGCGCGGCTCGCGAAGGCGCGGTGACCGATCTCTATGTCGAAGATGGCTCGGATCATGGATTCTTGCTCAAGACCGGAGAGCTAACCAAACCGATGGAGGCCATGCGCGCGTGCCTTGCGGACCTCCTGTCGTCGTGGGGTATCGATCCTCACGTCGATGCTTCTCTTTCGCAGCGCGCGCTCCCCAAGGACATGATGGGGTGGTCGCGCCCGATTCAAAGTCGGTTTCCCGCTGGGCTCCTGGCTGTAGGTCGTAACTCGCGAGTCACGTTTCGTCTGATCATCGACACGGAGGGAAAACCGGAGTCTTGCCGTGTCATGAGGCCGGTTGTGGACGAACGTTATGAAGGCGATATTTGCGGAATCCTCATGGCGCGGGCTCAATACGAGCCCGTCAAGGACGCGAGCGGAAGGCCGGTTCGTAGCTACCACCTTCTGACGGTAGCCTATCAGGTGCTCGGCTGAATCTGGATGCCTGCGTTGAGGCCCAAGACCAGCGCCTGAAGGCCGCGTTCAAAGCTCCGGTCGATATCGATGATGTCTTCAAGGAAGGCGTGCATCGGTCCGTTCGCCTCGAAGCTTGCCCAGCCAAGCGCCAGCGAGGTTACCGAGCCGATAGCTTCGAGGGCCGCTTCCGATTCCATTCCCCGCGTCGTGAGGGGCAGGGCGATAGACGACGCGGCGTCTTTCGAGCTTGGCTCCAGCGGCACGGCATTGACGCAGAGCCGCGCCGCATCGCGTTGCGTGGCGAGGCGATGGTGGAGCGCTCGGCCATAGGCGAGCAGCCAGTCGCTGGCCATCCCGCCAGACGTGACGGCGCTGCGGGCCTCGTCGTAGATGGCGCGGGTCATCAGGCTGGTCAGCTCGGCCTTGTCTGAGAAGTGCCAGTACAGCGCCGGGGCCTGCACATCGAGCCGTTCGGCCAAGGCGCGCATGCTCAGCCCGGCGAGACCGCGCTGGTCCAGCAAGACGAAAGCTTCCCGAAGCACCTCGTCTCGATTGAGCGTCTTTTCCTTGCGTCGCGCCATGGGCGCATCTTGACAATTTAACACTGTTAAAGTCAACTCGCTTCGGAGAGCCAAGGGAGTTGGCGATGAATTACGTCCGTAACGCCTGGTATGTCGCGGCCTGGTCCAGTGAGATCGAAGGCATGAAGCCGTTCGCGATCACCATTCTCGGCGAACCTATCGTGATCTACCGTGGCGAGAGTGGCCGTCTTGCCGCGCTGGAGGATCGCTGCGTCCATCGGTTGGCACCGCTGTCGCTCGGGCGCTGCGAGGGGGACCGGCTGCGTTGCATGTACCACGGGCTTCTCTATGCGCCCGAAGGGAAGGTCGTCGAGATCCCCGGTCAGCAGCAGATTCCCCCGCGTGCCGCGGTACGTAGCTATCCGATTGTCGAGCGGCACAGTTGGGTCTGGATATGGATGGGCGCGGCCGAGGCCGCGGACGAAACCCTGATACCACCGGCCGTCGGGCTCGATCACCCCGATTTCATCCTCGGCCATGGCCAGCTCGATTACGAAGCAGAAGCCAGGCTGATCAACGACAACCTGCTCGACTTCAGCCACCTGACATACGTTCACGCCGAGAGCTTTGGTGCGGGGGAGGAGTTTGCCTCGACACAGGCCAAGATCGAGCCGGTCGAGCGGGGCATCCGCTATCAGCGGTGGATCGAGAACTCGCTCGGCTCATCCTCGCGCAAGAGTGCGACGCCGATGGATAGCTACATGGTCTATGACTTCCTGATCCCGGGCGTGCTGCTGATGACGGGGGGCGTCTTTCCCCTCGGGACTGCGGCGGAGTGCGGCTACGGCACGCCGGATTTGTCGCATGCCGTCAGTGGGACGACCTTCACCAGCCAGGCCGTCACTCCCTTGACCGCCAAGACCTCGCGCTACTTCTTCTCTTGGGGGCCGCATCGCGACCATGGCGATGAAGCGGTGCGCGACATCCTGATGGGTATCGCCGGCAAGGCTTTTGCCGAAGACAAAGTCATGATCGAAGCGCAGCAACGGGTGATCGATCGCTCGCCGGGCGCGCAGATCATGCCTACCGCGCACGATAAGGGGGTCACCCTGTTCAATCGGCTGATCGAGAAGCTCTCACGGGAGGAGCGGGAGCGGGTCGGTATCGCGGCTTGATCGCGGTCCTGTCGCAAGCGGGGAAATAGCGTCGCCTCCGCGCGTTGAGGGTTCGTTCCCACCCAACAGGAGGATGCGATGGCTCTCGAAATCGTCACGCGCAAGGATGGCCCCTATCTCGTGACCGGCGATCTCAGCCAGCTCGAGCTGCGCGATGGGGATGGCAATCTCTACGACCTTTCGGGCAAGAGCCGCGTGTTCCTGTGCCGCTGCGGCGGGTCGACGACCAAGCCGTTCTGCGATGGGCAGCACAGCAAGATCGGGTTCCAGGCGGCCGAGGCGGCGGTCTCGGTCGAGGGGTAATCATCCTCCTCGATAGTGGCGCGGGCGGACTTAGCTTCCCCCGTTGTCCGTGACTCCGGCTTCCGCCAGCTTGCGCTCGTTCTCCGCGCGCCAATTAGCATAGCGGGGGCTGGTCGAGCGGATATTGGCCCAGACCAACGTGTTGCCTTCATGGCAGGCATATTCGAAAGGCTCGTAAGCGTTGTTGCGCGTCCATGGGTAGCCGATCTTGAAGGGCCCGGTGAGCACCACCGGGTCTTCGACCCAGGCTTCGTAGTAAAGACCGTTGGGGCCCGGGGTGAAATGCTCGACGATCTTCATCGAGGTGCTCGTGGGAATGCCCGAGGTCCCATTGCTCGGGCCGACGATGACCATTGGCGAGAGGCCGTTGAAATTGGTCGTCTCGACCACCAGCGTATCGCCTTCGAAATGACCGCGCGAACTGCCGAGCCAGGACTTCACATCCTCATGGGGCTGCGGCCGCCCGTCCAGCGGGATGAAGCGCTGTTCGTGGATCATCTCGTGGTTGATCACGACCCAACCGGGCGACTGAAAGATCCGCACGCCGTTGTTGTAGGGGAAGGGCAGCATCGTCGCCGGCATCCCCCGGGTGATGCAGCGGTCGAGCGAGTTGAAGTCGCCCAGTTTCTCGAACACTTCACCATTCCAGCTACTGCGCATCCTAGTTTGGAGGCGCTTGCCTTCGCCGGTCAGTGCCGGAATGCGGCCGGTGTCGGCCGGCTCGACGATCAACGCGGTCTGCCGCAGCGCGGTGCCGTATTCAAACCAGTTACCTGCACCGAGCTGGTTGTTGGCATCCTCGCGATCGGCACCCGCTTCGACATCGGCGGCGGCATCCACAGCCTTGCGGTATTCCTCGTCGGTCATCAGCAGACGGTTGCCGTATTCGGGGCGGCGCTGCATCGGCGTGCGCCCGACCTGGTCGAGGGGGTAGGTGCCGCGCAAATCGGGATCGCCCCACTCGGTTCTGGCCGCGCTCCATCCGGAAGGGGAAGGTGGAGGTACGCCCACCGCTTCCTGTGCGCCAAGCTGCGTGGACGCCGCCAGCGCCGCCAGCAGCGCCAAGGTGCGAAGGGCCTTCCTCTCCATCTCAGTCCCCCGTGTGTTCTGTTGTTTGGCGCTATCCTGACCCCTTTTGCGAGCGTCGGCAATGGGTTGCCGCGAGAAGAGAGATCTCAGGACGAGGTCTCGGCTTGCCAAGGCGATCCAGGCCGGCCGGGGTGTCACCCCGTCACCCCTTGCGCGCTCCTTCCACAACGAATCCATTCTTGGCGTTGCGAGCGGCGGACGTGGTACCCATATTCAGTTCCAAACCTCGGCGCGGCCCCACTTTTGCTAGCGCGCGTTAAGACGGACGGACACGATATTTCATGACTATTTCGTACCCTCTCCTCCCCCTCCGCGACATTGTCGTCTTTCCCGGCATGGTCGTTCCGCTGTTCGTGGGACGCGAGAAGTCGGTGGCGGCGCTCGAGGCGGCGATGGAAGGCGACAAGGACATCTTTCTCGTCGCCCAGCTCGATCCGAGCTGCGACGCTCCGGAACGCAGCGACGTCTACGACATCGGCGTGGTCGCGCAGGTCCTCCAACTGCTCAAACTGCCTGACGGCACCGTCAGGGTCCTGGTCGAAGGTCATTCCCGGGCGCGTCTCGTGGCGATGGATGAGGTGGAAGGCTTCGTCTCCGCCCTGACCGAGGCGATCGACGAAGACTCGGTGGCCGGCAATCAGGTTGCGGCGATGATGCGCTCGGCGATCGAGCAGTTCACCGACTACGCCAAGCACAACAAGAAACTGCCCGAAGATATCGAAGAAGACCTCGGCGGTATCGACGATGCGGGCCGTTTGGCCGACGCTATCGCCGGCGCGATCTCGGCCAAGGTTGCCTCCAAACAGGCGCTGCTGGCCGAGACCGACCCGCTCAAGCGGCTCGAGATGGTCTATTCGGTGATGGAAGGCGAACTTTCCGTCCAGCAGGTCGAACGCAAGATCCGCGGTCGCGTGAAGCGGCAGATGGAGAAGACCCAGCGGGAGTACTATCTCAACGAGCAGCTCAAGGCGATCCAGTCCGAGCTGGGTGGCGGCGATGACGAGGGCGGCGACGAGATCGCCGAACTCCAGACCAAGATCGAAACTCTCAAGCTTTCGAAGGACGCCAAGGCCAAGGCCACGGCGGAGCTCAAGAAGCTGAAGACCATGCAGCCAATGAGCGCCGAGGCGACGGTCGTTCGTAACTATCTCGATGTGTTGCTCGGCTTGCCCTGGGGCAAGAAAAGCCGCCTGAAGAAGGACATCGCCAAGGCGCAGGAGATTCTCGACGAGGACCACTACGCGCTCGACAAGGTGAAAGACCGGATCGTCGAGTACCTGGCCGTGCAGGCGCGTACCAACAAGCTGAAGGGTCCGATCCTGTGCCTCGTCGGCCCTCCGGGCGTGGGCAAGACCAGTCTGGGCAAGTCAATCGCCAAGGCGACCGGGCGCGAGTTCGTGCGCCAGTCGCTGGGTGGCGTGCGTGACGAGGCGGAAATCCGCGGCCACCGCCGGACTTACATCGGATCGCTGCCGGGCAAGATCGTCACCAACCTCCGTCGCGCTGGGGCGAGCAATCCGCTGTTCCTGCTCGACGAGATCGACAAGCTTGGCCAGGACTTCCGCGGCGATCCGGCCTCGGCGCTGCTCGAAGTGCTCGATCCGGAACAGAACGCCAAGTTCCAGGACCATTACCTGGAACTCGACATCGACCTTTCCGACGTGATGTTCGTGTGCACCGCGAACTCGCTCAACTTGCCGCAGCCCTTGCTCGACCGCATGGAGATCATCCGGCTCGAAGGTTACACCGAGGACGAGAAGGTCGAAATCGCCCAGAGGCACCTGATCGCCAAGCAGGTCGAAGCTCACGGGCTCAAGAAGGGCGAATTCGAGCTGACCGAGGACGGCCTGCGCGATTTGATCCGCTACTACACCCGCGAAGCCGGCGTGCGCACGCTCGAGCGTGAGATTGCGCGCCTGGCCCGCAAGAGCCTGCGGCAGATCCTCGAGAAAAAGGTCACAGGCGTAGTCATCACGCCGGAAAACCTGGGCGACTTTGCCGGTGTGCGGAAGTTCCGCCACGGCATGTCCGACGAAGAGGCCCAGGTGGGCGCCGTCACGGGCCTCGCCTGGACGGAAGTGGGTGGCGAATTGCTCACGATCGAGAGCGTCACCACTCCGGGCAAGGGCGAGATACGCACTACCGGCAAGCTTGGCGAAGTGATGACCGAGAGCGTCGCGGCGGCCTTCAGCTTCGTGAAGGCGCGGGCGCCGGCCTACGGCATCAAGCCGTCGATCTTCCAGCGCAAGAATATCCACATCCACTTGCCCGAAGGGGCGGTGCCCAAGGATGGTCCGAGCGCGGGCGTCGGCATGGTCACCTCGATCGTCTCGACCTTGACCGGCGTCCCGGTGCGTCCCGACGTAGCGATGACCGGCGAAGTGACCTTGCGCGGGCGGGTCCTGCCCATTGGCGGCCTAAAGGAAAAGCTGCTCGCGGCCTTGCGCGGTGGCATCAAGAAGGTCCTCATCCCGGTGGAAAACGAAAAGGACCTGGCTGAGATTCCGGCGAACGTGAAGGAAGGTCTCGAAATCGTTCCGGTTGCGCACGTTGACGAGGTGCTGCGTCATGCCCTCACGGACTTGCCGGAACCGATCGAATGGACGGAAGCGGACGACCTTGCCAGCCAGCCGAATCCGCATGGTCCCGGCCCAGCCTTAACGGGCGTCGCGCACTGAGGAATTGTCCGGGCCGAGTCTGCTGCATCGCAGCGACTCGGCCTTCGGAATAGGCGGGATTGAGCCGTTTTGTGTGCCATCATTGGCACGAACGGCGGTTTCATTCGAAATGTTGCGAAATTTGGCTCAATTCCGCGCCGCGCGCGGCTTTGCCCTTGCCAGTTGTCCGAAAACTCGCTCAATTCCCCGCTTCGCCCGGCGCGATTCATAACTTCGAACCTGAGAAACTGGAGGGGGGTTTTCCGGAATGAACAAAAACGAGCTAATCGGTGCAGTCGCCGATGCCAGCGGTCTGTCGCGGAGCGACGCGACCAAGGCGGTGGAAGGTGTGTTCGACACAATCACGGGAGCGCTCTCCAAGGGAGATGAGGTGCGCCTGGTTGGTTTCGGCACATTCTCGGTCGCGAAGCGCAAGGCTTCCACCGGTCGCAATCCGCGGACGGGTGAGCCGATGACGATCAAGGCGTCGACGCAGCCGAAGTTCAAGGCCGGCAAGGGCCTCAAGGATTCGGTCAACTGAGACTTTGAGGTTCGCCCCTGAGCAGAAGGGGCGCGAAGAAGGGCCGCCAGGCATCCGCCCGGCGGCCCTTTCTTTTTGGCCGTTCAATTGCCGAGCTGGATCAACGCCATCGGCGGAGACTGCGTCCTCCGGTTCACTTTCCACTCGAGTACCTGGCCCGTCGTTCCAGCCTGCGGGCCTTCGTCGGTGTTGTTGGCCAGGATCTTGCCATCGGTCACGATGCGGAAGGTACCCTGCATTTCGGGCATGTTCTCCAGCCCGGTTTCCTCGGCCGCGCCAGTGGTGCTGTAGGCGCTGGCGAGACCCGCCATGCCGGTCATCATGCTCTGCAGCGGATTACCGTTACCCTGGGTTGAGAATCCGGGCGCTTCGATCCGCAGCTGGTTGCCTTGGCGCAAGTTGGCGAGGACGAAGCTGTTCGACATCGGCAGGCGTTCGAAGGTCGGGAAATTGAAGTCGTGGCTCATGCGGCTGGTGATGGAGAACTCCACCTCGAATAGCCCGTCACCCCGATAGTCGACCCTTTTCCAGCCTTCCTGTCGGCGCAGACGTTCGGCGAGTTCTTCTGCAGCTTCCGGATCCGTCGGGTCGATGCCGCCGAGAAGGGCGCTCATCATTTCCGAATCACGCTTGGCGGCAGCGGCGCGGCTTTCGGCCTGGCTTTCCCAGACCTGGCGCTGCTCGGCTATTTCCTCGTCAGTGCAGGGCCGCTCCTCGAAATCGTCGTCGTTATAGCAAGTGGACGCGACGAACTCCTCGTTGCCCGTCTCCGCCTTGTTGGCCGCATCGGCGAGCTGGGCGAGGGCGAGAAGGTAGATTTGCCCATTGTAGGTGAAGGTGAACTCGCCGTCCCTGCGCAAGTCCAGGGTCGCATCGAAAGTACCGGGCGTGATGATGCAGGCGCTCAGGGCCAGCGTTGCAACGGCAGCCACAACACTTGCCGTGGCCACGCGCCAACGTCGCATAAATTCCATTTTGTGATCCCCCTGTAGGCGCGCCCCGTAACCCCGTGAGTACTCCCTCTATCGCGTCGCCACCGCATAGAGCGCGATCGCCGCTGCGTTGGAGACATTGAGGCTTTCCATAGCATCGCTGATCGGCAAGCGCGCCAGGGCATCGCAGTGCGCGGTGATATTGTGCCGCATGCCTTCGCCTTCGGCTCCCAGGACGAGTGCGACTTTGCCGGTTGGCAAGGCTTCGCCGAGCGTGGCCTGGGCCTCTCCGGCCAGGCCGATCCGCCAGTATCCGGCTTCGGCCATCTCCTCGAGCGCGCGCGCGAGATTGACCACTCGCACCCACGGCACGACTTCAAGGGCGCCCGAAGCTGACTTGCCCACGACACCGCCCTCGGGCGGGGCATGACGATCCTGGGTGACTATGGCTGCCGCACCGAACGCGGCGGCGGAGCGCAGAATCGCGCCCACGTTGTGCGGGTCGGTGACCTGGTCCAAGACCAGCAACAGGCCGTCGGGATCCTCGTCGAGGATTTCGGACAGGTGGACGTCCTCGAGCGGCTCGCACTCAAGAACCAGGCCTTGGTGCGGCGCATCGCGTGCAACCAGCCGGGCGAGGTCGGCGCCGTCGGCATATTCTACTGGAAAATCAGCCGGCAATTCGCCGTCGAGCGAGGCGATTCCCTCGCGTGTCGCCCACAGCTTGCGGTGCCGTCTTGCCGGATTCTTGAGCGCGGCCTCCACGGCATGTCTGCCCCAAAGTCGCACCTGGCCCTGCGAGGCGCGGCCCGAGCCGCGTCCGCCTTGCATCCGTCCCGCCCGTCCGCGCAGGTTTTTCTTGCCGTCTCGTTTGCTCATTCAGTCCCCCTGCCAGCGGCACCATTGACAGGCAAGCGTCGCTTCGCCATGGACCCCCGCACTCGGCCGGGCGGCCCCACCAAGTGGGCCAAACGATGCGGGATTTCCCGCCTTCCGGCAATCGGTGGACAGGTGGCCGAGTGGTTAAAGGCAGCAGACTGTAAATCTGCCCGTGAAAGCGTACGCTGGTTCGAATCCAGCCCTGTCCACCAGCCGGCCCTCAGCAGAGACTCAGCCCGATCCGGGCGCGTACTTTGCAATTGCTGCCCGGATAAGCTGACGCGCCGGGTTGTGGCGCACTCCGCAAGGCCTTAGATGGCTCGAATGGCCGGAGAATTAAGAGACAACCGGGGACGCGGCGAAGCCGAATGGTCCTGGCCCACCATCCATCCGGAAGGACGCAAGTTCGGCCTGATCGCGGTCGGCATCGCGCTGGTGGTGCTGCTCCTGCTCGATTGGGAGATTCTCGGCTGGCCACTGCTCGCCTTGTCCGCCGGTGTTTTTGCCTTCTTCCGCGACCCCGAACGCGTGGTCCCGCAAGGTGAGGATCTGGTACTCGCACCGGCCGATGGGCTGGTGTCGCTGATCGTGCAGGTCGCTCCGCCGCCGGAACTGCAGGGGCCCGACTCAACGGGTAACCCCGGGCTTGGGCCCGATCCGGTTACCCGGGTTTCCATCTTCATGTCGGTCTTCGACGTTCACATCAATCGAGCGCCCGTCGGCGGAACGATACGCCGGGTGGCCTATATCCCCGGAAAGTTCATGAACGCCGATCTCGACAAGGCGTCCGAAGACAACGAGCGGCAGCACATCCTGATCGAGCGGCCTGACGGGCGGGCGATCGGCTTTACCCAGATCGCTGGGCTGGTGGCGCGCCGGATCGTACCGTTCGTCAAGCCGGGTGACATAGTCGCTGCGGGCCAGCGGGTCGGCCTGATTCGATTCGGCAGCCGCGTAGACGTTTATCTGCCGCAGGGTACGGATTCGAAAGTTCTACTGGGCCAGAAGGTCATCGCCGGGGAGACCGTGCTCGCCCAGATCGGGGCACAGCAACTGATAGAGGGTGTCAGCCAGTGACGCCGTCCGACCTGGACGACGACAACGAGCCTGATCTCGCCTCCGGGTGGGTGGGCCCCAGGGCCAGCGAGGACGAGGTGGTCACGCCGTCAAAGGGCGTCAAAGGACTGACTCTTCGGGCCGTGCTGCCGAACGCGATCACCGCGGCGGCGCTTTGTTCGGGCCTGACGGGGATCAGGTTTGCCATCGACGGGAATTTCGAAAAGGCGGTTCTGGCGATCATCCTGGCAGGGATGCTCGACGGGATCGACGGCCGGATCGCTCGTCTGCTCAAGGCTCAGTCGCGTTTCGGCGCGGAGTTGGACAGCCTTGCCGATTCGCTGAGTTTCGGAACGGCCCCGGCCATCGTGCTGTTCCTGTGGTCGTTGCACGATTTGCCGCGCTTTGGCTGGTTCGCGGCGCTCGCGTTCGCCATTTGCTGCACGCTTCGGCTGGCCCGTTTCAATGCGCAGATCGACGTGGAGCATCAACCGCACAAATCAGTTGGGTTCCTGACGGGCGTACCTGCGCCAGTGGGGGCCGGTCTCGCCTTCCTGCCTATGTTCCTCTGGCTGGCCAGTGGCGAGTCCATCTTCCGTGAGCCCGCCGTAGTCGCGGTTTGGGTGGCGGCGATTGCGATCCTGATGATCTCCAACCTGGCGACACTGAGCTGGGGTTTGATCCGACCGCGAAGGAGTATCCGGCTTGGCGCGATTGCGTTTGCGGGCTTGGTCTTCGCCGCCTTGCTGACCGAACCCTGGTGGACGCTCGCCGGTGTTTGCGTCCTCTACCTTGCGCTCATGCCTTACAGCATCTTGCGGTACGCCAGAATCAAATCGCAGCGTGCTGCAGCTTTGGTCCCCGCTGCAAATGGGGCAGCCTCAAGGGTCGAGTAACGGGCGCGAAATCGACGCCCCATTGCCGTTCCAGTTCGTTCCGGATGACATGCCCCCGACGGACGCCGGTGACGATTGAATTCCGAATCGCGGCCATTGCACTCACGGCGATGATGCCAAACAGGATCGAGAAGGCGACTGCGACCATCGGATCAACCTTTCCATTGCGGTCCGCACCCACCCGAAATCCCCGGGGCGCCGCCGCCTGATAACTGCGAAACCTGGTGACGGGTTCCGCTTGAAGTGCATATGTTCGTTATTTGTTCTCAAGTCAAGGAAGTTCTTGGTCTGTTCCGATACGGATCGGATTGGGGGTGGATTTCCCCCTCATCCTCATCTAAGGGCCCGCCCGTCGAACTGTTAGCGTTCCATTCGGGGCGCGGCGATTCGGCAAATCCACATGGGAAACGCACATACCGGTGCCGCAGGCGGGATCTCCGCCGGGTTCCAGTTTCCCAGAGGCCTAACCGGAAAGGAATGACTTATGGCGGTTCCCACCGTCTCCATGCAGCAATTGATCGAGGCCGGCGCTCACTTCGGCCACCAGACCCACCGCTGGAACCCGCGGATGAAGCCGTACATCTTCGGCTCGCGCAACGGCGTTCACATCCTCGATCTGTCGCAGACCGTGCCGCTGTTTGCGCGCTCGCTCGACTTCATCGCCGCGACTGTCCGTTCGGGCGGCAAGGTGCTGTTCGTCGGTACCAAGCGCCAGGCTCAGGAGCCGATCGCCCAGGCTGCGCGCGCTTGTGGCCAGCACTTCGTCAATCATCGCTGGCTCGGCGGCATGCTGACCAACTGGAAGACCATCTCGGGTTCGATCAAGCGCCTCAAGTCGCTCGAAGAGCAGCTCTCGGGCGACACCACTGGCCTGACCAAGAAGGAAGTCCTTCAGCTCACCCGCGAACGTGACAAGCTCGAGCTTTCGCTCGGCGGCATCCGCGACATGGGTGGCATCCCGGACGTGATGTTCGTGATCGACGCCAACAAGGAAGAGCTGGCGATCAAGGAAGCCAACGTGCTGGGTATTCCGGTCGTGGCGATCCTCGACACCAACGTCGACCCGAACGGCATCGCGTTCCCGGTTCCGGGCAACGACGACGCTAGCCGTGCCGTGCGTCTCTACTGCGATGCCGTGGCCCAGGCGGCCACCACTGGGCGTAACGAAGGCGTAGTCGATTCGGGTGCCGACGTCGGCGCGCTCGACACCCCGCCGGAAGAGACTGTGGCGGCCGAAGCTCCGGCCGCCGACGAAGCTGCTGACGTCCAGGCGTAAACCGCCCGTCACATTCGTATTGCAGGGCGCCGGATCACGTTGAGCGGTCCGGCGCCCGGGATATTTCAAGAGGAACGTACAATGGCTTACACCGCCGCAGACGTGAAGAATCTCCGTGAGCGCACCGGCGCCGGGATGATGGACTGCAAGAAGGCGCTGGACGAAACCGGGGGCGATTTCGAAGCCGCGGTCGACGCACTGCGCGCCAAGGGCCTCGCTGCCGCCGCCAAGAAGTCGAGCCGCACCGCGGCCGAAGGTCTGGTTGGCGTTGCCGTGAGCGGCACCAAAGGTGTCGCGGTCGAGGTTAACTCGGAAACCGACTTTGTTGCCAAGAACGACCAATTCCAGGATTTCGTGCGCAGCGCTACGGAAGCGGCTCTGTCGCTGGCCTCCGATGAAGTCGAAGCACTCAAGGACGCGGCCTATCCGGGCGGCGGCACCGTGGGCGAGAAGCTCACCAACAACGTCGCCACTATCGGCGAAAACCAGCAGCTGCGCCGCATTAAGAGCGTCTCGGTGAGCAAGGGCGTTGTCGTGCCTTACATGCACAACGCACAGGCGCCGAACCTCGGCAAGATCGGCGTGCTCGTCGCGCTGGAGAGCGAGGCTGATGCCGCCACTCTCGAAGCGCTTGGCAAACAGCTGGCGATGCACATCGCGGCCGCGTTCCCGCAGGCCCTCGATGCTGACGGTCTCGACGCCGAGGTGATCGAGCGCGAGCGCAAGATTGCCGCCGAAAAGGCTGCCGAGACGGGCAAGCCGGCCGACGTGCAGGCCAAGATGGTCGACGGCGCGGTGAAGAAATACGCGAAGGAAAATGCCCTGCTGAGCCAGGTCTTCGTGATGGACAACAAGACCGCCATTTCCGACGTCGTCGCACAGGCTGGCAAGGCCGCCGGTACGCCGATCGTGCTGAAGGACTATGTCCGCTTCCAGCTCGGCGAAGGCATCGAGAAGGAAGTCACCGACTTCGCGGCGGAAGTCGCCGCGGCTGTTGCCGGCTGATCCCTTTCGCCTGCTTTAGGCTTTTCGAGAGGCCGCCGGACTTCGGTTCGGCGGCCTTTTTCGTGCCTCTGGATGCCAGCCGACAGATTTTGTTCGCGCCCGGGTCCAAGCGCCATCGGGACTCGGTGCAAACTGCTTCTCCAGGTAAGCCCCTTCGCCCCTTGGCACCGCTTCGCCGCGCTCTATAAGGGCGGCAAATCCCAACCTTCCGGAGAGAACCCCGCCCCATGACAATGCCCAGCGTCAAGCGCGTCCTGCTCAAGTTGTCGGGCGAAGTGCTTATGGGCGGGCAGCAGTTTGGGATCGATCCGACGATCGTCAGCGAACTCGCGCGTGAGGTGAAGGCGGCCAAGGACAGCGGGCTTGAAATCTGCCTCGTCATTGGTGGCGGCAACATCTTCCGCGGCATGGCCGGCGCGGCGCAGGGAATGGACCGGGCGCAGGCCGACTACATGGGAATGCTGGCTACGGTGATGAACGCTCTGGCGATGCAGAACGCGCTCGAGCAACTGGGCGTCCATACGCGGGTCCAGTCAGCGGTTCAGATGGATCAGGTGTGCGAACCTGTGATCCGCCGCCGGGCCGAGCGTCATTTGGAGAAGGGACGCATCGTGATCTTTGCCGCGGGGGTCGGCAGTCCCTATTTCACCACTGACAGCGGGGCGGCCTTGCGAGCGGCTGAGATGAAATGCGATGCCCTGCTCAAGGGCACCAGCGTGGACGGCGTCTACGACGACGATCCCAAGAAGAATTCGAATGCTACGCGTTTTGAAACAGTCAGTTATGACAGAGTCCTCGCAGATAACCTCAAGGTCATGGATGCCTCCGCAGTGGCGCTTTGCCGCGATAACGATATCCCGATCGTGGTCTTCTCGATCCGCGAAAAGGGTAATCTCGCGCGCGTGCTGTCGGGCGAAGGTGTACAGACGATAGTGCAAAAGGAAGCCTGAGATGCCGAAGTATGACAAGGCCGATATCGAGCGCCGCATGGTCGGCGCGGTCGAGAGCCTTAAGAGCGACCTTACGGGCTTGCGCACGGGGCGTGCCAACGTGGCCCTGCTCGACCCTGTGATGGTCGAGGTCTACGGTTCGATGATGCCGTTGAACCAGGTCGCCACTGTATCCGCACCAGAGCCGCGCATGCTGAGCGTGCAGGTGTGGGATCGGTCGAACGTGACACCGGTGGAGAAAGGCATTGCCCACGCCAATCTTGGCCTCAACCCGATGATCGACGGCCAGACCCTGCGACTGCCGTTGCCGGACCTGACCGAAGAGCGTCGCAAAGAACTGGCCAAGTTGGCTGGCAAGTATGCCGAAGGGGCAAAGATCGCCATTCGCAACGTCCGTCGTGACGGCATGGAAGCGCTCAAGGAAGATGAGAAAAAGAAAGACATCTCGGAAGACGACCGCAAGCGGATGGAAGAGGAAGTCCAGAAGCTGACCGACCGTTTCGTGGCCGAGGTGGACGCTGCCGCGGCGCATAAGGAAAAGGAAATCCTGCAGCCGTGAACGTTTCTCCCCCGTCTTCAATTGCGCCGGGCGAGGGCGGTTCGGCCTCGCTCGAGACACAAGGTTCGGTGCAAAAAGGCGGAAAATCGTACGGTGCGCGCCACGTGGCGATCATCATGGACGGCAACGGCCGATGGGCGAAGCGGCGCCACCTGCCTCGCGCCCTTGGGCATCAGCGCGGCGTAGAGGCCGTGCGCCGGCTTGTGCGCGCGATCGGGCCGTTGGGCATCGACTGCCTGACGCTTTACGCCTTCTCATCCGAGAACTGGAAGCGGCCGGATGAGGAGATCTCCGATCTCATGGGTTTGATGCGCAAGTTCATCCGCAGCGACTTGCCAGAGTTCATTGCAAACGACGTCAAGTTGAAAATCCTTGGCGATTACAAGGCCATGGCACCGGATATTGTCGAAATGCTCGAGGACGCGCTTGCCCGGACTTCGGGTGGAAGCAGGACCTTGGCGGTCGCGCTCAATTATGGTTCGCAGCAAGAGATCGCCCGTGCTGCCGGCAAGGCCGCGGCCGAAGGGGCGGTGACGCCCGAGACCATTGCGGCCAACCTCGACACGGCTGACTTGCCCCCGCTCGACTTGCTGATCCGCACCTCAGGCGAGGTGCGGCTGTCGAACTTCCTGCTCTGGCAGGCGGCGTATGCCGAAATGTGGTTTACCGACGTCTTGTGGCCGGATTTCACTCTCGCGCATTTAGAAGAGGCGCTGGCGAATTTTGCCGGCAGGGAGCGGCGATATGGCGGACGATAGGCCTGCGTCTCAATCATCGGGTGATTTTGATCCCGTGCCGCTGAACGTGCGGACGGCGGATTTGCCGCTCAGACTGGCTTCGGCGGGAATGATGCTGGCGGTGTTGGTCCTGGCATTGTGGCTTGGCGGCGCGGCGCTCGATACGTTCATTTATCTGGTGGCCTTGATTGGCTTCATCGAGTTCATGCTGCTGGTCTTCAAGGCGACGCCTCGCTTTGTGGTCCGTTTCCCTGCGGTGATTGCCGGTGCGTTCTATTTCGGTTGCGCGGCTTCGATCATGACGGGAGCCGGGACCTTCCTGCTGGTTCTGGTCATCGGCGTGACGATCGCCACGGATACCGGCGCCTATTTTGCCGGCCGTGCGATCGGCGGGCCGAAGATCGCCCCTTCGATCAGTCCGTCAAAAACCTGGGCTGGCCTGGCCGGCGGGATGATAGCGTCGGCGGGCTGGGTATTCGCCTGGGTTCTGGCGATCGATGCGCCGCTCGACGACTGGCTGGGACCCAGGTTCGAACTGGGGCTCAACATGTCGCTGCAAAATCTCCTGGGGGCGGTGCTGGTCGGGGTGGGGCTCGCAGTCGTGGCCCAAGCCGGAGACTTCTTCGAGAGCTGGCTGAAGCGGCGCGCGGGCGTGAAGGATAGTTCACGCCTGATCCCCGGTCATGGCGGCGTATTCGATCGGATCGACGGTCTGGTCCCGGTGGCGATCGTGGCCGGGTTCATAGCCACGCAGATGGTTGTTTAGGCCGGGTAGCGATGCGCGCGATCACGATACTTGGCGCGACCGGCTCGATCGGGGCCTCAACGCTCGACCTGATCCGGCGCAACCGGGCGGAATGGCGCGTTGTGGCGCTCACCGCCCATTCCCAGGCCAGTGAACTCGTTCGGCTGGCTCGGGAGTTCCGGCCCGAGATCGCGGTTATCGCGGACGAGAGCCGCTTGGCTGAATTGCGGGAAGGCCTTGCCGGAACGGGGATCGAGGCCGCGGGCGGCGGGCAGGCGCTTTGCGAGGCCGCTGGCCGTGCCTCCGACCTTACCGTGTCGGCCATCGTCGGCGCGGCGGGACTGGCCCCAACCATGACGGCGATCGAGCAGGGCGGGGTCGTCGCCCTGGCCAACAAGGAGGCGCTGGTTTCGGCCGGTGACGTGATGACCGCCGCGGTGGCCCGGTTCGGAGCCACTCTCCTGCCCACCGACAGCGAGCACAACGCGATCTTCCAATGCCTGCAAGCGGGCCGCATCGAAGATGTTCGCTCGATTACGCTTACCGCGAGTGGCGGGCCTTTCCGCGAATGGACCTGGGACCAATTGCGTACGGCAACCCCCGCCCAGGCGCTCAAGCACCCGAACTGGAATATGGGCGCGAAGATCACGATCGATTCCGCGACAATGATGAACAAGGGCCTCGAATACATCGAGGCGCACCGCCTGTTTCCGGTGGGGCTGGAGAAGATTCGCATCCTGGTGCACCCGCAAAGCGTGATTCATTCGATGGTCGAATACCGCGACGGATCGACCCTGGCGCAACTCGGTCCTTCGGACATGCGAGTACCGATCGCCTCATGCCTTGCCTGGCCGGCGCGCATGGACACGCCGTGCGCACCGCTGGACCTGGTCGGGCTCGGCACGCTGAGCTTCTTTGCGCCAGACGAGGAGCGCTTTCCGGCGACCAGGCTCGCGCGGGAGGCTGCGCAGGCCGGCGGGGCGGCCCCCGCCGTGCTGAGCGCAGCGAACGAAGTCGCCGTGGCGGCATTTCTCGCCGGTCAGATAGCGTTCACCGATATTTCGGCATTGGTGGCGCAAACTCTCGACAGTGACCTGCCACCCGCACCGCAGTGCCTCGACGACGTTCTTGCCGTCGACGCCGTGGCGAGGGTGCGGGCCGCCGAAATGCTGGAGACTACCCGAGTTGCTTGATAGCGTTCCCTGGTGGATGTGGATTGTCGGCTTCCTGCTAGTGCTGGGGCCGCTGGTGACGGTGCATGAGCTCGGTCACTACCTGGTTGGCCGCTGGTTCGGCGTAAAGGCCGAGAGCTTCTCCGTCGGCTTCGGCAAGGAACTGGCAGGCTTCACCGACAAGCGCGGTACGCGCTGGAAGCTCTCGGCGCTCCCGCTCGGGGGTTACGTGCAGTTCGCTGGCGACATGAATCCGGCAGGCCAACCGAGCGAAGAATGGTTGGCGTTGCCCGAGGAAGAGCGGGCCAAGACCTTTCAGGCCAAACCGCTTTGGCAGCGCGCGCTGATTGTGGCCGCTGGGCCGGTTACCAACCTCCTGGTGGCGATCGCGATACTCGCCAGCTTTAATCTTGCCTATGGTCGCCTCGAGATCCCTCCAGTCGTCGCAATGCTGGTGGACGATGGTGCGGCCGCGAAGGCAGGGATCAAGGTCGGCGATCGCATTCTGGCGGTGAACGGCAAGCCTATCGAAGGCTTCAACGAGGTTCCGGCCATGGTCGCGGCCTATCCGGGAGACGACATCGTTTTCGAAGTCGAGCGGGGCGGGGAGCGGCTGACATACGAGTTCGAAATTGCTGCGGTGAAGCAGCGAGATCGCTTCGGCAACGAGTTCCTGACCGGGCAAGTCGGCATAGGGTCTGGTTCGGGGCGTCTGGTTCCCGTCGGTCCAGCCGAAGCTGTCGCGCTGTCGGTCCGGCAGACGGGCGACATAGTCAGCATGATGGTGACCGGAATCCAGCAAATCGTGACAGGGCGCCGGCCCATCACGGAGCTCGGCGGCCCCATCAAGATTGCTAAGTTTTCGGGCGAGCAACTGAGCTTGGGATGGCGCGAATATGTGTGGTTCGCGGCCATGGTCTCGATTAACTTGGCATTCATTAACCTGCTGCCAATTCCGGCCCTAGACGGTGGGCATCTGGCTTTCTACGCGGCCGAAGCGGTCCGCCGGAAACCGGCCAGTCCGCGCAGTCAGGAATGGGCGTTCCGCACCGGTATAGCCTTCGTGCTGGCCTTGATGCTGTTCGTTACCATCAATGATGTCGCGTCGCTGTCGTTGTTCGGCGGCTAGGCGAAAGGTGAGTGGCTCCACCTCGCGGCAGCGGGGCGGGGATAAGGAAGGCACTGCAGCGTAAATCCCGGCAAGTTTGCTTGAACGCCTGCCTCACTTGGGGCAAGGCCGCACCTCGCGCTTTTGCGAGACCTGTCGACTTCGCCGGGATGAAGTCACTGCAGCAACAAATGGGACGTGGCGCGTTAGAATGGATGGGGACATGAGCGGTAAGGCAAAGTCGATCGGCGCCTCGCATTTCGTTGTGGCCCTCCTTGGGTGCACTGTCCTGGCGGGAGTGCCGGTTGCGGCGTTGGCTCAACAGGCTCAGTCGCCTGCCCCGCCGGCTCAGCCCGATGCGTCCGCTGCTCCGACCCCGGCGCCGGCCCAAACGCCGGCACAACCTGAAGGCGGCGTGATCCGGTCGATCGCCGTTGCCGGTGCCCAGCGGCTCGAGCCTGCGACGATCGTGTCCTACATCCAGATGCGGGTCGGGCAGAACTACACCGCCGCGCTGGCCGACCAGGCGCTCAAGGACCTTGCCGCGACCGAACTGTTTTCGGACTTCAATATCGACTTCGACCCCAATACCGGCAACGTCGTTATCACGGTCGTCGAAAGCCCGGTGATCAACCGGGTCGTGCTGGAGGGTAACAAGCGTCTCAAGGACGAGAAGATCCTTCCGGAGATCAAGCTCGCCCCGCGGCAGATATTCACCCGTTCCAAAGTCCGTGCGGACGTCGCGCGCATCATCGAACTCTACAAGCGGCAGGGCCGCTTCGCGGCGACTGTCGAGCCGCAGATGGTTCAGCTCGACCAAAATCGCGTCGACGTGATTTTCGAGATCAACGAAGGGCCCAAGTCAAAGGTCCGCCAGATCAACATCATCGGCAACGAGAAGTTCAGCGACGGCGAACTTCAGGGCGAGATGGTGACCAAGGTGGCCGGCCTGACGAAGATCTTCAGCTCGACCACCAGCTACGATCCCGACAGGCTCGCGTTCGATCAGCAGCAGCTTCGCGCGTTCTATCTCAAGAACGGGTATGTCGACTTCCGCATCGTTTCCGCGGTTGCCGAGCTGACGCCGGACAAGAAAGACTTCATCATCACGTTCGTGGTGGAAGAGGGCGAACGCTACAAGTTCGGCAACGTCGAGGTGGAAAGCCAGCTGCGCGATTTCGACAGCGCGGTCATGACCAAAGCGCTGCCGATGAAGACCGGCGACTGGTACGACGCCAAGCTGGTCGAAGATACCATCGAGAACATCACTGAGACCGCTGGCACTTTCGGTTACGCCTTCGCCGAAGTGCGCCCCCAGTACGTGCGCAATCGCGAAAACCTGACGATGGACCTCAAGTTCGTCATCAACGAAGCGCCCCGCGTGTATGTCGAGCGGGTCGACATCAACGGCAACACGCTGACGCAGGACAAGGTCATCCGCCGCGAGTTCCGCTTGGCCGAAGGCGATGCGTTCAACTCGCTAAGCGTCAAGCGTTCGACCGCGCGCATCAACTCGCTCGGTTACTTTCAGGAGAACTTTGAGATCGAACAGGTCGACGGCAGCGCGCCCGACCGGATCGTTCTCGAAGCCAATGTCCAGGAACAGGCGACTGGTGAACTCTCACTGTCGGCGGGCTTCTCCAGCCTCGAGAGCTTCGTGTTCCAGGGCTCGATCCGCCAGAACAACTTCCGTGGCCGCGGGCAGACCGTAGGGCTGCAGCTCAACTACTCGCGCTATTCACAAGCGTTCAACGTCAGCTTCACCGAGCCTTACGTGTTCGACAAGAACATCTCGGCCGGCGCCGATATCTACCGGCGTGACTACAACAACGGCTACTACAAGGATTCCACGGCAACCTACGACTCCTCGACCACCGGTTTTCAGGGGCGTCTGGGTATTCCGTTGACCGAGACGGTTTCGGCACTCGCGCGCTACACCTTCAATATTGAAGACGTCACGATCGACGAGAACATCTATTACGCCGACCTTGACGGCGATGGCGTGCGGACCTGCGAACCTCTGCTGGCAGGCCGTTACCTTTGCGACGCCATCGGCAAGCGCACCAGTTCGATTCTCGGTCTGTCCGTCATCCAGAACACGCTGGACAACGGCGCGCGCCCGACACGGGGCCAGCGGGCCATTGCCAGCGTGGACCTCGCCGGTCTCGGAGGTGATACCTATTACGTTCGCGGACGCGCGGAGGCGAAGCGGTTCTGGCAGCTTCGTCCGGGCTTCATCTTTTCGCTCGGAGCCGAGGTTGGCTACATTCACGGGTTGAAGGACAAGGGCCCGGACACCGACAATGTCCAGCTGACCGACCGGTTCTTCCTCGGTGAGCCCGATATTCGCGGTTTCGACATTCGCGGCATCGGTCCGCGCGTGGTCCGTCGCTTTTACGATACCTCCGATCCCAACAACCCGGTTCTCCTGCCGATCGACGATGACACCACCCAGGATGACTCTCTGGGTGGGCATGCCTACTATCTCGGCCGTGCGGAGCTCGAGATTCCGCTCGGCTCGGGTGCTCGTGAGATGGGTATTCGTCCGTCGATCTTCGCCGACATTGGGTCGGTCTTCGGAGTTACCGCGCCAGAGCTGACTATCAGCCCGTACCCCAACGGCATCTTCCTGCCTTCGCGCAATGCCGACGGTGACGCGCTCTACACGCAGATTAACGCGGCCGCTCCCAACACAAGTGGCGTTTGCGTGCCGACCTCCACGTCGATCGTGACAAGCCCGACCAACCCCAATCCGCCTGCCTGTCTGACGAACAACGCCAACACCGCGATCGGCACGACGTTGCCGCCGTTCGTCGAGCAGTTCCTGGGCAATTCCGCGATGCCTCGCCTTTCGGTTGGTATCGGCGTAAACTGGAATTCGCCCTTCGGACCTTTCCGTATCGACTTCGCCTATCCGATCCTCAAACAGGAAGGCGACGACACCAAGCGTTTCTCCTTCAACGTAGGGACCCAATTCTGATGAAGAACCACCTTTTTGCGACTGCCGCGTTTGCTCTGGCCGTCGTAGCAAGCCCAGCTTCCGCGCAGGTCAACGGCATCGCCGTGGCTGAACCGGCGATCGCCATCGCCGCCTCGCAGGCCCTGCAGACTGCTTTCGGGCAGATCGGCACAACCTACCAGGCACAGCGCACCCAGCTTGAGCAGCTCCAGGTGCAACGCCAGACTGCCCTGAAGCAGTTCGATACCAACAACGATGGCCAGCTGAACGAAGCGGAAGCGACCGCGGCCCAAAACAACGCCGCCGCCCGGAGCCAGATTGAAGGCCTCGATCAGCAGATCAATCAGGCTCAGGCGCCGATCACGCAGGCGCGTGTCTATGCTCTTGAGCAAGTGGCGCAGCAGTTCGGCCCAGCGGTTCAGCAGGTCGTCACGCAGCATAGCCTGCAGCTGATCCTCTCGCCCGGTCAGGCCGTTTACGCCAGTCAGGCGGCGGATGTGACCGACGAGATCGCGACGGCGTTGAATACGCTTGTCCCGACGGTGTCGACCACCGTGCCGGCGGGCTGGCGCCCGCAGCAGCAGACGGTTTCTCTGTACCAGGAAGTGCAGCAGGTCCTGGTTCAGGCGGCGATGGCCCAGCAGGCTCAGCAGCAGCAAGCCGCTCAGCCGCAAGCCGCGCAGCCGCAGGGTCGCTAAGCGGGCGTCCGGGGGCAGGGCATGACAGAGGCAAGTACGGCCGTGGATGAGCGCGCTTACGACATCGCGCAAATCCTCAACGCCCTGCCGCACCGCTATCCGCTACTCCTCGTCGATCGGGTCAAGCGCCTGAAGATCGACGAGGAGATTCACGCGGTAAAGGCGGTCAGCTTCAACGAGCAGTTCTTCCAGGGCCACTTTCCTGGCCGGCCGATCATGCCGGGCGTGCTGCAAATCGAAGCGCTGGCCCAGGCGGCGGCGATCCTGGCCATCGAAACGCTTCAGCTCGCCGGTTCGGGCAAGCTGGTCTATTTCATGGCCATCGAGGAAGCGAAGTTCCGCGCCCCTGTGGAGCCGGGCTGCTTGCTCGATCTCAATGTCGGTTTCGTCCAGAAACGGGCCCGCGTGTGCAAGTTCTGGGGCAAGGCCAGCGTCGAGGGCAAGGTGACTTGCGAGGTGCAATTCACTGCGATGGTCGCAGATCCGCCCAGCGCGGCCTGAGCCAGGTTGCAATTACTCGCGCCCATCTGTAAGGGCGCGCCTTTCCCGATATTGCAGGGCCGGTCGGAACCGGTCAAACGCGCGAAGGACTAATGCGATGAAGGCCGATACCCATCCCGATTACCACATGATCAAGGTGCAGATGACCGACGGCACCGTGTTCGAAACGCGCTCCACCTGGGGCAAAGAAGGCGACACGCTGCACCTCGACATCGACCCGACCAGCCATCCGGCATGGACCGGCGGTCAGCGCCAGGTCGACCAGGGCGGCCGCGTTGCGCAGTTCAACAAGCGCTTCGGCGGGCTCACCCTCAAGAAGAGCTGAGCAAAGCCTCGAATTCGAGACAAGCGAAGGGCGGTCCACTGGGCCGCCCTTTTTCGTTCGTCCCCAAGCTTGTTTCAGGGGGAAGATCTAGTCTTCCGAAGGTTCGAACTTCAGCCGGCCGGCGAGCCTGGCCTTGCCGGTGTCGCGCACATGATGTCGACCATCGACCACTGCGACGTTCGGAAAGTCATGGTACGGATTGAGGCCGAGGCAAGCCACGTTGACGCCGTAGGTATCCGGGTCGGATCGGCGTTGATGGAAGGTGTAGGTACCGCAGTTCGAGCAGAAGTAGTGCTTCGCGACTTTCGTGTTGAACTGGTAGCAGCTGAGCCGGTCTTCACCCTCGACGATCCGCAAGCCTTCGAGCGGGGTCCCTACCGTCACCGCGCCTTTGATCGAACAAATCGAGCAATCACAGCGAGCGCCACGGAGCGGCTCCTCCACCCGGACGGTGAACCTAACCGCCCCGCAGTGGCACGATCCCGATCGTTCAACCCCAGCCTCGCTCACCATCCCCAGGGCCTTTCACGATACCACTTGGTAATCACGTACTTCACGCCCTTGCGTACCTTCATGCCATGATGGAGTGTCGCTGGGTTGAGGCTGCCGTCGGGGCGATGGTTATTCCAGCATAGCAGCTTGCCTTCCTGCGGCCGGAAGATCTTGTCGATCACCTTGAAGCGCGTCGCACCACCTGCCTCGACGTCGTTGAGATAGATCATGAAAGTCCAGGTTCGCTGGCCTGAGACCGAACAATACTTCTCGAAGTCCTGGCCCGAAGGCTCGAAATAGTCCGTGTGGTTCTTGAACTCTTGGCCGATTTCGTAGCGCTGGCCCTGTACCGGCTCCCCATAGGCGGCATCGATTCCGTTCAGGGCGAAGAGCAGCGCCTCAAGTTCCTGTACGGCCGGCTCCTCGGGGCTGAGGTCGCAAGTCTCGCTAGTGCGGAAGTAGTGGTCGCCGTTGGGGTCGGCGATGGTCGAAGGTCGCCGATCCTTGTCGATCAGGGCGATCAGGCGTGCGCATAGTTTCGGCGGGAGGAAGTCGGGTAAGTCGTACACCTCTGCCCTCGGAGTCGGAACGCGTCGCAGCCCGGGCCAGGCAGACAGGTGATCGCCAGTTGTCTCTCCAGGATTCGCCATGAGCTCGAGATAGCCGGGGAGCTTGAGGTAATAAAGTTGCGTTCGTCTTCCCCAAACGAAGTTTTCACTTTGCTTGGCAGGTGACCTGTGCAACAGGCTCGCGCCCGCGCCGATCTGGCTTGACCGGTTGGTGCGACTGCCTGACAGCCACCTCGACACAGCGTAAGGTGGCAGAGGCTGTGGCGATTGTAGCTCAGTTGGTTAGAGCGCCGGTTTGTGGTACCGGAGGTCGCGGGTTCAAACCCCGTCAATCGCCCCATTCCCCTTCATGCCCTGGCGCTTTTGCAACCCATTGCGCGAGGCCTTTCGCATGGCGGCTTTCTGGACAGAGGCGGACTGGGACGATCACGAGCTCGTCCAACTGGTGCACGACAAGGCCTCGGGCCTGACGGCGATCCTCGCGCTTCATTCTACTCATCTTGGCCCCGGTGCGGGGGGGACGCGCTTCTGGCACTACGCCGATCCGCAAGGCGCGATGCGCGATGCCCTGCGACTGTCGCGGGGAATGAGTTACAAGAACGCCATGGCCGGCCTCCCGATGGGCGGCGGCAAGGCAGTGGTCCTCCTCGACAAGGACCGGACCAAGACCGCCGCGATGCTGGCCGCCTTCGGTGATGCGGTGAACGCGCTCGGCGGCCGGTACGTAACGGCGGAAGATGTCGGCGCAAGCGAGGCTGACATGGTCGCGATCTCCAAGCGGACGCCGCACGTTTGCGGTCTGCCGGCGGAAGAAGGGCAGTTGGGGGGCGATCCGGGACCCTTCACGGCCATGGGCATATTCCTCGGCATCAAAGCGGCGGTGGCACACAAGCTCGGGCGCCAAGACCTCGACGGCGTTCGCGTGGCCCTGCAAGGTTGTGGAAGTGTCGGCGGCGGGGTGGCCCGGCTCTTGGCGGAGGAAGGCGCGCGGCTGACCCTCGCCGATATCACCGCCGCGCGCGCGAGGGCTTTGGCCGCCGAACTGGGCGCCGAAGCGGTGACCGCTGACGAAATCATGGCGACCTCTTGCGAGGTCTTCAGCCCCAACGCGCTCGGAGCGATTCTCGATGAAGAGGGGATCGGCCGCCTCGACTGCCGGATCGTTGCGGGCGGGGCGAACAACCAGTTGGCGCGGCGCGAGCACGGCACCCTGCTGGCGGAACGCGGAATTCTCTATGCCCCGGACTATGTCATCAACGCCGGCGGCATCATCAACGTGAGCCTCGAGTACCTGTGCCGCCAGCATGCCGAGCCCTGCGACTTGAATGAAGTCCGGGCACGCATCGAACAGATTCCCGAGCGGCTGCAATCGATCTGGCGTGAGAGCGACGAGAGCGGACTATCGGCGGACGTCGTGGCCGACCGCATGGCGCAACGGTTGATCGGGCGCGGATAGGCGATGGGTCTAGGCGTGGTGGTTCGACAAGCTCACCACGAACGGGTTCGGGGACACTGGCGCTCCAGAGCGAGTATTCGCTTTGTTGATTTTGTCCGAAACGCCGCGTGTCGCCCCTTGCTCGCGGAACCCTGACCTGCCAAAGCCGCGCGCGGACCATGCACGGCTTCGCTAATCCTGCCCGCTTCCTGCGGATCGCCCGCTGGCTGACCCCGGCTTTGCTGGTGGCCGGCCTGGCGTTGACTGCGGGTTCGCTGGCCTGGGGCCTGTTCGCCGCTCCGGCCGAACGGTTGCAAGGCGACACCGTCCGCATCGTTTTCATCCACGTCCCGTCAGCCTGGCTCGGCATGGGGGGCTGGACGGCCATTGCCGTCGCCAGCCTGGTCGAGCTGGTCTGGCGTCACCCGTTGGCGGCGATTGCCGCCCGGGCAACGGCTGTTCCCGGCGCGGTATTCGCAGCTATCTGCCTTGCGAGCGGATCGATCTGGGGGCGTCCGGCCTGGGGAACCTGGTGGGTCTGGGACGGGCGCCTGACGAGCATGCTCGTGCTGCTGTTCCTCTATCTCGGCTACATCGCGCTCGCCCAGGCGTCCGACCGCGAAGGGGCATCGAGCCGCATTGTCGCCATTTTCGGCCTCGTCGGCGCGGTGAACATTCCGATCATCCATTTCTCGGTTCTCTGGTGGAACTCGCTCCACCAGCCTCCGAGCCTGACCACCGGCGGCTCGGCCATGGCGGCAGAGTTCCTCATTCCCCTCGCCGTGGCGACCTTGGGGTTCTCGTTCATCTTCGGCGGGGTAGTGCTCGCGCGGATGCGGGCGATCCTGGCCGACGTCCAGGCAGAAGCGCGGCTGCGTCGGCGCGCGCTGGAGGATTAATGCGCGAAGCACTCAACCATTGGGATTTTGTGATCGCAGCCTATGCCGTCGGCGTGCTGGGCACCCTCGCACTGGTGGCGTGGAGCTGGCTCTCCATGCGCGCGGCGGAAAGCCGGCGAGACAAGGCACGCGGCCGATGACCAGCGCGCTTAAGCCCAAACATCAGCGGTTGGTGCTGATCCTGGTTGCGGTCGCAGCGTTGATCGCTGCGGCTCTGCTCGCTGCCTGGGCGTTGCGCAACCAGGCGAGCTATTTCTACGTGCCGAGCGATATGGCCGCCAATCCGCCCGAGGCGGGCCAAGCGGTCCGTCTTGGCGGAATGGTAGAGGCCGGCTCCCTCAAGACCTTGGCCGATGGCGTGACGATCGAGTTTGTCGTCGGAGACGGCACGGCCCGAGTTCCGGTCATCTTCTCGGGTATCGTGCCGGACTTGTTCGTGGAAGGATCGGGCGTGGTCGCCGAAGGCTCGCTGCGGCCTGACGGTACTTTCAAGGCCGACAACCTGCTCGCCAAGCACGACGAGAACTATATGCCACGCGAACTCGAAGACATGTCTGCCGCTCAAAAGCGGGAAGCGGTCGCGGAAACCCAATGATCGCTGAATTCGGCCTCGCCGCCCTGTGGCTTTCGGCGGCTCTTGCCGGGCTGCAGTTGCTCGCCGGCTTCCTGGGTCTGCGGCAAAGCGGATCCGAACTCTCCGCGCTGGTGCGGCCCGCGGCGGTAACCCAGGCGCTGCTGTGCGCTCTCTCTTTTGGCGCGTTGCTTTTGCTGTTCGCGCGCACCGACCTGTCGGTCGCACTGGTCGCGAAGAACTCCCACTCGGACAAGCCCTTCATCTTCAAGCTCGCCGGAGCATGGGGCAATCATGAAGGCTCGATGCTGCTGTGGGTGACCGTGATGGCGCTGGCTGGCGGGCTTATCGCCTTCCTCGAACGCCGCCTTCCGGAACGGACAATGCTGGCCACGCTTGCCTCGCAGGCGTTTGTCGGGCTCGGCTTCTATGCTTTCCTGCTGATTTCCTCGAATCCGTTTGAGCGGCTCGTGCCGGCAGCAGCGGAAGGGGCGGGGCTCAATCCGCTGCTACAGGATATCGGCCTCGCGCTGCATCCACCGACGCTCTACTTCGGCTATGTCGGACTTTCGATCGCGTTCAGTTTTGCGGTCGGCGCCCTGCTGACACGGCAAGTGACGCCCGACTTCGCCAAGGTCATGCGCCCCTGGGTGCTGGGCGCCTGGATATTCCTCACGCTCGGTATCACCGCGGGCAGCTACTGGGCCTATTACGAACTCGGCTGGGGCGGCTGGTGGTTCTGGGATCCGGTCGAGAATGCGTCTCTGATGCCCTGGCTGGCGGCCACGGCGCTGCTCCATTCGGTAAGCGTGCTGGCCTCGCGCGATGCGCTGCGGGCCTGGACCATCATGCTCGGCGTGGTGGCCTTCTCGATGAGCATGATTGGCACCTTCCTGGTGCGATCGGGTATCCTCACCAGCGTCCACGCCTTCGCGGTCGATCCGGAGCGCGGGACGTTCATCCTCGTCCTGCTTGCGATTTATATCGGCGGCGCGTTGGCGCTGTTCGCGTTCAGGGCGGGCACGATTGCCGAAGGTGAGCGCTTTTCGGTGCTGAGCCGCGAGGGCGCATTGGTGGTGAACAACGTGGCCCTTTCGGCGATCCTGGGGATCGTGCTGCTGGGTACGCTCTATCCTCTGCTGACCGAAGCGTTCGATGTGCGGGTCTCGGTCGGGCCTCCGTACTTCAACCCGGTCGGGGCGATCTTCTTCCTGCCGATGCTGGTCGTGCTGGCTATCGGGCCGTTGCTCCGATGGCGGCGCGACAGCTTCGCCCGCATTCGCCTGCCGGTGATCGCGATTGCCGTCGTGGGCTCGGCCGTGCTCCTTGCCGGATGGCTCATTGCCGGGATCGCGCTGATGCCGCTGCTGGGCATGTCGCTTGCCGCGGCCGTAGCGGTCGGGAGTTTTCTCCCATTGCGCGGGCGGTCGCTGCGTCGTTTGCCACTGCCGGTCTGGGGCATGGTGATCGCACACTTCGGGATTGCAGTGGCGCTGTTCGGAATGGCGGCGGACACCGCCTTTACGCGCGAAAAACTGGTAGCCGCACAAGTGGGGGAAACGGCTCGGGTGGGTCCCTGGTCGGTCAAGCTGGCCTCGGTAGATCCTGTGGCGGGACCCAATTGGACCGCGCTCGAAGCGCGCTTGCTGGCGAGCTATCGCGGCGGCGGCGAACACGAGCTCAAGCCTCAGGCGCGCAGTTTCTGGACGCCGCCACAGCAGACCAGCGAGTCCGCGTTGCTGACCCGCTGGAACGGCCAGCTCTACGCCGTGATCGGCGGAGAGGCTGAAGGCGGGCGCTGGCAGCTGCGCCTGTGGTGGAAGCCGTTCGTGACGTGGATCTGGTACGGTGGTGTGCTCATCGCATTGGGCGGTTTCCTGGCGTTGCTTGGCCGCCTTTCAGGCGACCTGCGGCGCCGTTCGGCCCAGGCCAAGATCGCAGCTCGCCGGGCACCTGAGACAGTGAGCGAGCCGGTAGAGGTGGTGGCGTGACCTGGCTGCGTTGGGTCCTGTTGGCGCTTGTCGCCGCCTTGTTCGGGCTGTTCGCCTGGCAGCTCTCGCAGCCGAAGGACGAGTTCGTCCACAGCGCGATGATCGGGGAGCCGATTCCCGAGTTCGATCTGCCTGCCGCGGTGACGGAGAGGCCGGGTCTGTCGAGCGCCAATCTCGCCGACGGTCAGCCCAAGTTGCTCAACATCTTCGCCAGCTGGTGCGTCCCCTGCCGGGCCGAGGCGCCGCAACTGGCGCAACTGGAGGCCAGTGGCGCAAACATCGTCGCAGTCGCCATCCGCGATCGTCCCGAAGACGTCGCGGCTTTCCTCGAAGCCTATGGCAATCCGTTCAGCCGTATCGGCAAGGACGACATTAGCGCCGTTCAGCTCTCGATCGGTTCGTCCGGGGTGCCCGAAACCTTCGTCATCGATGGTCAGGGCGTGATCCGCTACCAGCACATCGGCGACATCCGGGACAGCGACATTCCAAAGCTGCTCGAAGAGTTGCGGAAGGCTGGCGCATGAGCGTGCGACTGATCCTTGCGGCGCTACTGCTGGTCTTTGCCGGGCCTGTGGCAGCGCAGGATACGCTTCCGCCCGCGCCCTACGCCTATCGTCAGCTCGACGACCCCGCGCTCGAAGCCAAGGCTCAGGCGCTGATGGAGACGCTGCGCTGTCTCAAGTGCCAGAGCCAGTCGATCGCCGACAGCGACGCACCGATGGCCGGAGACATGCGTCACCAGGTCCGCACTCGCATTGCCGCGGGTGAGGACCCCGAGCAGGTCCGCGCCTGGCTGATCGAACGTTACGGCGACTACGTCAGCTACAAGCCCGAGATAAGCGCGACCACTTGGCCATTGTTCGCCATTCCCGTAGCGCTGCTGGCGCTTGCGGTTCTCATCATTGTGCGTCGGCTGAGGAAAGCGAAATGACCTGGCTGGTCGCCGTTGCCATCGCCCTTGCGGCATTTGCCCTGGCCGCTTTCGTTCTCGGGGTCCCTAGGCAGGGATGGACTTCCTTTGCCGCCGCGCTCGCCCTGGGCCTCGCAGGCTACGCCCTGCAGGCAAGCCCCGGCGTTCCCGGCGCTCCCGCGGCGCCGCGCGCTGCGGGAGAGATCGATTCCGGCTTTTCCTATGTCGATGAACGCAAGGAAATGATCGGATCGGCCGCCAGGTCGGGAAGCGACAAGCTGTTGATTGCCGATGCGCTCGCACGAAAGGGCCAGTTCGCCAACGCGGCCGCGATGCTGCGCGGGGCCGTGCACGACAACCCCCGGGACGCCGAGGCCTGGTTGGCGCTGGGCAATGCCCTGGTCGAACATTCTGGTGGGGTACTGACCGAACCGTCCCTGGTCGCCTATCGCCGCGCTTCGGAACTTGATGCCAAGGGAGTTGGCCCGGGCTATTTCCTCGGTCTGGCCCTGATCCGGCAAGGCCAACTGATGGAGGCGCGTGGCGTTTGGCAGGCGACTGTCGAAAATGCCCCTGAAGATTCAGCCGGCCGTGCCCTGCTTGAGCAGCGGCTCGCCCGGCTCGATGCACTGATCACCCAGATTTCCGGTCAAGCACCTGTCCCGCAACAGGAATGACCGCTGGCCGCGGATTGCGGCGTCATGGGACCGCTGCTAAACGCCGCGCTCCGCACGACTGAGTCGTGCAGGGGGCCTTAATTCCCGATGACTGACGTCTCGAATTCTCACCACTCCGACAGTTCCAAAGCAGGATTGGCCAAGCTGGCTGTGGGCGCCGTCGGCGTCGTCTTTGGCGATATCGGCACCAGCCCGCTTTACGCGATGAAGGAGACCTTCGTCGGCCATCATCGCCTGGCCGTCGACCTCGTCCATGTATTTGGGGTGGTGAGCGTCATGTTCTGGTCGCTGGTGATCCTGGTGACCGGCAAGTACGTGTTCCTGACCTTGCGAGCGGACAACAAGGGCGAAGGCGGCAGCCTGGCGCTTCTGGCCCTGATCCAGCGCAAGACCGGCAGTGGGGGTCGATGGAGCAATGGCCTCGTGCTGCTCGGGATCTTCGCCACGGCGCTGTTTCTCGGCGACTGCATGATCACGCCAGCGATTTCGGTGCTGTCGGCCGTGGAAGGCCTGACCGTCGTCCAGAGTCACTTCGCTCCTTACGTTTTGCCGGCGGCCGCCGGGATTCTGATCGGGCTGTTCCTGATCCAGAAGCGGGGGACGGATCGTGTGGGCAAGTTGTTCGGTCCGGTCATGATTGTCTACTTCGCGACACTGGCAGTGCTGGGCGTGTCGAGCATCGTGCATCGGCCCGACGTGCTCCAGGCCCTCAATCCGGTGTGGATTTATCACTTCTTCGCCAACGACCCCTACCGCGCTTTCCTCGCGCTGGGCTCCGCCGTCCTGGCCCTGACGGGAGCGGAGGCGCTTTACGCGGACATCGGACATTTCGGGCGCAAGCCCATCCAGCTCGCCTGGCTTTACCTGATCTTCCCGGCGCTCCTGCTCAACTACCTGGGGCAGGGGTCGCTGTTGCTCCGCAATCCGGCCGCCGCCGAAAACCCGTTCTTCCTGCTTGCCCCTGAAGACCTGCGCCTGCCGCTCGTGCTGTTGGCGACGGCGGCGACAGTGATCGCCAGCCAGGCCGTGATTACCGGTGCCTATTCCGTCATGCAGCAAGCGGTGCAACTGGGCGTGATGCCACGCCTGCGCATCAGCCACACTTCGGCAAGCGCGCACGGGCAGATCTACATTCCCGTCGTCAACTGGAGCCTGATGCTGCTGGTCATCCTGCTCGTGGTGAGTTTCGGTGAATCGTCCAACCTGGCTGCGGCCTATGGCATCGCCGTCACCGGCACGATGATCTGCACCACGATCATGTTGACGGTCCTCGTTCGTCGTGTCTGGAACTGGCCGTTACCGCTGGTCATCGGCGTGATTTCGGTCTTCTTCCTGCTCGACGGCGCCTATTTCGCGGCGAACCTCACCAAGATACCGGACGGGGGCTGGTTCCCGCTACTGGTCGGCGCAATTACCTTCACGATGCTCACAACCTGGGCCAAGGGCCGCCGCCTGATGCGTGAACGGATGAGCGAAGTCGGCCTGCCGCTCGACATCTTCGCGAAGTCGGCGCGCAACAGCACCGCCAAGGTGCCGGGGACGGCGATCTTCATGAACTCCGGCTCGCACGGGACGCCTTCGGCGCTGTTGCACAACATCAAGCACAACAAGGTGCTGCACGACAGGGTCGTGGTACTGACGGTGCAGATTGCCGACGTGCCTTACGTCCAGCCGCAAAACCGATACGAAATCCACGACATGCGTGACGGTTTCTACCGAGTAGTGCTGCACTACGGTTTCATGGAAGAGACCGACATTCCGGCCGCGCTCAAGGAAATGGAGATGTGCGGCGGGAAGTTCGAGATGATGCAGACGAGCTTCTTCCTCTCGCGCCAGACCTTGCTGTCGGCAGACAAGCCGGGGATGGCCATCTGGCGCGAAAAGCTGTTCGCCTGGATGATGCGAAATGCCGCGACACCGATGGAGTTTTTCCGTTTGCCGACCAACCGGGTCGTCGAACTGGGAAGCCAGGTCGAAATCTGAGAGCTAGCGGGCCAGCGCCTTTCCGTCAGGATCGACCGGTGAGAGCCGTTTGAGTTCAGCAAGACCGTTGGCGCTGGCCTTGGCCCAACGCTCGAAGATCTGCTCGAAATCGTGCCGGTTGGTAACGCGGTTGCGGATCCAGGGGCCGTTGTCACCGGCGACGCGACGCTCGATCGCCCGCCCGAGCACGGCACCGGTCATCGAATCCCGGGCCTCGATGACGATTGTGGCTGCCCCTGCTTCGTCCGAATAGATGCGGGTCCTGCCCGAGGTCGGAGTGTCAGGGGCGACCACGTCGATGTCGATAGCGCCAGTGACCAGTTCCATGACGTCTGGCCCCGGGGTGGTCACGATAGTGTAGCCGGCGTCGGCAAAGGCCTTCCTGAAGATGGCTTCGAATTCGACGGTGGCCTTGTCGAGAGCCTCGCGAACAAAGGACTCGCTGATCCGCAGGCCCTGCGTGCTGCTGCGCCGCTGGTCGCGGATCCAGTTCGCGCGCATGGCCAGGTGTGGCGTGGCGAACATGACCTTGGTGTAGGGGCGAAAGTCGGCACCCGGCGCGAGGTAGACCATGTCGATCTTGTCGGATTTGACCCGAACGAGGTTTTCCCACTGGTCTTCGTTCACTTGCCCGGCAATGGGTACCGGACCAAGCAACGCGAGGGCCGCAATCGCGGCGATGAGGCTACGCTTCATCATGCTTTTCCTCTCGGGGCGTGGCGTGATGGTAGATCGCCCGACTTGCCTCGAACCATCCGGGAAAACCCCACTCCACTGGCTTACCTGGCGCCTTTGGGCCCCAATCATCCGCGGGAGATGCCGTAAAATTCGGCGATGCCGCCCAGCAGGAATTCCATGCTTATGCACATGAGCAGAAATCCGAATATCCGGGTCATGGCGTCGATACCGTGATGTCCAAGCAGGGTGACCAGCGAACTCGCGCCTCGCAGGACGATGAAGGCGATCACGAACGTCACTGCTAGTCCGGCCGCGACCCCGGCATAGATCATCGGCAGGTCTTCAACCGGGAAAGATCGGATCCGCGTCGCTCCTGCCAACACCACCGAGATCGAGCCCGGGCCCGCGAGGCTCGGCATGGCGATCGGCGCAAAGGCGATCTCCAGGTTTTGGGGCGGCGCGCCATCGAGCTCTCCCGGAATTCTCGGTCGAGGGAAGAGCATCCGAAAGCCCACCGCCGCGATGATCAGGCCGCCGGCTACGCGTATACCTGGGACGGTGATGCCGAAGAAGTTGGAAATGCGCGCGCCCAGGAGGAGGAAGACCAGCAGTATCGAGAAGCCGTAGATGCATCCCTTGAGCGCTTGCCGCCGCGCCTGCTCCTTGCTCATTCCGCCGGTCAGCGAAACGAACAAGGGCGCAGTGCTGAACGGATTCACGATCGGGAACATGGCCCCGAACGAGATAGCCAGCGCTTGCAGAAACAATTCTATCGCGTTCCTCCCTGAAGGAGCGGATGGCGGTCAAGCCGCGGGACTGATGGCTTACGGATTCGCGAGCCGGGCTTTGCTCGTGACGACCCGGGCCGTCACGCGACGGGCTTCGGCATTGGACGTTGGTGTCGCCGAAGCACCCGTATCGACCTCTCCCATGGCGGATGCGGCGATGACTCGACCGGGTTGGATCCCGGGACGCTGCTTGAGGTAGTCGATCACGTTCTGCGCGCGGCGGCTGCTCAGGCGCTGGTTGGCCGCAGCGTCGCCCGTGGGGTCGGCATAGCCCAGAACCGAGATGGCATAGCCTTCAATGGACTGCGCCTGGGTTGCGAGATCGTTGAGCGAACGCTTGCCTTCGGCGTTGATGGTTGAGCTGCCGCTGGCGAAGTAGACGTTCGCCTCTGCCCGCACGTCGAATTCGCCGGTCTGCGCCAGTGCCTCGCGGGTTTCGGCCTGTCCGGCCCTGATCTGGACCGCGGTGCGATAATCGCTTTGCTTGAATTCGATCTCGTCGGCCGCGAACGAACCGCCGTTGTTGGTGCCTTGGACCTTGATCGGCAGGCCCGGCAGCAAATCGGATGCCGCCTTGTCTTCCTTGCGGACATTCAGCGCACCCGCGGTCGAGCGGATGCGAGTGTCGGAATCGAGCGTGACGGTCTGTTGCGTGTTGCCCGTCTGAAGCACGACCTGACCGTCGCCCGAGCGGACGATCACGCCTTCCAGCTTGTCATCCTGGGCGAGGGCGGGGGTGGAAGCCAGCAGTGCCAGGCTGGCGGCAAGCGCAAATCTTCTACCCATGGTCACGGGCGTTCTCCCCTGTGGCAATCGACGGGAGTACACGTAACGGAGTGGCGACCCCCGTCAGGAGCGGTGGGTCTAGACCTATCGCGGCCGGTCGCTGATCGGGGCAAACACTGAGTTCGCCCGGGACGAGTCCCTAATTGTGTGCGTAAGGCGCAAAAAAGGGGCGCCGCGACCGATCGCGGCGCCCCGGTAATTGCGAACGGTCTTAATTAGCCCAGATTGGCGCTGACCATCGCGTAGAACATCGGCAGCGACAGGATCACGTTGGTCCGGCTGGCGATAAGCGCGACAGGAGCGGCCTTGGCCTTGGCTTCGTCGGTAGCTTCGACCAGGCCGAGGATCTTTTTCTGCGCCGGCCAGATCACGAACCATACGTTAGAGGCCATGATAATTGCTAGCCACATGCCAAGGCCGATCAGGTTGATCCCATCGGCACCCACGCCCCGAAAGGTCAGGGCATCGGCGCCGTATCCGTTGTGGAACGCGATCGCGAGGCCGGTCAAAACCGTGAACAAGGCGCCGTAGCGGAAGAAGAACAGCACCGACGGAGCGATGTAGCCCGTGACGCCCTTCTTCAGTTCGGCCGGAATCTTCGGCATGGCCGGGACCTGCACGAAGTTCAGGTAGTAGAGCAGGCCAATCCAGACGACGCCGAAAAACAGATGTAGCCAGCGCATGACGTCGTCAGCGACATCGCGTGCGCTTTCGCCGGTCCAGCCGGTAAAACTGGCGATTACCGCAATCGCCAGCACCAGGCCGATGAGCAGCACAAGATGCAGATTGCCGAATAGTTTTGCCATGGAGGTTCCCCCTTCTTCCCAATTGCTGGCGTGGTCTAACGCCAAGCAGCCTGCCGGGAAAGGGCACAACTTGGAGATTAGCCAGTCGGCGGGGGATTGGCCTTCTCGTCTTCGGAACCTTCAGTCGAAAGCCCGTGCTTCAACAGCATCGGAAGCTGCGTGAAAGTGAAGGCGAAGCTCAGCGGCAGGAACACCCACAACTTGGCTGCGAGCCAGGATTCGAAGCTCAGCGCGTTGGCGAGTATCTCGTTGAGGACCGCCAAAAAAATGAAGAAGAAGCCCCAATTGCGCGACAGCTTGAGCCAGCCTTCGTCATTCAATCCGTCGAATGCGGCCTCAAGCAGATACTTTAGCAGAGCCTTGCCGCTAAGCCAGCCGACGATAAGGGCGACCGCAAAGAGCGTATAGATGGCAGTCGGTTTGCGCTGAATCCACCACTCGTTACCCGTGTAGATCGTCAACGTGCCGAACCCGACGATCAGGACCGTCGAGAGCCACAACATCGGCGAAATACGGCCGAGCCGCCATTTGGAAATGGCCAAGGCGACGAGCGAGGCCGCGATGAACGCTCCGGTGCTGCGGACCACGGCGAAAATCTCGCCCGCGATGTCCTCTCCGTCAGGGCGGAAATAGCGATAGGTCAGAAAGAACGCGAGCAGCGGGCCGTAATCGACCGCCACGTTGATCCAGCCTGACTTCGGCTTCTTGGTTTGGACTTCGGACATCACGCCACTCCCGCAATCACGCGCGCGACCAGGTCCGGGTCGAACGGGCGCAAGTCGTCTATTTTCTCACCTACGCCGATCGCATGGATCGGCAGCCCGTACTGCTCCGCCGCGGCCACCAGAACGCCGCCGCGCGCCGTTCCGTCTAGCTTGGTCATGATCAGGCCCGTGACTCCCGCGACCTCCCGGAACACGTCGATCTGGGCGAGGGCGTTCTGGCCGTTCGTTGCGTCCAGCACCAGAACGACGTCGTGTGGCGCTTCCGGATTGAGCCGGCCGAGGACGCGCCTGATCTTGGCCAGTTCGTCCATCAGCTCGCGCTTGTTTTGCAACCGTCCGGCAGTATCCACGACAAGGGCGTCGATGCCGGTGTCGGTCGCCTGCTTCACCGCGTCGAAGACGATACTGGCGGGATCGCCGCCCTCCGGCCCGCGAACGATGTCCACCCCGATCCTGTCCGCCCAGACGGCCAGTTGCCCGATCGCTGCGGCGCGAAACGTGTCACCGGCGGCCAGCAGCACGCCGTAGTCTTCTTCCTGGAAGAGGTGGGCGAGCTTGGCGATTGTCGTGGTCTTGCCGCTGCCGTTGACCCCGATAACCAGGATCACCTGGGGGCGGGGGAAAGCGGTAATCTCGAGCGGTTTTGCCACCGGGCGCAGGATCGCGGCGATCTCTTCGGCCACGGCTTCCCGCAGTTCACGCTCCGTCATCGAGAGGCCGAAGCGCTTTTCGGCCAGCTTGTTGCGGATGCGCGCGGCGGCACTCGGGCCGAGGTCCGATAAGATCAGCGCGTCTTCGACTTCATCGAGCGTGCGGTCATCCAGTTTCGCGGTGCCAACTACTCCAGTGAGGTTTTCGGACAAGCGCTCGGAAGTTTTGCGAAAGCCGCCGAACAGGCGTTCGCTCCAGGTAGCCTCGCTCATTGCAGCAGGCCCCCATCGAGAGATTGCGGTCGGATCGAGACGAGCCGGCCCCGCTGGGTCCCGGACGGAAGTGCAACGCGCGCGAAATTCTCGGCGTGTCCAGTGCCATCGGCTTCGGCCAGCACTGTGAGCTCGCTACCCACGAGGCCGGTGAGCCAGTCAGTGCGTACGACTTCCGCTTCGGCCCGCAGTTCGCCTGCGCGCCGGCGGATGAGGCTCTTGTCGACTTGCGGCATTCGCGCCGCGGGCGTGCCGGGGCGCGGAGAATACGGAAATACGTGGCAGTGAACCACCTGGAGCTCCCGAATGATCGAGCGATTGGCTTGGTGCATGATTTCGTCTTCGGTCGGAAACCCCGCGATGAGATCGGCCCCGACGGCCAGGTCGGGCCGCTTCGTGCGTAAGCCCTCGACCAGGCTTACAGCGTCGGCGCGAGTGTGGCGCCGCTTCATGCGCTTGAGGATCAGGTCGTGGCCGTGCTGCAACGAGAGATGGATGTGCGGCATGATTCGTGGCTCGCCCTCGAACAGTTCGAGGAGTTCAGGATCGATCTCGACCCCATCGAGCGACGACAGACGAAGCCGGGCGAGCTCGGGAAAGGCTGAAAGTACTGCGCTAACCAAGCTGCCAAGACGGGGCTGCCCGGGCAAGTCGTGGCCCCAGCTTGTTACGTCGACCCCAGTCAGGACGACTTCCGACGCCCCACACTCAAGGTGGCGCCCCACTTCCTGCAGCACGCCAACGACGGGCACGGACCGGCTCGACCCGCGGCCTTGGGGGATGACGCAAAAAGTGCAGGCGTGGTCGCAACCGTTCTGGACCGCGATAAAGGCCCGGGTGTGGAGCGGGGTGACGAGCGCCGTATTGCCTGGGACATTCCAAACGCGCGGGTCGAGCTTGTGCGCGTTGGCAATGAGGCCGTCGACTTCGGGCATTGAGCCCAAGGCCTCACGCTCGATTTCGGCGGCGCACCCCGTCACCAGCAGGCGCGCATCGGGATGGGCGCGGCGGGCTTTGCGTATGGCCTGACGTGTCTGCCGGACCGCCTCTGCCGTCACCGCGCAGCTGTTGACGACCACGACATCGCGTTCGTTCGCCAGAAGCGCCCGGATTGTTTCGCTTTCGGCAAGGTTGAGGCGGCAACCCAGCGAAATGACTTCAGCCGTCACGCAAAGTCGCCCCAGTCGAACGTGCCGCGAAAGCTTTCGGAAGCCGGGCCGGTCATGGTTATGTGGCCGTCTTCGCCCCATTCGATCAGCAGCGATCCGCCTGGCAGATCGACCGTAACCTCACGATCGACCAGTCCACGACGGATGGCGGCGACCGCGGCCGCGCAGGCCCCGGTGCCGCAGGCGCGGGTCAGGCCGGCCCCTCGTTCCCACACGCGAAGCCGCAGCCGGTCGCGCCCCGCCACCGTGGCCACGCCGACATTGACCCGGTCCGGGAACAGCGGGTCGTTTTCGATCACCGGACCGAGCCGATCGAGCTCGACGGCGTCGCAGTCCGCTACAAAGAACACCGCGTGCGGATTACCGAGGTTGACCGCCGTCGGCTGCTCCAGCTCTTCCCATCCCACTGGGAGAGATGCCGTGTCCATCGCGTAGGCCAGCGGGATGGCATCCCACTCGAAGCGCGGCTCTCCCATGTCCACGGCGGCGCCACCATCGCTCGGTTGGACGGCGAGTATCCCCGCCAGCGTCTCGATCCGGGCCGGTGAACCGTGGAGCAGGGCGACGGCGCGCGTCGCATTGCCGCAAGCCTCCACCTCGCTGCCGTCCGCATTGAAGATGCGCATGCGAAAATCGGCGTTATCGGAGGGTTCCAGGAGGATCATCTGGTCGCAGCCAATGCCGGTGCGGCGGTCGGCCAGCGCACGGGCGAGCGAGGCCGTTATGGGCGGCAGCGCATGAACGCGAGTATCGAGGACGACAAAGTCGTTCCCGAGTCCGTGCATCTTGGTGAAGGCAGCGCGCATGGCTGTCACCTAGGAGCCGCGCGGCGTCAGGGCAATGGGCGGATAAAGCTTAACCCGCCTTGCGGTCGGCCGTTTCGTTCTCGTCTTTTGTCTCGCCGACCGGCGTGGGCTCTACCCCAGGCTTCCCGTTGACCAGCAAGTCGAGCCGCGCGAGGCGCGCACGGGTGGCGATGGCATCTTCGGGAAAACCATAGAGATAACCCTGGCCCTTCAGCTGGCCGAAGCTTCGCAGCTTCGCCAAAATCTCGTGCGACTCAACACCTTCCGCCGTCATCGGCAAGGACAGGTCTCGCCCCAGCGATACGATGGCTTCAACCAGCTCGTGCCCCATGCCTTCATTTGCCAGCTCGCTAACGAAGCTGCGGTCGATCTTGAGGCGGTCGAAGGGGAGCGCCCGCAACTGGGAGAGGCTCGAATAGCCGGTACCGAAATCGTCGAGACTGATGCGAATGCCCTGGTTCTTGAGGCTGGTCACCATGGCCCGAACGGCGCCCAGGTTTTCATGCAGGCAGCTCTCGGTAATTTCGACTTCCAGGCGGCTGGGAGGAAATCCACTTTCGATCAGGAGACGCAGCAACTTTTGCGCAAACCACGGATCGCGCATCTGCATGGGCGAGACGTTGACCGAAAGCGTGAGCTTCTGATGCCATTCCTTGGCATCGTCCAGCGCCTGGCGAATAAGCGATTCCGACAGGGCACCGATCTGGTCGATTTCCTCGGCGATCGGAATGAACGTATCCGGATTAACCAACCCAAAGACGGGCGATTGCCACCTCGCGAGCATTTCGAAGCCGACAAGCTCGCCGGTCTCAAGGTCGATCTGCTGCTCATAGAACGGCACGAACTCGCCCGCTGGAATACCGCGGCGGATGCCAGTCTCGAGATCGTTGCGGTGGCGCAATTCGCGTTCCATCGCAGGTTCGAACCAGAAGTACCGGTTTCGGCCGTGTTTCTTGGCGTGGTACATGGCCATGTCGGCGTGATGAATCAGCGCCTCGGCATCGGGCTCTGTCGCATCAAAGTGTTCACCGCTGCTGGCCATGCCGATCGAGACGGCTGCTTCGAGCTGCATCTCATAGGCATTGATCGGAGCCGAGACCGAGGCGATCAGCTGGAGCGCCAGGCGATCGATATCTCCGCTGTCGCGGGCGTCATAGGGCAGCGCACATACGAATTCATCACCGCCAATGCGCGCCAGGATGCCCTCACTGGGAAGCAATTCTCCGATCCGGCGAGCGATCTCGACCAGGACGGCATCACCCATCTTGTGCCCGTTGAGGTCGTTGATCTGCTTGAACTTGTCGAGATCGACCATCAGCAGCGCCACCTCGCGGCGGCTTGCGCGGGCATCTTCGAGCAACTTGTCGATTGCCGGACCACCGCTGCGGCGGTTGAGACTGCCCGTAAGGGGGTCCATTGCCGCGAGCTGGTTGGCTCTCTCTTCTGCCCGGCGGCGTTCGGCCACCTCCTGGTGAAGGTCCGAGTAACGACGCCACCCGAAGATCAGCAGCGCGATGTTCAGCAGTACGGTGGCCGTGAGGGCCGAATCCGGCTGAGGTCCAAGGCCGAGGGAAGAGCGGACGATCTTGTGCATGATCGTGCCACCGGTGCCGACAAACAGAATAATCGCCGCTACCGCCACCCCGAGGGCGACGATATCCCTTTCCGCCTTGGCGGTGCCGGGGAGGCTCGACCTGAATTTGTCGACTGTTTGCTTCACAAAGACTTGAGATCCCAAACCCTTTCGGCATCAATGGCTGAACTCATTCAAAATTCCGTTAATTGCTCCAAATCAGTGATTGGATGACGGAAAACAGAGGAATAATTCGTGCAACACTATTGGCTGATCAAATCCGAGCCCGCTGCTTATAGCTGGGACGATCTGGTCAAAGACGGCGAAACCCTGTGGGATGGTGTCCGCAACCACCGGGCTGCCAATAACCTCAGGTCGATGAAAGTGGGCGACCAGGCCTTCTTCTACCATTCGGTTACCGGCAAGGAGATCGTCGGTATTGTTGAGGTCAGCGTGGCGGGATTGACCGATCCGAAGGACGCCGCCTGGGCGGCTGTGAAGGTGAAGCCCGTTCGGGCGCTCGAGCGTGCGGTTTCCCTGGCTGAAATCAAGGCCGACAAAGACCTGCCCGAGATCGAGCTGGTGCGGCTTTCACGCCTGTCCGTGGCGGAAATCCGTCCGGTGGAATGGAACCACATCATTTCGTTGGCAAAGGCCTGATTTCAGGAACCTAAGCCGGCGAAAGTGCCTTTGTTTCTTGTGAGGTGGCGCGAGGTGCGCCCCCGATAGGAGAGAAACCATGGGCGAGTTTGTCAGCAAAGCCAAAGGTGTGGCCAACGAAGCCATCGGCAAGGCGAAGCAGGGCTCGGACGATCCGGCCAAGCGCGCCGAAGGCCGCGCTCAGGAGCGTAAGGGCGAAGCTCAGAACCTGAAGGGCAGCGTCCAGGGCGCACTCGGCAACAAAGTCTAAGCTCTGCCAATATTTTGCTCAGGGCCGTCCTCGCGGGCGGCCCTTTGCTTGTCAGGCGCTGCCCCGTAATCCGCTGACGGTCGCGCCGCCCGCGCTGAGTTGTTCAACCTCTACGAGGCAATGGATAAGGCGCATGCCCTTGAGTGGGATCGCCTCGACGAGCGCCGCTTCGAACTGTCCGGTTGTTTCGACCCTTCTCGTCCAGGCGCCAAAGGCGGCACCGAGCGCGGCGAAGTCGGGATTGGCGAGGTCGGTGCCCGACACCCGGCCCGGATAAGTCCGCTCCTGATGCATGCGGATCGTTCCGTATGAGCCGTTGTCGACAACGATGACCAGCACGTTGCAGCCGTACTGGGCTGCCGTGGCCAGTTCCTGAGCATTCATCAGGAAATCGCCGTCGCCCGCCACGGCAAGGACTTGGCGTTCCGGATGACGCAAGGCGGCCGCAACCGCTGCCGGGACACCGTAACCCATGGCCCCTGCCGTTGGCGCAAGCTGCGAAGGATAGCCCGCGTAAGGCCAGTACCTGTGCCACCAGCCAGAGAAGTTGCCCGCTCCGTTGCACACAATCGTATCGCCCGGCAGTTCGCGCCTCGCGAGGGCGAGGCAAGAGGCGAGGTCGAGCCGATAACCCCCATCTCCGGGCGTCGACCACTCAACCCATTCGCCATGCGCCTCTGCCCCGGCGTCAAAGGGGATCACGTCGCCTTCCTCCCACAGCGCGGCACTTTCGGCGAATTCGTCCACGTCGGCACAAATCGCGAGGTCGGTGCGATAGACGCGGTTCAGTTCATTCGGGTCGGGATGGACATGGATCAGGGTCTGTCCGGGATGCTCGAGCGTGACCAGCTCGTACCCGTCGGTCGTAGCCTCGCCGAGCCGGGCGCCAACGACGAGGACGACATCGGCCGCCTTGATCCGCTCAACCAGCTTGGGATTGGGCCCATAGCCTAGGTTTCCCGCGAAGACCGGTGAAGCCGGCGGGATGGCATCCTGCCGGCGAAACGCCGTGGCGACCGGAATGCCGATCCGCTCGGCAAAAGCGGTGAAATATTGCCGGGCCTTGGCATTCCACCCGCCGCCGCCGATGATCGCGACCGGTGCGGCTGCATCGCCGATCAGGTCGAGCATCGTCGCCATGGCATCCGGGCAGGGAGCCTGTGCGGGTCTGCACACGTACGGGCGCGGCGAGTTCGTAAGGCCGCTTTCATGCAGCATGTCTTCCGGCAGCGCGAGCACGACCGGGCCCGGGCGGCCCGAAATCGCCGTGGCGTAGGCGCGGGCGACGTATTCCGGAATGCGCGCAGCGTCTTCGATTCTGGCAGACCATTTGGCGATCGGCGCGAAGAAAGCCGGGAAATCGACTTCCTGGAAACCCTCGCGATCGCGCATCGACCGGTCGACGTCGCCGATAAACAGAATCATCGGTTGCGAGTCCTGGAACGCGACGTGGACGCCGATGCTGGCGTTGGTCGCGCCCGGCCCGCGGGTGACGAAGCAGATACCAGGGCGACCGGTCATGGCGCCGTCGGCACAAGCCATGAACGCCGCGCCGCCTTCCTGCCTGCAAGTAACTGTTTGAATTTCGCTCGTTTCGCCGAGCGCATCGAGCACCGGAAGGAAGCTTTCCCCGGGCACGTTGAAGACGCGGTCGCAGCCCTGTTCGACCAGGCAGTCGACAAGCAGCCTGGCAGCCGTTGAAGTCATGGAAGAGGAGTAGCGAGGCCCCGCGTCGGTAGCAACCTCTGTGCAATCCCGGGACATACCCGAATAGGCGGATACCAATAGGTTACTAAAACGTTACCCAGCATGACTATGCGCCGTTCACTGGTCCTCACCGACGAGTCCGCCCGACATCCGTTTCGGGCTTCCCTGCCACCTCACTGGCGGGAGTTCCGCCATGAATATGCCGAGCCCCGCGCGCCTTGGCGAAGTCGGTTGGCACTGGACGTTCGCGGCTTTGCGCAGACTTATTGTGCCTGCTTCCTGGCGGTAATGGCCTTCATCATCTGACTTCCACCTGCGCTGAGACAAGAGCATGGCGTTCCGCCTGGTAAAGGCGAGCGCCCAGCCAGGCCGAGATCAGGCACATGGCCGCGCTGAGCAGCAGTTGTTCGACAATCGCGATACCAACCGCGCTCAGGCCCGCGGCGATGAGCGATCCCATGACCATGGCACCCGAATTGACGATATTGTTCGCGGCGACGGTACGCGCCGCACGGGAAGGATCGCACTTGGTCGTCAGAAAGGCGTAAAGGGGGACCACGAACATGCCGCCAGAAATGGCGATCAGCAGCAGTGTAAGCAAAACCATCGGCGCGAGCGGCTGGGTCAGGAACTCCCCCACATTCATGAGTTCGGTGGGCCGCACTTCGGCTTTCCACTCGTGGCAGACGAACCAGAATGCCGCAACGAAGGCTCCCATGAACAGCACCGAGATCGGCGCATAGCGGGCTGATACCTTACCCTTGAGCAGGGCGTTGATGGCGACCGATCCGATGGCCACCCCGATCGAGAACACCACCAGGAACAGGCTCGCGACCTCCTTGCTCGCCATCAAGACGTTTTTGGCGAGCGGCGGGAACTGGATGAACAGCACCGCCCCGATGGTCCAGAAGAAGCTGATAGCGAGGATGGCGTAGAAGACTTCGCGCAAATGCATCGTGTCCCGTACGAGTTCGATCGAGGCGCGGATGATGTGGCGATCGATCGGCTGACCGGTCTCATACGGAGGTGCAGGGGGCACCTGGAGGCTCGTGATATAGCCGGCAACGGCCGTCAGGACGACGGCGAGGGCGGCCCATTCCACGTCGATATATCCGGCCACGATCGTCCCGGCGAGAATGGCAATGTAAGTGCCGGCCTCAACCAGCCCGGTGCCGGCCAGTACTTCGTCCTTTTCCAGATGCTGCGGGAGGATGGCGTATTTGATCGGCCCGAAGAAGGTCGAATGGACCCCCATGGCGAACAGGGCGAGCAGCATGAGCGGGATGGCCGCGATTTGCGTCAGCATGCCCTGCCAGGCCATGACAAGTCCCGCGCCGCCGACGAACATGATTCCGATCTCGGCCGCCTTGATCCAGCGAATGATCATGGCCTTGTCGCGCATGTCGGCGAGCTGCCCGGCGAGGGCCGAGAGCACGAAGAAGGGCAGGATGAAGAGGCCGGAGGCTATGGCGCTGAACTGCGCCTCGGCCTCTTCGGAATTGTAGACGCTGTACACGACGAACAGCACCATCGCGTTCTTGAACAGGTTGTCATTGAAGGCGTTGAAGAGCTGGGTGGCAAAGAGCGGCAGGAATCGCCGCTGTTTCAGCAGATGGGTAGAGGTCAGCATGTGCCAGCCCGTTTAGCCCCCTTAAGCTTAACGACAATCCTATCGGTGGACTTTTCCGACGCACGCCGACCGCCTAGAACCCTCATGATGCTTACGCTGCCCAACCTGCTCACCTTGTCGCGAATCGTGGCTCTGCCACTGCTTGGCTTCCTCTTGTGGTGGCCCAACTGGCAGCTTGGCTATGCACTGGCGTTCGCGCTCTATTGCCTGATGGGTATCACCGACTATTTCGATGGCTATCTCGCCCGGTCGAGCGGTGCCGTTTCCCGGCTCGGTATCTTCCTCGATCCCATCGCTGACAAGATCATGGTCGCGGTCGTCATACTTGTCCTTACCGCGCAAGGTTACCTGCGGGGGCCGATCGTCGGGGACATGCACGTCATTGCCGGTCTGATTATCCTGGTGCGGGAGATCGCCGTTTCCGGCCTGAGGGAATTCCTCGGTGGCCTCCAGGTCTCCGTACCCGTGTCAAAGCTGGCGAAGTGGAAGACGACCTTCCAGCTCGTGGCGCTGGGCGCCTTGATTTTGGGCGGGGCTGTTCACGGCCAACCGTGCGACGCCGCGGGAGTATGCGAATCGCTTCGCGAACAGTGGATCCATCTGGTGGGCCTCGCGAGCCTGTGGGGCGCGGCCATCCTGACGCTCGTCACCGGCTGGGATTATCTGCGAGTCGGCATCAAGCACATGGACTGACGCCTTAGCGGGCCGATCGGCACAGAACTTGGCGCATTCCGGAAAGCATCCGGGACCAGTCCATTGCAGTAGCCGCGCAATCCCGGGATTGGCGGGCGCGGAGGTGCCGGGACCGGAGGGAAAGCCCTTCGGGTCGCTTTTAGCCAATTGGATGTTCGGCTCGGTTTCCCGCCGGAACTCCAGTCTCCGCGCTCGCCTCCGCCCAAGAGGCGTCGGTGATCAGCCCGCCCGCAGCTCCTGAGCGAGCAGCCGGAATTCTTCGGCGCGCGGGCTGTTCTTGCGCCAGATCAGCGCGATCTCTCGGCTCGCCTTGCGCGCCTTTAAAGGCCGCGCGATCACGTGGGTATCGTTGAGGATTCCCGCGTCGATCGCCATTTCCGGCAGCATCGTCATCCCGAGGCCGTTGTCGACCATCTGCACCAGGGTATGCAGGCTGGTGCCGATCATGGTCGCGGACGCCCGCAGCTCAGGTCGGTTGCAGGCCGAAAGCGCATGCTCTTTCAGGCAATGCCCGTCTTCCAGCAGCAGCAGGTGATTTTCGTCAATCATGGCCGGAGGAATCGTTTCCGGCGGATCGCGCGGATCGTCCTTCGGGAAAGCGACGAACAGCCGGTCATCGCTGATATGCGCCTTGTCCACCTCGCCCGTGGCGAAGGGCAGCGCCAGCAGCACGCAATCCGCCCGACCGTGGTGCAGCGATTCGACCGCGTCTCCGCTCGTTTCCTCGCGCAGGAAAAGTCGCAAGTTCGGGCGTTCCTTGCGCAGACGGGGCAGAATGCGGGGAAGGAAGAAGGGCGCAATCGTCGGGATCACACTCATCCGCAGTTCGCCCTGCAGAGGTTTTCCCGAAGCTTGCACCAGGTCGCTCAGCTCTTCAGCCTCGCGCAGCAGCCGGTGAGCTTTTGCCACCACCGCGTTACCTAACGGAGTGAAGCGCACGACTCGGCGGCTTCGCTCGACCAGCGTGACCCCGAGAAGCGATTCGAGCTCGCGAATTCCCGCCGACAAGGTCGACTGCGAAACGAAGCTGGCTTTCGCGGCCTGGCCGAAATGGCCATGCTCGTGAAGCGCAACCAGGTACTGCAGCTGCTTGATGGTGGGGAGGTAAGTGCTCACTCGGCCGCCTGCGACTCCGTGTCCTCGGATGCGACGGTCTCTCCGGCGTCATCGATCCGGGTCATCTTGAGTCGACCGTTCTCGACACCGAAGCCGAGTCGGCCTTCAACCAGCTCCAGCGCGTCGCGCCCGAACACCTCGTAACGCCAACCCTCCAGCACCGGGAGCTTGCGCACGCCAGCCGCGAGCGCCTCCAGCTCGTCGGACCGAGTGAGCAACCGTGCGGCTACGTCGATTTCGCGCGTGCGAATCTTGAGCAGAAGCTTCAGCAAGTCGGCGACCAGCGCGCCTTCCTTGCCGAGGGGCGCCCCGCGCTTCGGTTTGTCGGGCATCTCGTCGGCGGGCAGAGGCTCCACGTCGCGAAGCACGCGCATCAGTCGCTTGCCTATGTCGTTTTCCTTCCATGCCTGGCTGAGTCCACGGACCTTGGCGAGGTCGTCTTGCTTGGTTGGCGGATGGCTGGCGAGATCTGCCAGAGTCTCATCGCGCATGATTCGCCCGCGAGGGATGTCCTTGGCTTGCGCCTCCGTCTCCCGCCATGCGGCCAGGGCCTTGAGCCGTCCGAGCACCAACGCGTTGCGGCTGGGCGCCCGTATGCGATGCCAGGCGGTTTCCAGATCGTTGGCGTAGTTCGCCGGATCGGCGAGCTTTTCCATTTCGGCGTTGAGCCATTCGCCGCGTTCGGACTTGATCAGTTTCTTGAGGATCTTGGGGAAAATCCGCGCGAGATAGGTGACGTCGCCGATCGCGTATTCGATCTGCCGCTCGGTCAGCGGACGGCGGCTCCAGTCCGTAAAGCGGGCGCCCTTGTCGATTGTCTTGCCGAGCCATGATTCGACCAGATTGGCATAGCCGATCTGCTCCGACTGGCTGACCGCCATCATCGCGATCTGCGTGTCGAAGATCGGGTGCGGCGTCCGTCCGGTGAGGTTGTAGACGATCTCCACATCCTGTCCGCCGGCATGAAAGACCTTGAGCACTTCCTCGTTGTTGGTGAGAAGTTCCAACAGCGGCGTGAGGTCGATTCCGGCGGCAAGCGGGTCGATAGCCGCGGCTTCCTCCTCGTTGCCGATCTGCACGAGACACAGCAGCGGGTAGTAGGTGTTCTCGCGCATGAACTCGGTATCGACTGCGATGAAGTCGGATTTCGCCAAGCGCGTGCAGAGGTCCGCCAGTTCCTCTGTGGTCGTTATGAGCGGGTGTATTTTCATCATGACTTTTCTATAGGGCCCGGATGCTGCCGGGCGGGACGCTTGACAAACAGGGCTCAAGCCCCGTTAGCGCCGGCTCCTTAGCCCCATAGACTGCAAGAACGGAAGAGTCAGCGATGCATGCCTATCGTACCCACAATTGTGCCGGACTAGACGCCGGAAATGTCGGGGAAACCGTGCGCCTGTCGGGCTGGGTACATCGCAAGCGCGACCACGGCGGCGTGCTGTTCGTCGATTTGCGCGACCATTATGGAATCACCCAGATCGTCACCGACGCGGATTCGCCGGCGCTTGAAGTGCTCGACGGTTTGCGTGCCGAAAGCGTCGTCACCATCGACGGCACGGTCAAGGCTCGGGCCGAAGGCACCGCCAATCCGAACCTGCCCACGGGCGCGATCGAGGTCTATGCCCGTGCAGTGACCGTGCAAAGCCGGGCGGAGGAACTGCCGCTGCCGGTCGCCGGTGAGCAGGACTATCCGGAGGAAATCCGCCTCAAGTACCGTTTCGTCGATTTGCGTCGCGAATCGATGCACCGGAACATCATGTTGCGCAGCCAGGTGATCGCCAGCCTGCGCCGCCGCATGATCGAGCAGGGCTTCAACGAATTCCAGACGCCGATTCTCGGCGCTTCGAGCCCCGAAGGCGCGCGCGACTACCTGGTCCCGAGCCGTCTGCATCCGGGCACCTTCTATGCGCTCCCGCAGGCGCCGCAGATGTTCAAGCAACTGCTGATGGTCGCCGGGTTCGACCGCTACTTCCAGATCGCGCCCTGTTTCCGTGACGAAGACTTGCGCGCGGACCGGTCGCCGGAGTTCTATCAGCTCGATTTCGAGATGAGCTTCGTTACGCAGGACGACGTCTTCAACGCGATCGAGCCGGTCCTGGCCGGTGTGTTCGCCGAGTTCGCGAACGGCAAGAGCGTGACGCCTGCCGGTGAATTCCCGCGCATTCCCTATCGCGAGTCGATGCTTAAGTACGGCACCGACAAACCGGACCTGCGCAATCCGCTGATCATCACCGACGTCTCCAGGCATTTCGAGCAGTCGGGCTTCGGCCTGTTCGAGAAGATCGTCGGGTCGGGCGGCGTCGTGCGCGCTATCCCGGCGCCGGGGACGGCGGAAAAGAGCCGCAAGTTCTTCGACGACATGAACGACTGGGCACGCCGTGAAGGCTTCGCCGGCCTGGGTTATGTCACTCGCAAGAGTGGCGAGTTCGGCGGACCGATTGCCAAGAATCACGGACCCGAGAACATGGAAAAGCTCTACGCCGAGCTGGGCCTCGGCGCGGATGACGGTCTGTTCTTCGCGGCCGGCAAGGAAAAGGACGCGGTAAAGCTGGCCGGTGCGGCGCGCACACGTGTCGGCGAAGAGCTCGGCCTGATCGAGCAGGGCTGCTTCAAGTTCTGCTGGATCGTCGACTTCCCGATGTTCGAGTACGACGAAGAGCAGAAGAAGGTCGACTTCAGCCATAACCCGTTCTCGATGCCGCAGGGCGAGCTCGAGGCGTTGGAGTCGCAGGATCCGCTCTCGATCCTCGCCTGGCAGTACGACATCGTCTGCAACGGCTATGAACTCAGTTCGGGCGCGATCCGGAACCACCGTCCGGAAATCATGTACAAGGCGTTCGAGATCGCCGGATATTCGCAGGCCGAGGTCGACGCGAATTTTTCCGGCATGATCGAGGCGTTCAAGCTAGGCGCTCCGCCGCACGGCGGCTCGGCGCCGGGTATCGACCGCATCGTCATGTTGCTCGCCGACGAGCCGAACATCCGCGAAGTCATCGCTTTCCCGCTCAACCAGCGGGCGCAGGACCTGATGATGGGGGCGCCGAGCCCAGTCAGCACGCGTCAGTTGCGTGACGTGCACATTCGTCTCGCGGAGCCGCCGAAGGCCGCTCCGACGGAAGCCGCGAGCGCGGAAGGCTGATCCAGTCCCCTCACGCGAGGGGGAGGGAACGCCTCGAAAGGGCTGTCAAAAGTCGGAATCGATCAACACAGAGTTAGGGGAACTGAACGCCGGGCACTTGCCAGTGCCCGCGCCGTTCATTAGGGCGACAGGAAATTCCAACCCTGCATAGTTCGAGAGGGCATTACATGAGCGACACCGCCGATCGCGTGAAGAAGATCGTTGTCGAGCATCTTGGCGTCGAAGAAGACAAGGTCACGCCGGACGCGAGCTTCATCGACGATCTGGGCGCAGACAGCCTCGACATCGTCGAGCTCGTCATGGCCTTCGAAGAAGAGTTTGGGGTCGAGATCCCGGACGACGCTGCCGAGAAGATCAATACGGTTGGCGACGCCAACAAGTATATCGAAGAGCACAAGGGATAATTACCATCCCTGCCGTCGTGAGCCCTGAGGTTTTCAAGGGGCGCGCGGCGCAACCCTAACGGGTTCGACAGGCTCAGCCCGCACAGGGGTTGGGCCTGTTGCATTTTATGGCGGAAGTTCCGCACGGTTTTCGGAGATTAGTTATGCGTCGAGTGGTCGTAACCGGATTGGGGCTAGTCACCCCTCTTGGCAGCGATGTCGAGACGACCTGGGCGAACATTCTCGCCGGGAAGAGCGGTGCGGGACGGATCACGCACTTCGATGCGTCCGAGTACAAGTGTCAGATCGCCTGCGAAGTGAAGCCGAAGGACCACGAATACGGCTTCGATCCCGACAAGCGTGTGGATCACAAGGTCCAGCGTCAGGTTGACCCGTTCATCGTCTACGGCCTCGACGCCGCGGGCCAGGCTATCGAGGACGCCGGACTGTTGGACATGGACGAGGCCACGCGCTTGCGGGCCGGCGTTTCGATCGGCTCGGGCATCGGTGGTCTTCCGGGAATCGAAAGCGAGAGCCTGCTGCTGGCCGAGAAGGGGCCGGGCCGGGTCAGCCCGCATTTCGTCCACGGCCGCCTGATCAACCTCATCTCCGGCCAGGTTAGCATCAAGTATGGCCTCAAAGGCCCCAACCACGCAGTCGTCACCGCCTGTTCCACGGGGGCGCATTCCATCGGCGACGCGGCCCGCATGATCCGCGACGACGACGCGGACATCATGCTGGCGGGCGGGGCGGAAGCGACCATCTGCCCGATCGGCATCGCCGGTTTCGCCCAGGCGCGTGCGCTCAATATGTCCTATAACGACCGCCCGGAGCAGGCGAGCCGTCCCTATGACCGCGACCGCGACGGCTTCGTCATGGGCGAGGGCGCGGGCGTGGTCGTGCTCGAGGAATATGAGCATGCCAAGGCTCGCGGGGCGAAGATCTACGCCGAAGTGGTCGGCTATGGACTTTCGGGCGATGCCTATCACGTGACCGCGCCTGATCCGGAGATGGACGGCGCTTTCCGCTCCATGAGCGCGGCGCTGAAGAAGGCGGGCATGACCCCGGCGGACATCGATTACATCAACGCGCACGGCACCTCGACCATGGCCGACACCATCGAACTGGGCGCGGTCAAGCGTCTGTTCGGGCCGGAGATGGCGAACGTTTCGATGAGCTCGACGAAATCCGCCATTGGCCACTTGCTCGGTGGCGCGGGCGCGGTCGAATCGATCTTCTGCATCCTCTCCATCCGTGACCAGATCGTCCCGCCCACGCTCAATCTCGATAATCCCGACGAAGGCACCGAAGGCGCCGATCTTGTCCCGCATGTCGCCAAGAAACGCACCGTACGCGCAGCGCTCAACAACAGCTTCGGTTTCGGCGGCACGAATGCCAGCCTCATAGTGAAACGCGTCGACTAGCGCGGACGATGAACCGCAAAGGTTGTCTGGTCGCCGTTATCCTCGGCGCGTTGCTGGTTGGAATTGCCTCCGCTTCGACATGGGGATGGTGGGGCGCGTCGAAGATCGATGAGGACACGACGTTCGTGGTCCCCGCGGGTTCGTCGCTCACCTCCGTCGCCGCGAAGCTCGAAGAGGAAAACCTGATCGCTTCGAGCGAGTCCTTCCTCCTCTGGGCGAAGTTCCTCGGCAGCGGCGATCCGATCAAGGCCGGCGAATTCCTGCTGCCCGCAGGGGCGAGCGGGGCGGACATCCTAGACACGTTTCAGCACGGTGAAGTGATCCGCCGCTACGTCACGGTCCCCGAGGGCATGCCTTCGATCCTGGTGTACGAAAGGCTGATGGGCGAGTCTTTGCTGACCGGCGCGATCCCCGTTCCGGAGGAAGGCTCCGTCCTTCCCGAGAGTTATGACTTCGAACGCGGAGAGGCCAGGACAGCGGTACTGGCCCGGATGCAGAAGGCCATGCGCGACACCGTGGCCGAGTTGTGGCCCAAGCGCGCGCCGGGCATCGCGGTCAAGACGCCCGAAGAGGCTGTCATTCTCGCCTCGATCGTTGAAAAGGAAACCGGCAAGGATAGCGAGCGCCGCATGGTGGCCGGGCTCTACTCCAATCGCCTGAGACAGGGGATGATGCTGCAGGCGGACCCCACGATCATCTATCCGATCACCAAGGGCAAGCCGCTCGGGCGACGGATCCGGCAGTCCGAGATATCCGACGTGAACGACTATAACACTTACTCGATGGTCGGCTTGCCGAAGGGGCCGATCACCAACCCCGGACGCGCTTCGATCGAGGCCGTGCTCAATCCGGCGGATACCGATGCGCTGTTCATGGTTGCGGATGGCACCGGCGGTCACGCTTTCGCCAGCACCTTGGCCGAACACAACGCCAATGTGGCCAAGTGGTTCGCCATCCGTCGCGCCCGCGGGGAGATGTAGCGACGCCGCCGTTCGAGCCAGCCCGCGGTGCGCCTCTGATCGTTACGGCGGTCCTGCCAGGCGACCTGCAGGCGTTAGCGGACAAGCTACGCCGGCAGCACTACCCGCCGGATCGTAACAGGGTGCCCGCCCACGTCACGCTGTTCCATTCTCTGCCGCCCTCTAGTGCAGAGGAAGTGCGGGAGCTCCTGAAAGAGAGGGCACGCCACAGCCGGTCGCCGCAGGCCAGGTTATCGGGTGTGTCGAGGCTCGTCGGCGGGACGGCGCTCGAAATCACCTCCCCGCAAATGCAGTCGTTGCGGGAAGACCTCTCGGAACGGTTGCATGGGCTGCTAAGTGCGCAGGATTTGGGCGTCCCGAAACTCCACATCACGATCCAAAACAAGGTGACGTCTGCGGAAGCGAGGACGCTTCAGACGAGGTTGGAAAGCGAGTTCAGCCCGCGAGATTTCACCTTTGCGGGCCTCGCGCTCCACGCCTGGCGAGGCGGTCCCTGGCAACTCCTGAAATCTTGGTCATTCCGCGGTTGACCGCGCCGCAGGTCGGCCCTAAATGCGCCGCCTTGCCGCGGTTCAACCGCGACCGAAGGCCCTTGGGGCGGAGTAGCTCAGCCGGTTAGAGCAGCGGAATCATAATCCGCGTGTCGGGGGTTCGAGTCCCTCCTCCGCTACCACCTTATTCAGCGTCTTCCGTGATCGAACCCCAGGCACTTATGCGGCGGTTCCTTTCAGCCATGCGCGGCTCAGCCACCCGCGGCCTCTTTCAGCAATCCTGATCAAGGGTCGCGATGCCCGTGGGGCTTGGCGTGCCCGCCGTGACGGAGAAAGGCTTCATCGAGTTCGGCTTGCAGCCGCTCTCCTTCCTGGCCGCCGACGAACTTCATGAGGGCATCGATCTTGGCTTCGAGGCGATCGTCGTTCTCCTTCGATGATGGTGAGCCGATGTAGAGAAAGTAGGCGAGCCCCACGACCTGCCAGAGCAGCTGCAGAAACTCCGATTGCCAGTTCTCGAAAGTGTCGCGGCCCATGACCGTGAGATATTCGGAGATCACGGGGTCCTGGCTGTGCTGGCGGGCTTCGTCGACAAATGCCAGCCACCCGAACCACCAATGTAGGGCAAACGACCCGGCGAAGAAGGCCAGTGTTAGCCACGCGTAGGCATATTTCCCCAGAACGCCGTACTTGGCCGCCTTGCTCTCGGTGCTGGCCATCGCTCAGACCCGGACAGCCGCAAGGGTAAGGTTTTCAGACATCTGCATAACTCCTCTCTTCCCTCTCCCCAAATGGGAGAAGGGCAACAGCGTTCCAGCGGGTTGGGGGTTATGGCGCCGGGAGGCGGTTGCGATTGAGCCAGTGTCCGCTCAGGCGGGTGTAGAAAACGGGCATTCCCCCCTCCCGCTCTCTAGGTGGCGACGTGCAGGTCTGACGGTGCCTGGGTCCGGGGGAGATCGTCTTTGAACTGCGCATCCTGTTTGATGCGGAGGATCTTTCCTTCGATTTCCTGCACGAAACGGGCGTGGACGGCACGCAGATGTTCATCGTCTTCTGCCTCTGCCCGCGCGCGTTCTTCGGCCAGGCGTTTCTCGTAATAGCGAATGTCCTCTTCGCTCATCGCACCTCTCCTACTTACCTGGTTTCCTTCCTTCGTCTTGGGTCTTGCGTACGTGAGTGGCCTTGTGGGCCGATGCCGCGAAGCGGCATCTCAGCAACTGACGGGCGGCCCGAACGGAGCCAAATTTAACGTCCATCAACAGGGCTGGCGGCCGTTGAATTGTCGGCCCAGTGACAAGGATGACGGGGCCAAGTTGGGGTGCCTTGAAAAGCCCGCGTTCGCTCCCCACATTCGCTTCGGACGCAAAGCTCCGTACTCATTTCGGATTCGTCCTCACCCCCAAATCGATCAACGCGCAGGCACTCTGCCGACCTTCGATTCAGCTAGGGGTCCATCGATAGACATAAGAATTGGCGGCATCAGGCCGCCCACCAGGATATAATGACAAATCAGACTATCGGCGCGCTCAGAAGCGCCAGAACCGCCCCGGCCCTAGTCGGGGCATACCGCCCGAGGGCCCATGCCCGTAACCGGCCCATCTCAAACATTCCGGTCGAGGAGTTGCGACGCCTCGTTGCCGATATGGTGGACTAGCCACTCGCCGGCGAGTGGTTTGCGTGTGGCCGCATCGGGTTGGGGGGAGCGAAAACACTTTCCTACAAGCCCGCGCCTGCTTCATTGTGGCGACGGCTCTTTGATTTTGTGGGTTTCTCCTCCTTCGCGAACTGACGCAAAGTGTAAACTTGCGGGGGCGGCTTGGACGCGGAAGGTGACACCCTTCGCTGTAAGTTGACGCAAAATTTGGCGGTTTTCCGCGGAAAAACCGCAAGTTGGCACTATGGCGCAAACGCCGCGCCACAGTGTCACCCCGTCACCCTTAAAGTGTCGACCTGACGCACCGCTGGCGCGTCAGAACATCGGACGGCCGCAGTTGTAGGCCGGAACCGCTCCCTTTCCGGAACCATAGATCCCGTAATAGCGAAGGTCGTCCTGGGCGAGGAAGTTGAGATATTCCTCGATGTTCGGATAGCCATCGCCGTCGGGGTCCGCATTGGCGTCCCAGACGTTGGGGTTGGTGTTCCTGTACTTCTGCTCCCACTCGTCAGGCATGCCGTCGTTGTCGCGATCTGGCTTTGCCGCTCCGGTGGAAGTCAGCATTGCATATCCGCCCGAGGTGGCGACGGTCGACGTCCAGTTGCTCTGGAACAAGTAAGGGCTCTTGTCGCAGGTTCGAAGGTCGTCGATGTAGTAAGCGTCGACGTTGTCCCGGCACGATCCGTCGCGACACCGCTCGGCACCGGCAAAGGCCATGACGTCGAGCATGGCCTGCATCGGCGTCCCGATCATCCATGATTCCGATTGCAAAGCGCCAACGCCCGGCGCGGTGGCGGCCGCTGTGCTTTGAACCACGTTCATTCCGCTAATGGAGCAGTTCTGCAGTCCCGCTGCGGTCAAACCGCAGGCTGATGCGGGGGTGGCCGTCGAATGGAAACCTGCGGCGTTCCGGTGAGGGTCGGTAACGGTCTGGCCGAACTGGCCTGCCACCCGCGTGCGCGGCGTCACATTATCCTTCATGTAGATATTGAAACCGTACTTGTTGCGCGCTGCGGCCGTATAGAGGGCCGCGAGGTAGTTTCCGTCCGATGCATTATAGCGCGGACCGCGGAAGTAGACGTTGCCGATATAGTTTACGAAGGGGCTGCCGAATTGGTTCGATACGAGTCCCCCTTCCGCGATGAAGTCGTACAAGACGTTGTTGAAGATATCGGCCTGGGCGAACCCACCTACTTTTTCGGGGTACGTTCCAGGAGCGATATTAATGCCTCTCTGCTCGCCATGTTGGCTGAGGTTATAGGCCAGAGTGACATTGCCGGCCGGCTTGAGGAAGAACGTCTTGCAATGGAGTGCTGATGAATGTCCTGAATTGCGGCAGATGTTCGGACCGATGATCGACCATTGCACAGTACAGTTGAAGCAATCAGCCTCGAGGCTTTCGTCCGTCCCGAACATGGTCGAGACGTGGTCCAGAATCTGGTAATTCGTGGCGTTGAGGCGGATGGAATCGCCATTGTCGGACTTGCGGGTCGGGTGCTCGCCCAGTCTGGTCCTGACGTGCCGCAGGATCATGTTGTCACCGCCGCGCCTGGTGTCGATCAAGGAGTCGACGGGAGAGTAGTTCGCGCCGAGCCTGAACTCGATCCCTCCCGGTGAGGTCTGACCTGCGATGTAGATCTTAGGTACTGTGATCTGGGCTTGTTTCTGGAGAATGATCGCACCGGAGACGTCGAACACGCAGTAACGGGGTCGGCCAGCCGGTATCGCGTAAGGCGTCGTGACCGCCAGGGCCAAGGCGCATTCCCGATAGGTTATCTTGCCGTCGGCGGGGCCGGCTGTGTCTTCCAGCGAGTTTATCTTGTAGACCACGGCGTTGCTGGCTCTAACACTGGTGGAGCGGCCAAAACCAATGGCGGTAGGAAAGGCGATCGGGTGCTTGGCCCGATCGGGGATCGCTCCGTCATCGGGATTTGTGAACGCGCTCACTTTCCCGGTCGTTGGCGTAGGTGCCGCCGCGGCGGTGGTGACGACAGCTGCCGGCGTTGCCGATGCAGCCTGCGATGTCTTGCTCATCACCGCACTTCCTGAGCCGCTCCCGTCGCAGGCAGAAAGTGACAGAAGTGCGCTCGCGGAAGCGAGTAGCCGAATTTGGATGCGGCCCATGATTGAATAAATCCCAACAAAGCCAATGGACAGACAATGTGAATTGGGACTCGCCGCACTTATCTATCGCAGCGATCACTCTACCCGTTCTTTTCTTGCCAAAGCGGGCGCTATCAGCACAACATGTTTCAGCGAAAAGTAGACGAACCGTGGTCTAATTTGGCTGGAATGAGGATTTGTGAGGCGCGAAATTCCGGTCTGATTTGGTAGTCGGCGACCAGTCGGGACCGTAAACAACATACAATCTATCTGTTTTATTTTATTTTTTCCAGATTTCGCCACAATTGCACAGAAGATGTGCGGAAGCGCTATCGAACGAGCCCGATAGGTTAGGAAGGCGGCTTGGACTCGCCAGTTTCGCCCCAATGCACGGGCTATGACAGGCGAGCGACACGCTGCGCTGGCGCAACAGCTCAGAACATCGGGCGACCGCAATTATACGCGGGGAGCGCACCCGTGCCGGAGCCGTAGATGCCGCGATATCGCAAGTCGTCCTGAGCGAGGAAGTTGAGGTATTCCTCGATATTCGGATAGCCATCTCCGTCAAGGTCGGCGTTGGCGTCCCAGATGTCCGGATTCGTGTTGTTGTATTTCTGCTCCCACTCGTCTGGCATGCCGTCGTTGTCGCGATCGGGCTTGGCTCCTCCGGTGGAAATGAGGTTGGCCCAACCGCCGGAAGCCGCGACTGTCGAGGTCCAGTCGGTTTGCATCAGGTATGGGCTGGCGTCGCACGTGCGAACGTCGTTGAGGTAGAGGCTGTCGACATTGTCCCGGCATGATCCATCGCGGCACCGCTCCGCTCCGGCGTAAGCCAGCACATCCCGCATGGCCTGCATCGGCGTCCCGATCATCCAGGACTCATATTGCAGGCCATTGACGTTCGGCGCCGTGGTGTAGGCGATGTTTTGCACGACGCTCAAGCCGCTGAGCGCGCAGTTCTTCGTCCCCGTCGCAGTTACCCCGCAAACTTCAGCTGGATTCGCAGTGGAGTGGAAGCCGGCTCCGTTTTGGAATGGATCAGTGACAGTTTGGCCAAACTGGCCCGCGACCCGCGTACGAGGCGTGACATTGTCCTTCATGTAGACACTGTAGCCAAAGTCATATTGCGCGCCGTCGGTGTAGAAAGCGGCCAGGTAGTTTCCGTCTGAAGCGTTGTATCTTGGGCCGCGCAAATAAACGTTGCCTATATAGTTGGCATAGGGGCTACCAAACTGGTTCGACAGCAAACCCCCCTCGGCCACAAAGTGATAGAGCACGTTGTTGAAGATGTCTGCCTGAGCGTAGCTGCCGGCGCCTTGGGGATAGGTCCCGGGGGCAATGTTGATGCCGCGCTGTTCACCATGCTGGCTAAGATTGTAAGCGATCGTTACGTTGCCCGCAGGCTTCAGAAAGAATGTCTTGCAATGGAGCGCGGCCGTATGCCCTGAGTTGCGGCAGATATTCGGACCGATAATGGACCATTGAATTGTGCAATTGAAGCAATCGGCCTCAAGGCTCTCGTCAGTTCCATACATGGTCGAGACATGGTCGAGTATTTGATTGCTCGTCGCATTTAGCCGGATGGGATCGCCATTGTCCGAGGTTCGGTTCGGGTGTTCGCCCAGACGGGTCCTGACGTGCCTCAGGATCATGTTGTCACCGCCGCGCCTAGTATCGATGAGGGAATCGACCGGATCGTAGTTCGCCCCGAGTCGAAACTCGATCCCACCCGGCGAAGTCTGGCCCGCGATGTAGATCTTGGGTGTGGTGATCTGGGCCGGCGACTGGAGAATGATCGCTCCCGATACGTCGAAAACACAGTAACGGGGGCGGCCCGCGGGTATCGAGTAAGGTGATGTAACAGCCAAAGCGAGCGCACACTCGCGATAGGTTATCTTGCCGTCGCCAGGGACGGCAGAATCCTCGAGGGAGTTGATCTTGTAGACCACGGCGTTGCTGGCACGCACGCTGGTGACACGACCGAACCCAATCGCCGTTGGGAAAGCGATCGGGTGCTTCGAGCGATCGGGGATCGCCCCGTCATCCGGATCTGTGAACGCGCCCACGTTTCCTGCGCTCGGCGTCGGCGTTGGCGTGGAGGTCGGGGTTGGGGAGGGGGCTGGTGTGGGCGACGGCGTTGCCGTGGGAGTAGGCGAGGGCGCAGGGGTCGGGCTCGGACTTGGAGTGGGTGACGGAGCGGAAGTGGGGGCCGGAGTAGGAGTGGGCGCTGGTGTTCCGCCCGACCCTCCCTCGCAAGCCGATAGGGTCAGAAGAATAAGGCTCGCAGACGCCAAGAGCCCCCCGCCGTACCTGTGCATACGCGAACAAATCCCCCAACAAAACCAATGGATAAGATAAAATGTGCTGAGGGAGCGTTGCAATAAACTTACTGCAACGACGACCCGTCGCATGCTTATTGCCAAATCAGGTGGGGAGCGCACAACACGGTCAAGCCGAAAGGAGACGAGCCGTGGTTCATTTTGGTCAAGCGGACGAATTATCAACTGCTTGGATTTGATGGTTTCGACTGAAATTCCGAATTAATTACTCTTTTCAAGATATTATATTGGTGAAAGCTGGGCTGGTTTCGGCGAGCGCCGACGCGATAGCGACACTACTCTCGGGCTGTGCCGAGTCGCGAAAGCCGGTCAGGTCTTCCGGGCTATTTCTCTTACGAGAACGAAGGCTTCGGCTGCGCGAAGATGAACCGCGGCTCCACGAATGCGCGCAAGGGATTCTATGGCTTCGATTGAGCGTTCGTCCGGGAACGGGCGAACCTGGCTGGCGAAGGCTGCGAACGCCCTGACCTTCGTCTCCAAGGTATCGGAGATATCGATAAAGACGTTAGGCACGAACGCAGGTGTGACTGGCGCCGCGTACCAGTTCGTTTCGGATAGCGTTTCGTAACAGAATATCCGGGATGGCGCCTTGTCGTGCCGCGGGCGGGCGGCAACCATGGAAGCGAGAAATATCAGCTGATGATCGCCGTGGATGTCTCCGACGAAGGGAAGGAAGAGGGTGTCTGGAGCGACATCTTTCACAAGTTGTTCCAGCTTCGCGTTGAGCTGGGAAGCGGGCACCTGGTCCAGCGCGGCGGCGGGTAAGTCGAGGACGTGGGTTTGCGAGACGCGCACGATTTCATGAGCGCTCGTCATCTCGCGCCTGACCTGGGCGACACTCTCTTCCGAAAATGCGGGCGGGTAGCCCTGGGTCGTGACCGCAACGTGGACCTCTTGCCCCTCGGCTGAGAGCCGGGCGATGGTTCCGCCACAACCAAGTATCTCATCGTCGGGATGAGGCGCTATCACCAGCACGCGCCCGAAATGCTTCAGGTCGCTCATCGGTCAGCGTCCCAATATCGCATGGATGCGCAGCAGTGACGGACCCTCAAGTTCCCAATCATCGACTTTGAGTAATCCATCTCCGGTTTGAATTACAAACGATCGCTCGTCACACTGCACGATCTGCCCTGGCAAGGCATGGTGACGTCCGTCGCCGGAAACCGGGACCGTGTTCCAAAGGGTGAGCTTCTCGTCTCCGAGGTAACTGAAAGCGCCCGGATACGGGCGGCCCACCGCCCGCACCAGACGATCGATCTCTCTGGCACCGGAGGCCCAGGAAATGAGCCCCTCCGCGGGCGTCCGCTTCGCTGCGTAGGTCGCGTAGCGCTCGTCCTGCGGAATCCTTGGCTGCAGTCCATCGGCGAGTTGCGGAAGCACTCGTGCCAGCATCGTGTCGAGCGCCCTCATGTGACGGTCATAGAGGCTCGCTGCCGTCTCGTCCTGCGCAACATGGAAGAATTCTTGTGCAATCAGATCGCCGTCATCGGTCCCTTCGCCCAACCAAAAGAGACTCCCCGCAGTGATCTTTTCTTCGAGCAGAATGGTCCACGGTATCACGGCCCTTCCTCGCAGCCGAGGAAGGGCGGCGGGATGGTAACCCACAACTCGACCGGGATTCAGCGCGAGAAATTCTGGCCCGCAAAGCTGTGACCAGCCGACCACGAAGATGTAGTCGGCGGCTGCTCGTCGCACCGCGCCAAGAGTCTGTTCGTCATTGGTACGGGCCGTGAAGTGCAGCGCAGCTCCAGCTGTCTTCGTGAGTTCGGCCAGGTCAACGATATCCGAATGCCGACCGTGCAATTCGGTAGGAACGGTAACCACCAGCACCAAGTCCCAATCCGGACTGGCGATCAGGCTGTTGATCAGGACCTCCGTGCTGCCGACGGCACCCACCACTACCGCACGCACGTCAGGCTACCCTTGCCGGAAACGCGGGAAGCCTGGGTACGCAGTCAGCTTGCTGCACGGGCAGGTCTGTCGAGTTTGCCGGATTGCGGTTTGGCCAACGCGGGCGCCCCAAGCGATGATCGTCTTGCGGTGGCTAGCCTGGCCGTATTCTCGTAGCCAAAGGGTGACTCGAGATCCATTTCGTTGAGCAGGAGGCGATTGACCTTCCTGACGTCATAGACCTCCTCGGCCAGTTCCCTTGAGCGCCGGCCCATTTCCTCGACCAGTGCGGGCCGGTTCACGAAACGGGCCATGGCTTCGGCAAGTGCTTGTGAATCACGCGGCGGAACGAGAAAACCATTGTCTCCCTGCACGATGGGGTCGCGGCATCCCGGCATGTCGGTCGTGATGACCGGGCGCCCCATGGCCATGGCCTCAAGAATGGTGCGAGGCAGCCCCTCTCGATAGTAGGACGGAAGTACGAAAACCGACGCGCCTGAAAGGTAGGGGCGGATATCGTTGGTGCCGGGAATGAAGCGAACCGGATACCGTTGAGCCAATTTCTCGCAATCCGCCACCGTAAGTCCCGTGGGATTTTCGGAATCGAGGTGGCCAAGAATGCTGAAGCTGCATTTCGGATGATCGGCGCTCACTCGCTGCGCGGCCTCCGCGAACTCATAGATCCCTTTGTCGCGCATGAGCCTGGCGATCAAAATAAAGGATATCTGCGATTGCGGGGGCGGGGCGAACGCGAAATGATCGATGTCCACCCCTGACCCCGGAACCTGGATCACGTTCTGCTCGGGCGAAATTATCCCCAAGCGAAGCATGTCTTCGCGATCGTTGGCATTGAAGACGAAGATGGCGCGCGCCCAACGGACGGCTTCTCGATAGAGTTTGGCGACGATCAGCCTGAAGACGGTGTCTACCTGCCCCGACGAGCCAAAGACGTGGCCAAGACCCGACATGAGCGCGTAAAACCGCGGGATGCACAGGATACGGGCGGCAAGTCCCCCGTACACTATCGGTTTCTGTGTATAGGCAAGGACCAGGTCCGGCCTCTCGCGGATCATGAGCCAGAGATAGTTCGACAACAGCCAAAGATCGCTGAATGGGTTTTTCCCGGCTCGCTGCATTGGGATGACACGGAAATCGATTCCGTCCGCCGCAAGCTTTTCCCTGACCTCCGGATTATCGTCCGGCGCCACGGCAATGACCTTGTGCCCATTGCGCCGCATGTCCGCGAGGAGAGCCCCGCGGAAATTCGTCAACGAATAGGCCAGGCTCGATAAGATTAGTGTTTTCACGAGGTTGTACCGTGCTCTACTCGGGTCACGGTCAAGCGAGCCGGTTTTCCGGCACCCCCGTTCACCCAGACCAAGTGGAAGCCGTATAGTTGGCTTGACGATGCCGATCGGCAACCCGGTCATCGGTTTGATAACCCTTAGGATAGGATGGCCGTGCCAAATGGGTGCTGTGGAACGCGCTCAATAGCGAAGAGAGCTAGGGGAGCAGATCAGGCATCCCAAAGGCTATGTGCTTGCCATTATGGCTGATGGCTAATTGCACCTGTGTCTGTTGGCGGCCGATAGATTATCGCTGCTCCATTCTAAGTCCCAATTGTTCTGTTCTTCTGGCGATCGATCGATCGGGGGCGAGAGGAAGGGCGCACCACCCATGACAAATGTCATTGCCGGGCACGAAGGGGAATTGGCCTCTCATCCGCAGGTGCAGGACCAACGGATCACGCTTATCGGCCAGAAGGCCGGTCCTCCGCGGCGCCCGTTTAGCGTCAGGCGCGCGACGCGAACCCTGGCTCTTGTCATGGTCGATTACCTCGCCGTTGTCTTCGGACTGGTAATCATGGCCAGTCAGTCGAACTCTCCGGACGTAGCGCGCGTGATGACGCAATGGTGGATAGCGCTGCCATTCGGATCGATTGTGGTCGGCGTACTCTACGTCTCCGGGATTTATCGTCGCAGTTGGCGCTACTACGGCTTCTGGCATGCGCTTACTCTGGTTGGCGTGCTGATTGTCGGATTGGGGCTTGCCTGGGCAGGATCCTTTGCGATCCCCGTCGTTCGCGCTCTCGGCCGTGGTGTCGTGCCATTGGCCTTCGATCACATGATGTTCACCACCGCGGCGCTTATGGCTCTGCGTGCGTCCCGCAGAATTGTCCGCGAGTGGCTGTCGGGTGCCGGACCGAGCGTTGCTCTCAGGAGCAACGCGGACGGCACAAGATGGGCGATCCTGGTGGGTTCGCCGCAGTGGGCCTTGTCCGTCATTCAGCTACTCCGCGCTGAAGAGGAACCCTCGTTCCGTATTGCCGGGGTGCTTTTACCTTCGATCAGCGACACCCTTAACCGTCTTGCCGGTGTCCCGGTGCTCGGCAGTCATGACATGCTGGTGGAAGTGGTCGCCGCCCTTGAGCAGCGCGATCAACGCCCATCCCTCGTGATTGCCTGTGATGACGGTACCCATTTGAGCCATCGAGAAATGGCTCGATTGTCGCACCGGGCCCGTCAACTGGGTCTCGATCTGTCGCGGATCCGCGATTGCTGGAGCCATATTCTTCAATCCCCCAGTACCTCGGGCCCTGGAGAGATCTCGGTCAAAAAGCTTCTGGGCCGCAACGAATACGAAATGGATGGCGAGCTGATCTCTCGGGAGGTCGGAGGCAACCGCGTACTGGTTACCGGTGCCGGAGGAACCATCGGTGGTGAACTCTGCTGGCAGCTCGCCAGCTTCCGGCCCTCGAAACTGATCCTGCTCGAGCACAGTGAGTATCAGCTCTACACGATCGAGATGCGTCTGCGTGAAGCGTATCCGGACGTCGAAATCCACGCGGAACTATGCAGCGTATACGACCAGGACGAGGTGCGCCGGGTCTTCGCCAAGCACCGTCCCGATATCGTCTACCATGCTGCGGCGCTGAAGCACGTGCCCATTGTCGAGATGAACCCGTGCGCCGGTGTGCAGACCAACATCATCGGCACGAAGACCATCGCCGACGCTGTCTGCGAGTTTTCCGCCAAGGCGATGATCCAGATATCGACTGACAAGGCCGTCAATCCCGTGGGCATGATGGGGGCGACCAAGAGGGTCGGTGAACTGTATTGCCAGGCACTGGATATGTGCGGAGCGGACGACGAGGAAGCGCCGCGTTTCATGACCGTGCGGTTTGGCAACGTCCTGGGATCGAGCGGATCGGTCGTGCCGCTCTTCAGGCGTCAGCTCGAAGAAGGAAAGCCGCTCACCGTAACGCATCCGGACATTGAGCGCTTCTTCATGACGGTTCGCGAGGCTGTCCAACTGATTTTGCAGAGCAGCTCAAGTTCGCTGAATTACGAAACGCCGAGAGGCACCATCTTTGTCCTAGACATGGGCAATCCCGTAAAGATCGTGGACCTCGCCTGCCGAATGATCCGGCTTTACGGCCTCGAGCCGGAAACCGACGTTCCCATAGAATTTGTGGGTGTTCGACCGGGAGAGAAACTGTTCGAGGAACTGTTCGACAACTGTGAAGAGCAAGTCGAGTCAGGCATCAAGGGCATTTTCGAGGCGCTGTCGCAGCCCATTCCACTTCCCTTCATCACCAAGAGCATCGACCGCCTGGCGCGGGCAGTTGCTCAAGGAGACCAGGCGGAAGCGCGGACGATCACCCACAATCTCACGAAGATCCCCGCCAGCGGGGCGACTTTCGACATCTTTACTGCGCCGGCGGGCGGCCGCTCGCCCAACTCGAATGAGAAGGCGATCCCCCTATGAAGGAAGCGAGCGCTGCTCATTTCCGTTCGGAACTCCCGTCGGACTTCGTCGATGATCTGCCGGCGGCAGATGAGGCGTCGCCGCCGGTCCGAAGCAAGTGGCCGCGCTACGAGGACGATGACATCGAGGCTGTCGCCGAAGTATTGCGAACCGGCCAGGTGAACAGCCTTGTTCACGGCAAACAGAACGCTCTCTTCGCGCGCGAGTTTGCGAGCTACATCGGTATGGAGCACGCCTTTTGCGTGGCCAACGGGACCGTCTCGCTCGAACTGGCTCTGCGTGCGCTGGACGTCGGACCCGGAGACGAGGTCATCGTCCCAGCGCGCAGCTTCTTTGCAACAGCGAGCTGTGTACTGGCTTCGGGCGCGATGCCGGTCTTTGCCGACGTCTTGCCCGAGAGCCAGAATATCGACCCGATTTCGGTCGAGCGTCTGATTGGCGCGCGAACGAGGGCCATTATCTGCGTCCATTTGGCCGGTTGGCCTTGCGACATGCGTGCCCTCGTGGGGTTGGCTGAGAAATACGGACTGTTCCTGATCGAGGATTGCGCCCAGGCCCACGGCGCCGAGATCGATGGGCGTCGGGTCGGTTCCTTCGGCGACATTTCCTCGTTTTCCTTCTGCACCGACAAGATCATGTCGACGGGGGGGGAGGGGGGCATGGTTCTGTTCAAGGACCGCCGGCACCATGACATCGCCTGGTCATACAAAGATCATGGCAAGAACCCTGCGAAGCTTTCCGACGGAAAGGGCATTCCAGGAGAGTTTCGGTACATTCACGATGGGCCGGGTTCGAATTACCGTCTGACGGAGATGCAGGCTGCGATTGGCAGGCGGCAATTGCGGCGTTTGCCGGGCTGGCTCGAATGCCGCACCCGTAACGTCGCGGTCCTCACGGAAGCGTTGGGAGACCATCCTGGACTGATGGTGTTCCAGCCCCCGGCATCGGTACGCAGCGCCTGGTACAAGTTCTATGTTCAGCTGCGCGACCGTCCAGACGAGCCAGTCGAGCAAACCCGTGCCCGCATAATCGGCAAGCTGACGGCCAGCGGCATTCCTGTTGCCACCGGCTCCTGTCCCGACATGAGTAAGGAGCAGGCCTTTGCGGGACTACCGATCCGGAGGGATGGCGCACTGAGTTCGGCAGCGGAACTCGCCGGACGCACTCTCATGTTCCCAGTCGATCACACGCTCGACGAAAGCGACATGACCCGGATCGCCAACAGCCTGGTAGAGGCCATGGCATGACAACGCATTCGATTGGCAGCGACTGGCACCCGGAATTCATCGTGATCGGCGCCGCGAAGGCGGCCACGACCTGGATTCAAATGCAACTGCAGGCGAATCCGGTGATCTTCATGCCTGATCCCGAACCGCACTACTTCAGTCGCGAATTCGGGCAGGGCGAAGCCTTCTATGCGAGCTTCTTTTCCGGGAGGCCTGCAGACGGCGCCCTGATCGGCGAAAAGTCGGCCGACTACTTGTCGTACGATCAAGCGCCAGCGCGCATAGCCGCCATGCTGCCAAAGGTGAGGCTGGTCGTCCAACTGCGCGATCCGGTGGAACGGGCCTATTCCGACTACAAGATGCTTTTCCGTCGAGGCACTGTGCGGGGGCAGCCTGAAGAATACCTCAGCTCGCTGGATAATCCCCAACCTCGCTTCCTTAACGACGGCCTGTATGGAAAGCACCTTTCGCGCTGGCTCGACCATTTCGAACGAGAGCAGCTGTTTGCCTTTCGTTTCGAAGATGTGGCGCGCGATCCCGAACAAGTGGTGCGATTGACCTCTGAGCATATCGGCGCGCCGGTTCTCTTCGATCCAGGGCTGGCCAACAAGCACGAGAACAGCAGCAAGTCGCCGTTGCTTCCGCTACCCCTACGCAAGGCTCTGGCGCCGCTGAAGGACACCGTCAGGCCGGTTCGGGGCACTCGCCTGTTCGAAGGCGCGCGATCGCTCCTGGCGAGGCAGGTGGCCTATCCGCCCCTGAGGCCAGATCTGCGTGAACGGCTGACCGAATTCTATCAGAAGGACATCGATCTGGCCGAAAAATTGCTCGGCCTGGATCTTTCGCACTGGAAGGTTCCGGCATCCGAGATTGCCGCCTGAAAGGAATGGTGCGATAACCCCTTGGTATTAGAGGCATAGCCAACCGAACCTGTCGGCTGGAAGAAAGAGGGTGGGGCTACTCGCCATCGTAGAAGGCGACACGCGGCCTGAAAACGCTAGGTTTTCAGATGCCGGAATCCGTAAAAAGCGTTCGGGAAACCGTCACAATGATGATGGAGGTGAGAATGAACTCCTGGAGGAAATCGCTCCTTGTCTTCGCCCAGGTACTCCTTGCGGCGATGGTGCTTCAGGGGTGCAGCTCTGGCCTTAAAGGCATTCCTGAGATGCCGGCGGACGCCGCCGAATACCGCGCCGGTGCCGGCGACAAGATTCGGATCGCGGTGCAGGACCTGACGGCCGCAGACGGAGAGTACGAAGTCGACGATAGCGGTTCGATCTCGCTCCCGCTGGTCAAGGCCATCCCGGTCGACGGCCTGACGCTTCGAGAGATCGAAAGCAAAGTCGAGGCCGCCTATCTCCAGGCCGGGATTCTCAATCAACCGGTCGTCAGCGTGCAGCCTGTCGAGCTTCGTCCGTTCTATGTGATGGGCGAGGTCAATCAGCCGGGCGAATTCAAGTACCGGCAGGGAATGACCGTTCTCGCCGCGCTTTCTGCCGCTGGCGGCTACACTTACCGGGCCAAGACGGGCGAAGTGGCGATCACCCGCACGATCCAGGGTCAAGAAGTCACCACGCGAGCCGATGAAGACACCCGTATATTGCCAGGTGACAGAATTCGAGTTCTCGAGCGCTGGTTCTGACCGTGAAGTTGCGCCTTTCGATCATCTTGTTGTGCAACTGCGCCGCCTATGCCGCGCTACCGGCCCACGCCCAAACCATGGTGCAGACAGCGCCTGCGGTGCGGGGCGATGATCCGGAGTACCGCGTTAGCCCGACGACCATTGGCGGGTTGGCCGTGGCGGTCGGCAGCGAGATTCATATTGGCTACGATGACAACATCTATGCCATTCCGGCCGACCCCATTGCGGACGAGATCGCCCAGGTCGACGTCAGGGTCGACGCGAGTCACCGGTCGGGTCCATTCGATTTGAACTTGCACGGCGTGTACGGGGCCCGTCGGTACTTTACCTACCGTACCGAGAACGCCGACACCTATCGCCTCGCAAGCGATCTGTCATGGCGGCCCTCCGAGGCTGACGCCCTTCGCCTGAACGTCGGATATGAGCGAGCGATCGAAGATCGTGGGGATCCCGAAGCCCGCGACATCAGGGCGATAGGGCCACGCGAAATCGACGTCGCCACTGCGATAGCCGGATATCGCCGGACTTCCGGCACGCTGCTTCTGGATATCGAGGGATCCGCCATCAAGAACGACGCGGTGTCGATCATCGACGCGGATCGCGATTTTACGTCCTACTCGGGAAGAGCGACGGCGGGCTATCGGATCGGTGGTTCCACGTTTGCCACGGCGACGGGCTTTATAACCGCGCGTGACTTTCGCCTGGATACCTCTCCTGCCGGTTTGCTGAGAAACTCAACTACTTATGGCGGACGGGTAGGCATCGAGGTGACGCCCGGCGGCGTCCTTGAAGGCAATCTTTCGATCGGTGTCTTCAAGTTCGAGCCGGACGAACCTACGAGCGACAGTCACACGGGTCTTTCGGCCGCCGGACAGCTCGTCTACCGGCCCACACAACGGGCCGCGATTATTCTGGATGCCTTCAATGGCGACGTGGTCACCTTCCGAAACGGCGCGAGCGGGAGGACCGATACAAGCGTGCAACTCACCTGGCAGCACGAAATCCGCCACAATCTCTACTCCAATGTCGGCGCTGCCTATCGCCAAAGCAAGTACCGGGGCAGCGGTGTGACCGAAGAAACGGTCCAGGGCCGTTTCGAGCTCGAGTATCTCATCAACCGCAATTTTTCCGCGGTCGCAGACGCATCCTTTGGCAAGCGCACCAGCGACCTGCCCTTCGACGAGTTTGAGCGGTTTCGTGGCGGGGTGGGCGTTCGCTTACAAATCTAATGTTCGGCGAGATTGAGGTAGATTCCCTCGATCGACTGGACGTGGCGTTCTTGCGAGAACTCGTCGGCAGCTCTGACCCTAGCGCGGGCAATCATCTGCGCCATCTGTTCAGGATTATCCAGCAGGTCGCGAGCCTTGCGGGCCATGTCAGCCGGATCGTCACCCTCGCAAAGGACGCCGCAGGCGTTTGCGAGCGCTTCCGGGTTTCCGCCAGAATTCGTTGCCACGACCGGTGTGCCTACAAGCATGGCTTCGACCAGGGTCCGTCCCAAGGGCTCGTCGATCGCGGGAACGAGGAGCAGATCGCACCCCGCCAGCCAATCGTGCCCCGGCGTTCGATACCCCATGAGCTGGACCCGGGCATTGGCCGGAAGCTGCGCGATCTTAGCGCTCATCGCATTCAGGATCCCCTCTTCGAGCGCTTCGCCGAACATGACCCCGGCCACCGGACCATTCGTCAGTCGAGCTAGCTCTCCGACAGCTTCGACGAATTTGATCGGTCGCTTGCGTTCGATGAAGGACCCGAAATAGCCGCATAGGACCGTATTCGGATCCAATTCCAGTTCGTCGACGATCTTCGCTCGGGACGCGGGTCGATCGAACGAGATGGAGCTGTCGAACGGGCTGTGGACCACCCGGGCCGTTCGGGCGGCCCCTATGATTCCGCCGGGTAGCGCAAACGACGACACGGCGACAATCTGGTCAGCGAGCAGCGGAGCGACGTAGCGAATACCGCGCGCAGTGGGATCGCCGCGATGATGCCAGACCAGGGGAACGCCGGCCAGCTTCGCGGCCAGGGCCCAGCTAGCATGGGTGCGGCCATCGTTCGTATGGACAATATCCACCTTGTGGCTCTTCAGAAATCGCGCGCGTTTCGCAATCGCCGGGAAGGTCCGCAGCCAATTCAAAAGCCCGAACTGTCGGCCGGCAACGAACGATGTGCGGGGCGGTGCCGGATCGGCGAGTTGCCGAAATCCCCCATAGTGCAACGCCAGGCGGCCGTCGGTGATTTCGGGAACGATCAGGACCTTGAACCGAGAGGTATCGAGACGGTCGAGGAGCCCGCGCAAGGAGACATGGCTGCCGCCGATGGTATCGCCTGCCAAGGGATAGCAGACGGTGAGCTGGCCGCGTTGAGTTCTCGAAAATTCGCTACCGCTTGGCTCTGCCGCGGCAGGTTGGTCAAAAGTCGATGGCCGGGCACTCAAGGAGCGAGTTGCTTTTCGCGATACGCGAGGAATTCTTCGAGGTTCGAAGTTCCGTTGCCGTTGGAGTCCTTCCACGCGTCGTTTGTCGTCGGGTCAGCGCCTGCAGTGCGTTCCCAGCCATCGTCCATGCCGTCGTTGTCCTGGTCCGGATAGGGTTCGCCCGGAGCGATGGTTGGAATAATCCGGGTCATGGCGCCGATGCGTCCGGATCGATTCTTGACGTCGTCGACAACCTGTCCGTCGATCTCATCGCGCGGCCAGGCACCGGCCTGTGCGAGCACGGCATCATAGGCCTCATCGACCGTCTGAGGATGGACCGTGAGCGGGCAGGGCGAAGTCGCGCTCAGCGCTTCTCGCGCATTGGGACCGAGGTGGATAAAGGAACCGAAGAACCGATTGTCCCACAGATAGATCGTCGCCTGGCCCAGTGATTCTGTGCGATCGTTCTGGATGCCTACCGTTTCGGAATGCGTATTCCGGCCGGCGATATAGGTGTTTCCAACGATCGAAATCGGTGTGCCGCCTTCGCTTTCCCAGACCTCGGTAAACTCCGACTGGCCATTGTAGAACACATTGTTGACCACCTCGACACAGGATCGAACCGGGAAGTTCGCGTCCGGATTACGATCGCCGTTGTGTGCGCAGATATTACCGATGAAACTCACATTCTGACGGTTTGTCGGGTCGCTCGCGAGCAGGGCGCATTTGTCGTGAGGCGGAATTCCGAGAGCGAAGATCGAATTGCTGATCGTCAGATCGTCATTGTCCGCATAGCCGTTGATCAGTTCGTCTCGCGCCCAGGTGGCGCTGACATGATCGATGATCACGCGGCTGCTGTTCTCGATCGTGATTCCGTCTTCGGACTCGCGATTCTCTCCGAAGATGTTCGGCCTCACCCGGATGTGCTGCACGATGACGTCGTGGGTCCCCTTGAGGACCAATGGCGTGCGGCCGTTCGGACCTCCCGCGTGAGCCAGGGTTATCCCGCCGCCTGGGGCCGTCTGCCCGGCGATGGTCAAATAGGGCTCGCGAATGATAGGCGGGCGGTCGGTGAACCGGATGACACCGCTCACCCGGAACACGCAAACGCGCGGTCCGGTCGCCATGACGCAGGCTCTAAACGAACCCGGCCCGCTGTCGTCCAGAGTAGTGACGGGAATGATGCGTCCGCCGCGCCCGCCCACGCTCACGGCGCCGTAACCCACGGCTCCCGGAAAGGCGGGGGTGTCCGTCACGGACTTGAACGTAGGAGGTTTTGGTTCCTGAGAAGCGTCAGCGCCTGCGGAGTTCGAACAACCAAAGCAAAGGAACGTAAGCGCGCTGACGGGAATCCATGCCAGTTTGGCGATGCGAGTGTGGACTGGGGCGCGCTTCATCCATTCGTCTCCCAGGAGGTTCCAGCTCTTGTAGTTCTAATGCCCGCCAAGGCGCCGAATGGGCGTGAATAACTGAGCGGAATCTTCAACATACCTGGGCTGCGAAGATACGAACGGCGCGGTTATACCGAAAGCTATCATTTCGAGATGCCGCGGGACCATGGCCTTGACCTTTAGGGTACCAACAATGCGTAGCTGGTCTGGCCATTCTTGAATTTGCGCAAGGAGGGCCCGCGCGCCATCATCCGGGCATGCAAGTCGCGAGAGGACGACATCCCGTTGCGGAACGCGGCCCGCTTGATCCGGCGCCTTCGCGGCCGGTTCGCGACCGCTATGATCCCTACCGTACATCGATGGCCAATCGGCTCATCGTCATTGCCGCCTGCTTCTTCCTGCCTTGGCAATTGGTGCGACTGCCCCAGAACAATCTGAGCGTCTCCGACATCTTGTTCGCTTCGGCCTGCGTCATTCTCCTCCTGTCCGGCAAGCTCCGTGTCGACGTCTTTGGAAAGCTGACGCTCTTCTGGATCGGAGGCCTGGCGCTGATGCTAGGAGCCTTGTTGGTCAGTTCACTCGTCAGCGGCGACCCGGACCGCTGGATGCCGGTGGCCGCGCAGTACCTCTTTGCGCTCCTGGTCATACCGATGGTCCTTCGCAGCTGCGATCGATTGACACTGCAGACGGCGGTAACGGCCTTTGTCGTTGCCGTCGCCATTTCCCAGCTCATCGGACTGCTGATCATTCAGTTCCTAACTTACGACCAGATCGCGCCATATGTCGGCCAGACCGTCCTGTCGGGCAACGGCCGGCTCGGGACATTGACGGGCGAGCCGAATTCGAATGGCGCTGTGTGCGTTTACGCCCTGATAATGTTGCTTCACTGCACGATGGATCGCCGGATGCCGATCCGCGTAGCTGTCGTGTGCGGCGGATTGATTATCGCCGGTCTCATAGCCAGCGCCAGCTTTTCGGCGGTGGCGTCCGGGGTTCTGGCGATTTCGCTTTTTCTGGTGCTCGGGAGGTTTGCGAACTTTGTCCGGTTCGCCGTGCCCATGGCCCTTTTTGCGGTGGCCTATGTCTGGGCGGGCGGACCCTTGCCCAAACCGTTCGAAGAACGCGTGGTGGCCGCGATCGCCACCGGTGACATGGACAAAGCCGGGACTTTCACCGGCAGAACGCATCTTGTTGCCGAGGCCTGGCAGATGGCAAACGACAACATGCTGATCGGGCTGGGCACCGATCGGTATCGTGAAGTGAACCCGGAGGGCCTGCCGGTTCACAATCTGCACCTCCTGGTCCTGAACGAGGGCGGGGCCGTTGCCAGCCTGGGGCTGAGCGCAATGCTGATCAGCATGGGTCTTACGAGCCTCTTGATCTGGCGGAACCATCGGCTGGATGGGGCGGCTTGCGCAGCCATCACCTTGGCCTTCCTGTTCTATACGATGTCGATCCCGCACATGTTCGCGCGCATTTGGATCGGCCCTGCGCTCATCGTCTTCGCGCTCGCGTTTGCGAGATATGAACGCGCAACTCGACTGGATAGTTCGCTCATGGTGGGCAGCCGGTCGGCCAGGGATGCGCAGCGCGCGACGGAATAAGCACCATGGCCGCCACCCGATCGACCGCGAAGAATTCGCTTAGCGCTCTGCATCCAAGAGAGCTGGCGCGAAGCCTGTCTGCTTCGCTGAACCAGAACGCCCTCCTGAGGAGCCGCATCGGCAGCGTGTTTCATCTGCTGACCGGAAATTTCGGTGTAGCGATTACGATGTTGGCCAGCACCGCCGTCGCGGCTCGTACGCTCGGGGCTGCCGACTTCGGGGCCCTTGCGCTAATTCTCGCACTGGGCCGCGTCTGCGAACGGCTGGTGAGGTTTGAATCCTGGCAACCGCTGATCCGCTTCGTGGCTGCCGAGGAGAACGCCGCCGATCCCCAGCGGCTGTCGCAACTTTACGCTTACGGCTTGCTGCTCGACGTCTGCAGCGCGTTCCTCGCCGCCGTCATGTGCGTCGTCACCGGATGGCTCGCGGCAAGCCATGTCGGCCTCACTCCCGATCAAGGCAAGCTGGTCGCGGTCTATGCTGCCGCGATTGCGATCAATTTCCGGGGTATGGCCAGTGCCGCGCTTCGAATGTCGGGCAAATTTCGCACCATTGCCTATATCCAGTTTGTCGGTGGCCTGACCCGGCTCGCGCTGGCGCTCCTTGTGTACCTGACGGGCGGCAGCCTGCTTGAATTCATCGCCGCCTGGACCTTCGCACAGGCGCTGGACTCCCTTGTGTTCAACTGGATCGGGTTGCGCACCTTGGCGCAGAACGGAATACCCAGTCCGTTCAAGGCAAGCTGGCGCAAACTGTCCGACAAGTTCCCCGGCTTCCTCGGCTTTGCCTTCTCCACCAATCTCTCGTCGGCCCTGCGTACCCTGACCCATGAAGCGGACACTTTGCTCGTCGGGTTCTTCGCAGGCCCGGCCGCGGCGGGCCTTTATTTTCTGTCACGCAGGGTGGCGAAGATTGCCCAGCAAGGTGGCGACCTAATCCAGACGGTGGCCTATCCCGACATGGCGCGGATGTGGACCGGCAAGGGAATTGCCAATCTCGCCCAGACCGTCAAATGGCTGCAGATCATCCTTGCAGTGGGTGCGACGGTCGCGATCACCTTGTGTTGGTTTGCGGGTGAGTGGGCACTGCATCTCGTGTTCGGCCCGGACTTCGTCGACGCGTTTCCGATGCTGCTCGCGCAATTGCTTGCCGTTGCGCTGGTGCTGCACGCGGCGCCTTCACGCTCAGCCCTGCTCGCGATGAACCGCCCGACTTACGTTCTCGCTGTCGCTGCCGCCGCAACGGTGATCTTCTTTGCGACTGCACTGGCAGCTTTGCCGAGCCTCGGCGCGGTCGGGGTGAACCTCGCCCATATCGCATTTGGCCTCTTTACCGCCGTCTCGCTCGACGTCGCGATGTGGCGAGGGCTGGGCCGAGTTCGCGCTGAAATGGCCGAGGAGCGACTGGAAGAGGGCAAGGCATGAACGACATGCGGTCAATCTCTCAGGGAAACGACACAGTCGATCCGGCGCATAGGTCCCTGGTTGTTTGGTCGATCGTCACAAGCCTGACTTCCGGCGGAGCGGAAATGCTTGTGTCCAACCTGAGCGCGGCGCTCTCCGCTCGCGGGGTGACGAACCGCGTGATTGCCCTTTGCGATGCGTCGGTACTGGGCAACACAGCCGAAATGGAAGCGCACCTCGCCGCCCAAATCGACAAGGGCGGTGGAGACTTCGTCTCGCTCGAACTCAGCAGAAAGCGCGGTCCGTTAGAGGGAGCGGCGGCTCTCCGGAAGCTATTGGTTGCTAGCGCCCCGGACGTGATCCATTGCCACACCGCAAGGGCAGTGGCCATGGTCGCGCTATCCGGATTTCGGGGTCCGGTCGTGCTGACTCATCACAACACACGGCTCTCGTTTCCCAGCTACCTGTTCCGCCTCTTTGACCTGGTCGTAGACAGGTATGTTGCGATTTCACCCGAACTGGAGGCCACCTATCGCAAGCTCACGAGGCGCCCGATAACGGTCATTCCAAATGCGGCAGCGCGCGAATTTGGGGTAGGGGCTCCGCGAACGGCAGTTGGAAAACCTTGTCGAATCCTCAGCGTCGGGACGATCTCCGATCAGAAGAACTACGGTTTGCTTCTGGAGACCGCGGCTGCACTGCGCGAGAGCCATCGCGACGCCGTCATGCCAAGGTTCATGATTGCCGGCGGTGGAGCAGGCCTCGAGGAGCTCAGGCAAAGATCTGAGAACATGGGTCTTTCCAAGGCGGTAGAGTTTCTCGGTGAACGATCCGACGTGCGGGAGTTGATGGCGTCCGCCGATATCCTCCTCAACACCTCGACCTATGAAGGGCTACCCATCGCCATCATCGAGGCGATGGGCATGGGGCTTCCGATCCTGGCGACGGACGTAGCAGGCAACCGGGACCTGGTGGTTGACGGCGTGAATGGCCTGTTGGCTCGGCCCGGTGATCCGAAGTCTCTCGCTCAGGCTATCGGTCGCGTGATCGGCAACGCCGAACTTTACCAGTCTCTCTCCCAAGGTGCCGTTCAGAAGAGCGGGCAGTTTTCGATCGATGGTTCTGCGGACCAGCATCTCGCCCTGTACCGTACCGCTCGTCGCTAAGAGCCCTGCGGCCCATCCTTTCGAGCTACCCTTTATGCCCCGCCCGGCGAGACGGATGCCCGTTTCAAAAACCCATTGAAATTGCCCATAACCGTCTTTGCGTCGGCGGCGAGTGACGCAAGATTTGCCGGCGCATCTGCTCACAGGGGTGTACGATGCAAACTGCCTTGGCATCTTATGGAGGCAACAGCCTCAGTACGAATTCGCAGTCACCCTATTACCCCAGTGGTGCGCCGCCGCACGCCGGCTCGGCGATATCGCTCAAAGACCTGCTGCGTGTGGCCATTCGCTACAAGTACATGATCATGGCGATCATTGCCGCCATCACGTTGCCGGTTCTGGCCCATCAGTTACTGTCTCCGACCATCTATCGGTCGACGGCGCATGTGCAGGTCGAACTTATCGACCAGGTGGGAACCAACCAGGCAGACGTCATCGCGCAGAACGCGCAACGCGTGGCGAACGCCGTCCGGCTCCACAGTTCCCGTTCGGCGGCGGAGCACGTGATCGAGGATCTGGACCTGCTCAACGATCCGCATTTCCAGAAAGACATGGGCAATATCAGCAAGGGTAGCGACGACTACATCTACCTCGCCATCAACCGACTGCTGAGCATGGTCACGGTGGCGGCGGAGCCGAACTCGGACTTGTTGGCCATTTCAGTCTCCTCGCGCTCGCCCGAGCTGGCTGCGCGAATTGCCAACCAGATTCCCGCGTCGGTTCGTGCCGTTCGCGCCTCCAAGAACAATGAACTCCGCGCCCAGCTGCTAGCCTCTCTTGAGACCGAGCAGCACGAGCGTGGCGAGATTGCCGCCGCCACTGCCCAGAAAGTGGCAGAATTCCGGCAGAATCACCGGATGCTCGTCGGCGCGGGTGGTGCTGAAGATCTGGCTCAGCTCAATAGAATTGCGGCTCAGGCCGCCGCAGCCAGTGCGTCGCGCGAAGGCTCGGCTGCACGCAGCGGTGGGATCGCCGCAGCGGGATCGATGCAGAGCACCGCCATGGCGAGTTCGGCTGGTCTCGATCAGCTCGAGCGTCGCCATGCCGATCTCGTGGCAGAGAGCTCAAAGCTCACGTCGAGCTATGGCCCAAACCATCCGGACGTGAAGCGCATCTCGTCGCAAATCGATGCGGTTGAGGGCGCAATGGCTGTCGAACGCAACAACGCGCAAGCAGCAGCCAGAGCGGTGGCGGCTGCCGACGCGGCCAGAATGGCGCAGATGGCGCGCAGCGACGCCGCCGGTGACGCGGCCGCGGCTTCGCGTCTGAACGGGATCCTCGCCAGCGTCGAAAGCAAGTCTTACGAAAACGTGAGCAACTCGGTCGAACTTGAGAACCTGGTGCGAGAATCCACGCTCGCCGATGAATCGTACAAGGCCATTGCCGCCCGCGTGGAACAAGTACGCGCCCAGATGCAGGAAGAGGGTGTCTCCTCCTCCATCGTTTCGCCGGCTGTCCCGAACCTTGACGCGATCGCCCCGGCGCCACTCAAGTATACGATCATCGCCTTTTTCGGCTCAAGTATCCTGGCCTTCCTGCTCGCGTTCCTGCGCGACTTCCTCGACGATCGCCTGAGGACCTCTGCCCAAATCCGGAAGTACTTCGGGCTCCCGACCTTCGGCATGCTTCCGCTCCTGGCTCAGGACCAACCGGCCGACGATCCGAGCGACAGCCCGGTGATCGCCGATCCGCAGTCGCTGTTCGCGGAGGTCTCCAGATCCATGTACTGCGAGATCCGCTCTTTGCGACAGAAGCCGGGTTCCCAGGTGGTGCTGGTGAGTTCGCCTTTGCCCGGAGACGGCAAGTCGACGGTTACTCTGACGTTGGCGGCGGCAGGCCTGGCGATGGGCGATCGGACCCTGGTGCTCGATCTGGACTTGCGCAAGCAAGGTTACCTGCAACGCTTGCAGAACAATATCGATTCACCCGACCTGATCGATATCATCACCGGTCAGGCCGATATCGATGGATTGCTTCCGCTGCCGCATGAAGGGGTCACGGAAGACGGCGACGAATATGTCCACGCCCCGAGGATCGGCCTCCTGAGCGCGCACAACCCGGTAGAAGAGCCTGCGGTGCTCCTCTCTTCGCCCAAGCTGGCCAAGCTTCTCCGTGACCTGCGCGAGAAGTTCGATTTCATCGTCATCAACGCCCCCGCCACGCTCGCCGTGCGGGACGCGCGGGCGATGGGCCAGTTCGCCGACCAGACCATCATGGTGGCCCGTTGGGGGCGCACGACCATTGAGCAAATGGATGCGTCCCTCGACCTGCACCATTACGCTGTGTCCGGAGTGATCTTCGATCACGTCGACTATGCCGAACATGCCCGGTTGCGGTACGGGGATTCCGTCCAGTTCTACGTCGACTCTTCGGATTACTACTCGGACGACTTCCAGCATCCGCAGGGTATCGTAACTCGGGCCCGCAACTGGATGCGGCGCAGGCGGCGGCAATCGTGGACCCAGCCTGAAATGGCTTGATCGGTCGCGCCCGATGGCTTTGGCGTTCTCGAGATTGCTGGGCGCGGGCGCGGGGGTCATTTCGTCCCCGGTCCAGGTGCTGCTCGGCCTGCTGGTGTTGTCCTCGTTAGGGAGACCCATACTCTTCAGGCAGGTTCGTTGCGGACGCCTGGGCCAGCCGTTCGTGCTCTACAAGTTTCGCACCATGCGCGACGATCGCGATGAAGCCGGACGATTGCTGCCCGATGAGGAGCGAGTCACGGCAGTGGGCGCATTCCTGCGCAGGACGCGCCTGGATGAATTGCCTGGCTTCCTCAATATCGCGAAGGGCGAAATGGCCTTCGTCGGGCCTCGCCCGCTGCTTCCTGAGACTATCGAGGAGCTTGGTGACAAGGGGCGACGGAGAAGCCTCGTAAGGCCAGGCATGACGGGCTGGGCCCAAGTGAACGGTAACACGCTGTTATCTCTCGATGAAAAGGTCGCGCTCGATCTTTGGTATATCGGTCACGCTGGACTCTGGCTCGATCTGACAATCCTGCAGAGGACGCTGCTCGTCATGATAGGCGGCGAACGGCGAACCAAGACTCTCCGCGAGGAACTGTCGCGCTAGCGTGAGCCCGCGAGGGCGTGGCGCAGGCGAATATCGTCGAGGCTCGCTATCCGGAATTGCGCTTCATGCTCCACCGTTGGGGCAAGCCCGTCATGCACGCGACCGGGCCGTAGTATCTGGACCGTTTTCCAGCCCAGGGTCTTTGGTGCGATGAAATCCTTGGAGGCATTGTCCGCGATGTAGACGTGATCCGCCCCGGGGCGGCCCGACCACTGCATGACTTCACCATAGGCTCTGGGGTGAGGTTTCCCGTAGCCATCCGGCCACTCGCCCGTCAGGATGATCTTGTCGATCAGTCGGTCGAGGCCAAGGCGAACGACTTTGTTTCTTTGCATAGCGCCCGGCCCGTCGCTGATGAGGGCCGTCGGCATGCCGGCGATGTGTTCGAGGAACGCCACGGTGTCATCGGGCAGGCGGATCGAAGGTTCATGCGAACGATAGACCTCGACAAGTTCGGCGATCAACGCAGCGTCTGGATGGTGTCCGCATTCTGCCAGGGCTTGATCGAAGATATGCCCTCGCGAGCCGGCCTTGAGCAGTCGTTCGCAATGAGATGCAAAGTTGGAGATTCCGAACCGGGACTCCAGGTGGGCGCCAACGGCGCCAAAGCCGCTGCGCGCGAAGTCACTCTCGTGGAAGAGCGTATCGTCCAGGTCGAAGACGACGACGGAGGCGTCGATCTCAACCATCGAATACCGCCGCATCGTATCGAAGCATCGTGACGCCGTCCCGCCATTCGTTGGACGCGCATTCGGGCTGGCCCAGCAGATCAGCCAACAGGCTTTCCGCGAACCTGGCTCCGGCGTGATCAGCAAGGGGGTAACCGCCGCCGAACCGAGCGTTGATCTCGAACACGCGCGGCCCCTTCTCGGGGTCGACGATCAGCTGGAAGCACATCGCGCCCCTCGGTCCCGGCAGGGCCGAGACTACGCGCTCGGCTATCTCCCAGAACGCCGGGTTCCGTTCGGTGCGACCTTTCTCGACCTCTCCCGCCCGCACCGAAAGACGAATGTGAGGTACCGCGGACAAGAGCTTGCCGTTTCGATCGACGTAGACATTGACCGTGTATTCGGGACCGCGAAGGAATTCCTGCACGATCATGGGCTCATCGTACTTGCCCCGAAAATCCTCCGGTCCCTGGAGTATTCCGATTCCGCGGCTCGCGCTGCCTCCCGATGGCTTGATGAAGGCGGGGAAGGGCCATGCGCCCGATGAGTGACGGGCCTCCTCGACCGAGGCGGTCCGGGGCACGGGAACCCCCGACGCGGCAAGTGCCTCGATGGTCTTCTGCTTGTCGCGGACGATATCGATCGTCTCAGCACAGCTCACGTGAACGAACGTGCCGGCCTCGGCGAAATCGTCGCGGGCCGCCGCGAGGGGGGGAAGTTCGGGATCGATCGTCGGTACCAGCAGGTCGATTGACCGAGTCCTGCAATACTCCTGCAGGATGCCGACGTAACTCGGGTCAGTGCATTTCGGGACGACAAACCGGGCGTCGGCCGTTTGGCATGCCGGGCTCAGCTCCGGGTCGAGATCGCAGGCGTGTATCTCACAACTTACGTCCCGTCTCGAGGCGGCCGCGCGGAAGCACTGCGCGAGTTCGACCCGGCGTCCGGCGGACGTGAACAGAATGCGCAGCGGTCCGTTCCTCATTCGGTGACTTGGACCCCCAACGAGCGTGCCCGCCTTGCCTCCGCAGTGGCTGGCTCTTCCTTCGATCCGAGCAGCAAGTCCCTCACCAGACTATCCCACTGCCTGAACACGACAGTCGGCGCATAGCGTTCGACCGCTTTCGCCGCGCCGTCCCCTAGCCTGGCGCGCAGAGCGTCGTCTGACATCAGTTGCTTCAGGCCGTCAGCGAGAGCGGCCGGATCCTCGTTGCGGACCAGCCATCCGCTCTTCCCGTGCTCCAGCATCTCTGCGGGGCCAAAATCACAAGCCGTGGCGACGATTGGCAATCCCGCCGCCATCGCCTCGCCAAGCGCATTGGGAAATCCCTCATATCGCGAAGAAAGGACAAACAAGTCGGCATTGTCGAGCCAGCCACCAGGGCGCGGACTGATGCCGAGCAGGAAAACACTCTCGCTCAAGCCAAGGTCGAGAACTTGCTGCTCGAGTGCGGGCAAATCGTTTCCGGAGCCCCAGATATTCAGCTTCCAACCCGGAAAATCCGGGAGGACCCGGGAAAAAGCATCGATCAACAGGTCGAAGCCTTTTTGGTCGGTCAGCCGCCCTACGGCGCAGATAGTCTTGCCGTTGGTTGTCGGCGCGGTCCTATCGATACGAGCAAAGGGGTTGGGAATGACCACAAGTCTGTCTGCGACCGAAGCGGGGAAGCACCGTTTTACGCCTTCGGTCTGGCAAACGATCGCATCCGCCCGCCGATAGGCGGCCGGAAGGAACAAGTTCCACAGCGGATGCACCTTCTGGCGCTCGGGATTGTTTCGTTCGCAGCACACCAGGCCTGTCGGGACCCCGATCGAGGCAATCGCCGCAAGGAGATTGTTTTTCGTCAGGAAGGAGACCAGCAAATCGGGCGGGTCCCGGCGCAAGGCCTTGCGTAGAGCAAATACCTTGTGGATTGCTCCTATCAATCCGCTTCCGCTGGCGTCGCCGAGCCGCTCGATCGCGACATTCGCGGGAAGTGGATGGAACACGTCGTCGTCGGCGTGATCGAAGGTGATTATCGTCAGGCGATAGGGCGTGTCGCACCAATGCGCGGCAAGCTGGGCGATGACACGCTCAGCTCCGCCGGCGCCAAGGCCGGTTGTCAGGATCGATATGTGGTGCGACGGCACAGCTGAAACGTTGTCTCTCCGTTTCGAACGATGACGCTTCTAGCATGGGAGGGAACACCATGAGGATGGTATTTCTGGTCTAACCCTTCTTAGAGAGGAGCGATCGTTGCTTGCGTCCATCGCGGCTCACTTCACGGTTGACGGTAGGCCACGGGGATCGCGTAACCATCCAGAATGATTACATCGTTATAGCGCTCGCCAGTTGCTCGTGGCCGCCTCAACATCGGATGATTTGGAACAGGCGCGCGACCGATGAGCAACGTTGAGGGCAAGGGCGAGGACCTACGCACCAGCACATTCGTGAAGGCCGGACTGGTCGTCCTTGGCGTGATGCTCGCCGGAATTGCCGGACGGGTCCTGTCCTATCCGCTCAATCGTGACGAAAACCTGTTCGTTTCGGTCGCGAGCCAGCTGGGGAAGGGCGATATCTACCGCGACTTCGGCTACAATCACCTGCCCAACATGCCCTATCTGCTGGGCTCGGTATATTCGCTGACCGGTGCGGGCGCCTACCTCTTTACCGGACGCTTGGTCGTAGTGAGCGCCTGGCTGGCTTTGATAGCGATGCTGTGGCTCATCGCCCGCCGCCTTAACGCCGGAATGCCCGCGTTCCTGACTTGCGCCTTCCTGCTGACCGGCTGCGTTCTGCTACTCGGTCCCTCGGGCATGCTGGTAAGCAACACCTTCCTGCCGCTGCCCTTCGCTTTTGCATCGTACTATTTCCTGCTGGGAGCGATGGATGAGCGGCGGCCCTCGCCGGTGTCCGCCTTCTGGGCAGGCCTCTTCGCCTCGCTCGCGGTAGGCTTCAAGGTTAACTACTTCTTCCTCGCGCCGCTCATCGCGATCACAACCCTCATCGCCCCGCAAGCACGGCCGTTCGTCGACAGGATCGTGAAAGGTCTCCTTCCCCTGGCTATCGGCGGAATTGTCGGCGGATTGCCCGCCTTGATCCATCTTGCTCGCGACCCCGACGCGTTCCTTGCGCACACTTTCCGCTACTTTACCGAGTTGCAGAGGGCCTACTGGGGTAGTTCGACCGACCCGTTGGTCACGGGGCTGGCCCAAAAGACACTCCTGGCGGAAGAGATCTGGCTCTCGAATACCTTTCTCCTCGCCATTGCTGGCGTGATCGTTCTCGTCGGCACGGTGCTGTGGGAGAGAGGATTATGGGTAGGGATCAGGCAGATGGCATCGTGGAAGGTGCTTCTGCCCGCCGCATGTGCCGCTTTCGGTTTCATTGTCGCCTTCGTGCCCGATCCGGCATTTCCGCAGTACTTTGCCCTGCCTTTGCCCTTCCTTGTCCTGACGATGGCCGCGCTGGCCGGTTCGCTTGGCGAAGGGGAGCGTAGGGCTGCAATGCCGCTCTGGTTGGCTCTTTCGCTGGTTGCGATACTTGGATCGGTGACGCGGATCGGCCCGGGTCTACTCCAGCTCGCTCGGCCCGGACATTGGGAGCCGCTCGCGCTTCACCGTGACATGCGCAAGCTTGCCGGTACAGCCGGACTGGACGATCGGGCGCATGTGGTCGCCATGACGCCGGTAATGGCGCTCGAGGCAGGCTGGCGGATCTATCCGGAGTTCGCGGCCGGCCAGTTCGTCTATCGCGTCGCGCCGTTCATACCCGCAGATGATAAACCCTATTACAGGACGACCTCTGCAACGGATTTGCCCGAGTTTCTCGCGAGCAGCCGGCCGGACGCGATCCTGGTGAACGATGAGGAGCCGATGGAGGCTCCTCTCGCGACCTTCGCCTTGACCCACAATTATCGCGAAATTCCAGCGCCGAAGGGGCGGCAACTGCGCTTGTTCGTTCGCCGCGACTGACTGACGATTTAGGACCGACGCTAGCCCGTTGGTACACCGATTGTCTAAAGCTGCCTAACCCCGATGCCCATTTCGAAGCCTTGGTCCTGTTCCGTAAAATCGAGGGGTATTTAACCACGCGGCGCGCGGGCGACTTCCGTGCATCGGAGGGCCAAATGAAAGTAGTCTTGCTGGCTGGCGGACTTGGTTCACGCCTCGCGGAAGAAACTGTCCACATTCCGAAGCCCATGGTCGAAGTGGCTGGGCGGCCCATCATGCTTCACGTGATGGATATCTACGATCACTGGGGTCACGCCGATTTCATCGTGGCTTGCGGCTACAAGGCCCTCTCGATCAAGAGCTTCTTCCAGGGGCTGCACTTGATGACCAACGATTTCACCGTTGGCATCGGCAATGGCGAAATGGCGCTGCGCCCGACGTCGAAGGTGGATTGGCGCGTGTCGGTTGTCGATACGGGTGTCGCGACCATGACCGGAGGTCGCATTCGCCGCTTGCGGGACTGGCTGGACGACGAGACTTTCATGGTCACTTACTCCGACGGTGTGGGCAACATCGACATCGAGGCACTGCTCGCGTTCCACCGCTCCCACGGCAAGCTCGCCACGGTGACGGCCGTGCAGCCTCCTGCCAGGTTTGGTAATCTCGAGCTCGACGGCAACCAGGTCGTCGAATTCACCGAGAAAGTGCGCAAGCACGAAACCTGGATCAACGGGGGCTTTTTCGTCTTCGAACCGGGCGTGCTCGACTATCTGACCGGGGACGAAGAGCCACTGGAGCAGGCCCCTCTGACGAACCTGGCGCGCGACGGTCAGCTGATGGCGTTCATGCACAAGGGGTTCTGGCACCCGATGGACACGGTGCGCGATCGCGACACCCTGAACAAGCTCGGATCAGATCCACTGCCCCCATGGATGGATTTCGAGAACGGCCAGGCGATCATGTCGACGGACTGGCAGGCGAAGGTCGTCAATGCCTGAACAATCGATCTGCCATGACGCTCTGGCAGTTCAATTTGCCGGCAAACGGGTGCTCGTTACCGGGCATACCGGCTTCAAAGGTGGCTGGCTTTGCCTCTGGCTGAAGGAGTTGGGGGCCGAAGTTACAGGGATCGCCCTACCTCCCCCTGGAGGCCCAACTCTCTTCTCCGCTGTCGGTTTGGCCCAGGTAATCGATCACCGGATCGGTGATATCCGCGAAGGAGCTGACTTCGCACGGGCCTGTGAAGGACTGGAGCCAGACCTGGTAATCCACATGGCCGCGCAATCGCTCGTGCGCCCTTCTTATGCCGATCCTGTGGACACGTTTCGGACCAATGCGGTCGGAACGGCCGTGGTGCTCGATCAAGTGCGTCGCATGCCCTCGGTTCGCGGCGTGGTCGTCGTCACCAGCGACAAGTGCTACGAAAACAACGAGTGGCCCTGGCCCTATCGCGAGACCGACCCGATGGGCGGGGCGGACCCTTACAGCGCTTCCAAGGGATGCACGGAGCTGGTTGCCAGCTCCTTCCGGCGGTCCTTCTTCTCCGATCCCAAGGGTTGCCAGATCGCAACGGTGCGCGCGGGGAACGTCATCGGCGGTGGTGACTGGGCCGTGGATCGGCTTGTCCCCGACATCATCAGGGCGACGATCGCCGGCACCGCGGTCGCCATTCGCAATCCCGCCAGTGTGCGCCCTTGGCAGCATGTGCTCGAGCCCTTGTCGGGGTACCTGACGATAGCCGCCTTGCTGCTTAGCGATGCCGCGCACGACTTCGCGGAAGCGTGGAACTTCGGTCCGAGCCCGGATGCCTTCGTGGACGTCGAAACGATCGCCCGGATTCTCCAAAAGACATGGGGGCCCGGCGCTGCGGCGATCGCCTTTGGAAAGCGGACCGACGACCCTCACGAAGCTGGAATGCTGACACTCGATAGCAGCAAGGCGCACGCCCGGCTCGGCTGGAGGCCCAGGCTGACCACCGAGCAGGCGATCGCCATGACCGCCAACTGGTATCGCGTTTTCGCGGACGGTTCCGAAGACATGCGGTCCCTGACGATCGGGCAGATCGCCAGCTTTGCGGCATCCGCAGAATTGTCCTCTCGGGTTCAGGAGAAGATCCAGGCATGCGCGTGAACTACGGCCAGACGGTCCATGGTGAAGAGGAAATAGCCGCTGTCGTGGAGGTGTTGCGCACATCCACGCAGATGGGGCCAAGAGTCCGCGAAATGCAGGAACGCGTCGCGGCGCTGTTCGCCAAGAGCCACGGCATCATGGTCAACAGCGGCTCGAGCGCGAATTACCTCGCGATGGAGTTGCTCGATCTTCCCGAAGGAAGCGAGGTCATCACTCCCGCTTTGACCTTCGCGACAACGGTGGCGCCGATAGTTCGGGGGCGGCTCGTGCCGGCCTTCATCGACGCGGCAGAGGGCACCTACAACGTCGACGTCGACAAGATCGAGGAACTGATCGGCCCGAAGACCAAGGCCATGATGATCCCCTCCTTAATCGGCAATCTGCCTGACTGGGATCGCATCCGACAGATCGCCGATGCTCACGGCCTGATGGTGATCGAGGACAGCGCGGACACGCTTGGCGCGACCTTGCGGGGCACCAGCACCGGAACACGCTCGCACATCAGCACGACCAGCTTCTATGGTTCGCACGTCATCAACGCGGCCGGCAACGGTGGCATGTTGTGCGTGTCGGACGAAGAGCTGGGGCGCCGCGCCCTGTTGCTTCGATCATGGGGCAGGACCTCGTCGCTCTACGTGGATTCCGAAAGTATCGAGAAGCGCTTCAACGTGTCCCTCGACGGGATCAGCTATGACGCGAAGTTCCTTTTCGAAGAGCTGGGCTACAACGTCGAGCCTTCGGAAATGGGCGCTGCGTTCGGACTGATCCAGCTCAACAAGCTGGAAACGAACATCGCCGCCCGGGAGCACAACTTCAAGCGCCAGTACGAGTTCTTCAAGGCGTACGAAGAGTGGTTCATCCTCCCCAAGCAGATGCCGGAATCACGGACCGGCTGGCTGGCATTCCCCATGACGATCCGGGCGGACGCGCCATTCACCCGTCGGGAGCTGCAGATCTGGCTCGAGGAGCGCGATGTGCAGACCCGACCGGTCTTTACCGGCAATATCCTGCGCCAACCCGCGATGAAGTCAGTCACTTCGACGACTTCGGCCGATGGATACCCGGTGGCCGATGATGTCATGCGCGGCGGTATCCTGCTCGCGTGCCATCACGGTCTCGAGGAAGCGCAGCTCGATTACATGCACGAATGTTTCGAGGCGTTCGTCCGAGATCGCCTTACCCGTCCCATACAAGAGGCCGCCAATGCTTGATCCGCACTCCATCGAACGCGCCGACAACGCCACGCTTTCGAGCTGCCGCGCCTGCAAAGCGCCGGACCCATACCTGTTCCTGCAATATGGATCGCATTCCCCGGCTCAGATGCTCATCCGGCCCGAGGACATGGAACGGGATCAGCCGTCCTTTCCCCTGAATGCGCACGTGTGCCTCGAATGCGGCCTCATCGCGGTGGCTGACCAGATTCCGGAGAACTTCTTCTCCCATTATCTCTACGTGCCTTCAGGCGCGGCCACTATGCAGAGTCATTTCGAAGGCTTTGCCCGCGTCATCGCCGAAAGGGCGGGGAGCGACGGGCTTGTCGTCGATATCGGCAGCAATGACGGATTGTTGCTCGCCGCCTGTAACGCACTTGGCTGCAAGACCCTGGGCGTCGATCCCGCGGCGAACATCGCCGAGCTGGCGAAGGCGAGGGGGGTCCAGACCCACATCGACTATTTTCATCGGCAATCGGCGAACGAAGTGAAGGCTGCACACGGGAGCGCCAAGGTCATCGTAACGACCAACACCTTCAATCACATCGGCGACTTGCACAGTTTCATGGATGCCGTCTGCATCCTGCTCGCGGCGGATGGCACCTTCATCATCGAGGTTCCACGGGCGAAGGAAATGCTGGAGCTGGCCGAGTTCGACAACATGTATCACGAGCATGTGTCCGAGTTCAGCCTGCTGTCGATTGCGAAGCTTGGCGCGTTCTTCGGACTCGAAGTCTCCGATGCGCAACGCCTGCCCAACATCCACGGCGGTTCGATGCGCGTGTTCCTGACCCGGCAGTCGGCGGGGTTCGCGACCAATCCGGTCGTGAACGAAATGCTGGCTGAGGAGGCCGCGGGCGGCATGCTCGACCAAGCCACTTATGACGCTCGCGTCGAACGCTTCGACGAGACCGGGATGCGGCTGCGCGAGATGCTCGACGACCTTAAGGTGCAGGGTCTGCGGATCGCAGGATACGGCGCTTCAGCCCGTGGCAACACCATGATCACCTATTACGGGATCGGGACGCAATATCTCGACTTCCTGGTCGACAAGAACCCGCTCAAGCATGGCCTGTTCTCGCCGAATTTACGGATCCCCATCAAACCGGTGGAGGCGATCGAGGAAGAGCAGCCAGATATCCTCTTCATGCTCGCCTGGAACTTCTTCGACGAGATCAAGGAACAACAAGCTGCCTTCCGGGCGCGCGGGGGAAAATTCCTTGTCCCGTTCCCGGAGCCGCGGCTGGTCTAGAAAACCCCTCGGGGGCGGGATTGCGAAATGGAAGGGTCAATCTGTCTCGTTACAGGTGCTGCGGGCTTTATCGGCTCGCATCTGACCCACCGGCTGGTCCGCGAAGGGGCCATTGTGCATGCGGTCCTGAGGCCCGGGTCGCCCGTGGCTCGAATCGCCGGCGATGCCGACAAGATCGTCATCCACCGCGCGAATCTCGAAGATCGGGAGGCGGTGAGAGCCTGTGTGGAGCAGGTCCAACCGGCGATGGTCTTCCATCTCGGTGCTGAAACCCGGGCGGGTACGCAGCGATCGCCCGCCGCGGCGCAACTCTCCGTGAAGCAGCTTCTCGATCCGCTGATCGGTCTTGTCGACGCGCTCGATGACCTCCCTCGACCGCCGGCGGTGCTTGTGCGTGCGGGCAGCATCGCAGAGTATGGTAACGTGCCGCTCCCATACCGGGAGGGTGTTCGCGAAGCTCCGCAAAATGCGTACGGCGCGGGGCTGCTCGCTGGCACTCAATTTCTCGAGATGCTGGCGGATGAGCTTGCATTTCCGACCATCACCGCGAGGCTCGCCCTCACCTATGGGCCAGGTCAGTCCCACAATTTCCTGCTTCCCGCCTTGATCGACGCCTGCCGCGCGGGGCGCGACTTTGAGATAAACCGCCCTGACGATCGGCGAGACTTGATCCATGTGGACGATGTGGTCGAGGCCTTGCTCGTCCTCGCCAGGCCGCATGTCCGAACCTGCAGTCTGGTGAACATCGGCAGCGGTTTTGCTCCCACGATGCGGCAAGTGGCCGAAAGGATAATGGCCCTCACGGATTGCGGCCCTGACCGTGTGCACTTCGCCGCGGCACAGTCGACACCGACGGAGCTGCGATGTGACGCATCGCTCGCCAAGCAAATTTTCGGGTGGGAAGCGTCGCTGTCGCTTGAAGACGGCCTGGCCAGACTGTTGTCGGTCGGGGAAGGGCATCACTTAAGAGCGGGGCACGCCGGTGGCTGAGCGCAAGACTCTCGTATCGGTTCTCGTACCGGCCTATAACGAAGAGGCGACCGTCGAGCGCGCATACGCGGCGATCGTGAGCACATTCAGCAAGCTGTCCGATTACGACTATGAGATAATCGTCACCGACAATCACTCGACGGACCGGACCTTTGAGTTGCTCGAGGGTCTCGCCAAGCGCGATCCGAAGCTGAAGGTCATCCGTTTCTCCCGCAATTTCGGCTACCAGCGCTCGTTGCTGTGCGCCTATAAGGCGGCTGCGGGCGACTGTTCGGTGCAGATCGACTGCGACCTGCAAGATCCGCCGGAGCTTATACCCGACATGTTGCGGCTCTGGGCGCTGGGCAACCAGGTCGTCTACGGTATCCGCCGATCGCTGGCGGACGGCTTCCTTGTCGCCGCATCGAGACGCTCCTTCTATCGCTTTATCTCATGGATCAGTGAGGACGATCTCCCGGTCAATGCCGGCGAGTTCAGGCTGGTCGACCGGCGTATCCTGAACGAACTGCGCAAGGTGGAAGATACCACCCCCTATTTGCGCGGCTTGATCAGTTCGATGGGCTTTTCTCAGATCGGTCTTGAATACGACCGAGCGGACCGGATCGCCGGGGAAAGCAAGTTCCCCATCAAGTCGATGATATCGCTGGCGATTGATGGCGTTCTGAACCATTCCCTTCTGCCATTGCGATTGGCGTCGATCGCCGGGATCGTCATCGGGATGCTCAGCCTCGTGCTGACGTTTGTCTACATCGTCGGGCGGTTGGTGCTCGGTCAGGAATGGCCGGCTGGTTTTGCGACAACCACCATTCTTCTGCTCATGTCGATTTCCATCAACGCAATCTTCATGGGCATCATGGGCGAATACATCGGCCGGCTTTTCCTTCAGGCGAAGAATGAGTCTCAACCAATTATAGAAACGAAAATCAATTTCGCCGAGACAGCGACGCTGGTGCCTTTCCGCGAAAGACAATAAGTCTTGTTAGAACGTAGAATACGCCTGAGTAAATGCAGATCGCAGCAAGTTGCACGAGCGCGTTTTCCTCATATCCCAGCTGACGACCGGCCGTAATTACGGCCAGATTTGCTCCGTACGCCATCAGGAAGCAAAGGGCGTAAAGCCCGGCTTCCAGAAAGGTCGCCCTGGAATTCGTTCGGAATGTCCAGCGACGCTGTAACGTGTAAGCGATCGGGAAGCCGAGGATGAAACCTACGAGGTTGGCGGTATAGTCGCCCAGACCTGCGACCAGCGCTGTGAGAATGATCGCGTAGCCGATCGCGGTGTTGAGCAAGCCGACCAGAATGAACCGGCCAATGGCTGCAAGCTCGTTGCGAAGTTCATCACCGTCGATTTGCAGCAAAGACATGCTTTCCAGGTCCCGGTAGCGGCAAACGAGAAAGACTAACGTCTGCGTTCAGCCGTTCAATTCGTTTGCGCCACCGGGGCTGGAGACTGGCACGATCCTGGGGGGCTGGGCGCCCTGCTTCAGGAAGCAATGGCAATCAGGCTGTCGGACTTAGCCACCTCAACGGCGCGCCGGGCAGAGCTCGGCGCCGCAGCAATCGTCGCGCAGACCGCATTAGCGTCCAGGCCATGATTGACCGCCCAGATCGCCGCCTGGGTCCGGTTCTGGACCATGAGCTTCCGCAGGATCGCCTTGACGTGGACCTTCACCGTCGCCTCGCTGATATCGAGCCGATAAGCGATCACCTTGTTCGGGTAACCCATGATCAGGCAGCGCAGCGTCTCAATCTCTCGTTCGGAGAGCAGTGAGGCCAAGTCTGCTTCAACTTTGTTGTGGCTGTTGGCTATCATGCTGCCGTGGGGCAGATGCTCGATCAGTTGGCCGGGGAGAACCTTTTCTCCCATGGCAACGAGTTTGAGCGATTCCAGCAGGCACTCACAGGCGATCTCTTTCAAGATGTAACCGTCCGCCCCGGCCCGGACAGCTTCGATCATGCTGTCGAGCTCGAAAGTGTCGCTGAGCAACACCAATCTGGACTTCGGAAAAGCCTTGCGTAGTGCGACGACTTCGTCGCGCAACTCCGTGGCGGCGCTTACATCAAGAAGGATAAGTTCTGACTTGGTGGCAAAGAGTATTTCTCCCCCATCACCAAGTAAAGCGTGGCTGCTTTTAAAAGATCCCTCAACGGTGAATTCTCGTTCGTCCAATATCCTTCTGAGACCTTCGCTCACAAGTGATGTCGAACAAATAAGTGAGATGCTGATATTTTTAAGCTCTTGCATACCGGGTACCTTCTCTCGGTAAAAAGAAGTACGCGACCCAGAATACAGTAGACGTTTCTTGCTCTCGTTCGGCTAGCCGGGTGACCGGAACCGTTGAAGTCTTTATAAATTATTGACGCCCCCGGTGTCGAGAAATTTGCGGCATCGCAAAAAACCTGTGCAGAACGGTCGAATGGCTCCCTTTTGGCTAGGCGCAAAAAAATCATTCATTCCATGAGTATGCTTGGCGAAAGGCGGTAGGGGTTTGTGGCGCAAACTATACTAAAGGGGTAGCCGAGGGAGCGCTACCCCCGTTGTACATTTGTTAATTCGTTGTATATTTGCGACACTTAATGGTGCCATTCTGGCACACAAGCGTCGTGTCTGACCAAAATGGCGCAATTCCCATCTCGGAGGTGATTCGTTTCACCTGAAAGCTTGATGCCTTTGGTTAATCATCGGGCACCTGGGCTAATACCTATCGAGCTTTTCGTCAGAGAACCTCGGCAAACTTGGCAGGGTCAACGTTGCCGCCGGTTACCATAATCGCCGTTCGCCCATCGAGCGCGACTTTTCCGGACAGGGCGGCGGCAAGGGCGGCCGCTCCACCGGGTTCGACCACCAGGCGCAAGTGAGCGAAGGCAAAGCGCTGGGCTTCGGCCACCTCGGCCTCACTGACGCGCAGACCGAATGGACAGCGCTCTTTCAGAATCGCGAAATTGATCGGCCTGGTCGCGGGTGTCTGCAGGGCGTCGCATGTGGTGGGCGGCGCATCCGAATCGACACGTTGGATCGAGCCGATTTCCAGGCTGCGGCAAACGTCGTCCCAGCCTTCTGGTTCGACGGGTACGATCTCGGCCGAGGGGCAGGCGAGGGCAAGGCCCGCAGCAAGACCGCCCCCGCCACAGGGCGTGATGATCCGCGTGGGTTCGGCTCCTAGCTGCGCCATTATCTCGATGGCACAGCTGCCTTGCCCTTCGATCACCCAGGGATCGGCGTAGGCATGAACCAGCGTCGCGCCGCGCTCCGTGACGAGGGCTTCAGCGATTTCGTCCCGGTCCTGCTCGTAACGATCGTAAAGCACGATCTCAGCACCCATGGCGCGGGTCCGCTCGAGCTTAACGGATGGTGCGTCGCTGGGCATGACGATCGTCGCGGCGATGCCGAGCCTTTGCGCGGCCCAAGCGACGCCTTGCGCATGGTTTCCGCTTGAGACTCCAACCACACCTTGAGCGCGTTCTTCGTCTGAAAGATCGGTCAGGCGATGCCACGCTCCCCGAATCTTGAACGCGCCGATGGGTTGCAGGGACTCTGCCTTGACCCAAACCGGTGCGCCGCCAATCTCCGCCCGAAGCAGCGGCGTCTGTGGTAATATGTCCGCGACTTTCGCGGCAGCGCGAAGCACGCCCTCTCTGGTTGGCGTGCGCATGTTGGTCGTCTCCGTCACAACCAAGCCACGTGGCATATTTACTAGCGAGCCTCCAGCCTCTAACGGGCCCGTTTTTCACGGGGAACCGCTGTTCGACGCGACCCGTTGCCTCACCGACAAGACCGGAGGACTCTTCATGACCGACGCCGCGATCAACGACACTCGCAAGGCCGAACTGCTTTCGACCGAGGTCGAACACATCGACATTACCAAGTTCGACTCCCGTCCGTTGATCGACGCAATGGGCAAGATGAGCTTTACCAGCCGAGATCTTGCGCGCGCCACGCGCATTTACAACGAGATGCTGGGCGACAAGGATTGCACGGTGTTCCTGGTCATTGCCGGTTCCACCTCGGCGGCGGGCTGCATGGATCTATATGCGGAACTGGTGCGCAACAACATGGTGGACGGCATCGTCGCCACCGGCGCCACAATCGTCGACATGGATTTCTTCGAAGGGCTTGGCCACAAGCACTATCAAGCGCTCGAGATTCCCGACGATGACACGCTGCGTTCGCTCTACATCGACCGCATCTACGACACCTACATCGACGAGGAAGACCTCCAGAACGTCGACCACACGATCTTCGAGATCGCCGAGACGCTGGCGCCCAAGGCCTATTCCAGCCGCGCCTTCATCAGGGAGATGGGCAAGTACCTCGTCGAGCATGGCAAGAAGGAGAACAGCCTGGTCAAGCTCGCTTACGAGCATGACGTGCCGATCTTCTGCCCCGCCTTCACCGACAGCTCGGCGGGCTTTGGCCTCGTAAAGCACCAGGTCGATGCGATGAAGGCAGGCAAACCCTACCTCACGATCGACTCCATCGCCGACTTCCGCGAACTGACCGAGATCAAGATCGCGGCCGGTACCACCGGCTTGCTGATGATCGGCGGCGGCGTGCCGAAGAACTTCATCCAGGACACGGTCGTCTGCGCCGAGATCCTCGGCCACGAGGACGTTGCGGTGCACAAGTACGCGGTGCAGATCACCGTCGCCGACGTACGCGACGGTGCTTGTTCTTCCTCGACGCTGCAGGAGGCTGCAAGCTGGGGCAAGGTCAACACGGGTATCGAACAGATGGTCTTCGCCGAAGCCGGTTCGGTGATGCCGCTGCTGGCCTCGGACGCGTACCATCGCGGATTGTGGAAGGACCGTGAGAAGCGCCGCTGGGCCAAGCTGTTCGGCTGAGGCTTACCTGGCGGGCTCGTTCAGGGCCTCGCACAGGTCGACGAGCGTCATGAACTGATCGATGCAGCGAGTGACCCTGACTGGGTCCTCGCTCGCGTCGAGCGAGCCGCTTTCGAACAGGTTCTCGCTCTCGACGACGATCACCAGCTCGCCACCCTTGAACAGGGTGCGGACGTCCCGGCCGCTGAACGCCTTTTCGACATCGAGCAGGCGTTCGACGTAGCGCGGGTGGACCAGGTAGCGCGCCTCCACCTGGTCGTCCGACCAGACCGAGAAGCTATCCTGGAAATCAGGGTGGACCATGTCGACGTAGCCAAGTTCCAGCCCGTCGAGCTCAACTGAGTCCCTGGCTCCGCCGAACAGCTTGCGGTGCTTGGTCGACCGCTCGACGATCGTCGTTCCGAGAAATCTTCTGCCGAAGCTGATCGTCAAGATCGCCCCGCGAAAAACGGTGACGTAGCTGCGGTTCTTTCCGCTACCTCGTTCCTCCTCGAGGTGAGCTTCGTGCAGGGTGAAGGCGCGTTGACCAAGAGGGCCGCTCCATAGGTCCTCGAACTTCGACCGGTCATAGCTGGGCAAGAGGGCATAGCGCCTGGCGAGTTCGAAACCTTCGCTCGGTTGGAATTCCATCTCGTACGAAAGCCCGAGCGACTCGGCGATCGCCTTGTTGATGCCGTTCTTCGTGTCCTCGATCGCCTTGGCGCGAGGTGCGTAAGCCCAGGCCGCACCGACCAGCGCTATGGCCAGCGTGCCGAATGCCTTGATCTCGTCGACGACGGGAAGGGTTGTCCAGCCGACCAAGACCAGCCCCGCCGCGATAAGTCCGGCCATGACGAACCGCTTATTCGACTTCGCCTTGGCCTCGGCGCGGACTTGAACCTGCAGTTCCAGCCAACGGCCAAGGGGTCCCGCCAGCAAGGCTTCCACGTTCGGACGTTCGATCATTGCCAGATGCCCCCCGTTGCGCTTTGATAACGTTCGGGGGCCCGGGGGCAAGCGGGCGAAGCTGGGGGGAATTCTCGATGGAATGGGTGCTGCTCGCAGTAGTCGTCGTGTTGCTGGTTTTCGTGATCGGCATCTACAATCGGCTTGTCGCCCTTCGGCAGAACGTGAACCAGGGCGTCGCGGACATCGACGCGCAGCTGCGCCAGCGACACGATTTGGTGCCCAACCTCGTCAACACGGTGAGAGGTTACGCGACTCACGAGCGCGCCACGCTCGACGCAGTCGTGGAAGCGCGCAATCGCGCAGCGCAAAGTACAAACTCGGCCAGCGAGGCGCAGCTGCGCGTGACGCTGGGCAAGCTGCTCGCACTCGGCGAGGCCTATCCCGAGCTAAAGGCCAGCGCGAACTTCCAGGCCTTGCAGAGCGAGCTTGCCGACGTGGAGGACAAGCTGGCGGCTGCGAGACGGGCGCTTAACGCCGCCGTCTCGCGCTTCAACAGCGCAATTCAGTCGTTTCCCGCGATTCTCTTCGCGGGGACGCTGGGCTTTCGCGAGGCGGATTTCCATCGTCTCGACGCCAGCGAACTGGGGACTGTCGATCAGGTCCCGTCCGTAAGTTTCTAAGGGTGTGGACAACTGATCGCACTCATCGCGCGGCTGGCACATTTTAACTTGCAGTTCAGCCGCCCCCGCATATATGCGCGCCACTCCGCTGCCCCATGGGGACTTCCAACCGCAAGGCAGCTTTTAAACCGAACGTTTTTGTTGGGGGTCCCTTGAGTTGCACATCTATCCTGACGCCAAGGCTGTAGTTCGCGCTCTAGCGCCGGACGAACCCGTGATCTGCAACCGCCCGCAAGCCGCGGCGCGGGCCGCACGTTTCTTTGCCGAGAACTTCCCCGGGAAGTCGATGTATGCGGTGAAGGCGAATCCATCGCCTGAGCTGCTGCAGATCCTTTGGGATTCGGGAATCACTCACTTCGATGTGGCCTCGATTGCCGAGGTGCGACTCGTCCGCGGGCTGCTGCCCGAAGCGACGCTGTGCTTCATGCACCCGGTCAAGACGAAGAGCGCCATTGCCGAGGCCTACAAGGTTCACGGCGTTCGCACCTTCAGCCTCGACACGCACGACGAGCTCGCCAAGATCGTCGAAGCGACCGAAGGCGCTCAGGACCTGAACCTTCTGGTGCGCCTGCGTGTGTCTTCCGAGCATTCGGAGCTCTCTCTCGCAGCGAAGTTCGGCACCGATCTGATAGACGCCGGCTCGCTATTGCAGGCGACTCGCCAACATTGCGACGCTCTGGGCATCTGCTTCCACGTGGGCAGCCAGGCGATGACCCCGTTCGCCTACGTTCAGGCGCTGGAGCGTGTTCGCGTCGCGATTGTCGAGGCGGCGGTTACGGTCGACATCATCGACGTCGGCGGCGGCTTCCCCAGCTCGTACCCGGGCATGGAGCCTCCACCCCTCGAAGATTACTTCGCCTTGATCCACCGCCACTTCGAGGCGCTGCCGATCTCCTATTCGGGCGAGCTGTGGGCCGAGCCGGGCAGGGCGCTCTGCGCCGAATACAGCTCGATGATCGTCAAGGTTGAAAAGCGCCGCAGCGACGAGCTCTACATCAACGACGGCGCCTATGGGGCGCTGTTCGATGCCGCGCACGTGGCTTGGCGATTCCCCGTTCGCGCGCTGGAGGATGACCTCACCCAGCCGCTCGAGGAGTTCGCATTCTACGGACCGACTTGCGATGACGCCGATTACATGAAGGGACCCTTCATGCTGCCGGCCGATATCCAGGCGGGCGACTTCATCGAGATCGGCATGCTGGGCGCCTACGGTGCGGCGATGAAGACGCGGTTCAATGGATTCGGCGTGGCCGAAGCTGTCGTTGTTGCGGATGAGCCGATGGCGAGCCTTTATACAGGCGAGCGCAAGGATCCCCGTGCCAGCGACAATGTGGTGAGCCTGCGCTAGGAATCGCGTCGCGCTCATTTTGAAGATTCGAACAAGAAAGTCCTGCACAATGCGTAAAGCTGCCGTCGCCGTTCTCGTCGTCGCCACCCTGGCGCTGGGCGCCTGCAACACCGTCAAGGGCGCCGGACGGGATATCCAGTCCGTCGGCCAGGCCGGCGAAGACGCTCTCAAGTCCTGACGAGCTTAGCGGAGCCGCGGCGCAATGCCGCGGTCCCGTGCCGCGCGCGCTGGCGCTGGGGACTCAGCGGAAGATGCTTTCCCCACGCGACTGCCGCTCGGTCGACCCCTTGAGGATGCCCTCACTGGGAATTTCCGGTTTGAACTTCTCGTGACACTGCAGGCAGGTCTGGACCAGCCGGTCGCCGAGTGCTTGCCATTGCTCGACATTGGTTGACCTCGCCTCCGCCAGCTTGAGCGCCTCTGCTCCGTGTGCGGTCAGCTGTTTGGCAAGGGTTTGCCACTCCGAATTGCTGGTCCACTGCTCGTCGAAAGCTCCGGTGCCCGGGATTTGGGTCACCGCTCCTGCGAGCATCATCTCGTAAGCCGAGTTACGCACCAGAAGCCAATCGCGATCGGTCCGCGGCAGGTCATCGTTACCTAGGGCAAAGATGTAGTCGGCCGAATGGTCGACCATGCTGACCATCGCCGCGTTGAGGCTGACCGGAAGCTTGAGGGTGGGGGCAGTCGGGCTGGCCACTGCTGTAGTCGCGTCCGGTGCCGGTTCGCTCGCCTGATTGCACGCCGCGAGAGCGAGCGGGAAAAGTCCGATCGTCGAGATGCGAAGAAGTGTCTTCATGCCAACCTCCGAGATGTTGGCGACCCGTTGGTAGACTCTCACTTCTTATGTGGACGCCGACGATGCGCCGCTGGGCAACGCGGATCAACTCAGGTTTTCTCTGGAGTTTTAACCGGATGCAGACGCGACAGTTAGCGCGACCGGGCCGACAGGCAACGATCAACGATGCGTCGGCGTTTTTGCCGCGACCTCAAGCCGCCTTGCGGAACTCAAGTTCCAGACGATCCCAGATCTCAACCAGGGCCGACGTCAACTCCGCCATCATCGCTTCGGTGTGAGCGGGACCAGGCGTGAAGCGCAGACGCTCCGTGCCGCGCGGCACGGTCGGGAAATTGATCGGCTGCACGTAGACGCCGTATTCGGCGAGCAGAATGTCGCTGATCTTCTTCGCCCGCACGGGATCGCCTACCATCAGGGGGACGATGTGCGTGGTCGAATCCATCACCGGCAGGCCGGCTTCGCGGAACATGCGCTTGAGCGTGGCCGCAGCCGCCTGCTGAGCTTCGCGTTCCGCAGAGCTCTCCTTGAGGTGCTTCACCGCCGCGAGGACGCCGGCAACGAGTACGGGAGAGAGCGAAGTGGTGAAGATGAAGCCCGGGGCGTAGCTGCGAATGCAATCTATCACCTTGGTGTCGGCGGCGATGTAGCCACCCATCACACCGAACGCTTTGCCCAGCGTACCTTCGATAATGTTGATTCGGTGCGCCGCCTCGTCGCGCTCCGAGATGCCGCCACCCCGCGCGCCGTACATGCCAACGGCATGGACTTCGTCGATGTAGGTAAGGGCGTTGTATTTGTCCGCCAGGTCGCAGAACGCGTGGATCGGGGCGACGTCGCCGTCCATCGAATAGACGCTTTCGAACGCGATCAGCTTGGGGACGTTCGGGTCCTCAGCCGCCAGCAATTCTTCAAGGTGCGCCGCATCGTTGTGGCGGAAGATGCGCTTCTCGCAGCCCGAATTGCGGATACCGGCGATCATGCTGGCGTGATTCATCTCGTCCGAGAAGATCACGCAGCCGGGAAGCAGCTTCGCGAGAGTGGATAGCGTCGCGTCGTTCGAGACGTAGCCGCTCGTGAACAGCAGTGCCGATTCCTTGCCGTGGAGGTCGGCAAGCTCGCGCTCAAGCTCAATGTGATAGTGCGTATTGCCGCCGATGTTGCGGGTGCCGCCGCTGCCCGCGCCGACATTATGCAACGCCTCTTCCATCGCCGCGGTGACTTTGGGGTGTTGGCCCATCGCGAGGTAGTCGTTTGAACACCAGACCGTGATCGGCTTCGGACCGTTATGACCCGCGAAACAGCGCGCATCCGGATAAGCGCCCTTGTTGCGCAGGATGTCGATGAAAACGCGATAGCGCCCCTCTGCATGGAGACGCTGAATGGCTTGGTCGAATATAAAATCGTAGTTCAACGGATGTGTCCGTTCTGCGCCGCGATCCCAGCGGCCGATTGAGTCTCGCGCGACTTAGGCGAAGGTGGGCAGGGTTTAAAGCATAGAGTTTGCGAGGGATTCGCAACTAGATTGATTCTGTCCGTTCCAGTCCATATCGCCCGAGGGCCTCGGTCAACTGACTGAATTGGGCTGCATCTCCGGTGAACAAAGCCAAATCAGGGACTTCGCGCTCGAAGCCTTGTCCTCGCGTCAGGAATTCGATGCGCCTGGCGATGCCTTCGGCGCCATGGACGAAGGTGACACCCGGTCCAAAGGCGTCGGAAAGTTCGCCTTCGACCAGCGGGAAATGGGTGCAGGCGAGGACGACTGTATCGATCTCCTCGCCGCCGGGCTGAGCCCGCAAGCCCTGTGCCGCCGCCACGAACACCGACCCGTCGGGCGATCCTCCGCGCAGCATGATTTCCGCCGCTTCGACCAGTTCAGGGGCGGCATGGCGGATCAGTCGTTTGCCATTGGCAAACTCCGCCTCCAGCCTGTCGACATAGCCCTGGCGGATCGTCGCGGCAGTGCCGAGCAGGCCGATCGAGCCGGTTTGAGTGAGCGTAGCAGCAGGCTTGATCGCCGGCACGGTACCGACGATCGGCACGTGCAGCACGTCGCGCACCATACCCAGGGCAATGGTCGAGGCGGTATTGCAGGCGATCGTGATCAGGCGCGGCCTGTAACGCTCGCCCAGGCGGCCGAGCAGGCCCGCAACTCGGGCGGCAATTTCTGCCTCGGTCTTCTCCCCATAGGGCAGTCCCGCCGTGTCGGCAGCATAGATGACCGGTGCCTGGGGAAGCAGCTTGCGCAGCTCGGCCAGCACGGTCAGGCCTCCCACACCGGAATCGAACAGCAATATCGGGGCAGCGGGATCCATCAGCGCGGGATGGCTAAAGGTCGCTTCGCCGTCAACGATAGTTCCCTGTTAGTAGGCGCTTTCGATATCTTCGCGCCATGCAGCCGGGATTCCCGTTCGCGCCACATTGGATTTCATCCACTCGCGGTACTCCGCGAAACTCCACTTTCCGTCTCCGTCCCTGTCGCCCTGCGCGATGTATTCGGATCGGGCCTCATCCGCGCGCACGGTTCGAACCTGGCCAGTCTCCCGGACGTTTCCTTGCTCATCGCGAGCGTAAATCTTCTGCGAGACGGTGCCGCGGCCAGCGACCGGAGTTTCGGCAGGCTCGATGAAGCCTGACTTGTCCTGGTCCAGCTTTCCGAACGTCGCCACCACCACCATGTGGAGTTCAGCAGCAGTCGGTTGGACCATGATGCCGGTGGGCAGAGCGGTGGCCGCCTGACCGTTCGGATAAGGCGCTATGTTCCCCGAATCCAAGGACGTTACCCCGTCCGATGAGGGACCCTGGGTGGCCAATACGATCAAGGTTACTGCAAGAAGGCTCACGACAATTACTCCCCACGCCGCTTGTCTGATTGCGCCTTTATCGACTGAGGCCGCGGTGAGCGCGAGGTCCGGTGAGCGGGGTGCCGTTTGTTGGTACCATTCAGAGTCGGCCAGCAGACGAGCCGCTTCTAGGGACGACGACAGCCCAAGCTTAGCGCGAGCCATCTTCAGTCGCTTCTCGACGGCGTGCGGCGACACACCGAGTTCGATCGCCATTTCCTTCGCGGACTGGTGGCGCAGCCGGCGATGGAGGCACTCTTTCTCTCCGGCCGTCAGGCGACCCAGAGCGGCGCGTGTCTTTTCGTCGATCTCGGGGACGTTCATGACCCAAGGTTCTAGATTAAGGTCATTTGGTACCCAAGTCCGTAAGATTGGTACCCCAAGATCTGGTCCGCAACGGATTGTATTCCCTTTGTCGAAGTGCAAGGGCTTGCGCTAGTTCGGCAGCAATGGACGGGGAGGATATGGACTGGCTTCTGGCTCTGCTGGGCGGTTATCTTCTCGGATCGGTGCCGTTCGGGCTCCTGCTGGCGTTGGTCGCCGGCAAGGGTGACATCCGCAAGATCGGCTCGGGCAACATCGGCGCCACCAACGTGCTGCGCACCGGAAGCAAGGGTTTGGCGGCGGCCGTCCTGCTGCTCGATGCGGCCAAGGGTTTTGCGGCTGTATATCTGGCTTGGCGCTGGCTGCCTGAGGTCGCCACGCTAGCGGCACTCGGCGCCGTCCTTGGCCACTGTTTTCCCGTATGGCTCAAGTTCAAGGGCGGCAAGGGCGTGGCGACGACCTTCGGGGTGACACTGGGTCTCGCCCCGATTCTGGGCTTGGTTTACGCCGTGGTGTGGCTGGCGATGCTCGGGATCACGCGCATTTCCTCGCTCGGCGGCATCAGCGCGGCGGTGGCGGCTCCGGTTGCCGCGGCGATCCTGGGGCGCATGGAGTTCGTGCCGGTCCTTGCGGCAATCGCCTTGATCGTGACCTGGCTTCACCGCGAGAACATCGCTCGCCTTCGTGCCGGGACTGAACCGAGAGTCGGCCGCAAGACATGAATGCACCGGTCACGCTGGGACAGGAAGAGGCCTTTGCCCGCATCCGGTTGCTGCGTTCGCCTAACATCGGGCCGGTCAGCTACGCCCAACTGCTGCGCCGGTTCGGAAACGCCCAGGCTGCGGTCGAGGGGCTGCCGCAACTGGTTGCGCGCGGAAAGAAGGATTACCGGCCTGTGCCGCGTGACCGGATCGAGCGCGAGGTTGCCGCGGTCCGGGCGTCCGGGGCACGGTATCTGTTTCACGATATGCCGGGTTATCCCGCACTGCTTCGCGAAATTGAAAGCGCTCCGCCGATTCTCACGGTGCGCGGAGACACCCACCTCGCCGCAAGACCCTGCGTGTCGATCGTCGGTGCACGCAATGCCTCGGCGGCGGCGGTCAAGCTGGCGCGCGAATTCGCCTATGCTCTGGCGCGCGAGGGCTTCGCGGTCGTTTCGGGTCTCGCTCGAGGGATCGACGGCGCGGCGCACGAAGGCTCACTGCCCGCGACGATCGGCGTGATCGCAAGCGGCATCGACATCGCCTACCCACCGCAACATTCGAGCCTGCAGGAGAGGATCGCCAACGAGGGCCTCCTCTTGGCCGAACAGCCCCCTGGTACCGAACCCCGCGCCAGCCATTTCCCGAGCCGCAATCGCATCATCGCCGGGCTCTCGCTGGGCACGCTAGTTGTAGAGGCCGCACCAAAGAGCGGTTCGCTGATCACGGCGAGGCTGGCCGGCGAAGCGGGACGCGAGGTCATGGCTGTTCCCGGCAGCCCTCTCGACGCGCGTAGCCATGGATGTAACCAGTTGATCCGGGACGGCGCGGTCCTGGTGCAGACGCCCGAGGACGTGATTGAATTGTTGCAGGGGTTCGACGGCCATCCGAGATCGAGATTTCGCGAGGCACAGCCCCATTTCGTTGCGGCCGATGACGAGGTCCTCGCCGATGAGCCAGCTGATATTTGCGGATTGCTGACGACGGTGCCGGTTGGCGTGGACGAGCTGGTGCGCCAAAGTGGCGAGAGTGCGGGCGCCGTCCAAATGGCCCTGCTCGATCTCGAAGTCGCCGGAAGATTGGTCCGACACGCCGGTGCACGGGTTTCGCTGGCTGGGTTGGCGGATCGCCGGGCTGAATGAGATGTGATTTTCTAGCTGATCTAACGCAAGGGGTGCGGTGATCACACGAACGATCGATGGGGGGAATGATGAGGAACGCAGCCACTTTTTCGGGAATATTTCAGGAGCTGGTCTCGCTCATCGGCGATGCCAGGCGGGACGTGGCCGTTTACACGCTGGTGGTGGGTGGGCTCACCGCGATCGGTGTAGTGTTGGGTCTGACAGAAACCTCAAGCGGTACGATCAGCTATGGATTTTCGGTGGACGCGAACGACACTCCGGCAAGCGCGTTGTTCGAATTAGTCGCCGCGGTGGTGAGCATCGTCGCCACCTACGTCCTGCTCACCCGTTACCTTGCCGCAAGGGGGCAGCTCCAGAGCGAGGAAGGCCGCTTCTGGCCCTATCTCGGCATGGCCATAGTCTCGATGATCGCGGCGTTCATTGGCCTCATTTTCCTGATCATACCCGGCGTCATCTTGTTGGTTCGCTGGTCGGCCGCATCTGGCTACCTGATTGGCGCTCGACGCGGCGTTTTCGAGTCATTGTCAGCGAGCTGGCACGCCACCAAGGGGAATGGCTGGGCCATCTTCTTCGTGTCTCTCGTCCTGCTTTTCGGCTTCGGCGTGATTGTCGTCCTCGTCTCAGGGGTCTTCACGCTCGCCGGCGAAACTGTCGGGGGTATCATCTCGTCCTTTGTCGAGGCCGCAGTCAGCGGGGTTTACGCTGGCCTGGGTATCGCCATCTACTCCTTGGTGCATGACGAGGCAGGCGAGCTTGACGAAGTCTTCGCCTGAACGCGCGGCTTGACGAACCCGGTCACGCCCCATCACCCTCGCGCGTGTACGCGTAAGGAATGCCAATAACCCATGCAACTTGTCATCGTTGAATCCCCCGCCAAGGCGAAAACCATCGAGAAGTACCTCGGCAAGGACTACAAGGTCCTCGCTTCCTATGGCCACATTCGCGACCTGCCGCCGAAGGACGGTTCGGTGCGGCCTGAAGAAGGTTTCGCGATGGATTGGGAGACCTATCGCGACAAGGTCTCGCGAGTGAAGGAGATTTCCGACGCGGCGAAGAAGGCCGACCGTCTGATCCTGGCCACCGACCCTGACCGCGAAGGCGAGGCGATTTCCTGGCACGTTCGCGAGCTGCTGGCGAAGCGCAAAGCGCTGCCCAAGGAAGTCGAGCGCGTCACTTTCAATGCCATTACCAAGGACGCCGTCACCCAGGCGATGGCGCATCCGCGTCAGCTCGATACCGATCTTATCGACGCTTACCTCGCGCGGCGCGCGCTGGATTATTTGTTCGGCTTCACTCTCAGCCCGGTGCTGTGGCGCAAGCTTCCCGGAGCCAAGAGCGCGGGCCGCGTGCAATCGGTGGCGCTGCGCCTGATCGTCGACCGTGAGCGCGAGATCGAAGCTTTCGTGCCGCAGGAGTATTGGTCGGTCGTTGCAAAGATGCAGCACGACGGCACCGAGTTCGACGCCCGCCTTGTCACCTTCGACGGCCTGAAGCTCGATCGCCTTTCGATCGGCGACAAGGGCACCGCAGATAAGGCGAAGGCCGCCGTCGAAGCGGGCCGTTTTACGGTTGAGGGTGTCGAGACCAAGCCGCTTAAGCGCAACCCCGCGCCTCCGTTCACCACTTCCACCCTGCAGCAAGAGGCCGCGCGCAAGCTCGGCTATTCGGCCAGTCATACGATGCGCCTGGCGCAGAACCTCTACGAAGCGGGCGCGATCACCTACATGCGTACCGACGGTGTGCAGATGGACGGCAGCGCCATCAGCGCCGCTCGAAAAGCGATTACGGAGCGCTTCTCAGGCCACTTCCTGCCGGAGAAGCCCCGTCTCTATCAGACCAAGGCCAAGAACGCTCAGGAAGCGCACGAGGCGATCCGTCCGACCGACTTCAACCGCGATCGCGCCGGTTCGGGCGACGAGGCCAAGCTCTACGACCTCATCTTCAAGCGCGCGATGGCGAGCCAGATGGCCGCGGCGAGCCTTGAGCGCACCACGGTCACGCTGCGCGATCCGACCGGTCGCCACGAACTGCGCGCCACCGGCCAGGTGGTGAAGTTCCCGGGTTTCCTCGCAGTCTACGAGGAAGGCCGCGACCAGAAGGGCGATGACGATGAGGATGAAGGTCTGCTGCCGGTAATGCGGCAGGGCGATGCCCCGGCCAAGCTAGGCGTCGAGGCCGATCAGCATTTCACCCAGCCGCCGCCGCGCTTTTCGGAGGCGAGCCTGGTCAAACGGCTCGAGGAACTCGGCATCGGCCGCCCGTCGACTTATGCCTCGACCATTCAGACGCTGCGCGACCGCGAATATGTCCGCACCGAAAAGAACCGCTTCTTCGCGGAGGACTCCGGCCGCCTGCTCACTGCGTTCCTCGAACGCTTTTTCCCGCGCTACGTCGGCTACGACTTCACCGCCGAGATGGAGGAAGAGCTCGACGACGTCTCCGGCGGCCGCGCCGAGTGGAAAGCGGTGCTCGAAGAGTTCTGGCGCGACTTCAAGCCCAAGAGCGACGAGGTCATGGAGCGCAAGCCCTCGGAAGTGACCGAGGTGCTCGACGAGTTCCTGTCCGACTACTTATTTCCCCCCAAGGCGGACGGTAGCGATCCTCGCGCTTGTCCGAAGTGTCTGGCAGAGGGCCGAACCGGTGGTCACTTGTCCTTGCGCGGGGGCCGTTTTGGCGCCTTCATCGCCTGCTCGAACTACCCTGAATGCAGCTTCCGCAGGAAGTTCGGCCAACCTGCCGAAGACGGTGCAGAAGACGACGTCATGGGTACCGACCCTGAAAGCGGCCTACCGGTCACTCGGCGATCCGGTCGCTTCGGGCCTTATATTCAGCTGGGAGAGGGCAAGGACGCCAAGCGTGCTTCCATTCCCAAGGACTTGCCGGACTTCGATCTCGACTGGGCGCTGCGCCTGCTCAGCCTGCCACGAGAGGTGGGACTGCATCCGGAGACGGGCAACCCGATTACCGCGAGCATTGGCCGGTATGGACCCTACCTCGCGCATGATGGCAAATACGCCAAGCTTGGCGGCACCCGTGAGGTGTTCGAGACAGGCATGAATGCAGCCGTGACCTTGCTCGCCGAAGCCGCCAATCGCGGCGGCGCGGCGCGCGGCAGCGGGGCCAAGGCAGAGCCGATCAAGACGCTCGGTGCTCACCCGACCAGCGGTGGAGAGATCAAGGTCATGCCGGGCCGTTACGGTCCTTATGTCACCGACGGGACGACCAACGCCACCTTGCCCAAGGATGTGAAACCGGAGGACGTGACCGAAGAGCAGGCCATCGCCCTGATCGACGCTCGCGCTGCCAAGGGACCGGCGAAAAAGAAAGGCGCGCGGAAGAAGGCACCCGCCAAGAAAGCGCCCGCGAAGAAATCGACAAAGGCCAAATCATGAGCGAACGATTCGAGCGTCATCGCCAGCCCTGGACTTCAGAGGAAGTCGGTAAGCTCAAGACCCTTGCCGGGAAAGGCAAGGGTTTGAAGGAGATCGCCAAGGCCCTTGGGCGCACCGAGGAGTCGACCAAGGAACGCGCCAAGATTGATGGGATCGGGATCGCCTAGAAGCGGTAGGGCTTCGGCTTCGTCGCCGTCAGGATTGTGGCAAGGGGTTGAATAGGCTCGGCCATACGGTCAAATGGCTGCGATGCCCACCGAGCCCGACCTTCACCAGCCCGACGGCCTCCCTAAACCTCGGCGCTGGTGGGCGATTGCGGCGATAAGCTTCGGGACGGCACTGCTGGTGCTCGACGGGGCGATCGCCAACGTTGCTCTCCCCACTATCGCGCGCGACCTTGGGGTCAGCAACGCGGCGGTGACCAATGTCGTGGCCATTTACCAACTGGTCCTCGTCATGGTGCTGCTGCCGTTCTCCAGTCTGGGCGACCGGATGGGCCACAGGCGGCTCTACCAGTACGGGCAGGCGCTTTTTCTCGTATCGTCGGCGCTCTGCCTCTTCGTCGGCGATTTCCTCGTCCTGCTGGCGCTGCGTGGGCTGCAGGCGATTGGGGCGGGAATGGCCTTGAGCGTTTCGGCGGCGATGTTGCGGCAGATTTACCCGGCGCGGCAGCTTGGCAGCGGGATGGGCGTGAACAGCGTGATCGTCGCCTCCTCTTCGGCCCTGGCGCCTACACTGGGCGGGTTCATCGTCGGGCATGCGCCCTGGCAATGGGTGTTCGTCGCCGCGGCACCCTTGGCGCTTGTCTCGCTGCTGCTGGGAAGGGCGCTCCCCGAACCCGTGCGCAAGCCTCATCCGCCCGAGTGGCTCAGCGGACTATGGAGCGCCGGGACCATGCTTCTGCTGATCGGCGGAATGCAGCTGGCGACGCACGAGAACGCGGTTATCGGCACATCTCTGGCGATTGCAGGTGCGGTCTCGTTGCTGCTGCTAGTGCAGCGGGAGAAGTCCCGCAAAAACCCAGTCGTCCCGGTGGACCTCTTGGCGAAGCCCGTCATCGGCCTGTCGGCGCTAGGCGCGATAGCCTGCTTCATTGCGGCGGGGTCGCTGATGCTTTCCCTCCCGTTCCGGCTCGAGGAGGGCATGGGCTACGCGCCGGAGGAAGTCGGCCTGCTATTGCTGCCCTTTCCGCTCACGATGCTGGTCGTTGCTCCCCTGGCAGGCTGGATGAGTGACCGCATCGCCCCGACCAAGCTCGGTGTCACAGGTATGGCTATCGCTATCGCGGGCCTCCTGCTGGTAGCCTTCATGCCCGACAGGCCGGGCGAGTTCGGCATCGGTTGGCGCCTCAGTTTCACGGCGCTGGGCTTCGGCCTGTTCTTCGCCCCCAATTCTCGCCTGCTGATCGGCCAGGCCCCGCGCGAACGGGCGGCGGCGGCGGGCGGTCTGCTCTCCACCTCGCGCTTGCTGGGGCAGACGATGGCCGCCGTGACTGTCGGCATCCTGTTGGCCAGTGGGGCAGGGCTAGGACCTACGCCGTTGTTCGTGAGCTGCGCGCTGGCAGTGGTCGCGGCGTTGTGCAGTTTGGCCCGGTTCGTCAGCGTGACCAAGTCCGGTGGGACGATGGCGACGCTGCGCAAAACCTAGCGGACCCAGTCGAGCCCGATCTCCTCGAAGATCTCCCGGCTCTCGGCCCATTTTTCGTCCACCTTCACATGAAGGAAGAGGTGGACTTTCACTCCCAGAATCTCGCTCAGCTCCGTGCGCGCAGCTTCACCGATGGCCTTGATGCGTGCGCCCCGCTTGCCGAGCACGATCGCGCGCTGGGTTTCGCGGCCGACGACGATCTGCTGGTGGATCTCCACGCTGCCGTCCTTGCGGACCTGGTAGCTCTCCGGGCGTACTGCGCTGTCATAGGGTAGTTCCTCGTGAAGCTGGCGGTAAAGCTGCTCGCGAGTGACCTCGGCGGCGAGGAGGCGTTCGCTGGCGTCGGAGACCTGATCTTCGGGATAGTGCCACGGGCCGTCGGGCATCAGGCCCGCCAGGTGGGCTTTAAGCTCGGGCACACCGTCGCCAGTGAGGGCCGAGACGAAAAAGATCTCGGCGAAATCGACCTTGCCGGCGAGATCCTGGGCCAGGGCCAGCAGCGGCTCCTTGGCGCTGGCATCGACCTTGTTCACCACAAGCAGCTTGCGCTCCGGACGGTCCCTGAGCGCTTCGAGCAGAGGCTCCAGCTCGTGCCGACGCTGCTTGACCGGGTCGACCACCAACAAGACGGCGTCGGCTGAGACGGTGCCCTCCCAGGCAGCGCTGACCATCGCGCGGTCGAGCCTGCGCCTGGGCTCGAAAATGCCCGGCGTATCCGCGAGGATAATCTGCACTTCGCCTTCCAGAGCGATGCCGAGCAGGCGGGCGCGGGTGGTCTGCGCCTTGGCGCTGGTGATCGCGACCTTCTGGCCCACGAGCTGGTTGACCAGCGTGGACTTGCCGGCGTTCGGTGCGCCGATGACCGCCACCACTCCGCACTTCTGACTCACCCGTATCTCTCCATGAATTGCCGTGCCGCCTCGGTCTCGGCTTCCTGCTTGCTGCTGGCGGTCGCTTCCACCTCGCCCACGTTCCTTACGCTTACCCGAACGGTAAACCTCGCCGCATGATCCGGGCCCGAGCGGCCGACCAGCTTGTATTCGGGAGGCTTGCGCTGGTTACCGGCCGCCCATTCCTGCAGCGCGCTCTTGGGATGCTTGGATCGACCCGCGCGCCCTTCGATCACCGGTTGCCACAATTGGTGGACCTTGTCGCGGGTGGCCTGAAAACCACTTTCGAGAAAACTGGCGCCAAGCAGCGCTTCCATGATGTCTCCGAGGACGTTGTCGCTGTCGGCTGCGCCATCATCTCGCGCTTGCTTGCCGAGGAGGACGTGGTCCGGGACGCCGATGGTGCGGGCGACCTTGGCGCAGGACAAGCGGCTGACCAGAGCATTGAGGCGCTGGGCCAGTTCGCCCTCGGAACCCTCGCTGTTGCGGTAGAGCCACTCGGCAATCGAGAGGCCGAGCACCCGGTCACCGAGGAATTCGAGCCGCTCATACTTGCGCGCGGCCCCGGTGCTGCCGTGGGTCAGGGCTTCGAGCCACAAATCCGGATTCTTGACCTCGAAACCAAGGCCATCCAGCCATCCACGCGCTTCGTCGGCTAGCGAACTCAAATCGCGCGCCCTATCCGGTCCCAGCGGGCGGCGGTGAACCACGTCCAGGGCTTGAGCCACTCCGCCGTGCCGTCGGTCGAGAAGAACATGAAGCTCGCCCGGCCGACCAGGTTTTCCTGCGGCACGAGGTCGATCCCGCGCTGCGCGATGGCGGGGAAGCGGCTGTCGAGCGAGTTGTCGCGGTTGTCACCCATCAGGAAAAGGCGGTCCTCGGGCACGACCACGGGCGGCGTGGTGTCCTGCGGCTTGAGGCCAAAATCGAGCACATTGTAGCTGACGCCGTTCGGAAGCGTTTCACGGTATTGCGGATAGCGGCAGGCGAAAGTGCCGTCGGCCTGCCGTTCGGTGAAGCGCACTTCGGCGCAACCACCATTCGGGCGGACCGGGATCACGAAGTCCGCAACCTTCTGCTTCTTCACCGGGACGCCGTTGATGTGGAGCACGCCGGCGACCATCTGCACCTGATCGCCCGGCAGGCCGATGACGCGCTTCACGTAATCGGTGCGATCGATCGGGTGCTTGAAGATCACGACGTCGCCACGCTCGGGCTGGCTGCCGAAGATACGTTCGCCGTTGTTCCAGTCGATCGGGAGCGACGCTCCGGAATAGCCATAGGGCCACTTGGCCGCGAACAGGTAGTCGCCGACGAGAAGGCGCGGCATCATCGACTCGCTGGGAATTGAGAAGCTGGTGAACAGAAACGTCCTGAAGATCAGGACGACCACCACCAGCTTGATCAGGAAGACGAGGAAGCTGTCCTCTTTCTTTTCCTTCTTCGTCTTGGCCGGCCCAGGCGCGGTTTCGGCAGGTTCAGTCGTGACGGTGGGGGCGTTTTCGCTCATTGGCCTGCTACCGAAGTTGACACAGATGGCACAGTCCGGCGCAATGGCTGCCAGTCCTGGCTAGGATCGATGCGATTGCGTTGGCCTGTCATGGGGCGAGGCCTTAGCCGCTAAGCCCGATTTTAGGAAAGGGGAAACACCGTTGAGTGACAGCCGCAAGCAGGCCTGGCAGGCGCTGAGGGAGCAAACCGTGGAAACGCTGGCAACGCTTTTTGCCGCTGACCCGGGCCGCCTGGCCAAGCTATCGGCTCGGTTGGAGATCGGCACGGGCGGGGTGCTGTTCGATTGGTCCAAGACCCATCTGACCGACGGTCTGCTCGACGGCTTCGAAAGTCTCGCAGAAGCCTCCGGTTTCAGCGAAATGCGCCGGAAGCTGTTTGCCGGCGAAGTGGTCAACCCGACGGAAGGCCGGGCTGCTGAGCACTCGTCGCTGCGCGGCGTGGGCAAGGAAGCCAGCACAGAGGAGGCCGCGGCCTTGCGCGCGCGGATGCAGTTGCTGGTCGAGGCGATCCACGAGGGAGCTCTGGGCGAGGTCCGGCACCTGATCCATATCGGCATCGGCGGTTCCGCCCTTGGCCCGGCCCTGGCGGTGGACGCGCTGGCGCGCGATTTCGCGCTGGTTGACGTTCATGTCGTCTCGAATATCGACGGCGTCGCGCTTGAGGCGGCCTTCGCGGCGTGCGATCCCGCGACCACGCTAGTGGCCGTCGCCAGCAAGACCTTCACCACGATCGAGACGATGACCAATGCCACCAGCGCGCTCAAGTGGCTGGCCGACAATGGCGTGATCGACCCTTATGGCCGGGTGATCGCGCTCACAGCGGCGCCCGAGAAGGCGGTCGAATGGGGGGTCGACGAAACGCGCATCCTACCTTTCGCCGAAAGCGTCGGCGGGCGCTATTCGATCTGGTCGTCAATCGGCTTTCCTGTGGCTATGGCCGTGGGCTGGGAGGACTTTCAAGCGATGCTCGACGGTGCGGCGGCCGTCGACGTGCACTTCCGCGATACCGACGGGCGTGCCAACCTGCCGCTTCGCGCTGCCTTTGCCGACCAGCTTTATTCGCGCCTGAGGGGCGCGCAGACCCGTGCGGTTTTCGCTTATGACGAGCGTCTGCGATTGCTGCCAAGCTACCTCCAGCAGCTTGAGATGGAGTCCAACGGCAAAAGCGTGACGGCAGAGGGCAAGCCCGTTGAGGGCCCGACGGCGCCGATAACCTGGGGCGGGGTGGGTACGGACGCCCAGCATGCGGTGTTCCAACTGCTCCACCAGGGCACGCACCTGGTGCCGGTGGACTTCATCGCCAGCATTGCGCCCGGCGACGAGCTCGATCCGGCCCATCATCGGATCCTGCTGATGAATTGCTTCGCCCAGGGAGCTGCGCTGATGGCCGGAAAGGACAGCGATGACCTAGCTCGCGCCTATCCCGGCGACCGCCCGAGCGCGACGATCCTGGTCGACGACCTCGACGCGGCCACGCTCGGCGCGCTGATCGCGTTTCACGAGCATCGCACCTTCGCCAATGCCGTCCTGATGGGGATCAACGCCTTCGACCAATTCGGCGTAGAATTGGGCAAGGAGATCGCCCGAAAGATCGAAAAGGGCGGCGAAGGCTTCGACGCTAGCACCGAAGCGCTGCTGGCGGCGGCGGGTTTGGGCTGACGCACCGTGAACCTTCCGCCGGTCATCCTGTCCCTTCTTCTGGCCGGATGCTCGGCGGCGGCTCCCGCGCCGAACGAAAATCCCCTCGTTGGAGCCTGGGACCTTCACGAGTACTCCGACACTCCGGAAGGCGGGGCGCCGATTCACGCCTTCGGCAATCCGCCGGTCGGTCTGTTCGTGTTCACGGACGACGGACACGTGTCGATCAGCTTCATGCGAAATCCGCCCGGAGAGGATGAAGCCTTCGTCGATCCCGACCCGGACACATGCATTCCCGCCTGGTACTGCTCGTACTTCGGAACCTACGAATACGATCCCGCAGGCCAGAGTTGGACCGCGCATGTGATGGGGGGCAACATCCCAAGTTACGTCGGTACCGACCAGACCCGCGACTTCGTGATCAAAGGTGATACGATGACGATCGCCGATACCTACGAGGTCAATGGAGTGAGATACCAAGCCAAGCGGGTGCTGCGGAGACGGTAAAGGTCGCGCGGACGTGCCCGATGTCAAAAGCGCGCTAGCTGCAGGGGAGATGGACATGAAACGTGTATGGCTCACCGGAGCCCTGGCCGCCGGCTTGCTCCAGGCTTCACCGGCGACGGCGCAGGACGTCGCTCCTATCTTGGGAACCTGGGCCGTCGACGTGACCAAGCTGCCTGTTCCGCCCGACGCGAGGCCGAAAAGCGTCATGATCACGTTCAGCGACGTGGGCGATGGCAAGTACCGCTCCAACGTCGACATCATCCTCGCCGATGGCAGCGAGAGCCATGGCGTGGCGATCTATCCGCTCGACGGATCCGCCGCACCGGCGACCGGAAGCAATGAGGCTGACACCGTGGCCGTGCGAACTCCGGAGCCCAACGTGTTGGTCATGGCCCTGAGTAAGGGCGGAGTGCCCGGTTCGATCCGCATTTACACCGTCGCTCCAGACGGCAACTCGCAGACCGAAACCGCGGTCCACTACAACGAGAACGGCATCCCGGTGATGCGGACGAACTACTTCACGCGCGTGCGTTAGGCGCTCGGCTGAGGTGCCTCGTGGGCGGGCATCGGGAGCAGCAGGCCGATCAGCGGCAGGATGACCATTCCAGCGCCCGAAGCCATCAACGCGCTCGCCACGCCGTGATCCTCGGCGAAGTGGCCCCAGAGCCAGCTACCGAAAGCGATCCCGCCAAAGGTGACCGCGCTCGCCAGGGCTACGATTCGTCCGACCACTTCGCGCGGCGCCCATAGCTGGGCGGCGACCGAGAAGCCGGATAAGGCCTGGACCCATCCCGCACCGGCGAGGACCAGTAGCGCGACCATGGCGCCTAGGCTCGGTTGCAGCGCTACTCCCACGCACGCGAGGCCGTAGATCAGCCCGGCCGTCCGGGTGATGGCCTCGGCGGAATAGCGGGCCCGGAAGAAGGTGGCGCTTGCCGCCCCTATGACGGCACCGGCGCCAAGCGATCCGAGAAGCACGCCGTAGACGGTCGAACCGCTGTGCAGGATGTCCTTCGAGACCAGGGGCATGAGTGCCCAGGCGGCCGCACCTGTCATGGTGAAAGTCAGGGCGCGCAGCAGGATTGTGCGGATCTGTGGCGTGGTCGCCGCATGGCGCAGTCCCTCGGCGATCATCGAGCCCAATCGACGCCGGTTTTGCGGCAGGACCTGCGTTGGGCGCCAGCGTAAATAGATGGCGATCGCGAGCAGGTAGCTCGCGGCATTGACCAAGAATGCCGCCGTCGAACCTCCAAACGAGACAATCGCGCCGCCCATGGCGGGGCCAACCGTCCGGGCGGTGTTGAAGATCAGGATATTGAGCGCCACGGCAGCGGCCAGCTCGGTGCGCGGGACGGTGCTGCCGATCGATGCCCCCATCGCCGGGCTGAAACAGGCGATCCCGCAGGCGAGCAGCGCGGTCAAGATAAGTACCGGTGCAGCCGGAGCGTTGCCCGACAACGCCAGCCAGGCGAGTACTAGCGAGATCATCAGCATGGCAACCTGCGCGGTCAGGATGATCCGGCGGCGGTTGTGCATGTCTGCCCAGGCTCCAGCGGGGAGGGCGAGCAGCATGATAGGCAAGTTGATCGCCGTCTGTACTAGCGCCACGATATCGGCAGGCTCACCGCTTGCGGTGAGCAGCCAGGACGCACCGACCGACTGGATTGCGTTACCGAGATTGGTCAGCAACACCCCCGCCATGGCGAGCGCGAACATGCGATGGGCGAGCGGACTGAACGTGGCGGATTTGGTCATCGGCCGAAGCGGATAAACGGGACGATCATCGGCACGCGAGCGCGATATTGTTCGTAGCCGCCAAGCTGGCCTTCGAGGAAACGCTCCTCGACCCGGGCCTTGAGCGCGAAGCCGAGCGAGAACAAGACTACGCCAAACAAGGCCCAAGGCGTTCCACGCAAAACAGCCATGGCCAGCACTGCCGCGATGAGGCCGGTATAGATCGGATGCCGGACGAGCGCGTAGGGACCACTCTCGACCACGCGATGATCGGCCATGCGCTCGACGCCCCCAGACCACAGCTTCCCGAGATGTATCCGCGCCCACCAAGCTAACAGGAAGCCGCCGGCCGTCAGGGCTATCATCGACCAGCCCAACATCGGATTGACGGGCCACCAGATTGGACCGGACAGACGCGGCAGCCCATTGAAGATCAGAAAAAATCCCAGGACGATGACAGCGAAGTGAAGGCGGTATTCGCGGCGCGGCGCCTTGACCGTGGGTCGGCTTCGCCAGAGCGCGGCGATGTGCCAGGAAACGAGCCAGACGGCCCATAACCCGAGGGCGATTTTGATGAAGTCCCCACGCATTTCCCCGGGTCATAGACCGCTCGCCGTTCCCGGGAAAGCCTTCGAAGATTACCAGTTGGCGCAAGATTCGATTGACATTTCGCAACTGCGAAACCATATGGCCGCCATCGAAGCGCCTCGGCAGCGTGAACTGGCGGAAAAATCCGCCCCGGCCGCGCTTCGTTTTTAGCCAAAGAGCTTCCCTTTTCACGCGGGTCGTTCAGCCACCCGCTGACGCGCGCCGTTACGGCTGCGCGCCGACGCAATATATTGCGAGTTTAGAACTTAACATGACATTCGAAACACTCGGGCTCTCGCAGCCCGTACTCCAGGCGCTCGAGCTCAAGGGCTACGGGCAGCCTACCCCGATCCAGGAACAGTCGATCCCCTACGTGCTCGACGGCCGCGACCTTCTTGGCATCGCGCAGACCGGTACCGGCAAGACCGCAGCTTTCATGCTGCCCTCGATCGACCGCCTGATCGCGTCCGACAAGCGGCCCAAGCCTCGCTGCTGCCGCATGCTGGTGCTTGCCCCGACGCGCGAGCTGGCCGGCCAGATCGCCGAGAGCGCTCGCGAATACGGCCAGTTCTCGCACCTCAAGGTCGTCACCGTGTTCGGTGGAACCTCGGTCAACAAGAACCGTCAGGACGTGGCGCGTGGCGTCGACATCCTGATCGCTACTCCGGGCCGCCTGGTCGACCTGACCGAGCAGAATGCGCTGGACCTGTCGCAGGTCGAGATCCTCGTGCTCGACGAAGCCGACCAGATGATGGATCTCGGCTTCATCCACGCCCTGCGCGCTATCGTGAGGCTCCTGCCCAAGCAGCGCCAGACGCTGTTCTTCTCGGCGACGATGCCCAATGCGATCAAGCAGCTGGCCGGCCAGTACCTGACCGATCCGGCCCAGGTCTCGGTGACTCCGGCCGCCACGACCGCTGAACGCGTCGAGCAATACGTCTGCTTCGTCGGCCAGCCCGAAAAGCAAGGCCTGCTCACGCTTACGTTGCGCGCCGGGTTCAAGGCCGGCGAGATGGACCGCGTGCTAGTGTTTACCCGCACCAAGCATGGCGCCGACCGGGTGGTGAAGAAGCTCGTCCAGAGCAACATTCGCGCCAACGCGATCCACGGCAACAAGAGCCAGCCCCAGCGCGAACGCGCGCTCGACGAATTCAAGCAGGGCAGCGTCAAGGTGCTCGTGGCGACCGATATCGCCGCGCGCGGCATCGACATCTCCGGTGTCAGCCACGTGGTCAACTTCGAGCTGCCCAACGTTGCCGAACAGTACGTCCACCGCATCGGCCGCACCGCGCGTGCCGGGCGTGAAGGCGTGGCTATCAGCTTCTGCGCCAACGACGAGCGCGATTACCTGCGCGACATCCAGCGCCTGACCAAGGTCACCCTCGATCAGGTGCCGCTGCCGGAAGGTCTGCGTGACGAAGTCGCGATCGTGGCCAAGCACGCCGAGCCGGTCCGCGGTCCGCGTCGTCAGCCAGGCCGCGGCCAGCCGCCGCGCCGCGACACTCGCACGGAAGCTCAGCGCGACGCGCGGGGAGAGGTCCGCGTCGAGCCCCGCGGTCAGCAGGGCGAGCGCCGTCAGGGCCAGTCCAACGGACAAGGAGAACGCCGTCCCGCTCATGGTGGCGGCCAGGGCGAACGTCGTCCCGCCCACGGCGGTGGTCAGGGCGAACGTCGTCCGGCACACGGTGGGGGTCAGGGCGAACGTCGCGAGCATAACGGTGGTGCCCAGGGTGAGCGTCGCCAGGGTCACGGCGGAGGCCAGGGCCGACCGGGCGGTAAGCCCGGCGGTAACGGCGGCAATGGCGGCAACGGTCACCACCGGCGCCGCAATCGCGGTAGCCGTCCCGGCGGCCAGCGAGCCGTCCAGGCCTAATTCTCCTGCGCCGTAGTTGGCAAACCCGCTCTGCACGGCCATATCGCGCCGCGCAGAGCGGGAGCTATTCATGGCCGACTACGATTACGATCTCATCACCATCGGCGCCGGTTCGGGCGGCGTAAGGGCCAGCCGCATCGCGGCCAGTTATGGCGCCAAAGTCGCCGTGGCGGAGGAATATCGCGTTGGCGGCACCTGCGTGATCCGCGGCTGCGTGCCCAAGAAGATGCTGGTGTACGGCGCTCATTTCGCTGAAGACCTGCAGGACGCGAAGAATTTCGGCTGGACCGTCGACAACTGCACCTTCGACTGGAAAGTCCTGCGCGACAACGTGCTCAAGGACGTCGATCGGCTCAACGGGCTCTACACCCAGACGCTCGAGAACAACAAAGTCGAGATCATCCCCCAGCGCGCCACCGTTACCGGGCCGAACGAAGTGACTCTGGGCGACGGAACCAAGCTCACCGCGAGATACATCCTCATCGCGGTCGGCGCCCGACCGCATGTCCCGAGTTGCCCCGGCCATGAGCACGGCATCACCTCCAACGAAGCGTTTCATCTCGACGAGTTGCCCAGGCGCATCCTGATCGCCGGCGGCGGCTACATCGCCAACGAGTTCGCCGGCATCTTCAACGAGTTCGGGACGCACGTGACCATCATCAACCGCAGCGACAAGCTGCTGCGCGGCTATGACGAGCAATTGCGCGACCGCCTGCTGCAGATCTCGCTCACCAAGGGCATCGACTTCCGCTTCAATGCCGAGTTCCGCGGGATCGAGAAGCTGGAGAGCGGCGCGCTCAAGGTCTCGATGACCAACCACGATCCGCTAGAAGTCGATGCGGTAATGTATGCGACCGGTCGCTTGCCCAACACCGAAGGGCTCGGGCTCGCCGAGATCGGTGTCGAACTGGGCGAAAAGGGCGAGATCAAGGTCGATCGCTTCAGCAAGACCAACATAGACAGCATCTACGCCGTCGGCGACGTGACCGACCGCGTGCAGTTGACGCCCGTGGCGATCCGAGAGGGCCATGCTTTCGCCGACACCGTGTTCGGGAACAAGCCGACCGCGGTCGATCATTCCTGCGTGCCGAGCGCCGTTTTCAGCCATCCGCCGATGTGCGGCGTCGGCATGACCGAGAGCGAGGCGCGCAATAAGCTCGGCTCGGTCAAGGTCTACACCTCCGACTTCCGCTCGATGAAGAATGTCCTCGCCGGCCGTAACGAGCGGAGCCTCTACAAGATGGTCTGCGACGATGCCGACAAGGTCGTCGGTATCCACCTGCTCGGACCCGACGCTCCTGAAATCCTGCAGGGCGCGGCGGTCGCCGTGAAGGCGGGCCTCAGCAAGGCTGATTTCGATGCGACCGTGGCGATCCACCCGACCATGGCCGAAGAACTGGTGCTGATGCGGTAAATGCCAAATCCTCCCCGTCGCGAAGCGATGGGCGGGGACCGCGCGAAGCGTGGGGAAGGGGCAAGCGGTGCCACAAGCCCCTCTGTCAGCCGCCTTCGGCGTCTGACACCTCCTATGACTACCGCGCAGTCACAGGGAGGAACTTGGCAAGTCCGGTGCGCGGCTCTACCCCTGCACCAGGGCAGCAGGGAGAGCGTATTGTCCGCCAACATTCCCGAACTCGAACGTCGCCGCGCCGCCGCCTTGCTGGGCGGCGGCGAAAAGCGAATGGCGGCGCAGCATGCCAAGGGCAAGCTGACCGCGCGTGAACGGGTCGAGGTGCTGCTCGATGCCGACAGCTTCGAAGAACTCGACATGTACGTCGAACACAACTGCACCGACTTCGGGATGGAGGCACAGCGCGTTCCGGGCGACGGTGTGGTCACCGGCAGTGGCACGATCAACGGACGGTTGGTTTTCGTATTCAGTCAGGACTTTACCGTGTTTGGCGGCTCACTCAGCGAACGCCACGCGGAGAAGATCTGCAAGGTCATGGATATGGCGATGAAGGTCGGCGCGCCCGTGATTGGCCTCAACGACAGCGGTGGCGCGAGAATCCAGGAAGGGATCGCCAGTCTGGCCGGCTATGCCGAGGTGTTCCAGCGCAACGTGCTTGCGAGCGGGGTCATCCCGCAACTTTCTCTCATCATGGGACCCTGCGCGGGCGGTGCGGTCTATTCGCCGGCGATGACCGACTTCATCTTCATGGTGAAGGACACCAGCTACATGTTCGTCACCGGCCCCGATGTCGTGAAGACGGTCACCAACGAGGTCGTGACTCAGGAGGAGCTGGGCGGGGCGGTTACGCATACGACGCGCACCGGCGTCGCGGACCTGGCGCTTGATAACGACATCGAGGCGCTGATGGCGGCGCGCGAGTTCATCTCGTTCCTGCCGGAAAACAATCGCAGCGGGGTTCCGGTCTTGCCCACCGAGGATCCCTGGGATCGGGAGGAGGACAGCCTCGACACTCTGATCCCCGCCAGCGCCAACCAGCCCTACGACATGCACGAGCTGGTGCGGAAGGTGCTCGACGACGGGGAGTTCGTCGAAATCCAGCCCGCCCATGGCGCCAACATCATCTGCGGATTCGGTCGGGTGGAAGGGCGCACGGTGGGAGTGGTCGCGAACCAGCCGATGGTGCTTGCAGGTGTGCTCGATATCAACGCCTCGAAAAAGGCCGCGCGGTTCGTGCGCTTCTGCGACGCGTTCGGCATCCCGATCCTGACGTTTGTCGATGTGCCGGGCTTCCTCCCAGGTACAGCCCAAGAGCATAACGGCATCATCAAGCATGGCGCCAAGCTGCTGTTCGCCTTTGCCGAGGCGACCGTGCCCAAGATCACCGTCATTACCCGAAAGGCCTACGGCGGCGCCTATGACGTCATGGCATCCAAGCATCTGCGCGGGGATTTGAACTATGCCTGGCCCACGGCAGAGATTGCGGTGATGGGGGCAAAAGGCGCCGTCGAAATCATCTTCCGCGGGCTTTCGGGGGAAGGGATCGCGGAGAAGACCAAGGAATACGAGGACCGGTTCGCCAACCCGTTCGTGGCCGCGTCACGCGGGTATATCGACGAGGTGATCTATCCGCATTCGACACGGAAACGGATTGCGTTGGGGCTGAGAAAGCTGCGCAACAAGCAGCTCGAGAACCCATGGAAGAAGCACGATAATCTGCCGCTGTGAACTGGTACTTCCCCCTCATCCCTGCGATCCTCATCGCGATTCTCTTCTGGGCCACGCGTGAGACCCTTCGCACGGGCAGAGTGGAGAAGATGGGCATGGTGGTGCGGCGCTCGGAAAAGCCGGTGACCTTCTGGGCCTTCGTCGTCACGCAGTGGTTCTGGATCGCGATGATGCTGATCGTGCTGGGCATGTGGGGCGTCGACTTCAACGGGCTGCGGACCGGTTAGCGCGATGCCCACGATCTTCACCATCGGCTACGAACAAGTGACCCAGGCCGCGGTGGTCGCGACGCTGAAGGAGGCCGGGGTCGAGGTGCTGGCGGATATCCGCTACCTCCCGCTGTCGCGGAGGCCGGGGTTCTCCAAGAGCTCCCTCAAGGCGGCCGCCGAAGAGGCGGGGATCGGCTACAGGCATTTCAAGCAACTCGGCACGCCGGCAGAGGGTCGCGCGGCGGCGCGCAGGCACGACCATGCCGAATTGGCACGGGTTTATGCCGGACAATTGGAACTGCCCGAAGCCATGGCCCAGATGGCGGAGCTCAGGACATTGGCGGAAGAGAAGCAGGTCGCGCTGCTTTGCTATGAGCGCGATGCGGCCGAGTGCCACCGCTCGCTGTTGTTCGATGCCCTGTTTCCGGACTTTGCGAGGGTCGATCTGGAGCCGGTTCTTCCCTGACCCTCCGGCTCAGGGGCAGTGATAATTGTTTTCCGGATCCTCGCTACGTTTTGATATTCAACAAGAATCCGCTTTCCTACAGGCCCAATGATGCTGCAGGGTTCCGGCTGTGGATGCTTCCTTGTCGGTCGCAGTTTAAATGTCCGGCGTCGCGCCCAAGTTGACACTTTTCGAGCAAGGCCAGAAGGGTGTACCGCTACTGACGCTCACGCCAAAGCCACGTCTTCCGGTTGGGCAGAGTGCATCAGGCGGGGTGCAAGCAGGAGCTTGAACAGGACGAACACCAGACCCGCGGTGGCCGCAAAGCCCATGTGGATGATCCAGAACTGCGTAGTCGGCATGGTCTCGAACCAGCCGCCGACCCATCCGACCAGCGAGTTCGCGCCAAAGAAGGCGAGGTAGTACAGCCCGATCACGGTGGCGTTGATCTGCTTGGGCGCCAATCGCGCGAAGAGCGCGAGGCTGACCGGCAGCATATGGGCAAAGCCAATCGAATTCAGGACGTGGAACATGACGGGCCAGAACAGCCCGATCTTGCTGCCCGCCGGAGTGGTCTCGGCCGCAAGGTAGAGGCAGAACATGCCAAGGACCGAAAAGGCCGAGCCGATAATCAGCTTGGAAAGCTCGTCCGGCTCTGGGCGCCGCTTGCCGTACCACCGCCAGAACAGGGCGACGATGGCGAGGAAGCTGACCGAGACCACAGCGTCGAGCGAGACCAGCCAACTGGTCGGCAGCTTGGTGCCGAAAAACACGAGGTCGAAATCGCGGTCGGCCCACACGAGGTAGGCGTTGAAGATCTGGTTGTTGGGCACGATGGCGATCGCCATCACCGGGATCAGGAGGATCAGCGCCAGCGTCGCCAGCCAGTCCGCACCGGTCATGGGCTCGCGCGGTTCGGCCGATTTATCGGGCACATCGAAGTGCTCTTTGGGCAAGTATTTCTGCCCGGAGATGTAAATGACGAGGCCGATCAGCATGCCCACGCCCGCGGCGCCGAAACCCCAATGCCAGCCGACGGTCTCGCCTAGCGTCCCAACGATCAATGGCGAAGCGATAACGCCAGCGTTGATGCCAAGGTAGAAGATCTGGAACGCGTCCGCCCGACGTAGGTCATCGGGTTTGTAAAGCGCGCCGACCTGGCTGGCGATGTTGCCCTTGAACATGCCAGAACCGATGATCAGGCACAGCAGCGCGAACAGGAAGGTGACATTGAAAGCCATCAGGAAGTGGCCCAGCGCCATGGTCACCGCACCGAGCAATACGGTGCGCCGCTTGCCCAGTACCCGGTCCGCCAGCCATCCGCCGAAAATCGGCGTCAGGTAGACGCTTGCCGCGTAAGTGCCGAAGATCGCCGAGGCGAAAGCCTGCCCCTCGAGCCCGCCGTACAGCGCACGCAATTGCTCGATGCCGGCGACATATTCGATCTGCCCCGGCTTGAGCAGGAAGTTGACCATGTACAGCACCAGCAAGGTCTGCATGCCGTAATAGGAGAACCGCTCCCACGCCTCCGTGAAGGCGAGGTAGCCCAGACCCTTCGGATGTCCAAGAAACGCGCGGTCGTGCCGGGTCTCGATGTCGAGGTCTGGCGTGGCTTCGGCTGTGGTCATCGACTCTCCCCGACCGGTTACGAATGCAACTGGCTAGGCCCGCTTCAACGCCGCTGCAATTGCCCGTCGAGAAATTCCCCCACGTCGTCGAGCGAGACCTGCCGATCGAGAAAGGCTTCGCCGATTGCGCGCAGCAACACGAAGGGCAGGGTGCCGGCGTCCATTTTCTTGTCGTGCAGCATATGGGCGACCAGCGCGCGTCCATCACAATTGAGACCGAGCGGGGCAATTTCGGTGGGTAGGCCCGAGGCGCCAATGGCCCCCGCTACGCGCTCGGCGTCGCTGTGAGAGATGTAGCCCTGCCGCGCTGAATAGCGTGCGGCGAGCACCATCCCCAGTGCCACGCCTTCGCCATGCAACAGGCGTTCGGAAAAACCGGTCTGAGCTTCGAGTGCATGGCCGAACGTGTGCCCGAGGTTGAGCAGCGCGCGCATGCCCGTGGTTTCGCGCTCGTCTTCCGCCACAATGCGGGCCTTGGCTTTCACGCTTTCGGTGACGGCATAGTCTTGTGCGGTCACCACGCCACCGACGACATCGGCGCCGTTTGCCTCGCACCAGTCGAAGAAGGCCCGGTCGCCCAGGATGCCGTACTTGATCACCTCTGCATACCCGGCGCGCATTTCGCGAACCGGGAGCGTGGTGAGTGCGCCGAGGTCTGCCAGCACCAGGCTCGGCTGATGGAACGCGCCAACCAGGTTCTTGCCGGCTGCGGTGTTGATCGCCGTTTTGCCGCCGACGCTCGAATCGACCTGAGCCAGCAGCGTCGTCGGTAACTGGATGAAGCCGCAGCCTCTCTTGAGGATGGCCGCTGCGAAACCTGTCAGATCGCCGATCACGCCGCCGCCGAGCGCGAGGACGTGGTCACCGCGTTCAACTTCCTCGGCCAGCAGCCAGTCCATCACTTGCTCGAGCCCGGCCCAGCTCTTCGCGCTTTCCCCAGGGGAAAGCACGAGCCAGCGCGGCTCGAACCCGCCTGCGTGCAGCGAGCCATCGACGGTATCGCGCCAGTGCGCCGCCACGTTCGAGTCCGTCACGATTGGGACGCGACTCTTGCGCAATAGCTTGCCGCACTGCGCGACGATGTCGGCAAGCAGGTTCCCGCCGACGCGAACTTCGTAGGAGCGGCCAGCAAGCTCGACCGGAATTACAGCCATTCGGATATTCCCCACAGGATACGATTGACCGTCTCGCCATGCGGTCCGGCGTCGCTCATTATCTTGATTGGTGCTTGCGCATAGGAGGGTTCGCGCTCCACCTTGAGGCGGGCGAGAATTTCCCTGCGATCGCCGCCTCGCAGCAACGGACGGTTGTCCTTCCGACCGACACGTTCGATCAGGGTATCGACTTCGCTATCCAACCAGATGGCGATTCCCCGATCGAGGATAAGGGCCCGAGTATCCGGCTGCACGAATGCGCCACCGCCGGTCGCGAGCACGGACGGGCCACGTTCGAGCAGGCGCGCGATCACTCTCCGCTCCCCGTCCCGAAAATGCTCTTCGCCAAACTTTTCGAAGATTTCGGAGACGCTCATCTGCGCCGCCTGCTCGATTTCATCGTCGGCGTCCGCGAAAGGAAGATCGAGAAGCTGCGCAATCTTGCGGCCGACTGTTGACTTGCCCACGGCCATCATACCCACGAGCACGAGTGGGCGATCGACACGGGCGGCGAGAATCTTGATCTCGGTATCGGTAAGGCTTGGCGTTTCGATGGTCATTGCCGCATGCGCTATAGATGGGCTAACCGCCCGTGCAAGTTTACGGAAGGTTCGGTTTTTGGTCGCGATGCGCGTCAAGAAGATTTGGCTGGGGTTGCTGGCGCTGTTAGTGCTCTTCCTCGCGGTTGCCTGGTATGATGGCGGGCGAGAGCCTCAACGGATGATCGAGCAGCCGATTGAGCTGCCGGAAGGAGTGAAATGAGGCGCGCTGTCCTGCTAGCGGGCGCTGCTCTGGCGCTATGTTCAACGCTGGCCCTTGCCGCGCCCGAATCGCTGCTTCCGCCCAGTTTCGACAATCCGGCGCCAACGCCCGCGCCGCGGCCCGCACCCACTCCGTCGCCTGCTCCTGCGCAGAACGCGCCCGCGGCGCCTCCCGTGTCCGAGCCGGTTATCCAGCCTCTTCCGGGAATTACCGACCCCGGTGCCATCGCTCTTCCAGACATCCCGCTCCCGGCGAATTTCCCCTCGCTTGCCGAGCTCGAGGCGATGGATCCCGATCAGATCGACGAGCTTCTCGGACTCAAGCCCAAGTTCGATATTCCGCCCGCGGCGCGGCGCGCCCTGCGCGAAGTCGGCGTGATCGGCCAGGACGAAGGCGGCTTCGACAGTACTTCTCTGGCCGCTCAGCCACCCGCGCTGGTCCAGGCCGCACTTCAGGCGACGCGAGGTCCGCTAGTTTCCCGTTGGGGCCACATTCTGTTGCGGCGCGCCTTGGCGAGCCGGCTCGACGCACCTCAGGGCATGGATCCGGCTTCATTTATCGCTTTGAGGGCCTCGTTACTCAATCGAATAGGGGAAGGGCTGGCGGCTCGGGCTCTTGTCCAGGATGTCGATTCGTCCAACTATAACGCTGCACTCGCGAGCGCGGCGTTCGACGCCTATCTCGCGACGGGCGACCTCTTGGGCATATGCCCGGTCGCTCGACTGAAAGGCACGCTGATCGAAGACGCCGAGTGGGATATGGCGCGGGCGATCTGTGCCGCCTACGCCGGAGAAGCTCGGCAGGCCGAGCGTGATCTGCAGCGCATGCTCTATTACGGGGAGGCGCCGCGCATCGATGCGCTGTTGGCACAGCGCTTCGCTGGTGCCGCGGGCGAAGGGCGGCGGGCCGTCAACATCGAATGGAACAATGTCGATGAATTGACCCCGTGGCGTTTCGGTCTGTCGCGTCAGCTTGGGGTGGAGCTGCCGGCTGGCCTCAGGAACGGGGCGGGGCCTACGTACGATATCTCAGATGTCCTGATCCCTGCCGTGCCGCTGCCCGAACGCGTGGCGGTGATGGATGTGGCAGGGGAACGCGGGATCCTGTCGTCCGCGGCCATGGTCGATCTTTATTCGCAATTGTGGAGTGAGCAACTCGAGGGCGAGGCTCGTACTCGCGCCAGCACATTGCGCGAGGCTTACGTGGCGAGTGACCCTGCGGATCGCCTCGCGGCCATGCAGCAGCTTTGGGGTGATGGAACCAGCTATGGGCGCTGGGTGCTCACCGCCTACGCAGCGGCTCGGCTTCCGGTTTCCGAGCCGTTGGTGGACGATGCCCCCCGAATCATCGGCTCGATGCTCGCCGCCGGTCTCGACAGGAATGCCATGCGCTGGGGTTCGGCCGTGGCAGAGGGTAGCGAAGGCTGGGCCCTGCTGGCGGTCGGTCAGCCCGGTGGTACCGGGCAGGTGGGACGGGGTGCCGTCAGTCAATTCATCGACGACGATTCTAGCGAGAATCAGCGCAAATCGCGGTTCCTTGTGGCGGGTCTCGCCGGGCTCGGACGGCTCGACTTCTCGACCGCCGTAAGCCTCGGCAACGATCTTGGCGTCAATCTCAACCGCGAAAGTCCCTGGAGCCGCAAGATCGATCGCGCGGGCGAACTTCGCAATCAGACGCTCGTCGCGCTGCTGGCGGGACTGGGGATGCAGGGTTCGGGATGGGACAAAATGACCGCCCGTCACCTCTATCACATCGTGCGCGCGCTCGATCAGGCGGGCCTCAACGCGGAGGCTCGCATGATTGCAGCCGAAGCCGTGGCGCGGGGATGAGGCCATCGTCGGAGCGATAGACGCTTTCCTTGCCATGCTGGCGGCCGAACGGGGTGCTGCGGCCAACACGCTCGCTGCCTACCGCCGAGATCTGGAAGGCGCTCAAGAGATTGTCGGCGATCTAGCGTCCGCTGATCGTGCCGCGCTCAACGGACTAGGGCAAGCGTGGGCTGACCTTGCTCCCTCGACGGTCTCCAGAAAAGCGTCGGCCTTACGCCAGTTCTACGGCTTCTTGTTGGACGAAGGGGAACGCGAGGACGATCCCTCACCGGCGCTGCCGCGGCCGGCGGCGCGACGCCCGCTCCCCAAGATATTGTCCCATGGCGAGGTGGAAGCCCTGTTCGCTCGGGTCGAACAGGAAGCAGGGAGTGATCGCCCTGACGCGGTACGCCTGCTTGCGCTTCTCGAGCTGCTTTATGGATCCGGGTTGAGGGCGACCGAGCTGGTGTCGCTGCCCTTATCCGCCGTACCGCGTGATGCGCCGTTGCTGACAGTCACAGGCAAAGGCTCGCAACAAAGAATGGTTCCGGTTTCAGCACGGGCTAGACAGGCGCTTTCCCGCTGGCTGGCTGTGCGTCCTCAGGGCGGTGGATATCTCTTTCCGTCCCGCGGCAAGCATCTGACCAGGATACGGCTGTTCCAGCTCGTCAAGGACCTGGCGATCAGGACCGGGATAGATCCCGCGAAAGTCAGCCCGCATGTGTTACGCCATGCTTTCGCCACGCATTTGCTCGAAGGTGGTGCTGACCTCAGGGTGCTGCAGATGCTGCTCGGACATGCCGATATCGCGACAACTCAAATCTACACGCACGTCGATGCCGCCCGACTGGTTGCGTTGGTCAATCAACGCCATCCTCTTGCGAGCGGCGAGCCGGACGGTTAGCGCGTCCAAATGATTTCTTACCTCGACTTCGAAAAGCCGGTTGCTGAGCTGGAAGCTCGCATCGCTGAACTGCGCGCCGCGTCCGAAGGGGGCGACGTGGATTTGTCCAGTGAGCTCGCAAAGCTGGAGCGCAAGAGTGCCGACTTGCTCACGACAACGTACGCCGCGCTGACGCCATGGCAGAAGACCCAGGTTGCGCGACATCCGTCCCGGCCGCATTTTCGTGACTATGTCGCGATGGCCTTCGAGGAATTCGTCCCGCTTGGCGGCGATCGATATTTCGGAGACGATCAGGCGATCATGGGTGGGCTTGCCAGGCTCAACGGACGCAAGGTCATGCTGATCGGGCACGAGAAGGGCAACGACACCGAAAGCCGGCTGCGTCATAATTTCGGTATGGGAAAGCCTGAGGGTTACCGCAAGGCGATCCGCTTGATGGAGATGGCCGGCCGCTTCGGTTTGCCCGTCGTGACGCTCGTGGATACTTCCGGCGCATTCCCGGGCGTCGAGGCTGAAGAGCGGGGGCAGGCGGAAGCGATCGCTCGCTCGACCGAAGCCTGCCTCGCGCTCAGGGTGCCGATGGTTTCGGCGATCGTGGGCGAGGGGGGATCCGGCGGCGCCGTTGCGTTGGCTAGCGCGGAACGGGTACTAATGTTCGAGCATGCGGTCTATTCGGTGATCTCTCCGGAAGGGTGTGCTTCAATCCTTTGGCGCACCGCGGAAAAAGCCCCGCAGGCGGCTGAAGCCATGAAGATGACCGCACAGGACCTCGTGCAACTCGGCGTTATCGATCGAATCGTACCAGAGCCAACCGGTGGTGCTCATCGCGATCCACAGGCCGCGGCCGTGGCTCTTGGTGGCGCGATTTCCGAAGAGTTGGATGCCCTGTCGCAGAAGACGCCGCAGGAGTTGCTCCGTCTTCGCGAGGAACGTTTCCTTACGATGGGCGCCGAGGGTTAGTCCCGATTTTTGGTGAGGCAAAACGGGAACATTGCCTTTTTGAGCGGGTTCGTGTGGCGTGAATGCGCGGCATAAGCTGCACACTGCCCCAATAAGGAGCCCGATAATCGTGAAATTCAAACCTGGCTTCAGGCGCGCTGCGCTAGCCGGTGCGGCCGCTATTTCAATCTGCGCCACCCCAGTTGTAGCGCAGCGCGCCGGCAGCGCCATTACTCCGGCCGAAGCCCAGCAAGGCGCCGAGTATCACCCGGAACTCCTACGTGAATTCGGCGGAGAGATGACCGGGCCTCAAGCTGACTACATCAAGCAAGTGGGTCAAAACATCGCGGTCCAATCCGGCCTGTCGAACTCGGCGTCGGCGTTCAACGTCACTTTGCTCAACAGCTCGGTCAACAACGCCTTCGCCATTCCAGGCGGTTACGTTTACGTCACCCGCCAGCTCGTTGCCTTGATGAACAACGAAGCGGAATTGGCCGGCGTGCTCGGCCATGAGGTTGGCCATGTTGCCGCTCGCCATTCGAAACAGCGCCAGAACGCCGCTACGCGGAATAGCGTGCTTGGAGCGCTCGGTTCGATCCTGTCGGGCGTTCTGCTTGGGAATAACGCGCTCGGTCAACTTGGTCAGCAGGTGTTCTCGACCGCGCCGCAACTGCTGACGCTTAAATATTCGCGCAAGCAGGAAACCGAGGCCGACCGCCTCGGTGTGCAATATCTGCGCAACGCTGGATACGATCCGCACGCTATGGCGACGGTGCTGCAAAGCCTTGCGGCTCAGGAAGCGCTCGATGCGCGCCTCGCAGGACGCGATGCAACCCTTCCCGAATGGGCCTCTAGTCACCCTGATCCGGCAAGCCGAGCCCAGGGGGCCAATAGCTTGGCGGGCAACCTCACGGGCGTGACCAATCGGGACACGTTTTTGACCCGCATCGATGGCGTGATTTACGGAGACGATCCCCATCAGGGCGTTGTTGAGGGAAATACTTTCATCCATCCGGACCTAAGGCTGACCTTCACCGTTCCGCAGGGCTATTACATGGTCAATGGATCGACTGAGGTTTCGGTGAACGGCCAGAGTGGTCAGGCTCAACTGACGACGGCAGCGTTTGACGGAAATCTCGAGAACTATGTCAGACAGGCGTTCCAGACGATCGGGGGGCGAAATCAACTCGCACCTCAAAATTTGCAGCGGACCCGCATAAACGGTCTCGAGACACTTATCGGAACATCGCGAGTGAATTCCAGCCAGGGTGCGGTGGACGTGACCGTCGTGGCCTATCAGTTCGCAAACAATCAGGCCTACCATTTCGCCTCGATTGCTCCGGCCGGACAAGCGGCCGTGTTCAACCCGATGTACAATTCGATGCGTCGCATTTCGGCGCAAGAAGCGGCGCAAGTGATTCCGAGGCGGATCGATGTCGTCACCGCGCGCAGCGGTGATACGGTTCAGTCGCTTGCTAATCGAATGGCCTATTCCGATGCCCAGATGGATCGCTTCCGCGTGCTGAACGGCCTGTCAGCCAATGCGCAGGTCGTGCCGGGTGAGAAGTACAAGATCGTCGTCCGCGGCAGCTGAGCTAAAGACCGGCGACAATAGAAAAAGGCGGCAGGTCGCCCTGCCGCCTTAATCTCGCGAGCCGAAGCTCGACTTTTGCGATTACTTGTTCGCGTTCTCGAGCTGACCGCCAACCTTGGTGAAGGTGCTGTTCAGCTGAGTGCCGATGGTGCCCATGGCGGCCATCGCGGCAACCGCGATCAGAGCAGCGATGAGGCCGTATTCGATGGCGGTGGCGCCCTGCTCGTCACGGAGCAGCTTGTTGAAGAACTTCATGATCGTCTCCTAAGTTAGGTCTTCGGTACCCAACTTGACCTTACCCATTTCGACCCAAGGTAGAGATCAAGTGTCTCAGCATTACTTCGCATTCGTTGACAAAAGCCTAAGATCTAGGTTGTTGCGAACACCACCTTGTCCTTGACGACGGCCCAAAGGCCGTTGCCGCTGTCGGAAAGAGAGCTAAGCGAAACCATGATGGCAATGACAATCAATGCGACGATCAGGCCATATTCGATGGCAGTTGCGCCGCGGTTGTCCCGCAATACTCTGCAGTATAGTTCGCCCCTGAACATCGATAGTTACCCCACGACATCGGTCTGATCGAACGGCGTTATCGCGCCGCTGTCCTAACAAATGATGGATTGGATTGGTTAACGTGGAAAATTGTCCGACATTCATGCCCGTGGTGGCGGCGGCTATCCGCGATGAATCGGGCGGATTGCTGTTGCAGCAGGCCTTGTCCCACAAACGTCATGGGGGCCTCTGGGAGTTCCCCGGGGGGAAGGTGGAAAATGGCGAAACTCCGCGATTTGCGGTTCGTCGTGAGGTCTACGAGGAGCTCGGGATTCAGCTTGATCTGGAAGGCATGAAACCGGCGGGCTTTGCGGAGGAGGCAGCCGAATCCGTTCGCCCTGGAATTGTCCTGTTCCTTTACAATTGCCCCGTGTGGGAGGGCGATCCAGTAGGCCGCGAGGGTCAGGCGTGGGGTTGGTTCAGCCCCGCGCAGGCCGCTGAACTGGCCATGCCCCCGATGGATCGCGCACTACTTGAAGGATTGTGTCCCGAAGTCCGATCATAGCTATTGCCAAGCCAGAAAGGCCTCCCTATGTGGCGCCCTCCAAGCGCGCCCGTAGCTCAGCTGGATAGAGCACCAGACTACGAATCTGGGGGTCAGAGGTTCGAATCCTTTCGGGCGCGCCAATTCTCAAACGTCGTCACAGACCTGAGGCCGCGCGGCATTTTGTCGGGCGCGATGTCGCTACGTATCCGTCTTGAACGCGCTCATGGCGCCCGGGAATGGCGAACCCTTCGCACAAAGCGGAAAAGCGCTGATGGCGCGCAAACCCGGTGTGGAAGCTACGAACAGCGCAGATGCCGTCAGGCCCGGTGGACTCGCAGCGGCGTGACGTCCTGGCCCAGCAGCACCATTGGCACGGCCTCGGCGGGCATGGCCTTTGAATAAAGGAAGCCCTGGCAGACGTCACAACCAAGGGCGATCAGGGCAGACTCCTGCGCCAAGGTCTCAACGCCCTCGGCGACGATCTGCATTCCCAGACAGTGGCCCAGATTGATGACTGCGGCGGAAATCGCCCCTGCTTCCGGACTTTGCCCTAGCTGTTGGACAAACGTGCGGTCGATCTTCAGCAAGTCGATCGGAAACTGACTGAGGTGTGAGAGCGACGCATAGCCAGTTCCGAAGTCGTCCAGCGCGATCAAAATGCCACTTTCGCTCAATGATCTGAGCGCGGCCTCCACGTATCCGGCTCCACGCCCAAGGAAGACGGTCTCGGTCACCTCAATCTGGAGACAAGAAGGCGGAATTCGCTTGCGCTTCATTCGGGTCAGCAGGCTCTCGACGAACCCCTCCCGGCGGAAATCGGCGGCCGTAAGGTTTATGGCGACGTGGCCGAAGGGCACTTCGGCCGCCAACCAGCTTTCGATCTGTGCCAGCGTGCGTTCGATCATACGCTCGCTCAGGACGGCGCATAGCGCTGGATCGTCGAAGGCTGCCTTGATGTCCTCGGCGCCCAGGACCTGATTATCGACCCCAGTGCAGCGTAGCAGTGCCTCGAAGCCAACTATCCTTGAGGTGCCAAGCGAGATCTTCGGCTGGAAAAAAGGCATCACACGGTCGCGCTTCAGCGCCGTGAGCGCGGCAGCCACCATCGTCTCTCGACCTTCCACCTCCGCCTTCATGGAGGACTCAAAAAGTTTGAGCTGACCACGTCCGGCGGTTTTCGCGGCGTAAAGGGCAATGTCGGCGGCCTTCATGATTTCGGAGCGATTCCCGCCATCCAACCCCAAACGGCTGGCTCCGATGCTTGCGCCGCAAGCGAGCAGTCTTCCCTGATATTCGAAAGGCTCGCAAAGCCCCGAGTAGATTCGCGCGCCCGCGCTCCAGACATCGGCGTCCGACCGTGCCGAGATCAGAATGGCAAACTCGTCCCCGCCGAGGCGAACGACGAGTTCGTCCTCGCCCAGAGCCGCCTGCAGTCTCGCCGCGAAGGTCGAGAGCATGCGGTCCCCCGCGTCATGGCCGAGCGTGTCATTGATTGTCTTGAAGTTGTCGATGTCGAGCATCAGCAAAGCCGCCGCCGGCTGGTCTGTCTCCAGAATCGCGTCGAGTTGATCCTGCAGTACTGCTCGGTTTGGCAAACCGGTGAGCGGGTCGTGCCTTGCCATCCACAAGGCGCGCTCCTCCGAGCGCTTCTGGTGGGTGATGTCACGCGCGACGATCAAGATCCGACCGGACTCATCGGAGATGCGGCTGGCGATAACGTCGAACCAGCGCATTCTGCCGTCGGGATCGATGCGCCGTGTCGTTAGATTGGCCGACCCATCGCGTACCACAGCTGCAAGAGCCTTTTCGCCGAGCGCTTGATCCGACGGGTGGAGCAAGGAAAGCCAGGCAATCCCGATCAGATCGTCGCTGTCGCGTAGGGCGGAGTTCGGACGATTACAGAAGATGATGTCATGCTGCTCGTTGAGGATGAGCGTGTAGTCGGGGCTCGATTCAAGAATGATCCGATTGAAGAACTCGCTCTTCTCGAGATCGTTCAGCGCCGTCATCTGCGAAACCATCATCCTGTGGAGGACGAATGAAGCCGAGAAGATGGTGAGGATGAAGACCGGTAGCTGGACGGAAATGATCGCAATGCCCGGCTCCGACGCGATCAAACCCGCGATGGTCGACGGGGCGAGGGCGAGAAACACCATGAGTGCGGCCAATCTCGGCGTCCCGAAGTTGCGCAAGCAGATACCGCTGACCATTGCCGCGGCGGACAAGCAGACAATGGTGGACAGGACCCAGTCGTGATTCGTCAGCGAGAAATAGGCCCCAAAGCCGATCGAGGCGGCCCAAGCAGAGGAAAGGAGGGCCGCCGTGGTCTTGGGTGGAGTTCTGCCATTCCTGAGCGCTCGACGCCCTGCCAGCAGGACAGGAAGGCGAACAATGCCCAGGCCGATCTCGACCGCCAACCAGATGAAGAACGGAGTGGTGGGCTGCCGCCACACGGCGATCCCTGCAACAGCGATGCTGTTGAATATTCCACCGAGGAAAATGGGTACCGAACCAAACAGCCCCGCCTCGAGTTGAGTGCGGATGGCAGGTGAAACCTGCATCCTTGCACCCAGAAGCGAATCGGTCGCACGGTCGATGTACTGATTTAGCGTGCGCACTCGGGCGGGGGCCTTGGTAACTTCTTGAGTTCCCTCAGGGTTAACGAGGTAAAGTTAAGATTACCCAACCTGGGTGGTAGGTCATTCCAGCAGGTCGAAGATGCGAGGCGGGAAGATTTGAAGCTGCGGTGCGGTGATACCTTGTTGCCCGAGCCGGAACCGGGAACCGTTATCGCTTGTTGCCGCCGTGGAACTTAGAGATGACACAAGCGGAGGGGCCTTGGACGCCGGGAAGATCGATCCTGAATTCGACGACAGTTCCATCGAGCCCGGCGTGTGGCGCTATGCGATGGCATCGCGCGTGCGGCTCATCGTCGATGCGGAGGTCTATTTCGATCTCGCTCAGCAGGCGATGCTCAAAGCACGGCAACGGATTCTACTCATCGGATGGGACGTGGACACCCGCGTTCACCTCACCCATGGCAGGCGCTGGTGGCAAAGAGCCTGGAAGCGCGACTATCCGGCGCGGTTGGGCGGCTTCATCCCTTGGTTGACCCGCCACCGGCCAGGCTTGGAGGTTCGGATCCTGAAGTGGGGCGTGGGCGCCCTCAAGTTTGCGGTGCGCGGATCGATGGTGCTGGACTTGATCCGCTGGTTCCCGAATCGGAGGATCGACTTCAAGTTCGACACGATTCATCCGATTGGATGCAGCCATCACCAAAAGATTGTCGTGGTCGACAAAGCCCTTGCCGTGTGCGGTGGGATCGACATGACGGTGGGGCGCTGGGACACCTGCGAACACCTTGAACAGGATCCGCGGCGAACGACGCCCAATGGAGCTTCCTACGCCCCCTGGCACGACATGACGATGATGCTCGAGGGCCCCATCGCGGGGGAGCTTGAAGAACTCGGCCTGAACCGTTGGCTACGGGCTGGGGGAAAGCGTCTCACACCCTCCAAGCCCGCAGATGAGAGCGCTTGGCCCGACGGGCTCGATCCTCATTTCGAGAATGTTGAGGTAGGGATCGCGCGGACGAGGCCGGAGTACGACGGCGATCCGGGCGTGCGCGAGATCGAAGAACTGTTCAAGCAGCACATCGCCCGGGCCCAGCGCTTCATCTATGCCGAGAGCCAATATTTCGCCTCACGCGTCATTGCCGAGGCAATCATAGCGCGAATGGCAGAAGCCAATGCGCCGGAGGTGGTGATCGTCCAGCCTGTCACCGCGCATGGGTGGATCGAAGCGGCTGCGATGGATCCCGCAAGAGCGCAACTCGTGGCCGCCATTCGCGAGATCGACCGGCAGGGCCGCTTTCATATCTACACGCCTTATTCAGGAGAAACGCCAATCTACGTCCATGCCAAGGTTCTGATCGTGGACGACCGAATCCTGCGGGTCGGATCGGCGAACTTCAACAATCGCTCCATGGGGCTCGATAGCGAATGCGATGTCTTCATCGACTGCGAGCGTCCCGCCAATGGGCATTGCGGTGACGTGATTCGCGATTTGCGGCATTCGCTGCTGGCCGAGCATTGCGGTATCTCGGCTGAAAAGGTGGCGGAGTTGATCGAACGAACGGGTTCGATGGCTGAAATGATCGCATGGCTTGGAAGGGATTCGGACCGACACTTGCGACCGTTTCATCCAGAGCCTCTCCCGGAATTGCCGATGAAGCTGGCGGCGAATGAGGTGCTCGATCCCGAGGAACCGGCAGACATGTTCCAGATACGCCGCCCAAGGCGTGGCCTTTTGCGCAAGGGCGGACTATTGGCCCGTGGCATGACCAGGGTGAAGAGGAAGTACCGCCCCCAATGAGCAGTTTGGACGGTCCCGATGAGGACGATCCGCGTGGCAAGCCGCCAGTACCGGAGGACGTGCAGGAAGCCGTCCGCACCCTGATTCGCTGGGCTGGGGACGATCCCGAGCGCGAAGGCCTTCTCGACACGCCGAAGCGCGTGGCGCGCGCGTGGAAGGAATATTGCCAGGGTTACACCGAAGACCCGGCCAGCCACCTTTCCCGCATGTTCGAGGAAGTCGGAGGGTACGATGAAATCGTGCTGCTCAAGGACATACCGTTCCAGAGCCATTGCGAGCATCATATGGCTCCGATCATAGGCAAGGCGGCCATCGCCTACCTGCCTACGGACCGGGTCGTGGGTATCTCGAAGCTGGCTCGGGTGCTGCACGCCTATGCGCGCCGCCTGCAAATCCAGGAACGCCTGACGGCCGAAGTCGCGCAGTGCATCTGGGATGAGCTGCAGCCCAAGGGCGTGGCCGTGGTGATCGAGGCGAGCCATGCGTGCATGACCGCGCGTGGGGTGCGGACACCGGGGGTGAACATGGTAACAAGCCGGGTGATGGGAATCTTCCGCCGCGACGACAAGAGTCGCCAGGAAGTCCTCAAGCTGATGGGATACTGATTTGACCGCTCTACTCGTGCGGGGCGGCAAGCCCCTTACTGGCCGTATCGAACCGTCGGCCAATAAGAACGCCGTGCTTCCGGTATTGTGCGCCACCTTGCTCACTGATGCGCCGATCACCTTGCGCAATGTTCCCGAGATCACCGACGTTTCCCGGATCGTGGAGTTCTTTGGCACGCTCGGTTCCAAGGTGAATTGGGACAAGGCAGTCAAGATCCTCGAGATCGACCACTCGACGGTGGCAAAGGGGACGGATGCCCGCTTGCCGCAAGCCATGCGCGCCTCGATCATGATGATCCCTGGCCTGATCGTCCGGCTGGGCGAGGCCCGCCTCGAGCACGAGGTCAAGGGCTGCACCCTCGGTGCGCGCGAGATCGATCCTCACGTCGCCGTGTTTCGTGCGTTCGGAGCCGAAGTCAGCCAGAGCGGGCACGACATCGTGTTCCGCGCATCCGGCAAGGGACAGGCCGCGCGTATGTGGCTCGAGTATGCTTCCGTAACCACGACCGAGAACTTCATCCTCAGCGCCCTTACCGTTCAGGGGACCTCGCAGATCGTCAACGCTGCTTGCGAGCCTCACGTGCAGGAAATGTGCACCTTCCTCGAGCTCTTAGGCGCGAAGATCATCGGCAAGGGAACGTCGATGGTTTCGGTCGAGGGCGGGACGAAGCTCGGCGGGGCTGACTACACCTTCATCGACGATTTTCACGAGATCGCCACGTTCCTGGCACTGGCGGCGGTAACCGGTGGTGACATCCAGGTGCGCAACAATCACCCGGAACACTTCGACCTGATCGACCGCACGTTCGGCAAGTTCGGAGCTGAGGTGAAGCACGAAGGAGGCTGGTCGCGACTGGCGGCGCCGAAACGGCTGGTAGTCGAGGAGAACTTCACCTCGCACCTCATCACGAAGGTCGAGGCGGCGCCGTGGCCCTACATTCCGGCCGACCTTTTGCCGATCTTCATTGCGCTTGGCGTAAAGGCGCAAGGTTCGGTGATGTTCTGGAACAAGGTCTACGAGGGCGGGCTCACCTGGCACACCGAACTCTCGCTGTTCGGCGCCCATACGCTCCTGTGCGACCCACATCGCCTGATCACCTTCGGCGGAGATGAATTGGCGCCGGCGACGGTTACGAGCCCGTACATCATCCGCGTCGCTATCGCGCTGCTGATGGTCGCATCTTCGATCAAGGGTGAGTCGACCATTCTCGATGCAGACCCGATCCGCCGTGCGCACCCTGGGTTCATCGACAACTTCGTGTCGCTCGGCGCGGACGTGCAGTGGGTGCAAAACGCCTGAACGAAAGGTGAGGGGCGCTCCGCAGAGCGCCCCTGCATTGACTTAGAGCTGTCCGAGCATGTGCTCGGCGCTGCTGACTTTGAAGTCGCCCGGAGCTTCAACGTTCAGCTCTTCGACCACACCATCGTTGACGATCATCGAATAGCGCTGGCTACGCTTGCCCATGCCGAAGCCGCTGCCGTCCATCGTCAGGCCCAGCGCTTCGGCAAAATCGCCGTTGCCGTCCGCCAGCATGGTGATGTCCGACGAACCGGAGGCCTTGTTCCATGCACCGAGCACGAAGGCATCGTTCACCGCGGTGCCGACGATCTCGTCGACGCCCTTGGCCTTCAGTTCGGCGGCCTTCTCGACGAAGCCGGGAAGGTGCTTGACCGAACAAGTCGGTGTGAACGCGCCCGGCACAGAGAACAGGGCGACCTTCTTGCCGGCGAAGTACTCGCCGCTCTGGACCTTCTCCGGCCCGTTCTCGGTCGCCTTGACCAGTGTCACGTCAGGCAGCTTGTCGCCCTTGGAAATTGTCATCTGAACCGTTCTCCTGTGTGAGTGCGCCTGCGTACATAGGTTCTGCCGCCCGGGGCGCAACCGCGAACGAATTAGCGCCTAATGAAGTGCACCTTCCAGATGCTGGAGCTTGTCGGGGTTGCGCATGACGTAGATTGCCCGGACCTTGCCTTCTTCGATCACGAGCGCGGTGGTCTGCAGCACGCCGTCCGCCTCGCGCGTTATGTATCCGGGAAGACCGTTCACATACGCATAGCGGATCAGTGATCCCCTGTGCCCGCGCGTCAGCCGGGCGAGTGCGGCGTAAGTCCGAGCCACCTCATCGGCTCCTCGCATCACTCTGGCCACGGCTGGCCGCTTGCCGCCACCGTCCGAATAGAAACCGACGTCGCTGGCCAGCATCGTCCCGAGCCGCGCGGTGTCGCCTTCGCGCGAGGCGGCAAAGAAGGCCTCGGCCATTTCCATCCCGTGGGCGTGGTCGACAGGAAAGCGCGGCTTTTCCGTTCTCACATGCTCGCGGGCCCGGCGGGCGAGTTGGCGGCAGGCGGCGGGATCACGTCCAAGCGTCTCTGCGATCTGCTCGAAGCTCTCGCCGAAGACATCGTGAAGCAGGAAGGCCGCGCGTTCCAGCGGGGAGAGCCGTTCGAGGGCGAGCATGAGCGGAAGTGTCACGTCGTCCTCTTCCTCCGCTTCCACCACCGGATCGGGCAGCCAGGTTCCAACGTAGTCCTCCCGCCGCGCCCGCGCCGATTTGAGCTGATCTAGACACAGCCGCGTGACCACGCGGCGCAGGTACGCCTCTGGCGTGCGCACGACGGCACGATCTGCCGCCTGCCAGCGTAGCCACGCGTCCTGCACCACGTCTTCGGCATCGCCCATCGACCCGAGCATGCGGTAGGCAACGCGGAGCAGCCGCGGCCTTAATGCTTCGAACTGAGCGACCGTCTCGTTCATGCCTTCCAGCCTAACCCCGGATCGAACAATTCGAAAGCAACCGCGAGGCGGTTCCAGCCGTTGATCACGTTGATCATTAGCGTGAGTTTCACTTGTTCTTCCTTGCTGAACAGCTCGTCCAGTCGGGCATAGACGGGGGCGGGGGCGCGCTTGGTGGCAACCAGTGTGAGGTGATCGGTCCAGGCCAGCGCGGCGCGTTCGCGGTCACTGTAGCAGGGCGCTTCCTCCCATGCGTTTAGCAGAGCGATCCGCTGTTCGGTCTCCCCAGCCTGACGCGCTTCAAACGTATGCATATTGAGGCAATTGGCGCAGCCGTTGATCTGCGAGGCCCGAATTTTTACCAGCTCGACCAAGGGCTTCTCGAGACCGCTCTCGGCAACCTGATTCGAATGATCGAGCCAGGCTTTTATGAGTTCCGGCGCGGCGGTGTAGGGATTGAGGCGCATCGTCATGATGATCACATCCATTTCATTTTGAGGGACGATGCCTTGACGAGGCAGCCAACGCGGATGTGACATCGCGGGCGAAAATTCTTCGTTCTACCCGTTCAGCGGGTGGATCGACCAAGGCGTGTTTGCCATGCGCGGCGCGACGGACTATGTGCGTTCGCGATACCGGCGTCGGCATGGAGCCCCGGCTGCGCCTTCACCCCAAAGCACAGGAGTGTTGCACCGTGGCTACCGCTGCCGTCGTAGAAAAAGACTATATCGTCCGGGACATCTCGCAGGCCGACTACGGCCGGGCCGAGATTGCCATTGCCGAAACCGAGATGCCGGGCCTGATGGCACTGCGCGAGGAATACGGCCCATCGCAGCCCCTCAAGGGCGCGCGCATCACTGGCTCGCTGCACATGACGATCCAGACCGCCGTTCTGATCGAGACGCTCGTTGCTCTCGGGGCGGAAGTACGCTGGGCCACTTGCAACATCTTCTCCACCCAGGACCACGCCGCCGCCGCCATCGCCGCGCGGGGCATTCCCGTGTTCGCGATCAAGGGCGAGAGCCTGGCCGAATACTGGGACTACGTCGGCAAGATCTTCGAATGGGGTGACGATACCACTTGCAACATCATCCTCGACGACGGCGGCGACGCCACGATGTTCGCGCTGTGGGGCGCGCGTGTCGAAGCCGGTGAGGACCTGTTCGAACCTTCCAACGCCGAAGAAATCGAGTTCGTCCGCGCGCTCAAGGCCTTCCTCAAGGCCAAGCCGGGCTACCTGACCAAGACGGTCCAGGCGATCCACGGCGTGTCCGAGGAAACAACCACTGGGGTTCATCGTCTCTACAGCCTGGCCAAGCAGGGCAAGCTGCCGTTTCCGGCGATCAACGTGAACGACAGTGTCACCAAGTCGAAGTTCGACAACCTCTACGGTTGCAAGGAATCGCTGGTGGACGCGATCCGTCGGGCGACCGACGTGATGCTGGCCGGCAAGGTCGCCTGCGTCGCCGGTTTCGGTGACGTCGGAAAGGGTTCTGCCGACAGTCTCCGCAATGGCGGCGCTCGCGTCATGGTGACTGAGATCGATCCGATCTGCGCTCTCCAGGCCGCGATGGAAGGCTATGAAGTCGTGACGATGGAAGAAGCGGTGAAGCGCTGCGACATCTTCGTCACCGCGACTGGCAACGAAGACGTCATCACCGCCGAGCACATGAAGGCGATGAAGCCGATGTCGATTGTCTGCAACATCGGCCACTTCGACAGCGAGATCCAGATCGCCGCCCTCGACAACTACGACTGGGCGGAAGTGAAGCCGGGCACCGACCTGGTCACCTTCCCGGATGGCAAGAAGATCATCATTCTCGCCAAGGGCCGCCTGGTGAACCTCGGCTGCGCCACCGGTCACCCGAGCTTCGTGATGAGCTGCAGCTTCACCAACCAGGTGCTGGCGCAGATCGAGCTCTACACCAAGGGTGAGCAGTACCAGAACGACGTTTACGTGCTGCCCAAGCACCTGGACGAGAAGGTCGCCGCTCTGCACCTCGACAAGCTCGGCGCCAAGCTGACCAAATTGAGCCAGCGCCAGGCCGATTACATCGGCGTGCCAGTGAGCGGTCCCTTCAAGGCCGACCACTACCGCTACTAAGGGTTCTGCGAGAAACCCCATCCTCCCTGTCGCGAAGCGATGGGGAGGGTGGACACGCGGAATGGGTGAAGGAGCTGCGATTACGCAACGGCCCTCCGTCACTCCCTCAACACGCGCACCACCTTCCTTTGAGGTTCGCTCTCAGGCAGGATTGCGCGCTCATCCGGTCCGAATAGTCGTGCAGGAGCGGGCTTCAGGCATTGCATCCCCCCCTCGGCGCTAATAGCTGACAGGTCATGGAATTATCTCCTGTCGCGCTGGTCATGCTGGGCCTCCTTCTGGCGGCATGGACTTTTGGTGCGGTCTGGCTGGTGCTGGCGGCGCAAAGCCGCGCCCGGCACGCCCGCACGGCCCGGTCGACGGCGCGGCGGCTTACGCGCATGATAGACGATTCTCCGGCTATTCCGCTGTTGGTGAGGTCGGACGGCAAGATCGAGGGCCCGGAACGGCTCGCGGCATGGCTTGGGCTGGCAAAATTGCCGGGATACCTGAGCGAACTCGATGGCGGGGAGGCCGGCGGTCTCGAGGCCGATGACCTCGATCAATTGCGCGACGCGGTCCGCAAGACGCAAAAGACCGCGGCGCCCTTCAGCATGGTCGCCACGCCGCGTGGTTCGGGCAAGAGCCTGGCGATACGCGGTCACCTGGCCGATCCCGTCATCGCCCCGAACGGAGCGGCTTTGCTTTGGTGGTTCGACTTCTCCGAAAGCCAGGGAGAATTGGCACGCCTGCGCAGCGAAACCGCAAGGGCCAAGACTGACTTCGCCGCGCTTGTCGGTCTGATAGAGGCGGCGCCCACGCCGATGTGGTTCCGCGGTCCGGACATGAAGCTGCGCCTCGTGAACAGTGCTTATGTCGAAGCGGTCGGGAGCGAGAGCGCCGAGGACTGCGTCAAGAATCAGGTCGAATTGATCGAGGTGGTCGATGGGCTCAGCGCGGCCCAAGTCGCGCGGCAGGCAGCGGACAAGGATCTGCCGGTGGAGCGCATCGTCCAGGCCACGGTCGGGACCCAGCGCCGCACGTTGCGGGTCAGCGATCTTCCGCTCGGTAAGGAAGGCGTCGCCGGCTACGCCATCGACATCGAGGAGATGGAAGAGCAGGCTCGCGAATTCCGCGCATTCCGCGAAGCTCAGCGTTCGATCATCGACCAGCTTTCCGTGGGCGTGGCACAGTTCGACGCGGACCGGGTGCTGACCTTCGCCAACCAGCCCTTCCAGCGCATCTTCGCGATGCCGCCTGCCGCGCGTCTCGATCCGCTGAAGTTCGATCGCTTCCTCGACACCGCGCGTGAGGCGGGCCGCTTGCCCGAGGTGCGCGACTTCCCGGTCTGGCGTCGTGAGCTTGGGGGCTGGTTCACGGCCGGTGAGGCGAGCGAAGATGCCTGGACGCTATCGGACGGAACCCACCTCAGGATTGTCGCCCAGCCTTTGCCCGACGGCGGGCTGTTCATGGTTGCCGAGGACCGCTCCGAGCAATTGGCGCTTTCAGCCGGGCGCGATACGCTCCTGCGTACGCGAACCGCGACATTCGACAGTCTGTTCGAATCTCTCGCCGTGTTCGCGCCGGATGGCCGGATGCAGCTATGGAACCGCCGCTTTCCCGAAATCTGGGGGCTTCCGGAGGAATGGTTCGACGAACATCCGCGGATCGAGTCCCTGCTCGAGCGTATTGGATCGAGGCTCGCGCGGCCGGGCCAAAGGGAAGCGATCGGCGAGGTCGTGCGCGCCGCCACCCTAGACCGCAAGCAGCGGGGTGGGCGGGTGCAACTCTCGAACGGACGCACCCTGGAGTTTGCAGGTGTGCCGCTTCCCGATGGCAACGGGTTGCTTACCGTGCTTGACGTCACCGACAGCAAGAAAGCCGAGGATGCCCTGCGCGAACGCAATACGGCGCTGGAAGAAGCCGATGCGGTAAAGACGCGGTTCCTCGCCAACATGTCCTACGAGTTCCGCACCCCGCTAACTTCGATCGGTGGGTTCGCCGAACTCTTGCAGACCGGCGTCGCGGGGCAGCTCAGCGATCAGGGGCAGGAATATGTCGCAGCAATCCTCGCCTCTGTAGGGCGGTTGAGTGCCCAGATCGAAAGCGTGCTCGACCTGACGCAAAGCGAGGCCGGGCTGCTGCCGATCGCGACCGAGGAAACCGACCTGCTCACTTTCGTGACCCAGATCGTGCGCGAACGCGAAGATGCCATCGAGGACAAGAGCCTGACGCTCGACTTGCGCGGTGACCGCTCGGCAGGGACGATCATGGCCGATATCCGTCAGCTGAAACGCGCCATCGGCAATTTGCTCGACAACGCAATCAAGGCAGCACCGACGGGCGGGCGCATTCTCGTCGCTCTTTCCCGTCGTAAACAAGGTGTGCGGATCGTGGTATCGGACAACGGCCCGGGCATGAAGCCGAGCGAGCTCGCGCGCGCGCTCGATGGTTATCGGATGGGCGCGGACGGCAAGCCGGAAAGCCGGCGTGGCGGCCTTGGCCTGCCGCTGGCCCGACAGCTGATCGAAGCGCATGGCGGCCGGCTGGAACTCCAGTCGGAAAAGGGCTCCGGAACAACCGCGACGATCGTGCTGCCGTGACCGTTGACTTACCGGACCTCGTTTCGATGGAGCAATGGGGCCAGCGGATCGCGGCGACCTTGCGACCGGGGGACGTCATTGCGCTCACAGGCGGTTTGGGCGCTGGCAAGACTACCCTCGCCAGAGCGATCATCGCCGGGCTCGGTCACAAGGGAGAGGTCCCGTCGCCGACTTTCACCATTCTGGAGACCTATGATCCACCAGCCGTGCGTTTGCCGCTGGTCCATGCCGACTTCTACCGGCTGAAACGGCCGCAGGAAGCGGAGGAGCTGGGTCTTGATGACTATCGCGAGGGGGCGGTGTTGATTGCGGAGTGGCCCGAACAGGCGGGCGGATTTGCCCGCGAGCCGGGCTGCCTCTCCATCACGCTGGAAATTGCGGGTAGTGGCCGCAGGGCGATTGTCGAACCCGGGGCTGATTGGCTAGGGCGCCTTCCATGAATTCAGAACTGCCGGATGGTCTCGAGGCGTTTCTAGAGGATGCAGGGTGGAGCGGCTCGATCGTCGAGCCTTTGCCCGGCGACGCCAGTTTTCGCCGCTACTTCCGCATCCGAAGGGATGCCGGAAGTGCGATGCTGATGGATGCGCCCCCTCCGCACGAAGATCCTGGTCCATTCCTCCACGTGGGCAAGTGGCTGACCGCAAATGGTCTGCGAGCGCCGGTAATTTACGCTGAACAGCCCGAGCGGGGGCTGGTCCTGATCGAGGACTTCGGTGCCGACCGGATGCGCGACTGGCTCGACGTCAATCAAGAGGCGGAAGAGGCGATCTACTCGCGCGCCGTCGATGCGCTGGTCGAGTTGCACGGCTGCCCGCCGGGGCCTTTCGAGCCCTATGACATGGCTGTTTATCAGCGCGAAGTCGGGTTGTTTACCGAGTGGTACTGCCCCGCCATGAAACTGTCGGTCGACGACGGGGGCTGGCGCGAAGCGTGGAACGAGGTGCTCGAACCGATGCTCCCGCGTCAGCGGCCGGGCGTGACGGTACTGCGAGATTATCATGCCGAAAACATCATGCTGCTTCCCGATGGCGGGCAAGGGCTGATCGATTTCCAGGACGCGTTGGTGGGCCACCCTGCCTACGACCTCGTCTCACTGCTTCAGGACGCGCGGCGCGACGTTTCGCCTGCGCTCGAACGCAGGATGCTGGACCGCTATCTGGCCAAGGTGGATGCGGGACCGGACTTCGAGGCAGACTACGCCCGCCTTGGTGCGCAGCGGAACGCCAAGATTGTCGGCATTTTCGCCCGCCTGTGGCTACGCGATGGGAAGCCGCGCTATCTCGCGATGATCCCCCGCGTGTGGGAAGCGATGGAACGGGACTTGAAGCATCCCGCACTGGCACCCGTGGCGGACTGGTTTGCCGCCAATGTGCCGCAGGGGTTACGTGATACAGGCGGTGGTGAAATCCTGTGACCGGGCTGGCCGCCGATAGCGCAATCGTGCTTGCTGCCGGGCTTGGAACCCGCATGCGTCCGTTGACCAACGATCGGCCCAAGCCACTGGTGGAAGTGGCTGGCAAGCCCCTGATAGATCACGCGCTCGATCGCCTGGCCGAAGCCGGGGTCGAGCGGGCGGTCGTCAATGTCCATTATTTTCCCGAGGCCATCGAAGCTCATCTCGCGGGACGTCGCTCGCCGCGGGTGACGTTCTCCGACGAGCGCGCCCTGTTGCTCGAAACCGGTGGCGGTTTGGTTAAGGCCCAAGGGCAGTTGTCGGACCCGTTCTTCTGCGTGAACAGCGATAATGTCTGGCTGGATGGACCAGCCAACGCGTTTGCCGAGCTTTCGCGCGTATGGGATGGGGCGCGGATGGACGCTCTGTTGCTCTTGGTCTCGCATACGCGGGCCTCAAACTATAGCGGCAAGGGCGACTTTCATATGGACGGTACGGGCAGGCTGAGCCGCCGGCGCTCAGGCCGGATCGCTCCGTTCATCTACACCGGCGTGCAACTGGTTTCGAAGCGATTGCTGCGCGACGCGCCGGAAGGCCCGTTCTCGACCAACGTGCTGTGGAGCCGCGCGATTGAAGAGGGCCGTTTGTTCGGCATGGCCTTCACCGGCGAGTGGTTCGAGGTAGGCGACCCCGAGGCGATCGCACCGACGGAGGCGGCCTTGGCCGGTGCCTGACCGTCCAGGACCCAACGTCTATTCGATAGCCGCGCATCGCGGGTTCGCCGATGCGCTCGTCGCGGGCCTGGTGCCGCGCTATGCCGATTCCGAGTTGGGTCTGGCCCGGCTGACGCTCCTGCTGCCGAGCGGCCGCGCGGTGCGGACAATGAGCGAAGCCTTCATCCGCCATTCCGGCTCCGGCCTGCTGATGCCGCGAATGGTCGCGGTCGGCGACCTCGACCTCGACGAGACGCTGGGACCTTTGCTCGACCCGCTGGGAGCTGGCGATGGGATTCCCCCGGCTGCCGATCTAACCCGTCGTTGGCTGCGCCTGGCCGAGATGATCCGCGAGGTGCGCGGAGCCGATGCCCCCAAGGGCAGCGCCTTGTTGCGGCTTGCTTTCGAGATGGGGCGGGCCATGGACCGCTTGCTCGTAGAGGAAATCGGTCCGGAGGAACTCTACCAGGAGCGCGTCATGGGCCTGCTGGGCGACATGGCCGACAACTGGAAGCGCAGCCTGGCGCTGTTCATGATCGTGCAGGATCGCTGGTATCAGGAGTTGATGGCGCGCGGCGAGGTCGATCCGGCCGACCGGCGCAATCGGCTGTTCCGCTTTGCCGCCAAGCGCTGGCGCGCCGATCCGCCGGCCACGCCGATCGTCGCGGCGGGGGTGACTAGCGCGGCCAAGGGCGTCGCCGCGCTCCTGCGAACCGTGGCGCGGCTGCCGAACGGTGCCGTCGTGCTGCCAGATCTCGACCTGTCGATGAGCGCGGACGTGTGGGACGAGCTTGGCGCAGCGGGCGCTCCTGATGCCGAGCAGCCGATGATGCGTGGCGATGCGGTTACCCACCCGCAATATCACCTCAAGCTGCTTCTCAACCGCATGCGCATCTCTCGCGATGAAGTGCAGCCTTGGCACCGCGCTGGCCTTGGCAAAGGGCCGCCCGAACGCAGTCATGCGATCTCCAGCTTGTTCCTCCCGCCAGAGGCAAGCAAGGAATGGGCCGGGCTGCCTCCCGAAAGACGCAGGCTTTCGGACGTGCGCCTAATGCTGACCGATCATCCGGAGGAGGAAGCCCAGGCCATCGCTCTTCTCGTGCGGGAAGCGCTGGAGGAACCCGAGAAGCGGGTCGCGGTGGTCACCCCGGATCGTGGGCTAGCGGGCCGGGTGGCGCAGCACTTGCGGCGCTGGAATATCGAGGCCGACGATTCCGCCGGGCGAGCCCTGTCGCAGACCGCGGCCGGGCGGTTGCTGCTGCTATTGGCTGAGGTGGGCGCAGAACAGGCGGCCCCGGTTTCGTTGGTCGCGCTGCTCGAGCATCCGCTCGTTCGCGCTGGGGAAAGGCGCGCAGACTGGCTCGAAGCTGCCCGTGCGTTGGAGCTGGAGCTACGCGGCCCCCGGCCGGCTCCGGGTATTGCATCAATACGAGAGCCAGCGCAGGCAGCACAGGTCAGGCCGTGGTGGGACGAGGTGGAAGCGATACTCGCGCCGCTGATCGAGCCGGGAGAGGCGCTGCTTGCCGACCAACTCGACCGCTTGGTCCTCGCGGGCGAAGAGTTATGTGGAGAAGGATTGTGGGCGCGCGAGGACGGTCGCGCCCTGGCAGCCCTGGTGGAAGACCTGCGATTGCAAGCGCGCGATGTCGGCACCCTGCTGGACTCCGCCGACTTACCGGCGGTCTTGCGCGACGCGATGGACCGGGTCGCGGTGCGGCCTCCCTATGGTGGCCATTCACGCGTGGCGGTTTACGGTTTGCTGGAATCGCGCATGACGCGGGCCGAACTGGTGATCTGCGCCGGGCTCAACGAGGGCGTGTGGCCGGCCACTCCGGCCCCCGACCCCTTGCTCGCTCCGGCGGTCCTGCGCGCTCTCGGCGTGCCGGGCGCGGACTTCCGCATTGGTCTCGCCGCCCATGATCTGGCCGGCCTCCTGGGCGCGCCCGAAGTCGTGCTCAGCCGGTGCCGCCGCGATGCCGCTGGTCCGGCGATCGCGAGCCGGTTCTGGCTGCGCGTGCAGGCGATGCTCGGCGAGGATCTTCTGAAGAACCATCTCGAAACGGCAATTCCCGAACTCGCTCGCTCATTGGACGATGGCAAGCCCGCTGCTCCTCACGCCCGGCCGCAACCCAAGCCTTCACCAGAGCAGCGCCAGGTCCGCCTCAGCGTCACCGCGCTCGATCGTCTGCGCTCGGACCCGTTCCAATACTATGCCAACTCGATCTTGCGTCTGAAGGAACTGGAGCCGCTCGACGCCGAGCCGTCTCCGGCTTGGCGCGGAGAAGTCGCGCACAAGATCCTCGAGCGGTGGCACAAGGGCGAGGGCACGCTGGAAACGCTCGCCGCCGATGAACTTCGCCAAATGAACGCGCACCCGCTGATGCGCGCGCTATGGCGGCCTCGACTGCTCAAGGCCCTAGAATGGATCGAGGGACAGATCGCCGCCAACCCCGCCCGAGTCCCGACGGTCATTGAAGACTGGGGCAAGATGGAGGTCCGTGGGGTCGAGATCTTCGGTAAGGCCGACCGAATCGACCGTTTCGAAGACGGCACGCTCGCCATCGTCGACTACAAGACCGGCGCACCGCCGAGTGGCCGCGAAGTTGAGGCGGGCTACGCCTTGCAGCTGGGCACTCTCGGGCTGATGGCCGAACGGGGCGCCTTTGAGAAAGTGCGGGGCGAGCCGGTGAGGTTCGAGTACTGGTCGCTCGGATCCAGCAAGGACAGCGAGACGGGGTTCGGATACGTCACCACGCCGATCCTTGAGGGCAACAAGCGGGTCGGCATCCCGCCTGAAGCATTCCTCCCCGAGGCTTCGCGTTATTTGAACGAGGCACTCGATCGCTGGATTTTGGGTGACGAACCTTTCACCGCCCGGCTCAATCCCGACGCACCCGGATACGACACTTACGACCAGCTCATGCGTCTCGACGAATGGATGGGGCGCGAATGAGCCAGGTCCATCCCCTCAAGGGCGACCAGGCCCGAGCGGTCGACCCTTCGGACAGCGTCTGGCTGTCGGCCTCTGCCGGAACGGGCAAGACGCAAGTGCTCTCGGCCCGCGTGTTGAGGCTCCTGCTGACACCGGGTGTGCGCCCAGAGAACATCCTTTGCCTGACCTTCACCAAGGCCGGTGCGGCAGAGATGGCGGAGCGCGTGAGTTCGGTTCTCGCGCGCTGGGTGCGGCTTGAGCGGACCAGACTGTTCGCAGAGCTCGAACACATCGGGGCCGACCCGACTTCCGAAGTCATCGAGCGCGCGCGGACCTTGTTCGCCAGCGTGCTCGATTGTCCCGGCGGGGGACTGCGTATCGATACCATCCACGCGTTTGCCCAATGGTTGCTCGGCGCCTTTCCCGAGGAAGCGGGTCTCATTCCTGGCACTCGGGCGATGGAAGACCGTGATCGGGAGTTGCTGGCGCACCAGGTCCTGGCGGATTTGCTGATCGAGTGGGAAAGTCGGCGCGAGACCGACTTGATCGCCGCGCTCGAAGGACTCTCGCTCAGGTTTGGCCCCGACAAGGCGCGGAGCTGGCTGATGCGGTGCGCCGAAGCTCGTGAGGCGTGGTTCGGTCCGGGTTCCTGGCAAGAGCCGCTCCGCCATCGCGTCGAAGCGCTTCTTGGTCTTGAATCCGGCACGGGGCCCGTGAACGTTGCGGCCTTGTGCGAGGACGCGATGTTCGACACGATCTCGTTACGGCGCTGCCTTACCACGCTCGAGGCCTGGGACAGTCAGACAGGTCGTGACGGGGCCGGGGTCGTGCGTGCCTGGCTCGCGCTGGATCCGGCCGGGCGAGCCGAAACGATCGAAACGTTCTACGGTACGGTTCTCAACAAGACCGACGGTCAGCCCAAGCAGCTCAACAACATCCTCAAGCGAGACCCGGGCTATGGTGACGCCATCGCCCAGGTGATGCAGTGCCTCGAGCGGGTGCAGCGGCAAAAAGCCCTGCTATCCCTTGCCGACCTGCTCACACCTGCGCTTACAGTCGGTCGCCGGTTCGCTCTGGCGTGGGAAGAGGCGAAGCAGCGGGAAGGGCTGGTCGATTTCGACGACCTGATCCGCCGCGCGGCGGGGCTGCTGAAGTCCGAGAGCCAGGGGCGCTGGATCGCCTACAAGCTAGACCGGCAGTTCGATCACATCCTCGTCGACGAAGCGCAGGATACCAACGAGGCGCAGTGGGAGATCATCCGCGCGCTGACCGGTGAGTTCTTTACCGGGGAGGGGCAACGCGACAACAAGCTGCGCACGATCTTCGTCGTCGGCGACTACAAGCAGGCGATTTTCGGTTTCCAGGGCACTAGCCCCGAGAATTTCGAAGCCGCCAAGAACGCCTATGCCCGGGAGATGGCAGAACTGGCGCGCAACACTGCCGAGCTGCGCCAGCCGATCGAGGCGCGCGAGTTGGTCGAGCTTGGCCTCGGCCGATCTTTCCGGACTTCTCAGCCCGTGCTCGATTTCGTCGATATGGCCATTGAGGCGATCGGTCCGGAAAACTTCGGCTTGAAGGACTTGCCGGAGCGCCATGTTGGTCATGCGCGGCCGGGCCTCGTCACCCTTTGGAACCCGGTCAACTCGCGTCCCGACGATGAAGACGATGGTGAGGGGCCGGAGACCTGGCTCTCGGCCCCCGAAAGGCGGATGGCGGATAAGATCGCGGACCAGATCAAGTCTATGATTGGCCGCTTTACCCTTGCAAAGGAGGGTGGACGGACCGCCGCTCCGGGCGATTTCATGGTGTTGGTGAGGAAGCGCCGCGAACTCGCCGGATTGATCGTAGCCCGGCTTCACGCGGCGGGCGTGCCGGTGGCCGGGGTTGACCGTTTGCGACTGGGCGCGCCGTTGGCGGTCAAGGACCTGATGGCCGCGCTACGCTTTGCAGCCCAGCCGCGCGACGATCTCAGCCTTGCAGCGCTATTGGTGTCCCCGCTCGTCGGATGGAGCCAGGAGCAACTTCTCGAACACGGTTACCGCTCTCCGAAGGTGCCTCTGTGGGATCATCTCAGGCGGTCGCGTCACGCCGAAGTTGCCGCTCTGCGCGATTTGCTCGATCCTCTGCTGGCCCGCGCCGACTTCGAGCCGCCACAAGCTCTGCTGCAGTGGCTCCTGGTTGGTCCGTGGCAAGGGCGGCGCAAGCTCGTCGCCCGCTTGAGCCGCGAAGCGAACGATCCGATCAACGAACTGCTCAACGCTGCGCTGGCCTATTCATCTTCTAACACACCGAGCCTCCAGGGCTTCATCCAGTGGTTCGACGCGGGCGAGGGCGAGTTGAAGCGCGAGGCCGGCGGAGCCGAGAACCTTGTGCGCGTCATGACGGTCCACGGCTCCAAGGGACTGCAGGCGCCGATAGTGATCCTGGCCGACGCGACAGGCGATCCCGACCGTTCGCAGCAGCGCGGCCTGTCGCTCAAGGAGCCGCCGGGTGAACGAACGATCCCTATCCTCGACCTGGGCAAGGACTTGCGCGTCGGCCGCGTCGCCGAAGCGGCGGAAGTTACGAAGAAGGCCGAGCGCGAGGAGCACTGGCGTCTGCTCTATGTCGCCATGACACGCGCAGAGGAGGCGCTGTTCATCGGTGGTGCGCTGGGGAAGCGAGAGAAGGAGCCGGCAGCGGATAGCTGGTACGCCCGGCTCGACTTGCTGGTGCAGAGCGATCGCGTGGCCGATCCGATCTGGGGCGAGCTTCGAGAACTCGGAGAGCGGGCACCAGCGGCTCTCAAGCCGGTGCAGGAGGAACTCGCCATTCCGCTTGCGCCTCCTGCATGGGCGCTGCGAACCGTCGGGCCGGAGCCACGACCGCCGAGGCCTCTTGCTCCTTCTTCGGTTGGAGAAGACCAGGGCGCCGATCCGCCGTTGCCGGCCGAAGCTCTCGCCACTGCGGCCCAGCGCGGGGTGTTGATCCACCGACTGCTCGAACGCCTGCCCGATATCGCACCAGACGAGCGGGAGTTATTGGCCGTCTCCTGGCTGGCGCGCAACGCTGCGACGCTGTCCGAGGATGAGCGCACCGGCATGGTTTCGCGGGCGCTGACCGTCCTCGCGGAGCCGAAGTGGGCGGAACTGTTCTCGCCGGACACGCTAGCCGAGGTGCCGTTGGCCGCCGTAGTCGAGGGACAGGTCATTTCCGGTACGGTCGACAGATTGCTGGTCCAACCGGACCGGGTACTCGTCGCCGATTTCAAGACGGCTCGCCGGCCGCCGCGCTCAATCGAAGAAGTGCCGCTTTCAACTCTGCGCCAGATGGCGGCCTATGCTGCTGCGCTCGCCGCGATTTATCCGGGGCGCAGGATCGAGGCGGCGATACTCTATACCCAGACCCCGCAACTGATCCCGATACCAGCCGATCTGCTCGCCGCGCATCGGCCGGGTCTCAACGCCGGCTTGACCCCGGAGCAGGAAAGCTTTGTGAATTGAGCCGTTGCCACTTGGATCAGGCTGCCTAGATAATCGGTCCAAGAACAGGAGCTAAGACATGGCCACCAAAAACGTTACCGATGCCAGCTTCCAGGCGGACGTCCTCGATTCCGAGACTCCGGTGCTGGTCGATTTCTGGGCGGATTGGTGCGGCCCCTGTAAGATGATCGCTCCTGCGCTGGAGGAAATCAGCGAAGAATTGGCCGGTCAGGTGACCATCGCCAAGATGGACATCATGGAGAATCCGGAAGTGCCCGGCCAGATTGGCGTGCAGTCGATTCCGCTGATGATCCTCTACAAGAACGGTCAGCCCATCGCGCAGAAGCTCGGCGCTGCACCGAAGAGCCAGCTCAAGGGTTGGATCGAAAGCGTCATCTAAAAGTTACTCCCCTCCCGTTGGCGGGAGGGGACTCACTCCGGCGGCAGGTTTGCCAGCCGGGTGGCCATTTCATCCCACAAAGCGGGTGACGCTGCGCCGACCAGGCCTTTGCGAGCCCACTCGTCGACCCGGTACGGTGAGCCATCGAGGCGCGCGACCTTTCCGCCTGCCTCATTGAGCCACAGCACCCCTGCGGCATGGTCCCAGGCGAGCGTGCGTTCGAAGATGGAAACGTCGTTCACTCCCAGGGCCAGGCGCGGATATTGCTCCGCGGCGCAATAAGGGACGTCGACCAGGCGATAGCCAGCGGCGGCTTCCTTGACCGCCTCGCGCCGGGCACCCTCCATGAAGATAAGCGAGATGGCCGCGACCGGCGGGCTCTCGCCGGTCGGGCGGGCGCTGATTTTCTCGCCGTTGACGAACGCGCCCTTGCCGCGATGGGCCACGCAGAAGCGATCGGTCAGGCAGTCGTAAATCCATCCGGTATGGGCCTCACCGCCCGAGGCCATGGCGATGAGGATGCCGAACGGAGGCTGGCCCTTGGCGAAATTGCGCGTGCCATCGAGCGGGTCGACGATCCAGCAATCGCTGGAAAGACGGTCTTGCACCGAAGCGTCGGCATGCGCCGCTTCCTCGCCGACGATAGGAAGGCCGGGAATGATCTTGGCCAGGCCTTCGGCAAGCATCTCCTCGGACAGGTTGTCGGCCACCGTTACGACGTCATCGGCAGCCTTGGCCGTGACCTCGTCAGCAGCGAGCTTCTGATAATAAGGGGTGATCGCCCGTCGCGTGACATCGCGCAGCAGCTCATGCATCGCGCTATGAAGCGCGTTGGGCGTCACGAGCGGTAGTCCGCGTTTATCGCAATGTAGCCGTGGGTCAGGTCGCAGGTCCACACCGTGGCGCTCCCTTCACCAAGACCAAGGTCGACCTCGATGTCGATCTCCCGGCCCTTGAGATGCGCCGCAACCGGCGTTTCGTCATAGTCGGCGAGTGGCAGGCCCTCCTTCGCGGCCCAAACCCCGCCAAAACCGATCGAGAGCTTGTCGCGGTCAGCCGGCTCGCCCGCCTTGCCCACAGCCATGACTACGCGGCCCCAATTGGCGTCCTCGCCGGCGATGGCTGTCTTGACCAACGGGGAGTTTGCGATGGCGAGACCGATCCGGCGCGCGCTGTCATCGGAAACAGCTCCGGAGACCTGAACCTCGATCAACTTCTGGGCGCCTTCGCCATCGCGCACGACCAGCATGCCCAATCTCTTGCACACGTCGTGCAGCGCGGCGGCGAAGGCCTCGCTTCCGATATCCTCCAACGAGGCGAGCGGGACATTTCCGGCTTTGCCGGTGGCGAACGCCAACACCGTGTCGCTGGTCGAGGTATCGCTATCGACCGTAATGCACGAGAAGGTGCTTTCATTCGCGGCAGAGAGGCACTGTTGCAAGAACCCGGGCTCGACCGCGGCGTCGGTGAAAATGTAGCCGAGCATGGTGGCCATGTCTGGCGCAATCATGCCGGAACCCTTGATGATCCCGCCGATCGTGACCGTCCTATCTCCGATAACCGCCTTGGCTACCGCGCCTTTTGAGAAAGTATCGGTCGTTCCGATGGTTATGGCGGCATCTTCCCATGAACAGGCAGGAGCCTGCAGCACTGACGCCACGCCTTCGCGCGCCTTGTCCTTCGGCAAGGGCACGCCGATCACGCCGGTGGACGACACGAAGACGTCGCTTGGCTGGCAATCGAGATGGGCGGCGACCTGGGCCATGATCTGCTCGACCGCTTCCCGTCCTCGATAGCCGGTAAAGGCGTTGGAGTTCCCCGCGTTCACCACAAGGGCCCGTGCACGTCCAAGCCGTACCTGCTCGCGCCCCAGCTCAACCTCGCTCGAACAGCACACGTTCTTGGTGAATACCCCGGCAACCGTGGTTCCTTCCGCCAACTCGACGTACGTCAAATCGCAGCGATCCCAGGACTTGTAGTGGGCACGGGCAATGCGCAGTGTGACACCGTCGATCGAGGGAATCTCGGGAAAGGGCTGGGCGAGCGGAGAGCGTTCGAGGTCCATGGGCAAGCGCCTGTAATACCCAGCTGTGCCCGCGTAAACGCGCATTGCTGCTGGACCTTTGCCAGAGCACGAACTATCTTTCTCCGCGATGCTTCGGAAGCTAGCCGCTCTTCTGTTCCTCCTCACGGGTCTGGCCGTCCTCGCGCAGCCTGCGCAGGCGCGGATTTTCGACGTCGAGAGCGTGCGGACAGTCGATGTTGGTTACGCCTGCTCTGCGCAAGTGGGAGCTTCGGCTGCGCGTCTCGCCGTCCGTCAGGACAGGGACGCGGCCCAGCCCAAGATGTGCCCGCGGCCGCCGAAGATCGTACTCATCGTTCCCACGGTGATGCTCCAGGCTGACCGCGCGCGCGAATAGCGCGGCGACATCCCAATTCCGTTCGGTAACTCCGGCCACGCGCTGGCGCGCGGCCGCCTTAGCTTCATACAGACAGGATTCGCCTCATGATCGGCGCGCTCGCCAAGGCCGTTTTCGGCTCCGCTAACGACCGTTACGTCAAGTCTCTCGACAAAATTGTCGCCACTATCAATGCTCTCGAGCCACAGCTCGAAGATTTCTCTGACGCCGAGCTGTCGGCCCAGACCGCCAAGTTCCGCCAGCAGCTTGAGGGCGGTAAGACGCTCGACCAGATCCTGCCCGAAGCCTTCGCGACCGTTCGTGAGGCTTCGAAGCGCGTGCTCGGCATGCGTCACTTCGACGTGCAGCTGATCGGTGGCATTGTCCTCCATCGCGGCGAGATCGCCGAAATGCGGACGGGCGAAGGCAAGACCCTTGTGGCCACGCTCGCCACCTACCTCAACGCGATCGAGGGCAAGGGCGTCCACGTCGTCACCGTCAACGACTATCTCGCCCGCCGCGACGCGGAATGGATGGGCCGGATCCACCAGTTCCTGGGCCTCACCGTGGGCGTGATCGTGCCCAACCTTCCCGAGCATGCCCGGCGCGACGCCTATGCGGCCGACATCACCTACGGCACCAACAACGAATTCGGTTTCGACTACCTGCGCGACAACATGAAGCAGGAGCGCACGCAGCAGGTCCACCGTCCCTTCAACTACGCCATCGTCGACGAGGTGGACTCGATTCTGATCGATGAGGCCCGGACTCCGCTGATCATCTCCGGCCCGACCGAGGACAAGTCGGACCTCTACATTGCCCTCGACCAGCTGGTGAAAACCCTTCCGGCCGATCTCTACGAGGCTGACGAGAAGACCAAGAACATCTCGTTGACCGAAGAAGGTGTCGAGCATGTCGAGCAGCTGCTGATCGCCAATGGGGTGATCTCAACCGACAATCTCTACGACGTCGAGAACACTCTGGTCGTCCACCATCTCGATCAGGCGCTGCGCGCGAACGTGATGTTCAAGCGCGACATTGATTACATCGAGAAGGACGGCAAGATCGTCATTATCGACGAGTTCACCGGCCGCATGATGGACGGGCGTCGCTGGTCGAACGGTCTGCACCAGGCTGTCGAGGCCAAGGAGGGGGTAAAGATCGAGCCCGAGAACCAAACGATGGCCTCGATCACCTTCCAGAACTACTTCCGCATGTACCCCAAGCTTTCCGGCATGACCGGCACCGCCGCGACTGAAGCAGCCGAATTCTGGGACATCTACAAGCTCAACGTCGTCGAAATCCCGACCAACCTGCCCGTGCAGCGGATCGACGAGGAAGACGAGTTCTACAAGAACACCGCCGACAAGTTCCAGGCGATCGCCAAATCGATCCGCGAGAAGCAGGACCTGGGGCAGCCGGTTCTGGTCGGCACCGTGTCGATCGAGAAGTCGGAACTCCTCTCGGGCTATCTCAAGAAGGAGGGCGTGGAGCACGCCGTGCTCAACGCGCGTTTCCACGAGCAGGAGGCTCACATCGTTGCGCAGGCGGGACGCCTTCGCGCCGTGACGATCGCCACCAACATGGCGGGCCGCGGCACCGACATTCAGCTCGGCGGCAACGTGGAGTTCCGGATCGAGGACGAGCTGAAGGACCTTGAGGAAGGCCCCAAGCGCGATCTGGAGATCGATCGCATCAAGGCTGAAGTCGCTGCCGAACGGCAGAAGGTGAAGGACGCGGGCGGCCTCTTCGTACTCGGCACCGAACGCCATGAAAGCCGCCGCATCGACAACCAGCTGCGCGGCCGCGCTGGCCGCCAGGGCGACCCTGGCCTGAGCCGCTTCTATCTCTGCCTGGAGGACGATCTCCTGCGCATCTTCGGGCCGGACACGCTGTTTGCCAAGATGATGAACTCCAACCTCGCGGACGGCGAAGCGATCGGATCGAAGTGGCTTTCCAAGGCCATTGAGACCGCGCAAAAGAAGGTCGAGGCGCGCAACTACGAAGTGCGCAAGCAGGTCGTCGAATACGACAACGTCATGAACGACCAGCGCAAGGTGATCTACGAGCAACGCTCCGAGGTCATGGACGCGGATGCCGTCGACGATGTCGTTACCGACATGCGCGTGGATGCGATCAACACCATGGTCGGCACAGCTTGTCCGCCAGAGTCCTATCCCGAACAGTGGGACATCCAGACCCTTAAGGCGAGAGTCGCCGATGTGCTCGGCATGGAGCCGCCGATCGACGCGTGGATGGAAGAGGAAGCGCTCGAGCCCGACATCATAGAGGAACGCCTGGTTACGCTCGCGGAAGAGAAGATGGCCGCCAAGATCGGCGAAACCGATCCGAGCATCTGGCGTCAGATTGAGAAGAGCATCCTGCTCGATCGGCTCGATCACCACTGGAAAGAGCATCTCGCGACCCTCGATGCCCTGCGCCAAGTCGTGTTCCTGCGGGCCTATGCACAGAAACAGCCGATCAACGAATACAAGCAGGAGGCGTTCGGCCTGTTCGAAAACATGCTCGAAGCGATCCGCGAGGACGTGACCCGCGTGTTGATGACGGCCCAACTTCGCATGGCCGAACCTCCGCCGCCGCTACCCGAACTGCCGGAGTTCCTGACCGGGCACATCGACCCGTTCTTCGGCACGGACGATGCGGAAGGCGTCGGCCGGATTGCCGGGGCGGAAGCGATCCTGGGTTCACTTGCGGGCGCACCCCATCCGACCGTTGGACCGGGCGGCGCCGAAGGCGATAGCAATCCTTACGCAGGCCTCGACATCAGCCGCAACGCGCCGTGTCCCTGCGGTTCGGGGCAGAAGTACAAGCACTGCCACGGGGCAGCCTGAACGCTGGATTCTCCCCGAGACCCTAGCTCGGGGAGGATCAGCGGCTGAGCGAGCCTCGGCCTTGCCCCCATTGTAACACCTGTTAGTAATGTCGCCGGGAAAGGAAGCCGGCGATGAAGATCACGCGCTTGCCGCTCCCTCGCTGCTCGGTGGGCGAGGGTCCGGTTTGGGATGAGGGCGAGCAAGCGCTCTATTACATCGATATTCTTGAAAAACGGGTCTTTCGTTGGGACCCGGCGTCCGGCGATCACCGGAGTTGGGCCGTCCCGGCGATGATTGGATCAATGGCTTTGCGCGAACAGGGCGGTGCGATCGTGTCGCTGCCCGATGGGATCCACGCTCTCGATTTCGAGAGCGGCGAAGTCACCCCGTTCGCCCTTTTCAACCCGCCAGACCCTGCGACGCAGCTGGCCGACGGCAAAGTCGACCGGGCCGGGCGCTTCCTGTTTGGGACCAGCCATCGTCAGGCGAAAGACCCCATTGGCGGTCTCTACACATTGGGTCCGGACGGCAGCATCACCCAACTCGACGACGGCGTAACTTTGGGCAACGGCCCGTGTTTTTCGCCCGATAGCCTTATCCTCTATCATGCTGACTCAATGCGCCAGGCGATCTACGCTTACGACTACGACCTCGCGCGGGGCACGGCGTCGAACCGGCGAGTATTCTTCGATACCACCGATTATGGCCCCATTCCCGACGGGGCGACGATCGACGCCGACGGCAACATGTGGGTAGCGATCTGCGAAGGAGGGGTGGTCCTGTGCCTATCTCCTGCCGGTGAAGTCAAACAGGTGATCGAGATGCCGACCAAGCTGCCCGCCAGCTGCATGTTCTTCGGCCCTGATCTCGATCGACTCTTCGTTCCCAGCATCGACCCTTCATTCCTCGGTCGCGAGCCGGCTGTGGGTGACGGATGGTGTTACGTTATTGACGGCCTCGGTGTGCGCGGCCTGCCGGAGCCAAGATACCGTGGATAAACGCCTTCCACCGCTGCTGGTCGCGGTCTTCATCAACATCGCGGGATTCAGCCTGATTCTGCCGCTGTTGCCCTTCTACGGGCAGGTGTTCGACGCGCAGCCCTACGAAATCGCCATGCTGTTCGCGGCTTATAGCTTCGGCAACGTGTTCGGAGAAATCCATTGGGGCCGGCAGTCGGACGTTTGGGGACGACGCAAGGTCTTGGCGCTCACAACCTTCGTTGCCGGGCTGAGCTATTTCGCTTTCGCTTATGCGCCCACACTTTGGGCCGCTATCCTCATCCGCATTGTGAGCGGGTTCTTTTCCGGAACCCTGAGCGTCGCGCAGGGCTTCATCGCCGATGTCTCCACGCCTGAACGCCGGGCCAAGACCATGGGTCTGTTCGGCGCGGCCTTCAGTCTCGGCTTTGCCTTCGGGCCGGTCATCGGCGGCTTGTTTGCTGGTGAAGAGGCCGTGGCCGCCAGCTTCCGCTTGCCGATCTTCATTGCCGGCGGGTTTTCGATCCTCGCCTCACTCTGGTGCCTTGCCGTCCTCCGTGACGCGGTGCCACCCAAGGGAAAGGGCGCGCCGCTGCCCAAGTACAGCGAGGCCTTCGCCTTCGTCGGCGGTCAACCGCTGTTGCTAAGACTGTTTGTGATCTCGTTCTTCGGCATCGCCCTGTTCGCCTCGATGGAGGCGATCTACGGGCTTTGGAGCGAGGAGAACTTCGGTTGGAACGCCAAGGATCTCGGCTTCGCGTTCCTCGCCATCGGCGGAGGCGGTTTGTTAAGCCAGTTGTTCCTGATCGGCCCGCTTGCGGCGCGGTATGGCGAAGCGCGGGTGATCGTGATTGGGCTTTCGCTTCTGGCGCTATCGATGGCGCTGCAGCCCATCATCCGTATGCCGATCTCCGGTGTGCTGCTGATGGGGCTGCTGATGACGGGCCACAGCCTTGCGTTTCCTTCGGCCGGTGCGCTGCTGTCGCGCAATACGCCTCCTGAACGGCAGGGTAGCACTATGGGGCTGATGATGGCTTCGAACGCGGTCGGCCGTATCGTCATGCCGCCGTTGTTCGGTCTGATCTACGGCCAGGTTGGCCATGACGCGCCCTGGTACGTGGGTGCGGTAATGATCGGGCTGGTGGCGCTCGTCGCGTTGCAGGCGGTGCGGATCACAGACAAGGCGCGGGTGGTGGCGGCTTAGGCCGGTTTCTTCTTCGGTAGCACGTGAAGCACCGCGATAATCGCGCTGCCGACGATGAGACCGACCACCGCCGCTCCGAGCGCTTCGACGACCCATTGAAGCACGGCGGGAGCGAACGAGACGGTCTCGCTTACGGCAACGGCCAGGTCGTGGATGGTGTGCGGGATCACGCCGAGGCCGAATTGCTCAAGCCCATGGACGAAGATTCCGCCGCCAACCCATAGCATCGCCGCAGTGCCAATGATCGAGAGCGCCTGGAGGAGGTAGGGCATCGAGTTCACCAGACCATGTCCGATCTTGCGCAGGTAGGCCTGGGGCCGCGCGGACAGGTGCAATCCCAGGTCGTCCATCTTCACCAGCAGGGCCACGGCTCCATAGACGCCAAGGGTGATTACGACCGCCACAGCCGCCAGCACCGCTGCCTGCATCGGCAGCGACAAGGGGGGCAGGCTATTCAGCGCGATGGCCATGATCTCCGCGGACAAGATGAAATCGGTGCGGATTGCGCCGCCCACCTGGCGGTCCTCGAGTTCCTTTGCGTCGGTGATCTCGGTCACTTCCTCCGCGTGACTGGTGTGGGAGAGGGATTCCCAGATCTTCTCGGTCGCTTCGAAGGCGAGATAGGCGCCACCGACCATGAGCAGGGGGGTTATCGCCCAAGGGGCGAATGCGCTGAGCAGCAGCGCCGCAGGCAGAAGGAACAGCAGCTTGTTGCGCAAGGAGCCCAGAGTGATCTTGGCGATGATCGGCAACTCGCGCTCGGGCGAGAGTCCCACGACGTATTTCGGCGTAACTGCCGTGTCGTCGATCACGACCCCGGCCGCTTTTGTGCCTGCCTTGCCAGCTGCTCCGGCGACGTCGTCTATCGACGTCGCAGCAAGCTTCGCCAACGTGGCGATGTCATCGAGCAGCGCGACCAATCCCCCGGGCATGCAAACTCCTGATCCCTGCGCACTGGCGCAATATGCTGGCAGTCCATGACTTGCGATGGCATTGCAAGCCAAACAACAGCGCGTGGGAGAAAGTCGATGAAGCGAGTGGCGTTGGCCTTGGTGGTTTCCGGCTTGGCCTTGTCGGGCACGGCAATCGCTCAGGGAGCCGATCCTGTCGCGGCAATCGCGGCTGCTGTGGCCGATGCTCAGCGTCCCGAGACCGACACAGCGCGGGACGCGGCGCGCAAGCCGGCGGAAATCGTGGCCTTTGCCGGGGTGAAACCGGGTGCAATCGTGGCTGAGATGGCACCGGGCGGGGGATATTACACCCGCATCCTCGCCAAGGCGGTGGGACCTGAAGGCAAGGTCTACGCCATGGTGCCCGCGGCCTTTGCCAACCGTCCCGGCGCGATGGACGCCATCAACGCGCTGGCGGCGCAATATCCCAACGTGAGGGTCGTCACCGTCGACTATGCTGACATAAAGTTGCCCGAGCCCGTCGACCTTGTCTGGACGACCGAGAATTATCACGACTTCCATAACGGTCCGACGGCGAACGTCGCCGCGATCAATAGCTCGGTTTTCTCGGCCTTGAAGCCGGGAGGCATCTTCTTCGTCGAAGACCACGCGGCGGCGGACGGTGCGGGAACGACGGTCACCTCGACACTGCATCGCATCGAACCGGCCGCGGTGGTGCGGGAAATGACCGCAGCCGGCTTCGCGCTCGATGCTCAGTCCGACCTGCTCAAGAATCCGGCCGATCCGAAGACCGCCGGCGTCCGGGACCCCTCGGTACAGGGTGAAACCGAAAAATTCGCCATGCGTTTCCGCAAGCCCGCCTGAGGGCGGAACTCGCGCAAATTCGGCTATTTAGTGTTGAAGAGTGGCTCCCCGAGTTGGACTATAACTAACGTCCGGCGTCGTTCATTATTGTTCAAAAAGACGCGCAAATCCTAGGTGTTAGGCAGTTGGGTGTCCGTATCTGTTCGTTGACAGTCGCTCAAAGTCGCGTCAAGATGTGGGAACCAACGAGGGTTCCCGCGCGTGGGCAAGCTTACCGAACTGAAGGTCAAAAATGCAAAGCCCGGCACTTATGGTGATGGTGCTGGGCTATACCTTCGTGTGAAGCCGAGTGGTGCGAAATCCTGGGTCTTGCGTGTGCAGTTCCAGGGTCGTCGCCAGGATATTGGCCTAGGAGGATATCCCGCCGATCGTTCGCTCGCAGAGGCCCGTGAGGAGGCCGCGAAGCTGCGTAAGCTCGCTCGTCGTGGTGCCAACGCGATAGCTGAACGGGATCGTGAAAAAGTCTCCATTCCGACTTTTACGGCGGCGATGGAGGCCACCCATCGTGAAAAGAAGAAGGGGTGGACTGACAAAGCGGCGAAGAGCTTCGAGCAGTCTTTGAGAGATCACATCGTACCGCGGATCGGCGCGAAACGCGTCGACGATGTCGACGCTGCCGCCGTGATAGCTGCGCTGTCATCAACCTGGATTGCCAAGCCGCAGATTGCGAAAAAGCTCAGAGCACGCGTCATGCAGGTGCTCCGCTACGCCAAGGCACAGGGTTGGCGCGGACCTGTACCAGAATCCAAGGACATCAGTGACGGCCTCGCGAAGCAGCCCAAAGGTGGAAACTTCGCGGCCATGCCGTTTGCTGACGTACCTGCCTTCATGACCGACCAGCTGGGTAAGGAGGATACCTCGGGCCGGCTCGCGCTTCTGTTTACCATCCTGACCGCCGCGCGGAGCGGGGAAGTGCGAAATGCTGAATGGACGCAAGTCGATTTGGAAGCGCGCACCTGGACCAGGCCTGCTGTGATGATGAAGATGCGCGACAAGCATGTCGTGACGCTCAATGAGGCTTCGATCGCGATCTTGAAACGAGCTGGTGAGCTATTCGGCAAAGTGGGTCTCATCTTCCCGGGTTCGCGTCCCAAAAGCACACTTAGCGATATGACGCTTTCCAAAATCATGCGCGCGTCAAAGCAGACTGCCACCGTGCATGGCTTTCGTTCGAGCTTCCGCGATTGGGCGGCAGAGATGATGCCGACCATTCCGGCCATGGTTGCCGAGATGGCGCTGGCTCACAAGGTCGGTACGGCCACCGAGCAAGCCTATCTGCGGTCGGATCTGCGGGACATGCGCCAATCACTGATGGATGCGTGGGGTCGCTTTGTGGCCCCGTCGCTCTCTGGTGAAGGAGACAATGTCGTGTCGTTAGACGCGGCGAAGAAATCGACCGGATGAGCCGGCGATAAAGCGGCCGAACGAGGGTGCGCTAACACCCTCGCCGGCCTGACCATCAACGCCTTTCGTGGAGGCATCAATGGCTAAGGACCGTTTACGGGCGGAATCTGTACCCGCCAATCAATCATCGTCGTTAACAACTTCCTCCCGCTCCGCGGAGCCTCGGGTCGACCGGAGTATCCTGTGCGAAGCCGGCGATACCGCCGGTGAGCATCAGGAGAGGAGTGACGACATGAACATGATGACTGCGATCCACTCGACCACCGCTTTGACCGGCCTGGGTGGAATTCACTCGCCTTTGAACAAGGACGATTGGGGAGGCCTTATGGCTTCCTATCTCGCTGCGAAGAAGGCGGAGGACGGATATGACGTTGAGGTTTGGACCCCCGCTTATGAGCGGGAGAAGAAATTCGTAAAGGTCTGGGGTGGCGACAGGCGGCAGCTCTTCGAGGAGCATCCAGAGGAGTTCGTTCCGTCTGAGGTAGATGACGAGATGGAACGCCTGCAGGACGTGCGCTGCGACCTGGAGGACGCCCTTGTAGCTATGCCCGCGCCGGACGGCGAAGCGCTGCTATGGAAGTTGGATCACCTGCTAGCTGATCGCAATGGTGACGGTTGCGTGTCTGCCTGGAGCCTCGAATTCGTCGCGCAGACAGTTGCGGATTGTCGGCGAATACTTGGCGACGACCAATACGGACTGAGTGTGATGGCGGCAAAGCAGACGCGAGAGCCAGATCTCGTGGGTCCCGACCTTGGGTCGGCCGAGCCCATCGAAAAAGTAATCAAGAGCCTGGCCGCGCTTCGCAACAATTACCCCACGGCCTTTATCAAAGCCTGCAAGGATTCCGGCATTGATGTCACGGTAATGCGGGAAGCCGATGGCGTGGACCATCTGATGCTAGGTTGCCCTTGTGACGGGCAGGAGAAACTCCGTCTTCATCGCCTGGACGCTCTGAGGGCTCAATTGCGCCGCGGGAAGTCCCGCCGACAGGACGTCATAGACACGCTAAATCTATGCGGGCGGTTCGCGGACAATCAACCGTTCGGATCGATCGAGGAAGCGGCTGAAGCTTACCTAGGATTCGGCGGACGCATCTATGTCCTACCCGATGGCCAGTGTGAGGAGACCACGCCGTACGACGAAGAGCGCATCGAGGCAGAGCACTATGATGGGTATCCAATGCGTAGGATGCTCCAGCGCTATCAGCTTACTCTAGGCCGGCGCGGCGCCCGCGAAGCAATGGCAGCGTACGTACGGCAACACGGCGCCTTAGATGAAAAGAGCAAGGCCCACGTTCTTGAAAGAGAGGGCCAGGCCAATGGCTAATAGCTCCCTCACCGTTGCAGCGCCTTCGTTGCGTGCCGTGGAACAAGACGACGACTTCGACCTTCACGATCTTCGTGTGTTCGGCCGTATTCCGCCCGACGACAACTATGACATCGTCAAATTGAACGGCGGCGTGATTGTTTACGACCGAGTGTCCATCCACGTTGAAGGCTTCCTTGAGGGATATCTCTACGTCCGCGAGAGCCAGCATCCGTCGGCGTGCATGCCCTGGGAGGACTGGCTTAGGTACGAACTTGACGACGGTCATGTTCGCCGACGCGCTCAGCCTACAAGCCCTTTGAAAACCCGCCGAGAGGTCGTTCAAGCAATCCGCTGGCCACTGGGAGACCGCCCGAAGGACAACTGGGCTGTTCGCCTGGCGAGCGGACACGTCGACGGGCCATACTACGACTGGGCCTTTGGTCGCGACTTTGTCGGAAAGGTGGTCGGGATATACCGACAAAACTGAGTGCCCCAGGATGCCGATTTGTGGCTAGCGGAGCAATTGAGTAGCATTGGGCAGGGGATAGGCCGGCCAGCCGACAAGCGCGCATCCCACGCGCTTCCCCTGCCACCACTTGGGAGCCGCTGAGGGAGGCGGGCAGGTGACATGACGACCTGGATCACACCATCCGAAGCAGAACGGCATGTCGCCGGGGCGCTAGGCAGCGGGGCGCTGCTCAGTGGCGCGGCTCGCCAGCGTCTCTACGGCTGGTTCTGGCAAGGAAAGGTCAGACTCATTGCCCTAGAGGTTGAAAAGTGGGTTGATAAAGCCCGGCCGGCAATGTCGCCGGTCGATGCTAAGCCTGGGGGCGACCCGGTTCGTGCCGCATTGAAACTGGGCATCCTCAATGCCTCCGAGCTTCCGCTGGAGCACTCGATGGTAACCGAGGTGCAGGTTTCCGCTTCAGATTGGCTAGCGGCAGCTGAGGCGGGCTTTGATGAGCAAGATTTTTGGCAGGCCAGCGAGCTATCTCACCGCCTTGCGACGCAGCGCCACCCTCTGGCCCGTATTGTGTATTCCGGGGTCCGCATAGCCATGGAAGATGTTGAACGCAGGCTGCAGATTGACGGACTGACACCGCTTGGAGTCGCCCACTCCAACGTACGCGACGAGGCGCATGTCCCGCCATTCAACGATGATGAGCGGCGCGAGTGGATGGAAACCTGCGAGATTGCCGACGGTGATGAAGCGCACCGCGAGTACAAGCGCCACCCGCGCTTTGACGGCACGAAACAGTCCGCTTGGCGCATCGAATGGCGCAGCGTGCACGGGCGCCCGCGGGGGCGCCCCCCAAAATCGTGAGTTAATTCGTCGGGAAATCGTTCTTACGATTTTGGCGCACGAATATCAGAGGGATAACTGAACTGCCGGACCCCAACGAACGGAGCCGGTAGCCCATGAATATCCCAACCCCCGCGCCGCTTGCTTACAGTGTCGCCGACGCGTGCCGCGTTACGTCGATCGGCCGAACCAGACTTTACGAGCTGATTGGCCAAGGCAAGATTGCCACCCGTAAGATCGGCCGTCGCACGCTGATTCCGGCAGACGCACTTCGCGCCTTCGTGGAAGGCGAGGCCGCGTAATGGAGCGGCAAAGCCCCCGCCCCGGGCAAGGGCGCGAGGGCTGGAATGTCCATTGCGGCGGACGTCTCAGCCCCACACCGTATCGACCGATCATCCAATCGACCCTGCGCATGGCTCTGCAGTTGCGGGCATTGACGTGGCCGCCGGCCTGGCAGTGGCGTCCGCGCCGGGCTGTGCGGAGGGCCGCATGACGCGCCGTTTCGCAAACAAGACGCCCAACAAGGCCCATCAGCGCGCTGCACTCACGGCGCTCCTGACCATGCGAGACAAGCCATTGTCGGACAGCGACAAGGTCTCGCTCTCACGCAGCTACGGGATGCCCGTCAGCGAGATCGAGAGCATCGCGGCCAACGTTTGCCGGGGTGCGGCATGACCTGGGCAGACGAACTCGAAACCTCGCTAAGTCCCAAACCGCAGTTCCTTGTCGAAATGCCCGACGGCATCAGGGATTGGACGGAGATAGGCCGCCAAACCACGCTGTTCAGCGTCATGCGAATGGCAGCGCCGAAGGTCTTCGGTATGGCCGTCCCCAACGCCGGAAAGCGCAATCCGATGCAGGCTCGCCGAGAAGGCATCCGGAGCGGTGCATTCGACACGGTCTGGCACTCTTACCCGCGCCTCATCGCCTATGTGGAAATGAAGGGATACGACAGCCGCGGCCGAGCTGGATCTCTGAGCACCAATCAGATCGAGTTCGGCAACCGCATGACCGCGCTAGGCATCCCGTGCGGCTGCTTCTTCGATCCCTGCAGCGCCGTTTCATGGCTGCGCGAGCAGGGCTTTCCGGTGACTGAGGTGCGCAATGGTCGCTGAGATCGTCGATCTTCATCGCTATCGCGAAGCGCGCTCTCGCAGAACAGGCAGTCTCGACAACCCTGCACGCGTCGCCATCCTTTGGTCCCGTATCGTCGATGCTCAGTCCCATGGGCAGCTCGACGCTATGCGGGGGGAGATACTGATCGTCGGCCGGACGTTGTTGGACTTCGAGCGTGACGATCTCGAGGCCTTGCTCGCGCAGCGCCGCAGGGAATTGGGCGAGCATAAATCGCTGGCGAGGTTGGCATGACCGATCTGCGTTTCATCATCCACGAGCACGTGCCGGGAGCCGATGGCTCCGAGCTCGAAAACCGGCTGGCGTTACTGAAGGCTCGGGACTTCGCGGCCGGCATGCTGGCCAAGGCCACTCACCCCGACGCTTACAACCTGGCTCAGCTCGCTCATGAAACAGCGGGCAAGACAGTTTTTGCGGATCTGACCGAGCGAGAGTTGAACGACGCTGTGACCCTGTGTCGCTGCTGCGTTCAGGCCTCCCTTTGCGCCGACCGTTTGCTTGGAGATGCCGCATGACGTCGCTTCCCGAAGGCGAGGGCGCGCCTGGCTGGATGGGTCGGGCCCCAAAAGGCGACCGAAAGCAGAACGGTGAGGCTCAAGGCTGGGCGTCCGTCGCGAGCCAGTTCGTAGATTTGGAGGATCCAGGGCCTGACGAGTGTGACGTTGAAGCAAGGCCGCGGAACTACGACGCCAACGATGTTGCCTCGCTGCAGGGCTTCGACAAGGTGCGGGAAGAGTTTGCGCATCGAACGGAGCCGGCCTTACTTCCCGTGATCGACATGTCCGGATGGAACGAGGAACCTCCTCCGCGCCTGTCGGCTTGGGGTGATTGGCTCCCATTCCATCAAACGACGATGCTCACAGGCCAAGGCGGGGTGGGAAAGAGCCTATTTGAACAGGCGTTGTTCACTCACATCGCACTCGGCCTCCCATTCCTCGGAATGAAGACGGTCCAGATGAACACGCTCTACATCACCTGCGAGGATGATGAGAGCGAGTTGTGGCGTCGGCAGAAGGCCATCTGCGCAGCGATCGGCGTTCCTATTTCTGCAGTTGTGGGGAAGCTCTTTTTGGTCTCGCTGGCGGGCGTCCAGGACACGGCTTTACTGGCGTCGGACGAACACGGCACATTGAATCCGACGTCGCGATGGCAACAACTTCGGTCAACCTGCACGACCCACCGTATCCGGATCTATGGTTTCGACAATGCTACTGACGCCTTGGACGCTGACCACAACGACCTTCATGAGGTTGCCAGCTTCATGAACTTACTTACCGGTCTAGCGATCGAGATGGATGGCGTCTCGATGATCATTCACCACCCGAACAAGGCCGGTGACGATTGGCTCGGGTCTGTCGCGTGGCATACCAAGGTCCGCTCGCGTTTGATCATTAAGGCCGACGAAGATCGTGACGCTGACGCCAGGATGATCGAAAATCCCAAGGCAAACTACGGGCCCAGCGGCGGAAAGATCCACTTCCGCTGGCATCACGGCACCTTTGTTCGCGATGAAGACTTGCCATCTGACTATGCAGCAGATCTCGCAGATTCCATTCGGGTCACCGGCGAGAACGCGGCCTTCCTAGCGTGCTTGCAGGAGCGCGTTGCACAAGGTGATGGAAGAGCCGTCGGCCCATCGCCCGGCCCGAATTATGCACCGGCCCAGTTCGAAGGAATGGCGGCTGCCAAGGGCTTCAAGAAGGCCGTGCTCAAACGTGCCATGGACCGCCTGTTCGCGATCGGAGCGATCGAGTCAGTGGAGGTGAAAAACAAGAAGAGTGGGCGCTCTGGCTTCATCATCCAGGAGGTCGATGGAGGGTTGCACAACTCGCCGCACATCCCTCGCACATCACTGTCGCACAACCGCGCACATGTCCCTGCACAACTCGGCACACCACACACTGTAGATACTACGTATCTTATGGGCGCGGCCACTGAGGCCGCCGCGCCTGGTAAAGAGGAGGGGGGGAATGAGGTACTCCAGCCGCTCATCCAAGCGGTACGCGCGCGTGCGCGGGCCGATGTCGGATCGGCGAAAGGCAGCGGTTGATCCTATTGCAGGAGCCATGCACCGTTCTGAAATTCATGGTATTGCGCCATTATGGTAAAGCGGATTATCAGTGAGTCCACACCAGTTCCCACATTTGGAGGCCGATGAGGTGGAAACAGCCGTTCAAGTGGACACACCTGTCGTCGCACGTTCTGGCTCTGCCCATCGCCACAAGCCCGCTCCGCCAGCATTCGCCGAGGTCTTTATCCGCGTCGGCTGGCGCGGGGTCGAAGAAGCCTACGGCTCACGCACCGGCTGCAATCGCCGCTGGATCGATGATTGCGGCGGCGAGACGCTGTTCGCCCTGCGACGAGAGTATCGTCAGCGCCTCCGCCAATTGAGGGCAGGGCAGCGGAGCGCCCGCGCATGATCCGAGTTCAGGGAGTGGTGCATGCTCGGCACAGCTGCGGACAGGTGCTCGCATTGCCGATCAACGAACTAGACTTGATCCGAAGGTGTCCAGGTTGCGCTGAGGAGGTGCAAATCGAGCCGCATCAAGTCGAAGAGGCGCGGCGGGCCTATGCCCTTGCCTTGGGAGAGGCCGAGCGACAGGCAAGCACCGGAGCAACCCACGCTCACGTTGTCGTCGAAGCCGGCTCAGCCGAGCCGCAAAGGGTGCACTGATGTTAGTCGACTCCCCGCTTCTACGAGGCCCGGTTCCCTGGCAACCGCGTAGTGTTCGACCTGGCCGACGGCCGCGCGATCGAAACGCCGATCGACTGGTTCCCGATGCTGCAGGCGGCGCCGAAGGAGGCACGGGAAGAGTACGAGATCGAGGACGACGGCAAGGTGATGTGCTGGCCGGTACTTGGGGAACGCGTGTCGGTCGAGGCAGTGTTGCTTTTGCGCTACCCTACGTCAGCTTAATTGGCGCTGGACTTGTCATTCAGCGGGCCGCTTCACCATATCGCTACAATGCAGCGACGGTGACACTGCGGTCCCGAATACCACAAGCGCCAATGTTCTGGGTCCGCTCAGATACGCGCTAGATAGGAATGACCAGCTAGGCCGAGGTTAACCCCGGAGGGTTGCTGCAGTCTCCCTCGCTCATCTGGGCGAAAGAAGGAACTGCGTTAGCAATGTGTGACAATATGGTCGAACGCGTGGCCCGCAAATTGCGCGAACTCACGAAAGCAAATGGCGGAGTGTGCCGGGGCAACGATGAAACGGGTTGGAACGACTACGTCGGCGATGCCCGTCAGATCATCGCGACCATGCGCAGACCGTCAATGGCGATGAACGACGCAGTCTTCGACATCGGTGACGAAGCCCTTCACCCAAGTCGCGACCGAGCACAGTCAGAATCGGTCTGGCAAACGATGATTGACGCGGCGTTGACCCCCAACTGAGTTCAGCCTGGCAGAGCGTTTGGAGCGGCAAGCAGTCTTGCCTTTGCAGCAGTGAATTCATCATCGGTCAGCGCTCCGCTTTGCCGTAGACCCCAGAGCTGCTCGATCTGAGCCGGAGTGTTGTTCGGCAACGCTGGCGCCTCCGAAACGACCTGACGGGCGCGTTCTTCGGCGCGGATCGCGTTCGAGATAAGCGCGTGGAAATGCTCGAGGCGATCGGCGAGCGGCTTGATCAGGGCATTGTCTGGCTTCAAACCATTGCCCGTAATCTTGAAGAAGGACACTCGGTGTACGGGCATCGTGTGGTCATCGATGACCACCTTCAGACTGAGCTCGTTCACTAACTGCACATTGCGTTTTGAGCCGGTCAGGCCGCCGAGCAGTAAGCCCGCCGGACCGAGCAGCAAGCCGCCAACTGCAGCGCCCATCACCTGGGATCCGCGGTTCGTCTGCGAAAGGGATTGACCGTTTCTCTCGATTTCGACGCTGGCGATTTGTTCCCACGCGACCTGGATCGGACTTTCCATGGTTCCGAGTGCGATCCGGCGCGCCGTCTGATCAACAGCAATAACCGAATTCTCATATGACGAGACGTAGACGTCCCATCCCTTGTACTGGGCCATGAAGGAATCTCTCAGGGCCGCCTTGGCTTTGCCCTTTTGGATTCCATTGACGATCATCCAGCCAATCCCGCCGATGATGATAATCCAGATTAGCACGCCCATGCTTCGCCCCCCAAAGTCCCGCTTCCCGTGCCTGTTTCGGTTTCGATGCGGCGTGAGTCAATCGCGCGGAGTCTCTGATGCATCAGAATTCAGCGATCAGAGCGGAGAGAAAAAATGTTGTAATCTACAGAACCGGAATTCTTCGATTGCATAACAAAATAGTATATCTGTTTCTCGTCGGGAGATATAATAATGTGACGATTAAGCAGGGAGATGACCTTTTCAAGCCAAGATTTTACAGTTGACAACGATAAGTTGTCATCTTTTGCTAAAATATTCTTGACGCTGCCGCGATGAAGCTTGGAGCCCGCCTCTCTATTCCAGAGTTTACTAAGGTCCTGTCGTGTCAAAAAGCCGGATTTCTTGTGGCGCCAGGATGGAATCGCGTCGGAATGGTCATCCTCGTTTTCAAGCGGAGTGGGATAGAACTGTGGATGTAGTTTCTCGAGTTCGCTAATGATCCAGTCTGCTTTGTACGTCCGATACAGTTTGGCCTTAGGCTTGAGATCGCCGTGGATGACTAGGCAGCCAAGCGCGATCAACTCGCAGATCATTCGAAGTTGGAGGTAGCAAAGTTCCTCGCCGATCTTCGCTCGAACAGGCAACTGACCTGCTAAGAGCGACTGGATCGCTTCGGTTCGGTATTTAATCTCCTCCAGCAAACCGCAGTAGGTCGTGATCGATGCTTCGTTCATAATTCCCCCTCCCAGGTACGCGCTGTTCCATCGTTCGGTACCTGGATCATTTGCTCTGACCCGTCCGTAGTAAACTCTCGGCATGACAGACACTTTCTCCCCGATCGGCACAACGCAGGTCGCGCCGCCCTTCGCCAGACTGAGGGCATCGGAGTGAGAGAATGACGTTTCTAGCCCCTCTAAATCACGTCAGCGACGAAGAGCGCCGCCGTCGGAGCCGCGTCCTCGAAGATGGCGAATATGCCCGCTTCGACGTCACCATGCGTGACGGAGCGTCGCGTAGCTCAGTTTTCCTTACCGACACGCAAAAGACGGCCATCGAGTCGAACCGCGCTCTCCGCGATATGGTTCGCGATGCCCAATACACGCTTCCGGATAGGTGCGTGCTCCAGGACGGCGGCGTTTCCACGGCCCCATCAAGCGGCACTGTTCTTGGGGACAGCAGCTCGCGCGTTCGCGATCTGGCGCGCGCCCAGCAGTACGGCGGGTGACGCGCCATGGCCAAACCGCTGGATGAACGCATCGCCTCGGCGCTGTCCACTGACCGCGTCACCATCACAACTCTCGAGGAACTGATCCCCGAAGCTGAAGCCGAGCACAAACGGCTTGTTGTAGCCCATGCGCGCAACTCAGCCGACAGTCTCGATTTCGCCCTGTCGGAGGACGATCGCGAAGATGCGGCCAGGAAGTCCGAACGCGCCAATCGCAACGCTATTGCGCTTGCCAAGGCACTCGAACAGCTACGCACAAAGTTGGCGACGAAGCGCGAAAGCGACAGCCGTCGAGCGGCCGAAGCAAATCGGACTGCCGCTCTGGCTGAGCGCGACGAACTCGCTGATCGGTTTCGAGATCTCGTGCCCCAAGCCGTCGCTGACCTGGTCCAACTGTTTGCAGCTATCGCCCAAAATGCCGAACGGCTGAAAGCCCTGGGGCTTCACGTGCGAGACGCCGAGGCAGAGGCTCGTGATGTGCCGGGCAACTGGTACATGAACTCCTCGCCGGTCGATCGCTTCGCGGAGATGAAGATTCCGCGTCTTGATGGACCAGGCCGGATTTGGCCGGCGGCGCCTCGGTCAATTCCGCCTGCGCACCAGGATCAGTACGGAATAGCGATCCAGCGCGCGAGAGAGGAACGGGCTCGCTGGAAGCGGTATTTTGTCACGCCTCCGGAAAAGGGCGAACCGACCATCGCAACGCACAGCGGCGAGAGCGTGGTCCTTTCCCCGGCGATCTTCCTCATGAATTCCGAACAGGTCGCCGAGGCTAAAAAGGCTGGCTGCGAAGTCGAGCTAGCAGCAGCCAATCAGCGCATTGGCCTCCCGTCCGGGGGGAGCTTCTAATGATCCCCGCGGCCGTTTCACTGTCGGCCGTCGAGGACGCGGGGCGGGCGTTCTGTGCGGCGCGCCCGCCCCGCAACAGTTCCAGAGGGACACCATGGCATTCCGCGAATTTGAAGACGACATCATCGAGGAGCTGCTCGAGCGACTTTCGAAGGGTGAGTCCATTCGTTCGATTTGCCGGGATCAACGGATGCCCAACGCCTCAACGATATGGGCTTGGTCCAACGCCGACGATCAGCTCGCCAAGCGCATCCTTGAGGCGCGGGAAATCGGCTATCACGACCTCGCGGAGCGTACCCTTGCCGACGTCGAGAAGTGCAAGGATCCAATCAAGGCTCGGCTCGTATTCGATTCAAGGCGCTGGTTTCTTGGAAAAATCTCGCATTCCTATCGCGATAGACCGGTCGCGATTGGGGCGCTGGTAAGTGGAAGTGATGATGCCTTCGCCGCCGTCGCAGAAGCTCTTAACAGAGCTAGCGCCACCATTGCGAGCAGCAGCCACAGCACGCAGCCGGTGGTTATCGCAGGCGAGACCGGATCAGGTGACGCCGCCGGGCGACTGGAGAACATGGCTTCTCCTCGCCGGCAGGGGCTTTGGCAAGACGAGGGTGGGAAGTGAAGAGTCCGCTTGGCTCGGAGTTCAGAATCCCGGAGCGCGCATAGCTGTCATTGCGCCGACATTCCAGGATGCGCGGGACACTTGCATAGAAGGCGAGAGCGGGCTTTTGGCGGTCCTGCCAAAGACTTGCGTTGAGACCTACAATCGCAGCCTTGGCGAACTGATCCTGTTCAACGGGACGCGCTATAAGCTCTTCAGCGCCACCGAGCCGGAACGCCTCCGAGGCCCGCAGCACCATTTCGCGTGGTGCGATGAGCTCGCTGCGTTTCCCGATCCAGCGGCGTGGGACCAGATGCTGTTCGGCTTGCGTCTCGGTCAGCATCCACAAGTCATTGCCACCACGACGCCGAAGCCGACACCGCTGATCCTCAAGCTTGTCCGGACCGAGGGCGTGATGATCACGCGGGGATCCACGTTCGACAACGCCGCCAATCTCCCTGAAGGAACGCTCGCGCACCTCCGTGACCGTTATGAGGGCACCCGGCTGGGCCGCCAAGAACTGTTCGCCGAGCTGCTCGAGAACGTCGAGGGCGCGCTCTGGACGGCCGACATGATCGATGGACAACGGGTTCGCTCAATGCCCGATCTGCAGCGCGTCGTGGTCGCCGTCGACCCGAGCGGCACGAAGGGCAACGGCGGTGGTGACGACATTGGTATCGTGGCGGCCGGCAAGGGCAGGGATGGCCGTTTCTATGTCCTTGAGGATGCCAGCTGCAATCTGAGCCCGGATGGCTGGGCACGCCAGGTTGCCCGGACATACGACAAGTGGAGCGCAGATCGGGTCGTCGCCGAGGCTAATTTTGGCGGTGCCATGATAGAGAGTGTACTGCGCACTGCGGCGCCTCACCTCCCAATCAAGATGGTGACGGCCTCGCGCGGAAAGGTCGTTCGGGCGGAGCCGATCGCCGCGCTCTACGAGCAAGGCAAGGTGTCGCACGTCGGCGAATTCGGCCTGCTCGAAAGCCAGATGTGTTTCATGACCGGCGCCGGTTTCAAAGGCGAGGGCTCGCCTGATCGAGTTGATGCCCTGGTGTGGGCGTTGACCGAGTTGAGCGGCGCCGGTCGATCGGTGTTCGACGTGCTATGAAGGGCCGCGATCGCTACCTCGCCCGTCTCAGGCGCCTTCCGGAGAAGCACCGCCGTGCCTTGAAACTTGCGGTCTACGCTGCAGCCGACATGGTGGCCAGCGAGGCTGCGATATCCATCACGAACGGAGCGGTCGGGGGCAAGAACCACATCCCTTCGCCCCCAGGGGAGCCGCCCAACGCCGACACCGGCCACCTCGCTTCGTCCATCCGTGTCGACCAGATCGATGAGCTCTCTGCTCGGGTGGTTGCCGGTGCTCGTTATGCCGCAGCACTTGAGTTCGGAACCTCGAAGATGGCCGAGCGCCCCTTCATGCGGCCCGCGGCAAGGAAAGTCGCGGCGGAGATGAAATCGCTGGTCGTGGCGACGATGCGGCGGTCAGGAGAAGCCGAATGAAGGTCGACGAGATCGCGGTCGAACTGAGGGCCGACATCGCAGAATACGAGCGCAGGATGAGGGGCGCAGCCAGTCTGGCCGAGCAAAGCCTTGGCAGGGTCGACAGGTCCTTCATGGAGGCGGAAAGGACTGCCACGAGGTCGAGCGCCGTGATTGGCCGATCCTTTGATCAGGCGGCGCAGCGCTCCCGCCTGTTGGGCTACCAGATCAGCGACATTGGTACGCAACTGGCCTCAGGACAAAGCCCCTTCCTGATCCTGGCGCAGCAAGCGCCTCAGGTCGCGAATGCTCTCGAAGGCGTGGGCGGTGTAGCTGGCCGCCTCGCCGCGTTCTTCAGCGGTCCGTGGGGTGCAGCACTGCTCGCGGCCACGTCCATTGCCGGTGTGTTCGTCAGCAAGCTCTGGGATACGGCGGATGCGGCGGACGCCGCTGCCGGGGCAACCACTCGTCTGGCGCAGGCGACCGAGAACCTCCGAAATCTGAAGTTTGGGACCGAAGACCTCGATCTCAAAACGAAAGAGATGCTGCAGTTGGAAGGCCGGGCGGCTGCACTGGAGCGGCGTGCTGCGCAGGCCGGCGCAAATCGAGGCGCCGGTGGTCTCTATTACAAGCAACAGGCAGAAGATCTCCGTCGCCAAATCGCTGTGATCCGCCGCGATCTGGAATTCGCGACCAACCCAACCAACCCCGTTCGCACCGTGCGGGACCGCAACCAGGCCATTTTTGACGCGCGTCCGGATCGCGGTGGCGGCTCGACGCGAGCGAACAGGGCTAGCCAGGGAGACGCACAGGCCGCCCAACGTGAGAGTGAGCGCATCGCCCGCGAAGCCGCAGCACTAGACAAGCGCTATGAGAGCACGCGGGAGCAGCTGCAACTCGAGCGCCAACTCCAGGAACTGCGCGATCGGGGAACCGACTCGGCGAAGATGGAAGCCGACATCCTTGAGGCAAACCACCGCATCGAGTCGCAGTTTCCCGAGCTGGCGGAATCCGTGGCGCAGGCCGACAAGGACCGTCTCGCCATCCTCAAGGAGATCGCGCGCGCGACGATCGAGGAAGCTTATGGGCGTAAGGCCGCCAAGGACGCGCTCGACGAGTGGTTCGCCGAAGCAGAGAAGCGCCAGAAGGAGCAGGCCGAGCAGCGTAAGACACTGGAGGCCGAAGCGGCCCGACAGCAGGAAATGCAAATTCGCACCCTGGCGCAGCTCTACTACGATGCGTTCCAGGGCGGCACCGATGCGATCTGGGACAACTTCAAGCAGATCGGCTTTGCCGTCGTAGCGGAGGTCCTGGCGCGGTTCACGGCCGCCAAGCTTGGCGGAGGCGGTTTCAACCTTGGCGATGCCCTCGGGATGGCCATTGGTTCGGTGCTGCCGGGCTTCGCGACCGGCGGCTCGATGACAATCGGCGGCCGTGGCGGCGTGGACCGCAACGTCTTGTCTCTCAACGGTCGGCCCATAGCCAAGGTCTCTTCGGGCGAGACGCTCAACGTGACGAATCCCAGCCTGTCGAAGGGCGGGAATGGCGGAACGATGGTCGCTCAGACGTTCCAGGTGGACGCGCGCGGCGCCTGGCTCGCAGACGACTTCGGTCGGATGCTGCTCCAGGAAGCCGGTCGACAGGCCATGGCGATGGATGTCCACGCAGCAAAACAGACGCTCAGGGTCGTGCCGGCCCGGATGGCACAGTTCCAAAAGGACGGCACCTGATGCTGAGCCCGGTTCGTATGGATTGCGATCCTGTCTCGCTGGGGGCCTTCCTTCAGGCCGCGGCAAAGGACCGGGGGCCGTGGAACTGCTCCACTCTCGCAGCGGATTGGTGCGTGGCGCTGGGCCACCCGGACTTCGCGGCCAAGTGGCGGCATATCGTCGGCGAAGTGGAGTGCGAGGAAGCCGCCTCTGACGGACTGATCGAGCTCTGGCGTGAAGGTATCGGCGAGACGCTGCCTCAAGTCCCCATTGATGGGCTTGAAGTTGGTGACATCGCGATACTCTCTCTCTCGGCCCGTTGGAGGCCGGTGCGATCTGGACCGGCGAGCGCTGCGCCATCAAGCGGCCGAAAGGGCTTCATTTCGCCGGTAAAGATCATCTCAATGTCATTGCAGCATGGAGACCCTGAACATGGGTAAGACCCTAAGTCGTGTTCTGACGATAACCGCCATGGCCGTCGGCGCCGTGCTCGTTCCTCAGCTGGCTTTGCCATTTGCGGCGATGGCACTTTCGGAAGGGGCGGGCCTATTGGGCCTCGGTGCCTCGGCACCAAAGGTCGAAACCGGTGAGACAGCGATTAAGCCACGGCGCGCTGGATCGACTCTCACGTTAGATGGAGAAACCGCGTGACTGCGATGAACCTTATCGTACAGGCACGGGCTCGGGCGGCGTTCCTGCTCACCGACACCGCCTCAATATGGTCGCGCAGCGGGAAGGTGGCGCACTTCGGTTCAAAGGTAATCCCGGTCTACATCGATGGCCGGGCCGTTGCAGCAGTTGCCGTATCGGGACGGCTGGAGCCAAGCGATCTTGCCGAGCGGATGGACGAGATATCTCCACAGTCGCTATCCGGATTTCTGGAGGAGTTCCCGGAGGTATTCCGCGCTACCGAGCGGGCACTCAAGAAGCGAGACGCGGCGGGCTCAATGGCAGCTGTGATAGCGGCTTTTGACCATGAGCGAAGCCGGCCGATCGGATATCGAATTGCGAACGACAATCTGCTCTTCCCGCCAGGCTATCGACCATACGAACTGAAGCAGACCTCGCGACATTTGACCGAGTTCAATCCCGATAACGTCACACTGCTTCAATCCGATTTCTGTGATCCGCGACACTGGGAGCCGGATCGAGACGCCGAAAAGCTGATCGAAGCCCAGCGCCGCGATCCGGATATTCTGCATGGCCGCCACAGCATTGGCGGGGAGGCGGTGCTGACTAGGGTCGATGCGAGCGGCGTTTGCAGCAAGGTGCTCAAGGCTTGGCCAGACAGGGTCGGACGTCGGATCAATCCCGAAGCTTCGGTTCGGTCGACAACTTTGGGCAGTCGGCTAGCCGAGATTGCCTCGAAGTGGGATACGGCAAGACAAATTTTCAACGCGGCGGTTGGTCGCGTGCTGGGCTAAGGGGGGCGTGTGGACGATCTGAAGAAGCAACTCGTTACCGCTCATTTCCTCGCTGAGGCACTCGGTCATGCGAAAGGCGAAGTCATGGGCGAGATTGATGCCAAGATCGGTCTCGTGCTTTCCCTTCTGATCAAAGCAAGATTGCTTGATCGCGAGTCAGTTATTGAGACCATCCGCGAGCATATTCATTTTCATGATAATGAATACATTCGCGATCGCTTGTCGCTTATGCTCCAGATTTGGGAGCAGGGTCCGCCGACCTTCACGGTCATCGACGGGGGCAAAACCGACTAACTTCGACTGCTGCTGGCGTAGGCTAAATCGTGCGTAAGAGGGCGATTAGTGCGACCAGGAGTGCGGGGTGCGCAAGGCGCACATCACTGCCGAGCCAATGGAGAAGCCTCAGAAGCCTAAGTGGATCATTGCGCGAGAGATGCCCGAGGATTGATGATGTCGGTGCCTCGGGCGTTTGCCGCCGCGGCATAGGCTAGGCCTCTCAACTGCACGTTCAGCCCCTCCGCCTCAAATGCCTCCACGATGTTCGCTGCCTCGCGGGGCTCAAGGTGAGTATCGTGGTAGACGAATACGCGACCAGGGAAAGCTTGAGCCGAACTCGTTGAAGACCGAACGTCGCCTGGGCCTATTGTGACAACGCCCACATCTCTGACCAGCTCTCGGTACAAGCGGCGCGCATGGCGGGCGAAGACTGTAATGACGCCTACTGTAATGGGAGTCGGCGGGACATAGATGGACAGAAAATCCACCTGAGTTTCGAAGTCCCGATGGCATTCGATTTCGACTGCTATAATCTCCTCAGGGGGACCGCACTCGAAGGTCGAACTAACCTTTAGCGTGGTGGAGAAATCTGTTTCGAAGAACTCCCTCACATTCTTCCATGTCCGCGCAGCGGGCGGCGAAGCTTCTTTGGGTTTATGGAAGAATAACCATCCGCCAACAACAAGTGCGGCGGCGCACACGATCCACGCCCCCCAAAGCGGCCAACCCGATAAGCGAGGAAAGGTAAGGGGCAGCAAAAACGCCACGACGATGGCCGCTGCCGAACCAATAAACCCACCAATCTCCCTCTTTACCATTGCTGCGCCGTATCACGAGGGCTTTGAGTTTGTAAGACTTGCGAATGCCTGAGGTTAACGGCGGGCGCGCCGCGATGCTGGCTCCAACAGGCACGACGCGCCCAGGGCAATCGTAGCGCCGGCCGCGCCGAATGCCTTAACCTGGATCGATCGATGGCGATGGTGGACGCGCCGAGTGGTGAGGGCCGCGACGCGTCCAGGCCGGAAATGCTGCGATCGCGGAGCTGTTCCGTTTTTGACGTGTGATAAGGCCGGTCGCTATTGGGCTGCGCCCTTGCCGGTTTCCGCGAACGGATCGAGAGGGATGTGCTCGAGCCTCTCCCGATCTTTGCGCTCCTGTTCAACGTCAGCGGCCAACTCCCGCCGGCAACGCTCGAGCACAGCCAGCGCTGCGCCACTGCCATCTAACGAGAGATCGTCTATTAGGGCCTCACCACGCATTATCGTGAGGCCGCTTGCCTTCGCCATGTCCCCGAGAAATTTCGCGTTGACGACGGTCCCAAAGCCCTTGCGAAAGCTGGTTTGCTCGATGCCAAGTGACTCCAGAGTGTAAACCCAGTCGCCGAGGTAATACTTCAGCTCGTAGCGCTCACCGTCCTTGGCGGACCAGTTGCTGTTCGTGATCATGAGAACAGTGCTAGCGGGATTGTCCTTGATCATCAGGACGACTTCCGTGGAACCTTCGCCCTCGTAATCGTCAAACATGACGCAGGAGTTGCCATTTCGTCCAACGTCCCACCCGCTGATGTCGCGAGACCAATCCTCAGCAGATGCCGGACTGGCAGCGATCGCTGTGAGTGTGAAAATAGCGAGTGGCCACGAGCGCATGTGAGATCCCCCAAGGACCGCAATGGTGGCGCAAATTTCTCACCAGGACAATGCGACGACCTCGCGACGGCCCGTCGAGCGAATGCGATGGCTACATCGTCCGCAGAAGTGCTGTCAGCGCCACCAGGAACGATGCCAAGGAAATGATCACCGCCCAACGCGCCGGAGTCCGCCAACTTTCGCGTCGTCGCATCTCGCTAGCAGCCAACTGACCATCTTTGGTGCGTTCGCCACGAGCCAGCAATTCGGCAAGCTCTTCGTCCGTCAGCCGCGCAATCTGGCGTCGTCCGGGATTTAGTATCTCTTCGACCGAATCCTGAGGCCGTTCCCGAGGGTCGAGGCTGTCGATCCAGTAGCTAGTGCGGGCGTCGTCGATCTTCGCCAGCAGTCCAGGTTTGCGAGCCAACTGATTCCCCTATGTCTTCGAGCGCTGCACTAGTCCCTATGGGCGCTGTTCCTAGTCACTACGCCTGGGATCTCGCGCACAATGCTATCAACTGATCGACCCACCACTTCTCTGCAAAGGCGGACGCGATTTCGGCCTCCGCAAAGTCGACAGCCAAGCGATCTCTAATCGCGTCGATGTCCTGGAACTCGCCGGTGCCGGCGTAGTGGATCGCGCGCAGTCGAATTCGGTTCTTTTCGTTGTCAGTCACAGAACCTCCGCTTCGGTTGGCTCAGATGAAGTGAATGATGCCGTCACCCTCGGGTTTGTGGGAAGACAAGGCGTTAACGAAGAACTCGGATTCGCGGATGAAGGCACTTACCTTCGAGGCAATGGCTTGCATGGCATCCAGCTCTGGCAAATCGGAATAGCCTTGGAGTGATGATCCGAGCACAGGCAAAGTGAAGTACTCCAGTCCTTTCGCCTTGAAGTGGACAGTGGCGGCGGCCAGGTGAGCATTATCTTGCGTGTCGAACATTCTCTCGCCGTAGATTTCCTCAAACCTGCCCACCACTTTGCAAAGGTCGTGCGCTAGCGTTGGCAACTCCGCCTTGCGCTCCGGGGTGCAGTCGTCTGCGAGGATGGCTGCTTTCAGACCTATCTCGATTGACGCGCAAAGGACGTACATCCGCGCCAAAAATGCTCCGTCGCAATCGTAGCTCGCTGCCATGGAAAACAAATCGTTCGAGATCTTGGCCATCGCCACTGGCGTAATGACCGCAAGCGCCGGCTCGACGGTAATGGTAACATTAGTCGCCAAGATCGAGCCCCCGCATTTTCCAGTGGTGCACCGGAATCGCGGTCGGAGCAATCAAACTACGTGTGGGCCAACGTGTGGGAACGCCCCAATCGGCACGACAGAAAATCGTGCTTTTACAATATATTGGAGCGGAAGAGTGGCTCCCCGAGTTGGATTCGAACCAACGACCAAGTGATTAACAGTCACCTACTCTACCGCTGAGCTATCGGGGAGCAGCCGCGCGGGCAGGGGTGCGCCTATATGGGCGACCTGACGCTTTGACAAGCCCGACTTGTGGGAAATTGTTCAGTAGGCGAATTGCTCCGCGACAATGCGGTCGTCGAGCGCATGACCTGGGTCGAACAGCAGGGTCATTTCACGCGAATTGTCGATTTCCAGTCGCACTTCCGCGACGTCGCGCAGCTCTTTCTGGTCCGCCACGACGGATACGGGACGCTTCTTGGGATCGAGCACGCGAAAGGTCACGCGGCTGCGATCGGGGAGGACAGCACCTCTCCAGCGCCGCGGCCGGAACGGGCTGATCGGCGTAAGAGCCAACATCTGCGAATCGAGCGGAAGAATCGGCCCGTTCGCTGAATAGTTGTACGCGGTGGAGCCGACGGGTGTCGCCAGCAGCACTCCATCGCCCGCCAGCTCGGCAATTCTCACCCGCTCATTGACGCTGATCTCGATCTTCGCTGTCTGCCGCGTTTCGCGTAGCAACGACACTTCGTTGATGGCGTAAAAGCTCTCGGTTTCGCCCGACTGTGTCACGGCTTCCATCCGCAAGGGAGAAACGGCAATGGGCCTAGCTTTCGCCAACCGGTCGAGCAGGCGGCAGCCTTTTGTGTAGCGATTCATCAAGAAACCGACCGTGCCGAGGTTGAGTCCGTAGACGGGCCGCAGGGCATCGTCCTCGATCATACGGTGCATGGTTTCGAGCATGAAGCCGTCGCCGCCGAGCACGACCGCGGCATCGGCTTCTTCCAGCGCGACCCAGTCAGTGCAACCGGCGAGATCCGCGGCCGCTTCCTGGGCGCGATCCGTTGGCGAGGCCAGCAGCGCGAGTTTCTCGTAAGTTATGGCAGCATCCCCCTTGCTAGTGTTCCACAGCCTATGGTCGGCCGTCCCGATTTGCAACGCGGGCTGCAAGACGGGAGACGGGCCGTCACATATCGGTCAGACGCGCCGGAATGGAAAACTTGGTCTTGGGACAGGATCGTCGAAAGAAGCCGGACCGGCGCGAGGATGCGGCGCAGCAATCCGGTGCCGCAATCGAGGCGGCGATGCAGCGCGGCGAGATCGAGGTGCTTTTCCAGCCTGTGTTCGCTGCCGCTAGCGGCGAGTTGATCGGGGCCGAGGCGCTCGCGCGATGGCAACATCCCGAACATGTCGTAATTGGCGGCGCAGAACTTTTCGAAATGGCCGAGCGAGCCGGAATCGTAGGGCCCTTGTCGCGCCATGTAGCCAAGACGGCGCTGGCCGCGGCCGCCTGCTGGGATCCCGAATTGCGGATGTCGCTCAATGTCACGGCGGCGGACTTGGCAGATCCAAGCTTTGCCGACTCTCTCGCAGCGACAATCGCCGAGGCGGGATTTGCCTGCGAAAGGCTGACCATCGAAATTACCGAGCAGGTGCTGGTCGCCAATCTCGAAGTCTCCGCCCTACAACTTCAGCAACTGGTCGAGCGTGGCATCAGGATCGCGCTCGACGATTTCGGTGCCGGGTTCTGCAACTTCCGCTATCTCCAGCGTTTGCCGCTACAAAGTCTCAAACTCGACGCCAGCTTGATCGAGGGAATCGACACGAGTTCGCGAGACCTGGCTGTCCTGAGAGGCATCCTGGCTATGGCAAGTGCGCTGGATCTGGAGGTGATCGCCGAAGGAATCGAGCGGGAGGAGCAGCTGGATGCCATTGCCCGTGAAGGCTGTATGGCGTGGCAGGGCTTTTTGCGTGCCAAACCGCTAACGGCGGCAGAGTTCGCAGAGTTCGCTAGGCTACAGCCTTTTCCCGCTTCGCCGCCTTCTTGACGATCCCGCTTAGCCCCTTGGTCAGTTGGATCAGGCCATTCAGCCGGCTTTGCGGGTCGCCCCAGGCCCGATTGATGACGAGCTTCATGTCAGGACGCAGCCGCGCCGTGTCCTTCAGGCGCTCGACGTAGGCGATCAGGCCGACGGGATCGGGGAACCTGTCGTTGTGGAAGCTGACCAGCGTGCCGCGCGCGCCGACTTCGATCTTGGAGATGCAGGCTTCGATCGCCTGGTGCTTGATCTCGATCAGCTTGACCAGGTTGGAGGTGGCATCGGGCAACGGTCCGAAGCGATCGATCATTTCGGCGGCCATGGCCTCGATTTCCGCCTTGTCCTTGGCATCGTTGAGACGGCGATAGAGGGCCATGCGTACGGCAAGGTCGGGCACATAGTCGTCCGGGATCATGATCGGTGCGTCGACGGTGATCTGCGGGCTCAGTCCTTCACGTTCCCGTTCGAGGCCCACGTCGCCGGCCTTGGCCGCCAGGATCGCGTCCTCGAGCATCGATTGGTAGAGCTCGAAGCCGACCTCACGAATGTGGCCCGATTGCTCATCTCCCAGGAGATTGCCGGCGCCCCGAATGTCGAGATCGTGGCTGGCCAACTGGAAGCCGGCGCCCAAGCTGTCGAGGTCGCCCAATACCTTGAGCCTTTTCTCCGCCACCTCCGATAGCTGCCGATCTTTCGGCGTCGTCAGATAGGCGTAAGCGCGCAGCTTCGACCGCCCGACACGGCCGCGCAGCTGATAAAGTTGGGCGAGCCCGAAGCGGTCGGCGCGATGGATAATGATCGTATTGGCGCTCGGGATGTCGAGGCCACTTTCGACGATCGTGGTCGAGAGCAGCACTTCGTAGCGTTTCTCGTAGAAGGCGCTCATGCGCTCCTCGACTTCGCTGGGTGACATCTGACCATGCGCGGTCACCGCCTTGATCTCGGGGACGTACTTGTGGAGCCACTCGGCAACCTGCTCCATGTCGGCGATCCGGGGGACGACGATGAAGCTCTGTCCCCCGCGGTGATGTTCGCGCAGCAGAGCCTCACGCATCACCATGTCGTCCCATTCCATCACGTAAGTCCGCACGGCGAGACGGTCGACCGGGGGCGTCTGGATGGTGGACAGCTCGCGCAAGCCGCTCATCGCCATTTGCAAGGTGCGCGGGATTGGGGTCGCGGTGAGTGTCAGCACGTGAACGTCGGCACGCAACTGCTTTAGAGCTTCCTTGTGGGCGACGCCAAAGCGCTGTTCCTCGTCGACGACGACCAGACCAAGACGCTTGAACTTCGTCGTCTTGGACAAAATCGCGTGAGTGCCCACGACAACGTCCAATGTCCCGTCGGACAGGCCCTCGCGCGTGGACTTCGTCTCATTGGCCGGAACCAGTCGAGACAAGCGCCCGACACGCAGGGGAAAGCCGTTGAACCGTTCGGCAAAGCCCTGGTAGTGCTGGCGTGCGAGCAGGGTCGTCGGCGCAACCACGGCGACCTGCTGACCGTTCATCGCCGCAACGAAGGCGGCGCGCAGGGCAACTTCGGTCTTGCCGAAACCGACATCGCCACAGACGAGGCGGTCCATGGGCTTGCCTTCGGATAGGTCGCGCAACACGTCCTCGATGGCTTGTTCCTGATCCTCCGTCTCCTGCCAGGGGAAGCGTTCGACGAACTGGTTGAAGGCATTTTCCTCGGGCTCGAGCACGGGAGCCCTTCGCAGCGCTCGAGCGGCAGCCGTGCGCAGCAGCTCGTTGGCGATCTCGCGAATGCGTTCCTTGAGCCTCGCCTTGCGTTTCTGCCAGCCTTCGCCGCCGAGGCGGTCGAGCACCGCGCCTTCCTCGCCGCTGCCATAGCGACTGAGGACGTCGATGTTTTCTACCGGGATGTAGAGCTTGTCGCCCCCGGCGTACTCCAGCATCACGCAGTCGTGCTGGCTCTTGCCGACGGTGATCGGCTCGAGGCCGAGGTATTTGCCGATACCGTGGTCGAGATGGACGACGAGATCGCCGCGATTGAGCGCCGAAAGCTCGGCCAGGAACGCGTCGGCATCCTTCTTGCGCTTGCGCCGGCGCACCAGACGATCGCCGAGAAGGTCCTGCTCGGTGATGAGTTCGAGTTCGTCGTTGGAGAAACCGGTGTCGAGCGGCAGTACCATCGCCACCGACGCGCCCTTGGCCGACAGACCAAGGGCTTCCTGCCAGCTTTCCGCGAGCTTCATCTCCGCGCCGCTCTCGCTCAGGATCGAGGCGATGCGGCTGCGTGAACCTTCAGAGTATGCGGCGAACAGCGGACGTTTGCCGGCCTTGCCCAACGCCTTGAAATGGGCCGCTGCCGCTTCGTATACGTTCACGCCCTGCGAGCGTTCGGGCGTAAAGTCACGCGCAGAGCGGAAGCCAAAGTCGATAACCTTGGCGCTCTCCGGCTCGGCGAAGATCACCGCGCGGTGGACCGGGCGTGCCTCCAGCGCTTCGGCGAACTCCGAACGGGTCAGATAGAGCGCGTTCGCGGGCAGCGGGCGATAGCTTCCGGCCGCCTGGCCTGCGGTCTCCATGCGCTGGCGGTGGTAGTCCTCGACATCGGTCAGTCGCTCTTCCCCTGCCGCAACGGCGGAAGAGTCGATTATAATCAGGTCGTCGGCCGAGAGGTGATCGAACAGCGTCGCCAGCCTGTCCTCGAACATCGGCAGCCAATGCTCCATTCCCGCCAGACGCCGGCCGTCGCTCACCGCCTGGTAAAGCGGGTCTTGCGTGGCGTTGGCGCCGAAGCGCTCGCGGTAGTTGCTGCGGAAGCGCTTGATCGTGTCCTCATCGATCAGAGCTTCGCTGGCGGGCAGGAGCAAGTGGCTATCGACGAGGCTGGTGGTGCGTTGGGTGTTCGGATCGAACAGGCGCAGCGACTCAAGTTCGTCGCCAAAAAAGTCGAGGCGAAGGCCTTGATCGAGTCCGGCGGGGAACACGTCGAATATCGACCCGCGTACTGCGAACTCCCCGGTGTCGATAACGGTGTCGGTGCGGCTGTAGCCCTGCCGCTGAAGCAGCGCCGTCAGGCTCTCGTAGCCGATCTGGACTCCGGGCTTGAGTTCGCGAACCGCCTCGCGGATCCGGAAGGGGGTCAGGACGCGCTGGAGCAGGGCGTTCACGGTAGTGACGAGCAACTGGCTGCCGGTCTTGCCTGCCTGGAGCTGATGCAGGGCCGAAAGACGCCGTGAGCTGACCGAGAGGGCAGGGCTGGCGCGGTCGTAGGGAAGGCAATCCCAGGCCGGGAACTCGATCACCTGTAGCTCGGGCGCGAACCATTGAGCGGCATCGGTGACCGCGCGCATCGCCTGTTCGTCCGGGGCCACAAATACCGCCCGTCCCTTTGCTGCGCGAGCCAGGTCTGCGAGGACGAGAGGCTGCGATCCGCGAGCCACGGAGGTCAGCGTCAAGGGCTGTTTGGCGGCTAGAATGCGGGAGAAATCGGCCATTGTGATGTCCAAGCTTTCGGCGGTCTGTCAGTTCCGGGCACGCAGCAAAGCCCGGCCGCGCATTCGACGTAGCTGCGCTGCCGGGTCGTCTTTGATGGCCGCTGCCCTATGCGATGGACAACGGAGCGCAAGTCATATGGTTACGTAGTCGAGCTTTTGCAGGGCAAGCATTTGCGCCCCGGCGAACTGCTCTGGCGCGGACTGCGACTGCAGGGCCCACGCCATCACGTCCACGTCTTCCTCATCGAGCAGCGCTTCGAACCAGGCCAGCGCGGTCTCGTCCCAGGAGGTGTGATATCGGTCGAAGAAGCCGCCGAATATATAGTCCGCTTCACGCGTGCCGCGATGCCAGGCGCGGAACTTGGCGCGGGCGAGACGGGGGGAGAGGACCGGCATGAGGCTCCGGTAGGATGAGAAAACCCCAAGCTCAAGCGCTGCGCACAAAAGAAGCGAGACAATCCAGGGCTGCAGGGCGCGCTGGATTGTCTCGCCGCTCCTCCACGAAGTGCCGCCAGCTTAAGCTTAGGCGGCGCGTGGGTTGACGACAGCCGGTTCTGCCGGAGGCAAGCCCCGGCTCTGGGCCAGTTGCTTGAGCTCCTCTTTGCGTGTCATCATCTGGTCCCGCAACGCAACGAGATCGACGTCCGTCTTACGGGCTTGCGAGAACATACCCTCGCTTGGCGCTTCCTCTTCCTTGACGTGGTGCTCGATTTCTTCGCTCAGCACCGTAACCTTGGCATCATAGAATTCGTCATCAGAGCCCCCGGCCATGATGTCGTTGATCAGCACTTTGGCGCCATCGTGCTCGACATAGGCTTCGTCGAGCAAGTCATCCTCGATCTTTCCACGGAGGGCCGGGTAGAAAATCTCTTCCTCGATCAAGGTATGAATCTTGAGTTCATCGCAGATTTGCTCGGCAATCTGCTGCTTCTTGCCATTGCCGCTGGCATTCTCAAATTTCGAAAACAGCTCTTCAACAACGCGATGGTCGGCTTTGAGCAATGCGATCGCGTCGGAAAACTCTTGTTGCGCCATGCTAAACTCCTCTGCTTCGAACCCGAAGTCTTCCACTGCCCAATCCGCCACCTGCGCGGCTGTTCCCCTTTAAAGGCAAGTTAAGCCGCAGCCTTTCGAGTGGCGCGGAATGCGAATAGAGAAGGCGGACCATGCGCCCAGAAATGCTCAACCCCTTGTTTGCCGAAACCGAGAGCCTCGAGGGCGTTGGGCCCAAGCTGAAGAAACCGCTCGAAAAGCTCGGGCTGACGCGGGTGAGGGACCTCGCCTATCATCTGCCCGACCGCTTCGTGCAAAGGCACGCGGTTGCCGATCTCGACGAGGCGCAGGTGGGCGAACAGATCGTTGTGCCGCTTACTGTCGTCGAGCATCGTGCCAGCCCTAACAGCCGGGCGCCCCATCGGGTCATGGCCCGCGACGCAAAGGGTAATGTCTGTGCGCTGGTCTACTTCGGAAAGGCCTCCTACACCGCCAGGAAACTCTTTCCGCCGGGCGAGAAGCGATGGATCGCCGGGAAGCTTGAGCAGTACGATCAGTGGCTGCAGATCGTTCATCCCGATCACGTTTCCGAGAACAGCGCAGGGCTCCTCGGGCACCTTGTCGAGCCGGTCTATCCGCTCGCCGAGGGACTGACCCAGCCCAAGGTCGCCCATCTCGCCCAACAGGCGCTTCAGCGTGCCCCGGAACTGCCGGAGTGGATAGAGCCAGGCTTGCTTGAGCGCGAGAAGTGGCCGGCCTGGCGCGATGCCCTGGCGCTGGCTCATCGCGGTGAAAACCCCGCGGCGCGAGATCGGCTCGCCTACGACGAACTCCTGGCCAATAGCCTGGCACTGATGCTGGTTCGAGCCGACAACCGCAAGCGTCGGGGGCAGCCACTTACCGGTGATGGACGGTTGCGCGACAAACTGTCGCTGCCGTTCCCGCTGACGGGCGCCCAACGGCGCTCGATCAGCGAGATCGAAGGCGACCTGGGACAGACATCCCCGATGCTGCGCCTGCTGCAGGGTGATGTCGGCGCGGGCAAGACGGTCGTCGCACTGGAAGCCATGTTGATCGCGGTCGAAGGGGGAGCCCAGGCCGCGATGCTGGCACCCACCGAAATTCTCGCGCGCCAGCACTTCGATACGTTGAGGAAGATGGCAGGGCCGACCGGCGTGAACATCGCTCTGTTGACGGGGCGCGACAAAGGCCGGGCGCGGGAATCCCTCCTGATGGGGCTGGTCGATGGGAGCATCGACATCGTCGTCGGCACCCACGCCATCTTCCAGGAGACAGTGTCCTACAAGAACCTGGCGCTTGTAGTGATCGACGAGCAACATCGTTTCGGCGTCGGCCAGCGACTGATGTTGACGCAGAAGGGACGCGTAACTCCCCACTGCCTCGCCATGACGGCGACTCCCATTCCCCGCACGCTCACGCTGGCCCAGTATGGCGAGATGGATGTCAGCCGGCTCGACGAGATGCCGCCCGGTCGGCAGGCCATCGACACTCGGGTGATTGCGATTGATCGGCTGTCCGATGTCGCCGACGGCATCGCTCGGCACCTCGAGACCGGGCAGCAGGCCTATTGGGTCTGCCCAATGGTTCGAGGAAGCGAGCACGAAACGGAAGACCTTGCCGCGGCTGAGGCCCGATTTACGTCGTTGAAGGCGCGTTTCGGTGATGCGGTGGTGCTCGTCCACGGACAACTCAAGCCCGAACTCAAGGACGCCGCTATGGAGCGGTTCGCGTGCGGCGAGGCACGGTTGCTGGTCGCAACGACAGTAATCGAAGTTGGGGTGGACGTTCCGAACGCCACGCTCATGGTAATCGAACAGGCCGAGCGCTTCGGTCTTGCCCAGTTGCACCAGCTTCGCGGCCGGGTAGGCAGAGGGAGCGCAAAGTCGGTTTGCCTGCTTCTTCGGGGCGAGCAATTGAGCGATGTGGGCCGCGAACGACTCGCCCTGATGCGTGAAACGCAGGACGGTTTCCGGCTTGCCGAAGAAGATTTGCGCTTGCGTGGCGGTGGTGAGTTGCTGGGAACGCGTCAGTCCGGGGACACGCCCTTTCGCGTTGCCGATCTCGAACAGATCGAGCGCTTGCTGCCAATGGCCAGCGACGATGCCCGCTTGCTTGTGGAGCGCGACCGTGGCCTCGCCTCGGTGCGTGGTGAGGCGGCGCGGGTGCTGCTCTATCTGTTCGAGCGAGACTGGGGTGTCCAGCTCCTACGCGGAGGCTGAGGCCGAGGTCAGGGGCTGGTAGGAGTGTCGCTGCCGCTGTCGATGAGCAGAAGGCCAAACAGCAGCCCGGCGATGACGACAACCGCAACAAGCATCGTGCTACCGGCGAAGGCGTGGCTGTCCGCAACTTCGGAACCAGTGCGAGCCATCGCAGTCGGGGCGGTCTTGGCCTGCGCCAGGACGGGCGTGCTCGTCATCGAGACTGCCATGAGTGATGTAAGAATGATTCTACCAAGTTTCACGGTCAGTTCCTCTTCCGGGCAGTAATAGAAATCACACCATATTCCGAAACACTTGTTCACCAGATCGCATAGACTTCTTAACAGTTGGTAATTCGTCCTGCTGCACCCCGACGAACCGTGCCAAGTGGAAATCTTCAAACCGGCACGATGGCGCTGAAAGGCAACCAGCGCGCGAACGCCCACGCTTTGTCGTCCAAACCTCTCGGGGAGGCCGATCGGGGTGGCGAAACCGGACCTGCTCCCCATATCGGGACGCGCCAGGAAATTCCGGAATCGAGAGGGTTCACCATGCACGAATATCTCAAGCACTACATCGGCGGCCAATGGGTGCCGAGCACCGGCTCCGAAACCAAGGTGGTAGTAAATCCCGCAACCGAAGAACCGGTCAGTGAAGTCGTGCTCGGAACTCCCGAGGACGTCGATAAAGCCGTGGCCGCGGCGAAGAAGGCGTTTCCGGCCTGGTCCCAAAGCAGCAAGGAAGAACGGCTTGAGCTTCTCGGCAAGATTCAGGCCGAATATGCCAAGCGCGTTCCCGAGATTGCCAAGGCAATCAGCGAAGAGATGGGCGCTCCGATTTCAATCGCGAGCACGGCGCAGTCGGGGTCCGGCCTGGGGCATCTTGGGGCCACCATCGAGGCGCTAAAGAACTTCGAGTTTGTCGAGAACACCGGCAAGAACCACGTGCTGTACGAAGCGGCCGGTATCGTTGCGCTGATCACGCCGTGGAACTGGCCGATGAACCAGATCGTTGCCAAGGTCGCTCCGGCCCTGGCAGCAGGCAATTGCGTGATCCTCAAGCCGAGCGAACAGACCCCCGGCAGTGCGCAGATCTTTGCCGAGATTCTTGACGCGGCCGGCGTTCCGGTAGGCGTGTTCAATCTCGTCCAGGGTGATGGCCCGGGCGTCGGCACGGCACTTGCCAAACATCCCGACATCGACATGATCAGCTTCACCGGCTCCACCCGGGCGGGCATTCAGGTGGCCAAGAACGCGGCCGACACGGTGAAGCGGGTACACCAGGAACTGGGCGGGAAGTCGCCCTTCATCGTTCTCCCCGGCACACCACTCGACGTGGCACTGCCCGGCGGGGCGGGGGGCATTCTGCTCAACTCTGGCCAGTCCTGCGTCGCGCCGACGCGATTCCTGGTCCACAAGGACCAGTACGACGAAGCGATCGACAAGCTCGCCGACATCTTCGGCGCCAAGAGCGTGGACGACCCGGCCAAGGAGGGCGATCACATCGGCCCGGTGGTCAACAAGTCCCAGTTCGAGAAGATTCAGGGCCTGATCGACAAGGGTATCGCCGAAGGCGCCAAGGTTGCCGTCGGCGGCCCGGGCCGTCCGCAGGGCAAGGACAAGGGCTTCTACGTTCAGCCGACGGTGCTGCGAGACGTGACCAACGACATGACTGTCGCTCGCGAAGAGATCTTCGGGCCGGTCCTGGTCGTGATCCCCTACAATGATGTGGACGAGGCGGTCGAGATCGCCAACGACACGCCCTATGGCCTAGGGGCCTATATCGCCGGCAACCCGGCGGATGCAGCTCCGGTCGCGCGCAAAATCCGAGCGGGCTCGGTGTTCGTGAATTCGGGCGGGCTCGACTTCAACAGCCCGTTCGGCGGCTACAAGCAGTCGGGCAACGGCCGCGAGTTCGGCAAGTTTGGGCTCGAAGAGTTCATGGAGAAGAAGTCGCTGATCGGGGAAATTCCGGGTATCGGTTGACCTTCAAGGGGCCAGCCAAGCGCGGATGACGAAGGCGACGAAGCCGAGCACCGCGACGCTGGCCCCCCAGATGGCCGCCATCCACAGGAGCCTTTGCCACAGGGGGGCTTCCTTGGGCCCCGCGGGGTCCATCAGTGGTAGCCCGCCTCGTCCACCTTGCCGCGAAACACCCAGTAGGCCCAACCGGTGTACGCCAGGATCAGCGGCATGGTCAGACCCACGCCGATCAGCATGAACACTTGGCTCCGATGCGGCGCAGCGGCGTCCCAGATCGTAAGGGAGTCGGGCACGACGTAGGGCCACATCGAGATTGCCAGGCCGATCATGCCGAGCAGGAAGATCGCCAGTGACAGCAGGAACGGCATGGCTTCCTGGCGTTTCAGCAGGCCCCGGAACAGCAAGAAGGAAATGATGGCGGTCAGCAAGGGCACTTGGCTGGCAAAGAGAATGTTCGGCATGGTGAACCAGCGCCGGAAATACTGCGCCTCGACGAAGGGGGTATAAAGGCTGATGGCCACGAGGAGCACCAGCGTAGCCACCGCGGCTCCAATGGCGAGGCGATAGGCATGGTCCTGGCCGCTGCCACGGATTTTCCATACCAGCCAACAGGCACCGAGCAAAGCGTAGCCTGCCGTCACCCCGAGGCCGGCCAAAAGGGTGTAGGGCGTGAGCCAGTCCCACCAGCTTCCCGCGTAGGCGCGGTCGACAACTTCGATGCCCTGGAGCAAGGCACCCAGCGTCATCCCCTGTGCCATCGCCGCAACGAGCGAGCCCCCGAAGAAAGCCATGTCCCAGAACGGCCGATGCGCTGGATCGCGCCAGCGGAACTCGAACGCCACGCCGCGGAAGACCAGGGCGAGCAGCATGGCGATTATCAGCGGATAGGTCGCAGGGAGGATTACGGCATAGGCGAGGGGAAACGCGGCCAGCAGTCCGCCTCCGCCGAGTACCAGCCAGGTCTCGTTGCCGTCCCACACCGGCGCGATCGAGTTCATGGCCTGATCGCGTTCGGTGCCCGGCTTGAAGCTGGGGAAGAGGATGCCAATGCCTAGGTCGAAGCCGTCCATCACCACGTAAGCGAAGACCGCGAAAGCGATGATGATCGCCCAGATCACCGTGAGATCCATCATGCGCCCTCCCTGTCGTCAGCTGTAAGCTGTCCCGCGGCGGGCGTGATGCCGGCGGTGCGCACGGGGGCGGGTTCGTGTTCGAGCCCTTCCTCATGCGAATGGGGAGCAGCGTTCATCAGGCGCAGTATGTACCAGGTCCCAACCCCGAAAACGGTGAAATAGACCACGACGAACGCCAGCAGCGATAGGCCGACGGCAGGCGCGTCGAGCGGCGAAACCGAATCGGCCGTGCGAAGCAAGCCGTAGACCGTCCAGGGCTGGCGGCCGACTTCGGTCGTGACCCATCCAGCGATCACGGCGACGAACCCGCTCGGACCCATCACTAGTGCGGCGCGATGGAGCCATGGCCAATCATAGAGCTTGCCTCGCCAACGGGCGAGCAGGCTCCACAGCCCAAGTCCGAGCATCCCAAGTCCGATCCCCACCATGATCCGGAACGACCAGAAGACGATTCCCACAGACGGGTGTAAGTCTTCCGGCACCGTATCGAGCCCTGCCAAAGGGGCATCGAGGGAGTGCTTGAGGATCAGCGAAGAAGCCTTGGGTATCTCGATCGCATAGTGGATCACGTTTGCCTGGCTGTCGGGAATACCGAACAGGATCAGGGGTGCACCGTCAGGATGGCTCTGGAAGTGTCCTTCCATAGCCATGACCTTTACCGGTTGATGCTCCAGCGTGTTGAGCCCGTGCATGTCTCCCGCGAAGATCTGTACCGGCGCCACAAGCGCGGCCATCCACATCGCCATCGAGAACATCTTTCGGGCATGGGCATTGCTCCGGTCGCGGAGCAGGTGCCAGGCGCCGACAGCGCCGACCACCATCGCCGTCGTCAGGTAGGCAGCAATCACGGTGTGAACCAGACGGTAGGGGAAGCTGGGATTGAACACGATCGTCCACCAGCTTGGGCCCGGCAAGAACTGACCGTTGGCCCCAAACTCATGGCCCACGGGCGTCTGCATCCAGCTGTTGACGCTAAGGATCCAGAAGGCCGAGACCGCCGTGCCGAGCGCGACCATGCAGGTCGCGGCGAAGTGCAGCTTCTTGCCGACTTTCTCCATTCCGAACAGCATCACGCCAAGGAAGCCCGCTTCGAGGAAGAAGGCCGTCAGGACTTCGTAAGCCATCAACGGGCCGATCACCGGGCCGGCCCTGTCGGAGAATACCGCCCAGTTGGTGCCGAACTGGTAAGACATGACGATGCCAGACACGACGCCCATCGCGAAGGTAATGGCGAAGATCTTGAGCCAGTATTTGAACAGGTCGAGGTAAAGCGGCTTCCCGGTTTTCAGCCAAAGACCTTCGAGCACTGCCAGATAGCTGGCCAGCCCGATCGAAAATGCCGGAAAGATGAAATGAAAGCTCACCGTGAAGGCGAACTGGAACCGCGCGAGCAGCAGGGCGTCTGCGTTCTCGAACATGAGCGGCTCCATAGCCCCGATGTCGTAGATGGGCAAATTCCGCGAACGCAACGGGTGTTGCAGGAAACGCCTCGGAAATTACCTACCTCGATGGTGGTTGCCTCCTTGGGCGGAGACTCCTACACCGCCCGCAGACCTAACAAGGCAAAGCGCGCTCCTTGATCCTCTCCCCCTTCGAATGGACCATCGCCAAGCGTTACATGTTGCCCGGGCGTGGCGAGGCGGTGATCGCGCTCGTGGCCTCGATCAGCATCGGCGTCGTCATGCTGTCGGTCGCCATGCTGGTGATCGTGATGAGCGTGATGAACGGCTTCCGCGCAGAGTTGCTGGATAAGATCGTCGGCCTCAATGGACATGCCATCATTCAGGCCTACGGCGGTCGGCTTGAGAACTGGGAACAGGTGCTCGAGGACGTGCGCAAGACGCCTGGCGTCACGTCGGCCTCTCCGCTGGTCGACCAACCCTTGATGGTGACCTTCAATGGCCGGGTCGAAGGCGTGCTCTTGCGCGGAAACACGCCCGAAGACATCGCCAAGTTCAAGCCGAACGTGTTGATGGGCGACATCTCTTCGCTGCAGCGGGGCAACGACAAGGTGGCGATTGGTTCGCGTCTGGCGATGAATCTCGGTGCGCGGGTTGGCGACGTCATCACGTTGATCAATCCGCAAGGCCGATCGACCCCGTTTGGCACCATGCCACGGCAGGTTGGTTACACCGTCGGCGCGATTTTCGAGATCGGCGTCTACGATTACGACGAATCCTATGTCGTCATGCCGATACCCAACGCACAAACATTACTGCTGACCGGAAATTCCATCGAGCTGATCGAGGTCAAGACAAGCGATGCCGATCGCGTCGGTGAGATCCTCGCGCCGATCGCGCAAAAGTTGCAGGGCCAAGCCGTGGTGACCGACTGGAAGACGATCAACGCGCAGTTGTTCGAAGCCTTGCAGGTGGAGCGTGTGGCGATGTTCTTCGCGCTCTCGATCATCGTGCTCGTCGCGGCATTTAACATTCTCTCCTCGCTGGTCATGTTGGTCCGCTCCAAGACGCGCGACATCGCGATCCTGCGCACGATGGGGGCGACGCGGAAGAGCCTGCTCAAAATCTTCGTGACGACAGGCTCGGTTATCGGCGCGGTCGGCACTTTGGCGGGTCTCGTCCTGGGCTTCATCGTGCTGTTGTTCCGCCAACCGATCGTAAAGGGGATCGAGCTCGTGACGGGCCAAAACCTTTGGGATCCCTCAATCCGTTTCCTCAGCGAACTGCCTGCCAAGACCGATCCGTTCGAGGTGCTGCTGATTTGCCTCATGGCGATGGGCCTCAGTTTCCTCGCCACGCTCTATCCGGCCTATCGCGCGGCCGGCACCGATCCCGTACAGGTGCTTCGTTATGAGTGAGCCGGTGGTCCGTCTGACTGGTCTGACTCGCTCCTTCGAGCAGGGCGGAGTGCGCATCGACGTGCTTCGCGGCGTGAACCTCACCATCATGCCGGGTGAGATTGTCGCCTTGCTCGGTCCTTCTGGAACCGGAAAATCGACTCTGTTGCAGGCGGTGGGCCTTCTGGAAGGAGGTTTTGGCGGCAAGATCGAACTCGCCGGGGTCGACGCGACTGGCCTTGCATCCGGAGATCGGACAGCGTTGCGTCGCAACCATCTTGGGTTCGTCTATCAGTTCCATCATCTCCTGCCGGACTTTTCGGCGCAGGAAAATGTGATGCTGCCCCAGCTGGTCCGCGGCATTGAGCGCTCGGAGACGGTCGTTCGCGCCCAGGCCTTGCTCAGCGCTCTCGGCCTTGAACACCGTATGACCCATCGGCCGAGCCAGCTGTCCGGCGGAGAGCAGCAACGCGTTGCCGTGGCTCGCGCCTTAGCCAACCGGCCGCTACTGGTGCTCGCCGACGAGCCCACGGGCAATCTCGACGAAGTGACCAGCGATAAGGTTCTCCACGAGTTCCTGGAGCTTGTTCGCGGGCAAGGCAGTGCGGCACTCGTTGCAACCCATAACGAGCGGCTCGCTCAACGCATGGACAGGGTAGTGAGGATCCACGAGGGCGTCCTCGAATAGAAACCAATCGCCCCGGATCGTCGTTGATCTTAAAAGGGAGCGTATCATGACCGATCATCCGAGCACGTTCCGCGCCTTCACCACGAAGGGCGAGGGTGTCGACTGGGAAAGCCGTGCCTCGATCCATTTTAAGGATGACGGCGGAGGGGTGCTCGACGGTATGAAGGCGCTCTATCGCGGCGGCCTGGGTGAAATGGTGGGTCTAATCCGCCGGATGCCGGCTGACCAGCAGGGCCGATACGTGATTCAGATCATGGGCGATCATCGGATTGGCATCGGTGAAATCTTGTCTCTCGCCGCGAGGCCCGATTTTCCCGGCTAGGATCGGTGCATACCGGGGGACAGCCAAAGGATCGCTCTTCCGATTTTCGGTCTGAAGCCTAAATCTCAAAGCATGCCGTTTGCTCCGTTCGTTCCGCTGCGCGTCCTATCCAGTTATTCGATGCTCGAAGGGGCCATCGATCCCAAGGCGATTGCCAAGCTGGCGAAGGAGCGCGGCTTCCCGGCGATTGCGATCTGCGACCGGAACGGCCTTTACGGCACTACGGCCTTTGCATCGGCCTGCAAGGGTGAAGGCATACAGCCTATCGTCGGCACCTTGCTCGGCGTTTCGAGAGATTTGGAGGGGCCAATCGACTACCTCCCCCTCTATGCGCAGGACGAGGCGGGCTGGAACAATCTGTGTCACCTGGTCAGCCGCGCGCATCTCGATCGACCGCTCGAACAAGATCCTCATGTCGTTCTCAGCGATCTTGAAGGCTACACCGATGGCCTGATCGCACTGACTGGCGCGGGTGAGGGTGCGGTTACGCGGCTTCTCGCTGATGGAAAGTCAGAGCGGGCAAAAGGCCATTTGCAGCGGCTTTCCGCGCTTTTCCCCGGGCGGTTGTACATTGAGTTGGCGCGGCGGGGTATGGCGGCGGAGGATGAAGCGGAGGATGCCTTGGTCGATCTCGCCTACGAGCTCGACCTGCCCCTTGTGGCGACGAACCCCGCCAACTTCGGCGAGCCCCACATGCACTCGGCGCACGATGCCATGCTGTGCATCGCAAATTCGACCCATCTCGACAGTGCCGAACGCCCTCGATCGAGCCCGGAGGCTTTCATCAAGTCGGCGGCCATGATGGAGGAGCTTTTCGGCGACTTGCCCGAAGCTACCGCAAACACACTAGTGGTGGCCCAGCGGTGTGCCTTCGCGCCGCCGAAGCGCAAGCCAATCCTGCCCAGCCTTGCGGGAGACCTCGAAGGTGAGGCTCGCATGCTCGCGGCGGATGCAAAGGCGGGGCTTATCGCCCGGCTCGAGCCTTACGAAGGCCTGACTGCCGAAGAGCGGCAGATCTATTTCGATCGCCTCGACTTCGAGGTCGATGTTATCACTCGCATGGGTTTTCCCGGTTACTTCCTGATCGTTGCCGACTTCATCAAGTGGGCCAAGGGACAAGGCATTCCGGTTGGTCCGGGGCGCGGTTCGGGTGCCGGGTCGCTCGTAGCATGGTCGCTGACGATCACCGATCTCGATCCCATTCGCCTGGGTCTGCTGTTCGAACGCTTCCTCAACCCGGAGCGCGTTTCGATGCCGGACTTCGATATCGACTTTTGCGAAACGCGCCGCGGAGAAGTCATCCGTTACGTACAGGAGCGTTACGGGTACGATAAGGTCGCGCAGATCATCACCTTCGGCAAGCTCAAGGCGCGCGCGGTGCTGCGCGACACCGGCCGAATTCTGCAGATGAGTTACGGCCACGTCGACCGGCTGTGCAAAATGGTGCCGAACCATCCAACCGATCCCTGGACGCTGCCTCGCGCGCTCAACGGGGTGAGTGAATTCCGGCGGGAGTACGAGAACGACAACGAAGTGAAGCGCCTCGTCGACCTCGCGATGCAACTCGAGGGTTTCCCCCGCAACTCCTCGACCCACGCGGCGGGCGTTGTGATCGGCGACAGGCCGCTGGCACAGCTCGTGCCGTTATACCGCGATCCCCGGTCAGACATGCCGGTCACGCAGTTCGACATGAAGTTCGTCGAGGATGCGGGCCTGGTGAAGTTCGACTTCCTCGGCCTCAAGACGCTGTCCGTTCTTCGCAAGGCGGTCGACCTGTTGGCGCGGCGTGGGATCGAGGTCGATCTGAGCGCGCTGCCGTGGGACGATGCCCAAGTCTACGATTTGCTCAAACGCGGGGACACAGTCGGCGTGTTCCAGCTCGAATCCGAAGGGATGCGGCGCACACTTTCGGCTGTGAAGCCGACCATGTTCGAAGACATCATCGCGCTGGTTTCACTGTATCGACCTGGCCCGATGGATAACATCCCCCTGTTCGGCAAGCGCAAGAACGGTGAGGTGGCGATCGAATATCCGCATCCGAAACTCGAAGGGATCTTGGCCGAGACCTACGGTATCTTCGTCTACCAGGAACAGGTGATGCAAGCCGCGCAGATCCTGGCGGGTTATTCACTCGGCGACGCGGACTTGCTGCGTCGCGCCATGGGCAAAAAGATTCAGTCCGAGATGGACGCGCAGCGAGCGCGGTTCGTCGAGGGGTGCAAGGAAGTGTCCGGGATCGAGAAGGGCAAGGCTAACGAACTGTTCGATTTGATCGACAAGTTCGCCGGCTACGGCTTCAACAAGAGTCACGCTGCAGCCTACGCATTACTTGCCTATCAGACAGCCTGGCTGAAAACCCACTATCCCGAAGAGTTCTATGCGGGCTCGATGTGCTTCGACATGCACCAGTCCGAAAAGCTGGCGGTGTTCGTCGATGACTTGCGGCGGAACGGGTTCGTGTTGCTGGGCCCGGACATGAATCATTCCGAGGCGGAGTTTACCGTCGAGCAAACCGATATTGGCTACGCAGTCCGCTATGCCCTGGCAGGCATCCGCAATGTCGGCGAGAAGGCCATGGAGCAAGTCGTTGCCGAGCGCGAGGCGAACGGACCATTCAAAAGCCTGGAAGACCTCTTCCGCCGGATGCCCCCAGGCGCGATGAACAGGCGTCAAATCGAAGGGTTGGCCGGGGCCGGTGCCTTCGATGGTCTCGAACCCAACCGGGCCAAGGTCCTCGCCAATGCCGACCGGCTATTGGCAGTCGCAGATGCCGCGGTTCGCGAGCGGACGAGCGGTCAGGGCGGATTATTCGGGGGAGCCGATCATGCCGAACCATCGCTTTTGCTTGCCGATGTCGAGCCCTGGAGCCGTTCGGACCAGATGTCGACCGAACGAGAAAACTTCGGGTTCTACTTCGCTGCTCATCCGGTCCAGCAATTTCGCGCGGTCGCCTCGGCAAACGGGGCGCGAAGCTATGCCGGCCTCATGGAGTCCGGGATCGCGGGAGGTCGCCAATCCGCCGTGATGGCCGCTTTGGTCGAAGGTGTAAGCAAGGGACGTACCCGGAAGGGCAGTGAATTCATTCGGGCCGACTTCTCGGATTCCTCGGGACAATTCACCGCAGCGTGTTTCGAGGAGGGACTCGTCGAGAGTTTCCAGCGATGGGCGGCGGATTCGGTGTGCGTGCTTCTCAACGTCGAGTTGGATTCACCTAGCCCCGACGAACCCCCCAGGATCACTGTCAGGGGAGCTAGACCCTTGGCAGAAGTGAGCAATTCGGCACGGATGCTGTTGATGCTCGATGTCCATAACCTGGAGGCGCTGGGGGAACTTCGCCTCGCGTTGAGCGAGGATAAGGCCGGGAACGGCGAGGGGGGCAGAGGTGAGGTCGTGGCACGATTGCATATCGGCGAGGGCCAAGATGTCTCCATGCGACTAGGCCGCAACTTCCGGCTCGATGGAGAACTGGCAGAGCGGCTAGCGCACGTCGAAGGCCTTGCGAACGTGTCCTTAACCACGCGTCGGGCACAAGCGAGTCTGAGATTAGTCGCCTGAAACCAGGGAGGGAGAAGCGGTGTTCGCCTTATTGAAAGCCATTGTGCTCGGCGCCTTCCTGGCGGGGATCGTGTCACTTTTTATCGGGTCGAGTGGGGCGACGGGCGGAATGCTCAACGTTCGTCAGGTCGTGGTGGCTGATTTCCAGTTCTTCTGGTCGTGGGCCGTCTTTCTGATCGGTGCAGGGCTCTCGTTCGGCATATTCCTGCTGATGGATTGACCGATCGCGAGTTTACGACGGGCGTTCACGCGTTTCCGAAGACCAAAAAGGAAAAGGCCCGGGAAGCAGTGCTTCCCGGGCCAATTTCTTTGCCTTGGATGGTGATTACCGACCCGAACCCGGACCGTAAGTAATCTCCACACGGCGGTTCTGCAGCTCACGCACACCGTCAGCAGTCGGCACGCGAGGCATGGTTTCACCGAACGCCTGGCTGGAGATCCGGGCTGCGGGGATGCCGCGACCGGTCAGATAGTTCTGAACGCTGGTGTTGCGGCGTGCCGAAAGAGCCATGTTGTACTCTTCGGTGCCCGAACGGTCGGTGTGACCGGCCAGCATGATCGAGGCCGTGCCGCAGTTGCTGTACGCGGTGATGGCGTTGTTCAGGATCGTCGCCGCTTCCGGCGTGATGTCATACTTGTCCCAATCGAAGAACACGATGAACGGACCCTGGTTGCAGCGCGCTACCGGCGGCGGAGGCGGCGGAGGCGGCGGCGGGGGAGGTGGCGGGGGAGGCGGCGGCGGCGGGGCCGGCGGCGGCGGCGGCGGCGGTCCACCCCAGTTGTACTTCAGCGTCGCCAGCAGCGAGTGGCTGCTCAGGCCGCTCTTAACCGGAACGTCGGCGAACTGACCCGCGTTCTGCTTGATGCCTTCGACGTTGAAGAACTTGTACTTCAGGCCAAGGTCGATGGTGCTGCTGACCGGCACGCGCAGTTCGGCAACGCCCTGCCAGGCAAAGCCGATATCTTCCGCGTTGATAAAGCCCGGATCGTTAATCTCGGCGTCGACACCGGCGATGCCGAGGCCGGGGCCGAACGAGAACCCGACGTCGTCATTACCGCCAATGTCGATCAGCGTATTGAGCATCGCGCTCATCACGGTGACGTTGCCGTCGGCGACGTCGAGAGTGCCCACCGGCAGCGGGGCAGAAAGCGTCTCAATGTCGAACTTCTTGTAGGCGGCTTCGGTTTCGACCCGCAGGAGGCCGAAGTCGTGACCGATCACGCCCTCGAATTCGAGGTTCCAGTTGTTGCCCGGATCGGCGGTGACGACATCGTCAGTGCCGACAACTTCGTAATCGATCTCGTTTGGAAAGACCACGCCGATACCAATACCGCCGTAGCTGAAGTCGTCTCTCGCGAGAGCCGGCGATGCAATGATCGTCGACGCTGACGCGAGCGCGAGTGCTAATTTGCGCATGTTTTTTATTCCCCTTCGTCGGGCCGTGTGCGGACGGATCCCTATTTCAAGTCTTGAAACAAGCGGCACGACCCTGGCAAGCCCATTATGATGATTGGGTGTGCTCCGAACTCCGTTTATTCCCCTATTGTTGTGAAAAAGCTGCACTTCCGGCGCGTTACCGCAGTGTTGCTAGAGAAGTTGCAACTGACCGTCCAAAGAGGGGGTAACAAATTTGCCGATGTCGAGTTGGAAGCGGTTCATTTCGATACCCGCCCGTTTTTTCGCAATCCGAAAGCGCGCGCGGAATAGGTCCGCCCAGACGCCACTAGGCTTCATCCTGGTGAAAAAATCGGGATCGTTGTCTCGCCCTCCTCGCATCGATCGCACGATCGCCATCACCTTGTCGCCCCGGTCGGGGAAGTGGACCGAAAGCCACTCGCGAAACAGCGGGGCGACCTCGTGGGGAAGACGCAGGGGAATCCAGCCGACCGAGCGCACGCCGATAGCCCCGATCCGGGAGACGATGTCTTCCATGAACTCGTCCGTGATCGCAGGTATGATCGGGGCGATCGAGCAATGAGCGGGGACCTTGGCCTCGACCAGAGATTTCAAAGCTGCCAATCGCTTGCCAGGCGCGGGCGCCCTTGGCTCGAGCAGTCCGGAGAGCCTCGTGTCCAAGGTGGTTACCGAGATCGCCACCGCTATGAGATCGAGCCGCGCCAGTTCGGTTAGGAGATCAAGGTCCTTGAGGACTCGGTCGGACTTGGTCGTAATGGTCACTGGATGACGGGTTGCCAGGCACACCTCGAGCAGAGAGCGGGTAATCCGATATCTTCCCTCGATGGGTTGATAGGGATCCGTGTTGGTTCCCATCGCGATGGGCTTCGGTTTGTATCGTGGCCGTGCCAGGGTCTCGCACAGCAGCTGCGCGGCATTGGGTTTGGCGAACAGCCGGGTCTCAAAATCCAGTCCGGGCGACAGGTCGTGGAACGCATGTGTCGGTCTGGCAAAGCAGTAGATGCAACCGTGCTCGCATCCCCGATAGGCGTTGATCGAGCGATCGAAGCCAATGTCAGGTGATTGGTTGAAGGTGAGAATGGTCTTCGGATGCTCTTCGGTAACTGTGGTGCGGAGCTTCACAGGGGGTCCGTCCAGAATTTCCATGTAGTCCCGCCAATCGCCGTCCTGCTCCCTTTGGGCCAGGCCGAAACGATCGGGAACTGACCCGGATTGGGCACCACGGCCCGGTACGGCAGGATCCAGGCGACGTTCCATAGATGGGAACATACAGGGAACATGAGGGGAGGGCAATTGAAGATCGCAAGGGTGGCCATGTTCTTGCGTTCGGATGACTACGCGCCATATTCACGCGATGGTCTGGGATCTTCGCCGTGCCATGCTGAAGAAGGAGGAATTCGAGTCCGCTCGCCTGATGGACTTCGACTTCCGCCAGCGCATCAGGGCGACGCGCTTGCTCGCCCGGGATCTCAGCCTCGAAGAAAGCGATCTTGTCCGCGATACCGCGGCTCTTGAGGAGAAAGGTCTAATCGACCTTGCCACCGCGCTGACCGGCCGCGATCGCCAGGACATTTCCGAGCGGTACGCGCAGTGCTTCGCCAAGGCCCGGCAGGAGCTCGTTGCCGAGATTGGTGATCCTACGCCTTATCGCCTGGGCTAATGTCTTTTGTCACATATCGAGCCAGAAGACCGGCGTGGCTGCGGCGACGATCGCTAGTGCCTGCATCGCGATCACCTTCATCGTGCCCTTGGGGTCTTGCTCGAACCATCGGATCGCGTGCCAACCGATCAACGGCAACTGCAGGAGCATGAGCAGTTGCCAGAGACGAGCAGTGGAACTCTCGTCGGGGCGGGCAATCCCGTTCTCGACGACCATGTACGGTTCGTGCGGGCCTGTTGTCAGATAGACGAGCAGGAGGCCGGTCGCCGCTCCTGACATCAGCAGTGGCAGCCATGCGCTGGCGGATCGCAAGCTTGAACGTTTCGTCGTATCGCCTTTCGAGGTCATTGCCTTCGCTCCATCTCCATTGCGGGTGATGGCGCGGATGATGCGCACGCATCGGGATGAGCATCATGACGGGGCGATGAGCTTTCGCTGAAATCAGCGAAGGCAGTGCGCTATTTCTCGCGCAAGCGGGGCATCAGCTCGACGAAATTGCAGGGGCGGTTGCGACTGTCGAGTTGCTCGGCGAGAATGCCGTCCCACCCGTCCTTCACTGCGCCGTTCGAACCGGGGAGGGCAAAGAGATAGGTCCCGCGCGCAACTGCGGCGCAGGCGCGCGACTGAACTGTGCTGGTGCCGATGGACTGGTAGCTGATCCAGCGGAACAGCTCTCCAAATCCCTCGATATCCTTTTCCTTGATCCGGTCGATCGCCTCTGGCGTCACGTCGCGGCCGGTCAGACCGGTCCCGCCGGTCGAGACGATGGCATCGATTTGAGGGTCGTCGATCCAGTTGTTGAAGCGGCGAACGATCGCATCGGCGTCATCCTTTTCGATCGCGCGCGCCGCCAGCTTATGACCGGCTGATTGGATGCGCTCCGCCAGGATGTCGCCCGAGGTGTCTTCAGCGGGCCCGCGCGTATCGGAAACGGTGAGAAGAGCGATATTTATCGGCTTGAATTGACGTTCTAAATCTATCGCCATCAGTTGGCCCCGGCAGATAGATAAACGCGACCGCCTCCAGTCTCGTGGCTTCCCGGAAATGCCGGCCAGGCGTTCTGAGCCAGGGAGATGCGGCTTCCTGACAAGGCCTCCGCCTGCCGTTCATACATCCAGTAATTCTTCATCACGATGGAGACGTAGCTGCGGGTTTCCCAATAGGGAATTGATTCCATGTAAAGCAGCGGATCGCCTTGATCGCGAACTTCGTAATTCCAGCGCGTCACCGGTGTGAGGCCGGCGTTGTAAGCCGCGATGATCTTGGGGAGCGCTCCACCGGTTGCCGGACTGTCGCGCAGCATCTCGAGGTTCTGCTGGCCGAAGGCGAGGTTGACGCTCGGGTTGAAGATGTCGACCTGATTGACGCTCATTCCCAGACCTGGAGCGTGTTGGCGCACGGTGATCGGGGTGATTTGCATCAATCCTTGGGCCTTTGCCGGGCTCACCGCTTCTGAACGGAAACTAGATTCCTGCAAGGCGTGAGCATATGCGAGTGCGGGATCGACCCGCCAACCGGTCATGGGCGCCCATTTCGGTGAAGGATACTGAGACGCCGGATGGGCCTGCGCGCCGTTTGGGGCGTTGTTGGCCATGTAGAGCTGTGTCGACGGCAAGCTGAGATCCCGGGCAAGTCGGGAGAGGGCGCCATAGTCACCTGGGTCGCCGATTTGCGCCTGGTGCAACAGGACCTGGCTGCACAACTTGTCGCGACCGATTTCGGCCAGCGCGATCGCGACGCGGACATTGTTGATACCGCCAATGCGCCGCCAATCCTCGTCGGAGAAATCGGCCTTTGCCTGCCGATCGGGCAGCACAGTCCCCAACTGCTCCACCGCCAGCATGCCATAGAGTGTCTCGTCAGCCCCGGCGGAGAGGCGCAGGAATTCCGCGCTGCGTTCTGGCTGGCGGCAGCGCAACGCCGCGCGCCCGGCCCAGTAATAGGCCGCAGCGCGAAGTTCTGTGTTGGAAGCACCGTACGCCGCTCGCTCGAAGGCTTGCCCGGCCTGCTCGCAATCGCCAAGCCGCCAGGCCGCAAGACCCATGGTCCAGTCGCCTTCCGCCACCCACGGGCCGGTACCGGCCCCGACCGTCGCGGCCTGGGCGAAGGCCTGGGTGTCCATGTTCTCGATGTAATAGCTCCACGCGACCTTCTGGCGCCATTCGGCTCGGGCTTCGGGGCTCAGTTGGGCGTCGATGCCATCAAGCAAGAGCCGCGCACCATCCGGGTCATCGTTGGTGATGCGATCCTGGATGGCGGTGCGGATGTCGACGGGCATGGTCCCGTCTTCGATTGAGCGAGGCCGCGTACGCTTGGTCGCGCCGCCCGTCGCATAAAAGCGCTGCTCATAGGGCAACTCGGGCATGGCGGTGGCCCCCCGCGTATAAGCGAGACGTGCAAGACGATCCGCCTGGGGCAAGTCGCGGCCGGTGGCGAACCAGGCTTCGATCCGGGGCAAGTCTACCTTGGGCGAATTGGCCGCGAGATAGATCTCCGCCCGGGCAACCGGATGGAGGATTCCTTCGCGCTGTGACAGCAAGGTTTCGGCGCCAGCCCAATCCTGCTTATCGATTGCCGCGAATACGGCCGCGTAATAGTCGCGAGACTTCTGGTCGAGTTGCCGGGGTGCCTCGCTGCGCGAAACCCGGCCCGAAAAATACTCCCTAGTGGGCTGTGCAGCGGCGGGCACGGCGCACATCACAGTTGCCGCGCCCATGGCGAGCATCAGTTTCCTCATCGCGTGTCCCCGTCCGTCCATTCAAGCCATCGCCGCCAGAGCGAGGCGCGCAGTAAGGGGTGATCAAGCAATCGCCCGGGCGCGTAGCTCGCTAAAAGCGGCAGCGAGCCGCCTTGAATCGCGAATTTGCCGATCGCGGGAGTGCCTTGCGCTGGATCGTGCCCCACGAGCGGTAGAATGCCGGTCCCGAAAACGATCAGTCGGCCAGGATTTACCATTTGGACGTGGTGAGTGATTATCTCACCAAGGCCTTGAGAAGACAGCCGTTCCCAGTCGGGCATATCTATGTGTTGAGGCAGAGCCGAAGCAAAGTAGGCCCGGTCCGGAGACAGTCCCATCGCCTTTACGAAAGAGCCCAGCAGCCTGCCCTGGGGGCCTGCGAGCAGACTGTCGGTGTCGCCAGCTTCGGGCATCGGCACGATTATCATGACGGAGGCGGAGTGATCGCCACGGGGCGGTACCCGCGGCGTAGAGCTGGCTTGGCCAAGGCTTGGCTCCGCTAGCCACCATTGATTGAAGGCCGCGAGTTCGTCCGGCCACGCGCTTCGCTCACCGCCGATGGGTGGAATGGTGGGCTCCGGCGGGGGGACGGGACGGACGGGCACTGCCGCCACGGCTTTTGCAGGTGCCTTCTCGGCGAGCCAAGAAACCGGCTCGTCCCCGAACACCATGTCGACGCCCGCATCGCGCCACCAGGCCTGGGCGGCGGCAATACTGTCTGCGAGTGTCTGGGCGGGGCGGCTGTTCATGTGGTGCGCTCGGGTCTTGACCTGCCGGCATGCGGCGATCAAGTCCCCAAGCCATGCTAACCCCCCAAACAGAATACCGCCGATGAACGCCGAGCATCCAGAACGCGAGGCCATGCCGGTCGACGTGGTGATCGCTGGTGCCGGACCCGCGGGTCTCGCCGCGGCGATCCGCCTGAAGCAGCTCAACGAGGATCTTGAGATCGTCGTGCTCGAGAAGGGGTCCGAAGTCGGTGCTCACATTCTCAGTGGCGCGGTGATCGATCCTCGGGCTCTCGACGAATTGTTGCCCGACTGGCGCGAGAATTGCGATCTTGCCGAAGTGCCCGTGGTCGAGAACCACCATTGGTTCCTGACCAGGAACGGCAAATGGGGCATGCCGCATTTCCTGCTGCCGCCGCTCATGTCGAACGACGGCTGTTTCACCGGCTCGCTTGGCAACCTCTGCCGCTGGTTGGCGGAACGGGCGGAAGCTCTTGGCGTCCAGGTATTTCCCGGCTTCCCGGCCTCCGAAGTGCTGTTCGACGAGAATGGCGCGGTCATGGGCCTGGCGACACAGGACATGGGCGTCGCCGCCGATGGTTCGCACAAGGTGGATTATCAACCGGGAATGGAACTCCACGCCAAATATACTTTGCTGGCGGAAGGTGCGCGGGGTCATCTGACCAAGCGGCTCAAGGCTCATTTTGCGCTAGAGGCGGACAGTGAGCCGCAGGTTTATGGGTTGGGTATCAAGGAGTTGTGGGACATACCCGCGGACCGACATGAACCGGGGCGGGTGATTCACACTCAGGGTTGGCCGCTTTCGGAGAATGACACCTGGGGCGGCGGTTTTCTCTATCACCAAGCCAACGGCCAGGTAGCGCTCGGCTTCGTAACAGCGCTCGATTACGCCAATCCCTACATCAGCCCGTACGAAGAATTCCAGCGCTGGAAGCATCATCCCGCCATTCGAGCGGTCATCGAGGGTGGACGACGCGTCGCCTACGGAGCTCGTGCAATCAACGAGGGCGGGTGGCAGTCAGTGCCCAAACTGGTGTTCCCGGGCGGGGCTTTGATCGGATGCGCTGCCGGGTTTGTGAATGTCCCGCGCATCAAAGGCAGCCACACGGCGATGAAGAGCGGCATACTCGCCGCCGAAGCGATTGCAGAAGCGATCGCCTCCGAACGTGAGAAGGACGAACTGGCCGAGTACGAGAGTGCCGTTCGAACAAGCTGGATAGCCGACGAGCTCAAGCAGGTGCGCAACGCTCAGCCGCTGGTCTCGCGCTTCGGGGATGTACTCGGTACTTTGCTGGCCGGTGCCGACATGTGGTTACGGACGGTGGGCATCCGCCTGCCGTTCTCGCTTGGTCATCATACGGACGCGGGAGAAACTCGGCGCGCCGATCTATATCGGCCGATCGCCTATCCTAAACCCGACGGGAAGGTTTCCTTCGACAGGCTATCATCCGTATTCTTATCCGGCACCAACCACGAGGAAGATCAGCCCTGCCACCTCAAGCTGAAGGATCCGACGATACCCGAACGGGTGGACTGGCCCGTCTATGCCGGGCCTGAGACCCGCTACTGTCCCGCAGGCGTGTACGAGTACGTCGGCGTAGAGGAGGGGGAACCGAGGCTGGTCATCAACGCCCAGAACTGCGTCCACTGCAAGACTTGCGATATCAAAGATCCGCCACAGAACATCGAATGGGTCACGCCGGAAGGCGGCGGTGGTCCCAATTATCCCAATATGTGAGCAGCGGGTTTGCAGCTCTCCGAAACAGCCTACGCCAAGATCAACCTCGCTCTCCATGTCCGGAGGCGGCGAGAGGACGGTTACCACGAACTGGAGACGCTCTTCGCTTTCGTGGACAGCGGCGATCGACTGAGTGCGGCCTCCGCTTCGCGAGATGAGCTGAGGGTGGTTGGTGAGTTCGCCGAGCAACTCACTGATCCTTTGAATAATATTGCGGCAAAGGCCCTGTCGCTCCTTCCGCGCGCGGAGGGGCTTTCGGTGCTCCTGGAAAAGAACCTGCCAGTAGCGGCAGGACTTGGTGGCGGTTCGGCCGATGCTGGCGCGATCTTTCGCCTCGTGCGCCACGCTTACGGTTTGCCTGAGGACTGGGCCGCGCGCGCGGCGAAGCTCGGGGCAGACGTCCCCGCATGTGTAGAAAGCAAAGCCTGCATCGGTCGCGGTACGGGTACCCAGCTCGCACCGGTAGGCAACGATCTCGAAGGAACGACCGTCCTCCTCGTCAATCCCCGCGTGCCGTTATCGACAGGGCCGGTCTTCGCCGCCTGGGACGGTGTGGATCGGGGCGCGCTCCCTTCCGGCTCGGCATCCCAGATAGCCCGTGAGGGGAGAAACGACCTCGAAGCGCCTGCGATCGCGCTGTGTCCGCCGGTTGCCGAGGTTCTCGGCGAACTCCGCGCGGGACCGGCCGACCTAGTTCGCATGAGCGGCTCAGGTGCGACTTGCTTTGCGCTCTACAGCAGTCATGACGTCATGCTCAAAGCCGCGGAAACGCTGGCTTTACGCCGTCCCGACTGGTGGCAGTTGAGAGGAAGTCTGAAGTGACCGAGGAAGCTTACCGTATCCTGGGCACCCCGGTCACCGGCGGCATCCTGGTCGTATCCGATCACGCTTCTAACAGGGTGCCGGAGGATATCGATCTTGGGATCGATCGCGCGCTGCTCGATCAACATGTGGCGATCGACATCGGCGTGGCTCAGGTGGCGGAGCGCCTGGCCGAAACTCCGGGAATTGGAGCCTTCCTTGGGAATGTCAGTCGGCTCGTCTGCGACTTCAACCGTGAAGAAGAGGCATCGGCGGTCATTCCCCACGCCAGCGACGGACATGACATCCCTGGCAACCTGTTCGATATCGCAGGGCGGGAAGAGCGCCTAGCGCGCTTTCATCGCCCCTATCACTCAGCACTGGCCGAGCTGATCAGGCAGGCACCGCCCAGCCTGATCGTCTCGCTGCACAGCTTCACGCCACAACTTACGACGCGTCCCGAGGAGCGACGCCCATGGCAAGTCGGTGTGCTCTACAACGAGCACGATTGGGCCTCCCGCCTGACCATTCCGCTGCTTGAGGCCGAAGGACTCGTCGTCGGTGACCAGCAGCCCTATTCGGGCAAGCTGCTCAACGCGACGATGAACATCCATGCCGAGGCGAACGGCGTGCCATATGTCGGGATCGAGGTTCGCCAAGATCAGATCGCGGACACTGTTGGTCAGATCGCTTGGGCAGAGCGGCTTGGCCGTATCGCCACGTTGGTCAGGCAGGAGCTCGCGAGATAGCCGGGCTTTGCCCGCCGATTGCCGATTTGTTCTTCGACTGCCCCGCCATCTGATATAATGCGCCGCCACTTGTGTTAGCGCCTGTTCCGGAAAGCCAAGCCAATGCCCGCGTATCGTTCCCGTACTTCGACCCATGGCCGCAATATGGCGGGTGCTCGCGGACTGTGGCGCGCCACGGGCATGAAGGACGATGACTTCGGCAAGCCGATCATCGCGGTGGTGAACAGCTTCACCCAGTTTGTGCCGGGACACGTGCACCTCAAGGACCTTGGCCAGCTCGTCGCGCGGGAGATCGAAGCCGCAGGCGGCGTGGCCAAGGAATTCAACACCATCGCGGTCGATGACGGCATCGCCATGGGGCATGACGGGATGCTCTATTCGCTGCCGAGCCGCGACCTCATCGCCGATAGCGTCGAATATATGGTCAACGCTCATTGTGCTGACGCGATGGTGTGCATCTCCAATTGCGACAAGATCACACCCGGCATGTTGATGGCGGCGCTTCGCCTGAATGTCCCGGCCGTGTTTGTCTCTGGCGGCCCGATGGAGGCCGGCAAGGTCATCTTGCGGGGCAAGGAGCATGCGCTCGACCTGGTCGACGCCATGGTCGCCGCTGCCGATGAGCATATGACCGACGAGGAAGTGGCCGCGATCGAGCGTTCGGCCTGCCCGACTTGCGGGTCGTGCTCGGGGATGTTTACCGCCAACTCGATGAATTGCCTCACCGAGGCTCTGGGCCTCTCGTTGCCCGGCAACGGTTCGCAGCTCGCGACACATTCCGACCGGAAGCAGCTGTTTGAGAGGGCCGGCCGGCTCGTGGTGACGCTGGCCCGCCGTTATTACGAGGAGGATGATACGAGCGTCCTGCCGCGTTCTATCGCCAGCTTCTCCGCTTTCGAGAACGCCATGTCGCTCGATATCGCGATGGGCGGATCGACCAATACCGTACTCCACCTGCTCGCGGCCGCGCACGAAGCCGGGGTCGACTTTACGATGACCGACATCGACCGCCTCTCCCGTAAGGTGCCGGTGTTATGCAAGGTCGCGCCAGCCAAGTCCGACGTGCACATGGAAGACGTCCACCGGGCGGGAGGGATCATGTCGATCCTTGGCGAGATGGAGAAGGGCGGCCTGCTCAATACCGCACTGCCGACCGTGCACAGCCCGACGCTGGGCGATGCGTTGGAAGATTGGGACGTGGGCCGCACGCGCAATAACAAGGTCCATGAGTTCTATGCCGCCGCTCCGGGCGGCGTGCCGACGCAGACCGCCTTTAGCCAGTCGCGCCGCTGGGATGCACTCGATCTCGACCGCGAGGGCGGCGTGATCCGTTCGGTCGAGCATGCCTTCAGCAAGGACGGCGGGCTGGCTGTACTTTCGGGCAACATTGCGCTCGACGGTTGCATCGTGAAGACCGCGGGCGTCGATGAGGCGATCCTCAAGTTCTCCGGGCCGGCCAAGGTTTATGAGAGCCAGGACGCGGCCGTGGCCGGGATTCTCGCCGGGCATGTCGTCGCCGGTGATGTGGTGGTGATCCGTTACGAAGGACCTCGCGGCGGACCGGGCATGCAAGAAATGCTCTACCCGACAAGCTACCTCAAGTCGAAGGGGCTGGGCGCGGCTTGCGCGCTGATCACCGATGGGCGCTTTTCGGGAGGCACTTCGGGGCTTTCCATCGGTCATGTCTCACCTGAGGCGGCCGAAGGGGGAGCGATCGGACTGGTGGAAGAGGGCGATCTTATCGAGATCGACATCCCTAACCGCACCATCAACTTGGCCGTTTCCGAAGAGGTCCTTGCCGATCGCCGGGCCGCGATGGAAGCAAAGGGCGATGCCGCCTGGCACCCCCTCAAGCCGCGCCCCCGGCAAGTTTCCCAGGCACTCCAGGCCTACGCCGCGATGACGACGAGCGCCGCGCGCGGTGCCGTGCGAGACGTGAGCCAGATCCAAGGCCGCCGCTGATGCGCAAGGCCGTGAGCGCCGCATTGCTGCTGCTCACGGCCTGCTCTCAGGGAAACAGCGCTCCTCAGTCGGATCCAGAGAGCCTGATCGAGTGCGCCCTTGCCGGCGCGGGCACTTTTGACTGGACATGCGCCATCGAACGTAGCGAAAGTGCCGATGGCCTGATCCTAACGGTCCTCCATCCCGAAGGCGGCTTTCGCCGTTTCACTGTAGCGAACGATGGACGGACTCTCACCGTCGCTGACGGGGCGCAGGTCGCATCGGTCGTACCGGCTGATGACGCGATCGAAGTCGCCGTGGGCCTCGATCGTTATCGCATTCCCCCCAAGGCCCTGAGCCATGACGCGCAGTGACCAGATATTCACTGTCGCCCAGATGCGAGCGGCCGAACAGGCGCTGATAGACCGGGGTGAGAGTGTGGGCTCCTTGATGGAGCGCGCGGGAAAGGGCGTTGCGGATTGGATCTGGCGGATCGCTCATGGAAGGTCCGTTACGGTCCTGTGCGGACCTGGCAACAATGGCGGCGATGGTTATGTAATTGCACAGGAACTTGCTCGTCGCGGAACGCACGTAGTCGTTGTCGCGCCCTCTGAACCTGCGACAGACGCAGCCAGGGCCGCGCGCGAGCGTTATCGGGGAACTTTCGACACGGCGGGGAACGGAGGCGTCCTGGTGGATTGCCTGTTCGGCAGCGGGCTGACTCGGCCGCTCTCGCCGGAGCTAGTCGCGCTCTTGTCGCGGGAAGCGGTTCGCCACTCCGCCCTCTTGGCCGTAGACGTGCCTAGCGGGATAGACAGCGACACCGGCCGGCCTCTCAATGAGGGGTTGCCCGCCAATGACGTCACTGTCGCTTTGGGCGCCTGGAAGTTCGCGCACTGGCTGATGCCGGCCATGGCGGCAATGGGTCAGCGGCGCCTTGTACCGATCGGGGTGGAACCCATCGCGGGAGCTGCCACGCTCCTCACGCGACCGCACCTCTCTGCGCCTGCGATCGACGCGCACAAGTACACTCGCGGGCTGGTGTTGGTGATCGGCGGGGTCATGCCGGGAGCCGCGCAATTGGCCAGCGAAGCGGCCTTGCGCGGGGGAGCCGGCTGCGTGCGCCTCGCCGCACAAGGGCTGCATCCTTCCGCCACGCCCGACCTGGTCCTCAAGCGCGGCCCGCTGGTAGATCTCCTCGCTGATGAGCGCACCACGGCAGTCCTTGCCGGACCGGGCCTCGGGCTCGACGAAACGGCTCGGGTTAAGCTCGGCGAAGTTCTCGCGGCCGACCGGCCCACCGTACTCGATGCCGATGCGTTGACCTTGCTGCGCCCCCGGCACTGCGAGAGCCGCTCAGCCGCCTTGATCCTCACGCCGCACCTAGGCGAAATGGCGCGGCTTTGCGAGAGCTTCGGGATCGACGAGGGTAACAGGATCGATCGTGCCACCAAACTCGCGCAAGCGGCCCAAGCTGTGGTCGTCGCGAAAGGTCCCGATACGCTCATCGCCGCGCCCGATGGACGGCTCGCTTTGGCCCCGCCTGCGACGAGCTGGCTCTCGGTCGCCGGAAGCGGGGACGTTCTCTCGGGCATAGCCGTCAGCCGGCTCGCAGCGGGAGCTGACGGCTTTACCGCAGCCTGCGAGGCGGTTTGGCTCCACGGTGAGGCCGCACGTCTCGCCGGACCCGCATTCACTGCCTCAGGGCTGGCGCGCAACGTTTCGGAAGCCTACGCGGCGACGTTGTGAGTACATCAGAAGAGATCGTTCGCGTCGCGGCCAAAGGGGATGGCGTCACCGCGTCGGGCCGCCACGTCGCCTTGAGTGCGCCGGGAGACCGGGTGCTACCCGATGGCACGCTTGAATTCGGACCGCATCACGCCGAGCCGCCGTGCCGCCACTTCGGTCGCTGCGGAGGTTGCCAGTTGCAGCATCTGGACGAGGAAGTGCTGGCGGGGTTCGTTCGGGACCGAGTGCTTAACGCCGCCGAGGGGCAGGGACTGATCCCCGAACATGTAGCGCCTGTTCACCTGTCGCCGCCGAGCACCAGGCGCCGCGCGACGCTTCGCGCCATCAACGGAGGGGGCAAGCCGTTGATCGGCTTCAACGAAGGCGCTTCGCACCGTGTGGTCGACATGCGCGAATGTCACGTCCTTCACCCGGACCTGTTCGACCTCATTGCTCCCTTGCGCGACATGCTGGCGCCGCGGCGGGACAAGTACGCTGTCGAGATCTCGCTAACGCTCGTGAACCAGGGTGTCGATTGCGCCATCAAGGGGCTGACGCTCGAAGGGCTGGTCCAAACCGAGGCCCTGCTCGACTTCTGTCGCGATCACGGCCTCGCCCGATTGACCTTGGATCAGGGTTATGGCGCGGAGACCTTTTGGGAGCCGGTGCCGGTGACCATCTCCTTCACCGGTTCCGATGTGGCCATGCCGGCCGGTGCGTTCCTGCAGGCGACGGCTGACGGCGAAGCGGCGCTGGTGGGAGCGGCGCGTGAGTGGCTCGCCGAATGCCGCAAGGTGGCCGATCTCTTTGCTGGCCTTGGCACCTTTGCCTTCGCCCTGGCGGGGTCCGCTCGTGTCACTGCCGCGGAGGCTTCGCGCGAGGCGCTGCTCGCCTGCCGCGCTGCCGCAGGGCGCGCCGGCTTGCCGGTTGAGGTTCAGCATCGCGATCTTTTCCGCAATCCTCTGCGTCCTGAGGAGCTCTCCCCGTTCGACGGAGTCGTCCTCGATCCCCCGCGGGCGGGAGCGCGCGAACAAGTGATGCAGCTCGCCGCAAGCGCGGTGCCGCGGATCGTCTATGTGAGCTGCAATCCCTCGAGCTGGGCACGTGATGGACGTGTCCTTGTCGACGCCGGGTATCGCCTGGCCGACCTGAAGCCCGTGGGCCAGTTTCGTTGGTCCAACCACGTCGAACTGGTGAGTTTGTTCGTCCGGTAGTTCCGCTTCCGAACATGATTTTTCGGTTCGCGACTGGGTTCAGCAGAAAAGCGGGGAAAGCGATAGAATGAGGAGCATGAGTGAAGCGCATGCCCATTCAAGAGCTTGTAGGAAAACGGTTTTTTGGGGCTAGGTGCTCAGAGCGGTAACAAGCCGCTGGAACAGCCATTCCCGCGCGTCGGGTTCGACAAACGCATGGCTGGCGCAGTCGCAAGTCGAGAGACGAGGGTCGTGACGGTCCCAATCGGCCAGGAAGGCCTGGGCCGTCCGGTCGCGATCCGCGATGAGGATTCGCACGGGTCCAGCGAAGGCTTCGAGCCCGGCTTTCATCTCCTGGGCAAGTCCTGATGGCGCCGCGGTCGCGGCCGTTGCGCGCTTAAGGCCCGAGGCCAGTTTGCGCAGAGAGACCCCACCGGTGACCAGGCGCAGGACTTCCTTCGGATCGCGCAGCTTCTGCGCATAGCGTGACCGGATGACTTCGGGTGGAGGCGCGCCGTCGTCCTCCTCGATAGTCCAGGGGTTGGCCAGCACCAGAGCGTCACAGCCCGAGCCCGAATTGAGCATCAAGGCGCTCGCCGCATCGCAATTGCCGAAGCCGACGACGCGGGTCAGATCCGGTTTTTCGGTCCTGAACGCGGCGATCGCGGCCGCAAGGTCGGCGCCGCTGTCACGAAACTCCCGGTTAGCGCCACTGCTGTCGCCGATTCCACGGCGATCGTAGCGGAACACCGGGAACCCCGCCGCCGCCAGGCGGGCCGCCAAGTGCGCTTGACCGGCAAAGGCGCCCGAGCGGATCTCGTTGCCTCCACTGACAAGCAGTAAACCTGCCGTTCCCTCGGCATCATCGAGTGTGCCGACGAGGGTGTCATCCTCACAGGAGAAGGTGACATGCCGCCGACTCATGCCAGTAGCTCCGCCACGACGAGTGCGGCGAGAGCGTCGGCCTGGGACGGGTCGTGGTCGGGTTCAGCCCGAAGCCACAGGCCTGCTCCACCGAGATCGCCCTGGGCTATGTTGGTTAGCGCGGCACCGTCAGCGGGTTCCGCCGTTTCTAGTTCCCTGATCATCCGAGGGCCAAGCCGATATCCGGCCAGTTCCAGGCCTTGATGGCGGCCAAGTTCCAGCAGGGCTTCACGGTTTTCCTCGATTCCCGCTTCTTTGCTGGAGATCATACGGGCGCGCACCATGGCCCGCAGGATCGAGGATCCCGTGGCCGGGGCGTAGCGGAGCACCGGCAAGCGGAATGGCGCTACGAGGGCCCCACCACGCAGGGTCAGAACGTGAGTGACGCCGAAGAATGAGGCGGCATCGGTTGCCGCCTCGCGCCAGGTCTCGATCGATTGATATGCGAGCGGGGCCCGGCTCTCGTTGCAACCGGGAAGGTCCGGCAGGACAGAGGCGATGCCCGCCCGTTCAAGCTGGCGCATGACCTCTACGGTGAAATGGCGCAGCTTATTGGCTTCGTCGAACAGCGCGGGCAGGACAAGAATCCGGGTTCCGCCGCTGGCGCCAATCGTCAGCGCGTACTCGTCTTCGCCGGCAGAGCTGGGCCAGGCGGCGAGCACTGGAAGAGATCAGCCGCCGCGGCGCTTGGTCTCGACGAAGCCGAGCAGCGCCCCATAACTCTCGAGCATTTCGCCATCGACCTCGTCATCTTCGATGATGATGTGAAGACGATCCTCGATTTCGGTCAGCAGACCCGCCACAGCCATCGAGTCGAGTTCGGGCAGGTGGCCGAACAGACCCGTGTCGAGGGTGAAGGCCTCGACCCGCTCCGGGCTCAGCCCGAGCACATCGCGCAGCACTTCGCGCAGGATCAGGTCGGTCTCGGAAAACTCGCCCATGGAAACCGGCTCACTCGACATGCACATGGCCCCTTCTTGCGCGGCCCCTACAGAGGGCTTGGCCGCGAAACAAGCTGGCGTAGCAGCGATTTGCCGATTGCCGGCCAGTTGCGGGGATGGCCGACGCGCCAGCAGGTAAGGCGATAGCGAGGGCGAACCTCTTCCATCCAATCGCGTTTGTAAGGGTCATCGCCGGTGCCGAAATCGACCCATTCGACACCATCGCAGTCTATCACGTGCTCGAACAGGGCGGCCGTCAGCGTAGTGCCCGCAGACAGCGGCTTGGCGCTTTCGAGATGGGCGAGCTTATGGATGTAAGCGGTGCCGTGATCGACGGTCCACATCTGCGCGGCAACCACCTCGCCCTCGTAAGATGCGAGACCGAGTCTCAGTCGGCCGGCCTTGCTTTCAGCTTCGGCGAAGCGGCGCAGAAGCGCGGGGTCGCCTTCGATTGGCTTCCAGCTATGAGCGTAAACGGCCTCATAGGAATTCCAGATATCGTCCTGAAATAACGTAGAAAGACTTACCTCAACCCTTTTTGCCTTACGCTTCAAGGTGGTTCGCAAGTGCCCGGGGCGCTCGGCAAGATACTGAGCGTAGGAGCGGCCATTCACCGGCAACCCGTGATTCCAATCGCATCGTTCGCGCTTCACGAACCATCCAGCATTCCGGAACGCGCGCTCGAGGCGAGTGGCGGTGCCGTCCTCGTCCGCTAGCTTCGAGAGAATCACACAGCGGGCTTTTGGCGCGAGGTCGCGGGCGAGCCTTTCGAGCAGGGGCGCCCGCGATGTTCCGTCGGCGGCGAGTTCCGACCACGTAAAGGCGTACCAGTTGCTCAAGTTCTCAAGGCCGTGCGAGCCACGGGTGAGGGCGAGGGCTACGGCATCACGACCATCGCGGGCGAGCGCGATCAAGGGCCTGGCTCCCCCGCGTTCGAGCAGGGTGAACCATTCCGGGCGAGCGAACGGATCGCGGCTCGTCAAAGCTAAGCCTTGCAGATCGTTAACCGTGTCGTGATAGCTGACCGCCGTCACACTTCCGCACTCCAGGAAACCATGAATTCCGCGCCCGATCCAAAGCCCCGGCCCCTCGATCATCTCACCGAATTCGGGCAGGATGAGGCGGCGGCTCTGGTGTTGCGCGGGGCCGTGCTTAGCTGGAAGGACTTAAGAACCCGTGTCGGCCGGATGGCGGCCTGGCTGGCCGAGCGGGTGCCGGAGAAGGGCGCCCGGGTTGCCACCTGGGCGGCCAAGGGCGAACTCACGTGCCTGATGCCACTGGCCGCGGCCCGCGCGGGCCTGGTTCACGTACCGATCAATCCGCTGCTCAAACGCGCGCAGGTCGCTCACATACTGGCCGATAGCGGAGCGGTTCTGCTACTCGCGACCTCTGCAAGGCTGGCGACACTGCAAGACGGTGATCTGGCGAACGCCTGTGACGCGATTGCCGAGGATGCCGCCTTCGTCGCTATCGACGAGTTCGAAGGATGTCTTCGCCCTTCGCAATGGGATGCCGAGGAGTTAGCCGCGCTGCTTTACACGAGCGGCTCAACGGGCCGGCCAAAGGGTGTGATGCTCAGTCATGCCAACATGTGGCTCGGGGCGGTGAGCGTGGCGCATTATCTCGAATTGTCGGCGGACGACGTGACTCTCGCAGTCCTGCCACTGAGCTTCGACTATGGGCAGAACCAGCTGCTCTCCACGTGGTATGAGGGCGGCTGTGTGGTCCCCCTCGACTATCTCACTCCGCGTGACGTCATCAAAGCTTGCGCCCGTCACGGCGTCACGACGCTGGCTGCCGTACCGCCCCTCTGGGTTCAGCTCGTCGAGCAGGACTGGCCCATCGACGCGGTGACGCCAATGCGCCGGCTAACCAATAGCGGGGGGGCGCTCACTCTCGATCTGGTCCGCGCGCTTCGGGGCAAATTCCCTGGGGCCAAGCTGTTCCCGATGTACGGATTAACTGAGGCGTTCCGTTCGACCTACCTCGCTCCGAGCCTGGTCGACAGCCATCCGACTTCGATGGGCAAGGCGATTCCCTTCGCTGAGATCCTCGTCATAGGCGAAGAGGGTGACGTCACGGCGTCAAATGAGGAAGGCGAGCTGGTGCATTGCGGACCTCTGGTCGCTCACGGATATTGGAACGATCCCGCTCGAACGGCCGAGCGGTTCAAGCCGGCTCCGTCGGCGTCGCACTATGGCGGCACGGCAGTATGGTCGGGTGACCGCGTGACGCGCGACGAGAACGGGTTGCTCTATTTCGTCGGCCGCCGCGACGCGATGATCAAGAGTGCGGGGAACCGGATCAGTCCTCAAGAGATCGAAGAGGCGGCCCTAACGAGTGGTTTCGTCGCCGAGGCTGTAGCTCTGGGGGTTCCCGACGAGCGGTTAGGGCAAGCGGTCCATCTCGTGGTCCGCGGGACCCGAGACGAGGAAGGCTTGCGCGCGTCGCTCCGTCGCGATCTTCCCAATTTCATGCAACCGCAGGTCATTCATTGGGTGGAGACCATGCCGCTAAATCCGAACGGCAAGATTGATCGAGCCACCCTTCAGGCGGAGCTGGCGGCATGAAGCCGCTTGGTCCGATCCCAGCGGGGTTCGAGCCGATCGACGGCGAACTCAGCATCGGCGGGCGCACCGTGGGCGCCTGGGTTGAGGAGGCCGGCGGCACGCCGCTGTTCCTGTATTCCCATGATCTCATTCGCCGTCGAGTTGACCTTCTGCGGCGAACGATGCCGGACCGGCTTCGTATTCATTATGCCATAAAAGCAAACTCATATAGGCCTATCCTCGAATTGATGAGAGCCTTGGTCGATGGTTTCGACATAGCCTCGGCCGGGGAACTCCGCATGGCGCTGGAGGCCGGTCAGAATCCAGCACTGATCAGCTTTGCGGGCCCCGGAAAACGCGACGAAGAGCTCGAACTGGCCATCCGGCACGGGGTCACCCTGAACCTCGAGTCCGAGGGCGAAGCTCACCGGGCGCTGGATATCGCGGAGAAACTCGGCGCAACGCCCCGCCTGGCGATCCGAGTGAATCCGAGCTTTGAACTGCGCGGGTCGGGGATGAAGATGGGCGGCGGGGCCAAGCCGTTCGGCATCGATCAGGATCGAGTTGCGCAACTCGCGCGGTCGCTGATCGCCACCGGCGCCGAGTGGCGCGGGTTGCACATCTTCACCGGCAGCCAGGCGCTCGACGCATCGGCGATAATCGAAACGCAGGCCAATGTGCTTGGGCTCGCCGCGCGCCTGACCGGAGAGATCGGTTCGCCGCTACCCCATCTCAACATGGGGGGCGGTTTTGGCATCCCCTATTTCCACGGTGACCAGCCGCTGGACGTCGACGTGGTAGGCGGTGCCCTGGCCGCACGGATCGCGTCGCTTCCCGCTGAGCTCTCCAATACCGAACTGGCTATCGAACTCGGTCGCTACCTCGTCGGAGAGGCTGGCGTTTACCTGGCGCGCATCGTTGACCGTAAGGAGAGCCACGGGCAGGTGTTCCTCGTCACCGACGGGGGCCTGCACCATCAACTGGCGGCCTCAGGCAACTTCGGGACCGTGGTCCGCCGCAACTATCCCGCCGCCATCGCCACGCGCTTTGACGCTGAACCGGTCGAAGAAGCCAACATCGTGGGCTGCCTGTGCACCCCGCTAGACAGGCTTGCCGACCAGGCTCTCGTCCCTCGCGCTGAGGTCGGCGATCTTGTGGCGATCTTCTGTGCGGGGGCCTATGGGGCCAGTGCCAGCCCCTTCACTTTCCTTGGCCAAGGCCCCGCGCACGAGAAGCTCGTTTAGAGTTTCGCCCGCCGCTGTCCCGAACCGGGACGGCGTTTCCGTAACCTGCGAAATCGCGGGCTTTTCGGGTTTAAGACTAACGCAATGTTCACGCTTTCCGGCGATGAGGGGCCTTATCCCCCGGAACGCCGCCAGGCCGGCCGTTCGCCCGACACTGCAAGGACGCAAGGCATGCGCAAGTCATTCGTTGGCCAGTCCCTCGCCATAGCTGCGAGTGCGACGCTTTTTCTGACCGGCTGTGCAAGCAGCGGAGGCGCCCAGTTGGCGCCCGCCAGCTTCGTTTCGGCAGAGGAAGGCCCGGGTGACGAGTACGTCATCGGCCCTCTCGATCAGCTGACCATTCACGTCTGGCGCAATGACGAACTGGGGGCCAAGGTGCAGGTTCGGCCTGACGGGCGGATAACCACGCCGCTGGTCGCTGACATGACGGCGGTCGGCAAGACCCCGACCATGCTGGCCGAGGACATCCGCGTAAAGCTGTCGCAGTATATCTCCGAGCCGTTGGTGACCGTGATCGTCAATGAGTTCGCCGGCACGTTCAGCCAGCAGGTCCGCGTTGTCGGGGCAACGGAAAAGCCGGCTTCGCTGCCCTATCGCGCCAACATGACCCTGCTCGACGCGATGATCGCGGTGGGTGGGCTTAGCGAATTCGCGGCGGGTAACCGGGCGAAGCTCGTCCGCTTCGACAAGGCCAGTGGCAACCAGCAGGAATACAAGCTTCGCCTCGGCGACCTGCTCAAGCAGGGCGACAGCAAGGCCAACGTCATGCTGAAGCCGGGTGACGTGATCATCATCCCCGAGAGCATGTTCTAAGCGGGTTCAGGGGAGGGGTCGGTTGAACGTCATACTCGAAGAATTCCGGGCGGCCCTCTGGACCGTCTGGAACCGTCGCTGGCTGGCGCTGGCGGTGGCCTGGGGCGTGTGCGTCCTGGGATGGTTGGCGATTGCCCTGATCCCGAACAGTTATTCCTCTGAGGCCAAGCTGTTTCTCCAGCTCGATGACGCCCTGGCCGAGCAGATCGGAATAGGCGCTGCCACTCGGCAAAAGGATATCGACCGCGTGCGCGAGACGGTGACGAGCGCGGCCAACCTCGAGAAGATCGTGCGCTCGACCCGCTTGGGCGACAACGTAACCGGCGCGAGCCAGATGGAGAAGGCGGTCAAGGACCTGTCCGAGGACATCAAGATCGTCGCCAACGATAAAAACGTTTTCCAGATCACGGCTACCAGCGGCCGCAGAAGCCTGTCGGACGCGGCCAACGCGCAACTCGCTCACGAGATGGCGCAGCGTCTGGTCGACATTTTCCGCGAGGAGAACCTTGGCGGCAGTCGGGGCGAAATGCGCGAGACTATCGACTTCCTCGACCGGCAGTTGGCCGACCGCCAGCGTGAACTCGAAGAAGCCGAGCAGCGCCGTCTGGCGTTCGAGGCCGAGCATCCCGACCTGATCGGCGGAGCGGCGTCGATTTCGGCTCAGCTCAGTGCCTCGCGCTCGGAGCTCCGCAGCGTCGACGCCGACCTCGCCGCCGCGCAATCCGCCCTGGCGGCTATTGAAGGGCAGCTCGCGGGCACCCCGCGCACGCTGGTGACCAGTGGAACCGGTGGCCCTCGGGCGGCTCTCGCCCAGGCAGAGGCGAACCTTGCGGCACTCGAGAGCCGCGGACTCACTGACAATCATCCTGACGTCGTTGCCGTGAAAAAGCAGATCGCGGCCTTGCGGCCTCAGGCGCAGGGAGCGGCGGCGGATCTAGGCGGAACGCCAAACCCGGCTTTCTCCTCGCTCCAGGCCATGAAAGTCGAACGGCAGGCTAACGTCCAGGCGCTGCAATCCCGGGCTGCGGCGCTGAATTCGGAGATCGCCTCAATTCTAGCGAGCCAGGCCCAGGAACCCGGTGCCGCAGCTGAAGCCCAGCGGATCAGCCGCGACTACGAAGTGCTGCGCGCGCAGTACGACAAACTGCTCCAGGACCGCGAAGAGCTCCGCCTGCGCGGACAAGTCGAGACCGAGCGCAGCGCGATCAAGTTTGAGATCATCGATCCGCCGAGCAGTCCTCGGGTGCCTTCGGCTCCCAACCGTCCGCTGTTGCTGTTCGCGGTGCTGGTGATCGCAATCGGCGCCGGTGGCGGGGCGGCTTTTGCGATGGGACAGGTCAACGGCACTTTCGCTACCGCGGCCAAACTGGAACGCACGTTCGAGCTGCCCGTGATCGGCACGATCTCGCACACGATGACCGACGCGGCCCGCCTGCTGCAACGGCGCAAGCTGAAACGCTTCGTCATGGCTTCCGGGGCGCTCGGCGGCCTGTTCGTGGTTCTCGTGGGTGTCGAGTTCATCCAGCGCAGCATGGTGGCTTGAGGAGCGTCGGATGACTGAACACAGCAAGATCCCGCTTCCCGGACAGCGCGACAGCGGCGGTTCGTTGTTCGAGCGGGCCGAAGGCCTGTTTGGTGCGCCAGGAGAACTCAAGGCGGCGCCGGTTCCGACAGTCCTCGCCCCGCCAGCCAATCGCCCTCGGCGGGCGGTGCCGCCCGGGGTGCCACCCGAGGCGACCGAGATCGTGCCCGAAACACCCGTAGCGGCCACCTCGGCGCCGCGGGCGCTTGCCCAGCGCGTGGAGTTCTCAGGCGGGCAACAGACCATCGACCGTGGTCGACTGCTTGAACAGGGTTTCGTTGTGCCCGATGGGCCGGTGACGGCGCTGGTGGAGGAATTCCGCATCGTGAAGCGCCAACTCCTGCTCGCGATGCGGGCGGAAGGGGCCGGATCGCCTGACAGGCAACGGGTCCTGGTCAGCTCTCCGTTGCCCGGTGAGGGCAAGACCTTCTGTGCCATGAACCTGGCGCTGACCATGGCCGCAGAGAAGGACGCTGAGGTCGTTCTCGTGGATGCCGACTTCGCAAAACCGTCGATCCTCTCGCTGCTGGGCCTTTCGGGCGGTAAGGGACTGATGGACGCGTTGGCCGACCCCTCGGTGCGCGTCGAAGACTGCGTTATCGCCACCGACATTCCAGGGTTCTTCGTCCTTCCCGCTGGGAACCGGACCTCGTCGGACAGTGAGTACCTAGCGAGCGGTAATACGCGTGATTTGCTCGACCGGCTGACAGCCGGGGCTCCCAATCGCGTCGTCATATTCGACTCTCCGCCCGCTCTCGCGGCCTCTCCGGCTGCGGAGCTGGCCAAGTACGTGGGCCAGGCGCTGGTGATCTGCCGTGCGGATCATACTGGGCAGAGAGCGCTGGAAGATGCGCTTTCGCTGCTGTCGATCTGCCCCGACATCAAGCTGCTGTTGAATTCGGCCAATTTCAGCCCGAGCGGACGCCGCTTCGGTGCTTATTATGGATACGGTGGGGATGGGGAGTGAAGCAGTGCGCGCTTCGCCTTGTCCTCGCGCTGGCCGCGCTCGGCCTGTCGGGCGCCGCTGAGGCGGCGGGCAATGGCGCGCTGTCCACCAATGCGGACGGCTACCACACCGAAGTCGTCCCCTACATCGAAGCCGCCCAAGTCGTCAGTGCGCAGATCGATCCGGTGAACGACGTGGTTACCTGGACCAATCTGGCAGTTGGACTGGACGCTTCGATCGTCGGGAAGCGGAGCGCGGCTTCGGTCTCGCTTCGCTATGAACGCCGGATCGGTTGGGACGATGATGATGTCGGAGGTGATACCGTGAGTGGTGTCGCCCGGGCCGGGGTAGCCTTGGCAGAAGGGCTGACGATGGAAGCCGGTGGCTTTGCCGCCCGCACCCGCGTGGAGGCGGACGGATCGACTTCGCTCGGTGGCTTCGTAAGCGACGATTCCACGAGCCAGATCTACTCGGCTTATGCCGGCCCCTCGGTGCATACCATGGTCGATCAGGTGGAGGTGGAGGGGCACTACCGCTTTGGCTACACCAAGGTCGAAGAGCCGGACGCCATTGTCGTCGCGCCCGGTCAGCGGCCCGCCGATATTTTCGACGAGAGCACGATCCATATGGCCCAGGCTCGCGCGGGCATCGGTCCGGACGTGGTCGCCCCTTTCGGATTCGGTGCTGGCGGTGGGTTCACGCAGCAAGATATCTCTAACTTCGATCAGCGTATCCGCGACGCCTATGCCCGCGCCGACGCTATCCTGCCGATTAGCCCCACAGTCGCCCTGGCGGGAGGGGTGGGGCTCGAAAACGTCGAGGTTTCGAGCCGCGATGTCGTTCGCGATGCGTCGGGCAACCCCCTGGCTGGACCGGATGGTCGCTTCGTGACCGATCAAAGCTCGCCTCGTCGGATCGACTACCAGACCGACGGTCTCATCTGGGATGCGGGCGTCATGTGGCGGCCGAGCCGGCGCACGGCGCTCGAGGCCTATGTCGGTCACCGCTATGGCTCAATGAATTACCACGGTACCTTCTCCTATGCGCCCAATTCGCGGGAGAGCTACAACGTCGCGGTTTATGACAACCTGACCAGCTTCGGCGGCGCACTGGTGAACCAGCTCGCGGGCCTTCCGGCCAATTTCGAAGCCTTCGTCAATCCCATCAACGGCCAGGTCGGCGGTTGCGTCGCAAGCCTGGACAACGGGAACTGTCTCGCCAGCGCCCTGGGTTCGCTCCGTTCGTCGGTGTTCAAGAGCCGCGGTGTCATGGCCAGCCATTCGCTCGACCTGGGTCGTACGCGGGTGAGCACGGGCGTGGGCTACGACCAGCGAAAGTACATTCCCGCCGCCGGCAGCGGGATCGACGTCAGCGGGGCGACCGACGAGATGGTCTGGGCCGCGGTCTACGGCACGACCGAACTCGATCTCTATTCGTCGTTCTCGGCAGGCGCGTCGATAAACTGGTTCGACAGTGGCTTTGCAGGCGACGGCAAGTCGACCGGTTATTCTATGTCGATGGCCTACAACCGCGACCTCCTGCGCGGCCTGAGCGGCGTTGCTGCCGTCGGGCTCGATGGTGTGGTCCGCGACAACGTACCCGATTTCCTCGCCGCATCGGCCCTCCTCGGCCTGCGCTATTCCTTTTTTGACCGGTGAACCGGAGGTATCGCAATGTTTGCAGAATTCTACGGCCTGACAGGAAAGCCCTTCCAGCTTACCCCTGACCCAGCCTTCTATTTCCGCAGCGTTACCCATCGCAAGGCGCTGTCATACCTCGGCTATGGCCTGGCACAGGGCGAAGGCTTCATGGTCATCACGGGCGAGGTCGGTGCGGGCAAATCCACGCTGGTCGCGCATCTGATGGGCTCGGTCGATCCGGCACAACTGAGTGTGGCGCAAGTCGTTACGAGCAAGCTCGACGAGAAGGAGATTGTCCACGTCGTCGCCCAGAGCTTCGGTCTCGAAATTCAGGGTCACGACAAAGCGAGCGCGCTCGGCGCCATCGAAGGTTTCCTGCACGACGAGGCGCGGGCGGGCCGCCGCTGTCTCCTGATCGTCGACGAATCCCAGAATCTCTCGGTCTCCGCCCTGGAAGAGCTGCGCATGCTGTCGAACTTCCAGCTAGGCAATCATCCGCTCCTGCAGACCCTTTTGCTTGGCCAGCCCGAGTTCCGTTCGACACTGCAGGGCCATGATGCCCTCGAGCAATTGCGCCAGCGCGTCATCGCTGCGCACCACCTCGAGGCGATGGAGGTTGGCGAGGTCGAGCCTTACATCGCCCATCGCCTGAAGCTCGTGGGCTGGAACGGCAATCCGCAGTTCGAAGAAGCAGTGTTTGCCCAATTGCACGAGGCGAGCGGAGGCATCCCGCGTCGCATCAACCAGATCACCAACCGGCTGTTGCTGCTTGGTGCCGTCGAGCAGTGCAACCTCATCGACACGACAATGCTGCAGGCTGTGGTCAGCGAGATGGAAAGCGAGCGCACGTTCGTCGAAATTCCCGCGCAAGAGGTCACCTGCCCCAAGCCTCTGACCGAGCCTTCCGCGGCGATGGGCGAGCCCGAGCAGTTGGACAGGAGCGAGTTCGAAACCCTGTTGGCAGTGCGGGACGCGCAGATCGTCGAACTGCAGGACGCAGTGATCGAGTTGGCGACCCATCTCAAATCGGCCACCGAAGCTTCCTCTACCCCTGAGGTCACCGCCTTGCGGGATCAAGTGGCGCGCATGGAGGCTCGTCTCTTGGAACAAGAGCAAGCCGTACGACAGACGCTCGGCATGCTCATCGAATGGATGGAAACCGAGATGGATCAGGCGAGGGCGGCCTAAGGGCCGCTCCGGCGCAGGCGACGAACGTGGATGCAGTCACTTCTCCCGACCGACCGATGGAGGTCCCTGTTGAGAGGGCCACCATCGTCAATGGTCTGTCCGTGGATGTCGAGGACTGGTTCCAGGTCGGCGCGTTCGAAAGTGTCATCGAGCGCGGGGATTGGGGGAACCTTGCCGATCGTGTCGATCGCAACGTGCGCGAAATCCTCGACCTGTTCGACGAGGTAGAGGCCAAGGCGACGTTCTTCACTCTGGGCTGGGTGGCGCAGCGCCACGGGGCGCTTCTGCGGGAAGTCGCACAGCGCGGACATGAGATCGCCAGCCACGGGTGGGATCACCGGCGCGTCTTCACCATGGATCGGACCGAGTTCGGGGAAGATATCTCACGGGCTCGTCAGGTCCTGGAGGACGTGACGGGCCTGCGCGTCACCGGCTATCGCGCGCCGAGCTTCTCTCTGGACCGGCGCACGCCCTGGGCGTTCATGGAACTGGCCGAGCAAGGTTACGTCTATTCGTCAAGCGTGGCTCCGGTCCATCATGACCACTATGGCTGGCCCGATGCGCCGCGCTTCGCCTTCCGGCCGCTGCCGTGGAAGCCGTTGATCGAGATTCCGGTAACCACCGCCCTGTTTGGTGGAAAGCGGCTCGCGGCGGGTGGCGGAGGGTTCTTTCGGGTTCTTCCCTATGCCTTCAGCCGCTGGGCGATCCGCCAGGTCAATCGCCGCGACGAGCGTCCGGCAATCTTCTACTTTCATCCGTGGGAAATCGATCCGGGCCAGCCTCGGGTCGCAGGGGCCCCGCTGAAATCGCGACTGCGGCATTATACCAAGCTCGACCAGATGGCGCCCAAGCTCCGCCAGTTGGTGCGGGAGTTTCAATGGGGCCGGATGGATCTCCTCGCCCATAGGGAAAGCGCAAGGCTCGACGCCGATCGGGTCGCGGCGGAGGCGGAATGAACGCACCGTTCGCCTTGACCACAGAACGGGTTCGTCTTGCTGACTTGCGTCAGCCGGATGAGGTCGCGCGGATTGAGGGGTTCGTGGCAGACCTGGGAGGTTGCGTGTTCCACCGCCCTGCGTGGTTGCGAGCGATCGAGCGCGGGACGGGACAGCGCGGGCTTGGGCTCGTGGCAGAGAAGGGCGGCCTTTTGACCGGATGGCTGCCCATGAGCGAAGTTCACTCGCCGGTGTTCGGCCGAATGCTGGCGTCGAGCGGATTTGCGGTCGGGGGTGGTCCTCTTGCCCAGCGGGACGCCACTTCACTCCAATTATGCCGCGCAGCCGAGGAGCTCGCGGCGCGGCGGTCGTGTTCGACGATCGAACTGCGGGGCGGGCTTTCTCCTGACGCCTGGACCCGGCGCAGCGACAGTCACTGTGGTTTCGTGAAAGCACTGGCGTGGGACGACGAAGCCGAGCTCGCCGCGATCCCCCGAAAACAGCGGGCCGAGGTTCGCAAGGGTCTGGAAAACGATCTTGAGATCACCGTCGGCACGCGTCAGGCCGAGTTGACTGCATTCTATTCCACCTTTTCCGAGAGCGTACGCAACCTCGGAACTCCGGTGTTCCCTCGAAAACTATTCGAGGCGGTACTCGATGAACTAGACGCCGACATACTCACGGTTCGCCATCGGAGCGAACCGGTCGCGGGGGTGTTGACCATCTATCATGGCGAGACCGCCATGCCCTATTGGGGCGGCGGCACACGGTCAGCGCGCGGCCTCAGGGCCAACGACCGGATGTATTTCGAACTTATGCTGCATGCCCGAACCCAGGGCTTCATGCAGTTCGACTTTGGGCGCAGCAAGACCGGTAGCGGCAATCACGCCTACAAAAAAAATTGGGGCTTCGAGGCCGAACCTCTGACCTACTCGGCCTGGACCGCGCCCGGCCAGAAGGCGCGCGACGCCGATCCTACCAGCAGCAAGCACGCTGCCCGCATCGCGCTGTGGCGCAAGCTGCCGCTGCCGGTCGCGAACAGCCTCGGCCCAATAATCGCCAGGGGGCTTGGATGAGCGGAGTGCTGTTCCTGGCCCATCGCGTGCCGTTTCCGCCAGACCGCGGAGACAAGATCCGATCGCACCACATCCTCAAGGCGCTATCGAACCTCGGGCCTGTCTACGTCGGCTGCCTTGCGGATACCGCGGCTGAGAGAGCCGGCGAGATGGAGCTGGCCCGAGTCAGCACCAGCTATTGCATGCCGGCGAGGACCAAGCCGCTAGCGCTGGCAGGCCTGGAAGCGCTTTGCTCAGGAAAACCGGTGAGCCTCAAAGCCTTCGAGCACCGCGAACTGGCGCGGTGGGTCCGGTTCATGCTGGCTACCACCGATATCGACACGGTCTACGTCTTCTCGGGCCAGATGGGCCAATATGTCCCCAAAGACTGGACCGGCCGGCTCGTGGTCGATCTTGTCGACGTCGATTCCGCGAAGTTCGAAGCCTATTCCGCCGAGAAGCCCATGCCGATGCGGTGGGTTAACGCTCGCGAGGCCCGGCTGTTGCGCGCCGAAGAGACCCGACTGGCGGCAAGGGCTACGCACACCCTGCTGGTTAGCGATGCGGAAGCGGCTTTGCTGGCGTCGCGCCTACCTGCAGGCGTGAAGGCCAACATTTCGGCGCTCGGCAATGGCATCGACGCGACCACGTTCAATCCCGGCAGGGTGCGAACCCATCCCGCGCTGGTCGAGGGCGCGGCGAATATCGTCTTCACCGGGCAAATGGATTACCCGCCCAACGTCGAAGCGGCCTTGCGCATGATCGATTGCATCATGCCCCGGGTCCTTGCCTCGATGCCTGAAGCAAGGCTGCACATAGTCGGTCGGTCGCCGGCGCCCGAATTGGTCGCCCGGGATGGCGTGTGCCGCTCGCGCGTATGGGGCGAAGTTCCGGACGTGCGCCCGTTCCTGTCCGGAGCCGACCTGGTGCTCGCCCCCCTTTCCATCGCGCGTGGGGTACAGAACAAGGTGTTGGAGGCCATGGCGATGGCGCGGCCCGTGGTACTCACGACCGCCGCGGCCACGGGGGTGCCCGGAGTCGACGGAACGCACTTCGCTGTCGCCGACACCGATCAGGAAATCGCCAGCCGCGCGCTGGGCCTCTTGTCCGATCGAGAGCGGGCGTCACGCATGGGAACGGCCGCACGCGATATCGTGGTGGAGCAACGGAGCTGGCGCGCGATGCTCGAGCCGTTGCCCGCCATCGTTGGTCGCCCGCGAGACCGCAACAGGCGGCGCCATGCCGCGTGAGGTCACGATATCGGATGTGAATGTCTGGGGTGTCTTACCCAGGGCATGGCGCATTCCCCTGCTGCAGTTGACCCTTGCTTGGGTAGGACTGATCGCGCTCACTTGGCCGGACTGGGCGGAGATGGCGCACCAGTGGTGGGATGTCTCGACTTACAATCACATCCTTCTGGTTCCCGCGATCCTGGCTTGGCTGGTTGCAGGACGTTGGCCGGAACTATCGAGCCTCGATCCGAAAGCCTGGTGGCCGGGCTTGGGCTTGCTCGGCGCGGGATTGCTGGCGTGGTCAAGCGGAGTGGCAGCGGACATAAACCTTGTCAGCCAGCTCGGGGCGGTGGTTCTCCTCCAGTCGGCGGTGGTGACGGTGCTGGGCGCCCGGGTAAGCGCCGGGCTGGTCTTCCCGCTCGGCTACATGCTGTTTCTGGTGCCCTTCGGCGATGAGATCGTACCCATCCTTCAGACCATCACGGCCAAGCTTGCGATCGCCCTCACACACGCCAGCGACGTACCGGCGACGATCGAAGGGGTGTTCATCGACACACCCGCGGGTCTGTTCGAAGTGGCCGAGGCTTGCTCGGGCGTGAAGTTTCTCGTTGCGATGATAGCGCTTGGAACGCTCGTGGCTCACCTGTGCTTCGCCAGCCGCAAGCGCCGCTTGGCCTGGCTGGCGGCCGCGGCCGTGGTTCCCGTGCTTGCCAACGGGGTCCGCGCCTGGGGGACGATCTACGTCGCGCAAAGCCGGGGTGTGGAGTTTGCCGCGGGGTTCGACCACATCGTCTACGGCTGGTTCTTCTTTGCAATCGTCATGGGGGTTTTGCTCGCCGCATCCTGGCGGTTCTTTGACCGATCGCCGGAGGATCAACTGGTGGATGCCAAGGCGATCCAGGCTTCACCCTTGCTTTCGGCCTTGGCGAGGCTTGAAATTGGCGGATGGCGGGCGCTGTCGTTCCTGCTGTTTGCCACGGCGGTCACCGTCGCGGCGATGGACCGCGTCGGTCAACTGACCTAACGGTCACGCCTCATGTGCGGGATCGCGGGGATTTTTCATTGCGGCACGATCAAGCCGGTCGATCCAGCGCGGGTCGAAAGGATGTGCGACGCGCTTGTCCACCGTGGGCCTGACGGCGCGGGGGTCTGGACCGCACCTGGCGTAGGGCTCGGCCACCGTCGCCTGTCGATCATCGACCTTGCGGGTTCTCCGCAACCGATGCTCTCCGCCGACGGTCGTTCGGTCATCGTCTTCAACGGCGAGATCTACAATTTTCGCGAACTGCGGACCGAACTCGAAGGCCTGGGTGCGCAGTTTCGGACCAGCGGCGATACTGAAGTGATCTTGGCGGCATACGAACGTTGGGGTGCCGAGTGTCTTTCGCGCCTCCACGGCATGTTCGCCTTTGCGCTTTACGATCTGCGCCAGCAGACGTTGCTCCTTGCCCGCGATCGCCTGGGCGTGAAACCGCTGTTCATGGCACCTCTTTCCGATGGCAGCCTCGCTTTTGCTTCGGAATTGAAGGGCTTGTTGGCGCACCCCTTGCTGCGCCGTGACGTCGACCCTCTTGCGATCGAGGACTACCTGACCTGGGGCTACGTGCCCGATCACCGCTCTATCCTCGCGGGGGTCGAAAAATTGCCCGCGGGCCACTTCCGCTTGCTCAGGCATGACAGGCCCGCCACGCCGCCGGTCAAATGGTGGGACATTAGTTTCGCCCAACGCCACCGCGGTTCGGAGCGAGACCTCGAGGCAGAGCTGCTGCATCACCTGCGCGAGGCCGTCACAAGCCGAATGGCGGCCGACGTTCCCCTCGGCGCGTTCCTGTCAGGGGGAGTGGATTCTTCGAGTGTGGTCGCCCTGATGGCCGAGGCCAGCCGCGATCCGGTGCGCACCTGTTCGATCGGTTTCGATGTGGCGGCGGTCGATGAGACCTCCTATGCGTCGCAGATCGCAGAGCGGTTCGGCACGGATCACCGCGTGCGACGGGTCAGCTCGGAGGACTTCGATGCCCTCGAAACGCTTTCAACCATGTTCGATGAGCCCTTCGCCGACGCTTCGGCTCTGCCGACTTGGCGCGTGTGCCAGCTGGCGCGAGAGAGCGTGACGGTCGCGCTGTCCGGCGACGGGGCCGACGAGGCGATGGCCGGTTATCGCCGACAGGTATTCCATTTCCACGAAGAGAGGATGCGCGGCCTGCTTCCGGCGGGATTTCGCCGGAATGTACTCGGCCCGCTCGGGAGGGCCTATCCTAAAGCGGACTGGGCTCCGCGACCATTACGAGCCAAGGCGACGCTGCTATCCTTGGCGGGTGACGGTTCGTCCGGTTACGCGCTTGGCCTCTCCGTCGTGCCGGCCAAGCTTCGGGAGGGCCTTTACGCTCCGGCGTTAAGGCGATTGCTGGGTGATTACCGCGCCGAGCAGCCGCTGATCGACATGATGAACCAGGCCCCGTCGCAAAGCGGGCTCGACCGCGCGCAATATGCCGATCTCAAGTTCTGGCTGCCTGGAGACATTCTCACCAAGGTCGACCGCACGAGCATGGCGGTCAGCCTCGAGGCGCGTGAGCCGTTGCTCGACCACCGCCTCATCGAATTCGCTGCCGCTCTGCCCGACCGAATGCGAGTGCGGGGAGGGCAGGGCAAGTGGCTGCTGAAGAAGGCCATGCGTCGGTACTTGCCCGATGACATCCTCTATCGTCCCAAGCAGGGCTTCGTGACGCCGATCAAGGAGTGGTTGCGTGGTCCGCTAGCCAACGAGGCCAGGGCGCTTACCGCCAATAGCCCGCTGGCGCGTTCGGAGTGGTTCGACAAGACCCTGTTGGGCGGCCTGGTAGCCGCGCATTCCTCTGGATTGGCCGACAATTCTCGACTGCTTTGGCAGTTGCTGATGCTTGAACGATCGCTCGTTCGTTTGGGCATTTTCGCCTGAAAATACGTAAGACTACGTATTCTCCGTCATGTGCCATTTTAGGAACATGGACTGGGCGGCCCCTGATCCGGCAAATAATTCGTTGCCAATGAGACAAGTGATGATAGCATCCCCTCACATTAAAACGAACAAAAGCGCTGGCACTCCAGTGGGTTGCATGGGGGTATTTTATGGATCGGCTGTCGAGCCAGCTAGATCGTTTGAACGAAAGCCTGTCGGATTCCGACGATAGTGTGATTGGCTTCGGGCCGGGCGAAGAACGTCTTGTCCAGGAAAGCAGCAGGCATCTTCGTATTGACCGGCAACTGTTCGAGTTGTCGGAACTCGATGTACTTTACCAAGGCAATCACGCTGCGCTCTGGACTTTCATGCGTCCGGAGGGGAGGCCCAGCTTTACGCCTTCGATGCTGCATGATTTCGAAGATTGGCAGCGGCTGATCGTTGAGAATTTCGGTTCCGGTCAGGTGCCGTTGCGCTACCTGATCCTCGGCAGCCGTGCTCCGGGCGTGTATTGTTTCGGCGGCGACCTTGAGCTGTTCGAGCGGCTAATCCGCAATCGCGACCGCGACGGCCTGGCCCGCTACGGTTATCGCTGCGTCGAAATCCTTCATCGCAACATGAACGCGCTCGATCTGCCGATGCTGACCATTGGCCTTGTGCAAGGCGCGGCGCTCGGGGGCGGGTTCGAAGCCTTGCTGTCGTTCGACCACATCATTGCCGAACGCAGCGCCACGTTCGGCATGCCGGAAATTTTGTTCGGACTCTTCCCTGGGATGGGAGCGCACGCGATCCTGTCACGCAAGCTTGGTAGCGCGATGGCTGATCGGCTCATTCTTTCGAACCGCACTTACACAGCCGAAGAGATGTACGACCTCGGGGTGGTCCATTACCTGGCCGAAGACGGCGAAGGCGTGGCCGTCTGCGAAGACTTCATTCAGAAATCCGAACGTCGCCATCCGGGCCTCGTGAACGCGCGCAAGGCCATGCGCGTGGCCAGTCCCATCGATCTCCTGGAGCTGAAGCGCATTGTCGACCTTTGGGCCGATGCCGCGCTCCAGCTCACCGATGGAGATCTAAAGGTCATGGGTCGACTGACCCGGGCTCAGCAACGGGTCGGCAACAAAGCCGCCGCCTAACGCCGTCTTCGCCCCTCAGCGGGCGTCGACCATGACCAATTCCACGTCCTCGATCGCTTCGACGGTGATCGCTTCCTCTCCGGTAATGGCGATGCCATCCCGCGGGTTGGCTTCGAGACCGTTGATACGAATCTGCCCCCCGGTCGCTACGAGGTATTGGTGGCGCCAGGGTGACGCTTCGTAAGTCACGGTTTCACCGGCAGGCACTGTGGCGGCGAGGATTTTCGCGTCACTGCGGATCGGCAGGGAGCCATCACCCTCCGGATCACCGCTTGCCAGCACTTCCCAGCGTCCTGCCCGATCGCCTCGCGGAAACTCGCGCTGACCCCAGTCGGGAGCTTCTCCCGCACGGTCGGGCATGATCCAGATCTGGAATAGCGAGGTATCTTCGTCCTCGAGGTTGAACTCGGCGTGGGTAACGCCCGTTCCCGCGCTCATGACCTGTACGTCACCAGCGCCCGTTCGGCCGGTGTTGCCCATGCTGTCCTTGTGGGTGATTGCTCCGTTCCTGACGAACGTGATGATCTCCATGTCGCGGTGCGGATGCGGCGGGAAGCCGCTCTTGGGCGCGATCAGGTCGTCATTCCAGACGCGGATGCGCCCCCAGCCCATTCGCTCAGGATCGTGATAGTCCGCGAAGCTGAAGTGAAAGCGAGTGTCGAGCCAGCCGTGGTTGCGATGCGCCAGCTCGGCGAACGGACGGATTTCGATCATGCCTGGTAATCCACCTCGGCGGGGAGTTATCGCCGGAATGTCAGCTAGGTGGGGGGATCAAAGCCGGTTTCAAGCCCTTGGTCAGGGCAGGCGAGGATCGGCGCTGACCGGCTCATAACGACGCTCTCCCGTCAGAGGATCGATCCAGACTTCGAGCAATTGGCCGGTCTCATCGTCGACAAAGCGCTCGTTGGTCAGTTGCCATGCCGAGGGCGGTACATCGGTCGGCGCCCCGGGCCGCCCGTAACGGCCCTCGAGAGCCAGGCTGGCTATCACGATTGCACCGGTGATTAGCAACCAGAGCCCAGCCCCGCCGCCAGCCAACATCGTCATGAGAGTTCCACCAGCAACAGCCAGTGCTCCCAGGACGAACGCGACGAGGCGAGCGGTGGGGCTCATGCTGGCGCCAGCTTCACAGCGGTACCGTAGGCCACCACCTCGTTCATTGTTTGACCAATCGATCCTGAATCGAAGCGCATCATGACCACCGCGTCAGCCCCCATGAGCTGAGCATTCATGACCAGCCGGTCAATGGCATGACGCCGAGTGTCCTCGACCAGCGCGGTGTATTCCTTGATCTCGCCGCCGACGAGCGAGCGCAATCCGGCGACGACGTTTCCGCTAAGGCCGCGACTGCGGACGACCACGCCAAACACTTGGCCGATCGTCTCTACGGTGCGATGACCCGCGACATTCTCGGTAGTTACGACAAGCCCTTCAATCTCCCCCACAAATGTCTTGCGGGAGCCTATACCTCGCCGTGGCCTTCGGCCATATAGTCGGCACTCTGCATTTCCATGAGCCGGCTCACCGTCCGATCGAATTCGAAGCGTCCGTCCCCGGTCGGATATAGCGCCTCGGGTTTGGCCGCTGCCGAAGCGAGCAGCTTGACCTTGTTCTCGTAGAGCGCGTCGATCAGCGTGACGAAGCGCGCGGCTTCGTTGCGCATTTCCGGACCCATGATCGGGATGCCGACCACGATCACCGTGTGATAGGTCCTCGCCACAGCTAGGTAGTCCGCCGCCCCGCGGGCTTCCCCGCACAATCGCTTGAAGCTGAACACGGCGACGCCCTTGAGGCTCTTTGGGACTCGAAGCGTCCTTCCCCCGCCAACGTCGAGTTCGGCCGAGGGCACGTGCTCCGCATCTTCGGGTGGATAGTCGGTCAGTCGAAAGAAGGCTTCCCGCAAATGCGCGGTGGCGTGCCCGTCGGCCGGAGAATACCAAGTGGCCATCCCACCGAGGCGCTCGAGCCGATAGTCGACGGGCCCATTGAGCTCAATCACGTCGAGCTGCTGCTCAATCAGGGAAATGAAGGGCAGGAAATGTTCGCGGTTGAGGCCGTCCTTGTAGAGGTCCCGGGGAGGGCGGTTCGAGGTCGTGACCACTGTGACGCCCTTGTCACAGATCAGGGCTCGGAACAGGCGGCTCATGATCATCGCGTCGGCGCTGTTGTTGACGACCATCTCGTCGAAAGCGAGGCAGCGCAGGTCCCGTGCCAGCGCTTCCGCGACTTGCGGAATTGGATCGCCGCTTTCGGCCTTCCGCGCTTCGCGCAAGCGCTGGTGGACCTCGATCATGAAGGCGTGGAAGTGAACTCGTCGCTTATCCTCGATCTCCAGGGTTTCGTGGAACAAGTCCATCAGCATGGACTTCCCGCGACCCACGCCGCCCCAGAGGTAAAGGCCCTTCGCTTGGTTCGGCCGGCCAAACAGCCGGCCGAGCAAGCCGCCGCGTTGCACCGCCTCAAGGGCGTGCTGCAGCGCCTCCAGCCGTTCGGCCGCAGCCTTTTGTGCGGGATCCGGCCGAAGTTCGCCCGCAGCTACGAGCGCGCGATAACGTTCAAGCAGTCCGCTCAGGCGTGCCGCTCCGCCAGCATCTTCTTGGTTTCGGCAATCGCCTTGGCAGGGTTGAGGCCCTTGGGGCAGACGTTGGCGCAATTCATGATCGTGTGGCAGCGGTAGAGGCGGAACGGATCCTCCAGCGCGTCGAGGCGCTCACCCGTCATCTCGTCGCGGCTGTCGGCCAACCAGCGATAGGCCTGGAGCAGGATAGCGGGGCCGAGGAACACGTCCGAATTCCACCAGTAACTCGGGCAAGCGGTCGAGCAACAGGCGCAGAGAATGCACTCGTAAAGCCCGTCGAGTTTTTCTCGCTCTTCAGGGCTTTGCAGGCGTTCCTTCCCACTTGGAGTGGTCGAGACGGTCTGCAGCCATGGGCGGATCGATGCATATTGAGCGTAGAACTGGCTGAAGTCGGGGACGAGGTCCTTCACCACTTCCATGTGAGGCAGCGGAGTGACGCGGATTTCGCCAGAGAGATCTTCCATCGAAGTAGTGCAGGCGAGGCCGTTGCGGCCGTTCATGTTCATGGAACAGGATCCGCAGATCCCCTCGCGGCAAGAGCGACGGAAGGTCAGCGTGGGGTCAATCTCGTTCTTTATCTTGATCAGCGCGTCGAGGACCATGGGGCCACATTGGTCGAGGTCGATCTCGAAGGTATCGTAGCGGGGATTCTCACCGCTTTCGGGATCCCACCGATAGATCTTGAACTTGCGCACACGAGCCGCGCCCGGGGCTTTGTGGTCGCGGCCTTTGCCGGTGATCTTGCTGTTTGTCGGAAGCGTGAAGGTGGCCATCGGGAAATCCTGCTGCGTCGCGGCCTATCTAGCCGCTGTTGCGGGCAGGGCAAGCGCTTGGGGCGAAACAGCTGTTGCAAGGAATGCACACTGCCCCTTGCCGGAACCGATGTGGGAAGGACCTCGTTGACGCCTGGACCACAAAGGGATGCATGACGATGTCGAGAATTCCGAATTCCGCCATGCCGCACACCTGGGCCCAGAAACAGGTAGACGAGCGCAAGAGTCCGCACGGCAGCCGAGCCCTGCGGATTGCGGCGCTGGCAGGGGCTGCCTGGCTCGGACTGCGACTTTTGCGGAGCCGGCGTGGCCACGCCTGATTTTGAGCGCTGTTTCCAGCAGTGCGCCGCAGGCGCCGCCCGGCTGACCGACTAGTCGGCCGAGCAGCGCCTGCGATCCTTAAGGGCTATTCCCCAAAAGTGCGCTGCCACCACCCGCGACGCGGCGTTCCGGTGGCTTCTGCTTCCGCTTCACCGCCGTTCGCGTCGTTGGCCGCCTCAGGGGCCGGAGCCGGTTCGGCAGTCGCTTCCGCCTCGGCGGTAGGTTCGGCTTTCTTGCGGCGTGTGCGCTTGGGCTTAGCAGGCTCCTCCGCGACCGGTTCCGGTGCCACTTCGGCGATCTCCGCAGGAGCGGCCTCGACGTCGGCCTGGGCTTCAGCGTCGACCTTCTTGCGGCGCGTGCGCTTGGGCTTGGGCGCCGGTTCCTCGGCGGCTTCCACTGGCGCTTCAGCCAAGGCTTCCACGTCCTCCGCCTTGGGCTCGGCTTTCCGGCGGCGTCCACGCGGCTTGGGAGCCGGGGCTTCGATCTCTTCCGCCGTAGTTTCGGCCGGAAGCGCCTCGGTTACGGCTGCAACCTCTTCCGTTTCCGTTACTTCGCCCTCGGCAGCTTCGCCCTCGGCCTCGGTCCCAGCCTCGCCATCACCGCCACGGCGCCGGCGACGGCCACCGCGACGACGACGCTTGCGGGGACGATCCTCTCCGTCGGGTGTACCTTCGTCGACCGGATGCTGGCTTTCCTCGCCGGCTTCCTCGCCCTCGGTGTCGGGCTGCTGCTCCTCACCTTCCGCCTGGCGATCGTCGAGACGGCTGCGTCCGCGTCCGCCACGGCGACGCCGGCGGCGCTTGCCGCGACCTTCACCATCCGAATCGCGTTCGGGGCGAGCTTCGAAAGCTTCCTCGTCTTCTTCTTCGTATTCTTCAGGTAGGCTGTCGTCCGGCTCCTCGACGATCGGCTCGAAACGAGGCACTGTCGTCGGGCGCGGGCCGGAACTGCCGACCCGCATCTTGGCGCCTTCGTCCTCGCCCTCGGGAATGACTTCCACCGTTACGCCGTAGCGCTCTTCGATCTCGGCAAGATCGGCGCGCTTGGCGTTGAGCAGGTAGATCGCCGCTTCGGTCGAAGCGAAGAGCGAGATCGTGGTGCCCTTGCCCTTGGCCGCTTCGTCCTCGATCAGGCGCAGGGCCGAGAGGCCGGCGCTCGAAGCGGTACGAACGAGGCCGGTGCCGTCGCAGTGCGGGCAGGCCCGCGTAGTGGCTTCGAGCACGCCGGTGCGCAGGCGCTGGCGGCTCATCTCCATCAAGCCGAAGCCCGAAATGCGGCCGACCTGGATGCGGGCACGGTCGTTCTTCAGCGCCTCCTTCATCGCCTTCTCGACCTTACGGATGTTCGATCCGTACTCCATGTCGATGAAGTCGATGACCACGAGGCCAGCCATATCACGCAGGCGCAGCTGGCGGGCGATCTCGCGCGCGGCCTCGAGGTTGGTGTTAAGCGCGGTCGCTTCGATCCCGTGCTCCTTGGTGGAGCGGCCGGAGTTGATGTCGATCGATACCAACGCCTCGGTCGGGTTGATCACGAGGTAGCCGCCGCTCTTCAGCTGCACGACCGGATCGTACATGGCCGAAAGCTGATCTTCCGCTCCGTAACGCTGGAATAGCGGGACAGGGTCGGCGTACTGCTTCACGCGCCGGGCATGGCTCGGCATCAGCAGCTTCATGAACTCCTTGGCCGCGCGATAGCCGCCTTCGCCCTCGACGACGACTTCCTCGATCTCCTTGTTATAGATGTCGCGGATCGCCCGCTTCACCAGGTCTGAGTCCGAATGGATCATCATCGGCGCGCTTGAGGCGAGAGTCTTCTCGCGAATCTCGTCCCACAGGCGCGCAAGGTAGTCGAAGTCGCGCTTGATCTCGGTCTTCGTGCGCTGCAGGCCCGCGGTACGGACGATCAGGCCCATGGACTTGGGCAGGCTGAGTTCGCCCACGATCTGTTTCAGGCGCTTGCGATCAGCCGCGCTCGAGATCTTGCGGCTGATGCCGCCGCCGTGGCCCGAATTGGGCATGAGCACGCAATAGCGGCCAGCGAGGCTGAGGTAAGTGGTGAGGGCTGCACCCTTGTTGCCACGTTCTTCCTTGACCACCTGAACCAGCAGGACCTGGCGGCGCTGGATCACGTCCTGGATCTTGTAGCGACGGCGCAGCGCCTGGCGCTTGGCCCGCAACTCGTCCATTTCTTTGGCGCGCGAGCGTCCCTGACGGCGGCCACGCCCCCGGCGACCGCGCTGGGCATCGCCATCGGATCTCTCGTCATCGCCTTCGTAACGGGCGGCATCGTCAGAGTCTTCGTCGACGTCGTTATCGCCGTTTTCGAGGTGCCCGTCTTCGATCGTCGCGACATCGTCCTTCTCGCTCGTGTCGATTTCCTCGACATGCGAGTGTTCGAGATCGCGGTCGTCACCTTCGGCCTCATCGTCGAACTCGTCCTCGTCGGCACGAAGAGCAGCCTCTTCTTCCGCATGGGCGCGTTCTTCCGCCAGCAGAGCTTCCCGGTCCGCGTGGGGAATTTGATAGTAGTCGGGGTGGATCTCGCTGAAAGCGAGGAACCCGTGGCGATTTCCGCCGAAATCCACAAAGGCCGCCTGTAGAGACGGCTCTACGCGAGTAACCTTGGCTAGATAGATGTTACCTTTGATCTGCTTGTGTTCGGCAGATTCGAAATCGAATTCTTCAATCCGGTTTCCTTTGAGCACCGCCACCCGCGTTTCTTCCGGGTGGCGCGCATCGATCAGCATGCGCGTTGCCATTAAATAGTCTCCAGGCGCGCCCGGCTGCCATGTCCATAGTCCCGCTGGGAATGGCATGGGCCGAAGCGCGCCGATCTGTGTGAATTCCGTCACTTGCCGGACGATAACCGGTTACTTGGACGGAGATAGGATTGGCGCCCTTAGCCAACTTGCGTGCAATGTTGCGGGGGGCGCTGTCGAACGTGTCTGCCGAAATGCGAAGGCGCGGGGGTATTGGCTGCGCCAGAGCGACCGCCATGGCGCAACCTTGCGGCTGCGGACTGGCAATATGGCTCTTGCTTCTCATTATGGCATCAACCTGTAGGCATTGCCGAGACCGCAGAACGGCGGACCGGCGTGGCCGGAAGGCTCAGCTCCCGGTCTCACGTTTGCTAGCATTGGGGGAAAGGCTCGGCAACCTTATTGCGCGCTCGCGCAAATTTCCCTGTTCTCGGAATCAGGGTTTGACTAACGACGGCTTCGGGAATGTCACATCGCCTGCAGATAGCGTTGATCTTCATCGCCCCGCTTCTCGTGCTGGCCGGGCTGCTTGGCGTGGGCGCGTTACTCGGCATGAAAGCGCCTCTCTTGGGGCGCAACTACGTCGTGCGCATGATCCTGCCTGAGCCGGGTGGTGCCGTAGGCTTGCCGGAGATACTCGGCCCTGAGGACGCCAGCCGACCCCTGGTCGTGATCGATGCCGGCCACGGTGGTCATGATCCGGGCGCTAGTGCGGAAGGCCTGCAGGAGAAAGCGATCGCGCTAGGTCTGGCCCGCGCGCTGCGGGACAAGCTATTGCGGGAGGGCGGCATTCGAGTGGCGATGACCCGCGACGACGATAGCTATCTGGTGCTGGAGGAGCGGGCCGAGATTGCCCGACGTCTTGGTGCGGACCTCTTCCTTTCGATCCACGCCGATTCCGCCGGCGACAAGTCCGCGGTAACTGGTGCCAGCGTCTATACTCTTTCCGAACGGGCCTCGAGCGAGGCGGCGGCGCGCTTCGCCGCGAGGGAGAACAGCGTCGACACGGTGAACGGCGTCGAACTCGCGAACCAGGATGCCAGGGTCAACGCTATCCTCATCGACCTCGCCCAGCGGCGTTCGCAGCAAGGGTCCGACGAATTCGCCCGGTTGATCGTCCGGGAAGGGGCGGAGAAACTGAAGTTCAACCCCCAACCCCTCCGCTCGGCAGCGCTCGTCGTGCTCAAATCGCCAGATGTGCCTTCGGCGCTGTTCGAGGCCGGCTTCGTATCCAATCCCGAGGACGCGGGTCGCCTGGCATCTCCCGAAGGTCAGGCACGCTTCGCCGAGGCTATGGCGCAGGCGATCCGCATCTATTTTGCTCGCGAGGCCGGGGCGTAGTCGCGCACAAGCTGTCGCATCGTTCTGGCGCACGACAGAATCCCCATGCTAAGGGGCCGCGCAATGGCCGAGACCGATCAGACCGCAGAACCGTTCCACTACCGCATCCGCCGTGAAGCCGGCGGAGTGATCACGTGGTTTCGCGAGAACTGGCGCGAGAAGCGCTGGTTTCGCCTAGCCGGTTATGGCCTCATCGGACTCGCTGTTCTCTGGTTCGCCGCTTGGCTGATCATTGCTCGTAACCTCCCTGATGCCGAAACCCTGCTCGACTACGAACCGCCGCTGCCTTCCGTAGTGCGCGGCATTGATGGCGAAGTTGTCCACTCGTTCGCGCGCGAACGCAGGGTGCAACTCCAGTACAAGGATTTTCCGGCGCAGTTGGTCAACGCCTACACTTCGGCGGAGGACGAGACCTTCTGGACCCACGGCGGTATCGACTACCCGGGCTTTGCCGGCGCGGTGTTCGACTATGTCAGCAAGATGGGCAGCGGAGAGCGCGCCAAGGGTGGTTCGACGATTACCCAGCAGGTCGCCAAGAACATCCTGATCGGCAACGAATATTCGATCACCCGCAAGCTCAAGGAGATGATTCTCGCCCGGCGCATCGAATCGGTGCTGACCAAGCGCGAGATCATGGAGCTCTATCTCAACGAAATCCCGCTCGGTCGCCGCAGCTTCGGTGTGCAGGCCGCGAGCCGGGCCTATTTCGACAAGGACGTCGGCGATCTCGACCTGCACGAAATGGCCTTCCTCGCCATCCTTCCCAAAGCGCCAGAGCAATACGGCCGCGAGAAGTATCGAGAGCAGGCCATCCAGCGGCGCAACTTCGTCCTCGATGTCATGGCCGAGAACGGCCACATCACCGCTGCTCAGGCCGCCGCGGCCAAGGCGCAACCCCTCGGACTCATCCGCCAGCGACCGGAAGCCAAGTCGGCCGATGCCGGCTATTTCCTCGAGGAAGTCCGGCGCCAGTTGATCGAGCGCTACGGTGAGAAGGCTGAGGACGGGCCGCATAGCGTCTATGCTGGTGGGCTTTGGGTGCGGACTTCGCTCGATACCGAGATGCAGGGCGCGGCGAGTGACGCCTTACGCAAGGGCCTGATGCGTTTCGGTGGCGGGCGTGCATGGCATGGTCCGGTCGCCAAGCTGAACCCCGACGACGGCGACTTGACCGAGCAGCTCGCCAGCAGCAACCTCGGGATCAATTATCAGAATTGGCGGGTCGGCGTTGTGACCGCTCCGGGTCGGATCGGCTTTGCCAACGGAGAAGAAGCTCCGCTGGTGGGGACGCCCGACGCGATCAAGGTCGGCGACGTGACGGCCGTTTCTCCAAGCGGCAATGCCTGGGCTGTCAGGACGGTCCCTGAAGTTTCGGGCGGTTTTCTCGCCCAGGATCCGAACACCGGCCGGATCATGGCCATGCAGGGCGGATTCGACTTCCGGTTGAGCGACTTCAACCGTTCGACCCAGGCGCAACGGCAGCCCGGTTCAACGATCAAGCCCTTCGTATACGCGACAGGCCTCGACAACGGCATGACTCCGGCGACGATGATCCCGGACCAGACCTATTGCTATTACCAGGGCGCGAATTTGGGCGAAAAGTGCTTTCGCAACTTCGGCGGCGAGGGCGGTGGCGAGCACACGATGCGCTGGGGCCTCGAGCAATCGCGCAACCTGATGACCGTCCACATCGCGATGGATGCGGGCATGGAGAATGTCACCCGCACTTTCGAGCGTGTCGGCATCGGAAAATACGGGAACTACCCCTCGTTCGCGCTGGGCGCGGGCGAAACGACCGTCGAGAAGATGGTCAATGCCTATTCAGCGCTGGTCAATCACGGGTTGCAGCACAGCGCCTCGGTGATCGACTACGTGCAGGACAGGAACGGCAAGGTCATCTGGCGTGCGGACGAGCGCGAGTGCGTCGGATGCAACATGGCGAAATGGGACGGCAAGGCGATGCCCCGCATTCGTGAGCAGGGCCGCCAGGTTCTCGACGCGCGCACAGCCTACCAGGTCGTACACATGCTCGAAGGCGTGGTTCAGCGCGGCACGGCGACTGTGCTGCGCGATCTGAAGATGCCGTTGTTCGGAAAGACCGGCACCACCAGCGGCCCGACCGATGTTTGGTTCGTCGGAGGTTCGCCGGACATCGTGGCGGGCGTCTACATTGGTTACGACAAGCCGCGCAGTTTGGGCGGATGGGCGCAGGGTGGCCGCGTGGCCGCGCCGATCTTCAAGGACTTCGTGCTTGAAACCCGAGACAAGTGGCAGGGCCGACCGTTCCTTGCCCCGGCGGGCGTACGCATGGTGAGGATCGACCGCCAGAGCGGGAAGCGCGTTTTCGCTGGATGGCCGACCTCCGAAGATCCCAAAGCTTCGGTGATATGGGAAGCCTTCAAGCCTGACACCGAACCGCGCCGGTCGAGCCGTCAGGACGATGCCGACGCCTTGCGCGAGATGATCCTGGCACAGCTTCGTCGCGGAAATGGTTCGGCGCATGGAGTTGGGGATGACGCAGGCCGATCGCAGAACCAGGAACAAAGCGATTTCGTTGAGGACAGCGGCGGGCTTTATTGACCCGTGCGTGGACTTTGTCCGCGTGGTAATATTCGGTTGCTTCGGCATAACCTTAGGGGCAGCATGAGGCTATTGAGAAGTTCGATGGATTTAGTCCGGCAGAGGAGGCCAATTTAGCCATGACCAAGCGACCCATGCTTTTCGCCGCCGTAGCCGCCGCAATCTTCGCAACGGCGCCCGTGTCCGCGGCCTTGCCGGAAGGATCACGGGTCCCATCGCTGATCACCCAGGGCGCGCTGGACGGGAAGGCGTTCTCGTTCAATTTGCAGCAGGAGCTGCGCAAGGGGCCGGTCGTGCTCTACTTCTTCCCGAAGGCGTTCACGCCGGGGTGCAGCCAGGAAGCTCAGGCCTTCGCTGCCGCCATCGGCGACTTCAAGGCGGCCGGCGCGCAGGTCTTCGGCATGTCGGGCGATTCGGTTGAGGACTTGGCCAAGTTTTCGGAGAAAGAATGTGCCGGCGCGTTCCCCGTCGCGCGGGCTACTCCGTCAAGCATTCAAGCGTTCGACGTGGCGCTGACCATGAACGGCCAGAAGAACGACAATTTGACCAGCCGCACGTCCTACGTGATCGCGCCGGATGGCAAGATCGTCATGGTCCATTCGGACATGGATTGGCGCGAACACGTCAACAAAACCCTCGCCGCGGTTCGCGCGCTGAAAGGTTAGGTGTCCCAAAGCCGATCCGGCTTTGCCGGGCTGAACCGAGGCGTCTCCGGGTCGCTTCCGGGGAAGGGTTCGCATCGCGCCCTTTCCCTGAGCGCCTGCCTCGGCTAGGCGGGCCGCTTTCTGATGGAGACCAAGTGAAATGCGTGCCGAAGGGCAGGCCAACATCGATCGGATCGAAGCGGCGCTGGCGCTCGTCAGACGCTCGCTTGACTGGGATCGCGCGGTTCGCCGCCTCGACGAGCTCAACGCCCGTGTCGAAGACCCGTCGCTGTGGGACAATCCCAAGCGGGCGGAAGAAGTGATGCGCGAGCGCCGGCGGCTCGATGCGGCTATCGGTACCGTCAAGGAAATCACCTCGGAGATGGCCGACGCGGTCGAGTTCGTCGAACTCGGCGAAATGGAAGGCGACGAGGCGGTGGTGTCCGAAGGACTTGCGTCGCTCCAGCGCCTCGCCGACCGGGCCGATGCCGATAAAGTTCAGGCGCTCCTCGCAGGCGAGGCGGACAGCAACGACACTTATCTCGAAATCCACGCTGGCGCGGGCGGGACCGAGAGCCAGGACTGGGCCGAGATGCTGTTGCGCATGTACAGCCGGTGGGCCGAGCGCAAAGGCTACAAGGTCGAGGTCGTCGAATACGGCGCGGGCGAGCAGGCAGGCATCAAGTCCGCCACGCTACAGATCAAGGGTGAGAACGCCTACGGCTATGCCAAGACCGAAAGCGGCGTCCATCGCCTGGTCCGCATCAGCCCTTACGACAGCTCGGCCCGGCGGCACACCTCATTCAGTTCGGTCTGGGTCTATCCGGTGATCGACGACGACATCGAAATCGAAATCAACGACGGCGACCTCAGGATCGATACCTATCGTTCCAGCGGTGCCGGCGGGCAGCACATCAACACCACGGACAGCGCGGTGCGCATCACCCACATTCCGACCGGGATCGTGGTGGCGAGCCAGAACGACCGAAGCCAGCACAAGAACCGCGCAACGGCGATGAACATGCTGAAGGCGCGTCTCTACGAGGCAGAACTAGCCAAGCGCGAGGCCGAAGCTTTGGGCCAGTACCAGGCCAAGACCGAAATTGGCTGGGGCCACCAGATTCGCAGCTATGTGCTTCAGCCGTACCAGATGGTGAAGGACTTGCGCACGGGTGTGACGTCGACTGCGCCCGGGGATGTGCTTGACGGTGAGATCGACGACTTCATTGCCGCCGCGTTGGCGCAGCGGGTTACCGGCGAAGCTGTCGAAGTGGAGGACGTCGACTGACGCCACACGGGATGGGTAGTGCATTCGCCCGATTGGCTTTGGCCACCCTTTTGCTCGTAGGCAATGCTGCTTGCGACAGCTCTCCAGACGACAGCGACAGGCCGGAGACATCACGCGAGTTTCCGCGCGCTTACCGACCGGTATCGCAAGCGGGCAAGCCGGCGGTCACTCCTGAGGAGGCGCGGGACAATCGGAACGAGGCCGCTACGGTCATGGACCTGGCGCATATCGAACCCGGTATGACCGTGGCCGATATCGGCGCAGGTGACGGCTATTACACGGTACGTCTGGCAGAGAGGGTCGGACCGGAAGGGCGCGTTCTGGCGCAGGATATCGATCGTGACGCTCTGGCCCGCCTAGGGCGGCGCGTGGAGGATGAGCGTCTCGACAATGTTTCGATCAAGCTTGGCGCGCCGGACGATCCAAGGCTCCCGCCCAACAGCTTTGACCGTATCTTCCTGGTCGACATGTACCACGAGGTGGAAGAGCCCTATGCGTTCCTTTGGCGCTTGCGGCCGGCTCTAGCCGAAGGTGGGCAGGTGATCGTGGTGGACGTAGGTCGCCAGCACGGAATAAGCCCGGAACTGTTGTTCTGCGAATTCCAGCAGGTTGGCTTTCGATTGGTGGAATTTGTTCGCAAGCCGGAACTTGCCGGGTATTATGCCCGATTTGAAGCCGTGGGCCCGCGGCCGGAACCGGGCGAAATTCAGCCTTGCAAGGGGCAAGGCAACAACAGGGAAGCATCGTCCTGACGGACGACGGTAGGATTTGACAATGAGTTTTAAGGGTTTGAAACCCATCATGTACGCTGGCCGGGAAGTCTGGCCGCTCGTTGAGGGCGGCAAGGGCGTTTCCGCGACCAATCATATGAGCTCCGGCGCTTGGGCGGCCGCGGGCGGAATCGGTACCGTGAGCGCGGTCAACGCCGATAGCTACGACGCGGAAGGCCGGATCATACCGCAGATCTACGATCAGCTCACCCGGACCGAACGGCACGACCAGCTGATCCGCTATGCGATCGACGGTGCGGTAGAGCAGGTTCGTCGTGCCTACGATCTGGCCGGTGGCAAGGGCGCGATCAATATCAACGTGCTGTGGGAAATGGGTGGCGCCCAGCAAGTGCTGGAAGGCGTTCTCGAGCGGACCAAGGGCCTCGTTGCCGGCGTCACCTGCGGCGCGGGCATGCCCTACAAGCTGTCCGAGATCGCCGCGCGCTACAACGTCAACTACTTGCCGATTATCAGCTCAGCCCGTGCGTTCCGCGCGCTGTGGAAGCGCGCCTACCACAAGGTCAGCGAGTTGATGGGGGCCGTGGTTTACGAGGATCCGTGGCTCGCGGGCGGACACAACGGTCTCTCAAACGCCGAAGATCCGCTTAAGCCGGAAGATCCGTTTCCGCGGGTGAAGGCAGTTCGCGAAACCATGCGTGCTGAGGGAATCTCCGACGACGTGCCCATCATCATGGCTGGTGGCGTGTGGTTCTTGCGCGAGTGGGAGCACTGGATCGACAACCCTGAACTCGGCCAGATCGCGTTTCAGTACGGCACGCGGCCGCTGCTGACCGAAGAGAGCCCGATCCCGCAAGGCTGGAAGGACCGCCTGCGCACGCTCGACGAAGGCGACGTGTTGCTGCATCGTTTTTCGCCGACGGGCTTTTATAGCTCGGCCGTGCGCAACCCGTTCCTGCGCTCGCTCGAGGCGCGCAGCGCTCGGCAAATACCCTACTCGCGTGTCCAGGCCGGTGAACACACCGTGCAGCTTGACGCAGGCGTCAAGGGGAAGAACTTCTGGGTTGCTCCCCAGGATCTGGCCCATGCTCGGGAATGGGTTGCCCAGGGTTACACCGAAGCGCTCAAGACGCCCGACGATACGGTCGTCTTCGTGACACCCGCGGAACGGGCCGTTATCCGTGAGGATCAGGCCGCTTGCATGGGCTGCCTGTCGCACTGCGGGTTCTCTTCGTGGAAGGACCACGACGATTACACCACCGGCCGCCTTGCCGACCCGCGCAGCTTCTGCATTCAGAAGACCCTGCAGGACATCGCGCACGGTGGAGATACCGAACAGAACCTGATGTTCGCGGGCCACGCCGCGTTCCGGTTCAAGCAGGACCCGTTCTACTCCAACAACTTCACCCCCACGGTGAAGCAACTGGTCGATCGTATCCTGACCGGGGATTGATTTGGGGAAGGGCGGCCTGACCGGGAGCTATTAAGGATAGTCCCCGGTTGAAGGCCGCCCCTCGTCCCTGTTAGGGAGGCTCGATGCGTCCCTTCGCCGTCTCGGCTATCTCTCTGTTGCTTGCCTCGATCGCCGTTCCTGTGTCCGCGCAGGATCGGGAGGTGCCCTATTGGGCGACGCTCCGTTCCGAAGAAGTGAACATGCGGGTTGGGCCGAGCGAGGCCTTTCCCATCGAATGGGTATATCAACGCGAAGGTCTGCCGGTGAAAGTCATCCGCCTGCGGGAAGGCTGGCGCCTGGTGGAAGATCCGGACGGTGAACGCGGATGGATAGTGGCTCGCCTGCTCAATCCGAAACGCGGAGCCATTGTCGTAGGCAATGGGCTGGCGGACATTCGCGCGAGTGGCGATTCCGACGCCAAGCTGCTTTGGAAGGTAGAGCCCGGCAATGTCGGTTCACTGGGCGATTGCGATTCGGGTTGGTGCCGAATTGACATTGCCGGTCACAAGGGCTGGATCCGCGAGGATCGCTTGTGGGGCGACGGCGAACCCTGAGGCCGGGACTTCCGCCTCGCGTCCCGCAACGCTTTAACTGACCTTTTTCACCGTCACCGGGTCGCCCGTGTCCGGGGTGGCGACGAACGTGCCGTCAGCTGCCGTTTCACCAAGGACGTAGCAGCGTGTTATCGCGCCTCCCTCGTCAGGATCGAAGCAGGTTTTGCCGTCTACCTCGGCCCAGTTACCCTCTTCAGTCTGCCCACCGAAACGGTCCACATAGCGCCCGTCTTCAGCAAGAGTTGAAGTCCCCTTCGTCCCATCCGCAAGCGTGACCTGGTACGTCCCGGCTGTCGACGTTTCGGAGGGTGGGATGTCCGCGGCCGTAATGGTTTCCGGTTCGTCGGATTCTTCGGCAGCCTGATCGCAAGCTGCGAGAGTTCCGCCCAGGAGGATGGCTGCGAAAACGAGTCGCTTCATGTTTGTCCTTACCTAAGCGCCCAACCCACGGCGTTCTGCACTGCTATCCGGAGGGCGGGAAACGAGCAGTCACCGGCCCGGTCAGGTGACCTTGCGCACTTCAACCGTCAGACCGTCTGCCATGACGCCAGTGAACAGGCCTTTGCTGTCTGGTCGACTGAACCGGTAGCAGCGCTTCGCCGTGCCATCGTCGGGGACAAGGCAGCCCAGTTCACCTTCCTGCCCCCACTTGCCGGTTTCAACCTCGCCGCCGGTCACAGCATTGGAGAAGGTGCCATCAGCGGCGAGCGTATTGACGCCGGACACCCCATCGGAGCGCGTATATGAGTAAGTGCCTGCCTCAAGCTGATAGGGCCCGATTGGCGCTGCCGCAGCTTCCGCCGCCTCTCGCTCCGCCGGTGTTTCGCTTCGGGAGCAAGCGGCCAAGGCAGCCAGTACGCAAACAAGTGCGATCGTTTTCATGGCTTGCCTCCATCTTGGAGAGCCGCGCTCTTATCATGAATCGGCGCGCAAAATGAGTGTTTTCGTAAATCTTTATTGCGCACGTAGTGCGGTCAGAAGGCAATCGCCCAGGCGGTGCTCATAGGCACCGTAAAGGTTAGGCGAGCAATTATGGTCGCACCGGACGAGGGTTATCAGCTGATCTTGCGAACCTCGATAGTTACGCCATCGGCCATTGTTCCGGTGAACTTCCCTTCGGCATCCGGTCGCGTGAAGGTATAGCAGCGCTTGGCCCTGCCTTCGCCGTCCGGGGTCAGGCAGCTAAGGTCGCCTTCCTGGGCCCACTTGCCGGTTTCCACTTCGCCGGTTGATCTGGCGTTTGAGAACGTACCGTCGGCATTGACGGTATTGATACCCGTCAGGCCATCGGAGCGCTTGTAGTCATAGACTCCCGGCTGCAGCGAGAAGGCGGCGGCCGTCCCGGTGGGCGCGGAGGCCACATCGGCCGCCTCGGATTTCGCGGGTGTATTGGATTGTGAGCAGGCGGCTAGGGCAGCGAGCACGCCGATGAACACGAGCTTTTTCATGGCACCCCTCCTGTTTGGAGGGAGCCACGATTAACATGGTTTAGGTTTGCGAAAGAGCGATTTCGCATCACGCGGAGGCGAGGGGCTAAAGCAGCTCGACCGCCACCGCTGTGCCTTCACCCCCGCCAATGCACAGGCTCGCCACGCCACGCTTGAGGCCCTTCTGCCTGAGGGCGTTGAGGAGGGTGACGATGATACGAGTGCCGCTGGCTCCGATCGGATGGCCCAGCGCCGTGGCGCCGCCGTGGATATTGATCTTTTCGTGCGGGATGCCGATGTCGCGCATCGCGAACATGGCGACGCAGGCAAAGGCCTCGTTCACTTCCCACAAGTCGACATCGTCTACCGACCACCCGGCCTCGTCGAGCACCTTGCGGATCGCGCCAACCGGGGCGGTGGTGAAGTCCTTGGGAGCTTGCGCGTGCGCGCCCATGGCGACGATGCGGGCGACCGGCGTCTTGCCTTCGGCTTTCGCCACGCTCTCACGCGTGATGACCACGGCCGCGGCGCCGTCCGATATCGAACTCGAGGTCGCGGCGGTAATGGTACCGTCCTTGGCGAAGGCCGCGCGAAGCTCCGGAATCTTGGCAGGATTGCCCTTGCCGGGCTGTTCATCGGTAGCGACCGTTACATCACCCTTTCGGGTCTTGACCGTGACGGGGACGACCTCATCGGCGAAGGCGCCGCTCTGAATGGCATTGTTAGCCCGGGCCAGCGACTCGATGGCGTATTCGTCCATGTCCTGGCGAGTGAGCTGGTATTCGTCGGCCGTGCATTGAGCGAAGGAGCCCATGGCCTTGCCGGGCTCGTAAGCGTCTTCCAGACCGTCGAGCGCCATGTGATCGTAGACGGTATCATGGCCAAAGCGCGCGCCGGAACGGTGCTTTTTGAGGAGATACGGGGCGTTGGTCATACTCTCCATGCCACCTGCGACGACAAGGTCGACAGTGCCGGAGGCGAGCGCTTCGGCGCCCATGATGACAGTCTGCATGCCGCTGCCGCAGACCTTGTTGACCGTCGTAGCCTCGACCGAATTGGGCAATCCGGCCTTGAGTGCGGCCTGGCGGGCGGGCGCCTGGCCCAGTCCGGCGGGAAGGACGCATCCCATGTAGATCCGATCAATGTCCTCACCGCTTACGCCGGCACGTTCTACCGCGGCCTTCACCGCCGTAGCGCCGAGCTCGGTGGCCTGCACGTCGGCCAACACGCCCTGCATTCCGCCCATCGGGGTGCGGGCATAGGAAAGAATGACGATCGGATCGGAATCATTGAATGAGGGCATGAACGAGGCCTTCTGCTGATGATGTCTCGATAGGTAGTGACGGCCCCGGTGCATGGCAATTGGGGCTTTGCTCAAGCTGACACAAAGGCCCCAAATGACGCCATGATGTCTGCTAGTGAGAGGCATTCGCAGATTAAGAAAATGACTGGCCTTTCGAACCGGTGGCAAGCGTCGGGAACGAACGAATTTTCGCGGAGTCCGGGCCTTGCAGTATCATGGGGCTAGGCCTAGAGGCCCAACCGAATTCCGCCCTTCGATTCATCTTCAGAGGCGTTTGTGGTCGACCTCGAACAATATCTGCCGATTCTGATCTTCCTCCTCATCGCGGGAGGCTTGTCGGCCGCCTTCGTATTCCTCCCGATGGGAGTTGCGCGCCTTACCGGCACGCATAATCCCTCGGCGGAGAAGCTCAGCGAATACGAATGCGGCTTCCCCGCGTTCGAAGATCCGCGCAGCCAGTTCGATGTCAGGTTTTACCTGATTGCGATCCTCTTCATCATTTTCGACCTCGAAGCAGCGTTCTTGTTTCCCTGGGCGGTCAGTCTCGACCTCACCGGATGGCCGGGCTGGATCACTATGATGGTGTTCCTGTTCGAACTGGCGGTGGGCCTTGCTTATGCGTGGAAGAAGGGAGCTCTGGAATGGGAGTGAACCAGCCCGTACCAGCGGCGCAGCCCGGCGATATCCGCACACCCGATGCGGATTTCTTCAATGCGCTTCAGGGAGAGGTCAACGACAAGGGTTTCCTCGTCACCTCGACCGAAGAGTTGTTTCAGTGGGCCCGCACCGGCTCGCTATGGTGGATGACTTTCGGTCTCGCGTGTTGCGCGGTCGAGATGATCCACGTGAACATGCCGCGCTACGACATGGAGCGTTTCGGCGTCGCCCCACGCGCGTCGCCGCGTCAGTCGGACGTCATGATCGTGGCCGGAACGCTGTGCAACAAGATGGCTCCGGCACTGCGCAAGGTCTACGACCAGATGTCGGACCCCAAGTACGTGATCTCCATGGGTAGCTGCGCCAACGGTGGCGGCTATTACCATTACAGCTACAGCGTTGTACGCGGCTGCGACAGGATCGTGCCGGTGGACATCTACGTCCCCGGTTGCCCGCCGACCGCCGAGGCGCTGCTTTACGGCGTGATGCAATTGCAGCGGAAGATCCGCCGCGAAGGAACGATCGAGCGGTAATATGGCGACTGTTCTGCATTCGGCCCCGCGCTTCGCTTCCAACGAAGGCGTGAAGGATACTCTCGGCGCCGCCCTGGGCGACATGCTGCTGGCGTCTAAGGAAGAGCACGGAGAGATCGTGCTCGGCGTCCAGCGTGAGCGGGTCGAGGACGCGCTACGCCTGCTACGGGACGAGCACGACTATCAGCAGCTGATGGAAATCGCCGGCGTCGACTATCCGCAGCGCGAAGAGCGTTTCGAAGTGGTCTACATGCTGCTCTCGCTGACGAAGAACCACCGCATCCTCGTAAAGGTGCGCGCGGCCGAGAATACTCCGGTGCCGACCGTGACCACACTCTGGCCCAACGCCGGTTGGCTCGAGCGCGAGGTGTTCGACCTCTACGGCGTGATCTTTGAAGGCAACACCGACCTTCGCCGGATCCTGACCGACTATGGGTTTGAAGGGCATCCGTTCCGCAAGGACTTCCCGCTCACCGGCTACCAGGAACTACGCTACTCCGAAGAGGAGAAGCGCGTGGTCTACGAGCCGGTCGAGCTGGCGCAGGACTTCCGCAAGTTCGAGTTCATGAGCCCGTGGGAAGGTGCTGACTACGTGCTGCCGGGTGATGAGAAGGCTGCGGTGGCGCCTCCGCCGCCGCCCATCGCTCAGCCGAAAACGACGGACAAGCCGGCTGATACCGGCGCCGGCAAGGCGGCAGACGAAAAGGCCGCGGAGAAGGTGGACAACGGCGCGCCGGTCCAGAAGCGCACGCGCAAGCAGGAGCCTGCCGCCCCCGCAACGACGTCGGATCGCCCCGCGAAGCCCAAGGCGCCGGCCAAGCCGCGCGCCCGCAAGCCGAAGAAGGATGCCGAATGAGCAAGCCGCTCTTCCTCGCTGCGATCGCTGCGCTGGCCCTGGCCGGCTGCTCGCAGAAGAACGACAACGACGACGACTTCGCCTCACGGGTTGGCGCGAACGGTCAGGCTGCTCCGGCCGCGCCGGTTGAGACCACCGCGGTCGTCGGGCCTCCTCCGGTCGGGACCGATGTGCGCACGTTGGACCAGCTAGGTAACATCAGCGGCGTGGACCTGGGCCAGCGGGACGGCGCTTGCACTTTCACCAGCGATGGCACCGAAACCCTCATTGCCGCCGCGCTGTCCAATCCGGCCAGCACCGGACGAGCCGTGGTGCGGGTTGACGGCAAACTCTATCAGTTGGCTTCCAGCGGGGGCCTTCCGGCCATCCGCCAGGGCACTCGCTTCAGCGGGGAAGGGATCACGGTTGACGTCGCAGGGAACGATCAATCGGCGATCCTGACCGTAACCGACACTGCCGGTCAGGTGAGGACCATCGGCGGCAAATGGATTTGCGCATGATGAGCGGTCTGACTTTCGACCAGTCGCCCACCACGGGTGACGAGGTCATCACGAACTACACGATCAATTTCGGTCCGCAGCACCCGGCCGCGCACGGGGTGTTGCGCATGGTCATGGAACTCGACGGGGAGATTATCGAACGTATCGATCCGCACGTGGGCCTGCTCCATCGCGGCACCGAGAAGTTGATCGAATACAAAACCTACCTGCAGGCGCTGCCGTATTTCGATCGGCTCGACTACTGCAGTCCGCTGGCAATGGAGCACAGCTACGTGCTCGCCATCGAGAAGTTGCTCAACCTCGAAGTACCACTGCGCGCGCAGTACCTGCGTGTGCTGTTTGCCGAGCTTACCCGCATCTGCAACCACATGCTCAACATCGGCTCCCACGTGATGGACGTGGGCGCGATGACACCGAACCTGTGGCTGTTCGAGATCCGCGAGGACTGCCTCAATTTCTTCGAGCGGGCCTCCGGCGCACGCATGCACATGGCATGGTATCGCCCCGGCGGCGTGCACCAGGATGTGCCGCTCAAGCTGTTGACCGACATCGCCGACTGGCTCGATACGCGCCTGCCGCGCTTGTTCGAGGACGCGATGAGCCTGGTTATGGACAACCGCATCTTCAAGCAGCGCAACGTCGATATCGCCGTTGTGAGCAAGGAAGATGCCGTGGCCTGGGGCTTTTCCGGCCCGATGATCCGCGCCGCGGGCATTCCGTGGGATTTGCGCAAGAGCCAACCCTACGATGTCTATGACCGGATGGATTTCGAAGTGCCGGTGGGCACCAATTCCGACTGCTACGACCGTTTCATGGTCCGCGTTGAAGAAGTCCGCCAATCGGCCAAGATCATGAAGCAGTGCCTGCGCGAAATGCCCGAAGGCCCAATCGCCAGCAGCGACCGTAAAGTGGTGCCGCCCAAGCGCGCCGAGATGAAGCAGTCGATGGAAGCGCTAATCCACCACTTCAAGCTCTACACCGAAGGCTTCCACGTGCCGGCCGGCGAAGTCTATGTGGCAACCGAGAGCCCCAAGGGGGAATTTGGTGTCTACCTGGTTAGCGACGGAAGCAACAAGCCGTACCGCTGCAAGATCCGCCCGACCGCTTTCAGCCATCTCCAGGCAATGGATTTCATGAGCAAAGGCCACATGCTGCCCGACGCAACCGCCATCCTCGGCGCCATCGACGTAGTGTTCGGGGAGTGCGATCGGTGAACCTCACTCAACTCGAACGCTTGTCCGTGCTCGCCTGCATTTCGGGCCTCGCGCTCGTGGCGATCTTCTTTGCCGCCGAATGGCTCGGCGCGCCCCCGCCTGAATGGCTCCCGATGGTTGTAGCCTCGATCGCCGGGTTCGAGATGTTCATGGTCTTCCAGGCCGTCCGCGACCGCCGCGCTGGAGGTGGCTCGAATGGCTGAGCGTCACATCGAAGCCGATAGCCCGGAACTCCGCGCGCGCTGGGGCAACTTTGCCTGGACGGCCGAGAACGCCGCCAAGGCCAAGGAAGTGGTCTCGCGCTATCCCGAGGGGCGTCAGCGCTCGGCTGTCATGCCGTTGCTCGACCTGGCCCAGCGGCAGGTGGGTGCTGAAACCCAGACCCAGGGTTGGCTGCCGATCCCGGTGATTGAGTTCATCGCACGCGAACTCGACATGCCCGTCGTCCGCGTCCTCGAAGTCGCCACCTTCTACACGATGTATAACCTCGTACCGGTTGGCCGCTATCATGTGCAGGTCTGCGGTACGACGCCCTGCATGCTGCGCGGATCGGACGATATCCTCGCCGCCTGCAAAAAGCGCGGCATGAAGAAGGGCCACACGACCGAGGACGGCCTGTGGACGCTGACCGAGGTCGAATGCATGGGCAACTGCTCAAGCGCGCCGATGGTCCAGATCAACGACGGCAACTACGAAGACCTGACGGTCGAGCGGTTCGATGCCGTACTCGATGCCCTGGCTCGAGGCGAAACGCCGCAGGAAGGCACGCAGGATCCGGCGCGTCATACTGTGGAACCCGTAGGCGCTCTGAGCACGCTCACTGAAATGGCCAAATCCAACCACGATTACCGGAGCGAATGGTGATGGAACTGTTCATCCCGATCGCCGTCGCGCTTGTGGCCGTCGTTGCCGTCTGGAAGCTGTTCAAGGGTCTGATGAAGACGGTTGCTCTCCTGGCGATCCTGACGTTCGCCGGGTTCTACGCCTTTGGTGGAGGGTTCGCCTGATGCTTGCCGACAAGGACCGCATCTTCACCAATCTGTATGGCTATCAGGACTGGCGCCTGAAGGCCGCACAGGCGCGTGGTGACTGGGACGCGACCAAGAGGTTGATGGAAGTCGGTCAGGACGCGATTATCGAAGAGGTGAAGGCCTCCGGCCTGCGCGGACGCGGCGGCGCGGGATTCCCGACTGGCATGAAGTGGTCCTTCATGCCCAAGGAGAGCAAGGACGGCCGTCCGAGCTTTCTCGTCATCAACGCCGACGAATCCGAGCCTGGCTCGTGCAAGGACCGCGAGATCATTCGCCACGATCCGCACAAGCTCATCGAAGGCGCGCTGATCGCCGGTTACGCGATGCGGGCGAGGGCGGCGTACATCTACATTCGCGGTGAATATATCCGGGAGGCCGAGACGCTGTTTTCCGCCGTGGCCGAGGCTTATGCCGCCGGCCTCCTGGGCAAGAACGCAGCCGGTTCGGGTTATGACTTCGACGTCTTCGTCCACCGCGGCGCGGGGGCGTACATCTGCGGCGAAGAGACCGCGATGATCGAGAGCCTGGAAGGCAAGAAGGGCCAGCCCCGCCTCAAGCCGCCGTTCCCGGCCGGTGCCGGCCTTTATGGTTGCCCGACCACGGTCAACAACGTGGAGTCGATTGCGGTCGTGCCGACGATCCTGCGGCGCGGCGCCTCGTGGTTCTCGAGCTTCGGGCGCGAAAACAACAAGGGCACCAAGCTGTTCCAGATCAGCGGCCACGTGGAAAAGCCCTGCGTGGTGGAAGAGGCGATGAGCATTCCCTTCCGCGAGCTGATCGAAAAGCATTGTGGCGGCATTCGTGGCGGTTGGGACAACCTGCTAGCCGTCATCCCCGGCGGTTCGTCGGTGCCGTTGGTTCCCGGCGAGCAAATCATGGACTGCCCGATGGATTTCGACGGCCTGCGCGAGGTCGGCTCCGGCCTTGGAACCGCGGCAGTGATCGTGATGGACAAGTCCACCGACATCGTTCGCGCGATCAGCCGTATTTCCTACTTCTACAAGCATGAGTCATGCGGTCAGTGCACACCCTGCCGTGAAGGTACGGGGTGGATGTGGCGCGTGATGGAGCGTTTGCGCACCGGTGATGCCGATATCGGCGAGATCGACATGCTGCAGCAGGTGACCAAGCAGGTCGAAGGCCACACCATTTGCGCCTTGGGTGATGCGGCCGCGTGGCCGATCCAGGGCCTGATCCGCCACTTCCGCCCAGAGCTGGAACGCCGGATTGCCGAGAACGCGCGGGAGGCCGCAGAGTAATGCCTAAAGTTACCGTAGACGGCATCGAGATCGAGGTCCCCAACGGGGCGACCGTGCTGCAGGCTTGCGAGCTTGCCGGCAAGGAGATCCCGCGCTTCTGCTATCACGAACGCCTGTCGATCGCCGGCAACTGTCGGATGTGCCTGGTCGAGGTCAAACCCGGGCCGCCGAAACCGCAGGCGAGCTGCGCGCTCCCGGCCGCGGAGGGCCAGGAGATCCGCACTGACAGCCAGATGGTCAAGACGGCGCGCGAAGGGGTGATGGAGTTCCTGCTCATCAATCACCCCCTCGATTGTCCGATCTGCGACCAGGGCGGCGAGTGCGACCTGCAAGACCAGTCGATCGCTTATGGCCGCGGTGCCTCTCGCTATGACGAGAACAAGCGGGCGGTGACCGAGAAGTACATGGGGCCCCTGATCAAGACGATCATGACCCGTTGCATCCACTGCACACGCTGCGTGCGGTTCTCGGAAGAGATCGCCGGGGTGGATGAAATCGGCGCGCTCTATCGCGGCGAGGACATGCAGATCACCACCTACCTCGAACAGGCGGCCAAGCATGAGCTTTCGGCCAATGTGATCGACTTGTGCCCGGTCGGCGCGTTGACGAGCCGGCCTTACGCCTACGAAGCGCGGCCGTGGGAACTGACCAAGACACTGTCGATCGACGTGTCGGACGCGGTCGGTTCGAACATCCGCGTCGACAGCCGAGGGCGTGAAGTTCTCCGCGTCCTTCCGCGCACCAATGACGACGTCAACGAGGAATGGATCAGCGACAAGACTCGCTACCAGGTCGAAGGCCTGACCCGCCGTCGCCTCGACAAGGTGTGGATCCGCCGTAAGGGCAAGCTGGAGCAGGCTAGCTGGGACGAGGCCTTCTCGACCATCGCCAAGGCCAAGGCGGGCAGCAGCATTGCCGCGATCGCCGGTGACCTGCTCGATTGTGAGACCATGTTCGCGGCCAAGACATTGCTTGGCGCGCTCGGCTCGACCCTGATCGAAAGCCGACAAGGCGGAATGGCCTATCCGGCCGACAATCTCGCCGCGGTCAATTTCAATTCGACCTTCGCCGGGATCGAGGAAGCCGATGCCGTCCTGATCGTTGGCAGCCAGGTCCGCTGGGAAGCCCCGCTGGTCAATGTTCGCCTGCGCAAGGCCGCCAAACGCGGGGCCAAGGTGTTCATTGTCGGCCCGCATTGGGAAACGACTTACGCGGCTGAGTTCCTGGGAGACAGCCTCGACCAGTTGCAGCAGCTTCCCGCGCACGTCGCTGAGGCGATGCAGCAGGCTTCCAAACCGGCGATCATTATCGGCGGCGGGGGACTGGTTGCGGGTGCGTTGGCTCCGGCCCTGGCGCTTGCCGAGCAGTGGAAGCTGGTCCGCGAGGGCTGGAACGGCTTCAACGTCCTTCATATGGCCGCTGCCCGCATGGGCGCCCTGATGCTCGGCTTCGCGCAGAAGGGCGGGATGGCCGACATCGCCGCAGCCAACCCCAAGGTGGTGCTGGCACTTGGCGCTGACGAGGTCGATTTCAGCCAGTTCCAAAGTTCGCTCAAGGTCTACATCGGCCATCACGGCGACAAGGGTGCGCACGCGGCGGACATCATCCTGCCGGGTAGCGCCTACACCGAAAAGGCGGGCACTTACGTCAACACCGAGGGACGCGTTCAGTTCGCCGACAAGGCCGTGTTCGCTCCCGGTGATGCGCGCGAAGACTGGACGATTCTGCGGGCGCTGGCGGATGCGCTCGGGGTCAGCGTCGGCTTCGACAGCTTCGGTGAACTACGCGCCGCAATGACGGCTGAAGTCCCGGCGCTTGGCGTCGAAGGGCTGGCTGACTATGGCGCCTTGCCGAAGGGCGATGCCAAAGCGAAAGCGACGGGCCAAATCGTCTATCCGATCAAGGACTTCTACATGACCAACGCCATCGCCCGGTCGAGTCCGACCATGCAGCGTTGCTCGGCCGAGCTGTTGCACGGCGAGGACTTCGCGGAGGCGGCGGAATGACCGCTTTCTTCGAATCCCTCGGCATGACTTACGGGTGGGCGTGGTTCGTCGCGACTGTCGCGGGCATTCTGCTCATTGCCCTGCCGCTGATGCTGGCGGTGGCCATGATCATCTACGTCGACCGCAAAATCTGGGCCGCAATGGCCTTGCGCAAGGGCCCGAACGTCGTCGGACCCTTCGGCCTGCTGCAGAGTTTTGCCGACGGTCTCAAGGTGTTCCTGCAGGAAACCATCGTTCCCTCGGCGGCGAACAAGGGCCTGTTCCTGATCGCACCGATCATTACCTTCACCGTTGCTCTGATGGCCTGGGCGGTGATCCCGTTCAACTCGGGCGCAGTGCTGGCGGATATCAACGTCGGCCTGCTCTATATCCTCGCGATCAGTTCGCTGGGAGTTTACGGGGTTGTGATCTCGGGCTGGGCGTCCAACTCGAAATACCCGTTCTTCAGCGCCATGCGCGCCGCTGCTCAGATGATTTCTTATGAAGTCTCGATCGGTTTCGTGTTGATCTGCGTGGTGCTGTGGGCCGGGAGCTTCAACCTCAACGCCATCATCGAAGCACAGCGTGGCCATGGCCTTGGAATCGTGAACGGGTTCTTTTTCAACCTGCTGCTATTTCCGATGTGGGTGGTGTTCCTGATCTCCTCGCTGGCCGAGACCGCCCGTGCGCCGTTCGACCTGACCGAGGCGGAAAGCGAACTCGTCGCCGGCTATCAGACCGAATACTCCTCGATGAGCTTCGCGCTGTTCTGGCTCGGCGAGTACGCCAACGTGTTGCTGATGTGCGCGCTCAACGCCATCCTGTTCTTCGGAGGCTGGCTGCCGCCGCTCGACTGGGCTCCGCTCTACATCATCCCGGGATGGCTTTGGCTTTTCGCCAAGATCTTCTTCTTTTTCTTCGTCTTCTCATGGGTGAAGGCCACTGTCCCACGCTTCCGCTACGATCAGCTGATGCGCCTGGGGTGGAAGGTTTTCCTGCCGCTCAGCCTCATCTTCGTGGTGCTGATCTCCGGCTATCTCATGGCTACCGGACATTTCGCATGACCGTCGCGCAACTCATCAAGTCGTTCACCCTGTGGGAGTTCGTGAAGGCGCATGCCCTCACGCTGAAGTATTTCTTCAAGCCCAAGGCGACGATCAATTATCCGTTCGAAAAGAACCCGCTGAGCCCGCGATTCCGCGGCGAGCATGCGTTGCGGCGCTATCCCAACGGGGAAGAGCGCTGCATCGCCTGCAAGCTGTGCGAGGCCGTCTGCCCGGCGCAGGCGATCACGATCGAGGCGGAACCGCGCGAGGACGGCAGCCGTCGCACCACGCGCTACGACATCGACATGACCAAGTGCATTTACTGCGGCTTCTGTCAGGAAGCCTGCCCGGTTGATGCGATCGTCGAAGGGCCGAACTTCGAATACGCGACCGAAACGCGCGAAGAACTGCTCTACGACAAGGCTAAACTGCTGGCGAACGGGGACAAGTGGGAGCGGGCCATTGCCGCGAACCTTGAAGCCGACGCGCCCTATCGCTAGGCGGCCCGCGATCCATGATCCAGACAATCGCCTTTTATCTCTTCGCCGCCATGGTGATCGCCTCTGGCGCCTTCACCATCCTCGCGCGCAACCCGGTCCATTCGGTGCTGTGGCTGATCCTGGCGTTCTTCAACGCCGCGGGTCTGATGGTCATCGCTGGGGCCGAGTTCATCGCCATGCTGCTGATCATCGTCTACGTAGGGGCGATCGCGGTGTTGTTCCTGTTCGTCGTGATGATGCTCGACATCGATTTCGCCGAACTTCGTGCCGGGTTCATGAAGAACTTCCCGCTCGGTATCCTGATCGCTCTGGTTCTCCTCGCGGAGCTGGTGCTCGGTGTCGGCGCCTATCGCGCGGGCGCGCTACATCTCGGAACCCCTGACGGCAGCGCAGCGCCGCTGCTTGGGCGGAGCAATATCGAGAGCATCGGCGCGTTGCTTTACGGCCGTTACCTGTTCCTGTTCGAAAGCGCCGGCATCATCCTGCTGGTGGCGATGATCGGTGCGATCGTGCTGACTCACCGCGGAGCCCGTGCGGTCCGCGGACAGCAGAATATCTCGAAGCAGATCGCTCGGAAGCCGAGCGAGGCAACCGTCAATACGCGGCCCGAAGTTGGCCAGGGGGTGGAGCTGTGATCGGCATCGAACATTTCGTAGTCGTGAGCTCGATCCTGTTCGTGCTCGGCGTCCTCGGTATCTTCCTCAACCGCAAGAACGTCATCGTCATTCTCATGGCGATCGAACTGATCCTGCTGTCGGTGAACATCAACTTCGTGGCTTTCAGCGCCTTCCTTGGCGACCTGACGGGTCAGATCTTCGCGATGTTCGTGCTGACCGTGGCCGCTGGTGAAGCGGCGATCGGTCTGGCGATCCTCGTCATCTACTTCCGCGGCCGCGGCACGATTGCCGTCGATAGCGTCGACCGGCTGAAGGGCTAAGACGTGCACCCCATTCTGGTTATCGTATTCCTGCCGCTGCTGGCCGCGATTGTTGCCGGTCTCGGCAATCGCATGCTCGGCAATGTAGTTGCCAAGTCGATCACGACGGGCGCCTTGTTCGTTTCCGCGGCGCTCAGCTGGCCGATCTTCATCAGCTACCTCGGCCACGGTGCCGAAGCGACCGTGGTCCCGGTGATGAAGTGGGTCGCCTCGGGCGCGCTGACTTTCGACTGGGCGCTGCGCGTAGATGCTCTGACTGCGGTGATGCTGGTGGTGATCACCAGCGTCTCCGCGCTCGTGCACCTCTATTCCTGGGGTTACATGGCCGAGGACACGGATCAGCCGCGCTTCTTCGCCTATCTCAGCCTGTTCACTTTCGCGATGCTGATGCTCGTGACGGCGGACAACCTGGTGCAGATGTTCTTCGGTTGGGAAGGCGTCGGCCTTGCCAGCTACCTGTTGATCGGTTTCTGGTTCAAGAAGCCGAGCGCCAACGCCGCGGCGATCAAGGCCTTCGTGGTCAACCGCGTGGGCGACCTGGGGTTCATGCTCGGCATCTTTGGGACATTCCTGGTTTTCCAGACGACATCGATCCCAGAAATCCTAGCAGCCGCCCCGGCGATGAAGGGTGTCTCGCACATCACTTTCCTCGGCATGCGGCTCGACACGATGACGATCCTGTGCCTGCTGCTGTTCGTCGGGGCGATGGGCAAGTCGGCCCAGCTCGGCCTGCATACCTGGTTGCCGGACGCGATGGAGGGCCCGACCCCGGTTTCCGCGTTGATCCACGCCGCAACCATGGTCACGGCGGGTGTGTTCATGGTCTGCCGCCTGTCGCCGATGTTCGAGGCCGCGCCGGTGGCGCTGAGCTTCGTGACCTTCATCGGCGCGGCGACCTGCTTGTTTGCGGCCACGGTCGGTACGACTCAGTGGGATATCAAGCGCGTGATCGCCTATTCGACCTGTTCGCAGCTCGGCTACATGTTCTTCGCAGCGGGCGTCGGCGCCTACGGCGCGGCGATGTTCCACCTGTTCACGCACGCTTTCTTCAAGGCCCTTCTGTTCCTTGGAGCGGGTTCGGTGATCCATGCCATGCACCACGAACAGGATATGCGGTATTACGGCGATCTCCGTAAGCACATCCCGATCACCTTCTGGGCGATGTTGGCGGGTACGCTGGCTATCACCGGTGTGGGCATTGCGGGCGTCTTCGGCTTCGCGGGGTTCTATTCGAAGGACGCCATCATCGAGGCGGCGTTCGCCAGTGGTAGCGAGTTTGGTCGCACAGCTTTCTGGCTAGGTGCCTTCGCTGCGCTCCTGACGAGCTTCTATTCCTGGCGCCTGATGTTCCTGACGTTCTGGGGCAAAGCGCGCTGGGCCGACAGCGAGCATATCCAGCACGCCGTGCATGGACAGCATGAGAGCCCGGACGAAGAGCACGGTGACACCACCCATGCCAACGTCCATCCGCACGAAGGAACGGCGGGCTACCATCCGCACGAAAGCCCGTGGTCGATGCTCGTGCCGCTGGTGCTGCTGTCGATCGGCGCGATTTTCGCGGGATACGTGTTCCACCACGCGTTCCTGGAAGATCCCGAATTTTGGAACGGTGCAATCGCCTGGAACGAACACATCATGCATGCGATGCATGAGGTCCCGACCTGGGTGAAGCTCACGGCTACGGTGGTGATGCTGATCGGTCTTGGGCTCGCCTGGCTGGCCTATGGCCGCCAGAGCTCGCTCCCCGGCAAGACCGCCGAACAGCTGGGCCCGGTCTACCGGTTCCTGTACAACAAGTGGTATTTCGACGAGCTCTACAACTTCCTGTTCGTGCGCCCGGCCTTTTGGCTCGGCCGCCAGTTCTGGAAGCGCGGTGACGAAGGGCTGATCGATCGCTTCGGCCCCGATGGTGCGGCCTGGGCGGTGGAAAAGGGTGCCGTGGGTGCTCGCCTGGCCCAATCCGGCAACCTGACCACGTATGCGCTGGTCATGCTGCTCGGCCTTGTCGCCGCGATCAGCTGGGTGCTCGTCTGATGGAGGGCCTTCCGATTCTTTCGCTGATGTTGCTCGTCCCGATGGTTGGGGCGGCTGCGTGCCTGTTCTCTGGCGACAAGGCTGCGCGTGCGATCGCGCTGGCCGCGACGCTGATTAACCTGGCGCTCGGCATCGCGCTCTGGGTCAATTTCGATATCGGCGGTCCGCAGTGGCAGTTCACCGAGCGGGCGCCGATCTTCGCTGGCTTCAGCTGGGCGCTGGGCATCGACGGCATTGCCTTGATGCTAATCGTTCTGAGCGTCTTTTTGATGCCGATCTGCATCCTGGCGAGCGCTTCGATCGACAAGCGGGTCGGCGAATACATGGCCGCCTTCCTGTTCATGGAAACGCTGATGATCGGCGTGTTCGCGGCGCAGGACCTGTACCTGTTCTATATCTTCTTCGAAGCCGGCCTGATCCCGATGTACCTGATCATCGGCATCTGGGGCGGTCAGAACCGGATTTACGCGGCCTACAAGTTCTTCCTCTACACGCTGCTCGGCTCGGTGCTGATGCTGATCGCGATGCTGTGGATGGTGAACGAGGCGGGCACCACCGACATTCCGACGCTGATGGCCTACGACTTCCCGGTGAAGGCGCAGACCTGGCTCTGGCTGGCTTTCTTTGCCAGCTTCGCGGTGAAGATGCCGATGTGGCCCGTCCACACCTGGTTGCCCGACGCCCACGTGCAGGCGCCGACCGCCGGGTCGGTGATCCTGGCAGGCGTTCTGTTGAAGATGGGCGGCTACGGTTTCATCCGTTTCAGCCTGCCGATGTTCCCGGAAGCCAGCTCGCAGTTGATGTGGGTGATCTTCGCGCTGTCGATGATCGCCGTCGTCGTCACCAGCCTGATCGCACTGGTCCAGCACGACATGAAGAAGCTCATCGCCTATTCGTCCGTCGCGCACATGGCTATCGTGACCGTGGGCCTGTTCTCCTTCAACGTGCAGGGCCTTGAAGGCTCGATGATCGTGATGCTGAGCCACGGCCTCGTCTCGGGCGCGCTGTTCCTCTGCGTGGGCGTTATTTACGATCGTCTGCACACTCGCGAGATCGACCGTTACGGCGGCCTCGCGATCAACATGCCGAAGTACGCGCTGTTCTTCATGCTGTTCACGATGGCCAGCATCGGCCTGCCGGGCACCAGCGGCTTCGTCGGCGAGTTCCTGAGCCTTGCCGGGATCTACCAGGTGTCGAGCTGGGTGGCGTTCGTCTGCACAACAGGCATCATCCTCGGTGCGGCCTATATGCTCTATCTCTACAGGCGCATCGCTTTCGGAGAGCAGAAAAACGCCGATGCGGCGGCCATGCCGGACCTGTCGTGGCGCGAATGGCTGATGTTGGGACCGATCGCCGCAGCGGTGCTGTGGATGGGCGTCTATCCCGAGAGCTTCCTGGCTCCGATGCGAGCCGACATCCAGGCACTCGATGCTCGCCTGGCACGCGCTGCGCCCGAAGGCGACGCTCGCCTGACCATAAACAAGACCGCTCCGGCCAAGGCCGCAGCTGAACCTGCCGCGCACGAGGGGGCGCACTGATGGACTTCGTGGCCTCTCTTGGATTGATCCTTCCCGAGCTGATCCTGTCGCTCACGGGCCTCGTGCTGCTGTTGGTGGCGGCGTGGGCCGGTGACAAGGCATCGAGCGCAATCAGCGTTGCCGGTTGCGTGGCGTTGGGCGCGTGCTTCTTCCTCGTGGCTCGGACGGTTTGCGCCGGGGCTTCGGGCCCCGATACCGTGGCGTTCTTCGGGCAGTTCCGGGCGGATGCTTTCGCCGGTTTCGCCAAGCTCATGATCTATGCCGCGAGCGGCGCCGCGTTGGTCGTTGCGCCGGCGTTCTTCGGCCGGACCGGGCAGATGAAAGCCGAGTATCCGGTACTCATCCTGTTCGCGACCGTCGGCATGAGCCTGATGGTTTCGGCGGGCGACTTGCTGACGCTCTACATCGGGCTCGAGATGAACTCGCTCTCGGCCTATGTGCTCGCCGCATTCCTGCGCAACGACAGCCGATCGTCTGAGGCCGGTCTGAAATATTTTGTGCTTGGTGCGCTTGCCAGCGGTATCCTGCTGTTCGGCATGAGCCTGACATACGGCTTCACCGGCACGACCAGCTTCGAAGGCATTCGGGCCGCCGTCGGCGATGGCCTTAATGGCGGTACGCTGTTCGGCCTGGTGTTTGTCTTCGCGGGCCTCGCGTTCAAGATCAGCGCCGTTCCGTTCCACATGTGGACGCCGGACGTCTACGAGGGCGCCCCGACGCCAGTGACCGCCTTTTTTGCGAGCGCCCCGAAGGTTGCAGCCGTCGCGCTTGCGACCCGTGTGGCTATCGAAGCTTTCGGCTCACAGGCCGACGCCTGGCGGCAGGTGGTCATCTTCGCCGCGCTAGCCTCGATCGTGGTCGGTGCTCTGGGCGCTATTGGTCAGTCCAACATCAAGCGCCTGCTCGCCTATTCCTCGATCAACAATGTCGGCTTCATCCTCATCGGCTTGGCTTGCGCTACGCCGAAGGGCGTCAGCGCCTTGCTCGTCTACCTTGCGATCTACGTCGCCATGACGGTGGGCAGCTTCGTCGCGGTCCTGATGATGCGCGCCGAAGACGGTACGCCGATCGAAGGGATTGCGGACTTGGCTGGCCTTTCGCGGACCCGTCCAGCGCTCGCCTGGTGTCTTGCAATGTTGATGTTCAGCCTAGCGGGCATTCCGCCGCTGTTCGGTTTCTGGGGCAAGTTCGTGGTGTTCCAGGCCGCAGTCCAGGCAAACCTAGTTGCCCTGGCGGCCATCGGCATTGCGGCCTCGGTGATCGGTGCGTTCTACTACATCAAGATCGTCAAGATCATGTTCTTCGACGAACCGGCCGACACGATCCGTGGCAAGAGCGACTGGGCCCACTGGGCACTGCTGGCGATCAGCGCGATCGTGGTATCGCCTCTGGGCTACCTTTTGACGGCCTGGCTTGGCAAGTTGGCCGATGGCGCCGCCGCGGCGCTGTTCCTCCTTGCCTGACAAACCTATCCGCATCGAGCTCATCGAACAGACGGGCTCGACCAGCGCCGACCTCCTCCAGCGCCTCGCGGCCCTGGAGCCTGTCGAGGAAGGCATGTGGCTGGTAGCGGAACGGCAGATTGCGGGAAGAGGTCGGCAGGGGCGAAGCTGGCTGGATGGTCCGGGCAACTTCATGGGGTCGACCACGGTTCACATCTACCCTCAGGACCCGCCAGCCCCGACCCTGTCGTTCGCGGCCGCTCTGGCAACCTACGAAGCGGTCCTCACCCATCTGGCGACCCCGCAGGCATTGCAGCTCAAGTGGCCCAATGACTTGCTCCTCGGAGGCGCCAAGATCGCGGGCATTCTACTCGAGAGGTCTGGCAACGTCGCCGTGGTCGGGATCGGCGTGAACCTAACGGCCTCCCCGCAACTGGGTGATCGCAAGACGGGTCATTTGGCCGAACGGGGACCCGCGCCCGACAGGGATGCCTTTGCCCGCGATCTCGCTGCTTCGTTCGACCGTGAGCTCGACCGCTGGCGCCAGTATGGAACCGAACCGCTGTTGAAGCGCTGGCTGGCCGCGGCCCATCCGCTCGGGTCGTCGTTGGCCGTCCATAACGCCGAGGGTGTTCGGGAGACCGGGGAATTCGCCGGCCTTGAACCCGACGGGGCACTTCGCTTGCGGCTTGCCGACGGCGCTGTCCGTGTGGTTCATGCCGGTGATGTGACGATCGAGGGAGGCTGAGCGATGCTGCTCGCGGTCGATGTCGGTAATACCAATGTAGTTTTCGCTTTGTTCGAGGGGCGAGACATACGCACGCGCTGGCGGATCGCGACGGATCCCCGCCGGACGGGCGACGAATACGCGGTGTGGCTGCTTCAGCTTATGGCCATCGAAGGGATCGACCGGAGCGCGATCACGCAGATGATCGTGTCCACCGTGGTGCCTCGGGCGCGGCACAACCTGGAGGTCTTGGGCGAAAAGTACTTTGGCCTCGAACCGCTGATCGCGGGCGAAGGCCGGGCCGCGTGGGATTTCCAGATCGATGTAGACGATCCACGGACGCTCGGGGCGGACCGAGCGGTCAATGCCATAGCTGCCCACGCGGGCTGGCAAGGTGACCTTCTGGTGATCGACTTCGGTACCGCGACGACCTTCGACGTCATCGATTTCAATGGTACCTACAAGGGCGGGATCATCGCCCCCGGCATCAATCTTTCGCTCGATGCCTTGGTGAACAACACCGCCAAGCTGCCCCGGATCGCCATGGAAGCGCCGCGCGGCGAGTCCGTCATCGGGCGCAACACCGAGGACCAGATGTTGATCGGAGTCTTCTGGGGTTACGTCGCGCTGATGGAAGGGTTGATCGCGCGCCTCAAGGCGGAGATCGGCCGTCCCACCAAAGTGATCGCCACCGGGGGCCTGGCGCTTCTGTTCGATGAGCACACTCAGATTTTTGAAGCCGTTGACCCCGACCTGACACTCAAGGGCATGGCCATTCTCGCCGAAAGGGCCACATTGCGTTGAAGAAGAATTTTGCACCTGAAGACGAACTGCTGTTCCTTGCCCTGGGCGGGTCGGGCGAGATCGGCATGAACGTCAATCTTTATGGCTGTCGCGGTAAGTGGCTGATGGTCGACCTCGGCATGAGCTTCGGCGCGGCCGAGTATCCGGGGACCGAGCTGATCTTCGCCGATCCCGAGTTCATCGAGGAACGGACCGAGGATCTGTTGGGCATCGTCCTGACCCACGCTCACGAAGACCATATCGGGGCGGTACCCTATTTCGCCGCCGATCTCGGCGTTCCGCTTTACGCAACGCCGTTCACCGCCGAGTTGGTGCGCCGCAAGCTCGATGAGGCGGGCATTACGGACGAAGTGGAGCTAATCGTGGTCGAGGAAGACCACGGATCGATCAATCTCGGGCCCTTTCAGATCACGTATATCCCGCTCGCCCACTCGATTGCCGAGGGAAATGCCTTGCTGATCGAGACGCCGTTCGGGCGCGTGTTCCACACGGGGGACTGGAAGCTCGATGAGGAACCCCTGATCGGGCAGCCCGCCACGGAAGAGGAACTGACAGCGCTCGGCGACGAGGGCATCCTGGCAATGGTGTGCGATTCCACCAACGTCTTCAATCCATTACCATCAGGTTCCGAAGGCGCAGTTTATCGCGGGCTGTTGGAAGAGGTTCAACGTCACGCGGGCAAGCGAGTGCTGGTCACGACGTTCGCCTCCAACGTCGCGCGATTGCAGACGCTAGGACGGGTCGCGCGCGAGACGGGACGCCAATTGTGCGTGGCCGGGCGATCGCTCGACCGGATGATCGAAGTCTCGCAAGCCAATGGCTATCTGGGCGACCTGCCGGAACCCATAGACTTCGACGCGGCGATGGACCTGCCGCGCGGCAAGGTGCTTATCATCGCCACCGGAGGGCAGGGAGAGCCGAGAGCTGCACTCGCCCGAATTGCCGATGACAGCCACCCGATCAGCCTGACCGAAGGGGACGTGGTGCTGTTCTCGAGCCGGCAGATCCCGGGCAACGAGCTCGCTATCGGCAAGGTCCAGAACCAGCTTGCCGAACGGGGCATCCAGATGGTTTCAGATCGCCAGAGCATGATCCATGTCTCCGGCCACCCGGGTCGTCCCGAGCTGGAGGCGCTATACGGTTGGCTTAAGCCGAAAATTCTGGTGCCGGTCCATGGCGAGATCCGTCACATGCACGAACAGGCGCGCCTCGGCAGTGCCAGCGGAATTCCTGATACGGTGTTTCAGAAGAACGGGGACATCGTCCGCCTGGCTCCGGGAAGACCGGGCAAGCTTGCGTCGGTGCACACGGGCCGGCTCGTACTCGACGGCGAAATAATCGTTCCGGCAGACGGGGAGGCGATCACCACCCGCCGACGCCTGGCGCGCGACGGTCTTGTCATCGTGGCTCTCGACCGGAAGGGCGGGGCGCAGGTCCATGGCCTCGGTTTGCCGCTGGATGAGGACTACGCAGAGTTCGTCGCCGAAGCTGAGGCCGATGTGGCCGAGGCGCTCAAGCGGCTGAAGGGTGCCGCCGCCCGCGATCCTGAAGCGATCTCGGAGGCCGCCCGCCTCGCGGCGAGACGCGCAGCCCAGCGCTGGTCGGGCAAGAAACCGCAGACCAAAGTCCTGCTGCCGTCGGAGTGAATCGATGAACTGGACGTCTGTCGTCGCAATCTACGCGCTGTTTTGGGTCATGAGCGCCTTTCTCCTGCTTCCGTTCGGGATAAGGACCCATGACGAAATCGGGGCCGAAAAAATCCCTGGGCAAGCTGACAGCGCGCCGGCCAACTTCCGCCCCGGCAAGCTGGCGCTGCGGGCGACCGTCCTCGCGGCGGCCTTGTGCGGTCTCTATGTCGCCAACTACGTCTATGGCTGGATCGAGCCCACGGACCTGGACTTCTTCGGAGACTGGGTCGGCTACCCGGAAGAGCAGCGACCCACCGAATAAAGCCGGCCGTCAGGTCCTCAAGCGTTCGATCGCCTGGGCCAAGGCCACGTAGAGCTTGCCCATGTCTGATGACAGCAGGGTGACCGCCATGGCGTGTCCGTCGCGCGTAGAGAGCACGTTGCGCAACATGGCTTCGAAGTCGTGGATGTAGCGATTGACCGTTTCGCGGAAGTCCCCGTCTTCCTGATAGATGTCCGCGATGGCGCGGACTTCCTGAGTATTGAGCAGGCGGACCGCGCGGCGGGTAAAGATCCCGCGGTCGCCGCGCAGATAGCTCGCCCAGGCCGTATCGGTGACATCGGTGTCGAGCGACTTGGTTATGTCGATTGCGCTCGAATTCAGGCTCTCGGTGATCAGCGCCATGCGTCGGGCGAAGTCGTTATCGATCTGCTCTTCGGCACGCTGACGGGCATGAGCGACCCGGCGCTCGAGATTGCCGGCGAGTTCGTTGACGGCCGCGAGCTGATCGCGAAGCTGAACCGTCGTGGCCCGACCGGATTCGCTTGCTTGCCTGGCCGCGGCTTGCAGCTCTTCGATCGCCTCTGACGCGTGGGCGCGCAGGGCCTCGTCGATGGCCGCGCTACTTTCGCTGCCAATGCGCTCAGCCAGAGCGCGAATGGCCTCGGAGTGCTGACCTTGCAGGTTGGCAATCACACCGCCCGTCGCTTGCTCCAGCGCAGCGATCGCCGCCACCAGTTCTTCCCGCGCGTGGTCGGCGAGGCTTTCGGTTGCTCCAGCGAGGTCGGACAGGCGAGATTCGAGGGTCGACAACTGAACCAGGGTGGCCGACCCCTGTTCCTGGGCAGTCGCCACGTGGTCCACCAGCGCGGCACCCTTGTCACCGGCTTCGTTGATCAGTGTCGTCAGCGCCGTAGCCTGCTTCTCGAACGCCTGCAGTCGCCGTTCGGCCTCGCCGAGCGACTGTGGGAGTTTTTCGCCACTATGTTCGGCACTCGAACGGATCAATTCGAGCAAGCGAACACTGTCGTCGGTCAGGCGGATCAGCTCCTTCCCGCTGCTCGCGATCAGGCTCTGGCTTTCGACCAGTCGTTCCACCAATCCGGCGGCGGCCTCGCTCAAGCCATCTTGGGTAAAGCGGCCTTGGCGTTCGAGCCGCTCCATTTCGGCACTCAGACCCGCGAGGCGCTCTGCCAGCGCGTCGCCACGCTCTGCCAGTCCCGCGACATGGGCAAGGTGTTCTTCCTGCCGCTCTGAGATCTGCATGTCGAAAGCTGCCAGGCGTTCCTGCATCGATGCCAGAGCCGCCGCCTCGCGCGCCGATGCTTCGGCGTGACGTTGTTCGAGATGCTGTTGGAAAGCCTGAACTCGATCCACGATCGTGGCATCGATCCGCTCGGCCTCCTCGCTGAGTGCCGCGAGGCGGCTCTGGGCATTTTCCATCGCCTTGGTATCGACCTCGCGCACGCGCTGGATCGCCTCGATCATGCGTTGCTCGAGTTCGGACACGGCGTTCGACCAGGCGGAGGCGGCCTCAGCTTCGCCATTGCGCAAGGATTCCGCGACACGAGCGCCTTCGTCTCGCAACAAGTTCATCCGTTCGCGCAAGGCGGTCAGGGTCGCGTCTTCCGCCAAGTCGTAGTCGTCGCGACGGGCTTGCAGCTCATCGCGTAGAGTATCGGCACGACGGCGGATCGCGGCGAATGCTTCGACCTCGCGGCTGTCCAGCTCGCCGCGGAAGGCTGCGCTGCGCTCGGCCAGGATGGCGAAGCGGTTCGTCGCAATCTCGTCGAGCTGGGCCGCCTGGGCCGTAAAGGCCTGCAGCGCTTCGTCCACCTTCCCGCGCAAGTTCGAGACCTGGCGGCTGCTCGCCTCACCGAATTCGTTCAGACGGTTGAAGCCGGCGACCAGCTCGTCGAGTTGTTCCTTCGCTACCCCACCGGCATGGCCGATCTGGCTGGCAACGTCTCGGGCGGAGTTGGAGATGACCGGCAGATCGTCGCGCAGACGGTCCATATTCTCCAACGCCGTAGTGCTCACCCGGCCGATCGCTTCGACCTGCGCGCCATTGTCCTGGATCAGCGTTTGAAGCCGGTCGGCATTCTGGGACAGGCGATCACTTGCCACGCGGCCAAGGGACTCGAGATCCCGCGACTGGGCGGCGATGAAATCACGCGCCAGGCTGAGTTCCCGATTGACGGTGACGAGGCGGCGTTCGAGCAACGCAGATTCCTGCGACAAGGCCTGCGCGGCTTGGCCAAAGCGAACGGCCTCACGCCGGCTGTTGCGCATGGCCAGGAGCCAAACCCCGATGACAAGCAACACCGGAACCGACCAATCGACGATCCAGTCGGCCCACTGCGCCGGGCTCGCGCCGGTCAGCAGCGCCTCGCGATGAACCCAACCAAAGAAGGCGGTCCAGCCCACGACGGCAAGGCCGGCAACGGCAGGGAGTAGCCGGCCCAGGCGGTCGAAATGCCGGGGCTGTTCATCTTCAACCCACTGCTCGTCAAACGCCTCGGCAATATCGTCGGCGGGAGGATCCTCCGCGGGCTGCGCGATTTGTGCCGCTTCCGCCGCGTTCTCGAGTTGGGTTTCCGGGCCGAACGCCACGAGGTTCTTCCTGCTTGCCATTTTGGTAAACTACCACAGTGCCCTAAGTGATAAACCCCGCCTTAACTATCTTCCACCATGTAGGACAGATGGCTTACGCATCCGGAGATTTTGACTCGAACCTGGCGGCCGCCGCCGGCGACGACCTTGCCTTGCGTGAGGAGCTGCGAAATGCGTTCTTCGAAAGCCTTGGGCAGCAGATCGATTTGCTCGGCCGTTCACGTTGCGACGGGAACTGGGAAGTCGCCGCCATGCGGATCAAAGGGCTCGGCACCAGTTTCCATGTGTCGGAGCTGGTGGACCTTGCCGAGGAAGCGCTCAGTGGTGCACCGGGCGACCCGGCCGCCGTTCGCAAGCTCAGCGCGCTATACAACCACTTCGCCGCCGAACGCTTTAGCTGATATTCTCCTCGCTTGGCAGGCTCGTGGCGACCGCGTAGGTCGGGAGGGCCTGTAGCGGGGAGGTGGAGGGTGCGCGCTGCCCTGATTTCAATTACCGGACAGCCGCGCGACCGGGGCGGTTCTGCCTTGCATGTTGCCGGCAAATCCGTGGCCGAGCGTCAGCTCGAGTTTGCGCTTGCCGCCGGCTGTGAGCGAATAATCGCGCTCGGCAGCCTGCCGGACGTGATCTCGCTTCGCCACGCCGCGGAAGACGCTGGCGCCCAGTTTCTGGCGGTCGGCAACAGTCATGGGCTGCTCGGCACAATTCGAGCGGCCGATGAGCTGATGGTCATCGCACCTGGACTGTTGCCTGACGAGCGGGCCGCGTTGCCGGCCTTGGCCAAAAGCAACGTCGTGCTTGTTCTGCCCGCATCTTCCGGCGTTCCGGCTGGGTTCGAGCGGATCGATCTGGAACGCGCCTGGGCAGGAGCCGCGGTCGTTCCGGGGGGATTGGTCGAACGACTGGCCGAATTGCCCGCTGACGTCGAGGCGACCTCGGCACTCTTGCGAGTGGCCCTTCAGGCACGGGTGCCAGATGCCAAGCTTTCAGATCAGGCACTTACCGATGGGTCCTGGGTGATGGTGGGAGATGGCGGTGACACCGAGACGGTAGGACAGGCTTGGTTGGACCGGCGGCTTAAGGCCAGCGTGTCGCAAGGCTTGTCGGCCCTCCTTGCTGGCAAGGTACTTCGCCCTCTGGCTCCCTGGTTTCTGGCGCGAAAACAGTCGTTTACGAGCCTTTCCGCAGGCGCTTTGGCGCTTCTTTTCGGGGCCGCGGCCGCAAGCTGGTTCGGCTTCTCATCGGCCGGGCTCGCACTCGTGGTTCTCGGAGCGCTGGTCATCCAGTTGGCGTTGGGACTGCTGCCCCTGCTCGACGGCCGCTTCCGTCCTCCGCAGCGGCGGGCAAGCCTGTTCCTTCCTGCCTTCGTCGACGCGGCCCTTCTGGTCTGTTCGGTGCTCGCCATCGATGGGAGCTGGCTGCATCGCCTGTTTCCCCCGGTGGTACTTCTGGCGTCGCTCTATTTGCGACCTCCCGAGGGGACGCCGGGAATTGTCCAAGCGATGGGCGATCGCGCGCTCTTGGCGGGGGTTTTCGCGATTGCCGCAGCGTTTGGCTATGCCGAGGCGGCCATCATGGTGGCGGGATTGACGGTGATTGCACTGAAAACCGCGCGTTTGGGCGCAGTGCACGGATAACGCGGGCTTAACCCTATGCGGATAAGGCGAGCCCATGAACGATGCTCCCATCGCAGGGCATGCCGATGACTCGGTCCAGCACGCGTTGCGTGACGAACTCGTGCGCGGCGATGCGACGCTCGTGCGGGCGCGATCGGTGTTGTTGAATCTGCTGCACATCGAGGGACAAGATCTTTTCAGTGACGAAGTCGTCGCGCGAATCCGGGGAATGTCGCTCGATGTCGCCGGGCAGGTCCTGGCGGCTGAGCAAGATGAGGCGCTTGAACCCATGCATGACGCTGCCCGGCAGGACACCCTGGCCTTGGCGCTCGTGGAAGACCCGGCGTTCCTGGCGCACATCCATACTCTGGTTCTCGAAGCCCAATTGGCCGAACGCCTGCAGTTCCGAATAGGTCTGGATCCGGTTACTCCCGCGCTAATTCAGGACCTTATGGCCTCCGGCAACCCGGAGAAAGCGGCGCTGGCCATGGCCGTGCTCGCCGCGCAAGCTCGCTTCCTGCAGCACTATCGGCGGATGGAGCTGCCAATCGGAGAATTGCCCGGCGATCTGTTTCACCGGGCGCTCATGTTGGGTCGGGTCGATCCCGACGTCGCTGGAGACGGTGAACGAAAGCTCCGCGCAGCTTACGACGAAGGGGCCGCTCGCCTCAGTCTGCTGACGCGCCTCCTTGTGGGGCTGGGGGAGCAGGCAGATCGAGCGCTGGACGTGGACCACGCCGGCGTAGCGATCTTTGCCACAGCTCTGGCCTATCGCTCGGAGCAGGATCGCAGTCTGGCGGTCGTTTCCATGGTCGACAGGCAGCCTGCCCGTCTTAGCCTCGCCTTGCGCGTTGCGGGGCTCGGGGCTCGGGAAGTTCGCATCCAGCTGCTGTCATTGCACCCTGAGGCGGCCATGCCGGCGGGCGTAGAAACCATGCCTGCCGAGATCGCTGCTCTTCTGCTTTCGGCACCCAGGGCCAGCGCGGCTTTCTGAGATGACGGTACGGCGATCGTCTTTCGTAGCTCGCGCAAGAACCGACGGGCGGGACTGGTTGCTCGAAGCAGAAGAACCCTTGGCCACCTTGCAGCTACGCAGTGGCGGAGAGCTTCCGGGCATCATCGCCACGCCTGCCTTGCTGGAGCTGGTACGAAAGTCGCGCCTCTATGGCTTGCGACTTGCACGGCCGATCCGCGCGCAGGACGACCACGAGCAAGTGACAGCCTGGGTGGAGATTTCGCCGGATCCCGAAGGGGAGGGCTGCGTCATCGGCGTGTCGAACTGGCAGATCCTTCCGCTGCAGGATTCCGACGGCCGAGAGGCGTCGCAGCGGCGGAACGGCATCGCGCGTCAGATAGCCGAACTTTCCGCCCGCTTGGGGCCGCGGCAGGACTTGCTGTCGGTCGAAAGCCAGTCTCCCGAGTTGGGCGCGGTCGTCGCAAAAATGCGCGAGGGTCTAGGGCGACCCTGGACTGAATTTGTGGACCTCGAGGGCAATTCGCACGAGCAACCGCTTCACTGGCGCTTGCTGGACGGGGCCCGCCTGCGGATTCCGGGCTCGGTGCGCCATTGGAAGGCGCACCTGATTCCCCTCGGCGCACCCGAGCCGGGAAGCACCGGTTTCGAACTCTATTTCGTAGCCGAAGAGCGGGATGAGGAAGCTTTCGCTTCGGTCCAGGGGCCCGCCGTCGAGGGTCCTGCGCCCGCCTTCAGTGCGGCGATGGGCGGAGAGATAGCGCCCGTTCTGCGGCAGCCGATCGCCCGTATCATCGCCAATGCCGAGACCATTCGCTCGCAACTCGCCGGTCCGCTCGCCGAAGAATACAGCAACTACGCGGCCGACATAACTTCGGCCGGAGAGCATCTGCTAGCCTTGATCGATGACCTGACCGATCTGGAGGTGGTGGAGGACGAGCAGTTCACTACCGCTCCGGATCATGTCGATCTCTCCGATCTCGCTCGCAGAGCCGCCGGAATCCTCGGCATGCGCGCGCGCGAGCGCGGCATTCGTATCGATGCGCCGCAGAAAGGCGAAAAGGTACCGGCGATCGGGGAGTTCAGGCGAGTCTTGCAGATTCTGCTGAATCTGATCGGCAACGCGATCCGCTATTCACCGGAAGGCTCGGTGGTATGGCTACGGGTCGAGACCGAGGGCGAGATCGCGCGCATCGTGGTGGCAGACCAGGGAGAAGGTTTGGCGGAAGCTCAACAGGCCCGGGTGTTCAATAAGTTCGAACGCCTTGGCCGCAGCGGCGATGGCGGGACGGGTCTTGGCCTCTACATTTCACGCAAGCTGGCTCGGGCGATGGGCGGGGAACTGAGCGTCGAAAGCGCGCCCGGACAAGGGGCGCGCTTCGTGCTCGATTTGCCCGCGGACACGCCGATAGCCGCCGACTGAACTCTAAGCCCTCTCCCATTGGGGAGAGGGCTTAGGGAGCTCAGCGCTTTTCGATGGGAATGTAGTCACGCTCCGTCGGGCCAGTGTAGAGCTGGCGCGGGCGGCCGATCTTCTGGCCCGGGTCGGAAATCATCTCATTCCACTGCGCTACCCAGCCCACGGTGCGGGCGAGGGCGAACAGCGCGGTGAACATCGTCGTCGGGAAGCCCATCGCCGATAGGATGATGCCCGAATAGAAGTCGACGTTCGGGAACAGCTTTTTCTCGTGGAAATAGTCGTCGTTGAGGGCGATTTCCTCGAGCTGAAGGGCCGTTTCGAACACCGGATCGGTGACCTTCAAAGCTTCGAATACCTCGCGCACGGTCTTTTGCATGACCGTCGCGCGGGGATCGTAGTTCTTGTAGACGCGGTGGCCGAAGCCCATCAGGCGGAATGGGTCGTTCTTGTCTTTGGCGCGCTCAATATAGTGCTTGATGCGGTCAGGCGTCCCGATCTCGCGCAGCATGTTGAGCGCCGCTTCGTTCGCGCCGCCGTGCGCCGGACCCCACAGACAGGCGATGCCCGCCGCGATGCAGGCGAACGGATTGGCGCCAGATGAACCGGCCAGGCGCACTGTCGAGGTCGAGGCATTCTGTTCGTGGTCTGCGTGAAGGATGAAGATCCGATCCATCGCGCGTTCCACCGCTGGATGCACCTCATAGGGCTCTGCCGGTACGCCGAAAGTCATGCGCAGGAAGTTGGCGGTGTAGCTGAGCGAGTTGTCCGGGTAGAGGAACGGCTGCCCCACCGAATACTTGTACGCCATCGCCGCGATCGTCGGCATCTTGGCGATCAGGCGGTGCGAGCTGACCTTGCGATGGTGCGGATCCGAGATGTCGGTGCTGTCGTGGTAGAAGGCGCTCAGAGCGCCAACCACGCCGCACATGATCGCCATCGGGTGGGCGTCGCGCCGGAACCCTCGGTAGAACGTGGCCAGCTGCTCGTGCAGCATGGTGTGACGGGTGATCGTGCGGGAAAATTCATCGAGTTCCTGGCTGTTCGGCAGTTCGCCGTTGAGCATCAGGTAGGACACTTCCATGAAGCTCGAATGCTCGGCGAGTTGCCCGATCGGATAGCCGCGGTGAAGCAGAATGCCCTCTTCGCCGTCGATATAGGTCAGCGAACTTTCGCAGCTGGCAGTCGAGGTGAAGCCCGGGTCATAGGTGAACATCCCGGTCTGGCCGTAAAGCTTGCGAATATCGAGCACGTCCGGACCGGTAGTGCCCTTCAGTACCGGCAGATCGAAATCCTGGTTCCCGACCGCCAACTTTGCCTGGGTGTCCGCCAAATCTAATCTCCTTGCGATCGCTTGTCTGTCAGCCGGCAGCCTGCGCGTCGATCCGCGCGAGACTTTCCTCTTTGCCGAGGAGGGCCAGCACATCGAAAATTCCGGGCGAAGTGGTTTGCCCCGTCAACGCCGCGCGAAGCGGTTGCGCGAGCTTGCCTAAGCCAAGTCCCTGCGCCTCCGCGTAAGCCTTGAGATTGGCTTCCAAAGCTTCTGTTGTCCAGCCTTCTTCAGCGCGGAGACTCGCCGAAATCCGAGCCAAAAGCGCCCGCGCCTCGTCGGTCAGCAAGGCCTGCGCCTGCTCGTTCATCGTCAGCGGGAGGCTTTTGAACAGGAAGCCGGCTCCGTCGGCCAGCTCGTTCATGTCCCGCGCCCGGGTCTTGAGTACCGGCATCGCTTCGGTCAGCAATGCGACATCGGCCTGCGGCCCGATTTTCGCCGCGACGATTTCGGCCAGGCGCCGATCGTCGGCATGGCGGATGTAATGCCCGTTGAGGCTGAGCAGCTTCTTGATGTCGAAGCGGGACGGCGCCTTGCCCACGCCGCTGAGGTCGAACACCTGCGTCGCTTCCTCGACCGTGAATTCTTCCTGGTCGCCGTGGCCCCACCCGAGCCGCAACAGGTAATTGAACATGGCCTCGGGAAGGATGCCCAGTTCGTCGCGATAGGCATCGACGCCAAGTGCGCCGTGGCGCTTGGATAATTTCGCGCCGTCCTGGCCATGAATAAGCGGAACATGGGAATAGATCGGCTCAGGCCAGCCCATGCCCTTGATTATCGCCAGCTGGCGGAAAGCGTTGTTGAGGTGGTCGTCTCCCCGGACCACGTGGGTAACGCCCATGTCGTGATCGTCCACCACCACGGCGAGCATGTAGGTCGGTGTGCCGTCGGAACGTAGCAGAATGAAGTCGTCCAGCTCGGCGTTCTGCACCGCGACGCGGCCCTGCACGAGGTCCTCAATAACCGTTTCGCCTTCTCGCGGAGCTTTCAGGCGGACGACGAACGCGCCTTCACCTTCGCTCTTGCCGGCATCACGCCAAGGGCTTTCGATACGGAACGGGCGGCGCTCTGCCTGAGCCCGCTCGCGCTGCGCCGCCAGGTCTTCTTGAGACATCCAGCAGCGATAGGCGTGACCCCGCGCGAGCAGCTCGTGCGCCACTTCGGCGTGGCGAGCCCAGAATTGAGATTGGTAGTATTCGTGCCCGTCCCAATCGAGGCCGAGCCAGTGCATGCCGTCGAGAATCGCGGCGATGGCGGCTTCGGTTGAGCGAACGCGGTCGGTGTCTTCGATGCGCAGGAGGAACTTGCCACCGTTACGTCGGGCATAGAGCCAGTTGAACAGGGCAGTCCGCGCGCCGCCGATATGCAGGAATCCAGTCGGCGAGGGCGCGAAGCGGGTGACGATCGGCCGTTCCGGCTGCGTCCCGTTGTCGCTACCGCTTGCCATGATCCACCGCTTCCTCTTCAATAAAATCAATGGGTTCGCCACAGCCATCGCCATGGGTGCCGTTAGAGAACGGCCATGAAGATGCTGCGTTGCAGCGGTCGCCTTGGCGAATACGCGCAAACTTGTCCAGCGCGGGCGATGCGGCAGAGGCTATTCTCGCCCGCGCCGGGTTCGATCGGGGGCCCTGGCTTGCCGTTGCTTTCGGTACGGGAATAGCCTCGTGGTTTGTACTGGACCAGCCGATTGAATGGCTGTCGGCTCTCTTCCTGAGCCTGATCGTCACCCTCGGAGCGGTCGCACTTTGGCGGCTGAACGAGCGGCGTACTCGCCTGCTTGCGGCTCTTATCGGCATGGCGGTGCTCTTCTCGCTGGGCCTTTCGGTGGCTTGGGCGCGGTCGGCGGTGATCGGCGCCGAGGCCCTGCCGCGCCCGGTCTCCACGACCATCGAGGGCCGGGTGCTTGAGCGGATGGAGCAACCCGCAGAACAGCGGATTCGTCTCGTTCTGGCTACTCGCGAACCGGGAGGGACGCGGGCGATAAAGGTGCGGCTCAATGTTCCGCTCGATCGCGATTTGACGGGACTGCATGAGGGAGCACGGCTGCGGGTCCGAGCCAGGCTCATGCCGCCGCAATCGCCCTTGTTGCCCGGAAGCTATGACTTTGCTCGCGTCGCCTGGTTCCAGGGATTAGCCGCTACGGGCAGCATACAGGGAGAAATTGAACTGCTTGAGAAGGCGGATGGCGGCGCGCCGCTGGCGTCTTTGCAGCGGTCCCTTTCGGCGCATGTCCGGTCCCGCCTCGACGGTTCCGTGGGGGCGATCGCGGCTGCCTTCGCCAGCGGGGACCGGGGTGCTATCGCAGCGTCCGATGACGAGGCCATGCGTGACGCCGGGCTTACACACTTACTGTCGATCAGCGGCTTGCACGTCAGTGCGGTGATAGCGGCGGCTTACTTCCTTGCCATCAAGCTGTTCGCCTTGTGGCCCTGGCTGGCGCTGCGAGTGCGTCTGCCGCTGGTGGCCGCGGGAACGGGGGCCTTGGCCGGAGTGGGGTATACCCTCCTGACTGGCGCCGAAGTACCGACGGTGCGCAGTTGTGTCGGTGCCGTTCTTGTGCTCGTTGCCCTGGCGCTTGGACGCGAACCCCTCTCGATGCGAATGGTGGCCGTGACGGCGATCGCGGTGCTGCTGGTATGGCCCGAAGCCTTGGCCGGGCCGAGTTTCCAGATGAGCTTTGCCGCCGTGGTTGCGATCGTAGCCCTTCACAGCGCCGCGCCGGTGCGCGCCTTTCTGGCTCCGCGCGAGGAAAGCTGGCTCGCCTGGAGTCTGCGTCGCGCCCTGATGCTGTTGGTAACCGGCCTGGTAATCGAAATAGCCCTGACGCCCATCGTTCTGTTCCATTTCCACAGGGCTGGCCTTTACGGCGCACTGGCCAACGTGATCGCAATCCCGCTCGTGACCTTCGTGTCGATGCCGCTGATTGCCTTGGCGCTTGTCCTGGATCTTGTGGAAGCAGGCGCGCCCGCCTGGTGGCTTGCCGGACAATCGCTCGAATTGTTGCTGCACGTCGCGCATTTCACGGCCAAGCAACCGGGTGCGGTCAAGCTGATGCCGCAGATGAGTGGTCTGGCCTTCGCGCTCTTCGTGGGCGGAGGATTATGGCTGGCGCTGTGGCGAGGTCGAGCAAGGCTATTGAGCCTGCTCCCAACGTTCGCCGCAATTGGACTGCTGATGGCGACACCCATTCCTGACCTGCTTATCTCGGGCGACGGGCGGCATGTCGGGATAACGGGGGAGGGCGATCAACTGCTCATACTGCGCGAATCCCGGAGCGATTTCGCCCGCGAGAACCTGCTGGAATTGGCGGGAGTAGCAGGCCGGACGGTTTCGCTAGATCAGTGGCCGGGAGCCCAGTGCAGTCGGGACTTCTGCGTTGTCACCCTTCGGCGAGGGCGGCGAGAGTGGCATATCCTCATGAGCCGAAGCCGAGAGGTCGTGACCGAGCGGGCACTCGCCGCGGCCTGTGAGCGGGCCGACGTAGTTGTTTCGGACCGCCGGCTTCCGGCAAGCTGCCGGCCTCGTTGGCTGAAGGCCGACAGGCGACTGCTTGGCGAAACGGGCGGGCTGGCCATCATCTTGGACGGGAAGCAAGTCACTAGCGTCGCCGACAGCCAAGGAGGCCATGGATGGTGGCGGGGAAGCGCTCCTGACCGCAGATAGGTTCAGCGCCGCCTCAACTCAGTGATAACGGCGCAGCAGCCCGGCCAGCTTGCCTTGAACCTGAACCTCGTGGGCCGGATAGACTTGCGGATCATAGGCGCCATTGGCCGGATCGAGGCGGATCATGCCGTTCTCGCGACGCAGATACTTGAGCGTCGCTTCCTCATTGCGAACCAACGCCACGACAATGTCACCGTCCCGCGCAACGTCAGTGCGCTTCACCAAGGCAAAGTCGCCATCGAATATGCCGGCCTCGATCATCGAGTCGCCCGACACCTCGAGCGCATAGTGCTCTCCTGCACCTAGAAGTGCGGCCGGGACGGGCAGGGTCGCCTGACCTTCGAGCGCTTCGATTGGAACACCCGCGGCAATTCGGCCGTGAAGGGGAATCTCGATCACGTCGTTGGCCGGCTTGGGCCGGGAAGCTGGGGGAGGAACTCGGCCGATTACGTCGTTCGCGGACGCGCTTCGAGTCGTCGCGGAGCTCACGTTTTCCGGCTGACGCAAAACTTCGAGCGCACGGGCCCGGTTCGGAAGCCGCCTGATAAAGCCCCGCTCTTCAAGCGCGGATATCAGGCGATGGACCCCCGACTTGCTCTTCAGGTCCAGGGCTTCCTTCATTTCCTCGAACGAGGGAGAGATACCGGTCTCCTCCAGCTTTACCTGGATGTAACGAAGAAGCTCGTGCTGCTTGGCCGTCAACATGGAGGCGCTCTCCCTCAAATGTTCCACTTCGGAACGAACAAGGAACAATTAAGCAACTCTTGCGAACGCGTCAACCCATCCCTCCATTTTGGAGCCAATAGACTGATACGTCATCTCCTGCAGCGGCGGCCGGCGCATCGATCGGTCGCTCTATCAGGGCGTTGGCCGTGGCCAGGGCGCGTAATCCGCTCGAATCTTGTTGGCCCAGTGGGGTGACAAGGCTCCCGACGAGTTGCGCCCTGATGAGTTCGAGTCGAGGACCTCCCGGCGGTAGTGGCGCGGCGGTTCGTGCCTGAAACCGCACTGGCAAGGAGTGGGAGTGGCGCGCCCCCGCGAGTCGTCGCAGGAGCGGCAGGAGGAACAGGAAGGCGGTGACGTAGCTCGACACCGGGTTGCCCGGCAGCCCGAGGACGAAGGCGTCACCCTTGCGCGCGACAAGCAGCGGCTTTCCAGGCTTCATCGCCACGCGCCAGAAGTCGATCGAGGCCCCCCATTCCTCAAGCGCGGGCCTCACCAGATCGTGGTCCCCGATCGAAGCGCCGCCCGACGTAACGATCACGTCGGCACCCTTCGCCGCTGCCAGCGCCTCGGCTAGCGCCTCCCTGCGGTCGGGCACGGGCCCGAGCCGATCGACCGAAACGGATATTGATTGCGCCATGGCGGCTATCATTGCGCCATTGCTGGCGGGCAGGCGATGGTCATCCCACTTGCCCGCTTCCACCGCCAGTTCGTCACCGTTGTCGATCACGGCGACACGGGGCAGGCGGCCCACCTCCAGGCCATCGCCGCCATGTCCCGCCGAAACCGCGAGCGCGAGTTGCGCCGGGCCAATGCGCGTACCGGCTTCAAGGACCGTATCACCGTTCAAAAAGTCGAAACCCTTGCGGCGGATATGCCGGGCCGAGGCCTCGCCATCTGGTGACACGGCAAGGCTGGTGCCATCCCGGTGCGCTTCCTCCTGCAACAGGACGGCGATGGCGCTCCGGGGCATCAGAGCGCCGGTGCTGATCCTCACGGCTTCCCCGGTCTGCAGAGAGCCTTCGAACGGGCGGCCCGCGGCGCTTTCGCCAACAAGGCGCCAGGGACCTACGAGAGGTTCCTGGACGGCATAGCCATCCATGGCGGAAAGGTCGGCCGCCGGCTGCGTTCGCCGGGCACTCAGATCATCCCAGAGGTATCGTCCCAGCGCCTGTTCCGCCGGAACCGTCTCCGGTCCAAGCGGCACGGCAAGCGCGAGGAGCTGGCGTTGCGCCTCAAGCAAGGGCAGCGGCGGGGTCATTCGCCCGCGCCTTCGGCCCTCCACGCGCCGCTCTTGCCGCCGGTCTTTTCGAGGAGGCGAACTTCCCCGATAACCATGCCTTTGTCGATTGCCTTGGCCATGTCGTAGATCGTGAGCAAGGCGATTGCGGCGGCCGTCATGGCTTCCATCTCGACGCCGGTCTTGCCGGTCAGCGAGGCCTGCGCGGTAACACGAATGCCGTCACCTTCGAACGTGAAGTCGACCGTGACCGCGTCGAGCGCCAGTGGGTGGCACAGCGGGATGAGCTCGCCGGTCTTCTTGGCGGCCATGATTCCGGCGATGCGCGCCGCGGCCAGCACGTCGCCCTTGGGCCCGCTGCCCTCCCGGATCGCCGTGAGAGCCTCTGCCGACATAAGAATGCGTCCGGCCGCAATTGCGCTGCGGGCGGTCTGCGGCTTGCCGCCAACGTCGACCATGCGGGCTTGGCCTTGCGAATCCAGATGGGTGAGCTTGTTCATCCGGTCCCGCCCATGACAGAACTGGGACGAGTAGGACAGACCCGCTCGTCAACGAGGGCGAGTAGCACTCCAGTACACCTGCCCGACACCGAACAGCGCGAGGATCGCGCCATAAACGGCCCATTGCGGATCGTTCGCCATGAAGCTGTCGAGGAAGGCGATGTTGAGGCCTTGCAGGACCCAGATGCCACCCATGCAAATCATCAGGACGCCCAACAGCGTGCTGACGGTCTTCATGACCAGATGAAAGATGCCGCCCATTACCATTCTCCCCCGATAACCCGTGAGGATGTTTACGCCACTCGGTGGACAAACGCCAATCGTGTGAATGCCTATATCCGCCGGCTGTCATAAGCCCACTGCAAGAGGGCCTGGCGTTGGCGAGGGCGGCAGAACGGATCTCCGGGCTCGCAGTGTGTTTCGACTTGCCGCACGTGCCGACGGAAGGCGCGCCAACGGGCGATTTGCCGCTCGTCCTCGCCGTCAAGTCTGCGTCCGGAGTAATAGCGGCAATACCACTGGAACCATCCGCGCGGATCGTCGGCGTGGAGCCAACCCTTTTCGCGCCAGACTCTGAGTGAGCTACCCGCTCTGACGCCGAAGTAGTTCAGTGAGCAATCGGGCAGGGCATCCGCGAGCTTGGCCTTGGTGAACCAGGCTGCTGGGAACTCAGCCCGGCAATCGGTCATGTATTTGCCGCAGAACACCCCAAGTTCGAGCATCTCGGCAGGGGTCAGATCTGGCTGGAAATCGGAATCGAAGTCTTCGCCCATCGGGCGCGTGCGGACGTAGCGATACCCGCGTTGCATCAGGTCGTTGACGACGACCTCGGCGGCCAAGTCAGGTCCCCAGCAGCTCTCGGGTGGCCGCGGTCACGTCGGGCTGGCGCATGAGGCTTTCGCCCACGAGGAAGCACCGGACGCTGCTATGCGCGAGCCGTTCCAGGTCGGAGTGGTGGTTGATGCCACTCTCGGCGACGAGGAGCGTACCCTCAGGAGCGAGCGTTGCCAGACGCTCGGTAGTGCCCAGGTCAGTCCGGAAAGTCCGCAGGTCGCGATTATTGACGCCGATAAGCCGCGACCGCAGGCTTGCGGCCCGCTCCATTTCGACCTCGTCATGGACTTCGACCAGTACGTCCATGCCACGCTCCCGAGCCGCGGCTTCGATCTCCGCCATTACGGCATCTTCCAAGGCTGCAACGATGATGAGGATCGCGTCGGCGCCGATCGCACGAGCTTCGGCGACTTGCCAGGGATCGACCATGAAGTCCTTGCGCAGCACGGGCAGGGTACAGGCCGCGCGAGCGTCCATCAGGTAGTCTTCGTGGCCCTGAAAATAGGGCGCATCAGTCAGCACCGACAGGCACGCGGCCCCGCCTTGTTCGTAAGCGACCGCATGTTCGGCGGGGCGAAAATCGGCGCGAATCAGACCCTTCGACGGCGAAGCTTTCTTGATCTCTGCGATCAAGCCGAAACCCGCTGCTGCCTTGGAAGCTAGCGCGGCGTAAAACCCGCGCGGAGCCGATGCGGAGGCGGCGGCGCGGTCCAGGTCGTCCAAAGTCGCCAGCGTCTTGCGCACGGCCACTTCGTCGCGCTTGGTGGCACAGATCTCGGTTAGCTTGTCGGTCATTTCGTGTGGGCCACCCAGCAATCGAGCAGAGTTTTGGCCAGGCCTTTGTCGATCGCCTCGGCCGCTTCTTCGACACCTTCGGTCCAGGTATTCACCTCGCCAGCGACGATTAACGCCCCGGCCGCGTTGAACAAGACCGCGTCGCGATAGGGGCCGGGCTCGCCCGAGAGAAGCTTGCCGAGCTCTGCAGCGTTATGAGCGGGATCACCGCCACGAATGGCATCGATAGGTGCCAGCGCCAGGCCAGCTTCCAAGGGTTCTACCCGCTTCATCCGCACTTCGCCCCCTCGCACCTCAGCCACTTCGTTGCCGCCGGCGAGGCTGAGCTCGTCGAGGCCCTCGTCGCCGGAGATGACCATCGAGTGCTCGGTGCCAAGCCGGGCCAACGCCTCTGCATAGATTGGCACGTAAGCGGGCCGGGCGATGCCGACCAGTTGGCGGCCGACGTTGGCCGGGTTGGCCAGCGGACCCATGAGGTTGAAGATCGTACGACGACCGAGCTTCCGGCGGATCGGCATGATCCGGCCCATCGAAGGATGGTGCTTGCCGGCAAAGAGGAAGCAGATTCCGAGGTCTGCCAGTGTTTCCTCGGCCGTTTCCATCGCCCGGTCTAGGTTCAGCCCGAGCGCTTCGAGCGTGTCTGCCGCGCCAGCTTTCGAGCTGGCCGCGCGGTTGCCATGCTTCGCCACCGGCACGCCGCAAGCCGCGACGACCAGCGAGACAGCGGTGGAGACATTGAGCGTGTGGTGACCATCGCCGCCCGTGCCGCAGACGTCGATCGCGTTCGCCGGGGCCACAACCGGTACGAGACGCGCCCGCATGGCGCGCGCGGCGCCGGCGATCTCTGCCGCTGTCTCACCACGGTCGGAGAGCGCGATCAGGAACTGTGCGATGTCCTCGTCCGACAGCTTGCCGTCGAGCATGGCGCCGAACGCCGCTTCGGCCTCGCTCTCATCGAGCGGGCTATCGACAGGGGGCAAGGCGTTCACGCCGGGACTTTCGCCCTGATGCCGCAAATCTCGAGGAAATTGGCCAGTAGCGCGTGGCCGTGTTCGGTGGCGATGCTCTCCGGATGGAACTGCACGCCGTGGATCGGCAGGTCGCGATGGCGGAAGCCCATGACGGCCGAACCGTCGAGCCCCGGGGTTTCGCTATGAGCATTGACCACCAGGGTCTCAGGAATGTCTTCCACGATCAGCGAGTGGTAGCGTGTGGCGATGAAGGGCGAGGGCAGACCGGCGAAGAGGCCCGTCCCGTCGTGAGTAACGGGCGAGGTCTTTCCATGCATGAGGCCACCGCGAGTCACGCGTCCGCCGAAGTGTTGGCCGATCGCCTGGTGGCCGAGGCACACGCCCAACAAGGGCCGACCCGCATCGGCGCAGGCAGCCACGAGTTCGAGGCTGATGCCCGCTTCGTTGGGGGTGCAGGGGCCGGGCGAGATCAGGAAGCCCTTGGCTCCGCTCGACAACGCCTGGCCCGTGCTAAGCGCGTCGTTGCGGACGACTTCAACCTCGGCGCCCAACTCCATCAGGTAGTGGACCAGGTTGAACGTGAAGCTGTCGTAGTTGTCGATGACCAGGATCATGGCGTCGCCATAGAGCCTGTCCCGCCGCGATGGAAGTGCCGTGACGGAGACGATTTTCCTCGCCGACGCAGGGTCGAAATCTAGGGTCGCTGGTGGATTACGGTGGTGACCCCTACGGGAATCGAACCCGTGTTTCAGCCGTGAGAGGGCCGCGTCCTGACCGCTAGACGAAGGGGCCATGCCTGTCGGCATCGCACCTTCGGTGGTGACCCCTACGGGAATCGAACCCGTGTTTCAGCCGTGAAAGGGCCGCGTCCTAACCGCTAGACGAAGGGGCCACGCCCGAAGGCGAGGCGCGCACTTAGTTGGGGCTGCGGGCGCGGTCAAGCCCGCTCCGAAGCAAAAAACAACTCTTGCGATTAATCCGCCCAGGCGGCGTCCTCGAGATGCAGTTCCGCCTGGCGGCGGCTGCCCCAATCGTCGATCTTGGCGCGCCCTGCCAACCACAGGCGACGGCCCTTGGCGCCGTGGAGCAGCGCTTGACCGAGTTCGCTGCTCGCCATGCGGAAGGCGATCGCCTTGAAGGAGCCGCCATCCTGGCCGCCAGCGACGAGGCGCAGATGATCGTCGCCCACAACGTCTGCCTTGATGAGGTGCACCGGCCCGACTGCGACACGCGGGCCGGGCCACCCCACTCCGAAAGGCCCTGCGCTATCCAGCGTTTCGACCAGCTCAGGCGTGAGCCCGCGCGGCGTTACCGAAATGTCGAGCAGAGTGGAACGGTCGAGCGACGCAGCTGCAACCGCGGCCGAGAGTCGCTCGTCGAGCCATTCGCCCAGAGCCTCGACCTTATCCGCCTCTACCGTCAGACCCGCCGCCATGGCGTGGCCGCCGCCGGCGACCAGCAGACCGCTGTCGCGCGCCCCGATAATTGCCGCACCAAGGTCGACACCGGAAATCGAACGGCCCGAGCCCTTGCCCTGGCCGGTGTCGGGATCGAGTGCGATGACCACAGCGGGCTTGCCGGTCTTTTCCTTGATTCGGCCGGCAACGATGCCAATGACTCCCGGATGCCAGCCTTGACCCGAGAGGGTCAGCACCGCACGGTTATGCTGCGCATCGATGGCCGCTTCCGCCGCCTCCTGCACCGCGAACTCGATGCCTCGCCGCTCGTCGTTCAGTTGCGAAAGCTGGTTGGAGATTTCGCGGGCCTCATCGGGGTCTTCCGTGGTCAGCAACCGAACGCCGAGCGTGGCTTCTCCTACGCGGCCGCCAGCGTTGATTCGCGGCCCGAGGGCGAAACCGCAGTCGCTGCAACTCGGGGCCCGATTGAGCCGGCTTGCGTCGATCAGGGCGGACAGCCCGACATTGGCACGCCGGGCCATGACCTTGAGGCCCTGCGCGACGAAGGCACGGTTGAGACCGTGGATCGCCGCCACGTCGGCCACGGTACCCAGGGCGACGAGATCGAGCAGCGACATGAGGTCAGGTTCCCCCCGACGCGCGAAGAAACCCTGTCGGCGCAAAGTCCGCACGACGGCTACTGCCAGGACGAATGCAACACCCACCGCCGCCAGGTGGCCATGCGCCGCTGCCGTGTCGTTTTCGTCCAGGCGGTTGGGATTGACCAGGGCTAGCGCTCTCGGGAGTTCCGCGGCGCATTTGTGGTGATCGACCACGATGACGTCGATCCCGGCCGCATGGGCCGCGGCAAGAGCGTCGAAGGCCATCGCGCCGCAGTCGACGGTAACCACCAGGCTCGATCCCTCCGCGCCGAGCCGCACCAACGCCTCACCGCTCGGACCGTAGCCTTCGAGCAGGCGATCGGGGATATAGTGCCGCGCTTGGTGGCCGAGCATGCGGAACAGTCGGATCAGCAAAGCGGCGCTGGTGGCGCCGTCGACATCGTAGTCGCCGTAAACCGTAACCGATTCTTTCGCGAGCACCGCCTCGGCAATCCTGTCCGCGGCGATATCCATGTCGTTGAAAATCGATGGATCGGGGAGGAAACTGCGGAGATTCGGGCTCCTGTGCCGCGCAAGGTCATCGCGCGGGACCCCGCGGGCCAGCAGTAGCTGAGTGACGATGTCGTCTTCCAACCCGGCCGCGCCCCCGCCGAGCTCCATGTTGCCGCCGCGCCAGCGCCAGGCTTTGCCAGTGAGGGAGCGTTCGACGCCGAAGACTGCGGGACGGGTTGCCATAAGAGATGCCTAGACCACGGACCCGCCGCTATAAAGCGCCGCACCGAGGCAATCGACAGGCGCTTCGCGCATGGATCCGCGACGTCGTCGGGCAAATGATCCGATCCCGAGACATCTCCTCGCGGCAGACTCGATCTTCGCGAGGTTTCCCGCCACAGTGGCGTTGAAGATATTGAGATGAGACACTTTGATTACGACCCTGCAAAAAGCCGACGTCCCAAGCCCGGTAAGCGCGGCTTCGCTGCTGTTTACTCCAGGAGAGCGACCAGACGCAGCCGCAGTCGCGGAGCTGTCTCGTGGTTGCAGAGAGTTCTCGATAAGCTTTAATCCGACGGAGAGTGGAGGAGTCACCGAACTCCTTTCGGTTGAAGCGCCGGGGACTCCTCCAGCCGACTGGCTGGAGTTGCTCGCCAACGGTCTGACTTTCGATCTCACGGGCCTGAAACCGGGTGCTCCTTCAACAACCCCTGCCAAACGCCATTGTTATGGTTTGCCCCCTCAGATGGCGACCGAGGAACTCGAAGCGATAACTTTGCTGCCGGGACCTCATCTTGCCGGGGGCGAAGCGATGCTCCCGATCGTGCGCTCGCTCGCTTGGCTTACGGGACGCTTGGCGGGGCTTCCCGGTGTGCGGGCGGTCGCCTGGCACCCGGCGGGCTGTTGGTCTGCCCCAGAGCAATTTCGGAGTTCTGTGCAGAGCTGGACCGATGGGGGCCCTTTTCCGATGTTCAGCCTGGCGGGACTCGTTTCCGCACCGGACGGCGGTTTTTTGAGCGATGGCTTGGCCCTGTTCACCGGCCAGGAACTGAGCCTGAGAGAGGCGGAGGTGGGGCAGGCCACTCGTCAGCCCAAAGCCGCACTGCGTTTGGCCCACTGGCTGGTGGAGCATGGTCGTCTAACACAGCCGCAAACGGTTACCGGGCCCGATGGCGACGTCTTGCGCCTCACGCCTTCCCCTGATCATCGCCTTGTTAACGTGGAGAAAAGCTAACCAATCTACCAACGCAAAAAACAGTGAGAGGAGGGAACGATGCTTCGCCATCGCCTGCCATTCAGGGCAGTCAATCGCCGGGGCCATCCAGGCTATGCATCAGGCATGCAGCGACACCATCTGCTCCCCTGTCAACTCCTGTCACGTCGCACTTTCGAGAGGTTCTTCGATGCCATTGGCCGGATACGGCCCTCCTTCGATGATTTTCGGCGGAACGGATTGCTCCTTCCGGCAACGCATGAATCCGCTTTGCGCCTCGGGTTGCCGCTCCATCGCGGGCCGCATCGCAGCTACAATTCGATGGTCATGGATCGCGTCGGCCAGATCGAGGCGGATTGGTCCCGATTGCGGCCCCGTTCTCCGGAGACGGCACGAAGCCAGGCGTTGATGCGGATCGACCTACTTCAGCGAGCGCTCCGGCGGCGATTGCTTCAGGACAGGCGGCCGGCGGTACGACTTAATCGGCTCGATCCGGTGCAGAGCTGGCCCGATTTCACCGCGCTGGATACTCTGGCTGAAGAATTATGGTCGGGAAGTGCCCTGGTGGTTGCGGAGGCTTAGGAAACGATGTCGCGGATAATCGCGGTTGCCCGAGATTCCGAGCATCGCTTCGCCAAGCGGTCAAGCATGTCCATTACCTTGTTGCCGGGTTTGGGGGTTGCCGGAGATGCTCACTGCGGAACGACGGTGCAGCATCGCTCGCGAATCCGTTCGACGCCCGGCGCGCCGAATCTGCGCCAGGTTCATCTCATCCATGCCGAATTGTTCAGCGAACTGACCGCGAGCGGGTTCGAGGTGACCGCGGGCATGTTGGGCGAGAACGTCACCACGACCGGCATCGATCTGCTGTCCCTATCGACAGGCACCCAGTTGCTCCTGGGCGGGCAGGCGATCATCGAACTCACGGGCTTGCGGAATCCTTGCCGCCAGATCGACGACAACATCGCGCCCGGCGCCATGGCCGCCGTCCTCGGGCGGGCGACGGACGGTGCGCTGGTGCGCAAGGCCGGGGTCATGGCGATCGTGTTGGGGGGCGGCCAAGTCCGTCCCGGCGACGCGATCGCCATTCACCACTTGCCGGACCATCACGTTCCGTTGGTTCCGGTCTAGGCCTCGGCGGCGACAGCGGCGTTGGCCGCGCTGAGAATGGCCCTAACGCTTGCCGTCGCCACGTCTTGGTCGATACCGACGCCCCAAACTACGTTGCCGTTGGGAAGCGCGCACTCGAGATAGGCTGCAGCCCGCGCATCGGTACCCTTACCGAGCGCATGTTCGGTGTAGTCGAGCACCTCGATGTTGAGCCCAAAGGTTTGCTGCAGCGTTGCGAGGACCGATGAGACCAGCCCCTTGCCGCGACCGCTGACGCTTTGCTTTTTGCCGGCGACGGTGATCGTGCCGCTGAACAGACGCGTTCCGTCATGCCCGCGAGATTCTTCGTAGTCGACGAGTTCAAACGTCGCGCCTTGATCGGTGAGGAAATAGGCGTCCTGGAAGCTCGCCCAGATATCGTCCGAGTTGAGCTCTCGCCCCAACTCGTCGGCCATGCGCTGAACGTGGCGCGAGAAATCGACCTGCAGGCGCTTGGGCAGCTTCAGCCCCTGGCCCTGCTCCAGCACCCAGGCAAAGCCGCCTTTGCCCGACTGCGAATTCACCCGGATGACCGCCTCGTAATTGCGGCCCAGATCAGCCGGATCGATCGGCAGGTAGGGCACCCGCCAAAGTTCGTCGTTGCGCTGGTCCTGCGCTTCGAAGCCCTTCTTGATCGCGTCCTGGTGGCTGCCGGAAAAGGCCGTGAAGACCAGTTCGCCGCCATAGGGATGGCGCGGGTGGACGGGGAGTTGGTTGCAGTATTCGACAGTCTCGATGATCTCGTCGATGTTCGAGAAGTCCAACCCTGGGTCGATGCCCTGCGTGTACATGTTGAGCCCGACCGTCACCAGGCAGCAGTTGCCGGTGCGCTCGCCATTGCCGAACAGGCAGCCTTCGACGCGGTCGGCGCCCGCCATCAGGCCGAGTTCGGCCGCGGCGACACCGGTGCCGCGGTCGTTGTGGGTGTGCAGACTGATCGCCGCCGCTTGGCGATTGGGCAGGTTGCGGCAGAAGTATTCGATCTGGTCGGCGTAGATGTTGGGTGTCGCCGCTTCGACCGTTGCCGGCAGGTTGAGGATGAGCGGACGTTCGCTGGTCGGCTGCAGCACGTCCATTACCGCCTCGCAGACCTCGAGGCTGAAATCGATTTCGGCAGTCGAAAAGGTCTCCGGCGAGTATTCGAAGTGCCAGTCGGTGTTGGGACGCTTGGCCGCTTCGTCGCGCAGCAGTTTGGCGGCGTTGATAGCGATCTGCTTCACCTCGTCCCGACTCATGCGGAAGACGATCTCGCGCCAGGCGGGGCTCACGGCATTGTAGACGTGGACGATTGCCGTGCGTGCGCCCTCGAGGCTTTCGAACGAGCGCTTGATCAGGTCCTCACGGGCCTGGGTCAGGACCTGGACGGTCACGTCGTCAGGGACGCGGCCCGAACGGACCAGTTCCTGGATGAAATCAAATTCGGTCTGTCCGGCAGCGGGGAAGCCGATCTCGATTTCCTTCACCCCGACCTGGACCAGAAGGTCGAAGAAGCGGTTCTTCTTCACCGCGTCCATCGGGTCGACGATCGCCTGGTTGCCGTCTCGCAAGTCTGTCGAGAGCCAGCGCGGCGGGTGCGTGATGGTACGGTTCGGCCATTGCCGGTCCGGCAGGTTGATGGGGGGGAAGGGCCTGTATTTCCGGCCCGGTTCCTTAAGCATGCTCATGTTCGTGCCTTATCGCGTGAACGCCGCTGGGCAAGAGCCGCGGCGCCGTTTCGACCATTGGTGGTTCGAAAAACCCTTAGGCGTGTGCCCGCGCTAGACGCGCAGGCCAAAGACGCGCCTAAGGGCGCGTAAGTCGAAGCAGCGAAAGGAGCTCGCGACGTTTCATCGTGGCGAGCCTATGCGCGAATGGTTACCAAATGTCCACCCTCAGTCCTCCGGCAGATCCGGGAAAGGCGCCTGCCGCCCGCCCGAACCCGCCGAAGTATCTGCGAAGGCCTACTGCTTTTCGAAGGCGACAGTGATGTCGAGTTCGACTTCGTCCGACACGATCGGAATACCGTACGAGACACCGAAGTCGGAGCGCTTGATCGTGGTTTCGCCTTCGAAGCCGACAGTCAGCTTGTTCGGCGGCATCATCGCGTTGCCGGCACCGGTAAACTTGGCGTCGAGCACGACGGGCTTGGTTACGCCGTTGAGGGTCAGGTCACCGGTAATCTTGGCGTCGGTGCCATTCACTTCGACCTTGGTCGATACGAAGCGCGCCGGCGCCGGCGCCGCACCGAAGAAATCGGCTTTGCCATTATCGCCAGCCGGCTTGAGCAGGTGCTGGGTCAGACCCGCGCTGGCGGTGGTCACCTGCGCAACCGGAATCGTTACGTCGACCTTGGCATTCTGCAGGGCCGCCGGATCGATCGACAATGTGCCGGAGACCGATCCGAAAATACCGAAATAATCGTTGAATCCGAGGTGGTTGACACGCCAACCCACCAGCGAGTGGTTGGGGTCGGCCGCATAAGTTCCGGCCTGAACCAGGCTCGGATCCATCTTTCCAGGCGGCTGCATCGCGCCACCCTGGGCCTGCAAGGTGCCAATGGTCAGCGCCGCGACGCCGGCGGCGGCGAGGGTAAGTGTCAGTTTACGCATGAAGAGTCTCCCCGGGGGTTGTTTGCGCGCAATCTGACGCGACTGCTTCGCAATGTCCACCGGGAACCGAAGCGTAACGGACGCTCCTCGAGAGAAGACACCTAGCCGCAGTGAAAGTGCTTGATCCGCCCGTCTTCGCCAAGTTCGGCGTTCAGCCGTTCCTCGCTGAAATCCATCGTAAGAGCATCGCCCGGCCCGTAGTATCGGATCACCCGCTCACCCACTGCCTTGACGATCTCTGCTTTGACCGTGTCGGTCGGCAGGACATTCAACCAGCGATCGAGCTTTCCGGCACCGCACTTGTCCTCCTCGGGTTCGATGTTTGGCCTCGCGTCGACGGGAGACACCATCGGAGAAGGGGTATCGGTCGAGGCCGTCGGGGCCGACGTTGCCCCCGCGGTGGCTAGGGCTTCGGACGGAGCCTTCTCCCCCTGGCAGCCCGCAAGCGCGGTCAGCAGGCTTATCGCAAGCAATGATCTCATGAAGCACCCTCGTATGTCGGAACCATCCAACCGCGGCGGCGCGCTCGGGTTCCGGCGCGGAACCAGTCGGGGGGTCAAGGCTTAAGGCTTCGATGGGGATCACGCGCTTTGCTCGCACGGGAAGCGCTCGCACGGGATAATTCATGGGTCTGACTCAGTTTTCGAGCCATTTGTTCGAGGCGGGCCTTATTTCCACCCTCCTCCTGTCATCCGCTATTCCGGCCGCGGCCTGTACGCGGATTGTCTATCACGGCGCCAACGACATCGTGATCACGGCCCGGTCGATGGACTGGAAGAGCGACATCCTCAGCAACTTGTGGATCCTCCCTCGCGGAATTGAGCGGAGCGGCCAGGCTGGCCCCAATTCGATCCGCTGGAAGGCGAAATACGGCAGCGTGATCGTCAGCGGCTACGATGTCTCGACCACCGACGGCGTCAACGAGGCCGGGCTGGAGGCCAACCTCCTATGGCTGGTCGAATCCGAATATCCCCACTTCGATGGCACGGGCAAACCCGGACTCACCATCGCCGCCTGGGCTCAGTACGCGCTCGACAACTTCGCCAGTGTTGCCGAAGCCGTCGCGGCGTTGGAGAAGGAGCCGTTTACCATCGTCACCGACAACATTCCCGGCGAGGAGCGGCTGACGACGGTTCACCTGTCGCTATCCGACGCCTCTGGCGACAGCGCTATTGTCGAATACATCGACGGCAAGCAGGTCATTCATCACGGCCGGCAGTATCAGGTGATGACCAATTCCCCGACGTTCGACGATCAACTCGCGATCAACCGCTACTGGGAGACGATCGGCGGAACGGTAATGCTTCCGGGGACCAACCGGGCGGCGGATCGGTTCGCCCGGGCCTCGTTCTATGTGAACGCCATTCCGAAGGACGAAGACCCGAACCGTGCGCTGGCGAGCGTGTTCAGCGTCATTCGCAACACGTCGGTGCCCTATGGCTTGACCACCCCGGAGGAGCCAAACATCTCCTCCACGCGCTGGCGGACGGTGTTCGACCACAAACGCAAGCTCTACTTCTTCGAGTCCGCGTTGACGCCGAACACGTTCTGGGTCGACTTGAAGGGGATAGACTTTTCGGAAGCAACCGGCCGGGTGAAGACGCTCGACCTCGGACCGAACCAGGATCACACCTTTTCGGGTAACGCGACGGCTGAGTTCAAGGAGAGCAAGCCGTTCGAGTTTCTGGGACTGCAGTAGATTGGGAAAATCTTCCCTGTCGCAAGGCGATGGGGAGGGAGACCAGGCGAAGCATGGGGGAGGGGCGAGCGATGCGCCGCTTGCCCCTCCGTCAGTCACCTAGGGTGCCTGCCACCTCCCCATCGGCTACGCCGACAGGGAGGGTTTTCGATACTTAGTTCTTTTCTTGGTCGACCAGCTTGTTGGCGCCGATCCAGGGCATCATCGCGCGCAGCTGGGCACCGGTCTTCTCGATCGGGTGAGCCGCAGCAGCCTTGCGGGCGGCCTTGAGCTCGGGCTGACCGGCGCGATTATCGAGCACGAAGTTCTTCACGAAGCGGCCCGAGGTAATGTCGGCCAGAACGCGCTTCATTTCGGCCTTGGTCTCATCGGTGATGATGCGCGGGCCGGTGGTGATGTCGCCGTATTCGGCGGTGTTCGAGATCGAGTAGCGCATGTTGGCAATGCCGCCCTCATAGAGCAGGTCGACGATCAACTTGGTTTCGTGGAGGCACTCGAAGTAGGCCATCTCCGGCGCGTAGCCGGCTTCGACCAGGGTTTCGAACCCGGCCTGGATCAGATGGGTGATGCCGCCGCACAGAACGGCCTGCTCGCCGAACAGGTCGGTCTCGCACTCTTCCTTGAAGTTGGTCTCGATCACGCCCGAGCGGCCGCCACCGACGCCCGAGGCATAGGCGAGGGCGATGTCATGCGCATTGCCGCTGGCGTCCTGGTGAACCGCGATAAGGCAAGGCACACCGCCGCCCTTCTTGTATTCGCCGCGCACGGTGTGGCCCGGCCCCTTCGGCGCGATCATGATCACGTCGATGTCTTCCGGCGCCTCGATCAGGCCGAAGTGGATGTTGAGGCCGTGGGCGAAGGCGAGAGCCGCGCCCTTCTTCATGTTGCCCTTGAGATCGTTCTCCCAGATCGCCGCCTGGTGCTCGTCAGGGGCGAGGATCATGAGGATGTCGGCCCAGCCAGCGGCTTCCTGGTTGGTCAGCACCTTGAAGCCGGCAGCTTCGGCCTTCTTCGCCGTGGCCGAACCCGGGCGGAGCGCGATGGCGACTTCCTTAACGCCGCTGTCGCGCAGGTTCTGCGCGTGGGCGTGGCCCTGGCTGCCATAACCGATGATGGCGATCTTCTTGTCCGTGACCAGGTTCAGGTCGGCGTCGGCGTCGTAATAAACCTTCATTTTCGTTCCCTCGTCACCCCGGCATACGCGGGGCCAAATAAGCGATGCGTCCGATGGGACGGCGGATAGGCTCCCACTGACGCGGGAGCGACGGAAATTTTCTACGGCCGGCTCAAGCGCCTTCGGCACCCCGCATCATGCCCACAATGCCGGTGCGGCCGACCTCGACCAGGCCGAGCTCGCGCATAAGCGAAACGAACGTGTCGATCTTGCTCGGATCGCCGGTCAGCTCGAAGATGAAGCTCGAGGTCGTGGTGTCGACCACCTTGGCGCGGAACACGTCGGCAAGGCGCAGCGCCTCGACGCGGTTGTCTCCCTTGCCGGCGACCTTCACCAGCGCCAGCTCGCGTTCCACGTGGGCGCCAGATTCAGTCAGGTCGACGACCTTGTGGACGGGCACCAGGCGCTCAAGCTGGGCGGTGATCTGGTCGATCACCGGCGGCGGACCGTTGGTGACGATGGTGATGCGGCTGAGCGCGTGGTCTTCGCTGATGTCGGCCACGGTCAGACTGTCGATATTGTAGCCGCGCGCGGTGAACAGCCCGGCGATCTTGGCCAGGATGCCGGCCTCGTTATCGACGGTGATGGTGAGGACGTGACGCTCGGTATCGCGGTGGTGGATTTTCATTCGTCTCTCTCGGACGCGTCCTTCGACAGGCTTAGGACGAACGGGATTGGGTTGGCGCGGCTGAAGCCGATCATGCTGAGCTTGTCGAAGCGCATCAAACGAGCGCCTTCGCTTCATCGTCCATCGTGCCGGCGACCATGTCGCCATAGAGCAGCATTTCAGTGTGGGCCGCACCGCTCGGGATCATCGGGAAGCAGTTGGCCCCCTTCGACACCTGGCAGTCGACCATGACCGGACCATCGTGGGCCATCATGGCCTTGATGCCTTCGTCGAGCTCGCTCTCCTGCGTAATGCGAATGCCCTTCCAGCCGTAGCTTTCGGCGAGCTTCACGAAGTCGGGCAGGCTGTCCGAATACGAGTTCGAATAGCGACTTTCGTACGTCAGTTCCTGCCACTGGCGGACCATGCCCATGTACTCATTGTTGAGGATGAACACCTTGACCGGCAGCCGGAACTGGCTGGCGGTGCCGAGCTCCTGGATGTTCATCTGGATCGAAGCTTCGCCCGCGATGTCGATCACCAGCGAGTCTGGATTACCGAGCTGCGCGCCGATCGCCGCCGGCAGGCCATAACCCATCGTGCCGAGGCCGCCGCTGGTCAGCCACTTGTTCGGTCCGAAGAAACCGAAGTACTGTGCTGCCCACATCTGGTGCTGGCCGACCTCGGTGGTGATGATCGGATCCTTGTCGCGGGTGAGGGCGAACAGCCGCTCGATGGCATGCTGCGGCATGATCTCGTCGACGCGCTTGGGATAGGCGAGGCTGTCGCGGCCACGCCAGCCGTCGATGCGCGCCTTCCATTCGCCGAGGTCTCGCGACTTGCGATTGCCCCAGGCGGTGATGAGTTGCTCCAGCACCGTCGCGCAATCGCCGACAATGCCGAGGTCGACCGGGATCACCTTGTTGATCGAGGCGCGGTCGATGTCGATGTGGATCTTCTTCGAGCCCGGCGAAAACGCGTCGAGCCGTCCGGTGACTCGGTCATCGAAGCGGGCGCCGATGTTCACCATCACGTCGCACTCGTTCATCGCCAGGTTGGCTTCGTAAGTGCCATGCATCCCGAGCATGCCGAGCCAGTCTGCGTGATCGGCCGGGAAGGCGCCGAGACCCATCAGGGTCGACGTGACCGGCGCGCCGGTGAGCTTCTGGAACTCGCGCAGCAGCTGGGTGGCGCGCGGACCGGAATTGATCACGCCGCCGCCGGTATAGAGTACGGGGCGTTCCGCCTTCGCGATCAGTTCGATGGCCTCGGCGATCTCGTCTGCCGCGGCAACGGTGCGCGGCGAATAGCGCTTCGGGCGCTGCGGCGGCGCGTCGCTGAGCGTGGCGGTGGCGACCTGGACGTTTTTGGGGATGTCGATCACGACCGGGCCGGGACGGCCGGTGGTGGCGATCTCAAACGCCTCGTCGATCGTCGCGGCGAGTTCCGACGGATCCTTAACCAGGTAGTTGTGCTTGGTGCAGTGGCGCGTGAGGCCGATGGTGTCGGCCTCCTGGAACGCGTCGGTGCCGATCAGGTTGGTGGCGACCTGTCCGGTGATGACGACCAGGGGGATCGAATCCATGAACGCGTCGGCGATGCCGGTGATTGCGTTGGTCGCGCCCGGACCCGAGGTGACGAGTACGACGCCCGGCTTACCCGTCGAACGGGCATAGCCCTCGGCCGCATGCGCTGCTCCGGCTTCATGCCGCACGAGAATGTGGCGAATGCGGTTGTCGGAGAATAGCTCGTCATAGATCGGCAGGACGGCGCCGCCCGGGTAGCCGAACACGAATTCGACGCCCTGACGGACCAGGCTTTCGATCAATATCGCAGCGCCGCTGCGTTCTTCGGACACGGTAACTTCCTTCCATTGGCCGCCTATCGGCCTTCCTCAAAAAACGGACCCGGCGCGATTGCCTCGCGCCGGGCCGCTCCTCTCGAGATTGGTGAGGATACGATCCTCTTCGAGAGGGGCTGCTAAGGGACATGAAATGTCATGTCAACCCCAAATATCGGAATAATATTTCAAACAAGGGCGGAGTGGGGGAATTTTCATTCGCCACCCTTCGCCAATCTTCCGGAGGCTGGTTGCGGAACCAGGTGTATTGGCGTTTCGCGTAGTTGCGCGTCGCCTGACGCCCCTGCGCGATGGCTTCGTCCAGCGAGTGTTCCCTGCGCAAATACCCCGCGATCTCGGGCACCCCGATAGCCCGCATGACCGGGCTCAGGGGATGGAGGGAGCGGGCGAGAAGCGCCTCGACCTCTTCGATCGCTCCGTTTTCGAGCATGCGGGTGAACCGCTGGTCGCAGCGCTCGTACAAGCGCTCCCGTTCCGGCAGCAGGATCAGGGGAAAGAGCTCGATCGCCGCAGCGATGCCGCCCTCGCGCCGGGTCTGCCAGTGCAAAAGAGGCCGTCCAGTCGAGCGGACAACCTCCAACGCGCGGGCAATGCGCGTGGTGTCGCCGGGATTGAGGACTGCGGCGCGTTCGGGATCTTCCTGCTGCAGCGCCCCATAGGCCTCGCCGACAGGAAGGGACCGGACGGCTTCGCGCACCGCCGGGTCGATTGGCGGAACCGGCGCGATGCCGTCCAGCAGGGTACGGATATAGAGACCAGTGCCTCCGACGAGGATCGGCAAGGCTCCCACCCCGTGGGCCGCCTCTATTTCGCGTTTCGCATCGTGGGCCCAGTCCGCCGCCGAACAGGGCTCGGTTCCCTCCCTGGTTCCGAACAGTCGGTGCTCGACACCGCGCATCTCTTCGGGGGAGGGGCGGGCACTCAGGACACGGAGGTCACGATAAACTTGCGCGCTGTCGGCATTGATCACGACGGCGCGATTGCCCCGTTTCTCGAGATCGAGCGCCAGCTCCACCGCCAGATCGCTCTTGCCGCTGGCGGTCGGCCCTGCAATGAGCGCGACCGCTTTTCTAACCGGAGATTGCCCGTTGCTCATCGCGAGGCTGATAGCAGACCACGCCACCCTTGAAGCAAGCCTCGATGCAGCCACCGCTGCATTGGCGACTCAGGGGCAAGCCTTGGCAGAGGCGCGCATGCTTGATGCTTGCAGCGACGTGCTGGAATTGATGCTGCCTGGCAATGATGCGACCGGCCTGCGCAGCGTGCTCGATGCTCACTTCCCGAAGTCCGATGCCGTGATCGCCCGCGACGAGTTCCGTATCCCACATCTCTTCGTGTCCGACATGGATTCGACCATGATCGGCCAGGAATGCATCGATGAACTGGCCGACTTCGCCGGCATCAAGGAAAAGATCGCCGCTATCACCGAGCGGGCGATGCAAGGCGAACTCGATTTCGAGAGCGCGCTACGCGAGCGGGTCGGATTGCTTTCTGGGCTGGAAGAATCGGCGATTTCCAGGTGTCTGGTTGAACGGATCGTCCCCATGCCCGGCGCACGGACATTGGTGGCGACGCTCAAGCACCATGGTTGCCGGACAGTTCTCGTGACGGGCGGGTTTCATCACTTCGCTGATCCGGTGGCCGAAGACCTCGGATTCGAACGCGTGGTCGCGAACCGTCTGGCGGTGTCGCAGGACAGGCTGTCCGGGCAACTGGTTGGCGGGATCACCGACTCGTCGGTGAAGGCACGCGTTCTGCAGGAGGAGATGTCGCTACTTGGCGCCAGCGCGGTCAGCCTGGCCACGGGCGACGGCGCCAACGACATCCCGATGCTTGAAGCGGCGACCTACGGCGTGGCCTATCACGCCAAGCCCAAGGCCCGCGAAGCCGCCAATGGCTGGATCGACCGCGGCGACCTGACGAGCCTTCTTAAGCTCCTGGATATCCACGAACGCGACTGGGTAATGGGCTGAGGCCTCCCCGCGAGGGGAGGGGCAGCGTTCACTGCTCCATCCACTCCCGGAAGAAACTCTCGTTCGCGTCGCGCAATTTCGCCAGCGGCACGCCAAACAGGCTGTCGCCGGTCACCGTGCCGATGTGGCGAACCCCCGAGGAAGCGGTATCCGCATCGCGGGTGCCCTTGGCGAGCTGTTCCTGGAAAGCGGTCACGTCAGGCACGGTGAGGAGATACCGCCCTTGATCCTCGCCAAACCACCAGGCGGTGGGTGAATAGTCAGGGTGCGCTTCGACTTCGGCACCAAAGCCTCCGGCCAGCGCCATCTCGGCGAGGGCCACGGCAATGCCGCCATCGGAAATGTCGTGCACCGCGCTGACTAATCCGGCCTCGATCAATTCACGGATGAACTCGCCCGAGTTCTTCTCCAGCGTCAGATCGACCGGCGGAGCATCGCCGTCCTCGCGGCCGTGGATCTCACGCAGCCACAGCGATTGTCCGAGATGGCCGCGCACGGGATTCGGAGCAGCCCAGAATTCCCGGCCCATGAGGTAGATGGACTCGCCTTCGGCCTTGAAGGCGATGGTTGCCGACTTGTCGTAATCGGCCAGCAGCCCCACGCCACCAATCGCAGGAGTCGGCAAGATGGCGCTACCGCCGCCCGTTGCCTTGCTCTCGTTGTAGAGCGAGACGTTGCCGCTCACGATCGGATAATCGAGCACCTGGCAGGCTGCGGCCATACCTTCGAGGCAACCGACGATCTGAGCCATGATCTCCGGACGCTGCGGGTTGGCGAAATTCAGGCAGTTGGTGATCGCCAGCGGCTTGCCGCCGACGGCTGAAATGTTGCGATAGGTCTCCGCCACCGCCTGCTTACCGCCTTCGTAAGGATCGGCATAGCAATAGCGCGGAGTGCAATCGGTGCTGATCGCGAGCGCCTTCTTCGTGTCGTGCACACGCACGACCGCCGCATCGCCGCCTGACTTCTGCAGCGTGTCGGCACCTACCTGGCTATCGTACTGTTCGTAAATCCAGCGCCGGCTGGCGAGGTCGGGGCAGGCCATGAGCTTGAGCAGGTCCGCGCCGATGTCGGTGCTTTCCGGAACGTCGCCAAGCGGCTTCACCTTGGCCCAGGCCTTGTATTCCTCGGCGCTAACGTAGGGCCGTTCGTAGAGCGGAGCTTCGTCGGCGAGCGGAGCGAGCGGTATGTCGCACACGACCTCGCCATTCCACTCGAGCACCATGTGGCCGGTGTCGGTCACCTCGCCGATCACCGCGAAGTCGAGCTCCCACTTATGGAAGATCGCCTCGGCCTCGGCTTCGCGGCCCGGCTTGAGTACCATGAGCATGCGCTCCTGGCTCTCGCTCAACATCATCTCGTAGGGCGTCATGCCGGTTTCGCGGCAGGGCACCTTGTTCATGTCGAGCCGGATGCCCGCGCCGCCCTTACTGGCCATCTCGACCGACGAGGAGGTGAGTCCGGCAGCGCCCATGTCCTGGATGGCGACGATCGCATCGGTCGCCATGAGTTCGAGGCAGGCCTCGATCAACAGTTTCTCGGTGAAGGGATCGCCCACCTGCACGGTTGGGCGCTTGGCATCCGAGTCTTCCCCGAAGTCCGCGCTGGCCATGGTCGCGCCGTGGATGCCGTCACGGCCGGTCTTTGAACCGACATAGACGATCGGATTGCCGACGCCGGTCGCGGCCGAATAGAAAATCTTATCGGTATCGGCGACGCCCACCGTCATCGCGTTGACCAGGATGTTGCCGTCATAGGCCGAGTGGAAGTTGGTCTCTCCACCGACGGTCGGCACACCGACGCAGTTGCCATATCCGCCAATGCCCGCGACCACGCCCTGGACGAGATGCTTCATCTTCGGGTGATCCGGGCGCCCGAAACGCAACGCGTTCAAGTTGGCGACCGGGCGGGCGCCCATGGTGAACACGTCGCGCAGGATCCCGCCGACACCCGTCGCGGCGCCCTGGTAGGGCTCGATATAGCTCGGGTGGTTGTGGCTCTCCATCTTGAAGATCGCCGCCTGGCCATCGCCGATATCGATGATGCCGGCGTTCTCGCCTGGACCGCATATCACCCACGGCGCGGAGGTCGGGAGCTTCTTCAAGTGGAAGCGCGAGCTCTTGTAGGAGCAGTGCTCGCTCCACATGACAGAGAAGATTCCGAGCTCGACCAGGTTGGGCTCGCGGCCCAATGCCTTCAGGACGTGCTCGTACTCTTCGGAGTTGAGGCCATGCTGTTCGACGATTTCGGGGGTGATCTGAGACATGGTTGCCGCCCTTAGCGAGCGCGGGAGAGTCGCGCTAGACCGACTCTGGTGCGGAGAGTGCAATCCCGTTCAGACCTGTTGGCAGTGCGCTTGACCCCCGGCCCTATCACCGCCAAACCACGAAGCATGGAGGAGCAGGGACCCGAAATCGGCGCAATGAGCTTCGAAGAAGCGTTGCGTGCGCTCGAAGACGTCGTGCGCAGGCTTGAGACGGGCGATGTCCCGCTCGAAGAATCGATCAGCCTCTACGAGCGCGGAGAGCAGTTGCGCCGACATTGCCAGGCACGGCTCGACGCAGCTCAGGCGCGGATCGAGAAGATCGTGGCGGGTCCGGACGGCAAGGCCACCGGGACCGTGCCCTTCGACGCCGGTTGAGGCGGAGCGGACCATGGGACTGGTTCTCGCAGACAGCTTGCTCAAACAGGAGCTCGAGCGTGTTCAGGCGGACGTCGACGGGGCGTTCGACGGCTTGCTCCCGACGCCCGAGGACAGTCGCGCCCGACTGGTCGAGGCAATGCGCTATGCTGTGATTGGCGGCGGTAAGCGCGTGCGGCCTTTCCTGCTGATAACGACGGCAGGGATGTACGGCGTCTCGAGGACGGCCGCCGTGCGCGCGGGTTGTGCGATCGAGGCAATTCACGCTTACTCGTTGGTCCACGACGATTTGCCCTGCATGGACAACGACGATGTGCGCCACGGCAAGCCCACGGTGCACAAGGCCTACGACGTGGCGACGGCGGTGCTAGCCGGTGACGCCCTCCATGCTCTCGCGTTCGAGATCCTCGGCGATCCGGTCACCAGCAATGATCCCTTCACCAGGGCCGAGCTGGTCCACGCTCTCGCCGCTGCCAGCGGGCACAACGGCATGGCGGGCGGACAGATGATGGACATGCTGGCCGAAGGCGCCGATTTCGATTTGCGCACGGTCACCCGACTGCAACAGCTCAAGACCGGCGCCTTGCTGAGCGCGGCGGTTGAGATGGGGGCGATTCTCGGCAAAGTTCCGGAGGAGGGCAGGGGATACCTTCGCGCTTATGCCCGCGACATTGGCTTGGCCTTCCAGATCGCAGACGACTTGCTCGACCACGAAGGTGACGAGGCCAAGGCCGGCAAGACACTGCGCAAGGATGAAGGACAGGGCAAGGCGACGTTCGTTTCGTTGATGGGAGCGGAGCAAGCCCGCCACCAGGCCAAGGCGCTGAGCGAGCAGGCCGTGGGCCATCTTGCCAGCCATGGCCAGGAAGCCGATTTGCTGCGCGAACTGGCCCGCTTCGTGGTGGAGCGCGATCGTTGAGCAGCCGAGTCGGACTTTATCCCGGGACGTTCGATCCGGTTACGCTCGGCCACACGGACATTATCCGCCGCGGCGCCAAGCTGGTCGACAGGCTGATCATCGGCGTCACCACCAATCCGAGCAAGGACCCGATGTTCACGCCCGAGGAACGGATCGAGATGGTCCGGGCCGAAGTGGCGGGGCAGGGCCTCGCCAATGTTGAGGTCAAGGGCTTCAACGCCTTGCTGATGAAGTTCGCCGAGAAAGAAGAGGCGGACCTGATCATCCGCGGCCTGCGGGCGGTCGCGGACTTCGAGTACGAGTACCAGATGGCCGGTATGAACCAGCAGCTCAACGACCGGATCGAGACCGTCTTCCTGATGGCCGATGTGTCGCTGCAGCCGATCGCGTCCAGGCTGGTCAAGGAAATCGCGCTGTTCGGCGGGGACATCGCCCCGTTCGTCAGCCCCCCGGTGCGCGAGCTGGTCAATGCGCGGGTCGCGAAGCTCGGCCGCAGGGGTGAGATTTAGGCTGTAGACCCCAGCCGTTCATTGAACTGTCAGCGGCTTATGGCTAGACGCTGCCCAATCTTCAGGAATTGTCGGACCCAATGACAAATCGCCTTCTTGCCGCGGCGCTCGCTTTCATGGCGGCCTCCACTTCCGTTCCAGTGTTTGCCCAGGATGCAGCCGCGCCCGCCGCGCCGGCTCCTGTCCAGGCGATTCCGCTGACGGTGAACCTCGACCAGTCGGTGGATAAGGAGAACATCCTCTATCTGGACCTGTCGAACAACCAGCGCGTGGCGATCCGCTTGATGCCGCAGTGGGCACCCCATCACGTCGAGCGCATCAAGCAACTGACGCGCCAGGGCTTCTACGATGGAATCATCTTCCACCGCGTGATCGACGGCTTCATGGCGCAGACCGGCGATCCCACGGGAACGGGCCAGGGCGGTTCCGACCTTCCGAACCTATCGGCCGAATTCAACCGGTTGCCGCATGTCCGCGGAACCGTATCAATGGCGCGTGCTCAGGATAAGGACAGCGCCAACAGCCAGTTCTTCATCGTGTTCTATCCGCGCTTTTCGCTCGACAAGAACTACACCAACTTCGGCCGTGTGATCGCCGGGATGGACGCGGTTGACGCGATCGAGCGTGGCGAGCCGCCCGAGCATCCCACATACATCGTCCAGGCGTCGATTGCGGCCGACAACAAGCCCCCGAAGTATGCTCCGGCGCCGCAAGTCGAACCGCTGGCCCCAGACTTGAACCAGATCGATCTGCGCAACCCGGCGTCGAACTAAGTCTCGACGCTCCACGGTGGCCCGGTTAGGGCGCCCGGCATGCGTGTTGACCTGTTCGATTTCGAGCTTCCCCCGGAGCGGATCGCTTTGCGTCCGGCTCGGCCGCGTGACGCCGCGCGATTGCTGCTCATCCCTGGAAAAGGCGAGCTCGGCAACCTGGCCGTGCGCGATCTTCCGGGCCTGCTACGCGCGGGCGATGTACTCGTCTTCAACGACACGCGGGTCATCCCGGCGCAACTTGAAGGCCGAAGAGGAGAAGCCCGGATCGGCGCAACGCTGCACAAACGCCTCGACCTGCGACGCTGGCAAGCTTTCATCCGCAATGCCAAAAGGCTGCGCGAGGGCGATGTCGTGGAGTTCGCCGCGGGAGTGACGGCGACGGCCGAGGAGCGCCACCCCGACGGTAGCTGGACCTTGGCCTTCGGAGGCGCGGAACCGGTCGAAGTCCTGCTGGAGCGAGCCGGGCAACTGCCGCTCCCGCCCTACATCGCAGGCAAGCGACCGACCGACGAGGCAGACCTCGAGGATTATCAGACGATCTTTGCCCGCGAGGCCGGGGCGGTAGCGGCGCCGACCGCGGCGCTCCACTTCACCCCCGAGCTCCTGGCGGCACTCGATGAGGCCGGAGTGGTGCGCGAGACGCTGACACTCCATGTCGGTGCCGGCACCTTTCTGCCCGTAAAGGCTGACGATACCGAGGCCCATGCCATGCATGCGGAATGGGGACGCATAGATGCCCCCACCGCGGAACGTCTTAACACCACGCGTCGAGCGGGCGGGCGCTTGATCGCGGTCGGTACGACGAGCCTGCGTCTGATCGAGAGCGCAGCGTCGGAAGACGGGACGATAGAGCCTTTCGAAGGCGACACCTCTATCTTCATCACGCCGGGCTACCGCTTCCGCGCAATCGACGGTCTCATGACAAACTTCCACTTGCCGCGCTCGACGCTGTTCATGCTGGTCAGCGCCCTGATGGGGCTGGAACGAATGCAAGCGGCCTATGCCCACGCCATCGCGGAATCGTACCGGTTTTACAGCTACGGCGATGCAAGCTTGCTACTGCCCGGTGAAGAATAGGAAGACTGGGTTGTAAAAAGTAACCGGCGCGCCATCTTCGCCGGGCTTTGGACAACCCGATTCTCGATATCCGGAACCTATCCAAGACCTACAAGGGCGGAACCACCGCGCTTGCGGGCGTCGACCTGCAGATCCGCAAGGGCGAAATCTTCGCGCTCCTCGGGCCCAACGGCGCGGGCAAGACCACGCTGATCGGCGCCGTCTGCGGCTTGCTTCGGCCGAGCAGCGGAACCATCGAGGCGTTCGGCAAGGATGCGATGCGCCAGTGGCGCGACGTGCGGCGCCGCATCGGGCTGGTGCCGCAGGAACTGGCCTTCGACATGTTCGCCCAGGTCGATCACTCGGTGCAATATTCCCAGGGCCTGTTCGGATCGGCCCGGAACGACGCACACATCGAAGAGGTTCTGCGTTCGCTTAGCTTGTGGGACAAGCGCACGGCAAAGATCCGCGAACTCTCTGGCGGCATGAAGCGCCGCGTGATGATCGCGAAGGCCTTGAGTCACGATCCGGAACTCCTCTTCCTCGACGAGCCAACCGCCGGTGTCGATGTCGAACTGCGGCGCGATATGTGGCGCCAGATCGGCACCCTGCGTGACCGCGGCACAACCATCATTCTGACAACCCACTACATCGAGGAAGCCCAGGAAATGGCCGATCGTGTGGGGGTCATCAACAAGGGGCGCTTGCTGCTGGTGGACGAAAAGGCCGCGATCATGGCCAAGCTCGGGAGCACAGAGGCGCGCGTAAGTCTGTCTCAGGCAGTCGATATCATTCCCCCCGCGCTCGCCGCCTATCCGCTCTCGCTCGAAAATGGAGGTAGAACGCTGGTCTACCGCGGCGGCGACGGCACCGGGAAGGGTAAGCGCGAGGTGGCCGAACTGGTCCGCGCGTTGGTAACCCAGGGCATCGCCTTCGAAGGTATCGAAACGCGCGAATCCAGTCTGGAGGATATTTTCGTCGACTTGGTCGAGCGCGGTGAGGTGCCCGCATGAACGCGCGGGGGGCCTTCGCGATCTTTCATAATGAGCTGCTGCGGTTCTTCCGCACGGCCTTCGGCTCGATCGTCTCTCCGGTCCTGACCACTTCGCTCTATTTCATCGTCTTCGGCGCGGCGATGGGCAGCCAGATCAAGGAAATCAATGGAGTGCCCTACGGGGCGTTCATTGTCCCTGGGTTGCTCATGCTCACCCTGCTGAGCGAGAGCACGTCTAACGCCAGCTTTGGCATTTACATGCCGCGCTTCACGGGGGCGATTTACGAGTTGCTCAGCGCACCCGTGGGGGTGGCGGAGACCCTTCTGGGCTTCGTCGGCGCCGCCGCGATGAAATCGCTGATCATCGCGGGGATCATCCTGCTGACGGCCCTGCTCTTCGTCGACTATACGATCGCTCATCCTGTCTACGCTGTTGGTTACGTGATCCTGGTCGCGGCGGCCTTTTCCTTGTTTGGCTTCATTCTCGGGATCTGGGCCGACGGGTTCGAGCGACTGCAGATCGTGCCGATGTTGATCTTGACGCCCCTGACGTTCCTTGGCGGCACCTTCTACTCAATCGAGATGCTGAGCGAGCCGTGGCGTACGGTCGCGCAATTCAATCCGATCTTCTACCTGATCAACGGCTTGCGCTGGACCTTTACCGGCGCATCCGACGTCCCAATCGGACTGGCCCTTACGGCAACCCTCGGCTTTGTGACGCTATGCATCGCCGTCATCGCTTTCATCTTCCGGACGGGCTGGCGCCTGCGCGGTTGAGGCACGCTCTACTGATTTTCAGCTAGCCGGGTTCGGGTTCCGCCTGATGTCCCCAGGCGGTCGTCCCGCTTAGCAGAGAGGGCATGGGCTGCAGGGGGACCCTTTTTCACGCCACACTCGCTGCGGTCCTGCTGGCAGCCGGCGGAACCGCGCGTGCAGAAATCCCTGAAGCCGTCGTCAAGGTGATCGCTGCTGCGGAAGCGACCGGTGACCCGGCCAAGACCAAGACGGTCTACGACATGGTCCGCGCTGCTTATCCGGATCTCAAGGATGAGCTCGACCTGATGGAGCAGCAGGGCAAGGCCAGGGTCGCCTCCGCGGCGGAGGCGAAGAAGGTCCAGGCGAGACAGGAAACTTCCGAGTCCGGGTTTTTTACTCACTGGGATGGCCGCGGTGAGATCGGGGCGAAGCACTCGACCGGCAATAGCGACGAGATCGGTCTCACCGCTTCGCTGCTCCTTCGCCGCACGGGTGTCATCTGGCGCCATAAGCTGACGGCGCGGGCCGAGTTCGAGAGCACCGATGGCGATACGACCACCGAAAACTACTTCTTGGCCTATCAGCCCAGCTACGAAATAGGTGACGACCTTTTCATCTACGCGCTCGCCCAATACGAACGAGATCCGATCCAGAGTTTCTCAGCAAGATATTCGGTGTCGGGCGGGTTGGGGTACCGGCCGTTCGAACGGCCCGACTTGCGCGTCGAAGTGAAAGCGGGGCCGGCCTGGCGAGAGATCCACTACATTCCCGAAGGTGGCAACTCGCACTTTGCGATTCACGTGGCGGCCGATTTCGAATGGCGGATCGCGACCAATCTCAAGTTCACGGAAACGACGGGCGCCTACATTCAGGCCGGAAACCAGACGTTCTATTCGCACACCGGGTTGGAGAGTGGAGTGGGCAAAGGGCTGAAGGCGCGCCTATCATACAGCTTCGAGTACGACACCGCGTTGCCCAACAACGTGAAGGACGTCGACACGCTGTCGCGCTTTACCTTGCTCTACGATTTCTGACCGCGCTTCGTCGAACTGGCGCGCGCTTTTGTCCTTGTGGGCTAGCGGCTGCGCGATTGAGGCGTTAGCAGGCAGGGCATGAGCAGGCGTGCGTCACTTCCCCTTGCCCTAGTTCTTGTCTGTGCTGCATCCCCGGCTCTGGCCGAATTGCCGCCGTCCGTTCGGGCCATGATCGATGCGGCGATAGCATCGGGCAATGAACAGACCGCGTCCGCGGTCATAGCCCTGGCAAAGCAGACTAATCCAGACGACGTGGCTGAGATCGACGTGATCGAGGCTGCCTACAAGGAACAGCTCGCGGCCGCCCGTGCAACCAAGGCGGAAGCGCAACAGGCGGCGATCCGCAAGGCGGGTCCGTTGGACATGTGGAAAGGCCGGGGCGAGGTCGGAGCCTTCCGTTCGACCGGCAACACGGACAACCTCGGCTTGTCGCTTGCCGTCACTCTCGATCGCAAGGGCGTGGACTGGACGCACAGGCTGCGTGGCACCGCCGACTATCAGCAGTCGAATGGATCGACGACGCGTGAGCAGTATTTTGCCTCTTATGAACCCCGGTACCAGATCAACGATGGCCTCTTCGCTTATGGACTGGCCCAGTATGAGCGGGACGAGTTCCAGGGATACTACGGACGTTATGCGCTCTCGGGAGGCTTGGGCTATCGTGTGGTGGCCAATGGAGCGGTTAACTTGTCTGTAAAGGCGGGCCCCGCCTATCGACGCACCGACTATGTCATCGGCGGTGCCGAAGACAGCCTCGCAGCGCTCGCCGGTATAGATTTCAACTGGAAGATCAACGACCGCCTCAGCCTGACTCACGATGCAAATGCCGTCGCCGAGAGCGGTGGCGAGGCTACGGTGTTCTTGGATTCATCGAACACCAGCCTCAACTTCGTGACGGGGCTCGATGCCAAGATCAGCAATCGGTTAAGCACCCGCCTGTCCTATTCGCTCGACTATAACAGCAATCCTCCACTCAATTCGGTTTCGACCGATACCCTCTCTCGCTTCACGCTCGTCTATGGCTTCTGAACCTTCGCGTTTCGCATTCACCGTCGAGGCGCGCGACGGAAAGGCTCGTACTGGGCGTATCATAATGCGCCGTGGTGAGATCCGGACACCGGCGTTCATGCCGGTCGGCACGGCGGCGACGGTCAAGGCGATGAAGCCCGAAGCCGTCCGCGCGACCGGGGCCGACGTGATCCTCGGCAACACCTACCATCTCATGCTTCGGCCCGGGGCCGAGCGCGTGGCCAAACTCGGCGGGTTGCACAAGTTCATGAATTGGCATCGGCCCATTCTGACGGATAGCGGTGGTTACCAGGTCATGAGCCTGTCGGACTTGCGCAAGCTGACCGAAGAAGGCGTCGAGTTTCGCAGTCATCTCGACGGTTCAAAGCATATGCTGAGCCCCGAACGGTCGATGGAGATTCAGCGCTTGCTTGGATCCGATATCGTCATGTGCTTCGACGAATGTCCGAAGACGGAGCGTCCGCGCGATGAGATCGCCGCTTCGATGGAACTCTCGATGCGTTGGGCGCAGCGCAGCCGCGATGCTTTTGACGCTGGTGGGGAGCATGCTGCGGGCGCCGCGCTTTTCGGCATCCAGCAAGGTGCGCTTGACGAGGAACTGCGGCAACGAAGTGCTGAGGCGCTCCAGGCCATCGGCTTTGACGGCTACGCCATCGGCGGGCTTGCGGTGGGCGAGGGGCAGGAAGCCATGTTCGCGACGCTCGACTTCGCTCCGGGGCAACTGCCCGAGAACGCGCCTCGATATCTCATGGGGGTCGGCAAGCCGGATGACCTGGTCGGCGCCGTGGAGCGCGGGGTGGACATGTTCGACTGTGTCCTGCCCACGCGTTCGGGCCGTAACGGCCAAGCCTTTACCTGGTCCGGGCCGCTCAACCTACGCAACGCGAAGCACGCGGAAGACACAGGACCGCTCGACGAACGCTGCACCTGTCCGACCTGCGCGACATACTCGCGAGCCTACCTACACCATTTACAGAAGTCCGGTGAGATCCTGGGCGCCATGCTCGTGACCGAGCACAATCTCAGCTTCTATCAGCAGTTGATGTCAGGGATGCGGGAAGCGATCAGGGAAGGGCGGTTCGCCGACTTCGCGGCCGATTTCCGGCGCCACTACCTCTCAAGCTGAGAGGCGGACGCCGTTTCCAGGCGCGTGCCAGGATAGGCGACAAATCGGCCGCTTCGTGGGTCGAGAAATCCGGCGCCGATCGCACTCGCGAAACGCTGTGCGAGACGGAGGTCGTTGTACCATTTGCCGATGCGGTGGGGGGTTACAAAACGGAACTTGGTCATTGTGCCTTCACAACGGACGGCCCGGAGTCCGGTTCCAAACCTGATTAAGATCAACCAGATACAAAAAGGGCGGCCCCGGAGGGCCGCCCTTCAGGTGTTTCGTATGTGAAAACCGATTAGCGCGAGTAGAACTCGACGACCAGGTTCGGTTCCATCGTGACCGGATAGGGCACTTCGTCGAGCTTCGGCACGCGGGTGAAGGTCACCTTGTCGGTGCCGTCAGTCGCGACGTAGTCGGGAATATCACGTTCCGGCAGGCTCTGCGCTTCGATGATCAGCGCCATTTCCTTGGCCTTGGAGCCCAGGCTGACGACGTCGCCCGGCAAGACCTTGCGGCTGGCGATGTTGCACTTCACGCCGTTCACGCGGATGTGGCCGTGGCTCACGATCTGGCGGGCGGCGAAAATGGTCGGCGCGAACTTGGCGCGGTACACAACCATGTCCAGACGCTGCTCGAGCAGGCCAATCAGGTTCTGGCCGGTGTCGCCCTTCATCGCAGCGGCCTTTTTGTAGGTCGCCTTGAACTGCTTTTCGGTGACGTCGCCGTAGTAGCCCTTGAGCTTCTGCTTGGCCCGCAGCTGCAGGCCGAAATCGCTCATCTTGCCCTTGCGGCGCTGGCCGTGCTGACCCGGGCCATACGAGCGGCGGTTCACCGGGGACGAAGGACGGCCCCAGATGTTCTCGCCCATGCGACGGTCAAGTTTATGCTTGGCGCTTTTGCGCTTCGACATTCAGTCGTACTCCAATTTGCAATCGCCGCCACAGCGGCAGCGCTTCAACCCGGTATCGCACCGGCAGACCAGTTGCCTGCCGCGGCCGCCGCTTCACCGGGATGCGGGGCCAATCGCGAGCGGCGCCCTTGGCCGCTCGATCACCAAAAGTCAATCGTTGCGAACGATCCGGGCGCTAGTATCCACTTCAGGCCCCGGGGTTGTCGTAGATACGCTGGCCGCCGCTGGCGCTACCCTGCATTTCGTCCAGGCCTTTCTTGGTCCTGTTGGTCAGCTCACGCCATTGCGCAGCGGTCAGGCAAATTCGTGTCGTTCGCGTGAGCGAGCCGGTCATCTTTTCGCTCCGGCAGATCTTCTTTTCTTCCTTGGCCTGTTCGGCCTGCTGCTCTTGCGCAGACACGGAAACGGTCGTCAGCGCCGCAAGCGCCGCCGCGGATATCCAAAAGCCCTTCATTCAAAATCCTATCCCGAAAAAGCGTTGTTTTCCCTTCGAGGACAGGGATAGCGATTTTGCGACCACTGGCAACGCGCGTCATCCGGCCGGGCCGGAATTCAATCTCTCGGGGTCGACTTTTCGATCGCCGAAAGTACCCCGCGCAAGGTTCGCACTTCGAGGTGGTTCCAGCCGGGTTTGGTGAGCACGTTGCGCAAGGTGCGGCGAGTGGCCGCGGCACGGCTTTTGGGAAAGAAATAGCCGCGAGGTTCCAGCAAGGCCTCAAAATGGCCGATGAGCCCCTCGAGCTCGTCTTGTGGAGCGGGTGGAAGCAGCTCTTCCATCGTAGGCTGAACGAGTTCGCGGCCCCTCGACCACTCGTACGCGCAGAGAATTACGGCCTGGGCCAGGTTCAAAGAGCCAAATTCGGGGTTGATCGGCACGGTTATGATCGCCCGTGCGACCGCGACATCGTCGGTTTCCAATCCCGATCGCTCGGGACCGAAAAGAATCGCACTACGCCCTTCATTGACGTGGATTTCGCCAGCGGCCTCATGGGGCGTTAACACGGGTTTGGTGACACCCCGCTTGCGCACGGTCGTCGCGTAGACGTGGGCACAATCAGACACCGCCTCTGCCACGCTCTCGAAAACCCGGGCGCCCGCCAGCACCACGTCCGCGCCGGACGCTGCCGGGCCCGCGGCAGGATTCGGCCAACCATCCCGCGGCGTGACGAGACGCATTTCGGTCAACCCGAAGTTGAGCATCGCTCGTGCCGCCTTGCCGATGTTCTCGCCCAATTGCGGCCTGACGAGGACGATGACCGGCGGTTCAGGAGTTCCCGACATCACGCACGCTACTGGCAAATTCCTCGAAATCACGAGCCTCGGAGAAGTCGCGGTAGACTGAGGCGAAACGGATGTAGGCAACAGAGTCGAGTTGCCGCAAACCCTCCATGACCATTTCGCCGATAAGCGACGAAGGGATCTCGGTCTCACCCGCCGTTTCGACTTGCCGCTGGATGCCCGATACGAGCTGGTCGATCCGCTCCTGTTCGACGCTGCGCTTGCGGCAGGCGAGGGCTACCGACTGCTCCACCTTGCTGCGGTTGAACGGCTCGCGCTTGCCTTCGCTCTTGATGACTATGACTTCGCGCAACTGCACACGCTCGAAAGTCGTGAATCGGCCACCGCAGCTGTCACACTGACGGCGTCGGCGGATGGCCGTGTTGTCTTCGGTCGGGCGCGAATCCTTTACCTGGCTGTCTTCATGCGCGCAGAAGGGACAACGCAATTACGGTCGAAGCCTCTTGTAGAGCATGAATCCGGCACCAGCGATGAGCCCGAGCGGCCAGGTGACCACGGGGAGGAGACCGCCCGCAACGGCGCCGATCGCCGCGCCAACGACGACCGGCTTGGTCGAGGGATGTGCCGCCCCTTCCTTGGCCATGGCCTTTATCTCGGCAGTTGCGTCAGCAATCAGGTCTTCACCGCGGCGTGGCTCGTTAGGGTCGGACATCGCTTACCTCCCGGGATAGACTGGGAACGCTTCACAAAGTTCATTCACACGGCGGCGGACGCTTTCTTCCACCTGTGCGTCGCCTACATCGCCATTCCGGCGCATACCTTCAAGGACTTCGGCGATCAGACCGCCGACCTTGCGGAACTCGGCCGGGCCGAAACCGCGAGTGGTGCCGGCCGGCGTGCCCAGGCGGACGCCCGAGGTTTTAGTCGGCGGCAGCGGATCGAACGGGATAGCGTTCTTGTTGCAAGTGAGGAAAGCGCGGTCGAGGCCGGTTTCGGCCGCCTTGCCGGTCACTTCCTTGGGGCTCAGGTCCACCAGCATCAGGTGGTTGTCCGTGCCGCCCGAAACGATATTCAGACCATGCTCCTCGAGGCTCGCGGCGAGCGCCTTGGCGTTCTCGACCACCGAGCGGGCGTAGATCTTGAACTCGGGACGCAACGCCTCTCCGAAGGCAACCGCCTTGGCCGCGATCACGTGGACCAGCGGGCCGCCCTGCATGCCCGGGAAGACCGCGGTGTTGAACTTCTTGGCCAGCGCCTCGTCGTTCGTGAGAATGACGCCCGAACGCGGGCCGCGCAGGCTCTTGTGCGTGGTGGTGGTCACGACATGCGCGTGAGGGAAGGGCGTGGGGTGCGCGCCGCCGGCAACGAGGCCGGAGAAGTGCGACATGTCGACCAGCAGGTAAGCACCCACTTCGTCGGCGATCTCGCGGAAGGCGGCAAAGTCCCAGTGGCGCGGATACGCCGTCGCACCGGCAATGATCAGCTTCGGCTTGTGCTCGTGGGCCAGGCGGCGAACCTCGTCCATGTCGAGGCGCTGATCCTCGCGGCGGACGCCATAGGGCACTGCGTTGAACCACTTGCCGCTCATATTGACGGGCGAACCGTGGGTGAGATGGCCGCCCGCGGCGAGGTCCAGACCCATGAAGGTGTCGCCCGGCGTGAGCAGGGCGAGGAACACCGCCTGGTTCATCTGGCTGCCCGAGTTGGGCTGCACGTTGGCGAAATCGCATCCGAACAGCGCCTTCGCGCGCTCGATCGCCAAGGTTTCGACTTGATCGGCGTACTCACAACCGCCGTAATAGCGACGGCCGGGATAACCCTCTGCGTATTTGTTGGTGAAGACCGAACCTGTCGCCTCCAGCACGGCCGGGCTGGCGATGTTCTCGCTCGCGATCAGTTCGATCCGGTCGCGCTGGCGGCCGAGTTCGCGGCCGATGATCGCGGCGACTTCGGGGTCGGCATCATCAAGGCTGTCATGCCAGAACCGGTACAGCGGATCGGCACTGGCGGCGTTGGTAGCGGAACTCATAGGTCAGGCGTCCTGCGGCAATTGCGAGAGTTTTTCGACACGCCGGACATGGCGGTCGCCGGCGAAGGGGGCGGTGAGGAAGGCGGTGACGCAAGCCTTGGCCATCTCGATCCCGATCAGGCGGGCGCCGAGGGCGATCACGTTGGCGTCGTTATGCGTGCGGGAAAAGCCGGCCGATACCGGCTCCGAAACCAGCGCGCAGCGGATGGCCGGATGGCGGTTGGCCGCAATCGAGATGCCGATGCCGCTGCCGCAGAGGGCAATGCCACGCTCCGAATTACCGGCCGCGACGTGTTCGGCCAGCTTGTATCCGTAGTCCGGATAGTCGACCGAATCCGCGCTGTTGGTACCGAGGTCGGCCACCTCGTGGCCCTGTTCGGCCAGCCAGGCAGCGAGTTCCGCCTTCAGTTCGAAAGCGGCGTGGTCAGAGGCGAGGGCGATTTTCATGCGTGGCACATAGTGCGTGCCTGCCCGCCGTTCCACCGCAAATCCGCTTTCTCCCCATCCAGCGCTGCTATAGTCACTCGCGGATGACCGAAGACGACTACCACCGCTACATCAAGGCCTTCAACGCGCGGGATTATTCCTCCCTTGAAACGTTTTTCACTGATGACTTCGCCCTTGAGAACGCCGGGTTCCGAGTCGAGGGCAAGAAGGCCTTCCGGGAGTTCTACGCCTTCTTCCACGAGTTTTGCCGGGAGGAAGTGATCTTCAAGGGCTTCTATCCCGGCAAGGAGGGATTCGTTTCGAACGTGATCATTCGTTTTACCGGCCTGAAGGATCTTTCGCCGGACGTGCTGGCCGAGAAGGGCTATTCCGGAATGACCCCGGTGCCGGCCGGAATCTCGGTCGATGTCGAGTTCCTGATCCTTTACCTGCTCGATCCCTCGGGCCTGATCCGCTTCATCAAGGGAGCGGTGTGGGTACCGGCAGTCTGAGTGGAAGCGGGAAAATCAAAGCCCCGGCGCCTTGTGGGCGTCGGGGCTCCTGATGGCTTCTTCAACTTAATGAAGGAGCTTCATCATCATCAGTTGATTTCACATCAACTGGTAAGACATTTAACGGCCGTTCCACGGGACGGTTCCCACCCCTGACAAATTTTTTTGCCGAGGGATTTCAATGGCTCAAATCACCGAATATCGCAGCGAGCACTTCGATGGTGTGCGGGACTTGTGGGAAGAAGTGTTCCCCAACGACCCCCCGTGGAACCGGGCCGAGCGCGCACTTCCCGAGAAGCTCGCCTTGCAGCCGGAGCTCCTGTTGGTCGCCCTCCTGGATCGGGCGGTGATCGGCACGGTCATGGCCGGTTACGACGGTCACCGCGGGTGGCTCTACTCGGTTGCGGTCAAACCGTCTCACCAGCGCCAGGGCGTCGGCTCGCAGTTGGTCAGGGAGGCTGAGCGGCGGCTTACAGCCCTGGGCTGTGGGAAGATCAACCTGCAGGTGAGGGCAGACAACGAGGCCGTCACTGCATTCTACCGACGGCATGGCTACGAAGTGGAAGAGCGCGTCAGCATGGGCAAGCGCCTCACGTCCTGATCCCGGCTCGGCAGCAAAAGAAAACCCCGCCGAAGCGGGGCTTTCGATCTTACTGGTCCAGGAACGAACGCATCTTGCGCGACCGGCTCGGGTGCTTGAGCTTCCTCAACGCCTTTGCCTCGATCTGACGGATACGTTCGCGGGTGACCGAGAACTGCTGGCCGACTTCCTCGAGCGTATGATCGGTATTCATGCCGATACCGAAGCGCATGCGCAGCACTCGCTCTTCGCGCGGCGTGAGCGACGCCAGCACGCGGGTGACCGTTTCCTTGAGGTTCGCCTGGATCGCGGCATCGACCGGGATAACCGCATTCTTGTCCTCAATGAAATCGCCCAGGTGGCTGTCTTCCTCGTCGCCGATCGGGGTTTCGAGAGAGATGGGCTCCTTGGCGATCTTCATCACCTTGCGAACCTTTTCGAGCGGCATCGAAAGACGCTCGGCCATTTCTTCCGGAGTGGGCTCTCGGCCCTGCTCGTGGAGGAACTGACGTGAGGTGCGCACCAGCTTGTTGATCGTCTCGATCATGTGGACCGGGATACGAATCGTGCGGGCCTGGTCGGCGATCGAGCGGGTGATCGCCTGCCGAATCCACCAGGTGGCGTAAGTGCTGAACTTGTAGCCCCGGCGGTACTCGAACTTGTCGACCGCCTTCATCAGACCGATGTTCCCTTCCTGGATCAGGTCGAGGAACTGCAGGCCACGGTTGGTGTATTTCTTGGCGATCGAGATCACGAGACGGAGGTTGGCCTCGACCATCTCCTTCTTCGCGATGCGAGCCTCGCGCTCGCCCTTCTGGACCATGTTCACGATCCGGCGGAACTCGTTCAGGCTCATGCCGGTCTGGCTGGCGATGTCGGCGATCTCAGCGCGAATGCGTTCGACCGGCTCGGCTTCCTCATCGGCGAAGGCGGCCCACTTCTTGTCCTTCTTGGACATCGCCTGCAGCCAGCCCTCGTCGAGCTCGTGACCCACATATTCGCCCAGGAAGTCGGCCCGCTTGACCTTGTGCCGCTCCGCCAGGCGGAGCATCTGCCCGCCAAGCGTCGTCAGTCGGCGATTGAAGGCATAGAGGTTATCGACCAGGAATTCGATCTTGGTCGCGTGGAACTGCACGCTCTCGACCTCGGCCGTAAGCTGCTCGCGAAGCTCCTCGTATTTCTTTTCCTTGGCCTTCGGGAATTCCTCCCCGCGTCCCAGCACGTCGACTCGCTCGGCCTGGATCTTCTCGAACTTCTTGAACAGGTCGGTGATCCGGCCGAACCGCTCGAGCGCTTCGGGCTTGAGGGCCGCTTCCATCTGCGCGAGGCTGAGGGTGTTGTCTTCCTCGTCTTCCTCTTCGCGACGGCGCTGGCGGGGCTCGCCGTTCTCGTCCTCGTCGCCTTCTTCCTCTTCTTCCTCGACCTCTTCTTCTTCCTTGTAGGTCGGGCCGGCGGTCTCTTCGCTGATCTCGCCGCTATCGTCCTCGTTCTCTTCCTCCATCTTCTCGACGGGGGGTTCTTTCGACAACATGGCATCGAGATCGAGGATCTCGCGCAGCTGCATCTCGCCGTTGTTCAGCGCTTCGGACCAGGTGATGATGGCGTGGAAGGTGATCGGGCTCTCGCACAGGCCCATGATCATCGTGTCGCGACCGGCCTCGATCCGCTTGGCAATGGCGATCTCGCCTTCGCGGCTGAGCAGCTCGACCGCGCCCATTTCGCGCAAATACATGCGCACCGGGTCGTCGGTGCGCTCGGTCGTTTCCTTCTTCTTCTTTTCGGGAACGTGGCCGGAGGCATCCTCTTCGGCGTCGTCCTCGTCCTCGGCGGCATTGGCATCGTCCGAACCGCCTTCTTCCTCGGCCGCGTCATCGTCATTCTCGACGATGTTCACGCCCATTTCGGAGATCGCGGACATAACGTCCTCGATCTGCTCGCTGGACATCTGGTCCTGCGGCAAGGCCTCGTTCAGCTCGTCGACGGTTATATAGCCACGACGCTTCGCCTTCGCGATGAGCTTCTTGATCGAAGCCTCGTTGAGGTCGATCAGCGGAGCGTCTTCGGTGTTCGCGGAGGTGTCTTCGGACGACATAGTATCCAACTTAACCCATTTCCTTTTCGTCGGACTCGGTAGAATCCGGGCCGGCCGCCTGATCTTGTAACGCCGCTGCGGCGGCGCGTTTCCGGGCCATGTGCCCGAGTCGCGATTCGATTTCCAGCTTTCGTTCACGTAGCCGCTGCTGCTCGGCAAAGGCGCCTTCGGGATCGGTCTCGAATCGGGCCGTCGCTGCGACGATCGCAGCTTCGAGCGCCGGCTTCTCCACCAGCAGGGCAACAGCTTCGGCGAGTTCCTCGCGCGCGGCCTGCGGATCGGTGCCTTCCACGAGGAAGGAATAGGGTGCATTATCCGGCGGCGGCGTTTGGATGCCAGGGGCGGATATAGTGCGGTTGCGCCCCGCTTCAAGCGTGTCCGACAGTTCGAGCAGAGTCTCGACCGCGCCGGCAAGTTTCGGCTCGTGCGCGGTAAGTCCCAGCAGAGCCTCTGCATGTCGGGCGATTTGGTCTGGATGCCGGACGAGCCCGGCGACCACGGCCTGGGCGAGAGTGTCGCGCCGGTTGGCCTTGGCGGTGCGGCGCAGTTCCTCGGACGCGCCCTCTCGCATAGGGAAGGCAGAGTTCTTCCCAAAGGGCCTCGCGCGATTGCCGCTCTCGCGTCTGGCCGGCTCGCGCCGGGGAAAAGCGAACGCGGAGAACCTGTCGAGCAAGTCACGCCGATAGAGCGAGCGGATATCGGTGTCCTGGATGGCTTCGGTGTGTTCGACCAGTCGCGCCTTAAGGCCCGCCTTGTCCTCCGGGGACGAGAGGGGGGCGGCCTCGCGTTCGTGTGTCCACAGGGTATCGAGCAGGCTGGCGGGCTCGGCAAGAAGGCGATCCATGGCGTCCCGGCCCCGGGCACGGATTAGGTCGTCGGGGTCCATCCCTCCCGGCAGGCTGACGAACTGCAGCGAATGACCGGGGCGCAACATGGGCAGGGCGCGGGTGGCAGCCCGCATCGCCGCGCGCTTGCCGGCTGCATCGCCATCGAAGCAAAGGACGGGTTTCTCCTCGAGCCGCCACAGCAGTTCGATCTGTTGCTCGGTCAGCGCGGTGCCCATCGGCGCGACCGCATCCTCGATCCCGGCGGCGGCAAGGGCGATCACGTCCATGTAGCCCTCGACGACGACTACCCGTTTGGACTGGCGGGAGGCGGGACCGGCACGGTTCAGGTTGTAGAGGGTGCGCCCCTTGTCGAACAACGGGGTGTCCGGCGAGTTGAGGTACTTCGGCGCGTCCTTCTTCTCCTTGTCGAGAATTCGTCCGCCGAAAGCGATGACCCGCCCACGCGCATCCTGGATCGGCAGCATCAGGCGGGCGCGAAACCGGTCGTAGGGATCTTTGTCGTCCACCAGTATTCGCAAGCCGGCTTCGACCAGCATGGCATCGTCGAACTGCGACAAGGCCTGCTTCATCGCCGTCCGGCTGTCGGGCGCATAACCGAACCCGAAGCGCTCGATCGTCCGCTCGTTGAAGCCGCGCGACTTCAGGTACTCTCTGGCCTTGGCCCCCTCCGTCGAACGCAAGTTCTCCTCAAACCAATTCTGCGCGGCGGCCATGACGTCGTGCAAGCCGGCACGCTCTTCTGCCCGTTGCGCTTCACGCGGGTCGGGGCGCGGGACTTCCATCCCGGCTTGCGACGCGAGCTCCTTGACCGCGTCCATGAAGGAAAGACCGCGCTGGTCGGTCATCCAGCGGATCACATCGCCGTGCGCCCCGCAGCCGAAGCAGTGGTAGAAGCCCTTTTCGTCGCTGACGGTGAAGCTTGGCGACTTCTCGTTATGGAAGGGACAACAGGCCTTCCACTCGCGCCCGGCCTTCTGCAACTTGGTCGTGCGCATGACCACGCTGGACAGCGTGACGCGCGACCGCAGTTCGTCGAGCCATTGGGGTGAGAGCGCCATGAGAGGTGCAGCCTACGCTCCGCCGGCGATTCACGCCAGCGGGCGCTCCCGAAGCGGCTTGTGGATTCGGGGGATTAGGAGAGGCTCTCTTTCACCCAGCCGCTAGCCCGGCCCATGTCGAGCACGGTGCCATGGCGCGCCTTCAGCTCGGCCATCACGCCGCCCATGTCCTTCATGCCTGTCGCGCCAAGCTCGGCCTTGATCGCTTCGATCGCGGCCTTCGTCTCCGCCTCGTCCATCTGCCTGGGGAGGAATTCCTCGATCACCGCCAGTTCGCCACGCTCCACCGCGGCGAGTTCCTCGCGGCCGCCTTGCTCGAACATCTGGATCGATTCGCGGCGCTGCTTGGCCATTTTCTGCAGCGTGTCGATCACCAGGGCGTCGTCCTCCATCGGCTTGGCCGCGGTACGCTGCTCGATGTCGCGGTCCTTGATCTTGGCCAGGATCAGGCGGACGGCGGCAAGGCGGTCCTTCTCACCGGCTTTCATCGCCGAAATCTGGGCCTGCTTGAGATCATCGCGGAGCATGGTGGTGGTCTTTCCGGTGCAAGAAACAATGTTGGGCTCGATTAGCGACATATTTCGTCTCTGCACAGGTTGACGCGGAAGGGGGTGGGGTCTAGCGGCCACGACTTAGCACTTACTGCCGGAACGAACTGAACTCGGAGAGCCCATGGCCCAGTCCGCCCCTTCGCATGCGCAACCGAAAGGCGCGACTGGAGTCCTTGTCCTCGCCGATGGAACGGTGATTTGGGGCAAGGGCTTCGGCGCGTCCGGAATCGCGGTTGGCGAAGTCTGCTTCAACACTGCAATGACCGGATACCAGGAGGTGATGACCGATCCCTCCTATGCGGCGCAGATCGTCACTTTCACTTTCCCGCACATCGGCAACGTCGGCGCCAACCCTGAGGACATCGAATCGATGGTCGATGGGGCGGTCGGCTGCGTGGTGCGCGAGGAAGTCACCCGCCATTCGAACTTCCGCGCCGAGCGTGAATTCGTCGAATGGATGTCCGATCACGGCAAGATCGGCTTGTCGGGCGTCGATACCCGGGCGCTCACTCGCCGCATCCGCCTGCAAGGCGCTCCAAACGCTGTGATCGCGCACGATCCTAAGGGTGAGTTTGACGTTCCCGCGCTGATCAAGCGTGCGCAGGAATGGCCAGGGCTCGAGGGCATGGACCTTGCCAAGATCGTCAGCCGCGAAATCAGCGAAGGCTGGGAAGGCGGATCGTGGGAGTTGGGCAAGGGTTACGGGGCCGTCGCCGATGAGGGGAAGCCCCACGTCGTAGCCATCGACTACGGGTCCAAGGACAACATCTTCCGCAACCTCGTGAAGGCGGGGGCAAGAGTCACTGTGGTGCCGGCGGAGACCGCGCTGGCCAGCATTCTCGAACTCAAGCCCGACGGGGTATTCCTCTCCAATGGCCCCGGCGATCCGGCGGCGACAGGCGAATACGCCGTGCCGACGATCCGGGCACTGCTCGATCAGGATATGCCGATCTTCGGCATTTGCCTCGGTCACCAGATGCTTGGCATTGCGGCGGGTGCTTCGACCAGCAAGATGCACCAGGGCCATCGCGGTGCTAACCATCCGGTGAAGCGGATTGAGGACGGCGTTGTCGAGATCACCAGCATGAACCACGGTTTTGCGGTCGATAACCGGTCGTTGCCGGCGAACGTCGAAGAGACCCATGTCTCGCTGTTCGATGGTTCGAACTGCGGGATCTCGATCAAGGGCAAGAAGGCGTTCGGAGTGCAATATCACCCCGAGGCGAGCCCGGGGCCGCACGACAGCTTCTACCTGTTCGAAAAGTTCGTAGGGATGTTGGAGAGGCGAGCATGATGACGATCGTCGGAAACTCTACCCGTAAAGCCCCCCTGATTGGATCGAAGCAGCCCTAATGCCCAAACGTACTGACATCTCCTCGATCCTCGTCATCGGTGCCGGCCCGATCATCATCGGTCAGGCCTGCGAGTTCGACTATTCCGGCACTCAGGCAATCAAGGCGTTGAAGGAGGAGGGCTACCGCGTGGTCCTCGTCAACTCCAACCCGGCGACGATCATGACCGATCCGGAATTCGCCGACGCGACCTATGTCGAACCGATCACGCCTGAGATCGTAGCCAAGATCATCGAGAAGGAGCGACCCGACGCGTTGCTGCCGACGATGGGTGGCCAGACCGCGCTCAATTGCGCGCTGGCGCTCTACAACGACGGCACGCTCGACAAGTACGGCGTGACCATGATCGGCGCCAACGCCGACGCGATCGACAAGGCCGAGAACCGCCAGCGCTTCCGCGAGGCGATGGACAAGATCGGGCTCGAAAGCGCCCGTTCCGGCCTCGCGCATAGCGTCGACGAGGCTTACCAGGTACTCGAACGGACCGGTCTTCCCTCGATCATTCGCCCCAGCTTTACGCTTGGCGGCACCGGTGGCGGCGTGGCCTACAACCGCGCCGAGTTCGAGGCGATCGTCCGCTCGGGCCTCGACGCCAGCCCCACCACGGAAGTCCTGATCGAGGAATCGTTGCTCGGGTGGAAGGAGTACGAGATGGAGGTCGTGCGCGACAAGCACGACAATGCCATCATCATCTGCTCGATCGAAAACGTCGATCCGATGGGCGTCCACACGGGCGACTCGATCACTGTCGCTCCGGCGCTGACGCTGACCGACAAGGAATACCAAATCATGCGCAGCGCGAGCCTTGCCGTGCTGCGGGAAATCGGCGTTGAAACAGGGGGTTCGAACGTCCAGTTCGCAGTCAATCCCAAGGATGGCCGCCTGATCGTGATCGAGATGAACCCGCGAGTTTCGCGGTCCTCGGCACTGGCTTCGAAGGCCACCGGCTTCCCGATCGCCCGCGTCGCCGCCAAGTTGGCGGTCGGCTACACACTCGACGAGATCACTAACGAGATCACGGGCGCAACGCCCGCGGCATTCGAGCCGACGATTGACTACGTGGTTACCAAGATCCCCCGTTTTGCCTTCGAAAAGTTCAAGGGCGCCAAGGCCGAACTTTCGACGGCGATGAAGTCGGTCGGCGAGGTCATGGCGATCGGCCGTAACTTCAAGGAAAGCCTGCAGAAAGCGCTCCGTGGTCTCGAAACAGGGCTGGACGGCTTTAACCGCGTGCTTGAACTCGAAGGCGCCGGACGCGAGGAAATCGTCGCCGCGCTGGCCCAGCAGACGCCCGATCGCTTGCTCAAGGTAGGCCAGGCATTCCGCGAAGGCTTCACCGTCGAGGAAGTCCAGGCAATCACGCATTACGACCCTTGGTTCCTGCGTCACATTTGCGAGATCGTTGCCGAAGAGGCGATCATTAGCCGCGAAGGCTTGCCGAACGACGCGGACGGCCTCCGCCGCCTCAAGGCCATGGGCTTTTCCGACAAACGCCTCGCCACGCTGGCCGTTCGTTCCGTCGGTGTCGCGGGAGGTCTGGCCGAAACCCAGGCCCGGCGCTCGGGCCTGCTGCACGATGCGCTAGTGGCCATGGCTGGTGCGACTAGCGAGGACGAAGTGCGCGCGCTGCGTCACCGTCTCGGCGTGCTGCCAGTGTTCAAGCGCATCGATAGCTGCGCGGCCGAGTTCGAGGCGATCACGCCCTACATGTATTCGACCTACGAGGCGCCGAGCTTCGGCCAGGCGGAGGACGAGGCTGATCCGAGCGACCGACGCAAGATCGTCATCCTTGGTGGCGGTCCGAACCGGATCGGGCAGGGCATTGAGTTCGACTACTGCTGCGTCCACGCCTGCTTCGCGTTGAGCGAGGCCGGGTTCGAGACGATCATGGTCAACTGCAATCCTGAGACGGTCTCGACCGACTACGACACTTCGGATCGTCTCTATTTTGAGCCGCTAACGGCCGAGGATGTGCTCGAGATTCTACGCGTGGAGCAATCCAGGGGGGAATTGGTCGGGGTGATCGTCCAGTTCGGCGGCCAGACACCTCTCAAGCTGGCGGATACGCTGGAAGCTGCAGGAATTCCGATCCTCGGCACCTCGCCGGACGCCATCGACCTCGCCGAAGACCGCGAGCGTTTCGCCCAGTTGGTCGACAAGCTCGGTCTCAAGCAGCCGATGAACGGCATCGCCCGCAGCCGCGACGAGGCGGCCGCTGTCGCCGCGAGGATTGGTTATCCGGTGCTGCTCCGTCCGAGTTACGTGCTCGGGGGGCGCGCCATGGAGATCGTCGATTCCGAAGCGCAGCTCGATTCGTACATCGCCACGGCGGTCAACGTTTCGGGCGACAGCCCAGTGCTGATCGACCAGTACCTGCGGGACGCGATCGAATGCGATGTCGACGCGCTGTGCGATGGCGAGAAGGTCGTTGTGGCCGGTGTCATGCAACACATCGAGGAAGCCGGCGTCCACTCGGGCGACAGCGCGGCGACTCTGCCGCCATACAGCCTCTCCGACGAAATCGTCGCGGAGATGGAGCGCCAGGCCGAAGCGTTGGCACTGGCGCTGGGCGTCAAGGGCCTGATGAATGTCCAGTTCGCGGTGAAGGATGGCGTGGTCTACCTGATCGAGGTGAACCCCCGCGCGAGCCGCACGGTGCCGTTCGTCGCCAAGGCGATCGGCTTGCCCATTGCCAAGCTGGCATCGCGCGTCATGGCTGGCGAGAAGCTCGCCGATCTGCCGCCGATCGACTGGCGGATAGACTACATGACGGTGAAGGAAGCGGTGTTCCCGTTTGCGCGCTTCCCGGGGTCCGACCCGGTGCTGACGCCGGAAATGAAGTCCACCGGCGAAGTCATGGGAATCGATCGGGATTTCCCGACCGCCTACATCAAGTCGCAGCTTGGCGAAGGGACATGGCTGCCCGAGTCCGGGACGCTGTTTGTATCGGTGAAGGACAGCGACAAGCCGCACATTCTTCCTGCTGTTAAACAGCTGGTGGAGAAGGGTTTCGACATCGTCGCGACGGGTGGGACTGCCCAGTACCTGGCCGAAGCAGGCGTACCGGTTACGCGGGTCAACAAGGTGGCTGAAGGACGGCCGCACATCGTCGACAAGATCATCGACGGTGATGTGGCGCTGATCTTCAACACCACCGAGGGTTGGCAGAGCCACAAGGACAGCCAGTCGATCCGCGCGTCGGCTCTAACCGCCAAGGTTCCCTATTACACGACGGCTGCGGCATCCGCGGCGGTGGCGAAGGCCATTACCTCGGTTAGGGTTAGCGACCTTGAAGTGCGTTCATTGCAAGACTATTATAGCTGAGACGTTTCCCCCGACATTCGAAACCTGGCGAAACCGCCGACCGTGCGGGGATGGGTTTCTTTGACGGGGCAATGAGGACGGACAGGGAAGACCATGGAAAGAGTGCCGATGCTGGCGGAAGGCTACGAAAAGCTTACCGCCGACCTCCAGGTTTTGCGGCAGGAGCGGCCGAAGATCGTTGACGCGATCGAGGAAGCCCGCGCACACGGTGATCTTTCGGAGAACGCCGAATACCACGCCGCCAAAGAACGCCAGGGTCAGGTCGAGGCGCAGATCGCCGAGATCGAAGACCGTGTTTCGCGTGCGCAGATCATCGATCCTTCGACGCTTTCTGGCGACCGGATCGTGTTCGGCGCCACGGTCACGGTGCTGGATGACGACGACAAACCCCAGCGTTACCAGATCGTCGGGCAGACAGAGGCCGATGTGCGCCAGGGCCGCATCTCGTACGATTCCCCGCTCGGCCGCGCGCTGATCGGTAAGCAGGTCGGTGACGAAGTCGAAGTGACGGTGCCCTCGGGCGACCGCTTCTACCAAGTGGAAAAGATCGAGTTCGTCTGATCGAATTTCCCTCCCGCCTGAGCGCCATGTTCAGAAGGGAGGGAAAATTCGGTTAGCTCGCCGGCAGCTCGGGTTCGAGCAGGCGGTGGAGGTGGACGATCACGTACTTCATTTCCGCATCGTCAACTGTTCGCTGGGCACACGCACGCCAGGCTTCTTCGGCCGCGGCGTAGTTGGGATAGATTCCCACGATATCCAGTTCGTTGAGGTTCTGGAACTCGACACCTTGCGGATCGACCACTCGGCCGCCCATGACCAGGTGTAGAAGTTGCTTCCCCATCAAAAATGCCCTTTCGCCCATATGAGTCGGTTTCACCCGTTACTTAGGGCGGGGAGGCATCGCAACCCAACCGATCAGTCTATCTGTCGCGCCATGCTTGGCTGAGCCGCTTGCCGGCATCGCGAGCCGCCAAAGCGGCACTCTCACCTAGCTTGCCTGCCTTTCCGGCCGCGTCCCGACCGAAATCGAGCGCGCCATCGCCTACACCGTCAAACTTGTCCGCCCCAGCCTTGGCGGCCTGGCCCGCTGCCGACATCGCTTGCTGGGCGTAGGCCAGCGCCAACTGGGCTCCGACTACCGCGAGGCCCGAAGCCCGGCTCGCCGCCTTGGTTGCGACCTCGCGTGTTGGCGAGCGCTTGAACAGGGTGCTGATCAGCGCCCCGACGACCACGGCACCGGCGACCGTCGCGATCGGGTGCTCCTTGGCGAAGCTGAATACCTTGTCCTTGGCCTCGATAGCCTTCTCGCCCGCGCGGTCGACGACGGTCGTGGTGTTTTCGCCCTTGGTCCGCTGTTTGACGCGCGCCTGTCCGGTTGCGACCTTCTGCTTGAGGGTCTGGCGCTTGGCATCGGTCATCGTCTGTAACTCCCCGTGAAATCTGGTCTTAGGCGGAACGGCTGTCCGGCTCGACAAGTTCCGCATCTTCCTCTTCGCCGTCGTCAAACAGGCGGCCGAGCGCGTCTATGATGGGGCCGCGGGCAAACCACAGCACCACCGCGGCCACCGCGGCGGCGATTTTGCCTCGGTTTTCCTCGGCATAGTCGACGGCGTCTTCGATCATGTCGGCCGTGCCTTCGCCGATGCGGTCCTTGATCCGCGTGCCGATCCCGCGTTCGGCGATGTCGGCACGGATCAGGGCGAGATCGGCCTTGAACAAGCCGAGCGCCGCGTCACGCAGCATTCGGTCTTCCCCCAGACGGTGCTCGATATCGCTCATCGCCGCTCTCCATCAGGGCCTTCGATCGCGGCCATGACCTTGCTCCAGCGCTTTCCGGCGGTCCTGACGCAAAGTATCGCCGCGATGGCCAGCAACGCCACAACCACGGCGCTAGCTCCCCAGGCGGTAATCAAGGGAGTAAGCGCGATGATGAGGCCGACGGTCAGCCCGATGAGAGCGAGAAAGGCCAGGACCGCGGCAACGGCCCCGAATATCACGGCACCCTTCGCCCGATCCGCGACATAGGCGGCGCGGGTCTTCTGAAAGACCAGCTCGGCTTCGAGGTACGTCTTGCCGTCTTCGATGAGCGCTTCGACATCTTCACGCAGAGACCGGTCGTCCGGTTCCCCTAACGCGCTGTCCTGTGCTTCATCGTCTGACGGCAACGACGCTTCCTCGTCCCGATCGATCGGGACGAGTTCTTCTCCACCCCCCGGCAGATTCACCGCCGAAACAGACGTGCCAGCAGGAAGCCCGCAGCCGCGGCAATGCCGATGGCGACGCCAGGGCTCTTCCGCACGAACTCGCGCGCGTCGTCGCCCAGCTGATCAAGGCTCTTCTGGTCCAGCGCCTGGCCGGTCTCCTGCAACTTCTGGGACGCCGTGCGGGCATAGTCGCCGTACTTGGCTCCCAGGTTCTGCTCGATCGTGCCGGCATTGTCGGCCACCAGACGGCTGAGGCTTGTCAACGCCCCGCTGGCGCCCTTCTTGCCGTCGTTGGCAAGTTCGGCTGCCTTGGTCTTGGCTTCCGCGGCCCAGTCGCCACCGGTCGTTGAGGCCTGGCTGCGATAGGCCGACGCCCGTTCGCGCGCTTCAGCGCCCAGGGCCATAGCCCCGGCGCGGGCTTCTTCAAGCGCGGCGTTGAAGCGTGACTTGGCCTCGGCGGTATTCGAGGTTTCGAGAGCCGTGCCGTTGATCTCGGTCTTCTTGGCCGAGCTCTTGCGTGGCTTGGCGGTGTTGGCAGCAGTCTCGGCCATGATTTCCCTTTCCATTCGCCCAGAAGATCGGGCAACTCTTATCCAATTCTTGGCAGGTTTGCGATCCCCGCCAACTCCGGAATCGAACGCGGCTTGCACCTCTTGGTTCCGCCGCATAGGACGCCTCGACCTCCACGATATTGGGGGTGTCTTACTGAAATGCAACACCCGCCCTGGAGCTTAGAATGACCGCCATCCTCGACATCCACGCTCGCGAAATCCTCGATAGCCGCGGCAATCCGACGGTCGAGGTCGACGTCTGGCTTGAGGACGGCAGTTTCGGGCGTGCCGCGGTTCCTTCCGGCGCGTCGACCGGCGCGCACGAGGCGGTGGAGGTGCGCGATGGCGACAAGGGGCGCTACCTTGGCAAGGGCGTTACCAAGGCGGTTGCCGCGGTGAATGGCGAGATCGCGGAAGCGCTGCTCGGCTTTGATGCGGAGGACCAGCGCGAGGTCGATCTTGCGATGCTTGCACTCGACGGCACGCCGAACAAGGCCCGCCTGGGCGCCAATGCAATCCTCGGGACAAGCCTGGCCGTCGCCAAGGCCGCAGCCAGCGCGCGGGGCATGCCCTTGTGGGCCTATGTCGGCGGAGTGTCAGCGCACGTCCTGCCGGTGCCGATGATGAACATCATCAATGGCGGCGAGCATGCCGACAACCCGATCGACTTCCAGGAATTCATGGTCATGCCGGTGGGCGCACCGACTCTGGCCGAAGCGGTCCGCTGGGGTTCCGAGATATTCCACACGCTGAAGAAGGGCCTGCACCAGAAGGGCCTGGCGACGGCGGTCGGGGACGAAGGTGGCTTCGCGCCGAACCTTGCCAGCACTCGTGACGCGCTCGACTTCATCATGGCTTCCGTAGAGCAGGCGGGGTTCAAGCCCGGCAGCGACGTCGTGCTCGCGCTCGACTGCGCTTCGACCGAATTCTTCAAGAACGGCAAGTACGAGATAAGCGGGGAAGGGCTGAGCCTCTCACCGGCCGAGTTCGCCGACTATCTCGCCGATCTGACCCAAGCCTATCCGATCCGTTCGATCGAGGACGGCATGAGCGAAGACGACTTCGAAGGCTGGAAGGCGTTGACCGACAAGATCGGTGACCGGGTCCAGCTCGTCGGCGACGACCTCTTCGTGACCAACCCGGAACGCCTGCGGATGGGTATCGGGAAGGGGCTGGCGAACTCGCTGCTGGTGAAGGTCAATCAGATCGGCACCCTGACCGAGACCCTCCAGGCAGTCGATATTGCGCACCGCGCCGGATACACCGCCGTGATGAGCCACCGCTCGGGCGAGACCGAGGATTCGACAATTGCCGATCTCGCCGTGGCGACCAACTGCGGGCAGATCAAGACGGGCTCGCTCGCCCGGTCCGACCGGCTCGCCAAGTACAACCAGCTCATCCGTATCGAGGAAGAGCTGGGTGATAGCGCCCACTACGCCGGACTGGGCTGCTTCGGGAGGCTTGCCGTTTAGCTTGCCAAGCCGTCGCGCTTAACGTCTAATCCCCTCGGGACGCGGGGGGATTGACGGATGGCGTCAACTGCTTCGACCGGGTCGGTGCCTCGCACGCGCGGGGACCGCTTTCTCGACACCGTCGAGCGCCTCGGCAACTCGCTGCCCGATCCGGTGGCGATCTTCGCGTTTATCATCGTGGTGCTCGTTGCCATCTCGGCTGCCGGCGCGGGCATGGGCTGGACAGCGGTCAACCCGGCAACCGGCGAGACGCTGGCGGCCAAGAGCTTGCTCTCCGAAGAGCTGGTCCGTCAGTTGCTGACAGAGATGCCGCGGACCTATACCGGCTTCCCGCCGCTCGGCCTGGTACTGACGATCATGCTCGGAGCCGGGGTGGCCGAGAAGTCCGGGCTGCTTTCGGCGCTGATCCGCAAGGCGGTGCGAGGCATTTCGGACCGTCTGTTGTCGCCCGCGGTGATCCTGCTCGGCATGCTCACGGTCCATGCGGTCGACGCAGGGTACCTGGTCTATATCCCCCTCGCGGGAGTTGTTTTCGCCAATGCCGGGCGCAACCCCGTGCTCGGCCTGATCCTGGGCTTCGTCGGCTGCGCCACGGGCCTTGCGGGTAACCTGTTGCCAGGACAGTACGACGTGCTGATCCTCGGGATAACCCAAACCGGGGCCGCGTTGCTTGAGCCGAGCTGGACGATGAATCCGCTCGGCAATTGGTGGTTTCTAATTGCAATCGCGGTGGCTTTCGTAGGCCTTGGCTGGCTTATCGCCGCGAAGATCGTCGGCCCGCGGCTCGAAGCGTGGAGCGGCGAGGAGGGCCAGGTGCAACCCGCGCCGTCTGAACTCACGCCCGAGGAGCGCAAGGGCCTTCGCGCGGCGGGCTTGACCGCGCTGCTCGTGGTCCTGGCCACTGCCGCGCTGATCTTCACGCCGGGTTTCAGGCCGCTCTACGATATGTCGGCCGAGCCGGGAGAGCGCATCGTCCCTTTCTACCGCTCGATCGCCGCGATCCTCTTCGTCCTGCTGCTCGGCTGCGGCTGGGCCTTCGGCAAGGGCGCCGGGACGATCAAAGGTCATCGGGACGTCATCCGGTTCATGGCCGAGGGCCTGGAAGGGATGTTGCCGTACCTGGTTATCGCCTTTTTCGCGGCGCACTTCGTGGCGATGTTTGGCTGGTCCAACCTGGCTCCCATCACCGCGATCAACGGATCGGAGTTCCTGCGCTCGCTCAACGCACCGCCTGCGCTACTGCTGCCGATGCTGACCACGGCATCGGCCTGGCTCGATTTCCTGATCGCTTCGGGTTCTGCCAAATGGACCGCCATGGCGCCGGTTGCGGTGCCGATGCTGATGTTGCTCGACATCTCGCCCGAAATGACCACGGCGGCCTATCGCGTGGGCGACACCGTGACCAACCTGATTTCGCCGCTCAATCCCTACTTCGTGCTGGTGTTGATCTACTGCCAGCGCTGGAACCCGAAAATGCGGCTCGGCACCTTGCTGTCGGCGACCTTGCCCTTTGCGATCGCCTTCTACCTCGCAGGGTCGTTGATCGTGGCGGGCTGGGTGGCGTTCGACTTGCCCCTCGGCCCCGGAACGCGCGTCGGCTTCGAGCTGGCCGCCGCCCGTTGACCATCGACCAAGGACCTATCGGCGTCGACGGACGTTTCTTGCGGCAGTCGCCCCGGGACTCTATGCAGTTCCATTAGAAACTAGAATGCGCCTCGGTTCGCGCCTCACGGGAAAGCACTTCATGAAAACTCGCCTCGCTGCCGCCCTCCTGCTGGGCGTTGCCACCCTCACGCTCGGCCCGGTCGCCTGCAATATGGTTGAAGGCGAGACGGAAGCAGTCACTCCGGGCACCGAGGTTGGCATCAACCTCATGGCCATGAACACCGCCATAAAGCCGGGTGACGATTTCTACGGTTACGCCAACGAAGGCTGGATGAAAGCGAACGAGATCCCCGCGGACCGTTCGAGCATCGGCGCATTTTGGGTCGCGGACCAGCAGACTGAGAAGAACCTCGAGGTCTTGCTGGCGGACCTTGAGAAGTCGGAGCCTGAGGCCGGTACCGACGCGGCTCGGGTCAAGGCGTATTACGACGCGTTCCTCGACACGGCGACGATCGACAAGCTCGGGATGGAGCCCGTCCAGGCCGACCTGCAGCGCATCGCCGCGATCAAGGACAAGACCGCGCTCGCGCGCGAACTGGGCGGCAATGTGCGGGCCGACGTCGACCCGCTCAACGCTACCAACTTCGAGACCGAGAACCTGTTCGGCGTGTTCGTGACGCAGGCGCTCGTTGGCGGGGAGGTCATGCCCTACATCCTCCAGGGCGGGCTAGGCATGCCCGAGCGCGAGTACTACCTCTCGTCCGAGCCTGACATGAAGGCCAACCAGGCGGCTTACCGCAAGTACGTCGCCGACTTGCTCACGGCCGCCGGCATTGCCGATGCAGCGGCAAAGGCGCAGCGGATCTACGACCTTGAGGTCAAGATTGCCCGCGCTCATTCGACGCGAGAGGAAAGCGACGACTGGCAGGTGGCCAAAGCCGTCTGGACCCCGGCGGACTTCGCCAAGAAGGCGCCTGGGCTCGACTGGAAGAGCTTCTTCGACGCCGCCCAGCTAGGCAGCCAACAGAAATTCAACGCTTACCATGCCAACGCCATCCCCAAGATCGCGGCACTTGTCGGCTCCGAGCCGCTCGAGGCCTGGAAGGACTGGCTGACCTTCCATCAGATCAACCAGAACACTGCCGTCCTGCCAAGCAAGCTCGATCAACTGAGCTTCGCCTTCTACGGCACCCAGCTCACCGGAGCGGAGCAAGCGCGGCCACGTGAGAAGCGCGCGCTTTCGGCTGTCAACGCGAACATCGGCGATGCGCTCGGCAAGCTCTACACCGATAAGTATTTCCCGGCCTCCGCCAAGGCGGAAATCCAGTCGATGGTTGAGAACATCAAGGCGGCGTTCTCCAAGCGAATCGACGCGATTGAGTGGATGGCGCCGGAAACCAAGGCCGAGGCCAAGGCCAAGGTGGAGTCGATGGACGTCGGCGTCGGCTATCCGGACACCTGGACCGACTATTCCTCGCTAAAACTCGATCCCGGCACCGCCTATGCCAACAAGCAGGCTGCGGAGAAGCTGCGCTACCAGCAACAGCTCGCCAAGATCGGCAAGCCGCTCGACAAGCGCGAATGGTGGATGAACGCGCAGCTGGTCAACGCAGTGAACCTGCCGGTGCAGAACGCGCTCAACTTCCCGGCGGCCATTTTGCAGCGGCCGTTCTTCGATCCCAAGGCCGACCCGGCGTTCAACTACGGCGCCATCGGTGCAGTCATCGGCCACGAGATCAGCCACAGCTTCGACAACAACGGGGCGGAGTTCGACTCCACCGGCGCGATGCGCAACTGGTGGACCGACGCCGACCGCGCGCAGTTCGATAAGGCAGGCAAGGCGCTTTCGGACCAATACGATCTTTACGAGCCGTTCCCTGGCCTTCACGTTCGCGGCGGCCTCACCCTTGGCGAGAACATTGCCGACGTGGCCGGCCTCGCTGCGGCATTCGACGCCTACCACGCGTCGCTGGGTGGCAAGCCGGCGGCGGATATCGACGGGTTCACGGGCGATCAGCGGTTCTTCATCGCCTATGCCCAGTCCTGGGCGACCAAGATGCGTGAAGCAGCCATGCGCCAGCGTATCGCCACCGACGGCCACGCCCCTGGCCAGTATCGCGCGCTGACCGTCCGCAATCTCGACGCCTGGTACGACGCCTTCGGAGTTAAGCCGGGCGACAAGCTCTACCTTCCGCCCGAGCAGCGCGTGCGCATCTGGTAAGCAGAGTTCCTCCCTGTCCGCAGAGCGGATGGGGAGGGAGACCACGGCGGTGCATCCGTCGTGGTGGCGGGGCTGCAGCGCCTGGCCCCTCCATTAGCGACTTCGTCGTCTGCCACCTCCCCATCGCTTCGCGACAAGGAGGATTTGAGGTTCTCGGTCCTTCTGCTACCCGATGCAGGCTGCAAGGCGGACAGGGCCGTTGAAAGGCAAACCGAAGCGATCGATGCTGTGGTTGATTGCACAATGGGTCGCCGCCAGTGTCGCGGTCTTCGCGCTCGGCGTCCTGATCATTCGTCTCGCCAACCCTCTGCCGCCCCTGGAACCGCGACCGGCCTCGCGCCACTACACCGAGACCGCTGACACACCGCTGGGTCAAGGTGTTGCCGATCTGCGCTCCGGGCATGGCGAGGACTCGGGCATTCACATGCTGATCGACGGGTACGACGCCTTCGCTGCCCGCGTCCTGCTCGCCCGCGCGGCCACGCGCACGCTCGATGTGCAGTATTACATCTGGCACAAGGACCTGTCTGGCACTCTGATGCTCGAAGCCATGCTCGATGCCGCCGAGCGGGGCGTGCGAGTGCGTATGCTGCTCGACGACAACGGCATCGCCGGCATGGACCACGTCCTCGCCGCGCTCGACCGCCATCCGAACATCGAGATCCGGCTGTTCAATCCCTTCGTCATCCGCAAGCCGAAGATGGTCGGTTATGCGACCGACTTCTTCCGGCTCAACAGGCGTATGCACAACAAGGGAATCATCGCCGACAACCAGGCCGCCGTGATCGGCGGGCGGAACGTCGGCGACGAGTACTTCTCCGCGGCCGAAGGCGGGCTGTTCGCCGATCTCGACGTGCTCGCGATCGGCCCGGTGGTAGACCATGTGTCGGCCGATTTCGACCGGTACTGGGCCAGTCAGTCGGCCTATCCGGCCGAGCGCATTCTCTCACCACCCTCCGATTCCGATCCCGACCTCATCCACCGTAACGCCTCGCTGGTCGAAACTAGCGCGGCGGCGCGTGAATACGTGGCGGCGATCAAGGAACTTCCCTTCATCGCGCAAGTCCTCGACGGCACACTCCCGTTCGCCTGGGCTCCGGTGCGCATGCTCAGCGACGACCCCGCCAAAGGCGTGGGCAAGGGCAAGGAGGACGGTCTCCTGATGAATACGCTTCACAAGGCTATCGGCGATCCCAGCAGCGAACTGCGCCTCATCTCCGGTTACTTTGTTCCGACCCAGGCAGGCGTCGATGAATTGGGACGCCTGGCTGAGCGGGGCGTCGACACGGCGGTCTTTACGAACGCCTTCGAGGCCAGCGACGTGTGGATCGTTCATGCAGGCTACGCCCATTACCGGCGCGAGATGCTGGAGAAGGGCGTCCGCGTGTTCGAAATGCGGGCCAGCGCGGTGGACGGCATCGACGACAGAAGGCGTCGCCTCACCTCGATGGGCTCAGGCAGCGGTCGGCGCTCCGACGGCGGGCCCGTGTTACGCTCTTCCGCGACAACCCTCCATGCCAAGACCTTCGCAGTCGACCGGCAGAAATTGTTCATCGGCTCGTTCAACTTCGATCCGCGCTCGATGCATCTCAACACCGAGCAAGGCTTCGTGATCGAAAGCCCGGCGCTGGCCGGCGCCGTGTCGGATTCATTCGACAGCCTGATCCCCGGGAACGCTTACGAGATCGTCCTGACGGACGATGGCGAACTCAACTGGATCGAGCGCCGCGACGGTCTCACTATCGTTCACACGAAGGAACCCGGCACGACGGCGTTCCAGCGTGGCGGGATCTGGCTCCTATCCCGCCTGCCGATCGAATGGTTGCTGTAAGCCCGCTCAGAACAGCCGGGTGATAAGGTAGAACAGCGCTCCGACCAGGCCCGAGGCCGGGATGGTGATGATCCAGGCCATCATGACGTTGCGGGCAATGCCCCAGCGGACCGACGAGGCCCGCCTGGCTACGCCTGCGCCGATGATCGAACCCGTGATGGTGTGCGTGGTCGATACCGGAATACCGAGCGTGGACGCCGAAAACACGACGATCGATCCGGCCAGCGAAGCGCTGAAGCCCTGATGCTGCGAGAGTTTGGTAATGCGCGAGCCCATCGTCTCGATGATCTTCCAGCCACCGGTCATCGTACCCAGCGCGATGGCGAGGTAGCAGGAGATCGCCACCCAGTGTGGTACCTCGAATTCGCCGTGCAGATTGCCCGTCGAATAGAGGAGCACGGTGATGATCCCCATCGTCTTCTGCGCGTCGTTCAGGCCGTGGCTGAGCGAGTAGGCCGCCGACGAAACGAGGTGCAGCCCACGAAACGTTCGTTCCGCGTTGACGGCAGTGGCTTTTTGCAGACCCCAGCTGCTGGCGAGCATGACGAACATCGCCAGGAACATGCCGATTGTCGGCGAGAGCACGATGGCGAGCAGGGTCTTGTTGAGACCCGACCACTGAATCCCCTCGATCCCCGCATGAGCCACGCCGGCGCCGACGAGACCCCCGACGAGCGCATGGCTGCTCGACGAAGGAATGCCTTTGAGCCAGGTAACGACATTCCAGAACATCGCTCCAACCAGTGCGCCGAAGATCACCGCCGGGGTGACGACATCCTTGTCGATCAGGCCCTTGCCGATGGTTTCGGCCACCGCGTGCAAGCTCGGGATGGCGATGGTGAGGAAGTAGGCTGCGAAGTTGAAGAACGCTGCAAACAGCACGGCTCTGACTGGCGACAGCAGCCGCGTGGCCACCACGGTCGCGATCGAGTTGGCGGCGTCGTGAAGGCCATTGAGGAAGTCGAACGCGAGCGCGATGAGGATGAGGCCGACAAGGAGCGGAAAGGCCAGTTCGTGCATGGCGTGTCAGCCTGTCAGGCGTGTTCGATCACGATGCCGTCGATCTCGTCGGCCACGTCCTCAAAGGCGTCGGTGATGCGTTCGAGGTGTTTGTAGACCTCGCGATCGGTCACGAACTGCAGGGTGTTGCTGGCTCCATGCTCGCGCAGGGCGCGCTTCAGGCCGGCAGCATGGATGGCATCGGCGTGGCTCTCCATGCGGACCAGGCGTTCGGTCAGCTCATGCAGGCGGCCCGCATTCCTGCCGACATCGCGCAGCAACGGAATGGCTTCGGCCGTGACGCGGGCGGCGTCGACGATGATGGCCACCATGTCTTTCATTTCCTGCGGGATTGCGGTCACCTCATAGAGGCCAATGGCATTCGCCGTGGCCTGCATTTCATCGACCGTGTCGTCCATGGCGCTAATGAGTGATGCGATCGAGCCGCGGTCGAACGGGGTGAGGAAGGTCTGGCGCACCGTTTGCAGCACCGTGCGATTGAGCTCATCCGCGTCGTGTTCGCGTTCGTTGATTTCGCGGATGTGATCCGGCTCAGTCGGGTTGTCGAGCAATCGCGCCGTGGCATCGGCCGCAGCCAGGATGATTGCCGCATGGGCTTCGAACATTTCGAAGAAATTGCCTGTCTTCGGAAGCAGGCGTTGGAACCAGCCAAACATGGCATCCATCCTTGATTTGCGAACTACGGTATCGAACAAGGTTGCCCGTCGCGCTGCGGCCATGAATTCGGACGGCGCGAACGAGCGGATCAGGTTACGGAGATCTTCTTCCTCGACGGCTTCGGCGGCTTCGCTGAGACTGAACCAGCGCCGTTCGCGCTCCCCCTGTTCCTTCCAGCGCACCAGCTCCTCGGTCACCGCCAACGGAAAGACATCGACGTCGAGCATCAATGTCGCGCCATTCCGCTGGCGCTTGCGATAGCGATAGCTGCCAAGCGGCGTCGGGCAGGCCGCGCCGCGAACGCCGGCTTCGTCTTCGGCTTCCCTGGCCGCGCTGACATGGGGCGGATCGGCGCTGGCGTTGCCTTTGGGTATGACCCATCGACCGCGCGCGCCACGTGTCGTTACCAGCATCAGACGGACAGGCGAGTCCGCCGCCGGTCCCTCGATGAGGTAAGGCAAGGCTGCAATCTGGCGAATGGGCTACGGTCTCCTGTTGTCGCGCGCTTAGTGTCACAAGGCTGTCACATCAACACGGCGACGCGCGCAGGAGCATCATTTCCACTGCTGGGTGACGCTTCATCGCGTCAAAATCTTCGCAGTCGGTGCCTATTTCAGCTTGTAGCGGCGCCAAGACGGTCAAGCTGATCCTCCGTCAGCTCCAGCTCCAGCGCTTCGAACTGAACGTCGAGCTGCCCGGGCTCGCGCGCGCTGGCGATGGGCGCGGCGATGCCGGGTTGCCTGAGCAGCCAGGCGAGGGCGACCGCGCCGTGGCTGGCCCCGGTCTCAGAGACCACGGCGTCGAGGGCCGGGAGGACGGTCAGGCCCTTGTCGAAGAAGCGCTCAATGCTCGATCCGCGGTTGTGCCGTTCGAGGTCCGCGCGGGTGCGATACTTGCCGGTGAGGAACCCGGCGGCGAGGCCGAACCAGGGAAGCATCGCAATTCCACGCTCAAGGCAGAGTTGCTGCAGCTCCTGTGGATATTCGTCGCGCATCACGAGATTGTATTCATTTTGCAGGACGGTGAACCCGGTCATCCCACTGGCATGTGTGATGTCGGTAATGGCCCGGAGACGTTCGGCGTTGAAGTTCGAGGCGCCGAGCTCGCGAACGAGGCCCTGCTTGGCCAGCGCATCGAAACCGGCGGCAACTTGCTCTTGCGGAGTTTCGCTCTCGTCCCGGTGCGCGTAGTATAGATCTACATAGTCGGTTTGGAGCCGTTCAAGCGACTTTTGGAGTTCGTCAGCCACCTTATCCGGCGCCAGGTCACCAGGCTTGCCGAACATGCCGGTCTTGGTGGCGATACGCATTTCCGAGCGCACGCCACGGCTCTTCAGCCAGTTCCCGATCACCGCTTCGCTTTCGCCGCCAACGTGTCCTGGCGCCCAGACCGAATAGCCCTGGGCCGTGTCGACCATGCGCCCGCCAGCTTCGTAGAATCGGTCAAGCACTGCAAAGCTCGTGGCCTCGTCGGAGGTCCAGCCAAAGACGTTACCGCCAAGGACGAGCGGAATTCCGTTAATCGACCAATGACTTGTCATGCAAACTTCTCCCGGATTGCGAGCAGGGCGAGGGCCGCTTCGGCGGCACCGGCTCCCTTGTTGAGCTGGGCAGGATCGGCGCGGACAATCGCCTGCGCTTCGTTCTCGACCGTGAGGATGCCATTGCCGACGGCGAGCCCGTCCATGGTCAACGCCATGATACCGCGCGCACTCTCGCCGGCGACGATCTCGAAGTGGAAAGTCTCGCCCCGGATAACCACCCCGAGCGCGACGAAACCTTCATAGCGGCCGCTCTCAGCGGCGGAAGCGATGGCGCCCGGAACCTCGAGCGCTCCCGGCACGGTCAGAATTTCGACCTGGTGTCCGGCATTTTCGAGCGCCTCGCGCGCACCCGCGATCAGCATGTCGTTGAGGTGCTCGTAGAAGCGGGCTTCGACGATCAGGAAGCGGGCCATCGTTACTCCGGAAATTGCCTTCGACTGCGCCCGCGAGCCGCATCGCGGTTCGGGCGTGACCTCCTTAGTCGTCCACGGCGCGGGCACAAGCGCGGCGACTATCTCGTATCGAACAGATTCTTGCTCGAGAGCTTGTGGACGTGAACGGATCGACGGCTCATTGTGCGGCACACGCGAATGACCGTCCATGCGGCGGCAGGGGGGAAATGAGTTGGAACGCAAGACTCAGATCGTGGTGGTCGGGGGCGGTGCGGGCGGACTTGAACTGGTCCGCCGTCTTGGCGCCCGATACGGCCGCAAACGCCACGACATCATCTTGTTGGAGAAGAACCGGACTCATATCTGGAAGCCCCTGCTTCACGAGGTCGCGGCAGGCTCGCTAGATGCCAACCTGGATGAGGTCGGCTACCGCAGCCACTGCCATCGCTGGGGCTACCGCTATTTCCTCGGCACGCTCGAAAGCGTGGATCGGGCGAGGCAGCAGGTGATCATCGCGCCGCTGCTCGATGAGGATGGCAGTGAAATCATCGCCCGGCACACGATCCGCTACGATTACCTCGTGATTGCCATAGGCTCGATTTCGAATGACTTCGGAACCCCGGGGGTGGCCGAAAACTGTATGCGCCTGGACGATCGGACCGGCGCAGATCGCTTTCGCAACCGGCTTCTGGATCACTGCTTGCGGGTATCCCGGGAGATGACCGAGGATCCCTCATGCGATGCCCATGTACGCATCGTCATCGTAGGTGGCGGGGCGACAGGTGTCGAACTCGCCGCTGAGCTCTACAATGCCGCCGCGGCCCTAAAGTACTATGGCCTGGAAGTCTTCGATGAGAGCCGGCTTCAGATTACCCTGATCGAAGCCGGTCCGCGCATTCTCCCGGCTCTTCCCGAACGTCTCGCCGAAGCGGCGCAGGCCGAACTGGAAGCTCTGGGGGTCCGTGTTCTCACGAACGTGCGGGTAACCGAGGCCGCGCCTCACGTGATTGTGACGGAGAGCGGCGAGCGGATCGAGGGTGATTTGCTGGTCTGGGCCGCCGGCGTAAAAGCATCGCCGGTCCTGGCGAACCTCGATCTCGAAACCAACCGGATCAATCAGCTCGTCGTGAAGGAGACCCTCCAGACCACGCGAGATCCGCGAATCTTCGCCATGGGGGACTGTTGTTCCTGTATGCTTCCGGGCCGAACCGCGCCGGTACCGCCCAGGGCGCAGGCCGCTCACCAAATGGCGCGGACCGTGTTCGACAACCTCGTCCGGGACATGAATGGAAAACCGCTCAAACCCTTCGTCTATCACGATCACGGATCGCTCGTCTCACTGAGCCGCTTCTCGACCGTCGGCAGCCTGATGGGGAGCTTGGTTGGGGGAAGGATGGCCATCGAGGGACGCCTGGCGCGGCTAGTTTATACATCGCTCTATCGGATGCACCTCGTCGCGATCCACGGATGGCTGAAGGGGTCGGCCCTCATCCTTGTGGGGCAGGTCAATCGTATCGTGCGTCCGAGGCTCAAATTGCATTGAGCGCCAGCGTGCGGCCGATCACACCGAGGCGATCGGCCTTTCGCCCACAATCGACAGGTCGTAGCCCTCGAGTCCCACGAGCGAGTGGCGGGTATTGGTCAGCAGGATCATGTCGTGAACCCCCAATTCCGCCAGGATCTGCGCGCCCACGCCGTAATCGCGTTGCTCGGAAGGCATATCGCCATCGTCGATCGGCTCGCTGCGTTCCAGCGCGCGGATGGCGCTGCTAGCATGGCCAGGGGAGGGGCGATTGATCAGCACGACCACACCCGCGCCTTCCTCACCGATGATCCGCATCGCCCCTTCAAGCAGCCCCTGCCGTTCGGTGTCGTGGGCAAAGACGTCGTCGAACACAGACAGGGCATGCATGCGCACCAGGGTCGGCTTCGTGGGATCGATGTGCCCCTTCACCAAGGCCATGGTCTCGCCCTTGGTCGCCTTGTTGTAGAAGCTGATCGCTCGCCAGTCGCCGCCCCACAAGCTCGTGAAACGGCTCTCGGCGCGCTTTTCAACCAGGTGGTCGTGCCGCCGACGATAGGCGATCAGATCGCGGATCGTGCCGATCTTGAGACCATGCATGCGACCGAAGCGGATGAGATCGTCGAGGCGCGCCATCGTGCCGTCCTCGGCCATGATCTCGCAGATCACGCCGGAGGGATTGAGGCCCGCGAGACGCGAGATGTCGACAGCCGCTTCGGTATGTCCCGCGCGGACAAGGACGCCGCCTTCGCGCGCGACGAGCGGAAACACGTGACCAGGACTGACGATGTCGTCCGCACCCTTGCTGGCGTCGATGGCCACGGAGATCGTCCGCGCCCGATCCCCGGCACTGATGCCCGTGGTGACACCCTCGCGCGCCTCTATCGAAGTGGTGAAGGCGGTTTCCATACGGCTGCGGTTGTTACGGCTCATCGGCTGGAGACCCAAAGTCTCGACCCGCGGTTGACCGAGGGCAAGGCAGATGAGGCCGCGGCCGTGGGTTGCCATGAAATTGACGGCATCGGGCGTTGCCATTTGCGCCGGAATGATCAGGTCGCCCTCGTTCTCGCGGTCCTCATCGTCGACCAGGATGAACATGCGGCCGTTACGGGCTTCGTCGATGATCTGTTCGATAGGCACGAGGATCGGCGTGTCGTCGTTCGCGGAGAGAAAGCGGTCCAGCTTCCCCAGAGTGTCGGCCGTCGGGTTCCAGGTTGGCTCGGTGCAGTCACGCAGGGTATTGGCGTGGAGGCCCGCAGCGCGGGCGAGGCCCGCCCGCGTCATGCGTCCGTTGCTGACGAGATCGCGGACTCGATCGATGATTGAAGCGTTCATGGAGTCGGTATATCACATTATGATGTGATGGCAATTGGGCTCATCACATTCACTTGCTGGATCGGAGTTGAACTCTTGAAACACGCCCAGGCGGCGTCGCCGTCACAAAAGCTGTGCAGTGGCCTCGACATGAGTTTCACACAGCCCCGCTTGCGTGATCAAAGTTGCCGCCGCATGGAGTCGTTGTGACCGAGCCTAACCAGAACCGCGAGGACCTTCTCGATTCTTTCCGTTCCGCCATGCGGCACGTCGCCGCGACCGTTTACGCGGTGACAACCGGGCATGGCGGCGATCGCTTTGGGATTCTGGCGACAGCGGTGAGTTCGCTGAGTTTCGATCCGCCTTCCTTGCTGGTGTGCGTCAATCGCACGGCCTCGCTCCATGCTCCGCTCGCGACGGCGGACACGTTTTGCGTCAACGTCCTGGGTCTCGGAAACCGGGACGTGGCGGAGCACTTCATGAAGGATCGTGCGCTGGATCGGTTCGCAGTCGGGGCTTGGGAAGAAGCCTATGGCGTGCCGGTTCTCGCCACGGCGCAGTCAAGCATCATTTGCCGCCGGGTCCACTGCCACGACTTCGGTACGCACTCGATCTTCATCGGGGAGCTGATTGCCGCGACCCATCGTGAAGACGCGACACCGCTGACCTATTATGACCGGCAATACATCGACATCAGCCAGGCGCCTGGTCGGGGTTGCGCGCAGGGTTGAGTTAGTCGAACGGCCGATCACGCCGCGCCAGCAAGTGCCCCGGAAAACTCGGTCCTGCGCCGGCGACGAGATAGTCCGAAATCTCCCGCTCGATCAACACCGCCCGTGCTTCCGCCGAGGGATAGACCCGGCTCCGGGTCAGCCCGCCTGACGTGCGCTGACCCAGGCTGGAGCGCCAGAATTTCGGAGCGATGCGGGGATCGTAACCAGCGTTGGCGAGAAGATGGACCGCCATCCGGTCAGCTTCCACCTCGACTTGCCGGTTGAGCTGCTGATTTCGCCCGAACTCGCCGAAGAACCCCTTGTCGACACCCGCGGCCTTCAACCGGCGACGGTGTTCGAGCACGACGTGAGCGAGTTCGTGGGCAAAGACGACTGCCAGTTCTTCATCGGTCGCGACCGCCGCCAGCCCGTAGTTGACCTGGATGACCCGTCCGTCGGATCGACCGTTGAGCCCGTCGGCGACCCTGATCTCGACCAACACGCGGCATCCGGGTTTCGCATCGAGCGAAACGGCCTGTTCCTGTCCCTGACGTACGATCTCTAGCCGAACCGGGCCTTGGGCCGGTTGTTCGGCCAAAGCCGCGAAGGCCGTATCACGCACCGGTGACTTACCGTCTGCCTTCATTCCCGCTGTCGGGGTTGTGCCGATCGCGGCCAGGCCGTCCGTAGGTCGAAGGGTCGCCTCAGCGGGCGACCCCGGAACAACGGCAGACACGGCAATCGGACCGTTGACGAAGGCGGCGTCCTGTCCGCCCTTCGTGTATTGATCGAGGCTGTGCAGGATCATGCCGGTCAGCGGCATCTGCTGTCGGCATAGCTCATGGTTGGCGCCCATTAGCCGTTCGGCAATTGTCGCCAGGCGGACGTCCTGCTGCAGAAGGGCGTCAAGCGAGGCCGCTTCCTGGGCCGCGGCCTGCGAGCTGCACGCCAGGGCCGTGGCAAGGGCCAGTAATTCACGGAACAAACGCATCAACCGAGCAGTGCCCTGACTTCGCCAAGCGAACGTGCGCCGAGCATGGCCATGGTTCGCGTCGTTTCCGCCCTGAGCAGGTCGAGCGCGCGCGTAACCCCGGCTTCGCCTGCGGCGCTCAGGCCGTAGAGCGGCGCCCGTCCCGCGAGCACAGCGTCGGCGCCGAGAGCCACGGCCTTGATAATGTCGCTACCGCGCCGAACGCCACTGTCCAGAAACACGGTCATCTTGCCTCCGACTGCGGAGACGATTTCCGGCAGCGCCTCGATCGAGGCGATAGAGGAATCGAGCGCTCGGCCGCCATGGTTTGAAACCACAACGCCATCGGCCCCAAGCGCCAATGCCTGCCTGGCGTCGTCGGGATGAAGCACCCCTTTGAGGATGAGCTTCCCTGGCCAGCGGTCGCGCAAGTCCTTCACCCCGTCCCAGTCGAGATCGTCCTGTTTGAACAGCGCTCCGGGAGGCGCGCCCTTGGTTATCTTGGCTCGCAGGCGGTCGGGCAGGTTAGCCTGGGTCGGAATACCGCCGCTAACCGAGTAGCGCCCCATTACGCCGGCCAGCCAACGCGGATGCGTCAATACGTCGAGGGTGTTGCGGGCGTTGAGCTTGAAAGGCGTGCCGAATCCGTTGCGGTGAATATATTCGCGGTTGGGTGGAACCGGCAGGTCGAGCGTGACGAAGAGCGCTTCGCACCCTAGCTCATGCGCGCGCTGGACAACGTCGAAGGACAACGCACGGTCCTCCCACAAGTAGAGCTGGAACCACAACCGTCCGCCCGCGACGGCAATCTGTTCGAGATCCATCGTGCTGGCACTGGAGATGGTGAACGGCAGGCCCGCCTTGGCCGCCGCCCGGGCGAGGGCAAGGTCTCCCTGGTACCACATCAGGCCTGCGGCCCCGGTCGGGGCGAGGGCGAGGGGCAGGGGAGTCGCCTGCCCGAAGATCTGCGCGCTGGTATCGATCGCGTGGACGCCACGCAGGACGCGTGGTCGAAAGGTCACCTGCTCGAACGCGGCGCGGTTGCGGGCCATGCCGGCTTCGTCTTCGACGCCGCGCTCGAGGTATTCCCAGATGCCGTGAGGCAACCGCCGCCGGGCCCGCTCGCGCAAGTCCGCGATGTTGTAGCAGGCGAGGTCGCCCTTCACCTCAGAGTCAGCCCCGTCCGAGGAACGGGAGGTCGATCTGGACGACCATGCCCTCGTAGAAGTTGAGGTGGTCGGGGATGTCGCACATGTGGATGATCACGTCGGCGATATCCTTCGGCGAAGCGGCGAAGTTCTCCGGCAGCTTGACTGCACCTGGCGCGATCTCGGTCGCGACGATGCCGGGGTGGAAGATCGAGGCGGCGATATTGTGCTCGCGCCCGTCGATTGCGAGCGAGCGCGTCAGACCATCGAGACCCCACTTGCTCGCGGCATAGGCCGGGCTGTGGGGCCGCGGCACGCGGGCCGAGATCGAGCCGATGTTGATGATCCGCCCACGGCCCTTGCCTTTCATCACGCGGAAGGCCGCGCGGCTGCAGAGGAAGGCCGAGGTGAGGTTGGTCGTGAGCACCTGCTCCCAGGTTTCGAGCGACATCTCGTCGACCGGTGTGCTGTCGGCAACCCCAGCGTTGTTGATCACCACGTCGACGGTGCCGAAGCGCTCGACCGCCTGGGCGAAGAGGTTGTCGACTGCGCCTTCGCTGGTGACATCGGTAGCGACGGCGAGCGCTTCGCCGCCCATCGCCTCAAGACGCTCGACCAGCGCAGCCAAGCGCTCGACCCGACGAGCTGCGAGCACGACTTTGGCGCCCTTCTCGACAAACGAAACGGCACAGGCTTCACCGATTCCCGAACTGGCGCCGGTCACGACCGCGACCCGGCCCTGCAGAATGCTCAACAGTCATCCCCTTCATGAGTATGTTTCGCCCGACCGCTTAACCAAGCTGGCGCCTCAGCGGAACCATCAATTCGAATCCTGCCAATTTGAATCTGGGGTTGCCTTCCGCGCCGCTTGAGTCAATCTTCCCACCTACGGGATCACCTTGGGCTCCATGACGGGAGGCAACCAAGGAGAGGATCATGGATGCCATCGGCAGCGGTGCGAGAGTCATCGCGCTCGTCGGCCCCGCAGGCGCTGGAAAGACCAGCCTGGCAGAGGCGCTGTTGCATGCAGCCGGCGCGATACCCCGGCTCGGCTCGGTCGAGTCCGGCACGTCGCTAGGCGATGCCAGTGCCGAAGCGCGCGCCCGGGGAGGGTCGACCGAGCTCAATCTCATGCGCTTCAACTGGGCGGGTGACGATTACATCCTGCTCGATGCTCCCGGATCGGTCGGTTTCGCGGCGGAGGCCGATGCGGCTCTCGATATTGCCGACCTGGCACTGGTCGTCCTGCCACCCGAACCCGAACGCGCGGCGCTCGCCGAACCCCTGCTGCGCGACATAGAAGCCCGCGGAGTTCCCCATGCAATTTTCGTCAATAAAATCGACAAAGCTCATGGAACTCTCGAAGACCTCCTCGAATCCCTCGAACCGCTGAGCAAGGCCGCGCTGGTCGCCCGGCAGATCCCCATCAGAAAGGGCGAGGAGGTGGTCGGCTTCGTCGATCTCGCCCTCGACCGCGCCTACAAATACCGCGCCGGACAGGCGTCGGAGCTGGTTCCGTTGCCGCCCGAGTTGGAGGACTCCGAGAGCAAAGCCCGGTTTCATCTGCTCGAACAGTTGGCGGACCATGACGACGCCCTTCTAGAGCAATTGCTCAGCGACGAGACTCCCGACCTCGCGACGGTGTTCGGCGACCTCAAGCGCGAAACGGCAGAGGGGCTCGTCGTCCCGGTCATGTTCGGCTCAGCGGTCAACGGCTTCGGCGTGCGCCGCCTGCTCAAGGCCCTGCGCCACGATACGCCCTCGGCCAGCGCAACCGCGGAACGATTGCTGATCGAGGGGCCCGTGATCGAGGTCTTCAAGGTTTCGAACGAGACCGCCGTGGGGCGCCTTTCGCTCGCCCGGATATTCGGCAAACCCCTCAACGAGGGCACCGAACTGAACTCCTCAACCGGAGACGGTCATCGGGCCGGCGCCTTGTTCGGTCTTCACGGAGGGGGCACGATCAGGCTCAAGCGCGGCGAACCAGGCGATGTCGTCGGAATTGCCAAAGCCGACGCGGTCCACGCGGGTCATCGCCTGTCTGAAGGCGTCACACCTTCGGCGCCGGAACAGCGCGCCAAGCGCACCCCCAACTCCGCCCTTTCGATCGGCGTGAAGGACCATAAGGACGAGGTGCGCCTCTCCACCGCCCTGGCGAAGTTGCTTGAAGAGGATCTGGGGCTAGCCTGCGAAACGAATGAGGAAACTCACGAGACCCTTCTGCGCGGGATCAACGAAGAACACCTCGCCCTCGCGCTCGATCGGTTGAAACGACGCTACGGGTTACCTGTAGAGGCCAGGCAAGCCGCGGTTCTGATCCGGGAGACGATTCGCAAGAGCGCCACCCAGCGCGGGCGGCACAAGAAGCAATCCGGCGGTCACGGACAGTATGGAGACGTGGTGATCGAGGTCCGCCCGTTGCCCAGGGGCGAAGGCTTTCGCTTTGAAGAAAAGATCTCTGGCGGCGTGGTTCCCAAGCAATGGATCCCCGCGGTTGAGCATGGCGTGCGTGACGCCATGTTGAAAGGGCCGCTCGGACACCCCGTCGTCGATGTCGCGGTGACGCTGGTCGACGGTTCGTACCACAGCGTCGACAGCTCGGAGCTCGCCTTCCGCATGGCTGGACGGATCGCGATGTCCGAAGCGCTTGCCGCTTGCGCACCCTACTTGCTCGAACCGATTGATCAGGTGACCATCGCAACGCCCGGCAGCGCAACGTCGCGTATCACCTCGGCCCTGGCGAGCCACAGGGCTCGCGTGCTTGGAATGACCCCCCGCGAGGGATGGTCGCGATGGGACACGATCGAAGCCATGGTGCCCGAGGCGGAGCTAGCCGCCCTGCACAAGGACATTCGCGCCCTGAGCCAGGGCATGGCCACGTATGACGCCCATTTCGATCACCTCGAGGAAGTGAACGGAAGAGTGGCGGAGGCTATCGCCCAGAGAGCCAGCGAGCCGGCCTGACGGAGGGGGTGATTGCTCGGCCGGGACGCAGCCACGCGCTCCCGCTTCTTCGGCTGTTCGACTGTCGGAGGGGAGGGGATGGTGGACGCACTAGGGCTCGAACCTAGGACCCGCTGATTAAGAGTCAGCTGCTCTACCAACTGAGCTATGCGTCCACTCCCAGGGGCCGGGAAACCCGGACCGCGGTGGCCCCGCGAATCGCGGGAGACGCCCATATAGCGATTGTCGTCGCCGTGAAAAGGGCGTGTTTTGCCTTAGTTGAAACTCGTGCTGCGAGAACGCTGACTCCACCGGTCGATCATCATCAAGGTGCCGATGCAGATCATGTTCGTGAGCATCGACGACCCGCCATGGCTCATGAACGGCAGCGGGATTCCGACCACAGGGGCAAGGCCCATGACCATCAGCAGATTGATGGCGACGTAAAAGAAGATCGTCGCCGTCATGCCGCCCGCCAGGAGCTGGGAGAAGCGATCGGGCGCGTTGCGGGCGACCGTGAGGCCCCAGCGCAGAATGACACCGAAGATCAGCAGCACCAGCAGGCCGCCCACCAATCCCCATTCTTCCGCCATCGTGGCGAAGACGAAGTCGGTGTGAGGTTCGGGCAGGTAGTTGAGGTGGCTCTGCGATCCCTCGCCGAAACCCTTGCCCGTTATGCCCCCTGAACCGATGGCAATCTTCGACTGGGTGATGTGGTAGCCTGTTCCGAGGGGGTCGCTTTCCGGGTCGAGGAACGTCGTAACCCGAGCTCGCTGGTAGTCGTGGAGCGCAAAGAAATAGGCAATCGGAGCGATAACCAGGGCCGCGGCGCCCGCGCCCGCAAACCACTTCCAAGGCAATCCGGCGAGGAACAAGAGAACCCCTGCGCCGAAGCCGATCGCCAACGCCGTCCCAAGGTCAGGTTGCAGGAGCACCAGCCCCATCGGCAGGCCGACGAGTACCCCGGCAGGAAGGAGGGCCCGCCAGGAACCAGTCATGCCTGGCGGAAGAGCGCCATAAAATGTCGCCAGTGTCAGCACGATCACCGGCTTCATGAACTCGGACGGCTGCAAGACGATGAACCCGAGGTCGAGCCAACGCTGGCTGCCGCCGCCGATCGCGCCGAGCAATTCGACCAGGATCAGCAATAGCAGAACGCCGACGTAGGCCGGATAGGCCGCCATCACGACCAACTCTCGAGGCATCAGCCGGATGATCAGGGCCATCGTCAGGAACACGCCGAAGCGAACCAGGTGGGAGGTGGCGAACGGGTGAAACGATCCGCCGGCGGCCGAGTGCAGCACGGTGGCGCCAAAGCAGACCAGGATGACGAGCGGCAGGATAACCCGCCACGGAATGCCGGCCAGTGGCTCGGGAAGGACTGCGAGCTTCATCGCGGTTCGGCTCCGTCAAGGACATCGGGCTCGGGCCGGGGAGCCACGGCCTCGGTGGCCACTCCGGCCGGCTGGGCCGCCGCGGCGCGAGCTTCGGCATCGACGAGCCGCGCAATAGTCGCCTGGTCTTCGGGCACCGGCGGCACATCGATGCCCGCCGCTGCCGCCCGGCGGGCATACTCGGCGTCAAAGCGTTCCTTGGCCGTGCCGCCCCACTGCTGCTCCATCGCGTGGAGCGCCTCGAGCCCCTTGGCCGGGTCGAACAGGAAGGTCATGACGTCCCGCGCAATCGGATAGGCCGCGCCGGAGCCGCCGCCGTGCTCGATCACTACCGCCCCGGCATAACGCGGCTTGTCGAACGGGGCGAAGAAGATGAACAAGCCATGGTCGCGGTGTTTCCAAATCCCGCCCTTGCCGCTGCCGATGTTGAGCCCGACCACCTGGGCCGTACCGGTCTTGCCGGCCATCAGGACATTCTCGATCGGCAACCTCGCCCGGCCTGCGGTGCCGGGGCCGTTGACCACGTCGCTCATCGCTTTCTGGATGATCTGCACGTGGTCGCCGTGGAAATCCATGCTGTCGAAGTGCGGGGTCTTACCGTCGAGGATCAGCCGCGGCATGATCTTGTTACCGGTGGCTAGGCGCGAGGCCATGATCGCCAGCTGCAAGGGATTGGCGAGCATGTAGCCTTGGCCGATCGTCGCATTGACCGTGTCGTACGACTGCCAAGGCTTGCCGTATTTCTTGAGCTTCCAGGCCGGGTCGGGAACCGTACCGAAAAACTGGCTGGCGACCGGAAGCTGAAATTCCTGCCCCATGCCCAGGCGCTTGGCCATCGGCGCAATCACGTCCATCCCGAGCCGCTGGGCGAAGTGATAGAAATACACGTCGCACGACTGGTAAATGCCCTTGGACATGTTGACCGAGCCGTGGCCGCGGCGGTTCCAGCAGTGGAACACGCGGTTGCCAACCCGCAAGCCGCCACCACACCCGACGGTCTCGTTAGGGTCCAGGCCCGCTTCAAGGAAGGACATCGCCACCATGGGCTTGACCGTCGAACCAGGTGGATAGAGTCCCTTGAGTACCTTGTTACGCAGCGGAACTCGCTCGTTCTCGCTGAGCATCTGATATTCGACGCGCCCGATACCATCGGAAAAGCTGTTAGGGTCGAAACTTGGCATCGAGGCCATGCACAGCAAGTCGCCGCTCGCGCAGTCGATCACCACGACTGAGCCGCTCTCAAGCCCGAGCCGGCGGGCGGCATAGTCTTGCAAGGGTCCGTCGATCGTAAGCTGGATCGGCTTGCCCTGGACATCCTCGCGCGTGTCGAGATCGCGGACGATCCGGCCTGAGGCGGTGACTTCGACACGGCGAGCACCCGGCTCACCGCGCAGGACCTGTTCGAACTGCTTCTCGAGCCCGTCCTTCCCGAGCTTAAAGCCAGGAGTCACCAGCAGCGGTACCGGCTCCTTTTCGTATTCCTCTTTCGCCGCAGTGCCGACGTATCCTATCAAGTGGCCGACCGAGGGCCCGGTGGGGTAAAAGCGTGAAAAACCCCGCTGGGGGACTACGCCCGGCAGTTCCGGCAGGCGTACGCTGACGGCGGCGAAAGTGTCATAGTCGAGACCGTCGGCCACCTGGACGGGCTGGAAGCCGGCGGCCTTGTCGATCTTGTCGCGCAAATCCTGAAGCTCGACCGGGGTGAAGTTCAGCAGCTCTCCAAGCGTAGTGATCTCCGCGTCGGCGTCCTTGAGCCGGTCCGGGATGATGTCGACCCGAAAGTCGGCGCGATTGGAGGCGAGGGGAGAGCCGTTGCGGTCGAGAATCCAGCCTCTGCGCGGCGGAATCAGGGTCAGGTTCACCCGATTGCTCTCCGCCTCCATCTCGTACTTCTCGTTCTCGGCAACGGCGATGTAGCCCATCCGCGCCGCGAGCAGCAGGCCGACGCCTCCCTGGACCGCGCCGAGGACAAAGGTCCGGCGGTGGAAGGATTCGGCTAGCAATCGTGATGAGAACTTGGGGCGCATACCTCAGGCAATACGCCGCACGCGCATTAGGCGCAGGCGATCCAGCAGGGCGACCAGACGGGCAACGATGGGAAACAGCATGATCGAGATCAGTAGTTGGGGGGCGATGACTGTGAGTTGTACCATCGTCAGCTTGGCTCCGGAAACAAGCGCCGAGATGGCAAGGTATGGCACGATGATGGCCGTCGCGGTTAACCAATCGAGCCAAAAGTTGCGCCACGGGAAGCGGATCTCGACCAGTTCGATGACGAACAAGGCCAGCGAGAAGAGCAGGATGCCGCTGCCGAAAGGCTGACCGGAATAGAGATCGTCGAACAACCCGAGCGGGAAACCGGCCCAAAGCGGTAGCAGACCCGGTCTCAGCAAGCGCCAGGCGAGCATCAGCATCAGCCCGAGCGGCGGCAGGACCGGGGCAGCCGAAATCACCGGAAGCCAGGGCGTTAGCGATCCGAGCAGGATCGAGGCCCATGGCAAGCCGTAAGCCAGCAGCGGCGACTGGTCCCGATTGATGCGGCTTCCGAAAGGATCGCGCCGTGACTTGGGATTGAGGGTTTCCATCAATCCTCCTGCGCCGCCTTTTCCTCCAAGCGGTCCGCAGCTTCGATCGCCTTTTGCTGCCAGACGGGTTCGACCAGCACGACATCGGTCGCCGCCGGATTGCTCAGCAATTGAGCGATAGCACCGTCACGGGTGATCTCGGTCGCCAGAGCGACGGCGATTCCCGGGCGAAACAGACCACCCGCACCCGAGGTGACGAAGACATCGCCCTTCTTGATCGGGTTCACTCCCAGGTTGACCAGGCGAAGGCGCAGAGATCCGTCGGAGCGCCCCTCTGCAAACGCGACGACGTTGTCCGTCGCGCGGCGAACCGGCACCATGCTTTCGCTGTCTGTCAGCAAGAGCACTCGTGAACTCATGGCACCAGCTTCGACGACGCGCCCGACCAGGCCCATCGGCGAGGTGACCGGCATTCCCGGTTTGACGCCATCGCGGGTGCCGGCCGAGATATAGGCGATCCGTCGCGCGCTCGAGGAGGTTGAGCCGATCAAGCGCGCGGTGGCGACGGGCCGGATCTCGCCTTCGGCCATGCGAAGCGCCGCCTTGAGGCGGGCGTTCTCCTGGCGCAGAGCCTCAGCCTCGGCCAGCTTCACCCGAGCGATCTTGGCTTCTTCCTCAAGTTTCGCGTTCCGGCTTCCTGCGCGGTAATACCCGGCAACCGCGTCGAACACGTTCTTGCCGCCCGTGCGTCCCGCCGCGCCGACCTCTCCTATAGGCGCCGCCGCGTCCGAAGCCATCGAGCGCAGGCCGTTAAAGGTTTCGGGACGAAGCAAGGAAATGGCCAGGAGAGCAGCACCCACGAGGATCCCCACTCCGGCCAGGACATAGCCCGTGAACAGGCCGAGCTGGGCCTTCTTATTGCTTCCGGAACGGCGGCTTGAGGGCGGTGCCATTGCCGCCATCCCCCTCTAGTTCGCAGTAACGATCAGGCGGTCATCAGCACGCCGCGATAGACCGGGTCTTCCATCGCCCGGCCGGTACCAAGGGCGACGCAGGATAATGGATCTTCCGCAACGCTGACCGGCAGCCCGGTCTCTTCCCTCAGGTGATCGTCGAGGCCCCGGATCAGTGCGCCACCTCCGGTCAAGACAATACCCTGGTCGACGATGTCTGCCGCGAGTTCGGGCGCGGTGTTCTCAAGCGCGATTCGCACGCCTTCGACGATCGCCCCGATAGGTTCGCTAAGCGCTTCGGCGATGTTTGCCTGATTGATCGTGATTTCCTTCGGAACGCCGTTCACCAGATCGCGGCCCTTGAGCGTGATCTGCTCGCCCACGCCGTCTTCGGGCACGGTCGCGATGCCATAGTCCTTCTTGATCCGTTCGGCCGTGGCTTCGCCGATCAGCAGGTTGTGATGTCGGCGGACGTAAGAGACGATCGCTTCGTCCATCTTGTCGCCACCAGTGCGGACCGAAGTCGTGTAGGCCAGGCCGCGCAGGCTGAGCACCGCCACTTCCGTGGTGCCGCCACCGATGTCGACGACCATGGAGCCGACCGGCTCGGTCACCGGCATGTCGGCACCGATTGCCGCAGCCATCGGTTCGAGGATGAGGAAGACTTCCGAAGCGCCGGCGTTCGAGGCTGCGTCACGGATCGCGCGCCGTTCAACCGAGGTCGAACCCGACGGTACGCAGATCACGATCTCTGGCGGGCTGAACATGCTGGTGCGCTTGCCCGTCACCTTGCGGATGAAGTGCTTGATCATCTCTTCGGCGATTTCGATATCGGCGATGACCCCGTCGCGCAGCGGGCGGATCGCCTCGATGCTGTCGGGGGTCTTGCCCATCATCAGCTTGGCATCGTCGCCGACGGCCTTGACCCGCTTGACGCCGTTGATCGTCTCGATCGCGACCACCGACGGTTCATTCAGGACGATGCCGCGATCCTGCACGTAGACCAGCGTGTTCGCGGTCCCGAGGTCGATTGCCATGTTCTGAGAGCCGAATTTGAACAACCTGGAAAAGAACGATCCCATCGAAAAACCCGTGCCTTGCCGCTGGAGTGGAATGACAGATCCGACGGGCGGGGCGGTGTGCGCCAGCCGGAAGTGCGGGGGTGCTTAGCTTGAAGTCGTAGCAAAGGCCAAAAATTTGTGTCGTTACCCACGCGGTTTTGCACTGCTTGGCTCGAATTGCCTCCAGTTCGGCGTTACTGGCCCGTAAATGCCAATCATTCGCCGCCTGCCTGAAGCGCTGATCAACCGTATCGCCGCCGGCGAGGTGGTCGAGCGGCCGGCCTCCGCGCTGAAAGAGCTGATCGAAAACGCCATCGATGCGGGAGCTACCCGCATATCCATCAGGATCGAAGAAGGCGGGCTCGCGCTGCTGGAAGTGACGGACGATGGCTGCGGCATGGGGCCGGAGGAAATGGCCCTCGCGCTCGAACGTCATGCGACATCCAAGCTTCCCGACGAAGCCATCGAACAAGTCGCAACCCTTGGGTTCCGGGGGGAGGCGCTGCCCTCTATCGCCAGCGTCGCCCGCCTGACGCTCGAGAGCCGGGTCAGGGGAGTCGAGCAGGGCTGGAAGCGCGTGGTCGATCACGGCGCGCTGGTTGAGGAAGGCCCCGCCGCGCTGCCTCCGGGCACTCGCGTTCGTGTTGAGCAACTGTTCGGCAAGGTACCGGCTCGCCGCAAGTTCCTGCGTTCGGCCCGGAGCGAATACGCCGCTTGCCTCGATATCGTCAGGCGGCTGGCGATGGCGCGGCCCGACGTGGGCTTCACGCTCGAACATGGTGGGCGACGTATCCTCGGCCTGCAAGGCGGTGAAGGGCTCGAAGCCCGCGTCGCCCAGATCGTCGACCGCGCGCTCGCCGACAATGGCGTGACGATTGGGCTCGAACGCGGAACCATGCGGCTGAGTGGCCTGGCGGGGTTGCCTACCTTCAATCGCGGCGTGGCCGACCATCAGTATCTGTTCGTCAACGGACGTCCTGTGAAGGACCGGCTGCTGATCGGAGCGGTTCGAGGTGCCTACTCGGGCATGCTGGCTCACGACAGACACGCGGTGCTGGCCCTGTTCCTCGAACTCGATCCTGAAGATCTCGACGTCAACGTGCACCCGGCGAAGACCGAAGTTCGCTTTCGTGACGCACCTTCCGTTCGCGGGTTCATCGTTTCGGGTTTGCGAGACGCTCTGTCGACCGGCGACAAGCGCAGCGCGCAAGCGCCCGACGCTTCTGCGATGGCGCGTTGGCAGGTAGAGCCGTCCGCGCCTGAGCCGGAGCCGCGCCTGAGTTCGATCTTCACTGGCCGTGACTGGTCCTCGCCCGGCTCGTCGGTCCGGCAGCCCTCGAGCCCGTGGAACACGCACGTCGCCGAGATATTCGACGCGCCACAAGGAAGAGCGGAAGTCGCCGAGCCCCTGCCTGAGGAAACCGAGAATTTCCCTCTCGGAATCGCCCGCGGCCAGGTTGCGCAAACTTATATCGTTGCCGAGGCGACCGACGGCCTGGTGATTGTCGATCAGCATGCGGCGCACGAACGTCTGGTTCTCGAACGGCTCCGCGCGGCTCGTGGCACGGGCGAGGGGGCAAGCCAGGCGCTGCTGATGCCCGAGGTCGTCGAGCTGGACGAACCCGCGTGCGACCGGCTCGAAGACAAGGCTGGCGACTTTGCCGAGCTTGGCCTGTCCATCGAGAGGTTCGGCCCCGGAGCCATGCTCGTACGAGCCGTCCCCGCGATCCTGGCCAAGGCCGACCCCGCCGCGTTGCTGCAGGATCTCGCCGACGATCTGGCCCAGCATGGCGAAAGTTTGCTATTAGGGGAGCGGATCGAACATGTGTTGGCCACCATGGCCTGTCATGGTTCGGTTCGGGCAGGCCGTACGCTGTCGGTGCCGGAAATGAACGCACTGCTCCGCGAAATGGAGCGGACGCCGCGGTCCGGGCAGTGCAATCATGGCCGCCCGACTTGGGTCAAGCTGTCGATGGGGGACGTCGAAAAGCTGTTCGGGAGACATTGATGCGGGGCGGATTGGCAATTGGAACGGCAGCAATGCTGCTTGCGGGGTGTGGAAACAGCTCCACGCCTGAAGAACAGGCGCTGAAAGATGCTCGCGATGTCGCGATGGTCGAAGCCGCGAACAAAGCCGAACCACCGCTCGAACTCGTGACGCCTGAGCCGATTCTGCTTCCCGACCTGGAACGCTATGACCTCTACGGCGATGCGTGCAATTACGCTCCTGGCACAAGCCTAGGGACGCGAGTGGTCGCTCGGGAGGCCGACGCCTTCGTCAAGATCGACGGCGAGGTTCAGCGGTTCGCTGCCGACCCGGGCTCGCGCGAGCTGCCTCTGGGCACCCGAACCCTCTACAACGGCAAGGAATTTTCGCTGCAGCTGGAGATCAGAGGCGAGGGAGAAGCCACCCCGGACGGTAAGACGAACTACGAAGGCACAGTGACCTTGCGCGACCCGCACGGCCGGCCCGTTTATGAAGGAACCGGCCTCGCCCAGTGTGGCGGCTAGCGCACGCGTTTGACGTAGACGTGATTGTCGCTCCGCCGCTCAAGCTTGAAGTTGTCGCTGGCCGCCTTCATCAGGTCCGACAGCCGCTTGAACCCATGGTTTCGCACGTCGAAGCTTGAACGGTTACCGGCGATCTGCCCGACTTCCTGCAAGCGGGCAAAGCCGTTCTCGTCCCTGCTCGCGGCCTTCCACGCATCGCCGAGCAATTCGATCAGGTCCTGATCGATCTGCCGGCTCTCCACGGGAGGAATGTCGTCTTCGTGCTCTTGAGTGCGTATCAGCTGGTCGACGTCGATGTAGCGGGTGCAGGCGGTCTTGAACGCTTCGGGCGCCTTGTCGCTGCCGAAGCCATAAACCAGCAAGCCGTCCTGCCGCAGCCGCGTGACCAGAGGCGTGAAGTCGCTGTCGGAACTCATGATGCCGAATCCGTCGACTTTTCCACGATAGAGAAGGTCGATGGCGTCGATGGTCATCGCCATGTCGGTCGCGTTCTTGCCCTTGGTGAGGTCGAACTGCTGCATTGGTTGCAGGCCATAGCGATGGGTGATCTGGTTCCACTTCGCCAGGGCCGGCTTGGCCCAGTTGCCGTAAGCGCGGCGGATGTTCACTTGCCCCAGTTCCGCGAGGACAGTGAGCACCGGGTCGATTCCCGCGTGGCTCGCGTTGTCGGCGTCGATCAGTAGGGCGATATTCTTGAGCGGGGTGTCCAGCATGGCGCGTCTAATGAGCCGCCGTGGCGCGGCGTGCAAGTCAGGCTGGCGAGAACTTGCCGGTACGTTCGTCGAGCAAGTGCAACACGCCGTCCGAAATGGCGAAGAAGGCGCCGCGTAGCGTCAGGTCGTGGCGCTTCTCCTTCTCGCGCACACAGGCGAAGGTGCGTAGATTTTCCAGGCTGACCTTCACCGCGGCCTGTTCCATGGCGCGTTCGGCCTCACGGCCTGTGGTGCCAAATTCCCGAGCGATCGGGTCGCGCGCCTCGTCAAGCAGCTCGATCCAGTCGGCGATGAAGCCGCCCTTGCCGGGCTCGGTGCCGCGCAATTCCTGCGTCAGCGCTACCTTGCAGCCTCCGCACATGCCATGACCCATGACGACGATCTCGCGCACCTTGAGCACCTGGACGGCAAACTCGAGCGCGGCCGAGACGCCGTGGTGACCCGAGGCGGTCTCGAACGGAGGGACCAGCGCGGCGACATTGCGAACGACGAAGATTTCTCCCGGCCGCACGTCGAATATCTGCGACGGATCCACCCGGCTGTCTGAGCAGGCGATCACCATGACCCGAGGGGACTGACTTTCACGCAGCGTCGCCCATCGTTCCCGCTCCGGCTTCCAGCCATGTTCCCGGAAGCGGCGGTAGCCTTGGAGCAGCTCGGCGAGTTCGGTTGTTGGCACGATCATGCTCGCCCCATGCCGCGCGCCATTGCCAGTGGCAAGGCACATGCCTAAGTGCGCACTCTATGAACGACCTTTCCGCCGCTCCCCGCCCGGAACGTCAGCGCAAGCCCGACTGGATCCGGGTCAAGGCCCCAGTCAGCAAGGGCTACCATGAGACGCGCACCCTCATGCGGGAACTCAACCTCAACACGGTATGCGAAGAAGCAGCCTGCCCGAATATCGGTGAGTGCTGGACCAAGAAGCACGCGACGGTGATGATCCTGGGCGACGTCTGCACGCGGGCCTGCGCCTTCTGCAACGTCAAGACCGGTATGCCGCGCAAGGTGGATCCGCTGGAGCCGGAGCATGTCGCAGCAGCGGCGGCAAGACTGGGGCTCGAGCATATTGTTGTCACGTCCGTCGATCGCGACGACCTGCCGGACGGCGGGGCGGGGCAATTCGTCAAAGTGATCGAGGCGCTGCGGCGGAATACACCCTCGACAACGATCGAGATTCTGACACCTGACTTCCGCGGCAAGATGCGCCCTGCCGTCGAAGCGATTTGTGCCGCCGGACCAGATGTTTACAACCACAACCTCGAAACTGTGCCACGCCTCTACCCGACTATTCGGCCTGGCGCGCGCTATTACGCTTCGTTGAGGCTGCTCGAAGAAGTGAAACGTCACGATCCGATGATCTTCACCAAGTCGGGCATCATGCTGGGCCTGGGTGAAGAACGGCTTGAAGTGCACCAGGTGATGGATGACATGCGCAGCGCCGAGGTCGATTTCCTGACCATGGGGCAATACCTCCAACCGACACCGAAGCACGCCAAGGTGGCGGACTTCGTCACCCCTCAGGTGTTCGGAGCCTATGGTGCGATCGCGCGCGCCAAGGGTTTTCTCCAGGTTGCCTCCAGCCCGCTAACCCGATCGAGCTACCATGCGGGCGACGATTTCGCTCAGATGAAGGCGGCCCGCGAGGCCAAGCTGGCCGCTCGAAAAGCCTGATGCCCGGTATCCGTGAAACACGCACGCTGCCCTACAGCGCGGAGCAGATGTTCGACCTCGTGGCCGACGTTGCCCACTATCCAGATTTTCTGCCCTGGGTAGTCGCCACCCGCGTTCGTTCGGACGACGGCAAGGAGATGGTTGCCGACATGCTGGTAGGCTTCAAGGCCTTGCGGGAGAAGTTCACGTCTCGCGTGATCAAGGACCGCCCCGGCCGCCTGGAAGTATTCTACGTCGACGGGCCGATGCGCGACCTCGACAATGTCTGGCACTTCCGCTCAACCCCGGACGGCGGGTGCGAGCTCGATTTCTGCGTGGAGTTCAGCTTCAAGAACAAGATGTTCGAGATGCTGGCCGGGCAGTACTTCGACCGCGCCTTCCGCAAGATGGTGGCCGCGTTCGAAACGCGCGCGGCCGAACTCTACGGCAGCAGCAATTCGAGCGCGCAAAGCGTCGCCTGAAGCCGGACTCCGCCGCGGTCCTGACCCTCGTAAAACTGTGATTCGGCATCGGGCGTATCGTTGCCTCGGATAGCGCGAGCAAAAACGACCGTGCCGACCGGCTTCTGCGCCGTGCCGCCTTCGGGGCCGGCGATACCGCTGATGGCGACCGCAACGTCGGCGTCGCTCCGCTCGAGCGCACCGCGCGCCATCGCGAAGACGCAAGCCACCGAAACGGCGCCGAACGCGTCGATAATGTCGCTGGGAACGCCCAGAGATTGCTGCTTGGCTTCGTTGGAATAGGTTACAAATCCGCGATCGAGCACCTTGGATGACCCCGGAATCTCGGTAATCGCTGCGGCAACCAGGCCACCCGTGCAGCTTTCGGCGACCGCGACGGTACGGCCGAGCGCGGCGTTTTCTTCAACCACCCTGCGGGCAAGAGTGGTGATCTCGTCGGGAAGAAGAAACTCGCTCATGACAATCGCGAGCACACCGGCAGCTGATCGGGATCGACCAGGCCCACCACGGCGCCAAGCACGCTGCCCGCGATTTCGGGATCGATCGGAGCCATCGCCTCTATTACCCACTCGATACGGCTACAGTTCCTGGCTTCGATCTTGGCCGCGACTTCCTGCACGATCAGGGCATCGACCAGCGGACGAACCGCGCTATCGGGGAGGGCGGCTAGCGTACCGAGATTCTGGCGGCTTTGGGTCGCGCCCTGCCTTCCGCCAAGCCATTTGATGATGCCGGACTTCGCCTTCGGCCAGACCCGGGTCTGCAACGCAGAGTAACGCCGGCCGAGCGAATCTCCGCTACGGGCAAGATAGCCCTCCTGCGACAATTCGCTGCCGCATTTGAGGCGCACGGCCTGCAGCACGCCGGGGGTGCTGTAGATCGCGATCGCCCCGATCTCCGCCTGGGTGACGCAGGACTGCTGCGCGCTGGCGAGTACTGGCTGAAACGCCAGCGCGGCCGCAACCGCGACGGCTGCCAGCCTTTGTCCTCCAAACATGGGTCTTAAGTCCTTTCCAGCGGAACCAACGTGGCCACCGCCTGGGCAGCAATGCCTTCGCCGCGACCGGTGAAGCCCAGTCGCTCCGTCGTCGTGGCCTTCACGCTGACCGCCTCTATCCTGACCCCGAGCAGCTCGGCAAGCCGCGTCCGCATGGCGTCACGGTAGGGTCCCACTTTGGGAGCTTCGCAGATAAGCGTGACGTCGACGTTGCCAATCTGGAATCCAGCGCGAAGCGCCAACTCGACCGCGTGCTCCACAAATTGGCTCGACGGAGCGCCCCGCCACTGGGGGTCGTTCGGAGGGAAATGCGTGCCGATGTCCCCGGCACCAACCGCACCGAGGACGGCATCCACCACTGCATGAAGGGCAACATCGGCGTCGCTATGTCCCGCGAGGCCATGGGAATGTTTGATCCGGACGCCGCAGAGCCAGAGTTCTTCGCCCTCCACCAGGCGATGAACGTCAAATCCCGTGCCGGTACGAGGATAGGTTAGGGCGATCATGAAATCCTCGGCAAATGTCAGCTTCCTGAGCCGCTCGTCACCCTCGACAAGGGCAACGGCAAGCCCCGCCGCTCTTGCTACCTGCGCGTCGTCACCAGCAGTCGTTTCGCCCTGCCACGCGCGGTGAGCCGAGAGGATGTCGGGGTAGCGAAAGGCCTGCGGCGTCTGGACCCTGCGCAGTCGCTCGCGAGGGGCGCTGTCGGCCATCAGGCCGTTCGCGTCCATCGCAAGGCTATCGACGACAGGCAGGACCGGAATCGCCCCAGGCCGACCTTCCAGCGCATCGAGAAGGCGATCGATGACAGCCGGGGGACAGTCCGGACGAGCAGCGTCGTGAATCATGACGAGTTCCGGAGGACTGGACACCATCGCTTCCAGCGCCGCCCTGACCGAGTCTTGCCGCGTAATCCCACCGGCGACCAACACTATGTCCGGCAAGCCAGCAAGCGCCTGCGCGGCCATCTCTTCATGCCCGGCCGCAATTGCCACGATGATTGGGCCAGCGCCGGTCGCCAGCAAGGTCTCGGCAGAATGCCGCACAAGGGGCTTGCCCCGCCACAAGGCGAACTGCTTGGGCACCGGCTGTCCGGCGCGAATGCCCTGACCAGCGGCGACTATCACCGCGGCGTAGCGTGCTGTCGTGGGGGTGCCCATCGTAGGGCGGGCCGCTAGCGGGTTGCGGCACCCCTCGCAATCCACTATGCGCTGCCTGATTTTTAGGCACACACTCCCGCAATGACGAACTTACCCCTCCCTCCGGCTCTCAAGCCGATCGATATCGGCCCGGTGCGGATCGATTGTCCGGTGATCCTGGCGCCGATGACGGGCGTCACCGACATGCCATTCCGCACGCTCGTGCGCCGCTACGGCTCGGGCCTCAACGTCACCGAGATGATTGCCAGCCCGGCGATGATCCGCGAGACTCGGCAGAGCCTGCAAAAGGCCGCTTGGCATCCCATCGAGACTCCTGTCTCGCTCCAGCTCGCTGGCTGCAGTCCGACCGAAATGGCCGAGGCGGCCAAGCTCAATGAAGATCGCGGCGCCGCGATCATCGACATCAACATGGGCTGTCCGGTGAAAAAGGTGGTCAACGGCGAAGCTGGCAGCGCGCTGATGCGCGACCTGCCGCTCGCAGCGAGCCTGATCGAGGCGACCGTCAAGGCCGTGTCGGTGCCGGTCACGGTCAAGATGCGGATGGGCTGGGATCACACGAGCCTCAATGCGCCCGAACTGGCCCACATCGCCGAGGATCTTGGTGCGAAATTGATTACGGTGCACGGGCGCACGCGCAATCAGATGTACAAAGGCGAGGCCGACTGGGCTTTCGTGCGCAAGGTGAAGGACGCTGTGTCGTTGCCGGTCATCGTCAACGGCGACATCTGCGGGGTGGAGGACAGCGCCCGCGCACTGGAACAATCGGGTGCCGATGGCGTGATGATCGGCCGCGGCGCCTATGGTAAGCCCTGGCTGCTTGGCCAAGTCATGCACTGGTGGCGGACCGGAGAGGCGGTGCCGACGCCCGGCATCGACGAACAGTACGCGCTGCTGGTCGAACACTACCGGTCCGTGCTCGACCATTATGGGGCCGAGACAGGCGTCAAGATCGCCCGCAAACACCTGGGTTGGTACACCAAGGGCCTTCCGGGCTCAGCCGAGTTCAGAAACTACGTGAACTTCATCGACGATCACGAGCAAGTGCTTGGGGAAATTGCTCGCTTCTACGAACCTTTCCTGCGCCGGGAAGCTGCGTGATCCAAGTCGAGCCGGGCACACCCGATCCCAGAGAACAGATAGCGGGTCTGACCTTCGGCCTCATTCTGCTGGCGCCCGATCTTACCATTGCGCAGGTAAATCCCGGTGGCGAGAACCTGATCGGCCGAAGCGCCCGTCGGCTTGTGGGTGTGCCGTTGCTCGATGTGATCTCGTTTCCCGACAGCCAGATCGCGGAGAGGCTTCGCGGCGAGGAGACCCAGCTGGTGGCTCGGGGTGTGCCGATCACGGTCGAAGGCCGATCCGCGTTGATAAACCTGACGGTATCGGCCTTGCCGGCGCACCCGGGCTGGCGAGTGGTAACCCTTTCCGATGCCGGGCAGGAAGAGCGCATGGGGGAAGAAGATCGCGCCGTGGCCCTGCGTGGCCCGGCGGTGCTTGCGCATGAGATCAAGAACCCGCTCTCGGCCATTCGCGGTGCTGCCCAACTCGTCGCCCGCAAGTTGGAGGAGGGCGACCGAAAGCTCACCGACCTGATCACCGACGAGGTTGACCGCATTGCCCAGCTCATCGACCGGATGCAGCGCCTCGGACGCGAGCAACCAGAGCCCGTGGCGCCGTTCAATCTCCACGCCGCGGTGAGGCGAGCGTGCGACACCGTCAGCGCCGCAAGCGATGACGAAATCCGCATCCGCGAAGAATTCGACCCTTCGCTGCCGCCGGTCCTCGCCAACGAGGGAGCGTTGGTCCAGGTCCTGATCAACCTGATCGGCAATGCCCGCGATGCCTCCCAGGGGCAGAAGGCTCCGGAGATCATCATCCGGACGCGCTTCGTCAGTGGACTGGCGCGAAACGTCATGCGCCTTGGCCGACCGGTCAAGCTGCCGATCGAGATCCAGGTCAGCGACAACGGGCCGGGCATCGATCCGGCACTGCGCGATCACATTTTCGAGCCGTTCGTCTCGAGCAAGAAGAACGGCCAGGGCCTGGGGCTGGCACTAGTCAACAAGCTGGTGCGCGACATGGACGGTCGTATCGGTCACGAACGCGATGCCACCGGCGGGTGGACGCATTTCCGCGTGCATCTGCCCATGGCGAAATAGGAAGGAAAGAGCATGGCGAGACGCGCCCTGCTGGTCGAAGACGACGTATCGATCGCCACGGTCATTACGGCGGCACTCGAGGCCGAGGCTTTCACCGTGGACCGCTGCGACAGCATCGCCGGCCGCGACAAATTGCTGGGCAAGGGTAGCTACGAGGTCATGCTGACCGATGTTGTCCTGACCGATGGCGACGGGATCGAAACGCTGGGTGAAGTTCACCGCGCCTACCCAGAAATGCCCGTCATAATCCTGTCGGCACAGAACACTCTCGATACTGCGGTCCGCGCCACGGATACGGGCGCGTTCGAGTATTTCCCCAAACCGTTCGACCTGGATGAACTGGTCCGCGCCGCCTGCCAGGCCGCTGACGCGCGCGGAAGCAGCGGCCCCAGCGGGGACGAGGCAGGGGAGGGCTTGCCGTTAATAGGCCGCAGCCAGGCGATGCAGGACGTCTATCGCATGATCACCCGCGTGCTGCGGAATGATCTCACCGTGTTGATCCTCGGCGAATCCGGCACTGGCAAGGAACTCGTGGCCGAGGCGATCCACGAGCTTGGTTCCCGACGGACCGGGCCGTTCGTGGCGGTCAACACCGCAGCAATTCCGCGCGAACTGATCGAGAGCGAGCTCTTCGGGCACGAGAAGGGTGCCTTCACCGGCGCCGTCAATCGGTCCATCGGCAAATTCGAGCAGGCCAACGGCGGGACGCTGTTCCTTGACGAAATCGGCGACATGCCCCCCGAAGCACAGACTCGGCTGTTGCGCGCGCTGCAGTCGGGCAGAATCCGCCGCGTCGGTGGGCGCGAAGAGATCGCTATCGACGTGCGCATTATCTCGGCGACCAATCGCGACCTCGTGCCGATGATCTCTGCAGGCAGCTTCCGCGAGGATCTCTACTATCGCCTCAATGTGGTGCCGATCGACCTACCGCCGTTGCGAGAGCGCAAGGGCGACGTCGAACCCCTGGCGCGCCACTTTCTCCGCCAGGCCGCGGAGGAGGGACTCCCGGCGCGTCGCCTGTCAAAAGAAGCGGCCAACCTGCTCGAGGCGCAACCTTGGCGAGGCAATGTAAGGGAATTGCGCAACTTCGTGTTTCGCGCGGCGCTCCTTTCGCGTGAAGAGGAGCTGGACACGGCTATCGTTCGTCAACTGCTGGCAGATCGGCCCACGGCCGAGCCCACTCGGGAGGCTAGCTTCGACAGCGCGCTCGCGTCTTGGCTGACGCGCGGCAAGCCGGCACCCGGGGCGCTCTATCACGAGGCCCTCGCAGCGTTCGAGGTCCCCTTGTTCGAACACGCGCTGCTGGAAACGGGTGGCAACCAGCTACGGGCGGCACAATTGCTGGGAATCAACCGCAACACGCTCCGAAAGCGGCTCGACGACCTGCAAATCGATCCGGAACGCTTCTCACGCCGGGGATAGGCTCTCGGTTCGGCGAAAAACCCCTTGCATTTTTGCAACAGGACCGTTGTAACTCTGCAACGATGGACGACCCCCCCGGTCCTGTAGCGGGCTCAGATAGGCCCATTCGCGTACCCCGTTGGTGGCGGCGTGGAATGGTTCACGCCCGGCGGGTGAACGTTTATCTTTGGCTTGAGGTCGTTTTCGGGGCGACATTGGTTGTCATGCTGGCGAGCTCCTGGCTGGCGCTCAATAGTTCTAACCAGGATCGACTCGTCCCCTCCGCTCAGGCCGCAGCGATGCTGGTTGGGTCGCTGATCCCGGCGATGGCGCTGCTGGTGCTGCTCGGGCGGCGCCTGGCGATCCGCAGGGCGGGCGACACCACCGCACGGCTTCACGTCAATCTGGTGTTCTTCTTTTCGCTGGTGGCGGCCGTCCCGACGCTGTTTGTCGCGGTCTTTGCCAGCGTGTTGTTCCAGTCCGGCGTGGGCTTCTGGTTCTCCGACGATTCACGGGGAATGCTCGAGAACGCCAATCGGCTGGCTCGCGGCTATTACGAGCAAAACCAGGAAGAAATCGGCAAGACCACGGTCGCCATGACCGAGGACCTGCGATACGTCCTGGGCAGGGTCGCCTTCAGCAGCGACGATTTTGTCGAGCAGTTCTATCTTCAGGTTCTGGCGCGCGAACTCAACGAAAGCGCGATCCTGCGGCTTCAGCCGAACGGCGAGTTGATCACCGAAGTGATCGCCGACCCAGACGAAGACAGCGCCCGGCAACGCATCTCGCCTGAGACACTGAAGCGCCTGTCGAGCGGCGAGCCCGTGGTGGTCACGGCTCGCCAGGACAGCATTGAGGCGGTTGCCCCCGTCGACTTAAAAGCCGGAATCTTTCTCTATGCAGAAAGGAACTTACGCGCCGATGCGATGAGCCAGTGGCAACAGGCAAGAACGGTTCTGAGGAATTACGAGGACTTCACCCGGCGCGCACGAGTGCTCCAGGTTCAGTTCAATCTCGCTCTGTTCGGCATGTCTCTGGCGCTTGTTGGCCTGGCGGTATGGTTCGCGCTTCGCTTTGCGGATCGGCAGGTCAAGCCGCTCACCCAGCTTGTGACAGCCGCCCGCGAGGTAGGTGCGGGCAACTATTCCCTAAGGGTCGCCGGGCGCACGGGTCCCGACGAGATCGGCCTGCTCAACCGCGCGTTCAATCGCATGACCGAACAGATCGAACGGCAGACCACAGCCCTGATGGGCGTCAATCGCCAGTTGGCCGAGCGCCGCGCCTTTACCGAGGCGGTCATCCAGTCGATCACGGCGGGAATTGTCTCGGTCGATACCGAAGGGCAAGTCGCCCTGATGAACAATTCGGCGCAAACCCTCTTGCTCGACCGCGTCGGCCCGATGCCGCTCGGCGTCAATCTCGCAGAAGTTGCGCCGCAGATCGCCACACTCCTGCGCAGTGGAGCCAGCAGTGGTGTCGTGCAGTACCGCAAGGGCGGCGAATTGCTGACGCTCGCGGTCAACATCGCCCCGACCTCAGATGGCCACGTGATCACCTTCGAGGACATTACGCGCCAATTGATCGATCAGCGCCAAGCCGCATGGTCGGATGTCGCGCGGCGTATCGCGCACGAAATCAAGAACCCGCTAACCCCGATCCAGCTCGCGACCGAACGCATCAAGCGTCGCTATCGCAAGCAGATAGAGCAGGACGGCGAGCTGTTCGAGGAACTGACCGGCACGATTATCCGTCAGGTCGGCGAGTTGCGCCGCATGGTGGACGAATTTTCCTCCTTTGCGCGCCTGCCCAAGCCGGTATTCCGACAGGAAGACGCTGTCGATCTCGTCCGCCAGGCTCTGTTTCTGCAAGAAGTCGGGCACCCGGAGATCGATTACGGGTTCTCGATGTCCGGTGAAATTCCTCCAATCGCTTGCGACAGGCACCAGTTCGGCCAGGCGATGACCAACGTACTCAAGAATGCCGCCGAAGCGATTGAGGCAAGAGCTCGCGATGCCGGGCCGGACTACCGCGGCCGGATTGCCGTCGCGGTAGAAGACGGCGAGCAGCAGGTGACGATCCGCGTCAGCGATAACGGTATCGGGCTCCCGCAAGGTGGCGAGCGCATCATGGAGCCCTACGTCACGACGCGCGAGAAAGGTACCGGCTTGGGCCTCGCGATCGTCAAGAAGATCGTCGAAGAGCATGGCGGTGAGTTGAACTTCTCCTCCGCTTCCGACGGAGGCACTTGCGCGACGCTTCGCTTCGCGCGCGACCCTATGGCGGCCGGCGCCAGAACCGAGGCGGCCGAGTGAGCCTGCAAATGGAGATGAACTGATGGCCCTCGACATCCTCGTAGTGGATGACGAACAGGATATTCGCGAACTGGTCGCGGGCGTATTGACCGACGAGGGATACGGATGCCGAACGGCCGGCGACAGCACCACCGCGCTGCGCATGGTCGACGAGTTGCGACCGAGCTTGGTTCTGCTCGACGTCTGGCTTCATGGCAGCCCGATGGACGGCCTCGAAGTTCTCGACGCGATCAAGGCGCGAGAGCCGCAGTTGCCGGTCATCATCTTTTCCGGCCATGGCAACATCGACACAGCCGTATCGGCTATCGGCCGGGGAGCGGTGGACTTCATCGAAAAGCCGTTCGAGGCCGAGCGCCTTCTACTTCTCGTCGCCCGGGCCACCGAAACCGAACGGTTGCAACGCGAAAACGCCCGGCTGCGGGAAGGGATAGCGCTGGCCGAAGAGTTCACTGGCAATTCCAGCGCGATCAACCAGGTTCGCGCTACGCTCAAGCGCGTCGCCAACACCGGCAGCCGCGTTCTGATCACTGGCCCTGCCGGCTCGGGCAAGGAAGTGGCCGCGCGCCTGCTCCATGCCTGGAGTCCCCGAGCCGATAAGGCCTTCGTCACCGTGAATTCGGCACGGATCACGCCTGAACGATTCGAACAGGAATTGTTCGGCGAAGAGGCCGACGGCAAGCTGGTCCGTGCCGGTCTTCTGGAGATGGCGGACGGTGGCACTCTCTACCTGGATGAAGTGGCTGACATGCCGATGAGCACGCAGGCCCGCATCCTTCGCGTGCTGACCGAACAGAGCTTCGTCAGAGCTGGCGGCAATCGTCAGATCAGGGTCGATGTGCGCGTTGTCTCATCGACCGCCCGCGACTTGGAAAAGGAGATCGGCGAGAAGCGGTTTAGGGAAGACCTGTTCTATCGCCTGAACGTAGTTCCAGTTGCCGTACCCTCGCTTTCGGAGCGGCGGGAAGACATTCCTGTCCTCGCGGAGCATTTCTTCACCCGGTACGCTCGCGAACAAGGACTCCCGGTTCCGGCGATATCGACCGAAGCGATGGCAGCCCTTCAGGCTTACGATTGGCCAGGCAACGTTCGCCAGCTTCGCAACGTCGTCGAACGCACCGTCATCCTGGCACCCCGCGACCGGATGGAGCGGATCGAGCCGGACATGCTTCCCGGAGAGATAACCGGCGGCTCGGCGGACAATGGCTCAGGTATCTCCACGCTGATGGGGGTCCCCTTGCGCGAGGCGCGAGAGAGTTTCGAGCGTGAATACCTGCGCATCCAGATCCGCCGATTTTCGGGGAACATCTCGAAGACCGCGGGTTTCATCGGGATGGAGCGCTCGGCGCTTCACCGCAAGCTGAAGCTCCTGGGAATGAGCGAGCGTCATGAAATTGAAAACGAGTGATAATACCTGTCACTAGGTGAAAGTTGGTATTTACGGGACGCCAAGCTCCCGCCTAGATTGAGTGAAACTTGTCGGCAGCGCTTCGTGCGAAGGCCAGAACGTGGACCGCAAAGCGGCCACCAACAAAAGGAGTCAGTTGAATGGCCAAGGAAAAGCTGAGTGCGCGACCGCGACCTGTACCGGAACCGGCGCCCGCCCCAGCAGCAACCGGAATGAGGCCGGCCAATCTCCAGGACCAGTTCCTCAACAACCTCCGGCGGGAAAAGACACCCGTGACCATGTTCCTGGTCAAGGGCGTCAAGCTCCAGGGCATCGTCACTTGGTTCGACAACTTTTCTATCCTGCTCCGCCGGGATGGCCAGTCGCAGCTGGTATACAAGCATGCCATTTCGACCATCATGCCCGGCCAGCCCGTCGACGCATCCCAATTCGAGGCGTCGGGTGACGGAGGGCGCAAACAGCGCCTGCTGCAAGACGTTTTCCTGTCGCGCGTCCGCGATGCCGGCGTCCAGGTCACGATGTTCCTGGTCAACGGGGTGATGTTGCAGGGACGGATCGCCGCTTACGATTTGTTCTGCATGTTGCTCGAACGCGAAGGTTATGTGCAACTCGCCTACAAGCACGCGGTTTCCACCATTCAGCCAGCGGCGCCGGTCGACCTTACGACCGATTTTGACGGCGACGAAGATTCGGAGGCCTAGGCCAGACGGCCTGGGACACACTCACTGATTGTCGATGACGAGTTCGAAGGCGAAGTAACCCGCGGGGCGCGGGCCTTGGTTGTATGTCCGGACATTCGCCGCCGAGGACGCCAGGCGGAGGATCCGGAGGCCCGCCTCGAAGAGGCCAGAGGGCTGGCGATGGCGATCGGAATCGTCGTCGTCGAGGCTTTCACCGTTCCCGTGCGCGATGTGCGGGCTGGAACGTTGTTCGGCGAAGGCCAGATCGATCGCATCGCCACCGCGTGCGAGCAGGATCAGGCCGAACTGGTGATTATCGACGGGGCGCTCTCGGCCATCCAGCAACGCAACCTCGAGGAACGGCTCAAGCGCAAGGTCATCGACAGAACCGGCTTGATCCTCGAAATCTTCGGAGAGCGCGCGGCTACTGCCGAAGGTCGACTGCAAGTCGAGTTGGCGCATCTCGACTATCAGCAAAGCCGTCTGGTTCGCAGTTGGACTCACCTAGAACGGCAACGCGGCGGTTTCGGATTCCTGGGCGGTCCGGGTGAAACGCAGATCGAGGCCGATCGACGCTTGATCCGCGCTCGCATGGGCAAACTGCGCCGGGACCTTGAGCAGGTTCGCAAGACCCGCGCCCTCCATCGCGAACGAAGGGGTAGGGCACCCTGGCCGGTGATCGCGCTTGTAGGCTATACCAACGCCGGAAAGTCGACACTTTTCAATCGGATGACCGGGGCTGACGTCATGGCGGAGGATTTGCTCTTCGCCACTTTGGACCCAGCCATGCGCGCGGTTCGACTGCCCGGTATCGACAAGGCAATTCTGTCGGACACAGTGGGCTTTATCTCCGACCTTCCAACGCAGCTCGTTGCCGCATTTCGCGCCACGCTTGAGGAGGTCACCGCCGCAGACTTGATTGTTCATGTGCGCGACATGGCCAATCCGGACAACTCGGCCCAAAAGGGACAGGTGCTCCATGTCCTCGAGGAATTGGGCGTCATCGGCGCCGAGGAAAACGGGGAAGGGGGCGGCATCCCCATTCTCGAGGCGTGGAACAAGCTCGACCTGCTTGACGCGCACCAGCGCGACGACTTGCTGGATGCGGCCGAGGAAAACCCCGATGTGGTGTTGATCTCGGCGCACACAGGGGAAGGGGTTGAAGCCCTTGAAGCGCGCGTGGCCTCGCTCTTGACCGAAGGTCACCGCAGGTACCGCGTCGAACTGCCCTTGTCCGATGGGGCCGGTGCGGCCTGGCTGCATCAAAACGGCGAAGTCCTCGAACACGGTATCGAAGGCGATCAAGCCTGGTACGAGGTCCGGCTTTCACCGGGTGACATGGACCGCTTCAGAGCGCGCGAGCGGGCGTGACAGCCTCAGACAGCGGATACGAGGCCTAGTGTAATTTTTCCGCGAGGCCAGGAAGGCGGGGCCAAACCTGGGCCGAGCGGCATCCAGCAGTCAGTCGCGCTTTTCCTCCCGCTTCACCTGTTGCCAGAGCGCTTCCTGCCGATCGAGATCGAGTTCGGCGAACCTGCCATTGGCCAACAATTCCATGGCCCGATATCGCCGCTCGAACTTCGCATTGGCCGAACGCAGAGCTTCCTCGGCCGAGATTCCATAGGCACGTACCAGGTTGACCGCGGCGAAGAGCAAATCACCCGCTTCTTCAACCTGTGTCTCGGCCGATGCGTCGCGCAGTTCTTCGATCTCCTCGTTCAGTTTCCCTGCAGGACCTTCCGGATCCGGCCAGTCGAAGCCTTGGGAAGCGGCGCGCTTCTGTAGCTTCTCGGCCCGAAGCAAGGCGGGCAAGGCCAGTGCCACCCCATCAAGCGCGCTGTCCGCGCCCTTGTGCGCGCGTTCTGCGGCCTTCAGCGCCTCCCAACCAGGGCGCTTCGCGTCCGCGGACGCCACCTCAAATATATGCGGATGGCGCGCTTCCATCTTGTCGGAGATCGCGCGAGCTACATCCTCGAACGCAAACAGACCGGCTTCCTCTGCAATGCGCGCATGGAATACGACCTGCAGCAGCAAGTCACCGAGCTCACCCGGCAGTTCCTCTATATCGTCTCGCGCAATCACATCGGCAACTTCATAGGCCTCTTCAATCGTATAAGGTGCGATTGTCGAAAAGGTCTGAGCGACGTCCCATTCACAGCCGTGCTCCGGATCGCGGAGCTGGGCCATAATGGAGAGTAGGCGGTTGAGCTGGTCTGACATGTTGGGATGATAATATATATTATGTTAAATAGGAATTGCGGCGGTCACGGGGTCAGCGCCCTATCGCCGAAAAGAACGCCGCGACCAGCAGGACGATCGAACCCCAAGCCAAAGCCATGACTATGGTTTTCTTCGCGCCTATGCGATGCGCGCGATAGGAACCGGCGGCAAGCACGAGCCAGCCAACTAGCGCGATCATGGAAACCCAGGCGTACGCGTTCATGCGACAAGCTCCATGCCATCGTATCCCACCAGCACGCCTGGCGGGACTTCCCGGGAGAGTTCGGCATAGTCCATGCTCTTATCGAGATGAGTCAAAACGGCCGTTTTGGCTCCGGACAATTCCACAAGCTTTAGCGCGGTGCCCAAGCCCGCATGGGTCGGATGGGGTTCACGGCGAAGGCAGTCGGTTACCAGGATGTCGATACCGTAAAACAGGTCCACCATCTCGCTGGTAATCTCCGCGAAGTCCGTCGCATAACCGATTGATTTACCGTCAGCTTCGAACCGAAATCCGGTACTCGTAATGGGACCGTGCGGCATTTCTACCGAGCCGACAGCAAAACCCTGGTGGATCTTTACCAGCTCGAGTGTCTCCAGTTGGACTATGGTCGGATACCCGTCGCGACCGGAAAAGACGTAACCAAATCGCTGGCGCAGACGACGAGCGGTATCGCCAGAGGCGAAGCCCGGCAACGGCGCGCTCCGGTGAAAACGCATCGGGCGCAAGTCATCGATACCGTGGCAATGGTCTGCGTGGTCGTGAGTCCAGAAAACGGCGTCGACCTTGTCGATATTGTTGCTCAACAACTGCTGACGGAGATCCGGCGAAGTATCGACGAGCAACCGCGCGCCCTCGTTGCTTTCCACCACGATGGAAACGCGGGTCCGCCGGTTTTTCGGCTCGTTGGGGTCGCATTCACCCCAATCGTTGCCAATGCGCGGAACGCCGGTCGAGGTTCCGGATCCGAGCACCAGGAGCTTCACGGCGCAGCCTTGCTGAACAGGGCGTAAAAGTTGCGAGTCGTGTTGCTCGCAAGCTCCTCAAGGCTTTCGCCACGCAGTCGCGCCACGAACTCGGCTGTATCGCGAACATAGGCGGGCTCGCACGGCCTCCCCCGATGGGGCACAGGCGCAAGGAAGGGACTGTCGGTTTCGACCAAGATCCTGTCCGAGGGAATTTCAGCTGCAAATTCCTGCAGTTCGCGAGCGTTCTTGAACGTCACTATACCTGAGATTGAGATCGTCAGTCCCAGCTCCAACACCTTGCGCCCGAATTCGGCCGACGCCGTGAAGCAGTGGATCAGAGCGGGGAAGGAGCCCTTCCCCAATTCGTCGGCCAGAATTGCCAGCGTGTCGGCTTCGGCATCGCGCGTATGAATGATGATGGGCAGACCTGTCTTCCGGGCCACCGCTATGTGGGTGCGGAACAGCTGTTGCTGCACAGCGCGGTCCGACTTGTCGTAATAGTAGTCGAGCCCGCTTTCCCCGATTCCGATGACTCGCGGATGGTTGGCTGCCTCAAGCAAGGCCCCCTCGCCAAGGTCGGAATGCTGATCGGCCTCATGCGGATGAATGCCGATGCTGGCCCACACGTCGGGCTCGCGCTCCGCAGTGGCAACGATCGCCTCCCATTCCCGCTGCCGGGTCGAGATATTGAGAAAGGCCCCAACTCCAGCCTCACGGGCCCTCTTGAGCGCGTCGGCCTGGTCTTCCACCAAGCCTTTGTAGTTGAGGTGGCAATGGCTATCGACCAACATCAGGCCGCAGCCTCTTCCGGGAGTTCGAGCCGCGGGAACACGGGAGTCGGATTGACTACGCGGATCGGCCCCATGGCAGGGTCGTTGGCAAGTGCCGCAAAGTTGCGTGCGTCTGCTGGAACAGACAATGCGTCCAGCATCTTGGCAGATGCTCTTGGGGTCACCGGCGAGATGGCGACGGCAAGATCGCGAATGCAGCCACATAGCGTGGCCAGAACCCGTTCCATGCGTGCCGGGTCAGTTTTGCGAAGTGCCCAGGGCGCCTGTTCGTCGACATAGGCATTGCAGGCGAAGACTGCCTGCATCCATGCCTCCAGCCCGGACGCGAAGGCCAAGGCTTCAAAGGCTGCGGGCAATTCTACCGAACAGGCGCGCGCAACCTTGTCTCGCAAAGCCCGGTCGGCCTCGATCACCGGGGCTTCGGCCGTGAAACCCCCGCCGCAGTTCTTGGCGATAAAGCTCATCACTCGTTGGGCCAGGTTACCGAAACTATTGGCGAGCTCGGCATTGTTACGGCTCACGATCGCCTCGTGCGACCAGGATCCGTCCTGTCCAAAGCTGAATTCGCGTAGCAGGAAATAGCGCAGAGTATCGACGCCGTAACGATCCGCCAGTTCGCCGGGATCGGTCACATTGCCGAGTGTCTTCGACTCCTTCACGCCCCGGTTGAGCAGGAATCCGTGAGCAAACACCGCCTTGGGCAACGGCAGGCCGGCGCTCATGAGGAACGCCGGCCAATAGACCGCGTGAAAACGGACGATGTCCTTGCCGATCAGGTGGAGGTTCGCCGGCCAGAACTTGCGGAACTCAGCCGTATCGTCTGGATAGCCAACGCCTGTCAGGTAATTGGTCAGCGCGTCGACCCAGACGTACATCACATGGTTTTCGTGTCCCGGAACCTTGACGCCCCAATCGAAGCTGGTGCGGCTGACCGAGAGGTCGCGCAGCCCCCCCTCGACGAAACGCTGAACCTCGTTACGGCGGGTTTCCGGCCGTACAAACTCAGGATCGGAGCGGTAGAGCTCCAGCAGGGGTTCCTGGTAACGCGAGAGTCGGAAGAACCAACTTTCTTCTACGGTCCATTCGACTGGCGTGCCTTGGGGTGAGAGTTTCTCACCTCCCTCCCCTTCGACCAGTTCGCTTTCGTCATAGTACGCCTCGTCACGGACCGAGTACCAACCTTCGTAACGATCTAGATAAAGGTCGCCACTGGCTTCCATCGCTTGCCAGAGCGCCTGGCTCGCGCGGTGGTGATCGGCTTCGCTCGTACGGAAGAATCGATCGTAAGTGATATCAAGCTTGTCGAACAGATCTCGGAAATAACTCGACATTTCGTCCGCAAGCTCACGCGGCGTGACACCCAGATCGCGAGCCTTCTGCGCCATCTTGAGGCCATGCTCGTCGGTGCCCGTCTGAAACCGGACCTCACGGCCGCGCAGCCGCTGGAAGCGGGCCATGACATCGGCCGCAATCGTTTCGTAGGCGTGCCCGATGTGCGGACGGCCGTTGGGATAATGGATTGCGGTAGTAAGATAGTAGGGCTCAACCATAGGCTGGCTCACTAGGGACGGCGACCGAGGCGAGCAAGGTGCCGATTTCCATCACCAGCAGTCCAGGATCGTAATTGTAGGTCGGAGCCTGGGCTCCGAGACGGACCAGTTCAGCGTGGACATCCGTCAACAGCGGGATCGAGTGTCGGGTCGCGCCGGCCATGCCCTCCGCAACGACCGCGCGGGCCAGGTCGATCACGGCCAACTGGCGCTTGCGGTCAGGGCGGGCCCCCAAAGTCTCCGCCAACTTGCCACGGCGCTCGAAGTTGGCGTCACCTTTCTCGGCAATCTCTCGCATAATGCGGTACATCGCGCCCAGATCGAGCTGCACGAATTCGAGTGCCGCCCCCGGCGAGCCAGCGGAGGCCGCGAGGGCCGCATCCCTCGTCGACTGGTCCGCCTCTGGCGCCTCGCGGGCAAGGATCGAATTTACTTGCTCGTTCGCGAGTTTGGGGAAAAGCAAAGTCCTGCATCGCGAGCGGATGGTCGGCAGAAGCCGACCGGGCCGATGCGCGATAAGCATGAAGAAGCTTCCGACTGGCGGTTCCTCCAAGCTTTTGAGCAAGGCGTTGGCAGCCCCCTTTTCAAGCTCGTCCGCAGGGTCGATTATAATGACCCTTCTGCTGCCCAGCGTTGGGCGAGTGGTGAGCCGCTGCTGCATCCCGCGGACTTGTTCGACCGAGATGTTGCGCTTGGTTTGGTAGGGCTTCCCCTCCTCTCGCTTCTTCTCGTCGTCGGAGGTTGCGGGGAGCGGTTCGAGCTGGATGATGTCGGGATGGCTACCGACTGGCTGAGCGGTTCCAGGCTCGGCTACCAGTTCGCGTGCGGCCTGAAGAGCAAAGGTGGCCTTCCCGAGCCCTCGAGGGCCCGCCAAAATCCACCCGTGGTGAAGACGCGGTCCCGCGGTCGCCGAACGCCATTCGCGCCACGGCTCCTCGTGCCCGGCCAAAGTCACCGGCTGCGATCCAGGAGCGGGGAAAGAGCCTGCATGACTTGCCGATGGGTCTCCTCAAGCGTGCCGTTCCCGTCGATCCGCGCAAATCTTCCAGATTCCGCGTCCGCGATACGAGCAAAGGCGGCACCGACATCGTCGTGGAAACTGGCGTCACGCCCTCCGATAGCATCAGCCATTCCGCGATCTCGCCTGTCCAAGCGAGCGGCCACTTCTTCAGGCAGGACTTCGATAAGATAGGTGAGGTCTGGCAGAAGGCCGCCCGATCCGATCCGGTGAAGGGTGAGGATGTCCTCGTCAGGCAGGCCCCCTCCCCCGCCCTGATAGGCGCGCGAGGAATCGAGAAACCGGTCGCACACGACCCAGGTACCAACCTCAAGCGCCGGACGGATCACCTGCTCGACATGATCGGCCCGCGCAGCCGCGAACAAGAGCGCTTCGGCTCGGGCCTGCCATCCACCCCCTGGAGGATGCAATAGCATCTCGCGAATGGCCTCGGCACCGGCGGTGCCGCCAGGTTCGCGCGTCTGGATCACTTCGAGGCCTTGTTCGCGCAGAGCATTGGCTAAAAGCTTCGCCTGGGTCGATTTGCCGGCCCCTTCACCGCCCTCGAATGCAATGAAGCGACCCCGCTTCACGTCGCCAGTCCCGCTATGCCGTTCACCAGGCGGCGAAACACACCAGCCTGTTCAACGTCCTCGGCGGCGACAAGCGGCACGTCGTGCGGTTGCTGCCCAGGCAACGTCACGCGCAGCCAGGCGACCTCCTGCCCAGCCTTGATCGGCGCTTCGATAGGCCCGCGATAGCGCACTGAGAGGGTCGCGGTCGCCTTGCTGCCATTCGGAACGCTGGCGAGTACCGGACCCTTTGTCTTAAGCTTGACCGCGTTGCTCGATCCGTTCTGAACCCGAGCTTCGCCCACGGTGACGTCGTCTGCAAGGATCTTGCGGCTCTCGAAAGCGCCGAAACCCCAGTTCATCAGATTTCGCGCGGTCGTATTGCGGATGTTGGGTGTCGGCGCCCCGGCGATGACCATGACCAGTCGTCGCCCGTCGCGCTGTGCGGAGCCGAGAAAGTTGTAGCCGGCCTGCCGAGTGAAACCCGTCTTGATGCCGTCCGCACCATCGACCACCCCGGTTATCGGATCGTGATTGGCTTGGGTAATGTCACGGTAGCTCATGCCGCGGTGACCGATATATTGATGATAAAGCCCAGGATAACGCGTGATCATCGCTTCGGCCAGAAGCGCAAGGTCGTGAGCGCTGGTATAGGTGCGTCCTTCGTCCGGCCACCCGTTGGGAGTGCCGAAATGCGTATCGCGCATGCCCAGTTCGGCAGCGTTCGCGTTCATCATCTTGAGCCAGGCGTCCTGCGTGCCTGCAGCAGCAAGCGACAGGACGACGGCTCCATCGTTTGCCGAAACCGTTGTCACGCCTAGCAGTAGCTGCCCCACAGTGACGACGTCGCCAGCCCTGAGGAACATCGACGAGCCTTCGCCGGACCACAATTCGGCCACTTCCTTGCTCACCGTGACCGGCATGTCCGACTTGAGCTTACCCTGCGCGAGCAGGCCAAAAGCCGTGTAGGCCGTCATCACCTTCGTGACCGAGGCCGGGACAAAGCGACGGTTCGGCTCGCGCGAATAGAGCGTTTGGCCGCTCGACATGTCGAACAGTAGGACGACCGGTATATCTTCATGCACCGGAGCCGCCACCGACGAAGTCAGCACCAAGGGAGAAGCGGGCTCGTCGAGCGAGGCCGCCGGGAACGCGGTGCAGACAAGCGCCGCACTTGCGATCAGTCGTAGAGTCGAGAGTTTCAAATGCGCTCCAACCGCCGGAACGGCAGGCGCCTTGCGCAATCAGCCGCTCATCTAGATTCGGGCGTTGCTATAACCCGCGGTCTCACCCTTGACGAGCGAGGCTTCGGCTTCTCCACGAAAGGTGACTGCATAACGCCCTCAATGCGACATCAGCGGGCAATCTCATCAGCTAGCAGCCCCACACTCATCGCGTAGTAGTTCGAGCAGTTGTATTCGAGGATCACGCGATAGTTCTGAGTGATGAGGTAGCTCGGCGCTGCCGGCCCATCGGGCTCGAACAGTGACGCCATGACGTCATCGCCTATCGGCGCCTGCGGAATGACGCCCAGTTCGCGCCACTCTCCCACGGTCTTCCATTGGCTGTGGCGAATATGGACGCGGGGGCAGATCGGCGAGACCATCCGGGTCTGGATCGAGGACCGATCCACGCTGTTCGGCGCATAGGCGCGCACGGCCCAGGGCTGTCCCCGCCGCCAACCGGCGTCACGGAAATAGTTAGCGATCGAGTGGAGTGTGTCTACTTCACTGGTCCAGATGTCCCGATCGCCATCGCCGTCGCCGTCGACTGCGAGCCGCAAATAGACACTAGGCAGGAACTGCGGATTCCCAAATGCCCCGGCCCAACTGCCGACCAAGGTCGACCGCGGAACTCCGGTGTCGGCAATTTTGAGGACGTCGATCAACTCGCGCTCGAAAAGCTCGCGCCTCCGCCCTTCCCAGGCCAGCGTGGCCAACGAGCGCACCAGGTCGAAGCTGCCGCGCACTGCACCGTAGCTGGTTTCATGGCCCCAAATGGCGATCACGATCGGCTCGGGAACGCCGTATCGTGCGGTTACGTCGGCAGCGTAAGGATACAGCCGCGCGTAAGCCCGTCGGCCCCCTTCGATCCGGGCGGTCGAGTTGTGGTCGCGGATATAAGGCGCGAGTGGCGGGAACGTGTTGCTCGTGGTCCCGCCTGAAACGTTGTCACGATCAAGGGCAATGACCCGCTCGTTCGGTGTCAGGCCATAGAGCATACTGATCGAACGCTCGCTCACCCCTTCCGCTCGCGCCTTGGCGGCGACTTGCTGCATGTAGCCTTCGAACGAGCTGTCCTGCGCACAGGCCGGCAAGGCCGCGATCAGGAGAGCCAGTGAGGCGGAAAGGACGGGGAGAAAACGACGCAGCACCATGGACCCATCTTGGCATGAGCCGGCCCACAAGGGAATCCCCAAAGGCGCGGCGCCGCGATGGAATGTTCCACCACGGCGCCGCGTTACGTCGTTGGCTTACTTGGATTTCACTACCGGCAGGTGATCGAGGTTCGGCCACATGTTGGGATTGCTCTTCACCATTTCAGCGAAGGGAGTGAACCCACAGTTATTGTCACCCTTGCAGTTGGTGATCGTGTGGATGAAGCGGATCTTTCCGTCCTCGATGCGGAATACGTGCGCATCGGGGCGCTTGTTCGGTCCCATCTTCAGGAATACCGCGACAGTGCCGTAGACGGGATCGATCACATACCGGCGTTCTGTCATATCGATGTTGTCGGGAACCCCGACATTGCAAGTGTCCTCGGCCGTTCCCTTGCCGGTGTAGACGCTGCCTTCCAGGCGGGCGCAAGGCGTTCCCCAAGGCACCTGCACGCTCTTGTCCTTGAACAGGTCGAGATAGGCGTCAGCGGCCGCCTTGATTTCCTCGCGCGTGTTGCGTCGGGCTTCGGGAATTTCGCTCCAATCTTCGCGCTGGGCATAATAGAGCGTCTTCTCCGCGTTGAAGAGCCAGTCGTCCTGATCAGCGACGATAACGTCGAAGCCGTTGATCGTCCCCCCACGGGAGTTGACGATTGTGGCCAACACGTAAGGGTGCTCGGGATTGGTGATGATGCTTTCCACATACACCGAGCAGCTCGCGGTGTCGTAGAACGCCCGGTCCCAGTCGACTTTTTGCGGCGTCGCGATCACGCCACCGTAGGTCATCGACGAGAGCTCGAAGTTCTCGTTGTAGTTCACCCACTCGCCCATCGGCCGCATGTGCATGATCGCCTGCCCGCTGGCCTGCGCGGCGCGGTACTGTTCGGCGACTTCCGTGAGACGTTCGCGGGTGCAGCCCGCCTGGGCTAATGCCGGGCTAGCGACGGTTACAGCAACTAGCGCTCCGAGCGCACCAACGACCAAACGCTTCATGATGATCTGGCTCCCCTCAATCCCTGCCACGGCGCGAGGCGTGGCTACTTCTCTCTTTTTCCCAGCCTATCGCATGGCCGCAGTGGAGTCACGGGGTGACAGATCGAACAATCGACGCTAGCCGGGCGCAGTTGGACAGGTGGCCGAGTGGTTTAAGGCAGCGGTCTTGAAAACCGCCGTGGGTGCAAGCCCACCGTGGGTTCGAATCCCACCCTGTCCGCCACTTCGCGCCGAACAAGATGACTTTGTCGCCCGCGTAAGCGGAGTTCCATGGTCGCTGTCCAACAGACCTTGTCTTAGGCGGGACGCAAGGGTCTCGAGCCAACACGGGACTATATGCGCGATGGGTGGCGAGCGAACTGTCTGCCAACGGCCCAAAGCGAGACGCTCGAGAAGGCAAGGCCGTTGGATCACCCGTTCTCAGGTTCTGCCGAGGCACAAGCTGTCGCGGCGCAAAATGCAGGGACGCGCACGGTGAAAGTGCTTCCCTGACCTTCGCCCTTGCTGTCGACCGAGATTGTCCCTCCGTGAAGCTCTACGAGTTGCTTTACGAGAGCTAGCCCGATGCCAAGTCCCCCTTCGGACTGCTGACGATGGGCTTCGATTTGGCCAAAAATCTCGAAGATCCGCAGCTGCAGCTCAGCAGGAATGCCTAGCCCGTCGTCTTCGACTGCAATCTCCGCCCATTTATCATCACAAGACGCTTTAAGAACAATCGATCCACCGGAAGGTGTGTATTTTATGGCATTGCTGAGTAAGTTCGAAACAACCTGCGTCATTCGAACAAAATCGGCATCTAGGACGATAGGATACTCGGGGATTTCCAGAGAAAACCCGTGGCCGCTTGACTTCAAGTTCTCTTGATTGAGATCGATCGCTTGTTGTAACAGGGGGCGGAGTTCGATCCGCTCCTTTTGCAGGGAAATCTTCCCCTCTGTTATCCGCGAAATGTCCAGCAGATCTTCGACCAGGCGCGACAGATGGTGAACCCGGCGACGCATCTCGTCGCGAATTCCGACCGTTCTTTGGGTACCTTCGTGCCGTTCGAGCAGAGTTAGTCCGCCGTGCAGCGCCGCCACCGGATTACGCAGTTCGTGAGCTAGTACCGCCAGAAATTCATTCTTCCGCCGGTCTGCGGCGAGAAGACCCTGCGACGCCGTCTCGAGCTTGTCGCGCTGGTTGGCTACTATCTGTCGTTGACGATGCAGGTCAAAGAAGACCTCTGCCTTGCTCCGCAAGACGTCAGCTTCGATGGGTTTCTGAATGAAGTCGACCGCTCCCGCCTCATACCCGCGAAACCGGCGCTGGGCATCGGCAGTGCCTGCGGTCACGAAGATGATCGGGATGTGCTTGGTGCGTTCGTTCCCGCGCATGAATTCCGCGAGCTCGAAGCCATCCATGTTCGGCATGTGGACGTCTAGCAGGGCGAGCGCAACGTCATGGCGCAGCAGTAGCTCCAGGGCTTCTTCTCCGGAGCGGGCTTTCAGCAAAACAACGTCGTCGCCCTTGAGTATCGCTCCTAGCGAAAGCAGGTTTTCCTCAAGATCATCGACCAACAGAAAATGGACGGGGGGCATCTGGTTCATGATCTTCCAAGCTCACGAAGGAGAAATGGCGCGATGGCGTCGAGCGCCATGACATGCGCCTCGGGGCATTTGCGTATGGCCGCCCGAGGCATGGTCTCGGCATAGGCGCCCGCAGGATCTTCAACGATCACGGTGCCGTGGGCTGACGCGATGGCCTGGGCTCCGCTGGAACCGTCTTCGTTCGCGCCCGTCAGCACTACCCCGACGAGGCCCGCGCCATAGGCTTCGGCCGCGCTCTCGAAGAGAACGTCGATCGAAGGCCGTGAGTGCTGTACCGGTTCGTCGGCAGACAGTGCGAGCGTACCGCCCTCTTCCACTAGCAAGTGGTAATTTGATGGTGCGAAGTACACGATACCGCGCTCAGCCGGCTCCTTATCCTCGACCTCGCGAACCGACATCTGGCATTTTGCGGCAAAAAGCGGGCTCAAGAAGTTGCTGCGGTCGGACGGAATGTGGACCACGATCAGGATCGGGGCGGGAAAATCAGCCGGTAGCGCGGGAAGGATCACGGACAGGGCCTCAATTGCCCCCGCGGAAGCCCCGATCACGATCGCTCTTTCGGGCGCGTCATTCATGGTTCACGCCTCTGGTAGATCTTCTCAGTTCGGGCGAAATCGGAAAACGAACTCGCGTGGTCCGAGAACCGGATGCTCTCTTTCGCGCCCAGACCCAGAAATCCGTTGCGCACTAGCGAGTCACGAAAGAGACCCAGAGCGCGATCCTGCAGCGTCCTGTCGAAGTAGATGAGCACGTTTCGGCATGAGATGAGATGCATTTCAGCAAAGACCGCGTCGGTAACCAGACTGTGGTCCGAAAAAACCACACGCTCACGCAAGGTTTTGTCGAAGACGGCTCCACCGTATCCAGTCGAGTAATAGTCAGAGAGGGAGGTTTTGCCTCCTGCTGCGCGATGGTTTTCGGTGAAACCTGCTATCCGGTCCAGCGAGTAAATTCCGCGTGCCGCGGTCTCCAACGCATCCGGACTTATGTCTGTGGCATAGAAGATCGTTCGGTCTTCCAAGCCCTCTTCACGGAACAAGATGGCGTAAGAGTGCAGTTCCTCTCCTCCGCTGCAGCCCGCAATCCAGACCTTAAGCGACGGATAAGTTCGTAAGTGCGGGACCACCTTTTCACGGATCGCGAGGAAAAATGATGGGTCGCGAAACATCTCGCTCACTTGCACGGTCAAATAGCCGAGGATCCGCGACAGCATGGTCTCGTCGTGCAGGAGCGCTTCCTGCATGGCTGAAAAGGTGTCGAACTGAAGTTGCTTTTTCGCCTGGCGAAGGCGCCTGCGCACGGAGGCCTGCGCATAATGACGAAAGTCATAATGATAGCGCAGGTGGATGGCCTCTAGCAGCAGGCGCATCTCGATATCTTCGATGGAATCCGACACGATGTTGTCTTCTACCGCGGCATCCAGACCCGCACGAGCGACAGCAACCGGTCAACATCGAGCGGCTTGGCCATGTAGTCACTCGCGCCGGCCTCGATGCAACGCTGTTGATCGTCGGGCATCGCCTTTGCCGTTAGCATGATGATCGGAAGCTTCTTCCAGCGTCCGTCCTGACGAATTTCACGGGTCGCGGTCAGGCCGTCCATCACCGGCATCATCACATCCATGAGCACAAGGTCGATCTCATTTCCATTGCTCCGCGCCGCGTTATCAAGCGCTTCGATCGCCTCACGCCCATTTCGTGCAATAGCGATGCTCGCCCCTCGAGGTTCCAGGATATTGGTCAGCGAATAGACATTTCTCACGTCATCCTCGACGATCAGGATACGCCGCCCTTCCAGAATCGCGTCGCGATTGCGCGCCTGCTGGATCATCTTCTGTTGCTCGGGCGGCAGGTCCGTCACGACCTGGTGAAGGAAGAGCGATACTTCGTCGAGCAGCCGCTCGGGCGAACGGGCGCCCTTGATAATAATGGAATCGGAATAACGGCGAAGGCGCTGCTCCTCTTCGCTTGAGAGATCGCGCCCTGTGTAGACGATTACCGGCGGAAAACTGAAATCGGCGTCTTCTCGCAACCGCTCCAGCAACGCGAAACCCGACGCGTCCGGCAATGTCAGGTCGAGCACCAGGCAGTCGAAAGTCTCGGTGCGCAGTCTTTCCAGACATTCGCTCGCGGTCCCGACGCCGACCGTTTCCACGTCCCCGCTTGCAAGGAGTTGCGCCACGGCATCGCGCTGCACAGAGTCGTCCTCCACGATCAGGATCCGCCTCGCGTTCCTGGCTAGCTTCGACGAGAGCGCCTCCAGAACCGCCGAAAGCTTCTCTCTGCTAACCGGCTTCACCAGATAGCCGATGGCGCCCAGCGATAGCGCGGTTTGCGTATGATCGCTGGCGGAGACGACATGTACAGGGATGTGACGGGTGCTCACGTCGCGCTTGAGCCGGTCGAGAACCGCCAGGCCGGATTGATCGGGTAGCCCGACGTCAAGGACAACCGCGCTCGGTTTGAACTGCCTGGCAAGCCCCAAGGCCTCTTCGGCAGTCCCGGCAATCAGACATTGAAAGCTCATTTCATGCGCGAGGTCACGCACGATGGCGGCAAAACTACTGTCGTCTTCCACAACGAGCAGGATGCGGCGGTCGCTGCTCAAACTTTCGCGGTCGTCGTCCAGTCGGCGGGGAAGAACCTTCGGCACCTGAACCGGCTCCCCCTGCGGCGGCGCCTCGGCAGCTAAAGGCTGGACAGGGGACATCGCCGACGACGGTGCCAGTGCCGGATCGTATGCCAGCGGTATCGAAAGGGTGAACCGGCTTCCCTCACCGTACGTACTTGTCAACTCGATGCTGCCCCCAAGCAGTCGGGCGAGCTCTCTCGAAATCGCGAGGCCCAGCCCGGTTCCACCGTACTTGCGACTGATCGTTCCATCGGCTTGGCGGAAGGCCTCGAAGATCTCGCGCTGCTGGTCTTCGGGAATGCCGATGCCCGTATCGGAGACGGCCAACGTGAGCCTCTCTTCTCCCGCGCGACCGATTTCCAATCGGACCCCTCCGGCCTCGGTAAACTTGAAAGCGTTTGAAAGAAGGTTTTTGAGTATCTGCTCAAGGCGTTGGCGGTCGGTATCAATGGTCGCTGGGGCATTCTCGGCGATACTCACGCCAAATGTCAGCTGGCCCTCGTCTGCCACGGGCTCGAACAGCTGGCGCATGTCGGTCGCAAGCCGCTCGAGCGACACAGTTTCGGGGTGCACTTCAACGTGACCGGCCTCGATCTTGGAGAGATCGAGAATATCGTTGATCAGGGACAGCAGATCATTGCCTGACGCGTGAATCGTGCGAGCATATTTGACCTGCTCGTCATTCAAATTACCCGCGGAATTGTCGCCGAGCAGCTTAGAGAGGATCAGCAGCGAATTGAGCGGCGTGCGCAGTTCGTGGGACATGTTCGCCAGGAAGTCGGACTTGTAGCGGCTGGCTTGCTCGAGTTCGCGGGCCTTGAGCTCGACCGCCGCATTCGCGCGGACCAGATCATCACGCTGGCCTTCCAATTGTTGCGTCTGCTCCTCGAGCTGGGAGTTGGTTTGCTCAAGCTCGACCTGTTGCTGCTCAAGCCGTGCCTGTGATTCCTTGAGCGCTCGGCCCTGCTCTTCCAGCTCCTCGTTCGATACTCGAAGCTCTTCGCTTTGGGTCTGGAGTTCTTCCGACTGCCGCTGCGTTTCCTCCAGCAGCTTTTGAAGGTCGGCCCGAAAGCGCGCAGAACGAAGCGCGGTTCCGATCGACGATGAGGCTTGTTCCAAGAAGCCCAGCACACGAGAATCCGGAGCCTGGAGGAAGCCGAGTTCGAGCACTCCTTCCACGGCGTCGTCGGCGATGGCTGGAAAAATGACGAGGTATCGCGGTTTGTCGCGTCCCAGCGCCGACCCGATCGTGAGATATCCGTCAGGAATGTCGCTCAGCTGCACGACGTTGCGATCGGCCGCAACTTGTCCGAGCAGCCCTTCGCCGATCGAAAACTGTTCGACCACCTGCGCGTCGCCGGGAACCCCTCTCAGCGCGAGGCGCCTATACGCGCCGTCATCGCCTGCAAAAATGACACCGCCCTGGGCATTGAGATATTCGGACAGCGTCTGGAGGACAGCCTCGCCCAGCTGCATTGAAGTTTGCTCTCCAAGCATCGCCGCGGCTAGATCGGCTTGGCCCGTTTGCTGCCATCGCTGAAGTTCACGTGCGGCTGTGCTTCGGCGCAAAAGGAAGCCAATCGCCAAAGTGAGCCCTATACCGAGTATTCCGGCGAGGACACCTGTCAGCCAGGCCGATTGATAGGCTCTTTCCATTTCATCGATGCGCAGGAGTCGGAGCCGGGTTTCCTCCTGCTGCATCTCATCAAGCTGGCCGCGTATGGCATCCATCTCGGCCTTTCCGCGATCGGTCGCGACAAGTGCGGCCGCGGCGGCGAAACCGGAATTGCGCCGCGTCTCGATGGTGTCCTTTAGCTCCGTGAGCTTGGCTTCCGTGCGTCCTCGCAACACGGCCAAATGGCGCTGTTGGGCGGGATTGTCGCTAATGAGTTCGCCAATGTTATCAAGCTGCCCCGATACGCGCGCGATCGCCTCGTTGTAGGGAACAAGATAGTCTTCCCTTCCGGTGAGGAGAAAACCTCGCTGTCCGGTCTCGGCGTCTTGGAGGCTGGAAATCAGCTCATCGAGCGAAGTAATGACAGTGTGGGTGTGTTGAACCCGGGCCGCGCCGTCGCGCAGCATACTGACGTTGAGAGCCGTAATCGCGCTGCTCGCCACGAAAAACAGTACAGCCAACACGAGCGCCAACCCGGCTGACAAGTTCACGCCTGACTTCGGTGTAGCAAAGGTGCGTGAAAATGAGCGCGGCATAATTTGGTCCTGGGCTGTGACCGGGCTGCTCTAGCGGCAAAAAACCGCAACGAGCAATTGCTTTGGCCTAGGAATACAGGACCTTAACTTAGATTATATCAGGGGAAGCTGCCTTCAATGCCATGCAGCCTCGTCGAGACTGGCGCGACGGTCACGAACTGACCTACAGCTTTTCGCGGGGCTAACGTCCAAAGCAAAATGTCCCCGGTCGGCCAGTTCCGGCGAGCTCACCTTGCAAGGATGTTGTGGCTAGTCGTGAGCCGCTCGCGAATATCCGTTTATGGCTTAAGCCCAAGGAACTGAACGCCAGCTCGGCCGCCATGACTTTCCACGTTCGGCCTGAAACCTACCGAATTATTTTCCGCACCCCTCGTTTATGCTATGGCAAGCAAAGAAAAGAAGGGATGGGGAGGACACATGACGAACCGTTATCTGCAAACCGCTTCTTGCGGCGCATTAGTGCTTGCGAGCGTCATGGCGGCGTCACCCGCGCTGGCTCAGGATCAGACCCCAGAAGAAGCGGCGCCGGGCGAGATCGCCACCGGGAATACAATCGTGGTTACCGGACTGCGCCGCACCGACGAACTGCAGAATACCCCCGCCGCCATAACAGCCTTCTCACAGGAAACGATCGAGAACGCCCGCATCACTCGACCGATCGACTTCATCAGCCTGACGCCCAACGTGAATCTCGTCGAGACGCAAAACGCCGGCAATGCCTTCATCGTGATCCGGGGGATCACCCAAGCCCGCAACAGTGAACCATCGGTCGCCGTGGTTGTCGACGGGGTGCAGCAGGTCAATCCGGCTCAGTTCAATCAGGATCTGTTCGACATCCAGCAGATCGAGGTTCTCAGGGGGCCGCAAGGCGGTCTCTATGGCCGCAACGCCATCGGTGGCGCCATTATCATCCAGACCAGGCAGCCCACAGAAGAGTTCGAGGGCAAGATCACCGCGGGTGTCGACAACGGCTTCGGGTGGTACGCACGCGGCTCCGTCAGCGGGCCCCTCGGCACCGAAGCCGTCAAGTTCCGCCTGGCGGGGCAGTACTACGATACCGACGGGTTCATCCCCAACACCTACCTCGGTGAAGATGCCGACCCGTACAAGAACATGGCGTTGCGCGGGAACCTGCTGTTTGACCTAGGCAGCGGCTGGGAAGTGGACTTGCGCGGTTCGATGGATTTGCTGCGCACCCAGGCACTGTATTTCAATATCGTGACCGACGTGAACGACACCAGTCTTCCGGTTCGGGTCAACAATGCCGGTCAGAACGATCGCGACATCTACAACGTTGCGGCCAAGATTTCTTACGAAAACGAAAACTTCACGGCGACCTCGATCACTTCCTACGACACCGTCAGCGAGATTCTCACCGGCGACGCGTTCGATTTCCTGCCGATACCGGAATCGTTCTTCTTCAAGCTGTTCGAATCCATTTTTGGCCCGGGCAACGGGTTCGACCTCAACCAGAGCCAATTCCTCGACGTCGAGGCCATTAGTCAGGAACTGCGCTTCCAGTCTCCGGACGACCAGAAGCTGTTCTGGATGTTCGGCGGCTACATGATCGCGACCGACCGCTTCATTTCGACGGGCAACATGGTCGATACCGGTCAGGGTGTCTTCCCGGTATACCGCACGCCGAGTACAAACCCGGCCAATCCGCAATTTTCCTATCTGGCGGATTCCCAGGACAACTTTGCCTGGGCCGGCTTCGCCAATCTCGGTTATGAATTCTCCGATCAGTTCCGGATCGACGCCTCGCTGCGATACGATCGCGACCATCGTGAAAACACGACACTCACTCCACCCGGTTTCATGAACGGCCCCGGACAGCCCAACGGCACCACCGGAGAAGTTCGCGAAGAGACGTTCGACGCCTGGCAGCCCAAGGTTACGCTGACCTATATGCCGAACGCGGACATCACGCTTTACGGGGGTTATTCAAAAGGCTTTCGCAGCGGCGGCTTCAACCAAACGGGCGTAGGCGGTGTTGCCGCCGCCAATGGTATCGTCGGGGTGGGCGACATCTTCCAGGCGGAAGTTGCCCAAACGCTAGAGGCCGGTTTCAAGAGCCAGCTGTTCGACAATGTGCTTACCTTGAATGGCGCGGTGTTCACGACAGAAACGAAGAACAGCTACTTTTTCGTGTTCCTGGCCGCCAACTCGACGCAGAATCTCGGCAATGTGCCCAAGGCCCGCATCGACGGCTTCGAGCTCGAGGCGTTCGTTCGCCCCGCCCCCGATCTCCAGCTCAACGCCGCGCTCGGCATGACATGGAGTGACATCAAGGAGTTCCCGGATCCCGACTTCATCGGTAACGAGTTACCGCTGATCTCGCGCTCGACGATAAATCTCGGTGCGCAATGGACCCCGCATCTCAGCGACACGATCGGTGGCTTGCTCCGGATTGACTATCGCCGCACGGGCAAGACCTGGTGGGACGTGCCAAACTCCACCGTGCGCGATCCCATCGATCTGGTGGACGTGCGGGCCGGAATTGATGGGGAACAGTGGGGTTTGTTCGCCTTCGCGAAGAACCTCTTCAACGAAGAGTACAACGCCGAGTTTTCGCCTGGCGGCTTCGTGTTCAAGGCTCGCCCACGGGTTTACGGTGCAGAGGCCACTTACAAGTTCTGAGCCCATGGAAGCCTGCTGGCAGCGAACCGCGGGCCAATTCGCCGATCGTCATCAATCCGACTGGAACCTGTCATATCCTGCCGATAAAGCCCGGGGCGAATGACCCAGCGTCGAAAAGTCCCCTTTGCCGGAATTGTGATCGCGCTCCTTACCGGAGCGGTGATGGCCTTTGCGGGTACGAATATCCTGCTTGTCCTGGCAGCGATGCTGGTTTGGATCGCGTCATTCTGGCTGGCCGCCACTCCCCCGCCGGTCTCGCTTCCGCAACAGCGCGAGGGCGTGCAGCTCACCGCGACGGGTATGGCCGATCTCATCGAACACTCGGGGCTTCCCATGTTCATGCTCGATGGCGAGCGGATCGTCGTCGCGAATGCAGCGGCCAGGGAGGCCGTCGGATCGCATACATTGGGCCAGGACGCGCGCGTGCTGTTTCGCCATCCTACCGCCGTCGAGCTCCTGTCTGAACCAAACGGCGGCAGCGCGACGATCGAGGGGCTGACGGGTCCGGGCAGTAGCTGGCAGATGTCGCGACAGCCGATCGATGGCCGTTATTCGCTGATCGAACTCGTCAATCGCACTGCAGAAATCGACGTCAGCCGCGCGCACACCGATTTCGTGGCCAACGCGAGCCACGAGCTGCGCACCCCCCTCGCCTCGATCATCGGTTACGTCGAAACCTTGGTTGACGAGGGTGCAGACCTGCCAGCGGAACAGGCCAAGCGCTTCCACGTCACGGTTCTGCGCGAAGCCAAGCGCCTGCAGAGCCTGGTCAGCGATCTCATGTCGCTCTCACGTGTCGAGGCCGAGAAGCACGATCACCCGCGCGAAAAGCTCGATTTCGTCGGGCTCGCCCAGCGGTCGGCACGCGATGGCGCCGGACTCGATCGCCAGGACCGGCTCGATCTTGCCGGACTCGAGGGAGAAATCCTCGTTCGAGCCGACGAGAAACAGCTCGAACAGCTGGTCCGCAACCTGGTCGACAATGCGCTTAAGTATGGCGAGCAGGGCACGCCGGTTTCGGTAGCCATCGAGCGCGGCGAACGTGACATGGCGGTGCTGACCGTGCGCGACCGTGGCGAAGGCATCCCCGCAGAACACATCCCGCACCTCACTAGGCGCTTTTACCGAACCGATCCCGGTCGCAGCAGGGCGGCCGGCGGTACCGGCCTTGGTCTTGCGATCGTGAAGCACATCGTCGAACGACACCGCGGTCGGCTGGACATAGCAAGCCGTGTCGGAGAGGGGACGACGGTTACAGTTTCGCTGCCCATCGCGGACTGAAGCAACTCCAGGCCACCCCAATCGTGGTACGGCTGGGGACAACCGGAAGGAGTGTCATCGTACTGTAATAGTCCGGTCATAGCGCGGTTATGTAACAGACACGTTAGCAAACGGACTTCACCGCAATGCGCTCATTACTGCCGGTCCTTCTGGCTGGTTCCGCCCTAGTCGCACCCGGACCTGCGGTCGCCCAGTCGCAGGAGGTCGCCGACCTCCAGCAGAAGATCGCCGCAATGCAGGCCGAAATCGCGCGGCTTGCGGGGCAAGTAGCAGAACTGCAGGCTCGCGAGCAGCCGCAAGACGATGCCGGCCCGTCGGTTCAGGCAGCGGACGCTGCTCAAGCGACAGCGTCGCCCGTGCCCGCAACCCCACAGCAGGAAACCAAGGTTTCCTGGAAGGGCGGGCCCGAAGTCTCGGCACCCGGAGGCTGGTCGTTCAAACCACGCGGACGGCTGCAGCTGGATAGCGCCATCATTGACGCCCCGGCCTCGGTGAACGCCGGCGACGGCCTTGGATTCGGCACGGAAGTTCGCCGCGCCTTTCTGGGTGTTGAAGGCACGCTCCCAGGCAACTTCGGATACCGCATGGAAGTAGACGTCGCTTCGTCAGGGGTCGAACTCACCGACGTCTTCCTGACGTACAAGCCGACCGACAAGCTTACTTTCACGCTCGGGCACCAGAAGGCGTTCTGGGGATTGGAAGAGCTTACAAGCGACCTGTTCACTTCAATGCTGGAAAGGGCCGCGTTCAATTCGGCCTTCAACTTCGAACGGCGCGTAGGGCTTAGCGGGGTCTACTCGAACAAGGACCTCCTGGTGCAGCTCGGGGCGTTTTCCGCCAACGCCGAAGACCTCACCTCTGACGGCAACAACAGCTACAGCTTCGACGGGCGGATCGTCTACGCGCCCAAGATTGGCGAAGGCCGGCTTCACGTCGGCGGATCCGCGCACTTCCGCGACCTCAACGATTCGGCGACGTCAGTGCGCTACCGGGCGCGGCCCTTCTTCCACACGACCGACGTTCGTCTGGTCGATACCGGCAACATCCCGGCAACCGGAGAGCGAAGCTTCGGTGCGGAACTCGCCTACGTGCAGGGGCCGTTCCACGCGACAGTCGAAGGCCATCAGATCACGCCGCTGCGTCCGGGCCTCAGCAATCCGACTTTCCGGGGCGGCTACGCCGAAATCGGCATGCTGCTGACGGGCGACGCGACCGTATACAAGGGCGGTATCTACGATCGGATCCGGCCGAAGAGCCCGGTGTCCGCCGGAGGCATCGGCGCCGTTCAAATGAACCTGCGCTACGACAGGATCGACCTCAACGACGAAGACGTCGCCGGAGGCCTGCAGCAGGCCGCGGGTCTGTCGGCGATCTGGATCCCGGAAGACTACGTGCGCTTCATCCTCAACTATGGGCACCTCTGGGTCAGCGACGCCGCGGTCCTCGCGGGGGCAGATCCGGACTACCAGGTCGACACCTTCGGAGTGCGTGCGCAGTTCGACTTCTGACACCGAAAATGTCCGGCATATGACCGGTTCTTGTCTTAAAGCTGTAACACCCAGGCCGTAGCCACCCGCCGATCTTGGAAGGGACCTATCATGACGAATAAATGGCGCTTTTCGGTCGCCACCCTGTGCGCGGCCTCACTTGCGGCATGTAGCGGTGGAGCAAGCGACACGCGCGATTCAGTGCGGGCCGTCGGATCCTCGACCGTTTATCCGTTCGCCAAGCTCGTTGCGGAAAACTTCGCCCGCTCGAACCCTGACTTCAAATCGCCGATCATCGAATCCACCGGCACCGGCGGCGGCATCAGCCTGTTCTGCGCCGGCGTGGGCGCCAACACGCCCGATATAGCCAACGCCTCGCGCCGCATGAAGGCCAGCGAGTTCGCCACTTGCCAGACCAATGGCGTCAAGGAGATCACCGAGATCCAGGTGGGTCTCGACGGACTCGCCTTTGCTTCGGCAAAGGGCGGCATTGACATGAATCTGACGCCGGAAATCGTCTATCGCGCGTTGGCCGCCAAGCCCTTCGGCAAGGAGCAGACTGCGCGCACCTGGCACGATGTCGATCCCTCGCTGCCGAACAAGCCGATCCTCGTCTACGGTCCCCCGTCGACTTCCGGCACGCGCGATGCGCTCAAGGAGCTGATCCTGGTCCACGGCTGCGAGACCAACGCGGAGATGAAGGCGCTCAAGGACACCGACAAGGACAAGCACGAGAAGCTCTGCACCGAAGTGCGTTCAGATGGCGCCTACGTGGATCAGGGCGAGCAGGACAACCTCATCGTGCAGAAGATCGAGGGTAACCCCGATGCGATTGGCGTGTTCGGCTTCTCCTATCTTGAGGAGAATCTGGACAAGGTCCATGGCCTGCGCATGAACGGTGTGGAACCGACTTATGCGAATATCGCCAGCTTCGAATATCCGGGTGCACGGCCGCTGTTCATCTACGTCAAGAACGCGCACCTCGATGCGATCCGCGGCTTGCGTGAGTTCGTGGCCGAATGGGCCAAGTCATGGGGTCGCGACGGCCCGCTGACGGCGATCGGCCTAGTGACGAACCCCGACGACGTGGCCGCGCGCAGTCAGGCTGCCTCGACGGCGTTCACAGCCTTGAACGGTTCGGAACTAAAGTAAGGTCGGGAATAGCGATGCCGCCCAGCCTTCTGCTCCTCCTTGCTCTTGGGCTCGGACTTGCCGGTTGGCTGGCGGCGCGCGCGCGCGCGTGGAGCTTCCGGCGCGCCAAACCCGGCGTGAGACTGGCGGCGCTTCCTTCGTATCACGCCTGGTATGTCGCGCTGTGGGTGGTTGTGCCGGTCATGCTCTTTGCGTTGACCTGGAACGTCATCGCGCCCCAGCTCGTCAATCAAGCCGTGCTGGCGAGTCCCGCAGCCGCCGACTTGCCCCCCTTCGGCATGCAGCGAGAAACAATGCTGGCCGAGGCGCGCAATGTGGCTTCGGGAGCGGCGCCTGCCGTGTTCAACCCTGGCGCGCGCGGTCTGGTCGAACCGTTCCGCGATGCGCTCACTCGCTATAACCTGATCGGCCTCGCCATAACCCTGATCCTCGCCTTCGGAACGGGAACCTGGGCGTTCCTGCGGTTGAGGCCGGACTTCACCGCCCGGACGCGGGTGGAGCGCATGGTGATGGTCGTGCTCTTGCTCGCCTCGCTCGTGGCGATCCTGACCACCTTCGGCATCTTCCTGAGCCTCGTGGTCGAAACGACTCGCTTCTTCGGTATGATCAGTCCGGAAGAGTTCCTCTTCGGCACGCATTGGGGCCCCGACCCGATGAGCAGTGCCACGAACCCCGATCCGTCCCGCTACGGCGCGCTGCCGCTGTTCTGGGGAACGCTCTATATCGGTGCAATCATCGCCATGCTCGTGGCCATTCCGCTGGGCATGATGTGCGCGGTTTACCTGACCCAATACGCCGCACCGAAATGGCGGAAGGTACTCAAGCCGGCACTGGAGTTGCTCGCGGGTGTCCCGACGGTGGTCTACGGTTACTTCGCGGCTCTGACTGTGGCGCCCTTTGTCCGCGACGTGGCGAAGTCAGTCGGCATTGCCAACGCATCCAGCGAAAGCGCGCTCGCCGCGGGCCTGGTCATGGGGGTGATGATCATCCCCTTCGTTTCTTCGATGGCGGATGATTCCATCGCGGCGGTCCCTCAGGCCATGCGCGACGGGAGCCTGGCAATGGGTGCTACCACCAACGAAACGATCCGCCGCGTTCTGGTTCCCGCTGCCCTCCCCGGTATCGTGGCCGGCGTGATGCTCGCGATCAGCCGCGCGATCGGCGAAACGATGATCGTGGTCATGGCCGCGGGAGCGGCTGCGAACCTCTCGATCAATCCGCTCGAGGCGATGACCACCGTGACGTTCCAGATCGTCGCCATGCTGACCGGCGAAGGCAGCTTCGATCATCCCGCCACCTTGAGCGCCTTTGCCCTTGGCTTCGTGTTGTTCATGGTGACGCTGGCCCTCAACTTCATCGCCCTGCGCGTGGTTAAACGGTTCCGCGAAGCTTATGAGTGAGCGCCTCTCCCCCACGCGCACGCCCGCCTTCGAAGCGCGGCTGAAGAAGCGCTATGCGGCCGAACGGCGGTTCCGCTTTGCCGGCCTCGCCGCGATCCTGCTGTCGGTCGCCGTGCTGGTGTTCTTGCTGGCCTCGATGCTGATCAACGGCATCGGTGGCTTCCAACGCACCGTGATCGCAACGCCTGTGGACTTTACCAGCGTCGGTCTGAGCATGCCGCCCGGGCAACTTGACCGGAATGCCGCCATTCGGGCGCTCGAGAGCCAGGGGCTGCCCGATCTCGTTCGTTTCAGCGCGGAGTCGGCTTTTGGGGAAGAAACCGCCCGCCAGATAAGCAACGATGCCTGGCGCGTAGTGGCAGATCGCGTCGTCGCGGATCCGAGCTTGCTGGCCAGGAAGGCGGAGTTCGCCTTGCCCGTGGGCAAGAACCTCGCGGCAGGCTTTGCCGGCGAAGGTTCACCGGAAATGCAGGCGCTGGCCAAAAAGCTCGCCGCCGAAGGCAAGCTCACAAAAGCGTTCGACATCGGCTTCCTCACCCGCTCTGACGCGACCGATCCACAACAAGTCGGTATCTGGGCTGCGCTCAAGGGTTCGATGCTGACCATGCTGGTGACGCTGGCGTTCGCCTTTCCCATCGGCGTGCTGGCTGCACTTTACCTCGAAGAATATGCGCCTCGGAACCGCTGGACCGATCTTATCGAGGTGTCGATTAATAACCTCGCCGCCGTGCCGTCGATCATCTTTGGCCTGCTAGGCCTCGCCGTCTTCCTCACGATCTTCCCGAACATGCGCTCGGCCCCGCTGATCGGCGGCATGACGCTAGCGCTGATGACGATGCCGGTGATAGTCATCTCTGGCCGCAACGCGATCTCGGCCGTGCCGCCTTCGATCCGTGACGGGGCGATGGCACTGGGCGCGTCGCCGATCCAGGTCGTATTTCACCACGTGTTGCCCTTGGCTCTGCCCGGTATCATGACCGGTACGATCATCGGCATGGCGCGCGCGCTCGGCGAGACGGCACCGCTGCTGATGATCGGAATGCGCGCTTTCGTGGCGACACCACCCCACGGCTTCACCGATCCAGCAACCGTACTGCCGGTTCAAATCTTCCTGTGGTCGGATGAAATCGACCGCGGATTTGTCGAGCGCACCAGCGCTGCGATTATCGTGCTATTGCTGTTCCTGCTGCTGATGAATGGCGTAGCCATCTATTTGCGCAACCGCTTCGAGAAGAGATGGTGATCCAGGAAAAACTTTCCACCGAGCCCAAGATGCGAACCCGCGATGTCTCCATTTTCTACGGAGACAAAAAGGCGGTCGACTCCGTGTCGATCGATATCCCGACGGAGTTCGTGACCGCCTTCATCGGTCCTTCGGGCTGCGGCAAGTCGACCTTCCTTCGCGCGCTCAACCGCATGAACGACACGATCGCCAGCGCACGCGTCGACGGTCGTATCGAACTCGACGGAGAGGACATCTACCATTCCTCGATGGACGTGGTGCAACTTCGCGCGCGCGTGGGCATGGTTTTCCAGAAGCCTAACCCCTTCCCCAAGTCCATCTTCGAGAACGTAGCCTACGGCCCGCGCATCCACGGCCTCGCCGAAGGCCGGACGGAGCTTCAAGAAATCGTCGAGAAGTCCCTTCGCCGCGCGGGCTTGTGGGAGGAGGTCAAGGATCGTCTCGAGGAATCCGGCACCGCGCTTTCGGGCGGCCAACAGCAGCGGCTTTGCATCGCCCGCGCGATCGCCGTGCAGCCGGAAGTGATCCTGATGGACGAGCCGTGCTCGGCGCTCGACCCGATTGCCACTGCCAAGATCGAGGAGCTGATCGACGAACTGCGCGGACGCTATGCGATCGTGATTGTCACCCACTCGATGCAACAGGCAGCCCGCGTCTCGCAGCGGACCGCATTCTTCCACCTCGGCCGGATGGTCGAATACGGACACACCTCGGACATCTTCACCAATCCGACCGAAGAGCGGACCAAGGACTACATCACGGGTAGGTACGGGTAATGGCAGAGCATACCGTCAAGGCTTTCGACGACGATATTACCCGCTTGCGCGGGCTGATTGCCGAGATGGGCGGCATTGCCGAGCTGGCCATCGCCGAGGCCATGCAGGCGCTGCTCAGCGGCGACGAGGAACTGGGGAAAGCAGTCGTCGAGCGGGATCAGAAGCTCGACGCGCTGGAGAGCGAAGTGGACGCGATGGCTGTGCGTACCCTGGCCCTGCGCGCCCCCATGGCCGACGATTTGCGCGAGATCATCGCAGCGCTCAAGATCGCCGGCGTGCTCGAGCGGATTGGCGATTACGCCAAGAACATTGCCAAGCGCGTGGGCAAGATCGAGGGCCGAAACCGGTTCGAGCCCCTCACCTTGCTTCCCGCCATGAACGAAGTGGCAGCGGAAATGGTGCACGACGTGCTGACCGCTTTCGCCGCCCGCGACCCCGTGCTCGCCCGCGAGGTGATAGAGCGCGACGCCAAGGTCGATGCGTTCTACGACAGCATCTTCCGCAACTTCGTGAGCTACATGGTCGAAAACCCGTCGACCATCAGTTCCGCTGCCCAACTTCTGTTCGTTGCCCGCAACATCGAACGGATCGGCGACCATGCGACCAACGTTGCGGAAATGGTGCATTTCGCCGCGCTTGGCACTTATCCGCCGGATCGAAACTAATTGTCATAAGCCGGTAATATTGGGGGGCTTTAGGACGGATCGATGTCAGAACCAAAGCTCCTGCTGGTCGAGGACGACGCCGCCCTCGCCGAACTCCTCGAATATCGCTTCAAGGCCGAGGGCTACAACGTCCGCACAACCGCGGACGGTGACGACGCCATGGTCATGGCGTCTGAGGCTGTACCCGATCTGGTAATCCTCGACTGGATGATCGAAGGCACTAGCGGCATCGAAGTATGCCGCCGCCTGCGGCGCCAGCAATCTACCGCGCACGTGCCAATAATCATGCTCACCGCCCGCGAGGCCGAGGACGACAGGGTTCGCGGACTGGAGACTGGCGCGGACGATTACCTCACCAAGCCCTTCTCGCCGCGCGAACTGCTCGCCCGTGTGGCGGCTGTGCTGCGACGGGTGCGACCGGCCCTGGCGGGCGAGACCATCCGGGTCGGCGACCTGCAGCTTGATCCCGTGGCTCATCGCGTCGAGCGCCGGGGGCGCCAGCTTAGGCTAGGACCGACGGAATATCGGCTGCTCAAATTTCTCATGGAACACCCACGCCGGGTGTTCTCGCGCGGCCAGCTGCTCGACGCAGTCTGGGGAAACGACAGCGATATCGAAGAGCGTACCGTGGACGTGCACATCCGCCGCCTGCGCCTGGCGGTGTCAGTGCCCGGGCTCGCCGATCCGATTCGGACTGTTCGCTCGGCCGGCTACGCGATGGAGCCGGTTTAAGCCGCTAGGCCGGTTGATCCTCTTCTTCGGGGATTTGCTCCGCCCTTTGCAACTTATGACTGTTTTTTGGGTCGCCCTGACGCGCGACAGTGGGGCGCTTCTGAACCGCATGGCCGTGTCTCAAGCTGGGATTGGTGCTTGCGTCGAACAGACCCTGTTCGGATTCGATCTCGTATTCCATCGGGCGCTCTCCTCACCCAAAGAACGCCTCGCAAAATCGGGCGTTCCGGGTGAAGAAAGCAAATGCGACGAACGGTTTCCCGCGCGTCAGATGTGCAGCGCGCGGCCGTAAGCGGCGAGCACGCTTTCATGCATTGATTCCGAGATCGTCGGGTGCGGGAAGATCGTGTTCATGAGCTCCGCCTCGGTTGTTTCGAGCACCTTGCCAATCGTGTAGCCCTGGATCATCTCCGTCACCTCGGCCCCAACCATGTGCGCGCCAAGTAGCTCGCCGGTCTTGGCGTCGAACACCGTCTTCACGAAACCTTCGGCCTCGCCCAGTGCGATGGCCTTTCCGTTACCGATGAACGGGAAGGTACCCGCCTTGACGGTGTAGCCAGCTTCCTTCGCCTTGGCTTCAGTCATGCCGACGCTGGCGATCTGCGGGTGGCAGTAGGTGCAGCCCGGGATAGCGTTGCGCTCCAGGGGGTGCGGGTGAACGTCCTTGTTGCCGAGTTCCTGCGCGATCGCCTCAACGGCGGTAACACCCTCGTGGCTCGCCTTGTGTGCCAGCCATGGACCGGGAGCGCAGTCGCCGATGGCCCAGATACCCTTGGTCTTGGTCCGTCCATAGGGATCGATCTGGATGAAACCCCGATCCATCTCGACCAGCTTTTCCAGCCCGATGTTCTCGGTATTCGGAACGATCCCGATCGCGACGATCACGTGGCTATATTCGCCGCTTTCGACCTTCCCGTCCTTACCCTTGACCTTGGCGGACACACTATTCGGGCCAACCTTGAGTTCCTCCAGGGCCGCAGCGGTCTTGATCGTCATGCCTTGTTTGGTCAGCGACTTCTCGAGAAAGGCAGACACGTCCGCATCCTCTACCGGCACGATACGATCCAGCATTTCTACCACGGTCACTTCGGCGCCCATGTCGTTGTAGAAGCTGGCGAACTCGATCCCGATCGCCCCCGAGCCGATGACCAGGAGCTTGGTTGGCATTTCGCTCGGCGTCATTGCGTGGCGGTAGGTCCACACGCGCTTTCCGTCAGCCGGAGCGAAGGGCAGGTCGCGCGCACGGGCGCCAGTGGCGACGATGATGTGCTTGGCGGTAAGGGTCTCGGTGCCCTTCTCCCCCTTAACTTCCACCGTGTTAGCATTCTTGAAGCTGCCGGTGCCGAAATGGACCGCGATCTTGTTCTTCTTCATCAGGTGCGTGACGCCCTGATTGAGCTGCTTGGCCACGCCGCGGCTACGTTTCACGACAGCCTCAATATCGGCCTCTATCCCCTTGGCAACCAAGCCATAATCCTTGGCGTGCTGCATGTAGTGATATATCTCGGCAGAGCGCAACAAGGCCTTGGTGGGGATGCAGCCCCAGTTGAGGCAGATTCCGCCGAGTAACTCGCGCTCGACGATCGCGGTCTTCAGTCCCAGCTGGGCCGCGCGGATCGCCGCGACGTAGCCGCCAGGGCCGGAACCAAGGACGATAACATCGTAATTCTCAGCCACTTCGGCTTGCTCCTAACCGTCTACCGGGCGCGGGTGCCCGTTGTCGTCTATGGCGACGAAGGTGAACTTCGCTTCCGTCACCTTCATGGCTTGCTCGCCCGTTCGTTCGCGCCGCCAGGCCTCGACGCCGATGATCATGCTGGTGCGGCCGACGCGTTCGATCTCGGTATAGACCGAAACCTCGTCGCCGACCTTGACGGGCTGGTGGAATACCATGCCATCCATCGCCACGGTCACCGCCCGCCCCTTCGCCCGGCGCGCAGCCGTGAGACCCGCGGCGCTATCCATCACGCTGAGCAGCCAACCGCCGAAGATGTCACCATAGGCATTGGTATCCGCCGGCATGGCGGTGACGCGGATGGCGGGATCGCGGTGCTGGGTCATTCCTTGGCCCCTGCTGGACAGCGCTTAGGCCACCAGCCCCAGCGGCTTTTCGACCAGTTCCTTGAACGCCTTCATAAAGGCCGCCCCGTCGGCCCCGTCGATGGCACGGTGATCGAAGCTGCCGGTGGCGCTCATCACAGTGGCGATCTGCAGCGAGTCGTCGATCACGTAGGGTCGCTTTTCGCCTGCGCCGATGGCCATGATCATGGCCTGGGGCGGGTTGATGATCGCTTCGAACTGCTTGATCCCGTACATGCCCATGTTGCTGAGCGAGGCGGTACCACCCTGGTATTCGCTCGGGGCCAGCTTGCCCTCTCGAGCGCGGGCCGCGAGGTCCTTCATCTCGCTGGCGATGGCGCTGATGGTCTTGTTGCCCGCGTCCGCCACGATCGGAGTGATCAGGCCGCCCGGGATCGAGACCGCGACCGAGATATCAGCACGGCTGAACTTGAGCAGCGTATCACCGGTGAACTGCACATTGCAGCTCGGCACCTGCAGCAGCGCCTGCGCCAGGGCCTTGATCAGCATGTCGTTGACCGAGAGTTTCACCCCACGGGCTTCGAGTGCGGAGTTGAGTTCGGCCCTCAGCTTGAGCAGCGCGTCGAGGCGAATGTCCACCGTGAGGTAGATATGCGGAACCTGCTGCTTCGATTCGGTAAGGCGGCGCGCGATGGTCTTGCGCATGCCGCTGAGCTTTTCCTCGACATGGGGAATGCCGAAGTCCTGCGCGCCGGCGGGCGCATGGGCTGCGAGGACAGGAGCAGCCGCGGGTGCCGCACCGGGCTTGGCGCCTTCGACGTCCGCTTTCACAATACGGCCGTTCGGGCCCGAGCCCTTTACGCCGGCAAGGTCGATGCCCTTCTCGGCCGCGATCCGCTTGGCGAGTGGCGACGCGATCACGCGGTCGCCCGATTGCTTGGCCACGGTCGCCGAAGCGGCCTTTGCTGGAGCTGGAGCGCTAACTGGAGCTTGAGCCGGGGCCGGTGCCGCGACAGGGGCAGAAGCCGCCTTGGCTTCCTCGACCGCAGGTGCCTTGGCTTTCGACAGATCTTCACCTTCCTCGGCCAGGGTCGCAATCACGGTGCCGACCTTAACCCCTTCGGTTCCCTCGGGCACGGAGATGTCGGCAATGATCCCTTCATCGACGGCTTCGAACTCCATCGTCGCCTTGTCGGTCTCGATCTCGGCCATGATGTCGCCGGAGCTGACTTTATCGCCAACCTTGACCAGCCACTTGGCGAGCGTGCCCTCCTCCATGGTTGGCGAGAGGGCGGGCATCTTGATGGCGATCGGCATGGCGGTTCGCGGTTTCCTTCCGGAGGGCTAAAGCGAATTCGTCTAAAGCCAATTTGTGAGGCCGGAGCAAGGTCCTTGCGCGACCAGGGGTTTCATCAGATATCGCGCGGCAGGGGGATGTAAGGCAATGCGCGTCTATCTGGTGGTCATTGACGATACGCAGGAAGCGCATAGCGCCTTGCGTTTTGCGGCGCGCCGCGCGGCGGACACCAACGGCACGGTTCACTTGCTGGCCCTCGTTCCCAAGCAAGAATTCAGCGCTTTCGGCCAGGTCCAGGCCACGATCGAAGAGGAGGCGCGCGACCGCGCCGAGGTTCTGGCAAACAGCGCTGGCGGCGAACTGATGAGCGAAAGCGGCATGATGCCGCAGATTGCCGTGCGCGTCGGCGATGCGACGACGGTGATCAAGGAATACCTGCAGGAGCATCCCGAGGTTGCCGCGCTTGTCCTGGGCGCTGCCGTCGAGTCTGGTCCAGGCCCGCTGGTGACTCACTTCTCCGCCATCGCCGGGGGTTTGCCTTGTCCGCTGTTCGTCGTGCCCGGCGGGCTGAGCGAAGAAGAGATCGATCGCATCAGCTGAGAAACGTCCCTCTCCCAGAGGAGAGGTCCGTCCTATTTCTTCCGCCCTCGGCCCTGATGACGAATGTTGCCTGGGCGTCCGCGCTGCCCTTGCGGAGGCTTGAAACGGCCCTTCTTCTTCGCTTCCGGCCTCGCACCGCGCGGCTCGATGCGCTGGCCGCCATCGCTACCCAGTGGCTCGAACTTGAGCGCGCCGGTCAACGGATTGGCCTCACCCAAGCGCAATTCGACCATGTCTCCGACGGCAAAACGAGTACCGCTATCCTCGCCGATCAGCGCCCTCGCCCCTTCATCGTAGCGGAAATACTCGCGGCCAAGCGACGAAACCGGCACCAGCCCGTCGCCACCCAGGCCGACGATGGTCGCGAAGAAGCCGAAGCTCTGCACGCCAGTAATTCTTGTCTTGAACGTCTCGCCAACGCGCCCGGAAAGCCAGGCGGCGACATAGCGGTCGATCGTGTCGCGCTCCGCCTCCATGGCCCGGCGTTCGGTCTGGCTGATTGCATCAGTGACCTTGGATAGGTCCTCGCGGTCCTTGTCCGACAGCCCGCTGGAAGGAGGCAAGTTACCCTTGGGCTTGGGCTGTTCGAGGTGGAAGGAATCGACCAGCGCCCGATGGACGAGGAGGTCGGCATAACGGCGGATCGGCGAGGTGAAGTGGGCGTAGCTGCCAAGTGACAGCCCGAAGTGCCCGGCATTCTGCGGACCGTAATAGGCCTGCGTCTGGCTGCGCAACACAGCCTCCATCACCAGCGCCTTTTCGCCTTCGTCGGCGATATCCTTGATCATCCGGTTGAACAGGCTCGGCGTGATGACCTGGCCGAGCGCGAGCTTCTTGCCGATGCTGGCGAAGTAGTCGCGAAGCGCTATCAGCTTCTCGCGGCTCGGTGGCTCGTGAACGCGATAGACAACCGGCGAAGCCTTGCTTTCGAGTGCCTTGGCAGCGGCCACGTTGGCCGCGATCATGAAATCCTCGACCACGCGGTGCGCGTCGAGCCGTTCCCGAATGGCAATTTCTGCGATGCGCCCTCGCTCGTCGAGGATGACGCGGCGCTCGGGCAGTTCGAGTTCAAGCGGATCGCGCGCCTCTCGAGCCCTGTGCAAAGCGCGCCAGGCGGCCCAGAGGTTCTGGAGGCTCTCATCCGCCTGTCCGGAATCGATCCGTGCCTGCGCGTCCTCGTAAGCGATAACCTCGGAAATGCGCACCAGTGCGCGGGTGAAGCGCCAGTCCTTCACCCGGCCGTTCGAATCGATATGAAGGTGGCAGGCCATCGCCGCGCGGTCTGCCCCTTCCTTGAGCGAGCAGACGTCCGCGCTAAGCACCTCGGGGAGCATCGGGACGACGCGATCGGGGAAATAGACCGAATTGCCGCGCCGGCGCGCTTCGCGGTCGGTCATGCCGCCGGGTCGCACGTAGAAGCTGACGTCGGCGATCGCGACCAGGGCGTTGAAGCCGCCTTCTCCGTCGGGCTCCGCCCAGATCGCATCGTCATGGTCGCGCGCGTCGGCCGGGTCGATGGCAACGATGGGCAGGTGTCGCAAATCCTCGCGCTGGTCCTCGCTCAGGGGTAACTTTGCGGCAAGCTCCGCCTCGGCCAGCGCTTCCTCGCGGAAGGTGTCCGGGATTCCGTACTTGTGGATCGCGATCAGGCTGTACGAGCGCGGCGCGAGCGGATCACCGAGCACCTCGACCACCTTGACGCCCGCGCGCGGCGAGCGCCCGGCGGGTTCGGCCAGCACGAGTTGCCCCGCCTCGGCCCCACCAAGATCGGCGATAGGTGAGGAATTGCGCACCCGCTTGTCGACCGGCGCGAGCCAGCCCTTGCCCGACCCGTCCAACTCGACCACGCCGAGAATCGCATCGTCGCGGGCGGGCAGCTTCTTCATCGAATGGGCGGTCCAACCGCCGCCGGTTTCTTCGGTACGAGCCAGCACGCGGTCACCGACCTTGAGTGCCGCCTGCTTCTTACCCTCGATCACTCGTAGGCGTGGCGGCGGAGTGGCATCGTCGGGATGCCAGGTGTCGGGAATAGCAATCGCCTCCCCATCGTCGACATCGACCACCCGTAACACGGTGACCTTGGGTACGCCGCCCATGCGGTGGAAGGCGGTTTTCTTGCCGTCGATCAAACCTTCCTCGGCCATGTCCTTGAGCAAGCGCTTGAGCGCGATCCGCTCCTGGCCCTTGAGACCAAACGCCTTGCCGATCTCCCGCTTGCCCGCCGGAGCATCGGACGTTTGGATGAATTCGAGGATTTGCTCGCGCGAAGGCAAGCCGGGGACAATTTTGCGCGGCATTGCCGCTATATGGGCGCAGCCTCAGTCGCCCACAAGCGGAGCGAACGCGCCGCCGGGGACAGCGCTGGCGATCGGACCTTCCGAACCGTCGGCAGCGATCGAACTGACACCGAAAAGCCAGTCATCGCCTCTTACGCCTTCGAGCTTAGCTTCGGTCTGGACAGCACCGGTCACTATCGGCGCCGCCTCCCATCCCGGAGCATCGGTTCGCCGACGCCAGATATTATATGAAACCGCGCCGGGCACCGAAGCCCACCGGATCGTGGTGAATGTCTGCACGGCCGCCTCGGCGGTCGAAGATGGGGGGAGAGGCGCCTTGGCGAGCGCATCCAGAGCGCGAACATTCAAGCGGGTGACTTTGGCCAGATAGGGGAAATCCATCTCGTCGATGGTGTCGCCGTAGGTCACACCGTTTTCGATTCGCAGGTCCTGATGTTGATGGTGGTAGTCTTCGACAGCGACCGAGAAGCGCACGGCCGGATAACCCTTGTCGAGGAACGGCAGTTGGTCGCCACCTCGTCCCATCCGGTCGGTCCGCCAGACTTGCCGCACGACGAGGTCGTTCCCGTCGGCAAGACCGGCAATGTAGCGCGAAAGATTACGACCGGGGCTGTCGTTCTCACCCCCAAAGCGCGCCATGGCATCGAGGGTTTCCTTGTTCACATCGGCGCGCGGCCCCTCCGAAAAGACGCGGACATGCGCCGCGTCGCAGAACCCATCCGATCCGCACGAACCCCCAACGATGTCGTTATTGAGCACCGCCTTCACGGTCCAGCCCTGCTCCGCGGCATAGTCTGCCAGGAGTTGCCCTCCGTAGAGCCCCTGCTCTTCTCCCGAGAGCAACGCGTAGACGATAGTAGTGGGATATTTGTGCTGCGAGAGTACCCGCGCCGCCTCGATCACCAGCGCTGTACCCGACCCGTCGTCATTGGCTCCCGGCGCGTCACTCGTTGCATCCATGACATCGGTTACGCGGCTATCGATGTGTCCCTGAACAATGACCACCTCGCTGGGCCGCTCGGTACCGCGCTGGATCGCAACCACGTTCACGAGCCGCGTCGGCTGGGGCACCCGCGTTCCGGAAATCATGCGTTCGGGAAGGACGATCTCCAGGCAATCGTTGCACGCCTTGCTCGCCGCCCGGAATTGCTGTTCGCCCCAGGCGCGCGCAGCGCCTATCCCGCGTTTGGGATCGTCTTGTGCCGACAGGGTGTGTCGTGTTCCGAAACCAACCAGTGCCTCGACATCGGAGCGCAAGCGCGTTTCCGACACCGCCTCCTCCTGGGCAAAAGCGGGGACAGCCAGGAAGGCGGCGGCGAGCGGAAGGAGAAGGCGCATCCGTTACCTATTCCGGCCCCGCGTTGTTGAGGCAAGCGAAAGCGCCCGGCAGCCCGCCAACCAGGGATCAATAGGAACGCGCGACGTAGATTCGCTCGACCGCGGACTCGCCCGTGAAGACACACTTGCCATTGGCGGGCGCGGCGTCGAGCGGGACGTTGCGGAAGGTAAGCTTCAGCGCCTTGAGCCGTTCCACGACCTTGTCGAGCGCTTCGCCCGTCGGCCGCGACCACTGGACTTCGACCCAGCCCGGGAACTTACGGTCTTCGCTGAAGTAGGCGGCGAGAGCCTCGAAGCTTTCGACATCGCGGACGATATTGGCCTCGCGCCGGTCGGTGGCTTCAGTGAGAAGACCCTGCTGGATATCCTCAAGCAAGCCCCCAATCGCTGCTCCGACCGCATCCCTTGAAGGCGTCTGGAATGCCGGCTTGCCATCCGCGCCCCACAGAGCGTCACGGCGCAGAAGGCTTACTGTCTCGCCATCCATGTCGCGCGGGCCGACCTCGATGATCACCGGGGCGCCTTTGCGCACCCAGTCCCACCGCTTGGCGGCAGCTTTGCCTGGACGTGAGTCGAGCAGGACGCGGATCTTTTCATCGAGCGCGCTCTGTGCGGCAATCGATGCGCGCAAGGCATCGCAATAGTCGAGCAGGGCTTGATCGCCCTCATTCTCACGGAGCATCGGCAGGATCACGACCTGGAATGGCGCGATGGCCGGGGGTACCCGCAAGCCGTCATCATCACCGTGAGTCATGATCACGCCGCCGATCATGCGCGTCGAGACACCCCAGCTGGTGGTATGCGCGAGTTGCTGGCCGCCCTCACGATCCTGAAAGCGAATATTGGCCGCGTCGGCAAAACTCGTGCCGAGATAGTGGGAGGTTCCGGCCTGGAGCGCCTTGCCGTCCTGCATCATGGCCTCGATTGACCAGGTCTCGACTGCACCCGGGAAGCGCTCATTCTCCGGCTTCTCGCCCGCGATCACGGGGAGTGCGAGCTGCTGCTCGGCGAAATCGCGATACATCTCCAGAGCCCGCATCGTCTCGCGCTTGGCATCTTCGCGGCTTTCGTGGGCCGTGTGCCCTTCTTGCCAGAGGAATTCGCTGGTGCGCAGGAACATACGGGTGCGCATTTCCCAGCGCACCACGTTGGCCCACTGGTTGAGCAAGAGGGGCAAGTCGCGCCAGGACTGAACCCAGCGGCTCATCGCATCGCCGATGATGGTCTCGGACGTCGGCCGCACCACGAGCGGCTCCTCAAGCTTGGCCTCGGGATCGGGTATAAGCCCGCCCTTCCCATCGGCGATCAGCCTGTGGTGGGTGACGACCGCCATTTCCTTGGCAAAGCCTTCGACATGCGCGGCCTCTCGCACGAAATTGCCGAGCGGAATGAACAGGGGGAAGTAAGCATTCTGCACCCCGGCCGCCTTGATGCGATCATCGAGCAGACGTTGCATCCGCTCCCAGATGCCGTAGCCCCAGGGCTTGATCACCATGCATCCTCGCACGCCCGATTCCTCGGCCATGTCGGCGGCTGAAATAACTTCCTGATACCACTGAGCGAAATCGTCTTCGCGCTTGATGGTCAGGGCGTGGCGAATGGCGGACATGGGACTACCTGCAGTGAATTGTTCGCCCGGCCCCTAGAGCCTAACCTGCCAGGAGGGAAGCTTCCGAGGGCACCGAGGAGCCGGTAATCGCCACTTGCGTGCGGCGGCTATTTGCCCAGTTCGTCCAGCTTTTTCTGCATAGCCGCCATTTGCGCCTTGAGCGCCTCCAACTCATCGCCAGAAGTTGGCGCGGGCTTGGGCGTTGCCTGAGGTTGGGCTGCTCCCGCGCCGACATTGTTACCCGGAATGAAAGCCCCGGCAGCGGCTTTGAACATCGCCATGTTGCTCTCGGCGAGTTTGGCCAATGCGTCGGGCCCCATGCTCGCGGTCCAGGTCTCCTGGATCTTGCGCTGATTGTTGCGGAAGTTTTCCATCGTCGCTTCGAGATAATGCGGCATCAGCGACTGCATCGAATTGCCGTACATCGCGATCAACTGGCGCAGGAAGCTGATCGGGAGCATCTGCTCTCCGCTGGCTTCCTCTTCCATGATGATCTGAGTCAGGATCGCGTGAGTGATGTCCGCGCCGGTCTTCGCATCGAGAACCTGAAAATCGATGCCGTTGCGCGTCATTCGCGAAAGGTCCTCGAGCGTGATGTAGCTCGACGACTGCGTATTGTAGAGCCGCCTGTTGGCGTACTTCTTGATAATGACGGGATCTGCGCCGGCCGCCGCTTCATCCATCAATCTTCTCCATTCTGCCCCCGATTGCGGCATTTTGCACTTGCAACAAGAATTGTGCAACGGGACGGTCGATAATTATTCTCGCAGGTATCGGCGACCCAGGGTCGTAAGTAATTCATATTGCGAAAGTCCCGTGATCGCAGAGGCTTCCGGAAGACTATATGGCACGTCGAGCCAGTCACCTTCACAAATGTTAGGTGCACTGCGGCAATCTACCACAACCATATCCATCGACACTCGGCCAAGTAGCGGCAAGTCCGATCCCTGAAACCGCAAGCGACCCCGTCCTGACCAGCAGCGCAGGAATCCGTCGGCATAGCCAAGGGATACGGTGGCGACGCGCATGGGCTCCCCAGCAGTGAAGGTGGCGTTGTAGCCAACGCTGTCTCCGGCCGCGAGATCGCGCACCTGCAACACCGCGGCCTGTGGACGGACTACTTGCCTGATCACGCCGTCGAGTTCAGGCCGCGGAACGCCACCATAAAGCGCGATGCCGGGCCGCGTCAGATCGAAAGCGTAGTCGCTTCCAAGGGCAATCCCCGCGCTGTTGGCGAGACTGCGCGACTTGGCGGGGATCTGCCTCGACACGTCTTCGAACGCGGCGAGCTGGCGCGCGTTTTGCGCCACGTCTTCGTCCGCCGAAGCGAGATGCGACAGCAGCGCGTTGATCTCGAGTTGCGCCAGCAAGGGGTCAGCAAGGGCCTCGAGGGGTAAACCAAGCCGATTGATGCCGGTGTCGACCATCAGGTCGCAGGGGCCACCGCCATTGTCGAGCCACAGCCGCGCCTGGTGCAGGCTATTGATGACCGGTCTAACCCCCGTCGCGCGCGCGAACTGGGCGTCTTCGGAGCGGATCGGCCCGTGCAACACCGCGACCGAGCCCGGCGCGACGTGGCGCAATACCTCGGGCACCTCACTCCAGTGGGCTACAAAGAAGTCGGCCGCGCCCGCCTCGCGTAGAATGGGCACGACCTTGTCGACGCCTAGACCATAGGCATTTGCCTTTACCGCCGCCCCGGCCCTCGCCGAGTGGGATAGCTTGTCCAAGGCTCGCCAATTGGTGGCCAAGGCGTCGCTGTCGAGTTGGAGGCGAAGTGTGGGAGGCGGCAGATCAGGTGAGTTCATCGGAAAAATCGCGTGGTGGACCGGAAGGGAGACCCCATACAGCGACCACTAGCGCGACAACCAGCAAGACCCAAGTGTACCAAAGCCCCGAGAAGATATTCCCTGTCAGTGCCACGATCGATCCGGCGATCAAGGGCAGGAACCCTCCGAAGTAACCGGTGCCGATGTGATAGGGGATCGACATCGAGCTGTAGCGTATCTGGGGCGGAAACATCTCGGACAGCAACGCGGCAACTGGACCGAACGTAGCGCCGGAGAGCGATCCCAGACCCACGAGAATCACCCAGATGCCGACCATGTTCGCAACGGGCGGCACCTGCTTCTCAAGGTTGTAGCCGTTCTGGGTCAGCCATTCGCGCATGGCCGAGCGGCGCGCGTCGCGATCGGACCAGGCCTCCTGATCGAGCGAGAAGACGGACTGCCCCGCTGACAACTGCAAGGTGGGCGCGGCAACGACGTCATAAGCGATGCCGATCGCGGTCAGGTCTTCCAGCAGCTGGCCGCACTTGGTGGCCTGCTTGGAAGCAAAGGGATTGAAGTCGCACTGCGGGCCCGAGATGACCACCGGGGCGTTGCGCGCACTCTCGGCCAGTTGGGGATTGGCTAGGGCGGCGATACCCCAGAACGCAGGGAACAGCGCCACCAGGGTAACGAAGTAGCCCCATACGATCGGCTTCTTGCGCCCGACCCTGTCCGACAGCCATCCGAAGTAGACGAAGAAGATCACCGCCACGAGCGATGCGGTGCCGACCAGGAGTTCGGCCACGGTGTCGTCCACCCGCATCGGTCCCTTGAGGAACGACAGCGCCGAGAACAACGCGGTGTAGAAGATGATCGTCAGGCCGCAGGCCACGCCGAACAGGGCGACAAAGATGCGCCGCTTGTTGCCGGGATAAGTAAAGCTTTCGATGAACGGATTGCGCGAGGTCCTGCCCTCGGTTTTCATGGCCTTGAACACCGGGCTTTCGTTGAGCTTGAGGCGCATCCATAGCGAAACGGCGAGCAAGGCGATCGAGAGGAGGAAAGGCACTCGCCAGCCCCACTCCTTGAAAGCGTCCTCGGGAATGAGGAAGCGGCAAGCGAGGACTACAAGCAGGCTCAGCACGAAGCCACCGATCACACTCGCCTGGATAAAGCTCGTGAAGAATCCGCGCCGACCCGGAGGCGAATGCTCGGCGACATAAATCGCTGCCCCTCCGTATTCGCCCCCCAGCGCCAAGCCCTGAAGAATACGCAGGAGCAGAACGATCAACGGCGCCGCGAGCCCGATCGTTTCGGCGCTCGGCACCATGCCGACACCGGCTGTCGCCACGCCCATGAGCGTCACCGTGACGAGGAACGTATACTTCCGCCCCAGCCTGTCCCCGAGATAGCCAAACAGGACCGCACCGAGGGGCCGGAAGCCGAACCCGACGGCGAAACCCGCCCACGTCAGAAGCAGCGAGAGTGTCTCATTGTCGGCGGGGAAGAACGCGTGACTGATATAGGCGGCAAGCGTGCCGTAGATGAAAAAATCGTACCACTCGAATACCGTGCCGATCGACGAAGCGCCAATGACGAGACGGATTTCCTTGGTGCTCGGTTCTGCAACCTGCGGCGCTGCCGAAATGCTAGCCATTACTCCCCCATTTTTCAATTTTCCCACTTTTCCAGTGGGTTAGTTAGCATTGGACTGGAGTGCTGGAAAGGGCGGCCAGCGCGGCCTTCCATGGCAAGAGGATAGCCCCGTGCCGGGCGGGATAGCCGCGGGCCGCGTCAATCAGCGCGAGGTCGGGCCATCCGGGCTGGGCTCCTTCCCCGGCGATCCAGGCTTCAAGCTGCTGAAGATCTCTTGTCAGGCGATCTGCGTCCCGACCGTGAGCGTGGCGGGCAAATATGGCGGCAGAGGCCTGGCCCACGGCGCAGGCGCGCACTCGCATACCCAGCCGGCCGATTGCCCCATTGTCCTCAAGAGCGACATCCATCGCGAGAGTACTTCCGCAAGTCGGCGACCTGGCCTCGCCATGCAGCGGGGCATTTTCCAGGGGAGGCCAAGTACTCAACTCGACCGCGAGGGCCAGCAACTCGGGCGTATAGAGGCGAGCGGAACTCATGGCGCTCAATCCGGGCTTTCCTCCACGTCCTGTCCCGAACTCAACAGGGCTTCTTCCCGCTCCTGTATCAGCTTTACCATTGCATCGGCACTGGCGCTAACGAAGGGGTAGGTGCGCGCTGTCGTCATCCAGGTGGGACGGCCCCCCACCCCCCAGATGGAATCGTAGCCCAGCACGAGCAGCGAGAATGCGATGATCACGATCACCACGCCCTTGACCGCGCCGAACCCGAAGCCAAGCACGCGATCGAATGGGCCGAGCACCGAGTTCCGGCTCGCGCGTCCGATCCGCCCTGCAATGAGCCGGACCAGGATATAGGGAACGAGCAGCAGGAGCACGAACGCCAGGACCGCCGCACCCGAGGGTGTCCCGATGTATGAGTAGAGAGCACTCGTAAGGTCGGTATGGAGGAAGCGGATGGCAATCACCGCCAGAATCCACGCCCCGAGCGAAAGGACTTCCTGCACGAAGCCGCGCATGAAGCCGCCAACCGCCCCCACGCCGACGATCAGCAGGACCAAAATATCGAAACCCGTCATCGGTGCCGAATCTAAGCCGAGCCGATTATCCGGTCAACGAGCTTGGGAAGACTTTCCAGCCCGAAATAACGCAGGCCGGCGAGGTCCTTAAGCCCGTCCTCCGGACCGCATCCCGTGTCGAATCCAAGCTTGGACGCCTCACGCAGCCGCAGGCCCGCATGAGCGACCGGGCGCACTTCTCCGGAGAGCGATACTTCACCAAACCAGATCGCCCGCAAAGGTAGCGGCTTATCCGCCAAAGCCGAGACGAGCGCCGCCGCCACCGCAAGGTCCGCCGCCGGATCGGTCAGGCGATAGCCACCAGCGACGTTGAGATAGACCTCCGCCGACGAGAAACTCAGCCCGCAACGCGCCTCGAGCACGGCGAGCAACATGGCGAGCCTGCCGCTGTCCCACCCGACAACCGCACGCCGCGGCGTGGCACCCGATTGCAGGCGAACGATAAGCGCCTGGACCTCGACAAGAACCGGCCTCGTTCCCTCCAGCGCTGGAAAGACCGAGCTGCCCGCTAACGGCTGCTCCCGGCCGGACAGGAACAGCATCGACGGGTTCGACACTTCGGCGAGCCCGTGCCCCTCCATCGCGAATACGCCGATTTCCTCAACAGCACCGAAGCGATTCTTGAGCGCGCGCAGGATCCGGTACTGGTGGCTGCGCTCCCCCTCAAAACTCATCACCACGTCGACCATGTGTTCGAGCACGCGCGGGCCCGCAATCGTGCCATCCTTTGTGACGTGACCGACAAGCACCAGCGCGACGCCATTTTCCTTGGCATAGCGGATCAGCTCGAACGCGCTCGCGCGGACCTGGCTTACCGAGCCGGGAGCGCCTTCGATCGTGTCCGAGTGCATCGTCTGAATCGAATCGACCACCAGCAGCGCTGGAGGCGGCGCGGAATTGAGGGTCGTGAGGATGTCGCGCACCGAAGTGGCCGCGGCGAGCCCCAGCGGCGCGCCAGCGAGGCCCAGCCTCGCCGCCCGCAACCGCACCTGGCCGGTGGCTTCCTCGCCACTGATGTAGACTGTCGGGGCGCCCGACTTGGCCATCGCCGCCGCAGCCTGGAGGAGCAGCGTCGACTTTCCGATGCCAGGCTCACCGCCCATGAGGATCGCTGAGCCGGGGACAATCCCGCCGCCCAGGGCCCTGTCGAATTCCGCGAGGCCGGTGCTCCGACGGACTAGCGGTTCAGATGGAGCGTCGAGCGCTTCGAGCACCACGGGGCGCCCGCCGGTCGACAAGTCATGACGCATGGAGAACACCGTTCCCGGTGCTTCCTCCACCAATGTGTTCCATTGTGAGCAGTCGACGCACTGACCCTGCCAGCGTGTCGCGACACTCCCGCATTCGGTGCAGACATAGCGGCGTTTGGGCTTGGCCATGCCTCAGAGGTATCCGGAACGAAAAGGGAACGCAAGAGGCGTTCCGCTGATCCCCCCTATTTCACTCAGCCCTTTAGCGCGCTCTTCAGTTTAGCGAAGAAGCCCGCACTTTCAGGACATTCTTCCCCCGTCTCGGTCTCCTGGAATTCTCGCAGGAGTTCCTTTTGACGGGCACTGAGCTTGGTCGGAGTCTCCACCTGGATTTCCACGACCAGATCACCCCTGCCGCGCCCCTGCAGAACCGGCATGCCCGCGCCGCGCTTGCGCAACTGGCGTGCTGATTGAATGCCGGCGGGAATTTCGATCGAGTGGATCTCTCCGTCGAGACCCGGAATGTCGATCGTGCCTCCCAAAGCCGCGGTCGAGAAACTGATCGGCGCCCGCGTGAACAGCGCGGTTCCTTCACGCTCGAACACGGGGTGCCCCTTGACGTGCACGAAGATGTAGAGATCGCCGGGAGGCGCGCCCATGGGGCCCGCCTCGCCTTTGCCGGAAAGGCGGATGCGGGTGCCGTTATCCACGCCCGGCGGAACGTCCACCGACAAGGCCTGGACCTTGTCCACCCGTCCTTCGCCACGGCATTCGCGGCAGGGGCTTTCGATAACTTCGCCACTGCCATGGCAGTTGGGGCATGGTCGCTCAATCACGAACAGGCCCTGATGCGCGCGAACCTTGCCGCGGCCGGCGCACAACTCGCAACCTCGCCGTGCCGTGCCCGGGGTGGCGCCTGAACCCTGGCAGGGCTCGCAAGTGACCGAGACTTCCATCTTGATCTCGGTGTTCTTGCCGTGAAACGCGTCCTCGAGCGTTACCTCGAGATCGTAGCGCAGATCCGCGCCGCGCCGAGGGCGACTGCGCCCCGCGGCGCCGCCAAAAGCGCTGCCAAAGATCGTTTCGAAAATGTCGCCGAGATCGCCGAAGTCCGCCTGCGGACCGCCGCCGCCCATTCCTTGCTGGAACGCGGCATGGCCGTACCTGTCATAGGCAGCCCGCTTCTGCGGGTCCTTGAGACAGTCGTAAGCGACGCTGATCGACTTGAATTTGGCTTCGTTGTCCTTGCACCCGTTGTTGCGATCCGGGTGAAATTCCATGGCCAGCCGCCGGTAGGCGGACTTGATCGTACGATCGTCCGCGTCACGGCTGACGCCAAGCACTTCGTAATAATCGGCTTCCATCGAAGGCACGTCCAAAACCCCCAGGCCCTAACCGCCACCGGCGCGGAGTGCACCGGTGGCGAATGAGGCGTCCATCAGGACATCAGCCCTTGTTGTCTTCGTCTACTTCCGAGAACTCGGCATCCACGACTTCTTCGCCGCCGGCATCGCCACCACTCGGAGCATCCGCCGAGGGAGAGGCCGCTGAAGCCTGTTCCTTCTCGTAGATCTGCTGTCCCATCTTCATCGCAAGATCCGTCAGCGCCTGCGCCTTGGCCTTGATCGCCTCGACGTCACCGCCGTCGATAGCTGTCTTGGTTTCGGCGAGCGCCGCCTCGATCTCCGACTTGAGGCCGCCGTCGATCTTGTCGCCGTGTTCCTCAAGCTGCTTCTCGGTCGCGTGAACAAGGCTGTCCGCATTGTTCCTGGCTTCCGCCGACTCGCGCCGCTTCTTGTCCTCTTCGGCGAACTTCTCGGCGTCCTGGACCATCTGGTCGATGTCGGCGTCGCTGAGACCGCCCGAGGCCTGAATGCGGATCTGCTGTTCCTTGCCAGTGCCCTTGTCCTTGGCGCTGACATTGACGATGCCGTTGGCGTCGATATCGAAGGTAACCTCAATCTGCGGCACGCCACGCGGAGCCGACGGAATGCCGACGAGGTCGAACTGGCCGAGCAGCTTGTTGTCGCCCGCCATCTCGCGTTCGCCCTGGAACACGCGGATCGTCACCGCCTGCTGGTTGTCCTCGGCGGTCGAATAGACCTGGCTCTTCTTGGTCGGGATCGTGGTGTTGCGGTCGATCATCTTGGTCATGATGCCGCCGAGCGTCTCGATGCCCAGCGAAAGCGGGGTCACGTCGAGCAGCAGCACGTCCTTGACGTCGCCCTGAAGCACACCGGCCTGAATCGCCGCGCCCATGGCCACGACTTCGTCCGGATTGACGCCGACATGCGGCTCCTTGCCGAAGAACTCCTTCACGGTCTCGCGAACCTTGGGCATGCGCGTCATGCCGCCGACGAGAACAACGTCGTCGATGTCGCTGGCCTTGAGGCCGGCGTCGGCGAGCGCCTTCTTCATCGGTTCCTTGGTCCGCTCGATAAGCGGCGCGACCATCTTTTCGAGGTCGGCACGCGTCACGGTCTCGACGAGGTGCAGCGGAGTGGTGCTGCCACCTTCCATGCGAGCGGTGATGAAGGGCAGGTTGATTTCAGTGGTAGCCGTGCTCGAAAGCTCGATCTTCGCCTTCTCGGCCGCTTCCTTCAGGCGCTGAAGAGCGAGCTTGTCGGTCTTCAGGTCCATGTTTTCCTTGGCTTTGAACCTGTCGGCCAGCCATTCGACCAGCTTGGAGTCGAAGTCCTCGCCACCCAGGAAGGTGTCGCCGTTGGTCGACTTCACCTCGAACACGCCGTCGCCGATCTCGAGGATCGAGACGTCGAAGGTGCCACCGCCAAGGTCGTAGACCGCGATGGTCTTGCCGTCGTTCTTCTCGAGGCCATAGGCCAGCGCCGCCGCAGTCGGCTCGTTGATGATGCGCAGCACTTCGAGGCCCGCGATCTGGCCGGCATCCTTGGTCGCCTGGCGCTGAGCGTCGTTGAAGTAAGCCGGGACCGTGATGACGGCCTGGGTGACGGTCTCCCCGAGATAACTCTCGGCGGTTTCCTTCATCTTCTGCAGGATGAACGCGCTGATCTGGCTGGGCGAATAGTCTTCGCCGCCGGCCCTGACCCAGGCGTCGCCGTTCTTACCCTTGACGATCGTGTATGGGACGAGCTCGGTGTCCTTCTTGGTCACCGGATCGTCGTAGCGGCGGCCGATCAGGCGCTTCACCGCGAAAATCGTGTTGTCGGGGTTGGTCACTGCCTGGCGCTTCGCCGGCTGACCGATCAGACGTTCCCCATCCTTGGTGAAGGCGACGATCGACGGAGTGGTCCGCGCGCCTTCCGAATTCTCAATAACCTTGGGCTTCCCCCCATCCATAACTGCAACGCAGCTGTTGGTCGTGCCAAGATCGATACCGATAACTTTTGCCATAGATGTTCCCCACATCCTCTTAAGACTTGGACGCCGCCCATCGGCCTCCCCTGTTCCGGGCGAGGTCACTCGGCAGCTCGATTACGCGGCGGATATAGGTGGGCTTTAGCTTGGCACAAGAGCGCCATCGGTATAGCGTTGCGAAAGGGGTTCATGAGGGGGAGAGTGAAATGAAAAGAACCGTTTGGGCCGCCCTGGCTCTGACCGTCGGAACGATAGGTCTGGCGGGGTGTGGCGAACAGCCTTCGGAAGCCGAAGCGAAACCGGTCGGACCGGCGGGAATCAGCGCCGCTAATGGCCGGATCATGCTATCCGCGGTGTCGGGCAATCCCGCAGCCGCGTACTTCGATGTGACCAACAGCGGAAATCACGACTGGATGATCCGCGCGGCCTCCGTGCAGGGGGCCCAGGGCGCCACGATGCATGTCACCCAGGACGGTGCGATGCAGGAAACGCTGCAGGTCATGGTCAAGGGTGGCGAGACCGTGAAGTTCGAGCCCGGCGGCCTCCACGTGATGGTGGACGGACTTCCTGACACGGCGAAAGCGGGCACCAAGGCCGACGTGACACTGACCTTCGTCGGTGGCGACAAGGTCACCTTTCCCGCCGAAATCCGCGCCGCCGGCGACGAGCGCTGACGGATACGCCGACAAACATAGGGGCGACCTGTCCGGCCGGCGGAGCAAGACGGCTCACCGACGGCGAGGTCGCCCTCGCCTCAAGCTTGTTCGGCAGCGCGATCGACTATGGCGCGGTTCGCGTTCACCGCCGCAAGTGGTGGCCCTTCCAGCCGAGACGGATCGTCATGGCGCCCGACGGACACATCTGGGTCCATCCCAAAAGCCCCAACTGGCGCGACGACTACTCGCAAGCCGACCTTGGCCTCCAGGGGCTGTTCATCCATGAAATGACCCACGTCTGGCAGGCCCAGCGCAAAGGCAAATGGTACTTGCCGCTGATGAGGCATCCCTTCTGTCGGTACAGCTACACTTTCGTCCAGGGCCGACCCTTCGACCGATATGGGATCGAACAACAGGCCGAGATCGTCCGTCACGCCTTTCTCCAACGGCGCAACGTGCAACCGCGAGGGGCGGTGGACCTCGCTCACCTGGAAAAAACTCTGCCCTTTGCACAGGGCGTTGCATCGGACCGCCCCACGCATGCTTGAGGGTTTATCCCAACTAGCGGGGTAACCGCCTTCGTCTAATCTCCGGTTGAAGGAGAGCGATGGCGCAAATGCCCTATAGACAGACCGAACGATCACCGCATTGCCGGACCTCAAGGGCATGAGTGTCGAGGACTTCGTCGCGACCGTCCCGCCGGACAAGCAACCAACCTATTTCGAAGCGCTGCTGCCGCTCCTTGTCCTGACCCTGCTGGTCGGGGGCTCGGTGGCGCTGTTCGGCCTCGATGCGATGAACGGGCCCCTGCAAGTCGGGATGCTGCTCTCGGCCATGACGGCCTCGATCATCGTCCTGCGTAAAGGCCATTCCTGGGAGGCCGTCTCCGAAGCGAGCCGCCGGGGCGTGGCCTCCGTCGTCAGTGCGATCTTCATCCTCCTGGCCGTGGGCGGGCTGATCGGCTCATGGAACATGTCGGGCACGATACCGACCCTGGTCTATTACGGATTGGCGGTCATCAATCCCAACTGGTTCTACGTCGCGAGCCTCATCGTGTGCGCCGCCATTTCGCTTGGCATCGGCAGTTCCTGGACGACCGTGGGTACAGTTGGCGTGGGCCTGATGGGTCTGGCCTGGCTGGCGGGCGTCTCACCCGCCATTACCGCGGGCGCGGTGGTGGCCGGGGCCTATACCGGCGACAAGCTTTCTCCGCTCTCGGAGACGACCATCCTCGCGGCGCAGTTGACCAATAACGATCTCTATACCCACCTCCGCTACCAGGCCCTGGTCAGTGCGCCCGCGTTTCTGATCGCGGCGATAGGCTTACTGGTGCTCGGGTTCGTCGGAGCGCCCCCCACGGCCGGGCAGGATCTGATCTACTCGGAGCTCGGGGCTCTCGACCAGTTGTTCTGGATCACCCCGATCAACCTGCTTCCGCTTCTCTTGCTGATAGTGCTGTCCGTTAGAAAGGTCCCCGCCTCGCTGGCACTCATGATCTCGTCGCTGTTTGCCGGCGTCCTGGCCTGCTTCACCCAACCTCATGCCGTGTTGGCGATGGCGAGCGAACCGGCGGGCAGCACCCTCGCCTCGTATATTGCGGGTGTGTGGCAGGTCATCGCAACCGGCTTCGAAGCCAACACCGGCATCGAGCCGGTGGACGACCTCGTTTCTCGTGGCGGCATGGCAAGCATGCTCCTCACCATCTGGCTTATCATCGCGGCGCTCGCCTTCGGTTCGATTCTCGACGAGTTCGGCTTCTTATCGAAGCTTGTCACCCCGCTGCTTACCCGCGCCAAACACACCGGTAGCCTCATCGCCACCTCGATCTGCACCGCGATCGGGCTCAACATCGTGACGGCGGATCAATATGTTGCCGTCGTCCTGCCTACCCGGCTCTTCAGGGTCGAGTTCCAAACGCGTGGGCTCTCAAGCCTCAATCTCTCGCGCGCCGTATCCAACGGAGGTATCGTCACGGCGCCACTGGTGCCGTGGAACTCGTGCGGCGCCTATATGGCCGCGGTGCTCGGCGTACCGACCCTTGCCTACTTGCCCTATGCGATCTTCAACTACGCGAGCCCGCTGCTCGACATGCTCTACGGGTTTACTGGGTTCCGGATCGCAAAGATCTCAGCCGAGGAGGCGGCGCAAGTCGCCGCTTCTTCCCCACCCGAAGCCTGAGTTGCAGCGAAACCCTGCTTCAAATCGCCTTTCGCCGTGCTAATTTGGCCCTCGGACTTTTGGGGGATGACCATGACCGAACCGTTGCTCGACAGCTACCGCTCTTCGCTGAGCGGGTGGTTAAGAGGCACGGCGTTCGGTCTCGGGACAATCCTGCTCGGCATTGCCGGCTTTGCCATCCTGATCGCCAAGGCTGGCAACTGGGGCGCCTGGCCTCTGCTGCTGACTCTCCTCGCCTTGGTGATCGTCTTCGCCAAATGGCTCCAGACGATGGCCGCGAAGTACGAGCTGACCAGCGAACGGCTGATCGTGCGCCGCGGAATCATCTTCAAGAGCATCGACGAGGTCGAGCTCTATCGCGTCAAGGACGTGCGGATCGACTTTACCTTGCTAAACCAGTGGGTCGGCATCGGTACCGTGACCATCACGTCGAGCGACGAAACCACGCGGATCAACGAGCTCAAGATGCGTCACATCGGCGAAGCTCAGGCGCGGCGCGAGAACCTGCGTCGCCTGGTCGATACGGCACGCCGTCAGCGCGGCGTGCGCGAAATCGACATGGTTCACGAAGACTTGTGAGGTGAGCCGGAGTTATTCCGGCTTCTTCGCCACCCCCACCATCGCGGGCCGCAACAGGCGGTCCTTGATCATGTAGCCGGCCTGCATTTCCTGCACGACGGTGCCCGGCTCGGCGTCGTTGGTCGGGATTTCGAGCATGGCCTGGTGCTGGTTCGGATCGAGCGGCAGACCCTTGGCCGCAATGCGGGTAATTCCGTGCAGCCCAAAGACCTTGTCCAGCTCCCGCTGGGTGGCCTCGATCCCGGCGAAGAAGTTCTTGAGCTTCTCATCCTCGCGCATTTCGGCCGGAAAGTGGTCGATGGCGCGGGACAGATTGTCGGCTACCGAAAGGATGTCCCGGGCGAAGCCCGTCGCCGCGTAAGTACGCGCGTCCTGGATATCCTTCTCCATCCGCCGCCGCACGTTCTGCACCTCTGCGCGGGCGTAGAGCATGTCCTGCTGGGCCTGTTCGAGGTCGCCTCTCAGAGACGCAAGCGCGTTCTCAAGCGAATGAGCGCCTTCGCCTCCTTCGGCACCTTTATCGAGCAGTTCGTCCGGAACCCCGGCCAATTCCTTCTCGACCGCCTCATCGCGCGGATTTTCGTTTTCGTTAGTCATCATTTCCGGTTTTCAGCCAATGCGTCTGCCCAGAGATCGAGCAGTGAAATCCACCATGGGCACGATACGCGCGTAATTCAACCGCGTGGGCCCGATCACTCCGAGCACACCGACGACGCGGCCCTCGCGATCCCGATAGGGTGCCGCGATTACCGACGAGCCCGATAGCGCAAACAGCCGATTCTCGCTGCCGATGAATATCCGAGTCGCTTCCGCCTCGCGCGCGCTGTCGAGCAGTTCGGCAACCGATTGCTTGTTCTCGAGATCGTCGATCAGCGAACGGACCCGATCGATATCGCCGAGTGCGGTGTCATCGAGAAGCTTCGCTTGCCCTCGCACGATCAACACCGGGCGCCGCGCCGCGTCTTCGCTCCAGATCGCCAGGCCGCGTTCGACGAGGTCGCGGCTCGCCGAGTCGAGCGCCGACCGGCCCGACGCGATCTCCGCCTTCATCCCAAGCGCTGCTTCAGCCAGGGTTCGCCCGGCGAGATGGGCAGAGATGTAGTTCGAGGCTTCCTGCAGCGAAGACGATCCCGTTCCGGCGGGCAAATGCAGGAGACGGTTTTCGACCGAACCATCCTGCCCCACCAGCACGGCAAGCGCGCGCCCCTGATCGAGGGCGACCAGGCTCATCTGCGCCAGCCTGGCATCGCGCCGGGGGACCATGACCATGCCGGCGGCGCCGGAAATCTCCGACAGGACCGCGCTGGTCGCCTCGATCGCCGCCTCGATCGGCCCCGGCTGCGCCAGGCGTCGTTCGATCGCCGCACGCTCTTCCGCGCTCGGCTGGGCAACCTGCATCATTCCGTCGACGAACAGCCGCAACCCCGACTCCGTCGGCATACGCCCGGCGCTCGTGTGGGGCGCGGCCAGGAGGCCCCTCGCTTCCAACTCACTCAGCACCGAACGGATCGACGCTGGAGAGAGATTGAGCACCCCTTCGCTTGCCAGAGTCCTCGACCCCACGGGAATCCCGCTCTCGAGGTAACCTTCCACCACAAGGCGGAAGATTTCCCGGGCGCGATCGCTCAATTCTGTAAGCGGGGGTGTGGGCATGACAGGCGGCTATCTAGTCGCTACGGCGGCTCCAGAAAAGCCGAACCCCCGGCAATGGAGTATCTCATGCGACCTTCCGGCCGCGCGCCCGACGAAATGCGCGTTATCGACATCCAGACTGGATTTACCAAGCACGCCGAAGGATCGGTGTTGGTGTCCTTCGGTGACACGCGCGTGCTCGTGACCGCGAGCGTCGAGGACAAGGTGCCACCGTTCCTGCGCAACAAGGGCCAGGGCTGGGTCACCGCCGAGTACTCGATGCTTCCGCGCGCCACGCACACTCGCGGCAGCCGAGAGGCGGCGAAGGGCAAGCAGAGCGGCCGAACCCAGGAAATCCAGCGCCTTATCGGGCGTTCCTTGCGAGCGGTGATAGATCTTAAGAAGCTTGGCGAGCGGCAGATTGTGCTCGACTGCGACGTGATCCAGGCCGATGGTGGCACACGCACCGCCGCGATTTCCGGCGCGTGGGTGGCTCTGCGCCTTGCGGTGGACAAGCTGCTGGCATCTGGGGCGATCTCTGAAGATCCGATCATCCACAAGGTAGCCGCAGTGAGCTGTGGCATCCACGAAGGCACTCCCGTCCTCGATCTCGACTATGTGGAAGACAGCTCGGCGGACGCTGATGCCAACTTCGTGCTGCTCGAAGGGGGCAAGATCGCCGAAGCCCAGGCTACCGCAGAGGGCGCCTGCTACGACGAGGAAAGCTTGTTGCGTCTCCTCCGCCTCGCCCGCATCGGCTGTGAGCAGATCTTCGCCGCGCAGGCGGCTGCGGTCGGCCGGTGAGCAGAAAGCTCGGCTCCGGCACGCTGGTCATTGCCACGCATAACGCGGGCAAGTTGAAGGAAATCGCTGCCTTGCTCGGGCCCTATGGGCTCGAATGCATCTCGGCGGGTTCGCTCGGCTTGCCGGAGCCGGACGAGACCGGACGGACATTCATCGAGAACGCGCTGATCAAGGCCCGCGGCGCGGCGGAAAGCTCGGGCCTTGTCGCATTGGCTGACGACAGCGGGCTCTCGGTCGCAGCGCTCGACGGGCGGCCCGGAGTCTACACCGCCGACTGGGCCGAACGGCAGTGGTTCGAGGGTGAGCCGGGCCGCGACTGGTACATGGCGATGGGAAAGGTCGAAGGCATGCTCCAGGCCAAGGGACCCGGCACGAGTCGCGAGGCCTGGTTCTCCTGCGTTCTCGCCCTCGCTTGGCCCGATGGCGACCATGCGGTCTACGAAGGCCGGGCCGATGGGACGCTTACCTGGCCGCCGCGCGGAACCCTGGGTTTCGGATATGACCCAGTCTTCGTGCCGAACCGTTACGACGTCACCTTCGCAGAGCTCGACCCGGCGGAGAAACACCGCATCAGCCACCGCGCCGACGCGTTTGCCAAGCTGGTCGCGGACCAGTTCGCCCAGTAGGATAGCGGCGTGGCTCGCGCGCTCTACATCCACTGGCCCTTCTGCCTGAAGAAGTGCCCGTATTGCGACTTCAACTCGCACGTCCGCGATCGCGTCGAAGACGACGCCTGGCGCGGGGCGTTGTTGGCCGACATGCGGCATGAGGCCGAACTAGCCGTCGGGAAGCCGCTCGAGTCGATCTTCTTCGGCGGCGGGACACCGTCGCTGATGCCGCCCGCCCTGGTGGAGGCGCTGCTAGAGGAGGCCGAACGGCTGTGGGGCTTCGAGTCGGAGATTGAGATCACGCTCGAGGCCAATCCCTCTTCGGTCGAAGCGGCGAACTTTGCGTCGCTGGCGGCAGCGGGCGTTAACCGGGTCTCGCTCGGCCTGCAGGCCCTCGATAACGAAACGCTGCAATTCCTCGGACGCCTGCATAACGTCGAGGAGAGCCTTGCCGCGCTCGAAGTGGCCCAGCGGCACTTCCGCCGGGTCAGCTTCGATTTGATCTACGCGCGCCCCGGCCAAACGCCCGAGCAATGGCATGCGGAACTGCAAAGAGCGCTCGGGTTCGGTACCGGGCATCTGTCGCTCTATCAGCTGACGATCGAAGCCAACACGCGCTTCGCCACCGACGTTCGGCGGGGCCTGTTCGAGCCGATGGAAGATGATCCAGCGGCGGACCTTTTCGCGCTCACCCGGGACCTCACCGAGACAGCGGGGCTTCCAGCCTACGAGGTCAGCAACCACGCCCGCCAAGGCGAGGAGAGCCGGCACAACCTCACCTACTGGCGTTACAACGACTATGTCGGGATCGGGCCCGGGGCTCATGGACGGCGATCGGGCATGGCGACGCGGCGGCACAAGAAGCCGGAGAACTTCCTCGACGCCGTGACCCGCAACGGTCACGGCCTGGTGGAGGAAAGGCAGCTCGGCGCCCATGAGCAGGCGGCGGAGGCGCTGCTGATGGGCCTGAGGCTGCGAGAAGGCGTGGGGATCGCGGATTTGGCGGAGCGCTTCGGTTTGACCGAGACGGAGTTGCTCGACCACCAAAAGCTGGCGTTTCTCGAGACGCTCGGCCTTGTGTGGAGCGCTGAGGGACGAGCCGGCGTGACCGGGCAAGGCATGCCTGTGCTCGACGCGCTGCTCGGTGAACTAGTGCCGGGCAGCCTGGCTGCGGCATGAGCGAGGGCGTGCTCCTCAACCAGTGGCGGGAGCACCTCGCGATGGGGCGCCGAAGGTCACCGCATACTGTCAGGGCTTACGTCGCGACGGCCGAGCGCTGGCTCGAACGGATCGACGCGGCAGACTGGGGCGCGCTCGCGCGGCTGGGTCCCGGGGACTTGCGCATGCAGCTTGCGCTACGGCGCGCCGACGGTTTGAGCAACGTCTCGGCCGCGCGTGAGCTGTCGGCGCTCAAGGCCTTCCTGGCCTATGCCCGAGAGCAGGCGGGTTTCGCGGATGCTGCCCCTCCCCGCGTTCGCGGACCCCGGATCAAGAAAGGCCTGCCGCGCCCGGTCACTCCTGACGAAGCAGCAAACCTTGTCGAGACGGTGAAGGAAACGTCGGCCCAGGACTGGATCGGTGCGCGCGATCGGGCGGTCCTGTTGCTGCTTTACGGCGCCGGCTTGCGTATTGCCGAAGCCCTGTCGCTCAAAGGTTCGGATGCGCCGCTGGGCGAAACGCTGGTGGTGACGGGCAAGGGCAACAAGCAACGCGTCGTGCCGGTCCTGCCGCTGGTTCGAGCCGCGGTGGCCGACTACGTGAGACGTTGCCCCTTTCCCCACGAGCCTGCGCAGCCCCTGTTCCGCGGAGCGAAAGGCGGCCCATTGAGCCAGGGCATGGTGCAAAAGGCGATGGCCCGGGCACGCATCGCCCTCGGCTTGCCCGCCACTGCAACCCCCCACGCTTTGCGCCATAGCTTTGCGACGCATCTGCTCGGGGCAGGGGCCGATTTGCGCAGCCTGCAGGAACTGCTCGGCCATGCGAGCCTGGGCTCGACGCAGATCTACACCCGAGTCGACGCGGCGACGATGCTGGAGGCCTACCGCTCGGCCCACCCGCGCGAAAAGGCCTAACGTTCGGCGCGCGGCTTCCAGGTAACAACGCGCCACAGGTACGCGACGATGGCAAGACCGAAGGCGCCAAGCACGATCCACGCCAACACATCCTGCGACTGCTCGAAATAGCGGCCCAGCCACTGGCCGCCGTAGATCAGCAGCACGTTCCAGATACCGGCACCGATGAAGGTGAACAGCAGGAACTTCCACGCCTTCATGTGCGAAAGCCCCGCCGGCAGCGAGATCATTGTGCGGAGGAACGGCGAGAATCGCAGCACCAACACCACCCACTGGCCATGTCGCTGAAAAAAGCGGGTGGCGTTCTCGATGTCCTCCCATTCGAGGGTTAGCCAACGCCCGTGCCGCTCGATCAGCGGCGCAAGGCGGCGATAACCCCACTTGTCGCCCATCCAGAACCAAACGTAGTTGCCGGCGGTGGACCCTACCGTTCCGGCGATGAGCAGCGGCCAGAACTCCATCTCCCCGCGCCCGACCAGCAAGCCGCCGATGCCCATGATCACTTCGGACGGAATGGGCGGAAATACGTTCTCGATCGCCATCAGAAAGGCGATCCCCCAGTATCCGCCCAGCGCGATGGCATCGATGATGAATTCGTGCATTTGGGGTCAAACGTGCCGGAGAGCCGAAGGGTTCTGAAAAATCCTCCGGATCTTCAGCGCTACATCGCCGCGTGTCGGCGCTCGATCGCATCCCAGATCAAGGCCGCCGTATCGGTACCGTTGAATTTGTCGATTGCGACGATTCCCGTCGGTGAGGTGACGTTGATTTCGGTCAGCCACCGGCCACCGATGACGTCGATCCCGACGAAGACCAACCCGCGACGTTTGAGCTCGGGACCCATGGCGGCGCAGATTTCCTCCTCGCGCGCGGTGAGTTCGGCAGCCTCGGCATAGCCACCTTGCGCAAGGTTTGAGCGAAATTCACCCTCGCCCGGCTTGCGGTTGATCGCTCCGGCGAACTCGCCGTCGACCAAGACGATGCGCTTGTCGCCCTCGGCCACTTCGGGAAGGAACGGCTGGACCATGAACGGCTCGGGCCAGACTTGCCCGAACAACTCGGTAATGGCCGAGAGGTTGGTACCGTCGGCCTCGACCTTGAAGATCGCCTTTCCGCCGTTGCCGTGGAGCGGCTTCATGACCACGGCGCCATGCTGCTGCTGAAACCCGCGCACGTCCTCAATCCGCCGCGCGACGAGGGTCGGGGGCATGAACCGCGCGTAGTCCAGCACGAACATCTTCTCGGGCGCGTTGATCACGCTCCGCGGGTCGTTGACCACCAACGTCTCACCCTTAAGCCTGTCGAGCAGCAGGGCCGCGCTGATGTAGCCGAGGTCGAACGGCGGATCCTGTCGCATCAGCACCACATCGATGTCGGAGACGAGGTCGATTCTGGCCTCGTCGCCCTCGAATCCGAAGTGCTGCCCTTCAACACGCTGCACCCGCACCGGACGCGCCCAGGCGGTGATCCGGCCGTTCTCCCAAGCGAGGGAGCGAACATCGTAATGCCACAGCCGATGCCCGCGCGCCTGCGCCGCGAGCATCAGCGCGAAGCTCGAATCTCCCGCGATATTGATGCTCTCAAGCGGATCCATCTGGACCGCGACACGCAAACTCATTCGATCCCCCTCAGGGCTGCCAGGCGTTGACGATGTGGCGCGGCCAGCGGCGCGGCGCAAGCAGGACCACGTCGATGCGAATATTCTCTCCCGGGGAAGAATATCTGTGCGCAACGGCTTCGGCGCCCGCCGCGACCCGTCTCAGGCGATAGCCGTCGATCGCCGTGGCGAGGGCAGCCTCTCCGGCGCGCCATTTGACCTCGACAAAGGCCACCGTGCCGAAACGGCGAGCGATGAGGTCTATCTCACCACGCGGCGTCTTCACGCGGCGGCCGACGATCCGCCAGCCCTTGAGGCGCAGCCACCACGCGGCAAACACTTCGCCGCGCCGGCCCTTTCGTTCGGCAATCTCGCGCTTCACTCGCCGCGCAACTCCATAGCCCGTGCGTAGAGCATCCTGCGGTCGAGTCCGGTGAGCCTGGCCACGTGAGCGGCCGCCTGTGAGGTTTTCAACGTCTCCAGGGCTTCGCGAAGGAGGGCATCGGCATCAGCCTCGTTCACCACATCAGTTGCCGGGGGGCCGACTAGCAGCACGATCTCCCCACGGGGCGGATGGGCCTCAAAATGGAGCGCGAGCTGCGTAGGGCTGCCCGTGCGGCATTCCTCGTAAAGCTTGGTGAGCTCACGCGCGACTGCCACTTCGCGGCCCGGCAGAACTTCTCCGATAGCTTCCAGGGCCTTCCCCAGGCGGGGTGCGGTCTCGAAGAACACCAGGGTCGACCGAACCGAGGCAAGCTCTTCGAGCACATCGCGCCGGGCCTTGTCCTTGTTCGGCAGGAAACCTGCGAACAGGAACCGGTCGCTCGGCAAGCCGGAAAGCGTCAGCGCCATGATCGGCGCGCTGGGCCCAGGCAGGCTCGTGACAGGAATGCCCGCCTCCCTCGCCTCGCTAACCAGGCGATAGCCGGGGTCGGAGATCAAAGGCGTCCCCGCGTCGCTCACCAGCGCGATGGCCTGCGTACGCATGGCGTCGAGCAGCCGTTGGCGATCCCGCTCTCCGGCATGATCGTCGTATCTCCACAAAGGTTTGGATATTCCGAGATGACGGAGGAGCTTGCCCGTAACGCGTGTATCCTCGCAGGCCACAGCATCGCAGCGCGCGAGAGTCTCCTTTGCCCTCAGTGTTATGTCACCGAGATTGCCAATAGGGGTGGCAACAATATAGAGGCCGTTGGAGAGAGGTTCGGGTCGGTCGGTGTCGTTCACGCGATGCTTGTGGCCCAGTTCAAGTTGGAGCCGCAAGCATGTTGGCAATGACCAGGCGAGTTCTCGCCGTTGGTTTGCTCACCGTTCTCCTCGCTGCCTGTAAGGTCGTGCCGGATAGCGGCCGCCCTGGACCGGCACCCGCGCCGACCACGGCACCGGGACCGAGCGAAGATGTTCTTCCCACCGATACCGCGCGCCATCGCGTCGCGTTGCTGGTCCCCCTGTCGGGAGAAAACGCGGCTGTCGGTCGGTCGATCGCCAACGCGACGACCATGGCCCTCCTCGACACCAGCGCCCAGAACTTGCGTATCACGACGTACGATACGGCCACCGGAGCCGGCTCGGCCGCCGCGAATGCCATTCGCGACGGCAACAAGCTCATCCTCGGGCCCTTGCTGCGCGAAGACGTTGAGCCGGTTCTGGCCCGCGCCCGCCCGGCCAACGTGCCGCTGGTCTCGTTTTCAAACGACACTTCCGTGGCACAACCCGACGTTTTCGTGATGGGCCATGTGCCCGAGCAGTCGATTACTCGAACGATCGCCTACGCTCGCTCGCAGGGCATCCGCAATTTTGCCGCCTTGCTGCCCAATGGTGACTACGGGCGCCGCTCGGGCGAAGCCTTGACCGCGGCCGTCCAGGCGGCAGGAGGCACCGTTGTCGCAACCGAGCGCTTCGACCGCGGAAATACCTCCATCGTCAGCGCTGCCGAACGCCTTAAGGCCCGCGGCGGATTTGACGCTGTGCTCATCGCCGAAGGCGCTCGGCTCTCGATAATGGCAGCCGATGCGCTGAAGGATGGGAATACGCTTCGCCTGCTGGGGACCGAATTGTGGAGCAGCGAAGCCAGCATCGCCAACGCCCCGGCCCTGCGCGGTGCGTGGTACTCCTCCGTGTCCGATACTCGATATCGCCAGTTCGCGACCAGCTATCAATCACGCTTCGGCGAACAGCCGTTTCGCGTGGCGACACTCGGTTATGACGCGGTGCTGCTGACTTTGCGGATCGCGCGCGACTGGCAACCGGGACGTCCCTTCCCGACCGGAAAAATGCTCGCCGACGACGGTTTCCTCGGCCTCGACGGGCCGTTTCGCTTCCGCAGCACCGGCGTCGGCGAACGGGCCATGGAAGTGCGACAGGTCGGAAACGGATCGGTTTCCGTCGTCGATCCCGCGCCGAGCCGGTTCTGATGGTTTGTGGCAGGCGGGAGCGGATAACTTCTCGCCTGTCGCTTGAACGCGTGCAGAGCCGCGCCCTATAGCCTGATCATGTCCGAAGACCTGTTCGACAAGTTGCCCGCCGGTGGCGGGGATTATGACTCCTCCGCGATCGAAGTCCTCGAAGGACTGGAACCCGTCCGTCGCCGCCCAGGCATGTACATTGGCGGCACCGACGAGCGCGCGCTGCACCATCTCGCCGCCGAAGTCCTCGACAACTCGATGGACGAGGCCGTCGCTGGCCATGCGAACCGGATCGAGGTCACGCTCGATGTGGGCAATCGGCTGACCATCAGCGATAACGGCCGGGGCATGCCGGTCGACGAGCATCCGAAGTTTCCCGGCAAGTCGACGCTCGAAGTCATTCTCACGACGCTGCACTCAGGCGGCAAATTCTCGGGTAAGGCCTACGCGACCAGCGGCGGTCTCCACGGCGTCGGCGTCAGCGTGGTCAACGCTCTCAGCGAAAACGTGCGGGTCGAAGTGGCGCGGAACAAAGAGGTCTACGCGCAGGAGTTTTCCCGTGGGCATCCCCTCGCGCCCCTTTCGAGAATCGGCGCGACGCCTAATCGCCGGGGCACGACAGTGTCGTTCACGCCCGATCCAGAGATATTCGGCGACCGGCAATTCAAGCCGATGCGGCTATTCAAGCTCGCCCGTTCGAAAGCCTATCTCTACGCCGGGGTCGAGATCCGGTGGAAATGTGCGCCGTCACTGGCGACGGACGGCGTGCCCGAGGAAGCGGTGTTCCAGTTCCCCGGCGGCCTCAGCGATCATTTGGCCGAGCAAGTCGGAACGCGCGAATGTGTCACCAGCGAGTTCTTCGCCGGCCGACAGGACTTCCCCGACGACCAGGGCCGCGTCGAATGGGCCGTCGCCTGGCCGCTGTGGTCCGACGGCTCGACGAGTTGGTACTGCAACACCGTCCCCACTCCCGACGGCGGCACCCACGAGCAAGGCCTGCGCTCTGCCCTGGCCAAGGGCATTCGCACGTTCGGCGAACTCGTCGGGCAGAAGAAGGCCAAGGACATCTCGGCGGACGATATCGTCACGGGCAGCGAAATCATGCTCTCGGTGTTCATCCGCGAGCCGCAGTTCCAGAGCCAGACCAAAGACCGCCTGACCAGCCCCGAGGCCGCGCGCCTGGTTGAAAACGCCGTGCGCGATCACTTCGACCATTTCCTCGCCGACAACATGGAGCGCGGGCGCGCCTTGCTCGGTTCGGTGATGGAGCGGATGGACGAACGGCTGCGCCGCAAGGCGGAGCGCGAGATCAAGCGCAAGACTGCGACCAACGCCCGCAAGCTGCGTCTGCCGGGCAAGCTCACCGATTGTTCGGGCGAAGGCGATGCGGAGACCGAGATCTTTATCGTCGAAGGCGATTCCGCCGGTGGCAGCGCCAAGCAGGCGCGCGATCGCAAGACTCAGGCGATCCTGCCGATCCGCGGCAAGATCCTCAACGTCGCCAGCGCCACGGCGGACAAGATTCGCGCCAATAGCGAGATCGCCGACCTGATCCTCGCCCTCGGCTGTGGGGTGCGCAAGGACTGCAATCCCGATCAGCTGCGCTATGACCGGGTCGTCATCATGACCGACGCCGACGTCGACGGCGCGCATATCGCCACCTTGCTGATGACGTTCTTCTTCCAGGAAATGGCCGAGATCGTGAAGAACGGTCACCTGTTCCTGGCCCAGCCCCCGCTCTACCGCCTCACGGCCGGCAAGGAGAGCCGCTATGCGCGCGACGACGCGCACCGCAAGGAGCTGGAAGAGACGGTATTCAAGGGCAAAAAGGTCGAAGTCAGCCGCTTCAAGGGTCTCGGCGAGATGAACCCGCAGCAGCTGCGCGAGACGACCATGAGCGTGGCATCACGCACGATGACACGCATCACCCTGCCGGCTGAGCACGAGCAGCGTTATGCGGTAAAGGAACTGGTCGACCAGCTGATGGGCCGCAATCCGGAGCATCGCTTCAACTTCATCCAGAACCGCGCCGGCGAACTCGACCGCGACCTGATCGACGCCTGAGTGGCGCGCTAGAGCAGGAACCCGACCTCGTAGAGGCCCCAGCGGCGGCCTGCGAAGGTGAGCGGGACGAACACGCTGCGTAGCGCGCGAAACCGTCCGTCGCCGAGGTCCTGGCGATAGGCGAAAAGGAAGAACTCCCCCTCCCCGTCGAGGGCCCGGCGGGTCTGATTGTCCATGAAAATCTGGCGGTTGCGGGCGAACTCCAGGTTACGCAGGCGCTGGCCGGGGATCTGGCCCTGGCTGCGCTCGGTAATGTGGGTCGGCAGGTAGCCGTTCATGTCGATCAGGCAGCATCCGACGACAGCGCGCTGGAGCCGGGTGTGATTGTCGAGCAGGGGCCGGACGTGCTTGTCGGCAAAGTCGGCGAAGGCGTTATCGTACTGCACCGGATCGGTGCCTGGCCGCGGGACGTAGTGTGTGTCGAACAGCGCGGCTTCACGCAGTTCGGCGGTCCCGAGGTGCCGCTCGATCAGTTCGGTGACTTCGCGCGCACCGGTGAGGGCAAAGTCGATCAGCGGCGTGTTGCGGGTCTCGATGCCGCCGTGGGCGACCTGGTTGAGCATGTCGTTGGCGCGGGTCTCTAGATCGTCGAGCTGTTCGCAGGCTTGCTTGGCCCTAAGCGCGCTTTCCGCGGCAACCTCTCCGAACTCGACGAGGCCCGCGTCGAGCGTCGCCACATCGATCTCGGCGCGCTTGTTGCTGGCGGCGATCGCCAGGGAGCGGTCGCGGAACTGGTGCACCAAAGCAGCCATTTCGGACAGGGATTCGCTGAGCGCCTCGATGTGACGGGTCGTCTCGCGGCCGCTGGCGATATTGGCCTTGAGCGAGCCGATCAGCGTTCCGGCCGATTGCTCCAGGCGGGTAATACTGCGCCCAACCTGGGTCGAGGAGTCCGAGGTAGTGTGCGCCAGCCGGCGTATCTCCGTCGCCAGCACCTCGAACGGCCGCGTCGCTTCGCCACCGCGCGCTGCCTCGATCCGCGCATTGAAACTGAGCAATTCGGTCTGTTCGGCCAGCTGGTTGAGCGTCCGGGTGACATTGCCGATCGTACCGAGTGTTTCGAGGAAACCCTGGAGCTGCCCGTCAATGCCCGTCACGTCGCTTACGAGTTTCGAAACCTCGTTGAGGGAGACTTGCGCGACCTTGTTACCGCGCTCGAGCACATCGAACGCCACCGTCGCGGTTTGTAGCAGCTCTTCGGTCGCCCCCCGGCTCTCCGCTTGGCTCCCATTGAGCGAAGCCATCGCTTCGACGAGATGGTCAAGCCGCACGGCTTCTGCCGAGATCTGGCGATTGAGCTTGCCCACGATACCGCCGGTATCGCTGCACTGGACCGAAATATCGCCGGCCTGCTCACCCAGTTGCGCGAGAAGGTCCTCGATCTCAGGTCGGATCGAAACTGCTAATTCCCCCATAGGATGTCGACGATGCCGCACTGCATCATGCAATGCAACACCAATGCTGCACCGCGGAAATCAAAGGTGCGGGTCAGTCCCCATCACAGAGCGTAGGAGATCTCGTAGTCGCCCCAGCGCCGACCGTTGATCACGATCGGAACGCTGGCGAGGCGAACGACGCGGTACTGCTTGCCGTCGCCTTCGTAACGGTAGACCGCCATCGAGAAGTTCGCCGCGCTCTTCTTGATGCGCCTGTCGATGGCGTTGAAGATGATGCGACCGTTGCGGCAATACTGCAGATCGTGCTGGTAATCGCCGGTCGGCTTGCGCGAACGATCCGAAAGGTGGGTCGGCAGGAAGCCATTGCGGTCATCGCAGACCGTCGCGACGATGCGCGTGTCCGAAGCCTTGATCCGGTCGAGCACTGGACGCCAGTTGGCGTCCGCCCAGTCGCAGAACTTGTTACGGAAGAGCTGCGGATTGGTCCCGGCCACTTCGACATAGTTGTCGTCGAACAGGGCGGCCTCGCTAAGCTTTCCGCTCGAAAGCGCTTCCTTTGCCAGCGTAACGACTTCATCGGCAGCCTCTTTTGCGCGCGCAACCATCTCGCTGTCCTGCGGAGCAAGGCCGGCATGGACGATCCGGTCGAACATCACGCTCGCCATTTCCTCTAGGTCGCCCATGCGATGTTGCGCGCTGCCGAGCTTCCCCTCGTTGTCCTTCGCCGCCTCGTTGAACGAGGCCAGCACTTGCTGAAGCAACTCGACATGGCCGCTGATCGCGCCTGTGGCGCGGGAAATCTGGTCGTTCTGCCGATCCACCTCGGTCACGACTTCGCTGACGCTGATGAGGGTGTCTTCGATCCTGGCCACCGAGTTGCGCGCATCGTCGCGGACTTTCACGCCCTTCTCTATCTCGACGATGACCTGTTCGGCCTCGACGCCGAGGGCGTCGATAGTGCGCATGATCTCGTCGGTAGCGACGCGGGTATCATTGGCCAGGCTTTTCACCTCGCCGGCCACAACGGCAAACGTGCGTCCCGCCGCGCCGGCCCGAGCCGCTTCGATCGTGGCGTTGAGCGCGAGGATGTTGGTGGTCTGGGCGAGCTTGTCGATGTCCTGCGAACACCGGCGCACCTGCTCCATCGCCGCCGCGAAACCGGTTACGTGATGCGTGAGCTTGTCGACCAGTTGGAGCAGATTGCCGATCTCGGCGAGCGAAGAGCGGATGTGGCCGGTGCCTTCGCCGAGCTGATCGATGGCCCGCTGGGACAACAGGCGGGATTCGTCACAGGCCTGCGCAACCTGATCCTGGTCGGAGTTGAGATTTTCGACAGTGCCGAGCAAGGCAGAATGCTCGGCCCGCAGCCGCTCTGACGAGGCGATGACCGACTGTATAAGGCCGGACACGTCGGAACAACCGACGGTGACTTCTCCGCACGCCTCGGAAATGCCTTCAATCGCACCGCTATCGGGCGCGCTGATGGACTCATGCAGCATTCTAACCCCCAACCCCATCTATCTTTGAGATAGCGGTACCATCGGTTTGGTTAGCGGAGCGTTAAGGCTATTCGCCCGGGGCAGATCCCGAGACTGCGATTGGAACAATGATCCGCCGCGCGAGGACCACGAAGAGCAGTCCGGCAATAAAGGGCATCACCGGTATCCCTCCGTAGACGCCCAGCGGCCTGGCCAGCGCTGCTCCAGCGAAGCCGAGCACCAACGCCAGCCTCTCCCAATTCCGGAAGCCCGTCGCCGCGAGGTAGATCAACGGGAAGGCCAACAGGACCATGTCATAATCGAGCACGAAAGGCGTAGCGAGGGGCGCCCCCGCCAGAACCAGCGCCGCAAGATCGATGCTCCAACGCCGTCCCCACGCGGCCCATGCCACGGCGGCGGCCACCGAGAGCGCGACTATGGCCTGCACCGCGAAAGCTGCACTGTCAGGCGCTCCCAACAACTTCAGCGCCGCCAAGGGGCTCATCATCTTGGCGTAGGCGACTTCGCCCGCAACCAGCGCTGATTGGGCCCGACCGCTCGCGAGGTACCAGTCCCCCCAGATGTCGACACCGAAGATCACAGCGCTCATCACGGCCAGACCTACTGCCGTCACCCCAGCGGCGATGATGACGCGCCATTCGCGCGTCAGGAGTAGCGCCAAAGGGAACAGGAGGCCGAACTGCGGCTTGATCGTCGCCAAGCCCAACAGCACTCCGGCCAGTACCGGCGCCCGAGGGACCAGGAGAGCGCCGAGTCCGAGCAGCGCCGCCACCAATAATGAGCTCTGTCCATGGGTTACGGTGAGCAAAACCGGAGGAAAGGCGGCGAGCAGCAGCCAGACGGGCCTATCGAGCGACAGCGCGCCAAGCCATTTGCGCACCGCAAAGGCGTAGAAGGCACCCGTTGCCAGCAGCCATATGGCGAGTGCCGGGAAGTAGCCGAGAAGACCCAGCGGCCAGCAGAATGGCAGGAACGACGGAGGATAGAAGAAGGCCATGTAGCCCTCTTCCGGGGCATAGAACGCCCGCTGCGCGGCGATGTGGGCCGCGGCGTCGTAGACCGGCGCCCCCTGGTGGAGCATCTGTCCCGTCGCCCAGAAGCTCAAGAAATCAGTCCCCAGCAGGGAGCCGTTGCGATCAACGCCGCCGTGCGACGTCAACACCAACGCCACAAGCGACGTGATATTGATGGCCGCCAGAATGCCCAGGTAGGCGGTCGCCCGCGACCTATCCAGCCACTCTGCCTTGCGTAAAAACTCCCACTTCATGGCCAGCCATTAACCAAGAAGCCCTTGCCAGTCCGTTACCGCAAAGAAGACCTCAGCCGTCTTTCGGCGGCCCCAGGCGCTCGCGCGGTATCGCTGCGAACATGGCCTGCACTTTCGGGCGGGCGTTGATCTGCTCGATCCAGCGGACGAGGTGCGGCGTGTCCTGCTTGTTCACCTGTTCGGCGAAGCCCAGTTCCATGCCGTTGGCGATCGCGAAATTGCAGATATCGGCGAGGGAAAACATGCCACCGGCGAGCCATTCGTTATGGGCCAGATGATCGTCGAGCTTGCGGACCGAGACGCCGATCTTGCGCATTTCCTCGTCGAGCAGGTCCTGCGGAAATCCCTCGCGGGCCCGGCGCCACTTCACCTGCTGTTCGGGGATCGGAATCTTCTTCAGGTGCTCTTCGAACTCAGCGTCGGACAATTGTTGAGCCATGAACTTGACGCCGCGATGCCAGCCGATAGTCGAGACGCACCAGCAGAAATATTCGTCGACCCATTTGGTCCAGACTCGCATTTGGGCGCGGTCGTAAGGGTCGTCGGGACGCAGCTTCACCGCTGTTGGGTGGGCGTCCTCCAGATATTCGCAGATCACCGTGCTCTCGGTGACGATGCGCCCGTCGTCGTCAAGCGCCGGCACTTGTCCGCGCGGGTTGAGGGCCTTGTACCAATCCGAATGATGCTCGAACTTCGCCGGGTTCAACAGGTGTTGCTCATACTCGAGGCCCTTCTCGAACAACGTGAGCATGGGCTTGAGCGAGTTTGCACCCGGTCCGAAGCTGTACAGTTTGAGCATCCGTCTCTCCTCATGTTTCGACAGGGCTTAGCAGCGGTTCCGGGATTTTGAAGACGGCGGAATCGTGATACAAGGACGTCAAAAGGAGAGGACCTGTTGCGTACTGCCATTGCCCTTCTCGCACTCGCACTCACCACCGGCGCCGTAGCGCCGAACGAAGTCCCGCTGGCGCCGGTGCCCGGCGCTAAGCACGCCCTGGCCAACACAAAGGCCGATAGTTGCATTGGCCGTATAGAACTGGTCCGTCAGGAACGGGGCCAACCAGCGCTCCAGCGGGACGCCGACAAAGCTGAGGAAGGAATGCTGATCGCGGCGGTCGACCACAAGATCGACGGCTGCTCGGTCCTGGTCATGCGCAACGACACCAGCGATGTCCGCCCGGTGCCGACGATCAACGAACCAGCGCAGGTGCGCCCGCTTCGGTAGAGCGCCCGCCGCTCAATAGAGCAGCAGCTCTTTCACGTCCTCGCGCCATTCGGCCTCGTCAGCGCTCGTCAAGGCGTCGAGGTCGCCGGGTCTTGCGGCGGCGTCATCAACCCATTCGCGCAGTGCGTGGCCGCCATTGATCACGTCGATCGCCAGGCGTTCGAACTCGTACTCATAGGGAAAGTCCCGCCAAAGCTCGTAATCGGGATAGAGGTTTCGGATGGCCTTGAAGGCTAGGGCCTGCAATCGCCAGGGGTGGAACGTCTCGTGCCGGTAAAACCCGCCTTCGGCATGGATCATCAAGGCGTTACACAGCTCTCCTGCGTATTTGTGGAAAGTCGGGGTAAACCAGCATTCACGGATCGCGCAGCCCCCCATCCACTCCGGCGCCACGCGATTCATTTCCGCCAGAACCGCCGAGGCGTCGACATCCGGCGCACCGAACAGCACTTCCAGCGGACGGGTCGTGCCGCGCCCCTCGCTCAGCGTCGTGCCCTCGAGCATGACCGTGCCTGCATAGGCCCGGGCCATGTTGAGACTGGCCGCGTTCGGGCTCGGGTTGATCCAGACGCGGCTTTCGGGCCAGCCGAAGCCGGGGCCGGCCTCGGGCAGCCAGTCGTGCATCTCGATCACGCGATATTCCACGTCGAGCCCGAAGCGATGAATGAACCAATGCCCCATCTCGCCCATGGTCAGCCCGTGCCGCATGGGCATGGGCCCGGCGCCCACGAAACTCTCCTGCCCCGGAATGAGCAGCGTGCCCTCGACCGGACGTCCCGCCGGGTTGGGACGATCCAATACCCAGACTTCCTTGCCGTACCGGGCCGCCTCTTCGAGCAGGTACAGCAGGGTCGTGCAGAAGGTGTAGATGCGGCAGCCGAGGTCCTGCAGGTCGAACAGAAATACGTCGGCAGAGCTCATCATCTGTCCGGTCGGCCGGCGGACTTCTCCGTAGAGGCTGAACAGCGGAATGCCGTAGCGCGCGTCCGTCTCGTCGACGGTCTCGACCATGTTGTCCTGCTTGTCGCCTTTGATCCCGTGCTGCGGGCCAAAGGCCGCGGTCACGTTTATCCCGGCAGCGACCAGGGCATCTAGTGAATGGGTCAAGTTGGCGGTCACAGAGGCGGGGTGCGCGACCAGCGCGACTCGCTTGCCTGCCAGAGGTGCCTTCAGCTCCTGCTCCGCGAGCAGGCGATCGATCCCGAACTTCATGCCGCTCCCGGTGCCGGAAGCGTCGCGGTGAAGCAAGCGGCTGAGTGGAAGTCGGGCGCGCCTTCAGGGTGGGCAAGCGCCCAGTAGCTCTTCACCCCGCCCTGCTCTTCGATGACCGCGCACATGCCCATGGAGCATTCGACCGTCGGCAGTCCGCCGATCGGGATCGCGGCGTCGAAGATGGCGAAACTGCTCCCTTGGCGCATGGTGCACTCGGGCTCGCGCGGGAACGGCCGCTCCTTCATGCCCCAGCGATAGGCGGCGAAATCATACGCATTCCAGCGCTCGGACGGCGAAAGGTTCAGTTCGACGTAGGAGCTCTGCCCCTCGGGCTTGAGGAACAGCTCGAAGCAGGTCGCGTTCCAGAGCCCGTCCGCCCTGCCCTTCCCCGCGAAAGACGGCACCACAAGCTCCTGCGCCCCCTCGATCCGCCAGCGGACCCGCAGCCAATTGGCATCGGATCCTATCACGCGAGCCTCTATGCGGTTCACGACTGAAGCAGGATGATAAGGATGCGGGGTCAGCAGATGCGTTTGCAAGCGTTCAACCCCGTGCTACGCGCCCGCCCCGATCAAGGAAGCGCTATGAGCCAGTACAAGTCCGACCTGCTCCGCCTGCTCGACGAGCGTGGCTACATCCACCAGATGACCGACGCGGAGGCACTCGATGCCCTCGCGTCGAAGCAAGTCGTCCCGGGGTATATCGGCTTCGACGCCACAGCGCCATCGCTCCATGTCGGCAGCCTGGTGCAGATCATGATGCTGCGCCGGTTGCAGCAGGCGGGGCACAAGCCCGTCGTCCTGATGGGCGGCGGCACCACTCGCATCGGCGACCCCACCGGCCGCGACGAAAGCCGCAAGATGCTCTCCGACGAGACGATCGAGGAGAACATCGCCTCGATCCGCACCGTCTTCGCCAAGTTGTTGAGATTTGGCGACGGTCCGACCGACGCAGTCATGGTCAACAATCACGATTGGCTAGGCCAGCTCGGCTACATCCAGCTGTTGCAGGAAGTCGGCACGCACTTCACCGTGAACCGGATGCTGAGCTTCGACTCGGTCCGCTTGCGGCTCGAACGCGAGCAGCCGATGACCTTTCTCGAATTCAACTACATGATACTGCAAGGTTACGACTTCCGCCACTTGTGCAAGGACCAGCGCGTCAGGCTGCAGATGGGCGGCTCGGATCAGTGGGGCAATATCGTAAACGGCGTGGAGCTCACCCGCCGGATGGACGGCGTCGAAGTCTTCGGTCTAACCACACCGTTGCTCACGACGGCAGACGGTGGGAAGATGGGCAAGACCGCAGCGGGCGCAGTCTGGCTTAACGAGGACCAGCTACCAAGCTACGACTTCTGGCAGTACTGGCGCAACGCTGACGACCGCGATGTCGGGAGGTTTCTGCGCCTGTTCACGGACCTGCCTCTAGATGAGATCGCCCGTCTCGAGGCCCTCGAAGGGGCAGAGATCAACCAGGCAAAGATCGTCCTAGCAAATGAAGTGACCAAGCTGGTCCGGGGCGAAGATGCCGCAGGCGCGGCCGAGGCTACCGCAGCCGCGACGTTCGCTGGTGGCGGTATGGGGCAGGACTTGCCGGTCCTCGAAGTCAGCGGAGAAGGGATTCGCCTCGGAGCAGCCTGCACCGCGCTGGGCTTCACCGCGTCCAATGGCGAGGCCAAGCGCAAGATCGCGGAGGGTGCTGTGCGAATAGACGATATCGCTCAATCGGATCCCGGATTGCTGATCGAGTTGCCCGTGGGAGAGGAGCGCAAACTCAGCCTAGGTCGCAAGCGCCACGCGATCTTGCGAGGCGCCTGAGCAACTTCCGCACCCCGCCTTTACCCTTTGTCCAGCATTTGCTGGCATTTGCTTCCCTGGGTCGCAACTGATTGAGGGGTTAGTGAGAGGTATGGCAGGCGGAGCCCAGCTTTCTGTGCCAGAAATGCGTCGCGCGGCGCGGCATTCGGTTGATTTCCCGACAATCGGGGAACATCGGACCGTCGGCGACATCAAGCTGCATATCAGCAACGTTTCGGCTCACGGATTCATGGTCGACGCTATCGAGGCGGACACGCCAACGCCTGCGCGGGGTGATCGGGTTATCGTCCGACTGCCCGTTATCGGTCGAATCGAAGCTTACTGCATCTGGCGGACCGGCGATCGAGCGGGCTTCCAGTTCGAACGCATTCTGCGGCTCGACGATTTTGTAGCTATGATCGAACAGATCCAACCCAATTCTCGCGTCCGCCGCCGCGGCTAAGCTCGCCCTCGCTTTTTTCATCCCAAGCTCATCGCGGCAACGACCGCTTGAGCGCTGATAAGCGCTAATATCTTGGCGCGCAGGCGCTCTCCTGCCATGGGGCGCGGGTGACTGCGTCTCCCGTCGAGCCCACTTCTCCGCTTCAGATCGCCGACTATCGGCGTTTCTGGATGGCCCGCTTCCTTGCCGTCTTCGCCACTTTGTCGATGGTGGTGCTGATCGGCTACCAGACTTACGACGTCGCTCGTGCTGATTATGGGATGAGTGTGCGCGACGCCGCGTTCATGCTGGGCCTGTTGGGTGCGGCCCAGTTCGTGCCCCTGTTTCTGCTGACCCCTGTGGCCGGCGTGGCCGCCGATCGATTTGACCGGCGGCGAGTGGTTCTTTTCGCCAACGTGATCGACTGCGGCATTGCCTTGACGCTAGCCTTCGCGACCGCTGCCGAGACCTTGAGTCTCCCGCTTCTATTCGGTCTTGCCGCTGCGCATGGTTCGGCCCGCGTATTCAACGGACCGGCGCTGAGCGCGATCGCTCCCAATATCGTACCACCGGCACTGCTGCCGAAGGCAATCGCCCTCAGCTCAATAGCTTGGCAAGTCGCGACCGTGGCCGGACCAGCGGTCGGTGGCTTCTTGTTCGCGCATACGCCAGCCTTGCCGTACTTCATCGCGGCCGGGCTGCTCCTGGTTTCGGGCCTGCTCATCTCGACCGTCCGCCCGGTTCGTGCGGTCCACCAGGGACCGCCGGCCCACCCGCTGCGGCAGATCCTCGACGGGTTTGCCTTCGTCCGTCGTGAGCGTTTTCTGCTCGGCTGCATCACGCTCGACCTTTTCGCGGTTCTTCTGGGCGGCGCGACCGCGATGCTGCCGGTATTCGCCCGCGACATTCTTCACGTCGGACCCGAAGGCCTTGGCCTGATGCGCGGGGCCCCCGCAGCAGGTGCTGCCCTCGTGGCCGCATGGCTATCGTGGCGTCCGTTGGCGAACAACGTCGGGGTCAAGATGCTCTGGGCCGTGGTCGTCTTCGGTGCCGCGACCACAGCCTTCGCCCTGTCGCGGAACTTCTTTCTCTCGATGGGCATCCTGGCCGTCCTTGGTGCGGCCGATATGATTTCCGTGTTCATTCGCAATTCGCTCGTCCAACTCAACACACCCGACACGATGCGCGGCCGCGTTTCCGCCATTTCCGGCCTGGCGGTATCGGCCAGCAACGAACTGGGTGAGTTGCAGTCGGGCCTGGCAGCTGCGATCCTTGGCGCCGCCGGAGCGGTTGCCTTTGGCGGCGTCGGTGCGATAGTAATCACCGCAATCTGGGCCTGGATCTTTCCTGAGCTGCGTAAAGCAAGGACGTTCGCCCCGACATTTCTGCACGAAGAGACCGGCAAGGAACCCGCCACATGAAAGCAGACAACGTCCTCGCAACCATCGGCAACACCCCGCACATCCGCTTGTCGCGGCTGTTCCCTGACCATGAAGTCTGGGTGAAGAGCGAACGGGCCAATCCCGGCGGTTCGATCAAGGACCGCATCGCCCTGTCCATGGTCGAAGCCGCCGAACAATCCGGTGCCTTGAAGCCGGACGGCACGATCGTCGAACCCACCAGCGGCAACACGGGCATCGGCTTGGCAATGGTGGCCGCGGTCAAGGGGTACAAGCTCATCCTGGTCATGCCGGAATCGATGTCGCTCGAGCGGCGCCGGTTGATGTTGGCCTATGGCGCGACCTTCGATCTCACACCCAAAGAAAAGGGCATGAAGGGCGCGCTCGAAAGGGCACAACAAATCGTCGACGAGACGCCCGGAGCCTGGATGCCGCAGCAGTTCGAGAACCCCGCCAACATCAAGGTCCATGCCGAAACGACTGCACAGGAGATTCTGCGTGACTTCGCCGATGCCCCTCCAGCCTTTATCATCACGGGTGTAGGCACGGGGGGCCACCTCACGGCTTGCGCCGAACAACTCAAGAAAGCGTGGCCCGAGCTTAAGGCCTATGCGGTCGAGCCGACGCTTTCTCCCGTGATATCGGGCGGCCAGCCCGGTCCCCACCCCATCCAGGGTATCGGCGCTGGATTCATCCCGGCCAACCTCCACACCCAGGCCATCGACGGTGCCATCCAGGTCGAGCCGGAAGACGCCAAGGAAATGGCTCGCCGATGTGCGCGGGAAGAAGGTCTGCTTGTAGGCATTAGTTCGGGCGCAACGCTTGCAGCGATCCAACAGAAGCTGGCCGACTTGCCCGCCGGCACGCGCGTGCTTGGTTTCAACTACGACACGGGCGAACGCTATCTCTCGGTTCCGGACTTCCTCCCCACCGAATAACTTGGCTCCTAGCCGACGCGCTGCATGATGATCAGTACCGACTCCGCATTGTCGAAAGATCGGGAATCGCCTTCGAGACCGCATTCTCCAGCGTCGTGAATGCGCTCGGGGGGGATTCCCGCCCTTGTCAGTACCTCGGTCACGTTGTCCCGACGGGCCTTGCCTAGTTCAGCCACGGACTTGGTCGAACATATAATCAGTGATGAGCCGGGAAAGGCGTCGAGACTGAGAGGGATCTTTGCGACGGATTGCGCCGTGTCCTCATTGAGTTCACTAAGTGGCGCCGAAAATCGAATCCACCATTGTCCGGTTCGATCCATCGTCGGTGAAGACGCGACAGAGCTGGCGGCGACAGCGGCCAGGGAGAGAAGTCCAATGGCTTGCATAGGGTCATTTTATCAAATTCGCCGCATCCCAACAATTGCTTCAGCAAAGCAGGGAAGACATCGGCTCTTTCTCCCGCATTACTCACTTGTTATTGGTTAATGATGAGCTTGGAACCCTTCACTTACTTCGATGGTGCCAGCCAGTTGAAAGGGTGGATCGCCCACCCTGCTGCCACACCTCGCGCGGCGATTCTCGTCTTTCCCACGATCATGAACGTGACGCCCGTGGTCGAAGCCAAGGCGCTGGCGCTGGCAGAGGCCGGATACCTCGCGCTGATCGCCGACTTCTACGGAAGCCAACCTCGCAATTTCGAGGAGGCGCGAGCTGCGGCCGCAGACATCCGTCCCGACCCTCAACTCTATCGTCGTCGGCTCAAGGCGGGCCTCAAGGCTCTTTGTTCTCAGCCCGAAGCTCGCGGACTTCCGATCGCCGCGATCGGCTTCTGCATGGGAGGGCAGGCAGCGCTCGAGTTGGCCCGCGATGGAGCTCCGTTAGAGGCGGTAGTTAGCTTTCACGGCTTGCTCGATACCGGTCTTCCGGCCGAGCCCGGCGGCATCAGCGCACGTATCCTGGTTTGCCACGGTGACGCCGATCCGATGGTTCCCCGCAGTCAGGTTATCGCTTTCTGGGAGGAGATGGACGAAGCCAGGGCCAATTGGCACTTCCACTCGTACAGTGGGGTGAAGCACGGGTTCACCAACCCCGCCCCCAACGACAACCCCGCCACAGACTACGACGCAAGCGCCGACCGGCAGAGCTGGGCGGCGATGCTCGAGCTATTCGACGAGGTTTTCGTTTAGCGAAACGGCGGGTTCTAGCCGCGCAGGAATTCTTCTGCCGGGATCGCCATGAGCACCGCGGCCCCGGCCTCTACCTTTCGTCGCAGCATCGGGACTTGAGGCAGGGTATGGAGCGCATAGTGTCGCGCGGTCGCTAACTTCGCCGCGAAGAAGGGTTCATCCCTATCGGGCAGCGCGGCCTTGGCCATTCGTAACCACATCCATCCGATGGCGGTCATGCCCATCATCTGCAGGAACGCGTAGGAGCCGGCACCGAGATTGTTGGGATCTGATTTTCCCATCGTCATCAGCGCGTGCGCCGCCGTGCGGACCTCCTGCACCGATTCCCGCAGGGGCTCGAAGAAGAAGGCGAGAGCGTCGTCCGCGCCGTCGCAGTCACTCTCAACCGCGCCCAAGAATCGATCGAGGGTTGCACCACCGTCTCGCGCAACCTTACGGCCCGCGAGATCGAGGGCTTGGACGCCATTCGCGCCCTCGTAAAGCATAGCGGCGCGGGCATCGCGCACGATCTGCTCAATGCCCCATTCAGCTATGTAGCCGTGGCCACCGAAAATCTGCTGCATCGCCACCGCTGTCTCGAACCCGCGGTCGGTGCCATAGGCTTTGATGACTGGCGTAAGCAGCCCGACGAGCGCATCGGCTTCGGCCCGCTCGGCCTCAGTGGCAGCGCCATGGGAAAGATCGATCTGCAGGGCCGTCCACAGTACCAGGGCACGAAACCCCTCAGTGAAGGCTCGCGCGTCCATAAGCATGCGGCGCACATCGGGGTGGACCATAAGCGGGTCGGCGACGGCGTGGCTCCCAGGCGCCCTGCCCTGCTTCCGCTCCAGGGCATAGCTCACCGCCTTCTGATAGGCGTGTTCTGCGTGGCCCAGGCCCTGGTTACCGCAGCTGAGCCGCGTGGCGTTCATCATGATGAACATGGCGGCCAGACCTTCGTTTTCCGCGCCGACAAGCCAGCCTTTGGCGCCGTCGAAGTTCATGACGCAAGTGGCGCTGGCGCGAATGCCCATCTTGTGCTCGATGGCTCCACAGCCAGCGGAATTACGCGAACCATTTGGTAGCACTTTCGGGACCAGGAACAGCGATATCCCGCGCGAACCCTCTGGAGCCCCGGGCAACTTGGCAAGGACAAGGTGAACGATATTGTCCGTCAGGTCGTGCTCTCCGCCGGAGCAGAAAATCTTTTCACCCGTGATGGCAAATGTGCCGTCGTCACGCGGCTCAGCCTTCGTGCGAAGCAGGCCGAGGTCGGTTCCTGCCTGAGCCTCGGTGAGGGCCATTGTCGCCAGCCACTCTCCACTGACAATCTTCGGGAGCCATTCCGCCTTGATCTCGTCGGAACCCTTTGCCGCAAGTGTCAGGACCGCTCCGATGATCGAGCCGGTGTACATATTGAAGGCATGGCAAGAGGAGTTGAGGAACTCTTCTACCGCGGTGCCAAGGACATGGGGCAGACCCTGACCACCGAACTCCTCTGGCATCGCAAGGGCGCCCCAGCCTGCGTCTCGGTATTGGGCATAGGCGTCGGGAAAACCTTGGGGCGTCGTCACCGTGCCATCGGGATGACGTGTACAACCCTCCCGATCCCCCACTTGGTTGATCGGCGCAATGACCTCGGCGCAGAAGCGGCCTGCTTCTTCGATGATCGAATCGATCAGGTCCCCATCAACCGCGGCGAAGGCCGGGAGTGATGAATAGCTTTCGATGCCGAGAAGGTTGGTGAGGACGAAACGAACGTCGCGAATGGGCGGAGTGTAGCTGGACATGAATGCCGCCTAGCGCCGGTCAGTCGGCGATGCGAGTCAGGCTTTCACCTTCGAGCGCTCGATAAAAGCAGCTCCGCGCATCCGTGTGGCAGGCCGGGCCGACAGGACGCACCTTTAGCACCAGGGCGTCCTGGTCGCAGTCGACTAGAATCGAATCGACATGAAGCACGTTCCCAGACGATTCGCCCTTCATCCAAAGCCGCCCGCGGCTGCGCGAATGAAAGTGGGCCTTGCCGGTCTCGCGGGTACGCTCGAGCGCTTCGCGATCCATGAAGGCAAACATCAGGATTTCACCGCTGGCGGAGTCCTGGACGATAGCGCTCAGCAGACCGTTCGCATCAAACTTCGGCTGAAAGACGTTACCCAATTCGATATCGGCGGAGTTATCGGGCTTCGAAATCGTAACTATCCTTTTGGCGCGTGGAAGAAAAACAGGTGGGCTCAGTGACGCTTGTTGCACGATAACCACAGACATGGTCCAAAATCCATGCTGCGCCGCGATGGCCCTTTGTATCAGAACCTTTCGATGGGATGAATGTCGCCGCGGCTTTGACGGGCCGCAACCGACCGGAGGCCGGTGAAACGGGCCAAGGAAGGGGGGTCTCGGCAACAGCTCGAAGAGCGGGCCGGGAACATGAGGGATTGGACCGACGCATCCGCTGGGGGGCGATGCGGCAACCGGTCCAGCGAACTTCGTCACGCGAACGCCCGGGGCCAACCCCCGGGCGTTTTGCGTATGGCTATAGTGCTTCGTCGAGCACCCTCGCAAAACAGGCGATCATCACCTTCTCGGCCCCGGCATGTTTGAGCGTGCGAACGCATGCATTGGTCGTAGCGCCGCTCGTGATGACATCGTCGACGAGGATGACGTTCGCACCTTGCAACCCGGCTCGGCGCCTCGGGTTGACAGCGATTGCCCCGGACAAGGCTCGAGTCCTGGCTCCACGACCGAGGCCGCCTAACGAAGGCGTGCGTTTTCGTCGCACCAGGCCGTCCACCACAAGCTCCTGACCCAGCTGCCGCGCGATCTCCTGCGCCAGCAGCGCGGATTGATTGAACCCCCGCCGCCACAATCGCCAACGATGCAGCGGAACAGGAATGACCTGCCACGGCCCCGCAAGCTCGGGCAGCCGCGCGGTCGCCATCCGCGCCAACATCTTTGCCAGGGCAAGTCTTCGCCCATGTTTGAACGCCAGCACGAGCGTGCGCGACGCGTCGTTGTACAAGGTGCCGGCGGCAATTCCATCGTGACGCGGCGGCTCCGCCAAGCAAGGCGCACAGATCAGGCCGTCCGTCGTGGCTTCGCTCTCGAACGGGCGCTGGCAGCTGCGGCAGGCGGGCTCTCCCGGTATCACGAGGTCGCCCCAGCAGGCCGGACAAAGGCCGTCTTGGCTGGTGATCCCATCGCCACATGAGGGGCACCTTGGCGGATAGATGAGATCCACCAGCGGACCGAACGCGGCAGCGAGTTTCATCCGAGCGCGGCCTTGCGCGAGGCGGCGGGGCGATGCAGGAGCCGAACGTGTCCAGCGCGCCCCCCACCATCTTCTCCACCACGCGACGTATCGCAGCGCGGCGGCGTATCCATTATCTCCAGCAGCGACCGAACCCCGCGCGGTTTGTCGTCGAGGACATGGTCGGGGACATCTTGGAGCGGCTTGCTTTCGTGCGGCACGACCCGAAGCGGGCACTCGTCGTGGGGGACTGGACTGGCGAGTTGGCCCGCACCTTGCGACAACAAGGCACGGAGGTTTGCCAGGTCGACGCCGCCGACGGGTTCGACGAAGAGCAGCCCTTTGCCCTCGGAGGTTTCGATTTTATCGCCAGTGTGTCGTCGCTCGACACGGTGAACGATCTTCCCGGCGCCTTGATCCATATCCGGAAAGCCCTGGCGCCAGGTGGGATGGCCATCGCCAGCTTTGTCGGCGCCGGGAGCCTGCCCGCACTTAGGCGGATCATGCTCGCGGCCGACGACGATCGGCCCTCGGCGCGGCTGCATCCCCAAGTGGACGTGCGCGCCGGGGCCCAGCTGCTCCAGCGGGCCGGATGGGCCGATCCGGTGGCCGACAGCCGCACACTGACGGTGTCCTACCGCTCGCTCGACCAAATGGCCGCTGACTTGCGAGCGCAGGGACTCGGCAATGTCCTCGCCTCGCTCGCCCCGGCATTGGGCAAAGCCGGTCTTGAGCGGGCTCGGTTGGCTTTCGCAGCCGAGGCGGGCGAGAGCGGCCGCGTGGTAGAGACCTTTGAAATTGTCACACTCAGCGGCCGGCATCCCTCGAAGAGCCTGGGCTAGCGGTCCTTCAAGGCCGCCTGCGCCGCTGCAAGGCGCGCGATCGGCACGCGGTACGGTGAAGCACTGACGTAATCGAGACCCACCGCTTCGCAGAAGGCAATACTGGCCGGATCGCCGCCGTGCTCACCGCAGATGCCGAGTTTGAGGTCCGCTCGCGTTGCCCTGCCGCGTTCGGCGGCCAGCCTCACCAGTTCGCCCACCCCGTCGATGTCGAGGCTTACGAACGGATCGCGCGGATATATGCCCTTGGCGACATAGACCTCGAGGAACCGTCCCGCGTCGTCACGACTGACACCCAGGGTCGTTTGGGTCAGGTCATTGGTACCAAACGAGAAGAACTTCGCTTCTTCGGCAATCTCGCCCGCCATGAGCGCGGCGCGTGGCAGCTCGATCATCGTACCGACCGTGTAGTCGAGCGTGCGACCCTTCTCGGCAAAAACCTCGGCCGCCGTCGCGTCGACCAGCGCCTTGAGGATTGCCAGTTCCTTCTTGGTGGCAACCAAGGGGATCATGACCTCAGGTACCACAGCTTCACCACTCGCCTCGGCGACCTCGCAGGCTGCCTCGAAGATCGCCCGTGCCTGCATCTCGTAAATCTCGGGGAAGGTGATGCCCAGGCGACAGCCGCGATGGCCGAGCATGGGGTTGAATTCGTGCAGTTCTTCGGCCCGACGCTTGAGGTGATCGATCCCGATGCCGCTGGCTTCGGCGAGCTCGGCAAAGTCGTGTTCTTCCTGTGGCAGGAACTCATGCAACGGCGGGTCGAGCAGACGGATCGTACAGGGAAGCCCCGCCATCGAGCGGAAGATCGCCGTGAAGTCGGCCCGCTGTTCAGGCAGAAGCTTGGCCAGCGCCCGACGGCGTCCGGCTTCGTCGTCCGCCAGGATCATCTGCCGCACCGCGCTGATACGGTCGGCGTCGAAGAACATATGCTCGGTGCGGCAAAGGCCGATGCCCTCGGCCCCGAACTGACGGGCCATGCGACAATCGGTTGGGGTTTCGGCGTTAGTACGGACTTTCATCCGCCGGTGACGATCAGCCCATTCCATCAGCGTGCCGAAGTCACCGGCAAGCTCGGGTTCGATCGTCGAAACTTCGCCGGCCATGACCTCGCCGGTCGCGCCATCGATGGTGAGCGTGTCGCCCTCCACCAGCTCACGGCTACCGATGCGCAGCTTGCGGTTTGCAAGGTCGATCGAAACTGCAGAGGCACCCGAGACGCAGGGCCGGCCCATGCCCCGCGCCACTACCGCCGCGTGGCTGGTCATGCCCCCGCGCGCCGTGAGGACGCCCTGCGCGGCGTGCATGCCGTGGATGTCCTCCGGACTGGTCTCCACGCGAACGAGGATTACCTTCTCGCCTCGGGCGCGCCATGCTTCCGCCGTGTCCGCATCGAGCACCGCTTTACCACTCGCAGCGCCTGGGCTCGCCGGAAGGCCCCGCGTCATCACGTCGCGCGGAGCGTTGGGATCCAAGGTTGGGTGAAGCAACTGGTCGAGCGCCATCGGATCGACGCGCAGGATCGCGGTCTTCTCGTCGATCAGGCCTTCATCGACCATATCGACAGCCATCTTCAGGGCCGCCTTGGCGGTACGCTTGCCGCTGCGGGTCTGGAGCATCCACAGCTTGCCCTGCTGCACGGTGAACTCGATGTCCTGCATGTCGCGGTAATGCCGCTCGAGCAGATCGAACACGCGGGCAAGCTCGGCGTAAGCCTCGGGCATCGCCTCTTCCATCGAAGGCGCCGAAGCCCCGGCGCGCTCACGGGCGGTCTTGGTCAGGTATTGCGGGGTGCGGATGCCCGCCACCACGTCCTCGCCCTGAGCATTAACGAGCCATTCCCCGTAGTAGGCTCGCTCTCCGGTCGAAGGGTCGCGGGTAAAGGCCACGCCGGTGGCGCTCGTCTCACCCATGTTGCCGAACACCATCGCCTGCACGTTGACCGCGGTGCCCCAGTCGCCCGGGATGTCGTTCAAGCGGCGGTAGACTTTGGCGCGGTCGGACTCCCAGCTGTCGAACACCGCGGCGATGGCTCCGTGCAACTGGTCCCATGGATCGTCGGGAAACTCGCGCCCGCTCTCCTCGCGGACGATCGCCTTGTAACGTTGGGTCAGCGCTTTGAGGTCCGTCACGCCAAGCTCGGTGTCGAGCAGGACGCCCTGGTCTTCCTTGGCGATCTCGAGCGCTTCTTCGAAGAGGCCGTGATCGATGCCCATCACGACGTCGGCGTACATCTGGATGAAGCGGCGATAGCTATCCCAGGCGAAGCGGTCGTCCCCGCTCGACTGGGCGAGGCTCTCCACGGCCCGCTCGTCGAGGCCGAGGTTGAGCACGGTGTCCATCATGCCCGGCATCGAGACCCGCGCCCCGGAGCGAACCGAGACGAGCAGCGGCACGCCCGATCTCGGAACACCGAAGCGGCATCCGGTGGCCTGTTCGATGTGAGCGATGCCGGAGCGGATTTCTTCCGCCAACCCAGGCTGCAAGGTCTGCCCGCCGGCGTTGTAGGCGAGGCATTCCTCGGTGGTGATGGTAAAGCCCGGCGGGACCGGCAGGCCGATCCCGGCCATTTCGGCAAGGTTGGCGCCCTTGCCGCCGGTGACGGTCTTGTCCTTGGCCCGCGGATCCTGGTGAACCGCGCCGCCGCCAAAGGTATAGACCGTCTTGTTCATCTTAACTCCCGAATATCTGTCAGGGGTGACGGGGTGACACAGTTCCGAAAAGTGTCAACTTACCCTTCGATGCGCGAGAAATCCGCCACGCTGTGCACTGCAGCACGGAACCGTGCAAGCAGGTCGAGGCGGGCTGCGCGCTTATCCGAATTCTCGTCGTTCACCGTTACCTCGTCAAAGAACCGGTCGATCGGCGCCCGCAGTGAAGCAAGCGCGGCCATCGCGCCTTCGAAGGCCTCGGCTTCGATGTTGGAACTGGCCTCCGGCTCGGCTGAGTCGAGCGCATCGATGAGGGCCTTTTCCGCAGGTTCAGGCGTGTAGGAAAGTTCTTTTCCATGCCGCTCCGCCATTTTTGCGGCGATCACCGGCGCGAGGTCGGGATCGTCGACCAGCGCCAGCGGGTCTTCCTCGCCAGTGCGGGCGATCTCGCCCTCGATCCCGCGCCAGTCTTCCTTCTTGAGGATGTTGGCGGCGCGTTTGTAGCCGGCGAGGAGGTTGGTGCCGTCTTCGGTGCCGACGAAGGATTGGAGCGCACGAACGCGAGCGAGCAGGCGGACGAGATCATCTTCGTTGCCGAGCGCGAACACCGCATCGATCAGGTCGTGGCGCACGCCGGCCTCGCGTTGCTGCACCTTGAGGCGGTCGGCGAAGAATTCGAGAAGCTCACCCTTGGCCACAGGCATGCGTAGCCCGTTTGCCTCGATCAACCGGATCACTCCGAGAGCTGCACGACGCAAGGCAAACGGGTCCTTCGACCCTGTAGGCTTCTCATTGATCGCGAAGAAGCTGCTTAGGGTATCGAGCTTGTCCGCCAAACTCACCGCCACCGTCACCGGCGCGGTCGGCACGTCGTCACCCTGGCCGGCCGGCTTGTAATGATCGCGGATCGCATCGGCGACGGCGTTAGGCAGACCCTCGGCGCGGGCGTAGTAGCCGCCCATGAGGCCCTGCAGTTCGGGGAATTCGCCAACCATGTCGGTGACGAGATCGGCCTTGCATAGCTCGGCCGCCTGACGCGCGAGCTTGGGATCGCAGGTCGGTACGATACCCTCCGTCGCCAACCATTCGGCCAGCTCTGCCACCCGCTCGACCTTGTCGGCTACCGTGCCCAGCTTCTCGTGGAAGGTGATGCGCGAGAGCTTCTTCGCCTGCTCGGCCAACAAAGTCTTGCGATCCTGCTGCCAGAAGAACCGCGCATCGCTGAGACGCGCTGCCAGGACCTTGCGGTTGCCGTCGACGATCGCCGCGCCGCCGTCCTTCGCCTCGATATTGGCGGTGCAGACAAAGGCATTGGCGAGCTTGTCCCCCTCCCACTTGCGGGAGGGGTTAGAGGTGGGTGTGTCGCGTTCGTCCGAAACGGGCCCAACCCCGGCTCCTTCCGCAAGCTGGAGGGGAGAATTACAGACGAAATACTTCTGGTTGATCCGGGCGGTCAGCTGGATGACCTCGGGCGGAACCTCGAGAAACGACTCCTCGAACCGGCCGAGCAAGGGCACCGGCCATTCGGTGAGACCGGCATTCTCGATCACCAGCCCTTCGTCCTCGATCAACGCCAGTCCGGCGTCTGACGCGGCTTTGGCCGCACCCGAGCGGATCAGGTTCTGCCGCTCCTCATGATCGACGATCACGTGGCAGGCGCGCAGCTTCTCCTGATAATCCGCCACGCTGCCGATGGTGATCGGGCCAGCGTGATGGAACCGGTGGCCGAGCGTCATGTAACCGCTGGCAACATCGCCTACCGTGCATTCGACCAGTTCCTCGCCGAAGATCGCCACGATGCCCGACAGCGGGCGCACCCAGCGGATACTGTCGGTTGTCAGTGAAGCCGCACCCCAGCGCATCGACTTGGGCCAGGGGAAGGCGCGTGCGATCGCGGGAATAGCCTCGGCCAGCAGGGCCTTGACCGCCCTGCCCGGCTTTTCGACCACGGCGAACAGCACGCCGTCGCGCTCTTCGAGCTGGTCTTGCGTCAGGCCGCTCTTGCGCAAGAATCCTTCGAGAGCCTGCGGGGGAGCGCCGACGCGGGGTCCCTTGGTCTCCTCTCGCACCGCTTCGGTCGCTTCGGGCAAGCCGCGTGCGATCAGCGACAGGCGACGGGGGGTCGACCAGACGGTGATAGCGCCAGCGGTGACACCTGCCGCTTCAAGCTCTTTGCGGAACAGCTTTTCGAGATCGGCGCGCGCGCCGGCCTGCATCCTGGCGGGGATTTCCTCGCAGCGCAGTTCGAGCAGGAAGTCGGTCATGCCGTCCACCCCGCGTAGTCCTTGGCCCAGCGATCGGCTTCTTTGGCCATGTAGGCTTCGCACGAGCCCCGTGCGAGATCGCGCACCCGGCCCATGTAGCTAGCCCGCTCCTGCACGCTGATCACGCCGCGGGCCTGGAGCAGGTTGAACACGTGACTCGCCTCGACCGCCTGCTCATAGGCGGCGATCGGCACGTCGTTAGCCAGGGCATTGCGGCATTCGGCCTCCGCCTTGGCGAACAAGTCGAACAGCGCTTCGGTATCGGCGACCTCGAAGTTCCACTTCGACATCTGCTTCTCGTTCTCCAGGAAAACGTCGCCGTACGTCACCCCGCGGCCGTTGAAGTCGAGGTCGAACACGTTGTCCTTGTTCTGGATGTACATCGCCAGGCGTTCGAGCCCGTAGGTGAGCTCGCCCGAGACAGGCTTGCAGTCGAAGCCGCCCATCTGCTGGAAGTAGGTGAACTGCGTCACCTCCATCCCGTCGCACCAGACTTCCCAGCCCAGGCCCCAGGCGCCGAGCGTCGGGCTTTCCCAGTCGTCTTCCACAAAGCGGATGTCGTGTTTGAGCGGATCGATGCCGATGACTTCCAGGCTCTTGAGGTAAAGCTCCTGCAGGTCTGGCGGGCTCGGCTTCAAGATCACCTGGTACTGGTAATAGTGCTGCAACCGGTTGGGGTTCTCGCCGTAGCGGCCGTCGGTCGGACGGCGGCACGGCTGCACGAATGCGGCGTTCCACGGCTCGGGCCCGAGAGCGCGCAGCGTGGTCGCGGTGTGGAACGTACCTGCGCCCATTCGCATGTCGTAGGGTTGCAGGATCAGGCAGCCCTGGGCGCTCCAGTAATCGTGGAGCGCGAGGATCATGTCCTGAAAGCTCTTGGACGGGTCGCGGTTCATCGCCGGGGGCCATGGCGGACCACTAGAGTAGCGTCAATATCACACCCGTGAGTAAGAATGCTCGAACCAGTGGCGAACGCGCGGGCAAGCCTCTAAATGAGGCGGAATTTCCAGGGGTCTACTTCCCGATGCCGTTCAAGCGCCTTCTTGCCAGCGTTACCGCCCTCGCGCTCGGACTATCCGGCTGTGCGACTGTCGAGACTCCACCGACCGGCGCGGTGCCGGGTCCGGCGCTATGGGCCGTGTCCGATGCCGATACCACGATCTACCTGTTCGGCACCGTGCATGCCTTGCCAAAGGACAAGAACTGGTTCGATGGCCGTATCGAGAAAGCGTTCAACGCATCGGACGAACTGGTAACCGAAGTCGACATTGCCGACGTTTCGGGCTCCACCCGCGCGCTTCAGGCAGCGGGAATGCTGCCCGAGGGCCAGTCTCTGCGCGAGATGATGACGCCCGAGAATCGCCAGGAGTACGAGGCGGCGTTAGTGACGCTCGGCCTGCCGGTAGAAGCGCTCGACAGACTCGAGCCCTGGTTCGCTGCGATGACGCTTTCGCTGTTGCCCGTCCTGCGCTCCGGCTATGATACCGAAGCCGGGGTCGAGCGGGCGCTGGGCACCTTTGCCGGAGAGAACAAGAAGCGCGGCGCCCTAGAGACGATCGACGAGCAGATCGCCTTGTTCGATGGCATGCCCGTCGAAGCTCAGCTGGCCTTCCTCGACCAGACCGTCGAAGCCGTGCCGAGTTCGACCAACTCGCTCGACGCAATGGTCGCCGAATGGCTCGAAGGCGATGCCAAACAACTCGCCGCGCTGATGAATTCCGAGATGAAGGATCCTGCGCTCTACGATCGGCTGCTGACCTCGCGCAACGCCAATTGGGCGGGCTGGATCGTGCAACGGATGGAGCAGCCGGGAACGGTATTCATCGCCGTCGGGGCGGGTCACCTCGCCGGCAAGGGCAGCGTGCAGGACCAGTTGCGCAAGCGCGGGCTCAAGGTACGGCGTATCTGGTGATGTTGCGCTTCCTGTTGGCAGTGCTCGGTGTCCTCGCGCTGGCGGGATGCCAGAGCGAGCCCCCGAAACCGGCTCGTGATTGGCCCTCGCCCTCGCCCGCCCTGTGGCAAGTGACCGGAATGAACGGCGAGCGGGGGTGGCTGTTCGGCACGATCCATGCGTTGCCGGACGGCGCCAAGTGGCAGACACCGGCTTTCGAAAAGGCCTTCGCCGAGTCCGACGTTCTGATGGTCGAGATCGGCAATCTCGGCGATGCGCAAGTGGCTGCCGATGCGTTCCAGGCCTTCGCCAAGACGACCCCGCAGCCCGCGCTCAGCACGCGGGTCGCTCCGGCTGATCGCCCCGCCCTTGCCGCGCTCATGTCCGAAGCTCGAATGTCTGACGATGACTTCTGGAACATAAAGACCTGGGCCGCCGCGCTGATGCTGGCGAACGCCGTGCGCGATAGCGAGGCGGGCAATGGAGTTGACCGAGTCCTGCTGGAGAAAGGGAAGCCAGTCGAAGCATTCGAGACCTTTGCCGGTCAGTTCGCCCGCTTCGACGGGCTCGCGCCGCTGCAACAACGCGATCTCCTGGCGGGGATCGCTCACGAGGCCGCACTCGACCGGACGGACGAGCGGATCGAGGCCTGGCTTACCGGCGACCTCGCCACGCTCGAGAACCAGATGAACCAGGGATACCTGATGAGCCCGGCCCTGCGCGAAGCGCTGCTGACCGATCGCAATCACTTGTTCGCCGCCAAGGTCGTCGCCGCGCTCGAGCAAGACCGAACACCCTTTGTCGCCGTTGGCGCCGCGCATATGCTCCGGTCGGACGGGCTCCCGGCCTTGCTCGCCAAGCGCGGATATGAGGTGAAGCGGATCCAGTAGCGGGCCGCTTCTGCTTGCATCCTGGGGCCATTGCCCGTAAGGGCGCGCCCTTCCCAGCCATGGTCATCCCTGGAGGCGTGGCGGGAAGATAGTACCTAACGCATTCGAAAGGCATACGACATGAGCGACGCTCTGACTCTGCCGGCCGAGCTGCGCGAACGGGCTGGCAAGGGAGCCTCCCGTGCATTGCGTCGCGACGGTCGTGTCCCCGCTGTTATTTACGGCGGCAAGGACGAAGCCACTGCTATTCACGTTGAGGAACGGCTGCTTGTCCGCCAGCTCAACACCGGTCACTTCATGAACTCGATCGTCATGCTCGAGGTTGATGGCAAGACCGTGCGCACCCTCCCTAAGGATGTGGCGCTGCACCCGGTCACTGACCGCCCGCTGCACGTCGACTTCTTCCGCCTGGCGAAGAACGCCAAGGTCGAAGTCGCGGTGCCGGTCGTGTTCGTGAACGAAGACAACAGCCCCGGCCTCAAGAAGGGTGGCGTGCTCAACGTCGTCCGTCACGAGCTCGAACTGGTCTGCGAAGCCGACAAGATCCCGAGCGAAGTCCAGTTGGACGTCGCAGGTCTCGACGTTGGCGATTCGATCCACATCAGCAACGTCACGTTGCCGGCTGGTTCGGAAAGCGCGATCACCGATCGTGACTTCACGATCGCCACGATCGTCGCTCCGTCGGCTCTGAAGCAGAGCGAAGCGGCTGCTGCCGCCGAAGGCGGGGAAGAAGCGGGCGAAGCCGCCGAGGAAGCTTCCGAAGGCTGATCCAGCCCCAGGAAATGATCTACGAAGCGCCGGCCTTGCCTAGCAGGGCCGGCGTTTTGCTTTTAGGGAACCGCGATGCAGCTCTGGGTCGGCCTTGGAAATCCCGGTCCGCAATATGCCATGCACCGGCACAACGTCGGCTTCATGGCGCTCGACGTGCTGGCCGACATGCATGCGTTCGGTCCGGTACAGAAGAAGTTCCAGGGGTGGCTCCAGGAAGGCCGGATCGCCGGTATCCGCATCCTCCTGCTCAAGCCCGCGACCTTCATGAACGAGAGCGGCCGCGCGGTTGGCGAGGCACTACGCTTCTACAAGCTCGGCGTCGACGCGTTGACGGTGTTTCATGACGAGCTCGATCTCGCGCCCTTCAAGGTCAAGGTGAAGCACGGCGGCGGAACGGCGGGCCACAACGGCCTGCGCTCGATCGATCAGCACCTTGGCCCCGACTTCCGGCGGGTACGCATCGGCATCGGTCATCCCGGCCACAAGGACCGCGTCACGGGCTATGTCCTGGGCAACTACGCGAAATCGGAGATAGACGACCTGACCGGCATGCTCGGAGCGATCGGTTCCGAAGCCGAGTGGCTTGCCCAAGAAGACGACGCGCGGTTCATGAACGACGTGGCCCTCCGCCAGCAGGGCTAGGGACGATCGTCTCGGGGAATCCTCGCACTCTTTTGGAGGATTAGTCACCTCCGATATTGTCCTTTGCCGATCGGTGCTTCGGACTTATCCTCCCGCGACGCAAATCTGGGGGGCCCCATGGACCAGGTTCTTACGGAAGGCACCGTTTCCCGCGACGCACCCGCGCCAAGCCCGGTTCCTCCGGCAGCCGTCATTTCCGCCAAGGCGCAGGAACGCAACGCTCGCGTGCGCGACATCATGGCGCCGCCGGTCGGTGTCTATCGCGGAAGTGCCACAGTGGCGGACACGACCGAGGCCTTGCGGGAAGCGACGCGTACCGCCTTCATCACTTATTGCTACATCACCGACGAGGACAACAAGCTCGAAGGCCTGGTGGTCATGCGCGACATGCTGCTGGCCAAGCCAGAGGACAAGCTGTCCGATATCATGCTGCGCGATCCCTTCACGCTGCAGGAGGACATGCCGCTCGACGAAGCGCTCAAGGCCGCGCTAGTGCGGCACTATCCGGTCTACCCCGTGATCGACGCCAACGGCACGCTTGCCGGACTGGTGCGCGGTGAGACCCTGTTCGCCAACCGAGCCATCGCCATCAGTGGTCAGGCGGGAAGCATGGTCGGTGTCGAGAAGGAGGAGCGTCTCGAAACGCCGCTGCGGCGAAGCCTGATGCTGCGCCACCCTTGGCTGCAGATAAACCTGCTCACAGCCTTCGTGGCGGCCGCGGTGGTGGGCATTTTTGAAGGCACGCTCAGCAAGCTGGTGATCCTGGCCGTGTTCCTGCCAGTCATGGCGGGGCAAACCGGGAATACCGGTTGCCAGGCCCTGGCGGTCACCCTGCGGGGCATGACGCTGGGCGACCTCAAGCCCGGGTCCGAGCGGAGCCTGGTGATCAAGGAAGGCACGCTAGGCCTCTGTAATGGTCTGCTCGTCGGGGCGACCGCGGGTATCGGCATGATCATCTACGCCACGATGCAAGGCGAGGCGGAGCCGTGGGTCCTCGGAACGGTCGTTGCCGTGTCGATGATCGTGGCCTGCACGGTTGCAAGCATCGCCGGTGCGTTGATCCCGCTCACCCTGAAGAAACTGGGCGCTGATCCGGCTACGGCCTCGAGCATTTTCCTCACCACTGCGAGCGACGTGGCGAGCATGGGCATCTTCCTTTCATTGGCCACAGTCCTGCTGCTTTGATGTCTTGAACAGCGCTTGGCTGGCCTTTCGGGTGCAGCCCCGCTAAGGGGCGCCCCACACCAGACCAGAGGACATTTTTCATGGGATTCCGCTGCGGGATCGTCGGCCTGCCCAACGTGGGCAAATCGACCTTGTTCAACGCGCTTACAGAAACGCAGGCGGCCCAGGCGGCCAACTATCCGTTCTGCACGATCGAGCCCAACGTCGGCCAGGTTTCCGTGCCTGACGAACGGCTGGACAAGCTCGCCGCGATCGGCGGGTCGGCCAAGATCATTCCGACGCAGCTGGCATTCGTCGACATCGCCGGTCTCGTGAAAGGCGCGAGCAAGGGCGAAGGGCTGGGCAACCAGTTCCTCGGCAACATCCGCGAGGTGGACGCGATCGTTCACGTGCTGCGCTGCTTCGAGGATGACGACATTCAACACGTCGCCAACAAGGTCGATCCGCTGGCTGACGCCGAAGTCGTCGAGACGGAGCTGATGCTGTCCGACCTCGAAAGCCTCGAAAAGCGGGTCCCGGCCGCCCAGAAGCGTGCGACCACCGGCGACAAGGAAAGCAAGCTCGCCGCGAGCGTATTGGGCCAGGCGCTGGAACTGCTGCGCGAAGGCAAGCCCGCCCGCCTGACTGAACCGAAGGACGATGAGGAGGCTCGCGTCTTCGCTCAGGCTCAGCTCCTTACCGCCAAGCCGGTGCTCTACGTCTGCAACGTCGCTGAAGAAGATGCCTCGAAGGGCAACGCGCTGTCCGAGCTGATCTTTGCCAAGGCCAAGGCCGAAGGCGCCCAAGCCGTCGTCGTTTCGGCCGCGATCGAGGCCGAACTGGTCGCGATGGATCCGGAAGAGCGCGGCGAATATCTCAAGGAACTCGGGCTCGAGGAAACCGGTCTGGCCCGGGTGATCCGCGCCGGTTACGATCTGCTCGGCCTCAAGACCTTCTTCACGGTCGGCCCCAAGGAAGCGCGGGCTTGGACCTTCCATGACGGAGCCAAGGCTCCGCAGGCCGCGGGCGAAATCCACACCGACTTCGAGAAGGGCTTCATCCGCGCCGAGACCATCGCCTACGATGACTACGTCACGCTAGGCGGCGAAAGCGGCGCCCGCGAGGCGGGAAAGCTGCGCCAGGAAGGTAAGGAATACCGGGTGCAGGACGGCGACGTCATGCTGTTCAAGTTCAACGTCTGATACGAAAACGGCGCGGAAGGCCTGATCTTCCGCGCCGCAATCTTTGTCAGTTCTGAGCGCGATCAGGCGCGGGAGCTGGCGTAGGCCCCCCACATCCGCGCCACGGTCGCTCGGCTTCCCGAGACCTGCGCGAACGTCGCCTTGGCGTCAGCGTACTTGTTCTGGTGCACCTGCGCGATGCCGAGCCGGGTCAGGGTCAGATCGCGATCGATGTCACCCTTCTCCAGAGCCAGTTTGAACATCTCTTCGGCTTCGGCGTAAGAACCAAGCGAGAGGAAGACATCTCCTGCATATTGGGCGTCCCGACCAGTAGCTGACTTGCGGGCGGCCGCGGCCAGCTGCGGCGCATCCTTGCGGTCCGCGGGCGCGCGTTCGTCAACCACGCGCTTCACGTCGCCATAGTATTGATCGCCCGTGGTCATCACCCCGGCCTGGACCGCTGCGTCAAGAACGCGTGCCACTTCGTTCGACATGACGCGCGGATCGGCCGTCTCGATATAGCTGACGTACTCGCGCCGATCGCTCAGCGCATTGGTGAGTGCCATCAGGCGGAGTAGATCGAGCTGCGCCTGTCGGTCGCCGGCGTTGAGCGAATTGACGACCTGAAGGGCCTGCAGCCACTTCTTGTCAGAAGAACCGTGAGTGACGAGCAGCGTCGACCACTCCAGGGTCTGGTCGTCCAACTTGGCCTTGTAGGCGACTTGCAGGCCGCGCACGAGCCACGCGTCCGGCACCGGTTGACCAGCGGCGACGCGCTGGTCGATCAATCCGTGCAGATAATCGAGCCCCTGGGCGTTCTGCCCTTCACCGAAATAGGACTCAGCGATCAGGCCTTCCGGATTGTCCGCCGTGCGGCCCGCCGCCACGGCCGCCTGAAGAGCTGTGCGCGCGGCAGCGTAATCCTTGGCGTTGTAGGCCAGGTTACCGACGAGGAACTGGAGCTCGCCGACCTGGGCCGGATCGACCTTGCCACTCGCAAGCATCAATTCAAGGCCCTGCCGTTGCAAGGCGGGATCGTTGAGCTTGTTGCCCAGGATCAGCACGAGGTTGCCGCCCACGTGCTTGTCCTCCGGAGTCTGCATTGCGGCGATTACACTGGGGATCTGCGCTTTGGCAGCGGCCAGATCGCCGCCCGGCGCGTTCACGATGTCCGCCACCGGCTTGTAAGCCGAGGCAAAGCCCTTCGAGTTTTGTGCGAACGCAGGGGACGCGGTCATTGCCGTGCCGGCGACGGCACCACCCATCAGAGCGAGCGCCAGTGCGACGGCGGAACTCAGTCCACCGCGAGACTTGCGGCCTGCATTACCTGTCTTGGGGAACATGTTTCGTAACTCTCCTTTGGGGGGCTTGGACCGGTTCGTCGCGGGGCCTTACCAATAGTGCGCGCGCTAGTGCCGGGAAACTCCGAAGTTTGCAATTCATCCTAGGAATCGCGGCATGAATGCCCATTTAACCGCTTGCCGAACCTTCCCTCCGAACTGTCCGTTCGGAGGTTCACTCCAGTAGCGGCGGCAAGTGTGGATAAAGGGCCAGACTGCCGTTCCCCTTATACCCTTCGACTGGCCTGTCAGAGGCCTTTGGCCTAGGGCCTTTGAGACAAAACGAAACGACAGCAAGACGGGCTAACCGCGCAGGTGAACGACATTACCGATACCCCCGAGCCCCCGGCCTCCCAACCGGGCGACTTCGAACGCATCGACATCGTCGATGAGATGAAGACTTCCTATCTCGATTACGCGATGAGCGTGATCGTGAGCCGGGCACTGCCCGACGTTCGCGACGGCTTGAAGCCGGTCCACCGCCGTATTCTTTATGCCGCGCAGGAAGGCGGGTACGTCGCCGGCCGCCCCTATCGCAAGTCGGCCAACATCGTCGGCGACGTGATGGGTAAGTATCACCCGCACGGTGACAGCGCGATTTACGACGCCCTCGCGCGCATGGTGCAGCCCTGGTCATTGCGAGTGCCGCTGATCGACGGCCAAGGCAACTTCGGCTCGATGGACCCCGATCCGCCGGCCGCGATGCGTTACACGGAATCGCGCCTCGCGCGGGTCGCGAACGCGCTGCTCGACGATCTCGACAAGGACACCGTCGATTTCGTTCCGAACTACGACTCCTCGCGCAACGAGCCGGCTGTGCTGCCGGCGCGTTTCCCGAATCTCCTGGTCAACGGCACGGGCGGCATCGCGGTCGGCATGGCGACCAATATCCCGCCGCACAATCTCGGCGAGGTAATCGACGGCTGCCTGGCGATGATCGAGAACCCCGGCATCACCTCCGAGGAACTGATCGAATACATCCCCGGCCCCGACTTCCCGACGGCTCCGCTCATTCTGGGTACCGCGGGCAGCCGATCCGCCTACACCACCGGCCGGGGTTCGATACTCCAGCGCTGCCGCCACTCGATCGAGGAAGGGCGCGGCGATCGGCAGTCGATCGTGTTGACAAGCATGCCCTACCAGGTGGGCAAGGCCGGCCTGGTGGAGAAGATCGCCGAAGCGGCCAAGGACAAGCGGATCGAGGGCATCTCCGACATTCGCGACGAATCCAACCGTCAGGGCGTTCGTGTTGTCATCGACCTCAAGCGGGACGCCACTGCAGAGGTCGTGCTCAACCAGCTGTGGCGGCACACTCCCGCGCAATCGAGCTTTCCGGCTAACATGCTGGCGATCCGCGGCGGCCGCCCGGAAACCTTGGCTCTACGCGAGATCATCCAGGCGTTCATCCAGTTCCGCGAACAGGTCATCACTCGGCGTACCAAGTTCGAGCTGAACAAGGCGCGCGATCGGGCGCACGTGTTGCTGGGCCTGGTAGTGGCGGTTTCGCACCTCGATGAAGTCGTGGCCCTGATCCGAGGTTCGTCGAACCCCGCCGAAGCTCGGACCAAGTTGCTGGCCAAGGAATGGCCGACCGCCGAAATCACCCAATACCTTTCTTTGGTAGAGGCGGTGGAACCAGATCTTGGCGGAGCCGAGGGAACCTATCGCCTCTCGGAGACGCAGGTGAAGGCCATCCTCGACTTGCGCCTGCACCGCCTGACAGCGCTTGGCCGGGACGAGATCGGCGACGAGCTCAAGGAACTGGCCATAGCGATCGAGGAATACCTCGCGATCCTGGGCGACCGCCGCCGGCTCTACGAAGTCATGCGCCAAGAGCTGACCGAGATCCGCGAGCAATACGCAACGCCTCGCGTCAGTGAAATCGCGCCTGCCTGGGATGGCATCGAGGACGAAGACCTGATCGAACGCGGCGAGATGGTCGTGACCGTCACGCTCGACGGCTACATCAAGCGCACCCCCCTCTCGACCTTCCGCGCACAGAACCGCGGGGGCAAGGGCCGCGCGGGCATGGCGACGAAGGACGAGGATGCGGTGTCGGAGATGTTCGTCACCAGCACCCACAATCCGGTGCTGTTCTTCTCTACCGCAGGCAAAGTCTATCGCATCAAGGTGTGGAAGCTGCCCGAAGGCGGTCCGGCTACGCGCGGCCGACCGATCGTCAACCTGCTGCCTGCGCTCGACCAAGGCGAAACCATCGCCGCCGTACTGCCTTTGCCCGAAGACGAAGACAGCTGGGGCGCTCTCAGCGTCGTATTCGCCACGGCCAAGGGCAACGTCCGGCGCAACTCGATGGACGCGTTCGCGAATATTCCCTCGAACGGCAAGTTCGCGATGCGCTTCGAGGATGGCAGTGACGACCGCCTGATCGGCGTGGCCTTGCTCGATTCCGGCGACGACGTGCTGCTCGCTAGCCGCGACGGCAAGGCGATCCGCTTCGCTGCGGACGACATTCGCGAGTTCCAGTCGCGCACCTCGACCGGTGTTCGCGGCATGAGCCTGAAGGCCAACGACGAGGTGGTCTCTCTTTCGATCCTGCACCGCGTAGGCGTGAAGGACCAGGACGAGCGCGACGACTACCTGCGCTTCGCGCCGTGGAAGGCCGAAAAGGAAGGCGAGCCCAACATCTCGGTCGAACGCTTTGCCGAGCTGGCGGAGAAGGAGCAGTTTATCCTCACCGTTTGTGCCAACGGTTATGGCAAGCTGTCTTCGGCCTACGAGTACCGGCGAACGGGCCGCGGTGGCCAGGGTATCACCAATATCGACAACATCGCCCGCAACGGCCCGGTCGTGGCGAGCTTCACCGCCACCAAGGCCGACCAGCTCATGCTGGTGACCGACCAGGCCAAGCTGATCCGCATCGGCCTAGAATCCCTCCGCGTGATTGGCCGCGGGTCTGCCGGCGTGCGGCTGTTCAATGTTGCGGACAACGAACACGTGGTCAGCGCGGTCCGTCTCGACGAACAGGAAGAGCCGGAGAACGAAGCCGAAGAGATGGTGATTGAAGAGATCATCGCCCGCGACAGCACGGAAATCCCGCCCGAGCCGACCGTGGATCGGGACGAGAGCGGGGCCGAGGAGTAACTGTACTCTTCGGCCAGGCTCTCCGGAGTCTCGGTGAGTTCGTTGCGGCGTGGCGGACAGACTGGCCGAAGGTGAAGCGGCTGGCCTGACGCTGGCACGAGCGTCCTAGTCAGGCGCGGAGGCAGACGACCGGGCGAACGATGCCCTGCTGGCGCGGCATCACGCCTGGATCGCGGCTATGTGGGAACGTGCCTGCCCCCCGGAAGCCTATGCGGGTTTGGCGAAACTGTACCTGGGACATCCTGACTTCAGGGCCAACTTCGAAAAGAGCGGAACCGGTCTTACCGACCGGCTAACTCCGGCCATGAAGGCCTACGCCGCGCGGCTCGCCGCTTAGCCGTTCTTGACCAGACGCAACTCCGGATCGCGCTTGCGCAAGGTGCTCACGAGGCCGGTGGCAATCAGGAGCTGCCCAAGGTAGTAGACCGGCCAGACGAGGACTTGCGGTACCACGCTGTCCTGCAGCGGCCCCATCTCGGCAAACAGCAACAAGTCGGACAGCAGGAACAGCGCCGCCCCCGCCCCGACGCGGTACCGGGGAAAATCGCTGGCCCAGGCGCTGGCGCACATGGCGCCGAGCGCCAGCCCGTAAAGACCCATGTTCAAAGCCTGGGCTCTATCTGCCGGCATCGTCCAGGCAATCAGCGGCGTTAGAATCAGCATCGCCACGACCGTGGCCTTCTGGCTCGGCGAAAGCTCCTCTCGCCGGTTTCGCAGATAAACGCCCATCGCCATGACGTGGTAAGCGAAGAACAACAGCCCGCCGACTGTCCTGTCCGTTGTAATCTCCAGCGCCATGTCGCCCAGCGCCGCTGCCCCGAAAGCCCAGGCCATCAGCCTCGCATCGGGACTCGAATGGCGCAGCCACAGGTATGCAGCGAGCAGGCCAACGGCCGCTCCCTTGATCGGGATCAGGTAGATTTCCGGCCAAGGCCCCCAACGCAAGTAGTAGAAGGCCAGGGCCGCCACGATGCTGGCCAGGATAAGCGGACGTTTCTCGGCTAGCGCGCGGCGGGACATGCCTTTCCTTGACGCGGCGGACGCCCGGGAGCAAGCGCCCGTTGCATGACGTACCAGGTCCATATCATCGGCGGCGGCCTCGCCGGCAGCGAAGCCGCGTGGCAACTCGCCCGTCGCGGCGTGAAAGTTAGGCTCTCGGAAATGCGCGGAGGCGGCGGGTCGACGCCGGCTCACCAGACCGAGGGGCTGGCCGAGCTGGTCTGCTCGAACAGCTTTCGCTCCGACGACGACGAGCGCAACGCAGTCGGCCTGCTTCATCACGAGATGCGCCGGCTGGACTCTCTCGTCATGCGCGCCGGCGAAGTGGCTCGCGTGCCCGCGGGGTCGGCAATGGCGGTCGACCGCGACGTGTTCTCGGCCGAAGTGCAGAAGGCTCTCGAAAACCAGCCCAACATCGAGATCGTGCGCGAAAAGGTCGACACCCTTCCTGAAAGCGGCCTCACCATTGTCTCCACCGGCCCCCTCACGGCCGCTTCGCTCGCCGAGAGCATCGGCCGGGCCACTGGCAGCGACAGTCTCGCCTTCTTCGATGCCATCGCGCCAATCGTGCATCACGAGAGCATCGACATGTCGGTGTGCTGGATGCAGTCGCGATGGAACAAGGGCGACGGCAAGGACTACATCAACTGCCCGATGGACAAGGACCAGTACCTCGCCTTCCACCAGGGTCTGCTCGACGGCGAGAAGACCACCTTCAAGGAGTGGGAGGAAAACACGCCTTACTTCGAAGGCTGCATGCCGATCGAGGTCATGGCCGAGCGCGGCGTCGACACGTTGCGCTATGGACCGATGAAACCGGTCGGTCTCGACGACCCGCGCACGGGACGCTGGCCCTATGCCGTGGTGCAGCTGAGGCAGGACAACAAGCTTGGCACGCTGTGGAACATGGTCGGTTTCCAGACCAAGCTCCGCCACGCCGAGCAGGTGCGACTGTTCCGCACGATCCCGGGCCTCGAGAATGCCGAGTTCGCCCGCCTGGGGGGTCTGCACCGCAACACCTTCCTCAACTCCCCGACCTTGCTCGACCGCCAGTTGCGCCTGAAGAGCGCTCCGCACATTCGTTTCGCTGGCCAAATCACCGGCTGCGAGGGCTACGTCGAAAGTTCGGCGGTCGGTCTGCTCACCGGCCTGATGACGGCGGCCGAAGTGTCCGGTCGCGAGTGGGCCTCCCCTCCCCGTACCAGCGCGATGGGCGCCCTGCTCGCGCACATCACCGGAGATGCGGAGGCAGAAAGCTACCAGCCCATGAACGTGAACTTCGGCCTCTTCCCGCCGCTGCATGACGTGAAGAAGAAGCAGCGCAAGGAAGCCTACACCGAACGCGCCAAGGCTGACTTCGGCGACTGGCTGGCGACGAACGAAATGGTCCCGGCCTGACGGTTCGAGGCGTCAACAATTGCAGCGTGGCGTGCTCGCCGGTTTGGGTGCCGTCGCCGCGAACTCCTGCTGGGTAAGCGATCGATCGCCGTCCGCATCCGCGCTTTCGAAGCGGGTCACGGTGGCCACCGCCCATTCCTCGAAGGTCAGCAGGTTGTTTCCATCGACATCGAGGTCGCGAAAAGCCTTGGTGCGGGTCGAGAGCATTTCCTCGCGGGATATCCTGAGGTCCCGATTGCGGTCGTAGCGGAAGAAACGCCGCTGCTCCTGGTTGAGTTCGCTCGCTTCGGGAGGTGCCGGGCCCTGCAATCCGGCGATGTCGGCGCTGGGCAGGCCCGTCGGGACCGCCTCGGTTACTGACGGTGGCGGCGCGGCCTCTTCCACTTCCGCCCGGCCCTGTAGCCAGAACAGTCCGATGCCGACAAACACAAGCGCGCCGAACGCACCGAGCACGAAACGATTCACAAGGTCCCCTTTGAATTCAGGGACTTAACTAGCGCCCGATTAGTCCGATCCGCAAGACCAGAAGCGCACTCGCCCTCCCGCTCAGCAGCGGCGCCCCGCCCTTCCGCAGCGCTGCCGCACCCAGGCCGGCCAGAATGGCGAGCGGTCGAAGCGAACGCGGCAGGCGGGGGACGCTCAGGTCTGTGCGATAGCCCACCACCCGGTCGCGCTCCGCGCTGTCCGAGACATGGGCTGCAAGGTCCCCCAGCGCCCAGATTTCGGCAGCCGCGCGTGCGTGCTCGGTCACGTCCACCCCCAACTCCCGAGCAAGGCAGGTGAACGCTGCCCCGCGCCCCGAGATAAACTCGGCGATGACTCCGGAAGACAGCTCGTCCGAGAGCAGCGCCTCCCATCCCGAGGCCAGCTCGGCAAGCCCCGAGGGATCGCGCCATTCGCGCAAGGCCTCCAGCAGCGGCTCACCCTGCGGCCAATGCAACGGGTCGCGCGCCAGTGTCTCCCGCCACCAGGCCAGGCGAACCTGCGCCATTATCGGCTCGCGACGTGAACGCAGGATCGTGGCCATGCGCCGATCGAGCGCCAATATGGTTAACCACTGCTTGCGACTACGGCCATCTACGTAGTGAAACGCGAGCCGTTCTGGTTCTAGTAGATCGTCAAGCAAAGCCATTTCCTCGGCCATCACGCCGCCTTCCCGCAACCGAAAACCGGGCGCTGGCGGGGGCAAAGCCTGACCATCGATAGACTAATGACCACTGCAAGCTCCCCCTTCGAAACTTCGTTAACCGCACCGGTGCGGGGGCCGATAACCAGCCTTCGATCCAGGGACCATTCCATGCCCGATACCGATCCGCGTCAACTGCAGAAGCCCGACGTGAATGGCAACCGCGGCCTGCTGCGTCGCCTCCGCTTGAGCGAGAGCGGCAACGTCATGGCGATCGCGGCCGTTTCGCTCATCCCGCTGATTGGCATGATCGGCGGTGCGGTGGACATAAGCCGCATATACCTGACCAAGGCGCGCCTGCAGCAGGCCTGCGACGCGGGGGTGCTGGCGGGGCGGAAGTCGATGACGGGTCTGACCTGGACGAACGATAGCAGGCTGCAGGCGGAACAGTTCTTCAGCAGCAACTTTCCCGAAGGTAAGTACGGCTCTGGCGATTTGAGCGTGGGTTTTGAGGCGTCGAGCACCGGCGCCGTCACTGGCTCGGCTGAAGTCTCGGTGCCGATGACGGTCATGAAGTTCTTCAATCAACCGAATTGGGACGTGTCCGCGACGTGCACTGCCGACCTCCATCTGCCCAACACGGATATCATGCTGGTGCTCGACACGACGCGGTCGATGGCCGGCCAGAATTCCGGCGATTCTCAAACTCGCATCGATGCCATGCGAAACGCAGTGACGACATTCCATGCCACGCTTGAAAGCGCGAAGGCGTCCGGAAGCACGATCCGCTACGGTTTCGTGCCCTATTCGAACACGGTCAACGTCGGTACCCTCCTAAAGGCTGACTGGATCGCCGACCAGGCGACCTACAATTCTCGGGAAGCAGATACGCCGCATGTGCAACCGGGCATCCTCGTCAACACCGATAAAACCGAGACAACCGGCAGCTTTGAAATCTTTCCTGCGACCAAAGGCGAGCCAGAACGGTGCGTGGCGCCCCCAGGCACGCTGCAAGACAACACGGTGTGGTCCCCGTGGGTACCCGCGGCCCCCGCGACGCCCCGCGTTCAGACGTCTACCCGCACCCGGCATGGCGACAGATATACCACGGAGACGGGTAAGAACGGCGAATGTCTGATCACGCTGACCAGGTTCGATAATTACGTTGAGGTCTACACCCACACGAAAACGGGACTGCCCGGGATCCATAACCCTGATTACGATGAAAAGACGCTTCACTGGATCTACGGGCCACGCACTTTTTCAATGGCTCCCCTCAAACGCACGGATGAAGACGGCAATGTGATTGGAGGACGCTTCATCGAACCGAATATCGACCTCCGGAAGGGGAAGGACCCGAGCGGCTTCCTAAACCATCACTTCGACGAGCACGTTGACCGCGAGATCATCTGGGAAGAGCATAATGCCTGCATCGAGGAGCGTGCCACCCGCCGCACGAACGAAGGCTCCAATGTGCCGCGTTATGACATGGATGTCGACCTCGTCCCCGATCGCAACAATCCCGCGACACAATGGAAACCTTATCTGCCCGGCCTGGTCTATTCCCGTCAGGCTATTGGACCGACTGATACCGACACATGGCTCCTGGGCAGTTCGGAAGCCACCCGGACCAAGGAGATCTGGTATGAAGGGAAAGAATATCCGCGGAGGGCTTTCAACTTCTACACCCCCTTGGACTGGCCATGGGATTACGGAGCCTGTCCGGCGCCGGCTCGCAAATTTGCCGAGATGGATGCCGGCCAACTGCAAGACTATCTAAGGAAGCTGCAACCCAGGGGGTTCACCTATCACGATATCGGCTTCCTGTGGGGCCTGCGCCTTATGTCGCCGACGGGACTGTTCGCGGCAGAACACAGGAGAGCCGAAGAAAACGGCAGCATTTCCCGGCATCTCATTTTCATGACCGACGGGGAAACCGACACGCGGATCGGCGCCTACGATGCGTGGGGCCTGTCGGCCATGGACCGACGGCGTACAGCGGTCACTGAAATTCCGGAGAAGGCTGAGCGGGACAAGCTTACCGAAGACCGCCTTGCAGAACTCTGCACGCTGGCGAAAAGCAAAATGAACATCACCGTATGGGTGATCGCCTTCGGCGACGAAGTCACCCTCTCGCCAATGCTCGCCAACTGCGCTTCGGAACATCGAGCCTATAAGGCTAGTGACGCGGAACAACTGAATAGTGCTTTCTCCGACATCGCTTCGCAGATTGCCCAGCTGAGGATCACGGGCTGATGGTGGACGGCATGATCCGGTTCGCCCGCCGGCTGTCATCCGACATCCAGGGGGCGACGGTCGTCGAATTTGCGTTCATCCTCCCCGTGTTCGCGGGCCTGCTGATGTTTCTGTTCGACACAGGATATTATCTCTACGCGCGCTCGGTCCTGGCGGGCGAAGTCAGCGCTGCGGGCCGATCTTCGACCCTCGAGACCGCGACCAATGAGAGTGTCGCGGCGCTGGATGCCGACGTTACCGAGCAGGTCCAACGACTGGTCCCTCACGGCAACCTGACTTTCACTCGGATGGCCTACAAGTCCTACGGCCGCGCCCAAGCCGTGGCCGAGGCTTTCACGGACGCAAACGAAAACGGGGTGTGTGACGACAACGAAGCGTTCGATGACGCGAACGGCAACGGCCGGCGGGATACGGATTCGGGCGAGACTGGCATCGGCGGCGCCCATGATGCCGTGATTTACTCCGCATCCCTCTCTTACAACCGGCTATTCCCACTCGCCGGCCTGCTGGGCTGGGAACCGGAGGCGACGGTCACTGCGAAGACGATCTTGCGCAACCAGCCTTTCGCCAGTCAGGTCCAGCCAGTTCTCGGCCACTGCCCATGAGGACCGGAGCGATGACGTTGCGTACCAAACTCGTCCCTGCGGAACTCGTCCGCGGGCTCCGGCTTGACCAGCGAGGCCTCGCTTTTGTCGAGTTCGCCGTAACCCTGCCCATTCTCCTGGTCTTGATGAGCTCGGGTCTCGAACTCGCGAACTATGTGATCGCAACCAAGCGGATTGGCGAGATTGCTGCCTTGGTGGCCGACAATGCCTCGCGCATCGGCACCCAAAGCATACTCAGCAACAGGCCGATCAGCGAAGCCGAGATCAACGACGTGTTTATCGGCGCGGATCTAGAGGCCGGGCAACTCGACCTCGAGGGCAATGGCCGGATCATCCTCTCCAGTTTGCAGCGCAATGAGGACGACCAGCAGATGATTTCTTGGCAGCGCTGCTTTGGAAGTTTGGCCCACCCATCGTCCTACGGGGACGAAGGCAATGTGGGTATCTCCGGCATGGGGCCGGCGGGAGATCAGGTCACGGCCGCGCCCGGCACCGCTGTGATGGTGGTGGAAATCGCCTACGAGTACGAGCCGTTGGTGCCTTTCATCGGCCTCCCCCTTGGGAAGATCACAGACTACGCCGCCTTCAACATCAGGGATAGCCGCGACCTTAGTCGGGTTGACAACTCCGGTAAAAACGAAGTCTCGAATTGCTCCTGAGCGAAGCTGGAACAGACATGACTTATGGCCTTGCCGGGCTCTTCGGGCTTCGGCAGGCGGACGTAAGTTCGGCGGCGACTATCTGATATCGTTGGCAAAATGATTTGACCGCGATCGGACATCCGCTATCGCGATAACGCGGTGCGGAGTCCGCCCTGATGGTAACTCCTCATTAACCCTTCTCCTTGAGGGTCCGGTCACCGTAAAATTGTAATGGCTGGAATTGGGTCGAGTTATTCGGGGTCAATTCCATGCTTGATGCCAAGCAATACGCATCACGGAATTCGTGCGCAAACAGCAGCAGTGGCGTGCTTCGCCGGCTGCTGCGCAGCGAAACGGGCAACGTCATGGCCCTGACCGCTGCGGCCACGCTTCCCATGCTTGCTGTAATAGGCGGCGCCGTCGACATCAGCCGGATATACCTCACCAAGAGCCGCGTGCAGGCGGCATGCGACTCCGCTGTGCTCGCCGGTCGCAAGGCCATGTCGACGACAACCTACACCGACGCAGCTAAAGGCCGCGCCCGGTCAATGTTCAACTTCAACTTCCAGGAAGCCGACTACGCCGCCACCGGGACGACCTTCCTTACTAGCGCCGATGCCAAGGGTAAGGTGAGCGGAACCGCCACCACCTCCATACCCATGGCCGTCATGGGAATGTTCGGCGCCGGCCCGGCAAACCTATCGGTGACCTGCAGTGCGGACATCCAGGTTCCTAACATCGACATCGTGATGGTGCTCGACGTGACTGGTTCAATGAACGACTGTCCGGAAGGCAAGTGTGGAAGCGGCGACGAACGAAAGATCGACTCGTTGAAGGCGGCCGCCAAGACGTTCTATGCCACCCTTAAGAAGGAAATGGCGGGAAATACGACCTCGCAGATCCGCTACGGCTTCGTACCCTATGACCAAGCGGTCAACGGCGCGGATCTGTTCAGCAGCACGCCCGATCAGACCAAGGGACAACTGCCGCTGAGCTACCTTAACGACTCGATGGTCGTTCAATCGCGCGTCGCTGTCTTTACCAACGTAGTCCAGTGGGTTCCGGATCGCACCGCTTCGGTCACGATCTTCGAACAGACCTATGACAGCGGCTCGGCCGATTCAAAGAAGCCGTTCAAGGCTGTGACGAATGGCGGGACCGACATCAGCAACAGCAACTGCACCAACTATGCCAAGAATTCGAACTTTGGCTCTGTCACGCTGTTATCGGGCGGCTCATCGGTCCTTTACCAGAAGGGGTCTGACGCAGGCACGGAGACTCTCCAAACCAGTGCGCCGACCACAGGAACCTCGTATACAAAAACAACCTTCGAACGTGTTTCGCCGACATGGTCAAATGGCAGCAAGAAGTGTACCCGAAGGGTCATACAGAAGAAATATATCAAACAAAAAGGCTATCAGTTCCGTCATTGGAGCTACGAGCCAACCACCTATTCGGTTGCCAACTTCAAGAATGGCAATTCGATCAATTACAATACCGCGATCGTCGATCCGGAATATACGCTCACCGAGGAAGAGTACGCAGCCACCGGCAACGATGGCAAGCTCGACTTGGTGGAGCTAGCTCAGCTTCCTTATCAAACCGGGCTCACCACCGCGGCAAGTTCAAAGTGGGACGGCTGTCTCGAAGAGCGCAACACGGTCCCGGCGACCAGTTTCGCGCCAATACCGTCGGGAGCACTCGATCTGGATTTCATTTCGGGCGGTACCTCGAACGAGCTGCGGTGGCGGCCTTCGCTGCTGGACCTGACCTATTACAGAAGCAGTAGTGCGGCTGTGACTAACACCAATATCAGCGCTACCCGGAGCAACCTGGATTATTCTTGCCCGACGGCAAAGATGCGCAATCTCAACCCGATGACCGAAACCGAGTTCGGGACCTACATCGATTCCCTCCAACCGGGAGGTTATACCTACCTCGATGTCGGCATGGTCTGGGGCCTGCGCATGATCTCGCCGCAAGGGATGTTCGCCAGCCGGAATCTTACCGGGCCGAACGGTGGTCAGATCGACAGATATATCATCTTCCTGACTGATGGTGTGCCGGTCTCGCGCGGGAATTCGTACACCGCCTACAGCGTAGAGGACATGGCCAAGCGCATCACGGGTACCACCGGCAAACAGCCTGCAGAGCTGCACGCCCTCCGTTTCCAGGCCCTGTGTGACGCGATGCGATCGAAGGTCAACATCTGGGCCATCGCCTTCGGAACTTCCGTCGAAGGCAACCTCTCCGCCTGCGCCGATACCGGCCGTGCCCTTCAGGCGGACAAAAAGGAAGATCTTGAAAAGGCTTTCACCGACATCGCGAAGCAGATCGCCGATCTGAGGCTCGTCCAATGAGCGAGCGCCAGTCAAGGCTATACCGCGCGAGACACTTGCGCCTCCGGTCAGATGAATCCGGCTCGACGATCGTGGAATTCGCTATCGTCGCCCCGATTTTCCTGATGCTGCTCATGGCGATCTTTGACCTTGGGTTCCTTGTCTACGCAAAGGCCGTTCTGCAGGGCGCTGTGGAAGAAGGGGCGCGTACTGCGTCGCTTGAAAACACCGAATGGGACAAGATCAAGCAACGCGTGAACGACCAGGTCGAGTCCGTAATTCCGGTGGGAGACGCCTCAACTGACATCACCTTCACGTTCAATCCGAACTATTACGCAAACTATAATGACATTGAGCTGCCCGAAGACTTCACAGATACTAACAAAAACAAGAAGTGGGACACCGACGAGTGCTACGTCGATCGGAACAACAACCAAACTTATGACACCGACGTCGGGCTTGCCGGTCGCGGCGGTGCTCAGGATGTCCTCTCGATCAGTGCCCAGGTGACCTACGTGCGCATCTTCCCGCTGTGGGCGCTGCTCGGTGAAAAGCAGGAACACACGATCGAGGCATCGACATATCTTCGCAATCAACCATTTTCCGCTCAGGCGGCCAGGGTGGGAGTCCAGATATGTCCGCCAAAGTAGGAACGGCACGATACCGATTGCCCGCGCTTCTATCTCGCCTGAAAGGCGATCGAAGCGGCGTGGCCCTTATCGAGTTCGCGTTCTCTCTGCCTCTCCTTATGGCGTTGGGATTTACCGGAGTCGAAGTCGCGGGCCTAGCAATTGCCAATATGCGAGTTAGCCAGATCGCGATGACCGTTGCGGACAACCTATCGCGCGCCAAGCAATCGGTTCCGCTCAGCCTCCCTCAGTTGCGGGAGGTCGATATCAACGACGCGCTTCTCGGCGCCCGCATCCAAGCTGGCAACAGCCTGGAAATCCTGGAACACGGACGAATTATCGTATCGAGCCTGCAACAAACCGATGCCGGCCTCCAAACGATTGCGTGGCAACGTTGCAAGGGTAAGCTAAACGTCGCCTCGAAGTACGGGGTTGAAGGAGCCACGCAGCCGGAGACCGGGACGGGCGGATTTCAGGGAATGGGGACAGGCAGCACACGCGTTCAGGCCGAAGCCAAATCAGCCGTCATGTTCGCCGAAGTCAGCTACGACTACCATCCGATTTTTGGCGAATGGGTGCTGGGGAAAATCCGCATCCGCCGCGAGGCCGCTTTTTACGTTCGCGACGATCGCGATTTGACTCAAATCTATAACACCGAGCCAGAAGCCAGTGCTTCAACGTGTGACAAGTTGGACTCAACGTTCTGAGCCCGACACGGCCTCTCTCCAACCGGGAGAGGCCGTGCAGTCTACAAACCAGCCACCATTTGGCCGCTATGTCTCACGCTCTCTGAGCGCGAAACTCGGTAGCCTACCGTCCAACGATCGACCGCACCGCCGCAGCGATCTTGTCTGCGTTGATCAACGCCATCGCTTCGAGGTTCGCCGCGTAAGGTAGCGGCACGTCCTCGTTGCAGACGCGCAGGACCGGGGCATCGAGGTCGTCGAAGCCTTCTTCCATGCAGATCGCGATGATCTCTGAAGCGATCGAGCAGCCGGGCCAGCCTTCTTCAGCGACAACCAGGCGATTGGTCTTGGCGAGGCTCGCCAACACCGTTTCCTTGTCGAGCGGGCGCAAGGTGCGCAAGTCGATCACCTCGGCGTCGATGCCCTCGGCAGCCAAAGCGTCTGCTGCCTCGAGGGCCAGGCCAACGGCAATCGAGTAGGAAACGATCGTCACGTCACTTCCTTCGCGAACCACGCGAGCCTTGCCAATCGGCAGGACGTGATCGTCAAGCTGAGCGACCTCGAAACTCCGCCCGTAAACAAGCTCGTTCTCGAGGAAAACGACCGGATCCTCACATCGGATTGCCGCTTTCATCAAGCCCTTGGCATCGGAGGAGTCATACGGAGCGATTACGATCAGCCCTGGCACGCTCGCGTACCAAGGAGCAAAGTTCTGGCTGTGCTGGGCGGCCACGCGGCTCGCCGCACCGTTGGGTCCGCGGAACACGATCGGACAACGCATCTGACCGCCGGACATGTAATTGGTCTTGGCGGCGGAGTTGATGATGTGGTCGATCGCCTGCATGGCGAAGTTGAAGGTCATGAATTCGACCACCGGTCGCAGACCCCCCATCGCGGCACCCGTACCGATGCCGGCAAAGCCATACTCGGTGATCGGAGTATCGATCACCCGTTGAGGACCGAACTCCTCCAACAGTCCCTGAGTGACCTTGTAGGCCCCCTGATACTCAGCGACTTCTTCGCCCATCACGAACACCCGATCGTCCAGGCGCATTTCTTCCGCCATGGCATCGCGCAACGCTTCGCGAACAGTCAGCTTGATGATGTTGGTGCCCGGCGGAATGTCCGGATCGGCAGCGGGTTGAGACTTGGCAACTGGCCGGTCCACGGCCGCCGGAGCTACAGGCGCGTCTGCCTGTGGCACGGGGGCGCTGGGAGCTGAAGTCGCGACAGCCGCATCCTCCCCCTCTCCCGCCAAGACCGCGATCACGGTCCCTACAGCAACGTTTTCAGTGCCTTCGGGGATGAGGATCTTTCCGACGGTTCCTTCGTCAATTGACTCGAATTCCATCGTCGCCTTGTCAGTTTCGATCTCGGCAAGCACGTCACCGGCGGAAACCGTATCGCCTTCCTTGACCAGCCATTTGGATAGCGTGCCCTCCTCCATGGTCGGTGAGAGGGCCGGCATTTTCAACTCGATCGCCATGGTCAGTACGTCTCCACCAGGACGTCGGTATAAAGCTCGCTCGGAGCGGGTTCGGGAGAGCTTTCCGCGAAATCGGCTGCTTCGGCAACTTGAGCGCGGATTCGCTTGTCGAGGTCCTTCAGCTTGTCTTCGTCAACGCCCAACTTGATCAATTCAGCCTTGGCGCCCTCGATCGGATCGCTGTGATCGCGCACGCCCTGCACTTCTTCGCGAGTGCGGTACTTGGCCGGATCCGACATCGAGTGGCCGCGGTAACGATAAGTGTTGAGTTCCATCAGCACCGGCCCGTTTCCGTCGCGTACATGAGCAACGGCGATTTCAGCGGCCTTGCGAACCTCGAGCACATCCATGCCGTTCACTTTCATGCCCGGAATGCGAAACGCCGTGCCACGACGATAGAACTCGGTTTCGGCAGAGCTGCGCTTGACCGAGGTGCCCATGGCGTACTGGTTGTTTTCGATGACGAAGACGATCGGCAGCTTCCACAAGCTCGCCATGTTGAAGGTCTCATAGACCTGCCCCTGGTTGGCCGCACCGTCACCAAAATAGGCCATGCAGACCCCGCCATCACCGCGATACTTGTGCGCAAAGGCCAGCCCGGCACCAAGCGGCACCTGGGCGCCCACGATGCCGTGCCCGCCGTAGAACGCGTGCTCGGTCGAGAACATGTGCATCGAACCACCCTTGCCGTGGCTGATGCCAGCCTGGCGACCGGTCAGTTCGGCCATGATGATCTTGGGATCGATGCCGTAAGCGAGCATGTGTCCATGATCGCGATAGCCGGTGATGACGCTGTCCTTGCCGCCTTGCAGCGCATCCTGCAGGCCAACGGCCACCGCTTCCTGACCGATATAGAGGTGGCAGAAGCCGCCGATCAGGCCGAGACCATAGAGCTGGCCTGCCTTTTCCTCGAAGCGGCGGATCAGAAGCATCCGCTCATAGAACGTCAGCAACTCCTCTGCAGTCGCGTCAAAGCGCGGATCCTGCTGAAACGCCTCCTGAAGGCTGTGCAGGGCAAAATTATCGCCCGACTTTCCGGCACTTGCAGTGGCTTGTGCAGCGGGTTTCTTTGCCGGCGCCCGCTTGGTCTTGCCGGAACTTGAACTGGCGGCTCGTGCCAAGGCCTCTTCCCCTGATGGCGCCACGATGACGCAGGATGAGCCTCGCCTATAGGCAATAGATCGCGTCGCTGGCAACGCCCCGATTGTCGCTATTTTTGCGGTTGCCGAGGACCAGGCGCCTCAGTGCGCCTGCTGCGCCTTGTCGAGTTCGATGACATATTCGTCAGGATGCGCAACATTCAGATTCTTGCGCAGCAATTCGGTCGCCAGATCCGGGTCGACGTGGTTGGGATCTAGCCGATCCACCAGGTTCTCAAGCTCGTCCTTCTCGGCCTTCAGCTTTGAGATTCGTTCTTGTCTTTGCTGCAGCAGAGCGAGATTTTCACCCCAGGCCAGAACGCCATAAGGGCCAACGAACGTCAGTCCCCCGAGCAGAAGCAGAACACCCAACGCACCGAACCGGGCAATCTTTTCCCTGACAACTTCGCGCTTGGTTACCACCGGATTCATGATTTGAGAGAATCACAGTCCCCTCCGCATTTCAAGCGCTTTCGTCTTATTCCTCGAGTTATCCGCAGATGCCCCCGCTATCGCCCATGATTGCTTGTGACCACCGAAGCGGTTACAACCGTAACCATGTCAGATCTTTTCGATAATCCGCTGGGACTCGACGGGTTCGAATTCCTCGAGTTTTCGGCTCCGCAGAAAGGCGTGTTAGAGCCCGCGTTCGAACGCATGGGCTTTAGCCAGGTCGCCCGGCACCGCAGCAAAGACGTACAGCTCTGGCGCCAGGGGCACATCAACCTGATCGCGAACTATGAGCCGCGCAGTCCCGCCGCCTACTTTGCCGCAGAACATGGCCCCTCCGCATGTGGAATGGGTTTCCGAGTGCGAGACGCGGGTCGAGCCTTTAGCCTGGCGATCGAACGCGGGGCCGAACCGGCCGAAGTCAAAACCGGAGCGATGGAACTCAATATCCCCGCCATCCGAGGCATAGGGCGATCGTTGATCTACCTCATCGACCGCTACGAGGATGACCTCAATATCTACGACATCGATTTCATCTATCTGGATGGCGTCGAGCGTTATCCTGTAGGCGCCGGCTTCCACACCATCGATCATCTTACTCACAACGTCTATGGTGGCAGGGCAGCCCACTGGGAGGATTTCTACTCTCGCATTTTCGGCTTCCGCGAGTTCCGACAGTTCGACGTGACCGGGGAATATTCCGGGCTCAATACCAAGGTAATGATGGCGCCCGACGGCAGGATTCGGATTCCCCTCAACGAAGAAGGGGGTGCCGGCGGCAAAGGGCAAATTGCCGAGTATCTTCGCGCCTACAATGGCGAAGGTATCCAGCATATCGCCCTGGCCAGTGACGACCTCTATGCCTCGCTCGACAACCTTTCGTTGCGCGGCATGGGGTTTGCCCCTCCCCCTCCAGAGGCCTACTATCGCCAGCTCGACGGACGCCTGCCTGGCCACGGCGAACCGGTCGATGATCTTCGGAAGCGCGGCATCCTGGTCGATGGAACGACGGAGGGCGGCAACCCGAAACTCTTGATGCAGATCTTCAGCCGTCTGATGATCGGCCCTGTGTTCTTTGAATTCATCCAGCGCAAGGGTGATGAAGGCTTCGGCGAAGGCAACATCAGCGCGCTGTTCAAGTCCATGGAGGATGACCAGCTTGAACGAGGGGTACTGAGTTCAGATGAGCCCCTCGATTGAGGTTTTCCCCGTTCTGACGGACGCAAGCCTATTGCACGCTATCCGGGTTCCCGCCACTAAGCGGCCAGAGAACGAGAGGGGAGTTTCAATGTCGATCATCGGGTACCGCGCAACGATCATGGCCGCTGCGGCTGGATCGCTGGCCGTCGCAAGCGGTCCTGCCTCGGCCCAGATTGACCAGCGTACAGCGGCCAGCATCATGGTCGAATGCTCGAAAATCGGCGATCCCAGCGCCCGTCTGGCTTGCTACGATAACAACATTCGCAATGTCGACCCAAGCGTTCCCATGCCACCTCCCACTACGAGAGCGGGGGTAGGTGCTGGAGCGCCGCCTGCCCAGGCCGGCCCCCAAGGCTTTGGCTTCGAGAGCGTAAAGCGGCGCGAAGAACGTTTCACGCCCGTAGCCCCTTCTGAAAAGCAGGTCACTGCTACCGTAACTGCGGCCGCGCAGCGTGAACCTGGGATCTATCTGGTCACCCTTTCAGACGGGGCGCAGTGGCTCTTTACCGATGGTGTTGCGTTCAGCTTCCGCCCCCCGAAACGCGGGCAATCGATCGAAATCGAGCGCGGCGCCATGGGAGGCTATCTCATGCGTATCGATGGTCAGGAACCTGTACCAGTCCGGCGCCTGCGCTGAGCTAGGCCCGGTCGATCTCAGCAAATGCTCGCTCACGCGCGAGCTGGGCAACTGCGTTTCGGCGCACTTTGTCGAAGGTCGACAGGAAGCGGGCCCTGTGCGCTGGCTCCAAGGGCGCCAGCAGGAAGGTACTTCTCTGGCGACCTGCCTCCTGGATGACTTCGACCAGCTTTTGTCCTTCATCGCTCGGATAGAAGCGACCGTGTCGACGACCCGGTTTCCCTTCACGCGAGACGAGGCCGCGCTCGACCAACGCGTTGACGGTCCGGGCGGCCTGACTGTGATCCCGCGCCAGCGCCGCCACGAGCGCGCTCCATTCGATCGGAGGATTCATGCCGATCTCGGACAGCACGAATGCCTCAAAGGTCGACAACCCCGTGAGGCGCTTGAACGCCAACGCCCCGCTTCGGCTGAAATAGGCACTCAGCGTCATAAGGGGAGCTATAATCCGTGAACGGTCGATGACGACCTTCTCGGCCTGCTTATCCTCATCGTCTCGATCGGATGGTTCGGTGGACTTTCCACCCTGCACCAACGCCCGCTCCTGGTCGTAAAGCGCAATCGCGCGGTCGAGCAAAATCTCGATGGCTTCGAAGAACTCGGCAAGTTCGGCTTCGGAAATGTCGATGGTCAGTTCGCGATTTCGCAGCTCCGCCATTCGGGAAAGGCGCTTTCCAAGCCGCTCCCCATCGCGGGTCAGACGAAGCGGTGCACGAATTTGCTCCCTTTCGACGAGCCGCATTTCGAGCAAGCGCTTCACGGAGCGGCTGACCTGGGCCTTATCGACGCCGACCGCACTTGATATGTCCGCCGGGACGAGAGCGCCTGCGTTCTGCAGCAGGAAAAGCAGCCTCCTGTCGAGCTCGATCAAATACTGCTCGCGAGAGTAAGAGAGCTCCGCACTTTCCCGGACCTTGTGCAGGACCTGCCACAGTTCACTCTGAATAACGTGAGGCTGAGCGCTCTCCTCCGCCGCCACGGGCATGAGACGCGCGTCTGCCGAAGCCTCGATCCCTTTGAGGATCAGGTCCAGACGGCTTGAAAAGCGCGCCGGAGTACTTTCCGGTGGAGACCATTGCCGAGCCCCAATCGCGTAGGCTTCCACCGCCTTGACGGCGTCGTCCGCTAAAGGGCCTAACGCCCGCGTCACGGCAGAGAGGCAGACATCGTCAACCGCCGCGGTTTCGACCGTATTTCGCCACAGGGTTTCGGCGCGACGGCGCAAGAGCGACCGCCAATCGGTCGCCCCAACGGTCGGCCCATCGAGCCCGCTGTTCACGAAATTGCCTTCCGGCGGCGCGTGCCGCGTGTCCATTAGTGCGGTCTCTCCCGACCGTTTCTTCCCTTAAGTGAAAACCTATAGCCTTTATTCCGCGAATGAACAGACGACCTGCGCAAGCTGTGGATTCGAACGGAAAGCAAACGATCCCGGCCGAGACAGTTAACCTTGCTATCCCCCTGAATCCCGCCCCCGAACATCGAGTTTAGAAGCGATGCACCTTGGCAACACATGCTGCGCCAGAAGAATTTACAAGCAGCAGAAAAACGGCAGAAATCCGCCAAAAACGTTGACTTAGCTAATCATCGGGCTCTCGGGGATTTCCTCCACCTCGCGCAACATTGCTGCCAGAAGTGCCGGAATTGAGACACTTTCAAGGGCCGATGGGGATTCCATCGCTAGACACCGCGAATGCCTGCCAATATGTGTCCTCCCTAAGCGGACCTCTTGCCGATTCCGAAGAGCGAGGCCGCAAAGGGTAGGGGTGACAATGTCCATGACATTTTTGCAAACTCGCGCCTCTGGCTTGCCGACGCTTTCGGCTGCCGGCGCGTCTGCACACCCTACTCCGTAAATTCGAACACCGGTCCAGGCTCGAAAGCTTGGGCCATCATTGTGAAGGGAGCACGACGTGAGGAGTCTACATAACATGGGGGTATACAAGGCCCTGCTATTAGCAGGATGCGCGGGTACCGTTTCGCTGGCGATGCCAGCTTACGCGCAAGACGTTGACTGCGATGCCACTCCGGACAATCCGGCCTGCGCCGTCGCCAGCGATGCGATCATCGTCACGGGTTCGCGCATTCAGCGCCAGGACTTCGAGTCGAACAGCCCGACCATCACCGCTGACCAAGCGCTGCTGCAGAACTCGGCGACCTCCGCGGTCGAAAGCAACCTGAACAAGCTGCCGCAGTTCGTTCCGGCCCAGACCCCGACCCTGGGCGGCGATATTCAGCCAACGGCAACCAACACCCCGGGCGCCGCAACCGTATCGCTCCGCGGTATCGGTTCGAACCGCAACCTCGTCCTCGTCGACGGTCGCCGTTCGACTCCGGCGAACGCTTCGGGCGTCACCGACATCAGCACGATCCCGTCGGCCGCTATCGAGCGCGTCGAGATCATCTCGGGCGGTGCTTCGGCGACTTACGGCGCTGACGCCGTCGCCGGCGTCACCAACTTCATCCTGAAGAAGAACGTCCAGGGCCTCGAACTCGACGCCCAGGCCGGCATCACCCAGGAAGGTGACGGCTTCGAATACCAGCTGTCGGGCATCATGGGCACCGACTTCGAAGATGGCCGCGGCAACATCAGCCTCGCCCTGTCGATGAACACTCGCGAAGGCAGCTACCAGCGCGATCGCGATTGGTACACTGATGTGTGGTCCAACCCGCTTACCGCAGGCTCGGGCTTCTTCAACAGTTCGCCGGCGGTCATTCTGTCGTTCGCGAACCCGGCCAGCCCGACCGTGATCAACAACATCTTCAATCAACGCCCCGCCAATACTCCGCCTCTGGGCGGCGCAGGCTACAACATCTTCTTCAACCCGGATGGCACGGCGTGGGCCGGAAGCGGTTTCCCCCAGCGTGGCGGTGCCTATCGCTTCAACTCTGGCGCGCTTGACGGCCAGCCCTGGAAGCAGACTGCGGCCGGTAATATCGCCTTCAACAACCCGAACCTGTATCTGATCCTGCCGTTGACGCGTTACAACGCCCTTGCGCGTGGCAACTACGAGATCAACGACTGGATCGGCGTGTTCGGCCAGGCGACGTTCAGCGCCGTCAACACCTACACCCGCAACGAGCCGGGCCCGATCACCAACGGTTGGGACGTGTTCCTGCCCTACGGCACGGGTACGTACGTCGGCAGCCAGGGCCGTCAGCCGAACGGCGCGACCCTCGGCACCAACAACCCGAGCTCGGTCATCCTCAACGGGATGTCCTACAATGGCGCTCAGTACATCGATCCGACTCCGGGCGATCTCTCTGACAACCCCAACAACCCGGCATTCGCTGCGCTCTATTCGGCAGCTTATGGATGCGGCGCAGTTGGCGGGACCGGTGGCTGCACCAACAACGCGGTGATCGGCCAATTCCTCCCAGCCGAGTTACAGCAGATCCTGAACTCGCGCATGCGTCCGGCTCGGCCGGGTGAGGCAGGGTACAACCCGGATCCGACCCAGAACGCTCAGGTCTCGGGTGCCAACGAACCCTGGCAAATGTCGACCCTCATGCCGGATGACCGTGAAACCTTCACCGACGTGATGACTTACAACATCACGACCGGCCTGCAGGGTTCGGTTCCGGGCACCGACTGGACCTGGGAAGCCTTCGTCAACCACGGCGAATCGCACACCTTCGCCCGTCAGACCGGCATCTACTCGCTCGAGCGTGTTCAGACCGTTCTCAGCTCGCCGGGCTTCGGCCGTGGCTTCAGCATGACTGGCAACCAGGAATCGGGCGGCTTCGGCGCTTCGACCGGATCCTGCACCAGCGGCGTGAACTTCTTCAGCCCGCCCACGGGTGGCTTCAGCGAGGACTGCCTCGAAGCCATGCGCGCGGACCTTAAGAACCGTTCGAAGTTCCGTCAGACGATCGCCGAAGTGAACGCCCAGGGTAAGGTCATCGACCTGCCTGCCGGTGAACTCCGCGGCGCGATCGGCGCCAGCTACCGTGAAATGGACTATGAGTTCATCAACGACACGCTGACCACACAGGGCCGTTCGTACCTTGATCAGGCTCTGGGCATCTACCCGAGCGGCAACGCGGAAGGCTTCATCTCCGTTCGCGAAGTCTACGGCGAATTGCTTGTTCCGGTTCTGGCCGACATCCCGTTCATCCAGGCGTTCAACCTGGAACTCGGCGGCCGTATGTCGAACTACAGCACCACCGGCACCAGCTGGACCTACAAGCTGCTGGGTGACTGGGCGGTCAATGACTGGCTGCGTTTCCGGGGCGGCTACAACCGCGCTGAACGCGCACCGAACATCGGTGAGCTGTTCCTCTCGGCACAGCAGACTTTCGGTGTGAACAACCGCGGCGATGTCTGCTCCAGGCTCAACCCGAACTCGTTCTCCGCCAACCCGGCGGCGAATGCTGGCGGCGCAGCGGGTGCGGCGGACGTCGAAGCCACTTGCCGTGCACTGATGGCCCAGGCCAGCCCGGATGCGGCGAACCAGTACTACGGCCAGACCCAAGCCACCGGATCGTTCGGTTTCGCGTTCCCGACGCTGATCGGCAACCCGAACCTGAAGCCGGAAACGGCCGACACCTGGACGGCTGGTGTTGTGATCCAGTCCCCGATGGACAGCGGCGTGCTTTCGCGCCTTCGCCTGTCGGTCGACTGGTACGACATCACCATCAAGGACGCGATCGGCGCCCAGACGGTTGGTGCGGTGCTGCAACAGTGCTTCGACCCGACGTTCAACCCGCTCGTCAATGGTGCTGCGGGTTCGGCTGCAGCCGCCAACTCGGCCGCGGCGAACGCGTTCTGCCAACTGGTACCGCGCAACGGTACCGGCCAGCTCGGCAACGTGAAGATCACCTACACCAACGATGGTCGGGTGCATCTCTCGGGTATCGACGCTCAGCTCGACTGGGGTTACGACGTCGGTCCGGGTACGCTCACGCTGAACAGCGTGCTCAACTACCAGATGGATTTCGAGAGCTCGTCTCTCTATCCGTCGCTCCCGCTGATCGACTATGTCGGAACCACGGGTTCGGGTGAGAACGGTCTGAACGCAAACGTGTTCGAATATCGTGTCTTCACCACGGTAGGATACAGCTGGGGCCCGGCGCGTGTTGCCCTCCAGTGGCAGTATTACCCGGGTCTTGAGGACGGCGGCGAAGCCACTGTCCCCGGCGGTACTCCGGACATCGTCGGCTGGCCGAGCTACAGCCTGTTCGCCCTCAACGCGAACTATCAGCTGACCGACGATATCGGTCTCCGCTTCGGTATCGACAACTTGTTCAACAAGCGTCCGCCGTGGGGTGGTTACAACCGGAACATCACGGAGGACACTGCCGCCGTGGACGGTCAGCTCTACCCGAGCAACCTGTTCCTCAGCGCGCACGACACCAACGGTCGTCGCTTCTACATCGGCGCCAACGCGCGCTTCTAATCGAAACGGCAACAGCCGAAACTTTAGGGCCCTCCCCTCGTGGGAGGGCCCTTTTTATTTGCGCCAGGCGCAGTTGATAGCGCTGGACAATGGGCGGCCCGCTATCCCAATCTCTCTTCAAACAGGGAGAGAATTGAAAATGTCCAAGGTCGTTCGCATCCATAGCCTCGGAGGTCCGGAGGTTCTTCAGATCGAGGATCTCGATATCGGCCCGCCCGGAGTTGGCGAGGTCCGCATTCGGGTCGAGGCTGTCGGTCTGAATCGCGCCGAAGCCATGTATCGCGCCGGCCGCTATCCGATAGCGCCGCAACTACCGAGCCTCATTGGCTATGAGGGGGTTGGAGTGGTCGAGCAACTCGGCCCAGGCGTCGATGATTTTCGGGTGGGCGATCGAGTGTGCGTGTTGCCCATGATCCATCAGGGGCAGTACGGCATCTGGGCCGAGCAGGCGATCGTCCCCACTCGCATCCTCCTCCCCGCACCTCCTGGGCTTACCCCGTCCGAGGCGGCCTCAATCTGGATGCAGTACATGACGGCCTACGCGTTGATAGAGGTCGCCGAAATCGGGATCGGCGACGGCGTGGTCATCCGGGCCGCCTCATCAAGCGTCGGCATCGCGGCTATTCAACTGGCCAACTGGGCCGGCTCGATCTCGATCGCCTGCACGCGCACATCCGACAAGGCTCAGGCGCTTTTCGATCACGGGGCGGCGCATGTAATTGCGACCGACGAGGAAGACCTGGTGGCGCGCGTCATGGAAATCACCGGCGGCAAAGGCGCGCGCACCGCCTTTGATCCGGTCGGCGGCCCGTATGTGGAAACGCTCGCCAACGCCCTCGCCCCGCGCGGCATTCTCTTCATCTACGGCGGGCTCAGCGGAGAAGCTACGCCCTACCCCCATTGGCCGTGCGCTTACAAAGGCCTTTCAGTCCGCGGGTGGGTGGCGAGCGAGATCTGGAACCACCCTCATCGCTACAAGAATGCGCAGGACAAGATCCTCGCCGGGCTCGCAGGCGGTCACCTGAAGCCCGTCATCGCGAAGGAATTCCACGGATTGGACCAGATCGTGGCGGCCAACGAATTCCTGGAATCGAACCAGCAGGTCGGCAAGGTTGTCGTGAAATTCTAAGTTAAATAACAATTTACCGCAGGGAACTCAGCTTTTCTAAGAACAATGGGCGGCATCACTGCCGCCCATTGAACCCCAGAAGGAAATCAGTTCGCGAGGCTGTTCTTGTAGATCTTGCCGTCCTTCATGATGATCACGAAGCTGCGCTCGGGATCGGCAATCAGGTTGATGTTCTCCAAGGGATTTCCGTCCACCAACAGCAGGTCGGCCAGTGCGCCCTGTTCCACGACCCCCAGTTTACCGGGGTAGGGGTTGCGCCTTCCTGACAGTCGGAGGAGCTCTCCGTTGGTTCCGGTCGCCATGGCTAGTGCCTCGGCCGGAGTGTACCAACGAGTCAGCGAAGCGAGGATCGCCCCTTGCTGCTGGGCAAGAGCGCGGGAGAACAGCACATCGGTACCCCAGGCGGTCTTGAGGTGGTACTTTCTTGCCAACTGATAGGTTCGGTCGATGCCCGGCCAGACTTCATCCGCCCCTTCCCGCTGGACCGAGCCAACGGGAAACCCTTCACGAAGCGCCTCCGGAAGGGGCTGTAAACTGAGCCAGATACCTTTCTGCGCAATGAGCTGGGCCGTCGGCTCGGTCATCAGAAAGCCGTGTTCTATCACTTTGACACCGGCGTCGATCGAGGTCCTGATAGCTTCATCGGTGAATGCATGCGCGGTGACGTAAGTCCCCCAGTTGCTCGCTGCTTCGGTCGCCGCGCGTATTTCAGCTTCAGTGAAGGTTGAGACGTCCACCGGACTGAAAGGCGACGAGACTCCGCCTCCGGCGGTAAGCTTGATCTGCGAGGCGCCTCGCATCAGTTGCTCGCGCACCCGCATCCGCATTTCGTCCGGACTGTCGACAATCGCGGCGCCGCCGATTTCCTCGATCCTCGAGAGCTTGCCTGGCACTCGGGGCAGGTCGATCAACTGCCGAAAGTCGCCGTGACCGCTGGTGACTGTGATCATCGCGCCAGATGGATAGATACGCGGCCCATCGACAAGCCCCTCGTCGATCGCGCGCTTGAGCGAGAAGGCGGGACCGCCGACGTCGCGGACGGTGGTGAAGCCGCGCATTAGTGTGTCAGTCGCTTCGTCGGCCGCCACGATATTGGTGTAGCCAACGTCGTCGGCCATCATCTGGATGGGGTTCCCGCGGATCAGCATCGCATGCCAGTGGGCGTCAATAAGCCCTGGCATTAGCGTGCGCCCTCCACCGTCGATAACGGTCGCTCCAGGTTCCACTTCGATCGCCCCGGCCGAGATGCGCTCGATCGTTTGTCCCCTGACGAGCACGTTGGACGGGCCTGAAAGAGGCGATCCGGTGCCGTCGAATATTCGGACATTCTGGAATAGCGTCGTTTCGCTCGTCGCCGTAGGTTCTTGTGCGCTGGCGCTGGGTAGAGGTACCGTGGCGATGGCCAAAAGCACGGCCAGCACAGACGGTCGGAACAACACTTTCATAGAGCTACTCCCTGGTTTTGGTTTCTCCGTCGCAGGCAGTTAGAGCGAAGTGAATTCCACTTCGGATTATGATTTCAAAGGTCGATGAGTGGCAGCAGAAAGAAACCCCCAGAACCATAACTCTCTTGTCGGTCACCCGGTTCCCATGCTGGCGAGAGGAGGCAGCCGAGCGGCAAACCGTCGAGCGCTCGGGTTTAACCCTGATTGCCACCGGGGGCCGGAGCCCGGAGTCTTTCCAGTAGATTCGATCCGAACGGATCGCTTCCCGTCGCCCGAGGTGTAGATCTCGGTTCTGCAGCGCCGGTCCTGCAGGCCGGCATTTTGGTAAGGGATCCTGTCCCATGACTCACGTCACGACTTCTGATGGCACCCGCATTTTCTACAAGGACTGGGGACCGAAAGACGCGCAGCCGATCGTATTTCACCACGGTTGGCCTTTGAGTGCCGACGATTGGGACAACCAGATGCTGTTCTTCGGCGCCTTGGGGTATCGTGTGATCGCGCACGACCGTCGCGGCCACGGTCGCTCGAGCCAGACAAGCGACGGCAATGAGATGGACACCTACGCGTCAGACGTGGCGGCACTTGTGGCTGAACTCGATCTTCGCAATGCAATCCATATCGGACATTCCACGGGTGGCGGCGAGGTCGCGCGCTACGTCGCCCGAGCCGAACCGGGACGGGTCGCCAAGGCGATACTGATCGACGCCGTGCCTCCGGTCATGGTCAAGAAGGATACGAACCCGGGTGGCACGCCAATCGAAGTCTTCGACGGCTTTCGTGCGGCGCTGGCGGCCAATCGTGCGCAGCTTTACCTCGATATCCCCACCGGGCCTTTCTACGGCTTCAACCGACCAGGCGCGAAGGTCTCCGAAGGACTCATTCGTAACTGGTGGCGGCAGGGCATGATGGGGAGCGCCAAGGCTGGATATGAATGTATCAAGGCGTTTTCCGAAACAGACTTCACCGAAGATCTCAAAGCCATCGCTGTGCCGGTGCTGGTCATCCACAGCGAGGACGACCAGATCGTGCCCTACGCTGACTCCGCCCCCCTCACCGTGAAGCTACTGAGAAACGGCACACTCAAAACATACAAGGACTTGCCGCATGGCTTGTGTCAGACTCATCCCGAAATCGTGAATGCGGACATCCTTGCCTTCATCCGCGGCGAAGAGGCGAAACCAGAGCTGCAGGAGGCAAACGCTCAGCCCGTCGCAGGGTAAAGCCAGAATACGCCGGCCCGGTCGAACGGCTGGGCCGGCACAAGGGAGTCGACCAATGAAGCTCTATTATTCTCCTGGCGCCTGCAGCCTTGCTGCCCGTATTTCCCTGCACGAGGCCGGGATCGTGGCCGAGTTCGAACGCGTCGACCTCAAGGCCAAGATCACGGAGACTGGAGGTGACTATACGGCGATAAATCCGGCAGGCTCGGTCCCCTTGCTGGTGCTCGACGACGGTACTTCAATCACCGAGAACGTCGCGGTCCTTGACCTGATCGCCCAGCGCGAACCCCGGCTCGGTGTCGGGGGTCCGCTTGGCCGCACCCGTCTTATCGAGATGTTGTCGTACCTTTCGACCGAACTCCACATCGCCTTCAAGCCTTTCTGGCGTGCCGCGAACGCGGCAGAGAAAGACGACGCCACTCAGGCGGTCGCCAAACGCTTGACCTTGCTCGAAAACCGTATTGTCGAGCCCTATCTGTTCGGCCCCGACTTCACTATCGCTGACGCCTACCTGTTCGTCATGTTGCGCTGGGCCAAGGCGTTCGGGCTGATCATCCCACCGCGCTTGCTCAAGCAGTTCCAGCAGACCTCGCAGCGAAGCTCGGTTCAGCAGGCTCTGGCCGAAGAGGCGGAACCCGCCTTACACGATTGATCGTCATCACAGGGGGAAATCGGATGGGCAAGCCGCGCCTTTTCCTGGGTTCGTCAGGCAAGCAGGGCAAATTGCTCGCGGCACTGACCCGAGGCCTGGGGGACGTCGCGGAAGTTGAACCCTGGACGACGAGCTTTAGCCCAGGCACGACAACCCTGGGGCGGCTCTTAGAGCTCACTCGCGAGGTGGACTTTGCCGCCTTCATTTTCGCTCAGGACGATTGGACCAGCGCACCAAGCGACCCCGACAACGGCCAGGCCTCGCCGCGGGACAATGTTGTTTTCGAAGCCGGCCTGTTCGGTGGGGTACTCGGCATGCGGCGAACCTTTATCTTGCATGCCCGTGGCTCGAAGCTTCCGACGGACCTGCTCGGCCTCACATGCGTCCGCTACGAAGACGTCATAACTGCGGCGGAAACCAGGAACATCAACCAGAAGCTCCGCCAGGCGATCGAAAGCGAAGGGAACCTCACCCGGATGCAAGGAAGCTGGTGGCAATATTCGCTGACCGAGCGCACCGAGCGTGAACCCTCCGCCCTGGGCCTCTTGCGGATTTCACGGGACCGAGACGGCGCCCTCGAGTTGACCGGCAGTTCCTGGCGAGAAGACGGGAAACTCTCGGCCAGATATTGGAGCGAGGCAGCGAAGGAGAAGCGCGAGCCGGCAGGGCTCTTCTACTACTGGAAGGGAGAGCGACCTCTGTCGGCAGACGCTCCTCAAATGCATGGCACCGGCGAAATCCGCCTGGAGTCGGCTGACCGGGCGTCAGGATATTTTACGACCCAATCTGATGCCGACCCTCAATCGAACACCCGCACGGCCGGAGTTTACGTTCGGGCCGACGCCGAAGACATTCGCATCCTCGACAGCGGCACCGACCAACAGCGTGCAAGCCTCCTTTCCGAACGGCTACGAGAATGGCGAGGAGTGGTTAGCAGCTGACGGGGCTATCGAGCGCGGCCCAGGCACCACGGTGTTCGGATCATCGCACCATCACGGTTCCAATTGCGTGGTTGCCGGTCTCGCAGGCAAATCCGCCACAACAATCGTCCGCCGCTTCTAGGTCGGTAGCCGGTCAGCTAGTGCCTCCTGCATCCACGACGTCGCAGGACCCGGGCGGGTGTCCCTTCGCCACAGCGCGTGCAGCAAGTAGGCCACCGGTGGATTTTCGGGAAGTTCCAGCTTCACCAGGCGGCCTTGGCTGATTTCTTCGGCCACGACGTGCAATGGCATGTTCCCCCACCCAATCCCTTCCAGCAATAGGGCGTGCTTTGCGCCCAAGTCGGCCAGCCGCCATGTTCGGGGGCTGATGACCGAGAATTCCTTGCCCTCGGTAAGGGAGGACCGGTCGGTCAGAACGAGCTGAAGGTGGCGCTTCGCTTCGCCAGGCGCGATCTCTTGTAGTTGCGCCAAAGGGTGTGCGGGCGACGCGACCGGTATCAGGCTTACGCTGCCGACAGACCTGCGCTGCAATTCGGGCAGGTCGAGGATGTCCGGCCCGGCCACGGCCAGATCGGCTCGGCGGTCGAGCACGAGCGCCGCGACTGCGCCGAGCGCCTCGACATGGAGCCGCAAGTCCACGCTCGGGAAGATGACCTGGAAGTCACGGAGTATCGCGGCGACGGTCGTGCTTGGGACCATCACGTCGACCGCCAACGACAGCTCCGTCTCCAAGCCCTGGCGAACACTTCGCGCGCGCGCCATAAGACCGTCTACCTCGTCGATCACGGAGCGCGCATCGGCCAGCAAAGCACGCCCCGGATCGGTCAGCTTCGGGCGACGCGATCCTTCTCGGTCAAACAGCTTCACTCCGAGATGCAGTTCGAGCGCCGCGATTCCATAACTTATTACCGACAGCGCGCGGCCAAGTTTCCTGGCGGCCTGGTTGAAGCTTCCCTGCTCCGCGACGGCGAGGAATATCCTGAGCTGATCAACGGTGGGACTGCCTACTTCCATCGTACAACTTTCCTGATCATTTCATGTCACTTTATCCGGCTTTTTCTGAATAGCTGCAAGGGCCATATCGGTCGGGACACAAGTGTTCCGGAGATCAAAAATGATAGAAGTTCGACCGTTCGCTGGCCTCGGAGCCGCTGACCATGGCTGGCTCGATGCACACCATCACTTTTCTTTTGCCGACTATCACGATCCGGCGCGCACCAATTGGGGTCAACTCCGGGTGTGGAACGACGACACTATCGCGCCAAAGACGGGATTTCCGCCGCACCCTCACCGGGACATGGAGATCATTACCTATGTCCGCCAAGGGGCGATCACGCACCAGGACAGCCTGGGCAACACAGGCCGTACCGAAGCTGGAGACGTTCAGGTCATGTCCGCAGGCAGCGGCGTCACCCACTCGGAGTACAATCTCGAGGACGTTGCCACGCAGATCTTCCAGATCTGGATCATACCCGACCAGCGTGGTGGTGAACCGAGCTGGGGTGCGCGGCCCTTTCCCAAGGGTGATAGGGCGGGACAATTCGTGACCTTGGCTTCAGGCATCGAAGGTGACGCCGGCAGCTTGCCAATCCGCACTCACGCTCGCGTGCTCGGAGCGACCGTCAAGGCCGGAGAAACGGTAGCCTACGAGACGTCGCCCGATCGCCACCTCTACCTGGTGCCCGCTATCGGAAGGGTCCGCATCGGCGAGGCGGAGATCAACGCACGTGATGGGGCGGCGATCACGGGGCTCGGGCGGATTGAGGTGACCGCCCTGGAAGACGCCGAATTGGTTCTGGTCGACGCGCGCTGAACCCGCGCGCTCGCCCCGCCGGCCGGTGAGCGAGGCTTCCCCCTGCTCCCGCTCACTGGCCCTCAGCTTGAAATTGGAGACATGAAATGACCCAGACCCGTAAAATAGCCGTCATCGTTGGCAGCCTCCGTAAGGAGTCGCTGAACCGCAAAGCCGCGCTCGCGCTGGCCCGCCTTGCGCCTCCAGGCGTGGAGCTGGAGATCGTCGAGATCGGTGACCTGCCTCTCTACGACGAGGACATCGAGGCGGCCGGAGTGCCCGGTCCGTGGGCTCGGTTTCGCGACGAGATAAAGGCCAGCGACGCGGTCCTGTTCGTAACCCCTGAATACAACCGCTCGGTTCCCGGTGCGCTCAAGAACGCTATCGACGTCGGCTCGCGGCCTTACGGCGCCAGCGCTTTCGCGGGTAAACCGGCGGCCGTCATGAGCCTGTCGCAAGGGGCCATCGGCGGCTTCGGTGCCAATCATCACCTGCGCCAGTCGCTCGTCTTCCTCGGGATGCCCGTGCTGCAGCAACCCGAAGCGTACGTGGGTGGAGCGGGAGCCCTGTTCGGCGCGAATGGCGACATCACCGATGACGGTACCCGGGATTTCTTCAGGACCTTCATCGAGGCCTTTGCGGCTTGGATGGAGCAAAACTCCGAACCGCAGGTGGCTTCAGGCAGGTAGCAAAGTACATCAGGATCGTGGCAAGGCTCTAGATTTCTGGATAGAGCCTTGACTACCTAAACCGATCACCATCAAGCGTAACCGAAATTTCTTTATACAGAAGAAAAGTCATTCTATTAATAAATATACTAGCTTAGAACATTTTTACATTTTTACAATTTGGTCTTTCAATATGGTTCCGCACAGTCTTCCCGTTGAAAGATATCTCGAAGAACCTATATAGCGGTCATGAAAGTCAAATTTCCATTCGGTTGCCGTGAGCCTCAGAAGCTGAAGATCGGCACTTAGCCGGACGCGCGCCTCGCCGCGCCCGTCCGGCAAGCGAGGCATCCCGAGACATCCTCAGCCGTCGAGGCTGATCCAACCGAATCTTTCGATGCCAGGCGAATCCCTCTCCGAGAGGCTCGCGCCGTCAGGCGCTCATCATTTTGCTGCGCAAGGAAGATGCACGATGGCAACCCAACACTTTTCTAGGTCACGAGCGCTGTCGGAAGGCGCCGCCGAGGCCGAAACTTTGCTCAACCGCTATCCGGAGATCAGCGAGCAGGAGCTCGACACCATGATCCGCACGTTCACCCATCTGCCGCTACTCGACTTCGGACTGCTTGCAGCCGACGAGCGTTTAGGCGGCAAGCTCGACGCATTCTACGCCGACCACGGCGACAAGCTGCGTCCGCCGCTTTCGGGAATGGTGTGGGCTATCGCTGTTCCGGTTCTGATCGTCGCGATCGCGCTGATCTACTCCGCTGTGACCTGACCGAAGTTGGCGACGTGGGGAAATTGAAGACACCGCTGGTCTTCGAAACTCAGGACAGCACTTCCTGCGTATGACGGGCGATCATGCGCTCCTCATCTGTTGGTATCACCCAGACCTCAACAGCGGCGGTAGGGTGACTGAGCCTTCGTTCGCCAGAGCCTTCCGTCTCAGTGATTTGGACCCCGAGCCACGAGCAACGCTCCGCCACGCGACGGCGAAGGTCATGGTCGTTTTCTCCAATGCCGCCAGTAAAGACAAGTCCGTCCAGCCCGCCCAGCGCCGCTGCAAGCGAGCCTATCTCCCGTACAATGCGATAGACGAAGAGGTCGATTGCAAGCGAGGCGCGTTGGTCCGCGGAAGCTTTGAGTTCACGCATGTCGGATGAGATGCCGGACACTCCAAGAAGGCCGGACTTCTTGTAGATCAAGGTCTCAAGGGCCCGGGCATCCATGCCGTGCTGATCCATCAGGTAGATCAGGATGCCGGGATCGATAGAGCCACAGCGCGTCCCCATCACCAATCCTTCGACAGCGGTGAAACCCATTGTCGTTGCCTGGCTCTGGCCCTTCTTGATCGCGCACAAACTTGCGCCGTTACCAAGGTGGGCGAGGATCGCACGACCTTCCGCAAGCCATGGAGTCAATTCGTGGAGGCGCCCGGTGACATATTCGTACGACAGGCCGTGAAATCCGTACCGTCTGATCCCTTCCTCGGTTAGTTCCTTGGGGAGGGCGTAAATTTGTGCGAGCTCGGGCTGGTTGCGGTGAAAGGCCGTGTCGAAACACGCCGCCTGCGGCATCTCGGGCGCCGCCGCTGCTATGGCCTCGATCGCGGCCAGGTTATGGGGTTGATGCAGAGGGGCCAAGGGCGTTAGCGCTTTGAGTTCACGCATGACCTCGGGGTCAATGCGCGTGGGCGCATGGTACTTGGTCCCGCCGTGGACGACGCGGTGACCGATCCCCGATACCTTCCGCCCAGCGAGCAGTTCGATCGAAGTGTGCAAAACCACCTGCGCCCCGTCATGGTGGTCGATCGCGTCGGGCGCCCACTCGCGATCAACGAGCACTTCGCCGTTTGCATCGGTGATATGGAGACGAGGAGCGACGCCCAGCTTTTCCATCTGTCCGCGAAAGAGCAGATTTCCCTCGCGGCCATCGGCATAGAGGGCAAACTTTATGCTCGACGAGCCGGCGTTGATGACCGCGATGGCCTGGCTCATCGACCACCCCCGACGATGGCGAGAGCAAGGTTCATGGAATCGCTCCGCTTGCGTTCGCTCGGCCGGCGGCAACGAGCAACAACGCCACGGCGCAGGATGCCAGCCGAGTCAGGAGCAAGTCCGCCCGGCTGGTGAGGATGATCGGAACTCGTGCCCCGAGAACGATCCCGGCCGCGTCTGCCCCCGCGAGAAACGACAGGCTTTTGGCCAGCATGTTCCCCGCTTCAAGATCTGGCACGACCAATACATTGGCCCGTCCCGCGACAGACGAGACGATCCTTTTCACCGCTGCAGCTTCCATGCTGATGGCATTGTCTAGCGCCAGGGGCCCGTCGAGCACTCCGCCGGTGATCTGGCCGCGGTCGGTCATCTTGCACAGCGCCGCAGCTTCCAAAGTGGAGGGCACGTCCGGGTTGATCGTTTCCATCGCGCTCAGGATCGCCACGCGCGGCTCCGCCACACCCATCGCGTGAGCAAGATCGATTGCATTCTGAACGATGTCGATCTTCACCTTGAGGTCGGGCGCAATGTTGACGGCCGCGTCGGTGATGATGAGCGCGTCGGGATGGCCCGGGACATCCATGATGAAGCAATGGCTGATGCGGCGCTCCGTGCGCAAGCCGGTCTCACGTGCGACGACGGCGGACATCAACTCGTCGGTGTGGAGGCTGCCTTTCATCAAGGCTTCGGCACGCCCTTCTCGCACGAGCCCGACGGCCTTTGCCGCTGCGTCATGGCTGTGCGCGGCGTCCACGATCTCCAGGCCGCCGGTGTCGATGCCAGCTTCCGCCGCCGCGTGTTCGATCTTCTCGCGCGGACCGACAAGAATGGGCGTGATGAGCTTGAGCCGCGCCGCTTCCACGGCACTCTCCAGCGAAACCTTGTCGCAGGGATGCACGATCGCAGTGACCGCGGGTGCTTCACGCTGAGCACGCTCCACAAGCCGCCTGAACTTCTCGTGATTGTCACCCGCGGTGGCGGAACTCGCTTCGAGGGTAGGCATTATCGGTCTCCTCTCGAGCCAAGCCTCAACCGGGCCTGTTCCACTGGGCGTCATCCAGGTTCCACCCGCCCCCAAGCGCCTTGTAGAGGCTCACGACCGCCACGAGCTGAGCCTCCTGGACTCGCGCAAGCTCGGCTTCGGCCGGGAAGAGCTGCTGCTGCGCTTCGATCACCTCGAAGTAGCTCGCCCGGCCGGCACGATACCGGGTGTCGGCCAGTTCGACCGCCTGTCGCATCGCCGCGACCTGGGATTCGAGCGAGGCCCGACGCTCAACGAGAGTTTGCTGGGCGGTAAGCGCGTCCGAGGTCTCGCGGAAAGCCACGAGGATGGTCTGGCGGTATTGGGCGACACTCTCGTCCCAATAGGCCTTCCGTTCGTTGTAGATCGACTCCAGTCGCCCACCGGTGAACAGCGGCCCGGCGAGGCCGAGCCCCGCTTGCCACAGACCGAAAGTGCCATCGAGGCCGCCCTGCCCATTCACCCCGATCACGCCCGCGAGCGTCGACAGGCCGATGCGCGGATAGAAGTCCGCGATCGCAGCGCCGATCTGGGCATTGGCCCGGATCATGTCCTGCTCGGCCCGGCGAATGTCGGGCCGGCGCTTGATGAGGTCGGTGGTCAGGCCAACTGGGGTTTCAGGCATGCGCTGCGCGGTCAGCGGCTGGCCGCGTTCGATCGCGTGCGGATAGCCGCCGGCGAGCACGCTCAGGGCGTTCTCCTGCTCGGCGATCTGGCGCTTGAGGTCGGCAATCCGGGCGCCGGTGGAATCGAGCGCGGCCTTGGCTCGTTCCACGGGCAGTCGGCTGTCGCGGCCGGCTTCGAAGCGCAGCGTGAACAGCTCGTGTGTCTTGTTGAAGACGCCCTGGCTCTCTTCGGCGATGGCCAGTTCGCGGTCTAGCTGGAGCAAGCGGAAATAGCCGCTTGCCGCATCGCTGACCAAGGCGAGCATGATCCCCCGGCGCACTTCTTCCTGAGCATAGAGATTGGCGCGAGCCGCTTCGGTCTGACGCGCGATGCGGCCCCAGATATCGAATTCCCATGCAGCTTCGATCACGCCGCCAACCGAGGCGAACTCGGCCGTGCCGATTTCGTCGGGCGTTGGGAGGAAGCTCTTCTGGCCGCCGGCGAAGCCATCGACGTTGACCTGCGGGAGGCCTTCGGATTTGGCCACGCCGACCAGGGCACGAGCCTGCTCGATCCGGGCGACCGCGACCGAAAGATCGTTGTTGTTCTGCAGGGTCTGCGAGATCAGCTTCTGCAAGGCAGGATCGTCGAACACTTCCCACCAGGCTCGGTCGGCCAGAGAGTTCGCGTCGGCCGGCGTTATCTGCGACCGGAACTCGCCCGGTTGAGCCACCTCGGGCCGCTCGTAGTCGGGACCCATTACGCAGCCGGCCAACATCAGCGGGACAAAGGCAGCTGTCAGTCGAGGCCAACGATCTATTCGCATAATCGCCTCCAAGTCACTGGATCGCAGCGAGCATCTTCCGGAACCGGGTGAGAGTGAAAAACGTGTAGGCCATGCCGATGAGGAACATTTTCGCCAGCAATGGCCAGACCATAGCCGGCGTCGCATCGCGGAAAAGCACCGCCTGCGAAAAGCTCACGAAATGAGTCGAGGGCACGAACTGCATGATCTTTTGCAGCGGCACGGGCATGCTCTCGAGCGGTGTTTGGCCGCCGGACAACAGGCTCATGACAATGAAAGTCGGGAAGGCCAGCAAGCCGAACTGCGGCATCGAACGGACCATCGTCGAGAGCATTATGCCAAGCGCGGTGACCGAGAACAGGTAGACCATGAGGCCGAAGGCAAAGAGCGGGATCGACCCGGAAATGGGCACTCCGATAAGACCTTTGACGACCAGAAACAGCGAGGCCATCGCGGCGACGATCACCACCAGGCCGTTCGCCCAGATCTTGGCGAACATCAGCTCGTAGGGCCGCAGGGGCATCACCAGCAGATGCTCGATATTGCCGTGCTCGCGCTCGCGCAGGACCGCTGCGCCGCAGAGAAAGATCGCCAGGACCGAGATGTTGTTGATCAACTGATTGATCGCCACGAACCAGCCTTGCAGCATGTTCGGATTGAACCGCGCCCTGGTCTGCAAACCCACGAGCGGCTGATTGTCAGGGTTCCCCCGCCCCGACCAATAGGGCTCGACCGTGCTGTTGATGATCGCTGAGATGTAGCCCGGGCCGCGACCGGCCTGGCTCATGGCCGTGGCGTCAGTGATAATCTGCACGTCGGGAAAGCCGTCCTCGGCCAGTTCGTCCTGGAACTCGGGCGGAATGTTGATCACGAAGGTATAGCGCCCGCGATCCATGTCCGGATTGATCTCGGCAAAGTCGATCAGGCGCGGCGGAAGGAACAGCGGTGGCAGCATTGCGTCATGCACGGCCCGCGAGGCTTCGCTGCTGTCCTCGTCGACGATCGCGATCGATGCGTTGACCACGTCCATCACCGCGCTCTTCGACGGCGTGTAGACCGAGAAGGTGAAAGTATAGAGGATCAGGAAGATCAGCACCGGATCGCGCGACAGGCTGATCAGCTCCTTTATGCCGAGGTGAAAGATGTGCCAGACTTCGCGCATGGCTCAGGCCTCCTGCTTCTTGAGCAGCGCAACCGAGACCGAGAAGTAGACCAGCGCGATGATGGCAAGCGCCAGCAGGCTGGGCCAGAGCGCCTGGATGCCGAGCGCTTTCGTAAAAGTGCCAACGCTGATCGATTGGAAGTAGGTACTCGGGAAAATCAGCGACGCCCCCCACGCTCCGCCGGTCAGCGACGACGAGGGCACGAACATGCCGGAGAACTGCACGGCGGGCAGGATGGCGATGATCGCCGCGGCAAAGATCGCCGCGGTCTGTGTCGAGGCGAAAACCGAGATCAGCAGGCCGAACCCGGTGCTCGCCAAGACGAAGACCAGACCGCCGATCAGGAGCACCGGAATGCTCCCCTTGATCGGAACCTGGAACAGGATCACCGCGAGCAGCACCAGCGACACGAACTGGATGAGCGCCACACAGATGTACGGCAGCTGCTTGCCGAACAGGAATTCGGCCTTCGTCGCCGGGGCCGCGTAGAAATTGGCGATCGAGCCGAGCTCTTTCTCGCGCACGACGCTGAGCGCGGTGAGCATGCTTGGGATCAGCATCAGCAGCAGCATGATGTCGCCCGGCACCATGGCGTAGACGCTTTCGAACGACTGGTTGTAGAGCGCTCGCGCCTCGATGTTCACGGGCATCGTAATGGCCGGGATTCCCTTATCCCGACGCAGGTTCGCCTCGTAGGCCTTGTGGGTCGCTTCGACGTAGCCGCGGGTCGTCTCCGCCCGGAATGGCACCGCCCCGTCCACATAAAGGGCGACCTCGGGTCTGCGACCTTGCTCAACGTCTTCCTGAAACCCCGCCGGGATATCGAGGGCGAACCGCAGCTCGCCATTGCGCAATCGGCGATCGAGATCCTGGTCGCTAAAGATCGGCGCTCGCTCGTCGTAGTAGATCGAACCTCGATATGAGTCTGCATAGGCGCGACTTTCGACCGTCTGGTCGTTGTCGAGAACTGCATAAGTCAGGTTTTCGACGTCGAGCGAGATACCATAACCGAACACCACCATCAGGAAGAGCGGACCAAGGATCGCAAAGATCAGGCGCACGCTGTCGTGGCGCAGTTCGATCGCTTCTCGCCGAGCGAAGGCCCAGACACGCGACCAGCTGAATTTGCCGGGTTCGGCGCCGTGCTGCGCGAATTCAATCTCTTCCTGGGCCTGGACGGGAGCCTCCTGGGCACCGGTTTCGGCTTGGACTCGCGCCTTGGCTTCCGCGGCCTCGTCTTCGAGATAACCGATGAAGGCCGCTTCGAGGCTCGGGGCGTTGCGCTGCTTCACCAGTTCCGCAGGCTTGTCCTGCGCTAGCACCCTTCCCTGGTGCATCATCGACATTCGGTCGCAGCGCGCGGCCTCATTCATGAAGTGAGTCGAAAGGAAGATCGTCACTCCATCCTCACGGGACAGCTTGATGAGCAGCTCCCAGAAACCGTCGCGCGCGACCGGATCCACGCCCGAAGTCGGTTCGTCGAGGATCAGCACCTCCGGCTCGTGCAAGACCGCCACGGCCAGGGAGAGGCGCTGGCGAATGCCGAGCGGAATGTCTTCGGCAAGAGTATCGGCAACCGGCCCCAGACCGAACTTAGCGATTAGCTCCTCGACCCTTGCTTTACCTTGCTCGGGCGGCAGATCGAACAGCCGGGCATGCAGGATCAGGTTCTGCCGGACGGTCAGCTCGGTGTAGAGAGAAAAGGCCTGCGACATGAAGCCGACTTTGCGGCGGGCGTCGATGTCGCCACCCTTCATCTCCTTGCCGAACAATAGCGCGCTGCCTTCCGTGGGCTCGAGCAGGCCGGTCAGCATCTTCATGGTGGTGGTCTTGCCGCAGCCGTTCGAACCGAGAAAACCGAAGATCTCACCCTTTTCGATCTTGAAATTGACGTGGTCGACCGCGGTGAAAGCACCGAACCTTTGGGTCAGGCCATGAGCTTCGATCGCCGGCGGACCTCCGAATGACACGAGTGGGGTGATGACCGGCTCGCGATGGCCGACCTTGGCCTCAGGAGGGAGCAAGGCGATGAAGGCTTCCTCGAGCGTGCTCGACCTGGTCTTCTGACGTACTTCTTCGGGGGTCCCGGTATCGAGTACCTCGCCCGCGTTCATCACCATCAGCCAGTCGAAGCCCTCGGCCTCGTCCATGTAGGCCGTGGCGACGAGGACACTCATCTGCGGGCGCCGTTCGCGGATGCGGTCGATCAACTCCCAGAACTGCCGCCGCGCGAGCGGGTCCACGCCCGTGGTCGGCTCGTCGAGGATCAGCAGGTCGGGGTCATGGATAAGCGAGCAGCACAGCCCCAGCTTCTGCTTCATGCCGCCGGAGAGCTTACCCGCTGGTCTGTCGCGAAAGGGCGAAAGGTCGGTGCTCTGAAACAGGTCGGCAATGCGCCATTCCCGCTCCTCTTTCGACTGCCCGAACAGACGCCCGAAGAAATCGGCGTTCTCGAAGATCGAAAGGGTCGGGTAGAGGTTCTTGCCCAGACCCTGCGGCAAGTAGGCGATGCGCTCGGCCACGTTGGTGCGGAACCTGGGATCGCCCATGTCGCCGCCAAGGACGTTGACCTCGCCCTCCTGCATCTTGCGCACCCCGGCGAGCAGGCCAAGCAACGTCGACTTGCCCACGCCGTCCGGCCCGATCAGACCGATCATCTTGTTGGCCGGTATGTCGATGCTGACGTTGTTGAGCGCGACTACGTCGCGGTATCGGTGCGTGACGTTGCGGACGCTCGCGGCAATTTCAAGCTGGGGGGTGTCCACGTTCAGCGGCCGGCATTTTCGGAAGCCTGGAACAGGTTCGCGGGCATTTTGGCAGGCGGCTGCAGCTCCGCGGGCCACTGAGCGCCGTTGTCGAACCGGACATAGCCCACACCGGGTACCCCGGCTTTCACGAGCGCCTCATACTGCTGCAACCGCTCCTTCGGGATCTGCAACTTGACCCTGAAGGTGAGGTTGTGCCGCTCCTCCTGCGTTTCGACCGTCTTCGGCGTGAACTGCGCGGTCGGCGAAATGTAGGAGACCACGGCCTTGATCGGATACTGTGGAGCGGCATCGAGCACGATCCGCGCTTCGGACCCGACCTGGAGCCTGCCAACCACCGGTTCGGGCAGGAAGACGTACATGTAGACGTCGCTCAGATCGACCATTGAATAGACACGGCCTCCGGCACCGACCACTTCACCGGGTTCCGCCAGCCGACGCTCGATCCGCCCGCGCATCGGGGCAACGAGCACGGCGTCCTTGATCTGCGCTCGGATCCGGTCGGCCTCGGCAGCAGCGGCGGCGATGGTCGAGGACGAACGGCCAACGAGAGCCTGCGAGCCGGTCAGGTCCGCCGAGGCGGCAGCGAGATCGGCGCGGGAGCCGGCGACCTGGGCGCGTGTCGAGTTCATCCGTGAGGCATCGAGCTCGGCTTCCTGTTCACTGACGGCGCCGGTCCGGACTAGATCCTTCGATCGCGAGAATTGCTGCTGGGCGAAGCGGTAGTCGGCCTGCTTGGCATCGATCTCTGCCCGCCGTGCCGCGATCAGCGCGGCCTTGGTGCCGACATCGGCGCGCGCGACGCGTTCGCTTTGCTGGGCCTCGGTCATGACGGCCAGGGCTTGCCTCAGTTGGGCCTCGAGTTCGGAGGTGTCCAGCTTGGCAACCACTTGCCCCGCCTTGACCGTATCGCCCTCGTTGACGAGAACTTCGGCGATCCGGCCCGGATATTTTGCCGAAATGTAGACCTCGTTGGCTTCGAGCCTTCCGTTTCCACGGGCGAAACCTTCAGGCACGTCGTCGCCCGAGAAGATCTGCCAGGCGATGAATCCGACCACTACGATCCCGATGGCGGCCAGCAGCATGTTGCGCTTCGACATCCACGCATCTCCAGGAGTTGCTGATGTGGCCCCCCGAGCCAACGAGTCTGGCTACGCCTCATCTGGCATGGATTGCATCGGGACTTTTCCTGATGGTTTCGAAATCTTCACTCTTAAGTCCCCCCAGAATGACACAACCGTCTGAATTACAAGAATTAACAATTGTTGTTGAGAGGAAATGTAACACAATATCATTCCCTAACTGTATGTATAAACTGAAGCTTTTTCTCCTAATAGTCAGCGAATATCCCGTTGAAGTTTATGACTATCGATTGAGGGTTTAACCCTATTCACCCAAGGGCCCTGAGAGGAATACCTAAAGCTGAAGGGATTTCTTGGGTCGGGAGTCCCTTTGTTCCCTCGTGCCCGGCTAGGCGGCAGTGTCGCGATTGACGGGGCGCGGGTCGACAGGAGGGCTTAGGCCATGGATTGTCTGGCTCCAGAGGTTCCCCAGAATGCCGAGTTGGCGCTTCCGGAACTCGACCTTTCCGAACCCCCGCTTGGATCGGACCGTCGGGCCTTCATGATGCGCAGCGCGCTTGCCACGGCCATCGTGGCGCTCACGGGCCGGCCTCTTGTCGCTTTCGCCCAATCGCCGGCCATCGATCCCGTCGTCAACGTCGGCGTCGACCCGAACCTCGATGTCGTACGACGGTCCAAGGGGCCAGTGATGACCCTGATCGACGAGTTCTACAAAGTGGGCCCGGGGCCATCTTCGTCGCACACGATCGGCCCGATGCGGATTACCTATGATTTCTATCAGCGCGCCAGCAAGCTGCCCGCCGCGCAGCTGGACCAGGCGACCGCCCTGAGGGTCAACCTGTTCGGGAGCCTGAGCGCGACCGGCAAGGGACATGGAACCGAGCGTGCGGCGCTGGCGGGGCTCATCGGTATGGAGCCTGCTACGACCGATCCGGCCTTCCTCGACGGTCTGGCCGCCGATCCCACTCAGACCTTCAAGGTCAAACTCGGATCGAAGGAAATTCCCGTCTCGCTGGCCGACGTCATCTATGACGAGACCAAAGGCGACTTCCACCATCCGAACACCATGAGGGTTGCGCTGCTCGCCGGCGACAAGCCGCTGCTGGAGCAGGAATATTATTCGGTCGGCGGCGGCTTCATCGAATGGGAGGGATACGTACCGCCCAAAAAGAACCCGCCCAAGTATCCCTACTCCACGATGGCCGAGGCACTGGCGCATGCAGAGCGCGACAACCTCACGCTGGCGCAACTCATGATGGCCAACGAGACCGCGATCTCGGGTCGAAGCGAAGCCGAGATCAACGCTTTCCTGGACAAGATCATCGGCGCGATGCGGGCCACGGTGAAGACCGGATTGGAGGCGCCGACCGCTGTGCTGCCGGGGCCCATCAAGCTGAAGACCAAAGCGGGCGACGTGTACAAGAACGCGCTCAAGCAGGAGTCCCCTGCCCGGCGCGGCATCGGCGTAGTGTCAGCCGCCGCGCTCGCCGGTTCAGAGGAGAATGCCCGAGGCCACCTGGTCATCACCGCGCCCACCGGCGGATCAGCCGGCGTCATGCCGGCCATTGTCTACTCGCTCGGGCCGGACGGAGCCAAGGTTTCCGACGAAAAGATCCGCGAAGCCCTGCTGGCCGCCGGGCTGGTCGGATATCTGTGCAAGCACAACGCGACCCTCTCGGCAGCGGAAGGGGGCTGCCAAGCCGAGATCGGCGTTGCCTCCGCCATGGGGGCCGCCGCGCTGGGCCAGGCCCACGATACGTCGAACCTGGTCATGGCCAACGGGGCAGGCGCGGCCCTGGAGCATCATTTGGGGATGACTTGCGACCCGGTGGCGGGCTTCGTGCAGATACCCTGCATCGAACGCTGCGCTTTCGGGGCGGTCAAGGCCTGGACCGGCTTCCTGATGGCGCAGAATGAAATCCCGGCCAACAGGCGGGTCGATCTCGATACTGTGATCGAAGCCATGGCGCTCACGGCCAAGGAAATGAACTCGAAGTACAAAGAGACCTCCGAAGGCGGCATGGCCGTCTCTCTGGTGCTCTGCTGAAGCCTGTGGGATGAGTCAGGGCGCGCAGCCGGGCCGGTCGGCTTTGGGCATGGTCGCCGCGGCCTGGCTCGCCACGTCGGTTTTCTATTTCTACCAATACATCCTGCGCTCTGCGCCATCGGTGATGGTGCCGGAGATGTCGCTCGGTTTCGGATTGACGCCGGTCGGCGTCGCGTCGTTGCTGGGGTTGTTCTACTACGCGTACGCCCCATTCAGCCTGGTGGCCGGCGTGGCCATGGACCAGTTCAGCCCGCGCAAGATCGTACCGGTCGGCGCCGCCGTCGTGGCCCTCGGCGCGTTGCTGTTCTCGACCGGAGATCCGACGATGGCCGGCTTCGGGCGGTTCCTGCAAGGCGCGGGCGGCGTCTTCGCCCTGATCGGCGCGGTCTACATCGCCAGCAGCCACCTTCCGGCGGCCCGTGCGGCAACGCTCATCGGGGCGACACAGATGTTCGGCATGGCGGGCGGATCTGCGGGGCAATTCGTCGTCGGCCCGCTGATCGCCGGAGGGCTCGAATGGGACCGCTTCTGGCTGCTGATGGGCCTTGTCGGCCTGCCGCTTGCCGTGCTGCTGTTCGTGCTGATCCCATCCCAGGGGCCCAAGCAAGCGGCGGGCGGGAGTGAAGGTCGCTTGCAGCAGGCGGGCCGCGCCATGAAAACCGTGTTCATCAATCCGCAGTCGATCCTGTGCGGCGTGATCGCAGGTCTTCTTTTCATTCCCACGACGATCTTCGACATGGTGTGGGGCGTGCGGTTCCTCGAGGAGGCCCACGACCTTCCCTACTCGGTGGCGGTCCTTCGTTCGGCCTCGGTACCGTTCGGGTGGATCATCGGCTGCCCCCTGCTCGGCTGGCTGTCAGATCGCCTTGGCCGCCGCAAGCCGGTGATCGTGGGTTCCGCCGCGGTGCTGTTCGGCTCGCTCGCGCTGATCCTCTATGGTCCGCCGGGTCTACTTCCGAGCTACAGCCTAGGCCTCGTCGCCGGTATCGCCTCGGGCGCCGCGATGATCCCCTACACCGTGATCAAGGAAGCGAACCGGCCCGAGCACAGCGGCACGGCGACCGGCGTGATCAACTTCATCAACTTTTCGATCTCCGCCCTGCTCGGTCCGGTGTTCGCGGGCATGCTGATCCGCGCCAGCGGCGGCGGCGAGCGTGACCTCGAGCATTACCAGGCGACGTTCCAGCCCATGCTGTGGGGAGTCGCGCTGGCCATCGTCCTGACCCTGCTTCTGCGCGAAACCGGGTCGGCCGCTCGCCCGGTCGCCGCTCCGCCCCGTCCGACACCGCAAACCCAACCCTGACGCCCTGGGGAGTTGTTATGCCGACCATCGAACTCGAGACCGCCCCGGCGAACGCCGAAGCCGACCAGGCCTTTCGCCCTGGATTGTGGACCAAGGAGGTCAATGTCCGCGACTTCATCCAGGAAAACTTCACGCCCTACTACGGAGACGAGACATTCCTGGCTGGGCCGACCCAGCGGACCCTGGCGATCTGGAAAATCCTGCAGGATCTGTTTGTGGAAGAGCGCAAGAAGGGCGTGCTCGATGTCTCGCAAATCCCGAGTTCGATCACTGCGCACGAGCCCGGCTACATCGACAGGGAACGGGAGATCATCGTCGGCCTGCAGACCGATGCCCCGCTCAAACGGGCGATCATGCCCAACGGCGGCCTGCGCATGGTCACGATTTCCCTCGAGGCTTTCGGTTACCAGCCCGATCCGCAAGTGGTGGAGATCTTCACCAAGTACCGCAAGACCCACAATGACGGGGTGTTCGATGCTTACACCGAGGACGTGCGCCGTTGCCGCAAGTCCCACGTCCTGACCGGTCTGCCCGACGCCTATGGACGGGGCCGGATCATCGGCGACTACCGACGGGTGGCGCTCTACGGTGTCGACCGCCTGATCGAGCGCAAGAAGGAAGAGAAGGCCGCGCTGGACCGCGAGTGGACGACTCAGGACATCATCCGCGATCGCGAGGAGTTGAGCGAGCAAATCCGCGCGCTTGGCGAACTCAAGGAGATGGCGGCCAAATACGGGTTCGACATATCCGGACCTGCAGCCACCGCTCGGCAGGCGGTGCAGTGGCTCTATTTCGCGTATCTCGCGAGCGTGAAGGAACAGAATGGTGCGGCGATGTCGCTCGGCCGGGTCTCGACCTTCCTCGACATCTATTTGGAGCGCGACCTGAAGTCCGACCTTCTGACCGAGGAACAGGCGCAGGAGATCATCGACGACTTCGTGATCAAGCTGCGCATCGTACGCTTCCTGCGCACGCCCGAATACGACGCGTTATTCGCAGGCGACCCTACCTGGGTGACCGAATCCATAGCGGGCATGAGCGACGATCTCCGGCCCCTGGTCACCAAGACCAGTTTCCGGTTTCTGCAGACGCTCTACAACCTGGGCCCAGCCCCGGAGCCGAACCTCACAATCTGGTATACGCCACTGCTTCCAGAACCGTTTCGCCGCTTCACGGCCAAGGCCGCGATCGACACCAGTTCGATACAGTTCGAGAACGACGAGATCATGCGCAATGCCTGGGGGGATGACGGCGCCATCGCCTGCTGCGTCTCGCCAATGGGCGTCGGCAAGCAGATGCAGTTCTTTGGGGCCCGCTCCAACCTCGCCAAGTGTCTGCTCTACGCCATCAACGGAGGGCGAGACGAAGTTACGGGAGATCAGATTGCCCCGCCTTCCGATCCAGTTCAAGGCGATTATCTCGACTTCGACGACGTGCTCGAACGCCTTGAGGCGATGATGGACTGGCTGGCGGGCACTTACGTTAGCGCCATGAACGCCATCCACTACATGCACGACAAGTACGCCTACGAGCGGATCGAGATGGCGCTGCACGACTACGGACCGCTGCGCACGATGGCCTTCGGCATCGCCGGCATGTCCGTCGTCGCCGACAGCCTCTCGGCGATCAAGCATGCGCGGGTAAAGGCGATCCGTGACGAAACCGGGCTGATCGTCGACTACGAGACCGAGGGCGACTTCCCCAAGTTCGGCAACAACGACAATCGCGTCGATCATCTGGCGACGTGGCTCGTCAGCACGTTCATGGCGAAGTTGCGCAAGTACCCGACGTACCGCAACGCGCTGCACACCCAGTCGGTCCTGACGATCACTTCCAACGTCGTCTACGGCAAGGCGACCGGCAACACGCCGGATGGCAGACGCAAGGGCGAACCTTTCGCGCCCGGAGCCAATCCGATGCATGGGCGCGATAGCCATGGCATCCACGCCTCGGCCGCGTCGGTCGCCAAGATTCCCTACCGTGATGCGGCGGACGGCATTTCGCTCACGACTACCCTGGTCCCCACGGGACTTGGAAAGGACGAAAACGAGCGGATCACCAATCTCACCGCGATCCTCGACGCCTATTTCGGCGTCACCGGCTATCACATGAACGTCAACGTGTTGAACCGCGAAACCTTGCTCGACGCGATGGACCATCCGGAGAATTATCCCAGCTTGACGATCCGGGTGTCGGGCTATGCGGTCAACTTCGTGCGGCTCACTCGGGAGCAACAAATGGACGTGATCAACCGCACGTTCCACGGCGGCTGACATGGCCCAGGCTGAAGCGCCTGTATCGTTGGAAGCCAAGAGCCCGTTCGAAATGCGCGTCAAGCTGGGCGAGACTGTGCCGGAAACGGATGTGCGCACTGCCCTGAAGACCGGCGACATGGGGTTCCTGCATTCGTTTACCACCGGATCCGCGGTGGACGGACCCGGCCTCCGCCTGGTCGCCTGGACAACCGCCTGCATGTTCCGCTGCCAATTCTGCCACAACCCCGATACCTGGACCTTGGCGAACGGCATCCCGGTCGCGCTCGATCGCGCCGTTTCCGAGATCCAGCGCTACGCGAACAGCTTGAAGCTCATGCACGGTGGCTTCACCCTCTCGGGAGGCGAGCCGCTGATGCAAGATCGTTTCGCCGCCCGCCTCCTGGGTGCGACCAAGAAAATGGGCGTGCACACTGCGCTCGAGACGAACGGCTACTATGGCGAACGCCTGTCCGACGAGGAATGGGCGGACGTGGACCTCGTCATCCTCGACATGAAAGGTTTTGCGCTCGAACAGCACAAGCGAGTAACCGGCGGCCTCAGCAATGAACCCGTGATGGAATTCGCCCGCCGTCTCTCCGCCCTCAAGCGCCCCATGTGGTTGCGCTATGTACTCGTCCCTGGGCTGACCGATGTGGACGAGGAGATGAAGCCACTCGCGGAATTCGCTGCCTCGCTTGGCGTCGTGGAGCGTGCCGAGGTCCTGCCTTTTCACCAGCTTGGAAGATACAAGTGGGAAAGACTTGGGCTGACTTACCAGCTTGAAGACACGGAACCACCGACGCAGCAGTCGATCGACCACGCGACGGCGATCTTCGCGGCCGCGGGCCTTTGACGACAACCCGACCTCAGTAGATCGCGGATACGAACCTCACCTTATCAGGATCGAGCCTGTCATCGTAACGGTTCTTGTTCGAACGCTTCGGCAGCTTGGGCTTTTCGTGTTCGGTGGCCTTGTAGGGAACCCGCGAAAGGATGTGGCTGATGCCGTTGAGGCGGGCACGTTTCTTGTCGTCACTCGGCAGGACATGCCAGGATGCCTCTTCCAGGTCAGTGGCCTCGAACATCTCGTCACGAGCGCGCGAGTATTCGTACCATTTCGTGAAGGACTTGAGATCGAGAGGACTGAACTTCCACTGGCGCAGCGGATCGTTGATCCTCTTGCGCAAACGGCGTTCCTGCTCGTCCTTGCCGATCTCCAGCCACAGCTTGATGAGAATGATCCCCGCATCGGTCGCCCAGCGTTCGAAGATCGGTACATCCATGAGAAAGCGGCTGACCTGCTTGTCGCTGGCGAAGCCCAGTACCCGCTCCACGCCCGCACGGTTGTACCAGCTGCGGTCATAGATCACGACTTCGCCGGAGACGGGGAACTGTTCGATATAGCGTTGCAGAAAGAGTTTTGAGCGCCTCTCCTCCTTGGGCGAACTGAGCGCGACGACGCGAAAGACCCGGGGACTGACCCGTTCCTTTATGACTCGGATCAGGCCACTCTTCCCGGCCGCGTCACGCCCCTCAAGGATAATGATCACCCGTTCGCCGCGATCTTTCACCCATTCCTGGAGATGGCAGAGTTCGACCTGCAGCTTGCCCAGCTCTTCCTCGTAGATTTTGCGGGAGAGCTTTTCGGGCTTGGCCTTGCTCTTTTTGGCTGATGTCTTGCCCTTCTTTACCGCGGCGTCGGCCTTGGCGGTTTTCTCGAACGGCCTGTGCACTTGCGCTGTCATGATAGTCACTCCGGCGAGAGGGAATTGCAGCACAGCCCGGGCCGCGGCGGTATCGGTATATAACCCGAGGGGAATCTCTCATTTCGTCTCGGCCGAGCTCACAGGCGCCTGGCCAGATGTGCCCCGCTCTTCGTTTCAAATTAGGGGTTTTGTCTCGGCGAATTGCGGGGAACCCTTGATTGCCCGTACTCAGCGCAGGTCGTTTCCTGCGCCAATGGGATCGGGAAGCACTGACAGTCCCGGAAGGGTAACCGGCTTCGCTCCGCGCCTGTGGCGGGTGGCGCCCGGCCTTGAGAGCATTGTCAGCCTCCCGCGCAGCCTGATCCCCACCGAAATAGTGGTTGGCATGAGCGTCGCGGCGATCGCCGTGCCGGGCGGCCTTGCCATGGCGCAGCTCATGGGAGTGCCCGCGCAAGTCGGCCTCTATGCCTGCATTGTGCCGGCGCTTGTCTACGCGTTAGTCGGACCGTCTTCCCGCTTTATGGTCGTCGGACCCGATACCGCCACGTGCATGCTCCTGGCAGCCAGCGCGACTACCTTTGGCGCTGTAGGTCCCGAGGCCCGGATGGACCTGATCGCCGTACTGACATTGCTAGTGGGGATGCTGTGCCTAGTGGCCTACTTCGCGCGCCTCGGCCTCATCTGCACGCTGATCTCACGGCCAGTGTTGCTGGGCTACCTGGCGGGCGTCGCGGCCACACTGCTGTTCGACCAGCTGAGTCCCTTGACCGGGGTAAAACTGGAAGCGCCCGGCTTGCTGCGCCCTTTGATCGAGCTCGCCAGGCGCTATGCGGAAATCAATGGGCTGACGGTCGGCCTGGGCATCTCACTGTTCGTGGTCCTTCGTCTGGTTAAGCGATACCTTCGGCCGATCCCGGGGCCGATCGTGGTGCTCGTTCTCGCCATTTCTGCCTCGTGGTGGTTCGATCTCGGTCGATTGGGCGTAGCTTTGGTTGGAGCCGTGCCGTCGGGATTGCCCAGCTTCCGCGTCCCCGAGAACCCTGGGCACTGGACCGGTTTGTTCAAGGCCGCGGTGGGGATCATGGTCGTGAGCGCTTCGAGTGGAATCATCACCGCTCGGGCTTTTGGCGAGTATGTCGGAGCTCGCAGCAGGCCCAACCAGGAGCTTGCCGGGTTTGGCATGGCCAATTTGGCCTCGGCCTTCTTCCAGGGCTTTGCTGTCACTGGCTCCGATTCTCGGACCGCAGCGGCGGTCAGCTCGGGCGGCCGGTCGGCCCTGGTCGGGGTGGCGGCGGCCGTGTTCGTCGGGTTTGTCGCGGTGTTCCTGGTCGGTCCGATCGCCCTCCTGCCCAGCGCGGCCCTTGCCGCCATCCTGGCTTCAGCGGCCGTAGACCTGGTCGATATCCAAGGCTTTCGCGATCTCGCCCGGATTAACCGCCACGAGCTGGTACTCGCGCTAGTCGCCGTAGTCGGGGTGATCTGGATCGGCGTGCTCGAAGGCGTAGTGATCGCGGTTGGGGCGACGTTAGCGCACCTGGTGGTGATGGCGGCCCGCCCGCGCGACGGTGTGATGGGCCGCGCGCCAGGAAGCAGATCGCTCGTCACCCTGCGGCGAGATCCTACAGCGCGACAGTCCGATCAGATCCTTGTTTACCTATTCGAATCCTCGCCCTTCTTCGTCAACGCAGACTACTTCGGCGATCGCGTGCGCCTCGCACTCAAGGCCGAGCCGCGGACTCGTTTCCTTGTTCTCGACACTTCCGTAATGATGCACGCCGACAGTATGGCAGTGTCGGTGTTTACCAAGCTGATTGAGGAGCTCGAAGAACGCGGTATCGTCCTCATGATCGGCGGAGGACACGGCCGCTTCCGCGAAATCCTCTACCGTTCGGGTTTGGCTGAGATGGTGGGCTTGGATCACATTTTTACGACTCCCGAGGAGGCGCTTGTCGCGGCCGAGGCAATGCGAGACGGAGAAACGCAGGTCGGAGTCGACCGGCCGTTCACTACATCCGGACCGCGCTGACCAAATCGACCTCGGTGCACTGGTCGCCTTCGCCGTCTCAAGGGTGCGCCCGCTGGCGTGGGTCACCAACCGGCCGACCCGCACCATGCGGATTCAGGCGTTCAACGCGTCAAACAGTCTAATCGTCGTCCTTGTCGGCAATCTGCCGTTCTGCGGCTTCCGCAGCAGCGATGAGGCTGTGTCCAGTTCCTGCGGCTGCAATGGCCGTCATCGTGATGGCAACTCCATCGGGTCCGTCGAGGACGACGAGACCATTCTCGGCGCTGGCAACGCCGGGCTCGGTCTCGGCGTGAATGCGGTCAAAACGGGGGATCATGAAAGGGCAGACCTTGGATGGGAGGAAAGGGACGCGTGCGTGCGATCGTCGATATAGAGATAGGAAGGATCGAACTGGCCACGGGCTGCGAGCGCCTCAGGTTTCAAGATCTCGACCAGCGATGACCTGAACACGCAGAGCCGCTCTTCACGCAACTGCCGCATCACTCGGTTCACGTGGACGTTGGTCAGTCCGCAAATCTCCGCGAGATCGGCCTGAGTGATGCCCAGCGCAAAGCGCCGGCCATCGCTTAGACCCGCAGAGACAAGACGCGCGTTGATCTCGGCTAGGAAGTGCGCGACCCGACCGACGGCATCGAGCCGTCCAAGACGGAACAGCCAGGCGCGGTGGATCGATGCGTCGATCAGCGTCGCAAACCACAGCTTGCGCGCAAGAGCCGGCATCTCCAGCGTGATGGTCTCCAGCTCCGCATGGGGAACGATCGCGACCGTGGCCGCAGTCATAGTCGCCACGTCGTGATCGAGAGTCTGAAGCGGAAACGCGTGCAGATCCACGAAATCGCCCGGCACATGCACCGCGACCAGCTGTCGCAGACCGTTCCGATCGTCGATGTAGCGCGACATGATGCCTTCGATCAGCAAGGTGCTCTGATGAAGCCGCTCGCCTGCGCGAGCGATGGTAGTCCGGGGTTCGAGGGTAAGAACCTCACTGATAGCTCTTTCCAGCCGTTGACGCTCAGCCAGTTCAAGGCTGACTCCGCGTTTGTCTCTGAGGAAGCGTTCGGTGAACACGGCTGGCCATCGATCCTATGGACTGAACTGCAACAGCAAGCTGTGCACGACCACCAACCGATGAACGCGAGGCCTGTTTCGCGATGCACTGAACAATCGTGATGATGCAGGTTAATTCTGGCGTCCTCGCCGCAACTTAGCGGTTCCGATGGGGTTTTCTGGACGACTTCTGCGATCGGCTTCGCGGTCAACGCTTGGATGGATCTGAGCGCCCGTGTCGCCAATCGCATCCTGACTCAGCAAGGTATCTATCATGGCCAAGAAGCCGACATCCCCCCAGGGCACCGACAAATCCGCAGCGAACCGAAAGCCCTTCGATCCGGCCGGACCGGATATCGGCGGTGAAACCCCGTCCAAGACCTCTCCCCTTCCCAAGGACGCGGCGATTTCCGTTTCCTACGGAGAGACGCAAGGCGAAGGTGGCGAAACACACCAGGTTGCCAATGGGGACGTGGCTGTCTTGACGACGCAGCAGGGGGTTCCAGTTGCCGACGACCAGAACAGCCTGAGGCAGGGCGCCCGCGGACCTACGCTGCTGGAGGACGCCCATTTCCGCGAAAAGATCTTCCACTTCGATCATGAGCGGATTCCCGAACGGGTTGTCCATGCCCGCGGGTACGGCGCGCACGGATTCTTCGAGCTGACCGACAGCCTCGCCGATGTGAGCCGGGCCGACGTGTTTCAGCGTGTGGGCGAACGCACGCCAGCCTTTGTGCGCTTCTCGACGGTGGCTGGAGCGAAGGGCTCTTTCGACCTTGCCCGCGACGTCCGGGGTTTCGCGGTGAAGATCTATACGAAGGAAGGCAACTGGGACCTGGTGGGCAACAACATCCCGGTGTTCTTCATCCAGGACGCCCTGAAGTTCCCCGACCTCGTCCACTCCGTAAAGCCGGCGCCCGATCGCGAGTTTCCGCAAGCAGCTTCGGCGCACGACAACTTCTGGGATTTCATCAGCCTTACGCCCGAAAGCTTCCACATGATCATGTGGACCATGTCCGACCGGGCGATCCCGCGCTCCTTCCGGACTATGGAGGGCTTCGGCGTGCATACCTTCCGGCTGCTCGACGACGATGGAAACTCGACCTTCGTCAAGTTCCACTGGAAGCCCAAGCAAGGGTTGCAGTCCGTGGTCTGGAACGAGGCCGTCAAGATCAACGGGGCGGACCCCGACTTCCATCGCCGCGACCTGTGGGACGCGATCAACGGCGGAGACTTCCCCGAATGGGAGCTAGGGGTCCAGCTCTTCGACGATGAGTTTGCCGACCGCTTCGACTTCGACGTGCTCGACGCGACGAAGCTGATCCCTGAGGAACTCGTTCCCATCCGTGTGATCGGACGGCTGGTGCTCGACCGGGTGGTCGACAATTTCTTCGCCGAGACAGAGCAGGTAGCCTTCTGCACGCAGAATGTCCCGCCGGGCATAGACTTTTCGAACGATCCGCTGCTCCAGGGCCGCAACTTCTCCTACCTCGACACCCAGATCAAGCGACTGGGCAGCCCGAATTTCACGCACATTCCGATCAACGCGCCCAAATGCCCGATGGCTCATTTTCAACAGGACGGGCACATGGCCATGCGCAATCCGCAAGGTCGAGTGAACTACGAGCCTAACAGCTGGGGCGCGGCTCAGGGCGGGCCGCGTGAGGATCCCAATCGCGGGTTCACCAGCTTTGCCGAAAGGGCCGATGGCCCCAAGCAACGCGTGCGATCGGATAGTTTTGCCGACCACTACAGCCAGGCGCGGCAGTTCTTCATCAGCCAGACCGCGATTGAACAGAAGCATATCGGCGATGCGCTGGTGTTCGAACTCTCCAAGGTCGAACGGCCGGATATTCGATCACGGGTGGTCTCTCATCTCATGAATATCGATGGGACGTTGGCAGCCACGGTTGCCGATGGACTTGCGCTCGACCTGCCCGCCCCAGCAGCGGCCGCACGCAAGCCCCTGGCGAACCTTCCAGCCTCGGATCCGCTGAGCATCGTCAAGAACGGTCCAGAGAGCTTCAAGGGTCGCAAGCTCGGCATTCTGCTGACCGACGGCGCCGATGCCGCGATCTTCAAGGCTTTGCTTGCCGCGGTCGAAGGCGAAGAAGCGATCTATGAGGTGGTCGCTCCAAAGATCGGGGGTGTCACGCTGGCGGACGGGACGACTGTTGGGGCAAAACACAAGATAGATGGGGGTCCGTCGGTCCTGTTCGACGCAGTGGCGGTACTGGTCTCGGTCGAGGGCGCTGAGCTGCTGGCCAAGGACGCGGCGGCGAAGGATTTCGTTACGGACGCCTTTGCCCACTGCAAGTTCATCGCGATCGGGGCCCATGCAAAGCCCATCTTCGAAAAGGCCGGCATCGCGGATGATCTGGACGAGGCCTGTCTGCCGCTCGCAAAAGCTGCCGACGCTTCAGCGTTCATCATCGCGGCCCGCGCACTCCGTCACTGGCCGCGTGAGTTGAAAGTCGACCTCGACGCCCAGTCCTAGGCAGCTGACGCTAAGCTGGGCTGTCAGTCTCGATGGCATAGTGGATCGGCTTGAAGCTGCCGCCGTTCGAGGCATAGGCCGAACAGGCGGTGAGGCCGATCACGAGGTCCATCTCGGCGCGCAGGCGAATATAGTCGCCCGGCTTGCTGATCGGCGGCGCCACTTGCAAGGTGCCGTCCGGGGCGACCGGAACGTTCATGAACAAGTTGAACGCGCATGGGATCATGTCCGGCTCTATGCCGTACGGCGCGAGGGCCTCGGCAAGGTTGCCAAAACAGCCGCGATGAACCGGATGTTCAGGATAGAAGTGGCGGAAGGTAGCCTCGCTGCAAGGCGTAAGCAGGAAGTCGTGCCTCCCGACCGTATCTTCCGCGATGGTCAGCATGGGGTTGGACCGATTGGACCAAAGCCGACTGCCGGCGGTCAACGCGATCGTCTCTTCATAGTCGAAGGTGCGGCCGTTGGAGATGGCCTCGCGCACATCATGAGCATTGTAGGCTAGCAGGTCGGACACCTGGACCCCGAAGGGATCTATCACCTTGAGCACGTGGCCTCGGCGCAGAGGAAACGCCACGCCCGTGCGCGGGGAAATCTCGTTGGCGGTCGTCACGCTGCGCGCGGGTCGCGGAAGGGACATTCCCAGTCGTCACCCACCACCCGGCCACTGTACTGGCGCGCTTCGCTTGCCTCGCCGTGGCGTGACAGCATGGGATTGGGATGGCCAGCCAGCTCAACGTCACGTTCTATGATCTTCTCACGCATACGTTCGTAACGGCCTTCGTCGCGCAGACGCTCGAACTGGTCGTGGAGGTTGAACACAAGCGTCGGGCGCGGGAAGCGCCGGGCAGGTCGCGAAGCATTAGGATGCAGGCCAACGACAAAGAAAGCCTCGCCCCCGAAACTCAAGGAAAAGTGCATGTCCATCGGATCGGCGCTGACACGCTCATCGTAGGGCTGACCCCGCCAATCGTCCTTGTCGGCGAGAGATTGGATGCGTTCCCACATAGCCGCCTCGAACCGCTCTTCGGTCAAGTGGCTCGGCCCCTCGAATGCTACCGCAAGACTGCGAAGACCCGTCGGGTCGGCCCGATAGGCGTATGCCCACTCGAGCAACTCGGAGTGAATGCGCACATCGTCCCAAGCGCTCGTTATCGAATGACATACCAGGACCTTCAGTGTGCCCCTGGCAAGCGCGGATTTGGCGCCGACGCAGGGGAACGCGACATCGCCCACGCATTCGAGTAACTCGTCCCGCACCTGCGAGCAGGTCTCTTTGTCGACCAACATGAAAAACCTGCTCCTGCTTTATGGGGCAACGGCCGAGGATGGTGTCGGGGCTCGGAGTTGATGACTGTTAATGCAAGCTCGGCAGGCCTCAGCACCGGTCATTTCGCGCAGGACGAGGCTGAACTTTCCCAGACGACGCCGGGACAAAGGAAGGGAGAGGCGGCGGATTGCCCCCTCTCCCTGTCCCCTCTCCCTGAAGATCACCGATTACTGAAGGTTCACCTGCAAGCGACTGTTCAGCCGATCGATCCTCGCCTGCAACTGAGCTTCGTTGCGGGCAGATAGGTTGCCCATTCGGTCATGCTGCATATTCTGCTCACTGTTCCGAATGGATCTCAGCTCTCGCTGCAGACTGTAGGCCTCTCGACTGCTCAATGTCCGCTGGGTCCGGGCGTCGATGACATTCTGATCGAGCTGAGAGAGCTGCGCCAGCACTTGGGGACGGTCCGCCGTGTAGCTGCCGCCAGGCTCGCCAGGCATAGTGGAGACCCAGCGTCCGCGACTGTCGTAGTAGCCCGACGTCGTCCCTGCGTGCCATCGTCCGTTGGTATCGTAGTAGCCCGGCTGGGGATCGGCGATCCAGGCGCCGTTTTGATCACGCCGTCCGCTCGCCTGGCCTGCCATCCAGCGGCCGTTAGCATCGTAGTGGCCAACAGTCGCCCCTGCGACCCAGCGCCCGCGCTGATTGTAATAGCCGCTGGCCGTACCCGCGACCCATTTCCCACTGGTATCGTAATAGCCGTTGGACGATGACGGGATCCAGCGGTTCTGACTATCGTAGCTCCCGCTCGCGGAACCATCTTCCCTTTGCGGGATCCAGTTGCGGCGTTCGTCATAATAGCCGTTGGGCGTACCCTGGACCCAGTTGTTGTCCCGGTCATAATAGCCGGTCGCTCGGCCTGGACTGACCGAACTGGCATGCCACATGCCCTGGTTGTCGTAATAGCCGTAAGCATCGTCGCGGCGGTTTGGCTGGGCGGCAGTGCTGCCGTCCACCCAGCGGCCTCGATCGTCATAATGGCCGCTGTTCGAACCGCCCACCCATTGGTTGTTGCGGTCGAAATAGCCATTGGCCGACGCCGGGACCCAGTCACCCTGCGAATTGTAAGAACCGACATTCCGGTTGGAACCCGAATTCGAGATCCAGCGATTGTCATCGCCATAGCGGCCATTGGGTGGACCATCCATCCAGCTACCGTCACGGTCGTAATAGCCCTTGGCAGCCGACGAACTGACGCCCGTCGCGTGCCAGCGATTGTCATTGTCGTAATAGCCAAAGGCATCGTCGCAGTCGCGTCCGGACTTGGCAATCTGGTTGCCCACTATCGCGCCCCCGACCGCCCCGATGATCGTGCCCAGTGTTTTGTCACCTTGCCCCGCGACAACATTGCCAAGCACGCCTCCGGCCCCCGCGCCGGCCACAGTGGCAATGGCACGGGTCGAACTCTGCTGTTCGCAAGCGGTGTGGGATCGCGTCTCGGCGCTGGCGATCGACGGCACGAGAGCGGCCGTGGCGATGCCCGCCATGAATATTAACCTACGCATGATGGAAACTCCTGAAGCAAGCGGAAGCCGACTTCTCATCACGAAAACCACCTGACGCCCAATTTGTTCCTATAAAGGAGATTATTATTTACAACTAATTTTCTTAAACCCGCCGCCTCATAGATGACGAACACTTGTCGTTTGTCTATTATTCATTGCGTCGCTTTATAGATTTTTCCTTATTACGGGAATTGCGACGCTATATTGAGCTCGATCATTCCTGAATCCCGGGCCGGCCGGTGCACTGATGGCCAAAATGCACCGCGGTGCGTTGTGCTTTTTGTGGGAGTGGCACTCTTCTTCCAAACCAAATCGACCGGGAGCCAAAGGCGTCTTCCAGGATTTGGAACATTCGTCCTGCAAGGAGATCTCGGTGCATAGAAGTCCGTTTGCCTGCTGCTTTCTGGCCATATCACTTTCATTATCGGGCTGCGGAATTCTTTCCGGTGACTCCGACCGACAAGATACCGATGAGGCGGCCCAACAAGCGCGTTGGAGCGAGGCCTCGGTAAAGCAATTGCGACAAGCCATTGATCGCCGGGCCGTTCATGCGCTGGATCGGTTACACTTCGAGGTGGAAGGTCAGCCTGACACAGCAGCCGGCCAGGAAGCTCTCACACGAAGCGCCCTTCGCTATGCGAAGGCAGTTGCTCAAGGGGCGTCCGATCCTGCCAAGCTGTTTACGATCTACACGGTCCCAGGCCCAAGCCCCGACCTGCACCGCGGACTGGCGGAGGCCTTGAGGAAAGATAAGCTCGGCGAGTGGCTCGACGGCCTTGCACCCCGAGACGTCAACTACACCCGGCTGTCACGAGCGTACCTTGCGCTGCGAAATCAAAGTGAGGCCGCGGGAGCTGACATCCCCAATACGGCCGTGCCGCTAAAACCAGGCGCGACTGATCCGCGTGTACCGGCGATCGCTCGCCAACTCGTCGCATCCGATTATCTCGATCCCTCCTCCGCCCAAGGAGACGGCTACAGCCCGGCGATAGTGCGGGCCGTCAAACACATGCAGGCCGACTATGGCATCAAGCCGGACGGCGTCATTGGCAAGGAGGCGCTGGAAATTCTCAACCTGTCGGACGCCGAACGTGCTCGAGCCCTTGCGGTTGCGATGGAGCGCATGCGCTGGCTAGACGAGAATGCGCCGCCCACTCGCATCGACGTCAACCTCGCCTCCGCCAGGCTAACCTACTGGCGCGATGGCAAGGTCGCGGACATGCGCAAGGTCGTGGTCGGCAAACCCGACGCGGAGACGCCGCAGCTGGGATCGCCTATCCATCGGCTAGTCGCCAATCCCACCTGGACGGTGCCGCGTTCGATCCAGAACAAGGAGATCGAGGGCAAGGGTGCCGGCTATCTCCGCCGCAACAATATGACCTGGAAGGACGGCTGGATCGTTCAACAGCCAGGGCCGCGCAACTCCTTGGGGCTCGTCAAGTTCGACATGAAGAACGAGCATGAGATCTACCTTCACGACACTCCCGCCAAGCAGCTGTTCAAGGAAGCCCAACGTCAGCGCAGCCATGGCTGCGTCCGCGTTGAGGACGCTGTAGGGTTTGCCACGATGCTCGCGCGAGACGAAGGTATCCTCGACGAATGGCAGAAGGCACGTAGGACCGGCAAAGAGAGTTTTGTCCCACTGCCTCGCGAGATTCCGGTCAGGCTATTCTACCAGACGGTGCTATTCGACGATACCGGCGAGCCCGTCATTCGGGCCGATCCTTACGGCTGGAATGACCGCGTGGCGGCCGCGATAGGGTTTCCGGCCAATGAAAGCCCCCTGCTCCACCCTTCGGCATCCGATATGGGACCTTAGGGCGCGGAGAAGGTCCCAAGCGGCGCATCAGTTTACCATCCACCAAATGAGCAGCAAAATGCCCGCGAGCGGCAGCAGCACTCCGAAGTAGGCAGGGCCCTGACCCTCGCGCAGGCTCATCGTCCAATTCTCGGCGCTTGAATGCGCCGGGCCTGTGCGACGGCATCCGCCAGATTGGTGTAGGTGTAGCCTCCTACCTTGAAGGTCTCGGTGAGCACCCGCACCACCCCTAAGGAACCAGCATAGGACTCGGGGCCCACGCTGCCACCTTCGTTCTCCCAATTGTGGGAGGCGGCATTCGGATGGGTGAATTGTGACATGATGGACGCTCCTCGATAGCGGGAGCTCAATGTCTCTCAGCCGACAGCGCTAGAAAAATTGCCGCCGATGATCCAGATATGGCTTGCCGAATTGTGATTGCAATGGATACTTAAAATATAAGATCAAAATAATATATATGACTCTATTCTACTATATGACCGCCCTGTCCTTGAAATTCTGGGAATATACAATATATATATTTTATCACGAGCCGATGCCCCGTAGGCGCCCGTGACTGAGAGATCCGATGTGCTCCCGCTACGAAGAGGAGGATGCCGTGGATCTCAATCAGCTTTATTTCGATCACCAGATACTCTTGATCAAGGCCGGACGGGCAAGTTCCGCAGAACTGCGCCATGAGCACGAGGTGAGCGCCTCTCACATCGCAGGCCGGATCGGCTGCATGCAGCGGTCAATGGGCGCATCCGGCGCTCCTTCCTGGGACGCGCTAGCTGCGATTGATAACCGATCTCTCGCCGGTCCCGTGCGGCACCAGCAAGGATACCTGGCATGAGGCAGACTCACCCAGGCAGCGTGCAACGCGATCGTTTCGCTAGCCGCGCACGTGCAACGGCGCATGACCGCCCCTTGCTCGGCGAGGAGATTCTCATGAACGACCATTCTCGTACGCCCATCGAAGCCGATGAGCCGAACATTTCCGACGGCGCGGCATGCCGTTTCGAGGTCTACCGCGCGGACCAGGTCCGGCTCACGGCGACCCAGTTCTCCGGGGGAGATTGGCGCTGGCGACTACTGGACAAGGCTGGGCAAATCCTTGTCGAGGCCGGGGGCTATCCCAGCGAGGAGAAGTGCCGAGAGGCGGTGGCCGTACTGAAGCGCTACGCCGCGCCCGTCTCCTTGAAATTTGCAGCGCCCTTTGGCCTATCAGTTAGAGAGGGCCGGTCATGAATTCGAAATGCAGAACTGAACTCGCCGAGCCGGTGTCCCTTGATAAGCCGGAGATCAGTAGCACCTCGGTCGCCTACTACGCGGTCGGGGGCTATAACTACACGAACCTCGCCTACGCCATAACGGAAGCGAAGCGCGCTCGTCGGCTGAGGCAAAGCAGATGAAGGAGACCCCCGCAGATTATCTGCGCCTGGCAGCGGCGGCGCGGATGGAGGCCGTAAACGTGGTCCTCGAAAACGTGCGCGAAAAATACCTTACCTCAGCCCACACATTGGAAGGGCTAGCTCGGTTAGCCGACGAGGTGACGAAAGTTCGAGCGAAGCGTTTGGCAACGTCCCATGCGGCCATAGGGTAAGGACAGTTACGTCTCCTGCCATCACACGAAACCGCCCTGCTCCTCGTCGTCCTCCCGCACAGCGTTCTCGGCTTTGCCGACAACCCCAAGATCTAAAAAGAGGGCGGCCCCTTTAGAGGGCCGCCCTTAGACGTTGAACTCGTTACACTGCTGCTTCGAGCCCTCCGGGTCGCTAGACGTATGTACTGGAACGCAAACCGCTTGTCTTAATAAATTAGAGACGCGGCTATATTTGTTTTGCAATGATTTAATCTAGATTAAATCAACTCTTTAACCCAGGTTATAGTTGACTAAACTAACTAAAAATACATTGGGCATTTTTATGGACTTAATTCTGCGGACTAACAAAGTGCAAGAAATTTGGTTGGCTCGAACACATTCGAATTTGTGACTATTTTGCTGCAGAAGCAGTTTATCCGACGATCACACCCTGCGTGGTCGATCCACCGGATTGAGCGAGCCAATTTGGAACGAGCGGTAAGTTAGCACCCTGCCGGTTGACCAAGGGCATGAGGAATCCCTTGCGTTTGGTCGGGGGCCTCGCCGCATTCTTGGCTGCAAGGTCGCCCCAACTCTTGGCAAACACCGCTGGCTTCCACCCTGAAAAATCGACCCCGGAGCCCAAAATCTCCTTCCAGAGCGATGCGCGAAGCGCCTTGACGATTTTGGGCGAGTGCCAAGCAAGATTGAGCTCGAAGTCAAGCTTCGTGCCCCGCTCGTTCAAGTTGGCGCTGCCCATCGTGGCGAAGACGTCATCTACAATCATCACCTTGTTGTGGACGTAGATCACATCCTTGAAGGGCTCTCCCTTCTTGGGAGGCGCGATCGGCGCAAAGAGACCAAACGCGCCGAACCTATTGCCGAAGGCCTCGAGCTGCCTGATGATCTCGAACTGGAGTGCAACCCCGGTCAGGCTTATCGGGTCTGCCGCCCCCATCATCTCCTCGGAAACGGCAGGCAGGACTACGATGAGGTTCAAGTCCTTGGCGGCCGTCAGCTTGTCGATGAGTGCCTGACCTATGCGCCCGTCGCGCAGGTACTGGTTTTCGAGATAGATGAACTTTTCGGCCTGTTTGATCGCGTTGACATGACCTTCGACGATGTCGGCGACGCTCGTATCAGGCTGATCGCTCGAGTTAATCTTCCGGCTCATGGTCCGCCAGGCCTGGCAGGGTATCGGCCCCGCCGGTTTGGGCTTGGATTTCGTCGAGGTCTTTGCTGGCTTGGCGGAACTCGCCGGGACCAGATCGAGGGTCTTTCGAGCCGGGATGGCAAGGCGCGGCTGCGCTTTGTTGGCCTTGTCGAGGAAAGTCGCCGCCTTGATCCGCTGATCGTTCCAAGTGGCATAGGCGGAATTGACGATATCGTCGAGAATCTCCCCCGTCACTCGCACCGAACCGTCGTGCCACTTCTTGGTATCGCGAAGCAGGGTATGGGCACGATTGTCGCGATTCACCCCTACGTGATTGATACCCGAAACATAGGCGATCCGCTCGTCGACGATGAGGAGCTTCTGGTGAAGGCTCCCAACAAGGATCGGCGCGATGGTCGTAGGATCGATCCATTCGGCAGCGCCCCCCTTGAACTGGATCCTGTCCCAAAGGCCTGGAAGCAACCTGACGGCGCTTGCAGTCTTTGGATCGTTGATCGCCGCTAGAACAGCGTCGTAGCGCGATCGGAGAAAGGTGTTCAGGAGCGGGTTTGGGGACCAATCGGCGTCATGCCGGCCGATGACCATCTGGAACTTTTCTTCAGGAATTCTGAGCCGATCCACGCCAACGGCAAGTTCGGAAAAGGCTAGCCAAGCTGCCAGATGTTTGTCGAACTGGAAAATGGGGTCAAAGTCGCTTGTCAGGATGTGAACCGACACCTTCTTTTTGCCAGCCATGTGGACGAGCAAATCTCCCCATCGGAAAAAGCTCTTACGAAGAGTCTTATCGCTAATAGGCAGGTGCGGATTGAACGCCCAGGATGCGAGAAGCACCGATTTCGTCGCAGCGAAAATCGTCCTCTCCTGATCGGCAAAGATCGGTTCACCGTCGATGATTGGGAAGAGCGCGGTGGCGCTTCGCTGCGGACCTCGGACTTCGTCGAAGGCTCCCGTTTTTTCAGGAAGGAAGAAATCTTCTGGCTTGGCCATCAGGGCGGATTGAGTTCTTGCCCGTTCGCCGGATCCCAAGCTGGCAGCCGCGTTTCCTCCCGGCCGCGCAGCAGGAGCAGGGAGGTCGGCGCTACGATGTCCCATTCCCGCGGATTGTCGGGCGGCCACTGAATTTCTTCGCCGGGCGCCCCTAGGGAGGTTAGCTGCTCGTCGATGAAGGTGACGTAGCCCGGGTCCCCCATTTTCGGCAGGCCTTCGCCTTCATAGACTTCGCCTGTTTCCATGAAGTGTTTGACCATCGCTTCGAAGCCCGGCCTTACGGGGATTTGGACGCGGGCGGCGCCGGCGTTGAGGAAAGCCGAAAAGTCCGGATCGGGATGAGCGACGACTACCGTCTTGCTCCATTCGCTCCTCCGGCCCCAGAAATACGGGTAGAGCACCCAGCCGAGATGCTCCCATTCGAAGGCTTGCTGGAGAAACCGCACCTCGGGCGCCGCCGACGCCAGGGCGGCCAGGTCGACTATCGGATGCGCGTCGAGCGTCCCGTCTTCGTTCACGGACGGATAGTCGGCAACCAGATCGTAGTCGACGGGCCGATTCCGCATCACGTCGATCGACGAGCGTTGAAGTTCACTTCGCACCACCCGCTCCAACCACGAGCGGCTCCCGTCGGGGAGATTGACTTCACTTTGAGGCTGGTTGGCTGAGGCCTGGATTACGGCGGTTGCATACTCGCGCCTTAGGGATTCAAAGCGGTCGGCGACTTTGGAATAGGCGTTGATGGCCCATTGTTCGCGAGCCTGATCGGTCAGCTTGAGCTTGACCGAGATTGTGCCGCCAAAACTTGTGAAGTTGTCCGCGTTGACCGCGTAGGCGACCGTGGGTCCTGGCCGCGGGTTTCCTGAAAAGTCGAACTGCAAAGAAGCCTGGCCCTGATTGCCCGTCGTCGCGATCGTCCACTGCTGGACGTCGCCGCCAAGCGAGAACCCGCCATTCGGAACCATCGGGTCTTCAATTTCGACCGAGATTCCAACGCTGGCGCTGACCATCACGTAGCCATCGGGGATCTGGAGTTCCTTGCCCCCGGCATATTTGCCGCTGTCGCCGCCGCCAGTCCCCGAGAACGTGTCCGAAACGGTCCGCTCTTCGACAAGGGTAGGCGGCATGTCCGTGACACGAAAGGCCCGAATAATCGCTTCCCTGTTGTCGGCGATATTGGCCAACGTCAGAGATGCGAAGAGGTCCGCGTCCGGCGCTTCGATTGGAATCTGGATTTCGCGCCGCTGGATCGCGAAATGCCACATGAGAGCAGCCGGCTCCGGGATCAGGATGTCATAGAGTTCGCGTTCGCCGTACCAGAAGATCTTCGCGCGACTAACTCTCTCAAGGTACTGGTAGACCCCGGAGACATGATCGGTCGCGTTCCCGTCAACCTTGAAGCCGTGCTTGTTATCCTCGGTAATCTCGCGTTCGTATATCGATCTCGTCTGCCGAACCACGCGTTGAAGGGTCCGCTTGACCGCCCTTTCGATGGTCTCGCGGGAGTATTGTTCTGCCGCCTTGGCCGCTTCTTCGGTGGATCGCTGCGCAGAGCCCGAGACAGAGGCGACAACCGTCGTTGGTCCGCGACTGGTAATTTGGACATTCCCCTCGGCCTTGAGATTCTCCTGAACGACATTGCTGACCTCGCGGCTGAGTTCGGCTTTGTCGGTTACCTGGAGATCGCGAGTCTCCTCGGTCTCCTGTTCAACCTCTTCGAAGAACTCCTGTCTGCTCAGGCTGCGCTCGGTGTGATTGCGGCCGCGTTCCTCTCCGACCATCACATTTTCGACGTAGGCAATTTCGGTGCGACGGTACCCGGTCGTAGTCTGGCGAACCAGAAGCAAGTCGTTCCGCCCCACTGGCTCGAGATAACTTGGAGAGGCCGTAGCGGCACTGAGTACACCCGGCCAGGTGTCCAGTTCTTCTAGGGCGACGCCCGAACTTAGTAGCCTGTCGCGAAGGTCCTCTGGAAGCACTGCTGCCACTTTCCGGGCAAGCGCGCTTCGCAACGCGGCGGTACGGTGCTCTGCTGCGCCGATGTCGAGCAGGACAGGTGCGCCGAAAAGATGGAGGCTCACAATCCGGGAGCGCTTGCGCGGCGCTGCAATCCTGCTTCGCTCCGAGACATTAGAGGCGTCGGATCCTGAAATTGTAGCTGACACGCGAGACAATAGATTGCGATCGGTTACGCCAGCGGAGTGCAACATTTCGCGCACACGGGCCGCATCCGTTGCGTCCTCTCTGGCATCTAGTTCGGAATGCAGTCTCGCAAGCATGTCTGGCGTGGCGGCGGCCACCACATCTGTGGCCACGAAATGGGGTGGATGGGGGTGCGTTGACGGCTCCGGCGGCTTCTTCGGGCCTCGGGGGCCAGGCAGCCTGGTCATGACCCCTGGAACGACCAGGGGCGCTGTGAGCCACAACACCATGTCCTGGCGGGTCGTCGGTCCATCGTTGGCAAGTAGAGTCCGCGCGAAGCGATAGAGATCCGCGGCAGTTCGGATCGATCGCGTCTGCCCGACCGCCGCGTACTTGAAGATCAGCACGACGTCGTTGAGCTTTGCCAGACAATCGCTGTCGATGAGAGTCGAACGGATCGAGGCCCATGCCTGACCCGCAAGATCGCTTGTCAGCTGCTGCAATTCCGATTGATCGTTCGGCCAGCCGGCTTCGTCCGTCGATGCCAATCGCCCGATCGCAGGAAGGAGCAAGGATACGCCGGTGATGTCGCGCCAGGCATTGGTCCGCCCGTCAAGCTGGGCTGCAACGGGCGACTTCCATAACAGCGTCGCAGCTTCTTTGGGACCGAGGGGATCGCGCTGACCGTTGTCGGCAAGTTTCGCTTGTTCAGCGACCGCCTCGGGAAGCTCGAGTTCGAAATGGACCAAATTTTCGCCGCGCCTGAGATCGGGTGGTCTCAGCGTCGTCAGGGCCAGCAGCGCGGATCCGAATTGATTAGTGTTTTCCGCCATGTCGTGCCCTCCGACGTGTCGATAGGCCCCGACACAGTTCTACGCATGTCGCCTTCGGACAACTTGTAGGAACGCGACAGTCGACTCATTAGGTAAGCCGTCGTCGACCTCCAATTCAGGCGTTCCAATTGAACTTCATCGCGAATGGTGTACCTTCGAGTGCGCGATCGTTTTGAATCGCACCCCTATTAGTCCTGCAACAGAATTCGCGGCCTGCTTCTTCACCTAGAGAGCGGAGTTGCTGATCGATGGCGGACGATCTCACAACGCTGATACAGCTGAACGCCGATATCGGCCTGGCCGAGACGAAAGGCGATAGCGTCTTTCTGGAGAGTGCGGTCGCTGGACAACTCGCATTCAGACGGGCCAACGGCGTGGTGGTCGATCGAGGGGGCTACCTCGCGGCAGTTGCCCGGAGCGAAGAACGGGAAACCGAAATCGAGTCCGTTCAACTCTACGGCGATCGCGCCGTCGTGACCTGCATCGTCACCCTGGTTCGGGCCGATGGCACAAGGCCGCGATTCCACAACACGCGATTGTTTATCAGCACTCCTGCCGGGTGGAAGATGCTCGGTTGGGCAAACGCAGCGATGTAAGACCGGAAGAGAGTGGTGGCATGAAGACCTATTCACTCCCTGGAGGCGGCCTTGCCGGACCGCCCAGCACGTGTTCGGCCGCACCCGACAGAGTTGACACATTCGCCGTCGCAGCGGGAGGCACGGTGTGGTGCTGGTCGCTCGTCGGAGAGACGATGCTGGCACCCTTCCCGCTTCCGCCGAACGGGTCGATCCCCGCTAAGGGACTCTGTGCGATTGCCTCCGGTCCCGGACGTGCGGAAGTCTTCGCCGTGGACGCGCGCTCACGTCTTCCGGTCTGGTGGAGGGGCAATGGAACGGCGTGGACCATCGGCGCGCCCTTGCCGGGTGGCACGAGCATCCCGGCTATTCCGGTGGCGGCCGTGGCGGCCGCACCCAACGACATTGACGTACTGGCGGTTGGCAACGACAGGGCGCCCTGGTGGTGGCACTGGAATGGAGTGATCTGGGCCGGACCACAGCGCCTCCCCGATACTGCCAGCCTGTCGGCGGTTCGGATCGCGGCTGTATCGCCCTCTCCAGGGTGGCTGGACGTGTTCGCCGCCGGGTCAAACCGCCATCTCTGGCACTGGTCCAAACAGGGTGCGACGCCCTGGACCCTTGAAGACCTGGGGGGCGACCTTTCAGCCGAGGGAGTGAGCGCAGTCTCCTGGGGGCCCGGCCGCGTCGACGTCTTCGCGGCGTCACGACTGCCGAACAGCCCCCTGATGCACTGGTATGGCAACAACGGCGCTTTTTCTGCGCCCGAAGAGCTGGGCGGCATTCTGGCGCAAGGAACCGTTAGCGCCGTGTCTCACGCCGCCAATCGGCTCGACATCTTTGCCGTCGCCGGCGACCGGGGGTTGGCGCACTGGCAGTGGGATGGCAGCCATTGGTTTGGGCCCGCTATTCGCGGGGAGAACATTCCGGCGGGCGACGTCAGCGCGGTCGCCCGGGCACACCATCGGCTCGATGCGTTCGTTACCGGCGCCGGCAACACCCTGATGCACTGGCCAGGAGGAGATGGCGCCGAGAACAGCAAGGACCAACGCTGGGAAAACTGGCCGACGACTTTCGAAAAGCAAGCACCTCCAGGCGTCGTGAGACCCGATACGCTGGCGGAACTGGTCGACATCGTCAGGCGCGCTGAGCAGCAAAACGTCGGCGTTCGCGCGGTAGGCACGAGTTGGTCGAGCTCAGACGTTGCGATGAGTTCAGGCTATGTCGTGGAAACGGACCGCCTCGGTGGCGTGCTGACGGACGTGCTCGCGACAAGCCTCAATCCAGCCGGCGCCGGTATGCGCCTGCTGCATGTCGAAGCAGGCATCAAGCTCGACAAGCTGGTGGCGGAACTCAGAGACCTCGGTTGGGAGCCCAAGACCCTTGGCGGATCTACGGGTCAGTCGCTGGCCGGAGCGATTTCTACGAGCGTACACGGCATGGATCCGACGCTTGGGCCCGTGCCAGACATGGTTCGCGCAATTCACCTTGTGGGGCCTGGCGGCAGCCAGCATTGGATCGAGCCCGCTAACAGGACCATCACCGATCGAACCGCCCTTCGCGCAGCGCTCGGCATGCGGGACGAAGACATCCACTATGATGACGACTGGTTCTATTCGGTCCTGGTATCTGTAGGCAGCCTCGGGATCATCTACTCCCTCGTCATCGAGCTCGACGACCAATACGATTGGGTGGAGACGCGCGAGCAGTTCGACTGGGCGGCCATGCGGCCACGACTGTTGGCGAACGATGCGACCAACCCACTGAGAACCAATCGCCAAGGGGTGCAGATTGTCATTACGCCCTACCCGTCTGCAGGTGGCGAGCGCGATTGTTTTCTGACGACCAGACGACGTGACATTGCAACCGTCCCTAAACCCGCCGGGGCGGACATGGCCTGGGTGGTGAGAGATCTGACTCCGGCGATATTCTCCACCTGGCGCGCTGACCGAAGGACGGTCGATGAGTTCATTATCGACATCACGGAGAAGCAGCAGGCCCCCGGCACCTGGCGCGGCCTCGCCTCTTCACATGCCGGTGGATCCGATCCTGGCGGTGTGAGAGGTATAGGTCTCGAAGTCATCTTTGACGCAAGCAGCACGGCCTACCTCGACTTTGTCGACGACGCGCTCGAGATCATTCGGGCTGCCTATTACGACAGCACGCCGCAGCCGTGGTCTTACCTTGGTTGGATATCGTTGCGGTTTCAGGGGCGCTCCCAAGCTTATCTGTCACCGCAGCACGAAGCCGATCTCAGTTGCTCGGTCGAGTTTGCTGCTGCTTACCGCAGACCCGAGCTCCCCGGTATCGGCTGGGCCGATACTCCCGCGCTGCTTTCCTTGATCGAGCAGGCGGGGAGACGGCGGGGTGGCGTGCAGCATTGGGGTATGAACTCCGAACTCAACGCCCAGGATGTCGCACTCAAATACCGCCGCCTGGACACATGGCGCAGGGTTCGCTGGGAGCTGACACGCGGCGGCCTGTTGAAGACCTTCGACAGCAACTTCACTCGCCGTTGCGGCCTGTCCGAACCACCAACGATGGTGCCCACAGCCGACTTTGACGGTGACGGCAGAACCAATCTTGCCATTTGGCGTCCAGGTACGGGCAATTGGGTAATCCTCAACGCCGCAGGGGATGGCGAGCGCTCGGAAGTCCTGGGAGAAGCGGGCGATATTCCCGTGCCAGGCGACTATGATGGCGACGGCAAGATCGATCTGGCGGTGTGGCGGCCACGCACCGGCATGTGGATCGTGGCGCCCAGCGCACCCACCGCTCCAACGAGGCCTACGTTCGGAGCCGGCCGCTTGCGACCGGGACGAGGCCGGTTCCCCGCAAGAAGCACGGGCACCATCGGCATCGCGACAATTGCCGCGCCTCCGGCTTTGCGAAATCAACAGTGGGGTGAGGCCACCGATGTACCCGTGCCGGGCGACTACGACGGCGATGGCAAAACGGACTTCGCGGTGTGGCGGCCGAGTACCGGCACCTGGTGGATCATCGATAGCCGGACCAGCACCACCCGCACCCAGCAGTGGGGCCAGGCCGGAGATATACCTGTGCCTCGTGACTACGACGGCGATGGCAAGACAGACCTTGCCGTGTGGCGGCCCAGCACCGGTACCTGGTGGATAATCGATAGCCAGACCGGCGCTACGCGCAGTCAACAGTGGGGCCAGGCTGACGATATCCCCGTACCAGGCGATTACATCGGCGACGGCAGGATCGATTTCGCGGTTTGGCGTCCGAGCACCGGAACTTGGTGGATCATGGATAGTCAGACTGGCGCCACCCGCAGTCAACAGTGGGGCCAGGCCGGCGACGTCCCGGTGCCCGGTGACTACGATGGCGATGGGAAGACTGACTTCGCGGTGTGGCGGCCGAGTACCGGCACCTGGTGGATTTTCGATGGCGCCAATCCGGCAGGGCGCGCGGTAAAATGGGGTCAGTTCGGTGACGTGCCGATCTGATAGCCACATTGCGATTGCTTTCGCCTTAGATAGTCTGCCAAACCTCAACTGCATCCGTTCATCGCCAACCTGAACCTGGGGGACATAACCGTTTCCGATGGTTGAGTTGAGCAACACCTTGCCTTCACAGGTCCACTCCCCGCCTCGGCCAGTCCGCTCGACTAGGCCGTAGGCCGCGAGGCTTCGGCCACATCTTCCCCAGCATTTATGAATTGGTGGTCAGGATAGTCGGCGTTGCCGGTTCCCAGATACTGCTCGCTCATCGAGGCGAGAGATTTGAGAAGTCGGAATTCTTGAAGGGCATAGGGCAATGACGCCCGGTCGTGACTTAGTCCACATTGGCCGTCAGCGGATCGTCTGCAAACGACCCATAGCGGACATTCCTGAGTATGGTATGATGTCAAGGTGGCGGGCGCTTCACTTCTTCGTGGTTCGACATGGTCAATGCCGGTGTTGTTGATCGCCCTGTTCGGGATTCTCGCCCTCTTAGTATTTTACGTCAGAAGCGGTCCAACAACGATTGAGACGGGGATCGTAACCCGCTTTGGCACTTACGCGACGGAGACTGGTGATCGTCCGCTGGTGTTTGTTCGTACCTCTAACGGGCGCGAGTATCGGATATTAGCTACGCCGCTTGCCGTGCGTGGGTGTGCAATTGGTAGGCCAATTAGATTGATGAGACAGGGGCGGGCTCTAATTCCAGCTCAGTTCGCCTGCCAATTATAGCTGCGGCTAATGTCCGCCAACCCCCGACATCGCCGTTCAGAGTGCTTGAGCGCTGAAAATCGGATCATCCGTTTGCGGACAGGCGGCTCGCGACCCATTGCGGACATTGGCGGTTCGAGACAAAATCAGATCGTGCGACGAACCGCGATCCTATTGGCTTTTGGCCTTTGCTCCGTCGGACAGCCAGCCTTGGCGGTGTGCTCTTCTGCAACCATGGAACAAGATTATTCCCAAGCTGACGTCGTTGTGCGCGCTCGCGTCGTCGCTGAAATGCGGGTCGCGGACGACGAACCCAGTCCAGCGTTTCGCGCACAGTGGGGGGACTATTCTCCAGTCACACTCCACCGCGTGAAGGTGGTTGAAATCTTCAAAGGGAAGCCTGGGCCGACTATCAACCTCTTTGAGGAGGTGAGCAGCGGTAGATACGGAGTGGATCTTGGTGAAGAATACCTTCTCTTCTTCACCTACTACCGACCGTCGGCGGCGAGGGGGACCGCCGCCCGTGGTGCGATGTACGTCCGACATACTTGCGGCCAAACGAGACCTTGGAGCGAAGTAACCTCGGGCTACCTTTCACGCCTTCGGTCGCTGGCACACAGCTAGAGATCGACGTCCGCTTTCCACCCGTCTTAGCCGTTCAGCGCGGCCAATGCCTGCAAATCGCTGATCCGTTTGCGGACAGTCGGCTAGCGACCCATTGCGGCCGCTTCCTTGGTGGCGCACATTGCTGAATGTGTTTGATATAATCGTCGGCAGCTTAGCCATCGCAATCTGGTGCCTCGTTCCCGCCGTCTGCGCGTGGTTCATCTTTGATGGGCTTCGGAATGGCGTCGTCCGGGTAAAGCTGGGTTCCTATTCTCGGGACGGTGATCCAGTTTGGTATTGGGCGTGCATCGCCACGTATGCAGGGTTGATCGCGTGGTTCTCTACCTGTCCGTGCGAATGGCTCTAGGTGTTTAAGCGTGGTCCAATGTACGCTTTCCACCCATGTAAGTCATCCCGACCGGCAAAAGTGCAATCCGGCACCCACTCCAAAGCGGACCGTCTCCAAACGACCCATTGCAGACATTCATCGGGCGCGTCAAAACGGGCAATGGCCATCCCGAAGGAACGTTACGTCGTCACGATTGACTCGTCTGTGAGGACAAGGGACGATCTTTTCAGCCGCATCACTGACACGGCATACTTGGGATATAGCTCGTTCAATGGCTGGGATGCATTCAACGATATGCTTCTGGGCAGGCTGGAGACCAGCGACATTCTCATCGAGATATTGAACGAGGACCTGTCCGGCCTCACCGCACGGGACCGAGAGATATATCGAGAAATTCTAGCGGACGCCGTGCGGGAGTTTCCAGAGAGGTTGCGGCTGCTTTAACGTCGGAAAGGGCCGGGGCGAAGGAGTGTCCGCTTTCCACCCTTCGCAGTCATTCCCGGCAAATCGCTCAACTCCCAAAAGCCGACATTCTAGGCGGCGCCCGCACCGAGCGTGGAAGGAACGCCCACTTACGCTGCATCAGCGTTACCCCGGCGTTACCCCAAGAATTTTCTTGAGTACAAGGCCGGTTTAAATGCTTGAAAAATGGTGCGCCCGACAGGATTCGAACCTGTGGCCCCCAGATTAGGAATCTGATGCTCTATCCTGCTGAGCTACGGGCGCACGCGGAGACCGTTTAGGTGGCCAGGCGTGGCATGGCAATGTCCAGAAATCAGTTCAGTTCTTCGGGCGGAGCAACCGGGAAGGGCAGCGGCGCTACCGGAATCCCTTCGTCGATCAGCGCCCTCGCCTCTTCCGCAGAGGCACGGCCGTGAATGGCCTCCGCATCGCGCTCACCATAATGCATGGCGCGTGAGTGTTCCGCAAAGCCATCGCCAACCCAGCGCGAACTGGCGAGCGCCTGGGCCTGGGCCTCGGCAAGCTTGCCCAGCGCTTCGGTGACTTCCGCAGGAAGCGGGCCGTGTGTCAGCACCTTCTTCGCTCCGTTCTGCTCAGCCGCCTGCTGGTTGCCTTTTTTCGGCACTGCGGGTGCCATTGGTGCCTTCTCGACAGCGGCGGATCCACATTGCGGGCACGTGACGAGGCCGCGGGCCGTCTGGCCGGAAAAATCTTCGGACGATCCAAACCAGCCTTCGAAACGATGGCCGCCGTCGCATGTGAGGTCGAACACGATCATATCGAAATCGATGTAGGCAACTGGCGACGGTTGGCAAGGCTCGGAAGCTGCTGCCGGACCTCTCTTATCCGCTTTGGATCTATCTCCGCAAAACCGACGCCTGGAGCGTCGCCTCCCAAGTCTAGCAAGATCTCTCCCCAAGGATCGACTACCAGCGAATGGCCATAAGTGCGCCGTCCATCGGCATGCTCACCGACCTGCGCGGCCGCAACGACATAGGCGCTGGCCTCTACGGCCCTCGCCCGTTGAAGGAGGTGCCAGTGCGCCTTGCCTGTCGGAACCGTGAAGGCGGCAGGGACCGCGATCACGTCGCAGCGAAGTTGCCCAAGCGCCTCGAACAAGGCGGGGAAGCGCACATCGTAACAGACCGCAAGGCCAAGCCTGCCTACAGGGGTCTCCGCGGTCACGACGGTTTCGCCCGGTGCATAGGCCGCCGATTCCCGCCACGTCTCGCCACTGGCCAGTTCGACGTCAAACATGTGAATCTTGTCATAGCGCGCCGCAACTTCGCCATCCGGTCCGAGCAGGAACGAGCGGTTTGCCCACCGCCCGTCCTCCCGCGCGACGGCAAGCGAACCGATGGCTACCCAGATCCCATGCGCTGCGGCTGCCGAACGGACCGCGGCAAGCACCGGACTTTCCTGCTCGCTGACGATGTGCTGGGCAGCCCGCGTGCGATCGCGATCCAGCAGTCCCGACATCTCCGGGGTGAACAGCATAGCCGCCCCGCCCCCGGCCGCCTCTGCCACGGCGCGAACGAGCGTTGCGGCATTCGCCTCCGGGTCGATACCCGAGGTCATTTGCAGGATCGCGATGCGGGTCATGGAAGGATCGCCTAGCTGTTCCTAGAGACCAAGCAAGGCGTCAAGCTTGCCTTCCCGGTCAAGCTGGGCGAGATCGTCCGATCCGCCGACTGCCTGGCCATCGATGAATATCTGCGGCACCGTCCTGGCGTCCGGCTTTCGCTCGATCATCTCGGTCTTCTTTTCGCCGCCGAAGGTGATGTCGTATTCGGTGAAATCGACACCTTTGCTTTCAAGCAAGCGCTTGGCACGGAAGCAGTATCCACAGAACGCCTTGGTGTAGATTTCGACTTTCGGTTGGCTCACACGTCACCTCTTGCAATGCTGCCTTGCACCCTCTTGAACGCAGGCAACGCAAACGTATCTAACATCTGCCGCATCGCGCCGCGAGGGCGATCGGCAGAGGGGCGCCGCGGAAGCGGGCCCCATCAGTCAAATTGCTCTTTGGAGGATTTGTTTCGATGAATCGTTTTGATCTTACCCCTTACCGCCGCTCCACGGTGGGCTTTGACCGCCTGTTTAACTTGCTTGAGAACCAGGCTCGCAGCACCGCCGGCGACAACTATCCCCCCTTCAATATCGAACGCCGTAGCGAAGACAGCTATCGTATCACTCTGGCGATAGCCGGCTTCCGCGCCGGAGACCTCGACATCACGGCTGAGCAGAATCTGCTGGTCGTCCACGGACGCAAGCGGGACGAGAGTGCCGATGCGGACATGCTCCATGTCGGTATTGCCAACCGCGGTTTCGAACGCCGATTCGAGCTGGCCGACTATGTTCGCGTCGAACGCGCCGACCTGGCCGACGGTCTTCTCGTAATCGATTTGGTGCGCGAAGTGCCCGAAGCCATGAAGCCCAAGAAGATCGCTATCGGCGGACTACCCAACCTGGAAGTGGTCAAGGACGGCAATCAGGCCGACGCTGCCTGATCCCTTAAATTGAAAAGAGTTGGGGGCGGAACCTAGTGGTTTCCGCCCCCTCGACGCTTAGGCGCCGACCTGCCTTTCGAAATGACCGTCCGGGTCGCAAAAGACGGCCAAACCTACGGGCAAGACTAAACCATGCAGAAACGGCCAAGCCCTGAAGGCCGTTCTGGTTCGCGGGCAGCCAATAAGTAATAGTGGCCACCAAAACCCCTTTTGGCAGCCTGCTTCCCCACTCAACAATCTACCCCTCATCGGGCAGGATGAGCAATCGGTTTTTTAACTATGTTACGTTGCGGGACAGTTAGACAAGACGGGACTGACGCACCGCGGCAGCAATGAAGCCGGCGAAAAGCGGGTGCGGGTCAAACGGCTTGCTCTTGAGTTCCGGATGGAATTGAACCCCGACGAACCAGGGGTGATCCGGTCTTTCCACGATCTCCGGCAAGAGACCGTCAGGCGACATGCCCGAAAAGACCAGCCCGCCCTTCTCGAGGGGCTCCTTGTAGGCAGAGTTCACCTCGTACCTATGCCGATGCCGCTCCGAAATATTGGTAGCACCACCGTAAATGGTTGAAACGTGGCTGTTTCCAGCAAGTACGGCTTCATAGGCCCCAAGCCGCATAGTGCCGCCCATGTCGCCTTCCGCAGACCTTGTCTGCAATCCTTCGGTACTCATCCATTCGGTAATGATGCCGACGACGGGTTCGGAAGTTTCGCCGAATTCTGTGGATGAGGCGTCGGGGATACCTGCGGTGTTCCGGGCGCCCTCTATGCACGCCATCTGCATCCCGAGGCAGATGCCGAAGAACGGCACGTTGCGCTCCCGCGCGAATCGCACGCTGGCGATCTTGCCCTCCGAGCCGCGTGTCCCGAACCCGCCGGGCACGAGAATGGCGTGCATCGGCTCCAGCTGGGCAGCGATGTCCGAATCGGCCTGCTCGAAGATTTCAGCGTCGATCCACTTGATCTTGACCCGCACCCGGTTGGCCATTCCACCGTGGACCAGCGCTTCGTTAAGCGACTTGTAGGCGTCAGGCAGGCCAACGTACTTTCCGACCACCGCGATGGTCACTTCGCCTTCCGGATTCTCAAACCGGTCGACGATGTCAGTCCAGCGCGACAAATCGGGAACTGAGCTTTCCAGATGGAAGTGGCTTAGCACCTGCGCATCGAGGCCTTCGGCGTGGTACTGCAGCGGTACCGCGTAGATGCTCGAGGCATCGAGCGCCTGGATCACCGCTTCAGGCCGGACGTTGCAGAACAAGGCGATCTTGGCCCGCTCGCCGGGCGGGAGCGGGTGTTCGCAGCGGCATAGCAGCAGGTCGGGCTGGACGCCCAGACTGGTAAGTTCGCGGACGGAGTGCTGCGTCGGTTTGGTTTTCAACTCGCCGGCAGCCGATATGTAAGGCACCAGCGTCACGTGCACCACGCAGGTGTTGTCACGCCCGAGCTCGTTGCGCAGTTGGCGGATCGCCTCGATGAAGGGCAGGCTCTCGATATCGCCGACGGTTCCGCCGATTTCGCATAGCACGAAATCGAGATCATCGGTTTCAGCCAGTGCGAATTCCTTGATCGCGTCGGTCACGTGCGGGATGACCTGGACGGTCGCGCCCAGATAATCCCCGCGGCGCTCGCGAGCGATGATCTGCTGGTAGATGCGTCCCGAGGTCACGTTGTCGCTCTGTCGAGCCGACACGCCGGTGAAGCGCTCGTAATGTCCGAGATCGAGGTCGGTTTCCGCCCCGTCGTCGGTCACATAGACTTCGCCATGCTGATACGGACTCATCGTGCCCGGATCGACATTGAGATAGGGGTCGAACTTACGAATGCGGACCTTGTAGCCGCGCGCTTGCAGGAGGGCGGCAAGGCTTGCCGCCATCAGTCCCTTACCAAGCGATGAGACCACGCCGCCGGTGATGAAAATATACCGCGCCATGGGAGACGAGCCTTAAGCGCCCCCATGCACTCGGCGCAAGGGCCGACTGGGGGAATTTAACAGGTTACGGGCCAAATGCCCGCAAGATGGCGTGAGAAGTGAAGTTACTCGGCCGTGCCGGCGAGCGGATCGTTCGATGCCGGCGCCGTCTGGGCCGGAGTCGCGGCGCCACCGACCGGCTGGTCGAGGCCCGGTCCGGTTTGAGTCACCGGCGCCAGCGGGTCCTGGACCGGCGTGACGCTGCGATCGAGCGAAGTATCGATATCGCGCCCGGTCGTCGTGTCGACGGCGAGCGCCGCAAGAACAATTGCCAGGGCCACGAACAGGACCGCAAGCCACTTGGTGGTGCGGGTGAGAAAGTCGGCTGCACCGCGCGCGTTCATCAGCCCGCCCGGGCTACCTCCCCCACCAATACCGAGGCCACCGCCTTCGGACCGCTGCATCAGCACGATGCCGACGAGCGCCGCGGCGATGATCGCCTGGATAACTGTGAGGAAGAGGAACAGCGACATGTAAACTTCTCAATCTTGCGTGCGCCGCCATTTAGGCGTGCACGTACAGGGGCGCAAGGGCAGCGCGGGACTTACTCGGCGCGTTCGGTCGCTGCGACGATAATGCCCACGAAGCTCTCGGCGGTTAGACTGGCGCCGCCGACAAGGGCGCCGCCGACTTCCTCGGTCGCCAGGATTTCGGAGGCATTTTCCGGCTTCACCGATCCGCCGTACAGAATCCGGACCTGGGCGCCCGTCTCACCGTAAGCCTCGCCGAGCCGAGCGCGAATCGAGCGGTGCATAGTGGCAATGTCTTCGATGGTCGGAGTACGCCCGGTGCCGATGGCCCAGACCGGCTCGTAAGCCACGGTGATCCGATCTGCCACGCCCTCGCCCCTTGGAAGCGATCCTTGGAGCTGAGAGGCCACGACGGATTCGGCCTCGCCGCTGTCTCGCTGCGCTTCGGTTTCGCCGACGCAGACAATCACGCTCAGGCCCGCGGCCAGCGCGGCCTCCGCCTTGGCCTTGACCGCTGCATCGGTTTCTCCGTGATCGGCCCGGCGCTCGCTGTGTCCGACGATCACGAATCCGGCACCCGAATCCTTGAGCATGGCCGCGGAGATATCCCCGGTGTGGGCTCCGCCTTCCGCCGCGTGACAGTCTTGCGCGCCGATACCAATAAGCGAAGCTTCCTTGCGCGAAGCATGGATCAGGGTGAACGGCGGGGCGATCGCCACTTCGACTTTCAAGAGCCGTTCCGCGGCACGATCGATCGCGCGCGCTTCAGACAGCATGGCTCGCGTTCCATGCATCTTCCAATTGCCGACGATATAAGGGCGCTGGGCCATCTAGGGTCCTGTTAGATATCAAGTGAGTTTTCCCGGTGCGAAAGGCGCCGGAATCGGCTGCGCGCTAGTCCGGCGAGCTTCAGTTGTCAAAACAGCTTTTGACACCTGCCGGAAACCCCCGTTCGACTGTTGCGGCAAAATCGCATGCGGGATAAAGCCGCCCTTCGAACGCGCTGGGCCTATCTCCTTGGTCCTGCGCCCGCATAGCAATCAGCCGAGAAACCCCTCTCTTCATGCTCCAGTTCTTCCGCAACTTCTTCAAATCGAAGATCGGCGTCGTCGTTACCTTGGGCTTTTTGGCTCTGATCGCCCTCGCCTTCGCCAGCTCCGATGTGGCGAACACCAGCGTATTTGGCGGCGTTTCCGGCGGCGACCGGGTCGCCGTCGTTGGGGGGCAACGTATCAATTCCGCCGATCTGAAGGAAAATCTCACGGCCGCACTTGAGCGGGAACGCCAGCAGCAGCCGACCCTCACGATGCAAACCTTTCTCTCCGCAGGCGGTCTTGAAGCGACGTTGAAGCAATTGCTGCAGCGCACCGCCCTCGCCGTGTTCGGTGAGAAGCACGGCATGCGGGCGGGAGACAGGCTCGTCGACAGCCAGATTGTGCAGATTCCGGCTTTCCAGGGCGCCGGCGGAACCTTTGATGAGAATGCTTTTCGCGCCGCCATCGCTCAGCAGGGCCTTAGCGAATCGATGGTTCGCCACGACCTGGGGATGGGCTTGCTCGCGCGGCAATTGATCACTCCGATCACCTTCAGCCCCGTCATGCCCCACAGCGCCGTGCAGCAGTATGCCTCGCTCCTGCGCGAGCGGCGCCATGGCACCGTGGCCTTGATCCCGAGCGCCGCCTTCGCGCCGCAAGGCGATCCGACGGACGCGCAATTGCAGACGTTTTACGGAGAGAATCGTAATAACTTCGTGCGTCCGGAACGCCGCGTGATCCGCTATGCCACTTTCGGCGAAGAAGCCTTGGGTGCCCGTCCGGCGCCGACCGAGGCGCAGATTGCCGCCCGCTTCAAGCGTGACCAGGCCAAGTTCGCGCCGACCGAGCGCCGGACTTTCACCCAGGTGATCGTTCCGACACAGGCGGCGGCTAACGCTCTCGTCGCCGAAGTACAGGGCGGAAAGCCTCTCGATGCCGCGGCCCGGGCGAAAGGCCTCGCCACGGCATCCATCGGCCCATCCACCCGTGCGGAGTTTGCCGCTTCGGCGTCGCCCGCCGTAGCCCAATCGGCCTTTGCCACCGAACGCGGCGCCCTTGCCGCACCTGCCCGTGGCGGTCTTGGCTGGTACGTGCTGCGTGTCGACCAGATCGACCACGTCGCTGGCCGGACTCTCGAACAGGCGCGGGCGGAAATCACCGCGGAGCTCGCAGAAGAGCAGCGCCGCGCAGCCTTCCTCGAAAAGACCGCCAGCATCGAGGAAGAGCTCGAAGGCGGCCGCAGCCTGGGTGAAGTGGCGCAGGAGTTGAACCTGACTCTCAGCACCACACCTCCGGCGACGGCCGATGGCCGGCTTTACGGCAAGCCAACCGAAACCCTGCCCCAGGCGCTCGCGCCGGTGCTCAAGGTGGCGTTTGATATGGAGGAAGGCCAGCCGCAGTTGGCTGAAATCGCTCCCGGACAAACCTTCCTCATCTACGAGGTCAGCGAGATCACGCCGTCGGCCACGGCTCCGCTGGCCGAGATCAAATCTGATGTAATCGCCCTGTGGCGTCGCGACGAGGGCTCGAAGGCCGCCAAGGCTGCGTCCGAGCGTGTCCTCCAGCGCCTCGCGCAGGGGACCGATCTCGCGGCCGCGGTGGCGGCGGAGAAGCGGGCTATCCCCGCGCCGCAGCCCCTGAATATCGATCGTCAGGAAATGGCCCGCATCGGCAATGTCCCCTCGTCGCTCGCGCTGTTCTTCAGCATGGCCGCCGGAACGGTGAAGAAGCTGGAAGCGCCCCAGAACGAGGGTTGGTTCATCGTCAAGCTCGACAAGATCGAGGCTGGCGCCGTCCCGGCCAACGATCCGATCCTGGTCCAGACGCTGAACCAATTGGGTCGCATTACGGCCGAGGAATACGTTGAACAGTTCGTCAATGCGGCGCAGGACGATGTGGGCGTGGAACGCAACCAGACGGCGATCGATGCCGTGGTGGCCTCGCTCACCGGCACCCAAGTCGACTGAGCCGCCGACTTGCCAGCCATGCTCCCCGAGAACGCCCAGGCGGCTCGTTCCCGACTTGCCGCCGGAGAGCCGGCGCTCGTCTGGCGCCAGTTGGTCGCCGACACCGAGACGCCCGTCGGCGCGGCGCTCAAACTGATCGAGCCCGGCCGCGGGGACTTCCTGCTGGAATCGGTCGAAGGCGGCGAAGTCCGTGGGCGGTACAGCCTGCTTGGCCTCGACCCGGACCTGATCTTCCGTGCTACCGGTCATTCGTGCGAAGTGAACCAAAGCTGGAAGTTCGACCGCGAAGCGTTCGAACCCTTGCCGGGCGATAGCCTGGTAGAACTGCGTCGGCTCGCCGACAGTTGCCGGATCGATGTGCCGAAGGGCCTTCCCCCAGCCCTCGCCTGCCTGGTGGGATACTTCGGCTACGAGACAATCGGCCTGGTCGAAAACCTGCCGAGGGCGCCACAAAGCGAACTCGCGGTGCCCGACATGTTGTTTGCGCGGCCGACACTGATCCTGGTGTTTGACGGGCTCAACGACGCCTTGTTCGCCATCGCCCCGCTCTGGGCCGACGGCACCGATCCGCAGCACGCTGTCGAGCTCGCCGGAGAGCGGATCGACGCCGCCCTCGCCCGGCTGAGCGCGGCCGCGCCCGCTGCCCATCGCGACATCGGCTTGCCCGAGATGGCGCTGGATCCTGTCATGTCGGCGGAAGACTATGAGGCAATGGTCCTCAAGGCGAAGGATTACATTACCGCGGGCGACATCTTCCAGGTCGTGCTGGCGCAGCGGTTCACCTGCCCGTTTCCGTTGCCGCCGCTCGCGCTCTATCGCGCGCTTCGGCGAGTAAACCCGTCACCCTTCCTCTACTTCCTCGATCTGCCCGGCTTTGCCGTGGTCGGCTCCAGCCCCGAGATTCTGGTCCGGGTCCGCAACGGCGAGGTGACCATCAGGCCCATCGCCGGCACACGTCCGCGCGGCAAGACCGAGGAGGACGATGCCGAGGCGGAACGCAGCCTCCTTGCCGATCCCAAGGAATGCGCCGAACACCTCATGCTGCTCGATCTCGGCCGCAACGACGTCGGTCGGGTCGCCGCTGCCGACAGTGTCAAGGTCACTGCCAGCTTCACGATCGAGCGGTACAGCCACGTGATGCATATCGTCAGCAACGTGGTCGGCCGCCTCGATCCCTCCAAGGACGCCCTGGACGCGCTGTTCGCGGGATTTCCTGCCGGTACGGTCTCGGGTGCGCCGAAGATCCGCGCCTGCCAGGTCATCGCGGAGCTCGAACCCGAGACGCGCGGCCCCTATGCAGGCGGTGTCGGCTATTTCGCGCCCGACGGCTCGGTCGACTCCTGCATCGTCCTGCGGACGGCGGTGGTGAAGGACGGCGTGATGCACGTCCAGGCAGGTGCCGGGATCGTTGCCGACAGCGATCCTGCCTATGAAGCCGCCGAGTGCCGCCACAAAGCCGGGGCGCTCATCGCCGCAGCGAAAGAAGCCGCGCGGGTTGCGGCCGAGGCAGGCTTCGGACAGTAAAGCGCGGCATGCCGTGTGAGGAGCACTCGCCCCTCACACGCAAACTTGCTCACTGGCAAACGGCAGTGATGATGATCTCGACTCTGTAGTCCGGCGTGGCAAGCTTTGCTTCGCCGGTAGCGCGGGCTGGCGGGCTGTCTTTGTCGACCCACACGTCCCAGACCGAGTTCATTTCCGCAAAGTCCGCCATGTCGGCGAGCCAGATGGTGGCGGTGAGGATGCGCGACTTGTCCGAGCCCGCCTCTGCCAGAAGCCTGTCGATCTGCGCGAGGACCGCGGTGGTCTGGGTGGCGACACTTTCACCCGGCGCACCGACTTGTCCGGCAAGGTAGGCGATGCCGTTGTGAACCACTGCCTGGCTCATTCGCGGGCCCGATTCGATGCGACGAATGCTCATGATTTCCTCTCGTTGTTGAAACTGATGGCCCTGTCCTAGGGGGCTGGGCAGTAGGCGCAAGCGTCGTTCGTCCATTAGGACCCTACCGACATACTCCGCCGAAGCCGCGGGCTTCCTGATCGAAATGCAGGTGGTCGGCATGGGCGGCGTTGTAGTCGGGCGAAAGGACAGTGCCGAACACCGAGCAAGCTCGATCGCGAATCTGGCGGAGGAAGACTGCCTTAGGTCCCGTGCCGCTCCAATCGCCGACAACGCTGACCCTGCGGCCGTCCTCGAGCGCGAATGCAGCAACGTCGATCGCATTGCCGGTCGCGTGTTCGCTCCACGGGCCGGTGTCACGTCCGTAGAGACGCCGACAATTGTAGGTGCCGAAGTGGTCGATCCGTGCCACGCGGGATTGAAAGTTCAGTTCGGCGGCGGCCTGGACGTCACGAAGCCATAGTTCAAGAGCTGCGCCGACCGCGCAGGTCGCGTCTGGTGGGGTCGGAGCGAACGGTGCGTCGACGAGGACGGTGCGATCCGTGCGGTGGCATTCCCCTTCCCCTGCCGCCGGCAGAGCTTTGAACGCCACGTTGCTTCGCTCCAGCACGGCGCGACATTCGACAGGGTCTGATCGCAAGGCGGCGAGCTTGCGTTGGGTCGCCCAGCCCGGAGGATCGTCAAGGTTCAGCGGCGCCCAGGGATCATGCTGCGGGTTCTCCGCCAGCCAGGCGCGTCCCGCGATAAGCAAACCGAGAAGGATCAGGGCCATCAACATCAAGCGGTCGAGGCGGAAGTGACCGAGGTGGCGTGAGACCTTCATCTTCAGTGGAAATCCCGCGACTTGGGAATGACCCTGACGTTGCGGGGGTGACGATGGCTTCCCCCGTGATCGCCATAGGCCAGGGCGGGCTTGAGCAAATCGTCAGACAGGCGGTGCAACTGTTCGGTCGAGTCGGTGAGATGCGCGGCGATCACGTGGATTACGTCTTCGTCGTATTCGACACGGCCGCGGACTTCGATCAGCCGCGCACCCATTACCACCTTGCGGTATCGCTCCATGGTGTCCGGCCACACCACCAGATTGGCGACCCCAGTCTCGTCCTCGAGAGTGATGAAGACCACCCCTTTGGCCGAACCCGGCCGCTGGCGGATCAGCACGACCCCGGCCACATTGACCATCGCGCGGTGCTTGCGGCTGCGCAAGTCGCTGGCCCGCAGGAAACCGCGCTCGGCCAGAGAAGCGCGCAGGAAGCTCATCGGATGGGCTTTCAGCGACAGGCGGTGGGTCTGGTAGTCGGCGATGACCTCCTCTGACAGGGGCATCGCGGGCAAGCTCGTGATCGCGCGTTCGGCCCCCTCTTCCCGTTCCTCGGCATACCTGAACAGCGGGAGCTCGGAACCCGCGGCCAGGCTGCGCGCATCCCACAAGGCCTGCCGCCGCGGTAGGGAGAGCGAGCCGAAGCAATCCGCCGAAGCGAGCCGCTCGATATGAGCGGGGGGAATCTTGGCCAGGTCACGCAGCTCCGTCACGTCGCGATAGGGTCCTGCCGCCTGCCGCCTTGCCACCAGTTTCGCCGCGACATGTTCGGGCAACCCATCGACCTGCCGCAGGCCGAGGCGGAGCGCGACGTCGTGCCCTCGTTCTTCCAAGGTGCAATCCCAGTCCGAATGATTGACGTCTATCGGCAGGATCGTAACCCCGTGTTCCGCCGCATCGCGGACGATCTGCGCAGGGGCATAGAAACCCATCGGCTGGGAATTGAGCAACGCGGCGGCGAAGGCGGCCGGGTAGTGGCATTTCAACCAGCTCGAGACATAGACCAGGTGCGCAAAGCTTGCGGCGTGGCTTTCGGGGAAACCATACTCGCCAAACCCCTTGATCTGGTTGAAGCAGCGCTGGGCGAACTCCGGATCGTAGCCGCGGTCCACCATGCGGCCGACCATCAGGTCCTCCAACTCGTGAACCATGCCGCGCGACCGGAACGTGGCCATTGCCTTGCGCAGCCGGTTCGCTTCGGCCGGAGTGAACTTCGCCGCATCGAGGGCGATCTTCATCGCCTGCTCCTGGAAGATCGGCACGCCGTAAGTGCGCCCAAGAATGGAGGACAGTTCATCGGACGGGCCATGTTCCGGTGCGGGGCCTGGAAGGTAGAAGCTGGTCTTCCCTTCGCGCTCGGCCTTGCGTTGCTTGAGATAGGGGTGGACCATGTCCCCCTGGATCGGCCCCGGGCGCACGATCGCGACTTCGACTACCAGGTCATAGAACCGTCGCGGCCGGAGGCGCGGGAGCATGTTCATCTGCGCTCGGCTCTCCACCTGGAAGACGCCGAGTGAATCCCCCTTGCAGAGCATGTCGTAAACTGCCGGATCTTCCCGAGGCAAAGTCGCCAGGGTGAGACTACGATCATGATGTTTTTCAAGGAGATCGAAGCCCTTCCTGATACAAGTCAGCATGCCAAGCGCGAGCACGTCGACCTTGAAAATACCGAGATCGTCGATGTCGTCCTTGTCCCATTCGATGAAGCTCCGCTCGGGCATCGCGCCATTGCCGATGGGCACGGTCTCGGTCAGTAAGCTGTCGGTGAGGATGAAGCCACCGACATGCTGGCTCAGATGCCGCGGCATGCCGATCATTTGCTGCGTTAACTTCAGAACTCGTCTCAAGTGGGGATCGGACAAGTCGAGCCCGGTTTCCCTCAGGACATGCTCCTCGTCGATTTCATGCCCGTGCCCGCCCCAGACCGTACGGGCGAGCGACGAGGTCACGTCCTCCGACAGCCCCATGACCTTGCCGACTTCACGGATCGCCATGCGGGGCCGGTAGTGAATCACAGTGGCGCAAAGCCCGGCGTGACTGCGGCCATACTCTTCGTAGATGTGCTGGATCACCTCCTCACGCCGCTCATGCTCGAAATCGACGTCGATGTCGGGCGGCTCGGTTCGCTCCGCGGAGATGAAGCGGTCGAACAACAGTTGGTGTTCGGCAGGATCGACCGAGGTGATCCCAAGGCAGAAGCAGACCGCCGAGTTCGCCGCCGAGCCACGGCCCTGGCAAAGGATCGGCGGTTCCTGACTACGGGCAAAGTCGACGATCTCCTTGATGGTCAGGAAATAGGGCGCAAGCTTGAGTGTGCCGATCAATTCCAGCTCATGCTCAAGTGTTTTCTTGATAGGCTCAGGTAAACCGTTGGGATAACGCCATTTAGCACCTTCCCACGTCTGCTGCCGGAGATACTCCTGTGACGTCATGCCATCAGGATAGACCTGCTTCGGGTACTCGTATTTCAGCTCGGCGAGACTGAACTGGCAGGCATCGGCGACTTCACGTGACGCCACGATGGCGTGCGGCCATCGCGCGAACAACAGCTGCATTTCGTCCGGGCTCTTCAGGTGCCGTTCCGCATTGGCGTGAAGCCGGTAGCCCGCCTTGGCGACAGTGGTCTTGTGCCTGATTGCCGTCATCACATCATGCAGGGGCCGGCGGTCGGGCGAATGGTAATGAACGTCATTGGTAGCGAGAAGCGCCAGGCCGTTTGCCTTGGCCAACGCGTCGAGCCGGTCGATCCGGGCCACGTCGTCACCGCGATAGAGATAGCTCGCACCCAGGTGACGCAGGGTGGGAAGTGGGCGGACGAGATGAGGAAGGATCTCGGGAAACCGAGCGGTCAGCCAGTTCCCCTTCCGTTTGGGAGAGGGGTGGGTTGTGGCGGTTTCAGCGGCCCCACCCCTAACCCCTCCCGCAAGCGGGAGAGGAATAACGTTGTTCTCAACTTCGATGGTGAGTTCGGCGTCGAGGTCCCGCGGCGGCAGCAGGATCAGCTGGACGTCTTCGGTATGCTCGGCCAACATTCGCAGTGAGATCTCGCAGACGCCCTTGTCCTGCCACTCACCCTCCAGCGTGCTCATCCGGCCAGCCGAGATCAGCCTACACAATCGGCCATAGCCCGCGCGGTTGAAGGGGTAAGCGAGAAAGGCGAGACCTTCGACCGTCTCGATCCGGCAGCCAATGAGAGGCTTGAGCTTCAAGGTCCGGGCTTCGGTATGGATGCGCACCACTCCCGCCATCGAATTGGCATCGGCAATGCCGACCGCATCGTAGCCCAGAGCCCGGGCGGTGTTCACCAGGTCGACCGCATCCGACGCGCCGCGCAGGAACGAAAAGCAGGAAACCAGGCCGAGTTCGACAAACGGCGCACGCGCAGGAGGGACGATCGTGTCGGGATCGACCTCGGTCCGCCGCTTGCCGGGAGTGAGGGAGGATTCTGGCATGCACCTTTCGCCGTTTGCATCGAATATTTATGTTCTCTTTTTGTTCCTTTCAAGGCTCTGGCCTGAACTCACGGCTGTTTTTCGATCGGCTGGCGCTTAACGCCAGCGCCGCGCGAGCAGGAACAGTACCGCGGGCCAGAACACCGTGTTGGCGAAATCGATGTAGTGCTCGAAGGGTGCCTGCGGAGCGCCCGAATACCAATCCACCATTTCATTCAGCGTGGCGAAGAACACGACCAGCGCAAGAGGGATCGGAGAGCGCATTTTCTTGCGCAAAATCAGGGCGGACAGGACGAAGATCAGCAGTCCGGCGTGAATGTGCAGCAGGTCCTCGGAGGCGCCGGTAATGACTGAGAGATATTGCTTCCCCGAGCGGTAGCCGGTGACGAGAGATTCAATCGCTGCTTGCATCGGTCGCCCCTAGGCTGATTTCAATTGCCGCGTCCAGCCATGGTTCAACTGCACAATCCCTGGAGAAACCAGTCGGGCGCACCGCCCCGCCCGTCTCCTGCGAGACCTGCGCGATAAATCCAGTAGCGGCGGCCTTCACTGTCCTCGATCCGGTAATAATCCCTCAACCGCGTGCCGCTCCTCTCGCGCCACCATTCGGGCGCGATCCGTTCGGGCCCTTCGACGCGCACGACCTCGTGCAGGCCACCCCGCCAGCGGAACTGACGGGGGTGGCCGTCGGGCGTGGCATAGAGCACGGCGATCTGCTCCGCCCGGTCGAGCAGTTTCAGCGGACGAGCGTGAAACGCCAGTTCCTCTTGAGAGACCGGTTCGGGTTCGAGCGGAGGCTGCCAGCGCTGCGCTCGCTCGGGGATGTGGCTCGCATAGGGTACGGGACGGCGCACGGCGGCCGTGCCGAGCCGCATGGTCAGCCGGTCCATGCAGGCCGCCAGCGAAGTGCCGGAATCTTCTGGTTGGGCTCCGAGGCCCTTTTGCACCACCGCGAGCGGCTCTGCCCAGAGCGCGCGCATCCGCACCAGCTCTATGCCAAAGCCCGCATCGATATCGTCGAGCCGCCCGGCAAACAGGCGGGCGATATGCGTTGCTTCGCGCGTGGCCGCGGCCAGTTCGAGCGGGCGCAGCACCACGTCACCATCCACGCGCCACAGCCCAAGCTCGAGGCGGCGCGCACCTTCACCCCGTGCTTCGAGTTCGCGCGCCATGTCGGCGGCAAGGTCGGCCACGACCCGGATGAGCAACTCGCTGTGACGGATCGGTTCGAGCAACCCGCGCTGGACCAGCGCTTCGCTGACGCGAACCACCGGTAGCAAGGGCTCCGGCGCCCGGCCCAGCAACTGGTCCATCCTCAGGAGGGGATTGGTCACCGGCGATCGATGGCGAAACCGGCGTTTGAGCGCGTCGCGCCCGACCCCGGCCAGATCGCCGATGCGCTTGAGTCCCAGCCGCCGCAGTACAAGCAGCACTTCACCGTCGAGCCGCAAAGCCCCTACCGGCAGCCCGGCGAGACAGGCTTCGATGCTGTCCTGCGGCGCGAGGATCAGTGACCCGCCACCGTGATGGGCAAGCGCCCACGCGGCCCCGGCCGTGGGCGCAATGGCCGCGCGTGCCGTCAGGCCTTGCGCGATAAAGCGGGTTTGCACCTCCGCCAGCAACCGCTCCTCTCCCCCAAACAGGTGAGCAACGGCGCTGATATCGACCAACAGGCCGTCAGGCGGATCGAGCGCCGTCCATGGCCCCCAACGCTGCGCCCAGACTGCCAGGCGTTCGAGAAACGCGAGGTCGCCCGCGCGGTCCGAAGGTGCGACCTTGAGCGCCGGGCACACGGCTCGCGCATCGGCTACCGCCATTCCGGGCCGTGCGCCGGCAGCGAGGCCCGCGTCGTTGACCGCTTCGATACGAAGCCCGTGGGCGGTTTCGGCGATCAGTGCATAAGGTTCGCCATCCGCACCCTGCCCCCGCTCGCAACCTTCAGCATGCCGCCAGCGATCGACCGCCAGCCGCGGCAGCCAGATCGCCATGATCCGGCGCGGTGGAAGGGCGTTCGGCGGCGAGACCTTTTCCGTCATCGCGCAAGATCCATTCTCCGGTGGCAAGGGTGCGGGCACGGAACAGCTCGGCATGCCAGGCGGGCGTACCGGGAGCGGCCGTATTCCATCCTGGCGGCAGCGAAGCAGCTGAGCGAACCTGCCAACGCATCCGCGCCGAAGACAGGTCCCGCTTCGCATCGTGGCGGACCAGGAACAACCGAACGCCGTATCGCTCCGCCGCCAGCGTCAGGCGCCGTGAAGCGGTGAAATCGAGCGTCTTGGGGTTGCCGGCTATCTCTCCGATCACGCAGGCCATGTCGCGGCAACGTATCCCTTCCTCCAGGGCGAACAGCGCATCTTCCGGCTTGGGAGCGAGGACATGGATAACCCGGTTGCGCAGCTCGGGCGGCAAACCCGCACGATAAGGCCTTCCATTGAGACGTAGGGAAGTGGCGTCCTGCACCCACAGCAGACTGCGATCCCCAAGCCGATCGCCGCCCTGCCCGCGCAATCCGTCGAGGGCCAAAGCAAGCGCCACAGCCACCCCGCTGCCTTCGTCCGCACTGGCAAAGACCTCGTTATGCGGAGCGCAGGGCAAACCGGGGCTCCACCGAGAAGCCTGTTTGCCCGGCAGCGATAACTGCGCGGCAGTGGGGAAGGCTGACAAGTTCACGGCGAATCGACTCCAATGTTCACTTTATGTTCCCATCCGGAGAGAATGGCAACGGAACTGCGTCCAGTCCTGCGGGGTTATCCGAAAAAAGCGGAGACCTCGCATGGACAAGGCCACGACCCTCAAACACAAATTCTGGACCACGCTGGCTGATAGTCCGTTCGTGTTCCTGCAGACCGATGGCGATCCCCAAACCGCGGTGCCGATGATGGCACAGCTCGACAGCGAGGCTCATAGCACGATCTGGTTCTTCACCAGCCGACGCGGCCCATTTGCCCATGGCGGCCAAGCCACGGCAACGTTCACCGGCAAAGGCCATGACCTGTTCGCCCGATTTTCCGGCACCCTCTTCGAGGAAACCGACGCCGCCCGCTTCGACCTTGAATGGAGCCCCGCCGTCCAGGCCTGGTTTCCCGGCGGCAAGGACGATCCCGACTTACTAATGCTTCGGATGGACCTCGACCAGGCCGAGATCTGGAACCTGGACTACGGACTCATCGACACGGCAAAAATGATGCTCGGCTACGACATCCGCGAGAAGGCCGCGCAGCAACACGTCCGCACCGCGCTCTAACAAGGGAAAAGGCCGCTCTCCTGGGTGGAGAGCGGCCCTTGGCATGTCAGGGACGTCCGCGATCGGGGATGCCCGGGATATCAGGTTCGATATCGGCAAGTTCGGCCTCGTGAACCTCCACGATGCCGCGACCCAGATGGCTGTGAGACCGGCCATAGGCGAAATAGATCACCAGCCCGATCGCGCCCCAGACGGGCAGGAACAGCATGGCCTGGATCGGCAGGTTGAAGAACAGGAACGCACAGCCCAACATCGTGAGCGGCGCAACGATCCAAACAGCCGGAACCGTGAAGTGCCGTTTACGACCGGCATCCTTCTTGCGCAGCACCAGGACTGCCACCGCGACCATGAGGAAGGCATAGAGCGTTCCGGCGTTCGAAATGTCGGCCAGCTGCCCCACCGGGAAGAACGCAGCAGCGATCGCCACGGCCCCACCGGTGAGCGCCGTCACCACGTAGGGCGTACGGAACTTCGGGTGCACCTTGCTAAGCTTCTCCGGCAGCAGTCCATCGCGGCTCATCACGAAGAAGATGCGCGTCTGGCCGAACAGCAACACGAGAATGACCGAAGGCAGCGCCAGGAACGCTGCAACGCCGAGCATGTTGCCGACGGCCGAGAAACCGATCGAGCGCAGCACGTGCGCCAGCGCCTCGTCGGAACAGACCAGTTCCTGCGCATACTGCGCCATCGCGCACTGCTTCGCGAGTTCCTCCGAACCTGCGGGAAAGGGAATACCGTTCGGACCCATGATCGGCTGTCCGCCCAGCGTGCCGATCGCGCCTGCCGCGACGAGAATATAGAAAACCGTGCAGAACAGCAGCGATCCGATCAGCCCGATAGGCACATTTCGCTGCGGGTTCTTGGTTTCCTCAGCCGCGGTGGACACCGAATCGAAGCCGACATAGGCGAAGAAGATCGTCGCTGCCGCACCCACCGCACCGACACCGGTACCGAAGCCCCCGAACACGCCCGCCGGCAGGAAGGGATTGAACCTGGCGACGTCGAATTCGGCACTGGTAAAGGTCAAGGCGACGAAGACGGTCAAGGCGACGACCTTGATCGCGACCAGCACGGCGTTGAACTTGGCGCTTTCGCTCGTGCCGACGATCAGCAGCGCCGTTACCAGCAAGGCGATGATCAAGGCCGGGAGATTGATCAACCCGCCCTCCGCGCCACCCAGCGCGAGCGGCCCCGCCGCCAACCATGGCGGCAAAGCTATGCCGAAAAATTCGTTGAGTATGGTGCCGGAAAAATACCCTGACCACCCGACCGAGACGGCCGCGGCGGCGATGGCGTATTCCATGATCAGCGCCCAACCGACCGTCCAGGCCAGGATCTCGCCAATCGTGGCATAACTGTAAGTATAGGCGCTTCCGGCGACGGGGATCATCGACGCAATCTCGGCATAACAGAGCGCCGCGACGATGCAGACCAGGCCGGCTATGGCGAAAGCCAGCATCAATCCGGGCCCCGCCTTTTGCGCGCCGGCTGCGGTGAGCACAAAGATCCCGGTGCCGATCACCGACCCGATGCCAAACAACGTTAGCTGGAACCAGCCAAGCGAACGATGCAGCGACTTCTTCTCTGCCGTAGCCAGAATGGCATCCAGCGATTTAACACGACCGAACATCCGGTTCTCCCGCTCCGGCATGACAGATCAACGCCGGCCCCTCAATTGGTTGCGAAGCTAACCGCATTCACGAGCAAGGCAAGCGCGTTGCTGGTCCTTTGCACAGCGACCGCAAGGGCTCTACAAGCCCGCCATGTCCACCTTTCAGCTCGACACATCGACCAGCCGCGCCCATCCCACGCCGCAGCCCATGCGGCGCCTGACGGTTCCGGCCATCCGCAAGCGCAAGCAGGACGGCGTCACCGCAGAACCCATCGTCATGCTGACCGCCTACACGGCCAGGCAGGCGCAGTTGCTCGATGCCCACTGCGACGTGCTGCTGGTGGGCGATTCCCTTGCCCAGGTTATCTACGGGCTGGATTCCACAGTACCCGTCACGCTGGAGATGATGGCCAATCATACCGCCGCTGTGGTGCGCGGAAGCTATCACTCGGTCGTGGTGGTCGACATGCCGTTCGGCTCCTACGAAGCTTCACCTGCCCAAGCCTTCGAAAGCGCTTCTTATCTACTCAAGGCGAGCGGGGCCGCAGCGGTGAAGCTCGAAGGCGGCGAAGCCATGGCCGAAACGGTCGAGTTCCTGATCAAGCGGGGCATCCCGGTGATGGGTCACGTCGGTCTTACCCCGCAGGCGGTCAATGTGCTGGGGGGCTACGGCGCGCGCGGCCGTGGCGATGCCGAGGCGGGAAAAATAGTCAGCGACGCCCGCAGCCTCGCCAATGCCGGCGCTTTTTCCATCGTGGTCGAAGGCGTGATCGAACCCCTGGCAGTCGAAGTCACCAAGGCCGTGCCTTGCCCGGTCATCGGCATCGGCGGCTCGGCCCAGTGTGACGGCCAGGTCCTGGTGACCGACGACATGCTGGGCATGTTCGAGCGGGTTCCCCGGTTCGTGAAGCGGTATGATGACCTTGCCAGCCGTATCTCGGCCGCGGCCCAGGCCTACGCGGCAGAAGTGAAAGCCCGCACCTTTCCCGGCGACGCACAGACTTATCAGCCCGGCTGACCGGGTCGGGCGGTGGAGATCGTCAACGAGGCTTGCTTGCGTTCAAGGCCGCGCCCGCTATGGCGCGCGACAGTTCGATAGGAAACCGACGTGCTGCGCTACTACAAGGGATCGATCGTCTTCACCCTGGTCTGCCTCGCCCTGGCGGTGTGGTACGGGTGGGAACTGACTGGCACTGCATCGGGCACGCTTTCCCTGCTGTGGATCGTGATCGTCCTCTCCGTGCTGGAAATCTCGCTTTCGTTCGACAACGCCGTGGTCAATGCCACGGTTCTCGACGAGATGGACAGGGTCTGGCAGCGGCGGTTCCTTACGTGGGGCATGGTGTTCGCAGTGTTCGGAATGCGGATCGTCTTTCCGCTCGCGATCGTCGCCATCGCTGCGGGACTCGGCCCGCTCGAGACCATCCACCTCTCCCTCAACGATCCGGTACGCTACGAGGAGATCGTCTCTAGCGCCCATGTCGGCATCGCCGGGTTTGGCGGCGCGTTCCTGGCCATGGTCGGGCTCAAGTTCTTCTTCGACGCCGACAAGGACGTGCACTGGATCTCGGTGGTCGAGGAAAAGCTGGCCCGGTTCTCCCGCATCGAGGCGGTAGAGATCGCTTTCCTGCTGGTCACTCTCTACGCCATCTCCTTGCTCTTGCCCGACGAGGAGGCGCTTACCTTCCTCACCGCCGGCCTACTCGGCCTTGTCACGTTCATAGCGGTCGAGGCAGTGGGCAAAATCCTCGAACTCAAGGAGGAAGCCCGCGCCGCGACGGGCGTGGTCGTTCGGTCGGGCCTGGGCGGGTTCATTTACCTCAACGTGCTCGACGCCTCATTCAGCTTTGACGGAGTGATCGGGGCCTTCGCGTTGTCCAACAACATGATCGTGATAGCGCTGGGTCTTTCGATCGGCGCGATGTTCGTCCGTTCGATGACGATCATGTTGGTGCAGAAGGGAACGCTCTCCGAGTACCGTTACCTCGAGCATGGCGCTTTCTGGGCGATCATTGCCCTCGGGGCGATCATGCTGCTGTCGGCCAACTTCCACATTCCGGAGACGGTCACGGGCCTGATCGGCGCCACGCTGATCGGTATTTCGCTGTGGTGGTCGGTGCGCCACAACCGGCGCAATCCCGATCCTATCGAGGAAGCTCTGCGCGGCGAGTGAGACGGTTGGCCAGCGGCGCCGATATCACCAGCTGAAGCAGGTGGTAGGTCAGCACCGGCAATAGCAGCAGTCCAGCCACGGCGGGTGGGAACAGCAGGCTCGCCAGCGGAGCGCCCAGGGCGATGCTCTTCTGTGCTCCAGCGAACAGGAAGGCGATGCGGTCATCGCGCCTTAGCCTTAGCGCGCCTCCCAGCAGCCAGGCTCCGGCGAAACCGATCACCAGAAACAGGCCAACCAGCGCGACGAGCGCGGCCCAGGAGGCCACGTCCACCTTTTGCCACAGCCCCTGCTCCACGGCCCCTGAAAACGCCACATAGACGGCAATCGCGATCGACGAGCGGTCCATCCAGGTGGCCAGCCGGCGATGCTCCTTTACCAGTTGCCCCACCTTGCCCTGCGCGATCTGGCCGATGACGAATGGAACCAGCAGGATCAGCGCCACTCGTTCAAGCGAGTCGATATCGAAACCGGCGGCCTTGCTACCCGCGACCAGGGAGAACAGCGGCGCGCTCAGGAAGACACCGAGAATGTTCAGGAATGCGGCGGCAACGACGGAGACCGCGACGTTGCCTCCGGCAAGCGACGAATAGGCTGTCGCCGATTGCACCGTCGATGGCAGAACTCCGAGGAACAGCAAGCCGAGCGCGACTTGTTGCGGCAAGGCCAGGGCAGAACCGGCCTTCGCCAAGCCCCAGCCCGCCAGGCCCATGGCGGCGAAGCACCAGACCGCCAGCGGCAACAGCAGCCGGAGATGCCTCATGCCCCGAATGACCTCGGCCCTGGGAAGGCGCAGTCCGTTGAGCAGGAAGAGGACGAAAATCGCCCCGTTTGAAACGCCTTGCGCCAGGGGCCGGTACTCGGCGGACACGGGCAGAAAGGTGGCAAGCAAAATCGCCAGCAACAGGAGGCGAACGAGCGGGTCGATGCCGCCTGCGATACGGGCTAGTGCCATGCCCGCGAACTGCCCGTGCCGGGCGCTGCTGTCCAGATGGCTAGCGCTGGGCCAACTGGGCCGCGCCCGCTGAACGCTGCACTTTCGCCAGGAGCGCATTCGCCTCGGCCTGACTGGCTCCATCGCCATCGAAGAGGTTCGCCAACACCGCCGTAATTCGGGGGTTGTTCCGCTGTAACGTGTAGGCGCGTTGAGCTGTCTCCAGCACCACGTCGCCCCTCCGGGCGCCCACTTCGGCCAGATCGGCCAACAGGAGCGGATCCTGGCGTCCCGAAAAGTTATTGGAAAAGCTCAACAACGCCACGGCTACCGGCAGGTTACCTTCCTGCGCTTCTATCCTTCCCAGCAAGGTCGCCGCTGGTACGGAGCGCGGGTTGTGGATCAGATATTCCCCCAACAGCCGCTTTGCGTCCTGCTCGCGCCCCAGCATTCGCTGCGCGGCCACCATGCGCTCGACCAGTGAGAAATCCCGTCGGACCTCGGCCGCCCGCGAATAGACTGCGAGTGCGGCACCGGGCGTTCCCGCTAACAAGGCCACGTCACCTCCAAGGACCTCCACGTCGGCAGAGCCCGCGTACTCCTGACGCACCCTGTTGGCGGTTGCAATTGCCTCCGCCCGGCGCCCTTGCGTCAGCATCTGACGCAGCAGTCGCACGGCCGATTGGGCTTCAGGCCCGGTCGGACTTCCCGTGGTCACAGGCAGGACGGCCATCAACGCCGGCCGTGGGCCCGCAGCACGGTCGAGATAGCGCGCCGCTCCCGATCTCAGGCCCATTTGCTCGTAGGCTCGCCCCACCAGCGCCAACAGGTACGGCGAGGCATCGGCCCTTTCGGCTGCCGGACCAAGACGCGCGACCACTCCCTCGGCGTCGCCACTGGCAAGCAGCGCCCTTCCAAGCAGCATGGCGGCATTACCATTGTCGGGCTGGGCTCGCGTCAGCGTCTCGAGTTGCTCTGCGGCGAGCTTCGCGCTGCCGTTACGCAACTCGATTATCGCAGACAGGAGCTGTGCGGCAGGCGTGTTGGCATAGGCGCCATTGGTTCGATCGATTAGTCTCCGCGCGAGACCCGCGTGCCCGGCTCTCGCGGCCAGGACGGCCTGAAGAAGGTAGGCCCGGGGATGTCGAGGATCGATATCGACCATCCGGCGCGCGACCCGCAGCATATCCGCATTGCGCCCGGCCTCCGCCAAGGTCGCAGCATATTCCCCAAGCAGTGAGAGGTCGTCCGGTGCCTGTTCCAAGCCTTTCTCGAACCACGGCAGCGCGGCGACTGGCCCCACCGAATCGCGCACGAGCTGTCCACGGAATTCAAGAGCGCGGGGATACTGCCCATCGGCCTCAAGCGCGGTTCTTGCCGCCTCAAGAGCCAGATGATGCTGGCCGGTCCGATAGCGGAACCGGCCTACGTCCACCCAAAGCGCGGCGCTCCCCTGACCATCCGCCAGGGCACGATCGTAAGCACGGCTAGCGGCATTGAAATCGCCCTCTTCGATCTCCAGCCGCGCGAGCGCTCGTAGCCCCCGCTCCTGAGTGGCGGGGGAGAAGTCCTCTGGCTCGAGCCACTTTCGGGCCGCGGACAGATTACCCTGCAGCAGTTCCGCTTCACCCGCGATCGCCGCGACGCGTGCGCTTGGGATCCCAGCTTCGAAAGCCCGGTTAGCCGCCAGCTCCGCCGCGGCACCGTCGCCGTGATCGAGCGCCGCTTCCGCTTCGGAAACGAGGTCGCGGCCCGGGGCGGCTAGGGCCGCCGGGCTGGCTGCGAGAACGGCCGCAGCGACCAGACAGACGCGCAGGTCAGGCCTGCAGGCCATATTGCTTGAGCAGGTCATACAGTGTTGGCCTGCTAATCCCGAGCAGCCGCGCCGTATTGGAGATGTTGCCCTCGCTGCGCGCCAGGGCGTGACGGATGACCTTGCGGTCGGCGCGTTCGCGAGCGCTCTTGAGGTTGAGCACATCGGGGTCGTCCTCGCCCCCTTGCTGCAGGTCGAGATCCCCGGCGGTGACGAGCTTGCCATCGGCCATGATCACCGCTCGTTTCACCCGGTTCTCGAGCTCGCGTACGTTGCCCGGCCAATTCCAGGCATCGATTGCCGCGAGGGCGTCTGGCGAGAAGCCACTGATCTGCGGGTTCATCTCGCGAGCGAACCGCTTCAGAAAGGCCTTGGCGAGCAGCGCGGCATCACCGGGTCGCTCGGCCAGCGGGGGAATCTTCACGACCACCTCAGCCAGGCGGTAGAACAAATCTTCACGGAAGCGGCCTTCCGCGATCATCGCCTCAAGGTCCTGGTGAGTGGCGCAGACGATGCGGGTGTCTACGTCGATGGCTTTGCGGCCGCCGACGCGTTCGATCTGGCGCTCTTGCAGAAACCGCAGCAGCTTGACCTGAAGCGGCAGCGGAATGTCGCCCACTTCGTCAAGAAAGAGAGTGCCACCGTTGGCTAGCTCGATCTTGCCCTCGGTCGTCTTGACCGCGCCGGTGAACGCCCCCTTCTCGTGTCCGAACAGCTCGCTTTCAAGCAGGTTCTCAGGGATCGCCGCGCAGTTGATGGCCACGAACGCGCCAGCCTTTCGACCGCCGGCTTGGTGTAATCCCTTCGCTAGCAATTCCTTGCCGGTTCCGCTGGCGCCAAGCAGCATGACCGAGACATTGGCGCTGGCGACGCGTTCGATCGTGCGGGCCACCCGCACCATCTCGGGCGCAGCGGTAATCAAGCCACCCAGAACGGTGTTCCCCTCACCCGCCCGATCGGCCAGGGCGCGGTTCTCCGCTTCGATCCGATGCAAATTGAGCGCGCGCCGGACGATCAGGCCGAGCTGCTCGATGTCCACGGGCTTCTGGTAGAAATCGTAGGCTCCGCACTCGATGGCGTTGAGCGCGCTTTCGCGCGCGCCGTGCCCCGTCGCCACAATCACCTTGGTATCGGGCTTGAGGGCCATGATCTCGTTGAGCACGGCGAACCCTTCAGTCGTTCCGTCGGGATCTGGCGGCAACCCCAGATCGAGAGTCACAACGGCCGGCTCTTCCGCCCGTAAGGCCGCGATGGCGCTGGCGCGGTCGCCAGCAATCACGACCTCGAAATCCTCGTAAGCCCATTTGAGCTGGGCCTGCAGGCCTTGATCGTCTTCGACGATCAGCAGCTTGGGTTTCGTGAAGGTCATTGTGCTACCTCAATCTGGGTTGTCTTGAGCGAACGGAGCTGCTCGGCCGTTCCGGCCAGCGGCAGAGCAATACGAAACCGGGTGCCCAGTCCTTCGCGGGACTCGACATCGACCTGCCCTCCCATGCCGCGAATGAGCTCGCGAGCCTCGAACGCGCCGATACCGAAGCCTCCCGGCTTGGAAGAGTGGAAGGGTTTGAACAGACGGGTACGGACGAACTCGGCACTCATGCCGATTCCGGAATCGATGATCTCGAGGACCGCACGGCCCTCGTGGCAACTTTGGCGCAGAATGACCGGGGACAGTTCGTCGCTGGCTTCGATGGCGTTCTGGACCAGGTGGACCAGCGCCTGCTCCAATCCTTCCCGATCGACCCGCACCATGCACGGCGTCAGGTCGACCACCGCCACCTCGTGTTGGCCCCGGTAGCGCTCCGCCAGTCGTAGGAGGACATCTTCGATGGCAACGCTCTGCAGCGCCTCGTTGCCTTGCGCACCATAGCGACCCAGGCGCGCCAGCAACGCCTGAAGCTTGTCGGCGCTGTTTCGAAGCGTGATCAACATGTCGGCCCGGAATTCCGGCTTGTCGGCATGCCTTTCGGCGTTGCGCGCGAGGAGCGAGAGCTGGCTCGCCAGGTTCTTGATGTCGTGCATAACGAATGCGATGCGCCGGTTGAACTCGTCGAACCGTAGCGCCTCGCCCAGCGCATCCTGGCTCGCTTGCTCGGCGAGATAGCTGGCCAACTGACGTCCAACCACGCCCAGCAAGTCGAAATCCTCCCAGTCGAGGCGTCGCGTGAGGGGGGGCTTAGCGAGAACGACGATACCGACCAGCCTGTCGTAGTGGACCAGCGGCACCATGGCCCACGCGGAAAGCTCGTCCATCAGCCATGACGGATGAGCGGCCGCCGGGACCGCCTCCACACGACCGGCGCGCAAATCGTCCAGGTCGACAATGAACCGGCTGGTTTCGAAGAAGCGCACGCCGGCGGTCGATAGCGCCTCGGCCGGAACCTCCACCTGGGGCCACTGCCACCGTGTGTCGAGCGCAAGTCCGCCGTCTTCACGTGGGACGAGAAGCAGGCCCGAAGGACTGTCGGTCACGTCCGCCACCGCCTGAACGATACGTTCGCGCAGTGGCGAGGCTCCGGAACCGGCGCGTCCCATCGTGTCCGTGAAGCGAAGCCACTCGGCCCGATAGTCATATCGGTGCTGGAACAGGTGCTTGGAAAGGATCACTCGCAGCCAACCGCGAAGCCGGCTCGATGGCATGACCAAGAGGGCCGCCGCAGCCGCCAGCGCGACAAAGCCCAATTGCATCAGGCGCGCGAATTCTCCGCCGGCATAGGCCAAGCCCTGGGCGACCAACACCATCGCCAGCAGATAGGCCCCGATGATGAGTAGCGAGAATGACCGGAAGGCGACGTAACGCGAAGGACCGAACCGCAGGTTCGCGCCGTCTCGCAGCGAACCGATAGCGAGGAGCGCCGTGGTCACGATCACGGGAACTACTCGCAGGGTCAGCAGAGTGTCGGGATGAGCCGCGCTTAAATAGGCGACGGTCGCGGTGTTGAGATCGTAGAGCCACAGAACCGTCAAACCGGCGGCGGGCCAACGAAGTGACTCTCGCGCGGCATTGGATGCGCCCACGTAGAGATTGTGCACCAGGACGAGGCCGCCGATACTCGCCAATGCCCGGAGCGCCATTTCGAATGACAGGAAAGACCGAGCGGGTGACCCGCCTTCCGAATAGATGAGTTGAAGCACCAGCAGGGCGATCAGCAGAAGCTCCAGGAAGCCCAGCACTATCAGCACGGACCGGATGGCGCCTATGCGATCGCGTCCGTCATGGGCAAAGAACCGATAGAGCGCCCAGAACCAGGCAATGTTAGCCACACTCAGCGCCATGGCCGTGCCGATGGCGGAGGAACCGAGCCCGATGAAGAACAAGGCCCAGCCAGCCGTGAGGATCAGAGCCCCAGCCACGGGCTTGGCCGCGAGCCCGCGATCGTTAGGCGAGGCCAGAAGCCAGCCCGCAAGGGCCAGCGCCGAGCCCGCGCACAGCAGGTAGAGTACAGGCGCGAGGAAGGGCCACAGCGCGTTCATTAGCGCGAGCCTTCCGGCCAGATGATCACCCGCAGGGTCTGCAGTAGAATCAGGAGATCGAGGAAGGGCGTGTAGTTCTTGGCGTAATAGAGATCGTATTCGAGCTTACGTCGCGAATCTTCAATCGAGGCGCCGTATGGATAATTGATCTGGGCCCATCCAGTGATGCCAGGCTTCACCATGTGCCGCTCGGCATAGAAGGGAATCCGATCATCCAGATCGTCAACAAACGCCGGCACCTCGGGCCGCGGTCCGACGAAACTCATCTTGCCGGTCAACACCGTCCAGACTTGCGGCAACTCGTCGACCCGTATCTTCCGGATCAAGCGTCCCACCCGGGTTACCCGAGGATCGTCCTTCTCCGCCCATTTCGCGCCGCCCGCCTCCGCGTCGATGCGCATCGAGCGCAGCTTTAGGAGGATGAATGGCTGACCGTACAATCCCACGCGAACTTGCCGGAAAAGCGCAGGGCCCTTGCTGTCGATCTTTACCAGCAACGCGAACAGCGCGATCACCGGGAAACTCAGGAGCAAGAGCAGGCCGCTGGCCAAAATATCGAACAGTCGCTTGGCCGCGCTCGAAAAGGCTCGCCCTGACGAGAAGCCGTCCGAAAAGATCAACCAGCTGGGATTGAGAGTATCAAGGTCCACGCGGCCCGTTTCGCGCTCCATGAAGCTCGAAAAGTCATTCACGTGTACGCCTGCCGTCTTGATCCGAAGCAAGTCCTTGAGCGGCAGGGCATTCCGTCGCTCCTCCAGTGCCAGGACCACTTCGCTCGCCTTCGTGTTCGCCACGAAACTTGAGAAATCCTCTATCGCGGAACGGACGTCAGCCTCGACGATCAAGGGATGGCCCTCGTTCATGTCGACATAACCCACGATGCAAAAGCCGCTACCCGGGTCTTCACTTAGTGTTTTGAGGCGCAGTGCCCGATGGCCTGCTCCCAACACTAGGACGCGCCGACGAAAGGCGCTTGCTCCGAGAATTCCGCCCACCGCGATCCGGTTGAGCATGAGGAACACGATCGCGAAGCCCATCGCGTAGAGCAGTGTGGATCGCCAAAACGTGTGCCCCGGCAAAACGAAATCGAGCAGCGCGAGGGCGATCAGTCCCAAGCTGACCGCAACCAGCAATCGAGCGGCGGCAAAGCGATGAGAACGCAACGCGTCGCTGCCGTAGACGCCAACTGAAATCATCGCGGCCATCACGACTACCGCGAAGCCGGCCAGCATGCCGAAGCGGTCGATGAGAGCGCCAGGATCCATCCCGATCTGCGCCGCTCGCAGCGACCAGGCCATATCTCCTGAAAGCACCAAGAGTCCGCCGTCGATCGCGCCGAGCAGCAGGACGGCATGCGGTACATAGTGCTTGAAGAGACGAACCATCATTCCAACCGGCCGCGCCCACCCTCTGAGGTGGACTACGACCGGTTAGAGACGAGAGATGAAATGTCGGTAAACTTTACACGTAGGTCGGCTACAAAGTGATCAGTTGCCGACCTTGTCCGCGGCCTTCTGCGCAGCATCGCCGACCTGGTTTGCGGCGTTACCCACATCACCGGCCGCTTCAGCCACCGCATTGTCTTTCGAGACTTCCGCGCCGCTCATCCCTGAAAAGAGCCAGAGCGCCGCGCCTGCCAAGAGAATCAACAGCAAGACGATGATCCACATCGTCCCGCCCCCACCCCTCGAGCCTTCGCTCACCACCGTCGTATGAGTGGAACCCGAAGGACTATCTACTTGGGTAATACGTTCTTCAGCCATGGCATTGCCTCCTTCACCATAGGCCAAGCAACGGCCGTGGAAATCGAGGGTTCCGCCAAGACGGTCGGCTCGCGCTGACGATCGAGCGGTCAAGCGCTGACCCTACGGTTGGCGCCCCCGGATAACTAAAAATTGGGCACGCGCTTCACTGGAAAATTTTCTCGCTGAAGGGCCGCTTGGCGCCCGATCTACCCATTCGGACCTCAAGAGATATGCTCCGGACGCGGCCGTTTTAGCCTTAACCCCATGAGAAGATTTCGGTCCTAGCGCGGCCCCATGTCCTGGGGTTCTTTCCGAAAATGTCTTCTGTCGGCTTGGGTATTTCTGGCCGCGCTGTCGTCTTTCAGCGCCGGGCCCGCTTCCGCGACGAGTACTTCCGCAGGCCGCTCTTGCTGGGCCCACGCTAGCCTGACGGAAGACCTTATGGCTGTAGTCGGGACGCCGGAAAGATGGGTCTGCGGCACCGGGAAGTTCTCGATCGATGCAGAGCGAGTCCTCCTACGCTTCGAGGTCGCTCAAGATGACCTTCCCAAGTATTTCCTTTCGCGGCGCAGCGCTTTGGAGGCAGTGCATCTCCTCGCCATCGATCATGACGGTGCGGTCCGGCAAGCGACAGTGGCTGCCGGCGACTTATCCAACTCCTTGATCGGAGGGTACTTCAAGGCACCGCTGCCCAAAGTGACCCGCGAAACCCGAGAAGTCATTACAGCGGTCGACCGGCCAAGCCATCGGATGACGCTAGAAAAGGCTCACCTCGCATCGCGCGATGCGGGCGCCGACAACATGCGGTTGCTCATCCTCCTCGCCGGGTTGTCCGGAACGCTCGTCATGCCGCTGATTTTCAACGTGGCGTTCTACCGGATTCTGCGCGAACCTTTCGTCATCTGGCATTCCGCGCTCGCGCTAACGCTGTTGCTGACCATCGTCGTGTCATCCGGGCTGGCGGTGATGCTGTTCGATCCGCCTCCGATGACGCTGAGCTGGCTGACGACGCTGCTCTTCGGCATGACGGTAGCTGCCGGAGCGATGTTCACCTATCGCTTCATCGAACCCGGTTTAATGCATTCACGGCTGAGGCGATTGCTCCCTTGCTGCGCGGCATGGGCCTTATTCCTGAGTGCGTTCCACGCCGCCTTGCCGTTCGTTGCACGGCCTGTGCAGTCGAGCGCCTACACGGCCGGGTTCGCGCCCATCCTGATCATCTTCCTGATCGCCTTGATAGACGCCTTACGACGGGGAAGCCGCGCCGCGAAGTTCCAGGCCGTCGGCTATGCCCCGATGGTCCTGGTGGGATTAATTCGTCTGGTCACGGGGGTGGCCCCCGGATTGCCCAGTACGGATGCCATGGTTCTGTTCTACGTTGGATGTATTTCCGAAATCCTCTCTACGACTCTCGGTATGGCAGACCGGTTTGTGACGATGAAGCGAGAGCGCGACCGGGCACGCACTGAGGCGGAATTCCTCGAACTGTTGTCCGAAACCGATCCCTTGACGGGACTTCCAAACCGCCGGGCGATCGAGCGGGAGTTCGAGGCGCTTCGATCGGAAGGGTTTGGCTCGCTGGCCGTCATCGATCTGGACCACTTCAAGTCGATCAACGATGCGCACGGACATTCTGTGGGCGACGCAGTGCTCAAGGCGGTTGGCGATGCGCTGCAGCCAAAGGGGCCCAACCTTCGCGCTTACCGGCTGGGGGGCGAGGAATTCGTGCTTCTTCTCCGTGGCGAGAATGCCGCTTCCCTTGCCGAAGTCCGACGCCGCGCCATTCCTGCAACCGTCGCCGAAAAAGTCGCCGGACTAGGTCGATCAGTCACTGCGAGCATGGGAGTGACAAATTTCGCCGAGCATGAAAGCTTCGCAAAATCCTACGAGCGGGCCGACAAGCTACTCTACGAAGCGAAGGACATGGGACGAGACTGCACTCGAACCCCGATGAGCGCGATGCTGTCCCTGGACCCATTTTCGAAGCGTGCAGAAGCCGCCTAGCAGTGGCCCTGAGCTCAAACGGACTGTGTTTAAGGCCGATAGGATGGCGCGATGAGTCGACCGCCGACTCTTGGATCGGGCGATGCATGGCTGCCCATCCGGCATTCTGAGAACGGCCCTTACCCGCCGCGGTGCCCACCTTTGACCCTCGCGGCAACAATGGAAATGGCGGAATTCCGCCGTTTTTTGGGAGTGGTGCCCCTGGCCCGACTCGAACGGGCACGTCTTTCGACAATCGATTTTGAGTCGATCGCGTCTACCATTCCGCCACAGGGGCTCCCATCAAGTGCGCGGGTTAGCCGGGCATCCCGGCGGGTTCAAGGAGGATAGTCCTGTCAGTCCTTAATCGCCGCCGCAATCAGCTTGTGCAGGCGCGAATGAACCGTGTCATTACCGGCAATGATCTGCGCGTCGCAGATCGGAAGCGAACGGCCCCGATAGTCAGTGACGAAGCCCCCGGCTTCCCGCACAAGAAGGCATCCGGCCGCGGTGTCCCAGGGGCTGAGGTCGCTTTCCCAGAACGCGTCATAGCGTCCCGCGGCAACCCAGGCGAGATCAAGAGCTGCCGAACCAAACCGGCGAATGCCGGCGACTTGCGGTCCCACGGCCTTGAGGATGCTAATCCATTCGCCAAAATTACCATGCCCCTGATAGGGAATGCCCGTCGCGACCAGTGCATCCGACAAGCTCCGGCGGGAGGAGACCCGCAGTCGAGCATCGTGGAGCCAGGCCCCGCGCGTTTTCTCGGCCCAGTAGGTTTCGTCGGTGACGGGCTGGTAAACCACACCCGCGACTACATCGCCCCAACCGCTGCCATCGAGCTTGGGCTCCTGCACCGCAATGGATATGGCGAAGTGAGGAATGCCGTGGAGAAAGTTGCTGGTGCCATCGAGGGGATCAACAATCCAGCGCGGCTTGTCAGGCGCACCTTCGATGATTCCGCCCTCCTCGAGAACGAAACCCCAGTCCGGCCGCGCCTGGCGCAGTTCGTCCCACAGCGTACGTTCAGCGGCCTGATCGGCCTTTGAAACGAAGTCCGAAGGTCCCTTGCGGCTAACCTGAAGATGCTCGATCTCGCCGAAGTCGCGCCGCAAGCGGCTGCCCGCCTTGCGAGCGGCGCGCTCCATCACGCGGATTAATCCGGAAACTGCGGCCAATTTTAAGTTCCTTCGTCGTCAGTCGAGCGCAAGACGGACGGAGCCTGCGGTCACCTTGACCTGGCCCCACCCGCTGGAAAATTCGAAGCGCCGTCCGTCCCCAGCGACGGAATAGACGATAGAGTAATCGTCTGCCTGTTCGGGCGCCTTCTCGATCTGCAAATCTTCGATATCCGAAAACCGGATGTAACCGCCGCGGTAGCAGCTTTCGTCCCCGTCTTGGGGCACCGCGTATTGCGGATGCCTCTCCGACAGATTGAAGTCCATCTCCAGAGTCAGCGACTCGTCGTCATAAATGACGCCCGTGAGATAGCTGTTCTCGAAATCGATTCCGTCGAAACGGGGATCGCTGATGCTGCTCATATCATCCGGCTTTGCCAACATAAGTCCGTTCGTAAACATCCACGACGATGCGCGTACCACTTTCGATGTGCGGAGGCACCATCACGCGCACGCCGTTCTCAAGAACGGCGGGCTTGTAACTGGATGAAGCCGTCTGGCCCTTCACAACCGCATCAGCTTCGACGATCGTCGCTTCGACCTGGTCCGGAAGCTGGACACTGATGGGACGTTCTTCCCACAGTTCGAGCATGACTTCCATGCCGTCTTCCAGGAACGCGGCCGCATCGCCGATGAGATCGATCGGGAGCTGGATCTGGTCGTAAGTGTCCTTATCCATGAAGACGAGCATATCGCCCTCAGCATACAGGTACTGGAAATCCTTGGTGTCGAGACGAACGCGCTCGACGGTATCCGCACTGCGGAAGCGAACGTTGGTCTTGCGGCCATCTTGCAGATTCTTCATTTCGACCTGCATGTAGGCGCCGCCCTTGCCGGGCTGCGTGTGTTGAATCTTGGCGACTTTCCAGATACCGCCCTCGTATTCGAGAATGTTGCCGGGACGGATGTCCACGCCGCTGATCTTCATCGCAGGTAGCTTTCAAATTGGAATGGGAAAATGTGGGCGGCCCCTAGCGATTTACCGCGTTCATGGCAATGCAAGCCGTTTCACGGTAGGCACTCAAGCATGAAATCCATTTCAGCACTGGTGGCGCTGGCCGCGATTATCAGCGTGCCGGTTCACGCACAGGGTGCGATAGGAACCGTTCAGCGGGGCAAATATGTCTGCGAGCTACCAGGCGACGCGTCCGGGAGCGCAGGGATCGCGCAGCCCAATCTCAACTTCACGATCAAGAGCGCTTCTCGCTATTCCACCGCGAAGGGCCGTGGCGCTTATCTTCGCCGGGGCGACATCCTGACTTTCACCAGCGGCCCTCGCCAAGGCGAAAGCTTCGTCATCATCAGTCCGAATTTCGTAAGGCTGCTTGAAGATGGAAAGGCTGGCAAGCTGCGTTGCGTGCGGTCAAGTCACTGACAGCCAGTCACCCGCATCGTCAAAATCAGTGCGGATAGGTCCGTCCAAATAACAAACGAGAACGACCGTGCGCGCGAAGCACACGGCCGTTATTCCCAAAGGACGACGCCGCAAGCAGTCGGATACCGCCCCGCAGCGTCAAGTCCAATTAGGGGCTGGTCGGACGATCGTTGCTGCCGCCGGTCGCGGCAACGATGCCGAGAATTACCGCAACAGCCGCGAGCAGCGGGATGATAAATCCGCCGCCGCCAAGCGCTTCACCTTCGACCTCTGAGCCAGCGCGGGCCGAAGCGACCGGCGCGGTTGCAGCCTGGGCGGCAATTGGCGCAGTGATGAGCGACGTCGCCACTGCAGCGACCAGAGCTTTACTCAACTTCATAACCTGAACCCCTTCACTGATTCGAACTCTTTTTGTCACAGCTTCAGCACGAGGACAATGTGGTTTTACACTTATTGACAATGTCTTATGGGGAAAAACCCTGAGTAAAATTGCCTCGTAGCAGGATAATACGAATAACTGTGTTCAAGGTTCCCGAACGATCTGAATATGTTGGCAATCTGTCCCAATTACCGTTTCATGAGGTTCGTGAACTCCTCGATCACCTGAGCTTCGTCCCCATTCCAGACCGAACCACTGACCGCGAGAAAATCCGCGCCCGCTTCGACCAAGGGAGAGCAGTTCTCTGGCGTGATCCCGCCGATCGCGACACAGGGAATTTCGAAGAGGTTCTGCCACCAGGAGAGAATTTCTGGCTCCGGGCGAACTTCCGTAGCTTTGGTCGTGCTGGGGAAAAACGCCCCGAAAGCCACGTAGTCTGCACCGGCCTCTCCGGCTTCCATCGCCAAGTGTCTGCTTGCGTGGCAGGTGACGCCTATCTGGGCTTCGCGGCCCAATGCCTCCCTCGCTTCGCGAATGTCGCCGTCTCCTTGGCCCAGGTGCACCCCGTCCGCCCCCAGGCGCTTGGCCAGCGAAATGCTATCGTTGACGATAAACGCGACATCGCGGGCCCGGCAGATCGACATCAGCGGATCGGCCAGGCGCGCCGCTTCGTGCTGGTCGACATCCTTCACCCGAAACTGAAACGCCGCGATTGGCCCCGCATCAAGCGCCCGTTCGAGCCGCTGAGGAAAGCGTCCCGAAACGTCGAGCGGAGAGATCAGATAGAGCTGGCAATCGGACATTCGTAGCGCCCTACCCGCACCGTCGCCGTCAGCCAAGAGTCTGGACGATCCGGAATCATCCCGGCAGGATAAGGACATGCGTTTCCTCATCAAACCGACAGCCGCCATCGGCCTGCCCCTTTTGCTCGGCGCCTGCGTCAGCTCGATGGCACCCAACTCGAATGTCGCGCGAGTTGGCATCGGCCAGACGGCGGCTCTCGGCACCATTCGCCTGGTTCCATTGCAATTGGTCGAAGATAGCCGCTGCCCCGCGGGAACGCAGTGCGCCTCGCCCGGACAACTACGCCTCCGGGTGACAGTTCAGCCTCCCCAGGGCCCACATCAGCGAACACTCGTTCTCGGCCGGCCAGAGCTGGTGAGCGGAGGAACCCTATTGTTGGAAGAAGCGCGCCCTTTGCCCGCCGAAGGAGTCCGCCCTGTCGGCTCGGACTATCGGTTCACTTTCCGCTTCACGGTTCCGAGAACTCACTAGGGCAGCGATTTGAGCGTGCTGGCCCGATCGATCGCATCAATCGCCTCCCCAAGCGTCGCATCAAACCGGGTATCGGACATCGATGCCTCCAATCCGTCGAGCAGAGCGCGACTGAAGCTGGCGATCACGCCATCGTTCCGCTGCAGTTCAGCGCAGGCTTCATCGCGCGAATAGCCTCCGGACAACGCGACGACCTTGAGCACTTTGGGATGCTCGACGAGCGCACGGTAGAAATTGGCCGTCACCGGAAGCGACAGCTTGAGCATGACCTGCTCGCCGGTCGGAACCCCCTCGAGGCGGCGCAGAATTTCCTCGCGCAGGATCGCCTCTCCCCCTCCGCGATCGCTCGCCTTGATTGAATATTCGGGTTCCAGGATCGGCATCATCCCGTGGCTTAGAACCTGCTCCGCGACCTCAAATTGCTGTTGTACGATCGCTGCAATACCGGAAGGGTTGGCGGCGTGGATTACCGACCGCTCCTTCGTCCCGAACACGCCCAGGGCCTTGGCCCGTTCGAGCAGCTCGTCCAGCCCCGGGATGGCTTTCATCAGTTGAACCCCGTCGACCTCGTCTTCCAGTCCTCGGTCGATCTTGAGGAATGGCACGACGCCCTTGGCAATGAGGGCTTGCGGAACCGGCGTGCCGTCGACGGAGCCGTTCATGGTCTTTTCGAACAGTATCGCACCGACAATTTTCGCTCCCGTGAACTCCGGCGAGCGGATTATGCGACTGCGCATTTCGTGAATCAGGGCGAACATCTCTTCGTCGCCGTTCCACGCGTCATCGGCGATTCCGTAGGCCCGAAGCGCCTTGGGCGTCGAGCCGCCAGACTGATCGAGCGCGGCGATGAAGCCGTGCCCTGCGGCGATCCTGGCGGACATTTCCTCTTGGTTCATTGCGGGCCCCCGGAGCTAGTTTACGAACTCAGGTGTTCAGCATCCGGAAGCTGGCACAGTTGCTGCGCGGGAGGAAGGGCCGCCCCACAATCGGTTCTGGAACCGTTCAGCCGCTTCCGAGGAGAATGAGTGGATGAGGTTCGCATTAGCCCTGGTGGCGCCGGTCGTACTGACGGCTTGCGCGACGACCCCCGCGCCTAGCGAGCCGCAAGACGGCATCTCCCGGGCCGGCCTCAACGAACGGGTCTATGTCGACGGACCCTACGTCACACCCATCGCAGTGCTCGAAGACAGCCGATGCCCAATGAATGCGCGATGCATCTGGGCCGGAAGGACGCGGCTATCGATCAAGGTCGACCTCGGCTCGCGCAGCGAAACCCACGAGATTTCGACGGACAAGCCGGTGCAGGTGGCCGACGGCCAGCTCTCACTGGTCGAGGTCCAGCCGGACCTTATGGCAGGCGAACAAGCCGGAACCCAAAAGCCCTATCGCTTTGGCTTCAGGTTCGCCGGGGGGCTTTAGGCCCTTTCTAGCGCCGCTACGCCCGGCAACTCGCGCCCCTCCATCCATTCGAGGAAAGCGCCACCTGCGGTTGAAACATAGGTGAACTGGTCCGCCACGCCGGCGTGATTGAGTGCCGCCACGGTGTCTCCCCCGCCTGCGACGGAGATCAGCGACCCTTCCCGGGTAAGCGCCGCCGCGGTCTTTGCGAGCGACACTGTAGCAGCGTCGAATGGCGGCGTTTCGAATGCGCCGAGCGGACCGTTCCACACCAGCGTCCGGCACGTCTTCAGCGCATCGCCTAGCGCCTCAACGGCCTGTGGCCCCACATCGAGGATCATCTCGTCTGCGGCGACCTCGTGCACGTTGCAGATCCGCAAGCTCGGAGGATTGGCGGCAAATTCCTTCGCCACCACGACGTCATACGGCAAATGCACCGTGCAGCCGGCAGCGTCGGCAGCGTCGAGAATCGACTCGGCCTTGGCGGCAAGGTCGTGTTCGCACAGGCTCTTGCCCACATCGATTCCGCGCGCCGCCAGGAAAGTGTTGGCCATTCCGCCGCCGATGATCAGGTGGTCGACGCGGCTGACGAGGTGTTCGAGCACGGCGAGCTTGGTTGATACCTTGGCGCCGCCCACAACCGCCGCCACGGGCTTCTCAGGACTACCGAGCGCCTTCCCTAGCGCTTCGAGTTCGGCCTGCATCGCACGGCCGGCGTAGGCAGGCAGCAGATGCGCCAGACCTTCGGTCGAAGCATGCGCGCGATGCGATGCGGAGAACGCGTCGTTGACGTAGAAATCGCCGTTGTCGGCGATCGCCTGCGCGAAAGCCGGGTCATTCTCTTCTTCGCCGGGCCAGAAGCGCGTGTTTTCGAGCAGCCCAATGTCGCCGGCCCGCAGGATGCCGACGGACTGAGCCACCACCGGACCCGCCACCTCGGGAATGAACATCACCTCACGCCCGAGCACTCCTTCGACCGCGCCCTGGATCAGGCTGGTCGACAAGGTCGAATGCCGCTCTCCCTTCGGGCGTCCGAAATGGGCGAGGAGGAGAACCTTAGCCCCAGCATCTGCCAGCTCGAGTATTGTTGGGGCCACCGCACGAGCCCGCGTGAGATCGGTGGCGCGGCCATCGCTCATCGGCAGGTTGAGATCGACACGGACGAGAGCGACCTTGCCCTTGATGTCGCCGAGATCGTCGAGCGTGCGGAATGTAGCCATCAGAGAATCCTTACCTCGTCGCCGATCGCGACCTCACCGTCTTCAATAACGCGCGCCGCGAAACCGCCGCGCCAGTCGGGCGTCATGGCCAGGCGCAAACCGTCGTGTAGCGCGTCCATGCGTTCGCAAGGATCGCATTCGCTAGTCACTTCGAGCACCAGGGACGAGCCGATCTGCACCAGCGTACCGGGCTCTCGCGGAATGCGCAGGCCCGCGACCAGCAAGTTGCGCCGCGATTGCCACCAATCGATCGAAGCCCCGGCCTCAACGAGCGCTGATTGCCAGCCATCGACCTCGATCAAGGTAACCTGCCGCTTGCGGCCTGGCCTCATCGCCGCGCGCGCCCCGCGGAAGTCGCCTCGCACTCCCTCGGCGACAGTCACCGAAGCCACGCCAAGAGTTTCCATGGGCCCTTTGGGTTGAGCGTGGCGGGCGATTCCTGCGAGTTTTCCCGTCGTCATCGCGCGCCACCTCAGCCCTGTCACCCCAGCGCTTGCTGAGACGACCAGTATGGGATCACAGGAACTTGACCATCACCCCGGCGGTGTCGATCATCCGGTTGGAGAAGCCCCACTCGTTGTCGTACCAGGACACAACGCGGGCGAGCTTGCCCTCGAGAACCGCTGTTTCCAGGCTGTCGACAGTCGAACTCGCCGGCTGGTGATTGAAGTCGCTGCTGACGAGCGGCTGGTCGGTAAAGTCCAGCACGCCCTTCATCGGACCCTCGGCCGCAGCCTTCAGCGCGGCGTTCAGCTCTTCGGCCGTCGTGTCGCGACCAGGAGTGAAAACGAGGTCGATCAAGCTGACGTTGGGCGTCGGCACACGCACGGAAGAGCCGTCGAGCTTGCCCTTGAGCTCCGGCAGCACCAGGCCGACCGCACGAGCGGCGCCGGTGGTCGTCGGAATCATGTTCACCGCCCCGGCCCGCGCCCGGCGCAGGTCCGAATGGATCTGATCGAGCATACGCTGGTCGTTGGTGTAGCTGTGGACCGTTGTCATGAAGCCGCGCTCGATACCCACGGTGTCGTTGAGTACCTTGGCGACTGGCGCCAGGCAGTTGGTGGTGCAGCTGGCATTCGAGACGATCACGTCCTCGGCAGTCAGGGTGTCCTGATTGACGCCGAACACGATCGTCTTGGAGACACCCGTCGCCGGCGCCGAGATCAGGACGCGCTTTGCGCCTGCAGCCAGATGCGGTCGGCTCGCTTCGTCGGACTGGAAGAAACCCGTGCATTCGAGCACGAGTTCCACGCCCATTTCCTTGTGCGGCAACTTGCCCGGGTCGCGTTCCTTGGTAACCGCGATCCGCTTGCCGTTCACGGTGATGCTGTCACCGTCAGAAGTTACCGTGCCGGGGAAGCGGCCATGGGTGGAATCGTATGCGAACAGGAGGGCATTGGCCTTGGGATCCGCCAGGTCGTTGATCGCGACCAGGTCGAGATCGTGGTCGGTGCGCTCCAGAATGGCGCGGGCTACCAGCCGTCCAATGCGCCCGAAACCGTTGATCGCAACCTTAGTCGCCATGCCAAGTACTCCTGTTAAACTGCTAGCTTGTCTTTGATTTTCGGAACGATGGCTTCCGCCGAAAAGCCGAAATGACGGAAGAGCACTTCGGCCGGGGCCGAAGCGCCGAAGCGGTCAAGACCAATGGCGAGGCCATCGTTACCAATGAACCGCTCCCAGCCCAGAGTGACCCCGGCCTCTACCGAGACCTTGAGCACGTCGGCAGGCAGCAAATCCTTGCGGTAAGCTTCGTCCTGAACCTGGAACAGTTCCATGCAGGGCATCGAAACCACGTCAGCACCGATCCCTTCGCTCTCGAGCTGCTCGGCACAGGCGACGGCAACGTGAACTTCCGAACCCGTGGCCACCAGGACGACCTTACGCTCGGCCGTGGCAGCCCGGAGGCGGTAAGCGCCGCGCGCGGAGCGGTTCTCGGCGCTAGCATCGTCGCGCACAGGCGGCAGGTTCTGACGGGTCAGCGAAAGCACCGACGGCGTCTTGGGCGTGCCGAGCGCCAGAGCCCAGCATTCGGCCGTCTCGATCGCGTCGGCCGGACGGAACACGTTGAGGTTCGGGATCAGCCGCAAGCTCATCACATGTTCGACCGGCTGGTGCGTTGGGCCGTCTTCACCCAAGCCAATCGAATCGTGCGTCAGGACGTAAACCACGCGCACTTGCTGCAACGCCGAAAGCCGGATCGCGTTGCGGCAGTAATCGGAGAAGACCAGGAAGGTGCCACCGTAAGGCACGACACCGCCATGCAGCGCCATGCCGTTCATCGCCGCGGACATCCCGAACTCACGGATGCCGTAATAAAGATAACGGCCGGAGTAGTCGTTCTTCGAGAACGGCTTGGTCACCGAAGTCTTGGTGTTGTTCGACCCCGTGAGGTCGGCAGAGCCTCCGATCAGTTGGGGCAGTTGCTGAGTGAGCGGCTCCAGAGCCATCTCCGAGGCCTTGCGCGAGGCCACCTTGGGCGGATCCTTGGCAAGCGTGGCGATGTGCGGCTCGAGGATCGGCCAGGCATGCGAGGCGACCTCACCAAGCTGCCCTTCGAAATCGCCCTTCAGCGCACTGCCACCGAGACGGCCCTGCCAATCGCGGTTGGCCTGGGCGCCCTTTGCGCCGAGCGAGCGCCAATCGGACATGATGTCCGCCGGAATTTCGAATGCCGGAGCGTCCCAGCCGAGATAGACGCGCGCGGCCGCGATTTCGTCCGCGCCCAGAGGGTTGCCGTGCACGGCCGAAGTGCCCTGCTTGTTGGGGGCACCCTTGCCGATCACCGTCTTGCAGGCGACCAGGGACGGCCGCGGATCGGCCTTGGCTTCGGCCAGTGCCCGGCGGATGTCTGCCGGGTCGTGCCCGTCACAGGCCACGGTGTGCCAGCCGGTGGCGCGATAGCGAGCGGGGATGTCTTCGCTGGTCGAAAGATCTGTGTGGCCGTCGATGGTGACGTCGTTATCGTCCCAAAGCACAATGAGACGGCCAAGGCCAAGGTGCCCCGCAAGACCGATCGCCTCGTGGTTGATTCCTTCCATCAGGCAACCGTCACCCGCGATCACCCAGGTGTGGTGATCGACCAGCTCGTCGCCAAACTTCGCGTTGAGGTGACGCTCGGCAATCGCCATGCCGACCGCCATAGCCAGACCCTGACCGAGCGGACCGGTAGTCGCTTCCACGCCGTCGAGGAGGAAATTCTCAGGGTGACCCGCGCAAGGGCTGCCGAGTTGCCGAAAGTTGCGGATGTCATCCATCGTCGGCCGCTCGTACCCGGTCAGGTGAAGCAGCGCGTAAATCAGCATTGAACCGTGACCAGCCGAAAGCACGAAGCGGTCACGATCCGGCCAATGCGGATCTGCCGGATCAAACTTCAGGAATTCCGACCACAGCACCGTGGCGACATCGGCCATGCCCATGGGCATGCCCGGGTGACCGATGTTGGCCGCCTGGACCGCGTCCATCGAGAGAGCACGGATGGCATTGGCCATCGGCGCGAGACGGGCGGAATCAAGGCTCATTCAGGTGCTCCGGACAAACGTGGGAACCAAGGGCCGATTCGACCCCGACTCGATTGCCGCGCTCATTGGGATACGCCCCGCCCCCGGTCAAGCGCGGCACCGTCCGCCCAACCGTTCAGACGGAGCGCAGGTTTATTCACAGGTCATCCGGGCAACGCTTTGCCTCTAAAGGGACTTTCCAGTAAATCGTCCAGCATGGCGGGAGATCGCATCGCGCAAGCGCTGGCCAGAATCGACGCCGCGGCAAATCGGATAGAGGCCGCGGCGCGGAGCTCGGCGGGCTCAGGAGGCGGCGATCCCGAACTTCAGCAGAAATATGAAGTGCTGCGGGACGAAGCGGGGGCTGTTCTGGGAGAGCTCGACCGGTTGATCGGAAAGCTCGAAAGTTGAGCAACGTGACTGTCTCGATAGCCGGCCGCAGCTACACCGTCGCGTGCGATGCGGGCCAGGAATCCCACATCGGCAGGCTGGCGCGTTCGATCGACCACAAGCTGCAGGGTATCCCGAACCTGGCGGGACAGGCGGAATCCCGGACCCTCCTTTTTGCCGCACTCTTGCTCGCTGACGAACTGGACGAGATCGAATCCGCAAAGCAATCTGCAGCGCAGATCGCTCAGTCAGACGAGGGGTCAAGCGAAGCGGGAGCCGCCGAGGCGCTGGAAAGCCTGGCTGAAAGACTCGAAGATCTGGCCAAGCGCCTTGAGGATGCCGGAGCGAACGCCTAGATAGGGTTTGGCGGGACTGCCCGGCACGAGCCGTTAGTGAATATCCCTGAGGCTATAAGCAATCCATGGGAGCTGTCCCTGCCCGGATCACGGGTTCGTCCTGAGGTTCGGTGCATACGGCGCCCACCTGACGTTGAGGCGTCAGAGGATTTCCCGGCAACGACCCATGGTGGTTCCGCCACTTCTCCACCCGGGTCTCTTCCCCCTCCTTCTCAGGGCCAAACTGTTCGTTTCTCGACTCTGCCTTGAACCGACGGCAAAGTCGGGCCCATGTCCGACGTCATCGACCTGAAGAAACAGCTGCGGACCGAACTCCGCCGCAAGCGCCGCGCACACGCTGAAGCCCTTCCCCCGGAAGTGAGTGCGCTGGTTTTCAACCGCCCGCCGGCACAGGTGCTTGAGTTCGTGCCCGAAGGAGCGACAATCGGGCTCTATCGCTCCGACATCGGTGAAGCACCCTCGCGCGGTTACATTCGGTTCTTCTTCGAGCGCGGCAACCGGATCGCATTGCCGCGAGTGACCACTCTCGACAAGCCGATGGAATTCCGCCTTCACACCGATCCCTACGAGGAGAGCGATCTGGAAAGCGGCGTCTGGGGCCTGCGCCAGCCGGGCCTGGATGCGCCGGTCGTCGTGCCTGAGGTGTTGTTCATGCCGCTGGTCGGCTTCACCCCCCAGGGCGACCGCCTGGGCCAAGGCGGCGGATACTACGACCGCTTCCTGGCCGCCCATCCTCAGACCGTCGCCATCGGCATGGCCTGGGACGTCCAGGAAGTGCCCGAGTTGCCGATCGAGCTGCATGACATGCGGCTAAGCGCGATCATCACTCCAACGCGCGTTCTGGGGCCGTTCTGATGCGCGACAAGCCGACCCTGCGAATTCCCCTCGGCGTGCTGGCACTGACGTTCTGCCTCGCTCTCTACGCCGCGGCGGTGGTGTGGGCCTCGCAGTGGATCGAGCAGTTGCATACGCTGCTGCAGGCTGCTGTCTATTTGACCCTGGGCGTCGTGTGGCTGCTGCCGCTGAGGCGCTTCCTGATCTGGATGGAAACCGGCCGCTGGGGCTGAAAAGCCCCATTCCATAACCGTGCTGAAAAGGTCCCAAGTGGCGCGAGTGACGGGACTTGAACCCGCGACCTCCGGCGTGACAGGCCGGCGCTCTAACCAACTGAGCTACACCCGCGTATTTAGGCGTGCACCGCTTGGGAGCCGCGCCACTAGAGAAGCGTTTGGGGGCTGTCAACAGCCCGACGCAAACATATCGCGAGCCTGGCGCGGACCGCACAAATTGCGTCCTTGTTAACCATATTTTTGCGACTTGGACCCCACCCAGCCCCCGGTTGCGGCGACTGCCGCGTGGGAGAGTGGGGACCATGCGTTGGGCGATTGCGATGGCGGCTCTGGTCGCCGCAACTCCAGCTAGCGCGCAACGAATCGCGATCGACCGCTCTGTCTATCTCGAACGCTGGGTCGGCGGGGCGATGCAGGTCGAACCTGCCACCCAATTGCTGCGCGGAGACCGCGTGGTGACGATTCTCAGCTGGGACGCGCCAGAGGACGGATCGTACACGGTGGTCAGTCCGGTACCCGCCGGTCTCGCGGTCCAAAGTGCCAGCCACGCAAACGTCGAGATATCGCTCGATGGCGGACGCTCGTGGCAGCGACTCGCCGATCCGGAACATATCCCTCAAGCCACGACACACTTGCGCTGGCGCCTCGAAGGCAGCGCTGGCCGATTGAGCTATCGGGCGATCGTTCGCTGAGGCCCTAGTTGGCCAGGAGCAGCACGGGCGTCTCGATGAGGCGCTTGACCTCCTGCACGAAAGCCGCCGCGTCATAGCCATCGACCACGCGATGGTCGCAGCTGATGGAAAGGTTCATCAGCTTGCGCTTCTCGACCCGTTCACCCCCCATGCCATCGGGCACGAACATCGGACGTTCGACAATGCGGTTCGGCGCGAGGATCGCGACTTCGGGCCGGTTGATCACCGGGGTCGACGCAATACCCCCGAGAGGACCGAGCGAGGTTAGCGTGAACGTCGAACCCGAAAGCTCCTCCGACTTGGCCTTCCCGTCCCTTGCCGCTTCGGCCAAGCGAACGATCTCGGCGGCCAGTTGCCATAGGTTCAGCGTTTGAGCATCGCGAAGGACCGGCACCATCAAACCGGCCTCGGTCATCGCCGCCATGCCCATGTGCACCGTGCCGTACCGGGTTACCACGCCCGCCTCGTCATCATAGCGCGCGTTGAGCATCGGGAACTTCGGCAGCGCGCGGCAGACCGCGACGATCAACAAGGGCAACAGCGTCAGCTTCGGCCTCGCGCCACGATTGGCGTTGAGATCGGCGCGCAGCTTCTCGAGTTCGGTGACGTCGCATTCCTCGACGTAAGTGAAATGGGGAATGTTCCGCTTCGAGGCCGCCATGTTTTCGGCGATGCGGCGACGCAGGCCGACAACCTTGATCACCTGGTCCTGCCCTGTGACCCCGGCCGGTGCATATCCGCTCGCTCCGCCATACGAAATGAACGCGTCCAGATCGGCATGACGAATCCGCTCGCCCTCCGCGGGACGGACATCGGAAAGCTCGATCCCAAGCTCCTTTGCTCTAGCGCGAACGGCTGGGCTCGCGAGAACCTTGGCGGCTGCCTTGGGTGCCCTCGCTACTGGCGGCGGGCTTGGCCTGGGCGCAACGGCAGGTTCAGGACGAACGGGCTCCGGCGGAGCAGCCGGTGGTTGGGGGGGCGTCTGAGGAGCTGCTTGTGGCGCCGGCCGAACGTCGGTGACCTTTTCCCCGACTTCCGCTTGTCCCGAGCTTGTGGAAGGACGCTCCTCAATCTCGCCATCGACCTCAAGCACCACCAGCGGAGAACCAATGGCGATCACGTCACCCACTTCGCCCGCCACTTCGAGCACGACACCCGCGCGCGGGCTCTCCATCTCGACCGTGGCCTTGTCGGTCATGAGATCGGCCAGGCGGCCGTCCTCTTCAACCCGGTCCCCGACCTTGACGTACCAGGCGACAATCTCAGCCTCAGCGATGCCCTCGCCGATATCCGGCAATTTGAAAGTGAAGCGCCCCATCCTTACGCCTCCAACAGCTTGTCGATCGCTTCCCCCACACGGATCGGACCCGGGAAGTAGGCCCATTCGAGGCTATGAGGGTACGGCGTGTCGAAACCGGTAACCCGCTCGACCGGAGCCTCGAGGTGGTAGAAGCAGCGTTCCTGTACCAGCGCAGCCAGCTCGGCGCCGAAGCCCGAGGTCCGTGTGGCTTCGTGTAGCACGAGGCATTTGCCCGTCTTTTCCACGGAGTTTTCCACAGCCTCTATGTCCAAGGGAACCAGCGTCCGCAGGTCGATGATCTCGGCATCGACGCCTTTCTCGCGACACACACCCTCGGCCACGTGGACCATCGTGCCATAGGCGAGCACCGTAAGCGCCGAGCCTTCGCGGACGATCCGGGCCTTGCCGAGCGGGATCGAGTAATAGCCTTCGGGGACCCGGGCATCAGGATGATCCTTCCACGGCCGCGTCGGGCGGTCGTAGTATCCGTCGAAAGGACCGTTGTAGATCCGCTTGGGCTCGAAGAACACGACCGGATCGTTGTCCTCTATCGCCGCGATCAGCAGCCCCTTGGCGTCGTGCGGAGTGCTCGGCACCACGGTCTTGAGTCCCGCCACATGAGTAAAGAGCGCTTCGGGACTCTGGCTATGCGTCTGCCCGCCGAATATTCCGCCTCCAAACGGACTGCGTACGGTCAGCGGAGCAATGAATTCTCCGGCCGAACGATAGCGCAGCCGCGCGGCTTCGCTGATCAACTGGTCGAGGCCCGGATAGATGTAGTCCGCGAACTGGATCTCGGGCACCGGCCGCAATCCATAGGCCCCCATCCCCACCGCAACGCCGATAATGCCGCATTCGCTGATCGGCGTATCGAACACGCGCGTGTGTCCATATTTTTCCTGGAGACCCGCCGTGCAACGGAAGACACCGCCGAAGTAACCAATGTCCTCGCCCATCAGGATCACGTCGGGATCGCGCTCGAGCATGGTGTCGAGCGCATCGTTGATAGCCTCTATCATGGTCAGGCTGCGCGCAGGCGCCTCGGACAAGGTGACGGGTTCGTCGTCAGCGGTCAGTCGGGCCACTTGATCTGCCTTTCCTTGATCGCCTGTTCAGCCTGCTCTTCCAGATGCCAGGGCAATTCCTCGAACACGTCTTCGAACATGGTGTGAAACGGATGGTGGAGTCCGTGGCCCAGAATGCCGTTCTTTTCCGCTTCGCGCTGTGCTGCCTTGACCTGCTCGTCGAGCTCATGCTCGAGCGCGTCATTCTGCTCGTCAGACCATTCACCAACGGCAATGAGGTGAGCCTTCAACCGCGCGATCGGATCGCCCAGCGGCCATTCCTCGCGCTCGTGCGCGCTGCGGTAGACATTGGGGTCGTCGGAGGTCGAATGGCCCTCACCGCGATAAGTGAAGAACTCGATCAGCGTCGGTCCGGCGTTCGATCGGGCTCGGTCGGCCGCCCAGCGCTCCGCGGCGTAGACCGCCAGCGCGTCGTTGCCATCCACGCGAAGGCCCGCGATGCCATAACCGATCGCCCGCGCTGCAAACGTTGCGCGCTCAGCCCCGGCGATGCCCGAGAAGCTCGAGATCGCCCACTGGTTGTTGATCACATTGAAGACCACCGGGGCGTTATACACCGCGGCGAAAGTCAGGGCGGAATGGAAATCCCCCTCGGCCGTAGAGCCCTCCCCAACCCAGCCGGCGGCGATCTTGCTATCGCCCTTGATCGCGCTGGCCATCGCAAAGCCCGTCGCCTGCGGGAGTTGCGTGGCAAGATTGCCCGAGATGGTGAAGAAGTTCGCCGAGCGGGCCGAATAGAGGATCGGCAATTGCCGTCCTTTCAATCGGTCGGCGCGGTTGGAATAGATCTGGTTGACCATCTCCAGGATCGGATAGTCGCGGGCTATCAAGCATCCCTGCTGACGATATGACGGGAAGATCATGTCCTCGAAATCGAGCGCACGGGTCGCCGCGACCGAGGTGGCCTCCTCTCCTGTGCACTTGAGGTAGAAGCTGGTCTTGCCCTGACGTTGGGCACGGTACATTCGGTTATCGAAGGTCCGCACCAAGGTCATGTCACTCAAGATCTGGCGCAAGGCATCGGGGGAGAGTCTTGGGTCCCATGGGCCGTGAGCCCGATGGTTGCTCCCCAACACGCGGATCATATCATTGCAAAGAGGGTAAGTGTCCGACGCCTGACAGGTTTCGTCGGGTCGAGGCTGCGCGCCGGCTTCGGGAATCACGAGGTCGGAATAGTCGACCGCATCGCCGGGACGGAATTTCGGCTCGGGGACGTGCAGCGACAAACGGGGGCGGTTGGCTCCGGCATCTGCCTTCTTCCTGACCATCCTCACCTCCGGTGACGTCGCGTAACTTTATTGCAATACAGGGACACTTTATTATCGCGCCCTCGATTGGTCAACGGTGCATCAGACCGCGACCGGGGCGCTCAGCCGACCTTGCGGCGCGTAGTCCACGACCTCGAAATCCTCGAACCGGTAATCGAAGATCGAGTCCGGTTGCCGAGTGAGGAGCAGCCGTGGCTCGCCCTCTGGAATCCGTACCAATTGTTCCGTCACCAGTTCCGCGTGATTTAGGTAAAGGTGAGTGTCGCCACCGGTCCAGATCAGCTCGCCAGGACTGTAGCCAGCCTGAGCGGCGACCATGCGGGTCAGAAGTGCCGCGCCGAATAAGTTGAACGGCAGGCCCAGCGCCACATCGCAGCTGCGTTGATAGAGCAGGCAGTTCAGGCGTTCGCCCGAGACATGGAACTGGTAGGTCTTGTGGCACGGCGGCAGCGCCATGCGATCAAGCTCGGCGACGTTCCAGCCCTCTACAATGTGGCGGCGCCCACCGGGATTGCTTTTCAAACCCTCGATCAAGAGAGCGACCTGATTGATTCCCGGTCCCTGGCGAAAGAGCCCCTCACCCGCCGGTTCATAAGTCGGCCAGTCAACCCATTGCTTACCGTAGACCGGTCCGAGGTCGCCCCAGATAGCCGCAAAGCCCTCGTCTTCGACGATTCGCGCCTCGAACTCCTGTTGCGAGACCTCGGTGCCTGTCGCCTGGCGATATTTGGCGAGCGGCCAGTCGCTCCAGATGGTGACGCCTTGCTCGAGCAGAGGGCGAATGTTGGTCTCCCCGGTGAGGAACCAAAGCATCTCGCGCGCGGCCGCTTTCCAGAAGACTCGCTTGGTCGTCAGCAAAGGGACGCGATCTCCACCGAGATCGAAGCGCAGCTGAGGACCAAAAATCGAGCGCGTGCCGATTCCCGTCCGGTCGATCCGCTCGTCTCCCCGCTCCCAAATACGCCTCATGAGGTCGAGATATTGCCATTCCCAATGTTGGGTCTCGGGGCGGTTTTCGGGAGGAGCCATGGTGTTCATCACTTCATTCGCTACCACCCCAAATGCCTGCTTGCCAGCCCGGGACCTCGTGCCTATAGGGCCGCCTCTGCCTCGCCCCGGGTTTCGACCCGGAGCGCCGGTCGGGGAGTAGCTCAGCCTGGTAGAGCACTGTCTTCGGGAGGCAGGGGCCGGAGGTTCGAATCCTCTCTCCCCGACCATTTACATCAAGCATTTAGTCCTCTTTGGGCGATGGGATGGCCGGTACATTTCCCGTGAAAGCACCTGGACGCCAGGCTTCGCTTTCCTCGGCGATTACCTAACGTAGCGGCGGACGACCTAAATTCGCTGGATACGGAAGGGCATAGAGGCCGCTGGTGCCGAGCTTGACATGGCCCCGAGCATCATGCCGTCCTGCACCCAATGCCCTTCACCAAGGCGTCTAAGCCTGATCGTCGCTCTCGATCGGCGAATCATCTCCAGGCCCGCCTCGCGCTCGCGTTGCAACTTCAGCTCGTTGAGGATCGCCGCGAAGGCCTCGCGAATGGAAGCGACCGTGATGAGGCGGCCATGAAACTCATCGAACAATTTGCCGAACTTGGCCGGCACCACAGCCTACGGACGAAACGACCTGGCCTGCCGCCTGCATCAGTCGAAGTCTCCGCTCTCAGGTGACCGTGCGGATCACCGTGCGCTTGACGCCTTAATCTGGCAGCGACACCAAATCCAAAGCCCCCTGTTTCCCACTAGGTAGGGCCTCATTTTTGACTTTATCATCACTTGCGAGGTGGAGGAGCTGATGCCTGACTTCCTCACCCCACGGTCGGCGTGCGGCTCAGAATAGCACTGCCGTCACTGCACTGAGTCGACCGGACGGGGCTGGAACCACCGTTCGTAGACGCTATGCTCGCTGTTTTAGGCCAGGAGAATCATTATGGACGCTCGTCACTCTGGCGGAGCAGCCGTTGGGAGCGCAAAGCACTACCCCTTCCCTGTCCACCTCGCCCCGGATCAACTTGACCAGAGTGACGAGTATGCGGCGGGAGATCCCTATTCCGTGGAAGAGGCGATCACCGGACCATTCCACCAGCGTCGGATCGATTTAACGCTCGACCTTATCAGGTGTGCAACCCAACAACTCGGAACGGAGAGCCCTCGCATCTTGGATGTCGGGTGCGGCGAAGGTCACATCACGGCCGAGATCCAGAAGTCCTTCCCCAAGGCTGAGATCCATGCGCTCGACTATTCACTTTCGGCCATATCTAAGGCGTATAAGCAGTTCCCAGACATCTCCTTCTCGGTGGCCGACGCGCTTCGCTCACCCTATCCAGAAGGGCCCTTTGACATCGTGGTTTGCAACAATCTTTGGGAGCATGTCACGGACCCGATCGGCCTGCTTGAGCGAATGAAGTCAGTTCTGCGTCCTCAAGGCTTTGTCATCATCTCGACGCCAAGCCGGTTTCGCACTCAGAATCTTGCTCGTGCAATAATAGGTCGCCCCGTGACGATGATGTCGCGTCATCACGTAACCGAGTACACTGTAGGTCAGGTGCACGAGCAGCTTGCTTTTGGAGGATTCGAGGTCGCCAAAGCCATAAGTCGCCGCAATCCTGCGGGCGGTTTTAAGGACAATGCCGCGCGAGCGGTGTTTAATGCTTGGCGTCTCTTAAGCGGGTCTCATCACGAACTGGAATCTACAATTTTCTATCTCGCGCGAGCGCTACGCTGAGCAGACTTTACTTGACCCCGCGCCCCTGCAATGTACCAACCTTATAACCGAACGATCAATGGCCAAGAGGCGCATTCTTCCTCTGCGATGATCTGACCGAGGCGGGAGACACCCTCACGTGACCGCTGCAAGACAGTCCGTCTGTGATGCAGCTTCAAATTGAGGCAAAGTGGCCAAACGACTTGTAATCCGATCGCGACGTCGCCATTGGGAAGCCCGCGGTTGACGACCCTTTGTGGGATACATGAACCTTACCCATCCATACCTTGACGAGCACGGCGACAAGCTGCGCGAAGAATGCGGCATTTTTGGCGTGATCGGTGCTACCGACGCGGCGGCCGTTTGCGCACTTGGGCTGCACGCTCTGCAACATCGTGGCCAAGAGGCCGTTGGCATCACCAGCTTTGACGGGGCCGAGTTCTTCACTCGGCGCGGTCTCGGCCATGTGGCGGACAACTTTTCAAGCGGCGAATCGATAGCGGAGCTTCCCGGCATGATGGCCGGCGGGCACGTGCGTTATTCGACGACTGGGGGCGCAGGCCTGCGCAACGTCCAGCCGCTCTATGCCGATCTGGCGAGTGGCGGCTTTGCCGTGGCCCACAATGGCAACATCTCGAACGCGGGGCACTTGAAGCGCGACCTCGTACAACGGGGTGCGATCTTCCAGTCTACCTCCGATACGGAGGTGATCATCCACCTCGTCGCGACGAGCCGGTTCAAGTCGATGCTCGACAAGCTGGTCGATGCGCTGCGGCTGGTGGAAGGTGCCTACTCGCTGATCGTGATGACACCACGCGGCATGGCGGCTTGCCGCGATCCGCTTGGCATTCGGCCACTGGTCATGGGCAAGCTTGGCGACGCAGTGGTCTTCGCCAGCGAGACGGTGGCCCTCGATGTCGTCGGCGCAGAATTCGTCCGCCAGGTCGAGCCGGGCGAGTTCATCGAGGTCGACCTCGACGGCACGGTGCATAGCCACAAGCCTTTCGGCGACGTGCAGGCCCGGCCCTGCATTTTCGAGCACGTCTATTTCAGCCGGCCGGATTCGGTCTTCAACGACCGCTCGGTCTACGAATCGCGCAAGCAGATCGGTGTGGAACTGGCCAAGGAAGCGCCGGTGGAGGCCGATCTCGTGGTTCCGGTGCCGGACAGCGGCGTCCCGGCGGCGATCGGTTACTCGCAGCAATCGGGCATACCCTTCGAGCTTGGTATCATTCGTTCGCACTATGTCGGACGGACCTTCATCCAACCCTCGGACGGAGCGCGTCATGCGAGCGTCAAGCGCAAGCACAACGCCAACCGTAAGTTGGTCGAAGGCAAGCGCATTGTCCTGATCGACGACTCGATCGTGCGTGGTACGACGTCGCTCAAGATCGTGCAGATCATGCGCGATGCCGGCGCCAAGGAAGTGCATTTTCGTGTCGCCAGCCCGCCGACCGGGCACGGCTGCTATTATGGGGTGGACACTCCGGAGCGTTCGAAACTGCTCGCGGGCCGGATGGACGTGGCGGCGATGCGCGACTTCATCCAAGCCGACAGCCTGGCATTCGTGTCGATCAACGGTCTCTATCGCGCGGTGGGGCACGAGGGGCGGAATGCCAGCTGCCCGCAGTATTGCGATGCCTGCTTCACCGGGGACTACCCAACACGGCTAACCGACCTCGCCGAACGTCATCACGACGACACCCAGCTCCCACTGCAAGTCGACAAGGTAGCCTGATGTCCGCAGACAAGCCGCTCGCCGGGCGCGTCGCGCTCGTCACTGGCGCGAGCCGCGGTATCGGCGCCGCCACCGCCAAGGCCTTAGCAGCGGCGGGCGCTCATGTTGTCATAACAGCTCGCAAAGCACGCGATCTGGAAGAAGTTGAAGAAGCTATCCACGAGGCCGGTGGCTCAGCCACCATCGCCCCGATGGACCTTACCGAAAGCGACTCCATCGCGCGCCTCGCCACGGCGGTAACAGAGCGATGGGACAAGCTGGATATCCTGGTGATCAACGCCGCGATCCTGCCGCAGCTTGCTCCGGTAACTCAGATTGAACTGAAGACGCTCAACCAGGCGCTGACCTTGAATGTTCTCGCCACCCAAGTCTTGTTGGCATCATTCGATCCTCTTCTGAAACGCAGCGGCAACGGCCGCATTATCGGCCTTACGAGCAGCGTCGGCGCCGAACCTCGTGCGTACTGGGGAGCGTATGGCGCAACCAAGGCCGCCTTCGACAACCTGCTTTCTTGCTACGCCCAGGAAATTGAGCGTATTTCGGAAACACGGGTGGCCATTCTGGACCCAGGCGCCACTCGCACTCAGATGCGCGCACGTGCCTATCCTGGTGAGGATCCACAGGCAGTGAAGGCCCCCGATGTGGTGGCGGAACGCATTGTCGAATTATTTGTGAATGACTTTGTCAATGCAAGTCGAATTCGGATTTAAGGGCAGGACGGTTCAATCATCATCGATGGTCAGCCGGACCGACGATTGACACGTAGGCTCAAATTAGTTCCATGAATGCCAACAGCCGTTTATTTAGCAGATGAACATTAAAACGCTCTTCTGCCATCCGTCGACTTTCCTCGCCCATTGCTTCGATCTCATCAGGATTTTCGACGAGACGCTGCATAGCGGCCGCCAACGATTTCGGATCGCGGACTGGAACCAAATAGCCGTTCACCCCATCGTCGACAGTTTCACGACAGCCCGGTCGGTCGGTCGTAATAACTGCGCGCCCCATAGCCATGGCCTCCTGGGTACTGCGGGGTAGACCCTCACGATATGAGGGGAGAACAAACACGTGAGCTTGAGCAAGCCAGGGCTTCATGCGTACGTGTCCCGGCCATTCAACAATGCCCGCCGCCACCCATTCCTCAACCTCAGCTTCGGTAAAGGAGGCTGGGTTATCATCAATGCTCCCCAATAAAAGAAATCGTGTTTCCAGGCCCATAGTCCGCAGAATGCGCGCCGCCTCGACGTAATCCCACACTCCTTTGTCACGCAACAAGCGAGCCGCGAGGAGGAAAGTAACTGGTCCCTTAGGCAATTCACATTGCGACCACTCCTCCAAGTCGACGCCGGAAGCCCCGGCGAGAGCAGTCTTCTCAGGGCGGATGATCCGGCGTGTAACGAATTCGTTGAGATCATCCGGATTCTGGAACATCAGCAAGTCAATCCGCTTGAACGCGAATCGCGCAAGTAATGTGATGATGATCTGTAGGAGCTTTCGCTTTCGCCTTCCCTCAGTTCCGTCGGTGAAGGTGAAACCGAGGCCCTCGATCAAACCGTAGCGGCACTTGATGCCAGCTAGCCAAGCAGCGATCGTACCGTAGATGACTGGTTTTATGAAATGTGCGCAGCAGATTTCCGGCTTATGCTGTCGCAGTAAGCGGCTCAGTTTCACCACTGAATAGAGTTCTCGCGCAAGCCCGATACCCGAACGTGCCATCGGAAAGTGCTGTGGCGAGGCACCTAGTTCCAGCATCTCCCGTCGCGTCGTCGCGTCATAATCAGGTGCGAAAGCAACAACTTCATGTCCCGCCTGAACCATCTCCCTCAGCAAATGTCCGCGAAAATTAAGCAAGGATTGCGCCCCGTTTGACAGGATGGCGATCTTCATACTGCGCCGACCTCCGCAGTGGAGGGAGATTTCGGCCTTGGCGTTTCGCATTCAAACCAGGTCCGACGATAACTATCGAGCATACGATCCAGCGAGAAGTTGGCCGCAATGTGTCGGCGAGCGGCTTGTTGGCGGGCGCGCCAGGCAGGAATGGAACCACATTCAGCGAGCATTTCGGCGATCCCCCGTGCAAGTGCCGCCGGATCGCCCGGTCGCACAATTCGACCAGTACCGCCCAATATCGTAGCCGCATCGCCAACATCGGTCGAGACACATGGAGTGCCGCACGCCATTGCCTCTGCCAGAACATTGGGAAAGCTCTCGCCCCTAGACGACATCACGTGAATATCTAACGCGTTCATAACTGCTGGGATGTCCCCGCGAGGACCTAGGAAACGGACCTGATCGGTCAAACCAAACCTGCTGACGTGTTCCATCAGTTCTGCGTTATCGGGCACCATGCCGTTCCCGATCAACAGGCAGATAGGCCGATGCCCCAAGTCGCGCAAAATGGCCAGTGCTTGAAACAGATTGGCGTGATCCTTTAGCGGATCGTGGCGGGCCACGAAGCCAATTAATCGTTCAGAAGAGGCGATATTCAACGCGGCTCGCAGAGCAACTCCGGCGTTTCGATCGGGTTTAAATGTAGAAAAATCATAGCCGTTAGGTATCACCAACATGCGATCAGGGTCATATCCTATTTTGGCGTGGACCCTGTAGGCCTGTTCTGCGCAGCATACGATCACGCGCGGAATCAATTTCGAAAGTCGCGCTGAAAAACGGGCAACGAAGATCGTTTGACGCGCGATTTCTCCCGAACCGAGACTGCTATGGTGAATACCCCAGGAGATGTTCCTTAGCCCGGCAAAACGGGCGATCAGTCCACCAAGCAAGTTGGCGTGATACATCCAGGTCTGCACGGCATCGGGTCGCACCCGCCGCATGGTGCGCCACATCGTTCGCATCCCGGTGAACGTTACGCGACCTGGCGGCATGCCTAGGCATGTTACGGGAATTTCGGCTTTGGCCAGCCAAGGGCCGTACTTGCCCATATCACCTAGTGAGATGACGTAGTGACGATTGTCTCGATCCTCAGTGCAGAGCCGATACAGCACGGCTTCTGCGCCACCGTCGCGCAAACCTGTAATGACGTGGAGAACGGACCTCATAAGATGCCCCACCCTAGAAGGGGCTCGCCAACGCGCGCAGCATATTGCGCTGCTGTAAGAACTGCGAAGGCCGCGAGAAAACAACGCTTCCGCCACCCCGGTAGAGCTAATCCGGCTTGGAAAACCAGAAAAAGGCCACTTTCAAAGATTCGACCCGCAACAGGCGTAAGGAAATAGATCGCCAGGTAAAATGCGAGGTTAGAAAAGGCAAACATATTATCTTTTAGAAAAGTTGATCCAGCTGACGCAAAAAGAACAAACATCGTCAGCCAGAAAAGAAAGCCCAATCCGCTAATCTCCAAATCAGCGTCGGCGTATAAGAGCGCTTGTCTTGCACCCAACCCACCTGAGACGACACCGATCAGGACCCCGATAGTAACAAAGCACATGATGAGAACCGCCGCGCGTAACCGAGGTTCAGATCGTAAAGTGTCGGATGCCCACACCGCGACGCCAATCACCAAGATAAAGAAAAAAGACGAATGAATGAAGCCGGACGCGAACATTAAACATATGCGCAACCACTTCGGTCCCGCAAAATATCCCAGTACAAATACGCCCAACGCTAAGCCCTGGCGCAAATGAATGATATGATTCTTCACAACCTGCGGCGAGATAAGAAACAACACCATCCAAATCGCATGGCCAGGATTCCGCTTCAGAAGTTGCCAGGAAATCACAAAGGCAGGCACAAAAATGAATACCCGCAGCACATTCTCAGGATAAATGTATTGAGATAATATTATATTTAATAAAAGCCACAATGGCTCGTTTGCCAGAAACGATATCAAGCCTATATTAGTATATCTAGCAAGAATAAGATCGCTATAATTCGCATATACGAAATAGTTATCCCTATCCGTAAAGGCATCCACTGGCAGATATGCTAAGGCGCCAGCGTAACACAGGGCAAAGACCAGGGGAAACGCACGCCGAATCCAATTCTTGGAAATCGGTACTTCGTTTGTTCGAGCTTTCGTGGCATTCAGGCTGGCAGTCATGTCAAAATTCGCTCAAAATCGGCCATAATCACGTCAGGATGAAACTTCCGCAACATTGAGGCAGGATCGGGCCAAGTGCGGCGGTCCAGCGCGTCGACCACAGCATCGGCCAGCGCATCGGCGTCACCCACCGGAACCAAGGTGCCCCATTTCCCGCCTTCGAGGATTTCGTCCGGGCCCGTAGGGCAATTCGTACTTACCACACGCACTCCGCAGGCCATGGCTTGGATCAGGCTGTTGGGAAACCCCTCATACACCGACGACAGGACATAAGCCTTCGAAGCCGCCATCCAGCCAAACGGATTTGGCTGAAACCCCGCAAGCATGACAGTGTCGCTCAGGCTTGCATCAGCAATGCGCCGTTCGAGTTCCGGCAGAAAAGCTCCCTCGCCCAGGATGACCAATCGTACATCCCGGCGCTTCCTAACTTTTTCAAAGGCCTCCAGCAACGTCGGATAGTCCTTCTGTGCCTCCAAGCGGCCAACGGCTACGACCACCGGCGGGCTATCCGGTGCCAGCCACGGATGCTCCGGCCGCTGGACCGCGAGGGCCGCTATGCCTTCGACATCCACCGGGTTGGGGATTGCCACTACTCGTTCAGGCGCCAATCCCAATTCTGAAATCAGTTCCTCGGCGATACCCCGCGACACCGCCACGATCGCATCGGCGCGGGGGTAGAGGCATCTCATCAGCCAAAGAATGAGCGAGCTCCCGCGCCCCGTCAGACTGGCAAGGCTGTTGCGCTCGCTAACCACCAGTCGCATCCGCACTCGAGCGAAAAGTCGAGCCACGATTGCAACAAAGTTTGCATGGAAGAGCGCTGACAACAACGCATCGGGCCGCTCACGCCGCATATAGCAGATAAGCGGCCAAACACTCGCAATCACCCTCCCGCGACCGAGATCGACCACGTTCACCCTATCAGACACTTCAGACAGATAGGGTCCTTCAGCCTTCACCAGGACCAGATCGACACGATGCCCACGACTAGCAAGTCCGTTGGCCACGCTGACCATGACACGCTCGGCACCGCCGCCCTGCAATGAGGGAACATAGATCGCAATATGGGACATCTTATCGAGGCAGGATGTTCTTCGCATTAAGCCGGGACACAACGTCTTCGATCATGAAATGCTCTGGACGCACCGCTCCGGGATGCCACGACAGGTCCGCCTTCCAGAACCCCGGACAGTCGACGTAGCCCGCAAGGGAAAAGGCATAACTGATTTCAATTATGCTCCACCGGCTTCCGTCCCGCACGAAATCAAAAGCGCAACATTGTGAGTCAATTTTCTCCGTTACGTCGAATGCAATTCGTAAGCATTCCTCAGGAATCTCGCCCTTGGCATGGAGAATGAGACCACTTCCCGAGGCGCGGAAATCACCATCACGGATCATCCGCTTTATCGCAATCGCCCGCTCTCCGATAACGATAACGCGAATATCGTGGTCATTTTCGGGCACAAAGTCCTGGAAATATACGTAATTGCGTTCAGCTTGTTGCTGTCGATGAATCTCATGGGGGACTATTACGCGAGCCAGACCTCGACCGATATTGGAAAAATTGTTCAGTCCGGGCTGCCTGCGGAAATGCCAGATCTTTTCGCGAAGCGCATGAAACCGAGAACTGCGCCAACCGCGACCGAACGATCGCCGCACGATGGCTTGCGCCGCGTCGAAATTCCGCACCAATCTCACGTTTTGGGAACCCGCGCCGCCCCGCAATTTCCAGACGAGTGGGAAGGCCGCTTGCTGCAGCCAACTTAGCGCCCGATCCCGATCATAGAATACATGACTCGGAACTGCGGGCGCACCAATGGAATCGAGCAGGTACTTTTGACCAACCTTGTCATCGTAATGCCAGCATGTTGCCGTACTAGGAAAAACCAGCACTCCCCTCGCCTCAACAGAGGCTATTAATTGACGCGCAAATAAATGAGCCAAGTAATCTATATGCGACCAATGCCAAAGCAGTGCGCTACAGCCGTCTAGATCATTCATTATATCACTAGAAAAACAGTCTACTTCTTTGAATGGGATCGAATTAATATTACAATATTCAACCCATCCCGCAGCAAAGGAAGCACCCTTGGTATGGATAGCTAACATATCTGCTCCATCTCAATGGTGAAACAGCGAAATCGCCCGTACCACCTCGAAAGTAGGCAATAACCTCGCCGCATTAAACTCGCTCTCCTAGTGTTGCTGACGACAATATCGTCGCCTCCGGACGATTGCTCATCGGCCAGCACCTTTGCACACAGACATTTACTACTTCACGCTTGCAGGCTTCAACCGTCCGGCGGCAGTATCGTGATGCTGAGCTACGATTATTATCGCCAGTATGAGTCCAGCGTTTGCAAAAAGACTGACCAGCGAAAACGCAGCTATAGCGGCCATTTCACCGCCACCTGACCAATAGGTCCCGACCATAGCCAGCACCCGTATCACCAAGATAGCGATGTTCATTATCAATAACAGATTCTGCGCCTTGATGACAGGAGCCAGCCTAATCGAAGGTATATTTGAAATAGAAAATCCAACCCAAAGCGACATCCACTGGGCATAATACCCAGCTTCGCGCCACTCCTCACCAAACATTAAGGCAAAAGCCGGAGGTGCAAACCAAGCTATTAACGCAATTATCGGAAAAACAATAAGCAAATGAGCTGTTGTTTTGAGCAATAGCGGAGTCAATGCTTTCCCATCTCTATCCAGTTCAGCAAAACGAGCATAAAGAACGTTGCCAGTCGACATGCCAATAAGATGCAGAGGTAAGCCCAGCACACTTCGGGTCAATGAGTACAATCCCGCCGCCACGGGTGAGAAAAGTGTCGTCAAAAGAATTACGGGTACCGATTGAGAAGCCGCGTTTAGGACGTCTGTGGGAACCCGATAAATCGGAAAATCTCGATGCTTACGCAGTAGCCCCCGCGCGCGATGCAATCCGAGAGGCGGTTTGGCGATCCTTCTGCTGCGAATACCGAACGACAGCAGCGCTACCTGCACCGACGGTGCGATCGAGGTAACCGCCACAAGGATACCCGCGACTGGAGCAGCGAGGCCACCTAGGACCCTGGCGAGGTTCGTCAAGCAAGCTTGAACCACCGTGACGACGCCGAATACCCGGAAGTTGTTCAATCTGGCGGTTCGATATTCGGATACGTCCTGGCAGGCCGTGAAGAACAGTGCCAGAGGGAGGAACCATATGAGCGATCCGAGCGCCTCCGCACCGAGCAAAGCCAAAATCGCTCCGCGGGCAATCCATAGGGCAAGCCCCACCAGGCAGGACAAGACAAAGGCAATCATCAATGAAAGCCGTCCCAGGTACTGGGCATCGGTCTCGTCATCGGCAACGATGATAGCCATAGGATACCGTAGCGAAATCGCCGGACCAAGAATGCTGATCAAGGACAGAAATACTGCCTGAAGACCAAACGCCTCTGGGCCGTAAATCCGCGTTATAAGTGGCGAAAAGGCGAAAGCCACTGCCTGCGCGGCGGCTGTTCCGCTCGCGACCGCAAAAACACTACGAAAGAGCGGGGAAGTCAGCAAACGACGCATGGACGCCGATCCGCAAACGACACTGCAATTCGCCGAGAAGACAAAGACGCCGGACCGATACGGCAAAAACAATTCACCGCCAGCGCAATTCTGAATTCAACAGTCATGAATAAATACACATCATTTTTCGTAATAGTCACGAAACCACGCGACGAACTTCGAAATGCCGTCACGGAAATCGGTCTGCGGATGGTATCCCGTCAAACGCTGAAGCAGTTCGGCGTTGGCCCACGTTGCAGGCACGTCACCCTTCTGCATCTCCATATAATTCCGGATCGCGCTCTTCCCAAGGCAGCGCTCGATCTCCTCGATAAAATCGAGCAGCCGGACTTTGTTGGAGTTACCGATGTTCACAATTCGGAATGGCGCAACCGGGGAAAGGCTGTCTCCCTGCAATATTTCTTCGGGATGGCTCGGTCGCATGGGAACGGCATCCATCAAGCCGCGAATTCCCCGGACAAGATCGTCGACGTAGGTGAAGTCGCGATACATCTCGCCTCGATTGTAGATGTCAATGGGACGGTCGGCGAGGATCGCATCGACGAACTTGTACAGGGCCATGTCGGGCCGTCCCCAAGGGCCGTAGACCGTGAAAAAGCGAAACATCGTGGTGGGTAGGCCCCACAGATGCGCATAGGCGTGCCCCATGCTTTCAGTCGCCTTCTTGGTCGCAGCATAGATCGTCAACTGCGTGTCGGCCTTCTCCAATTCGGTAAAGGGCATGTCATCGTTGGCCCCATATACAGAAGAAGTCGAAGCCATCAGGAGATGCCGCACATCCAGGCGCCGCGCCGCCTCCATCACATTGAACGAACCCACTACATTGGCGTCGATGTAGGCACGCGGGTTTTCGATGCTGTAGCGTACTCCAGCCTGCGCCGCGAGATGCACGATCACATCGGGAACGAATTCATCGACCATGCGATCGAATACCTCGCGATCTTCGAGCATTCCTTCGGTCATGGTAAACTTGGGATTTTGCAGCAGAATGGAATGACGACGGCGCTTTAGCGCGACGTCATAATAGTCTGTCATGCCATCAAACCCGTGAACGCGGAGACCTTCTGCCACGAGCAACTTCGCAAGATGGAACCCAATGAAGCCCGCGCTGCCCGTGACAAGGACCCGGCGCGGAAAGCTACCCTCCGACAAGGCTCGATCAGGCAAGTTCGCACGCTCCTGCGAAATCCGCGCTCAGATTCGAATCCACGTTGTCAGCGACGATCAGCATGCTTCGCATTTCCGTTCATTCATGGGGCCTTCCGACTTCCCGGGGGCGAGTGATGCCACCACGCATTATCCGGTAGGGCGTCAGATGCAACTGGCGACAGAGTCGTTCTCCGCTCTCTTCATTTGATAGAAGTCTGAGCGACGGCTCGTCGCTAGGTCAGAGCAATGAGCAGGCATTGATGTGCCCTTCACCGCCCATCGTCGCGATATGCCTCGCAATCAAGCACAGGATGAACCTCTTCCGCGAGATATCTGGCCCACTCTCGGTGGTAGAGACTGCAAACCTCACCTAGTCTTGATTTGCAAGGCAATGTTCCCTCAGCAACTCAAGCCATTGTCGCTGCGGGCGGCGAAAAGTTTGGACTGCCCAACTCCTCTCACGGCCAGCTTTCTGATTGAAATGCGCAGAAAGATGGTCCGCCAGATCTAGGCAAAGCGGTCCATGATCCCCATGCGCAACGTCAATCATTAGAATTTTTTTAACCTAGTTCAATTCAGGCAAGGCATGCGCGATGGCACCTTTTCAGGAGCCTGGCAGAGCGTGGAAATCCAGATCGCTATGTCGGCCGCTGGCAACCCGAAGCGAGAGTGATTGATTGATCCTTCCCTGCTTCTATAGAGGGACTCAAGGATAGCATAATGACGTATATTCCGACATCTAATGCCGACTTCCCAGCAAGAGGCGCCATTCCGCTTTCTCAGCATGCTGCGGAATCCACGCTCAGCGGGCACCATTGGCTACATCGTTTCCGCGTCCAGTTGCCCACCCTCGTTGTCGGTGTGCTTTTGCTGCAGTTCATGACGCTTTACGCTCGGATGGGAGCGTTCGACCTCATTGCGCCGGTCTGGGTGTCACTTCTCGCGACTCAGATCGCAAACGTAGCAGGCGCACTGTCCTTTCGCGCAGTTCAGCGGGTACCCGGAACGCGAAAGCTGGGATTTATCCTCCCGACAATCACGGCGAGTTACGGAGTATTGATATTCGCAGCCTTTGCGTTTCGAGTTCCCTACAGCGTTCTGATGATAGGCGTCGGCTATGCAGGCGCATTGGCTATCCTCTGGGCGTTCAACAGCTTGGCGCGTCCGGGCCCCAACGGCGGTCTTCATATCGTTTTGAACGATCAGACCCGCGAGTTAATGAATGATCTGCCGCAATTGCCTTTTCACATCATGGAAAGCCCACGAGTTCTGGCCGGGCTGACAACCGGCGCCGTCATAGTTGACCTCCGCGAAGACCTGGCTTCGGACTGGGAACGAGAAATCGCGCGAGCAGTGCTTCGAGGGCTGCCGGTCTACCACGTCAAGCAAGCCCATGAGTCCCTTACTGGCAAGGTGCGTTTCGATCATTTGTCGGAAAATCACTTCGGCAGCCTTGTCCCATCACTCGGATATCTTGCACTCAAGCGCGCAATCGACCTGATTGTGTCCACACTTGCGTTGGTTGCCTTATGCTTGCCGATGCTGGCGATTGCAGGGTTGATCCGCTTTACGTCGGCTGGCCCAGCGATCTTCAAGCATAGTCGTGTGGGATACCGGGGGGAGCCATTCATCGTATTCAAGTTCCGCACGATGAAGCAGAGCAAGTGCGACAACGACGATCGTGAAAGTCAGATTACGCTCGCGGCCGATCCGCGCATAACTGCTCTAGGGCGCTTCCTGCGGGAAACGAGGCTGGATGAACTGCCTCAGTTGATCAACGTGTTAAAAGGAGAGATGAGTCTCATTGGCCCTCGCCCCGAGGCCCAGGCATTATCGGAGTGGTACGGCGAGCGGCTGGATTTCTATGAGTATCGTCACGTTGTCAGACCAGGCATAACCGGATGGGCTCAAATCAATCAAGGACACGTGACAAGCATCGAAGACGTATTTCACAAAACTCAGTACGACTTCTACTATATAAAGAACCTGTCTCCCTCCATGGACTTTCTAATTGCATTGAAGACAATAGAGATAATGTTCTCGCGAAGAGGGTCCCGATAGATTCAGGGGGATACATCGTCTTCGTTGACCACCGCTGTGGCTTCGCTCGATAGCGGAGCATTACGAGATCGAGCCGTTGCTGCTTTGAACGATGAGGTCGTGTCAGCAACACTAAAGCCCTTGCTTTCCACCCTGGACTCCAGCCTATTTTCAACCCGATTCTGAATGCGATTCTCGATACGGGCCAAAGGTGCTGTATTCAGGGCCAGGTCCTCTCGTTTCAGGCGCTGCCCCACTTCTCCTGTCCCAGTCTCCGCAGTTCGCCCAATGTCCTGCAGCCCTTCGGTTTGGTTACCTGCCAGATCCGCGCCTGGAAGCACGCTCTGCGCCTCCTGAGCGAATGCAGGGGAAACGATGAGCAACAAGGAGCCTAAGCTGCTGATGCTTACATGAGCAGGCGCCACAACACGGAAAAATCCCATTATCGCCACCTCCTAGTCCTTATCCGCCGACTGGTACGATCTGCACGTTTTCCACCCGCCCCGTAACTCCCTCGATCTCGTCCGAAGCGCGAGCGACCAGCGACAGAGACTGAACCGCACAATCTGCCGGCACTGAAAACCGACCAGAAAACGTCGCACCAACTTGACTGGAACCTGGCAGATCTACCCGAACCAGTTCAGTACCGTCTAGGCAAGACAACACCCAATACGGCCGCGAACGCTCCGGTTGATCCACGCCTTCAATGCGACCCTCCAAACGATAGTCGCCTGGAGGTAACAGCTGAGTCTGTTTGACTACGGTCGCTCGCGTACTTGGCGGTAGGGCAAAGTCGAGAAAACCGTCGCTGCCTTGACGGAGGATCGCCGCAGATAGGCCCGGCATAGTTCCGATGTTCCAATCAAAGGGAGTCGGATTCTCGACACCGGAATTGAATTCCGGATCCCGCGAGTGATTGCGCGCAACAGCGGACCGGAACGTCTGATAATAATCCCAAGCTTCATCCATCAGGCCCCGGGTGACAAGGCGGGTCACCAGCCGGGCTTGATCCGCCATCTCAACTGGAAGCCCCTTGCCCTCACTCTCCCGGAATAGCTGAGCGACAGCAGTTGGATCAGAACCGCTGTTTGCCGAAAAGTGTATGAAAGCCTGATCCCAGGCCGGCTTTCTCTCCAGCATTCTGATGAGGCGTTCGCGAATCTCCGGCTCGACCGTAGATGAAGCCAATACTGGAAACAGCATTTGACGAGCCTTGTCCGAGGTACGTAACGCAAGATCGTAGTTACGGAGCGCACCATCGACGTCACCCAGTGACACATCCTTCTCGATCCGCCACATTTGCGGACCAAATTCTCGCCTCGACAAGGCAACTGAGTAGCTAAAAAGCCGATCGGTCAGCTTCTCGTCCGATCTCATTTGCGCCTGGAAGGCCAGCACGCTCAGAGCGTCGACTGCAGTCGGATCGCGAAGCAACGCCTTGCGTGCCAACTTTGCTTGCGCTGAAGTGGAGGACGAGTTGGGAGATGCCGCGAACTTCTGCGCCGCAGATGCCGCCATTATCCGTCCATCAACTATAGCAAGTGCATCAGCGGCGTTCGCGTCGACCTCCACAATTACATTTGCCAAGGTACCGGCAACACTGACGTACGCGATCGAGGCGACGCCAAGCGTCAACACACCGCGAACGATCCATTCGCTAGTGGATCGCTTGACGCGGCGGGATTCAGAACCGTGCCGGCCAATTTCGGCGCGGTCGCTTGGCATCAAGCTGCCTCCGCTTCCTTTTCTTCTCGCCCGTAAGCGTAACCATATTCGTAGCCGTAACCATAATAGGACTTTCGTGCTTCGAACTTGGTAAGAACGCAGCCGAACACGCGTACGTTCGCACTGGCAAGTCGGTTCAATGCTGTCTTGACTTGGCTGGAGCGAATGCCGTGCGACTCGACCGCGTAGATGGCGCCTTCAACACGGCTCGCAATGAGCGGTGCGTCGGCCAAGCCCATGACGGGCGGCGAGTCGATGATTACATGATCGTAAAGCTCACACAGTCGCTCAACCAAGACTGAAAGCCGGTTACCAGTCAGCAGCTCCGCGGCGTTGGGTGGAATCGGACCAGCGGACATAGCAGTTATGGCCAGATCGTTCATGACAAAGGTGAGATTGTCGATGTTGTCGTCACCGGCAAGGAAATTGCTCAAGCCGCGATCGTGGTCGACACCGCCAAGATGATGAACCGAAGGCGAGCGCATATCGCCATCGACCAAAATCACCTTTTTGCCCGCCCTAGCCAGCGTGGTGGCTAACGCCAGTGCTGTCGTCGATTTGCCTTCTGCGGGACGAGTGGATGTTACCGCAAATGAACGCGGAACGCCATGCTCGGTGGTGAAGCCAAGGCTGGTGTAGACGGCGAGATACGCATCAAACAGTTCAGACTTTCGATCGAGCAAGGCCTCCTTGGGGGTCTCATCCATCGTTCTAGGTACTGAGCCGAGCAACGGCAGTCCGAGCCTGCGCTCCACCTCGGTCGGATCTGCAATCGCCTCATCAAGTTGCTCTAGAGCAAAGGCCAAGGCAGCTCCGATCATGAGGCCAGCCAGAAGGGAGATCATTAGATTGATCAACAACCTCGGGCTAGACGGAACCTGCGGGGTCAGCGCAAAGTCCACCACTGAGACATTGTTAACACCGATGCCGCCAGCGACACCTATCTCCTTGAAGCGTTGAAGGAGACCATCATAGAGCGCCTGATTGGTATCGACTTCTTGCTCAAAAATATTGTATTGAATAGAACGCCGACGCAGATCGAGATAATCTTGCTTAAGCCCTTCCACTTTTGCTTGTAGCTCATTCCGTCGCTGAATAGCTTGACGATAGCTCGCATCAAGCACGTCGGTCACCCGCCGCTCCTCTCGTTCAATGGAACGATCAAGATCATCGATCTGCGATTGAATCGCTGCAGCTGCCGGATATCCCGGCTCGAACCTCACCATCATGCGCTGATATTCAGCCGCCATCTCGGCACGGCGCGCGCGAAGTTCATTAATGGCAGGGTTGGACAACGCCTCTGTTGTCGCGCCGCGCTTGGCGGCAAGTCGAAACCGAGCTTCTGCCTCGATCCGATCCGCTTCCGCCTCTGACAGCGCCGTATTGAACGCGGCCAAATTGTCGACGATTATCGCTCGTTCCGGCGCACCTTGAGTCTGACCGGGGAGATTTATGATTTCCTCGGTTGAAGCATATGTAACCAATTGGCGCTGAGATGCATCGAGTCTGTCCTTGTACTCTGCCAACTGGCGCTGAAGCTGCTCCCGTCCGTAAGCAGTACTTTGGACCTTTCGCTCGAGGTTTGTCTGGATAAAGTTCTCAGCCCAGGCGTTGGCAACACGCTTGGATAAGTCAGGGTTGGGGCTCGTAAACCTGATATCCACGAGACGAGACAGTCGAGTTTCGTCAATGCTCAGATTATCGAGCAAAGTCTCTCCGGCCACTCTTTGCCGCTTGGCACGCCCCGAAGCGGGGTAACGACCATTCTCGAGTTCGAATGCAGGGTCATCCGGAGCCCCGAACATCTCGAAAAACTCCTGGTCATCAACCAAATTCAACGCATTGGCGACGCGCTCAGCCAACGTTCGCGACGCCAAAAGCCCGTACTGCGTCTGATAAAACTCCTGATCCGCAGCCCCAACCTCACGTTCAACGCCTTCAAACTTCGTAACTTGCTCCGCCTCCCGCGCGATTTCAATCGTCGCAGCAGCAGTATACTTGGGCGTCATCAGCAGCGTTACAATCAGTCCCAGCATCAGACAGATTACAGTGGCGCCGATGATCACCCAACGCCAGCGAAGAGCAATCCTGAGATAAGTATGCAAGGCTGAAGGCGCATCCGCTTCGCCAGACTCAAGAACTCGAGGCTCCTGAACTTGGGGGATGTCTGCCGAATTCAATTTGGACGCAATCATGTTCATGGTGGTCAACCGACTAAATCACTGAATAAGCGCAACAAGGGGCGCAGCGAGGAGAGGGGCCAGCGACACAAAATCCCGGAACAACCGCCGCTGAGGAGAATCGCCAACCACGATCACATCGTTCGCGTAAATTTGAGGATCATCATATAGCCCACGCCTGATGGCAGCAATATTATAGAGCCCCGCCATCTTTCGACCCTCAACCGTACGCAAGATCACCACGTCTTGCTGATCCGCGAACTCCCCCAGCCCTTTGGCGGAAGCCACGGCCCGCAGCAACGTCATCTGGTTCGTAACGGGATATAAGCCCGGCTCCACAACGGCCCCGTCAATCGTGACCACTTGACTTACCGAACTGAGAATATTCACCGTTACGTTTGGATTGCGAACAAATCGGCCATCCAACGCCCGCTCTATGTCGTTCGCAAGTTCGCTTGCAGTTTTGCCGCCAGCATCGACGGTGCCGATCAGCGGCATAGCAATCCGGCCGCTGGCATCAACCTGCATTTGGCCACTGAGTTCCTCGACGCCAAAAACGGTTACCCCGAGTGTATCAAGCGGGCCAATTAGCGAAATTCGATCAGGCGCGGCAAGGTCTGCTCGAAATGGCGAGGGGAGAACCGTCGCCCCTTCAACCAAGGTCAACCGCGAACTCGGCTCCAACTCCAGCTTGGACACGCAGGCGGTGAGAAGCAAGGCAGGCAAGAGGGCGCATAAATGCTTGTGCATACTGAACAAAGGCGGCTCGCTTCCGAGAACAAGTGGGGGTCCATAGTTGGCATGCACGATCAGGTAAAGCCTTACAGCCATCAGTTCCACCGATTCGTGCCATGCCTCGGCCAGACGGAAGAAGACGGACGGGCACCTGCGAGAGGCTGGTTAGCGACCCGACCCAAATCTTTCCTTGCGCGAGCGCTTGGCCATGGCGAAACCACTGCCATGAAAAACGACCATGTATCGAGACGCACTGCCTTGAATGGAATGATGGGAGCTGCGGTTACCCCTTACCTTGCGAACGCGCAGACGTCTCGCGATGGAAACGTGGATGTCAAAGAGATCAAACGCATCTTTATCGATCTGGATCTCGCAGAAGCAGAGGCCTCGACCGTCAACGGTCAGCTCTTCCAGCTGGTGGACAGCGTTGCGGGTCGGGCAGTCGTCTATCGCCGTTCCGCTACCGGATCGGAGAAGCTCTATGAAGAGGTCACAGCTACGGCTCTCCGGCAGGCTGACGGTAGCTCCATCGTTGGATTTGAGAATGACACGGTAAGCACTCGCCTCAACATCCTCAGCGCCACGATGCGCCCGGCCATGCGGGGGATTTTTTCTAGCAGCTCCGACCAACGGCTCGCGTTGCTCGATTTCGTGGCCGAGGCAGCGCAAGGGGGCAAGGTTATCGAATGGGGACCTATAGACCTCACGTTTGACGTTGTGACGCCCGCCGGCGCCGTTCGCGGGCTAGGCGTACCTTCTGGTTCAAGGTGGGTCTTCCATCCCGAGGCGCGGCTCCGAGCGATCCCAAACAGCAGTGACAGATATTGCATTCTCAATGTTCTCGACACCACCGACATCCTGATTGAGGGTTGCGGCGCAAGGCTCATCGGAGATAGAAATGATCACACCGACACCGGCGGGCAGGTTGGCAATGGACTGGGTTGTGGCATCAGAGGTGGGGTCAATGTAGTCGTTCGCGACTTGATCGCGGAAGAATGCTGGGGCGATGGTTTCTATGTAGGGTCCTCGGCCAGTCGGTCCTATTCGCAGGATATAATGCTCGACAATGTCCGCGGACTAAATAACGCGCGGCAGGGCCTCTCCTTGATTTCGGCGCGGAACATGATCTGCCGGGAGAGTTCCTTCTCCGGCACGGGAGGGCTTCTCCCGCAGAGCGGTGTCGATATAGAACCGAACTACAACTATGAGTATCTTGAAGCCGTTCGCTTCCAGAATGTCCGCACCTCCGGAAATAGCGGTGCTGGCTTCTTGATTTTCCTCTCCGCGATGAACGGCACATCGCACCCCGTGGATATCACTGTCGAGGGGCTGAAGGACGATGGGTCCACAGTCGGCATCCAGCTAGGTTTCGCAGGAGCGGCGGGTATTCCCGGGCGTATCCGGTTTCTCAACCCAAGCGTTGCCAACAATGTGGCATCAGCCATCGCCGCTCCTAATTATCAGTCCACCGGTCCCAAAGTGGTTATTGATGACCCGCTGCTGATCGACTGGAACAGAACTAACGGAAACTCGAACAAGTATCACTCGGCCATCTCGATCTATGCCGAAGCCCGCAGTAGCGGCACAACCGGCCTTGGGAACATCGAGATCAACCGTCCGCGCTACGTGCTTAACAGTGGGACTACGCCGTATCTGTTAAATATAAGCGATGAACGCATGAACTCACCGGAGCCGGCTACTGCCATTCGACATATCGACCCCGTCGAGGCTCCCGCCGAAAAGGGGATTTTCCCGAATGCCGGCCTGACGCAATCCAGCATCGTGCAGCGTGACCAGTTCGGAACGGTTGCACACAAATTCTCGGATGCCAACGAGAGCGTCACCGGAATTGGTTACTTCTCGCGGTATTACATCCCGGCCGTCTCCGCGAACCGCACCTACATGGTTAATAACAACCAGCCGATCGGTTGGGAGTTCGAGTTCGTCGTTACCGGCGTAGGCGCGGGACAAGGACGAGTTACGTTTGGCCCCGGACCGGTGTTGGTGCCGTTCGATAGTACCGCCACCGGTTTCTATGTCTATTCCGTTACCGATGGCTCGCGGCTGCGTATCCGCAAAACTGCTCCAAATCGCTATGAAGTTATCGATCAGATCGGAACATGGTCGGTGGGATCGTAACAACGGCCGTCAATGTGCAGAACCACCCAGACCGTCTACCTGATAATCGACATATCCGCCTCACCAACCAATGCCGACATAAAGAACTTGTGATGGGAATTCGCACATCCGCGGGCGCGGAAAGCAACTTACTAGCTGCGCCCGTTCATTTCCGGCTTTTCCAACACGTAGATAAACGTCTCAGCAGCGTTGCCGCGACGAATACCATAGGAAACGCCTTGAGCTAGCCGCCAGATCAAGTAGGCGGGGACGAAAGCCATAAAATATGCGCTCATCCAAAAAAGTGCGCGATCCTTCACCACCAGCCCGTTGTCCTGAACCAAACGTTCAATGTCACGTGGCGTGCAATTGTCATAGTAAGCAGGAAAGCCATTGTGCCCGTCGTCGGTACTCGGGAAGAGGCTAAACAATAACTTTGTCTTCAAACCTTGTGGCAGCAACAGATTCAGACGCGCGAACAAGGCATTCCGTGACGGTGCAAATAGAAATGCTTTCCCGCCTGGCGCGAGGATCGAGGCGATCGCCCTTATCGCACCCGCAACATCAGGCACATGCTCAAGCGTAGCTTGGCAAATGACGATATCCGCGTCGCCTGCTCCAACAAATTTGCAAAGATCTGCCGTGATTGCGCGATCGTAAATCCCTTCTGGTGCCTTGGCCAACTCTTCGGAACTGACATCAAGACCAACGACTGTAAGGTTGAAGCGCTGCTTGGCCTCCAGAGAAACGAAAGGCTGTGACCCGCCACCTACGTCATATATCGTCGCACCGTGTTCAATTGCGGATGGCGCGTACTCGTCGAGAAAGGTCCGATTGCCGTCTCGACGAAGAGTCTCAGGCAACAGCGAGTCAATGGCTCGCGAAATTCTAACATTTGACCGCACAAACGTAGCTAGAAAAGTCAACGTGCCCCCCATTCGACAGCTTCCCGCTGGGCACTCTCGCGATCGGTCGACGCCGAAACGAGATTGCAAATCACACCACCCTCTCGCCCAACTCCCATAGCTTGTCGAGCTATGCTTGTGTCAGCAACGGATCTTTTCCCCGGCTCGAGCCCAGCCTGAACTGCACCATCTGAACCCGCTTCGTCGGAGATCCCGGCTATGCTGCAGGTCAGCATTCAAGCCCGCTTGACCTAAGCGGGTAGGCGACCAAGCGGTTCACCGCGACGATCGTCAAGTCGTCGTGGTTGCTCGAAGGGTGAGCCCGTCTAGCGTGGCCTAAAGCCATTTCAGCCTGCCTGCTGCAATCTTTGAAGGCATGCCATAGCAGTCCTCGCGTTTTCGGCGGCATCAACATTGGCTAGCGCCGTCTTTTCCAGATCACTCTTGATATCGCTTGCTGACTTGCCCTCGCCCGCGCCCGCTTCATTCAGTTCCTCACTGAAGTACGTTCGCGCCTGCTCGATTGCCAGTTGTTGTTGCTCGGCCAATCCCTGGAAGTCCTGAAGCCGCTCTGCGAGCGCATCCATGCCGTTCGCGCACAGCAGAGCCCGTGCATAGGGACTATCGGCTTCCGTGACCGCCTGCGCTTGACCTACCGATAGTGCCCTTGCCAATCTCTTGTCCTCTTCGCTGAATTCGCGCACCTTCCTTTCAGGAGCCGCGATTGAATTCTCAGCGGGGGAGCATGCCGCAAGCGTCGTCAGCGCTAACGCCACAGAGAATACGAATTTGAGATCTCTTTTCACCATGTTCCGCGCTTTAGAGCCATTGGTGGTTTCCTCCAAGTTCGGACTTGTCTAGACGATGAAGTGCAATGCCCAGACATCACCATTCGACACGACGAATTCGCCCAGATCTGCCGTTCATCTTGATGGTCACGTGGCTGGTTATCCTATGGATCAGCGGCGGGGCATCGCGAGCAGACGCCATCGGTCAGGTAATCACGAGGGGAGCAGCCTGGGCTATCTTGGTGTTTTTGGTACTTTGGGCTCGCCCACCACAGCTTCGTCCTGTCGCGCCAGTGGCATTCTTCGTGTTTGCCGCAGCCGCGCTCCCTCTCCTGCAATTGATACCGTTGCCCCCTCAGATCTGGACCGCCCTTCCGGGCCGCGACTTGTTGGAACAGGCAGCATTGGTTATCGGTCAGGAACAGCCCTGGCGACCTCTGTCAATGTCACCGGGCGCCACCGTCAATGCGCTATCGGCGATGGTTGTGCCGATTACTACACTATTACTAATGGCGCTTCTCAAGCCGGATGATCATTGGCGCGTCGTTTCCGTTCTGCTCGGCCTAGTTGTTGCCTCAACGTTTCTCGGCCTGCTGCAATTCTCAGGCGGGCATTTCAATCACCCCTTCGTCAACGATATTGCGGGCTCCGTCAGCGCGTCTTTTGCCAACCGCAATCACTTCGCTCTTTTTGCCGCGATCGGCTGCTTACTCGCACCCGTCTGGGGCTTTGGGGAAGGGAATCAAATTCGCTGGAAAGGGCCGGTGGCGATTGCCTTGTTGCTCCTGTTCGCGTTGATTATCCTGGCGACTGGTTCACGGACCGGCATGCTCGTTGGTGTTTTGGGCATCGGATTGGGATTGCTTAACGTCCGGCGCAAGGTGGTCTCGGAATTGCGCAAGCTGCGGAGGCCTTATGCAATCGCGCTAGTGGCTGTTGTGATTGCGCTTCTCGCCGCGACTGTCATTCTAAGCATTACGCTTGGCCGGGCAGCGTCGTTCAATCGCGTTGTCGCCCTTGATGTCAGCGACGATTTGCGCCGTCAGGCCCTCCCGACTGTTTGGGCAATGACACAGTATTATCTCCCATTCGGATCAGGTCTTGGCACGTTCGACCCGGTATTTCGGATAAATGAGCCCGATGAACTCCTGAACGTCGTCTATTTCAACCATGTTCACAATGACTGGATCGAAATCGTTCTCGACGCGGGACTGGCTGGGCTGGTTTTGTTGATCATCGCTATTGGGTGGTGGTTGTGGAAAGGCACGGGCGCTTGGCGTTTGGATAGTTCAAAGTGTCAATTACCACGTTTGGGATCCGCGGTGCTACTTCTCATCTTCATCGCCAGCGCTACGGACTATCCTGCGCGCACGCCAATGATCATGGCAGTGGTCGTGATCGCGGCGATTTGGCTAAATCGGTATCAGAGCCAAGGTGCGGCAGCCTACAACCGGCCACCCGAGAGCAGCGTCGCCGATGCCTCGCCGAAGGAAGGTTAGCTTCGGGAACGAGTAGTTTTCCGTTTGTGCGCTGCTATTCCCCCAAAACCCATCCTGTACGGGTGCGAAGATAGCGCCGGCCAAATGGGTAATCACGTAGTGGCTATGCGCTTGCGAAGGGATCGCGCCTGATATTCTGCAAGGGCCAGATCGTCACCGACGGATTCTAAGACATTCTCTCGCCCTGCTTAACCAAACCCTTAAATCGATTGCTAACCAGGCCGGCCCATGGTGCGCAAAGCATGTCCTCCGGTTGTGCCGGAATCGAGCAGCGAGGAATCAGCACCGATGAGCCTCCAAAACACACTCGGGCGCTATCACATTGCCGCCCAGGAAGATCGCTCGGCGGTTCGTACCAAGATCGCTATCCCTGCGCAGTTGCGCGCATCGGGAGCACGCGCCGTTCAGACGGTGGTCAACGACCTTTCACTGTCGGGCTTTTCCGCCACGGCAATCACCCGGATGCACCCAGGCTCGGTGTGCTGGCTGACGCTGCCGGGTCTGGAGTCCCTGCAAGCGGAAGTGGTTTGGTGGGAAAACAACCTGTGCGGTTGCGCCTTCACGAACCTCCTAAGCCCGATCGTGCACGACAACATCCTCACCCGTTATCGCGAGGGCAATCCCAGCGCCTGATCCTCAGGTTTTGACCAGGGTGACCTGGCTGACGGTGATCGCGCCGCTGCGGAACCCGCCCTCGCAGTACATCAAGTAGAAGCGCCAGAGGTCGCAAAACCGGCGGTCAAAGCCCGCGGGAAGATCGTCCTGCGCTTCGGCCGCGTCAAAGTTTGCGCGCCAGGCCTTGAGGGTCTCGGCATAGTCGAACCCGAAGTCTTCCTGATCTTCCCAGGCAAGCCCACGCTCTGCGGCCAGGCGGCGGAACTCGCTGGCCTTGATAAGTAGCCCGCCAGGGAAAATGTAGGCCTGGATGAAATCGGCGTTGCCGGCATAGGCTTCGAACAGTTCGTCGCGCATCGCGATGTACTGGATCGCCGCTCGCCCACCCGGCCTGAGATTGCGGGCGACGCAATCCATGAACGCGGGCCAATATTCCCGGCCTAGAGCCTCGACCATCTCGACGCTGACGATGCCGTCGAACTGACCGTTGGTGTCCCGATAATCCTGCTTCAGAAACGCCACATCCGGATAGCGGCCACGGGCCCAGGCCAGCTGCGCATCCGACAGGCTGATCGCCGTGACCTCGCTGCCGCGTTGTGCGAAGTGATTTGCCAGCGCGCCCCACCCGCATCCGATTTCAAGCAGAGTCCGCGGCTCCCCCAGGCGCTCGGCAAGCCTGTCCCACTTTCGCTTCTGGCTCGCTTCGAGCCCATCACGCTTGAAGCGATAGCCGCTCGAATAGCTCATGGTGGGATCGAGCCAGGCTTCGTAGAAGTCGTTGCCGAGGTCGTAGTGAGCGTGGATGTTCTTCTCGGCCTGCGCGCGAGTGTTGCGGTTGAGCCAATGGAGCGCCCTAACCCCTAGGCGCCACGGCCCCTTGGCACGGCCAATATCGCCGAGCCCATCGGAGTTGGACATGAACGCCGCGAATAGCGACACCGGATCGGGGCTAGACCACTCCCCCGTTTCCCAAGCCTGGTACCAACCCACCGACCCGCTGATCGCAAAGCGCAGCAGGGCACGCCAATCGCGGATGTGGACATCGCCCTCGAAGCCGGGATTGCGGCCCCCGAGAGTGCGTGTGTCACCATCAGGCAGGCGCGCACGAATGACACCATGCTCGATTCCCCGGTCGATGAGGTTGAGCAACTTGCCAAGGCCCGGAGCAAAAAGTCGCGCGAAAAAACCCGGCGAAAAGCCGAACCGCTGCCCCGCATCGAGCAGCAAGCTACCGCGCTGTGCGCTCTCCCCCTTCATGTCATGACTTTATGGAACGTTGGTCCTCACGGTTCAAGCGAGTTGCAATCCAAATCATGGGCCGGTCGCCCCGCAGCCCGGATCTTCCGTGGGAATGACCGCGGAAATCCAGAACCGATTGCGCGCCAGGCCATCGGAGAACCGTGCGTCGTTGTAGTCGACGCGGGCCTGGCAGCCCTCGATCTGAATCCGAGCCATCGGCAGGATCGACCAGCGCATAAAACGGATGACCTCGGGCGTCGCTGTAAGAGCCCGTCGCGCGAGAGGATGGTCCATTCCATCCTCAACCGACGCGGTGATACCCTGAAGCCGCGTGAGGGAGCGCGTCGGATCGTATGTCCCGCGCGAGATCTTGCCCGCTTCCCTCCAGACCAGGTCTCGCTGCCAGAAGAGCACAGGCGGCGGACTGGCGACGACCACGTCGGCCTGCGGGTAAGGGGGATTCGACGTCAGCGCTCGCTTGGCGGCCACGCTGATGCCGGCGTTTGCCAGGATGTACAGGGCCACAACGGAGAGGGCCACGATGGGAGGGCGGCGCCAGGTATCCCGCTCCCTGTTCTCGCGGTAGATCGACAGCGCGATCGCGCCGCCAAGCGTCAGCAAGATCCACAGGTCGATGATGAACAGTCCGTCGGTGTGGTACCATCGGTTGTTGAACGGCGAGAGCAACTGGATCGCATAAGCGTTCTGCCAGTCGAGCAGCGGGTGTGTCAGAGCGCCTAGATAGCTCAGGGCGAGCAGCCATCCGAAACGCATCTCCAGTCCGCTGATGAACGAGGTTCCGCGCCTCACCTGCCATCGATCGAGCAGCCATAGCAGGCCTGCCAGGATCGGAGGCATGAGCAGCACGCCGCCAACCAAACCATGAGTGAAGCCCCGGTGCGTGGCGAGCGGCGCCCACGGAACCCAACCGAAGAACACGTCGATGTCGGGCATGTTGGCGCCCAGGATCAGCGCCGCCAGGCCTTTGCGGGTCTTGTGCTTGAGCCCCGTCTGCCCAAGCGCCCAGCCGGCCAAGGTATGCGTCAGATTGTCCATCTGTGCCCCTTAGGGGTGACGCAATTCGGGGGTTTGAAAAAGTGTAACCTTGGGGATTTTTTCGCAGAAACCCGCGGGTTTGCGGCGCGCTCCAGCAGGCCCGTGTGTAACCTTCCGCTCACCGCGTTTTCTCTCCCCTCACACCGATGTGAACGGGCATCGGCGACGCCCTGCCCGAGTACAAGAGCAGGTCGGGGCGATGTAGGAAAGTGATTTAGAGTGAGGGACTTTCTAATGGCGGTGGCTCCGTGAATCTCACACGAAGACACGAAGATGTAGGGCTATCCGATCCGTCCATAGTAATCGTTGGCGATGCGGCGAAGGCCATCTTTGAAGGTGGCCTGACCGAAGTTGATCAGGAGGCCGAGCGGCAATCGCATCAATCGAAGGTAAGTCAAAATCTGCTTACCGTGAACTGGCGCTAGCCGCTCAATGGACTTGAGTTCAACGACCAGCGAGTTCTCGACCAGAAGATCAATCTTGAAAGCGTTGTCTACGACAACGCCCTTGTACGACATGGTCACGGGCACCTGCCGCGCGACATCTAGGCCGGACTGTCTAAGGCCTTCGGCCATCAGCGCTTCATAGGCGCTCTCCAACAGGCCCGGCCCAAGGTCACGATGAAGATGGTACCCGCAATCGACCACGGTCCGAGCTACACGCTCGAGATCGTCCGGGTGCAACATCTTCATGTCTTCATGTGATGTCCTAAACCGGATCTGCCGCCGACGGCGCCACCGTCCAGGTCTGGCCCTTGGCCAGGAGCTTGGCGAGGTTGGCCTCGCGGCCTTCGCTGGCCTTGGCGTTCTGTTCGATCACCGCGCTCTCGAAAGTCGGGCGCGGATCGTCGTAAAGGACGCCAAGCGCCATCGGGAATGGGCCGAACGGCAGTTCGACCAGCATGTGGGCGATGGCCCGGTTCTTCACGTTGTGCACGATCACGCCGGCGCTCTGCCAATCGCCATCGACCACGTCGACGACCTGCAGCGAAAGCGTATCGAGGTCGAGCTTGATACCCTTGGTGCCGCCGGCATAGAGCATCGGCTCGCCATCGGTCAGCCAGAGCTGGCGATCTTCCGCCCCCTTGGGAGCGGCGAAGTCGTTGAACACGTCCTTGTTGTAGACGATGCAGTTCTGGAAGATCTCGATGAACGCCGCACCCTGGTGGCGATGCGCGGCTATCAGCACGTCAGGCAGGTTCTTCGACACGTCGAAGCCGCGAGCCACGAAGCGCGCACCCGAACCCAGCGCAAAGGCGCAAGGATTGGCCGGACGATCGACCGAGCCCATCGGGGTCGAAGGCGTAGTCGTGCCGATGCGGCTGGTCGGCGAGTACTGACCCTTGGTGAGCCCGTAAATCTCGTTGTTGAACAGCATGACCTGCAGGTTCACGTTTCGCCGCAGCAGGTGCATCAGGTGGTTGCCGCCGATCGACAGGCCGTCGCCGTCACCCGTCACCATCCACACATCGAGGTCTGGGTTGGCGAGCTTGATACCCGTCGCGAACGCCGGTGCGCGGCCGTGGATCGTGTGGAAGCCGTAGGTTTCCATGTAGTACGGGAAGCGGCTTGAGCAGCCGATGCCGCTGACGAACACCGTGTTCTTCGGATCGGCGCCGATCTGCGGCAGCGTGCGCTGCACCGCCTTAAGGATCGCGTAGTCGCCGCAACCTGGGCACCAGCGAACTTCCTGGTCGCTTTCCCAGTCCTTGAGCGTGGTCTGGATGGGGGTCATGTCGTTCATCAGTTCACCCCCTTCGGGCGCTTGCGCGAGCCATCGTCATAGCCGGAGTCCGGCTCTGGAAGCTGACCGGCATTAGGCAGAACTTCGCCACCTTCATCATTCGGCGTGCCGTTGAAGAACTTGCCGATCGCCGCTTCGAGTTCGGCAATGGAGAAAGGCTGGCCGCTGGTCTTGGTCAGGCTCTTCGCATCGATGAACAGCTGATCGCGCAGCACGGTCTTGAACTGGCCGGTGTTCATTTCCGGCACCAGCACCTGGTCGAAACCGCTGAGCAGCTCGCCGAGGTTCTGCGGCAGCGGCCATACGTGGCGGACGTGAACGTGACTGACCGACAGGCCGTTTTTGCGCGCGCGGCGCACGGCCTGGTGGATCGGGCCGAACGTGCTGCCCCAGCCGACCACGGCGAGGCGGCCGGTCGTGTCACCCAGCGCCACGTCCTGATCAGGCACGACGATGTTGTCGATCTTGGCCTTGCGCGCATCGGTCATCGCCTGGTGGTTGGCCGGCGAATAGTCGATGTTGCCGGTATCGACGTGCTTTTCGATACCGCCGATACGGTGCATCAGGCCCGGCGTGCCCGGCTTGATCCAGGGACGCGCGCCCTTCTCGTCGCGCTTGTAAGGCAGCAGGCGCTCAGTCCCATCGGCGTCCTTGGCGTTCTTCTCTTCGAGGAACTTGGCCGGGAACGGCGTGTAGCTGGCCGGATCCGGCACCTTCCAGGGTTCGGCGGCATTGGCGATGTAGCCGTCGGTCAGCAGCATGACCGGGGTCATGTACTGCACCGCGATGCGGCAGGCTTCGATCGCAACCTCGAAGGCGTCAGCCGGACTGCGCGAGGCAATCACCGGCATCGGAGCGTCGCCATTACGCCCATAGACGGCCTGGTAAAGGTCGCTCTGTTCGGTCTTGGTCGGCAGGCCCGTCGAAGGGCCACCGCGTTGGCTGTTGACGATGACGAGCGGTAGCTCGGTCATGATCGCCAGGCCCATCGCCTCGCCCTTGAGCGCGATACCCGGGCCCGAGGAGCTGGTGACGCCAAGCTGGCCGGCATAGGACGCGCCGATCGCCGCGCAGACCGCGGCAATTTCGTCTTCAGCCTGGAAGGTGGTGACGCCAAATTCCTTCATCCGCGCCAGATAGTGCAGGATCGCCGACGCCGGGGTGATCGGATAGCCGCCGAAGAACATCGGAAGCTCGGCCAGCTGAGCGCCGGCAACGAGGCCCAGGCTCACAGCTTCCGCGCCGGTGATCGTGCGGTAAAGTCCAGGTTCGCTTTCAACCGGAGCGATGGTCAGCTTCTTGAGCGGCCCGGAAAGCTCCGCCGTCTCGCCATAGGCGTGACCGGCATTGAGCGCGGCAATGTTCGCGTCGGCGATCTCGGGCTTGCCCTTGAACTTGCCCTTGAGCCAATCGACGATGGGCTGGCGGTCGCGGTCGAACATCCACAGCGCCAGGCCGAGGGTCCACATGTTCTTGGACCGCAGCGCGTCCTTGTTGCCGAGACCGAAGGGCTTCACCGCCTCGATCGTCAGCGCGCTGATGTCGAAAGCCAGCAAGTCCCACTTCGCGAGGCTGCCGTCCTCGAGCGGGTTCGTCTCGTACTTCGCCTTTTCGAGGTTGCGCTTGTTGAATTCGCCCGTGTCGGCAATGATCAAACCGCCGGGCTTGAGGGCGGCGAGGTTCACCTTGAGCGCCGCCGGGTTCATTGCCACGAGCACATCGGGCGCGTCACCGGCGGTTTCGATCTGGGTCGAGCCGAAGTTGATCTGGAACGCGGAGACACCGAACAGCGTGCCCTGGGGCGCGCGGATTTCCGCCGGGAAATCCGGGAACGTGGCGAGGTCATTGCCTGCAAGCGCGGTGGACAGGGTGAACTGTCCTCCGGTCAGCTGCATGCCATCGCCGCTATCGCCCGCGAAACGGACGACGACTGCTTCGGGTGTCCCCGTCTCGAGCGGGGTTTGGGCCGGTCGTTCGGCCGCCTGGGTTGCCATGGTCAAATCCTGTTGTGCAGTCAGCGCTGCTATCCTGCCAATATGGGGCTGCGACCTAGGTTCCTGCCCGCATGCCCGCAATCAAGTTTTTCTGTCGCGCGATCAACGGCGCGGATGGAATTACCCACTGTCCTTCCCTATCCCCTGCAACATGAACGCAGCAGAACCCCAAAAGTACCGCCCCTGTGTGGGCGTTATGCTTGTTAACGCCGAAGGCCTGGCCTTCGTCGGCAAGCGCATCGACAACCGCGAAGGCGATTGGTGGCAAATGCCGCAAGGCGGCGTCGACGAGGGCGAGGACCTCGACGCTGCCATGCTGCGCGAGCTGGGCGAAGAGATCGGCGTCAAGAAGCGCCATGTCGAGATCGCCGGGCGCCTCCCCGAAGAACTGTTCTACGACCTGCCGGAAGAGCTGCAGGGCAAGCTTTGGGGAGGAAAGTACAAGGGTCAACGGCAGACCTGGTACTTGGTTCGCTTCACCGGCGCCGACAGCGACATCGACCTGAATGCCGACAAGCACCCCGAATTCTGCGAATGGAAATGGGTCGACCCCGAACTGCTTCCCGAGCTGATCGTGCCGTTCAAACGCGAGGTCTACGCCAAGATCGTCGCGGGCTTTCGGGAGAATATCTGACTAGTTCTTGGTGACCACGGTCTCGGGCGTCACCGCCTCAGCCGTGAGAACCTGCGGCTGCGGGCCACGCTGGATGGCGGCGGCGAGTTCGCGGGTTTCGTTGCAATCTCCCCCACACATCGATTCCAGTTGGGCGAGATTGCGGCGGGCCTTCTCGACAGCGCCCTTTTCCAGCAGCGCTTCGCCCTCGCCCGAGATCGCGGCGAGATTTTCCGGCTCACGCTTCAGCGCTTCGCGGTAGTAATGGATGGCCTTGCCTTGCAGTCCGTCCTTGCGGGCCGCTTCGGCGAGTTCGAGGTATATCGGCGTATAACCCGGGTCGACCGCGAGGGCGGCTTCGAAACTGTCGATCGCCGACTGCACCTGGCCCGATGCCAGTTCGCTGCGGCCTTCGGCAATCAGCGCGGCGGCACGAGGGTCCGCCTCTCGCCCGGCCCCGTAACTCACGCTGGCCGTAACCATGACCAGTAGAGAGAGGGCAGCAGCGACAGGGGTATAGCGCATCACAAACTCCTTGAGCGCAGGTCGGCGAGGAGAGGGTCCGTCAGCCATAAACGCAATAGCTAACACCTCTTTCCTAGACGTGCGATGAAAAATCCGTCCGTCCCGTCCTGGTGCGGCGTGAGCCGAGTTCCCGGCCCCCGCGATCTGCCCAGTGATAACGAGAGTGGATCGGCATTCCATTCTCCATGCGTGCCAAGGAATGTTTCCACCTGGCCCGCCCCTTCCTCGTCCAATAGCGAGCAGGTGACGTAAATCAGCCGTCCGCCGGGCCGCACAAGGCCGGCGGCAACCCCGAGAATCTGGCGCTGCAGCGTCACCAGACGAGCCAGTGAGCTTTCATCGAGCCGCCAGCGTGCTTCGGGATTTCGCCGCCACGTGCCGGTTCCAGAACAAGGCGCATCGATCAGGACCGCGTCTGCCTTGCCTTGCCAATCCGCCAGCATTTCCGCTTCGCGGCCCGGGTTGAGCAGGACCGTATGGCTGACCATGGCACTCGCCCGCTCTGCACGAGGTCCGAGCCGCGACAGGCGGCCTCGGTCGACGTCCGCCGCGATAAGGGCACCCTCGCCACGCATCGCCGCGGCCAGGGCCAGCGTCTTGCCACCGGCGCCGGCGCACAGGTCGATCACGGTCTCGCCCGGTCGGGCGGCGACAGCCTCGCACGCGAGCTGACTTCCGCAATCCTGCACTTCGATCAAGCCATCGCGATATTCCGGCCACTGTTCGACCTGGGTTCCGAACGGCAGCCGCAAGCCCTGCGAGGTCGGCAGATTTTCGCCTTGCTCGGGCAGCTCGAGCGAAGCCCGGTCGGCCTTGAGCGCATTGACCCGGATATCCAACGGCGCACGGCCAAGCAGGGCCTGTGCCTCAACGCCGGAAATGTCCGAGGCCTCCAGCCGCGCAGTGAGCCAGCCGGGCGCAATCCCGCGCTCGGCCACAAGCTCCCCCTCCTCTACAGGAGCTGGGCCATAGCCTGACCCATCAAATTGCAGCAGCAGCGCCGGGTCATCCTCGGCGAGGGTCAGCATCGCTGCCCGTCCGGATTGCGGTATCGGCCCGCAGGCACGGATCGCTCCATAGACCAGTTCACGGATGGCACGCCGGTCCTTGGAGCCGGCGAAGCGGCTGGAACGGAACCAATCCGCCAGGATGCGATCGGCGGGTGCGCCTTTGGCTCGCGCCGCGGCGATGATCTGGTCCAGCAGCCCGATCGCCGCCTGAACTCGTGCGGCGGGTGTCATACCTTCCCTCCCGCTTGCGGGAGGGGTCGGGGGTGGGCCTGTGTGATGAGCATGGTGAGCAAACCCTTGCCCACCCCTAGCCCCTCCCGCAAGCGGGCGAGGAACTAACGCGTGGGATAGTTCGGCGCCTCGCGCGTGATCGAAACGTCGTGGACATGGCTCTCGGAAAGACCCGCGTTGGTGATGCGGATAAACTTTCCGCGACTGCGCAAGTCGGCGATCGTTGCCGCGCCGGTATAGCCCATCGCGGCCTTGATGCCGCCGACCAGCTGGTGGATCACGTCCCTGGCCGGACCCTTGTAGGGCACCTGTCCCTCGATCCCTTCAGGCACCAGCTTCATCTGGTCCTTGATGTCCTGCTGGAAGTAACGGTCGGCCGAACCGCGCGCCATCGCGCCGACCGAGCCCATGCCGCGATAGGCCTTGTAGGCGCGACCCTGGTACAGGAACGTCTCACCCGGAGCTTCTTCGGTACCGGCGAGGAGCGAACCGATCATCACGGTCGAAGCTCCGGCAGCGAGCGCCTTGGCGGCGTCGCCCGACGTCCGCAGGCCGCCATCGGCGATGATCGGCACGTCACCCGCGGCGCTCACAGCTTCCATGATCGCGGTCAGCTGCGGCACGCCAACGCCCGCGACGATGCGCGTGGTGCAGATCGAGCCCGGCCCGATCCCGACCTTTACTGCGTCCGCACCGGCATCGACCAGCGCCTTGGTCGCCTCTGCCGTCGCGACGTTGCCGGCAACGACCTGGACCGCGTTCGAAAGGCGCTTCACCCTCTCGACCGCGCGCGAGACTTCCTTGTTGTGGCCGTGCGCTGTGTCGATGATGATCACGTCGCATCCAGCATCGACCAGCGCCTCGGTCCGTTCGAAGCCCTTGTCGCCCACCGTGGTCGCGGCCGCGACGCGGAGCCTGCCGCCTTCGTCCTTGGTGGCGTCGGGGTTGAGAACCGCCTTTTCCATGTCCTTCACGGTGATCAGGCCAATGCAGCGGTAGGCGTCGTCCACCACCAGCAGCTTTTCGATCCGGCGGTGATGGAGCAACTTGCGCGCTTCGTCCTGGCTCACACCCTCGCTCACGGTGGCGAGGTTCTCGTGCGTCATCAGTTCGCGCACCGGCTGGTTCGGGTTGTCGGCGAAACGCACGTCACGGTTGGTCAGGATGCCGCAGAGCTTGCCGCTGGCGTCGGTTACCGGAATGCCGCTGATGCGGTTCTTGAGCATGAGCGCCTGCGCCTCGCCCAGAGTGGCCTCGGGCGAAATAGTAATCGGATTGATCACCATGCCGCTTTCGAAGCGCTTGACGGTGCGGACTGCGTCGCACTGCTCTTCGATCGTCAGGTTGCGATGAAGCACGCCGATGCCGCCCAGTTGCGCCAGGACGATCGCCATCTGCGCTTCGGTCACGGTGTCCATGGCAGAGGAGATGATCGGAATGTTCAGCCCGATTTCGCGCGTAAGGCGCGTTTTCGTGCTCGTCTGCGAAGGCAGAATATCGCTTTCAGCCGGCCTCAGGAGGACGTCGTCGAATGTGAGGCCGGTTTGAATTTCCATGAGTGCCACTTTTACCTTGCGCGGAGCGATTCGTGGCGGCCCATGTAAACGCGGTTTGCGACAATCGCTAGGGGGCGTTCAAACGGAACGGCCTCGCACCCTCTATTCCGCCGTCCACCCGCCATCGATCGAGTAGTTCGCGCCGTTGATGTTCTGCGCCTCATGGCGGCACAGGAATACCGCAAGCGCGGCCACTTCCTCCGGCTGGACGAACTTCCGGGTCGGCTGCTTGGCCAGGAGAACGTCGTTCAAGACCTGCTCGCGCGTCATGCCACGTGCGGCCATGGTATCCGGGATCTGATTTTCGACCAGCGGTGTCCAGACATAGCCGGGACTGATGCAGTTCGCGGTAACGCCATGCTCGGCGAGCTCGAGGGCGAGCACTTTGGTAAGTCCCGCGATCCCGTGCTTGGCCGCGACGTACGCGCTCTTGAACGGGCTTGCTTTGAGCGAGTGGGCGCTGGCGGTGCTGATGATCCGGCCCCAGCCCTGCGCCTTCATGTGCGGCACGGCAAGGCGCGAGGTGTGGAACGCGGCAGAGAGGTTGAGAGCGATGATCGCGTCCCACTTTTCGGGCGGAAAATCCTCAACCGGCGCGACGTGCTGCATGCCGGCGTTGTTGACGAGGATGTCGACCGGCCCGGCGCCTTCCATCAGTTCCGCCACCCCTGCCGTCGTCGTCAGGTCCGCAGGGACGTGGCGTGCGCCCAACTCGCCACAGAGCCGATCGATTTCCTCGGCCGCGCCGAATCCGTTGAGCACGACCTTCGCACCCACTTCGGACAAGGATCGAGCGATCGCCAGGCCAATGCCCGAGGTCGATCCGGTAACGAGTGCGCGCTTGCCCTGCAGGAACATATGGGCTTCCCTGTGATTGCCAGTTGAAAGACAGTCAAAGCGCGATCCGCAAGGCAGGTCCAGCCTTATTTCGCACATGCAGCAGGGAGGCCGGATGAGGCTCAATCCATTCAATCCTGATAGCATCAGTGTTCGCCGGGCCGGTGGCGGCGGAGGCTTTCCCGGTGGAGGCGGAGGGCGCCTCGGTTGCGGAGCCGTCGTCATAGCGCTGATCGCGGCCTTGGTGTTCGGAATCGATCCCGGCCAGATGCTCGGCTCCATGGACGATCTCCAACAGAACCAGTTACCGACCGAGCAACAACAGCAGCAGGGCGGCGAAACCGCAACCGAGATTTGCGACGACAGTCCTTACGCCACCGAAGCCTGCAACGCCCTTGCCTCGCTCAACCAGACATGGGAGCCGGCATTCCAGCAGGCCGGCATCGAGTTCCGGCAGCCGACCCTGGCGTTCCTAAGCGGCCAACCGATCAGAACCGATTGCGGTCCGGCGACCAGTGCGATGGGGCCGTTCTATTGCCCCGCCGATCAGACGATCTACATCGATCCCAGCTTCTACGACCAACTCGACCGCCAGTTAGGCGCCGCGGGGGATTTTGCCCGCTATTATGTGATTGCCCACGAATATGGGCATCATATCCAGGCGCTGACCGGGATTGCGAACCAGGTTCGCAGCGCTCAGCAGCAGAACCCCCGTGCGGCGAACCAGCTTCAGGTGCTGATGGAACTGCAGGCCGATTGCTACGCTGGTGCCTGGGCGGGCAAGAACCGCAACGCGATCGATCCAGGCGACTTCGAGGAAGGGATGACGGCGGCGAGCGCGATCGGTGACGACGCCCTGATGCGCGGTGCCGGTCAGAGTGTGAACCCTGAGAACTTCACGCACGGCAGCAGTTCGCAACGCATGCAAGCCTTGCGGCTCGGACTTGAATCCGGGGACGACGCTCAGTGCGACCGGATCATGCAACAAGCCTGAGACGGGAACGCTTGAGCCGGGATCGAGCAGGGAGCAGCCCGACGATCCCGGCTCAAGCCGAGAGCGGAACTATTCCCGCTCGTTTTCGATGCGGCGGATCTCGTCGTCGAGGTCGTCCAGCACTTCGCGCCGAACCTCTTCGCTGATCTGCGGATTCCGGGCGATCGAAGCCCGCGCCTGGCGCAGACCTGACGCGGCGGCCATCTGATAGTCGCGCTCGCAGATCACGATGCGCTGCCGACCATCCGAAGTCCGGTTACGGCGGCGCTCGCTGGGGTTGCAGCTCTGGACGACTTCTGGTTCGGCGCGGCGGCCCGCTTCAGCCCATTGCTCCGCCTGCTTCTCCATGAGCTCGGCGTACTTCTCGCCCCATTCCTCGCCCCATTTTTCCATCTCCTTGCCCCAGGCCTCCATCTTCTGGCCGAAGTCGGGATCGGAGGGAGTTCCCAAAGCTTGGACTTCCATCCGCGGCATTTGCGGCATGTCGGGTAGCGTGCCGTGCGCACCTGGCTCGCGGCGGAGGGTGAACTGGCGGACCTCCGGAGCGCGCCCCGCCCCTTCATGGCGCAGCTCGAAGTGCTGGACCGGCGCCTGACCCGCTTGCGGGGCCTCGGGCGGAAGTGGCGCTTCTGGCGCTAGCGGCGCTTCTGGCGGAATAGGTGGTTCGACGGCCGCGGGCGCCTCGGGCGGCAGAGGCGCCTCCGGTTCCTGCGCGCCAGCGGCGTAGCTGATCGAGGCGGTGAGCGGCAGCGCGAGCGCGCCGGTCGCGATCAGCCCTCGCCCCAGCCAACGGCGGCGCTCGCTGATATCGCCCATCGAAAGACTTCGGAGGCGGTGAACGATCGAGCGTTCGCCGAGCACCGGGCAGGCCATCGGCGCGGCCAGGGCCAGCCTCGGTCCGGCGGCGATGTCGGCGATGAGCGCGGCGTAAATCGCCCGCTCTTCGCGGCCACGGCCGTTAAGAACCCGGGCGTCGCAAGCGGCTTCCTGGTCGCGCCGCATCGCCCGCCAACCGAGCCAGGCGAGCGGGTTGAACCAGTGCACCGCCAGCAGCGCTTGGGCGGCAAAATTGGCCAGCAGGTCATTGGCCCGGTGGTGCGAAAGTTCATGCTCGATCGCAAGGTCGCGGGCGGGCAAATCCGGCTGGGCCATGAACAGCGGAGGCAGCGCGATCACCTTGTCGAGCACGCCGAACGCGACGGGAGCCGTGATCATCGGCGTTTCGATGAGCCGAATGTTGCCGATCTCGCCCACAGGCCGCGCATCGGCCAGAACCTCGCGCCGCATCTTGCGATACATCACGATCCGCCAGGCAAGGAAGGCGAGCGCTCCGCCGAACCAAACCGCAAGGGCGGCTTCGCCAAGGGTCGGCCATTCCCAGACCACCGCAGCCGGTACGGAAGGCGCAACAGAGGTGACTGGGGCTGGCAGCGCCACGACGTCGACCGGCGGCGCGTAATCGATCCATTGGACGTCGATGGCCATGGCGGTGACGGGCACGGGTTCGACCTCGGGCCGGAAGCTGGCGGGCAGCACGATTGGCGGCAGCAGCAGCCGCAGGAACGGCAACGCCCACAAGCCATAGGCGAGCTGCGGGCCAAACGTCCGCCCCACTGGACGCCGCAGCACGAGCACCAGGGCGATGAGGAGCCCCGTGTAGATGAGGGTGTCGATCAGCCAGCCGCTCATTTCCGCATCTCCTTCAGGAGTCGCTCGATCTCGGTGATGTCGTCGTCGGAAAGCGCTTCGGCTTCAGCCAACTGCGCGAACAGAGGCGCGGCGCGGCCGCCGAACAGTCGATCCACCAGGCGGCGCGATTCACCGCCGACATATTCGGCGCGCTCAATAAGCGGGGTGTAGAGGAACCGGCGCCCTTCGGGCTCGGTAGAAACCGCGCCCTTGGCGACCAGGCGGGATAGCAGCGTCTTGACCGTCGGCATCGTCCAACCGCGCTGCTCACAGACGGAGTCGCAGACTTCGACTGCGGTCTGCGGGCTCTTCTCCCACAGGGCTTCCATCACCGCGTGTTCGGCGTCGCTGATCCGTTCGGCAATCGGTTCGCTGGCTTCGGTCACATCGCTCTCCCTGTTGAACGATCACCTTAGGTTATAGGCCCGTCGACTACGTCTGTAAACATGAAGCGTAGATGAACAACTTGAAAGGTAAGCGACGAACGCTAGGGTCGCGGCCCATGAGTGATTTACGCTACGGGGTCCGCAGGTTGTCGGATTGCCACAAGATCGACGATTTCCGCGCCCTGGCTCAGCGCAGGCTGCCCTTCCCGGTATTTCACTATATCGATGGCGCCGCCGATGACGAACGAACCAAGGACCGCAACACCACTGCGTTCGAAGACGTGGACCTGGTGCCCAACGTCCTCGCGGGGGTCGAACATATCGATCCCTCGGTAACCGTGCTTGGCAAGACATCGCGTCTGCCACTGATGCTCTCGCCCACCGCGCTCCAGCGGTTGTTCCACTGGCAGGGCGAGCGAGCCGTCGCAGCGGCGGCCGAGAAGTTCGGGTTGTGGTTCGGCATCTCGAGCCTGGCCAGCGTCGGGATCGGGGAGATCGGGGCCAACTACACCGGGCCCAAGATGCTCCAGTACTACTACCACAAGGACAAGGGGTTGAACGCCGCGCTGCTGGAGAAAGCGCGCGCAGCCAAGTTCGACGCGATCACCCTCACGGTCGATACGATCGTCGGGGGCAATCGCGAGCGATGCCTGCGCACCGGCTTCACCAGCCCGCCCCGTATCACCGCCGCGAGCGCGCTGTCCTACGCCGCCAAGCCGCGTTGGACTTTCGACTACCTGTTTCGCGAGAAGTTCGAACTCTCGAATCTCAAGGACCATGTGAAGGAAGGCAGCAATTTCGCCCTGTCGGTGGCGGAGTATTTCAACTCCATGCTCGACCAGTCGATGGACTGGGCGGCGGCCGAGAAGCTGCGTGACGACTGGGGTGGGAAGTTCTGCCTCAAAGGCGTGATGTCAGTCGCGGACGCCCGCCGCGCGGCCGATATGGGTGTAGACGCGATCATGATCTCGAACCACGGCGGCCGCCAGCTTGACGGCAGTCGCGCTCCGTTCGACCAGCTCGCGGAGATCGTCGATGCGGTCGGGGACAGGATGGAAGTCATCCTCGACGGGGGAGTCCGGCGCGGGAGCCACGTACTCAAGGCGCTCAGCCTGGGCGCGACGGCGGTATCCGGGGGCCGCCTCTACCTCTACGCCCTGGCGGCGGCGGGCCAGGCGGGCGTCGAACGCGCGCTCGGTCTTCTTGAAGCCGAGATCGTGCGGGACATGAAGCTGATGGGCGTGACCCGGATCGACCAGCTCAACCGTGAGAACCTGCGCCCGCGCCGCTAGCTCAGGCAATCTCCTTCCCGACCAGCATCGCGCCCATCTTGCGCGAGGAGCCGTCGAAGAAACCCGCCTCCTCCTGCCATTCGCGCGGGTTGCGGAAGGTGCCGAAGAGGATGTCGAAGATCGGGATATCGCCGTAATTGTACGCATGCACCCCGCGCTGATGGTGGACCGAATGGCTCTCCGGCCGGGTGACGAAATAGCCGATCCAGCGCGGCGTGCGGACATTGGTGTGCTGGAACATGGTGCAGAAGGTCGCTGCAACCACGACGACCAGCGTGGCTTCGGGGCTCAATCCGATACCTAGGACGAGCGCGAAGCTGCCAAGCAGGGCCCAGCCGATCATGTCGAACGGATGGAAGAAGAACGCGCCCCAGATGTCCACGCGCTCGGCACTGTGGTGCATCTGGTGGAACCACCGCCAGATCGGCTGATAGGTGTGCATCGTGCGATGCCAGGCGTAGATCAGGAACTCGTAGAACAGGAATCCAACCGCCACTTGCACCGCAAAGGGCCAGGCCGATCCGTTCAGCAGCTGGTACTGCCCAAGGAAGGTGTCCCACAGCAAAGGTGAATAGGTCGCCACAGCAAAATAGGCGAGGGTGAAGAAGATGCCCTTGGCCCGCCAGTAAGGCACATCCGGGAAGCTGCGTGCCCGTCCGATCATGTCGAGCGCGATAAAGACTGCGAACATGGCCGCTGCAATCAAGTGATAGGTGCCGAGCATCTTGCAATTCCCCCAATGGAATTGGAGTACAATCTACTCCCCTGTTCCCCGTCCGAATAGAAGCAACGCGGTCGGTTTTCATTTTCGCCCCGGCGGTATAGGATTTCCGCGGGTTGGCGCGACCTGGTGGGTTGCAGGGGTTGGCGATGAATCTCGAAACCGTACCACAAGTACAGTCATCGGCGTCCAGCAAGGGAGAGCGCACGAAGGCGCGCATCCTGGACGCTGCGTACGACTCGATCATCCAGAAGGGCTTTGCCGGAACCTCGATCGACGAGCTGGTCGAAGCGACCGGCATCACCAAGAGCGGGTTCTTCTATCACTTCCGCGACAAGAGCGACCTCGCCCGCCAGCTGCTCGTACGATTCCTGGCGGAGGATGACGCGGTCATCGACAGCCTCAAGGCGCGTGCCGAACAACTTGTCGACGATCCGCTCCAGCAGTTCCTCCTGTTCCTCAACCTCTATGCCGAACTGGTGGACGAGATGGACGCGCTCCATCCGGGATGCCTGGTGGCGGCGGTTGTCTATCAGGAGCAAGTGTTCGACGCGGAGGTCCGTCGGCTGAACAGCGAGGCTGTCATGCGCTGGCGCGAGCGCTTTCTGGCCTGGCTCGAAGCGATCGACCGCAAGCACCAGCCGGTCACGCCATTGCACCGCCTGGCCCTGGCCGATGCCCTCAGCGCGATTGTCGAAGGAGCTATCGTGCTCGCCAAGGCGCTCGACGATCGCGCGCTGATGGGGCGGCAGCTTCGGCTATTCCGCGACATGGTCAAGACGACCTACGGCGTCGCCTGAAGTCTAGAGTCGCGGCAATTTCTCGCCAGCCCGCGCACCGGCGAGGCCACGGCGTTGCGTGGCGATCCCGGTGAGCAAGCTATCGGCGATCATCCGCGCCCGGTTCGCCACTTCCTGCATCGCTTCGCCATGTGGCTCCTTCTCGCGCAAGGTCGCGTAGAACAACTGCAGCCAGTGGGCGAAATGGCGCTCTTCCAATCCGGGTATGGCGATGTGCTTGACCATGGGATTGCCGGCAAACTCACCGCTCGCGTGAAGCACGGAGCGCCAGAAGCCCTTCATCCGATCCAGGTGCGTCGGCCAGTCGCCTATGCGCTCGGCAAAGATCGGCCCGAGCAGGTCGTCGTCGCGTATCTTGCCGTAGAACCGCTCGACGAAGCTTGAGATATAGTCCGCATCGACGCCGATCGCTTCGGCCTCAGCCCGCTTGCGCTCGCGCAGGGCCTCGATGTGGGCGCGCCGTTCGGCCGCGCTCGGGATCTGCCGTTCATTGCTCTGCGTCATGTTCGCCAAATAGGTATTCTCGGCGGGAAAGCCACGCCATTTTCGGGCCTGGCAAGTGCATACGCTTGTGGCGATAGTCCGCCTATGACCTATCGATTCGTCTTGGCCGCAGCCTTGGCCCTCAGCCCGGTATCCGCTTTTGCGCAGGCCACCACCGACATCATCCTGACAACCGAAAAGGGCGACATCGTCATTGCGCTGGAGACGGAACGCGCCCCGATTACCGCCGCAAACTTCCTCCGCTACGTGGACGAAAAGCGACTCGACGGCACGGTATTTTACCGCTCGATGCAGCTTAGCAAGGACAAGCCCGACGGCCTTATCCAGGGCGGCACACAGTTCGATCCGGAACGCATCCTGCCGCCGATCGCCCACGAACGCACGAGCGCCACCGGTGTGAAGCACACGGCCGGCGCGATCTCCATGGCTCGCTACGAGCCCGGCACGGCGACCGGGGACTTCTCGATCATGGTCACCCCGCAACACGGCCTCGACGCCAATCCCGCAAGCGAGGACGAGACCTTTCGCGAGGGCTACGCCGCCTTCGGTCACGTCGTTCAAGGAATGGATGTCGTGCTGGCCATCTACAACGCCCCGCTAGACCCTGACAAAGGCGAAGGCTGGATGAAGGGTCAGATGATCGCCGAGCCGGTGAAGATCATCTCGGCTCGCCGCGTGGAAGCGGCCACCCAATAAGGAGCTAGTGCGATCCGCGCTCGGCTTTCTCCGACAGGAGCTGGCTCAGGGCGGATGCTACCGTGGTCACCAGGAATACGGCGTGAATCGTGACGAGCCAGCGGAGCGCGGCCTCATTGACGTGGCCGCTTTCGCGCAAATCCATGAAGGCCTTGAGCAACTCGATCCCGGTGATGGCGACGATCGAGGCGAAGAGCTTGATCTTGAGCCCATTGAAATCGACCTTGCCGAGCCACGCCGGCCGATCCGTATGTTCCTCGATATTGATGCGGGAAACGAAGCTGACATAGCCGGTGTACAGCACGATGAGGATCAAGTTCGCGATTAGCGCCAGGTCGATGAAGGACAGTGTCGCGACCACGGCATCGTGGACGTTGATTGTCAGCAACCTTGTCGAAATCAGCCAAAGGTATTTGACCAGGATCACCAGCAGCATCAACAGGCAGAAAATCAGCCCGACGTAGATCGGCGCCGCCAGCCAGCGGGCCATGAACAGGGCTTTTTCGAACGTGTCTTCGAACTTTTCCATCACGCGCCGTCCCCCGGGTGTTTCCCGAGGTGGGCTATCAGCCTCGATCTGAGGCGGACATCGGGATTTCCCCTCCTTCCAGCGGGAGACAAGCGACTAGCGCAGCTTGCTCAAACCAGCCGGCCGCGTTGTTCTGGGGGTGAGCAAGGCACAGGCTTCGACCAGACCGAACCAGCGGTATCTGTTGCTAGGCGGCTGCGCACTGGACACCACCTGGTCTTCTATCTGGTCGGGGACCATGCGGTCGAAGTCGCCCGTGTATTGCACGAACGCATGGATCCCGACGCACCTTTCGGTGGGAGTCAGCCTTAGTAGACTCGCTTCTTCGGCTTGATGTACTCAACGTCGTCGGTGAGCGTGTATTCATGGACTGGGCGGTAATCGATCTTGACCGCGCCGCCCTTGCCACCCCAGCCTTCGAACCAGGTCGCAGTGTGCTTCATCCAGTTCTTGTCGTCGCGTTCCGGGAAATCCTCGTGTGCGTGGGCACCGCGGCTTTCCTTGCGGTTGTGCGCGCCGTGGAGCGTCACAGTGGCCTGTGAGATCAGGTTGTCGAGCTCGAGCGTCTCTACGAGGTCCGAGTTCCAGATCAACGAACGGTCGGTGACCGACACGTCCTGCATCCGCTGGTAGATCTCACCGAGCTTGGCCTTGCCTTCGGCCATAAGTTCGTCGGTGCGGAACACCGCCGCGTGCTGGCTCATGCAGCGCTGCATGTCGGTCCGGATCGCTGCCGTCGGCGTGCTGCCCTTGGCGTTGCGGAAGTGATCGAGGCGGGTCAGAGCGAGGTCCGCACTATCCTTTGGAAGTTCCTCCTGGGCCGCGTTCGGCTTGAGCAGTTCTTTCAAGCGATGCCCGGTCGCTCGGCCAAAGACCACGAGATCGATCAGCGAGTTCGAACCGAGACGGTTCGCGCCGTGGACCGAAACACACGCCGCCTCACCAACCGCGAACAAGCCCGGCACGACCGATTCCGGATTGCCGGCCGCGTCGATGGTCATGACCTCGCCGTGGTAGTTCGTCGGAATGCCGCCCATGTTGTAATGCACCGTCGGGACGACGGGCAGCGGCTGGCGAGTCAGGTCCACGCCGGCGAAGATCTTGCCGCTTTCGGTGATCCCCGGCAGTCGCTCGGCCAGCACCTTGGGGTCGATGTGGTCGAGGTGGAGGAAGATGTGGTCCTTGTTCGGGCCCACGCCGCGGCCTTCGCGGATCTCCAGCGCCATTGAGCGCGACACGACGTCGCGGCTGGCGAGATCCTTTGCGCTCGGGGCGTAACGCTCCATGAAGCGCTCGCCTTCGGAGTTGGTCAGGTACCCGCCCTCGCCCCGCGCGCCTTCGGTGATGAGCACACCAGCGCCATAGATGCCGGTCGGGTGGAACTGCACGAATTCCATGTCCTGCAAGGGCAGGCCCGCGCGCAGGACCATGCCGCCACCGTCGCCGGTGCAGGTATGGGCACTCGTCGCGGTGAAATAGCAGCGGCCGTAGCCGCCCGTGGCCAGAACCACGGCCTGGGCGCGGAAACGGTGAATTGAGCCGTCATCCAGACACAGCGCGACCACGCCGACGCATTTGCCGCCGCTCATGATCAGGTCGATGGCGAAGTATTCGATGAAGAAGTCCGCGTCGTACTTCAGGCTCTGCTGGTAAAGCGCATGGAGCATGGCGTGGCCGGTGCGGTCGGCCGCCGCGGCGGTGCGCTGTACGGGCGGGCCTTCGCCCATGTTTTGCATGTGTCCGCCGAAGGGCCGCTGGTAGATCGTGCCATTGGCATTGCGGCTGAAGGGCACGCCGGCGTGCTCCAGTTCGTAGACCGCGTTCGGCGCTTCGCGCACCATGTACTCGATGGCGTCCTGGTCGCCCAGCCAGTCCGACCCCTTGACGGTGTCGTACATGTGCCAGGTCCAATGGTCGGGCGAGTTGTTGCCGAGGCTGGCCGCGATGCCGCCTTGCGCGGCCACGGTGTGGCTGCGCGTTGGGAACACCTTTGTAATGCACGCAGTCTTGAGGCCCGCCTCGGCGCTTCCCATCGTGGCGCGGAGGCCCGAGCCGCCGGCTCCGACCACGATGACGTCATAGGTGTGGTCGACGATCTTATAGGCGGGTTGCGTTGCAGCGTCGCTCACATCCCGCCTCCCTGAGATGCTGCGGAGGCAGCGGCCGCGGCCGCCATGGCCGACTGGAGGGCGGCTTCGGTCTCAATGTTCATGACGATCCGTGCTAGGCAGAACAACCCGAACGCGGCACCCGAGAAGGCCGCGAGGTTCAAGGTGAGAAGCGCCCCAAAGCGGGCACCCCGGTGGTGGACGTAGTCTTCGACAAGCACCTGCAAGCCCAGCCGGGCATGCCAGAACACGCTGACGATCAGCAGCGCGATCATCACCGGTGGCACCAGGCCCGCCATCCATTCGCGCACGGTCGCGTAGGACATGTCCGGTAACAGCAGAATCGAGAATACCAGATAACCGACGACGATCAGGTTGCCCGCCGCGGTGTAGCGCTGCTGCAACCAATGCTCGGCGCCGTGGTGCGCCGAGCCAAGGCCCCGCACGCGTCCGATGGGAGTTCCGTTGCCCATGTCAGATCCTATCGCAGCACGATCACGGCCCAGAAGGCCGCGGTAAGGACAAATCCGCTGACGGTGGTGAGCACCGACCAGCGATTGTTGGAATCGACCGCGTACCCGGCGCCGATATCCATCACGAAGTGGCGGATGCCCGAAGCGAAGTGGTTGAAGAACGACCAGCTGATGCCGACGAGCACGATATAGCCGACCCATGAGTTCGCAAGGTTGGCAAAAAAGGCATAAGCCTCCGGCCCGCTCGCCAGCGCCGCCAGCCACCAGAGCAAGATCGGAAGGCCGACCAGGGCCATCGCGTCGCCAGTGGCGCGGTGCAGGATGGAGACCAGCATGGCAGGCCCCCATTTCCAGATCGACAGGTGCGGAGAAAGCGGGCGTTGGGCCATGGCAAATCCGGTAATCGTGAGTGTGGGCCTCCCTTAGCGGATGCGGCACGTGAGGCAAGTCGGGTGCCGCGCACTTCCCCTGTGCTTTCCCATTCCGCCTGTGGCGGCTAGGGATTCTCCATGCCCACGATCCTCGTCACCGGCTCGAGCCGCGGAATCGGCCAGTCCATCTGCCAAGCGCTCCAGGCGCGCGGCGTCCGCGTGATAAAGCAGGCGACCACAGCGCGCGATGCCGATACGATCGCGGCCGACTTCGCCGATCCGCCGGCACCGCAGATGGTGTGGCAAGGAGCGCTCGATCGCGCCGATGGCCAGATCGACGGCCTAATCAACAACGCGGGCATATTCATTGCGAATTCAATCGATTCGTCCGACATCGCCTGGCTTGATGCCTGGGAGGACACAATGAGGGTCAACCTCACCGCAGCAGCGCAGTTGAGCCGGTTCGCGGTAAGGCACTGGCTCGAAGGCGAGCGCGCCGGCCGGCTCGTTCACATCGCCAGCCGGGCCGCGCATCGCGGGGATTCGCCGGCACACTGGCACTACGCCGCCTCGAAAGGCGGCATGCTGGCAATGCACAAGACCATCGCCCGTGCCTACGCCAGCCAGGGAATCCTGAGCTTTGCCATTGCCCCCGGGTTCACCGACACTGCGATGGCGGACGACTATCTCTCCAGCCGGGGCGGGCCGGGCCTGCTGGCCGACATTCCGCTCGGCCGCGTGGCCGAGCCCGACGAAATCGCCCGCATCGCCGTGTTCTGCGCACTCGATGCCCCACCAAGCATGACCGGCGCGGTAATTGACGCCAATGGAGCGAGTTATGTCCGTTAGATTCCTCGCCATCGCGGCGCTTCTTGCAGCATCGTGCACACCGGCCGCTGCCGACACTCCCCTGCCGGAGGGTGTTACGGCCGAGCAGTTCCTGGCCCAGTGCCAGGATAAGGACGGCTGGAGCGATCCGGCCCCACCGATCCGGTTGTTCGGGAACGTCTATGACGTCGGGACCTGTGGGATCGTCTCACTGCTGGTCGTCGGAAACGCCGGTCACGTCCTGCTCGACGGGGCGACCAGCGAGGCCGCGCCCTTGATCGCCGCAAACATTCAGCGGCTTGGCTTCAAGCTTGGCGACGTGAAGTGGATCGTGACCAGTCACGAGCACTTCGACCATGTCGGCGGCGTGTCCGAGCTCCAACGCCTCACCGGGGCAAAACTGGCAGCTCGCGCCGAACAACGCCACGCGTTGGAGACGGGCGTGGTCGATCAGGCCGATCCGCAGGCAGGGATGCATGATCCCTTCGCCAAAGTCCGAGTCGACAAGATCATGACCGACGGCGAAACGCTGTCCCTGGGCGACCTCTCCCTGACCTTGCACGCGACACCGGGCCATGCCCCGGGATCCACGACCTGGTCCTGGCGCTCGTGCGAAGCCGCGAACTGCCACTCGGTGGTTTTTGCCGACAGCATCAGCGCGGTCTCGTCCGACAGCTATCGCTTCTCCGACCACCCGGATTATGTCGCCGCGTTTCGCGCGTCGCTCGACAAGATCGCGGCGCTCGATTGCGATATCCTGATCACCCCTCATCCCGCCGCCAGCACGCTTTACGAGAGGCTTGCGGGCGATGCCCCGCTGGTGCTCCCGGGCGCCTGCAGCAACTATGCCGACTTCGGACGTGAACGTATCGAAGCCCGCCTCCAATCAGAGCAAAACCGATGAGCTGGAAGTTAGTCGCCTTCGCCCCGAAGCCTATAATTCAGGCGGCGCTCGCAACGCATGAGGCGATTGACGAGTGGGATCCCGAAGTGATCATCACCGGCAGCGAGATAACCGACGAGCGGCCCAACGACTGGGTGCTAGAGGCCTATTTCCAGCACAAGCCTGGCAAGGCCGACACGGTGCTGGTCGCCAGCCTATTCACCGACGGCGCCCCCAAGCTCGCGGCCGAAAAACTGCCCGATACCGATTGGGTCACCGAGACCCAGAAGCAGGTCGAGCCCATCCGCGCCGGCCGGTTCTATGTCCATACTCCCGATCACGAACCGGACTGGTCCGAGGATGTGATCGACTTCTCCATTCCAGCCGCGCAGGCTTTCGGCACCGGGCAACACGCCACCACCGCCGGATGCCTGGAGATGCTCGACACGATGAAGCAGCGCGGTGTCGTGGTGCGCAATCTGGCCGACATCGGAACCGGCACGGGCCTGCTGGCTTTTGCCGGCCTGACTCTTTGGCCCGGCGCAAAGGCCATCGCCAGTGACGTCGACCCGATCTGTGAACCAGTGGTGGTCGAGAACGCCCTGCTGAACTCCATACCGCTCGGTACGGCGCCCGGCAGCCTGGCCATGGTTGTTGCGGAAGGCATGGACGACGCGCTGCTGGCAGGCCGCGCGCCTTACGACCTCATCATCGCCAACATTCTCGCCGGCCCGCTGATCGAGCTGGCGGGCGACTTCGCCGACGCTGTGGCGCCGCGCGGAAGCATCCTGCTGGCAGGTTTGCTGGAGACACAGGAGCCGGCGGTCCGGGCCGCCTATCGCACTGCCGGGTTCCGACTGGCCGCGCGCCTGGTCAATGGCGAGTGGTCTGTCTTGTGGCTGCGACGGCGATCCATTTGACCCGACGCTTGGGCCGCGCGCTCGTCGCGCTGCTTCTCGGTGCCATTCTGGCCATCTTGCTCTTTGCCCTCGCCGGTTGGATCGGCTCGTCGATCCCGCGCAATTCGGGCTGGGTCGAACCGGACCACGGCGTCGAGATCATGATCGAGACCAATGGCGTCCATACTGCGCTCATCCTGCCACTCGTGACGCCCGAGAAGGACTGGCGAACCGAATTCCCCGCAAGCGATGTCCCGCTTTCAGGCGAGCCCTACACCCACATTTCGATCAGTTGGGGCGAGCGCGAGGTGTTCCTCAACACGCCGACCTGGTGGGACCTATCGCCGGCTACGGTCCTGCGCATCATTGGCGTGGGCGGCGAGGGAATGCTGCATGTGGCGCATTACGTTCGACCAGCGCCTTCCGATTATGCCCGACCCTTGACGATCAGCCGTGAGGAGTATCGTCGTCTGGTCGCGGCCATCGAACAGTCGTTGCCCCGGGGCGAGAAAGTTCGTCACGGCGGCTATGGCTCTCAGGACGTTTTCTACGACGCTCCCGGTGAATACACGGCGTCGAATACCTGCAACCAGTGGACCAGCGACATGCTCGCCAAGGCCGGCGTGCGCACTGGTTGGTGGACGCCGTTCGCTGGCGGAGTGACGAAATGGGTGCCCGAAGCCAAGACGTGACATAGGTCCAATTTCATGCATGGTAGCGCTACCGACAAAGAGCGGGTGGGAGAGAGCGTCGTGAGCCATTCCGAGAACCAGACCGAATTCGACCGTCGCAAGCTTCTGGTCGCCGCCGGACTTGCCCCGCTCGCCTTCAGCGCGGGCCGGGTCTTCGCGCAGGAATCGCGTGGCCAGCCGCTTCCGCAAGGGGCAATCCTGCCGGAGCCGCCGGGCAATCAGATGCGCTGGGCCATCGTCGGCCTGGGCAGCTTCGCGATCGGCCAGGTCATCCCCGGCTTCGGTGATGCCCAACGTTCGCGCATGACGGCGTTCGTCTCAGGTAATCCGGACAAGGCGCGGGACCTTGGGGCCCGGTTCGGAGTCTCTGACCTCTACGGGTACGACAACTTCGACGACATCGCGCGGAATGACGAAATCGACTGCGTCTATATCGTCCTGCCCGTGGGGCTCCACGCAGAGTACACGATCCGCGCTCTCAAGGCGGGCAAACATGTGCTGTGCGAGAAACCGATGGCGTCGACGTCAGCCGAATGCGAGGCGATGGTGGCGGCCGCCCAGGCCAACGACCGGCAGCTGGGTGTCGCTTACCGGGTCCATTTCGAGCCGACCAATCTTGAGGCCGAGCGTCGCATCAAGGCAGGGGAAATCGGGACCATCCGGCACGTCCAGTGCGATCATGGCTTCAACGCCAACCCGCAATTCCCGCCGCACAAGTGGCGGCTGGAGAAGAAGCTCGCGGGGGGCGGGTCGATGTTCGACATCGGCATCTACGGCCTGAACACCTCGCTGATGATGACTGACGGGGATGCGCCGGTGGAAGTCTCCGCGGTCTACTCCTATCCTCGCGACGACACTCGCTTCGCCGAAGTCGAAGGCGGGATCGACTGGCGCCTGCGCCTTGCCAGCGGGATCAGCGTGCAGGGGTCGAGTTCGTACTGTTACACCCCCTACATTTCACGGCAACGCTACTTCGGCTCGCAAGCCTCGATCGAAATGCAGCCTGCGACGACCTATGACGACAACAATCTCATCCTCGACGGCAACGCCCGAATCGAAGTTGGCGCCGGAAATCCGCTCGGGCAATTTGCCGCGCAGATCGACGGCTTCTCCGACGCCGCACGCGCCAATACGCCGCATCGAACTACCGGCGAGATGGGTCTGCGGGACTTGCGCTTGATCGAGGCCATGTACCGCAGCGCGGATGCCGGGGGTGCCGTGGTAAAGCTCTAGGGTGGACGAAAAGCCCCAAGGCAGGCTTGAACTCCGCACAAGAATCCTGCGGGATCAGGATCGGATTCGGGATTTGGGGTAATTTCATGGTTCGATGGCTCGCCGCCGCAGCAGCCGTGTTGGCATTTGCTGCAGGCACTTTGGCATCAGCTCAGACGGCCGAGGATGTCCACGCCGCCGAGCGAGCGCGCTTCAGCTTTGGCGAATTGCGCCACGGCGCCAGTGGAACTCCGACCGACGCCAATGCGGCCAACTCCGACGAAGCCAAAGTCGGGCCATTCACGCTTCCTCCGCTCTTCGCGGGTTCGACGCCCCCGACGCAGGAACAATGGAATCAGCGGCGAGCTGAGCTCGCCCGGCTGGTCGAGGACAACTGGGTCGGGCGAATTCCCGAGGTCGTGGCACAATTCAAAGTGGTCTGGCGCAAGGAGCCCGTCGAAGCCCGGCGCGGCGCCAAGACCGAGCAATGGATTGGCCAGGTCATCGCGCCGGATGGGCGAATGGGGCCTACGATCGACGCTATTCTCACCTTCCCAGTGAAAGCCGCGAATGCCCCAGCGCTGATCGACTACACCTATATCTGGCCAGGCGGACGCACCCCGAATTTCGGCCGCCCTCCGCCGCCCGACGGCGTGGCGATGGCCTTGGCGCGTGGCTTCACTCATGTCGCCTACCGGCCGCAATTGCTCCAAGCGGACAATGCCGGACAGATGCAGCAAGGGGTCATCGGTCTGGCTCGCTGGCCACGTGAGAAGACCGACTGGGGCGCCTTGCGCGCCTGGGCCTGGGGAGCGAGCCAGTTGCGCGAGGAAATGGCGCGCGACCCGCGGATCAACGCAAGTCGAATTTCGCTCCAGGGTCACTCACGCTTCGGCAAGGGTGTGCTCGTCGCCGCCGCGTTCGATCATGCCTTTGCCGACGCCAACGTCTCCAGCTCGGGAGCGGGCGGAGCCAAGCTGATGCGGCGCGACTTCGGCGAGCGCTGGGAGAACATGGCGAGCTCCGGCGCGTTCCACTGGTTCACGCCCAACATCATGGACTATGCCCGAGGGGATCGGACGACCGCTGACCTTCCCGTCGATGCGCACACCCTGATCGCGCTGCGTGCCCCGCGCCCGCTGTTCATCACCAGCGGCGTGGCGGCTAAGGGCGATGCATGGGTGGACCCGACGGGTATGTGGCAGGCGGAGCGGGCCGCCCAACCCGCGTGGCTCCTGTTCGGCTCCACCGTGCCGACCAGCGCAATGCCCAAGGCGGGATCTGACGAGGACGCCCTTTACACGCTCGGCTGGTACCAGCACACCGAGGGGCACATCCCCTGGCCCGGCTATGAAGAATTCTTTGAGCACGAAGCGCGCTTCGCGGGTTCGCAGACAAGCCTGCTCCAGCTCGAGGAAGCCGGGAAGCGCCTGCAAGCACGCCAAAGCAGGACCCAGGCCGATCCGGTCACCGCAGAACCTGCACGCCTTTGACATTCCAGCTACACACGGCGTCGGCCCGCCGCAGAGCTTGAGCGGTATGCTTGCCGCCGTTTCGGCGAAACCATAATCTGGTCGGATGTCACTCGGAACAGCGCGCGTTGCAGGAGCGCTCTGGCGTTTCCTCCTGGCCCTCGCGACGGGCGTCGCTTGCGGGGCGTTGCTGGCAGCCACCTACGTCTACAGCGCGTTCGGTGGACCGTTGGTGTTCGGTGGCCTGCTGGTGGTCACGATCTTCTATGGAGCCGCCATCGCCGCCATTTGCATCCCGATCTGGTTGATCTTTCGTAGGCTCGAGTGCGACGGCGCCCTCGCCGCCGCGGCGCTGGGTTTCCTCGCGACCGCCATGTTCCTGCTGCTGACCAATCCGACCGCCGACGAGGTACGGGCGCACCTCATGACCTATACTGTGCTGCCCTATGCCGTGTGCGGGGCTGTCGGGGCCGTCACAACATGGTGGGTGGGCCGGAAGCTGATCGACGATTACGCCAGGCCGGACTAGCCCGCCGCCTTGACGATCTCTGCCCAGGCCGCTTCATCGATGACTTCGATCCCGAGTTCAGCGGCCTTCTTGAGCTTGCTCCCCGCACCGGGTCCAGCCACGACGAGGTCGGTCTTCGGACTGACTGATCCTGCGGCTTTGGCTCCGAGCCGCTCGGCCTGGGCCTTGGCTTCGTCCCGGCTCATCGTCTCGAGCTTTCCGGTGAACACCACGGTCTTGCCAGAGACGGCACTGGCCGTCGTTTCCACCTCGTAGCGAGGGACGTCGAGTTCGGCGAGAAGGTCGTCCCAGACAGTCCGGTTGTGTTCTTCGTGAAAGAAATCGCCCAGCGCTTCGACCACGACCGGGCCAACACCGTCGATGGCGGTCAGTTCGCCCGCGGCCTCGGCATCGCCGGAGTGAGCGCGTTCCGCCGTGTCGCGCAGCGCAGGCAGGGTATGGAAATGCTTCAGCAAGTCGCGCGCGGTCACCGCCCCCACATGTCGAATGCCAAGGCCGAATAGCAATCGAGCCGCATCCGGGCTGCGTTTGGCCTCGATCGAAGCCAACAGGTTATCCACCGACTTGTCCTGCCATCCCTCGCGCCCGATCAAGTCGTTGCGGTGGCGATGGAGCCGGAAGATATCCGCCGGTCCGCGGGTGAGCCAGCCGAGTTCCATGAACTCCGCGATCGACTTTTCCCCGAGGCCCTCAATGTCTAGCGCGGCCCGACTGGCGAAGTGACGCAAGCGTTCGAATTGCTGTGCGCGGCAGACCAGCCCGCCGGTGCAGCGAACGTCGACCTCGCCTTCCTCCGCCACGGCTTCGCTATGACAGACCGGGCAATGATCGGGAAAGACGAATGCCTCTCGCGCTTCCTCGCGGGTGAGGTTTTCGACAACCTGCGGGATCACGTCGCCGGCGCGCTGGAGGACGACGTGATCGCCGACCCTCAGACCCAACCGCGCGATCTCGTCGCGGTTGTGCAGCGTCACATTGGTTACCGTCACACCACCGACCAGGACGGGCTTGAGCCGCCCAACCGGCGTCAGCTTGCCCGTGCGCCCCACCTGTATGTCGATCGCCTCCAGCACCGTCTCTGCCCGTTCCGCCGGAAACTTGTGCGCAAGGCCCCAGCGAGGTGCCTTGGCGACGAAGCCGAGCCGCTGCTGCCAGTCGAGCCGGTCCACCTTGTAGACCACTCCGTCGATTTCGTAGGGCAATGCCGCCCGCCCGGCCGCGATCGCGCGATAGGCTGCGAGCATCTCATCAACCGAGCGGCACAGCTTGAGTTCTGGTGAAATCGGCAAGCCCCAGTCGGCGATACGCTGCATGACCTGGTGCTGCGTCGCTCCCGGAATATCGCTGGCCGCTCCCCAGCCGTGCGCCCAGAAACGCAATGGGCGCGAGGCGGTGACCGCCGGATCCTTCTGCCTGAGCGACCCCGCCGCCGCATTGCGCGGGTTGGCGAATTGGCGAGCTGCCGACGGATCGAACACCTCTCCTTTCGCCTCGGCCCGCTCCTTGGCTTCTTCCATCAGACGTGAATTGAGCGCGGTAAAAGCCTGCTTTTCCATGTAGACTTCACCACGGACTTCGAAGACCGCAGGCGCCTCGCCCCGGAGAATTTGCGGTATGTCCGCGATATGCGCAACGTTGGCAGTCACGTCCTCCCCGACCTGCCCGTCCCCGCGCGTGGCGGCGCGAACCAGAACGCCATCCTCGTATCGCAGCGAGCATGAAAGGCCGTCGATCTTATCCTCAGCGGTGATCTCCACCGGCTCGTTTTCGGGCAAGTTGAGATAACGCCGAACCCGGGCAACGAAGTCGGCCACCTCCTCGTCTGTGAAGGCGTTGTCGAGACTCATCATTCGAACTTCGTGCGCGACTTTGGAAAGCGGGGAGGCGGAAACCTCGTGCCCGACTTTCTGCGACGGACTGTCAGGACGGATCAGATGAGGGAAAGCCGCCTCGAGCTCGGCATTGCGCCGTACCATGGCATCGTACTCGGCGTCGGAGATTTCCGGCGAATCTTCAGCGTGATAGAGCCGGTTGTGATGCGCGATTGCCTTCGCCAGCCGCATCAGTTCGTTGGCAGCTTCAGCCTCGGAAATGGCACCAGTGTTCACTTGGCAATCACCCGCAAATCCCCATCGAAACGCCAACTACCGCCCTCGAACTGCATCGTATAGCGCACAGCAGGTACCCCTGGGCGCGTCACCCAACCGCTGCAAGCGCCCGCGTCAGCGCAGGCGAAATCGTAGACCTGTACGACGGCATCACCCGGACCGCACTGAGCGGCGGGCGCCAACCGCACGAACCGTTCGACCAGAGCTTTCTCCTGTTTTGCCGTCAACGGCTTGGGCAGCAGAGCGGCGCAAGTTCGGGACCCCCCTGCTGACCCGGCAAAATGACCTGTCAGGACATGCTCCAACAGCGCCAGCTCTGGCTGTCCGCGATCGCCGGACAGCTTCGGCAACGGACCGGTTGCCGAAACGCAGGCAGCAAGCGGTGCGACCGCGAACAGGAAAACCCAGCGAAACATCGGCCTATTCCTAGCGTCCCGTCAGGCGAGCGCCAGTATGGTGAATGTCAGTTGCGCGCGGGTCCGGAACCCGAGAGTTTCGTAAAGTCGTATCGCCCCCGCGTTGGCAGCGTAACAATGAAGAAAAGGCGTGTCGCCGCGATCGAGGAAGCCGCGCACCACGCCCCGCACGAGGGCCCCGGCCAGGCCCTGCCCCCTGAACTCGGGCCAGGTCGAAACGGCGCTAAGCTCCGCCATACCCGGCAACAACAACCTTTCACCCGCCATCGCGGCGATGCGACCGCCGAGGCGAATGCCGAAGAAGTCGCCATAGCGATGAGTTCCCGAGGCCCAGGGTCCGGGCTCGGTCGCGAAAGCGAGTTCGGCCATCTGCGGTGCGTCCGCTTCGGTGAGGAGTTCGATACGCGGATCGATTTCGGGAGCGGGCCCCTCGAAGACCATCTGCACCAGATCGCCGCCGCCGAGCACTTGCGTGCCTTGCGGTGGGGGCCAGGCTTCGCGCTCGACCACCCCGATCCGATCATCCGGTCCGCGCAAGGTGGCCACCAACGCCGCTTGCGCGTCTTCGCTTTTGTCGCGCGCGGCGGCGAAGGGGCCGTAAGCTGGGTCGATCCGTACGGCCGCGCCGCTCACGAGCGCCAGATGCGCCTGCCGCGTGGTCAGGGCATTCCAGATCGGGCGGTCGAGCGGATGGCTCATACGCCTTCCAGCAGGCGATCCGCTTGCGCTCTCGCCTCGTTGGTTATCTCGGCCCCCGAAAGCATCCGGGCAATCTCCTCCTGCCGTCCGGCCTGGTCGAGCAGCGAAACCGAGGTGCGCGTGACCGTGCCCTCGCTCGACTTGGCGATGAGGTAGTGCATGCCGCCTCTCGCCGCGACCTGCGGAGAGTGCGTCACCGCCAACAACTGTCCACCCTCCGCCAAACGGGCGAGACGTTCACCGATCGCACTGGCCACCGCGCCGCCGACGCCGCGGTCGATCTCGTCGAAGATCACTGTCGCCGCCCCGCCCTGTTCTGCCAAGGCGACCTTCAGCGCCAGGATGAAGCGGGAGAGTTCGCCGCCGCTGGCGATCTTGTTGAGCGGCGCGAAGGGCGCACCGGGGTTCGTGGCGATGAGGAACTCGACTGCATCAAGACCTTGCGGCCCCCAGCGGTCCTCCGGCAGTTCGCTCACAGAGGTCTTGAAGCGGGCGGCATCAAGCTTGAGCGGCGCCAGTTCGCTCGCCACAGCGGCATCGAGCCGATCCGCCGCCGTTACGCGAGCGGCGTGCAGGATGTCCGCCCGGGCGCGATAGACCTGGCCGGCCTCCTGCGCCGCGCGCTCCAACACACCGATTTCGGCATCCCCCGCTTCGATCGCGTCCAGTTTCGCACGTAACTCTCGCATGGTCGCGGGAAGCTCATCGGGCTGGCAATTGTGTTTGCGGGCCAGCGCGCGAAGTTCGAACAGGCGGGTCTCTATCCGGTCAAGTTCGGCGGGATCAAAGGTCAGGGCGTCGGCGGCGGCTTCGAGTTTCGCCTCGGCCTCCCCCGCTTCGATTACCGCGCGATCGAGAGCCGCAAGCGCTTCGGCAAGGAGCGGATGTTCGCTACCGATCCGGTCGAGCCGCCGCGCCGCTCCGCGCAACTGGGCCAAGGCGGAATCGGAACCATCCCACACCAGCCGCAGAGCCTCGAGATCGCCAGAGAGCTTCTCCCCCTTCTGCATGTCCGCCCGAGACAGCGCCAGACGCTCTTCCTCACCTTCTTCCGGGGCGATTTTGTCCAATTCGGCGAGATGGGCGAGCAGCAGGTCCTGGTCCGCGCTGGCCTGGGCGATCGCCGCCCGCGCGGCATCGAGCCGCGCATCAGCCGCGCGCCACTTCGCCCAGGCGTCCTCTACACTCGCGACGTCACCGCCCGCATAGCGATCGAGCAAGGCGCGATGCCCGCGGGGATTGACCAGTCCTCGGTCGTCGTGCTGGCCGTGAAGTTCGACCAGCGCGGGCGCCAGGTCGCGCAACAGGGCAGCCCCGACCGGCTGGTCGTTAATCCAGGCCTTGGACGCACCGTCAGTCTTCACCCGGCGCCTGAGGATCAGGGGTTCTCCCGGCTCCAGTTCCACTTCGGCCTCCGCCAGCGCCAGGCGGATTGTGTCGGGAAGTTCGGCGAATTCAAAAGTCGCGGTGACGCTCGCCTGATCCTCACTGTTCCGCACCAGCCCAGTCTCGGCGCGATTGCCCAGGACCAGGCCTAGCGCGTCGAGCAGGATCGACTTGCCCGCCCCGGTTTCGCCCGTCAGCACGCCGAGGCCCGGCCCAAAGGCGAGATCCAGCGCCTCGATCAGGACGATATTTCGGATCGCGAGCGAGGTCAGCATGGCGCGTTCAGGTCTTAAGGTAGCCCATACCGCCGCGCAACGGCGCGCCTGAGCCTGCCCACGGAATCTACCCCGAAAACACGGTCAAAACAGCCACGCAAAAATACCTGTGGAAGAATTTGTTAATAAAGATATTGTTTACTTCGAATTGACCGAGTTTTGAGATGGGGGGTTAGTTCGATGACTGTGCTGGCGATCCGCTCATACAAGCGTCACGCTGTCCGGCAAATCATGCAACTCGCGAAGGCGGGCCATAAGCCGGTGGACGGGCTCATGATTGAGTTGTCCTCCGAAGGTTGCCGCATCAGCAGCCTTGGCCGCGCAGCCTTTGTCGTCGGTGAAGCCGTTTCCCTCGAAGTCAACGACCAGCGCCTCAAGGGCCACATTCGTTGGTTTCACAACGGAATTGCAGGTGTGCGATTCGACCAGGCTTTGTTCAATGGCGAACTCAGTGGCCTGATTGCCTGCTGCCGCGGAGAAGGCCCGGTCGAAGCGCGCCGCTACGGCACTTCAGGCTAACGGCGGGCCGGTTCAAACCGCTAGAAGTCATTTGAGAGCGCCCTGAGGCTCAGGCGCCGACTTGCGTCGGTGCTTCCTTCTGCATCAGCGCGAAAGCCTTTTCGTACCACTCGCTGCCGGGGTAGTTCGCCCCCAGCACCGCGGCGTACTTCTTCGCTTCGTCAGGCAGGCCGAGCGCGAGGCTCGTTTCTGTCAGGCGATAGAGGGCTTCCGCCGCGTGACTGGTGGTCTGATAGGTCTCGACCACATTCTGGAACCGCATCTGCGCTGCGAGCCATTGACCGGTCTTCTCGTAGAAGCGGCCGATCTGCATCTCCTTGCCCGCAAGGTGATCGTACACGAGGTCGACCTTAAGCCGCGCATCGGCGGCATATTCGCTGTTGGGATAGCGCCGCTGAATATCGGTCAGCGCAGTAAGTGCCTGCTGCGTGATCGACTGGTCACGGTCCACATCGCTGATCTGCTCGTAATAGCTGAGAGCGATCAGGTAGTAGGCGTAGGGAGCATCCTTGTTGCCTGGATGGATCGACAGGAACCGCTGCGCCGAGTCGATCGCCTTGGTGTAATCCTGCATCAGGTAATAGGAGAACGCGCTCATCAACTGAGCGCGACGGGCCCAGGGCGAGTAAGGGTGCTGCCGTTCGACTTCATCGAACAGAGCGGCCGCTACCCTGATATCGCCACGGTCGAGCCGGTCCTTCGCCGCAGCGTAAAGAGATTCCACGTCTCGCGCGACATAGGCCGTATCCCGATCTCCGCCCTTTCCACTGAACATGGAGCAACCCGCCGTCAGCGGGACCATCGCGCAGACAGCGGCAATGAGAGCGATTTTGTGCGGTGAGCGAGCAGTCATGCGCAGCCTATAGCCAGCGGGTTCGTGAACGCCAAGTGAAGTCGCCATGGTTGCTCCCAGGCATGTGCTTGCTACGCGCAACTCCTTAGTCGCGCCTTTGTTTGCGTTATCAACTCTCTGGCAAACCACATCTTTCGAGGGTGGGAATCAGTCGATATGTCAGAGCAGGCCGTCCGCCTGTCCGAGCTAGAAGAACGTAATGCTTGGCTCGAGGAGCAGTTGGCGCTGCACCGCGATGCCCTGGAGCATATGCATCAGGGCCTTTGCATGTTCGATGCAGAGGGTCGGATCACGCTTCTCAACCGGCGTTACTCCGAAATTCTGCAGGTTCCCGCCGGCTCGCTTCGCCCTGGAATGACAAGCACCGACTTGATCGAACTCGGGATCGAGGCAGGCCACTACCCGGCCGGGAAGACTGTCGAAGAAATTCGGACCGACATTCGCAAGCAGCTTCGGTCGAGCAACTATCCGTTCGGCACGATGAGTCGCGGCGACAAGACCTACGCGATCAAGATCCGCGACACTGACCAAGGCCTGTCAGTGACCACCTGCGAAGACATCACGGCCCTGGTCGAGGTGCAGAGTGCGCTTCGTGACAGCGAGGCGAGGTTGAAGGCCATCTTCGACGCGATGCCGGACTGCGTGAAGATATTCGACGAATCAGCTCGGCTGATCCACATCAATCCCAGAGGGCTGGAGCTGCTCCAGGCGCCCGATCTCCCCAGCCTTTCGACGCCCGGCTACATACCGGTTCCTCCGGAGTATCTGGACTCCTGCCTCGATGTGCACAGACGCGTCATGGCTGGCGAATCCGTCGTCTGGACCTACGAAGTGATCGGGCTTCTGGGACGGCGACGGCATGTCGAGGCGCACGCTGTGCCGTTCCGGATGCCCGACGGTTCCCGGGTTCACATGTGCATCTCGCGAGACGTCAACGAGCGACAGCAGACCCTGGACGCGCTCGTCCACAGCGAAGAGCGGCTGCGTCTGGTGCAGGAAGCCACTGGCCTCGCCGACTTCGAGACCAAGCCCGGCATGATCTCGCGAATGTCCGAGTATTTCGTGAAACAGGCTGGCCTGCCCGCGGGCACGAAGTCGCTCAGCGCGGCGGAGTGGATGGAGATCGTCCACCCGGCCGACCGCGAGCTGTTCGGCCAGATGATCAAGGAAACCGTCTATCGCGTCGACACCGTGCAATGCGAATATCGCATCGTGCGGCCTGACAATGGGGAGGTTCGCTGGATCTACAGCCGCACCAAGCGGCACCGCGATACGTCGGGGAAGACCGTCTCCAGCATCGGCGCGCATCTCGACATCACCGAGCGCAAGCTGGCGGAAGAGGCGTTGCGAGAAAGCGAAGAGCGCTTCCGCCTCGCAGCGGAGGCCGCCGGCCTCGGGGTGTGGGACTACGACGCCTCGCTTCACAAGCGGGAATGGTCCGAGCGTCTGCGCGAAATCTTCGGTCTTGGAGAAGGCGTCCAGCCCGGGTTTGCCGCCGCGGAGAAATGCGTCCATCCCGGCGACCAGGCGAAGTTCCGCGAACAGGTCGAAGCCCTTCGCAGCGGTCAGGCAAGCCGGTTCGAGGAGTCGTTCCGCATCCGCCGTGCCTCCGACCGCGCCGAACGCTGGATCACCATCAACGGATGGCGCACGAGCAAGGCGGACCAGGGTCTGCGCCGGATCATCATGACTGTGCGCGACGTCACCGAAGAAAAGACTGCCGAGGAACGGGTACGCTGGAGCGCCAGTCACGACGCGCTCACCCGCCTCGCCAACCGCAGCCTGTTCCAGGAAAAGCTCGACACTGCCATCCAGCGCGCTGCCGTCAGCGGCCGCGCGGTCGGCCTGCTGCTGCTCGACATGGATCACTTCAAGCAAATCAACGACTCGCTTGGGCATGACGTGGGTGACATGCTCCTCAAGATGTTCGCCAAGCGCCTGCGCGGCGTGGTCCGTCATTGCGACACCGTGGCCCGCTTCGGCGGCGACGAGTTCGCCGTGGTCATGCCCGAACTGGACGGCGAGCACGCGTTGTTGCACATCGCCCGAGCGATCCAGCAGCGGTTGCGTGAGCCTTTCATCCACACTGGACGCATCATCGATTGCCGGGTCAGCATCGGAGCGAGCTTTTTCCCGGAACACGGCGCTACGCCGGATGCCTTGCTCAAAAATGCGGACCTTGCGCTCTACGCAGCCAAAGCCGCGGGACGCGGTATCGTGAAGGTCTTCGAGCCGCAGATGGGCGAGGACGTCAAACGCCGCAACTCGATGGTCGACCTGGCTCGCAACGCGCTCAGTTCGGACCGAGTGATTCCCTATTACCAGCCCAAGCTGGACCTCGCCACCGGCGCCCTGGTGGGATTCGAGGCCTTGCTGCGCTGGCGCATGCCGAATGGAAGGATCGGCCATCCTGCCGCTCTGGAGGCGGCGTTCGAAGATGCAGAAGTCGCGGCGCAGATTAGCGATCGGATGATCGACCGGGTGATCAAGGACATCCGCTCCTGGCTCGACCGAGGGGTCGATTTCCGCCACGTCGCCGTCAACGCCTCGGCCGCCGAATTCCGGCGCGACAATTTTGCCGAACGTCTGCTCGAGCAACTTCAGCGGGCCGACATTCCGACGCGTTGCTTCCAGCTCGAGGTGACCGAGACGGTGTTCCTCGGTCGAGGCGCGGAGTACGTGCACCGCGCACTCGCCCTCCTCAGCCTGCGCGGCATCAAGATCGCTCTCGACGATTTCGGCACCGGTTATGCCTCGCTGCGTCACCTGAAGCAGTTCCCGGTCGACACGATCAAGATCGACCAGAGCTTCGTGCGCGACATGATGGAAGACCCCGGTGACGAGGCGATTATCCGCGCGGTGATCAACCTTGGCCGCAGCCTCGGCATCAAGGTCGTGGCCGAAGGCATCGAAAGCCAGGGCCAGGCTCGCCGTCTGATTGAACTCGCCTGTGACTTCGGTCAGGGATTTCTGTTCAGCCGAGCGGTCCCGGCAGGCCGGGTTCCCACTATGGTATCAGGGTGCTTCCTGCGGCCGGCCGTGCCCGCTGCCCCCGTTCGGGGACGGGACTTGCGACTCGTCGCGAACCGGGATTGAACCAGCCGGAACACCGAGCTTGTTGACCCAGCGCTCGAACGTGCGCCAACTCCGCGCGGTATGACGCACGGCACGAGGCTCCCGACGCCATGAGACAGCTCTATCTCGACTGCGACGGAGTGCTCGCCGACTTCGACAAGGGCGCCACCGCGATCCTTGGACTGCCCCCGAAGGAATTCGTAGAGCGCCATGGGCTTGGCCGGTTCTGGCAGACTTTGGCCAGGGCGCCCGACTTCTATTTTGGGCTGCCCTTGATGGGCGACGCGATGGAACTGTTCGACACCGTCCGCCACTTGCACCCGATCATCCTCACCGGCCTGCCGCTCGGCAACTGGGCCGCCGAGCAAAAGGTGCGCTGGGCGGCCAAGTATTTCCCTGGGACGCGCATCATCACCACCTTGGCCCGGGACAAGCGCGACCACGCGCGGGAAGGCGATGTCCTCGTCGACGACCAGGACCGACACCAGCATTTGTGGGTGGAAGCCGGAGGCGTGTTCATCCTGCACAGGAGCGCCCGGGAGAGCATCGCGGCGCTGCAAACCTACTTTGGACCGCTTTAAGGTCTGAGCAGCGCTTTTATCTGTCATCTCCGGCTGCTATCTGAGGGGCGACAAGGAGAATTACGATGGGTTCTTTTACCATCACGCACTGGATTGTGGTCGCACTCGTGGTTCTGGTGCTGTTCGGGCGTGGCAAGATTTCTGAAACGATGGGTGACTTCGGCAAGGGCATCAAGAGCTTCCGCAAGGGAATGGCGGAAGAAGATCGTCCCACGCCTCCCCCCGCACCGCCCTCGCAGATCGCCCCTCCGGCAGCGACCCAGGAATCGGCCGCCAAGGCCCCGGAATCGCGCGAAGTCTGATCCGCTTCAGATCGACGGCAGGATCGCGAAGACCGATCCATTGATGCTGACGAGATAGAGGTTGCCAACCTGGTCCTCGCCAAAACCGACAATGCCCGCCAGGTCTCCTGCGTCGGGCGTGAAGGCGGCGTTGCGATTGGTAAAGGCACTGCTGGACGTCGTGGTGCCGGGCATTAAGCCCGCGACGGGTACGGTCCAGACGTTGTCGCTGACGAAGTCGGCAAACACGTAGAGGCCCTGCAGCGGTTCGATTGGCCCACGATAGACAAAGCCACCAATGATGGAATTGCCCTGCAGCGAGCCGCTGCCGTGGCCATATTCTGTCACCGGCATGGTGAGGCCCGACGGATTGGAGCCCAACAGGGGCTGGCTGCCCTCGTAGAGTGGCCAGCCCATGTTGAGGCCCGATTGACTGGTCCGGACGCGGTCCACCTCTTCGATCGCACCCTGGCCGACATCGGCGATCCACAACTCACCTGTCGCGCGGTCGAAGCTGTTCCGGAAGGGATTGCGCAGCCCGTAAAGCCAGACCTCTCCCGCCCCACCACCCGAGGCAAAGGGATTGGCGGCCGGAATGCCGTAATCGCGCGCGGGATCGTTCGGAAAATCGTCCCGCGAAACGTCGATACGCAGCATCTTGCCGAGCAGGGCCGCGCGATTTTGACCGTTGCCGTCAGGATCGTTGCCTCCCCCGCCATCGCCGGTTGCTACATAGAGCAGCCCGTCGGAGCCAAAGCCGAGCCAGCCGCCGTTGTGGTTGTTCCTCGGGTGGGGAATGGAAAGGAGCACGTCCCCGCTGGCGCTGTCGAGGACATCGCGATGGCTGGCGGACGAGGTGTAACGGCGCACCTGAATCGAGCCATCCGGTGCGGTGAGGTAGGCATAAGCCCGCCCGCTTGTGGCATAATCGGGCGCCAGCGCCACGGCCAGCAGGCCCCGCTCGCCGTCAGTCGAAACTTGTCCGGTTATGTCCAGCATCGGCGTTGCGGCGATCGCCCCGCTCGCCGGGTCGAGGATCAGGATTCGCCCGGCCCGCTCGACGACAAGCATCCGCCCGCTGTTGTCGGGCATGGCCGTGACAAAAATCGGCGCGCTGAAGCCGGTGCCGACACGTCGGACTACGAAGCTGCCGGTGGTGGCGTCGGTTACCGTGATCCTCAGCGCCAGAGTCGAACTCGCCATTCCGTCGCTGGCCGCAAGAGCGACTTCGTAGACGTTGTCGCGATTGGCGTCCGCGGGATCCTCGAAGTCCGGCGGGGCCAGAAACGACAGCGCTCCTACTCCGGTCATCTGGAACAGGGCCGCGTCCGCTCCGCCTGAAATTGAGAAGGTAACAGCGTCGCCGTCAGGGTCGCTGGCATTGGCGGTGTAGATCGTGCCGGCCCTGTTCTCCACAACCAAAGCCGTCGCCGCGGAGGTGAACATCGGTGCCGAGTTGGCGGAACCACCACCACCGCCTCCGCCGCCGCAAGCCGCCAAGAGCACGGCTAGCGACAACGGAATCACACGCAGTGCTGCCTGTCCCATAGGCACTGCCGGCGGCCTCCTCTTGTATGAGGTCTGGCCACCGTACCGTGCGAGCGAAGGCAATAGAACCGACGGCGCTTACCGCCGGGTGAGTTATTCCCAGAAAGCGACCGAACGCACCTCGATACTCTCGCGAATATTCGCATCGGGGAAGCTGGGATCGTGAAACGCGGTGTGCGGGCAGCGCCAGGTGTGCGAATGATCGCTGTCGTGGAACTTGAACAGCAGCGCGTCGTCGCGCGTCATATTCGAAAAGTACCACCAGCGCATCGCGGGCGAATGGCTGAAGATCGAAGCGGCCATCATGGCACCCTCCCCTTCGACCGGCGCCGTCAGGGCGTCGCCCACGGGGAACTCATCGACTACGAACAGGGTGTTGGATTTCTCTTCGCCCGCGAAGCTGGACCGGCCGTCACACAGGGCCAGCGGCACGTCCTGCGGGGGTGGGGAAAACGTGCGCCAGTAGCTGGTGATGAGGAAGCGCTTGTAGCCCGGCCCATCGGGGAAGTTCTTCTTGTAGGTGAACTCGGCCATGCGCTGCGCCGTGGCGGTGTTGAGATCGACGTGAGCCTCGCCCGCCGGGGGCTGGATGCCGCCGCTGTGCTGGTAGTTCTCGGTCTTCTCCTGGGCCCGGTTGGTCAGGTCCGCGCTCGTGCGCACCATCCACCCGCGAGCAACCACCTTGTCCGCCCCGGTTAGCTGGCGAATGTGCTCTTCGACTTCGCGTTCGTAGACGCGATCGACCTCGTCCTTGTCATGAAAGTCCTTCACGGCGGTCGGCTGGGTCGCAATGCGGAACCCGTGGACGTCGAGCTCGAAATGGTCGCGGATGGGCATGGCGTCGCGCACGGTCACCCGGTGGTCCGAGTAAGTCCCGGTGTTGATCTCCGCCCCTGCGCGGACATAGCGCCGGGTCACGAAATCACCCGGGTCGACGAAACGGATCGAGGTTTCGACCTGTCGAGCGCTTTCCTCCATCCGATCAAATTCCGCCGAAGCGCCCAGGTTGCGTGCGGCTGTCGCCATCGTTGCCTCTCCAGTAATTCTATCGTCCGTTACAATGCCCATCTTGCTACGCGGGTGCAAGCTGGTGGCCAATGCGGGACTGGGACATGGTTCGGTTTTGCGATAAGCTGCCTTGGAGGAATTGGGGGAGATGTTGGCAATGAGGACGGTTTTAGCGCTCGGGGCGTTACTGACTTGCACAAGCGCAGCTTACGCTCAGACGGGTCCCTGGCCCCTACATGCCGACAACGGAGCGTGCAGCATCCGGCAGACGTTTTCTCATCCCGAGTTCGGATCGACGACACTGGAAGTGAGCTATGATGCCGCGCATCAGCTTGTCACTCTCGCTACGACGAACTCGGTCGCCACAGCTCTACCGGGAACGGGTTCTGTCGCGTGGTCGATCGTGTTTCTCGACAACGGCGGAGAGAAGTATGACGACGCCTGGGGTTCTCGCCAACTCAGCTACAAGCGTGACGGTGAGGCCTATCGTTTCACCACGGGTTTCAGCGGTGAGCGGAATGTGCGGCAGATCCTGGCTGACCTTTCGGCCAGCCGAAGCCTGGGGTTCATGGACAAGGACAAGCTTGTGGTTGGCTACGACCTCAACGGCGTGCGGAGCGCTGTGGCTCGCCTGAGCTCCTGCGCGCAGAAGGCCGTTGTCTCGAACTAGCGGTTTACAACCCGCCTGGGGCTTCCGGGGCCGATGTCTGATTGTTCGGCAGGAATTCCGACGGCGGAGTATCGCGGAGGCGATGCTTCACGTCTTCCAGGGCCCACTGCGACTCCCGGATGATCCCCGAGGTGGGCCGATCGAGGTCCAGTATCAGCGCCAGGGCGAGCGTCTGCAGGAAAATGATCACACAAAGGCCCAGCCACCTCGCCCGCCCGTAATAGCTGAAGCCGAACGCCGTCACGGTAATCGCGGAGAAGACCCACAGCACGACGTGAATGAACGGGGGAATTCGCGCCAGGCGGATCGCCTCTCGCGTGGCTCCGACCTCGAGAGTCTGAGCAGCGGTCTGAAGATAGGTCGAGGCCACGTCGTCACGAAGGTTGCGGGTAGCTTCCAGCGATTCTCGCCAGAGCTGTGCTTTCAGATGTCGATCAAGCTGCAAGGCTCCGGGCTTTTGATCGATCGGGGATTTGCGCGAAACCGCAAGCCGATGATCGAGATAGGCGAGAAGCGTCGAGCTGATGCGACCACTGTCGGGCTGGGGAAAGGTCTGGGCCAGGAGGTATGTCGAATAGATGCCGTTCGCTTCGTCGATGACCAGCATGCGGCGCTCGTCGAAGCGGTCGACTGCCATTGCAAAGGTGAAACCCAACAGCAGCGCGAGCAGGCCCGAGGCGGCCGTGACGACATAGCCTTCGCCCTCGAAGCCCGTGCCGCCCGTCCCGTCTTTCCCGGAGAACCGCCGCCGGAGCCAGATTCCGCCGATGGCCGAAAGGATCAAGAGCACGAAAACGCCAAGGACCACGCGGTAGATCGGTATCATCAGGAACAGCCGCTCGGCTGCGTTGAGGCCCACCAATTCCTCCATGCCTGTGACCTCCCGCGAGAGTGGCGATATCAGCCGCGCTTCGCCAATCACGCCATCCGGGGGAACCCCGGGTCTGCCACGGGAAACATCGGGAGGTCCGTGCCTTTGGCGCAGAACTCGGCGTCGACATCCGCCCGCAGCTGGCTATGTTCCTTGCTCGAAAACGACAAACGGGCTGGGAGGGCGAAGCGTGACGGGTCAATTGCCGCCGACTAACGACGATCGCGTGATTTGGGACATGTGGGAATCCCAGTTCCGGCTCCCCGCGGCCACCGTGGCCGACGAGACCGGCGTGTTCCGGGAGCTCGGCAACGAACCTCTAACAACCGACGAGCTTGCCACGCGTCTCGACCTGGCGCCCCACGCGCTAGGCATTCTGCTGGGAGCGCTGGCCTCTTCTGGCTTGCTCGAGAAGCGCCAAGGCAAATGGCGCGCCCTGCCCCCTGCGCGGACGTGGCTGCACCCGGACGCGGAAGGGTATTGGGGCGGTTTCCTCTACCGTTTCCGCGAGAGCAACCCGCTCCACGCCCAGCTTCTCGAAGCGATGAAGACAGGCAAGCGGCCCGAGGGCTTCAACTCGGGCGCTCCGGAGTGGGAGCGCGGCGAAATGAGCGCCGAGGCCGCGCAGCGCATCGCCGCTTTCATGCACGCCCACTCCATGGCCCCGGCTCGAGGCGCGGCGGCGCAGGCGGTGTTCAACGAGGTCGAGCAGCTGATGGACGTCGGCTGCGGCTCGGGCGTCTACGGGATCGAGATCGCCAAGGCCCACCCTCGGCTGGAGGTCGTGCTGCTGGACCTGGCCGCGATGGCCGAGGAGGCAGAGCATTATGTCGAGCGTGAGGGCGTGACCGGCCGGGTCTCGACCGCTTCGGTCAATATGTTCACCGAGGAGTGGCCGGTTGGGCCCGATGCGCACTTCTTCTCCAATGTGTTTCATGACTGGTCGGTCGAGACCAACAAGCTTCTCGCCCGGAAGAGCTTTGCCGCGCTGCCCAGCGGGGGGCGGATCTTTCTCAACGAGATCCTGATGGACGACGACGGCGCCGGCCCCTGGCACGCCGCGTCATTCAGCTTGCTGATGCTGGTCGGCACGCTCGGCAAGCAGTACTCGCTCGCCGAGTTCCGCGACATTCTCGAGAGTGCCGGGTTCACTGACGTGCAGGCCGTCCGCACCGGCGGCGGCTATTACTCGCTGGTCAGCGCCACCAAGCCCTAGGTCCTAAAGCTCGACCCCCTCGATCGCTATCCGGCATTTCACGCCTTCGGGCGCGAACTCGAGGTCGCACTCGTCGATCCCAGCCTGGACGCGGAGGAGCTGCGTGCCCATGCCCGTGCGCCGCTCGCCAGCCACTGGCGGTCCGTCCTGCTCGCGCCAATAGAGCGTCAGCACCCCTTCGCCTTCGACCTCGCGCAAGGTCCACAGCAGTTCCACCTTCCCCCCGGGGGCCGACAGCGCCCCATGCCGCGCGGCATTGGTGCACAGCTCGTGCAATGCCAGCGACAGCGGCACGCACGACTGGCGGGGCAAGCGGCACGGCGGGCCTGAGGCCACGAAGTTGCCCTCCCCCTTGAACGGCTCGATCGCGCCTTCGACCAGCTTGCCCAGATCGCACTGCCGGTCCGCATCGACGCCGAGCATCCCCGTCGCCCGGTCGAGCGCCCGCATCCGCCCCGCGAGCGCCGCGGTAAAGTTCTCCGGGTCGCTATGCCGCGAGGTCAGCATCACAAGCGCGTTGACCGTCGCCATCATGTTCTTGACCCGGTGCATCAGCTCCTGGTTCAAATGCCGCTCGCGCGCTTCGGCTTCTTCCTGCTCGCGCACCAGACGCCGCGCCGCGTCGCCCAGCCAAACCAGCGCCGCGCACGAGAGCGCGAACATCACTCCGAGTACCCAGTTGCTCGCATCCAGCGAATCCAGCAGCGGCTCGACCCGGAACACCCGGTTGGCGATCACCGTCGAGACCAGCGCCACCAGAGCCCCCCAACGCCACCCGAGCAGGAGCGCTGTCGCCACCACGAACGGATAATAGGTGACGAAGGGAATCCCCGCCTCGCCCTGGTCGATCACCCAGCGCAAGCCCGTAGGCGCGGCCACCGCGACCGCGCTCCCCAGCAGCGCCTTCCAAAACGGATTGTCCGCCAGGATGGCCCGCCTGATGGCAGGAATTCGTTCCACCACGTCCCCTGTTACGACCGCGCTGCAGCATACTCCCATCCGCTGTCATCGTCGCGGTAAAACTGCGTGAAGGTTAAGGATTTGAGCCAAGCCGTTGAGAAACAACTTTCCTACAGGTCTCCTTTTGTTCCAGGGTCACGCGACTCGCCCCCCAGACGCAAACAAAGCCGCAGAGGACGCCGACTCATGCAGGACAAGCCCAAGACCACCCTCCCCACCTTCACCCCGGTTCCGCGCCTGAAAACGCGCCACAATGGCTGGAGCCCCGAAGTCCAGCGTGCCTTCGTCGAGGCCTTGGCCGAGACCGGCAGCGTCACGTCCGCCGCCCGCCGCGTCAATCGCGCGCCGGAGGGGGCCTACCTCCTCCGCCGCCACCCCGAGGCGGAGGAGTTCCGCCAGGCCTGGCAGGCCGCGCTCGATATCGGCATGCAGAAGATCGAGGACGTCGCCATGGACCGCGCGATCAACGGGACGGAGGAGCCGGTCTATTCCTACGGCAAGCTCGTCGGCACCCGCACCAAGTACAACGACGGCCTGCTGATGTTCATGCTCCGCAACCGCGCCCCGGCCCGCTTCACCGGCGGCCGCGCCCGCGCCCTCAACGCCGCCGACAAGACCACGCTCAATCGCCTGAAGAAGGAATGGCGCGCGGAATGGGAGCACGAACGCTTCCTGCTCGACCAGGAGGAAGAGCAGGAGACCCTCAAGAGCATCGACCGCTTCATCGACACCATGCGCCAGAACCGCCGAGCCAACATGAGCCCCCGCGCCCGCGCCGCCTACGACGAAGCCGCGCGGATCGAGAAGGAAGACGGCATCAACTGGATGGCGGAGGATGAGGATTGGGATGAGGATGAGGGGGTGATTGGCGGTGGCGCGGTGGCGCTGCTGCCGGCGGCGTCGGGGGATGAGAGTGCGGTGGAAGAGCCTGAGGTGGGGCCGAGGGTGCGGTCGTTGAAGGATGAGGGGTGGTGAGGGGCGCAGGCCGAAAGGGCGCACGGAATAGGAAGTCGCGGCATTCTCTGTCCTCACGCCCCCGCCAGCATCAAGCGCAAGGTCAAGGCGATCAAGGCCCAAGTCCTCGCGCGTCGCACCCCAGCCGCCTTCGAGCATGAACTAGCCGCCAGCGCCCAGGTCCGCGCCGACCGGGCCGCTGGCTGGCGCCCTGAGGATTGGTATAGTGTTCCTGGAACTCATTGAAAGATCAAGATTCGCGAAGACTTGGACATAGTGAAGAGATAGCCCGCTCGCATCGAACCTAGGATACGATTAAGGATTTTTCATTCGAGTCAGGCTGGACGGATTGGGAGTTCCAATGACCGCATGCTTCGGCCACACCACCTGATTTTTTGGACAATCTCGATGTTCGCGTGACTATACATAAATGTGTTTACACCGCTTATTGATTGTCGCGTTTATACAAGGCAAAACTGCGCGACTATATTAAAATACCGCTCCAGCATTTCGCAGTGGGCGGGGCATGCGCAACGCGAAAGTAACTCACAGGGTCTTGGCACTCGTTGTAAGCGCCTCAATGCTTGCAACACTCCCTGCGGCCGCACGGGCCAAAGGCGAAACGAGGGCTAACTGGCTACATGACGTTAAGCCTGACGAATTCAACAACGATGCTTTGAAGACCCTTCGGGCGAAGGCAGTCGCGCAAGGATGTGAGTCCGGCGACAACGCTCAAAGCAATATTCCAGAATTTCTCCCGGCAGCCATCGCCCCAATTATATTGTTCGCTTTCAATCTGCTTACTCGCTCGATCGAGACTGAATTGTCGCGGCGTGAGGAGCGGGAATTGGCCACGATGTCCAACACCTGGTCTGGCGTTATAACGAAAGAGACCTTTTCGGGACCGACTAGCTCAAGGATGACATGCATTCTAATCCGGCGAAGTGGTGAGGAACCCAGCGATGGTTCTGCGTATGTCGTCGCGCTTAGGTTAATCGGTACTACAGCATTTACGATTGAACCGGTCACCGGTTGGCTTGGCTCCAGCAGCGTTCTGACCAAAGACGGCGACAAACTTAACGCTACAGTGTCGATAACCATCCAGTATGTTGCGACGCAAGACGGCTCGAATGAGCTGGTGACGCTGCCAGCCTACGCGATGGATTTCGAAGGACTTGCTCCGGGGAAGGATTTCCCGGTATCCGGCTCCGCACGAGCGTCACCTGTGTTGCCGCTTCCTTCAGGCCCCGGTACCGTAACATTGCCCACCTCAGTGGTGCTTTCCGTGACGGAAGCCAACACTCGATTGGAAAGCCGCAGGCAGCAGATCGCCCTGGCTCAAGCGAACCGCGCCGCGTTGATGGAAGCGTTGGGAACGGTGCTTGAAGGAGCGCTCTCCAACTAGTTGGCGAGGCTCCCGAATCCGCCGGGTATCGCAGCGAGATGTCGAGGCGCTTTGACCTGCGATAAGCGGCGCCTCTAGCCCCTGCCTTGCCCCCCATCCGCAGCGCGGCGGTAAGTGCCGCCTGCGAATTTTCGGAGCAAGGCATAACATCAATTGCTCCATCTCGGGGATTGCATGCACTAACATTTGCGCATGTCTTATGCACATGCCTCAAGCGGCGCTTGCCAAAACCACCCCGTCCAGCCGACGCCCAACCAATGTCTCGCTCGGCCGCGAGCATTTGGAAGCTGCCCGCGAACTGGGAATCAATATCTCGCAAGCGTGCGAACGCGGCTTGGTGGAAACCATCGCCGAAGTGCGGGCATCGCAGTGGACCGAGGCTAATCGCGAGGCGCTGGATTCCTATAACGCCTACGTCGAAGCGCACGGCTTGCCGCTCGAAAAACAGCGGCTGTTCTGACCTCGCTTAGGCCTCTCCAGCACGACCATATCCCCCTCCCGCCTGCGGGAGGGGCCGGGGGTGGGTCAGACACGTCAAGCGGAGCGTTGCAACTCACGCGCCCACCCCTAGCCCCTCCCGCAGGCGGGAGGGGGATGGATACTGACCATGGCCCAATTCCAGGTGCACCGGCTGACCGCGGGAAAGACGCTTGTGCTCGATTGTCAGTCGGACCTGCTGGACCCCATCGATAGCCGCTTCGTCGTCCCCTTGATCCCGCTCAAGGACGCGCCCCAGCCCGCTCGGAAGCTCAATCCGGTGTTTTCAATCGGGGGCGAAGACTACGTCATGCTGACACAGGCCGCCTCCGCCGTTCATCGGCGTGAACTCGGGGAAACGGTCGGATCGCTGGCCGAGCATCACATCGAGATCGTCGGCGCACTCAACGTGCTGATCAGCGGGGTCTGAGGGGCCCTACCCCTCATCCCCCATCCGCAGCGCAGCAATAAACGCCTCCTGCGGAATGCTCACGTTGCCGTACTCGCGCATCCGGGCCTTGCCCTTCTTCTGCTTGTCGAGCAGCTTCTTCTTGCGGCTGATGTCGCCGCCGTAGCACTTGGCGGTGACGTCCTTGCGCAGGGCGGCGATGGTCTCGCGAGCGATGACCTTGCCGCCGATCGCGGCCTGGATCGGGATCTTGAACAAGTGACGCGGGATCAGGTCCTTGAGGCGCTCGCACATGTGCCGGCCGCGGGCCTCGGCTACGCCGCGGTGGACGATCATGCTCAGGGCGTCGACCGGCTCGTTGTTGACGAGGATGTTCATCTTCACGAGATCGCCTTCGCGCAGGCCGATCTGCTCGTAGTCGAAGCTGGCGTAGCCGCGGGTGATCGACTTGAGGCGGTCGTAGAAGTCGAACACCACTTCGTTGAGCGGCAGTTCGTACTGCACCTGGGCGCGGCCGCCGACATACGTGAGGTCGGTCTGGATGCCGCGGCGGTCCTGGCACAGCTTGAGGATCGAGCCGAGGTACTCGTCGGGGGTATAGATCGTCGCCTTGATCCACGGCTCCTCGATGGTCTCGATCCGGCTCGGGTCCGGGTAGTCGGCCGGGTTGTGCAGCAGGATCTCGCCCGCAGGGTCAGTGCGGCTGGCGCGCAGCTTGATGCGGTAGACCACGCTCGGCGCGGTGGTGATGAGGTCGAGGTCGTATTCGCGGCTGAGGCGTTCCTGGATGATCTCCAGGTGCAGGAGGCCGAGGAACCCGCAACGGAAGCCGAAGCCGAGCGCGGCGCTGCTCTCCATCTCGAAGCTGAAGCTGGCGTCGTTGAGGCGCAGCTTGGCAATGGATTCGCGCAGCTTCTCGAAGTCGGCGGCGTCGACCGGGAACATGCCGCAGAACACCACCGGCTGCACTTCCTTGTACCCGGGGAGCGCCTGGGTGGCGCCGTTCTTGACCGTGGTGATCGTGTCGCCGACGCGGGCCTGTTCGACCTCCTTGATCTGCGCGGTGATGAAGCCGATCTCGCCCGGGCCGAGCTCGGGCAGCTCGATGCGCTTGGGGGTGAAGCAGCCGACGCGGTCGATCAGGTGCTCGGTGCCGCCCTGCATGAACTTGACGTTGAGGCCCTTCTTGATGACCCCGTCGAGCACCCGGACGAGGATGACCACGCCGAGGTAGGGATCGTACCAGCTATCGACCAGCATGGCCTTGAGCGGCGCGGTGCGGTCGCCCTTGGGCGGCGGGATCTTGGCGACCACGGCTTCGAGCACGTCCTGGATGCCGATGCCGGACTTGGCGCTGGTCAGCACTGCCTCGCTGGCGTCGAGGCCGATGATGTCCTCGATCTCGTGGCGGACCTTTTCCGGCTCGGCGGCGGGGAGGTCGATCTTGTTGATGACGGGGACGATCTCGTGGTCGTGCTCGATCGACTGGTAGACGTTGGCGAGCGTCTGCGCCTCCACCCCCTGCGCGGCGTCGACGACGAGGAGCGCACCCTCGCAGGCAGCCAGGCTGCGCGAGACTTCGTAGGCGAAGTCGACGTGGCCGGGGGTGTCCATCAGGTTGAGCTCGTAGAGCAGCCCGTCGTTGGCTGTATAGTTCAGGCGCACCGTCTGCGCCTTGATGGTGATCCCGCGCTCGCGCTCGATGTCCATGTTATCAAGGACTTGCTCGCTCATCTCGCGGTCGGTGAGGCCGCCGGTGGCCTGGATCAGCCGGTCGGCAAGCGTGCTCTTCCCGTGGTCGATATGGGCGATGATGGAAAAATTGCGGATACGCGCGAGATCAGTCATCCCGCGCCCTTAGAGCCTGTCCTGTTGGGATGGAAGGGCTAGGCCGCGCGCGAGGATAGCGCCGACAGGTCGACCTGCATGAACCGCGGCCGGCTTCCTTCGGCCAGGGACATGCCGGGCATCCCGTAACTGCCCGGAGGCAGCGCGCGCAGCGGCATGCCCGCGGCCGCGAGCGCATAAGGCGAGACGCGATGGCGGGTACACAGGCCATCGGCCCCATCGCTGATCAGCGGCGTCTCGAACTCGAGCCCCTGCGTCGCATCCTGAGATCGCCTGACCGTCGCCACCACCAGCTGCCCTTCGCCCAGGTCGAGGACGAGGTCGGTCCCCACCGGAACGTCGAGCAAGCCCTCGATCATCGCACCGGTGCGGGAGATATTGCGCAGCATGGCGTCGTAGCGGTGATCCTCGTGGATGATGCCGACCATGCGGAACAGCGTGCGGCGATCGGCCCGGTGCTTGGCTGGCCCCATCGGCTTGTAGGTCAGATCCCCGGTTGCGAGCTTTTCGACGACCTGGGCCTGCGGCACCGCGCGAGAGTAGATGAAGCCTTGCACGTTGGTGGCCGAGAGAGTGCGGATCAAGCCGAGCTCGTCCATCGCCTCGACGCCTTCGGCCGTGGTCTCCATCTTGAGCGCCGTCGCCAGGCTGACGATGGCGGTGATGATGGCGAAGTTGGTGTTGTCCTTCTCGGTGCACCCGCGCACGAAGCTCTGGTCGATCTTGATCTTGTCGAAGGGCGCCTTGCGCAGATAGCCGAGCGAGGAATAGCCCGTCCCAAAGTCGTCGAGCGATAGCTTCACGCCGATCTTTTTGAGCCGCTTGAACATCTGCTCGACTGCCTCGACGTCCCCCATAAAGACGGTCTCGGTGATCTCCAGCTCGAGCTGTTCGGGTTTGAGGCCGCTCGATGCCAGGGCGCTGGTGATCGTGGTCGGCAGGCTTTCGGTCGTGAACTGATGCGCCGAGACATTGACCGCGACGCGCAAGTCCCCCGGCCACTGCGCCGCGTCGGCGCAGGCCTGGCGGATCGCCCATTCTCCCAGAACGACGATCAGGTTGGATTCCTCGGCGATCGGAATGAATTCGCCCGGGCTGATCGCCCCTCGCTCCGGATGGTTCCAGCGCATCAGCGCCTCGAAGCCCGTGACGATATTGTCCGAAGTGCGTACGACCGGCTGGTAGTGCAGCTCCAGCTCACCGCGTGCGAGAGCATCGCGCAGGTCTTCCTCGGTCTCGCGCCGCTGATGAGCGGAGTCCTTGAGGTCGTTCGAGTAAAAGCGGTACTGCCCCCGCCCGCCCCCTTTCGCGGCGTAGAGAGCAAGGTCGGCGCTCTTGATCAACTCTTCGGGCTCGATGCCGTCATAAGGCGCGATTGCGATGCCGAGCGACGTGCCGATAATCGCCCGCCGCCCTTCCAGCGAATAGGGCTGTGAGACCATCTGGATGATCCGCTGCGCCATGTCGCCAAGCTGGCCGCGGTCGTCTATGTCCGGGATGATTACCTGGAACTCGTCGCCACCCAGACGCCCGATTTCCGCCGGCGCCCCAACGATGCGCTGCAGGCGCTGGGCGACCTGCTTCAACAGCTCGTCGCCCGCCGGATGACCCAGCGTGTCGTTCACTTGCTTGAACCGGTCGAGGTCCATCATGAGCAAGGCGCAGCTTCGTTTCGCGGCCTTGAAGGCCGTCAGCATCGTCGCCAGCCGAGTGATCATGCGGTGACGATTGGCGAGCCCAGTAAGGGAATCAAACTGCGCCAGTCGCGAGGCGTCGCGTTGCTGTTCGCGCAAGCTGGAGACGTCGCGAGCGCTGCCGCGATAGCCCAGGAAACGGCCGGCTTCGTCGAATTGGGCCTTTCCGCTAAGCGACCAGAATAGCGGTCCCTCCGGCACCTCGATCTTGACGGTGACGGCGTTGATAGTGCTCCTGGCGCCCAGCAGGTACGACAGCGGCCGCTCCGATCGTTCCTCCCCGTCGGCCGTGACGGCTTCCGCCAGCGAAGCCAGCGGCTTTCCGATGATCTGCCCCTGGTCGCCGAACTTGCGCAGGGCCGAAGCCGACAAGTAGATCAGGCGATTGTCGCTGTCGGTGGCCCAGAACCATCCGATCTCGGCCTCTTCGAAGGCGTCGAGCATCGCCAGGCGTTGGCTGGCATCGAGGGTCCGCACCGCGCCATTACCGGACACAGGGTTCCCCCCGGCTCCCTTGCCGCCGAGACCCCGAAGCATGTTGCGCATGACCACCTTACGACAACCTCAAAAACCAGAGACCGCGCGCCCGTTATTTCGTTATGCATTATTGATAGCGGAGCAGGCTTACCGAACCGCTAAGACAGCCCGATCAAACTTAAGCGTCTTTTCAGAATGATCCTGCGGCCGAGCGGGCGTGACGGACCTTTTTGGCGCCTTTCGCACGAGCGGAATCGGTCGCGAGAGATTCCACGAATTCGACCCCCATCCGGTCCTCTGCGGACCATTTCGCGATGGCCCTCACCGTTTGCGTATCCGACATCTCGATCGTGAATGTTGTCCCGGGCGGAACGTGCCACAAGCCTTCGATCAACGCCCCGGTATCCGAGACGTTGCGGACCCTGCCCTGGTAGATCTGCCCGTCGTGATCGAGCACGACCTTGCGCAACATGGTCTGGCGCGGCGCCCGCGATGCACGTGGGCCTTTCGCTTCTACCGTTAGCCCATCCTTGACCCGCTCGCTGGCGTCGGAGGCGCACAAGGGCCTGCCGTAGATGAAGCCCTGCACATGGCTGCACCCGTGCAGGCGCACGAGTTCCAGCTCGTCGAGCGTCTCGACCCCTTCGGCGGTGGTATCCATGCCCAGCGCATGCGCGAGACTCGTGACCGACGCGATGATTGCGCCGTTGCGGCTGCCCGGAAGGGTAGCCCCGCGCACGAAGCTCTGGTCGATCTTGATCTTGTCGAACGGCGCCTTCTTCAAATAGCCGAGCGAAGAGTAACCTGTCCCGAAGTCGTCTAGCGCCAGGCGCACTCCCAGGCCCTTGAGCGCCGCGAACATGGTATCCGTGCAGGTGTCATCGTTCAGGAACACGCTCTCGGTGATTTCCAGTTCCAGGCGCGATGGATGAATCCCGGCCTGCGCGATAGCGTTGGCGACAAGCGCGGGCAGTTGCGGATTGGCGAACTGGAGCGGCGAGATATTCACCGCGACGCGGACCTCTTCCGGCCAACCGGCCAGCTCGTGACAGGCTGTGCGTAAGGCCCACTCGCCGATCTGCGCGATCAGGCCGGTGTCCTCGGCAATCTTGACGAACTTGTCGGTCGGTACCCACCCGCGCTGCGGATGCTCCCAGCGCAAAAGCGCTTCGAACCCCGTCAGCTTCTCGGTCGCCGACGACACGACCGGTTGATAGTAAAGCTGCAATTGGCCTTCCGCTATGGCGTCGCGCAGATCTTGTTCCAGTTGAGAGCGCGCTTCGGCTTCCGCATGCAAGTCGTTCGAATAGAAGTGGAACCGGCCGCGCCCGAGGTCCTTGGCCGCATAGAGCGCGAGGTCGGCGTTGCGGATCACCTCGTCATTGGTCACCCCGTCCTCGGGCGACACCGCGATCCCGATCGAGGCGCCGATGACCACGCGCTGGCCCTCCAGCGAATAGGGCTGCGACAGGGAGTGAATGATGCGCGAAGCAAGCTCGCCGACGTCGTTGCGCGAAATGCGGCCCGGCACGACGACCTGGAACTCGTCGCCGCCGAGTCTGCCCACCTGTCCCATCTTGTCGACCGCCGCTTCAAGCCGACGAGCGACTTGCTTGAGCAAGGCATCGCCGACGGGGTGGCCCATGGTGTCGTTGACCTGCTTGAACCGGTCGAGGTCGATGAGCATCACAGAACACGCGCGGTTGGCCCTCTGCCGCGAGGTCAGCGTCTTTTCGAGCGCCTGCGACATCTGGAACCGGTTCGCGAGGCCGGTGAGGGAATCGTAGTGCGCCAGGCGCGAGGCGTGATCTTCGCTGAGTTTCTTCGCCGTCAGATCGACGCCCGAGCCTCGGAAGCCGACGAAGTTGCCATATTCGTTATGGATCGGCCGGCCACTGACAGACCACCACCGCTCCTCCCCCCAGATCGCCGCTCGGACGGTCAGCTCCTGGAAAGCCGAACGGGCGTTGAGATGGAACAATAGCGTGCGTTCGCTTTCCTGGCTGGTGTCACCAAGGTCGAACAGTGAGACCAGCGGTTGGCCTACCAGTTCTTCGGCGGTCCGCCCGACAGCTTCGGCCACCGGCGCGGACACATACGTCAGCAGGCTGCGGCGGTCGGTCTCCCAGAACCAACCTTGGCGGGTTTGCTCGTAATCAGCGAGGATATCGCCGGCCCGGGTCTGCACCCTCTCGCGCGCCCTTGCCCGTTCGTCCTCAGCCTTTTGCTCGCGCATTTGCTCACGGCTGACGAGGATCGCTCCGATTAGGGCCACCAGCACGGTCAAGGCGCCAGCCAGTGAAGCGTTGGCGACGACGGCCGCCGCCCAGATCGAGAGCTTGGCCGAAAAGAACACGACCGGCTGCCGGCGGAGATAGGCGGAAGCCGCTCCCGCGACGCACAGCAACGAGGCTATCGCAAAGTCCCACGGTAGCTCGCCCGAGACGCTCCAGCGTGTGACGGAAAGGCCGAAGAGGAACATCGGCACCACCACCACGGCGAACAAGCCTGTCACTCTTACGTAGAGTTGACGGCCCCCCACCCAGCTATGAGCCAGGCCCACGCAAGCTACGCCGGCAACCGACAGGAGCAACATGATCGCTTCGGCAAGGTTCGGCACGCTGCCGACCCAGAAGCAACAGGCGCCGACGGTGACGATCATCGACAAGATCAGATAGGGCCAGCGCTGCGGAAGCCAGTTCCGGGATGAAGCCGTCGCGGCGGCCTGCACTGCCTGCGCCCGGTCGGACTGCGGCTTGCGCCGGGAACCGCGCCGTTGCTCTCTGGGCTCGTTGGCCTCTCCAAGGACCATGGACGCAGGCTTGGCGGCGCGCGCGGAAGTGATCGAACTTGCACGGCGGGCCTGCGACATGAAGTGCCCATGCACCTTGCGAATTTGAGAAACCGTTAAGTTACCCGCAGTTTTTGCAGCTGTAGGATTGCGGTTCAGCGCCCTAGCGCGGCTAAGGTTGCTTCGGAGAGTTAGTGGCTAAGGGCGCAGATTCATGCGGCATGTCGCGATCATCGGCTCAGGACCGGCTGGATACTACACCGCCGAAGCAGCGCAAAAGGCGCTCGGCGAAGACGTCCGCATCGATATTTTCGATACGCTACCCGTCCCATACGGCCTGATCCGAAGTGGCGTCGCGCCTGACCACCAGTCGATCAAGGGCGTTTCCCGCCGGTATGAGAAAGTTGCCCTGTCGGACAATGTCCGCTTCGTCGGCAACGTCATGATCGGCCGGGACGTTTCGATCGCCGAGCTTCAGGACCTCTACGATGCCGTGGTGCTCGCGACCGGGGCTCCGAAGGATCGCGAGCTCGGAATTCCGGGAGAGGATCTCGGCAATGTCTTTGGCAGTGCGGCTTTCGTCGGTTGGTACAACGGCCACCCGCAATTCGCCGACCTCGACCCAGACCTCTCTGGCAAGACGGCCGTGGTCATCGGCATGGGGAACGTCGCGCTCGACGTCGCGCGCATCCTCTCCAAGACCCGCGCCGAATTCGCAGGGAGCGACATTGTCGCCCATGCTCTGCATGCTCTCGAGGCTTCGACAATCGAACGCATCGTGATCCTCGGCCGTCGCGGTCCGCATCAGATCATGATGACGCCCAAGGAACTCGGCGAGCTGGGCGACCTCGAACGAGCCTCACCTCACGTCGCCAACGCGGACCTGCCGGAACCCGGAGACGATGCCATCCTCGAGCCGGGCCTGCGCAAGTCCGTGAGCCATCTGCGCGCCTTTGCCGCCACGCCCGAGCACATAAGGGCCGAAAAGCCCAAGGCGATAGAGTTCGTCTTCATGTCATCGCCCAAGGCCGTGATAGGAAACGAGAAGGTTGAGGCGATCGAAGTCGAGAAGACGAGACTCGATCACGGCCGCGCGGTCGGAACCGGAGAGGTTGAGCGGATCCCCGCGGATCTCGTCGTCGCCTGCATCGGCTATCGAACCTCGCCCATTCCCGGAGTCCCCTTCGACGAACGCCTGGGTCGCTTCGCCAACGACGAGGGGCGGATCTTGCCCGGCCTCTATTGCGTAGGCTGGGCCCGGCGCGGCCCGACAGGCACGATCGGCACCAACCGGCCCGACGGTTACGCTGTGGTCGAGTTGATCGGCGCCGATATCGCCGAGGGCGCATTGGGCGCTGCCCGCAAGCCAGGGCGGGCCGGCTTTGACGCGCTGGCAGCCGAGCGGGGCCTGGACGTGGTGACGTTTCGAGACTGGAAGCGGATCGAGGAGGCCGAGGAAAAGGCCGCCCGCGAAGGCGCCCCGCGCGAGAAGTTCGTCGACGTCGAAGCGATGATTAAAGCCAAGGGCTAGGCGCCAGGGCGGTCCCTTACTGCGGTGCGGGTGCGTCCTGCATACGCTGGCCCCAGTCCTGCATACGCTTGCCCATCGACTCCATTTCCGGGACGCAACGCTCCCTCAGGTCCTCGGCCTTGGGTTCAAGGCTGGTGACGAACTCTCCCGTCGCGAACTCATCGAAATTGCGTCCGGTCCTGCCTTCGAAGCGGCCAACCCAATAGGTCATGGCGAACCCAAACGCCGTCTTGATCTCGGGGTCCTCTACCGACCCGCTGACGAGTGCGGCCCACATCGCGCATTCCAGGTCTCGCTCCGCCTCGGGCGACATCGGCGCGGGGCCCTGCGCGGCCAACGGCGAAGCAATAACCAGCGCGGCCATCGCGAGAAGGTGGCGCACGCGGGCTAGACCCGCATCGGCATGAGCACGTAGAGCGCCGGGCTCTTCTCGTCCTGCCGGATCAAGGTCGGAGCGCCCGGATCTGCGAGGTGCAGCTCGACAGTATCACCGTCGATCTGGCCCAGGATGTCCTTGAGGTAGTTGGCGTTGAAGCCGATCTCGAAAGCGTCGGAGGAATAGTCCGCCGGCACTTCTTCAGCCGCAGTGCCATTGTCCGGGCTGGTCACCGAAAGCGTGACCTTGTCGGTCTCCAGCCCCATCTTGACCGCACGGGTCTTCTCCGTCGCGATCGTCGCGACACGGTCCACGCCTTCGTAGAAGGACTTGGGATCGAGTCTAAGCAACTTGTCATTACCCGTTGGAATGACGCGTGAATAATCGGGGAACGTGCCGTCAATCAGCTTGCTGGTCAGCACCACCCCGCCCTCACCGCCGAGGGTGAAGCGAATCTTGCTCGCCGAAAGGTCGATCTCGACATTCCCGTCGAGCGCTTCTTCGAGCAGCTTGCGCAACTCGCCCACGGCCTTACGCGGCACGATCACATCCGGCATGCCTTCGGCCCCTTCCGGCTTCGCCAAGGTGAAGCGAGCCAGTCGGTGCCCGTCGGTCGCCGCTGCCTTCAGGTCGCCATCGGTAACGTGAAGGAAGATGCCGTTGAGATAGTAGCGGGTTTCCTCCGTCGAGATCGCAAAACGGGTGCGGTCGACCATTTCGGCCAAAACCCGCGCCGGCAGCTCGAAGCTGGTCGGCAGGTCGCCTTCAACGATGACCGGGAAATCGTCCCGCGGCAAAGTCGGCAGCTGGAAGCGGCTGCGCCCGGCCTTGACCGTCATGCGGTTGTCGGCAGTCTCCAGGCTGACCTGGCTTCCGTCGGGCAGCTTGCGCGCGATGTCGAACAGCAGGTGGGCCGAGACCGTGATCGCACCGGCAGCTTCGACCGAGACGGTCTCCAGGTTTTCGACCACCTGGAGATCCAGGTCTGTCGCCATGATCCGCACGCGCCCATCGGCCGAAGCCTCGATCAAGACGTTCGATAGAATCGGGATCGTATTGCGGCGTTCAACCACCGACTGGACGTGTGACAGGCAACGCAGCAATTTTGCGCGTTCGATGGTGGCCTTCATCGCTACTCAAACCCCCTAACGCGCCGCCCCGCTTCACGGGATGGGGCCGGAATCGCCCATAAGCGCCGGAATATGTCCCAATACCCTTAGCGGGGCAGCGGTATGCGGCAAGAAAGAATGCGGGCCGGGACTGATTGGCTTGGGGAAAACTCGGTTCCTGCGCCTGCGCAAGGCCCCGAGTTCCGCACTTTCCTAGGCAAACATGGCCATGCCGCCGTTCACGTGCAACGTCTGCCCGGTGACGTAGCCGGCTTCCTTCGACGCCAGATAGGCGACCGCCGCGCCAATATCCTCGCCCTCGCCCATGCGTCCCATCGGAATGCGCTGGTTGAGCGCTTCCTTTTGCGCATCGGGCAGCACGTCCGTCATCGCCGTGCGGATAAACCCCGGGGCGACGCAATTGGCGGTGATCCCGCGGCTCGCCACTTCCTGCGCATAGCTCTTGGTCATGCCCACGAGCCCAGCCTTGGCGGCGGCGTAGTTCACCTGCCCCGGGTTGCCGGTCGCGCCGACGACGCTGGTGACGGTGATGATGCGCCCGAAACGCGCCTTCATCATCGGCTTGGCCGCCGCGCGCATCAGGCGGAAGGTCGATTCGAGGTTGATGCGGATCACCTGCTCCCACTCCTCGTCCTTCATGCGCATGGCGAGGTTGTCGCGAGTGATGCCGGCGTTGTTCACCAGGATGTCGATCCGGCCGAGCGTGTCGAGCGTCGCCGGGATCAGTTCCTCGACTTGAGTCGTGTCGGACAGGTCGCAGGTGATCTCAACATGATCATGACCAAACTCGGCGTTGAGCTCCTCGCGGAAGGAGCGCAACTTGGAGCTGTTCGAACCCGACAGCGCCAGCCTCGCCCCCTGCCGCGCGAGGCAGCGCGCGATGGACGACCCGATCCCGCCGCTGGCGCCGGTTACGAGGGCGGTCATTCCGGTAAGGTCGAACATTCTCAAAGCTCCTTCACCAAGGCTTCGATGTCGGCCATCGTCACCACGCTTGTCACGGTCACATCCTGCACGGTCCGCCCGATCATCGGGCCGAGCACCTTGCCGCCCAGTTCGACATACCGTTCGATACCCGCATCCTTCATCGCGATCACGCTTTCGCGCCAGCGGACGCGGCCGGTCACCTGCTGGACGAGCAGGTCCTGCTCCGTCGCCGCATCCGCAACGAGAGCGGCAGTGACGTTAGCGTAAATCGGTAGCCGCAGCGCGCCCGGGGGCGTCTTGCCGAGTGCCTCGGCCATGGCATCGGCCGCAGGTTGCATGAGCGAGCAGTGGAACGGAGCCGAGACGGGCAGGATCACGCCGCGCTTGATGCCGTGGTCCTTTGCCAGCGCCACCGCCCGCTCGATCGCGCCGCGGTGTCCGGAGAGGACCACCTGACCGGGGTCGTTGTCGTTGGCGACCTGGCACACTTCGCCCTCGGCTGCCGCATCCGCAAGCGCCTGGGCCTTTTCGAGATCGGCGCCGAGCAGAGCACACATCGCACCAACGCCGACAGGAACCGCCGCCTGCATCGCCTGCCCGCGCAGCTTCAACAGCCGCGCCGTATCGGCCAGCGAGAAAGCTCCGGCCGCACACAGCGCGGTGTATTCGCCGAGGGAGTGGCCCGCGACGCATTCGCCCTTCGCGGCGATCGACAGGCCCGCTTCTTTTTCGAGGACGCGCAACACCGCGATGGCATGGGCCATGATCGCCGGCTGGGCATTCTCGGTCAGGGTCAGCTCGTTCTCCGGCCCTTCGCGCATGATGCGCGACAGGTTCTGGCCGAGGGCTTCGTCCACTTCCTCGAACACCTCGCGCGCGGCGAGACTGGCTTCGGCGAGCTCTGCGCCCATGCCTACTTTCTGGCTTCCCTGGCCGGGAAATACGAATGCGGTCACGTCAAATCTCCGATCGTACCGAGCAGCCGCAGGGCGGCGTGTCGAAGTATCGCGCGCCGGTTATGAGCGCGCGGGCGTCCGGGCAAGCCCGAAGGGCACGATCCTGTTGGCAGCGTCGTGCCCGATGTCTGCCGAGCCGAGGAACGGAATGCCCGATCGGGCACACCAATCGCGAGCGATTTCCTCTGCCCCGGTGCCGAACGGCCGGTCGTTTTCCGGCACTGCGCTGATCCGCCCCAGCCGCAGCCCGGCGATGCCGCGCAAATGCTGCGTCACATGGAAGAACAGGCGGTCGACGGCGTACAGGTGTTCGGCCACTTCCTCTACCATGACTACGTGGCCGGAAAGATCGGGCATCAAGTCGGTACCGCACAGCATGGCCAGCGTCATCAGGTTGAACGCCACCGAAGGCTCCCCGACAAGCGACGGCTCAAGCCCCCTGGTATCGTGCGCGAGCCAGGCGAGCGCCCGTTCCACGGCGTCCTCTCCGCCTTCACGCCGGATATCGACCGGCATCGGCGCATGCACGGGTTGCCCTATGCCTTCCCGATAAAGGCCCGCCAGCAGATACCCCGTATCGGAATAGCCGAGGTACGCCTTGTCGCGCGCGGCACCATTCATGGCCGACAGAGCCTGCACGGCGATCCGATTGGCGCCGTATCCGCCCTTAGCAAACCACACCACGTCCACCTGCGGATCGTTGGCGCAATCGAGCAAGGCTGCCAGCCGGACCGCGTCAGGCCCCGCGAAATGCCCTTCCTCGACGAAACATTGTTCGTGGAACTGCAGCTTGAGCCCCGGGAACTCGGTGGCGGCCAGCGCAGAGACGCGCTCGGCCACGTCGCGTGTGATGGGCGTAGAGGGCGCACAGATGGCGATGCGGGTCATGCGCTGCGCAACTCGTCCTTCGACAAGCTCAGGACGAACGGAGAGATTGGAAGCCACTCATCTCGACGATGCGTGGACCAGCGCTACCCCTCCCCCGTTCGTCCTGAGCTTGTCGAAGGACGGACGGGCGCGCCACGGTTGCCAAGGCGCGAGCAACGCAATAGCCACTCATGCCAATGACCTCCAGTCCCACCAATCTCACCGCCCATCCCTGGTTCTTTTGCGGCATCGGCGGCTCGGGAATGCTCCCACTCGCCACGATCCTGCGCGGACACGGCGCGCAGGTCGCGGGATCGGACCGAAGCTTCGACCAGGGGCGCACACCCGAGAAGCGCGCCTGGCTGCAAGAGCAGGGCTTCGAGCTGTTCCCGCAGGACGGCAGCGGAGTGACCAGCGCGGAGCAGATCCTGGTCGCTTCCGCGGCTATCGAGGACACGGTGCCCGAAGTGGTCCGCGCCACAGAACTCGGCTGCCCGCGTATGACCAGGGCGCAACTCCTGGCGACCCTGTTCAACGCCGCGCCCCAAGGCATCGCGATCGGGGGCACCAGCGGCAAGTCGACCGTGACCGGGATGCTCGGCTGGATCATGGCCGAAGCCGGACGCGACCCGACCATCATGAACGGCGCGGTGATGAAGAACTTCGTCTCCAAAGCCGTCCCTTTCGCAAGCGCGCGCGTCGGTTCGGGTCCGGCCTTCGTCTCCGAAGTCGATGAAAGCGATGGCTCGATTGCGCTTTACCGGCCCCAAGTCGCGGTGCTGCTCAACGTCAGCCTCGATCATAAGAGCCTCGAGGAACTTCGTACCCTGTTCGGCGACTTCCTTGCCGTCGCTCCGCGCGCAGCGGTCAACGTCGACAACGAGGAAGCGCGGCTTTTGACCGACCGGGCGCAAACCCTGACCTCGTTCGGCATCGACAATGAGGAGGCCGATCTTGGCATTGAGCCCGGCTCGATCGAGGAAACTCCGACCAGCATCGCCGCGCTCGTGGTCGACCGCCGGAGCGACGAGGCGCACCAGCTCGGCCTGGCCATGCCTGGCCGCCATAATCTCGCCAACGCGCTGGCCGCGATCGCCGGAGCTGCGGCATCGGGCGTACCGGTGATGGACGCCGTGGGCGCGCTGGCGGGCTTCAAGGGCCTAGCGCGCCGGTTCGACATAATCGGCACCAGCCCTTCAGGGATCACCGTCATCGACGACTTCGGCCACAACCCCGAGAAGTGCCGCGCGACCCTGCGGACCTTGAAGGCGCACCCAGGGCGGGTGATCGCGTTCTTCCAGCCGCACGGCTACGGTCCGCTGCGCCAGATGGGCCATGAACTGGCCGAGACTTTTGCCGAGGAGCTTGGTCCACAGGATGTGACCATCCTGTGCGACCCGGTCTATTTCGGCGGCACGGTCGATCGGTCGGAAGGCAGCGAGCGGATTGTGCGACTGATCGAGCAGGCCGGCGGCCGGGCGGAGTATATTCCCTCGCGAGAAGACTGCGGGGCACGGATCGTCGAGATCGCACAGCCGGGGGATCGCATCGTTGTGATGGGTGCGCGCGATGACACGCTCACCGTGTTCGCGAAAGACGTGTTGGCGAAGCTGGCTTAGCCCAAGTCCTCCCAGAGCTTGCTCGGGGAGGTGGCGCGCTCCGAAGGAGCGTGACGGAGGGGCAAGCAGCCAAACGCATCCCCTCCACCACCGACTTCGTCGGCGCCCCCCTCCCCGAGCGAGCCCGAGGAGGATTTATCAGTCTTCCAACCCTTCGAACGGATCGCCCAGGTCCATGACCGGCCGCCCTTCGGCATCGGCGCCGTCGCGGTTGTTTTCCTGGCAGACGTACTCGCGCATCTCCCAGTTTGGCTCGAGCTTGTAGTTCTGCACCATCACGTAGGGCTCGGCAAAGATCGCGGGGTCGGTGATGGTGATCTCGTCCACCAGGTGATCCGGCGCGGTGCGCGTGATGCGTTCGACGAAGCGAGTGTTCTCGGTGGCATGGATGCCGGGCACCACGCTGACCGCCGGATTCACACCGATCGTCTCCACCACCAGCGTGTCGCCCTCCCAATGACCGACAGAGTGACCATTGAAGGCCGGGTCGGGATCTTCCGGCAGGGGGCGGCCGTCGACGTACACGCGGCGAACCTGGCTATAGGTCTCGATCAAAATGTTCACCCGACCTGGCGAGTAGGTGAACTCGATCGGATAGGGCAGTCGCATGATCCCAGGCATGCCGTTGGGCACGCAATTCGCCGCCTGGGTCTGCAGGTTCTCGCCACGCTCCTTGCCCGCGTTGAAGGCGTCGACCATCTTCTGGCCTTCGGGCGTGAGCTTGGGCGGCGTAGCGGTGGTGCGCGATGCCGCCGAGACGCCGGGGGACCAGATGCCGCTCCAGTCGGGCCAGGACGTCACACCTTCATAGTTCGCCGCTCTGCCCACTGCTTCCTGGGCCAGGGCCGGAGTTGCTGCCACGCCGGACAAGGCCGCGGCTAGCCAGAACCACTTCAACGATTTCGAACGCATACCTACTCCCGGGAATCTCTCTCCCGGCCAGTTAGGCCAAACTAGAACGCCTCGCCAATCCCCAGGTATACGCCATGATCGTTCTTGCCGACCGCGACGTCCAGGCGGAGGTGAACGTCGTTGTTTTTGAACGGGAGGTAGCGGACGCCGAGGCCGCTGGCGGGCAGCATGTTGCTTTCGCTGAACAGATCGCCGACCGAGGTGGATATCCCGCCGATCCCCATGAACGCTACCGCGCCCCAGCGCGTCGTGAACTGGTGCCGCACTTCCCCCTGGACCGACCACGCCGCGCGGTCACGATAGCGGCCTGTCACATAACCTCGCAGATCGGCCCCGGCGCCGAACAGGCAAAGATTGTAGTACGACACATCGCCACTCGCCGAGCAGACCATCGCGCTGGCCGCGACGACCGTGCTATCGTCAGTGCGCAGGTAGGTGCTCCCTTCGACAGTCAGCTTGTCATGCTTGAAGGTCGAGCCGAGCCAGTCAAAGCCGAACACCCAGATGGCCAGGGCCTGCACGCCCTTGGTCGGTTGGGTGTGGCTGTCGGTGGTGTCGTATTGAAACACCGGTCCGACGACAGAGAGGGTACTGTTCATCTGATCGATCGGCGGGGGCGGGGTCAGCGATGGCGGCTGATCCTCGTCCTCGTGCGGCTCCGCGCTGTGGGTACCGAGCTGGTACCGAACCCCGAGATAGCCGTGCGGAAACATGCGCCGCGTGGCGGTTGCCTTGATGTTGAATTGCTGGTCGCGCAGCATCAGGTCATCCCCGCGGTCGCCGTCGTCGGCGCCGATGCCGTAGAACTTGTTGAACTGGTCGAAATAGGAAGCGCTCGCGGTGAGACGGAAGCCATCGTCGGCTGACGACATCTTGTGAAACACCCCCAGCCCCTTGCTCCCTCGCGTAGTCCACACGATCCCGCCGCCGGTCATCCATTGATTGGGTGAGCCATTGGGATTGTAGAAGGCCACCACCCCGCCGGCGATGCCCGCTCCGGTAGTCGGAGTGGAGAACGGAACCGGCGCGTACAGCAGGTCGACGTCCTTCTCCTTCTTCCCTTCGGGTTGCTCTGGACTGGCCGCTTCGGGCGCGGGATCCTCGGCTCCCGTCTCCACCTGCGCGATGGCCGGATGGGCGCAAAGCCAGGAGGCCGCGAAAGTCACCGCAAGGATTCTGGTATGCCGGCTTGATCGGGGCATGGCTCACCTTGGCCGGTTTTTGCCCGACCACGCTAATCCTGCCAGTGCAGGCCGCCATAGGGTGTTACCCGAGTTTTGGGCCGGTAAGGCCCGCTGTGTCGCGAGCCCCGTGCAAGCGTTCCAGACCGCGGGTGCAGCCGAAGGGCATGGGTACTCTTACCAGGACGCAACCGGTATTGAGGTCAGACGGCCGATCCCGCCATCGCCGCGATAGTCACCGCCGGCAGGAACCCCAGCAAGGTCGCCAGCGCGAAACTCCGTGCCCGCAACGGGGAAAGCGCACAGGCGGCTGTCACCAGCATGTGCGGCGCTCCCAGGAGTCTGAGGCCCAGAAGGTAGACGAAGCCTCGCTGGGTTATGTCGCGATCGAACCGCTCGAGCCTTGGACCCCAGCGCTTTCGGATGCGCTCGGACAACGAGCGGCGCGCAAGGAGGAACAGACCGTGACTTCCGAGCACGGCGCCTAGCACGACGACGAGAATGGCAAGCCATCCGCCCAGCAATGCGCCCGACGAGAACGAGATGGGCATCAGGACACCAGGCACTCCAGAGCCCACTAGGGTCGCGGTTAGCACCAGGAAAGCCAGACCCAACAGCAGTTCGCTCTGCAGGAGCGGGCCGAGCACGCCAAGTTGCCCGAAGATCGGTGAAATTAAGTCCACGAACCTCTGGACGAGGTAGGGCTCGATTGGTTCCGCAGGATGCGGCAGGGCGTTGCGGGGATGCGAAACAGCGCGGCTCTGGGCTAGGCGACGGCCACGAGAACCGGTTTGGCCTCCTGCGAGAAGGGGCATTTCGACGGCTGGCTCTCTTCAGAGTCCGGCGTGCCGAACTGGTCGGCAAAGGTCTCCGCCATGGCCCGGCGAACGGCAAAGGCCGCCCAGCAGATTGCGCCCGGCAATCCATGAGGAACCGCTGCGCTGGTCAGGGGCTGGCCCGCTTCAGGCGCATGGCGCAGGATTCCGAGCAGCGCCCGCTCGTCGCGCGAGAGCGAAGGACTGCAGCAGCATTCGGGCTCAAGTGCTCGCTCAAGCTGCGCTTCGACCATGTCGAACAGGCTGGCGCAGGCTACCGACAGTTCGGGGGCCGTCTCGAACAGGCTGACGGCGGACTGCATGTGTGGCAAGGGATGGTCTCCCCTGGCCCTCGAGGCCGCCCACAGGCGGAACTGGCGGACGAAAATCATCGGGCCGATCGCTAGGGCTTGGGACACGTCAGGCTCCTTCCAAATGCATGCTATTGCGAACCATTCGCATCTGTAAAGAGCCAATCGACGACACGAGCGAATTTCCAGAAGGATACCGCCACAGCCTTGCATTCCCCCCGTAAAGCTGTATGTGCCCGCCTTCCTCGGCGGTCCTGACTGCCAGGAAACCCCAAGAAAGCCGGAGGGGCCCCGCCATTCGGGCGGACAAGCCAGCGATCGGCAGAATGTGAAAGGAACGCGAACATGCCGCTGTACGAGCATGTATTTCTCGCGCGCCAGGACTTGAGCCAGGCTCAGGTTGACGCGCTCGCCGCCGGCATCACGGAAATCGTGGAACAGGGCGGCGGCAAGGTCTCCAAGACCGAAACCTGGGGCCTCAAGAGCCTCGCTTACAAGATCGACCGCAACCGCAAGGCGCACTTCGTCCTGCTCAACATCGAGTGCCCCGGCCCCGTCGTGGCCGAACTCGAGCGGCAGAACCGCATCAACGAAGACGTGATCCGCTGGCTCACGATCGCCGTCGACAAGCACGAAGAAGGTCCGTCCGCGCAGATGCGCAAGAACGAGCGCGACCGTAAGCGCCGCGAACGTGAAGGGGAGCGCATCTAATGGCCCGTCCGTTTTTCCGCCGCCGCAAGTCTTGCCCGTTCTCGGTCAAGGATGCTCCGGTCATCGACTTCAAGGACACGCGTCTGCTGCAGGGCTTCATGTCCGAACGTGGCAAGATCGTCCCGAGCCGCATCACCGCCGTTTCCGGCAAGAAGCAGCGTGAGCTGGCCCGTGCGATCAAGCGCGCGCGTCACCTCGGCCTGCTGCCCTACATCGTGAAGTAAGGAGGGCGGACCGATGCAAATCATCCTGCTCGAACGTATCGAGAAGCTGGGCACGATCGGCGACGTCGTAACCGTCAAGGACGGCTACGCCCGCAACTTCCTGCTGCCGAACAAGAAAGCGCTCCGCGCCAATGAATCGAACCGCAAGGTCTTCGAAGCCAACCGCGAGCGTCTCGAAACCGAGAACGCGCAGCGTCGCGACGAAGCTGCCCAGGCGGGTGCGAACGTCGACGGCACCGAATTCGTGCTGATCCGCGCGTCGTCGAACTCCGGCCAGCTCTACGGTTCGGTCAACGTGCGTGACGTCGCCGACGCCCTCAAGGCGCTTGGTCACAACGTCAACAAGTCGCAGATCATCCTCGAGCGCCCGATCAAGACGATCGGCCTGTTCGATGTCCGTGTCGCCATGCATCCGGAAGTCCACGTCACCGTGAAGGCCAATGTGGCCCGCTCGGACGACGAGGCCGAGTTGCAGCGCCAGGGCGTCGACGTGATCGGTCAGATCGCCGAGGAAGACCGCTCCGAGACCGAAGGCTTCACGGAAGCCCTCGATCCGAACCTCGAACCGGGTGAACTTCCCCCGGCCGAAGACGCGGAAGCCGGCGACGAAGCTGCCGAAGGCTGACCAACTTCAATTGAAGAAAAAATGCGAGGGCGCGGTTCGAAAGGACCGCGCCCTTCGACTTTCCGGCGATTAGTTGGGGACGGTTCAAGGGTTTTTCTGGAGCTGAAATGCTTCAACGAGATGAATTTCGCCGCGCAATTGCCCCGTTTTGCCGTGATTTGCTCGATTAGTCCCTTAATATGAACGAGCCACAGAAATTCCCGGCGAAACTTCGGGTTTCCCCCTATTCCCTAGAATTGTGAACGAGCGAATGTGCAAGTCGCGCCACCGCCGTGAGCTGAAACGGGGAACCGATAAGCTCTTCCGGAGTCGTGATAGGTGAAAGCTCCAGCAGGGGAATAGTTAAATGACTAACCTGAAGGGTAAACTAGCCACCGCCGCCCTAATTGTTGTGTCCGCATCAGGTGTGGGCGGTTGCGCCACCACGGAATATGTGGACCAACAGATCGCGACGGTGAACCAACGTGTCGACGGAGTGGAGTCGAGACTGGTTCAAACCGAAAATACGGCCAACACTGCGCTATCCCAGGCGCAGGCAGCCAACACCGCTGCGCAGAACGCAAATCGGCGTCTCGACGCGGTTGAGCAGCGTCTGAATGCGCCGCCTCCGCCTCCGCCGCCGGCAAGAGCTCCGCGGAACTGATACTTGTTCAGCGGCAGTTTATGCCTAAATTCTAAGTTTATGGACCCGGCCGGGTAACCGGTCGGGTCTCTTTACTGACTGTCCGATGCGCAAATTTTCTCGATTGATCCTCCCTGTCCTCGTGGCGGGAAGCCTCGCGCTTCCCCCAGCGATCCTTGCGCAGCCGCGCGGTCCCGAACGGGCAACCTCTCGCCCACAGCAACCGTCGGCCACGGCCAAGCCGGATGCGACTGCCGTCGGCCGCAGCGCGACAACGTCCAGGTCCCGCACGCCCGTGCCCGGAAGCAATCAGGCCGCGACGCCTCCTTTGGCGATTTTCGCGCCGACGGAAACCTCGGCCGCAACCACTCGGGTTTCGCGCTGGGTCATCGACACCAACGACAACGGCTCGCTCCCCTTCATCATTATCGACAAGAAGGCCGCAACGGTGTTCGTCTACGATGCCAAGGGCAAGCCGATCGGGGAGACCCCGGCGCTGTTGGGGATCACGGACGGTGACGATTCGACACCCGGCGTCGGCAGCAAGACCCTGGCCGAACTCGGCCCTGCAGAGAAGACCACGCCAGCCGGCCGCTTCGTCGCCCGCATCGGTCCTGCCAGTACCGGTCAGAAAGTGCTGTGGGTCGATTACGACACCTCGGTGGCGTTGCACGCGGTAGTGACGGGCAACAAAAAGGAACGGCGACTGGAGAGGCTGCTCTCGCCCACGACCAGCGACAACCGGATCACTTACGGCTGCATCAACGTCCCGGCTCACTTCTACGCTCAGAGTGTGCAGCCGATCTTCGAGAAGACCGGTGGCATCGTCTATGTCCTGCCGGACAAGAAGGCGCTCGAGACCGTCTTCCCTTCGTTGCGCGGCTCGCGCATCGCGATGCAGCGGGTGAGCTTCTAGCGCCTAGGTTCGTCTGATGACCTGATATGGTGCACGTCGATCAGGTCGAAACCTGAGCGGTATCCCTCCACGGTGACGCGCCTGCCAAGGTACCTCTTGCGGCGCCACAGGGTCAGATAGAGCTGCCAGACACCTCCGCCGTCCATGGCCAGCGAATAGCCCCATCGGCCGGGCTGCAAGATTCCCGTCTCGACATGCCAGTCGCCCATCGCCATCTGGCTGTCCCTCCCGAAAGTCGATGGCGGTGCGCCCCCGCTTCGACTTCACACCATGATCCCTGGTGATCGGGGAGTTAGTAAACCGAACGTAGCCGGCCCCTACGACCTTTAGGCTGGAGAGCCCTGGACATACGTCGCAGGCTCCCCGACCATAAGAGTCAAGGATGTGGGGACTGCATCGTGCAATCCAACCGCTACGTTACGGGGTTACTACGCCCCAGAGCCGTGCGTGGCGGCTCCATTGGCGCTTATGGGGTGAAGCCTTACCGCGGGCAACGGAATTTGGACTGTCCCTCGGCGCGTGCCGCCTGCGGCGCTGCTACCCTGCCCTATATCCTTCCAGAGACGCCTATTTTCGAGAATGCCGATGGGGGAAATTCCAAGCAAACAACGCTCTAGAACCGAACCGCAGCATTCTCCCTGTGCGACACCAGTCGCGCATGGGCGGTGCCGGCCCGACAGGCTGGTGGGAGATCATGTAGAAAGGAGAACATATTTAAGTAACCCACGCTGGGCGCATCATTGGCATACGTCTGCTGATGTGCGCGTTCAACACGTTCGTTTTAGAGATTGTAGAATTGGCGCGTCACAAGTGACGAAGGGGAAGTCCGGGTAGCCGCGCGGGCCCCAAATGATTTGAGCCCCCAACCGTAGCCGCGGCTGGGGGCCCCTATCTTCGGAAGACAGATTGAAGTTTCCGAACCTTTGCTGCCGCAGGATATAGCCCCTGCTATCGCTTAATATTCAATGCCTTGTTGAACCTCGTGGCAACTCCTACCAGCCCGCAGCCTTGCCCTTGTTCTGCTGGTCGAGCCACGCCTTGAGCGGGGCGAAGTACTCGGCCATGGCCTTGCCGCTCATTTCGCGAGTGCCGGTGAAAGCCTCGAGAGCGTCGGGCCAGGGTTTGCTCGCGCCCATTTCCAGCATGGCGTTGAGCTTCGCACCCACGTCCTTGTTCCCGTAGAAGCTGCAGCGATGCAGCGGGCCCTTCCACCCGGCCTGGTCGCAGGCGGCCTTGTAGAATTGGAACTGCAGTACCCGCGCGAGGAAGTAGCGCATGTACGGGGTGTTGCCGGGCACGTGGTACTTGGCGCCCGGATCGAACGCGTTCGCGGGCCGCTCGACCGGCGGGGTGATGCCCTGGTACTCGCGCTTCAGGTCGACCCAGGCCTTGTTGTAGTCTGCAGGCTGGATCGAGCCGTCGAACACGCCCCAGCGCCACTTGTCCACCAGCAGCCCGAACGGCAGGAACGCCACCTTGTCGAGCGCCTCGCGCAGCAACAGGCCGATGTCCTTGTCCGCGCTCGGCACGTCCGCCCTGTCGAGCAAGCCGATCTGCACCAGATATTCAGGCGTGATCGAGAGCGCCACCATGTCCCCGATCGCTTCATGGAAGCCATCGTTGGCACCATTGAGGTGCAGGTAGCTCTGCTGGTTATACGCGCGCTGGTAATAGTTATGGCCCAGTTCGTGATGGATGACCTTGAAGTCGTCGCCATTGCGCTTGATGCACATCTTGATGCGGACATCGTCCTTATTGTCGATGTTCCAGGCGCTGGCGTGGCACTGCACCTCGCGGTCAGCTGGCTTCACGAACAGCGAGCGTTCCCAGAAGGTCTCCGGCAGCGCGGCGAAACCGAGCGAGGAAAAGAAGTTCTCGCCCGCCTTGACCATATCGAGCTCGTTCATGCCCTTGGCTTCGATGAGCTGGGTCAGGTCATAACCGAGGTCCCCGGCTCCCTGAGGAGCGACCAGCGGATAGATATTGCCCCACTCCTGAGCCCACATGTTGCCGAGCAAGTCGGCGCGGATCGGGCCCTTGGCCGGCTGTACCGCCTCGCCGTATTTCTCGTTCAGCTTGGTGCGGACGTAAGTGTGCAAGGCCAGGTACAGCGGCTTGAGGTCGTCCCACACCTTGTCGGTCAGCGCCGCGAACTCATCAGGCGGCATGTCGTAATTGGAGCGCCACATCGCGCCGGTGTCTGCAAAGCCCAGTTCTTTCGCGCCCTCGTTGGCGATGGCCACCATGCGCGCGTAGTCGTCGCGCATTGGCGCGCCGACGTTGTCGTGCCAGCTAGTCCACATTTCGGCGAATTCGGCGGGCGTTCGCTCCATGTTGCCCATCTCGGCCTCGATGTCCGAACCGGAGATAGGCTTGCCGTTGAGAGTGCCCTTGCCCTTGGCATACTGCGAGGAAAGGTCGGTGGCGATTTCGTTGAGTTCGGTGGCCGCGCCCGGGCGAGTGGGCGCTGGCAGCACGATGCCCGTGCGCAAGATGGTTAGCTTGCGCTCGACCACAGGGTCGAGCCCCGGCACCTGGGCAAACTGGGCCGCTTCCAGCGCATAGCGCACCGACTTCTCCGTCCCGACCGCGTTGATCGCCGCGGTCAGCGTATCGGTGTCGAAATTCACGAACGTGGCGTTGACCCAGTTCATCCGCCCAGCGTCGACCGAGTAGTCGAACAGGTCTGCCTCCACCGCCTTGAGGAAATCCGCCGCGCCTTGCGGAGTCTTCGGAAAGGCCGCGACGGCCTGGCCCGCTGACGCTTCCTGCGCCACAGCGGGGACGGCCAGACCGGCGGCGAGCGCCAGCGCGGCAGCGGATGCGAGAACCCTGAACTTCATTCGGACCAACCTCATTCCCTGAAAGCAGTTTCAACGGGAACCGGTCTGGACTGGCTATGCGGCCAAATCAACCCGCCAGATAGGCGGCAATCGCCACGCCCAGGTCAGGCTCGGTCACCGAACCCATGTGCGTCCCGGGAATTTCCTCGAACCGGCCGTTCGGAAGGACCCTTGCCAGGTCCTGCGGAGAGCCGTTGTCGCGGTCCTTGTCCCCGCACAGGACCAGGGTCGGCATGGTGATCGCCGCGAGATCTTCTTGGCTCGTATCGTCGACGGACTCGAGCAGCAGCCGGGCGGCCACGCGATCGATCTTCATCGTCTTCATGAACTGCACCGCCATGTAGGCCGGATCGCCCTGCTTGACCTCCGCAAACCGGTCGATAGCGTCGATGAAGAAGGCCGCGCGCCCCTCCCATCCGGCGAGGCCTTCTAGCCCCATGCCTGCGAGCACCAACTTGCGCGGCGCCAGGCCCGAGACCACCGCCCGCGCCGCGGTCCGCGCGCCGAGCGAGAAGCCGACGAGGTCAAAATCCCCGAGGCCAACGGCGTCGACCACGGCCCTCACATCACGCACCAGCACGTCGCACGGATAGGACGCCGGATCGTGCGGTGCGGCGCTTTGGCCGTGGGCGCGCAAGTCCGGCATGATCGCCTCGAACCCGGCGTCCTGGAGGCGAGCGGCATGTCCGAAGCGGATCCAGTTCATCTGCGCGCTGGAGAACAGGCCGTGCAGCATGAGAACCGGCCTACCCTGCCCTAGTCGGTGAACCGCCAGTGCGGCGCCATCGAAGCTCTCGACGACGTCGGTTCGGACCTCAGTCACTCCGGAACTTCCAGTCCGGCGTCGGTCCACCGCTTTACCGCGGGAGCGTACTCGGTGACTTTCATGCTTGGCAGATGGCTGGTGTCTTCCCAAGCGGCATGCTTGCTTTCGGCGCCGAAGTTGCTGACCGGGTAGAAAGGAGAAGGATCGTCAAACGAGCCAACCGTCAGATCCATGTTTTCGCTTTCGTTGTAGGCAAATCCCAATGGTGTGCCGCATTCCCGGCAAAACGGACGCCGCGCCAGCGGAGACGACACATACCAGTCCGGTTCGTGCTCCCACTCGATGTTGGCTTGGACCACGTTCTTGAACGCAATCGATACGCCTCCGGTCGCGCGTTGGCACATCCGGCAGTGGCAAAGATAGGCCTCGTCACTGTCGATCCTGACGGCGAAACGCACTCTTCCACACTGGCAACCGCCTGTCTGTTCACGCATTTTGACGTCCTTTGCCAATAATTTGCCTGTCTGTCAGTTGTTAGGCCGATCCTGTTAGCCTATCTGACCGTTTCGAACGATCTCACGTGAGTTGAAAACCCGATGGCGGAAGCAGATCCGCAATTGCTAGAGAACAACGTCGTCGAAAGCGCCAAGCCGCCCCGGCGATGGGGCAAGCTTGCCCTGATGATTGCCTTTCCACTGGCTTTCCTGATCGGTGGCTTCATCTATTGGCAGGGCCTGCAGGGCAAGGTCACGACAGACAACGCCTATCTGAAGCAGGACATGGTCGGGGTCAGCGCCGAAATCGTCGGCAAGATCGTCGAAGTGGCGGTCAAGGAAGGGCAGGAAGTCAAGGCGGGCGATCTGCTGTTCCGCATCGATCCGGAGCCCTATCGCCTGCAGATGGCCGAAGCGGAAGCCTCGATCGCGACGGCCCAGGCCAACGTGACGGCGCTCTCCAATGCCAGTGAGTTCTCCGGCGCCGACATTGCCGCCGCGCGAGAGAATATCGCGTTTGCCCAGGCCACGCTCAATCGCCAGGAAGCCCTGTGGCAACGCGGCTTCACCACCAAGGCCGATTACGAGGCGGCGCAACACGCCGTCGCCCAGGCTCGTGAGCAACTGCGGCTGGCCGAAGCTAACCAGCGCGAAGCTCGGGCCAAGCTGGCTCAAGGTGCGGCGGTTCCGGGGCAGAACCCACAAATTGCCGCGGCCGAGGCCCGGCGGGCCGAGTCAGAGCTCGCCTTGCGCCGGACCGAAATCCGCGCGCCGATTGCCGGCCGTGTCGCCCAGGCCGACCGGCTGCAGATCGGCCAGCAGGCGGTAACCAGCCTGCCGATGCTCACGATCGTTGCCGACACCAGCTCCTACGTAGAGGCGAACTTCAAGGAGACCGACCTCGACCAGATGCAGGTCGGTCAGGCCGCCGATGTCCGTTTCGATGCTTATCCCGATCTCGTCCTGCGCGGCCACGTCGCCTCGATCGGCGCGGGCACGGGTTCGGAGTTCTCGGTCCTTCCGGCGCAGAACGCCACCGGCAACTGGGTCAAGGTGACGCAACGTGTCCCGGTGCGAATCAGGCTCGATGAGAAGAGTGCCCGCCCCCTGATTGCCGGTCTCTCAGCCGAAGTGACGGTCCACACCGGCCGTAATCCCTGACGATGGCCACCAAGGCCGCTCGCGCCCCTTCCGCTGGCCCAAGCGCCGCCTCCGGCCAGATAGAGGACGTCGCGCACCTACCGGTCGAGAACCAGTTCCTGCTGGTCATCGGCATCATGACGGCCTCGCTCATCCAGGTGCTCGACACGACGATCGCCAACGTCGCGATCCCGCACATGCAATCCTCGCTCGGCGCGACGCCGGACACGGTCAGCTGGGTGCTGACGAGCTATATCATCGCCTCGGCCGTCGCCATGCCGATTACAGGCTGGCTGGCGGATCGCATTGGCTCGCGCCGGCTATTCATCTGGTCGGTCGCGGGCTTCGTGGTCGCCTCGATGCTGTGCGGCATGGCCCAGAATCTCGAGGAAATGGTCATCTTCCGCGCGCTGCAAGGCGTCGCGGGTGCCTTTATCGCGCCGCTCAGCCAGAGCTCGCTGCTCGACACGACCAAGCCCAGCCGTCAGTCGCAGATCATCGCCCTGTGGGGCATGGGGGTCATGATCGGCCCGATCCTCGGCCCGGTCCTTGGCGGATGGATCACGGAAAACTGGAGTTGGCGCTGGGTCTTCTACGTCAACGTGCCGGTTGGCGCGCTGTGCCTCGTGATCCTCCTCGCACAATTGCCCTCGCGCGAGGTGATTAAGCGGCGCTTCGACTTGTTCGGCTTTGCGATGATCGCGTTGACCTTGAGCTCGCTCCAGCTCCTGCTCGACCGCGGAGCCCAGCTCGACTGGTTCTCCTCGCTCGAAAGCTGGCTCTACCTGTTCCTGATCCTGTCCTGCACATGGATCGCGGTGATCCACTTCGCCACGGCCGAGCAACCGTTGTTCGACCGCCAGCTGTTTGCGAACGTCAACTTCGTCGTCGCCCTGATCTTCATGGTGGTCATCGGCGCAGTCATGTTCGCCACGATGGCGCTGATTCCGCCCATGTTGCAGGGCCTGTTCGGCTATGACGTGGTAGATACAGGCATGGTGCTGATGCCCCGTGGCGTTGGCGTGCTGATCTCGATGCAGCTGTCCGGCCTGCTCATGCGCAAGGGCGTCGACGCGCGCTGGATGGTCTCGATCGGCTTTCTGATCGGCGCTTGGTCGCTTTACCAAATGGCCGGTTGGTCGCTTGGGGTCGACCGCTATCATATCGTCCTCTCGGGCCTGATCCAGGGCCTTGGCATCGGTCTGGTGTTCATTCCTTTGCAGGCCACCGCTTTCGCCACGCTGTCGCCCCGCCTGCGCACCGACGGATCGAGCCTGCTCAACCTGACCCGTTCGGTCGGTTCCTCGATCGGCATTTCGGTCATGATCACCCTGTTGACGCGCAACACGCAGACCAGCCACAGCGATCTGGCAGCGCACGTCACCCCTGCGGTTACCGGAATGGTCGACCTCACGTCGCTGGAGCGCTTCAATCAGTATGGCGAGGCGGCGCTCGGCATCCTAGATGCCGAAGTCACCCGCCAGGCGGCCATGATTGCCTATGTCGACGACTATTGGCTGATGATGTGGCTGAGCCTCGCCTCGGTGCCTCTTGTGCTGCTGATGCGGCGCAGCACTGGTCCCGCCGCGCCGCCCGAGCCACCGTCACATTGAGGACCAACCGGTCTAGGCGATCTTCCAGTACGCGCGCACGATCCAGCTAATCATGTAGACTAGGTAGACGGTAGCAAACGCCAGATGAAAGCGTCGGTTCGCGGTGACCATGGCCGCGACGCACATGACGATCATCACGCCTACCTGGACTTTGTATTCCAGCCCCAGCGCCTCGAGATACCGTCCGCCCTTTACCAGCGTATCGATGAAATCGGCCACCAACGTGACGGCGAAGAGACCGAAGAACCATCGCCTTCGGGAGATGAAGTAGTCCTCGAAGCCGGAGTACTCCTTCATGTCCTCGGGGAAGAGCACGCAGGCGAGCAGGAAGTACAGGAACGCGTACATCAGCACGAAGGCGAACAGCGCGAAGTTCCACTCGAGCCGGATCAGGGCGAATTCCCACCACCAGAAATGCATGATGGTGACGATCAGGATCGCCACCCAGAGCAGGTGGGTTGGATAGACCTTCAGGCGGTCGGGATGTTCGATCAGTCGGGAAATGCCCGTGAGCAGGCGCGTCAGCCCTAGGCCCAGGACCAGGCTGATCAGAACGCGGATATGAAGATAGAATTCCGTATGAACTTCACCGGGCATCGCGCAATCCCCTGGTTCTCGGGAATAGTGCGGCAATCGGGTGGCGGCGGTCAATGGACCTCACTGCCGGGCACCAGTCGATCCAGGTCAGGCCTCGGCGACGCAGAGGCTCCATCGCCAGACCGTTCCCGCATCGGGATCATGAGCTTCGCCGTCACGGACGAAACCGTTCTTTTCGAGCACCCGAGTTGAGGCGTTGGGTTCGGACAGGGTGTGGGCGATGATCCTGGCAACACCCCCCCGCCGCGCCGTGGCGACCAGGAAACCGGTCAGAGCCGTGGCATGGCCCCGCCCCTGATGGTCGGTGAACGTGAGGTAGCCTATTTCGACGGTGCCATCTTCGGTTGGCGGCCCGGTGAACCCGCCCATGGTCACCGGGATCCCGTCGAGCCAACCGATCCAGCTGCACCAGGGCGGCAGCTGTTCCTTGGCGGCCTCTTTGGCGAGTTCCTTGGCGAAGTCTCCGGTCTGCTCCGGGTCGAACAGGACCGGATCCGGTTCGAGCGGAGCAAAACGGAGACCAGCGGCCAAGGTCAGCCCTTCTTCAGGTGACGCCGGCCGAGCAGCTCGGCGATCTGCACGGCGTTGAGCGCAGCGCCCTTGCGAAGGTTGTCGGAGACGCACCAGATCGTCAGGCCGTTCTCGACCGTCGGATCCTCGCGCACGCGGCTGACGTAAGTCGCGCCGTCGCCCGCGCATTCGATCGGGGTGACGTATCCGCCGTCCTCACGCTTGTCGACGAGCATGACGCCCGGCGCCTCGCGCAGGATGTCCATCGCCTGTTCGGCCGAAATCTCGTTCTCGAACTCGATGTTGATCGCTTCCGAATGGCCGACGAACACCGGCACCCGCACGCAAGTGGCGTTCACCTTGATCTTGGGATCGAGGATCTTCTTGGTCTCGACCACCATCTTCCACTCTTCCTTGGTGGAACCATCGTCGAGGAACACGTCGATGTGCGGGATCACGTTGAAGGCGATCTGTTTGGTGAACTTGTTCACGGACACCTGGTCACCGACGAAGATCGCGCGGCTCTGCTCGAACAGCTCGTCCATGCCTGCCTTACCGGCGCCGGATACCGACTGGTAGGTGCTGACGACCACGCGCTTGATCGTCGCCGCGTCGTGCAGCGGCTTCAAGGCCACGACCATCTGTGCGGTCGAGCAGTTGGGGTTCGCGATGATGTTGCGCTTCTTGTACTCGTCGATCGCGTCAGGGTTCACCTCGGGCACGATCAGCGGAATGTCGGGGTCCATGCGGTAGAGCGAGGAGTTGTCGATCACGACGCAGCCCGCGGCTGCCGCCTTGGGAGCATATTCCTTGGCCGGACCCGAGCCCGCCGCGAACAGGGCGATGTCCCAGCCGGCCCAGTCGAAATGCTCGATGTTCTGGCACTTCACCATCTTGCCGGTGTCGCCGATCTCGACTTCGAGACCCTGCGAACGCGAACTGGCGACCGCCGCCACCTCGTCCATCGGAAACTCACGTTCGGCGAGGATCGCGAGCATCTCGCGCCCGACATTCCCCGTCGCACCAACTACCGCTACCCGATAACCCATCTGACTCACCCTCGATAAAATCGCTCAAGAAAAAGGCGCCCTGGCTGTTGAGCCAGGGCGCCTTCGTGAAACTTGTTTGTTTCGGCGGTAGGGCCTCAGCCCTCCTGGCTCACGGTCTGCTTGCGCTCCGCAATACGAGCCCGTTTGCCGGTCCGGCCGCGCAGGTAGTACAGCTTCGCACGACGCACGACACCGCGACGCACCACTTCGATGCTGTCGATGTTCGGCGAGTACAGCGGGAAGACGCGTTCTACGCCCTCGCCGAAGCTCATCTTGCGGACGGTGAAATTGCTGTTGATGCCGCGGTTCGAACGGGCGATGCACACGCCTTCGTAGTTTTGAACGCGGGTACGCTCGCCTTCAACGACGCGCACGCCAACGCGCAGCGTATCGCCCGGGCGGAATTCGGGGATGGTCTTCCCCTCGGTGAGTGCTCCGATGGCCTCGGCCTCGAGCTCTTGAATCAGACCCATCTTGGGTTCCTCAATCATCGCGCCGCGCGCCAGAGGCAGATCGGTCCCGAGCACCACCGTGGCGCTCCCAAAGGTCCGGCCTGCGTGACCGTGTGTCAGATTCGCTCATGGCTTTACGCCATGCGGCGATCTTCGCATGATCCCCCGATCGCAGCACTTCAGGGATCGTGCGCCCTTCCCATTCGACAGGTCGGGTATACTGCGGATATTCGAGCAGTCCTTCTTCGAAGGATTCCTCGGCTCCGCTTGAAGGCGCGCCCATTACGCCGGGAAGCAGGCGAATGCAAGCGTCGAGAATGGCCAAAGCGGCGGGCTCTCCGCCTGACAGGACGATGTCGGCAAGACTGACCTCCTCGACATCCCGGCCCTTGAAAATCCGCTCGTCGAAACCTTCGAACCGGCCACACAGGATCGTCGCTCCCGGCCCCGCTGCCAGTTCGCGGATCCTCTCCTGAGTGATCGGCTTACCGCGGGGGGTCATGGCCAGAACGGGGCACCGCGGTTGAAGCAATCGCCCATGATCGATGGCGGCTGCCAGTACGTCCGCCTTGAGCACCATCCCCGCCCCACCTCCGGCGGGCGTATCGTCCACCGTGCGGTGCTTGTCGGCGGCGAAGTCGCGGATCTGCACCGTCTCCAGAGACCAAGCTCCTTCCGAGAGCGCGCGGCCCGCCAGGGATACGCCCAGCGGCCCGGGAAACATCTCCGGGTAGAGCGTCAGGATCGTCGCAGCGAAGGTCATTAAAGCGGTTTCCAAATTTCCGGCAGTGTGCCGCGGTCGGCCGCGAGTTCCTCTTGGAGCCACTCGCGAAACCGCTCGATCTTGCGCACTCCCACGCGGTTGGCGGGGTGTACCAGCCAGTGTGAAGAGCCGGACAGGTAAATAATGTCGAAGGGCTGCACCAGCCGCCCGCTGTCGAGATCGGCCTTCCAGAACATCGGCGTCATCATCGAGATGCCCGAACCGCCGAGCATGGCGGTGGCTTCCTGAAGCTGACTGTCGAGCACGATGCCTTGCTTGGGTTCTGGCGCCCCGATGCCGGCTTTGGCGAACCATCCCGCCCAAAGCGAATCATTGGGAGCGAAGCGCTCCACATGAAGCAGGTCTTCCGGCTTGGTGATGTTGTTTTCCCGGAGGAAAGCCGGCGTGCAGATCGGCGTGAAATGCATGCGTACCAGGAAATCGCTGCGCAAACCTTCCCACGGGCCGCGCCCACCCCGAATGGCCGCATCGACCCCGCCTCGGGCCAGATCGACGACCTCATTCGACAGCGAGATGCGCACCGCCAGGTCAGGGTAGCGTACCTGGAACCGTCCGATCCGCGAGCTGAGCCAGGTCCCGCCGAACGACACGGCCGTATTGATTTCAAGGACGTCCTCGTCCTCCGCTCGCATGGCGGCGAAGGCATCGATCATGTTGGCAAAACTGGACGAAACGGCCGGCAAGAGCCGCTTCCCAGTATCCGTCAGCCTCACCCTACCCTTTTCGCGCACGAAGAGCTGCCGCCCGATCCAGTCTTCGAGGTGCCGGATCTGATAGCTGATCGCGGCCTGCGTCATGCCCAGCTCCTCCCCGGCGCGAGAGAAGTTCTCGTGCCGACCCGCCGCCTCGAAAGCGCGGATGGCCGGCAGGGAGGGAAGCCTGTCCATGCCCACGTCTATAAGCCACGCTTATGGCTCTGCCCAACCCTTTTGTTAGAATTGGCGGCTCCAAGGGTGCATCTAACCGAGCAGTCGAAGGGGAAACGAAATGCAAGACGAAGTTTACATGCGCCAGTGGAACGACCACCACACGGCCCTATCGCAAGGTGTCGACCGATTGATCGCCCGCATCCGCGAGCGCTTTGGCCGGCGCCCGACCACAATAGACACCGCTTATGCAAAACGCGCCCGCCTGCGGCCGGACCATCAGGCCTCCCCGGCAACGCACGCTCTGCTGAGCGGATTGGCGGCCGCGGTCATCACGGCGGTGATCTTCACCGGCGGCGTGGCGACTGTGATCGCACCTCAACCGGTCTTCGCAGGTCCGGTTTATACCGAAGTGTCCGCTCCCGAACTCGCATGAGCGGAACCATTCGCTGCCCGCCCGGGTTGCAGCGCCGATGGAAGATTGCATCATCGTCGGCGCTGGCCCGGCCGGTCTCACAGCAGCGATTTATCTCGCGCGGTTTCATCTCTCGATCCGGCTGTTCGATTGCGGCTCGAGCCGGGCGGCGCTGATCCCCTGCACGCACAATCACGCCGGGTTTCCCGAGGGCATCTCGGGCCTGGAACTACTTCGGCGCATGGCGGAGCAGGCGGAACTGTATGGCGCCGAACGTGAGTTAGCCCGCGTGACCAGGATTTCGCCGGAAGACCAAGGCTTCACCGTGAGCGTCGAGGGACGAGACTTCCCCGCGCGAACTGTCCTCGTCGCGACGGGAGTGGTCAACAATCGCCCCTCGGGAATGGAGGAGGTGCTTCACGCCCAGGCTCTTGCCAACGGACTGCTGCGCTACTGCCCGATCTGCGATGGTTACGAGGTCACCGACAAACGCGTGGCTGTCATCGGTACCGGAAGCCATGGCACGGCCGAAGCGCTGTTCCTGCGCGGCTATACGCGGGACGTGACGCTGGTTTCGCCTGAGGCGGAGCACGATCTGGACCCCGAATGTGCCGCTCAACTCGATCAGGCCGGCGTCACCCGATTGAAGGGTCCTTGCGGCGACTACGCGATCGAGGGCGACCTGCTGGCGTTCGACACCGCCCACGGGCGAATGCGGTTCGATAGCGTCTACCCCGCACTGGGCTCAAGGGTCCGGTCGGACCTTGCTGCCCAGGCCGGGGCGCAGGTCAGCAAGGAAGGCTGCCTGGTGGTCGATGCGCATCAGCGCACAAACGTTCCGGGGCTGTTCGCGGCGGGAGATGTGGTCAAAGGCCTCGACCAGATAAGCCACGCCATGGGCGAAGGCGGCGTCGCGGCGACGGCGATCAGGAACTACCTGGGCGAACTGAAACCGCTCAGGCGTTAGCCCTCTGCGAAGGCCGCCGATACGACAAGTCGCTCGTCATTCCACTCCGGCACCGCCTCAGTGTGCATCGGCACCATGAAGCGCTTGCCATCGGGGCGTTCGATCTCGAGCACATCGCTCGCGCCATAGTTCTCGACCGCGATCACCGAACCTAGTGGCTCGCCGGTTTCGGTCACGGCCGCAAGGCCGAGCAGATCGGCGTGATAATATTCGCCCTCACCCAATGCCGGGAGCGCCGAACGCGGAACGGCCAGCGCCGTGCCGCGCAGTTTTTCAGCGGCTGTGCGATCGGGCACTTCGGCAAAGCGAGCAATGGCGCCGCCCTTGCCGTCGTCGCGCAACTTCTTGAGCGTCAGCGCGCCATCATTGAATTGGCGATGGGTGGAGAGTGCCTCCAGCCCTTCGCCAAACAATTTGAGGCGGACTTCGCCCGTCACGCCGTGCGCACCGGTGATGGCGGCGAGCGTGACGGGTTTGTCTTCGGCCAAGGATCAGCCCTCGGCCTTTTCCTCGCCGGCTTCTTCAGCAGCCGGAGCTTCTTCCGCAGTCGCTTCTTCAGCGGCCGGAGCTTCCTCGGCAGCGGCTTCTTCGGCCGGAGCTTCTGCGACCACTTCCTCAGCCGGGGCTTCAGCAGCCACTTCCTCGGTCACTTCCTCAGCGGCCGGAGCCTTGGCTTCTTCCTCGGCGGCCTTGGCGGCTTCCTCGGCGGCAGCAGCCTTGGCAGCGCGCTCTTCAACGCGTTCCTTGGCCTTTTCGCCCGGCTCGGCCTTCTTCGGGTTGTTGCGAGCGGCACGCTCCTTGATGCCGGCGGCATCGAGGAAACGGGCAACGCGGTCGGTCGCCTGGGCGCCGACGCCGAGCCAGTAGCGGGCGCGGTCTTCATTCAGGTTGACGCGGTTGGCGTCGTCCTTGGCGAGCAGCGGGTTGTAGGTGCCGATCTGCTCCAGGTACTTGCCGTCACGCGGGCTGCGCGTGTCGGCGACGACGATACGATAGTACGGGCGACGCTTGTTACCGCCGCGCGAGAGCCTGAGTGCAATTGCCATGGGTACTTACCTTTCCGATTCAAACTATTGAATTTCAATTCTTCTTGAGCAGGTCCTGCAGATTGGAGGGCAGTTGCCCCGCCCCTCCGCCAAGGCCGGGAAGCCCGCCGCCGGGGCCGCCCAGAGCAGCCGCTCCGGCACCGCCGGGACCACCCATCCCGCCGCCGCCACCGAACAGAGCGCCGAGGCCCTTGAGCCCGCCCATCTTCTTGATCTGCTTCATCGCGCGGCCCATTTCCTGGTGCATCTTGAGCAGCTTGTTCACGTCCTGAACTTCCATCCCCGCGCCGGCCGCGACGCGCTTCTTGCGCTTGGCATTCATGAGTTCGGGCCGCTGGCGCTCCTTGGGCGTCATGGAGCCGATGATCGCGTCCATGTGGATCAGCACCTTGTCGTCCATGCCGCTGGCAGCCATCGCCTGCTTGGCCTTCTTCATGCCCGGCATCATGCCCGCGAGCATGCCGAGACCGCCCATCTGCTGCATCTGCCGCAGCTGGGTCCGCAGGTCGTTCATGTCGAACTGGCCCTTGAGCATCCGCTCGGCGAGCTTGTCGGCATCTTCCTTCTCGATGACCTGAGCGGCCTTCTCGACGATCGAGACGATGTCGCCCATGCCGAGAATGCGCCCGGCCACACGGCCCGGGTGGAACGGTTCGATCGCGTCGAGCTTCTCGCCCGTACCGGCGAACTTGATCGGCTTGCCCGTGACCGCGCGCATCGACAGCGCCGCGCCGCCGCGGGCATCGCCGTCCATGCGGGTGAGAATCACGCCGGTCAGCGGCACTTCGTCGGAGAAGCTCTGGGCCACATTGACCGCGTCCTGGCCGGTCAGCGAATCGACCACGAGGAGAACTTCGGTCGGCGTCGCGACGGCGGCGACGGCCTTCATCTCCGCCATCAGCGCTTCGTCGACGTGGAGTCGGCCGGCAGTATCGAGCAGCAACACGTCGATCGCCTGCAGCTTCGCCGATTCGAGCGCGCGGCGAGCGATGTCGACCGGCTGCTGGCCGGAGATGATCGGCAGCGTCAGCACATCGACCTGGTCGCCGAGCACCTTGAGCTGCTCCTGCGCGGCCGGGCGGTTGACGTCGAGCGACGCCATCAGCGCCTTCTTGCCGTGCTTTTCCTTGAGCAGCTTGGCGAGCTTGGCCGTGGTGGTGGTCTTACCTGAGCCCTGAAGACCGACCATCATGATCACGACGGGCGGCTTGGCTTCGAGCGTGAGCGGCGATGATTCCTCGCCGCCCAGCATAGCGACCAGTTCGTCGTTGACGATCTTGACCACCTGCTGGCCCGGCGTAACCGAGCGCAGCACCTGATGGCCGATGGCCTTTTCCGTCACCGCATCGATGAACTTGCGCGCCACCGGCAGAGCGACATCGGCTTCGAGCAGCGCGATGCGGACCTCGCGCATCGCTTCACGGACATCGGCCTCGTTCAGCGCGCCGCGACCGCGCAGGCGATCGAAGACCCCGGTCAGGCGATCTGACAGTGTGTCGAACATGCCTCGCGTCACTCCAAACTGGCCCGAAAGCCAAAAACGCCGGCGGACGAAACCTCGTCAGCCAGCGTGCAGATCAGGTACTGGAACCATGCAACGGGCATGGCCTATTTCAATACTTTAGCGACGAATGGTGGAGCCTAGCGGGATCGAACCGCTGACCTCTACAATGCCATTGTAGCGCTCTCCCAGCTGAGCTAAGGCCCCGTGCCATTTCGTCTCGGCGCATCCTGGGTGGTGCGCCATCCCTTGCGGGAGGAGGGCCCTTTATGAGCGACTCCTCCGCTTCGCAAGCCCCAATTTATCAGTTTTCGTCGTCTTCGCCATCACCAGCGCCGGGAACGCCGAGATCGTCGTCTCCGCCAAGGTCGACATCGTTGTCCGGCGAATCCTCGCCTTCGTCGATATCTTCCAGATCGTCGTCAGCGAGATCGGCGTCGGCGTCCTCGACCTTCTCGACCTTCTGGACTTCCTCGAACGGAATCGGCTGCTTCGACTTGAGCACCGGCTCCGGATACCACTGGTTGCCGCATTCGATGCAGACGACCGGTTCGTCCTTCTGGAGATCGTAGAAGCGCTCACCGCACTTGGGGCAGCTACGCTTGGCGCCCCACTCTGGCTTGACCATGAATGTGTCCTTAGTCTGCCCGCTGCCGTAGCGGGCCTGAATTACTGTGACTTGATGGTAGCGGCCCCGAGCATAATCAAGAGGCTGAATCAAGAGTGCGGGCGCCTTGCCACAGCCCCCCAGCGCTGTCAAAAGCCCGCGCGTTCCAACTGCCCTTATCCGAGATAGCCTCTTGTCCGTCAGCCCTGACACTGCCCCCCGCCCTCGCCGCTTCGTTTCCGCGGGGCCTCTGACCGGCAGTATCCGCGTGCCCGGCGACAAGTCGATCAGCCACCGTTCGCTGATGTTCGGCGCGCTGGCTGTGGGCGAGACGCGAGTCACCGGCCTGCTCGAGGGCGAAGATGTCATGGCGACTGCCGCCGCCCTGCGGGCGATGGGCGCGACGATCGTGCGCGAGGGCGAAGGCACCTGGTCGATCCACGGCGTCGGAGTCGGCGGATTGCTGCAGCCGGAAAGCGCGCTCGACATGGGCAACTCCGGTACTTCGACGCGCCTGCTGATGGGCCTTGTCGCCAGTCATCCGATCGTCGCCACCTTCACGGGCGACGCGAGCTTGTCCAAGCGCCCGATGGGCCGCGTGATCGAGCCGCTCTCCCAGATGGGCGCGGACTTCACCGCCAGTCCCGGCGGCACTCTGCCGTTGATGGAGCGCGGACTGAGCCCGGCAGTGCCGATCAGCTACCGCCTCCCGGTCGCGAGCGCGCAGGTCAAGAGCGCGGTGCTGCTCGCCGCGCTCAACACGGCCGGGATCACCAGCGTGATCGAGCCGGTGCCCACGCGCGACCATACCGAGCGCATGCTCCAGGGCTTCGGCGCCGAGTTGTGGGTCGAGGAAGAGGGCGGCCACCGGGTGATTCGCTTGCGGGGCGAGGCCGAGTTGCGGCCGCAGACGATCGAGGTGCCGGGTGACCCGTCATCCGCCGCGTTCTTCGCGGTGGCGGCACTGGTCGTGCCGGGGAGCGACCTCGTGATCGAGAATGTCGGCCTCAACCCGACGCGTGCCGGCCTATTCGAAGTGCTGCGCCAGATGGGCGGCTCGATCGAGGAACTCGACCGGCGCCTCGTCGGGGGCGAGCCCGTCGCGGATCTGCGCGTGCGCCATTCGGTGCTCAACGGCATCGAAGTCGACCCGGCCCTGGCGCCTAGCATGATCGACGAATTTCCCGTCCTCTTCGTCGCCGCCTCGCTGGCGCAGGGGCGTACGGTGACCAGCGGGCTCGACGAACTGAGGGTCAAGGAAAGCGACCGCCTCGCCGTCATGGCCGAAGCTTTGCGCCTCGCCGGCGCGCGGATCGAGGAACGCGAGGATGGGCTCGTGATCGAGGGTACCGGCGGCGAACCGCTGTCCGGCGGCGGCCCGATCGCCACGCACCTCGACCACCGCATCGCGATGTCGATGGCGGTTGCCGGTCACGCCAGCCGCGATGGCGTCGAAGTCGACGATACCCGGCCGATCGCGACCAGCTTTCCGGTCTTCGAAGCCCTGCTCGACGGCGCGAGCGCGGCTTAACCCGGGCTCGACACCTTCATTAGCACGAGGCCCGACACGATTAGCGCGGCAGCGAATATTCGCATCGCGCTGACCGTTTCCCCGAGCACGACGATACCGACCACGAACGCGCCCACCGCGCCGATTCCGGTCCACACGGTATAGGCGGTCCCGAGCGGAAGCGACTTCATCGCCACCGCCAGCAAGCCGAAGCTGAGAAACATCGCGCCGAGCGTCACGGCAGACGGGCCAAGCTTCGAGAAGCCGTCCGACAGCTTCATGGAATAGGCCCACACGACTTCGAGAATACCGGCAACGAACAGAACGACCCACGCCACAGCAGCCTCCACTAAAGGGTTAGCTGCCGGGCCGTCCCGGTCTTGAACGTTCGCTTGGAACACGAAGGACGTGGCCTTCGCGGGGGCGAGATAGGGGCTTCGTTTGCGGTTCTCAAGCCCGGGTTTGCCGACTAGGGACTAACGCCGTGATCGACTCTTTCACCGCCGACGTCATCGGCCTAATCGGCAGCGCGCTGTTCATCGGCGCCTTTGCCTACGCCAACCTGACCAAGACGCTGAACAAGGCGGCGTTCAATCTGGCGAACCTGATCGGATCGATTCTGCTGCTCATATCGCTGTCGGTGAACTTCAACCTCGCCGCGTTCGTGCTAGAGACCGCGTGGGGGGCGATCGCAGCGGCGGGTCTGGTCATGGCGCTCCGCGCTCGCAAGTCCGCTTCCCCGTCTTCGACAAGCCCAACCCCCGCGCCCCGCGCCAGCGGGAGAGGAGACCAGTGATCATCGCCGTCGACGGCCCGACCGCATCGGGCAAGGGCACCATCGCCAAGGCCCTCGCCAAGCACTACCGCCTCCCTCACCTCGATACCGGCCTGCTCTATCGCGCGGTCGGACGACAGGTGTTTCTCGACGGCGGCGATCCGGACAACGCCGGCGATGCCCTGACCGCTTGCACCTTTCCGGACGGACTGCTGCTCGATCCCGAACTGCGCACCGAAGACACCGGCGGTCTCGCAAGCCGCGTCTCGGTCCATCGTTCGGTGCGCGAGGCGCTGTTCGAACGGCAGCGCAGCTTCGCACTGCAGCCGGGCGGCGCGGTGCTCGATGGGCGCGACGTAGGCACGGTCATCGCACCCGAAGCGCAGGTGAAGCTTTTCGTGGTCGCCAGTGTCGAAGCGCGGGCACTGCGCCGATGGAAGGAAATGCAGGAGCGCGGGAACGGCCGGACCCTGGCGGAGATCGAAAACGACCTGCGGCTCCGTGACGAGCGCGATCTCAACCGGGCCGAAGCCCCACTGCGCGCCGCGGACGATGCGGTCATGCTGGATACTTCGGAATTGAACCGCGACGAAGCGATAGCCGCGGCCATCGACCTGGTTGAGCGGAAATTGGCCCTTCAGCGCTGAGGCTCAGGCGGCAACGGGCTCCACAGCCGCGCCAGCCTCACCGGGTCCGATGCTGGCGTGGTAGACCGTCAGGTCGCCTACTCCCTTCAGCGTCATCGTCTCGGGCGTGCCGAAATCGTCGCGTGACCGGGCCCGCAGCCAGGTGCTTTCCGAAATCGCGATCCCGTTGAAAGGCGCAGCCCCTTGCAGCCGCGCGGCGATGTTCACGGTGTCCCCCCAATAGTCGTAAGCCATGCGCGTGGCGCCGATCACGCCGCCGACGACCGGTCCGCTATGGATACCCACCCGCAAGCCTACGGTATCGACCCCGGCCACCTGGCGTAGTTCCTCGACGCAGCCGATCACGGCGCGGGCGAAGGCGATCGCCGAATCCGCGCTGTTCGCGCACTCGATGTTGCCGCCGGCGATGGCCAGGTAGGAATCGCCCACGGTCTTGACCTTCTCGATGTGGTGAACGGCGGCCAAGTTATCCGCCTGGTTGAAGAAGCTGTTGAGCAGCTCGACCAGGTGGCCTGGCGAAATGCGCCGCGCCAACATCGAGAAGCCGACCATGTCGATGAAGATCACGCTAGCGTCGGAATAGGAGTCAGCCACCACTCGCCCGTCACGGATGCGCTGCACGGCTGCCGGGGGCAACATGTTGTGCACCAGCTCCTCGTTCTTGCGCCGCTCGGTGTCGAGACCGTCAGCGAGGATGAAGGCGGAGCGGCTCGTGCGTCCGACGGCGAGGCAGATTGCGAACATCACCGCAGAACCGCCGAAATAGCTGAGCGCGGCCAGGGCGAAGGCGGGTTGGTTTAGATCGTTGAACGCGGAGCCAAGCCAACCCAGGGTGTCGGCCGCCAGCCAGAGCACGAACAACCGCGGCCGACCCGCCAGCGTGACCGCCGCGAAGGCCGCGAGCACCAGACGGTTGATGACCGCCACGACATGCAGCCCGGCGTCCGCGACAGCGAGGTATTCGAACAGCACGAAGTTGGCCCGGCTCACCAGCAGCGAAAGCAGGAGCAACGCGATGAAATCGATGATCGGGTGTCGGACGTAGGCGTCCCAGAAGGTGACGCAAATATAACCCCCGGCCACCGCCAAGCTCGCGCCGAGATAGATCGCCAGCTGTGCGTTTTGCGCCTGCGATACGAGATTGGGATTGGCGATGAGATAGGCGAGCGCCAAGACCATGAAGATGACGCAGTAGAGCCGCACGAACGGCATCCTGAGCGCCCGCGCCGTGGCGCTGTAGCGTTCTTCGGTCTCATTGTCGGCGAACCGGCTGAATACGCCTGGCTGCTGCACACCCCACCCCATCCTGGAAACCCAGGCCCGCATCCTGTCTACCCTCGTGAAAACCCCTGTGTCGAGGCCCTGCACTCGCTTACTCACGGGTACAAGCAGTATCGGAGCGAGGCATCCGTCCCGGCAGGCGCGGAATGTGGGGATTGCCGGGACGGATGGGGAATCAGGCCAGGCGCCCGTTCATTTCGATCGCCCGGTTGATGTTGTAGAAGTTGGGCGAGGTGGCCATCACCGCTTGGTGAATCTCCTCGTACTGCTCACGAGTGCCGTCGCCCTCGAGCGTGACTATGTAGTCGAGCTTGCGGTACCCGTTGGGCACGCTCGCATCGAGGCCGAGGAATCCTCGCAGGTCGAGCTCACCGGCCATCTCGATGCGGCAGGTCGTTAGCGTGATTCCGCGCACCGCGGCCTGGGCAACGTAGCCCACGGTCATGCAGGCGTTGATCGCGCTCATCAGCAGTTCCTGCGGATTGGGAGCGCTGTCGGTGCCGAGCAGTTCGTAGGGCTCGTCGGCGACGATCTTGTGACGCCGGGCGATGCGTTCGCCACCCATGGTGACGCTGTCTATCGTCGTCTCCGAGCGGGTTTGCCCGGTCCATTCGGTGCGGACGCGGAAGGCGACCACGCCATTGGCCGGATCCTGCTTGATCGCCTCGGCGGCTTCGGTGAGCGCGTCGAGATCGATGCCGTTGACGGCGTTCTTCTGGGCAACATCGAGCATTTCAAATCTCCTTTGTCGTGGGGGTCAGCAAAAGGCCGGCGCGACTTCGGCGATGCGGTCGCGCGCGGCGGGGGACATCGCGGCCAGCGTGGCCACGAACTTCGGGTGGGTCATGCCGGAACCGAGGTAGGTCCAGCGCAGCGCCTGGTGCTGTTGAGCGAGCAGTGCGGCGCGCTCGTCAGCGCCCAGCGTGCGGCCCACCGCCTTCTCGAAAGCGTCGAGATTGAGGCCGGCCTGCGTCTTCAGTCCGCCGTCGAGGAACATCCCGATCTCGAGATACTCGTCGAGAGCGCTCTGAATCGACGCCTCGTCGCGGTTCTCGGCCAGCGCCTCGACCATGAGCGTGTCGAGCTTTGCGTGGTGCGCCTCTTCCATCCAGTGGTGCTTGAGCAGGCTCTTGAACAGCGGATCGAGACCGCTGTCGTCACGGACGCTGTCGACGTAATGACGCTGCGTCATCCATTCGATCTGCAGGATGACCAGCGCCACCGCGAGCGGATCATGGCGCAGGACTTCGGCCCCGATTGCCTCGGGTGGTCCGATCACCGCGCACGCGCTGCCGAAATCGCGCACGAAGCAGGCGTGGAAGCGCTTGAACAAGTCGATGTGCTTGGCTTCCTCGCCCGCGAAGTTGAGCAGCGCTCGCACCCGGGCATCGTCGCCGTTCAGCTGCGGCCGGGCGTGGTCGAGGACGAACGGCAGGATGAACTCTTCGACCAGACCGAAAATCACGAGATATTCGTGGCCGCGGATCTGATTGAGGACGCGCCGCTCGGCTTCCGACAGTTCCTCAGGGACGTCGGTTCGGGCCAGATTTTCGGGCATGAAAGGACGCGAGAAATCGAGCGCCGCCCCTTCGGGCAGGATATCCTCGATTTGCCACGCCGCCCGCGCGGAGGCAGACAGTACGCTAGCGAAATTGAAGTCGTGATACATGTCGAATTCCTTGAAGGTACTGGTTGGGGCGGTACCTGGGCGGGAGTGTCAGGCCACTCCCCCGCCCTGCATCGCAAACATGAACAGCCCGAGGCCGAGCCAGAGCCCGCTGCAGGCGAACGCCGCGGCAAGACCGGCAAAAGCTGACTGGGGCCGCGAGGGGCTCGTCGTCTTCATCGTCTCTTCCTCAATTGCGCGTCGCGTCGTGCGGCGCTGGGTGCCCAATGGAGCCACAGCGTGAGAGAGAGCGTGGGAACGAGCGTGGAATTTGACGCTGCGTAGCGCAGCCCTTAGTTTCCACGGCGGGTCGCTTCTCCAAAGGAGGCGGGGCTGATCAATCTTTCGCTCATCGGCGAGATCGCCGTGCGCCGTGACGCGCAAGAGGTCGCCCTTCCGGCGTCGGCGAAAACGCGCGCGCTGCTCGCCTATCTGGCGGTGACCGGCAGGGAGCATCGCCGCGATGCGCTCTGTTCGCTATTCTGGAATGTGCCTGACGATCCCAAGGGGGCCTTGCGCTGGAGTCTCAGCAAATTGCGCCAGGCCGTGGATGAACCCGATGCGCCCCACCTTCTCGCCGACCGGGAAACCGTCCGACTTGAGATGACCGGATCGCACTGCGACTTCGCCCGTATCGAAGAAGCGGCGGCGAGCGACGACATCGGCACGCTCGAAACCGCCGCCCGAATTCGTGGCGAGTTCGCGCCGGGTCTCCACTTGCGAGGCTGCGAGGAATTCGAATCCTGGCTTCTGGCTACTCGAGAGGATGTGCGCCAGCGCCAGTTGCGTGTGTGGCGCAAGCTGATCGGCTTGTTGGCAGACGAGCCGGAGCGGGCGCTGCCTTTTGCCCGCAGTGTCGTCGAGGCGGACCCACTTGGCGAGGACGGGTGGGTTACACTGGTCGCGCTGCTCGCTGATGCCGGGCGAAGTGACGAGGCGGAGGCGCAGCGCGGCGTTGCGGTCCGCACGCTCGAGGCAGCCGGGATCGAGGCGGAGGCGGCACTCACCCGGCCGGTCAGATCGGCAGCCACGGCCGCCCCTCGTCCCGTCGCGCGTGAAAACGGCAAACCCGTCATCCGCCAACGCGTCGAGTTCTGTACGGCGCGCGACGGCACCGGCCTGGCCTATAGCTGCGTGGGCAATGGGCCGCCGCTGGTCAAGACCGCCAACTGGCTCAACCATCTCGAGTTCGAATGGGAGAGCCCGATCTGGAGCCACTGGATCGAAGCACTTTCGCGCGATCACAAGCTCGTTCGCTACGACGAGCGCGGCAACGGCCTGTCCGACTGGAAAGTGGCGGACCTGTCGTTCGAAGCCTTCGTACAGGATCTAGAGACAGTGGTCGACGCGGCCGGTGTCGAGCAGTTCGACCTCCTGGGCATCTCGCAAGGGTGCGCCGTCTCGATTGCCTACGCGGTGCGCCACCCGGAGCGGGTACGCTCGATGATCCTCTATGGGGGCTACTCGCAAGGCTGGAAGTCCCGCAACGATCCGGAAGAACTGGCCCGTCGCGAGGCGATGGTGACCTTGACCGGCGTCGGCTGGGGCCAGGGGAACCCGGCCTTTCGCCAGATGTTCACGACGCTCTACTTTCCCGAAGCGACCGACGAGCAGGCCCAGTGGTTCAACGAGCTGCAACGCATCTCCGCCTCGCCGGAGGGGGCCCAGCGGTTGCAGCGCGCGCTCGGGGTGATCGACGTCCGTCACCTGCTACGCAAGGTCAAGGTGCCGACCTTGATCCTGCATAGCCGCAACGACTCCGTGGTGCCCTTCGAGGCGGGCCGCATCCTCGCGCGCCACATCGAAGGCGCCCGCTTCGTGCCTCTCGACAGCCCTAACCACCTGGTCCTCGCGCAGGAACCTGCCTGGCCGGAGCTGATCGCCCATATCAGGGAATTCCTCGCCAACCCGCGCGACTAGGCGGACGTCGCCCAAGCCGAACCCAAGTTGACACTTTTCCAAGTCGACACTTTACCGTGTCACCCCGTCACCCCTACGTTCAGGCAAGCGACGCTTTTGCTTGCCATTTGCGCCTCTCTCGCCTATCCGCGCGCCCGTCCGACGGGGCTTTTTGTCCGGTCGCGGGTGCAGGGCCGCAATAGACGGCTCCTCAAGACAGGCGGATGAATCGGCGGCGGGCAAGCCTCGCCACTCTCCCGCTTTTCACTCGCGCACCGGCGGGAAATCCCGGTGGATGCCTGCGCCGGCATTCGGCCCCGCAGGCGGTTCGGCCATCAAGACCGGCGGATTCAACCGCCTGGCCGGAAAAAACGTGAATTAGGACACTGACAGACATGGCATCTACCGCCAATCCGACTCGCGACGATTTCGCGAAACTCCTCGATGAACAACTCGGCGGCGCCGACGGCGGCTTTGAAGGCCGCGTAGTCAAGGGCACCATCACCGCCATCGAAAACGGCATGGCCGTGATCGACGTGGGCCTGAAGAGCGAAGGCCGCGTGGCCCTGCGCGAATTCGCCCGCGGTGAAGACGATCAGACCCTCAAGGTCGGTGACGAAGTCGAAGTCTTCGTCGACCGCGTAGAAAATTCCGAAGGCGAAGCGATGCTGAGCCGCGACCGCGCTCGCCGCGAAGCCGCGTGGGACAAGCTTGAAAGCGAGTTCGGCGAAGGCAAGCGCGTCGAAGGCCGCATCTTCGGCCGCGTCAAGGGCGGCTTCACTGTCGACCTCGACGGCGCCGTGGCCTTCCTTCCGGGCAGCCAGGTCGACATCCGCCCGGTCCGCGACGTTACCCCGCTGATGGACATGCCGCAGCCGTTCCAGATCCTGAAGATGGACCGCCGCCGCGGCAACATCGTCGTGTCGCGCCGCGCGGTCCTCGAAGAGACCCGCGCCGAACAGCGCAGCGAACTGATCGATCGCCTGACCGAAGGCCAGGTCATCGACGGCGTGGTCAAGAACATCACCGACTACGGTGCGTTCGTCGACCTCGGCGGCATCGACGGCCTGCTCCATGTCACCGACATGAGCTACAAGCGCGTCAACCACCCGAGCGAAGTGATCGCCATCGGCGACACCGTGAAGGTCCAGATCATCCGCATCAACGCCGACACCCAGCGCATCAGCCTGGGCATGAAGCAGCTTGAGAGCGATCCGTGGGAAGGCGTTGCTGCCAAGTACCCGGTCGGCGCCAAGGTATCGGGCGTGGTCACGAACATCACCGAATACGGTGCGTTCGTCGAGCTCGAGGCCGGCATCGAAGGCCTGGTCCACGTTTCGGAAATGAGCTGGACCAAGAAGAACGTCCACCCGGGCAAGATCGTCTCGACCAGCCAGGAAGTCGAAGTTGTCGTGCTCGAGGTCGATTCCGACAAGCGCCGCATCTCGCTCGGCCTCAAGCAGGCTCAGGGCAATCCGTGGGAAGAGTTCGCCGACAAGCATCCGGTCGGTTCGACCGTCGAAGGCGAAGTCAAGAACGCCACCGAGTTCGGCCTGTTCATCGGCCTTCCGGGCGACGTCGACGGCATGGTCCACATGTCGGATATCGCTTGGGGCATCTCGGGCGAAGACGCGCTGGCGCTGCACCGCAAGGGTGAGCAGGTCAACGCGATCGTTCTCGACGTCGATGTCGAGAAGGAGCGCATCAGCCTCGGCATGAAGCAGCTCGAAAAGGGCGCTCCGGCGGCCGGCGGCGTCAGCAGTGGCGGTGGCCTGAAGAAGAATGACGTGGTCACCGTGACCGTCCTCGAAGTTCGCGATGGCGGCCTCGAAGTGCAGGCAGGCGACGATGGCGCGACGGGCTTCATCAAGCGTTCGGACCTCGGCCGCGACCGCGACGAGCAGCGTCCGGATCGCTTCCAGACCGGCCAGAAGCTCGATGCCATGGTCATTGGCTTCGACCGTTCGAAGAAGCCGAACTTCTCGGTCAAGGCGCGCCAGATCGCCGAAGAGAAGCAGGCTGTCGAACAGTACGGTTCGTCCGACTCGGGTGCCTCGCTCGGCGACATCCTCGGCGAAGCTCTGAAGAAGCAGTAAGCTTCTCTGGCATCGGCCAAAGCGAAAGGGCCCGTCCGCTCAACCGAGCGGGCGGGCCTTTCCTATTGGGGCCAGGCTTTCTAGACTCGGGCAATGGAAGCCAGCTGCCAGTGCGGAAACCTGCGCGCCGCGATCGATGATGGTGCCGAGCCGATGACCGTGCTGTGCCATTGTCGCGAGTGCCAGAAACGCACGGGCTCACCGTTCGGCGTGATGGCCTATTTCAGCGACGGAAGCGTGGCCCTGACAGGCGAGGCGCGCGAATACTCGCGGGCGACCGACGAGGGGAACAGCTTCACCACCGGCTTCTGTCCGCAGTGCGGCAGCACTCTCTACGGCCGCGCCAGCAAGTACCCCGGGATTACCGGCATAACGGTCGGCACCCTCGCCGACCCCGCCTTCCCGCCCCCTGCCCGCTCGGTCTACGAACACAGCCGCCATCACTGGTTGGCCTTGCCCGAAACGATACCGGGATTTGTCCGCGGGCGCGATGGAGACCGAAACCGATGAGAGCAACCCCTTTCCTGATGTTCCAGGGTGACGCGAACGGCGCCCTGGCGCTCTATCGCTCGGCTTTCCCCGACTTCGAGGAACTGCTGCTGCAGGAACACCCCGAAGGTCCGCAGGCCGGCCAGGTCGCAATGGCACGCATCCGTGTGGGCGGGCTGGAGATCATGCTTTATGACAGCGCGCCGGTCCACGCCTTCACATTCACCCCCTCGACCTCCATCTTCATCGAATGCGACGACGAGGCCCAATTGCGGGCCCTCGCCGAAGCGCTGGGCGACGGCGGCGGAGTCATGATGCCGATCGGCAATTATGGCTTCAGTAGGCTGTTCACCTGGCTCGCCGACCGCTTCGGGGTGAGTTGGCAATTGAACCTGAAATGAGGCCCATGCTCGAAATCCACCAATTCCCCTGCCTGAACGACAATTACGGCTTCCTCCTGCACGATCCGGAAAGCGGCGAAACCATCTGCATCGATACCCCGGACGCGGAAGTCTACCTGCGCGAGGCGGCGGCGAAAGGTTGGCGGATCACGCAGATCTGGAACACCCATTGGCATCCCGACCACGCAGGCGGCAATGCGGCGATCAAGGCGGCCACCGGTTGCACCATTGTCGCGCCTCGTCGTGACGCAGCCAAGATCGAGGGCTTCGATCGCACGGTGGCTAATGGCGACACGGTCCAACTCGGCAGTTGGATGGCCGATGTGATCGACGTCGGGGGCCACACGCTGGGCCACGTGGCCTATCATCTACCGCAGGCAGGCGTCGCGTTCGTGGGCGATTCGCTGTTCGCCCTTGGCTGCGGGCGGATGTTCGAAGGAACGCCACAGCAATTCTGGGCGAGCCTCTCGCGCCTCAAAGCCTTGCCGCCAGAGACGGCGCTCTACTGTGCCCACGAATATACCCAGTCCAACGCCCGGTTCGCGCTCCATGCCGATCCCGACAATATTGAATTGCAGCTCTACGCGCGCGAGATCGACGAACGCCGCGCTCGCGGGGAGCCGACGGTGCCTACGCAATTGACGCGGGAGCTGGCGACCAACCCCTTCTTGCGAGCCGATCAAGAGGGGATGCGTAATCGCTGGGGCGGCCTTGATCCAGTTGAGACTTTTGCTCGTCTGCGGGCCGCAAAGGACAACTTCTAAAGCAGCGTCCTAAGGGGCCGATGTCGCCCACCGCCTCAGCCCGATCTCTTGCCAGGGCCTCGTGTCCGGCAAGGCCGAGTAGCGAGTTTTGGCGCAGCCCTCGCCGCCGGTCGCCTTCCATTCTCGCCGCGGTCTTGTTCTTCCCGGCGTTAGGCCCGCATTCGCCAGCGGGGAAATAGCTGCGTCAGCTCCCCTCCCCCTTGCGGGAGGGGCTGGGGGTGGGCCAGTCAGGGCAAGCGCTACGCGTGCTTCGCGCGCACACACACACACACACACACACACACACACACCTAACCCCTCCCGCAAGCGGGAAGGGGATACCATCCAGATCCTCCCTGAGCTCGCTCGGGTAGGGGTACCTCTGACGAAGTCGGGGGTGGAGGGGCTCTCGCGCTGTTCCGCTTACCCCTCCGTCACGCGCTTGCAGCGCGCGCCACCTCCCTGAGCAAGCTCGGGGAGGATTGGCGACAAACTCAGGAAATTCCCACAGTCGAGCCGTGGGTTGGGATCAAAGCGAGGAAATCGCCTCGTCGACCAGCTTGCGGTCGGCCTCGGCATCGTGCTTCGCGGCGATCAGCCCGCGAGCGGCCTCGGTCGCCGCACGGGCAGCCTTGGCACGAAGTTCATCGACCGCGGCCCGCTCGGCACCGGCGATCTTGTCTTCAGCCATGCGTTCGCGGCGTCCGATCATGGCCTTAGCGTCGGCTTCGGCCTTGGCGACGATCGCCTCGGATTCAGTCTTCGCGTGATCGATCATCGCCGCCGCATCTTTCTCGGCATTGGCGATCTTGGCAGCATATTCCGCGCGCAACGCCTCAGCCTCGGCACGGAGTTTCTTGGCTTCGTCGAGCTGTTCGCGAATGGCGACGATCTTGGCGTCGAGCCCGCCGGTGATCAGCTTCGGCACGCCCTTCCAGACGAGGATGCCGATAAATACCAGCATCGCCAGGCTGACCCAGGCTCCGGGTCCGACAAAGCCGAACGCTACGGGTTCGGCATGCGCCCCTCCGTGACCGCCGGCATCATGCTCGACGGTCGCGTGGAGTTCGTGGTCGGCTGCGGGATTAGCCATTGGCAAGCGCCTTCTTCACAGCAGCAGAAATGGAGGTCTTGGTGACCTTCACTCCGGCAAGACGGGTAATGATGTCCTGCGCCGCTTCGCTGGCGACAGCTTCGATCTCCGCGGTTGCCGCACTGCGAGCGGCGGAAATCCGCTCCTCAGCCTCGGTCAGCCGGGCGTCGACCTTCTTCTGCGCAGTTGCCAGCTTCTTCTCGGTCTTGGCCGCGGCTTCCGCCTTGGCCTGAGCGACCAGGGCTTGGGCTTCAGCGCGATTTTCACTCTCGCGCTTGCGCCAGGCCGCTTCCTGTTCATCGGCCGCATCGCGCGCGGCTTGCGCCGCGGCGAGGTCGTCCGAAATCTGCCGGTCGCGCTGTGCGACGGTGTCCATCACCTTGGGCACCATGCCCCGACCCACGATGAAGAACACCAGGCCGAAGATGATCAGCAACCAGAAGATCTGGCTGGAGTAGGTTTCGGCAAGTTGCGCTATCTGTGGCATCGGAGCTTCCGGCAGTCAGTCAAGTCGTCAGATCGTCAGGCGACGAAGATCAGGATCATCGAGACGACGAACGCGAGCAGGCCCAGCAGTTCCGCCGCGGCGAAACCGATGAACAGACGGCCCTGCTGGCCATCGGCCGCGCCCGGGTTGCGCAGCGCGCCTTCGAGGAACGATCCGAAGACGTTACCCACACCGATGGCGGCCATGCCCGCACCGATTGCCGCGAGGCCGGCGCCGACCAGCTTGGCTGCTTCCATGTCCATGTCAAAACTCCTTTTCGAAACTCGTTGAAATCACTCAGTGAAGGTTTTCGGCGTCGTTGATGTACAGCGAGGTCAACAACGCGAAGACGTAAGCCTGGATGCCGGCGACCAGCACTTCGAGAGCGCAAATCGCCACCATCAGGATGAAACTCGGGATACCGATAAAGACACCCCAACCGGCGCCTGCATTGCTGCTGTCGATGACGAAGCTAGACAGCACTTCAAGCAACACGTGCCCGGCCATCATCGCCACGAACAGTCGCAGTCCGAGGCTGAACGGCCGCACCAGGAACGAGATCAGCTCGATCACCGGGATCAGCCACAGCAGCCAGATCGGCGTGCCATGCGGCACGAACAGCGAGAAGAAGTGCAGGCCATGGCGCCAGAACCCGACGATCAGCACGATCGAGAAGCTCAGGATCGCAAGGATACCGGTGACGGTGAAGTGGCTGGTGAAGGTAAAGGCATGCAGCCCCACGACCCCCAGCGGCAGAAGGCCGAGCATGTTCGCAAACAGGATGAACATGAACAGCGAGAAGATGTACGGCACGTACTTCTTGCCGGCCTTGCCGACGTTGGCAGCCAGCAGGTCGTCGATGAAGCCGGTGAAAGTCTCGACCGCCATCTGCCAGCGGCCAGGCACCAGCTGACGCTTCATGCCGCCCGCGACGAAGATCCACAACGCGACGGCGGAGATCGCCATCCACAAAGCGCTGTTGGTGAACGCAATGTTGTAGCCCGCAATCTCCCAATTCCCCGAACCGAACAGCGGCTCGATGGTGAACTGGTGCATCGGATCGACTTTGGCTTCGGCTGCCACTTGTCTACGTGTCCCTTAACATTGCGAACGCGGCGCCCACTGGCCGACCCAATTGCAGGATCAGTCGGGACGCCGGCTGGAAATCCGGATTATGTTCCTGAAGGCAACGACCGTCCCGAGGAACAGCATTACCAACAGACCCCAGGGCGATGTTCCGGCAAACTGGTCGATTACCCAACCAATCGCCGCACCGCCGAGCATCCCCCCCAGCAATTCCGCCAGGACGCGATTGCCAAGCTTGTAGCCTGGGTCCGCGCCCTGCACTTGCGGCCGGTTACGCTGATCTTCCCGCTCGCGTGCGGCCTTCAGCCGCTCCCCGAGCGCGTCAATCCGCGCATCCTCACCGATGGGGTCCCGTTCGGGCGTTTCGTCGCTCATGCTGGGCTCCGCTAGATTGGAGTTTCCGACACAGGCAAAGACCTGCCCGCCGAGGGCGCCGCCCCTTTAGAAAGGGGGTCCGCCCGAGTCAACCGATGCTAGCGATCTAGCGCCCGGCATGGTGTGCGCCGTTCGTGTAAGTCTCGGAAATCCTCGCCAGTTTCACACCGTCTGGGCAATCGTCCTGGCGAGCTCGAACTCCGTAAACGGTTTGGAGAGGCGCGGACGATCCAGCTCTTCGCCTTCAGGCAGGTCCGCAAAACCGGACACGACGATCACCTTGAGATCGGGCCGAATTTCGATCGCCTTCTCCACCAGCTCCCCTCCGGTCATGTTGGGCATCGCGTAATCCGTCACCATCAGATCAAAATCTTCGCGGGCCAGAAGCAGCATGGCGCTCGAACCGGAATCGGCTTGCTGGACCTGGTGACCCATGTCGGACAACATCGTAGCCGTATTGAGCAGAACGATCTCGTCGTCGTCGACCGCGAGGATTCGCAGCGCCCGTGCCGGCGAGGGTTCTTCCCTCACGACCTGAGGCACGGCCGGGGCTTCAAAGCTCGCTTCGGCGACGGGCAAGAGAATCTCGACCTTTGTTCCCTTGCCGGGTGAGCTTTCGATGTGCAGCCGGCCACCGCACTGTTCCACCATACCGTGCACCATCGACAGCCCAAGACCCGTGCCCTTTCCGACCCCCTTGGTGGTAAAGAAGGGTTCGGTAGCCCGGGCCAAGGTGCGGGCAGTCATTCCCTCACCCGGATCGACAACCGATAGACGGACATAGCCGCCGACCGCATCGGGCAGAATCGCCTCCTCGGCCGATATTCTTACCTCGCCCCCATCAGGCAGGGCGTCGCGCGCATTGACCACGAGATTCATCACCGCAAGTTCCAGCTGGGTCCTGTCGGCCAGCGCTGGGGGGAGCTTGAGAGGGAAGTCGGTCCTGATAGTGATTCCCGGCCCGATCGTCCGCTGCAGCATCTCGGCCATGCTTCGGACGGCATCGGGCAGATCGACGGCCTCGAGCGTCAGTTCCTGCTTGCGCGCGAAAGCCAGCATCCGCTGGCTCAACAAGGCGCCCCGTTCAGCGGCAAGCATCGCGTTTTCGACGAAACGCGTGATGTCGGCGCCATCGGCAAGGCGGCGTTGCGCCAGGCTGAGGCTTCCCAGGATCGCCGCGAGAATATTGTTGAAGTCATGCGCTACGCCACCGGTCAGCTTGCCGATGGCTTCCATCTTCTGTGCCTGGAAGAACTGTTCCTGAGATTTTTGCAACGCCTCCTGCGACCGTTTCCGCTCGGTCAGGTCGCGGGTGATCTTGGTGAAGCCGATCAGGGTGCCGCCGCCGTCGTGGATCGGGTCGATGATGACGTGAGCCCAGAAGCGCGACCCGTCCTGGCGTACTCGCCAGCCTTCAGCCTCGAATCGTCCTTCGTCCTTGGCGGTCCGGAGCGCGCGTTCGGGTACGCCGGCCTCCCGGTCCTCTGGGAGATAGAAGCGAGAGAAATGCTCGCCGATGATCTCGCATTCCTGGTAGCCTTTGAAACGCTGGGCACCGGCATTCCAGCTCGACACGCGGCCCGCAGGATCGAGCATGTAGATCGCATAGTCGGTGACCGACTGCACCAAGAGCCGAAAGCGCTCTTCGCTTTGACGGAGCGCTTCGTCGGCGTCCTTGCGTTCCGACAAGTCGCGAGTGACCTTGGCGAAGCCAACATGCTGGCCTTCTTCATCTCGGATCGGGTCGATAACCACGTTGGCCCAGAACCGAGAGCCATCCTGGCGAAGTCGCCATCCTTCGGCCTCGAACCGACCCTCCTCGAGCGCGGTCTTCAAAGCCGTTGCAGGAATGCCCTTGGCAAGGTCTTCTTCGGTATAGAAGCGGGAGAAATGCTGCCCGATGATCTCGGACGCACTATAACCCTTGAGCCGTTCCGCCCCGGCATTCCAGCTGCTCACGATGCCCGCGGGGTCGAGCATGTAGATCGCGTAGTCCGTGATGCTCTGTACGAGGAGATCGGCGCGACCCGAATTTAACGTTTTAACTGACATTCTTAAGCCACCGCCCCCTTATGGGAGCAGAAAGCCCGACTTACCGGATCGTTCCACCGAAAGATTTCACGGAGAGACCCGACGTTGGGCGATCAGGGACAGCGTGCGTCTCGCTGAGGAGCGCCCGCGCCCCGCGTTTGCCACGTGCCGTTGGGCGCCTGGTACTTTTCGCCGGGCTGGGTTCGGCCAATGAGCACGCATCCCTGCGTCAGGGCATAGGCCTCCAACGTGGCGTTTTGAGCTTGCGCCCGCTCCGCGTAATTCGCGCGGCGCTTGATGTTGATGTCGGCGACCATTTTCTGGATCGAGGCTGGCTGATCGCCAACGACACCGAGATATCCGTCGGTCTTCTCGCCCACCTGGCCTGCCTGGCGCGCGGCCTCGTAAGCCGGATCCCGCTGTGCGAAAGCGGGCGCGGGCAAGGCAAGACCGGCCGCGAGCAGGCCTGCCAACAGCGTCTTGGCGAGGTTTTGCGAATAGGAGGCCATGTCAGAAAATCTCCGGGTTATCGTCAATGTTCTGCTGGACGTCAGTCGCCAGCCGGTAAATCACTTCCTGCGTGATGTTGATGTTGAGTTCGATCACGATCGGCTTGTCGGGCGCATCGACAGTGATGCACCCCCCAGCCAGCGCCGAACCCAGCACCGCCACCACACCCGCTATTGCCCTGCGCTTCCCCGTCATCGGGGGTTTATGCGCCGCGCCAGCGGGCTTGGTCAATTTCGCAATTCTCATGGCATTTCCTCGCTTTCGCGGCGCTGAATGACAGCTTCATCTGCGATTGGGTCTTTTGGCGGCTCCGGAACGGACGGCGTGCCGTTGCTCCGGGGCTCGATCGGTTTGCCCTGGGCATCGATCAGGCCGATTTCCCGCGGATCGCGAATGGCCGCTGGGTCGTAGAGAGAGCGCGAGACTCCGATCAGTTGATAGAAGGGCGCGCGAATGTTGACGTCCACCCTGATCGGCAGCCCGGCGATGGCATTGGTGATGAGATTCTTCTTGGCTCCCACTCCCTGGCTCACGCCGTCGAGCCGCACGCGAGTGACGATTTCGCCGGTCAGCGAGCCATCCATCTGCACTCGCATCTGGCGGTAATCCAGGGAACGGAGCGCATCGAAGGCAAGATTCGCAACCGCGCCAAGATCCTCGTAAGTGAGCTCGCCAACGTAGGAGACGTTGCCGCCCGGTGGCCGGGAGGTCAGCAGTCCGCCCTCCACACGGCCGTTGCCCAGGGTATCGAACACCAGAGGCACCGTACCGTCAAAGGTCCCGGTGGCCGCCATGTTGTTGAGCTCCATACGCTCCACGAAGCGGCTGGCATCAAGGCCTTCGATCTCGAGCACGTAGCGCCGCTCCTCGGGAACGCCGAAACGGATTTCGACTGGTTGGAGCCTCAGCGTCCCGCCCAGGAAGGGCCATGATCCGCCCTCGACGCCGAGGATCTCCCCATTGTGAAGGGCGAACCGGATTTCCCCGTCGTTGATCTCGATCCCCGGGTTGATCGAGGCGACCCTGATGCTCTGGCTGGGCGCCGTGGTCAGGCCCAGGAGATCGGTGAACTCCACCGTGCCCGACGCCCCTTTCACCGGACCGAATGCCGCCGCGAAATCGAGAGATTCGCTCGTGAACCGACCGCTGCTGGTGATGCCTTGCTCGTCCCAGTCGATCCGGCCGGTCCCGGTGACAGTGCCTTTCGCGAGGGCAATGACGCCTTCGGCCCGGCGAGTAAGATCGAGCGGCTGCAACGCGCTGTCGAAGACCAGTCCCACCACCGCCAATTCAGCGTTGCCGCGGCCCGAGTTCAGGTTATGGACGAGGTCCACCCGGGCCACTTCGCGGCCGCTCTTCGGTTCGCGCAGCACAGTCTCGGCGGTGATGCGGTTGTCGATTAGCGCCAGACCCGCTTCTTCAGCCGACAACGGTTCGAACCGCGCGGGATTGATCCGATCGACCAATTGGAACCGGGCATCGCCGATGGTCATGCGCCCATCGGCATAGCGCCAGTTTCCTTCCGCTCCGAGAAGGTCGAGTTGGACCGCACTAAGCCGAATATCGGCACCGGTGAACTTGCCCGCGATATCCTTGTCGACCTGAGCCGAGAGATCGCTGATCGCGAAAGTTGAGGCCGTGGCGGCCGGTCCGAGCGACACCAACACCTGCTTCGCCGATATCGCGCCGGGGTAGGCAAAGCCGATGGCTCCGGAGCGTATCGAGATCGGGGTCTCTCCCAGCCGCCCCGCAAGTTGCAGCGAGGGGGCGCCCGCAGCAACACGCAACCCGCCGCTCCCGAAGCGAACGATCGGCGTGCCCCGCGCCGGGCAGAGGGTGAGACGATGGCGGCCGAACGTGAGGTTGGCGACCTGCAGGGCTTCGAACCGAAGCTCCGTACAATCATGCCACAAGGCGAGCCCTGCCGAGGGGCTCCAGTTGCCCGAAACCGGCATGAGCAACCTCTCCGCCCGCCCTCCGGGAAGCGCGCCGCTCGCGATGATCTGTCCGGCGAAACCGACAGTGCCGTTTTGCCTGCGCGTCAGGGCTAGTTGCGGGATCGCCAGCCGCGACGAACCCACCGCGTATTCGGCCATGCTGAGGCGCAGTTCGAAGCCCCCCTTGGGGTCCTGCTCCATCCGCCCGGCGATGCGGGGAAATCCCGCGCCACCCGTAGAGAAGTTCCCAGCTAGCCGCACGGCCTCGGTGCCGCCGGTCGCGTACTGGAAGCGGGAGAGCGACAGCAACGTAGCCCCGTCCCTGCCTCGCAAGTAAGCGTCGGGAACGACGACGCTGGTGCGATCGCCGGTGCGGCGGACCGTCACATCGGCGACCAGCCGGTTGCCGCCTTGGTGGCTTGCGAGTTGGCGCCTTACCTGTTCGACCAGCGGACCCAGGAGAGTGTCTCCGGCCGATTTCGCGGCATCGGCCAAGGTGCCGTCGAGCCCGCTCCCGAGACCCACGCCACTGCCGTCGACCTGGGTCTCGATCTCGATCCGCTCGAAGTTTCTCCGGGCTCTCAGCGAGCCGTCGAGTTCGAGCCGCGCGGCGACGGCCTGACTCGAGGCGAGACCGCTTCCGGCCAATTCGTAACGGGCGGTCAGGCCGTTGTCGCGCCAGGTGAAGCGACTCGTCCCCGTGAGCCCTGAGAGCTGGGTCGCCGCAAAACGCGTCGCGCCGACATCGAGGCCCAGTTGCCCCTCGAACACCTGAAACGCCTCGTCAGCCCGAACATCGACCTGGAATCCGGCACGAGCCAATTGCAGCTGCTGATCCGGACAAGAGACCGCTCCCAATCGAAGCGGGCCCTTGAACGCCGGACGCCGACCTTCGATCGCAACGGTGCCATACAATGTGGCGCGCACCGGGCTGCATCCCGGAACGGCGAGCCTCGGAGCCATAGCGCCGAGTTCTCCCTTAAAGCCGCCCTGAAGGTGGCCCTTGCCGTCGAGCTTGAGCCCGACAGGACCATAATCCCCTTCGATCAAGGCCCGCCCATCGATCAAGGTCAGACGCATGTCGGGAAACTCAAAGGCGCGTTTTTCGCCTTCGAACAGCAGCGGATCAAGCGCGCCGAAGCTGAGCTTGCCGTCGATGTAGGTGCCGAACAGACGGGGCCGAACCACCCGGACGCTCTCGATACGCGGTAGCCACAGGCCGTAGCCGATCGTTACTTCCGCACGCTCGATGGTGAGGTCTGGACGCTTCGGATCGCCCACGACGACGTTGCGAAGCACTTCGCGGTGCCCGCTGATGCTTTCTATCTCGTAGGTCGCCTGGATGCCGCGCTTCGCCAGTTCGCTGGATATCAGGCTGTCAGCCAGGTCCTCGCGGCTGATCCACGCGATCAAAACGCCGAGAGAAAGTAGCGCCGCCAAGGCGAGCAGCACCCAGCAGCCGACGCGGCGACGCGGGCGCTCGGATATCGGGTCTTCAATCTCGGCTTGCGTCGCCATTGCCGGCACACTTGCGCGCAAGCCTTCGCAAAGGCAATGCAGGAAGCTCGCATGAGGGTTGCATTTGTCCGGCGAAGAGACTGATTTGAAGGCGAAAGCACCGCACGACAGTGCCGGGCATCGCGCTCGATTGCGGCAGCGGCTGCTCGATGGCGGAGCCGAAGCGCTCGCCGATTACGAGGTGCTTGAGTACCTGCTGTTCACCGCCCTCCCTCGCGTCGACACCAAGCCGATTGCCAAGGATCTGCTCGCCCGGTTCGGCTCGCTGGCGGCGGTGCTTGATGCTGAACCCAGCGCGCTCAAGCAGGTCAAGGGTATCAGCGACGTCGGCGCCGGGGCGCTCAAGATCGTCGCCCTGATCGCGCGGCGCATGGCCCGAAGCGAAGTGCGCGAGAAGCCGGTGCTGGGAAGCTGGCAGGCGCTGCTCGACTACCTGACCATCGACATGGCGCACCTGACGGTCGAGCGCGTCCGGGTGCTCTATCTCAACACGCAGAATCGGCTGATTCTCGACCACCATGTGGGCGACGGTTCGCTCGACGAAGCTTCGGTCCATCCGCGCGAGGTGATCCGCCGTGGCCTCGACATCGGAGCGGCCGCGCTGATCCTCGTGCATAACCACCCCAGCGGAAACCCGGAGCCGAGCCGCGCGGACATCCTGTTGACCCAAAAGATCGCCGAGGCGGGGCGCCACCTCGGCATAGTCGTCCACGATCACCTGATCATAGGCCGCGATGGCCACGCTTCCTTGCGGGCCAAGGGCCTGATCTAGCCAGCCTTGATCCCGTAACGCGCATAGAGACGCTCGAGCGAAGGCTGCCGGGCGAGCGCCTCGCGAATGTCATTTTCCCCCTCACGGTTACCCATCTCGCGCTTGACCACGCCGCGCATGAACAGCGCAGGCGCGAGTTCCGGACTGACTGCCAAAGCGGCCTCGAGGTCCTTTAGCGCGTCGGCGTAGCGACCCAGGCGATAGTAACCCATGGCCCGGCTATCGAGCACGGGTGGCGAGAACACCGCCTTCTCGACCGCCTGGGTGCACAAGTCCGCCAGTTCCTCGGCACGGAAATTCCACGTGGCCTGATACCAGCACTTGGCGTTGAGCATGTCGGGGTCGTTGGGCCGCTGGGCCAGAAGGTCGTCGATACGGTCGAGACCTTCTTCCTTGCGGCCCAACTGGGCTTCGAGCTCGCTGACCGCCATCGCGATGGCGCGCTGCTGTTCGGCGTTGCCCGCCTGCTCCTCAAGCATTGAGATCGCCTCGTCCGCTCGGTCAAAATAGGGCAGGATGTCGGCCAACGCGAAAGCCGCCGTCAGCGACGGTTCGAGTTCCCACGCCTTTTCCGCATCGGCCAGCGCGTCTTCGAGTGTCCCCGCTTCCGTGCGCAAGGCGGCGCGCATGAGATAATCGTCGGCGTTTCCTTCGCGGTCGATCACCGTGTCGAGATCGGCCATGGCGCCTTGCCAATCCCATGTCGCGGCGCGGAACTGCGCCCTGCCGCGGTAGATGTCGAGATCGTCGGGCTCACGTTCGATCAGCCTGGCATAAGCGGCCTCGATCGGGGTGAACCGCTTGCGGTCCTGGCGTGACGCGGCCTCATAACGGCGCTGGGCATCGGCAGGCGCCCGCAGCACAAGCTGCGAATTGCCAAAGCGCGCGGCCTTCTGTCGCTCGGCGGCGACCTCCGCAGGCGCGATCTCCCCGCCCGGCCACGACGCGCGATCGGAAATGGTCAGGCGGCCACCGGCCAGCGCTGCCGCGCGGTGGAGGCGGATCTTCGCGATCTCGGCATCGAATGATGGCTTGCCTTCGATAGCATAAGGCTTGGCGCTCTCCGGCAGGAGCACGGTTATCTCGTTGTCCTCGGAATAAGGACCGGGCACCGCCACCGGAATATCCCGCCAGGCAGCGCGGGCGCGATCGGGGCGGAATTGAACCGACTGGGTCGCCAGCCCGAACTTACGGGTGCCGACGCCGCGGTCCCATTCCCAGGGAGACGTCATCAGGCCCTTCACCCTGATCGTCGCCGTGTTGCTGGCTTCGTCATAGGTCAACTGGCCGTCATAGACCTGACCGTCACCCAACTCTCCGCGAGCGAAGTCCTGGATGTAATGCTGCGTCTGGTCATCCGCCGTCTGCCCGATCACCGCGCGATACCGCGCGGCGTTGCCTCCGGTGAGTGTCCATTCGGCCTCGAACAAAGCCGGCACGTCGAGGCCCGCGCGATGATCGAAGGTGATCTTGCCGACCTGGTCATAGGCCTGCTGCGGCCGCTGCAGCATCGGCATCAGGTCGGCTCCCGCCAAACGCAGCGGCAAGGCGTAGTGGAAGTCGGGAACCTCCCGCACGACATCCATGCTCGCCCCGTAGTTGGTGCCGTCCAGCCAGAAATCCTCGCCATCGATCACGGCGTGCACGATGACATGATCGAACGCGCCGGGCATGGGCAGCATGCCCGGGATCGCGTCGCCTATCGACGAGGAAACGGTGACTGCCTCCGCGTCGATCCCCATCTCGCGCAGCATGGCGAGCAACAGCAGCGTCTTGGCCTTGCAGTCGCCGTAGCGCATGTCCCAGGTCTGTTGCGGCGACTGCGGGATGTAGTTTCCGCCCTCCATGCCGTTGAGCATGTAGGCAATCTCGTCCTGAACCACCCTCAAGGCGGCCACGGCCCGCTCCAGCGGCCGCGCATGGGCGGCCTCGATCCGTTCGACTTCTCGGGCGATCGGGCTGCCAGGAGCGATCGTTCCCTCGGTCGCGAACAGGGGCGCCATCACGCGGCTGACCTCCGGCCAATCGGCAAACGTGCCGACCTGCAGCAACGGCGGCATGCGATAGCGGAGCGGAGCGTCGTCCGGCATCGGCGGCGCTTCGGCCAGCGGCACCTTCAGTTCCAGGGTGGCGAACCCGTCTCGCACGACGGGTTCAGGCACGGAGACGCTCTGCGTCGCCGTCCATTTGATATCGGCATCAGCTGGCCAGGACATCCTGACCCGGCCAAACTTCGCTTCGGTCGGCGCGGAGGGAAGCACGGCCGTTGCCTGGACTTCCTTGTCGAGCGCCTGGTCGGACAGGCTGATGGTATAGCTGACACGCAGCACGTCACCCACCCGCAAGCCGGGAACGGCCAGGGTGGCGGTCCGCGAACCGTCAATCATCCGCTGCTCCAGCTGGCGTTCGCGCCGTAAGATCTCGAACTTGGCGCCCTGGCCCAGCACGTCGATAACCGACCCGTTACGGACGATCGACACGCGGTGGACGATCAGATCACCCTTGTCCGGCAACCATCCGGCTTGGATCGTGCCGATTGCGGTTAGCATCTGGGGATTGTCGATCCGCACCGCACGGTCGGCGTAAGTCCACAGCCGTCCCTCGTCGATCCGCCTCTGGTCATCGAAAATCAGGAGCGGCGGGCCGGGCCGGACTTCGGGCAGACTCGCTTCGACGACCCAGGCGGGCGCGGGCTCATAGAGCACCTCTTGTCCAGCGAGCGCGGGATTTCCCCACGCCAAAGCCGTCAAAACCAGCAAGCCAGCTACACTTCGCCCAGTCACGTATCGCATGTTCCCCCTACGCCCTCTCCGAGGACGGATTCGCGGCGATATCACCATGGCGCCGGTCCGAATGCAATTGGGGTGGGCCCTTACCCTTGCCATTCCGACAGTCGCGGCTTAGCCGCGCGGTAAAGCTAGTATTCGGAGTTGAAGATGGTCCCCCGCTACGCCCGCCCCGCCATGACCGCGATCTGGGAGCCCGAAGCACGCTACCGCATCTGGTTCGAGATCGAGGCCCATGCGACCGAGAAGCTCGGCGAACTCGGCGTGGTGCCCGAAAGTGCGGCCACCGCGCTGTGGGACTGGTGGAAGACCAACCCGAAGATCGATGTCGAGGCGATCGACGCCAAGGAAGCGATTCTCAAGCACGACGTGATTGCCTTCCTCGACTGGGTGGCAGAGCAAGTCGGGCCCGAAGCGCGCTTCATGCACCAAGGCATGACGAGCTCCGACGTGCTCGACACCACGCTGGCGGTGCAACTGGCGCGAGCGTCCGACATCCTGCTCGAAGATATCGACCTGCTCTTGGCCGCGCTCAAGCGCCGCGCCGAAGAGCACAAGTACACCCCCACCATCGGGCGCAGCCACGGCATTCATGCGGAACCGGTGACGTTCGGCCTCAAGCTGGCCCAGGCCTACGCCGAATTCAGCCGCTGCCGCACGCGCCTGGAAGCGGCCCGCGCCGAGATCGCGACTTGCGCAGTCAGCGGCGCCGTCGGCACCTTCGCCAATATCGCGCCGGCTGTTGAAGAGCACGTGGCGGAACGGCTCGGCCTCGCTCCGGAGCCGATTTCGACGCAGGTCATCCCGCGCGACAGGCACGCGATGTTCTTCGCCACGCTGGGCGTCATCGCCAGCTCGATCGAACGCGTAGCGATCGAAGTTCGCCACCTGCAGCGCACCGAAGTGCTCGAGGCGGAGGAGTATTTCTCGCCCGGGCAAAAGGGCTCGAGTGCGATGCCGCACAAGCGCAATCCGGTCCTGACCGAGAACCTCACCGGCCTCGCCCGCGTGGTCCGCGGCGCCGTTACGCCGGCGATGGAAAACGTCGCGCTGTGGCACGAGCGGGATATTTCACATTCGTCGGTCGAGCGTTTCATCGGGCCCGACGCGACGATTACGCTCGACTTCGCCCTCGCCCGTCTCACCAGCGTGGTCGACAAGCTTCTGGTCTACCCGGAACGGATGCAGAAGAACCTAGATCGCATGGGCGGCTTGGTCCATTCGCAGCGTGTGCTCCTGGCCCTGACCCAGGCCGGACTGAGCCGGGACGACGCCTATCGCCTGGTTCAGCGTAACGCCATGAAGGTGTGGGAATCGGATGGCGAGCTTTCGCTGCTCGAACTGCTGAAGGCCGATCCTGAAGTTTCGTCCGCCCTTTCCGCCAGCGAACTCGAAGAGAAATTCGACCTCGATTATCACTTCAAGCAAGTCGACCGAATCTTCGAGCGGGTGTTCGGTTGATTGGTAGTGGACTTCCCTTCCCGGCTCATTCGCATTAGGCCAACGAGCAGCGAAGGAGCGTGGGCATGAAAATCGTTCGCACGATAGTGTGGGTCTTGCTGGTAGTCGCCCTGTTGATCTTCTCGATCAACAACTGGGACCCGATAGTCGTCAAGATCTGGGAAAACCTGGTCGTCGAAACGAAGATACCCGCTCTAGTGGTGGTTTCCTTCCTGATTGGCTTTGTCCCCATGTGGCTGCTTCATCGCGCCAGTACCTGGAACTATCAGCGGCGGATCACTTCGCTGGAAAACGCCGCCAAGACTGCCGCGATGACTTCCACCCCACCACCGCCTGTCGCCGAACCGGTCGTCGAAGACGAGAATAAGTCGTTAGCCCCGTGAGCAACCCCATTTATCTCGCGCTCGACCTGCCGCAGCTCGATGCGGCGCGCGCGCTGGCCGAAAAGGTCAAGGATCACGTCGGCGGACTCAAGCTGGGGCTGGAGTTCTTCTGCGCCCACGGCCATCACGGCGTGCACGAGATTGCCCATGTCGGCCTACCGATCTTTCTCGACCTCAAGCTGCACGACATTCCCAACACCGTCGCGGGTGCGATGCAGGCGATCCATGTCCTCGAACCTGCCATCGTGACCATTCATGCCAGTGGCGGACGGGCCATGATGGAGGATGCGAAGGCCGCGGCGTCCGCCAACACCAAAGTCGTGGCGGTGACGATGCTGACCAGTCTGGACGAGCGTGACCTCAAGCGAATGGGCGTCGACGGCAGCCCGCACGATCAGGTGCTGCGCCTGGCCGAGCTGGCCGAAGTCGCCGGTCTCGACGGGATCGTGTGCTCGGGACAAGAGGTCGACGCGGTGCATCGGCAATGGCGGGACGGCTTCTTCGTCGTCCCCGGCCTGCGCCCCGCCGGTAGCGGCACGGGCGACCAGAAGCGCGTGGTCACCCCTCGGCAGGCGCGGGACGACGGCGCGAGCGTGCTGGTGATCGGACGCCCGATCAGCCGGGCCGAAGATCCCGTGGCAGCGGCAAGGTCCATCGCGGCCACGCTCTGACCTCACCTCTTTCGGACTCGGCTCCGTTGTCCTAGGGCGCTCGCATGCCTGAACCCCAGATCAAGATTTGCGGGCTTTCGACGCCCGAGACGATCGATGCGGCCGTTGCCGCGCGAGCGACGCACATCGGTCTCGTCCACTACGAACCGAGCCCGCGCCATGTCACGTTGGAACAGGCGGCCGCGTTGCGCGCTCGCGTCCCGGTGGAAGTGAAAGTGGTGTTGCTGCTGGTCGATACCCAGCCGCAGGCGCTGGTCGAGGCCGTCCAGGCCGTGCGCCCGGACGTCGTCCAGTTCCACGGCCGCGAGGCGCCGGAATGGCTCTCGCTGGTGCGTCAGTACAGCCGCGGCCTGGCTTTGTGGAAAGCGATCGGTGTCAGCGATGCCGGCAGCCTGGAGCGGGCACAACGCTACCGTGATGTGGCCGACATGGTGCTTTACGATGCCCCCGCAAAAAAGCTTCCCGGTGGCCAGGGTCTGGCCTTCGACTGGTCCTTGCTGGGTGGCTTCAAGCACGAAATGGCATGGGGCCTCGCGGGCGGTCTGGGCCCGGACAACGTCGCCGATGCCATCCGCCTGACGGGCGCTCCCCTGGTTGACGCCTCGTCCGGGCTCGAAAGCGCGCCGGGGGTCAAGGATCTGGCCAAGATCGCGGCCTTTTGCCGTGCAGCCCAAGGCGCATGAAGAAGGGGCGGCCCGCAAGCGGACCGCCCCCCGAAGTTTCTTTGATCTAAGAGATCAGAAACGCATGCCGACGCCTGCGGCGACCACGTTCGAGTCGGTGCCTTCAAAGAAGAAGTGACGGTAGCCGACCTTGCCGTAGACGTTGCCCGACAGCGGCTGCTCAACACCCAGACCGACGTGGACTGCATCGGTGCAGAAGTCGCAGGTCAGGTAGCTGTAGCCGCCGTCGACGAAGAACTTGGCGTTGCCTTCCTTCATGCCGAGGCGGGCGGTGCCGCCGAGGACGACGCCCGAACCGTCGACGAGAACCTTGTCGACCGATCCTTCGAGACCGATGAACGCGCCCTCGCTGATGTCGTAGTCGTAGCCGGCGGCAGCGCCGACCATGGCTTCATTGCTCTGGTTTTCGCCGAACGTCAGGCCACCACGCGCTTCAACGCGGAACTCGTTGGCGGCAGCCGGAGTGGCGGCGACCAGAGCGGCAGCAGCGGCGAACAGGGCAACTTGAATCTTCACTTATTTTTCTCCTTCGAGCGGGACGTTGCACTGTTGTGCCGCCCCACCGGTATGCCGCACCCCATGGCGGCGGAGCGGCCCTCTAGCGACCCGCCAGCCGAAAGCCATTTGGAAAACCGAGGCGATTCCAGTTTGTTAGAATATGTTGCCCTTAAGCATCAGCAGTGTGGCAATGTTGCCGTATCCACCCTCTGCACGCTGTTTCTGGACAAGGCGGATTGGCTCTGCCAAGCGACGGGTCAATCATGACCAATCAACCCAACTCCTTCCGCAACCAGCCTGACGAGCGCGGGCATTTCGGGCAGTTCGGCGGACGCTATGTCGCCGAGACGCTGATGCCGCTGATCCTCGACCTGGAGAGTGAATACCGGGCGGCCAAGGCCGACCCGGCGTTCAAGGCGCAGTTCGAAGACCTGCTCGAACATTACGTCGGCCGCCCAAGTCCGCTCTATTTCGCAGAGCGGCTGACGGAGCACTTCGGCGGCGCGGAAATCTGGTTCAAGCGCGAGGAGCTGAACCACACCGGTGCGCACAAGATCAACAACTGCATCGGCCAGATCCTGCTCGCCATCCGTATGGGCAAGACACGGATCATCGCTGAAACCGGCGCCGGCCAGCATGGCGTTGCTACCGCCACGGTCTGCGCGCGGTTCGGCCTGCCCTGCGTCATCTACATGGGCTCGACCGACGTCGCCCGGCAGCAGCCCAACGTGTTCCGCATGAAGCTGCTCGGCGCCGAGGTTGTCCCGGTCGAAAGCGGCGCCAAGACGCTCAAAGACGCGATGAACGAGGCGTTGCGCGACTGGGTCGCGAACGTCCACGACACGTTCTACATCATCGGCACCGCCGCCGGTCCGCACCCCTATCCGGAGCTGGTCCGCGACTTCCAGAGCGTGATCGGCCGCGAGGCGCGCGAGCAGATGCTCAAGCGTACCGGGGTCCTGCCCGACTTGCTGATCGCTGCGGTGGGTGGCGGCTCGAACGCGATCGGCCTGTTCCACCCGTTCCTCGACGACCCCGAGGTCGCCATGATCGGCGTCGAAGCCGCCGGTCATGGGATCGAGAGCGGCGAGCACGCCGCCAGCCTGACAGGCGGCTTCCCCGGTATCCTGCACGGCAACAAGACCTACCTGCTACAGGACGAGGACGGTCAGATCACCGAAGCGCACTCGATCAGCGCCGGGCTCGACTATCCGGGCATCGGGCCAGAACACTCCTGGCTGCATGAAAGCGGCCGGGTGAAGTACCTGCCGATCACCGACAACGAGGCGCTGGAGGCGTTCCAGCTATGCTGCAAGCTGGAGGGGATCATTCCCGCTCTTGAGAGCTCTCACGCCCTTGCCGCGCTGCCCAAGCTGGCGAAGGAATACCGCAAGGATCAACGGATCCTGGTCAACGTCTCGGGACGAGGCGACAAGGACATCTTCACCGTGGCCGAGCATCTGGGGGTCAAGCTGTGACCGCGCGCCTCACCTCCGCCTTCGCCAAGGGCCGTCCCGCGCTCGTTTGCTTCATCACAGCGGGTGACGGCGACACCGCCGCCAACCTCGATGCATTGGTCGAAGGTGGCGCCGACGTGATCGAGCTCGGCATGCCCTTCACCGATCCGATGGCCGACGGCCCCGCGATCCAGGCGGCCAACTTGCGCAGCCTCGGCAAGGGGACGAATACGCGTGAAGTGCTGATGATCGCCGACGAGTTCCGCGAACGTCACCCTGACGTGCCGCTGGTGCTGATGGGCTACGCCAACCCCATGGTCCGCCGCGGGCCGGAATGGTTCGCGGGCGAGTGTCATGGCTGCGGCGTCGATGGCGTGATCTGCGTCGACATTCCGCCAGAGGAAGACGATGCTCTCGGCCCGGCCCTGCGCGAGAAAGGCGTGTCGATGATCCGCCTCGCCACCCCCACAACCGATGCCAAGCGTCTTCCAGCCGTGCTCGAGGGTTCGTCGGGCTTCATCTACTACGTGTCGGTCGCCGGAATTACCGGCAAGCAGCAGGCCGCGCTGGGCTCGATCGAAGAGAACGTTGCCCGCCTCAAGCACGCGACCGACCTGCCAGTCGTCGTCGGCTTCGGAGTTCGCACACCTGAGCAAGCCGCGGCCATCGCGCGCGTTGCCGATGGCGTCGTGGTCGGCTCCGCACTCGTCGAGCTGATCGGCGAGCATGGGGAAAACGCCCCCGAACACGTCCGTCGATTGACATCAGAGCTTGCAGCCGCGGTCCATTCGGCGGCAAGGGAGGCCGCATGAGCTGGTTAACCCGCGTCCGCAATGCGCTGCCCTTCAGCAACAAGCGCGAAACGCCCGACAACCTGTGGGTCAAGTGCCCGCGTTGTCACGACATGCTCTTCAGCAAAGAGTATGAGGCGAACCTCTATGTCTGCCCGCGCTGCGAATATCACGGTCGCATCGGCGCGGACGCCCGGCTCGGCCAGCTGCTGGATGAAGGCTTCGAGCTGCTACCTGCGCCGCAAGTGCGCGAGGATCCGCTCAAGTTCCGCGACACCAAACGCTATTCCGATCGCTTGAAGGCAGCGCGCGCGGCCAACCCGCACAATGATGCCTTCACGGCCGCCTTTGGCCGGATCGAAGGATTGCCCGCTGTCGTCGGGGTGCAGGACTTTGGCTTCATGGCGGGCTCGATGGGCATGGCCGTGGGCGATGCCTTTTGCGCGGCTGCGGCCAAGGCTCTGCAAGAGCGTTGTGCCTACGTCGTTGTCACGGCTGCGGGCGGCGCCCGGATGCAGGAAGGCATTCTCAGCCTGATGCAGATGCCCAAGGCGACGGTGATGACACGGCGGCTCAAGGAAGCGGGCCTGCCGTACATCGTCGTGCTGTCCGATCCCACGACCGGCGGCGTCACCGCCAGCTATGCCATGTTGGGCGACGTCCACATTGCGGAGCCCGGCGCGCTGATCGGCTTTGCCGGCCAACGCGTGATCCAGGACACGATCCGCGCGCAACTCCCCGAAGGATTCCAGCGCGCCGAGTACCTGCACAAGCACGGCATGGTCGACATGGTCGTCAACCGCCACCAGCTGCGCGCGACCCTGGCCAACCTTATCGATTACCTGGCCCCGGCCGAAGCCGCCGCCTGACCCCAAACCGTCGCCATGAAAGACTTTGCAGCCTCCGAAAATCCGGCGGTCCAGGCTCAGCTTGACCGCCTGGCCGCGCTGTCGTTGCCCCAGGGCCGCCTTGGCCTTGAGGTCATTCGCGAGCTGCTGGCTTTTCTTGGCGATCCGCAGAAGCGCTTGCCGCCGGTGTTCCACGTTGCCGGGACCAACGGCAAAGGCTCGACCTGCGCCTACCTGCGCTCGATCATGGAGGCCCAGGGCCTCACGGTCCATTCGGCGATCAAGCCGCATCTGGTGCGCTACAACGAGCGCATCCGCATCGCCGGGAAGCTGGTCTCGGACGAGGAACTCGCCTCGCTGCTCAAGGAAGTGCTCGATATCGGCGAGGGCCTCGGCCCCAGCTTCTTCGAGGTGACCACCGCCGCCACCTTCCTGGCTTTCGCCCGCCATCCCGCTGACGCCTGCGTGATCGAGGTCGGCCTGGGCGGCCGGTTCGACGCGACCAACGTCATGGAACAGCCCGCGGCCTGCGGCATCGCCACGCTGGGCATCGACCACGAAGCCTTCCTGCTGGTGCCCGAAGAGGGCGTGCCCACCGAACCGATGGTGCGCATCGCGTTCGAGAAGTCCGGCATCGCCCGCGCCGGATCGCCCTTGGTCACGCAAAGCTATGCCGGGCCACTTGAAGCCGAAATCGGGCGCATTGCAGGCCTGGCAGGTGCCCCGCTGTTTCGGCGCGACCACGAGTGGTCGGCGCAGGTCGGCGACACCATCGAGTACAGCGATAGCCGCGGCACGCTCTCACTCCCTCTCCCGCAGCTGCCCGGGAAGCACCAGGGCGACAACGCCGCCCTGGCGGTCGCCATGATCCGCCATCAGGATAAGGTCGAAGTCTCTGCCGAGGCGATGGCCGAAGGCATCCGCTCGGCTCGCTGGCCGGCACGCCTGCAGTTGCTTGCGCAAGGCCCCCTCACCGCGCTCACCCCGAACCGTGAGGTCTGGCTTGATGGCGGTCACAACGCCGACGCTGGCCTCGCCATTGGCCGCCACTTCGCCGGGCAAAGGCTCCATCTGATCATCGGCATGCTGGCCAATCGCTATCCGCAGACGATCATCGATCCGCTGGAAGGCAAGCTGGCCAGCGTCACCGCGGTCCCGATCGACGGCAGCGATTCCCACGGCGAGGCGGCTTACGGGGGCCGCGCGAACTGGGCGCCAGACGTGGCGACGGCGTTGCAAAGCCTGCCGAATGACGGCCTGCCCGTCCTGATCGCAGGATCGCTCTACCTCGCGGGCAAAGTCCTGGCGGCGAACGACGAGATTCCCGACTAACCCCCGACTAACCCTCGGCCATCGATTCCTCGCGCACCACGGACGGCGCCAGCTTGCGAGTTTCCACGAGGTAGGGAAGCGGCAGGGGCCGATCGAACTCCAGGCCGACGCGATCGCCCTTCTGCCACACGGCTCCGCCGAACGCCTCGTACTGCAGCCAGGTGAGAATGCCGTCGCGCACCTTTTCGGGCCGGCTCAGGACGAAGTGCGCCCCGCCCCGTGAAAGGTCGAGAAGGCGCACTTCCTGCAACCCGCTGACGGTCTTAAGACGAGCGACGAAATCCACCCCGAGACGCGAGTGCGTACGGCGCGGGTCCGCGCCGCCAAAGACATTGAGCCTGGCCATGCCGGACACAGTGACATGCGCGGGTTATCGTCGTGTTAAGCCTCAACCCGCGTCGGCGCGCGCATCCCCTTCGCCGACCGAACCCGCTGTGCCGATGGCCGAATCGACCAATCCGGCCCGCATCATCCACCAGAACAGCAGGATGCCGGGCAAGGCCGCGACCGTGGTAAGCAAGTAGAAGTTCACATAGCCCATCGATTCCACCAAGGCGCCGGCGGTGGTGCCAGTCAGCACCCGGCCCACTATGCTGGTCGCGGCGGAGATCAGCGCGTACTGCGCAGCGGTGAAGCGCAAGTCGCACAGCGCCGAGAAATAGGCGACGATAACGACACCGCCAATGCCGCTGGCGAAGTTCTCGAATCCCTGGGTAAGAGCCAAGCCCACGCCCGAATGCCCGGCGGCGGCAAGCGCGGCGTAGCTGGCGTTCGAAACACCCATCAGGATTAGCGCAAGCAAGACGGACCGCTTCATGCCCATCTTGGCGTAAAGGACACCGCCGACGAAGATGCCGACCAGATAGGCCCAGAATCCCACGCCGACGTCATAGAGTGCAATCTCGTCGTTGCTGTAGCCCAGGTCGTCGAGCAGCAACCTCAGGACCAGTTGACCCAGGGTGTCGCCGATCTTGTGCAACAGGATGAACAGGATCACGAGCAGCGCCCCGCGGCGTTGGAAAAACTCCACGAACGGGCCGACGATAGAGGCCCAGATTTCGGCAAAGCCCTTCCTGGCAACAGCTACTCGGCGGCGCTTCGGCTCACCGAGGACCAAGGCGGTGATCATCGCCGGAAGCGCCAGCCCGGCGCAGGCAATATAGGCTGCGCTCCAGCCGTAACGCGCCGCGACCACCAGCGCGAGCGAGGCGGCACCGGCGGAACCGATGCGCCAGCCATACTGGCTCATGCCCGAACCCACGCCGAGCTGATAGGGTTGCAGCGTCTCGATCCGGTAGGCGTCGATCACGATGTCGAAAGTCGCCCCCGCAAGCCCGACCAGGACCGCCGCAGTGGCAGTGGCAGCTATACTCTGCGCAGGATCGACGAGCGCGAGGTTGATCACGGCGGCAATCACCGCGGTGCCGGCCAGCACCATCCACGAGACACGCTGTCCCAGGCGGCCAAGGATCGGAATGTGAACGCCGTCGACGACCCAGGCCCATAGCGGCTTCAGGTTGTAGACCAGGAAGGCGAGCGTGAAGGCGGTGATGGTGGACTTGTCGATGCCACTCTGTGCCAGACGCGTCGTCAGGGTGGCGGCGATCATCGCGAAGGGAAAGCCCGAAGAGATGCCAAGGAAGAAGGCGGCGAGCGACTCCTTCTCCAGGTAAGGCAGGATCGACCTCCCGAGCGAACGCCCTTCGGGTGGCGCGATTTGGTCTACGGCTTCCGCCACTGGGTCCTCCCTCTCAACAAGGCCCAGACCGTAGCGCGGTTTGGGCTTAGGGGAAGCCCTCGCTAACCGGTGATAAACAGGCTTTTGGTCGGCTTCCCCTTAATCCTCCCTGCCCGGAGGATTTGGAGCCTGGAGCCTTCGCCGCTATGGCGCCCCCATGGCCGACCCCTGGAACCCCGATGGCGAGAGAATCGCCAAGCTGCTCGCCCGTGCGGGCGTAGCCAGCCGCCGCGAGATCGAACGCATGATCGCCGACCGCCGTATCGCCAAGGACGGGGTGGTCATCGAAACGCCCGCCACGGTTCTGGAGAGCCTGCGCGGGATTACGGTTGACGGCAATCCGGTTGCCCGGGCCGAGCCGACGCGGCTGTTCCGCTTTCACAAGCCCGAAGGCCTGATCACCGCCGAGCGCGATCCGGCCGGACGGCCGACGATCTACGCCGCCTTGCGTAACGCGCTTCCTAAAGGGACGCCTCGGATGATGCCAATCGGCCGGCTGGACCTAAATACAGAGGGGCTGCTGCTGCTCACGAACGATGGTGGGTTCAAGCGCCAGTTGGAGCTTCCGGCGACGGGCGTACCGCGCACCTATCGGGCGCGCACGTTCGGGGACATCTCGCAAAGCCAGCTCGAAGACCTGATGGACGGCATCGAGATCGAGGGCGTCCGCTACGGCCCCATCGACGCCAACCTGGAGCGCCGCACCGGCCGCAACCAGTGGGTCGAGCTCACGCTGACCGAAGGCAAGAACCGCGAAGTCCGCCGGGTGCTCGAACATCTCGGCCTCAAGGTCTCTCGCCTGATCCGCACGGCTTATGGCCCCTTTTCGCTGGGCGACCTCGCCAAGGGTGCCACGGTCGAAGTTCGGAAGGAAGAATTGGAGCGTTTCCGGAGCTCGCTCAAGCAGGGCTCGCCTGCCCGCACTGAAGCCAGCCGCTCCTCGGCCAATGATAGCGATGGGCCCAAGCCACCTCGCAGGCCCGGTGGCTCACCTGACACCGGTCCATCGCGACAGCGCTCGCGGACCCGCCCCCCCTCGCGCGGAGGGCCGAAGTGAGGATCATCGCCGGTGAATGGCGGCGCCGCCTGCTCAAAGCGCCGCCGGGCGATGACACGCGCCCGACGGCCGACCGAACACGCGAAACGCTCTTCGCGATGCTGCTCAGCAGGCTTGGCAGCTTCGAAGGCCTCTCGGTAGCCGACATGTTCGCGGGCTCGGGCGCACTCGGCCTCGAGGCCTTGTCACGAGGCGCCGCGACCTGCCTGTTCGTCGAGCACGAGCCGGCCGCGATCCGCGCCTTGCGCGCCAATATCGCAGCGTTGCGGGCTCAGCCGCAGTGCGACGTGCGCGCCACCTCGGTGCTTCAGGTCGGTCCGGCCAAGGCTCCGGTGGACCTGCTCCTGCTCGACCCGCCTTACCACAGCGGCGCGGGCGCCGTGGCGCTCGACAAGTTGTTCCGGCTCGGCTGGATCGGCGAAGTCACCTGGATCGCACTCGAAACCGCGCAGGACGAGAAGGTTCAGGTCAAGTCGCTCGAGATCGAAAGCGAACGCAAGGTCGGGAAGGCGAAGCTTACGCTTCTGCGCCTACCGGCCGCGCAAGGATAACGCCCGCCAGGGTCATAAGGCCGGCAACGCTCAGCAGCAGCCCGATCAAGGGGGTGGCTCCGTCCGCGCTCAGGTTCTGAGCCGCGATGGGCGCCACAGCCCCGCCGACGATGCCGCCTGCGTTAAAGGCGATCGACATCCCCGTGTAGCGCACCGTTACGGGAAACAACGCCGGCATCCAGCCGCCGAGCGGACCGTAGACGAAACCCATCACCAGCAAGGCCGCGGCAATCGTCACGAACAGCAATGGCAACGACCCCTCGGTGAGGACTTGGCCGAAAACAGCCCCCAGCACGATCGTCGCCGCAGCGCCCCAACCGAGCATCTTGCCCGATCCGTACCGGTCAGATCCGACTGCCGCGAGGACGATGCCGAGCGCGAGGAAAAGGTTGGCCCCGAGTTGCAGGCCCAGAATAACCTCCCGCTCCGCGCCACGCTCCAGCGTCATGTGGCTAAGCGTAAAGGCAGTCGCGAGGTAGAAGATCGCGAAGGCCGAGACGACGCCCGCGCTCGCCGCCAGGACGGAGCCCCAATGGTGACGGAGAACCATGCCGAGCGGTACCTTGGGCGGCGGGGCTTTCTCCAGCGCTTCCTTGAAGGCGGGTGTTTCGCCGATGCTTAACCGCACCCACAGGCCGATCACCACCAGAACCGCGCTGAGCAGGAACGGCACGCGCCACCCCCAGGCGGTGAAGGCCTGATCGGACAGACCGAGCCCGAGCAGCAGGAACAGCCCGTTCGCCGCCAGGAACCCCACCGGCGCCCCAAGCTGCGGCGCCGAACCAAAGCGCGCTTCCCAGCCCTTGGGTGCGTTCTCGACCGCCAGCAGCGTCGCCCCGCCCCACTCTCCGCCCAGGCCAAAGCCCTGCCCGAAACGCAAGATGCACAGCAGCAGCGGCGCGACCCAGCCGACCATGGCATAAGTCGGCAGGAAAGCGATCAGCAGCGTCGAGGCGCCCATGAGCAGGAGCGAGCCGACCAAAGTCGACTTTCGGCCCAACCGGTCGCCGAAATGGCCGAACGCAATCGCCCCGACCGGTCGCGCCACGAAGGCGAGGCCGAAGCTCATGAAGCTGAACATCTGTTGGGCCGCGGTGCTTTCGGCAGGGAAGAACAGCTGACCGAACACGAGCGCCGCGGCCGTGGCATAAACATAGAAATCATAGAACTCGACCGCCGTACCGACGAGCGAGGCAGCAAGCACTCTACGATGTGTTTTAAGCGGTGATGACACGTTCCTTCCCCCTGCCGGCGGGCTGGGGCGGAAGCGGCATCAAGTCAAGATCGGACCGCTCAGTTCTGCGGGTTCGACCGGCTTTTTGGCCAGGTATCGAGCGGGACATTGCCGAAGGCGAGCCCGGCTTCGCGCGGGTTGATACAGCTGTCATACTTACCCTCGCGGCATACGTCGTAGACCGTGTCGCCGATCTTGACCTTGATCGCCTTTCCACGGGCGTCGCGCTCAACGACCTCCGCTTTTGGCTTGGTCGACTGGCCCTGGGCAAGCGCGGGCTGGGCGACGGCGATCAGGGACAAAACGACAGTGCTGGCTACAAGTATGACGCGCATAATTCATCTCCGTTGCAGCAGGACGCCGGGACAACGGACAAACATAGATCAAGTTCCGCCTTGAAAGACCGCGTTTCGCCGGGTTGCGCCCGTCGCCTCCGTTCCCTAGTTGTTCGCGGTGACCGATACCCCCCTCCCCGCCACTGACCCTGTCGAAGCTCCAGCTTGGCTCGACGGGTTGAACGCGCCGCAGAAGCAGGCGGTCCTCACCACAGAAGGGCCAGTGCTGATGTTGGCGGGCGCGGGGACTGGCAAGACCGCTGCGCTCACCACGCGCCTCGCCTACCTCATCCGCACCCGCCGCGCCTGGCCGAGCGAAATTCTGTGCGTGACATTCACCAACAAGGCCGCCCGCGAGATGCGCCATCGCGTCGGCCAGCTCATCGGTGATGCGGTGGAGGGCATGCCGTGGCTCGGCACCTTCCACTCGATCGGTGCGAAAATGCTCCGCCGCCACGCCGAGCTGGTCGGGCTGCAAAGCAACTACACAATTATCGACACCGATGATCAGTTGCGCCTGCTGAAACAGCTCATCGGGGAAAACGACCTCGACGAAAAGCGCTGGCCCGCACGCCAACTCGCCGGGTTGATCGACCGCTGGAAGAATCGGGGCCTCAATCCCGAGGACCTCGATGCGGTGGAGAACGAGGCCTACGCCAACGGCAAAGGCCAGAAGATGTACGCGCTGTACCAGGCACGGCTAAAGGCGCTCAACGCCTGCGACTTCGGCGACTTGCTCCTCCATATGCTCAACGTATTTCGGCGCGAGCGGGACATTCTCGAGAGCTACCAGCAACGCTTCAAGTACGTGATGGTGGACGAATACCAGGACACCAACGCGGTCCAGTACCTTTGGCTGCGCTTGCTCGCCCAGACCCGCAAGAACATCTGCGTGGTGGGGGACGACGACCAGTCTATCTATTCATGGCGCGGCGCAGAAGTCGCCAATATCCTGCGGTTTGAAAAGGATTTTCCAGGTGCCGCGGTTATTCGGCTGGAGCAGAACTACCGTTCGACGCCGCAGATCCTCGCGGCGGCCAGCGGCCTGATCGAAGCCAACAGCTCGCGGCTGGGCAAGACATTGTGGACCGAGCGCGGTGGCGGGGAAAAGGTCCGCGTGATCGGCGTTTGGGATGCCCCGGAAGAAGCCCGCCGCCTGGGCGAGGAAATCGAGCGGCTGGAACGGGAAGGCGCCCCGTTGGAAGGCATGGCGATACTCGTGCGCGCGCAATATCAGACGCGTGAGTTCGAAGATCGCTTCATCCAGATCGGCCTGAACTATCGGATTGTCGGCGGCTTCCGGTTCTACGAGCGGGCTGAAATCCGCGATGCCCTCGCCTACCTTCGGGTCATCGCCCAACCCGCTGACGATCTGGCATTCGAACGCATTCACAACCAGCCGAAGCGCGGTCTGGGCGCCAAGGCACTGGAAAAGATGCACCAGCATGCTCGCCGGCAGAACATTCCGCTCGCCGCCGCCGCCCTGGAGATAGCCGACAGCGACGAACTTCCCGCGCGCGCGCGGGGGACGATTGCCGGGCTGATGTCCTTGTTCCTGAGCTGGCGGGAACTGGCCCAGCAGGTGACCCCCGCCGAACTGCTCCGCCGCGTGCTGGAGGAAAGCGGCTATGACGCCATGCTCAAGGCAGAGCGTACCTCGGAAAGCGCGGGGCGGCAGGACAACCTCGTGGAACTCGCCCGAGCGATGGAGGAATACGAGACCCTCGGCGATTTCCTCGAACACGTCAGCCTGGTGATGGACAATGACGCGGCGGACGAGACCGAAAAGGTCACCATCATGACCATTCACGCAGCCAAGGGTCTGGAATTCGACCAGGTCTTCCTGCCCGGGTGGGAGGAAGGCGTGTTCCCAAGCCAGCGCGCGCTCGACGAAGGGGGGCTGGCCTCGCTCGAAGAGGAACGTCGCCTGGCTTACGTGGCCATCACCCGCGCCCGCCGTCGCTGCACCATCTTGCACGCCGCGAACCGGCGCATTTACGGGCAGTGGACCAGTTCAATACCTTCACGGTTCATTGCCGAGCTTCCCGCCGACCACATCGTGCAGGAAACCACACTCACCGGCGGCGCCTCGCTATGGCGAGCGAACTGGAGCGAGCAGGACGATCCCTTTGCCCATGTCAGCGAGGCGCGGCCGGACCGGAGCCAGGCACGCGGCCCTGGCTGGCAGCGCGCGCTTTCGACGGGATATGACCGCTTGCCCAAGCGTCTGCCGGAACCGGGGCGCAGCGCGGCCAGTTTCGCTGCCAAGCCCCGGACCGACATCGCGATCGGCGCGCGCGTGTTCCACGACAAGTTCGGCTACGGCGAAGTGGTCGACCAGGAAGGCAACAAGCTGGAGATCGAATTCGAAGCCAGCGGCCGCAAGCGGGTGATCGACAGCTTCGTCAAACCCGCCTGAAGCCCTCTCCCCTTGGGAAAGAGTTGGGTGAGGGTGATTGGCGAGACCTTGAAAGACCCTGCCCCGCCGCGTCTGACGGGGCTCTTCCCTCTCCCAAGCGGAAAGGAGAAAGACGGCTCCTAAAGCGCCGAGAGGCTGAGGAAGCCCGGAACTGGCCCGTTCCATTCGCCGGGTTCGGTCGGCCGCTCGTCTTCCGGATCAGGTCGACGACGCTCGGAGCGACGCGGCTCTGCATGGGCTGGTTTCCGAGGGGCCTCGGTCTCACGCAGCTCTGGCTGAGCAGGCTTCCGGCGGGCTACGGTCTCGCGCGCCTCGGTTTCGCGGGGCTCGCGCTTCGGCTTACTCCGCTCGGGCTTCTCGCGGGGGGCTTTCTTCGCCTTGGGCTCCTTGCCCTCGGTGGCTTCCCGGGGCTCCCTGACGTCCTTCGTGCCCGCCACTTCGAAAACTGGAAGCGCCGAACCGGTCAGCTTCTCGACGTTCTGGATCGCCTCGGCATCCTCGGGCGCGACGAGCGTGAACGCCCGGCCCTTGGCTCCGGCGCGGCCGGTCCGGCCTACCCGGTGCACGTAGTCGTCGGGGTGCCATGGCGTGTCGAAGTTGAACACATGGCTCACGCCTTTGATGTCGAGACCACGTGCGGCAACGTCGGAGGCGACGAGGATATTGATGTCGCCCTTCTTGAACCGGTCGAGTTCCGCGATCCGGCTCGACTGGTCCATGTCGCCGTGGATCTCGCCCGACGCGAAGCCATAGCGCTGCAGGCTCTTGTTGAGCTCGCGCACGGTGGTCTTGCGATTGGCGAAGATCAACGCGCTGTGGACCTCGTCGGTGCGCAGAAGCTCGCGCAGCGTCTCGCGTTTGCCGCGGGCGCTGGTGAAGACCTTGTGCTGGGCGATATTGGTGTTGGTCGACGCGGGCCGGGCCACCTCGATATACTTCGGGTTGCTGAGGAAGCGGTCGGCCAGCTTCTTGATCGGCGGCGGCATCGTCGCCGAGAACAGGAGAGTCTGCCGGGTGGTCGGCAGCTTCTCGCAGATGAATTCGATGTCGGGAATGAAACCCATATCGAGCATGCGATCGGCTTCGTCGATCACCAGCAACTCACAGCCGGTAAGCAGGATCTTGCCGCGTTCGAACAAATCCATCAGTCGGCCGGGCGTCGCGATTAGAACGTCAACGCCTTCATCCAGCGCCTTGACCTGATCGCCCATCTGAACGCCGCCGATCAGCAACGCCATCTTCAGGTCGTGGTTGACGCCGTATTTCTCGAAGTTCTCGGCCACCTGCACTGCCAGCTCGCGCGTCGGCTCCAGGATAAGCGAGCGCGGCATCCGCGCCCGGCGGCGGCCGTGGTGAAGGATGTCGATCATCGGCAGCACGAAGCTGGCGGTCTTGCCGGTGCCCGTCTGGGCAATGGCAATGATGTCGCGCATCATCTGGACCTGCGGGATCGCCTGCGCCTGAATGGGCGTAGGCTCGCTGTATCCGGCGGCTTCTACCGCCTTCAGCAATTCGTCGGTAAGGCCGAGATCGGCGAACTTCATAGGTGTTCAATGTCCGGAACAGGGCGGATATCCCGCCGCAAAATCGGCCGCGCACGCAAGCGCACTGCCGGGCAGCGGCCTATGCAGGGCCCAAGGAGAAAGTCAAGGATTCCCCCGTGCTGGTCACCGGAAGGTCAGTCGCGTTCGGCGACCAATCGGCTAAGCTTGGTGAAGCGGCAGCTGGCACCCGCCCGGGACTGGAGCTTGTCGCGCCGCGAGCAGAGTTGCCCATCACCGCTTCGCTCGACGTAGAAGCCAAGGTAATAATCCTCGGAATTGCAGGAACGCTCCAGCGCGGCGCTCAGCACTCGCCTGTCGCGCATGAACAGCAGCAGGCGGTTGTTATTCGCCGGCTGCACCGCGGCGATTCCGCCGATCGGCACGCAATCACCGACCCGCTCTTCCTCGAACCTGTCGGTATCGTCGGCGATTCTGTTCATCGATCTGGCAACAGTCCGAGGCGAGCTGGGAGCGATGCGGATGATGACCCGCTGTTCGATCCGGACCTGGTTTTCCGTCGGTGGCCTGCGCGCGTTGTCGAGCACCCGGAACGGTTCCGCGGCCGGATTCTCCAGGCCGACTGGCAAACTCTCTGTCCGAGGGGCGGTTCGCGCTACCTCGTTCTGCGGCCCAGAAGTTTCATGCACCCCAACAGCCACCGCTGGCAGCAGCAAGGCAAGCGGGGAAAGAAGGGCAACAAGACTATTCATGCAGGGTTGCGGTGCTCGGTATTGGGTTACCGCGAGAGGAACGGCGGTTCGTGAAGGCTTCTATAGGGACTGATTGAATACCGGCTTAACCTGGGAATTGCCCTTTGCAACGCTCTCTCGGCACTGGCAAATGCCCATCATGACAGATCAGGAACAATTTCTTGCGGCCGCAAGCCTGCTTCTCGGCGAGCGCGGTCTGACTTGCGATCCCGAGTTGCTGCAGCCCTGGCTGACAGACTGGCGCGGCCGCTTCAGCGGTCAGGCAATGGCGCTCGCCTCGCCCGCTACGACGGCCGAGGTCTCCGCGCTCATGAAGCTATGTGCGAAATTTGCGGTACCGGTGGTGCCGCAAGGCGGGAACAGCGGAATGTCGGGGGGCGCGACTCCGGACGAATCGGGTCATGCGATCCTGCTCTCGTTGCGGCGAATGAACGCGATCAGGCGGCTCGATCCCGCGGCGCGCGAAATTACCTGCGAAGCCGGCGTCATTCTCCAGACCCTGCACGAGGCGGCTGCGGTGGAGAACTTACGCTTTCCGCTGACGCTGGGTGGCAAGGGCTCCGCCACGATCGGCGGACTGATCTCCACGAACGCCGGAGGCACGCAGGTCCTGCGCCATGGTTCGATGCGCGCGCAAGTGCTCGGGATCGAGGCCGTGCTGGCCGACGGTAGCGTGTTCGACGCGCTCGTTCCGCTAAAGAAGGACAATCGCGGTTTCGATCTCAAGCAATTGCTGATCGGATCAGAGGGAACCCTCGGCATCGTCACGGCCGCCACGCTTAGGCTGCTTCCGGCGCTCGCCGATCGGGCCGTTTTGTGGGCTGGACTGGAATCGGTGACCGCGGCCCGCTCGCTGCTTCTGCATAGCGAGAAAATCGCGGGAGACGCGCTGGAGGGGTTCGAGATCATGCCCCGCCACAGCCTGGCTGCGGTGCTCGCCCACGTCCCCGGTTCGCGCTCTCCGCTCCAGGGTGCCCATGAATGGAACGTGCTCATAGAACTGGCTGCCGACGCGGCCGGCGCGGATGCCCTGCCCAACCTCGCCCAGACGCTGCTCGAGACAGCGTTCGAGGCAGGATTGGTCGAAGATGCGACCATTGCTGCGAACGACGCGCAGGCCGAACAGTTCTGGTTGCTTCGCGACGAAATAGCTCCTGCCGAACGCGCGTTGGGCCCGGCGGTGCAACACGACATTTCGGTTCCCGTCGCCCGCATGGCCGAATTTGTCGCCGCGGCGGTGCCTGACGTCGAGTCCCGGTTCCCTTCGACCCGGGCCGTTGCCTTTGGACACCTGGGAGACGGCAACGTCCATTTTCACGTTCTCGCACCCGCCGGCGCGGTACGCGGCGAATGGGAAGCGACCGACGGCAAGGCGATCAGCGCTTTCGTACATGACCTCGTGACGCAATGGGGCGGCTCAATCAGCGCCGAGCACGGCATTGGCCAACTCAAGCGCGATGAACTGGGCCGGCTCGGCGACCCCGTGCAGCTCGCCATGATGCGCGCAGTCAAGCATGCGCTCGATCCGGGGGATCTGCTCAATCCCGGCAAACTCGTCCCGCCTTGCACCTGATGCACGGCGGCATTAAAGCCCGCCCTTCGAGTGCGGGACCCCGTACCGGGCCTTGATAACCAGCCTTTACCGGAGAGACATGATGGCCAGCGCGCCGCAACCTCAACTGCCCCTGTTCTACAACGACTTGATGCCACTCAACAGCCGTGACCATGGCACCTGGAAGGCCCGCTCGGTCGAAAAGGCTGCGTGGGTCGGGACCCAGCACGCGATCCCCCTCACCGTTGACGAGTTCGCGCAGGCGCAGCGCTTTTTCCCGATCGTATTCTCGGCCGGTGACAGCCCCGTTCCGCTGGCCCTGCTGGGCCTTAACGAGGGCGTGAACGTCTATTTCGACAGCGAAGGCACTCTGACCGAAGACGTATACGTTCCCGCTTACATTCGCCGCTATCCGATGCTGCTGGCCAAGCTCCGTCCCGATGCCGAGGAAATGTCTCTGTGCTTCGATCCGTCCGCTGATCTGATGGGCGATTTCGAGGAAGGCCAGGCCTTGTTCGAGAATGGCGAGCCGAGCGAGCACACCAAGGGCCTGCTCGACTTCTGCCAGAAGTTCGAGGAAGCCGGCGCCCGTACCCAGGCCTTCATGGAAGAACTGGCCAAGGCCGATCTGTTGATGGACGGCGAAGTGGCGATCCAGCAGAACACGCAGGAAGGCCAGCCTTACATTTATCGCGGCTTCAAGATGGTGAACCAGGAAAAGCTTCGGGCGATCGATGGCGAGAAGCTCAAGCAGTGGAACGAGATCGGACTTCTGCCGCTGGTCTTCGCCCACCTGTTCTCGCTCGATTTGATGCGGATCATTTTCGCCAAGCAGGTCCAGCAGGGCAAAGGCCCGGGCGCGGCCAACTAATCCGCGATTCGGGGCCGTTCCGACCTCAGTCGTGGCAGCTTCAAGGCGGATCGAACCTTTCGATCCGCCTCCCCCTTGAAGCGTAGCCAATAAAGCCTAAATACGCGAAGTCCGGCCGACGCTTCCCTCATGGCTCGGCTGGATAGGTACGCCTCGGCGTACCTCCTCCCTGAACCTTGGCCACCTCGTGCCATGTGCACGAGGTGGTTTTTTCATGAGCGGGGCCTTCTGACAGGCTATTCCGCGGCTTGCGGTAAACCCCAGCCGCCAATCAGTTCTCCCGACAGACGCCGAATTAGCCCCGAGACGGCGCTCGTGATCGCCTTGAGGCCCGGCCCAGGCTCGCGCAGTTCGTTGTCGAGATAGGTGGCGCGGCAAATTTCGAGCTGCAACGCATGCAATCCCCGCGAGGGCGAGGCGTGCCTGTCCAGCACATATCCGCCAGCGTATGGCCGGTTGTGGGCAGCGCGCCGGCCGATCGAAGTGAGGTGATCGAACGCCGCTGCCGAAAGGCTGCTGCTGGCCGAAGCTCCGAACCGGTCGCCGATCACGAAGTCGACGGCGGCGTCAGAGCCCCGTTTGGGGCCCAACGGCGGCATCGAGTGGAGATCGATCAGCAGCGCCGCTCCCCACCGGTCGCGCAGGCTTTCGAGTCCGCGCGACAAAGCCGCATGATAGGGCTGGTGCACTTGCTCGATCCGCGAGACCAGATCCTCGCGGGTCATACGTTGCTTCCAGAGTTCGCCCAGCCCTGGAAGACGGCGCGGCACCAGGCCCAGCCCGCTGCGGGCCCGCCGCCCGGCAGCGTGGCGCGCCCGAGTCGCCGGCGCTTCGCCTTCGACCATGTCCCAGTCGATATCGTCGGGCGCGCGGTTGAGGTCGATCATCGCCCGGGGCGCGTGAGCGACCAGCAACGAGGCGCCAGTCTCTCGCGCGACGGCTTCCGCCACCAGGTCGGCAAAGCGGTCCTCCAGCCTCAAGCTGGCCTGGGAGGAATGGCGAAAGTTCTCGGCGAATTCGGCCGGATAGACTCGGCCCGCGTGCGGCACGGCGATGAGGACCGGAACGGGCGGCGCAGTCCGCTGGGTCAAGGTAAACGCCGGATGGGCGGCCGTTCCCGGAATACTTCCGCCGCGCAAATTGCGCGATTCTCGTGCCACTGGGCCCATCTCCGCAAAATTCTAAGCTGACCGCGTTTCCGATATGTGTCAAAGCTGGGCAGCCGCGACAATCTAGAAGATTCTTAATTGGCTCGCGGATAAGGGATCGCAACGCACAGACCTGACAAGGGGGCCTTGATGATCCGCATCCTGCTGGCAGAAGACGACGAGGCGATGCGCACGTATCTGGCGCGAGCGCTTGAGCAGGCCGGCTACTCGGTCGATTCGGTCGATCGCGGCACGGAAGCGATCCCCCTGCTCGAATCCCAGCAATACGATCTGCTCTTGTCCGATATCGTGATGCGGGAAATGGACGGGATCGAACTCGCGCAGCGTTGCGCGGAAATCTGCCCGGGCACTCGTGTGATGTTCATCACCGGATTCGCTGCCGTCACCTTACGCGCGAGCCGCGAGGCGCCGAAGGCGAAGATGTTGTCCAAGCCATTCCACCTCAAGGATCTGGTGCTCGAGGTCGAACGCATCTTCGAGGACGAAAAGACCGAAGCGTCCTTTCGGCCCTGACTACGCGAGCTCGCGTCGGAATAGCCCTGCGAACCAGGCCCCGAACGAGCCCGCAAACGAACCGCCAAACGAACCGCCAAACGAACCCCCAAACGAACCCTTGTCATAACGATGTGCGGGCGCTAGAGGGCCCGCCTGCCGATCGACCGGATGGGTTCGGGCGTATAGCTCAGTGGTAGAGCACTGTGTTGACATCGCAGGGGTCGGAAGTTCAATCCTTCCTACGCCCACCATCCGGTCGGCAGAAATCTGCCAACCACGCAGAAAAGCTGGGGTTTTTTACGACTGCTTGTTACACTCGCGAGCAGGACCGAACCCATGACCTCACCAAGCTCTAACCATCCTCAGGGCTGCCATGGCTAATCCCGATGATGACAGGCGGTGGCTCCCGTGGCTCATGGCCTACACGGGAACGCGGGTTGGTGAACCAGCCCAGCTACGTAAGGCGGATGTGATGACCGTTGATGGCGTCCATGTGCTGCGGCTTACCCCTGACGCAGGCCCCATCAAGAACCGCAAGGCTCGACAGGTGCCTATCCATATCGCATCTAATCGAACTCGGCTTCCTAGACTTCGTTAAGGGCAAGCCTGATGGGCCGCTGTTCGGGAGAACGCCCGAGCAGATAAGCAGGCGTGTCGGTGATTGGGTCCTGGCTCTGGGCATAACCGCCCCCCAGCCTAACCATTGCTGGCGCCACACCTTCAAGACCGCCGCTCGTGGCGCTGGTATCCCCAAGGACGTTGCTGACCGCATACAGGGCCACGCCCCTGGAAATGAGGGAGGACAGTACGGGGGATTTCCGGTGGCCCCGATTCGGGACGCGATTGAACGCATCCCGCGGTACGAGCTTTAGGGTCTCGCGGTTGACAGCGACGACCGCCGGGGCGAGCCCGCCCCAATGTGCAACCTCTACCGCATGACCAAGACGACCGCCGAGGTTGCAAACCTGTTCAACGCGGTCGAACTCGCTGCCAGCAATGCGCCGGCCGAGATCTTCTCCCACCAGGACACCCGGCTGCTTGTTGATACGACTGCGCTCAGGTATGCGCCGGAATGTGGAAGTTCGCCTCCTCGTAGCATACGGGCTTATCGCCGTCCTGGCGATTGCCGGGCTGTCAATCGTCTACCTGATGGTCCGAAGGTGGCGCGAGCGTCGTCGACAGCGTCGGGGTCGGTGGAGAAACCACCCCTAGCTCGGAATGACTCGGCGCCCTGAGCAAAGCGAATTTCGGATAAGTTGTTTTAGCGACGAACCCAGCTTAAGCTAGGTCGGTGGAAGTTATCTACGACAAGCACAACGTTCGCGTTTCTGTCGTACCGATTGGTCCGCAAAAACGCATATCGATCGAAGCGCCGGGCTATGTTCCGTTTCCGCAGATCGATACTTATTACCCGCTGCCGCTGATACGGAAACTCATCGAAGTCAAAGGCCCGGTCTGGTTTGCCGACGAAATCGCACGCGACGAAGACCCGGCATACGTCCAGCGCACCATCAAATGGGGGACACTTCCGTTCGTCGATCCTGGAGAGATGAGGAATGCCCGAGTTCTCGATTTCGGCTGCGGCTCTGGCGCGTCGACCTCCATCCTGGCCCGCACTTATCGGGACGCAGAAATTGTCGGTGTCGAACTCGACCCGATGCTTGTCGATCTCGCGAAGGCGCGCGCCGATTTTTACGGCCTTCCCAATATGAAGATGCTCGTCTCCCCGTCTCCTGATAGTCTGCCCGAAGGTATCGGTACGTTCGATGTAGTGAACCTATCGGCGGTTCTTGAGCACCTGCTGCCGAATGAGCGGAAAGCCCTGCTGCCGATGCTATGGGAACGTCTTAGGCCGAATGGAACGTTGTTCATCTACGAAACGCCGCACCGCTTCTTTCCGATTGAAACACACACCACTGGGCTGCCGTTAATTAACTATCTACCAAGCAAGCTCGCGCACGCGGTTATCAATGTTGCGGGCGGCCCCAATTGGCGCGGCAGAACCTGGACAGACATGCTCCGTGCCGGCATTCGCGGCGGCAGCATACGCGAGGTTTCTAAGATTTTGGGCCCAGGTGCCCAATTTCTTCCGCCTACACGGATGGGCATGCAGGATCGGCTACAACTCTGGCACGCCAAAGCATCGGAAGGTCGCCGGCCCCAGCGATCCAAAGACTTGGTCTATAGCGGCCTGCGAGCACTTAGGACAGTGACCCGGATTGAGATGCTGCCAGAACTGAGTATCGCTGTGCGGAAGGTCGACCTACCTACCTGAGAAGGGGGATTGGTATCGGTAAGGGTGGGCGCGCCGCATATCATTGCTGGTTCGAGGCATTTCAAAGGGGCCAAGCCTAGCCAGGGTGGAATGTTCACTGACGAAATCCTCTGCGGGCCGCATGAAGCGGCGACATCCGCAGTGGACAAGTATGCAATCGAGTTCGTGCGCGATGTGTCGGAGACTTGGCGGGCGCGTTGGCGACGACTTATCTAGAAGTGCCGAACCCGCGCCCGGAGACTTTGAGGCGCTTCGCACTGCTCACAATCTGGCGCGAAGCAAACTCCGGCCACGTGCCGGGATTGTCGCTGGGGCCCTACAATGCCGAAGTAGTCGCCTGGCTATTCGAGGACGGAGCCCCACCCGACTGGCCTGTTTTAGTGAATCGGACCAACTTTGGGCTGGGACCTGAGGGAGCGGTCGATTTCAATCTCCACCCGTATCGGGTCAAATTCGCGGACAGAAACGGTTGGATGTACACTGCCGCAGGTGTCGCGTTCTTTACGATCACTGACCGCCAAGGGTTGCCCGCCTCTTACCAAAGCTGGCGTGTTGACCTTTGCGACCCTGCGCCCGTCACAGTGCATAAAGCGCGGCCGATTACCGAGATCCCCGCCTCAGCTCCTATTACGGAGCCGCAGTAGCCAGAAAAATACTCTGGGCTTTTCAACGCGATAGGCGGGCGAGGAGAAGTTCAATCCTTCCTACGCCCACCATCCGGTCGAAGCAGAAAACCCGCTGTAATGGCGGGTTTTTCTTTGCCCGAGGCCATTTGGGCCCCCTCTACTGGGGGATGATCGCCCGCACCGGCGCGGCCCATTCGATCTCGACGTCTTCCATGATCGGCGCATTGGTCGAGACCAGGTGGTAGCGCTGAGGTTTCGATCCGCGCATCAGGCGCTTCACCAGAAGTCTGCCGTCGCTGAGCTGCACGACGCAAAGCTTGTTGAGAACCTGGTCTTCGACAATCGTCTGTTCACCGGTGTAGACCAGCCGCCAGCCATCCTCGGCCACAGGTAGGAGGCTGTCGCCCTTCACCTCGACCGCCACCGCCCGTCCCGACACGAACGGCGGCCGCTCGACAAAGGCCATGCCATCGCCGGGAGCGTAGTCGTCGAACGGTGTCACGGCCGCGCCCGCGCCGACGTAGCCCACCACAGGGATCTGGTCCGCCCCACCGGAGGCCAGGTCGTCCGTCCCCATCAACCTTTCGACCGTCGTGTTCGCGACCGTGGCGATGGCGTGCAGCATAGGCCCGCTAGGCTCCGCACCCTTTTCCCAACGTGCCACGGTCGACTGGGTTGTTCCCAGCCGCTCGGCAAAGTCCGTCTGGTTCAGACCGGCGGTCTGGCGGATAGCTTTGATACGGGTCGCTAGGTCTCCACTCATGGCGTGAGCATAAACCCGGCGCCCGCCTTACGCTACCCCCTAACGCATAATTCGCTTGACAAATTATGCGTATGCGCATATATGCAGGACACCCCCAGCATTCGAAGAGAAACCGACCCATGACGATAGATCAGTTGATCGAAGGAATACTCGTGCGCGAAGGAGACTACGTCGACCATTCATCCGATCCCGGCGGCGCGACGAAGTTCGGGATCACGCAGAAGGTTGCTCGCACTCACGGCTATTCCGGCCCCATGCGCGACTTTCCCATCGCTCTGGCGCGGGAAATCTATCGACGGGAATACATCGAAAAGCCCGGCCTTCTCGGCATCGTGGAGATCGACCCGGAAGTGGCCGAAGAGGTCATCGACAGCGGCGTGAACGTCGGTCCGAAGCGGGCGAGCCTGTGGTTCCAGCAGGCACTCAACATCCTCAATCGACGCGGGCAGGATTATGCCGACATCGGTGAGGACGGCGTGGTCGGTCCGGCAACGCTCAGCGCCTTCCGTGCCCTTCGCCGCCGCCGTGGCGAAACTTGGGCGCGCCAGCTCATGCTCAAGGCGCTCAACGGCTTGCAGTTCGGCCACTACTTCGCACTGGCGCGGACCGACGCCCGGTTCGAAGACTTCATGGCCGGATGGCTCGACAGCCGGGTAGGTGCAGCATGAGCGCGCAGCGTAACTCCATCCGCACCTGGGCTCTCATCGCCGTTGCCGTGACCAGTGCCGTGTTGATCTATTTCGCGTGGTGGCTGATCGGCATCATCGCCGCGCCGGATTGGTGCAACCGGGCCCGCGGGTTCCGGGACCGTCCGGAGTTCGCGATGGGCGAATGTTTCGCGCTGCTTAGGCAACAAGTCGAGGCGCTCGCCATCAACAGCCATTTCGCCATCGGTACGCTGGCCCTGTGCCTGGCCGTGCTGGTGATCATCGTGCTGGCGGGCGGCCGGGTGAGCTTCAAGGCCAATCGCGACGGCATCGAAGCCGATGTCGCTCACGATCGCGACGTTTCGGAAATGGGAGGTCTGTTCGATGGCTGACCTTATCCGCAAACCCCTTGCCTGGCTGACGGGCCTGCTGCTGATCGCGGCCGCGACCCTCTGGTTCAACGGCCTGCTGAGCGGAGCCCGTCGGGCCGAAGTCACCGCCCGCATCGAGACCCACCGTGGCGACGCCGCGGTCCGCAGCGGAGCGGACGCCGCCAACACCATCGGCGAGCGAGGCTCGGCCGAACAAGCTCTCGACAAGGAGATTACCCATGCCCAGGATCAAGTTCGCGCTGCCCCCGATACTGGCGCTGCCGACAGCGCTGCTCGCAACGGCCTGTGCGGGATCTCCCCCAATTATTGCGAATAGGGCGTCCTGCACCGAACTGGTTCCCGCGGCCTGGCGCGAGCCTGTCGAAGGAGCCGCACCGCCCGCGGATACGGCCCGCGCGAACTACCCCGCAGGACCCTCCGGCGATGTTCTCTATGCCGACCGGGTTGCCCGTGCATGGATGCGCTTCGGTCTCGAACAAACGGGACAATTGGAGAAGGCCAATGGCCGCGCGAGCGATGCCATCGGGATAGTCGAAATGTGTGAGCGAAGGGATCGGGCAGCCGTAGAGAACGCCAAGCCGAAAGTGCTTGGAATCTTTTAGTTCGGGATTTCTATCAAAGGTTCTTTCGTTTCCCCGGCGGACGCCTATCTCTCGTTCATGGTCTCCGGCCAAACCGTGCCGCGAATCAACGCGATTGCCTGCGCTCTGCCGGCTAGCGAATGCGATGCGACTTACAACGCCTGGGCCTTGCGCCAGCTCGAAGGTCACCGCGAGGCCGCCTTGCTGGAACGGATGTTGCAGCGGTCGGGCATCGGGCGGCGTTTCACCGTTCTCTCCAATGCCGAGACCTATCAGGCCGAAGGAAGCTTCTACGATACGCCGGAAGCGCCAGGAACGCTTTCACGGATGGAGGTCTATGCCCGGGAAGCGCCGAAGCTCGCGCTGGAAGCGATTGCCGGATTGGGGCCGGTTGGCGATGTAACGCACCTGGTGGTGGCAAGCTGCACCGGCTTCATGGCTCCCGGTCTGGATCAGGTCATCGCCCGGCGCCTAGGCCTTGCTCCCACAGTCGAGCGTGTCGTGGTAGGCTTCATGGGCTGTTACGCAGGTGTCACGGCTCTGCGTACCGCCGGGCACCTGGTCCGCTCCGATCCCAAGGCGCGAGTGCTCGTGATCTCGGTTGAGCTCTGCACCTTGCATCTCCAGCCGACCGACAAGCTTGAGCGCTTGCTCGCCATGGCCCAGTTTGCCGACGGCGCGGCCGCAGCGATCGTCAGCGGCGAAGGTGACGGCCTTGCGCTTGGCGAGGGGCTTTCGCTGACGCTCGAGGACAGCCACGACCTAATCACATGGACCATTGGCGACACGGGTTTTGCCATGCATCTCTCCGGGGAGGTGCCATTTCGCCTCGCCGAGGCGCTGAGCGATGAGACTGTCGCCAACTCGGTAACCGAGGGCAGATCCGTTGCCGAGATCGATGCCTGGGCGGTTCACCCCGGCGGGCGATCGATCGTGGATGCCGTTGAACGCGGGCTCCAACTGCCGCCGGAGAAGCTCACCGCCTCGCGCGAGGTGCTGCAGAACTGCGGCAACATGTCCTCGGCGACGGTCATGTTCGTGCTCAAGAAACTGATGGAAGAAAAGCCCCGCACCGGCATCGCGATCGCTTTTGGGCCCGGCCTCGCGATGGAAGGCCTGCGGTTCGGCTGGACTGAAGGCGATGCTGGCTGAAAGGCGCCAGGCCGACGAGTTGATGGACGATCCGGCTCTGGACGCGGCCACCTATCACGCGGTTCTGGCCGATCTCGCCAAAGTCAACCGCACCACTTTCGCCTACCGTCCGACACTCAACTTCCTCCGCCGCGCGGTGGGGCAGAAAAGCCCCTTTTCGCTGCTCGACGTAGGGTTCGGCGACGGAGATATGCTGCGCCAGGTCGCACGTTGGGCAAAGAAGCACGGGGTGGTAGCGGAGCTGACGGGCATCGACCTCAATTCGCGCAGCAAGGCAGCGGCCGAGGCGGTTCCCTCTCTCGGCGCGCCGATCCGCTATCTGACTGGCGACTACGCCGATCTGGCGGGATCCGGGTTCGATTGCGTGATTTCCAGTCTCGTCACGCATCACATGACGGAAGACGAGCTGACCGCCTTCCTGCACTTCATGGAAGCGGAGGCCGGTGCCGGCTGGTTCATCAATGACCTGCACCGCCACGGCTTCGCCTATACCACCTGGCCGCTCCTCTCCGGGGCGATGCGCTGGCATCCCATCGTCCGCGCCGATGGTCACACTTCGATAGCGCGCAGCTTCCGACCCGCCGAGTGGCACGAGCGACTGGCCCGTGAAGGCCTGCGCGAGGCGCGGGTGCGCCGCTGGTTCCCGTTCAGGCTGTGCGTCGAACGGCTCCGCTAATTCTCGGAGCCGGCCCAGCCGGATGCGCCGCCGCCATCGCCCTCGCCCGCGAAGGGGCCGCGCCGATACTGCTCGACCGGGATGCCGACGTGCGGGACTGCCTGTGCGGCGGCTTCCTCAGTTGGCGAACGGTGGACCAGCTCCGGGCATTAGGTGTGAATCCCGAAGTCCTGGGCGCCAGGCGGGTCGACCGGCTCGCCTTGCTGGCGCACGGCGCCGAGGCGGTGGTGCCGCTCCCCTCCCCGGCCTGGAGCCTCTCCCGGCGGGCACTCGATAGCGCTCTGAGGCAGAGAGCGCAGGCTCTGGGCGCAACGCTGGCGGTCGACACCGCCCGCGGCTTGGATGGCACGACCGTTCTCGGGCAGCGTCAGCGCTGGAGCGGTGACGGCCTGTTTCTCGCAACCGGAAAGCATGACCTGCGCGGCCACCCGCGCCCGCGCCAGACGAACGACCCCGCCTTGGGGTTGCGCCTGCGCCTTCCCTCCACGCCTGCCCGGGAGGCGCTCTTGAGCGGAAGGATCGAGCTCCACCTGTTCCGCGGCGGCTATGCGGGTATGGTCTTGCAGGAGGATGGCAGCGCCAACTTGTGCCTGGCCTTGCGCAAGTCGGTGCTGGCGGCCTGCGGAGGCCATCCGGTGCAACTCTTCAAACAGCTCACCGCACGAAGCCCTGCCCTGTCCGAACGGCTCGGCGTCGAGTGGCGGGATCATCCGATCGAATCAATCGGCGCCGTCCCCTACGGCTTGATAGCCGAGCAAACCGAGCCCGGCCTGTTCCATCTTGGCGACCAGGCGGCGGTTATACCCTCCCTCGCCGGTGAAGGGATTTCGATTGCGCTCGCCAGCGGTGAAATGGCCGCGCGCCATTGGCTCGCTGGTGGATCGGCAACCGCACCCGCCTATCAGCGCGCTCTTGCCCGGAAAGCCAGAGGTCCCATGCGCGCCGCCGGGCTCGCGCGCGCTTTCGCCGAAAGCCCGCTCGGGGCCAGGGCAGGTGTTGCAATGGCGCAGCGGGTTCCGCCCGTCTTGCACTGGTTGATGGACGCCAGCCGTATCCATCCCGATGCGCCGCTTGCGCAGGCGCCTGCCGCTCCCTAAGGGTCGCGCCGTTCCCACTGGGCAAATAAAGGCAGGATTCCCCGCGTATGGCGAAGATCAAGGTCGTGAACCCCATCGTCGAAATCGACGGCGACGAGATGACTCGGATCATCTGGCAATGGATCCGTGAACGCTTGATCCTCCCCTATCTCGACGTCGATCTCAAATATTACGACCTCGGGATCGAGAAGCGCGACGAAACCCGCGACCAGATCACGATCGACGCTGCCAACGCGATCAAGGAACATGGCGTCGGCGTGAAGTGCGCCACGATCACCCCCGACGAAGCACGCGTCGAAGAATTCGACCTGCACGACATGTACAAGTCGCCCAACGGGACCATCCGCAACATCCTCGGCGGCACGATCTTCCGCGAGCCGATCGTGATCCAGAACGTCCCCCGGCTGATCCCGGGCTGGACCGACCCGATCGTTGTCGGCCGCCACGCGTTCGGCGACCAGTACCGCGCGACCGACTTCCTCGTCCCCAGCGCGGGCACCCTGCGGCTCGTCTGGGAAGGCGAGAACGGCGAGACGATCGATCGCGAAGTCTATCAGTTCAAGGCGCCGGGCGTGGCGATGTCGATGTACAACCTCGACGACTCGATCCGCGATTTCGCGCGCGCCAGCTTCAACTACGGCCTCGACCGTGGCTGGCCGGTGTACCTTTCCACCAAGAACACCATCATCAAGCGCTACGACGGCCGCTTCAAGGACTTGTTCCAGGAAGTGTTCGAGACCGAAGGCTTCAAGGAAAAGTTCGCCGCAGCGGGCATCGTCTACGAACACCGCCTGATCGACGACATGGTCGCCTCCGCCCTCAAGTGGAGCGGCAAGTTCGTCTGGGCCTGCAAGAACTACGACGGTGACGTGCAATCCGACCAGGTGGCGCAGGGCTTTGGCTCGCTCGGCCTGATGACCTCCGTGCTGATGACGCCCGACGGCAAGACAGTCGAAGCCGAAGCGGCGCATGGCACAGTCACTCGCCACTTCCGCCAGCACCAGCAGGGCAAGGCCACCAGCACCAACCCGATCGCCAGCATCTTCGCCTGGACCCGCGGCCTGATCTATCGCGGTCGTTTCGACGGTACGCCGGAAGTCGTCCGTTTCGCCGAAACGCTGGAAAAGGTCTGCGTCGCCACCGTCGAAAGCGGCAAGATGACCAAGGACCTCGCGCTGCTCATCGGCCCCGATCAGGCGTGGATGACCACCGAGCAGTTCTTCGAAGGGATTGTCGAGAACCTCGAAACCGAAATGGCCACCTGGGCCTGATTTTCGTCCCAAATCCCTCCCTGTCGCGAAGCGATGGGGAGGATTATCCCCTCGGTGACCTCACCCGCTCCCGTCGCACGCCCAGGCCGATGATCCGGCCTGGTATGCGGCGCAAAAGCGGGAAGCGGTCGAGCACCCTGAGCAGCCAGGGCGCTTCGGTGATCGGCTCGCCCGAAAGTACCGCTCCGATCACGTTGTCCTGCGCCAGCTTCTGCCCGGCCTGGATGACCCGAGTCGGAAACTCACGCCGCGCCTGAACCTTGGCAAGCAGCGGGTCCGGATCCTCGCCCCGAGCCAGAGGGCCGGCGAGAATATTGGCAGCGGCAACCGCATCCTGAATCGCGAGGTTGATGCCAATGCCGCCGATCGGGCTCATGGCATGCGCCGCGTCGCCGATCGCCAGCAGTCCGGGCCGGGACCACCGATCAAGCCGGTCAAGCGCGACCGATAGCAGGAACAAGTCGTCGGTGCTGTTAAGCCCGCCAGACAGGTCTAGTTCGGGGAACAGGGCCTGCATCTGCGCCCTCAGCCACTCTATGCCCCGAGCCTTCACATCTTCGGCGCCGCCTTTGGGGATAATGAAGGCAGCCTGCCAATAGGTACGCCGGTCTATCAGCACCGCCATGCGCCCCGTGTCGACAGCACCACGCAGTTTGTCGCCGGGGTTGTCGGCCTTCCCCAGATGGAACCAAAATATGTCCATCGGCGCGCCGAGCTGCGTCACGGGAAGGAGCGACTGCTGGCGCACCAGCGACCCGCGGCCATCGGTCATCAGCACCAACTTGCCAGCACGCAGCTCTCGGCCATCGGCGAGCCGAACGCCCACGACCCGGTCATTCTCCTCAACAAGCCCCGTGACCTCTGCCTCCATCTCGAGCGCAAAGGCAGGAAAGGCCGCCGCTTCGTCACGCAGAAAATCAAGGAATTCCCATTGCGGCATCATCGCGATGAAGGGCGCCGGGGTGTCGAGATGCGAGAGGTCGCCGACAGTGTAGTCGCGCCCGGCCACGCGCACCTGCGCACCCTGGACCTTGTCGTATGGACGAACGAGGAAGCGGCCCAACATTCCGAGCTGGTCGAGAATTTCCATCGTTGAGGGGTGAACGGTGTCGCCGCGGAAATCGCGAAAGAAATCTGCATGCTTTTCAAAGATTTGCACGGTGACGCCTGCCCGTGCAAAGAGGAGCCCGGCCATCATCCCGGCCGGCCCGCCGCCGACGATTAAGACGTCGGCGCGATTGTGCGTTGCAGCGGTCACCGGGCGTCTGACATAGAGTAGCAATGCATGCTGAAGCTATCTCCCCGGTAATGTCTGACGCGCTCGTGATACTGGGCGCTGCAGGGATAGTCATACCGGTGTTTGCGCGTTTCCGCATCACTCCGGTCATCGGCTTCATTCTCGTCGGTCTTCTAGTCGGCCCCTTCGGTCTTGGGCGGCTGGTCTACCAGCACGAATGGCTGTTCTACGTGACCATATCCGATCCGGAACGGCTCGATCCTTTCGCCGAGTTCGGGATCATCCTGTTGCTGTTTACCATCGGGCTGGAACTGTCGTTCAACCGGCTCTGGGCGATGCGAAAGCTCGTCTTCGGGCTCGGTGCGCTGGAACTGCTCGCGACCGGAGCGTTGCTGGCGGCCTTCCTCTCGATGATGGGCCAATACTGGACCGGCGCCCTCGCCCTTGGGCTGGCGCTCGCGTTGTCTTCCACGGCGCTGGTCCTGCCGATTGCAGGGACGAACACGCCCGTCGGACGCGCGGCGTTGGCCATGCTGCTGTTCGAGGATATCGCGATCGTCCCGATCATCTTCCTGCTTGGCGCGCTGGCCCCCTTCGCCGGCAGCGAGGGCATGGACGGCTTGTTCCACACCTTGTGGGTCGGCGTCCTGGTGGTCGCGGGAATGATGGTGATCGGCCGCCTCGCCCTTCCGCGCCTGTTCGCCCAGGCCGCACGGACCAAGAGCCCGGAGCTGTTCCTCGCAGCCTCGCTGCTGGTCGTTATGGGTGCCAGCCTTGCGACCGCGCTGATCGGCTTGTCACCCATCGTCGGTGCGCTTGTCGCGGGCCTGCTGATCGCAGAAACCGAGTACCATACCGAGATCGAAGGGATCATGGAGCCGTTCAAGGGCCTCGCGCTCGGGATCTTCCTGATCACCGTCGGCATGGGGATCGACCTGTTCACGATCTGGGAGAACCTTGGCATGATCACGCTCGCCGTGGTCGGCGTGCTGTTCCTCAAGGCCATCGTGACGGGCGTGCTCCTGCGCCTTACGGGAGCGCGCCGTTCGACCGCGATCGAGACCGGCATCCTGATGTCGAGCCCGTCCGAAACGACGCTCATCGTACTCGCCGCTGCAACCTCTGCCATGCTGATTCAGCCCGGGACGGCGCAGTTCTGGCAGATCGTGACCGCCATCGGCCTCACGGTCACTCCGATGCTCGCCTCGCTGGGCCGGTTGATCGCGCGCAGGATGGAACCGACCTCTGCCGGAGCAGCGGACGACTACGACAGCGACGAGCCGCGCGCGATCATCCTCGGTTGCGGGCGCGTCGGACGGCTGGTCGCGCAGATGCTGACGCGACATGGCAAGCTCTACGTCGCGATCGACGCAGACTCCGAACTGGTCAACCGCTGCCGGCGCGAGGGGTATCACGCGATATTCGGCAACGCTGCCCGCATGGAAACCCTGGTGAGGCTTGGGCTCCCCACGGCACCCGCGGTTATCCTGACCATGGACGAGCCGGTACTCGCCCAGCGCATCACCCGCAAGCTACGCGCCGCCTATCCCGAGCTGCCGATCATCGCCCGGGCCCGCGATCCGAACCACGCGGCCGAACTTTATCGTGCGGGCGCGAGCACGGCCGTTCCGGAAACGCTGGAAGCCTCGTTGCAATTGTCGGAGGCCGTGCTGGTCGACCTGGGTGTCGCCATGGGCCCGGTCATCGCCTCGATCCACGAAAAGCGTGACGAGTTTCGCGAACAGATCATGGAAAGCGGCGAGCTTTCGCAAAAACCGATGCTGCGAACCCGCGTGGCCGAAAGCTGAGGGGCGCTCTCAACCGGCCCAGGCGCCCGACCGGTTCACCGCCCTTGCTGGACCCAACTGAGGCCGAAAGCCGTTGCCATCGTGAAGGAGACTTCCGATGAAAGACGGCAACGAACCGCAGAACCAGACGAAAATGAAGCCGCAAAACCAGACCGGCGAGCAATACGGCACGATCAAGGGCCGTCAGCGTGGTGAGGATGACTTCAAGGGGCACGGCGACATGCCGCGCGGTAGCGAACCGGAATCCGGAGCTGCCGCGCGTCGTCGCTAGCGGGCTGCCTTAGCTGACAGGAGCGCCCGCCAGGGCCTGACGAACGGTGTCGAGGGCCTCGCTGGCCTTCGAGCCGTCGGGCCCGCCGCCTTGGGCCATGTCGGGGCGGCCGCCACCGCCCTTGCCACCCAGCGCCGCTACACCCGCCTGAACCAATTCGACGGCGCTGACGCGGCCGACGAGGTCGTCCGTCACCGCCACGGCGATCGCCGCACGGCCTTCGTTAATCGCGACAATTGCCGCTACACCCGACTGGAGCCGCTTCTTGGCTTCGTCGAGCAGGCCGCGAAGCTCCTTCGGATCCAGCCCCTCGAGCACCTGGCCCGAGAACTTCACGCCGCCAATCTCTTCGTCGGCCGCCGCTGGCGCACTGCCGCCGCCACCCATGGCGAGCTGCTTCTTGGCTTCGGCCAGTTCACGCTCAAGCCGCTTGCGTTCGTCGAGGAGCGCCGCGACGCGGCTCTCTACGTCCTCGGGAGCCGTCTTGAGAGCCGCTGCCACCGTCTTGAGCGCCTCTTCACGGCCCACCACCCATTGCCGGGCTGCCTCACCCGTCAGAGCCTCGATGCGACGCACGCCCGAGCTTACCGCGCTTTCCGAGATGATCCGGAACAAGCCGATGTCGCCCGTCGCTTTCACGTGGGTTCCGCCGCACAGTTCGACCGAATAGCTGCGGCCCGAACCCTGCCAGTCGCCTTGGCCCATCGAGAGGACCCGCACTTCGTCGCCGTATTTCTCGCCGAACAGCGCCATTGCGCCCGCCGCGACGGCGTCGTCCGGGCTCATGAGGCGAGTTCCGACTTCCGCGTTGTGGCGGATATTGGCGTTCACCTCAGCTTCGATCGCGGCGATTTCCGCAGGCGTCAGCGGCTTGGGATGCGAGAAGTCAAAACGCAGCCGGTCTTCCGCCACCAGCGAGCCCTTCTGCGTGACATGCTCGCCCAGCTGATTGCGCAGGGCGGCGTGGAGCAAGTGCGTGGCAGAGTGATTGGCGCGGACGCGGTCGCGGCGCGCGACGTCGACCTCTTGATGCACGGTGTCGCCCAAGGCGAGCTTGCCCGCCGTGATCTTGCCACGATGGGCATGCAGACGACCGAGCGGCTTGGTCGTGTCCGACACTTCGACACGCAGGCCATTCTCCGAGGAAATCGTGCCCGAATCGCCGACCTGGCCACCGCTTTCGGCATAGAACGGCGTCTGGTTGGTGAGGACGACGACTTCGGCGCCCTCGCCCGCCTCGCTCACTTCCTTTCCGTCGACGATCAGCGCGACCACCTGGCCTTCACCGCTGGTCGAAGCATAGCCGGTGAACTCCGTAGCCCCTTCCCGCTCTGCAATGTCGAACCACAGTTCGCCGTCGGCCGTGGCGCCCGACCCCTTCCAGGCGGCGCGAGCGGCAGCCTTCTGCTGCGCCATCGCCGCGTCGAACCCGGCCCGGTCCACGCCGATGCCGCGGGCGCGCAAGGCATCCTCGGTCAGGTCGTAGGGGAAGCCGTAAGTGTCATAGAGCTTGAAAGCGGTCTCACCCGGCAGGCTCGCGCCCTCGGACATGCTGGACGTCGCTTCGTCGAGCAGGCGCAACCCATTGTCGAGCGTCTGGCGGAAGCGCGTTTCTTCGCGCTCCAGCACCTCGGTGATCAGTGCTTCGGCGCGCGGCAATTCGGGATAGGCCTGGCCCATCTCTCCGATCAGCGCCGGGACAAGCCTGTGCATCAGGGGCTGCTTGGCGCCTAGCAGGTGCGCATGGCGCATGGCGCGACGCATGATGCGGCGGAGCACGTAGCCGCGCCCTTCGTTCGCCGGCATGACCCCGTCAGCGATGAGGAAGCTGGTCGAGCGCAAATGATCGGCGATAACGCGATGGCTCGCCTGTTGCGCGCCTACGGCCTTTGTACCGGTCAGGCTCTCGCTCGCTTCGATGAGGTGGCGGAAGGTGTCGGTCTCGAACACCGAGTGCACGCCCTGCAAGACGCCGGCGATCCGCTCCAGCCCCATGCCTGTATCGATGCTCGGCCGCGGCAGGTCGGCGACGATCTGGTCGTTTTCCTGCAGGTACTGCATGAACACCAGGTTCCAGATCTCGACAAAGCGATCGCCGTCCTCGTCGGGAGAACCCGGGGGGCCACCGGCGATCTCCGGTCCGTGATCCCAGAAGATTTCTGAACACGGGCCGCAGGGACCATCGGAGCCCATGGCCCAGAAGTTGTCCTTGGTGGCGATGCGGATGATCCGTTCGTCGGGCAGGCCGGCGATCTTCTTCCACAGGTTCCAGGCTTCGTCATCGGTGTGGTAGACCGTGACCGTCAGGCGGTCGGCCGCGAGGCCATATTCGCGAGTGACCAGGTTCCAGGCGAGTTCGATCGCCCGTTCCTTGAAATAATCGCCGAAGCTGAAGTTGCCGAGCATCTCGAACAGCGTCAGGTGCCTTGCGGTATAGCCGACGTTATCAAGGTCGTTGTGCTTGCCGCCGGCACGGACGCACTTCTGCGAACTCGCGGCGCGGGGTGCGGGCGGGGCTTCGAGCCCCGTGAAGACGTTCTTGAACGGCACCATGCCGGCATTGACGAACATCAGGGTGGGATCGTTGTACGGCACGAGCGGCGCCGACGGCACGACAGCGTGCTCGTTGGCGGCGAAATAGTCGAGGAACGTACGGCGTATGTCGTTGGTCGAGTGCATGGGAGTTGCGAATTAGGGCGCACCGCGAGGCGAAACAAGCGGAATAGGCTGGAAACTGAGAACGTGTCCGCCGATGGTGCGAAAAGAGCGCGCTATTGGCCTCGCGCCGTGACAATCCAGACCCCGGCTCGCAACGACACTATGCCCTCGCGCAGGTTGGCACGCGCGAGCTCCCTTACCCGCTCGATAAAGGATTCGCGGGCTGGCGGCGCAAGTTCCCGCGAAGCTCGCGCCGCGCCACCGATGGAGGTGAAGTAGGACGCGGCATCTTCGACAGGATCGGCGCCGGCCCCCACTATCATCGCAAAATCATAGGGTTCGAACGCGACGTTTCGCCATCCGGCCGCCGTGAGAACGCCTTCGACGTAAGTGCGATCGCTAAAGGCGAAGGGCCCGGGCGCGCCGGGGGCGGGTGGAGGGACCTCGATCGGGAGCAGCCGAGTGACGCTGCGGAAGACAGGGTTCTCTTCCCAGGTGCGGAAACAGGAAAACAGGAGGTCGGCATCCGGCGCCGCAATGCCGCGAAGATGAGTAAAGGCGGCAACCGGGTCGTCAAAAAACATGACCCCGTGACGCGAGACGAGCAAATCGGGGGCCAGTGATTCTCCGGGCTGCCAGACGCCTGCATCGGCAAGTTCGAACGTGACATTGCCAAGGTTGCGAGCACGATCTCTCGCGATCTCGAGAAGCTGCGGCGAAATATCGACACCGGTAACCCTGGTATCGGCACGCATGCGAGCTAGTGCCAGCGAGAGTTCTCCTGCTCCGCAGCCGATATCCAGCACCACATCGCAGGCAAGATTGCGAGCCCGTTGAAGCAAGCGTTCGGTCAAGACCCCGAAACTACGATCAGTGCGCTTCCATTCCGCGGCCCAGCTATCGCCGGTCCGGCCCTTCCACTCGTCTCCTCCGACCGTCGCGCCGTTCGTTTGCATTCGCTGTCCTATCATCAGGCTACCGTCGCAACGCGGTGATAGGCTAACTTAAATCGAATGCGAAGAAGCCGGCGCGGGCCCCGTAGGGTCGACCGTGCCGGCTCCGGTTCCGGAAGCGCCAATCCGCGAACGAGTGGCGCCTCTAGAGGATCAGATATCGTCGTCCGCGTCCGGACCCGACATCATCTCCTCGGCGACCTGGTCGGTGCGGCTGCGGATCGCAGCTTCCAGCCTGTCGCAAACTTCGGGATTGTCCTTGAGATACTGCTTGGCGTTCTCCCGGCCCTGGCCGATGCGAATGCTGTCGTAGGAGAACCAGCTGCCCGATTTCTCGACGATGCCCGCCTTGACGCCAAGGTCGAGGATCTCACCGATCTTCGAGATGCCTTCGCCGTACATTATGTCGAATTCGACCTGCTTGAACGGCGGAGCGACCTTGTTCTTCACCACCTTCACGCGCGTGGCGTTGCCGATGATTTCGTCGCGCTCCTTGATCTGCCCGGTGCGGCGGATGTCGAGGCGAACGCTGGCATAGAACTTCAGCGCGTTTCCGCCGGTCGTGGTTTCCGGATTGCCGTACATCACGCCGATCTTCATGCGCAGCTGGTTGATGAAGATCACCATGCAGCGCGAGCGGCTGATCGAACCGGTCAGCTTACGCAGTGACTGGCTCATCAGGCGGGCCTGGAGGCCGACGTGCGAATCGCCCATCTCGCCTTCGATTTCCGCCCGCGGCACCAGCGCGGCCACCGAGTCGACCACCAGCACGTCGATCGCGTTCGAACGCACGAGCGTATCCACGATCTCCAGCGCCTGCTCCCCAGTGTCGGGCTGCGAAACGATCAATTCATCAATGTCGACACCCAGCTTCTTGGCATAGACCGGATCGAGCGCATGCTCTGCATCGACGAAGGCCGCCGTGCCACCGCCTTTCTGTGCTTCCGCAATGACGTGCAGCGCGAGCGTGGTCTTGCCGGAGCTTTCCGGACCGTAGACTTCGATCACCCGGCCCCGCGGCAGCCCGCCTACACCGAGCGCGATGTCGAGCCCGAGCGAACCGGTCGAAATCGCTTCGACCTGCATGGTTTCCTTCTGGCCCAGCTTCATCGCCGAGCCCTTGCCGAATGCGCGATCGATCTGCGCGAGCGCAGCTTCGAGCGCTTTCTGACGGTCCACGTTGGACTCCTTTCCTACCAGCTTCAGTTCCGCCGCCATGACATGGCCTCCGTCAGTTGCCTAGAGTTGCAGGACATTTCCTCACTGACGCTTTCGTATCCGATTTGTTCCATAAGAACAAGAGCGGAACAAAACTTTTTGAGATCCAGCGATTTCAGAGCGTTAGCGAGCGGCTCGCTTACGGGGCGCTTGTGGGGTCACCAATTGCCGCGCCTCTTCCGCGCGTACCGGGTGGCCGATGAGGAAACCCTGGACGTGAGTACACCCCTCGCCCGCCAGGATCGCGAGCTGTTCCTGGGTTTCGACTCCCTCGGCCGTCGTCTCCATGCCGAGCTTCTGCGAGAGCTGAATGGTGGCCTGGACGATCGCCAGCGAATCACCGGCCTTGACCAGATCGGCGACGAAGCTGCGGTCGATCTTGATCCGGTCGAACGGGAAGGTCCGCAGATAACTGAGGCTCGAATAGCCGGTGCCGAAATCGTCCATCGCGATACCCACCCCGAGCGCACTCAGACGTTCGAGGATCGACCGGACCCAGGCCTCGTCATGCAACAGGACAGACTCGGTGATCTCCAGCTCCAGACGGCTGGGGGCCAGTTCCGCGTTGCTGAGGGCGGAGAGCGTCACGGTTATCAGGTCGCCGCGCTTGAACTGGGCCGGCGAGAGGTTGACGCCCACCTTCACGTCCTCCGGCCAGTCGCGCGCGTCGCGGCAGGCCTGGCGCAAGACCCATTCGCCGATCGGGATGATCAGGTTGCTCTCTTCGGCGATCGGGATGAACTCGACCGGCTGGACGAGTCCGCGCAGGGGATGGTTCCAGCGGACCAGCGCTTCGAAGCTGGCAATGCGGCCGGTACCAGTGTCGAGCAGCGGCTGGTAGTGGACTTCGAACTGCCCTTGTTCGATCGCGATGCGCAGTTCCGCCTCCAGCTGGCGGCGTTCCTGCATCCGAGCATCCATTCCGGCCTCAAAGAACCGGAAGCTGCCGCGGTTCTCTTCCTTGGCCCGGTAGAGCGCGAGGTCGCTCTTCTTGAGCAGTTCGTCGGCGCTCCGGCCGTCGCGCGGACCGAGGCTGATGCCGATGCTGCCGCCGATCACCACGGTATGACCGTCAAACCTGAAGGGCTCCTCGATCGCGGCGACGATCCGGGCAGCCAAAGCCGAAGCCGCCTCGGCATCGGGCGTGCCGCTCTGGATCACGGCGAATTCGTCTCCGCCCAGCCTGGTGAGAATGTCGTCCGGCCCGACAACCTGGCGCAGCCGGGCCGCAGCCTGCTCGAGAATGCGGTCACCGAACGGGTGGCCGAGCGTGTCGTTGACCTCCTTGAACCGGTCCAGGTCGATCGTGAGCACCGCGAGGCCGCAACCGTCCCGGGCTTCTCCGACGGCGGCCGACAGGTTTTCGGCGAAAGCCGACCGGTTTGGCAGTCCGGTCAAGGTGTCGTGCTGCGCGAGGTAGGTGATTCGATCGGCGGAACGGCGCGCTTCTGTCACGTCTTCATGCGTCGCAACCCAGGCGCCCATCGGGGCAGGCTGCACAAAGATCTCGATGATCCGACCGTCTGACAGTTCAATTTCGTGGCTGCCGCCCTCTTCGACCAGCACCCCAAGCAGTTCCGCGTAGAACTCGACCGACTGAGGAAAGAGACCGGCTCCGACCAGATGGTGAAGAATGTCCGGAGCGGCCGTTCCGGGCGCAAGCAGGTGTTCGGGGATTCCGTAGAGTTCCGCGTACTTCTGATTGAAGCGGACCAGCCGGTTATGCTCGTCGTACATCGAGAGGCCCTGGGCCATGTTCTCGAGCGCCGCGCTGCTGATCGTCACCTCGCGCTCGAGCTTGGCCGTCAGCGCCTCTCGCTCGAGGGCACCGACAAGTATCTCGTCCGCCAGGGCCGCGCGGTGCTCAGCCTCGGCGAACTGGGCCCGAGCCAGCCGACGCTCGAAAAGGATGACGCCGAAGCCCGCGCCAAAGATCAGCATGACGCCCGCCGTGATGACGATCGCGAGCGTACTGCTGTCGACCGAACTGCTTGGCACGGTCATGGCGTTGCTGGGGTAGATCGAGGCCGCAGCCATGGCGGTGAAGTGCAGGCCGCAAATGGCCAGCGTGAGCAGGAGAGGCGCCGCCTTTCTGACGGCGGATGCGCTTTGACCCGCCCACATAGAGCAGGCGCCAAGGACCATGCCCAACGCCACCGAGGCCACCGCGAGTTCGCGGTCCCAGACGATGAACCCGGCGACTTCGACCGCGGCCATGCCGATGTAATGCATGGCGCCCACGCCCGCACCGACGATCGCCCCTCCGACGACTGCGCCAACGCGACGCCTTCCCTGTGCGACGGACCAGCCGATGCCGGAGACGAAGATAGCCGCGGCCACGGAAAGCAGAGTGGTCGAGAGTTCGTAGCCCATCGGAAGGTCGGGCTTGAAGGCGAGCACGGCGACGAAATGCGTCGCCCAGGTGCCGAGGCCGGCGACTACGGCGGCGAGCAAGGTCCACAACAGCTTGCGCGAGCTGTCCCGTTCCGCCTGCTCAAAAGCGGCGAAGGCAATACAGGAGGATGCAAGGCAAATGATCCCCGCCACCAGAAGGAGGCGCAGATCGTGATCCTGAACGATGCAGGAATAGACGCGAAGCATTGCAAGACCCTGTTACCCGGTGTCCGGTTTAAGGGATGACGCGCTTCGCTTCGGTTAAGTCGCATGGTTTCGATAATGGTAACGAGTCTGGAATTTACGCCTTGGCCCGACGGTTCGGGGGGCTTTACGCTTTCGCCCGATTAAGATCAGACCTCGCCCGCCGGACGCACGTTCCAGTTCAGTTCGCGGGTGCCGTTTCCGGGCACCGTGACCTCGACAATCACCTGCCCGTCCTTGACTCGCGTCCCCTTGATGCCACGCTGGCGCCAGGTTCCCGACGGCCCGAGAGCGACGCGGACTTTGACCGGGTTGGTGTTAGCATTGGTGAGGGTCGTCCGCATGGGCGACCAGCGCGCGCGGTCCTCATCCAGGTCGAAGTCCGCCAGGCGCTCGCACTGGGCGAAGACCTGGCTGCTTTCACCGAGATTGATTTCGATATCCTGTCCGATCGCGTAGTCGCGAATGTTCTCCTCCGCGACCAGTTGCTCGCCAAAGGCCGAGGGTTCGAACACCGCCACGCCGCCCATGGGCAGGGCCATCCCGAGCCCGTGCTTTCGATCGTTCACGGTAACCAGCAGCATCGAGGCCCGAACCGGTTCGTCCCGGAGGGACCAAGGGGAACAATCGGTCCGATAGAGGAACTTTCCTTCAACGCTGTCCTGGTCGAGGAACGCCACTTGTTTCAGCCCCTTCGCCGACACCGTCACCGGCACCGGCACGCGGTAGAGCTTGAGGTCGCCTAGCGCTTCCTCTTCGGCTTTCATGACCCGCGAACCGGTAACCACAATGGCATCGGCGGATTCATACATCGCCGCGCTTGGCGCTCTCATCATGGGCGCCGGCGGCGGAGCTGGCGGTGGGAAGAGGTCGGACACCGGCGAACCGGCCGCGGTGCTGCCGAACGGATAACAGGTAAGCCGCAAGGGCCGCGCTCTCGGCGGATCGGACAAAGCCTCGAAATCGCTCACGACGTTCAGTTTGCCGGCCACCACAAGCAGCTCGGCGTCTGGGAAGCTCTGGCCGTTGTCGTTGAGCAGCGTCAGCCAGCTCATCAGCCGCAGCTTCATCGCGTCGCCCTGCCAGCCTTCCTGCAAGGTCGCGACGTAGTTAGCCTGCCAATCGAAGCCCCAGGCGAGGTAGGTCAGCTCGACCGTGTAGGTGCCGCCCGACGGGCTGAGGGTGTCGACACTGTAGACGGGCTGAGCCGAGAGTCCGGTAGGTATCCGATCGAAGGCCAGGCTTTCGGGCAGCCCCGAACAGCGCACCGCTTCGAAGCCCTGCGCGGTCTGCAGGACCAGCCCACCATCGGCCCGAGTGCGGACAATCGCGGATTCCGGCACCACCTGCCCAGTCGCCGGGTTGGTCCGGGTGATGGTCACGCGGTTCCCAAGCGTCCCGTCGATCAACGACGCTGGGCTTAGCAAGTCGGCGTTGCGGTTCTTCTCGATCGTGCCGCCGGGCAAGCCGGTCACGATTGCGCTCACCGCTACCATGCCCTCTGCGACCCCGGTGAAGCGGATCGTGGACTCGCCAGGAGGGAGCGTGACCTGCCGGGTCTCGGTGATCATCGCAAAGCCGCGCGGCCAATCGCGATCCATGGCATCGCTCGGCGAGCGGTCCGGGTCGCGATAGAGGGTGACCGCGAGGTCGTAAGGGGCCGAAGCTTCCACCGTCTCGCGGGCGACAGCCGGCGAGGCCACGAGCGCCAGGGCGGCCCAGCTCGATCTCCAGAAGGAACAGCGCATGGCCGCGCCTCCTCAGTACCGGGTCTCGTAAGTGACGCGCACTTCGCGCTTTCCGTTGGCGGGCACGGTCACCACGTACTTGCGGCGGTCGGCGTTGAGCTGGACGCCCGGCACATCCTCGCTGACCACGCGGAAATCGCGGGCCCACCACCCGTAGTCGAGCCCGCCCTGCACCAGTTCGACTTCGACCGGCGTCGATTTGGCGTTGGTGAAGGTATAGCGCATGGTCGTGCGCCAATAGTCGACGGTCCGGTCGATCTGAACGGTGCGCACGTCCTCGCCATTGATGGTCACGCGATAGCGAGCGCTGCGCTCGTAGTCGGCGGAGGTGATCTTGTCGCGGCTCTCGACTTCGGCCTGGACGGACACGTCGAACGCGTCGCCGGTCGCCAGGGTCAGCTCGCTGCCCATCGGCGTGTGCCCGATGGCGTTCTCGCCGATGAATTGCGGATTGCCCGTCCGGTCGCGCTGGTAGAAGCGCACGGTACCGGCGGGCAAAGCATCGCCCAAGCCACCGTTGCGCGAGGAGGAGAAGGCAATCTGGCTCTGGACGTTGACCGGTGCATCGTCGGAGCTCAACCACCCCACTGTGCGCCCGTAGACCTTGCGCGCCGCCACTCCCTGGACGTCGAGGAAGCTGACCTGCTTGGTCTGGTTGTTGGCAATCGTGGTCCGCTCGGCGATGGGATAGAGATAGAAGTCGCCAAGCCGCTCGCGGTCGGCCGTCTCGGTTCCGGGAACCATCGAGCGGCCGGGCTGTGGCGGCGCCACGCGGCCGCCGTAGCCGCGAGACTGGCTCGCCATGTTCGGATTACCCGCGACGAGCAGCGTGTTGGCCGAATGGAAGGTCGTGCCCGTGCTGTTCGACAGCGTGACCCAGCCCTGCATGTCGATAGTTCCCTTGCCCTCGTCGTAGAGCGCGACATAGTCGGACGACCAGCCGAGACCCTGGGTCAGGTAGCGGATGGAGGCGGGGCGCGAGCCGCCCCGGTCGCTCTCAAGCGTTACCGACAACGTGGGGCGGGCGCGGAGGTTGGGCGGAACGCGATCGAAAATGACCCGGACAGGCAGGCCATCGTCGCGCAGAACCTCGATCCGGTCGCCGATCTGAATGACCACCCCGCCGGCTGTCGAGAGGACCGTCGCCCGTTCGCGCGTTTCCTGACCGGTCGCGGGATTGGTCCGCAGAAGAGTGACCGTCTGACCGATGGCCTTCTCCATCAGCTTTTGGGGAGTGAGCAGATCGAAATCGAAGTTCTGTTCGACGATCGTGGTGCCTGCGGCGGAAAAGCTCAGCGTCTCGGGTCTGATCTGCGCCGAAACGTCCGGAAACGCGATCGTGTTGCGGCCCGACGCGATCGCCAGCTGGCGCACGTCCTGCACCAGGGAGTTGCCCGACTGGTAGATCGTCACCGCCACGTCGCCCTGCGCGGTCGCGTCTGGATCGGTGGGAGTCTGCGCCTCGACTGAAGCGATCGGGGAAATCAAGGCTGCGGTGGTGATCGCCAGGACAGTGCGCAGGGACATGCAGGTTCTCCCATGAAGCTCGTTCATGTTATAGTGTAACACGCGCGTTAACACGTGGTGAATGAACGACGAAGCGATCGACCGTCAACGATTGGGCGAAATCTGGCTCCCGCCCGACGCCGGCCTCCGCTGCGTGGATGCCGAACTCAGGCGCAGCACCTGGCCCACCTTCGCCGCGATCTGGGCGACGCTGAAGGGCTTGGCGATGAAGTGCATGCCGTCCATGTCGATCTCTCGACGCAACTGCTCTTCGGCATATCCCGACATGAAGAGTATCGGCATCCCCGGGACGAGCTGGCGAATTTCGCGCGCCATGGCCGGGCCGTCGAGGCTCGGCATGACCACGTCGCTCACCACGAGGTCGAAGTCGGGATTCTTGCGCACGGCCTCGACGCCAATGTCACCGTCAGACGCCGTAACCACGGTATAGCCCTGCCGCGTCAGCGCGCGTTCGGCCACCGCGCGGACCATGTCCTCGTCCTCGACCAGCAGGATTCGCCCACCGCCCGACCATTCACTGGCTTCTTCGAGCGTCTCGGCCCGTTTCAGCTCTTCCTCGGTCGCGTGATAGACCGGCAGGTAGATGGTGAACCGGGCGCCCCGGACGCTACGATCGGGATTGACGGCGTTGTCGGCGAAGATGAACCCGCCCGACTGCTTGATGATGCCGTAAACGGTCGAGAGGCCGAGGCCCGTACCCTTGCCCAGTTCCTTCGTCGTGAAGAACGGCTCGAAGATCTTGCTCAAGGCCGGTTGCGGAATACCGCCGCCGGTATCCTCGGCAATCAGCACGGTATAATCGCCCGAGGGGATGATCTCCGACCCCATGCGCCGCACGTCGTGCGCCGCCACACGGCGGGTGCTGAACGAGAGCGTGCCTGTCGCCTGTTCGCCGCCACGCGCCTGGATCGCGTCACGCGCGTTGACGGCGAGGTTGACGATGACCTGCTCCAGCTGACGCGGATCGGCCCGGATCGCTCCCAGGTCACGGGCGTGCTGCGTCTTGAGCGTGATACGCGCGCCGAGCAGCCGCTTGAGCAGCTGGCTGACTTCCGAGATCACATCGGGCAGCTGGATGACTTCGGGCTGCAACGTCTGTTGGCGGCTGAAAGCCAGCAGGTGACGCGTCAGCGAGGCGGCGCGGTTGGAGTTGGCCTTGATCTGCTGGATGTCGTCGTAGTCGCTGTCGCCAGGCGTGTGGCGCAGCAGCATGAGGTCGCAGTAGCCGATGATCGCCGTGAGCACGTTGTTGAAGTCATGCGCCACGCCTCCGGCCAACTGACCGATCGCCTGCATCTTGGTTTGCTGCGCGACCTGCCGCTTGAGGCGGGTTTCCTCGGTGGTATCGGCAAGGCTCAGCAAGACCGCCGCCTCCCCCATGCCGCGCACCCCGGCGAGGCCGAGCGAGACCGGTTCGTCCGGTTCCGAGCGCAAGCGTACCGCGATATCGCCGCTCGAAGCCGGGCCCTGCCCGAAGCGTCGCACCGCGTCCGACATCGCGGTCTTGTCCTGCCTTACCACCAGGTCGGAAGGATAAGGCGGCAGCTTGCCGTCTTCGACACCGGCCGCGCGGCGGAAAGCGGGATTGGCGAACAGGAAATGACCGTCGCGGTCGGTCATCGCCAGGCCCAGCGGAAGCTGTTCGAGGAGGGACTGAAGCTGCACGCCCTGTCCACGCGTCTCTCCGCCCCAACCGCCGAGGCCGATGCCCGCGTCGAACATCATCATCAGCGATGGGGCATCGCCCGCCTTGGCGCCCACCTCGGGGTCGGCGAGCGGCACGCTGACGAGTGTTTGCGGGGAGCCCTTGCGGCCCTCCCGCGCGAAGTAGATGCGGTCGCGCTCGTCCGAGCGCAGCAACGTGACGAAGTCCTGCCCCGCCATGCTCGCGTTCTCGTCGCCCGCGGCGCGACGCGCAAAGCCCTGGTTGCAGGCGCGGATGGCGCCGTCTGGTCCGACCAGAGCGACTTCGATGCCGGCCGCGCTCAAGATCTTGCCGAAGGTGCCCGTGATGTACTTGCCGATTCCGGCGAGCGGCTCGGTCCGGGTTATCGGCGTGAAGCGCCAGATGAGGTACTCGTCGCCACGGCCCACGCGCTGGATAACCGCGGTCCACGCGTGGCTTTCGTCGGCGATCGTGACCTCACCGCTTTCGCCCTCGCGCCAGGCCACATGGGCGGCGCGGGCCAGCTGGTCGGCCGAGGCGCCGTCGACCGGAAGGCGAGGCGGTGCGTAGGAGGATCCGAACCACAGCTCGAACGCGGCGTTGGCGCAGACCAGCCGGTTGGCCCGGTCGGTGATGGCGACGGCGACGCCCGCCTGCTCGATGGCGGCGACCGTCACCGACCAATCTGGCACTCCCGCCTCTGCCGCCAACGCGGCAGCCGGTCGCCGGCGAGCGGCCGAAAAGGCGATCAAGCCCAGCACTCCGAGTCCGCCGGCATAAGCCACGGTTACGAGCGCGCTGCCGGTCACCAGCTGGATCAGGGCGATGCTTGCGAGCACCGCCGCCGCGACCGCGAGTGAATCAACCAAGGGGCTGGTTGCGGGGCCCTTGCCCATCTTTCCTGCCACGCCCTTCATCCCCTGACGGCCGCTTCCTCGACACGGCGAGCCTTGCGGCGGGTCCACTTGCGCGCGATCCACCAGCGCCAGAGAAAGACGGCCATGAGATAAGAAATGGCGGCCGAGACGATCGCGATGATCACCAGCCCGAAGGCCGTGACCATGGTCGCACCTGTCAGCCATTCGAGGAACTGCTGCAGCTCTGTCTCCTCGATGGCGGTGTTGACCGGGGCGACGATCGTCGCCGCGTCGACCCGCAACATCCAGCTGCCGATCCAGTAGGCGGCGACCCAGATGGCAGGGGTCGTGAACGGATTGGTCACAAAGGTCGTGAGCGCGGCAACCGGGACGTTCGCCTTCACCGTCGTGCTAAGCAAGGCCGCGAACAGGATCTGGGCGAAGGGAACAATGACCCCGACGAGCATCCCCAGCGCGACGCCCCGCGGCACCGAACGGCGGGTAAACCGCCACAACTCCGAACGCAGCACCCGATGAGCGAACGGACGGATGAAGCGGTTACTCTCCATCTGCTGGCGCGTGGGCATGTTTTCGCGCAGCCAGTCGGACAGGAAAGTCTTTGATCGGAAGTTAGCCATGATCCCACCCCGCCTTGCGCGGCCTGCCCGCCGCTTGCAAGCGGGCTATCGGATAGATCAGGGCGATTTGCGCCGAGCCGGTAGTGCAGGCCGACCGCACGGCGGCCTTAACCGCGATCACGCATGAGGCGCGCCTTGTCGCGCTTCCAGTCGCGGTCCTTGATCGTCTGCCGTTTGTCGTGGGTCTGCTTGCCCTTGGCCAGCGCCAGCTCGACTTTCGCTCGCCCGCGCGAATTGAAATAGACCGACAGCGGGATCAGCGTCATGCCCTTGCGCTCGACCGCGCCGATCATCTTCTCGATCTCGCGCTCGTGGAGCAGCAGCTTGCGCGGCCTTTTCGGCTCGTGGTTGAAGCGGTTACCGTGGCTGAACTCGGGGATGTTGGCGTTGATTAGCCATGCCTCTCCGTCCCGTAGGTCGGCGTAGGATTCGGCAATCGTGCCTTCCCCGAAGCGCAGCGATTTCACCTCGGTACCCGAAAGGGCGATTCCGGCTTCGAAGACATCCTCGATAAAATACTCGAACCGCGCGCGCCGGTTCTCGGCGACGGTCTTCGCTTTGTCGAACGTGGAGGGTTTGGGTCGGGCCATGAGCCCGCGCATGTAGGCACTACGCCGAAGGAGCGGAACCCCCTTCCTGGCAAAACTCCATTCGTCGAATGCTTGCCTTACCTTAAACTTGGAACCCTGCTCCTGTCCGCAATTTGGTCGGGAGCGGGACGGGCATACTAGGAGTCGCACAATGCCCCAAGGAGACAAGGACAAGTACACCGACAAGCAGAAGCGCAAGGCCGAGCATATCGCCGAGGGTTACGAAGACCGGGGCGTGTCGGAAAAAGAGGCCAAGGGCCGCGCCTGGGCGACCGTCAACAAGGAGAGCGGTGGTGGCAACAAGTCCGGTTCCGGCCGGGGCAAGAAGGACACGCACGTGTCGTCCTCGCGCGGGGGCCGGGCCCATAAGTCCGGATCTGCCGAGCAGCGTTCCGCCGCGGCGCGCAAGGGTTGGGATACCCGGCGCCGCAAGGGCACTGCCTGAAGCGGTTATTCGACGACGATCTTGCCTTTCATGCCCAGGAAGGCATGGCCGGCGTGGGTACACACGAGCTTGTAGGAACCGGCTGCAGGCACGAGATGCACCGTGCGCGTCGACATGGCCGGAACCTCGATTTCGCCGTCAGTGACCAGCGCGGTGTCAGCGGGCTCGATCCGGGCCGCCGCGAAAAATTCCTTCGCGGTGAAGTTGTGTCCTCCCGATGCCAGGTTCGCCACCACGAGGGCGTAGGGGTGCCCAGCCTGCAGACGGATTTCCTTCGGGTTGAAGTCGAAGTTTGACAGCTCAACTCGCTGTTCGGCCCCCGCTCCGGAATCCACCGGGGGCGCGGCGGCTTGCGGCTGACTGGCATAGCCGGACGTACATAGCGCCATCGCGCCGGCAGCCAGGATCGTCGAAAATTTGCGCATGGGTCAGTCCTCCGTTCCCGGGGCTGGACGAGACTATCCGACCGCTCCTACACATCGGCGCGGGAGAGAACCGGTTACCGAAGGGAAAGCGATGGCGACAGCCTTAAGTTCCGCCGATGCCGGTTCGCTGACCGCCGAACGCATCCTGCAGAACGCCCGCGACATGGCGCCGTCGATTGCGGCACGGTCCGAAGAGATCGAGGCGCTGCGCCGGCTGCCGGACGATCTCGTGGCCGACCTGCGCAAGGCCGGCTTCTTCCGCATGGCTCGATCGCGCGCCAAGGGCGGGCCGCAAATGAGCTTGCCGCAGCAGTTGCAGGTGATGGAAGTGCTCGCCCACGCCGATCCCTCGGTCGGCTGGTGCGTCAAGATCGGCGCCGACAGCGGTTTGCTCGCCGAGTTCCTGCCTGCGACCGCCTCGGCCCGACTTCTACCCGATCCGGACATGATCACCGCCGGTCAGTTCACCACTGCGCATGGCCGGCTCGAGCGGGTCGAGGGCGGCTACCTCCTTACCGGCCGCTTTCCGTTCGGCAGCGGAGTGACGCACGCGGATGTCGTGATGAGCGGGGGCGCCCTGTTCGAGAACGGCGAACCCGTGACCGGCCCCAACGGTATCCCCGAAGGCCGCCTGGCCTTCTGCCGCGCGGATCAGTTGGTGATCGAGGACACCTGGCACACCCACGGGCTACGCGGCAGCGGCAGCAATCACTACCGCGCGGCACCCGTATTTATTCCCGAGGACCAGGCCTTGCGGATAGAGGAGGCGATGTTCGCCGGGCGCGAGCCGCTCTATTCGAGCGGCTTCAACTGGGTGACGACCATGGCCGCCGTCCCGCTCGGCACCGCCCGGCGTGCTATCGACGAGGTCAAAGCCCTGATCGCAACCCGCAAGGCCGGCATCCCACCCCGCCCCATGGGCGAGATCGCCCAGGTCCGCGAGGCTGTCGCCCGGGCCGAGACCGCCTGGGGTGCGGCCCATGCCTTCCTCCACCGTGCGGCAGAAGAGTTCTGGGCCGAGCTCGTGACTGGCTCTCCCAAGGTCGAAACCAAAGGTCGCCTCGCCCTCGCCAACGTCAATTCGTTCCGCATGGCGGCGGACGTCACCCGCCAGTCGTTCGACCTGATCGGAGCCAACGTGATCTTTCAAGGCTCGGTGCTGGAACGGCTCGCCCGCGACGCCCTGACGCTTAACCAGCACATGATCATCGCCCAGCCGGCGGTGGAGACCTATGGCGCGATGATGCTCGGGCGGGAGCATCCTTCACCGCTGTATTAGCAAAACATCCGATTGGGTCCGCGCGGAGAATGCTTGGCGAGGATCTACCCCAGCCCGGCAATCTCCAACGCCTCGTCTACCGCCTTGCGTGCGGCTTCGCTGCAGGGTGCGATCGGCAGTCGGGTGTCGGCGGTGAGCCAGTTGTGCAGCTTGGCGAGCGCATACTTTGTCGGCGACGGGCTGGCGTCGGCAAACAGCGCCTTGTGCAGCGGGAACAGCTTTTCGTGCACCTTGCGCGCGCGCTCGTAGTCGCCCGTCGCAGCAGCCGCGTGGAGCTCCGCTGAGAGCTTGGGGGCGACGTTGGCGGTGACCGAGATGCAACCGACCTGGCCGAGTACATAGCCCGCCAGCGCCAGCGGGTCGTCACCCGAGAGCTGGCAGAAGTCCGGCCCGGCTCCGAGCCGGTGCTGGGTGGCGCGCTGGAGGTCGCCGCTGGCGTCCTTGATGCCGACGATCTTGCCGGGGTGCCTGCGGGCCAGCTCGACCACAGTGGCCGGCAACAGGTCCGTCACCGTGCGACCGGGCACGTTGTAGAGCACGATCGGCAAGTCGCAGCTTTCGGCGAGGAAGGAGAAATGCGCCAGCAGGCCTTCCTGGCTCGGGCGATTGTAATAGGGGGCGACCATCAGCGCGGCGTCGGCGCCCAGGTCCTTGGCCACTTCCATATGCCACAGCGCCGTGCGGGTATCGTTGCTGCCGCAGCCGGCGATCACCGGAACTCGGCCGGACGCCTGCTCGACGCAAATGCCGATGAGCTTGTGATGCTCCTCGTTATCGAGCGTTGCGCTTTCGCCGGTGGTCCCGCAGGGAACCAGCGCCGAAGAGCCATTTTCGATCTGCCAGTCGACGAACCGGCGGAAGGCTTCCTCGTCCACTTGCCCCTCACGAAATGGGGTGACAAGTGCCGGAATTGAGCCAGAAAACATTTACACCGCTCCCGCCGTGGATTCTAATCGGAAATGGCCGCGCGCGTCGCGCTGCCGCAGGGATAAAACCGTTCAGCGCTTGATAAGGAGCCGCTTGCCACGATGTCCAGCATGGTTAGCAAAGCTCTCTTCACCGCCCTCACGATTTCCGCCGCCCTAGTCCCAGGCCATGCCTTCGCGCAAGCCGGATGGGATCAGGGTCGCAGCAGCCTCGTCGCGCAGACGGGAGGAATGTCTTACGCCATCAGCCGCTGGGAACAGTTGGCGGCCAGTCCGCAGTATACCTTTGAAGACTATGCCGGCTTCCTGCTGAGCTATCCGGGCTTCCCCGACGAAGACAAGCTGCGTGCCAATGCGGAGGCGCGGCTGGGCTACGATTATGTCAGCCCCGAACGCCTGGTCGCCTACTTCGACCGCTATCCTCCGGTGACCAACAACGGCCGCGCGCAATATGCCGTGGCCATGCTTACGCTTCGGCCCGATCAGGCCGAAGCCGCCGCCCGTGCCGCGTGGCGGGGTGGCGAGATGAGCGATGGCGCGCTGGCGATCCTCTACGGCAATTACGGCAGCCGCTTCACGCCCGAAGACCACGACGCGCGCATGGATGCGCTGCTGTGGCAACGTAACGCCTACGCCGCCGCGCAACAGCTTCCCTACGTTTCGCCCGGAAAGGCCAACATCTACGCCGCGCGCCTGGCGATCCTGCAGGGAGGCGACGGGTACACCACCGACGGGTCCGCGACGACCGATCCCGGATACTTGTACAATCGCAGCCGCGAGCTGCGCCAGGAAGGACGCGACCAGGAGGCCGTGTCCATGCTGGCCTCGCATCCGCCCCTTTCCGTGAAACCCTTCGACCCGACGGCCTGGATCACCGAGCATCTGACCGTCGCCCGGCTCACGAGCGGCAACACGGCAGTCCAGGTCGCCCAACGCGCGACCGAACCGTTCGCCGACATCAACGAGATCGTTACCGGGCCCTACAAGCTGCGCGACGACTACACCTCGCTGATGTGGCTCGGCGGGACCAACGCGCTCTGGTACCTGGGTGACGGAAACGCGGCCGCCGCGCTGTTCTATCGTTACGGCGCCGCCGCCAAGACACCGCAAACCCGGTCGAAAGGCTTTTTCTGGGCCGGCCGCGCAGCCGGGCAGGCGGGGGACCAGGCCGCGGCGAACCGCTATTACGAAATGGCGGCGCAGTATCCGGAGTATTTCTACGGCCTGCTGGCACTCGAACAGCTTGGCCGCTCGCCTCCCGCCTATGCGGCCAGCGTCCCCGCTCAGCCGACGCAGCTTCAGCGTGACGCCTATTATGCCAGCCCGATCAACCAGGCGCTGGTCGCGCTCGCCAGCAGCGGGCACACCTGGCAGACCAAGCGCAAGTTCTACACCGCCGCCGCAAACCAGGCCCAGACCGAAGTCGATCTCCAGCTCGTCGGCGATGCGGCGCGCGATCTGCATCTTCCGGAACTCGCGGTCGTTGTCGGGCGCACCGCCCCGGAAAAGGGCTTCACCGGCTTCACCACCGTGGGCTTCCCCGTGGTGCAGACGCCGTCAGGCGCGGACTGGACCATGGTTCACGCCATCTCCCGGCAGGAGAGCGAGTTTGACGACTACCGCGTCAGCCACGCCGGTGCGCAGGGCCTGATGCAGCTGATGCCCGGCACCGCACGCGAACAGGCCGGCAAACTCGGGGTGGTCTACATGTCGGCCTCGCTGATGACCGACCAGCAGTACAACATCATGCTCGGGAACGGCTATTTCCGCCGGATGCTCAACACCTACGGCAGCTACCCCCTCGCCGTCGCCGCCTACAACGCGGGACCGGGGAACGTGAACAAGTGGCTGCGCCAAAACGGCGACCCACGTACCGGCTCGATCGGCTGGGTCGACTGGATCGAGCGGATTCCCATCTTCGAGACGCGCAACTACGTCCAGCGCGTGGTCGAAAACGCGGTGGTCTACGAGGCGCTGCATCCGGAACTGGCCACCTACGGCCGTCCGCGCACGATTAACGAGTTCCTGCGCTAAGTCCCCCTCCCGCTGGCCGGAGGGGTCAGGGGTGGGTGTGTGCCGGTGTAGCGCTTGGCCCGACCGGCCCGCCCCGACTCCTCCCGCCAGCGGGAGGGGAGATTGATGAAGCGGGTCCTCCGGGGTACGTGACTAACAATGAAGCCCGCCGAAAACCTCATCACCCCGACGGGCCTCGCGGCACTCAAGGCGCGCTACGATCACTTGCTCGGCACCGAGCGGCCGGAGATCGTCGCCATCGTCAGCTGGGCGGCCGGCAACGGGGACCGCAGCGAGAACGGCGACTACCTCTACGGCCGCAAGCGCATGCGAGAGATCGACCGTGAACTGGCCCACCTCGCCCGCCGGATGAAGGCCGCCCGGGTGATTGACCCAGCCCAGGCCCCCGACCGCGCGCGCGTCTGGTTCGGCGCCACGATCACCATCGCCGACGAGGACGACAACGAACGTACCCTCACCCTGGTCGGTGATGACGAGCAGGATGCTTCGACCGGGAAGATCGGCTGGAGCGCCCCCATCGCGCGCGCCCTGCGCGGCTCGGCGGTGGGCGACTTGCGCACCGTCCGCCTTCCCGCCGGTGAGAAGGAATGGGAAGTGGTGGCGATCGACTATCCGGTGGCGAACTGATGGCCGAGATTGTCAATCTGCGGAGCGTACGCAAGGCGAAGCAGCGTTCGGACAAGGCGAACGAGGCGTCGGCCAACCGAGCCAAGTTCGGCATGAGCAAAGCGGACAAGATGCAAACCATGGCCGACAAGGTTCGCGCAGCGCGTCAACTCGACGGCGCGAAGCTGGAGCGCGACTGATGCGCACGACATACGAAGAAGCCACCGTGCGCCTCTATTTCCTCGACGGCGAAAGCGAAGGCGGCGCGGCCGAAACCCTGTTCTACGGCCCGCTGCGCGAAGCGATGCAGATCGCCGAGAACCAGCCCGAGGAGGTCCAGGCCGGCCTGTTCCTTGCCACCGACAACGACGTCGTGGCGTGGCTGGATTTTATCGAAGGCTAGGTAGCGGGCGGCTCATCTCTCCGATCCTCCCCGAGCAAGCTCGAGGAGGATTTGCGCAATCCGTTACTCCGCCACGTCAGATCGTTTTCCTACTCGCCGCCTGCCTGCTATCGCTCGCCGCATGGCTGCCCCGCTTGACGCTGACCCCTGTTCCGACCGCGCACTTTCGTCGGCTGAATTTGAAGAGCCCCGTGTGCTGCCCGCGGCGCGGAACGCCGTCACCCTTGTCACCCCTCGGATTCATGCGGGCCGGGTATGCGTGGCCTGAAGTGGGGTCTCCTTGCCGTTGTCGCCCTCGCCGCGCCTGCCCTCGCAAAGGACAGTCTCGGAGTGTTCGGCGACTGGGGCGCTTTCCGCGACCAGCAAGTTCCACGCTGCTACGCGATTTCGGCGGCGTTGGCCGAAGCCCGCTCCAATAGCGCGAACCGTCCGACGCAAGCCGCTTTCGCCAGCATCGGCACTTGGCCGAAGAGCGGGGTGCGCAGCCAGTTGCACGTCAGGCTGTCACGACGGATTCCGGCCAATAAGGCGATTGCGCTCACCCTTGCGGGCCAGCGGTTCGACCTTACCGGCGCTGGCGGCGATGCCTGGGCGCAGGATCGCAAGATGGATGCGGCGATCGTCGCGGCCATGCGCTCGGCGCCCAGCATGAGTGTGAGCGCCCGCGACTTGTCGGGACGACGCTTCACCGATCGCTACAACCTCGCCGGCGCCGCCACGGCGATGGACGCCGCGACGGTGGGTTGTGCCAAACTGACCTAGAAAAACGGGCCGGAAGGTTTCCCCTCCGGCCCGCGTGACGTACCCCGGTAAGGGGTTAGAAGCGCCAGCCCACGCCCGCCATGACCTGGTGACGGTCAGTATCGATGTCGAAGCGGTCGCTGTCGGCGACATTGTCCGCCTCGAAGTCGATCTCGCCACGGCTGTAGTTGGAGTAGCGATACTCGATCTTGGCGAAGGCATTGCTGCCGAGCTTCTGTTCGACACCGGCACCCACACGCCAGCCGTCGGTATCGAGGTTCTGGTCGTAGTTGGTGGTGCCGTCGGTGCCGATGAAGTTGAAGCGCGCATTGGTGTAGCCGCCCTTCGCATAGACCAGCGTGCTCGGCGTCGCCTTGAAGCCGACGCGCGCGCCGACGTAGATGTCGCGCCCGGTGTTGACCGCGCCGAGCCCGAAGTTGGTGTACGGGTCGGAATAGTCGGAGTCGGCCGTTGAGTCGGTGAGCTCGGCTTCAGCGCCGACCACGACGCTGCCCAGGTCCATGTCGTAACCTGCGCCCACACCATAGACCAGGCCTTCGGCATTCTGGTCGAGATCGACGTTAACCCCGTCGTCCTGCGAGCTGCCGGCGTTGTTCATGTCGTAGCCTGCGACACCGGCCACCCACGGACCGGAGAATGCCGAATCCTCCTGCGCCGCGGCGGGGATGGCGAAAGCTGCCGTCGAGGCGGCGAGCAGGACTGCGAAACCCTTTTTCATTTTATGCTCCATTCACTTCAAACCACGGCAACACTGGCCGTGGACCGGTAGAATGGCGCTCCCCCCGACCTGGTTTCATGAACCTAACACAACGAAAAGCCTGAGGATTCTGGGCAACAGTTGCCTCGACGAACGGTTATCCGCGCCCGTCCAACGGCAGGAACGAGTGGCGCGATTTGCCGTTCGCGCGAGGCTTTGCCCTTCGGCCCCTCACGCACTATATGCGCGGCAAATGTCCAACACCGCACTGATGCCCATCCCGGGACAGATCGATCCCGTTCCCGTCGCGCGCGACATCACTCCGCGCGCCGACGGGCGCGTGGATCTGCTCGGGCTGCCGAAGAACAGGATTTCCGAATTGTTCGCCGAAGCCGGGCTCGATGCGCGGCAGGCAAAGCTACGGGCCAAGCAAGTGTTCCACTGGCTCTACCACCGCGGCGTGACCGAGTTCGAGGCAATGACCGACATTGCCAAGACCATGCGCCCGTGGCTCGCCGAACGGTTCGTGATTGGGCGGCCGGAGATCATCGAGGCCCAGCACAGCACCGACGGCACCCGAAAGTGGCTGTTGCGTACCGCCGATGGCCACGACTTCGAGATGGTCTTCATCCCCGACGCGGATCGCGGGACGCTGTGTGTTTCCAGCCAGGTAGGCTGCACGCTCAACTGCCGCTTCTGCCACACCGGCACCATGCGGCTGGTGCGCAATCTCACGCCAGGAGAGATCGTCGGCCAGGTCATGCTTGCCCGCGATGCTCTGGGCGAATGGCCCAAGGGCCGGATGGACGTGCCCGAAGAAGAGACGGTGGCCGAATATACCGCCGATGGCCGCTTGCTGACGAACATTGTCATGATGGGGATGGGCGAGCCACTCTATAACTTCGACAACGTCCGCGACGCCCTGCAGCTGGTGATGGACGGCGACGGCCTGGGCCTATCGCGGCGCCGCATCACGCTTTCGACCAGCGGCGTGGTGCCCATGATGGCCCGCGCCGGTGAGGAGATCGGCGTCAATCTCGCGGTGAGCCTCCACGCCGTAAGCAAGGAAGTGCGTGACGAGATCGTCCCGATCAACCGCAAGTACGGGATCGAGGAACTGCTCGAAGCTTGCGCCGCCTATCCCGGCGCTTCGAACGCCCGGCGCATCACGTTCGAATACGTGATGCTCAAGGACAAGAACGACAGCGACGAGGACGCGCGCGAACTGGTCCGGCTGATCAAGCATTTCAAACTGCCGGCCAAGGTCAACCTGATCCCCTTCAACCCCTGGCCCGGCGCCCCCTACGAATGTTCGACTCCCGAGCGGATCCGCCGCTTCTCCGAGATTGTGTTCGAGGCCGGCATCTCCGCCCCCGTGCGGACCCCGCGCGGGCGCGATATCGACGCGGCCTGTGGCCAGTTGAAGACCGCCGCCGAGAAGAAGAGCCGCGCGGAACTCGACCGCCTCGCCGAGGAAAAGCAAGCCGCGCTGGGGTGAGGAGCCGCACTTCTCTAGGTTGAATGACGTAATTTTACGTATATTCTGCCGCAATGCGGCTGCTCGACAAGATGCTGGGCAAGCTCCTGAAACGCGGGGAGCTGACAGTTATCGGGCCTGACGGGAAGACGTACCGCTACGGCTCTCCCGACCCAGAGCTCAAGGCTGTTACCGTGCGCCTCAAGGACAGAAGGGCGGCTTTCGAAATCGCCCGGGATCCTGCTCTCGGTACTGCCGAAACCTGGATGGACGACCGCCTGCAACTGGTCGAAGGCGAGATTATCGACCTGTGCCTGATCATTCGCCGCAACCGCCGCTGGGAGGAGCTCGATAAGTCGGCCGGGTTCCTCAAGAAGACCGGCCGCCTGCGGCACCTGCTCAACACCTACAACCGCAAGGTCAACTCGCGGAAGAACGTCGCCCATCATTACGACGTGGGCAACGACCTCTATCGCCAGTTCCTCGACCCGGACATGCAATACAGTTGCGGGTACTTCACCGATCCTTCGAACAGGATCGAACGGGCCCAACTCGACAAGAAGGCGCACATCGCCGCCAAGCTCTATCTGCAGCCCGGCCAGCGCGTGGTCGACATCGGCTGCGGCTGGGGCGGGCTCGCGCTGTATCTCAACCGGGTGGCCGACGTGGACGTACTGGGCGTGACGCTGTCGGAGGAACAGTTGTCCCTCGCGCGCGAGCGGGCCGAGGCGGCGGGTGTATCCGACCGGGTGAAATTCGAGCTGATGGACTATCGCGACCTCGAAGGTCCCTTCGACCGCGTCGTTTCGATCGGCATGTTCGAGCATCTGGGGACGCGCTTCTTTCCGACCTTCTTCGCGAAAGTGAGAGACCTCCTGACGCCCGAGGGCGTGGCGCTGATCCATACTATGGGCCGCATGGGCGGGCCGGGCACGACCGACCGCTTCATGCAAAAGCACATCTTCCCCGGCGGCTACCTCCCGGCTTTGTCGGAAATCATCCTGGCGAGCGAGCGCGCGCGGCTGATCATGGCCGACTGCGAGGCGCTGCGGATGCACTACGCCTACACGCTTCACGCCTGGTACGAGCGGTTCAAAGCCAATCACGACACGATCGTGGAACTGTATGACGAGCGCTTCTGGCGCCTCTACGCCTTCTACCTCGCCGCCTCGATGACGATGTTCACCGACGGAGGCATGATCGTCTACCAGCTACAATACCTTCGCAACCGGCGGGCGACGCCAATTACCCGCAACTACATGCTCGAGGACGAGGCCCGGTTCGGCGAAGGCGAGTTCAGAACCCCCGATCCTGCCCCTCATCCAGCGCATCAAGGCGAATTCGCGCCGCAGAAATAGCCTCGCGATCGGCCACGGCCCAGGCTTCCAACATACCCTCGCAGCTCCGAGCGCTCTTCACGCCTTGCCGCGTGAAACCCGCAACTCGTCGCTAACTTTCGCCGGACCAATTCCGTTCATCTGGCGTTGGGGATCGATGAACAAAACTGACCGTTGTTGAGGCAAGAATAATGACGACGGAAAGGTTCGCACGATGCGTAAGTCACTGCTCGCCCTTGCAGCCGCCGCTATGGCGGTAACCGCTGCTCCTGCCATGGCCGACCCTCCGCCTTGGGCGCCGGCTCACGGCAAGCGGGCTCATGATGCCGCTCGCTATGACCGTCACGGCCGCTATGTGGAGCCGCGACGCCTCACTGCCAACGACCGCGTCTGGCGGGGCAATGACGGCCAGTACCACTGCAAGCGCGACAACGGAACGACGGGCCTGATCATCGGCGGCGCAGCGGGCGCCCTGCTGGGCCGGGCTCTCGATGGCGGCCAGAGCCGCACGCTCGGCACCATTCTTGGCGCTGCCGGCGGTGCCCTGATCGGCAAGGAAATCGACAGCAGCGGGCTTCGCTGCCGCTGACGCGAACTATGACATTCGCAGCGCGAAGGGCGTCCCCTCGGGGGCGCCCTTTTCGCTTTTAAATTCAAGCCTTACAGGTTGATGACCGCCTTTTGACGGCGCCGTCACGACCGCGTCCCGACAAAGCCACCCGAATCGCCTCTGCAGGTCACATTGGCCCGATAGTCCCCCGCTCACTGGCAATTTCTCGCATGGGGATTCTCGCATGAGCACTGAAGTAACGCGCGGCTATACAGACGGCGACGTCGATACCAACTTCACCGACAACCGGCACCTCAACTCGATCGTGTCCGAGCGCTATTCGCGTCGAGGCACCTTGATCGGCGGCTTCAAGACCACGGTCGCCGCGTTGCTCGGTACGAGCCTGCTTGCGGCCTGCGATGAGGACGTCTTCGGCGGCGGCGGCACCACCGTGAGCGCAGGCGACGACGCGGCGACGACCACGGGACGGCTCGTCACCCTGACCGGCACGGCCACCTCTACCACGGCCAAGGCGCCGTCATGGAGCCAGGTTTCCGGAACTCCAGTCGATCTGATCGGCTCCGGCAGCACGGTGAGCTTCATCGCTCCAGCCGTAAGCACGGCCACGGACCTGGTGTTCCGCTTCCAGGTTTCGGACATCTTGGGCACTAAGGCCGACGAAACCACCGTCACTGTGAGCCCGGCCGTGCTCGGCTTTAACGCGGTTGCGAAGAACCTCGACGACATCGTGACAGTGCCCGCGGGTTATTCAGTCACCGTAATGACCCGGCTCGGCGATCCTATTGCCGCCGGCGTCGCGACCTATGCCAACGACGGAACCGACACCAACTTCGCCCAGCGCATCGGCGACCACGGCGACGCGCTCTACTGGTACGGTCTGAGCCCCACCGGGACGCGCGACGACAACAGCTCGGTCCGAGGCCTGATGGTCCAGAATCACGAGAACCTGAACGTCCAGTATCTCCATCCCAACGGTCCGACCAACGTCTCCAGTGGTCCCCGCCCTGCGGCGGAAGCCATCAAGGAAATCGAAGCCCACGGCGTCAGCGTGACCGAGTACCGCGACACCGGCAACCGCACCTGGACCTGGGTGCAGGACGGCGCCTTCAACCGTCGCATCACGCCGAACACGCCGAACGAATTCCACGGACCGGTGCGCGGCAGCGACTTTCTCAAGACGGTCGCCTCGACCGACGGTACCGCCGGTCGCGGCACGATCAACAACTGCTCTAACGGCCACACTTTGTGGGGCACCAACCTCACTTGCGAGGAGAACTGGGCCGGCTATTTCCTTCGCAGCGGCGACGACGGGGCACGCACGCCCCGCGAATTGACCGCGCTGCGTCGTTATGGCGTCACCAGCAGCACCGGCAACTACGCCTGGGCCAGCGCAGGCTCCGATCCGATGTTCCGGCGCTGGGACGCGCGGGCCAGCGGCGCCTCGGCCCTGGCCGACTACCGCAACGAGCCCAACCAGTTCGGCTGGGTGGTAGAAATCGACCCTTACGATCCGACCAAGGCTCCGCGCAAACGCACGGCGCTCGGCCGCATGGGCCACGAAGGCGCCTGGCCGGGCAAGCTTACGGCGGGCAAGAAGTTCGCCGTCTATCTCGGCGACGACTCCCGCCGCGAGTATTTCTACAAGTTCGTCTCGGCGACCGACTGGGATCCGAACGACGCGCAGGCGACTGATCGTCTCGCGGTGGGTGACAAGTATCTCGACAACGGCACGCTTTATGCGGCCAAGTTCAATGCCGATGGCACCGGCGCCTGGCTTCCCCTGGTGTTCGGCAGCGTACCGAACCGTCCGGTGACGGGCGCCGAGCCGGAGTACGTGTTCGCCAGCCAGGTCGACATTCTGGTCAACGCCCGCCTCGCCGCGGACGCCGTCGGCGCCACGCCGATGGACCGACCGGAATGGACCGCGACCAACAATGCCACCGGCGAGATCTACCTCACGCTGACGAACAACAACGCCGCCGGCCGCCCGCTCACCGGGACCGACGCCGCCAACCCACGCCACTTCAACGATCCGAAGGGCGCTTCGAACCAGTTCGGCAATCCCAACGGCCACATCATTCGCCTGCGCGAGAACGGCGACGATCCGGCGGCGACCGGTTTTGCATGGGACATCTATCTGTTCGGCGCGGACTCGGCCGAAGCGGACCCGAACAACGTCAACCTCTCGGGCCTGACCGCCGACAATGACTTCTCGAGCCCCGACGGCCTGTGGTTTTCTCGTCCGCAGAACCCCGCTGGTCTCGTCAAGCCGCTGCTGTGGATCCAGACCGACGACGGTGCCTTTACCGACCGGACCAACAACCAGATGCTCGCCGCGCTTCCCGGAACGGTCGGCGACGGTGGCGCGAAGACGATCACCAATGTCGGCACCGGCGGCGCTACCGCCACCCAAGCGACGCGGGTCGGCGCTGCGGCCACCCCTGCGACGCTCAAGCGCTTCCTCGTCGGGCCGAAGGAGTGCGAGCTCACCGGCGTCGACACCACCCCGGATGGCCGCACACTGTTCGTCGGCATCCAGCACCCGGGCGAAAACGGCGATCCCACGGCTCCGAGCAGCCATTGGCCGCAAAGCCAGGGCGGCACCGCCTCGGGGCGCCCGCGCTCGGCGATCGTCGCGATCACCCGCGACGACGGCGGAGTGGTAGGCCTTTAGTTTCCCCCTCCCGCTTGCGGGAGGGGCCGGGGGCGGGCCTGTCGAAAACCAGCTCGCTCCCTTCACACACCCCACCCTAATCGCTCCCGGAAGCGGGAGGGGAACCGGGCGCCTCCTTCGGGGGCGCCCTTTTTCGTTCTCGTCGGTAATTGCACTGCATGCTAGCGGATTGCCCAACGGGCTGGGCTATTCTATTAGCAAGCTAACGATATCCGGAGAGTACCATGATCGAAGCCGCCCTCGTCTCCTGCGACGACCATCTCGACCTCAATATGCTGCCTGCCGACGTGCTCCAGAAGCGCATGTCGGCCAAATGGGGGGAGCGCGCACCGCACGTCGTGGCGCCCGAAGGTCAAGCGGCTGCCTGGATTGCCGACGGGGAACGCTGGGGGTTCTGGTCGGGCAAGAAAGGTCCCAGCCCGTTCGGCGATGGGCCCAAGCCGATCCTGACGGCTTACGATCGCGGCGGGATCGAGGACCTCACCGAACTGCGCGCCGGCAATCCAGTCCTGCGGTTGCAGGACATGGACCGCGACAACGTGTGGGCGCACGTGGTGTTCGGGCCGGTTACCTCGATCAAGACCAAGGACGAGGCGTTCATGCGCGCCTGCTACGCCGCCTACAACGACTGGCTTTACGAGGACTTCTGCAGCGTCGCCCCGGATCGCTTGATCGGCGTAGCGATGCTCCCACCGCACCCCGAGGCGGCTTTCGAGGAGCTTCAGCGCCTCGCCAAGAAAGGTGGCGTGCGGCAGGCCAATCTGCAGATCGCCGTCGCCGAGCCGCGCCTTGAAGACAAGCGGTGGGAGCCGCTGTTCGACTTGCTCGAACAGTCAGGCATCGTCCTCAGTTTCCACGTCACCGTATTCCCCAAGGCGGGCGACGCATTCGACAAGTACAAGGGCAGCCCCGGCGCGACGTTCCTTCACGCCAAGATGTTCATCGAACAGTTCCTCGACCCCTTCGTCGACCTGTTCGCCTGGGGCATCCTGGAGCGTCACCCCAAGCTCAAGATCGTCATCGCCGAAAGCGGCATAGGCTGGGTTCCGTGGGTCGTCGAAGAGCTCGACTATCGCCACTATCGCCTGTGGGAATGCGCCGACTACTGGACCGACAAGGGCGGCATCCCGCACAAGATGAAGCCGAGCGAAGTGTTCCAGCGCCAGGTCTACGGCACTTTCCAGCAAAGCCCGACTGCGATGCGGTTGCTCGAATTCTGGGGGCCGGAAAACATGCTCTGGGCCAGCGACTACCCGCACCCGGACTCGATCTGGCCGAACAGCGTGCGCACGATCGGCGAGACCATGGGCCACATGAACCCCGACGTGGTTCGCGGCCTCGTCGGCGGTAATGCGGCCAAACTCTACGGCCTCGACCTGAGCAAAGCGACAGTTCACGCCAAGCTGCCGATCGGGCAGACCAAGGAAGCGGCATAAGGTCTTCCCCAGGTCGCTGAGGGAGGCAACCGGGCGAGGCATGATGGAGAGGCGGATGCGGCGGCAGCTCGCCTGGCCGCGTTGGGTAAAGGAGCTCTGTCTGGCCACGGCCGGAGCATTATGGTCCGATTGGGAGACTGAAGCTCCGATTAGGCGTGCTACGGGTCGCACTTGAAATGATGAAAACGGCGCTTGTCGCGCGAATAACTTGAAATTTGTATCCCTTATGGATACCAATGAGCCATGCATAAAGCCGGTCAAAAGATACGCGCGTGGCGCGAAGCCCATGTCCCGCCGCTCTCCGCAGGCGAGTTCGGCGAACGATATGGCGCGCCAGGTCCATGGCCCAGCCGGACCGTGTACGGCTGGGAAGCCAAGGGCAAGATCCCCCGGGCCGCCGCGCAGCGGCGCCTGGCTGAACTCGGCATCTGCCGTCCCGAAGACTGGCTGCTCCCCGCTTCCGACAGCGAACCTGCCACCGGCACACGCGGGGACCGCGGGCATCCGTTCTACGCCATGCACAGCCACGGCTTCGTCCGCGCCGCCACGAGCACGCCGCAAGTCCGCACCGCCGACGTGTCGTTCAACCGCGACGCTATTATCGAGGAAGCCCGTCGCGCCCATGCCGCGCATGTCGACTTGCTGGTCTATCCCGAACTGTGCGTCTCATCCTACGCGATCGACGACTTGCACATGCAGTCCGCTCTGCTCGACGCGGCGGAGCTGGCGGTGGTGGAGATTACGAAGGCCAGTTCAGGCCTGTCCCCAGTCCTGCTGATCGGCGCGCCACTGCGGCACAACGGGCGCATCTATAACTGCGCGCTGGCGGTCGCGAACGGCAAGCTGCTCGGCGCGGTGCCCAAGAGCTATCTGCCCAATTATCGCGAGTTCTACGAAAAGCGCTGGTTCGCCTCGGGCATCGGCATTCGCGGCCAGTCGATCCAGGTGGGCGAGGAAGAGGTCCCCTTTGGCGTCGACCTGTTGTTCGCCTCCAAGCAGATTTCCGGCTTCAAGCTCTGCGTCGAGATCTGTGAGGATTTCTGGGCCGCCAACCCACCCTCTACTGCCGGGGCCCTGGCCGGGGCGACGATCCTTGCCAACCTCTCCGCCTCCAACATCGTCATCGGCAAGGCCGACGAGCGCCACCTGCTCTGCCGCGCCCAGAGCGCCCGCACCGCCAGCGCCTATCTCTATTCCGCTGCCGGACATGGCGAGAGCACGACTGACATGGCGTGGGACGGACAGGGCGTCATTTACGAACTCGGCGACCTGCTGGCCGAAAGTGAACGCTTCGCGCTGCGGCCCGAACTCGCGATCGCCGACATCGACACCGACCGCATTCTCGGCGACCGCCTTCGCCTGCCGACTTTCAACGATTCCGCCGAAGCCGCCGGACGCCCGGAAGAGCACTTCCGCGTAGTGCGCTTCGACCACCGGCCCGCTGCTGGAGACATCGGGTTGATCCGCCCGATCCGCCGTTTTCCGTTCGTCCCCAACCGGCCCGCGAAGCTCGACGACGACTGCTACGAAGCGTTCAACATCCAGGTCGACGGCCTGATGCGCCGGTTTGAACAGACCGCCGGGGGATCGATGGTAATCGGCGTCTCTGGCGGACTCGATTCCACTCACGCCCTGATCGTCGCCGCCAAGGTTTGTGATCGGCTCGGCCTGCCCCGCTCGACGATCCGCGGCTACACCATGCCCGGCTTCGGCACGTCGGAAGGAAGCAAGTCCAACGCCTGGAAGCTGATGAAGGCACTCGGCATTACCGCCGAGGAGATCGATATCCGCCCGGCCGCGACCCGGATGCTCGAGGATATCGGCCACCCCTACGGCAGGGGCGAGCCGGTCTACGACGTGACGTTCGAGAACGTGCAGGCAGGCCTGCGAACCGATTACCTGTTCCGCCTGGCCGGCCAGCACAATGGCTTCGTCATCGGCACCGGGGACCTTAGCGAAGTGGCACTCGGTTGGAGCACTTACGGCGTCGGCGACCAGATGAGTCACTACAACGTCAACTCGGGCGTGCCCAAGACGCTGATCCAGTACCTGATCCGCTGGGTGACGCGCACGGACCAGTTCGACAAGGCGACCGAGGCGATCCTCGAGGCGATCCTGGGCCAGGAAATCAGTCCCGAGCTGGTCCCGCCGGGCGAGAATGGGGAAATCCAGTCGACGGAGCAAAAGATAGGACCTTATGAGCTAAGCGACTTCTACCTGCATCATGTGGTCCGCTATGGCCAGCGCCCTTCCAAGGTCGCCTTCCTCGCCTGGCACGCCTGGCGCGACAAGGCTCGCGGCGGCTGGCCCGCCGGTTTTCCCGAGGCGGCGAAGAACGAATACGACCTCGCCACGATCAAGCGCTGGCTGGAGAGTTTCGTCCGGCGCTTCTTCGCCTTCAGCCAGTTCAAGCGTAGCGCGATCCCCAACGGACCGAAGGTCAGCACCGGCGGCGCGTTGAGCCCGCGCGGGGACTGGCGCGCGCCGAGCGATGCGGTGGCCGACGTGTGGCTGGAAGAACTCCTCACAAAAGTCCCCGGTTAAACAAGCCCCTGGCTGGGACAGCTTCCCGGCGGCAATTGACCTCACCTCCGGCGGCGCGTAATTTTCGGGCTGCGCGGACTGAATGCGCATGGTGGCGCCCTTCCCCCGGAAGGTCCCACGGTCTGGGGATAGGGTTGATGGACGCTCCACTTCGTTTCGCAGGGTTCGCCGCAAACGCGCTGGCGCTGGCAGCGCTTTCGGCCCCGGTGCAGGCGCAGTTCGGCGGCATCCTGAACAGCGCGGCACGGGCCGCGAGCTCGAGCGACGACAGCAGCAGCAGCAACGGGTGCCCCAAAGGCAAGTCGCGCAGCAGCGGCTCGCGGGTCGCCGGCGGGATCTTGGGCTCGATCGCGGGCAGTGCGGCGGGCAGCGCAGGCGGATTGATCGCCTACGTCCCGGTCGCCGCCTTCACCGACGTCATCACTGCCTCGATCGCCTGCAAGCTCGACCCGAAGGAGCAGGAGCAGGCGGCCAACGCGACGGTCGAGGCGACCCGCAGTGCCGACGAGACCACCGCGGCGGAGGTCGGCTCGAAATCGGAATGGACTTCCAACACCCGGGAAGACGTGTCCGGTAGCTCGACCGTGGTCGCGCGGGATGACGCAGCCGCGGACGGGCGCCAGTGCATTACCGTTTCCGACGTCGTGATCGTCAAGGGCGAGGAGACCCGCGCGGACAAGCGCATGTGCCGCACCCCGCCTGCCGTAAGATACGCGATCGTCGCCTGATGCGGTTCCTCCGGCCCGTGGCCGCAATCGCGGCACTCACCTTACTGGCCGGAGCGACCGACCCGAATAATCCCACTTGTCCCGCCGAACCCGACTGGGGCCCGGCCAAGGCCATGGCCCTGACGCCACGCGTAGTTGACGGGGCCCACGTTCTCGTTGCCGAGGGGATCATCGATTCCACGCTGCCCCAGCGGCTCAAGGAAGCGATCGACAAGGACGATCAGCTGGCCGAAATCTGGATGCGCTCGCGCGGGGGTGACGCCCGCGCGGGGAACGAGGCCGGCAAGATCATCCGCTCGTTCCCCGGCATGGTGACCCGCATCCCCGCCGGCTGGACCTGCTTTTCCGCCTGCAACTTCCTGTTCATGGGCGGCGACCGGCGCTTCGTCGATGACGGCGGGTTCTTCATGGTCCACATGTTCACGCACACCGGCGACCGGGAGGCGATCTATCTCGCGGCCGAGGAAGGCACGGCCGAAACCGTGCGCCTGATTGCCGATATCGAGCAGCAGAGTGCCTTGCTGGCGAGCGAGGACAACGACTTCCTCATCCGCATGGGCGTCAGCCGCAAGCTGCTGACCGACATCATGTACCGCCAGCAGGCGGTAAAGACCGCCGACAATCCGAGCACGCGCTACTGCCTGAGCCAGGAGGAAGTGCGGCGGTACAATGTCGTGCCGGAAGAACGGGCGGGTTAGCTCCCCTCCCGCTTGCGGGAGGGGGATTGGTTAGGCCAGGCTCCCCAGCGCCAGGCCCATCGCCGCGGCCACGCCAAGCGTGCGGATGATACCCCACTTGAACCGGAAGATCAGCGCCGCCGCGACCGCTGCGATGAGCGCTGCGCGCCAGTCAAAGCTGGCCCATTCGGGCACCTGCAACACGACAGGTCCTATCGCCACGGCATCGACCACCGCGAACAGCACATGGAGGGCGAACCACAAGGCCAGGTTGGCGATCACGCCCACGACCGCAGCCGTCACCCCGGCAAGCCCGCCTTTGAGCGCGGGCAAGCGCTGGAGCCGGTCCATCCAGGGAGCGAAGGCGAAGATCCACAGAAAGCACGGCGCGAAGGTGACCCACGTGGTCAACACCGCTCCCAGCACTCCGGCCAGCAAAGGGTTGAAAGGATCGGGCGCCCGGAAGGCGGCGAGGTAGCCGACGAACTGGGTGACCATGATTAACGGCCCCGGTGTCGTTTCGGCGAGGCCCAGGCCATCGGCCATCTCGCCCGCGCTGAGCCAGCCGAAACCGGTCACCGCCTCCTGCGCCATGTAGGCGAGGACGGCGTAGGCACCGCCGAAGGTCACGACCGCCAACTGCGAGAAGAACACGCCGATGTCCCACAGCACGTGATCGCGTCCGAGGAACACCAACACCGCCACCATCGGGGCGGCCCAGATCGCCCCCCAGGCGAGGACCGCAATCAGGCTTGCCCGCCATGGGCGCGGATGCCCTTCGCCGACCGGTCCGCCAGCCTTGAGCGCGAGAAGGTCAGGCCGCTTCGCCCCGACCCAGGCGCCCAACGCCAGCGCCGCCAGCACGACCAGCGGAAACGGCGCGTTGAACAGGAACAGCGCGGCGAAGGCGGCCACCGCCATGCCTTTCTGGATCGGCGTCTTGAGCGCCCTGCCCGCTATTCGCAGCAAGGCCTGGACGATGATCGCCAGCACCGCCGCCTTGATCCCGAGGAACAGCGCCGCGAACCAGTCGAGATTGGCGGCAAAGGCGTAGAGGATCGACAGCGCCAGCATGACCAGCGCTCCTGGGATCACGAACAGCGCCCCCGCGATCACCCCGCCCTTCCAGCCGTGCAGCTTCCACCCGATCCAGGTCGCCAGTTGCTGCGCCTCCGGACCCGGCAGCAAGTGGCACAAGTTGAGCGCCTGGAGGTAATCGTCCTCCTCCACCCAGCGGCGCTCGTCCACCAATTCGCGATGCATCAGCGCGATCTGACCGGCGGGACCGCCGAAGCTGAGAAATCCGATCCGCGCCGAAACGCGCGTCAGTTCGGAAAATGGGGGGTGATGCAAGTCAGTGCCGGCCATGCAGTCCAATACCTCCTGGCCCGCCGTAGCGGGGTCGAGAAGGCAACGCTTGGGCGCAAGGCCTGACCGGGAGGTTGCTTTGCCCCGGTGGGTCAAGGGTTACCGGGCGGGAACAACTACTGCAAGTACGACCAGCATAGCCCCGGCCAAGCTTACGCTAAGCGCCCTTCGACAAGCTCAGGACGAACGGAAGACCGAAGTTTTCTGCAGTTCCAAACTCCGTTCGTGGTGAGCGTGTCGAACCCCTGTTTCACCACGAACATCCCAGGCCAGCCGATCCCTTACCGCCCCAGGTTCAACTTCGCGAACACGGTGTAACCCATCGGATTGTCGCCATAGACCGCATCGAGCGCGTCGGGCTTGATGAAGGTCGCCACTGTGCCGCCGAGCGAGAGGCCGAACGGCCCCACCGGCAAGGTATAGGCATAGCCCGCTTGCAGCTTGGTCACTCGAAACATCTGGTCGTGCAGCGGGTCGTCGTGATCGGGGAAGAGCTCGTCGTTCTCGACGTTCTCCACCCTTCCGAAAACGGTGTGCCGCTTGGTGATGTCCCAGTTCGCCTCGGCCAGCCAGGCGTTGAGCGTGTCGCCCGGATTGCGGTTCTTGGCGGAGAACGCTGCTGTGGCAGCAAGGCCGTTGCCGGAGTTGTAGTGCACGCTGGCGGTGGTGCGCGCCTCGTCCTGGCCAGGGTGCGTCGGTTCAGGCTGGTCGAGCTGGGCGTGGCTCACCTGCATCGCCCAGTGGGGCGACGGATTGAGCGTGGCGCGGACGCTCCAGCTGTCGAGGCGCGGGGCTTCGATGTCCCACCGGTCCTCGTCCGGCTCCTCTCCCCGGAAGGCCGAGGCTTCGAGCTGCCAGACCTTGCCGGCGACGCCCGCCGTGACCACGCCATAAGTGATGTGTGTGGAATCGAACCAGTGGTGCGTGATCGGCGCTTCGGGATTCAGCTTGGCCGAGGCGCGATGCATGAAGGCAGGCGGACCCAGCGCCGGCTCGCCGACCGGGCCGCCGTAGACGAACGCGGTGGTCCCATCGGCTATGTCGACGTCGACACGCGCGGCCAGTTCCATGAACAGGTCGTGCGGATGCTGCCGGTCGACCAGCGGCTCGCCATTGGCTGTCTCGCCGGTGGCGAAGAGGTTGGGATAGCCGCGGTTGTTCATCAGCGGCTCTGCGCTCATCATCGAGCGCAGCTGCAGGCGGGCGCCGTCGAACTGCTTTTCCGCCGATAGCATCGCCATCGACTGGACATAGAGCTTGTCGTCGCCGCGCGGGCCGGTCTGGTCGGTGTAGACGCCCCAGAGATAGCCATGCGCCATCCCCATCCAGCCGCCGCCAAGGTCGAAATGGAGGCCAGGCATCATGCCCTCGGCCTGCGGCAGGCGCGAGGTGCCGGAGCCTTCGGCGGGACCTTGCGGCGCTGTGTGGGCCGAATGATCCATCGCTCCGTGGTCCATCTGCGCTTGGTCCATCGCCCCGTGGTCCATCTGCGAGTGGTCCATTTGCGAATGATCCATCGCCCCGTGGTCCATATGCGAAGGGTCGTGCGTGTTCGTCGGCGCGGGCGTGGGAGCCGGGGTTGGCATGTGCTCGCCATGTCCCGAACGATCCTGCGCCAACGCCGGGGCCGCGAGGCCGGTGGAAAGTGCCGTCGCGGCCAATACCAACAGGGACTTCATCATTGATCCTTCAAACATGGGAAACGAGCATCCACAGGGCCATTGCCACCATGAACACATTTTCGGTCAGGGACAGGAACCCCAGGGGCACGCGGCTCGATCCGCCGACGCAGGCGCACTTGAGCTCGCGCTTCTGGACGTAGACGGCGTAGAACACCGACACGCCGCCGACGGTGCCGATGAACAGCGCCATCGGGATCGACAACCAGCTGAGCACACCGGCCGCCATCAACGCGCCCGCCGTGAACTCAGCAAAGGGATAGATGCGGCCATAGGGCACCCAGCGCCTGGCCAGCAGGTCGTAGCCAAGGAACATGGTCGAAAACCGCTCGACGTCCTGCAGCTTGAGCATCGCCAGGATGACCATCGAGAAGGCCACGAACCATTCGGCGGCACGGACCGTCAGCGGGGTCCCGTAGACCGCCTGGCTTACGGCCGCGGCCAATGCAGCCGTTGCCGCGAACACGACCAGTACCGGCGTATAGGAAGTCGCATTCGGGTCCGCGACCTTGAGGCCGAAGAACCGCCGCAAATCGTCGAAGCCGCCCACGCGCTCGCCACCGATAAAGGTCTGCGGGGTGGTCTGCACACCGTGCAGCGCCTTGAACGCATCGGTCTGTTCGCGCGTGGTCAGCCAGCGGTCCTCGACTGTATAGCCCTTCTGCTCGAGCAGGTGCTTGGCCTTGAGCCCGTAAGGACAGACGTGCTTGGGCATCACCATGCGATAGAGAGTGGCGGTCTTGCGGCTGCCAACCGGCTCGGTGGCGGCAATTCGGGTTTGTTCGGTCATGATGACCGCCTATATAGGTCCCGTACCATAGTACGGAGTCAAGCGTGATGGCGATGAGTATTTCCGAGCTGGCCCGCGGTGCCGGGGTCGGGGTGGAAACGGTGCGCTATTATCAGCGGCGCGGGTTGCTGGAGGATCCCCGCCCGCAGAAGACCGGTGCGGGCGGCATCCGACACTATGGGCCGGACGAAGCGCGGCGGCTGCGCTTCATCCGCTCAGCCCAGGACGCCGGATTTACCCTGGAGGAAATTGGCGAGTTGTTGCGGCTGGACTCCAGCGACGACCGCCCCCGGGCGCGAGAGATGGCGCGTACACGGATCGCGGCGCTCGACCAACAAATCTCGCGATTGCGCGCGGCGCGACAATCTTTGGCGAAGCTGGCCAAGGAGTGCGCGGGAGGGGTTGATGGGCCCTGTCCGATCATCGCCTCCTTCGAAGGCGTGGGGTGACGGGGACATCGAAAGACCGAAAATGCTCTCCGAGGGTGGATTTAGGGCGGACATCCGACGGAACCCTTTCCTACTCAGCCGCAATGTGCTTGATTGCTCGAATGCGATTTCGGATCGATTCTTTTTGTCATAAAAACAGATATTTATGGTTTAAACTCGATACCCGGCCCAAGGTGACACTTTTCCGGGCGCAACAATCGGCACAACAGTGTCACCCCGTCACCCCTACTGTCCGCAAGGCGGCTTGGTGACACGCCCCGGTGTCCTTGTAACCGGTGGTGCCCGCCGCATCGGAGCGTCGATCTCGCGCCGCTTCGGTCAAGCCGGTTGGCACGTGGTGATCCACTGCTGCCACTCATGGGGTGACGCCCAGGCCCTGGCGGACGAACTGCCCAGCGCCGAGGTCATCCGCTGTAACCTCGCCGACGGCGACGCCGCCCTCTCCATGATCGCAGACCTTGCCGGCCGGCTGGAGGATTGGCGAGCGCTGGTGAACTCGGCCTCGGTCTTCCGGCCCGACGATGTCATGGCGCTCGACGTCGGGATCGAGTGGGAAGCCATGCAGGTCAACGCCGTCACCCCTGCGATGATGAGCCAGGCCTACTTGCGCCGAGCTCGTTCGGAAGCCGGAAGGCGGGTTATCCAGGTCACCGACCAGAAGCTGGCCAACCCCAATCCCGACTTCTTCAGCTACACCCTGAGCAAGCACGCCCTCGCCGCGACAATTCCGATGCTGGCCATGGCGGCCGATCCGGCAGACCGGATTTACGGCCTCGCCCCGGGCGCCATCCTCGCCAGCCACGAACAGTCGGAGGACCAGGCCGAGGCGACGCACCGCCTCAACCTGCTCGGGCGCCGCACGGGCGCCGAAGAAGTGGCGGACGCCGCCTTCTTCCTCGCCGCCGGCCCTCTCGCCAGCGGGCAAACGCTGTTCGTCGATTCCGGCCAGCACCTGCTCGCCCAGCCGCGCGACGTGATGTATCTGGCCGAAAAGGAGGATTCCGCCCGATGACACGCCCAAGGAAGCGGCATCAGCTCAGCACCCGCATCTGGCACTGGATCAACGCGTTCAGCGTGGCGGTGTTGTTCATGTCCGGCCTCAACATCTCGAACGCCCATCGCCGCCTCTATTGGGGCGAATGGGGCTTTGAGCCGGAGCAGGCCTGGGCGTTCATTCCCAGGTTCCCGGGGTGGGCGACTATCCCCGGCTACTACAGTCTCGCCATCGCCCGGGAATGGCACGTGCTGTTCGCCTGGATATTCTCGGTCACCCTTCTGCTGTTCCTGATTGTCGGCGTGCTCAACGGCCACTTCCGGCGCGACATCGTGACCCACGGCAAGGACTGGCGGCCCGGCGCGATCTGGGCGGATGTGCGGGCGCACCTCCGGCTCCAGTTCGACCACGCCGGCGCGAAGTACAATTTCCTGCAGAAGCTGGCCTACGGATTGGTCATGTTCATCCTCCTGCCGCTAATGATCGTGACAGGTATGGCGATGAGTCCCGGCATGGACGCCGCCTGGTCGTTCCTCAGCGAAATGTTCGGTGGGCGGCAGAGTGCGCGTTCGATCCACTTCATCATCGCCTGGACGCTGTTCGGATTCTTCGTCGTGCATGTGATATTGGTTCTGCTCAACAAGCCCGCCAAGAACGTGGGCGAGATGATCACCGGGGGGACGGCTGATGAAGCGGCGTAACGTCCTCGTAGGCCTAGCCGCGTTCCTCACCGCGGGCTGTGCCAAGATCAGCAAGAGCGAGACCTTCACCGGCCTCGTCGACAGCGCTGAGAAGCTGCACAAGGGCGCGCAGCGGATGCTCGGCGGTGGGCAGGCGTTGGCGCGGGAGTACACGCTTGCCGACATTTCGCCCTCGTTCCGCGGCAACGGCAATACCGAAGTCGACAGCGACGATTATCGCGCCCATCTCGCGGCCGGGTTCGCCGACTGGCGGCTCAACGTCGGCGGGCTGGTCGAACGGCCACTAAGCCTCTCGCTAGAGGACGTGCGTGCTCTGCCCCAGCGTACCCAGATCACCCGCCACGATTGTGTCGAAGGCTGGAGCGCCATCGGGCAATGGACCGGGCCACAACTCTCGGCGATCCTGGAGCAAGCAGGGGTCAAGCCGGAGGCACGCTATATCGTGTTCCGTTGCGCCGACAGTTTCGGCGAAACGCCGTACTACGAAAGTTGCGACCTCAACGACGCGATGCACCCGCAAACCATCGTCGCCCATCAGCTCAACGGCGAGCCACTGCCGGTGGCAAACGGCGCGCCGCTGCGCATGCGGCTCGAACGCCAGCTCGGGTACAAGCACGCCAAATACCTGACCGCGATCGAGGCGGTGGACAGTCTCGAGGGCATCGGCAATGGAGGCGGCGGTTACTGGGAAGACAAGGGCTACCAGTGGTACGCGGGGGTTTGAAGAAACCGCTTTCCTACAACAGCTCAGTCTGAAAGAAGCGGAACGGCTCTTTCAAATCGCTGACAACGTGTTGGATTCGCGTCAATTTAGTGCAAGCTTCAATCCGGATAACGCGCGAACGAATTCTTCCAGGCCAGCGCGATCATTTCCTCGAGCACGCCAAGATCGATGTCTCCGATCTTATTGACGTAAAGACAGCCACCCTGCCCGAGCGAATGTTTGCCCAGCCGGGCGAGCAAGGCTTCAAAGTCCGCCTTCGACCCCTCGTCGTCGCCACACGGCAAGAGATAGAGCGAATGCTTGGCCTTGCGCGGCGAAAATCCCGCTCGGCAGCAGCGCACCTTGCGCCCGCTATCGTAGACGGTGTTGTACTCGCCGTAGCCGATGATCGTGGGCCCCCACATCTCGGGCTCGACCCCCGTCACCTTGCGAAACAGAGCGTCGAGCACCGGCGCGTCCTCGCGTTTGCTTGCCGGTTCGACGGCGGCAATGAACTCCGCGACGCTGACTTGCGTCGGCTTGGTCTTCGCTTCGGCCATGGGGAGGGAGGATATCCCATGATTGACAGGGCGCAAAGCGACGGTTCTACTACCGAAAAGTATGAGGGGAGTGCTGCAGAATGTGGCTGTTGGATAAGTTCCTTACGAAAATCATCAAAACAGGCCGCCTGGTCATCACCGATTACGATGGCAAGGTCTACGAATACGGACCCGGTCCGGAAGGAATGGAACACGGCAGCCCGATGCACATCCGGCTGACCACCAAGAAAGCAGCCAACCATATCGCCCGCTATCCGGCGGTCGGCGCGGGTGAAGCTTACATGTGGGGCTGGCTCGTCGTCGAAGAGCCCTACGACATCCGCGACATGGTGCTGTTCGTGGCAATGAACGCCAAGGTGAAGAGCCACACAACCCTAGGCGCCAAGGGCCCTTTCAGGCAGGCGGTGCAGAAGACTCTCGCCAAGATCGACAGCGTCAACCTGCGCGGCAAGGCGCGCAAGAATGCGGAACACACCTACAACCTGACCCGCCGCCTGTACGAACTGTTCCTCGACGAGGACCGCCAATACACGATGGGCTACCATCGCGACCTCAACAACAGCCTTGAAAAAGCGCAGCTCGACAAAAAGGCCCACATTGCGGCGAAGCTAAACATCAAGCCGGGCATGAAAGTGCTCGATATCGGCTGCGGCTGGGGTGGTCTCGCGCTTTACTTGAACCGTCACTACGACTGCGAGGTGCTCGGCGTCGCCCTGGCACCGGACCAGATCGCCTTCTGCCAGGAACGCGCCAGGGAAGCGGGGGTGGAAGACAAGGTCAAGTTCGCGCTGATGGACTATCGCGACGTCCAGGGCGAATTCGACCGGATCAGTTCCGTCGGCCTCCTCGAACACGTCGGCACCCCGCACTATCCGCAGTTCTTCCAGCACACCAATCGGCTGCTCAAGCCCGACGGCGTGATGTTCTCGCACTGCTGCGGCCGCGCGGGCCCTCCGGGCTTCACCGACGCCTGGACGCGTAAGTACATATTCCCGGGCGGCTACATCCCGTCGCTGTCCGAACTGGTAAAGGAAAGCGAAAAGGCCGGCTGGCAGATCATGGACGTGGAAGGCATGCGCTTCCACTACAGCCACACGCTGGAGGAATGGTACAACCGCACGGTCATGCACAAGGACGAGATCGTCGATATGTATGACGAGACGTTTTACCGCATGTGGCAATTCTACCTCGCCGGGGCCGAACAGAGCTTCCGCCACGGCCGGCTGGTCAACTGGCAGATCCTCTACGTGAAGGACCGCGCGGCGATTCCGATGACGCGCGACTACATGTACGAGGAGAGCGAGCGCCTCCGCGAGAGTGAGGAACCGCCAGCCTGGCACCTGACTCAGGCAGCAGAGTAGACATTCGACAGAATTGGGGGCCGGTGATGATGAAGAAATCGATCGCCGGCTCCACTTTGCTGATTCCGGCGATGGCGTTCGCCCAGCCCGCCGATATCGGCATCGCCCCGGTAGCGCTGCACAGCGAGCCATACGTCTTCGACACCGCCGAGCAGCATGGGATCAAGGTCACCGTGCTCGCCAAGGATTTCGACAGACCTTTTGCCATAGAGTTCATGCCCGACGGCGACCTGCTGATTGTCGAGCGCGGCAAGGGGCTCAGGATCCTGCGCCAGGCCACCAAGCCCGGCGCTCAACTCGACCCGCAGCCAGTCGCGGATTTTCCGGTTCCGACGGACGACTGGACTTTCAGCGTCGGTGTCCAGGATGTCGCCCTCCACCCGGACTTTGCCCGCAATCACCTGATCTACTTCACCTACAACGAGCCCGCGCCGAAGCCCGCAAGCGACACGAGCATCTATCGGTACGCTCGGCTGACCTTGATGCGGGCCAAGCTTGAGGATGGGCGGATCTCAAACGTCGAAAGCTTGCTCACCGGCGGTCCCTCCGCCGCACTGGGATCAAGGCTCGCCTTCGGCAAGGACGGCAAGCTGTTCGTGACCACCGGCGGCGCATTCGGGGAGATCGCGCAGGAATTGGACAACATTTACGGGAAGGTCCTGCGCCTGAACGACGACGGCTCGATCCCGTCAGACAATCCCTTCGTGGGCCGCGAAGGTGCAAATCCTGCGATCTATAGCTACGGCCATCGCGACCAACACGGCCTGATAGTCGACGCGGCAACGGGCGCGGTCCTCAACGCAGAGCATGGCCCGAACGGCGGCGACGAGGTCAACCTCATTCGGCCGGGTGCGAACTATGGCTGGCCCCGGTACTCCTACGGCCGCCAATACGACGGCACTCACCTCGCCGAGATGCCGCTTGCACCGGGCATTGAAAAGCCGCTTCTGGTTTGGCTGCCCTCGATCGCCCCCACCGGCCTCATGATCTACGACGGCGACCGGTTTCCGAAGTGGAAAGGCAATCTCTTTGTGGGAAGCGGAAGGCGCGGCGAGATACCCGGTACAGGCGGTCTCGAACGCGTCGTCTTCAGCCCGGACTTCGGCGAACTTCGCCGGGAAACGCTGCTCACCGATCTGCATCAGCGCGTTCGCGACTTTGCGCAAGGGCCGGACGGCCTGATCTATGTTGTGACCGACGGTCCGGAAAACGCCGTCCTCCGCATCGAACCCTCCCAATGAAAACGGGGTAACGGCCGAGCCCCCGCAGTTGTCGCGCCTGCTCCGGTCGGCTAGCAGTGCGGCGAGCCCATTCCAGCTAAAGCGGATCGTATGTCCTGGTCGTCCATTCGCCGCGTGGTTGCTCGGCTGTCCTTCGTCCTGATTGCCTTATCTCTTTGGCATGGTTCGGCACTCGCCGCGGTGACCGTCTCGTTCCATAGTTTCAACGGCTCGGTGATGTTCGGTCGGTATCCCCACACCTTCGTGGTGTTCGATGGAAAGCTCGATGACACCAGGCAGTCGATCCATGAGAACTTCGGGTTCTCGGCCAAGAGCGTCGGCCCCTCGATCCTGGCCGGTCCTGTCGAGCACATGATCTACATCGAGAAAGAGAAGTACATTCGCAGCACCAACGCGCATTTCTCGATCGTCGTGTCAGACGCAACCTATCGCAGGATGAAGCAGGAGGTAGCGGCCTGGCGCGATGCGCCGGGCAAGTTTTATGATCTCGACACCCGAAACTGCATTCACTTCGTGGGTCGGATTGCCGAACTTGGCGGACTGAAGGTTGCCTATCCGAAGGAAATGCTTCGCAAACCCAAGGCCTGGCTCAACTACATCGGGACGCTCAACCCACAGCTTGGGGCCAAGCCGATCGCGTAAGGTCCTCCAGCCAAGTTGCCGGATGTAACAGACCCTGATAACCGCCGCCGGCGAATCCCCCGGCGGAGCGAGAAATGTCCGATATCAAGCGCGTCGTGCTGGCCTATTCTGGCGGCCTCGACACCAGTGTGATCCTCAAGTGGCTGCAGGTGACCTACAATTGCGAGGTCGTGACGTTCACCGCCGACCTCGGCCAGGGCGAAGAGCTGGAGCCGGCCCGCGCCAAGGCCCGCCTGATGGGCGTGCCGGACAACCACATCTATATCGACGACCTGCGCGAAGAATTCGTGCGTGACTTCGTCTTCCCGATGATGCGCGCCAACGCGCGGTACGAGGGCGACTACCTGCTTGGCACCTCAATCGCGCGGCCCTTGATCTCCAAGCGCCTGGTCGAGATTGCCCACGAAACTGGCGCCGATGCCGTCGCACACGGCGCCACCGGCAAGGGCAACGACCAGGTGCGCTTCGAACTGTCCGCCTACTCGCTCGATCCCAACATCAAGGTCATCGCCCCGTGGCGCGAGTGGGACCTGACCAGCCGCACCGCCCTCATCGCCTGGGCCGAGCAACACCAGATACCGGTCCCGAAGGACAAACGCGGCGAAAGTCCGTTCTCGACCGACGCAAACCTTCTTCACACCTCGTCCGAAGGCAAGGTGCTTGAAGACCCGTGGCAGGAAGTACCGGACTACGTCTTCAGCCGGACCGACAATCCCGAGGATGCGCCGAACCAACCCGAATACATCACGATCGACTTCGAGCGTGGCGACGGCATCGCGCTCAACGGCCAGGCCATGAGCCCGGCCACCCTGCTCGCCGCGCTCAACGACCTCGGCAAGAAGCACGGGATCGGTCGCCTCGATCTGGTCGAGAACCGCTTCGTGGGCATGAAGAGCCGTGGGATGTACGAGACGCCAGGCGGCGAGATCTACGCCCGTGCACACCGCGGTATCGAGAGCATCACCCTCGACCGTGGCGCCGCGCATCTCAAAGACGAGCTCATGCCCAAGTATGCGGAGCTCATCTACAACGGCTTCTGGTTCGCCCCGGAGCGCGAGATGCTGCAAGCTGCGATCGACCTCAGCCAGGAAAAGGTCAGCGGCACCGTGCGGCTCAAGCTCTACAAGGGATTGGCCCAGGTGGTCGGCCGCAAGAGCCCGAACAGCCTCTACTCCGAGCGCCACGTGACGTTCGAGGACGATGCCGGCGCCTACGACCAGCAGGATGCGGCGGGCTTTATCAAGCTCAATGCCCTGCGTTTGAGGCTCCTGGCGCAACGCGATCGCAGATAAATCGCAATCTTCGCGACGGGCCGTTGAGTTATCCACCCTTGTCCACTGGCAAAAACGCCAGAAGTGGATAACTGGCCTGTCGCGCTGTTGCCCGAATCGGTCGTTCAACGCATCCTCCAAACATCGAGACGGGGAAAGTCCCCACCGGATCAAAGGCCGCAAGGCCCGAGTGGAAGGTAGGAACCGCAACTGGATCGACGCGACGGCGAGGGCCGCACGGTGGAGGGACAGGACGCAGGATAGCCTCCGGGCCAATCCAAGTCCCTGACAACTCAGCCGCAAGGTATCGCAGTCGGAAGGTCGGGTGTTCCGGCCTGGTGCCGAGGTTTCAGCAATGCCCACGGGCAGCGCGGTAACCGCTCGAGGCCCAGTCCGAAGATCCGATCTCGGAACCGACGGATGGCATCGACGAAGATCCTCGCGGTCTTCATCAAGCCCCCGATGGAACCGGCACCGGCGCGAGCGCCGGGCGATGGAGACGCTGCCTAATGGGCGGCTTTGAAGGCGCCAGGCGTCAAGTGTCCTTCGGGACCCACACGCCGGTGAGAGTGGGGTCAGCCTCCGGGCTGGCCCCATTTCCTTTTGGCGCTTCCGCGTTGTTATCCCGGCCTCAATGCTCCTTTCCGAATTTCATCACCGCGACTCGGACCTTGAACCAGCCGAGGGTGAACAGGACAGCCGAATCTCACCCCGACGACTCGTTTCGTGCCAGCGGCCAGCCGATGTGGTTCATAGTTAACCGTTCCATTCAAAGGGATGAGTCGAGCCGAAGACGGGGTGAAGCGACCCTGGCCGGGTTACGCACCTGCGAAGTGGCGCCTATTGCACAGCCCATGGACGGGAATACCACCATGAAGCTCCGCATGGCGCTGGCCGGGTTTGCCTTGGTCGCCCTGAGTGGCTCGATCGCTCCGGCCCTGGCCGAAGTCACCACCGAGACCGTAGCAGCTCCGGCCGTCGCGTCCGCGGCTGCCACTTCCAACGCCGAGCTCCCTCGTTTCGTGCCCTCGACCGATACGGCCGCGGCTTCGATCGTCCCCTTCCAGGAGGCCGTGGTCCAGCCGCTGCCCACCGAAGAGGAAGCGCGCGACATCGGCGGCGGCGTCGCCAGCTGGTACGGCCGTGAATTCGAAGGCCGCCGCACCGCGAGTGGAGAGCGCTTCGATCCCGACGAGTACACCGCCGCGCACCGCACCCTGCCCTTCGGCAGCAAGGTCCGCGTCTCGCGCAACGGCCATTCCGTCGTGGTCCGCATCAACGATCGCGGTCCCTTCCACGGCAACCGCGTGATCGACCTCAGCCAGGCCGCTGCCGAGGATCTCGGCATTCGCAGCGCGGGCAGCGGCCGGGTTGAGCTCGCCGTTCTCGGCAACGACTGAGCCCCAAGGCAAGCGGAGGAAGGCCCAGCCCTCCCCCGCGCCCTGATCAGCGTCTTCGCGAGTTACTTCGAGAGCCGCCCCTGGATCGCCCCGACCGCGGTCGGCACGCTCACATAATAAGCGCCGGGATTGGCGAGGATCGCCGCCGCCAGGTCCGCCGCGATCGGCTGGCACCCGCCGCTCGAATTGCCGCTCAGCGCGCCCAGCGACAGCACCGAGGCGCCGTTTTCTCCGTTGAGGCTCGCCGCCGTCGGCGTATTCGTGCCGGTGACGTTCATGATGTAGCAGAACTGCCCCTTCGGCGGATCGATTACGCCGGTGAAGTTGCCGCCCGCCTGGGCCCCCGTCAGCCGGGTATAGACCGGCACCCCAGTATTCGGCGCCGGGGGTGGCCCCCCGAACTGCGCCGCGGCGGGGGCCGCCAGGGCCAGCAGGCCAAGAGTGACGAGACTTCGTTTCACGTTCGCTACGAGCATGACTTCTCCCTCTCTTTTTATTCGCTGCAAGAGGTACCTCAGCGCGTGACATGGTCAAGCGAGGAATGTGACCTTGTTACAGGCGCGGCGCCGCAAGAGGGGTGACGGGGTGACACGGTTCCAGGGGAGTGGCCGGATACGCGGGGCCCACCCCCGCCCCCTCCCGCAAACGGGAGGAGAGAGGTACATCGCCCACAGTATCCCCCTCCGGCTTGGGGGGAACCGAAGGTGTTCCGGAGGATCTGCGGTTAGGAGTGGGCGACGCGGGCTCAACCCCGTCCGAGGGTGCCCCTCCACCATCCTGCGGATGGTCCCCCTCCCCACCCTGAGGAGGATCCACCAACACCGCATCCACCGCCGCCAGCGCGGCTTCCTGCCACCCCGCCCACAGCGCCCGCGCGCCGTCCTCGGCCTCGTCCAGCGCGGCCTCTTTCTCCTCGCTGAGCGGCTCCTCGTCCCAGTCCTCGGGGTCGGCCGCGTATTCGCAAGCCTCGCACTCGCAGTCTGCCTCGTGAGGTTCCACCCCCTCGCCCTCGGCCTCCAATCCGAAGATTGCCCGCGCCCGGGCCAGCTCGACCACTTCCTCCAGCGTCCCGGGCATCCCATCCCGGCCCTCGTCATTGACTCGTGCGTCGACCAGCGCCTCGTCGGGCTCGACCCCCAGATGCAGCGCGAGGAACTCATCGAACCGCTCGGCCGCCTCGTGCGCCTCGGGCGCGGCTTGCTCCGCCGCCCGGTCGAGCCGCGCGAGATGCGCCAGCAGCAGCCGCCCGTCGTAGTGGCGGCGATAGGCGACCACCTCGCCGTGATAGAAGACCGGCACCTCGACCCCATCGAGCGCGCGGGCCGCCAGCACCGCCTCGGCATGCGGCCGCGCCAGCACCAACGCCGCGTCCCACAACCGCGCGAACGCCGCATCGCGCCGCCGCGCCTTATAGGCGGTGTGCGGCGAGACCCCCGCGCAGGCGCAAGCCGCGCGCACATTGCCGCAAGTCGCCAGCCGATCGAGGAACCGCACCTGCAAGGCGCGCGAAAACACCACCCGCGGACTCTCGGCCTCGTCGAGCAGCGCGGCAAAGCCGTCGACGCTCGAGGGCGCGGGCGGCTCCCCCGGTAAGCGCTGCCGGCCAACCGGCTGCCACCCGCGCCCGGCCGGGTGCGAGAGCAAGCGGGAGTCGCCTTCGGGTACGGCCGAGTGGTCCACCCCTAACCGCTGTTCCTCCGGAACACCTTCGGTTCCCCGCAAGCGGGAGGGGGACTGAGTAGCGCCAGAACTCCCCTCCCGCCTGCGGGAGGGGCCGGGGGTGGGCAAGCCCGCGTTAAGACCCGCCGCATCGGGAATATCCCCCGGCAGCGTGAAACGATCGATGGGAGTGTAATGGGACATGGTTCACCTCGCTACGAGTCGATGAACCAAACCAAGTGGAGCAGAGTGGGGGCTGTAGGAAAGTGATTTCTTTCAGCGAGCTACCCGCGCCCGGCCCCTCACCAGTCGCCCGCTCACCAGCCGGACGGCCGCTCGCCAGGATCGGGCGCCGACCTTGCCGCGCGCTGGTCATGCCGCTCGCGCCGCGCGGTGAGCCCCCGCGACAACCGCTCCGACAGCAGCCAGGCGGCGACGAAGAACACGGTGACAGTGAGGATGAGAATGAGCCAGCTGGGCATGGTGTTGCTCCGTACGGAGGCGGGAGCGGAGCCGAAGCTTCTCTCAGCCGCTGACGGGCCTGGGGGGAGTCAGCGGTGGGAGGGGTGTAGGCTTGTTTGGGGGAGAGAGCGAGGGGATTCGGGCCGGGCCAAAGAAGCGCAGTTTACGCGTCCGGCCACTTGAAGGATGCGTCGATCAGCCTTAGAACAAATGGAGAACTTTCCGGGCGGTCGCACAACTCAGAGGAAACGGTTGCCGAGGCGAGCGCTGACCCGTTACCTACATAGCCAAACCGCCGGTCTACGAGGCTCGGCATGAAGGAAAACACGCGATTGCCAGACCGGTTCATCTTCCGACAGGTATATTATCCTGATATTGAACATTTCGCGCGCGATGGAGAAATCAGGTCGAAAAACCACGTGAATCCGCAGCCGTGCCATCAAACATCGTATCAATCGATCGTGAGCCGTCGCGGAACTGATGAATTTGAAATGCCATGCGGCGGTGTCGCAAACGATTATGTTCCTTTCTATTTTTCACCGATCACATCATTCACCTACACAATTTACAAGGGAAATGTCGACTTAAGGTCTCCAGCCGGACAAGTATTAGGAATAGCTACACAAGATTCCAGAGCATTTGTTGTCTCAAGAGCGGATAGAGTTCTGGGTAATGTAGATACCGCTTATTTCACAAACACCTCACTTAACTCTAAGGCATTAGAAGTCAGGTTTGGTCGCGATATTTGCGAATTAGAAGACGTAGTTAATTGGAGTTTATTTGACGACACACCAAAAGTAGGAGCCATTCCTGAAATTGGATATGATGGCGTCTGTTTCTATTTTAAGGACCGCGCAACACCAGCCGCTCATCAAAATAGAAGCAGAGAAAGGATGGCGGAATTACTTGTGAAAAACGCTTTTCCTTTTGATTTGACAGAATGCATTTTAGTTAAAACGCCAGAGGCGAAAGCAAGAGTTGACGCGATTTTAGCTCAGCATGAAGTTTTGATTCCCGTATATGTCAATATAGGGTGCTACTACTGATGCCTATTACCTTTAAGAAGGGCGATCTCTTCGCCGAACCGACTGAGGCATTGGTCAATACCGTGAACTGCGTCGGGGTAATGGGAAAGGGTGTTGCACTTGAATTTAAGAGGCGTTGGCCCGATAATTTTGCTCGATACAAGAAAGCTTGTGACAGAAACGAATTAGTTCCAGGCATCTTGTTGGTGCATGATGTCGGAGGACTAATTCCCCAAGACGGGCCTCGATATATCGTAAACTTCCCCACAAAGGCGCACTGGAGAGCCAAGTCTCATGTCAAGTATATCGAGGATGGCCTGGATGCACTTGTTGAGGCGCTAACCGAGTATAGCATTTCCTCGGTAGCGCTTCCTCCGCTGGGTTGCGGGAACGGTGGCTTGGATTGGGCGGAAGTGAAGGCACTCATCAAAGAGAAACTTGGCGCGATCACTGATATTGAAATCGTCGTTTTGGAACCGTGGTCAGCCGAAGACGAACCGGAGCACCAAGCACCTTACTTCCCGATGACATTTCCTCGCGCCGTTTTACTAAAGGCCTTAGGAGATCTAGAACCTATTTTTGATGGAGCTTTTGATCGCCTTTCACTGCAGAAGTTGGTTTATCTTCTTCAGAATCTCGGTGTGAACTTTAACCTATCATTTCATAGAAATATTTACGGACCATATTCGGATAAGCTAAAGCAAGCGTTTCTTGCTCTAGAGAAGCATGACTTAGTAAGCGGGTTTTCATCTGACGAACGCTTGGCTCACGCCACGCAGGCTGCATACGCTCAGGCTGACGATTACCTAATGACGCACAAATTGAACGATTTGGCTCAAAAGAAGATAGATCAATTAAGCGAACTCATTGAAGGATATGAAGGACCGTATGGCCTAGAACTCCTTTCTTCCGTGCATCATTTGGCCTTTTTTGAGGGAATAACTTCTGTAGAAGAAGTCGTCGAGTCCATGGAGAGTTGGAGCGACGATAAGAGAAACAAGTTTTCTACAAAAGTTATTCGTGGAGCGTATGATCGCTTAATGGACGATGGCTTATTGTCGATTTGACCCAAAAGTTCGGCAGATGACACCAATTCGCCTCGTTGCTCAGCGTCCCGAACAATGGAGCGACAGCCACCTTGTGCGTCTTGGTGCGATCGCTGCACGGAGGCGGTTTGCTAAACGCATTGCGATTATCGCGCCTCAGCCGTTTCGAGCACCTGAAGCTTTTCGTTTGCGCCACAAGCCTATCTCAGGATCAAAGGGATCCCGACAACGGCGAAGACCAGGGCGAACCCTTTGGGAGCTTGCGTGGAGGCCATGCAGGCTGGATGGGCGAGTAGCCGTAACTATCTGCTTAAACCGGGTTGGCGGCGGCCTTGTGCGGGGTTCGCCCCTCCACCATCCCGCTTTGCGGGACGGTCCCCCTCCCCGAGCGAGCTCGTGGAGGATGGGGGTGCTGATCTCGATTGATCCTCCCCGAGCTTGTCTCGGGGAGGTGGCGCGCGCCGTAGGTGCGTGACGGAAGGGTTGCCCCCTACTCCGCCGCCTCCCGCGCCCGCTCCAGCATCGGCTTGAGGTACTGCCCGGTATAACTCCGCACATTGGCCGCGACCGCTTCCGGCGTCCCCTCGGCAATCACCTCCCCGCCGCGCACGCCGCCATCGGGTCCGAGGTCGAGGATCCAGTCGGCGGTCTTGATCACGTCGAGGTTGTGTTCGATCACCACCACCGAGTTGCCCTGCTCGACCAGGCGCTGGAGCACTTCGAGGAGCTTGCGGACATCTTCGAAGTGCAGGCCGGTGGTCGGCTCGTCGAGGATGTAGAGCGTCTGTCCGGTGGAGCGGCGGCTGAGTTCCTTGGCGAGCTTGACGCGCTGCGCCTCGCCGCCCGAGAGCGTGGTCGCCTGCTGGCCGACCTTGACGTAGCCGAGGCCGACTTCGTTGAGCATGTGCATCTTGTCGCGGATCGGCGGGACGGCCTTGAAGAACTCCTCCGCGTCCTCGATCGTCATGTCGAGCACGTCGGCGATCGAGTGGCCCTTGAACTTCACCTCCAGCGTTTCGCGGTTGTAGCGGCGGCCGTGGCATTCCTCGCAGGTGACGTAGACGTCGGGCAGGAAGTGCATCTCGATCTTGATCAGCCCGTCGCCCTGGCACGCCTCGCACCGGCCGCCCTTGACGTTGAAGCTGAAGCGCCCGGCCTTGTAGCCGCGCGCCTCGCTCTCGGGCAGGCCGGCGAACCAGTCGCGGATCTGGGTGAAGGCGCCGGTGTAGGTCGCCGGGTTGGAGCGCGGGGTGCGGCCGATCGGCGACTGATCGATCTCGATCACCTTGTCGCAGTATTCGAGGCCGGTGATCTTGTCGTGCGGCCCGGCGATCACGCGCGCGCCGTTGAGCGCGCGGGCGGCGCCGGCGTGGAGCGTGTCGATGGTGAAGCTCGACTTGCCCGAGCCCGAAACGCCGGTCACGCAGGTGAAGGTGCCGAGCGGGAGGCTGGCGGTCACGTCCTTGAGGTTGTTGGCGCGCGCGCCGTGGACGGTGATCTTGTGGCCGTTGCCCTTGCGCCGCTTGACCGGCACCTCGATCGCGCGGGTGCCGTTGAGGTAGGCGGCGGTGAGGCTGTCCTTGCTGGCGAGCACTTCATCGAGCGTGCCTTGCGCCACGACTTCGCCGCCATGGACCCCGGCGCCGGGGCCGAGGTCGACCACGTGGTCGGCGTGGCGGATGGCGTCTTCGTCATGCTCGACCACGATCACCGTGTTGCCGAGGTCGCGCAGGCGCTTGAGGGTTTCGAGCAGGCGGTCGTTGTCGCGCTGGTGCAGGCCGATGCTCGGCTCGTCGAGGACGTAGAGCACGCCTGACAGCCCGCTGCCGATCTGGCTGGCGAGGCGGATGCGCTGGCTCTCCCCGCCCGAGAGCGTGCCGCTGGTACGGTCGAGGTTGAGGTAGTCGAGCCCGACGTTGTTGAGGAACCCCAGCCGCTCGACGATCTCCTTGAGGATCGCGCGGGCGATCTGGTTCTGGGTGTTGGTGAGCTTTTCGGGGAGCGCGGTGAACCAGTCGAGCGCGCTGGTGACCGAGAAGCGCACCGGGGTGGCAATGTCCTCTCCGGCGACCTTCACCGCCAGCGCCTTCTCGTTGAGGCGCTTGCCGTGGCAGGTCTCGCACGGCTGGGCCGTCTGGAACTTGGAGAGCTCTTCGCGCATCCAGGCGCTGTCGGTCTGCAGCAGGCGGCGGTTGAGGTTGCCGATCACCCCCTCGAACGCCTTGTGCACGGTGTATTCCTTGCGCCCGTCCTTGAAGGTCAGCGCCACGGGGAGGCCCCCGGTGCCGTGGAGGATGATCTCCCGCTGGTCGGGGGCGAGCTGGTTCCAGGGCGTGGTCAGGTCGAAGCCATAGGCCTTGGCGAGGCTGGCGAGGACCTGCATGTAATAGGGGCTCGGCGGGTTGGACTTGGCCCACGGCACCACCGCGCCCTGCTTGAGGCTGAGCGCCTCGTTCGGGACCACGAGCTGCGGGTCGAACAATTGCTTTTCGCCCAGGCCGTCGCATGTCGGGCAAGCGCCCTGCGGGGCGTTGAACGAGAACAGCCGCGGCTCGACCTCTTCGATGGTGAAGCCGGAGACCGGGCAGGCGAACTTCTCGCTGAAGACGATGCGGTTGGCCGGGAGGCCCGCGCCCTTCATCGCCCCGCCCTGCTCCTCGCTCTCGCGCCCGGGCACGACGCCGTCCGCCAGGTCGACATAAGCCAGCCCCTCGGCCAGCTTGAGCGCGGTTTCGAAACTGTCGGCCAGCCGCGTCTCGATCCCCTCGCGCACGGCCAGGCGGTCGACCACGACTTCGATGTCGTGCTTGTACTTCTTGTCGAGCGCCGGGGCCTGCTCGATCTCGTACATCTCGCCATCGATGCGCACGCGGGTGAAGCCGGCCTTCTGCCATTCGGCCAGTTCCTTGCGGTACTCCCCCTTGCGCCCCCGCACCGCTGGGGCGAGCAGGAAGAGCCGCGTCCCTTCCGGCAGCGCCATGACCCGGTCGACCATGTTGGAGACCGTCTGCGCTTCGATCGGCAGGCCGGTGGCCGGCGAATACGGCACCCCGACCCGCGCCCAGAGCAGGCGCATGTAGTCGTAGATCTCGGTCACTGTCGCCACCGTCGAGCGCGGGTTGCGGCTGGTGGTCTTCTGCTCGATCGAGATCGCCGGGGAGAGCCCGTCGATATGTTCGACATCGGGCTTCTGCATCATCTCGAGGAACTGCCGGGCATAGGCGCTCAGCGATTCGACATAGCGGCGCTGCCCTTCTGCATAGATCGTATCGAATGCCAGGCTGCTCTTGCCCGAGCCCGAAAGGCCGGTGATCACGATCAGCGCATCGCGCGGCAGATCGATGTCGATACCCTTGAGGTTATGCTCGCGAGCGCCGCGTACTGAGATGTGCGTGAGGGACATGGAGAGTGAATGTTCCGCAAATGTTCGCGTTGGTCAAGAGGCACGCCAACGCGCCCCCACAGGCTTGCAGGCCATGTGGGGGTCGGAGGGCGACGGCGCAATGGCGCACCGGGCAACACCTCCCGGAGAGCTGGCCTCAGGCGAGCCTCCAGCTCCGATAAGGTCCCAGGCGCCGCGTTCTCCTGGCGTGCGCCAGCGCGCCGAACATCAGCGCCGTGAGCTGGATGTATTGCGGTAGCTGGGTCATGGCCCAGTAGGCCCGGCGCATCCCGCCCGGCTCGATGAAGGCGGCGAGATGGCCCGACACGCAGATCAACTGCGCGGCCGCAGCCCACAACGGCCACATACGGTTGGCGCGCAGCGCAAGCCACGCGATCGCCACCAGCTCCGCCCCGTCGAGCACCACGTGGACCGGGTCGACCGCGTCGAATCCGGAAGGGCCCATGAGCATGTGATAGAGGGCGTCCGCAGCGATCCAGCTGACGATGATCGCCGCGGCGTATTTCTCCGGCGGGCCTCCACGGCGAAAGGCGAAAGCCCCGGCGGCAAGGACGAGAGCGAAAACGATGCTGGCTGACCCGATCACGTTCGCAACTTAGCCTTGCCGCCCCAAATCGAAAGGCTCAGGCGACAAGCACGCTGGTCGGCTTGCGTTCGCCGTCTGGCGGACATTCGTCGACACCGCACACTTCCTTCTGCACCTCGAGCAACGATCCATGCACGCGAGCGAGGTTGCCCCCCGCTTCCAACAGCGCCTGCTGCGATTTTGCCAGGCGCAGAAGGGCTTCGTGGCCAAGGAAAGGATCGCTTCCGGTCTCGCGGCGTGCCGTCACCAGCGAGGTGAACAGGGCCGACTGGCGCACGAGCGCCTCGTCCAATGCCTTCTCGGCTTCGTTGATGTCACGAACTAGACGCTGCTGTGCAACTGGAACAGTCATCGGCATAAAAACCCCCTCGGCCATCGGCCAAATCGCTTGACGATGAGTTGTCCGAGTTCGGCTACGCGGCCATCAGCTCCGAGAGCTGAGAGAAGATGGCCAGTCCGCCCAGCACGAGAAAGACCAGGAACAGCGCGATCGCAACAATCGCTCCCAGCCTCACCAGCGTCCCGTAACGTCCGTCGAACAACTCTGGGACGACCCGGTAATCCGCCTCCGCACTGTCGGGCTGGCCGGATTGAATCCGCCCCCCAAGGCTACAATTGGGGGGCGGACCCTGCGTCCCGGTCCTGTTGTCCAACGCAATGTCGGGGAAGACGATACAGGAATTCTCGTATGTCATTTGGCCGTATGTCTCGACCAGCCGGCGGTAGACGGCCGCGGCCTCGTTACGCGAACGAGCGCCCAGCTTGTCCTTGGCGAACTGAATGCGCTGATCGACGGTGTGCGGAGAGATCGAGAGCAGCCGGGCGATCTCCTTCGAGGTCTTGTGCTCGATAAGCAGGTCGAGCACGTCACGCTGCTTGGCGGTCAGTTCCGCCAGCAGCATCTCGTCCTCGAAATGAACCTGCCCCATCGACCCTCCTGGGCCCGCCAGAGAACACATCCCCCGGCAAGACTCTACGACCCGTTGGAAGTTACTCTAAACATAAGCGGATGGGCGAGAAAAGATTGCGTCGCCCTGTCCTCCCCTGCCGCTTGCCGGGAACGGAACCCTCTTTCTCCCCAGTCCGGGAGGGAAAAACCGCCGGTATTCCAATTTCCACCTCGCCGGCGTAGGCGCCCCCCATGCACCGGCTGTTCATCGGCATCCGCCCGCCCGAGAGTGTGGGCGACCTCCTGGTCGACGCCATGGAGGGCATCGAAGGCGCACGCTGGCAGGACGAAGCAAACCTGCACTTGACCCTTCGCTTCATCGGCGAAGTCGGGCGACCCGTTGCCAACGACCTGGCGACAGCTCTGGAACGGATATCCGCCGCCCCTTTCACCGTTCGGATCGAGGGAGTGGGCCATTTCGAACGCAAGGGTCGTCCGCACGCGCTGTGGGCCCGGATCGTGCCATCGGAACCGCTGGAATCGCTGAGGCAGAAAGTCGAACGTGCGGGCGAAAGCGTCGGGTTCGAGCGTGAGACGCGCAAGTTCACCCCCCACATAACCCTCGCCCGCCTCAATCGCACGAACGGCCCGATCGGCGCCTGGCTCGCATCCTTCGGCGACATGCGCGCCGAGTGGGAGATCGGCGGCTTCACGCTTTACGAAAGCCACCTCGGCCACACCGGCGCCCACTACGAGGCGATTGCGGAGTATCCCTTGGTGGGGAGTGCGGTGGCTTGAACGGACTGCGCACGCATAGCGGGTAAATGGCACCGGAACAGGGCCACGGCTCCTTAAGGGAAGAAGACCTAAGCCATCTCCGCGCCAGCCCCGAGAAGAGCGCCCCCGGCGATCATGGCCTGAAAGATCAGCGAGACCGGAGACAGCGGGGTCACAGCGGCGAGCTTTTGGGTTTCGGCTAGATAAAGGTCATTCTCAAACGTCATCCTGCGGACTTCTTCACGGCGTTGTTCAATTTCCGCCATATGTCGCCGGATCGCTGCCAGCTGCTCCTGCAGACTTAATCCTTTGGCTCGATTTGCGCAGCCATTACAGATCTATAACTCGCTTGAATTCCGGCGAAAAGCGCAAGCCGATCCATTTCGGAGTCGAGTCGAGAACAGCGGTCAGCATAGTTGACGCGGCTTTCGCGCGAACGCTAAGGAAGTTTCCCGAGAAACCGCCTTTGCCCAACTGCCTGGCGGCCTGGAGACTTTTGCATGATGATCCGTTTATTCGCCGGCGTTGCTCTTGGCGCGTTGATGACGGCGAGCCCGTCTTTTGCGGAGATCCCAATGACGATAACTGCCGCCGCTACCGCTGCCCTTCCGCAGGCGACAGGCCCGTTCGCGCAGGAAAGCACCCTGCCCTTCAAGACGACCGACTTCAGCAAGATCCAGGACACCGACTACAAGCCCGGGTTCGAACAGGGCATGGCCATCCAGCAGGCGGAGATCGCCGCGATCGTCGCCAATCCGGAGGCCCCGACTTTCGCCAACACGATCGTCGCCCTCGACCAGTCGGGCCAGATGCTCAACCGGGTCTACGCGGCCTTCAACACCGTGATCGGGGCGAACACCAACGACACGCTCGATGCGACCGAGGCGGAAATGTCGCCTAAGCTGACCGCTCATTTCGACGCGATCCAGCTCGACCCCGCCCTCTTCGCCCGCGTCAAGGCGGTGTACGATAACCGCGCGGCCATGACCCTGACGCCCGAAGACGCCTGGCTGCTTGAAAAGACTTACGAGGACATGGTCCACGCCGGCGCCCAGCTGACCGAGGCGCAGAAGACCCAGGTCAAGGCGATCAACGCCAAGCTCTCGGAACAGACCACGGCCTATTCGCAGCGTTTGACCGAGGCGACCAACGCCAGCGCTCTCGTCGTGCCGGACAAGGCCGCCCTTGCGGGCTTAAGCGAGGCCGAGGTCACCGCCGCGGCCAAGGCGGCGGAAGCGCGCGGCCTCGCGGGCCAGTATCTGATCCCCCTGCAGAACACGACGCAGCAGCCCCAGCTCTCGACCCTTAGCGACCGTGCCACCCGCGAGGCGCTGTTCGAAAAGAGCGTGCACCGCGCCGACCTTGGCGATGCCAACGACACCCGCATGCTCCTGGCCGAGATCATGCAGCTGCGCGCGCAGAAGGCGGCGCTGTTCGGCAACTCGAGCTGGGCGGAGTACACGATGTACGACCGCATGGCGAAGGAGCCGAAGACCGCGCTCGACTTCATGCGCCAGATGGTCCCCGCCCTTGCCGCCAGCCAGCGGGCCGAGGCCGGCGTGCTCAACGCCGCGATCGCCGCCGATGGCAAGGACTTCCAGGTCCAGCCGTGGGACTGGCAGATGTACGCCGACAAGGTGAAGAAGGAGCGCTACGCGTTCGACGAAGAGACGGTGAAGCCCTACTTCGAGATCCGTCACGTGCTGGAAGACGGCGTGTTCTACGCCGCTGGCAAGCTCTACGGCCTCACCTTCGAGCCGCGCACAGACTTGCCCGTGTGGCATCCGGATGTGTGGACCTACACCGTCTATGACCGCGATGGTTCCGAGCTCGGCCTGTTCTATTTCGATCCCTACCAGCGTGACAGCAAGCGTGGCGGGGCGTGGATGTCGACGCTGGTCGACTACAGCAAGCTGCGCGGCACCAAGACGGTCGCCTTCAACGTGCTCAACATCCCGAAGGCCGCTGAAGGCCAGCCGCAGCTGGTCAGCTGGGACAACGTCAACACGATGTTTCACGAATTCGGCCACGCGCTGCACTACCTGCTCTCGGACCTGACTTACGCCTCGGGCGGCAACGTCGCGCGCGACTTCGTCGAGTACCCGAGCCAGGTCAACGAGATGTGGGCCAGCGACCCGCAAGTGCTGGCGAACTACGCCAAGCACTATCAGACCGGCGCGCCGATCCCGCTCGAGCTGATCGACAAGATCAACGCCGCCGCGAAGTGGAACCAGGGCTACGAATTCGGCGAAGTCGTCGAGGCCGCGCTGCTCGACATGGAGTGGCACGCGCTGACCCCGGCGCAGGCCGCGGCGATCGACACCCCGGCCAAGGTCGACGAGTTCGAGGCCGCCGCGCTCGAGCGCCTCGGGCTCGAAGTCGGCCTGGTTCCGCCGCGCTACCGCAGCTCGTACTTCCGCCACATCTTCTCCGACCCGGCGGGCTATTCGGCGGGCTATTACTCGTACTTGTGGACCGAGATGCTCGACCGCGACAGCCGCGCCTGGTTCACGGCCAACGGCGGCCTGACCCGCGCCAATGGCGACCACTATCGCGAGACGGTGCTGAGCAAGGGCGGCACGCAAGACTACTTCAAGGCCTTTCACGACTTCGCCGGGCGTGAGCCGCAAGTCGGCCCTCTGCTCGAGGCGCGTGGTTTGACAGGGAAGTGATGTAGTCCCCCTCCCGCTTGCGGGAGGGGTTAGGGGTGGGTGTGTGCCACGTGGCACCGCACTTGACCTGACTGGCCCACCCCCAGCCCCTCCCGCAAGCGGGAGGGGAGATATTAGTGGGCCTGCAAGGCGCGGTGAGACTTCCGCCCCACCCTGTCCAGCTTTGGCACGGCGCCTGCGCGAGGGATGCGGAGGTCCGGGCTCCGGTCTAGGCGCCGGTTCGTGCCAACGAATTATCGCCTGCCTTCAACCGCATACCCAGCGCGCGCCCGCGGCCATTTTGGCCGGCGCCTGGCCGTGCTGGCGCTGGCGATCGCGGTGCCCGCCATGGCGGCGCCAGAGTGGCAGCCAACTTCCGACTCCGCCCCGCAAGTCGTGAAGCCGATGGGCTTCGAAACCCCGGGCGAAAGCTTTCCCGGCTCGGCCTTCTACTACCTGGCCGACCAACCGAACTTGCCGGCGACGGCGAGCGGCCGGCCGGTGGACGACGCGAAACTTGCCCTTCGCCCGTCCGCTGGCCGGCTTGATACCGGCTCCGTTGCCAGCCCGCTGCACTTTGCCGGTACCGCAACCGACCGGCTGCGGGCGCAGCAGTGCCTGACGATGGCGATCTACTACGAAGCCGCGAACGAGCCTGACGCGGGCCAGCGCGCGGTGGCGCAAGTCGTGCTCAACCGGGTCGCGCACCCGAACTATCCCAACACTGTCTGCGGCGTAGTCTTCCAGGGCTCCGAGCGGGCGACCGGTTGCCAGTTCAGCTTCACCTGCGACGGTTCCCTCGCACGCAAGCCGGCTCGGCAGTGGTGGGACCGCGCCGCCAAGGTCGCCCGCGCCGCGCTGGCAGGAGCGGTCTACGCTCCAGCCGGGCTCGCGACCCACTACCATACCGTGCAGATCCATCCCTATTGGGCCGAAAGCCTGGCCGCCGTCGGCACGATCGGCGCGCACCGCTTCTATCGCTGGCGCGGAGCGGCCGGAACTGCCGCTGCCTTCAGCGACTTCTACCGCGGTGGCGAACCCATCGCCGCCCCGCACCCGCGCTCGAGGATCACCACGCCGGACCCGGCGGATCCGGTGATGCTGGCGCGCGCTTACGAGGCAGCGCTGAAAGAGACCGCGAAGGTCCCGCCCGTCGCCCTCCTGCCGACAGTTCGCGCTCGGGACACAGAGAGTCGCGAAGCCGAGACGCTTCCCGCGTTCGCAGGCTCTGGCGAAGTCCGGGCCGAGTACGCCCGCAGCGGTCAATGGCTGCGCCAACCGTAACTCGGGGCGGGCGAATTCCCGAAATAGGGAATGGTCCTTATTCAAGGATTTAGGCGAGATGGTAAATCGCCAAGGCGGTTCTGGAAACCATTGATCCAAACCTTCGCTTAGCCGCGCCTTGCTAGTTTTCCTCCGACACTCGTGATCGGACGCCGAATGACCATCCGCCTCGCCTTGCCTCCCGGAAGACTGCGCCCGCGCCTCAGCGCGTCGGTGATCCGAGAGGCCTGTGGCATCCCCTGCAACGACAACGGCCGTGACGATCAGAGCGATGCCCTGCTCCACGCCGCGCTTCGCCATTTCGCGGAACACGGTCTTGCCGCCGCCCATCGCGCCCGCAAGCAGGCCGAAGCCGCCTTCTTCGCCGGAGACCGGCAGGGCTACGGCTGGTGGCTCGAAATCTGCCGCGCGCTCGATCGTCGCATGGCGCAGGACCTCGGCATGGCGATGGCCGTAGAAGGCGCGCCTGCGAACTCGGATCTCGGCGCCGTCTGAGGCCAGGATTTGTACGGCGGAGCTATCCGCTAACAAATCGGCGCGCCGGGAGAAGCGCGCCGCCCCCAAAACCGTCAGCCGGGCGACGTCTTGACGTCATCTCATCTCCGCCCCGGCGCCGCCCCTCAGCCCGCCGTGAACCTACGTGACCGCGGTTACACGCCGCTTAACCACTCGGTGACCTCTTCCAATTAAGGCGACAGTGTCGAGGAGTAAGTCATCCTGCGTCTGGGTCGAATCTTTACGGGGTATTTTGGCGGTGACGATCGCGACGAGCGCGTGCGCCTCAAGCTCGTGGATACGCTTTACGCCCAGCCCACCAGTCTGGCCGTAGGAGCTGCCACTGGGATCGTCTGCGCCGCGACCGCCATTCTCGTGAGCGACAACCGGGCCATCACGATCATCGGCAGCCTGATGATGGTCACCGCGGTGTTCCGCGTAGTTCAGGCTGGTTGGCACGCCCGCAAGAACGCCCAGCCCGGCGACGCCCGCCGCCTCGAAAAGTTCTACGAAGTCGGCGCCTACACGTACGCGCTGCTGTCCGGCATTCTCGCCGCCCTTACCGTCTACGACACGAGCGGCGGCCACATCCAGACGCTCACGGTCGCCTATGCCCTGGTCTATGGCGTCGGCATCTCGGCCCGCAACGCCGGGCGCCCCCTGATCGCCGTGGGACAACTGGTGCTCTCCGCCCTGCCGATCATGGTCGTCGGTCCCATCGTCGGCGGGATCGTCTATTACGTGCTCTCGATCACGATGTTCTTCGTGATCTTCGGGGTCATGTCCATCACGTTCAACGTGTTCCGCACGCTCAAGGAACAGATCTTCGCTGCCGAAGCCAGCGCGCAGATGGCCGAGAAGATGCGCGAACTCGCCCGGACCGACGTCGTCACCGGCCTCGTCAACCGAGCCGGCCTCAACCACGACCTGGCGGAGATGGTCACCAACCGGACGGAGGGCAAACAGCTCGCGCTGTTCTGGCTCGACCTCGACCGGTTCAAGGAAATCAACGACACCCTCGGCCACACTATCGGTGACAAGGTTCTGGCCGAAGTCGCCAACCGCCTGCGCTCCTCGACGCCGCAAGGCTGCACCCTCGCCCGTTTCGGCGGGGATGAGTTCATTGTCGTGGCAGAAGTGTTCGACCGGGCCGAAAGCGAGCGGCTGGCCCGCTCGATGAACCACGAGATCTGCCGCTCCGCCCGCATCGAGGGACAGCGGATCGATACTTCCGCCTCGATGGGCGTGGCCCTGCTCCCCGACGACGGGCCCGATATCGATACCCTGATGCAAGGCGCCGACCTGGCGCTCTACCACGCCAAGACCGGCGGCCGCCGGCAGATCTGCTTCTTCGACAATGCCATGACGCGCGACCTCGTGCGGAAAAAGCAGATCGAGACCGAGCTTCGCGCCGCGATCCTGCGGGACGAACTGTCGATATTCTTCCAACCGATCGTCGACCTCGAGACCGGGCGTATTCGAACTTTCGAGGCACTGGTGCGATGGTTCCACCCCGAGAAGGGCGAGCTGCGTCCCGACGAATTCATCCCGGTGGCCGAAGAGACCGGCGTCATCATCACGCTCGGAAACTGGATCACCGCGCAAGCCGCCAAGGCCTGTGCCGGCTGGCCGGATCATGTGACCGTAGCGGTCAACCTCTCGCCCGCCCAGATCCGCGCCCCGGGCGCCGCGCTCGGGATCCTCAACGCCCTGCGCGAAGCCAACCTCGACCCGCACCGCCTCGAGCTCGAAGTGACCGAGAGCCTGTTCCTCGACGACAACGACAACACCGCACGCTTCATGGACGAACTGGCTTCCTGCGGCGTCCGCTTCGCGCTCGACGACTTCGGCACCGGCTATTCCTCGCTCGGCTACATCAACAAGTTCCCGTTCAAGAAGATCAAGGTCGACCGCAGCTTCGTTTCGGGACCCAACATCGGCAAGAAGAGCGACGCCATCATTCGCGCCGTGGCCGAAATGGGCGCCACGCTCGGCATGGACATCGTCGCCGAGGGGCTCGAGACGATCGAGCAAGTACAAGTCGTGCGTGACGCCGGTTGCACGCTCGGCCAGGGCTACTATTTCAGCCGCGCCGTGCCTGACTACCTGGCCGCGATGCTTTTGTCTCAGGAGCAGGACCGCGACAAGGACAGCGCCACCCGCCTGGCGGGATGACGTCTAAAAGCCGCTCCTCGCGGAAGGACTCCCCGTCATCCGGGCGCGAGCCGCGCCCAGCGTCGAACTGCGTCGCGAAGTGACAGTCTATTGAAGCGCTGGACACTCGCCTGCGCATGTTGGCGAAGTCGCCGGGAGCGGACCCTAAAACCTCGGATGAAGCCTTGATCCAATTACCAAATCTCTACCAAAGCATAACCATTCCCTGTATTATCGCTATTGCGAACTGATATCATAAAAACATGATGAATCAGGGTTTTTCGCAGTTGCAAACGCCGGCGAGCAGGCCTAGGTCGAGCGCCGAATATCGGGCGCCCTCCCCCTGCGGACGCGGGCTGGCGCCAGACCCGAAAGCCTGAAGCGCCCGCGCAGCTTGAAGGACAAGTCCAGAACCCATGGCTCGCAAGAAGATCGCGCTCGTCGGCGCCGGCATGATCGGCGGAACCCTTGCCCACCTCGCAGCGAAGAAGGAACTGGGCGACATCGTCCTGTTCGACATCGCCGAGGGCATCCCCCAGGGCAAGGCGCTCGACCTCAGCCAGTGCGGCCCGGTCGAAGGGTTCGACGCCAGGATCACTGGCACCAATGACTACGCGGACATCGCGGGCGCCGACGTGGTGATCGTCACCGCCGGCATCCCGCGCAAGCCGGGGATGAGCCGCGACGACTTGCTCGGCATCAACCTCAGCGTGATGAAGGCGGTCGGCGAAGGCATTAAGACCCACGCACCCGACGCGTTCGTGATCTGCATCACCAACCCGCTCGATGCGATGGTCTGGGCCCTGCGCGAATTCTCCGGCCTGCCGCACAACAAGGTCGTCGGCATGGCCGGTGTGCTCGACAGCGCGCGCTTCGCCACCTTCCTGGCCTGGGAGTTCGGCGTTTCGGTCAAGGACGTGAACGCCTTCGTGCTCGGCGGCCACGGCGACACCATGGTGCCGGTCACCAGCTACACCACCGTTTCGGGCATCCCGGTCGACGACCTCGTCAAGATGGGCAAGTCGAGCAAGGCGAGCATTGACGCCATCGTCCAGCGCACCCGCAGCGGCGGCGGCGAGATTGTCGGCCTGCTCAAGACCGGTAGCGCCTACTATGCTCCGGCCACCAGCGCGATCGCGATGGCCGAAGCCTACCTCGGCGACCAGAAGCGCATCTTGCCCTGTGCGGTCTACGTTGACGGCAAGTACGGCCTCGACGGGCTCTACGTCGGCGTCCCGGCCGTGATCGGCGCGAACGGCGTTGAAGAGGTGGTCGAGATCGCGCTCGATGCCGAAGCTAAGGTCAACCTTCAGACCTCGGTCGATGCGGTCAAGGAACTGCTGGTCGCGTGCAAGGGTATCGATAACTCGCTGGCCTGATCCTCCCGCCGTCGTCCCGGCGAAGGCCGGGACCCAGCGAAAGGGAAAGGGGCTGCGAAGCGACCTTATTGTTAAAGCGCGCCTGGAAACTGCGCGTGATCGAAGAAATGAACCCCGACTGGGACGAGCTGTTCGAGTCGATCTGTAGCTAAGCTGGATCTCGGCCTTCGCCGGGATGACGATGAACGGACGAAGACGCCATGAGTATCCTGGTCAACAAGAACACCAAGGTCATCACCCAGGGGATGACCGGTGACACCGGCACCTTCCACACCCAGCAGGCGCTCGACTACGGCACCCAGATGGTTGCCGGTGTCACGCCGGGCAAAGGCGGCCAGACCCACATCGGCCTGCCGGTGTTCAACTCGGTGGCGGAGGCCAAGCACGCCACCGGCGCCACCGCCAGCGTGATCTACGTGCCGCCGCCGTTCGCCGCGGACTCGATCCTCGAGGCGATCGATGCCGAGATCGAGCTGATCGTCGCCATCACCGAAGGCATTCCGGTGCTCGACATGGTCAGCGTGAAGCGCGCGCTGTCGGGTTCCAAGTCGCGCCTCATCGGCCCGAACTGCCCTGGTGTCCTGACCCCGGAAGAGTGCAAGATCGGCATCATGCCGGGCTCGATCTTCAAGAAGGGTTCGGTCGGGGTTGTTTCCCGCTCGGGCACCCTCACTTACGAAGCGGTGTTCCAGACCAGCCAGATCGGCCTTGGCCAGACGACCGCCGTCGGCATCGGCGGCGACCCGGTCAACGGCACCAACTTCATCGACGTGCTCGAGCTATTCCTGGCGGACGACGACACCAAGTCGATCATCATGATCGGCGAGATCGGCGGCACTGCCGAAGAAGAAGCCGCGCAGTTCCTCAAGGACGAGGCCAAGCGCGGACGCCGCAAGCCGATGGTCGGCTTCATTGCCGGCCGCACCGCCCCTCCGGGCCGCCGCATGGGCCATGCCGGGGCCATCGTTTCGGGAGGCCAGGGCGGCGCCGAAGACAAGATCGCGGCGATGGAAGAGGCGGGCGTGCGCGTCGCCGCCTCGCCCAGCGAACTCGGCACCACGCTCGACGCGCTGTTGAAGGAACTCGCCTGACCCTTTCGGATTAGGTTTCAAGGAACGCCCCAATGGGTAACGAAGCGCAGAATTTCCTCCCCGAGCTTGCCGCTCAGGATGGCCCCCAGCCCGGGCCGAGCTGGGCCAACAAGCGCTGGCCGCTCGATGATGGCGGCGACCTGATCCAGGCGATGGACCCGACCGCGATGAAGCTCGCGGTCAAGGAAGCCGCAGCCAAGGCAGGCAAGCCGGCGGACGATGGGGCGATCGAGCGCGCTGCGGACGATTCCATCCGGGCGATGATGCTCGTGCGCACTTACCGGGTGCGCGGCCACCTTGCTGCCGATCTCGATCCGCTTGGCCTGACCAAGCACGAACTGCCGGAAGACCTGACGCCGGAGTATCACGGCTTCAGTGGCGAGGCGCTCGACCGACCGGTCTATCTCGGCGGCACGCTAGGATTCCAGTGGGGCACGGTGCGCCAGCTGGTCGAGACCCTGCGCAAGAACTACTGCGGCCACGTCGGCCTCGAATACATGCACATCGCCGATGTCGACGAACGCCGCTTCCTGCAGGAGCGTATCGAAGGCAAGGACAAGGTCATCACCTTCACGCCCGAGGGCAAGAAGGCGATCCTGGGCGCGGTCATCCGCGGCGAGGAGTACGAAAAGTTCCTCGGCAAGAAATACGTCGGCACCAAGCGCTTCGGCCTCGACGGCGGCGAGTCCATGATCCCGGCGCTCGAAGCCGTCATCAAGTACGGCGGCCAGCTCGGCGTGCGCGAGATCATCTACGGCATGGCCCACCGCGGCCGGTTGAACGTGCTCGCCAACGTGATGGCCAAGCCTTATCGCGTGATCTTCCACGAGTTTTCGGGCGGTACGGCCAACCCCGAAGACGTCGGCGGATCGGGCGACGTGAAGTATCACCTCGGCACGAGCACGGACCGCGAGTTCGACGGCGTGAAGGTTCATATGAGCCTGGTCCCGAATCCGAGCCACCTCGAAACGGTCGATCCGGTCGTACTCGGCAAGACCCGCGCGCAGCAGGCGATCCGCGACGATCTGACTCAGCATGAGCAGGTCCTGCCGGTGCTCATCCATGGCGATGCCGCCTTCGCCGGCCAGGGCATCGTGTGGGAGTGCCTCGGTTTCTCGGGCGTGCGCGGCTACAATACCGGCGGCTGTCTGCACTTCGTGATCAACAACCAGATCGGTTTCACCACGAGCCCGCAGTTCGCGCGTTCCAGCCCCTACCCCTCGGATGTCGCCAAGGGCGTTCAGGCGCCGATCCTGCACGTCAACGGCGACGATCCCGAAGCGGTGACTTTCGCCTGCAAGCTCGCGATCGAATATCGGCAGACGTTCCGCCGCGACATCGTGATCGACATGTGGTGCTATCGCCGCTTCGGGCACAACGAGGGCGACGAGCCGAGCTTCACTCAGCCGCTGATGTACGACCGCATCCGCAAGCATCAGCGCGTCAGCGAAATCTACGCCGATCGCCTGATCGCCGAAGGTGTGATCGACGGCCAGACCGCGCCGCACATGCGCTACGAGTTCGAAGGCCTGCTCAACGGCGAATTCGACGCGGGCAAGAGCTACAAGCCGAACGAGGCCGACTGGTTCGGCGGACGCTGGAGCGGGCTGCACAAGCCCGCCGACCCGGAAACCGCGCGCCGCAACGTCGAAACCGCGATCGACCGCAAGCTGTTCGACAGCCTCGGCCGCACGCTGACCACGGTTCCGGACGACCTGCAGATCCACAAGACGCTGGGCCGGGTGATCGAAGCCAAGCGGCTGATGTTCGAGACGGGCGAAGGCTTTGATTGGTCCACGGCCGAAGCGCTCGCCTTCGGCAGCCTGGTGACCGAAGGCTTCGGCGTTCGTTTGTCCGGCCAGGATTCGGGGCGCGGCACCTTTAGCCAGCGTCATGCGATCTGGGTCGACCAGCAGACCGAACGCAAGTTCATCCCGCTGTGCCAGTTGCCGCACGGCAAGTTCGAGGTCTACGACAGCCCGTTGAGCGAATACGGCGTGCTCGGCTTCGAATATGGCTTCGCTTCCGCCGATCCGAAGACGCTGGTGCTGTGGGAGGCTCAATTCGGCGACTTCGCCAACGGCGCCCAGATCATCATCGATCAGTATATTGCCGCGAGCGAGGCCAAGTGGCTGCGCGCCAACGGCCTGGTGCTGCTGTTGCCGCATGGTTTCGAAGGCCAGGGACCGGAACACTCGTCGGCCCGGCTGGAGCGCTTCCTGCAGCTTTGCGCCAACGACAATATCCAGGTGTGCAACATCACCAGCCCGGCCAATTACTTCCACGTGCTACGCCGGCAGATGTTGCGCTCGTTCCGCAAGCCGCTGGTGATCATGACGCCGAAGTCGCTTCTGCGCCACCCGATGGCCAAGAGCAGCGCCGACGAGTTCGTCGCCATGAGCCACTTCAAGCGCATCCTGTCAGACCGCAAGGACATCGCCGACGACAAGGTGCGGCGTCTGGTGTTGTGCAGCGGCAAGGTCGCCTACGACCTGATGGAAACGCGCGAGAAGGAACAGCTCGAGGACGTCTCCATCGTCCGTCTTGAGCAGCTCTATCCGTTCCCGGGCGAGCCGCTCGCCGCGCGGCTGGGGCGCATGAAGAACCTCAAGGAAGTCGTCTGGTGCCAGGAAGAGCCGAAGAACAACGGCGCCTGGTTCTTTGTGGACGGCCAGATCGAAGACGCGCTGACCGAGGCGGGGCACAAGGGCATGCGCCCAAGCTACGCCGGCCGCGACGCCTCGGCCTCGCCCGCCACGGGCTTGGCCAGCCGGCACAAGGAACAGCAGGACGCGCTCGTCGCCGAGGCGTTGGGCCTGTGACTGGAGCTGTGATTGGGATCAATTCTCGTCCGTTCGTGTCGAACGGACATTCGGACTTTGGGATGGTGCACGATGGCCGTTGAAGTGAAGGTCCCCACGCTCGGGGAATCGGTGACCGAAGCGACGATCGGGGAGTGGCTCAAGAAGCCCGGCGACCCGGTGAAGCTGGACGAGCCGATCGCGAGCCTCGAAACCGACAAGGTCGCGGTCGAAGTGCCCGCGCCCGTCGCGGGCGTGATGGGCGCCTACAAGGTCGAAGTCGGCGCTACCGTCGAGGTCGGCGCGGTGATCGCCACCATCGAAGACGCCCAGTCCGCCGGTGAGACGGTCCAGGTCGCCGAACGCGAGCAGCCGCAACCCGCCGACCAGGTCCCGCCCGCCCCGGCGGTGGCCCCCGCTCCCGCTACCGACGATCACGCCGATGGCGGCACCACCCTGTCTCCTGCGGTCCGTCGCGCGGTGCTTGAGCACGGCGTCGATCCGAGCGCGATCAAGGGCACGGGCAAGGACGGCCGCCTGACCAAGGAAGACGTGCTCGCGGCCGCCAAGGCCAAGAAGGACGAGCCCGCGCCATCGGTTTCCCAGGCCGCGCCCGCTCCAACCGCTACGGGTGAGCGCCGCGAAGAGCGGGTCAAGATGACCCGTCTGCGCCAGACCATCGCCCGCCGCCTCAAGGGCGCGCAGGAAGAAGCGGCGCTGCTGACGACCTTCAACGACTGCGACATGACCGCGGTGATCGAGGCGCGCGAGGCCTACAAGGACCTGTTCGCCAAGAAGCACGGGATCAAGCTCGGCTTCATGAGCTTCTTTGCCAAGGCCTCGTGCCTGGCGCTGAAGGACGTGCCTGCGGTCAATGCCAAGATCGAAGGCGACGAGATCGTCTACCACGACTACGTCGACATCTCGGTTGCGGTCAGCGCCCCGAACGGCCTGGTCGTGCCGGTGGTGCGCAACGTCGATGCTTTGAGCTTCGCCGAAGTCGAGCAAGCGATCGCGAGCTACGGCCAGAAGGCCAAGGACGGCACCCTGACCATGGCCGACATGAGCGGCGGCACCTTCACCATCTCCAACGGCGGCGTGTTCGGCAGTCTCATGTCGACTCCGATCATCAACCCGCCGCAGAGCGCCGTGCTCGGCCTCCACCGTATCGAAGACCGCCCGGTCGCCCGCAATGGCCAGGTCGTCATCCGCCCGATGATGTACCTCGCGCTGAGCTACGACCACCGCATCATCGACGGCCGGGAGGCGGTGACAGCGCTCAAGATCATCAAGGAAGCGATCGAGGATCCGATGCGCTTGCTGATCGACCTCTAAGGTTGTGCGGCGTTCGTGGTTCGACAGGCTCACCACGAACGGCAAGTATTACGGCAAACCCCATGCCGTTCGTCCTGAGCCTGTTGAAGGGCGAACCCGCGCCACGGAGGCCTCATGGCTGAATACGACTACGACGTGCTTGTCATCGGTTCCGGACCCGGCGGGTATGTCGCCGCGATCCGCGCGGCGCAGCTCGGGCTGAAGACCGCCTGCGCCGAAAGCCGCGAAACGCTTGGCGGCACTTGCCTCAACGTCGGGTGCATCCCGTCGAAGGCCATGCTCCACGCCTCGGAATACTTCGAGGCGGCAGCGGGCGGCGCGATGGCCAAGCTGGGTGTCGAAGTTACGCCCAAGCTCAATCTCGGCGCCATGCACGGCCAGCGGCTCGATGCGGTCAAGCAACTGACGGGCGGCATCGAGTACTTGTTCAAGAAGAACAAGGTCACCTGGGTGAAAGGCCTGGCGAAGTTCCAGAACGCCCACACGGTGGACGTCGGCGGACAGACTGTCACCGCGAAGAACGTGGTCATCGCCACCGGATCTTCGGTGACCCCGCTTCCGGGCGTGGAAGTTGACAATTCGAAAGGCGTGGTGGTGGATTCCACCGGGGCGCTCGAATTGGCTTCGGTCCCCAAGAAAATGGTGGTCATCGGCGGCGGCGTGATCGGTCTCGAGCTCGGCAGCGTGTGGCGCCGGCTTGGCTCAGAAGTTACCGTTGTCGAATTTTTGGACCAGCTTCTTCCCGGCATGGACGGCGAAGTCCGCAAGGAAGCGGCCAAGCTTTTCAAGAAGCAGGGCATGGACCTGCGGCTCTCGACCAAGGTCACCGGCGTGACCGTAAAGGGCAAGAAGGCTACTCTCACGCTCGAGCCCTCGGCAGGTGGCGCCAGCGAAACGCTCGAAGCCGACTGCGTGCTCGTCTCGATCGGCCGCCGGCCCAACACCGAAGGCCTGGGTCTCGAAGCCATCGGCCTCGAACTCAACAAACGCGGCCAGATCGAAACCGACCCTGACTTCCGCACCAAGGTGGACGGCGTCTGGGCCATCGGCGACGTAATCCCCGGCCCCATGCTCGCCCACAAGGCCGAGGACGAAGGCATCGCCGTGGCGGAGAACATCGCCGGGCAGACCGGCATCGTGAATCACGCGGTCATCCCGAGCGTGGTCTACACCATGCCTGAGATCGCCGGCGTGGGCCTGACCGAAGAGCAGGCCAAGGAAGCCGGGCACGAGGTCAAGATCGGCAAGTTCCCGATGCTCGCCAACAGCCGCGCGAAGACCAACCACGAGCCTGACGGCTTCGTTAAGGTCGTCGCCGATGCGAAGACCGACCGGGTTCTTGGTGTGTGGATCATCGCTTCGGTCGCCGGCACCATGATCGCACAGGCGGCGCAGGCGATGGAGTTTGGCGCCACCAGCGAAGATATTGCTTACACCTGCCACGCCCACCCGACGCATTCGGAAGCACTGAAGGAAGCGGCGATGGCGGTACAGGGCAAACCAATCCATATTTGAGGGACCGGCACGCGCAATGAGAAAGGCCGGCCTCTGGATTATACTTGGCATGGCGAGCGCGCTGACCGCCGCTCCCTCTGCGCAGGCCCAGCCGGCCGACCTTGCGGCTGCTCGGGTCCAGCTCGACGCGCTGCTCGACCGTTCCTATCTTGAGCTCGAGGCGCTCTACCAGGATATCCACGCGCATCCCGAACTGGCGATGCACGAAACCCGCACCGCGGCACTGCTCGCCAACCAGTTACGGTCTGCGGGCTTCGAAGTGACCGAAGGGGTCGGTGGCACCGGCGTCGTCGGTGTGTTCCGCAACGGCGAAGGCCCGACAATTCTGGTCCGCACCGAGTTGGACGGTCTGCCAATGGAGGAAAAGACCGGCCTCCCCTACGCCAGCCGCACGAAGCAGAGCTTCGAAGGTGTCGAAACCTTTACCGCTCATAGTTGCGGGCATGACATCCACATGGCCTGGTGGGTCGGCGCCGCGAAGGCGCTGGTGGCGATGAAGGACAGTTGGAGGGGAACCCTGCTGTTCATCGGCCAACCCGCCGAGGAGAGCCTGGGCGGCGCTCGCGCCATGCTTGCCGATGGGTTGTTCGAACGATTTCCTAAACCGAACTTCGCCTTCGCTGCCCATGTCAGCAATGAGCCCGCCGGAACGATCTACTTGCGCTCCGGACCGGCGGGTGCCGCCTCGGACAGCTACGAAATCACCTTCCACGGCCGCGGCGGCCATGGCTCGATGCCGAGCGCGACAATCGATCCGATCACGATGGGCGCGCACTTCGTGAACGATGTGCAGACCGTCATCAGCCGCGAAAAGGATGCCGCTGCTTTCGGCGTGCTGACGATCGGCGCGTTCCAGTCGGGTACGGTTGCCAACATCATCCCGGACGATGCAGTGCTCAAGGTCAACATGCGTTCGCACTCGCCCGAAGTGCGTTCATTGCTGACCGAGGGAATGACGCGCACCGCCAAGGCCGTGGCAACAATGGCCCGGGCCGAAGAGCCGACCATCAATTATCTCGGCGGGACCGCAGCGCTGATCAACGATGCCGGCATGGTGCGACAGGCAGAGGCGGTGCTGAAACCGCTTTACGGCGACCAGGTGCAACTTGTGTCCCCGACCGCTCCCCCTGTCTCCGCTAGCGAGGACTTTTCGGAGTTCGTCTCCGCAGGCGTGCCGTCGCTGTTCTTTGGCATAGGCGGCTATGACCCGGAACTGATCGCGCAGGCTCGTGCCGACGGCAAGCCCCTGCCGGTCAACCACTCGCCCTTCTTTGCGCCGCGTCCCGATCCCACCATTCGCTCGGGTGTTAGCGCCATCGTCATGGCTATCGTCGGCGGCGTGGGCCGCGAGACTGCTGTCCCTGGAAACACTCAATGACCCTGCGCCCGTTCCACCTCGCGTTCCCGGTCCACGATCTGGAAGCCGCCCGCGCCTTCTGGGGCGGGGTGATCGGGTGTCCCGAGGGACGAAGCAGCAACGAGTGGATCGACTTCGACTTCTACGGCCACCAGATCGTCGCGCATTTGTCCGGAGTCACGGGCGACGCTGCCTCCAATCCCGTCGATGGCCACGATGTGCCCGTACCGCACTTCGGCATCGTGTTGACGCTGGACGATTGGCAGGCGCTCGCCGACCGCCTCACCGCCGCCGGTACGGAGTTTGTGATCGCACCGCACATCCGCTTCAAAGGTCAGCCGGGCGAGCAGGCGACGATGTTCTTCCGCGATCCTAGCGGCAACGCGATCGAGATGAAGGCTTTCGCCGATCTGGGACAGCTTTTCGCCAAGGATTGACCCACAGCCCGGGCTTGCTAAGCCCCTGGCGTGAGCAAGCTCATCTTCTGCACTCAAGCCGCGGGCCGCCAACAGGCGGTATCGCGGGTGTGCGTGCGGACGGTCCGCGGGTAAAATCCCGCCCCTCCCAGCCTCACCCGGCCCCACCTGGCCGGACAGCAAACCGGTCGGACCTTCCCGAACAGGAACGACCCCAATGACTTCCCTATACTCCGAATCCGATATCGAGCGCATCGCCGCAGGCGTGCTCGATCGGACGCACCCTTATGCCGAGTGGACCCACGCCGCGCATTTCGCCGCCGCCCTCTGGCTGCTGCGCCATCCCGACGTGCTTCTGAAGCATGGCGGCATGGGTCCGATTATCCGCGGCTATAACGAGGCCGTAGGCGTGTCCAACACGCAGACGCGCGGCTATCACGCGACGATCACCATCGCCTCACTGCGCGCGACGGCGAATTACCTGGCCGAAGCGGGCTCCGATGCCGCGCTGGCGCCTATCCTCGAGCGCCTGCTCGCCAGTCCGCTGGGAGAATCCCGGTGGCTCGTCCCCTATTGGAGCGAGGCGAGGTTGATGAGCCGTCTCGCCCGACGCGAATGGGTCGAGCCCGATCGGCTGCCGCTGCCCTTTCCGCCGATCGCGCCCGAGTTGCTGGCGGATCGCGCCATCCCGGAGTAACTCCTCGCAATGGCACGGCAACGCATCATGCAGCGCTTCGCACGCTGGCACATCTGGCTCGGCTGGCTCGTCGGCATTCCGATCCTGATGTGGACCGTGACCGGGCTCTACATGGCCGCCCGGCCGATCGAGGACGTCCGCGGGGATCAGCTGCGCGCCGAGCAGGCCTCGATTAACCCGGCGACGGTCAGCTTTCCTTCGAAGCTGGGCGAACCGATCCGCGCAGCGCGCCTCGTCTCTCTGCCGAGTGGGCCCGCCTGGGTCATCACGTCCGCCGAAGGAAGCGTTTGGCGGTATTCAGCAGACGGGAGCGCGGCCCTGTCCCCGGTGGTCAAGGACGAAGCCGGCAGGATCGCCGATACGGCCTACGCCGGGAAAGCGGCTCGGCAGGCCGTAACCTATTTCCCGCCAGGCGAGGCCCCGAACGATGCGCGTTCCAAGGCGGCGGTGTGGCAAGCGACTTATGCCGACGGAACGCGTGTCTATATCGACGATACCACCGGCGAGGTGCTTGCGCTGCGCACGCCGCAATGGCGTCTCTATGACGTGATGTGGGGCCTGCACATCATGGACCTTCAGACCCGCGAGAATGCGCATCATCCGATCCTGATTGTGTTCGCCGCGCTTTCCGTCATGGGAGCGGCGCTCGGCTGCACACTATTGTTCCGGCGACGCAAGGCCCGGGTCAAGGCATGACACCGCCCCCTGCCCTGCCCCCGCTGCTCGATCTCACCGGCATAGCGGTCTTCGCCCTCAGCGGCGCTTTGCTTGCCGCCAAGATGCGGCAGACGATTGTCTCGGTGGTGTTCTTCGCGCTGGTGACAGGTGTTGGCGGGGGCTCGGTGCGCGACCTCCTGATCGACGCGCCGGTGTTCTGGGTGCGCGATCCGTGGGTGGCGCCGGTTATCCTGATGATCGCGTTCATCACCTGGTTCACACCGAGCCGCTGGTGGGAGGGCAAGATGCTCGACTGGGCCGATGCGGTCGGCCTGGCGGTCTATTCGGTTTTGGGGACGGCCAAGGCTCTGGCCTATGGCGTGGCGCCGGTGCCGGCGATCCTGATGGGCGTAATTACCGGTTGTGTCGGCGGCATCATTCGCGACGTACTGGCGGGCCGGCCCTCGATCCTCATGCGGCCCGAACTCTACGTCACCGCCGCGGCGCTATCGGCCACGATGTGCGCCTTGGGTACTCTCGCCGGGCTGCCATTGTTCACCGTGTGGGCCATTGCCGCCGTGGCCGGCTTCTGCCTGCGTGGCGCGGCTCTGATCTGGAATATCGAACTACCCGCCTACTCGCGCGATCCCTAGGCGTGTCCCACAACGCAAACGGCCCGGGCTCATCGCCCGGGCCGCCTGTCGCGGTCCTTTGGGGAGGGGATTACCCGAGGCCGCGGATGCCGTTGTAGTCGAGGTCGACGACTTGGCCGTAGCGTACCTTGCAGGTGAAGCTGCCGGCGTCATAACCGCGGTAGTTGTTGTTCCACCCGCGGTAATCACCGTTCCAGCCGCGACCGTAGACCGCATCGCCGCGGCGCCAGTCACGTCCCGCGGTGTTCACCGCAATGCGACCCTTGACCGTGTAGCCGTCCCGCTTGCGATCGATATTGCGGATATCGGTCACCTGCGAGTTGCCACGATAAGAGCGGTTGGCGCCACGCTCCGCGGCATTGACGCACTGCTCGACGGCCTGGCGCGGATTTCCGGCGCGGGCGTAGCGGTTGTCGTAACCACGATCGTAGCGGCCATAGTCGCCGCCGTCGTAGCGATTGTAGCGATCGTTGTCGCGACCCACCGCACTCGCCACCGCGGCAATGCCGCCAATGATCAGCGCACCAGCGATGATATCTCCGGCATCGATGCCGTCATTATCGCGATGGTTGCGCGACTGCGCTTGTGCAGGAACAGTCGCGGTCACCGCCATCGCGCCAGCCGCGATAGTTCCGACCAAGGCTTTGGAAATGGACGTCATGGTCTGCTCCTCTCAACTCTCGAAGGGACTCGATGTCCCTTGCCGAGTCAGGAGCTATCACTGGCGCGATATGCGATGCCTGAATGTCGCTGACAGATATTGTTCAGCTTTCAACTTTGTTTTCTGAACATCACTGCGGAGCTGTAAGCCCGGCCCACTTGCCGAGGAACGCCAGAATGTCGGAAGCTTCCTCGATCGCCTTGTCCGTCGGCTTGCCCGAACCGTGGCCCGCGCGGGTTTCGATCCGGATGAGGTGCGGCTTGTCGCCGAGATCGGCAGCCTGGAGCGCAGCGGTGTACTTGAAGCTATGCCCCGGCACCACACGGTCGTCGGTGTCGGCCGTCGTGACGATGACCGCCGGGTATTCCGTGCCCGAACGGATGTTGTGGTAGGGCGAATAGGTGCGCAGGACTTTGAAGTCCGCTTCCCGGTCCGGGTAGCCATAGTCGTCTACCCAGTAGCGTCCGGCAGTCCAGCGGTCGAAACGCAGCATGTCCATCACCCCGACCTGCGCATTTCCTGCCGCGAATAGGTCCGGCCGCTGATTGACCACTGCGCCCACCAGGAGACCGCCGTTAGAACCGCCCTGCACGGCGACCTGGCTGGCCACGTTCTCAGCCTTGAGGAATTCGGCCGCGGCGATGAAGTCGTCGAACACGTTCTGCTTGTTGTTCAGACGGCCGCCGTCATGCCAGGCCTTGCCGTATTCACCACCGCCCCGAATGTTGGCGAGCGCGAACACCCCGCCCGCCTCGATCCAGGCAAGGCGCGAAGGTGCAAAGGATGGTGTCAGCGAGACATCGAACCCGCCGTAGCCGTAGAGCAACGTGGGCGCCGGGCCAGTCACGTCCTTGCGGCGGACTATGAACACCGGCACGCGAGTGCCGTCCCTAGAGGCGTAGAACCGCTGTTCGACCACAATGCTCTCGGGATCGAACTTGAGTTCCGGCTGCGCGAAGACCGAGCTTTCGCCAGTTGCGACGTTGAGACGGTAGATCGTCGCCGGTCGGTTGAAGCTGGAAAAGCTGTAGAAGGTCTCCGGATCCCCTGGCTTGCCGGTAAACCCTGAAACCGAACCGAGCCCCGTCAGCTCAACCGGAGCCAGTTCCTTGCCGCTGAGGTCGAAGGTGCGTGCAAGAGCTGTCGCGTCCTTGAGGTAAGACAGCACCAGGCGGTCGCCGACGATCGACGCACCATCAATCGGCTGCTCCTTCTCGGGGACGATCTCGGCCCAGTCGCTTGCCGGATTGTCGAGGTCGACCGAAACGACGCGATAACGCGGCGCGCCTTTGTTCGTGGAGAACCACAGTCGCCCGCCGACGCCGTCGACAAGGTTCCAGGCGTTGTCGAAGCCGGTCACCAGCTCGCGCGCAGCCCAGCCCTGGGTATCGCGCGCCGCGAGATCGATAGCGCGCACCTCGTAGCGGGCGTCCGTGCCGACCGAGGTCGTGATGATGGCCCAGCGCCCATCGCTCGTAACGGTGGCGCTGTGGTTGTAGTCGCGGTTGGCCGGCGTCGAGTACACCAGTTGGTCCTCGCTCTGCGGCGTGCCGAGGCGGTGGAAGTAGACCGCCTGGTCATAGTTCAGCGCCTGAAAGTCCTGCCCTTGCTCGGGCTCCGGAAAGCGCGAGTATAGGAAACCTTCTTCGCCGACCCAGGCCAGGTCGGTGAACTTGGCCCAGCGGACCTCTTCGTTCAGCTGCTGGCCGGTGGCCACGTCGAGCACCCGGATGATACGCCAGTCGCTGCCGCCGTCCTGCACGCTGTAGAGAACCTTCGAACCATTCGGCGAGGCGCGCCAGGCGTCGAGAGCGGTCGCGCCGTCGTTCGCCCAGGTGTTGGGATCGATCAGCAGCCGCGGCTCCGCCTCCAATCCTTCCCGCACATACAGCGGGGACTGGTTCTGCAGACCCGAATTGCGGGTGTAAAAGTAGCGGTTACCGCGCTTCACCGGCGTCGAGAAACGCTCAAAGTCATAGAGCTGACCGATCCGCTGCTTGAACCAATCGCGCATCGGCAGCTTGGCCAGATAAGTGCCGGTTAGCGCATTCTGTCGCTCCACCCAGTCGGCTACCTCGGCATCATTGCGCACATCGTTTTCGAGCCAGCGGTAGGGGTCAGCGATCTGTTCGCCGAAGAGGGTCTCCACCACGTCATCGCGGCGGGTTTCAGGGTATTGTGGAGCGGTCATGTCCTGGGCCTGCAAGGGAACGGAAAGAACAACGGCGGCGAATGCCGTGACGACAACAGGAAGACGCATCAAGGGGCTCCAGAAATGCAAAAGGCGGCTGCGATCGTAACAATCGCAACCGCCTTTGCAAATTACGGGATGAACCGGAGCCTTACGCTTCTTCCAGTTCCTCGTTCAACACCGGACCGCTGTCCTGGCCCTTGGCGTCGACGTCGCGGTCAACGAGCTCGATGATCGCGATCGGGGCGGCGTCGCTGGCGCGGATGCCCGCCTTGATGATGCGGGTGTAGCCGCCTTCACGGTCGGCGTAGCGAGCCGCGAGAACCTCGAACAGCTTCTTCTCTTGCGCTTCGTCGAGAATGCGCGCGTGCGCCAGACGACGGTTCGAAAGGCCGCCATGCTTGGCCAGCGTGATCAGCTTCTCGACGTAGGGACGCAGTTCCTTCGCCTTCGGCGTGGTGGTCTGGATCTGCTCGTGCTTGATAAGGGCCGCTGCCATGTTGCGCAGAAGGGCGGCGCGATGGCCGGACTTGCGCTGCAGCTTGCGGCCGCCGTGACCGTGACGCATTTCTTGTACTCCGTTCGTAGGGGGCCCGTGTCAGGTAGCCCGATCCAGGCGGCAGTCAGGGTCGCCGCCCAATAACCCGTAAACCCTCCCCGAGCGAACCCGGGGAGGTCCATTCTTAACCCAGCAGCTCTTGTTCGAGCTTCTTGGCCATCTCTTCGATGTTCTCAGGCGGCCAGCCCGGGATGTCCATGCCGAGGCGCAGGCCCATGCTGGACAGCACTTCCTTGATCTCGTTGAGCGACTTGCGGCCGAAGTTCGGCGTGCGCAGCATCTCGGCTTCGGTCTTCTGGACCAGGTCGCCGATGTAGATGATGTTGTCGTTCTTGAGGCAGTTGGCCGAACGGACCGACAGCTCGAGTTCGTCGACCTTCTTGAGAAGGTAACGGTTGAGCTGATTGGCGTCGCTCTCTTCCGGCTGCGCGGCCACACCGATCATCGGGCTGGACGGCTGCGGAATGCCTTCTTCGAAGTGGACGAACAGCGTCAGCTGGTCCTGGAGTATGCGCGCGGCATAGGCCACGGCGTCTTCCGGGGTGACGGTGCCGTCGGTCTCGACCGTGATCGACAGCTTGTCATAGTCGAGTTCCTGCCCGACGCGGGCGTTGTCGACCTTGTAGCTGACCTGGCGGATCGGCGAGTAGAGCGAGTCGATCGGGATCAGGCCGATCGGCGCGTCGACCGGACGGTTCGACACAGCGGGGACATAACCCTTACCGGTGTCGGCGGTCAGCTCCATGTTGAGCGTCGCGCCTTCGTCGAGGTGGCAAATCACGAGGTCCTTGTTGAGGACTTCGATGTCGCCCGAAACGGCGATGTCACCGGCAGTGACTTCGGCCGGGCCGGTGGCGGAAAGCTGAAGCCGCTTCGGGCCTTCGCCTTCCATCCTGAGGGCGATCTGCTTCACGTTGAGGACGATGTCGGTCACGTCCTCGCGCACGCCGGCGAGCGACGAGAACTCGTGCAGCACGTTCTCGATGCGGATCGAGGTGATTGCCGCGCCCTGAAGGCTCGACAAGAGCACGCGCCGCAGCGCGTTACCGAGCGTCAAGCCAAAACCGCGCTCGAGCGGCTCGGCCACGAAAGTCGCCTTGCGCTTCGCGTCGCCGCCGCTCTTGATGTCGAGGCTGTTGGGTTTCTTGAGTTCCTGCCAGTTCTTGGTGTTGACGGACATGGACTTCCCCTAAAGGTGTTTCGGGTGGAACGGCCTTGGAGCGCTGGGAGCTCCGCGGCCGATCCGAATTCAAATGACGGCCCTAAGGCCGCCAGCAGGTTCGATCAGACGCGGCGACGCTTGGACGGCCGGACCCCGTTGTGCGGGATCGGGGTCACATCGCGGATGGATGTGATGGTGAAGCCGACTGCCTGCAAGGCCCGGAGCGCGCTTTCGCGACCCGAACCCGGCCCCTTGATCTCCACTTCCAGCGTACGGACGCCGTGCTCGGCGGCCTTCTTGCCGGCATCGTCCGCGGCGACCTGGGCGGCATAGGGAGTCGACTTGCGGCTGCCCTTGAAGCCCATCATGCCGGCGCTGGACCAGCTGATCGCATTGCCCTGCGCGTCGGTGATGGTGATCATGGTGTTATTGAAGCTGGCGTTCACGTGAGCGACGCCGCTGGTGATATTCTTGCGCTCCCGCCTTTTGATGCGCTGGGGTTCGCGTGCCATGGTTCGTGTCCTGTCCTAATCCTGAGAGAGTAAGCTGCTGCCTTAAGGGCGCGCTTACTTCTTCTTGCCGGCGATCGGCTTGGCCTTGCCCTTGCGGGTACGGGCGTTGGTATGCGTGCGCTGTCCGCGAACGGGCAGGCCCTTGCGATGACGCAGGCCGCGGTAGCAGGCCAGGTCCATCAGGCGCTTGATGTTCATCGCGGTGTCGCGACGCAGGTCGCCTTCCACGGTGTAGTCAGCGTCGATGGTTTCGCGGATCTGCAGCACTTCGGCATCCGAAAGATCCTGGACGCGGCGGCTATGATCGATGCCCAGCTTGTCGGCGATCTTCTTCGCCGTGGTCGGGCCAATACCATGGATGTAGGTCAGCGCGACGATCACGCGCTTGTTGGTGGGGAGGTTTACCCCGGCAATACGAGCCACTTAATTCTCCATGCTCCACAGAGGGCCGGAGCCCCCTATCTCATCGCTTTTGCTCATCTACACTGGCTGGGTATTGCTCCAATGGCAATAAGTCCGGTTGGACAAGCACCTGGCCCGCCTGCCGAACTGCCCCTGCAAGTGTCGAATGAGCGGCGCGCTTACGGCGAATCGCTCTCGCCGTCAACAGCGAAACGCGCGCAGGACCGGATCGGCCGCATAACGCAGGCCTCCAGCCCGATTTCACGCTCTCGCCTACAACAAAACGGCGGTCCCGTCAAAAATTAGCCGTTCGCGTCAGCCGGTTTTTCCGAGGCGCTCGCCGAGCCGCTGGAGCTGTTCGCCGACCACCCCGTCGGCCACCGGCGCCATCTCGGTCATTGAGGGACGCATATAGCCCCCCACGGCATAGTCGAATGCAATCCGCGTTCCCTGTCCCTCGGGCTTGAGAGTGACCGTCAGCACGCCGGACACGGCCTCTGACTGTAGCGGGCCAAGCCCCCCGCTCAGGCGCAAGGCAGAATAGGGGGAAATATACACGACCCGCATGTGCTCGATCTCGCCATCGGGTGCGCCCTTTCCCGGCACTCGCTCGCAAAAGCACCCGCCGGCCGCAGCGTTCATCGTCATGTTCGCGGCGTCGCCGGAATAAGTGTGCGAGCTGTTCCACCATTGCGAAGGACGGATCAGCACCGCCCAAGCCTGTTCCGGCGAGACCGGGACCAGCACTTCGTTGTGCGAAACGAAGCCGGCTTCACTCGACGCGGCCACCTCCGCCACAACCGACCCGGGGGTCGCCAGGCTCAACGACGCCGGCAAGAGAAATAGGAAAAGGCGCATGGGTCACCTCCTTGCCGGAGGATGACCCAGACAGTGCCGCGGTTCAATCCGCGTCGAGAATAGCCCCAATAGCGCCGGAAACTTCGTCGATCGGAGCCATCCCGTTGACGCGCGTCACAAGGCCGCGGGCTTCGTAATAGGGCAGGATCGGTGCGGTCTTGGCGCGGTACTCGCCCATGCGGGTGCGGACGGTCTCTTCGTTGTCGTCGGCGCGGCGCTTGAACTCATGCCCGCCGCACTTATCGCAAGTACCTTCGACTTTCGGACGCTCGAACCTGTCGTGATAGCCCTTGCCGCAGGTGGCGCAGGTGTAGCGGCCGACGATGCGTTCGACCAAGGCGTCCTCATCCACTCCCAACTCGATCACGCGGTCGAGCTTTCGACCGCGACCGGCGAGAATGGCATCGAGCGTTTCGGCCTGAGCCGCGGTGCGAGGATAGCCGTCAAAGATGACTCCGGTCGCTGGATCGAGGCTAGCGAGCTTCTCGTCGATCATCGCCGTTACGATCTCATCGGAAACAAGCGCCCCCGAATCCATGACCTCTGCGACCTGACGGCCGAGCGGTGTGTCCGCCTTGCGGGTTTCGCGAAGCATGTCGCCAGTCGAAAGCTGAACCATGCCGCGGCCTTCGACCAGGCGCTGGGCTTGTGTACCCTTGCCTGCCCCCGGCGGGCCAAGAAGAATGATGTTCACTACGCTCCCCCGTTTGCACCGTCCTGGCCAGGACGGAAGCTCCGCGCCCCTTTTAGCGCAAGCGGCCCTTCAGCTTGGCCTTCTTGATAAGGTCACCGTACTGGTGCGCAAGCAGGTGCGACTGGATCTGGCTGATCGTGTCGACCGTGACGTTGACCACGATCAGCAGGCTGGTGCCGCCGAGGAACAGCGGAATGCCCGTCTGCGCGATCATGTACTCCGGCAGCACACAGACCACCGTCAGGTAGATCGCACCGATCACGGTGATGCGCGTCAGCACATAATCGAGATATTCCGCGGTACGCTTGCCGGGACGGATGCCGGGGATGAACCCGCCATTCTTCTTGAGGTTCTCGGCCGTCTCTTCCGGATTGAAGACGACTGCCGTGTAGAAGAAACAGAAGAAGATGATGCCCGTGGCGTAGAGCGCCAGATACAGGGGCTGCCCGTGTTGCAGGTACTGGTTCAGAGTCTGGATCACGCCGTAGAACGCGCTGCTGGTGCTGACCGAGTTTCCGGCGAACTGGCTGATGGTCAGCGGCAGCAACAACAGCGAGCTGGCAAAGATCGGCGGAATGACGCCAGCGGTGTTGAGTTTGAGCGGCAGATGGCTGCGATCGGCCTGCATCATCCCGCGCGCGCTCGCTCGCTTCGGATACTGCACCAATAATCGCCGCTGCGCCCGCTCCATAAAGCAGATCCCCAGCACCAGAGCGATGATCATCACGAACAGGGCCACGATCACGAACACGTTGATCGAACCCGTACGCCCACCTTCGAACAGGTTGGCGATGAATGTCGGGAACTGGGCGACGATGCCCGCCATGATGATCAGCGAAACGCCATTGCCGATGCCGCGGCTGGTGATTTGCTCACCGAGCCAGAGCAGGAACATGGTCCCGCCGACGAGGTTGATGACAGCAACGACGCGGAACATCAGGCCAGGATTGACCACAGCCTGCAGGCCGCTCTGCGCACCGTAGGCCTCGAGCCCCGCGGCCAGGAACCAGCCCTGGATCGCGCAGAGGAACACCGCGCCATAGCGGGTGTACTGGTTGAGCTTCTTGCGCCCTGCCTCGCCCTCTTTCTTGAGGGCGACCAGCGAGGGATGCAGGGCTGCCGCCAGCTGCACCACGATGGACGCGGTAATGTAAGGCATGACGCCGAGCGCGATGAGACTCATGCGCTCCAGGCTGCCGCCCGAGAATGTGTTGAACAGATCGAGGATGCCGCCGCGAGTCTGGTCGTAGAGCGACTCCAGGATCAGCGGGTTCACACCCGGAAGCGGGACGAAGCTCAGGAACCGGAACACGATCAGCGCGCCGATCGTAAACCAGATTCGCTGCTTGAGCTCGGTCGCCTTGGAGAAATTGGCGAGACTGAGATTGCTCGCGATATTGTCCGCGCGTGATGCCATGAGTCGTAAAATGCCTTGCCTGGCTGGGCGAAAGTTGCCCGGGCCCCCTCTTCAGGTCAGCCCATATAGGTGCCGGATGGGGATGCAAGAACCCCCACCCGGCAATTCCTACTGGATTATTTGGCGGACGCCTTCTTCGCGGTGCCCTTCTTGGCCGCCGCGAGGGCTGCCGGGTCCTTGGCGACGATCACTTCGACCGAGCCGCCGGCCTTCTCGACCGCGGCCAGAGCGCCCTTCGACGCGCCGTTGACCTTGAACTGGACCTTGGTGCTGAGCTCACCCTTACCGAGCAGACGCACACCGTCCTTACCGCCGCGGGCGACACCGGCCGCCTTCAGCGCTTCGTGGTCGACGAGTTTCTTGGCATCGAGCTTGCCTTCTTCGATCAGCTTCTGGACCTGGCCGATGTTGACCTCAGCATAGTCCTTGCCGAACGGGTTGTTGAAGCCGCGCTTCGGCAAGCGCATGTGCAGCGGCATCTGGCCGCCTTCGAAGCCCTTGATCGAGACGCCCGAACGGCTCTTCTGGCCCTTCTGGCCACGGCCGCCGGTCTTGCCCTTGCCCGAGCCGATGCCACGACCGACGCGGATGCGCTCCTTGCGGGCACCGGGATTGTCGCGGATGTCGTTAAGTTTCATGTCGTTTGCACTCGCTTTCGCTTGATTCGCGCTGATGGGAAGCGGCGCCCGTAGCCGAGGCCACCCGGTTTGTCACCCCTCTGAGGTCATCCGCATACGACGCGAGCAACCCGAAGTGATCCTTTCATACAAAAAGGCCCCGGCATTGATGCCAGGGCCTTCATGTTGTTAGTTGGCGACCGGCTTAGCCGATCACTTCGACCATGTGCGGCAGCTTCGCGATCGCGCCGCGGACCTCGGGGGTATCCTCGAGCTCCACCACGCGGTGCATCTTGCCCAGACCCAGACCGATAAGGGTCTGCTTCTGCGACTCCGGCCGACGGATCGGCGAACCGATCTGCTTGATCTTGATCTTCGCCATCGTTCTTACTCCGCGATCGCTGCGGCTTCGGCTTCCGCCTCAGCCTCGCTCGCGCCGCCGCGACCCAGCAGGTCGGCGACCTTCTTGCCACGACGCTGGGCAACCGACTTCGGCGAAGTCTGGGTGGCCAGCGCGTCGAAGGTGGCGCGGATCATGTTGTAGGGGTTGGAAGTGCCGATCGACTTGGTGACGACGTCGGCGACGCCCAGGCTCTCGAAGACGGCGCGCATCGGGCCGCCAGCGATGATGCCGGTACCGGCCGGAGCCGAACGCACGTTCACGTGACCGGCGCCGAACTTGCCCAGGCCGTCGTGATGCAGCGTGCGGCCTTCCTTGAGCGGAACGCGGATCATCTTCTTCTTGGCAGCAGCCGTCGCCTTGGTGATAGCCTCGGGAACTTCACGAGCCTTGCCGTGACCGAAGCCCACGCGGCCCTTGCCGTCGCCGACCACGACCAGCGCGGCGAAACCGAAGCGCTTGCCGCCCTTCACGGTCTTCGACACGCGGTTGATGTGGACCAGCTTCTCGATCAGCTCGTCGCCTTCCTCCTCGCGACGGTCATCACGACGGCCACGACCGCGGCCGCGGCCGCCATCACGGTCACCGCCCCGATCACGACCGCCGCGGCCGCCACGGCCCCGACCTTCGCGCTGCTCGGGAGCACTGGTGGTGGCCTCTACGGCCTCGACGGTTTCCACCGCCGTGTTTTCCTGGTTGGTCTCGTCAGCCATCATCAGAACTCCAGCCCGCCTTCGCGGGCGGCATCGGCCAGCGCCTTGACGCGGCCATGGAACAGGTAGCCGCCGCGATCGAACACGACAGCGGTCACGCCCGCCTTCTTGGCAGCGGCGGCGATGTCCTTGCCAACCTGAACAGCGGCATCGACATTGGCCCCGGCGGTCTTCGCGCCCAGCGTCGAGGCGGCAGCCACGGTGCGGCCCTCCGCATCGTCGATGATCTGCGCGTAGATGTGCCGGCCGGTACGGTGGACCGAGAGCCGCGGACGGAGGCCCGAGCGCTTACGAAGCGCAGTACGGACCCGGCGACGGCGGCGTGCGAACAGGGATAGCTTTGCCATCTTACTTCTTCTTCCCTTCCTTGCGGAAGATGTACTCGCCGCGATACTTGATGCCCTTGCCCTTGTACGGCTCGGGCTTCCGCCAGCGGCGGATCTCGGCGGCGAACTGGCCAACGGCCTGCTTGTCGATGCCGCTGATCTCTACGGTCGTCTGGTCCGGGGTCTTCACCTCCAGACCTTCCGGCACGTCCAGCTCAACGTCGTGGCTATAGCCGAGCTGGAGCTTGAGCTTGTTGCCCTGCGCCGCAGCACGGTAGCCGACACCGGTGATTTCGAGCACCTTCGAAAAACCTCCGGTGACGCCCTCGACCAGGTTCGACACGAGCGTGCGCTGCATGCCCCAGTGGCTGCGAGCAGCCTTGCTGTCGTTGGCCGGATGGACCGAAATCGAACCGTCCTCGAGCTTGTAGCTGACGAGGTCAGACAGTCCCAGGGTCAGGGTTCCCTTCGGACCCTTAACGCTGAGCGCGCCATTCTCGATAGCGGCAGTGACCCCGCTCGGGATCGCTACCGGCTTTTTGCCGATGCGGCTCATCAGAACACCTCCGCCAGCACTTCGCCACCGACGTTCTGGGCGCGAGCCTCGGCATCCGAGAGCACGCCGCGCGGCGTCGAGACGATGGTGATGCCAAGGCCATTGCGCACCGTGGGGAGCTCCTTGCTGCCCGAATAGATGCGGCGGCCCGGCTTCGAAACGCGAGCGACGTGCTTGATCGCCGGTTCGCCTTCGAAGTACTTCAGTTCAATCCGCAGCGCCGGGTGCTTGCCGGTGGTGTCCTCGGAGTAGCCGCGGATGTAACCTTCGCGCTGGAGCACTTCCAGAACGTTGGCACGCAGCTTGGACGCCGGCGAAAGGACGGTGTCCTTCTTCGCCTGCTGGCCGTTACGGATACGGGTGAGCATATCACCCAGGGGATCGGTCAATGCCATCTCGTCAGATCCTCACCAGCTCGACTTGGTCAGACCGGGAATCAGGCCCTTGTTGCCCAGATTCCGGATCTCGATCCTGTTGAGGCCGAACTTGCGATAAACGCCGCGGGGGCGGCCAGTGGTGGCGCAGCGGTTGCGCACACGGGTCGGGTTGCCGTTACGCGGAATCTCCGCGAGCTTGAGGCGTGCGATCAGACGTTCGCCGTCATCCAGCGCCTCGTCGTCGGCAATAGCCTTCAGCTTCGCGTACTTGGCCGCGTACTTCTTGACGAGCTTCTTACGACGCTCGTTCTTGTTGATCGAACTCAGTTTCGCCATGGACTTAAGCTCTCCTGAGGCGGCTTATGCCGCCTCCTTCTCTTCAGCCTGCTCGGCCGGGAACGGGAAACCGAAAAGACGAAGCAGCTCGCGCGCTTCCTCATCGGTCTTAGCGGTGGTGGTGACGATGATGTCCATGCCACGCACCTTCTCAATCTTGTCGTAGCTGATCTCGGGGAACACGATCTGTTCCTTGAGACCCATCGCATAGTTGCCACGACCATCGAACGACTTCGGGTTCAGACCACGGAAGTCGCGGATGCGGGGCATGGCGATGGTCACGAGCCGGTCGACGAATTCGAACATGCGATCGCTGCGCAGGGTCACCTTGCAACCGATCGGCATGCCTTCACGCAGCTTGAACTGCGCGATCGACTTCTTCGCCTTCGTGATGACCGGCTTCTGACCGGCAATCAGCTCCATTTCTTCGGCCGCAACCTGGACCTTCTTCTTGTCCTGGCTGGCTTCGCCAACGCCCATGTTGAGCGTGACCTTCTCCAGCTTCGGAACCTGAAGCGGGTTGGTGTAGCCGAACTTCTCAGTCATCGCCTTGGCGATGCGCTCGTCATAGGCCTTCTTGAGGCGCGGGACGTACTTGTCAGCCATCGATCTTTTCCCCGGATTTGACGGCCACGCGCACCTTCTTGCCGTCACGCTCTTCAAAGCGGACGCGGGTGGGCTTGCCGTCCTTGGGATCGGCAATGGCGACCTTGCTGATCGCCATCGGAGCGGGCGAGCGGTCGATGCCGCCCTGCGGATTCGCCTGGCTCGGCTTGCGGTGACGGACGGCGACATTCACGCCATCGACCACGACCTTGCCGTCCTTCGGCAGAACCTGGCTAACGGTACCGGTACGGCCCTTGTCCTTGCCGGACAGGACCACGACCTGGTCACCCTTCTTGATCTTCGCGGCGGCCATTACAGCACCTCCGGAGCAAGCGAGATGATCTTCATGAAGCCCTTCGAGCGCAGCTCGCGCACGACCGGGCCGAAGATACGGGTGCCGATCGGCTCCTCGTTCTTGTTCACGAGAACCGCGGCGTTGGTGTCGAAGCGGATCACGCTGCCGTCGGGGCGGCGCACATCCTTGCGGGTACGAACGATCACCGCACGGTGAACGTCACCCTTCTTCACGCGAGCGCGCGGCTGCGCCTCCTTGACGGAGACGACGATCACGTCGCCGACGCCCGCGGTACGACGCTTCGACCCGCCCAGCACCTTAATGCACTGAACGCGCTTAGCGCCGCTGTTGTCCGCGACGTCGAGATTGGACTGCATCTGGATCATCGATCCGGTTCCTTCTCACTGGCTTGCCGGAACGAGTCCGGCAGTTCCAAATCCTGTCCCCGCCGAAACGGGGCCCAACTCAGTTGCCCGCTGCTTCGACCTCGAGGTCAGCCTCGATCGCCACGCCCTTGCCGGCCTGGACACGATCGAGAACGCGCCACGTCTTGGTCTTGGAGATCGGACGCGTCTCCTCGATCCGGACGGTGTCGCCGGGCTTGTACTCATTCGCTTCGTCGTGAGCGTGATACTTCTTCGAGCGGCGGATGATCTTCCCGTAAAGCGGGTGCTTTTCCTTGCGCTCGACCTTCACGGTCACGGTCTTGTCGGTCTTGTCGGAGACGACGGTCCCGACCAGGATGCGTTTCGGCATCGTCTAGCTCCTTACGCCTTCACAGCCGAGCTAGAACGCTCGGTCTGCAAGGTCTTGATCTGCGCGATCGCACGGCGGACTTCCTTGATCCGCGCGGGACGCTCGAGCTGGTTGGTCGCGGCCTGGAAACGCAGGTTGAACTGCTCGCGCTTCAGTTCGACGAGCTGGTCGGCCAGCTGATCGTCGGTCTTGGTGCGCAGGTCCTCGAACTTATTCTGGGCCATCATTCGCCTCCCAGGTGCGAGCTGTCGCCGAGACGGGCGACAACCTTGGTCTTGATCGGCAGCTTCATAGCCGCGCGCTCAAAGGCTTCAGCCGCGAGCGGACCGGGCACGCCGTCGAGCTCGAACAGGATGCGGCCCGGCTTAACGCGAGCTGCCCAGTATTCGATGGCGCCCTTGCCCTTACCCTGACGGACTTCGGCCGGCTTCTTCGACACCGGAACGTCAGGGAACACGCGGATCCACAGACGGCCCTGGCGCTTGATGTGGCGAGTGATCGCGCGGCGAGCCGCTTCGATCTGGCGCGCGGTGATCCGCTCCGGTTCCATGGCCTTGAGGCCATAGGACCCGAAGTTGAGCGCCGTGCCGCCCTTCGCGTCACCGCTGATGCGGCCCTTGAAGGCCTTGCGGAACTTGGTCTTTTTCGGTTGCAACATGGTCTGTTACTCAGCTCAGCGGGCCGGGCGGACGCCGGAGGTTTGAGCCTCCATCATCAGCCGGTCCTGCGCCATCGGATCGTGGCCGAGGATCTCGCCCTTGAAGATCCAGCACTTGATGCCGATGATCCCGTAGGCGGTGAGCGCCTCGGCTTCGGCATAATCGACGTTCGCACGCAGCGTGTGCAGCGGCACGCGGCCTTCGCGATACCACTCGACACGGGCGATTTCGGCACCGCCGAGACGTCCTGCGCAAGTGATACGAATGCCTTCCGCGCCGAGACGCAAAGCGGACTGCACGGCGCGCTTCATCGCGCGGCGGAAAGCCACGCGGCGAACCAGCTGGTCAGCCACACCCTGAGCGACAAGCTTGGCGTCGATCTCCGGCTTGCGGATCTCGACGATGTTCAGCTTTACTTCGCTGTCGGTCATCGTGGCCAGCTTCGAACGAAGCTTCTCGATGTCCGCGCCCTTCTTGCCGATGATGACACCGGGACGCGCAGCGTAGATCGAAATGCGGCACAGCTTGGCCGGACGCTCGATCACCACCTTCGAGATCGCTGCCTGCGGCAGGGTCGCGATGATGTACTTGCGCAGCTCAATGTCTTCCTTGAGCAGCTGGCTGTAGTTGCGCCCTTCGGCGTACCACCGGCTGTCCCAGGTACGGTTGATCTGCAGGCGCAGGCCGATCGGATTGCTCTTCTGACCCATCTTAAGCCTCTTCTTCCTGCTCGCGCACGACGATCCGCAGCCGGCTGAACGGCTTGAGGATGCGCGTGGACTTGCCACGGCCGCGCGTTGCGAAACGCTTCATGGTGATCGACTTGCCAACGCTCGCCTCGGCAACGACGAGAGCGTCGACGTCGAGGTTGTGGTTGTTCTCGGCATTGGCGATCGCGCTGGCGAGCACCTTGCGGGCGTCGACGGCCATGGCCTTGGTCGAGAAGCTGAGAATGTTCAGCGCCTCTTCCGCCTTGCGGCCACGGATCAGCGCAGCGACGAGGTTGAGCTTCTGGGCGGAACCACGAATGGTGGTGCCGACCGCCAGCGCCTCGTTATCGGCTACGCGGCGGGGAGCTTTCTGCTTGCTCATCAGCGCTTACCCTTCTTGTCGCCAGCGTGACCCGGGAAGTTGCGCGTGGGCGAAAACTCACCGAGCTTGTGACCAACCATGTCCTCGTTGACGGACACCGGAATGAACTTCTGGCCATTGTAGACGTTGAAGGTCAGGCCGACGAACTGCGGCAGGATCGTGCTGCGGCGCGACCAGGTCTTGATCGGCGCGCGGGCACCCTTGTCCTGAGCCTCTTCTGCCTTCTTCAGCAGCTGCAGTTCGACGAACGGACCTTTCCAGACGGAACGAGCCATGTCGCTTACCTCTTCTTCTTAGCGTGGCGCGAACGGATGATCATCTTGTCCGTCTGCTTGTTATGACGAGTGCGCGCACCCTTCGTCGGCTTGCCCCACGGGGTCACCGGATGGCGACCGCCCGAGGTCCGGCCTTCACCACCGCCGTGCGGGTGGTCGACCGGGTTCTTCGCGACACCGCGCGTCAGCGGCCTCACGCCCATCCAGCGCTTGCGGCCAGCCTTGGCGAAGTTCTGGTTGGAGTTGTCGGGGTTCGAAACCGCGCCAACCGTGCCCATGCAGTCTGCACGCAGGTAACGCTGCTCGCCCGAGTTCAGACGGACGATCACCATGCCGCGGTCGCGGCCGACGAGCTGGACGTAAGTCCCGGCCGAACGGGCGATCTGGCCACCCTTGCCCGGCTTCATCTCGACGTTGTGGCAGATCGTGCCCACCGGCATCTGGCCGAGAAGCATCGCGTTGCCGACTTTGGTGTCCACTCGCTCACCCGCGATAACCTGGTCGCCGGGGGCGAGGCGGTTCGGGGCGAGGATGTAGGCCAGCTCGCCGTCCTCATACTTGATGAGGGCGATGAACGCAGTCCGGTTGGGATCGTACTCGATCCGCTCGACCGTAGCAGCCATGTCCCACTTGCGACGCTTGAAGTCGATGTAGCGGTACTTCTGCTTGTGGCCGCCGGCGATCCCGCGCGAGGTCACGTGACCCTTGTTGTTACGGCCACCGGTCTTGCGCTTGCCTTCGGTAAGCGCCTTGACCGGCTTGCCCTTATAGAGCGCCGAGCGGTCGACCAGGATCAGTCCGCGGCGTGCGGGGCTGGTCGGATTGTAGTTCTTGAGTGCCATCTTGTTCTAGCCTCAGATACCGCTGGTGATGTCGATCGGCTCCTGGCCTTCAGCCAGGGTCACGATCGCCTTCTTCACATCGGTGCGCTTGTAGGGTTGGCCCTTCCAGCGCTTGGTCTTGCCCTTCTGGACAATGATGTTCACGCCTGCGACCTTGCGATCGTAAAGCGCCTCGACAGCCTCCTTGACCTGCGGCTTGCTCGCGGTCTTGGCGACCTTGAAGACGATCGCGTTATGCTCGGAGAGCAGCGTCGACTTCTCGGTGATGTGGGGGCTGAGGATGACGTCGTAGTGACGCGCATCCACTTCCTGCTTCTTAGCCATTGAACCGCGCCTCCAGCTTTTCGACAGCCGCGCGGGTCAGCACCAGCGTGTCATGCTTCAGGATGTCATAGACGTTGGCGCCGACGGCCGGGAGCACGTTCACGCCCGGGAGGTTGCCAGCGGCGCGACGGAAACCGTCATTCACCGCATCGCCGTCGATCACCAGGACCTTGCCGTTCCAGCCGGCCTTGTCGAAAGTCCCCTTGAGCGCCTTGGTCTTGGCATCCTTGAGATCAAGGCTGTCGACGACAACGAGGCCGTCCTTCGCCTTGGCCGAAAGAGCCATCTTCAGGCCGAGCGCGCGAACCTTCTTGTTGAGCGACTGCTCGAACTCACGCAGCTTCGCACCGTGAGCCTTGCCACCGCCGATGAACACCGGGGCCCGGCGATCGCCATGGCGAGCCGTGCCGCCGCCCTTCTGGCGACCCCACTTCTTGCCGGTGCGAGCGACGTCCGAACGTTCGCGGGTCGGGCGGGCAGTGCCGCGACGATTCTCGAGCTGCCAGGTGACGACGCGGTGCAGAATGTCTGCACGCGGCTCCACACCGAAGACGGCATCGTTCAATTCGATGTCGCCAGCGGCCTTGCCGTCGAGTTGCTGAACCTTAACCTTCACGGATCAGCCCTCCTTGCCTTCGTCGGCCTTGGGCGCATTGCCCTCGGCTTCATTGTTCTGTTCCGTGGCCTGTTCGGCGTCGGTAGCTGCACCCGCGTGCTGCTCAGCAAGCAGAGCGGCGGCTTCCTCGGCGGTCGGGCCGGTATCGATTTCGTGCTCGGCAGCCGCTTCGACCATACCGGCCGGCGCTTCTGCATGCTCAGGGAGCGAGCTCTTCTTTTCCAGGATGGCACCCGGGAACGGGGCCCCTTCCGGAACCGGAAGCTTGACCGCGTCGCGGATCAGCAGCCAGCCGTTCTTCGCGCCAGGCACGGAGCCCTTGACGAAGATCAGGCCGCGCGCTGCATCGGTGCGGACCACTTCGAGGTTCTGCTGGGTGCGCTGCTTGTCACCCATATGGCCGGCCATCTTCTTGTTCTTGAAGACCTTGCCCGGATCCTGGCGCTGACCTGTCGAACCGAGTGCACGGTGTGAGATCGAGACGCCATGGGTGGCGCGCATACCGCCGAAACCCCAGCGCTTCATGCCTCCCTGGAAGCCCTTGCCCTGGGTGTGCCCAGAGACGTCCACCATCTGGCCGGCGACGAAATGCTCAGCGCTGATCGTCGCGCCGACCGGGAGGAGCGCGTCCTCGCTGTCGAGGCGGAATTCAGCGACCTTCTTCTTGAGCGGAACCTGCGCCTTGGCGAAATGTTCGCGCTGCGGCTTGGCTACGTTCTTCTGCTTGGCCTCACCCGAACCGACCTGAAGCGCGACGTATCCGTCACGCTCCGACGTACGATGGGAAACGACCTGACAATCCTCCAGCGCCAGGACGGTGACGGGCACGTGGCGGCCGTCCTCCTGGAACAGGCGGGTCATCCCGACTTTCTTTGCGATCACGCCAGTGCGCATGATCAAGCTCCTTCAACAGAGGCCTGCCGGACCATCCGACAGGCTTGTCAGCCCAATTTGTCGTGCGTCGCCCCGTCCGGGCTGAATGCTTCCCTAGGGAAGCGAGACGGGGGACGCGGCCCGGCAGATTGCCGGCGGTATCCCTATGTCCGGATCGGCTATCTTTCGAAGGGCCGATCAAGACCCCCGCCGAAACGGGGGCATAGGAGAACTGGCTTAGGCCAGCTTGATCTCAACGTTTACGCCAGCAGCCAGGTCGAGCTTCATCAGCGCGTCAACCGTCTGGGCGTTGGGCTGCACGATGTCGAGCAGCCGCTTGTAAGTCCGGACCTCGAACTGCTCGCGCGACTTCTTGTCGACGTGCGGACCGCGGTTCACGGTGAACTTCTCGATGCGCGTCGGCAGGGGAATGGGGCCCCGGATGAGCGCGCCGGTGCGGCGGGCGGTATCTGCAATCTCTCCGGTCGCCTGATCGAGCACGCGGTGATCAAAGGCCTTGAGACGAATGCGGATATTCTGAGCTTCCATGTCCTACTACCGATGCGAAAGAGCCAAGGCGATCCCGGGGACCACCCAAAAAACAAGAGACCGCCCCGCCTCACCAGCCTTGCGATGCAAGTGCCTGGGAAGGGGCGGCCCCCATGAATACCGACCGGGCGAATCCCTTAGGACCCGCCCGGAGCGGCGCCTATATTACTTCGTGATCTTGCTGACAACCCCCGAACCGACGGTGCGGCCGCCTTCGCGAATAGCGAAGCGCAGACCCTCGTCCATCGCGATCGGAGCGATCAGCTTGACGCCGATCGTGACGTTGTCGCCCGGCATGACCATCTCGGTGCCCTCGGGGAGGATCACTTCACCGGTCACGTCGGTGGTGCGGAAGTAGAACTGCGGGCGGTAGTTGGCGAAGAACGGCGTGTGACGGCCACCTTCGTCCTTCGACAGCACGTAGACTTCAGCGCTGAACTCGGTGTGCGGAGTGACCGAACCCGGCTTGGCCAGAACCTGGCCACGCTCGACGTCGTCACGGCCCGTACCACGGAGCAGAGCACCGACGTTGTCGCCGGCCTCACCGCTGTCGAGCAGCTTGCGGAACATTTCCACGCCGGTCACGATGGTCTTCTGCGTGTCGCGGATACCAACGATTTCGACTTCGTCGCCAACCTTGACGATACCGGTCTCGATACGGCCGGTCACCACGGTGCCGCGGCCCGAGATCGAGAACACGTCTTCGATCGGCATCAGGAACGGCTTGTCGGTCGGACGCGGCGGCTGCGGGATGTACTCGTCAACGGCCTTCATCAGCTCGAGAATCGAGTTCTTGCCGATTTCGTCATCACGACCTTCGAGAGCGGCCAGAGCCGAACCCTTGATGATCGGAATGTTGTCGCCGTCGAAGTTGTAGCTCGAGAGGAGCTCACGAACTTCCAGCTCGACGAGCTCGAGGATCTCGGCGTCGTCAACCTGATCGACCTTGTTCATGTACACGACCAGAGCCGGCACACCGACCTGACGAGCGAGCAGGATGTGCTCGCGGGTCTGCGGCATCGGGCCGTCGGCAGCGTTCACCACCAGAATGGCGCCGTCCATCTGCGCCGCACCGGTGATCATGTTCTTCACGTAGTCGGCGTGACCCGGGCAGTCGACGTGCGCATAGTGGCGAGCGTCGGTCTCGTACTCGACGTGAGCGGTCGAGATGGTGATGCCGCGCTCACGCTCTTCCGGCGCCTTGTCGATGTTCGAGAAATCAACCGGCGCGCCCTGCACCTTGGTGATCGCCGCGGTCAGCGTGGTCTTGCCATGGTCGACGTGACCGATGGTACCGATGTTGCAGTGCGGCTTGTTCCGCTGGAACTTTTCCTTGGCCATTTCCTATAACCTTCTGTTCTTCGAATCTGGGATTCTGACGGAGAACGGAGCGGGCGCCCCTGAATCAGGCGCCGCCCCTAAACGGTGCGCTCGCCTTAGGCAAGCTTCTCCTTGACCTCCGCCGCAACGTTCGCCGGCACCTCGTCATAATGCGAGAACTGCATCGTGTACTGAGCGCGTCCCTGCGTGAACGAACGGAGCTCGTTCACGTAGCCGAACATGTTGGCGAGCGGCACCATGGCTTCGACAGCCTGGGCGTTGCCGCGCGAGTCCGTGCCCTGAATCTGGCCACGGCGGGAGTTAAGGTCACCGATGACGTCGCCCATGTATTCCTCAGGGGTGACGACCTCGACCTTCATGATCGGTTCGAGCAGCTTGATGCCCGACTTCTGCGCACCTTCGCGCATCGCACCGCGACCGGCGATTTCGAACGCCAGGGCGGACGAGTCAACGTCGTGGTACTTACCGTCGATCAGCTCGATGTCGAAGTCGATGATCGGGAAGCCGATGAGCGAACCGGTCTCGGCCGTCTCGCGCATGCCCTTCTCAACCGACGGGATGTATTCGCGCGGGATGTTGCCGCCCTTGATCGAGTCGATGAAGTTGATGCCCTGACCGCGCTCACCCGGGGTGAGCTTGATCTTGACCTCACCGAACTGACCCGAACCACCCGACTGCTTCTTGTGGGTGTAGGTAAGCTCGACCGGCTTGGCCAGGCTCTCGCGGTAAGCCACCTGCGGCGCACCGACGTTGGCTTCGACCTTGAACTCGCGCTTCATGCGATCGACGAGAATGTCGAGGTGAAGCTCGCCCATGCCCTTGATGATCGTCTGACCCGATTCGTGGTCGGTCGAAACGCGGAACGAGGGATCCTCGGCAGCCAGGCGCGAGAGTGCGAGGCCCATCTTTTCCTGGTCGGCCTTGGTCTTCGGTTCCACCGAGAGCTCGATAACCGGCTCGGGGAATTCCATCCGCTCAAGGATGATCGGGTTCGAAGCGTCGCACAGCGTGTCGCCGGTGGTGGTTTCCTTCAGACCGGCAAGCGCCACGATGTCGCCCGCAAAGGCCTCATCGATGTCTTCACGGTTGTTGGAGTGCATCAGCAACATGCGGCCGATCTTCTCTTTCTTGTCCTTGACCGAGTTCAGGTACGAACCCTTGGACAGGCGGCCCGAGTAGATGCGGGTGAAGGTCAGCGAGCCGACGAACGGGTCGTTCATGATCTTGAACGCCAGCGAGGAGAACGGCGCGTCGTCGCTCGACGGACGGCTGTCTTCCTCGTCGCTATCGGGCTTCACGCCCTTGATCGCCGGAACGTCGACCGGGCTCGGCAGGTAGTCGACAACCGCGTCGAGCAGAGCCTGCACGCCCTTGTTCTTGAACGACGAACCGCACAGCACCGGCACGAAAGCCTGCGCCAGCGTGCCCTTGCGGATCAGCTTCTTCAGCGTCGCCACATCGGGTTCGTTGCCTTCGAGGTAGGCTTCCATCGCCTCGTCGTCCTGTTCGACGGCGAGCTCGACCAGCTTTTCGCGGTACTCGGCAGCCTTGTCGACCAGGTCGGCCGGGATTTCGACGTAGTCGAACTTCGCGCCCAGGCTTTCGTCGTGCCAGATGATCGCGCGGTTGTTCACCAGGTCGACCAGGCCCTTGAAGTCGGATTCGGCACCGATCGGCAGATAGAGCGGCGCAGGCACCGCGCCGAGACGATCGATGATCGTCTGCACGCAGTAATAGAAGTTCGCGCCGGTGCGATCGAGCTTGTTGATGTAGCACATCCGCGGCACGCCGTACTTTTCAGCCTGGCGCCACACGGTCTCGGACTGCGGCTCAACGCCGGCAACGCCGTCGAACGCGGCAACCGCACCGTCGAGGACGCGCAGCGAGCGCTCCACTTCGATGGTGAAGTCCACGTGTCCCGGGGTGTCGATGATGTTCAGACGATGCTCGGGGCCCTGGCCGTCTTCGGCCTGCCAGAAGCAGGTCGTCGCGGCGGACGTGATGGTGATACCACGCTCCTGCTCCTGCTCCATCCAGTCCATCGTAGCGGCGCCGTCATGGACTTCGCCGATCTTGTAGGACTTGCCGGTGTAATAAAGGATGCGCTCGGTCGTCGTGGTCTTGCCGGCGTCGATATGCGCCATGATGCCGAAGTTACGGTAGCGCTCGATAGGATGGCTGCGGGCCATTTTGCTTACTCCAGGGTGCTCCCGCCCGCCCCTCTACAGGGCACGGGCGGAGCGGATTTCGATTACCAGCGGTAGTGCGAGAACGCGCGGTTCGCGTCGGCCATGCGGTGGGCGTCTTCACGCTTCTTCACAGCATTGCCGCGGTTGTTGGCCGCATCCATCAACTCGCCCGAGAGACGGGCAGCCATGGTGGTTTCCGCACGGCCACGGGCCGCGTTGATCAGCCAGCGGATGGCAAGCGCCTGGGCACGCTCCGGACGGACTTCGACCGGAACCTGATAGGTCGCACCACCGACACGGCGCGAACGCACTTCCACCTGCGGCGAGACATTCGCCAGCGCATCGTGGAACAGCGCGACCGGATCGGCCTTCGCACGGCTCTCGACGGTTTCGAGCGCGCCATAGACGATACGCTCGGCAACCGACTTCTTACCGTCGAGCATGAGGTTGTTCATGAACTTCGACAGGACGAGATCACCGAACTTGGGATCCGGCAGAATTTCCCGCTTCTCGGGACGACGACGACGTGACATCGGACTAATTCCTTATTCTGGGCCGCACCAGCCAACCAGGGGCGCGCGGCCGAAACCAGCTAAAGCGCGAGCGCTTACTTCGGACGCTTGGCGCCGTACTTCGAACGGCTCTGGCGGCGATCCTTGACGCCCTGCGTGTCGAGCACGCCGCGCAGCACGTGGTAGCGCACGCCCGGAAGGTCGCGCACACGGCCGCCGCGGATCAGCACAACCGAGTGCTCCTGCAGGTTATGGCCTTCGCCCGGGATGTAGGCGATGACTTCGCGCTGGTTGGTCAGACGGATCTTCGCGACCTTGCGGAGCGCCGAGTTCGGCTTCTTCGGGGTGGTCGTGTAGACGCGAGTGCAAACGCCGCGCTTCTGCGGGTTCTGCTCCATCGCGGGAACCTTGCTCTTGGCCTTCTGCAAGACCCGGCCCTTGCGGACCAGCTGGTTAATAGTCGGCATGTAATCTCTTCACCGTTCTATCGGGGCTACCGGGACGAGGTGAAGATGTGAGGTTCGCCTGTTCCGCTGCGTCATCCCGGCGAAGGCCGGGACTGAGCGAAACATAGGGAGCCGCAACGCGACTTCCAATGCGAGCCTGAAACACTCCACCCAGGCCATGAGCACCGGGTTACTTTGACGGCTGCCCCAAGAGCGTCCATCACGGACCGCTCCAACAGAGAAAGGCCTTTCGCGAATCCGCAAAGGCCCCCGGGACATCACCGGCAATGTTCAGCTCTATCTACCCGCGCGAGGACAAGTGCCCCGCTTCGGATGGGCGGCCCCTTAGGGCGAATCGCGGAAGGGGTCAAGGATCGGAGGTGGGCTTGGTGCAAATGCATGATGACAGACACGCGCTGGCTGTCGCATCTCCGGAACGACGCAAAGAAGACGAGGTCCGCAATGGGTGGAAATCGGACGGAAGCTAAGGTTCGTGCGAGACCAGGCTTGGATCAAACTGAGAGACTACGGAAATTGACCCACACGAGCCCGGCGCATCCACGATTTCCCGTCGGGGAAAGCCGTGACGGACAAGCAGTGTGGAGTTGCTGGCCCATTTTAAGCGGACCTGGTTTGTGCCGTACCCCTCGAACGCCCGACAACTTAGGAGCGGTGTATCGGGGAGCAGCCACGCGTCCTTAATGAAGACGACCTTCGCCCAGCCGCATGGCGCACCACAATCATCGAATTGTACGCGTGCCTCGAGCGATTGGTCTGGTGAGCGCTCACGTGAGTATATAGTCCTTTCGGAGGCAGCAAAGAGCATCAGCCCAAAAATTAGCCCCGGACCGATCACGACGGCTAAGGCTGCTAGACCAAAACAACCAAGTACGCAGCCGGTTTTGGCCACGACACGTCCCCAACTTTGTCCCAATTTCACTCCTCCCTGCGCACTCTCCCCATTTGGCGCGCAAGAGATCAAGCGGCATGAGCAAGTTATGAGATTTGGCTGAAATCCGATTTATCGCGCTTCAGCGGCACGCGTCTGCAATGGGTCGTTTGCAGACGGGCCGCAGATCAGAAGTTAGGTCCTACTTCCGGTAGACCGGCACCGCGACCAAGATCGATCATATCTGCTTGGCAGTTGTGACGCTTCTCAAGTTCCTCAATCGAAGCCTGCACCGAGTGAACAGCCTGCCAAAGAGGGGTGGCCAGATACTCAGGCAGAGGATCCTCGTCGGTCAGGCAAAAGAGAGCAAGTGCACGAAACTCATACAGACCCTTCGCAAGGTAGTCGGCTGCGTCCTTATCCATTTCGACAGTAGTATAGCCTGCGCCAATGACCGCAATGGGTCGAAAGTCGCCATGGGATCCTATCGATAACATTGGCGAGACCTAGGCCCTCGCGGAGAACACGTGAGCGGACATCGTCGCTTCGACCGGGCCCGATCCAAATCTCTCCAACAGAGCATCGGCGGCAATCTGCGTCGCCAGTGGAAGGTCCCCGCGCGCTTCGATCTCGTTTCTTAGAGGCGTTCCCTGGCAGAGGCCGATCGCTGCCGCCATGGGGGACTCAGCCCGGCCGATCGTTCGGACGGTCTGCCATGTGATGTCCTGGAACCCCGCGGCGGCCAGGTCTTCCTTGACGCGATGGGCGTCGTGGTAGCCGAAGGGAATTCGGTGAAAGAAGCGCGGCGGATCGCTGCGGAATAGCCCGCAGACCGCATCGGCCGCGACCTGTGTTGCGGGATTTGCCTCGATCCTGTCCCAGACATTGAAGACGAAATGCCCATCCGGCGTAAGCACCCGCCGCGCTTCGCGATAGGCCGCGACACGATCGGGGAAGAACATCGCGCCGAACTGGCAAACCACCGCCTCGAAGGAACCTTCCTCAAAAGGCAGCGACTGTGCATCGGCTTGCACGAACTGCACCTGCGGCCCTTCGATCTTCGCTGCGGCCAGCGCCAGCATCGGTTCGTTCAGATCGGTGACCATGAGTTGCGCTTTGGGAAGACGTTCGCTGAGAACCTCCGTCACCAGCCCCGTACCCGCTGCCGTCTCCAGGATGGTCCTGGGGTCCAGCGCTGCGATTCTCTCAGCGATGTCTGCCGCGTAGGGACCGAACAACAGGGGTTTCAGATAGCGATCGTAAATTGTCGGGATCGAACCTGCGAAAGTCCTGTCGGGTGAAGGCATTTGCACCTCCGAGCAGAGGTTTTGATTCCGCGGGGCCCTCCCTCTTAGGATGGCACTCGAACTGTAGGGCAATTAGCCGATCTTGAGTATCCGCAATGGGCCGAAAGTCGCCATTTCAAAAACAACTTTCCTACATGCCCTCCCCAGTTCAAGACAGCGCCGGCTCATTGATATTGTTGGATTCTCCGCTCGCACGAGCTCCGGGCGCAAAGTGTCAACTTGCGGATGCAGCGTGGGATCGAAAGGTGACGCTCGCCACCGCAAGGTGACACAATTTTTGGCGGTTTTCTGCGAAAAATCAGCAAGGTGACACTTTTCCGCACAAGCCGTGCCACAGTGTCACCCCGTCACCCCCAGGGTATCACCTTAGCGGCAAAGTCCTTCGACAAGCTCAGGACGAATGGGACCATGGAATAAGTTAGCGGCCCCCTCACCCCTTCGTGGTGAGCTTGTCGAACCCCGTCATTGCGACGCCCTCACTCCCTAGTGAGATGCTCGACCAGCGCCTTGACTTTCTTCTGCCGCCATTGCGGACGCGGGGCCACGAGCCAATAGGCTCGGCGGCCCTCTTCCGGACCCTCGAGCGCGACAAGGCGCCCGTCGGTCAGCGCTTCCTGCACCAGAGGCAGCGGCATCATCGCCTTGCCGAGTCCCGCGAGCGCGCTCGACAACGCCTGCCCTGCGTTGCCCACCTGGAGCACAACGCCGGCCGCTTCTTCTTCGGGCAAGGCATAGCCGGGCCAGGCGATCCAGCCCTCCGCTCCGCCCGGCGCAGCAACGAGGACGCGGCTGGCGGGAGCGAGCTGCACGCCCTCAAGTTCGTCGGGCCCCTCGATCAGGCGAATGGCGAGGTCGAGGTTGGCTTCGGTGAAATCGGCGTCCTCGTCGGCGACGAGCTGGTAGCGGACCTCCGGGTTCTCGACGCGGAAGGCGGCGAGGCGCGGCGCGAGCCACTGGGCAAAGAATTCGCGCGGGACAGCGATGGTGTAGTTGTGGCTCGACTGCCCGGCCTGCATCGCCTGGACGCTCTCTTCGAACCGCAGGAACCCTTCGCGCAACGGATCGAGACCGGCCTCGGCCTCGTCGGTCAGCTCCAGCCCCTTCGAGGTGCGGCGGAACAGGACCACGCCGAGGACGTCCTCGAGCGCGCGAATCTGCTGCCCGACCGCTGCCGGGGTAACCGCGAGCTCATCGGCCGCGCGGGTGAACGAGAGGTGCCGTGCGGCGGCGTCGAACACGCGCATGGCGTTGAGGGGCAAGTGAGTCCGCTTCATTCCGCGCCCGCGTTTAATCGGCGCGGGGCCTCGCGGCAACTAGGTTGGACTAAGGCGCGGTCCGTTCTGCTCCAGCCGCGCCAGGCGCTCCTCGACAGAGCCCATCTGCATACTGATGCTCTCCGCCTGCTGCGCGCGTTTGAGTGAGGCGCGCAGGGTTTCAGCGAGCGGCTCGGTCATGGCGTTGAGCCCGTCGAGCTGGGCAGCGTTGTAACGGTTGAAATCGCTGCGCGGGCCAATCAGTAACTGGCCGATCGGTCCGTCCTCATCCTCAAGCGGCAAGGTCAGCGGAAACCGGGGGTCGGCGACCGGGTCGTAGCTTGGCCGGCCCAGTTCGTCGGCCTGCTCGACATCGCGTGCCGCCAGAAGCTGTGGGCCACGCGGACCGTCGACCAGCAGCGCGGCGCCGTTGCAATGGACCGCCGCGGACAAGGCGGAGAGCGTACGGACTCCGATTTCCTCGGGCATTTCGGTGGTGCGCCAGACATGCAGCCGCCCGACCAGCTTCTGGATGCGGCTCTCGTCACCGGCGATCCGCTTCTTCGCCCAGCGCATGGCCAGCGCCTGGGTCGGGGCGAAGATCCCTGCCGCCAGTATGGCGCCGGCCAGCGTGGCGGCGGTCTCGCTTTCGCGACCGAGGACCCATTCGGCACCGAGCTTGAGGAAGTCCATGCTCAGCGTCCAAACGATGCCGACCGCGAGTGTGACCACCGCCGAAATCGCCGACCGGCTGATTACCCGGTCGGCTTCCCACAGTCTGAACCGCAGGAGCGAGATAAGCAGTCCAATGGCCATCGCCAGGAAGCCGGCGTTGAACAGGGTAAGAATAATCAGGCCGTTGAGCGGCTCTGGGCCGAGCACCTCGACGAGGAAGAACGCGAGCGTCAACAGCAGCAACCCGCTACCGAAGCCGAAGGCAGCCCATTTGACCTGCTGCCGCTCGATGCCCGGCGGAAAGCGCCGGTACTTGATGACGTGGCATATCAGCAGAAACAGCGGGAGGATGAAGGCAATGGCGACCGATATCCACACTGGGACTTCGTCGATGGCCAGCGGGATCATCATCAGTGGAGCGACGACGAGGATCCATCGCACCACCCGCGGGGTGAACCGCCCATCCGGGAACGCCGCTATCCCGATGACGAGCAACGCCCAGGCCAGCGTGGTGTAGACGTCGAACGCGTTACCCATTCCGGTGGCGAGCCACAGGTTCAGCGGGGGATCGATCGCGCCTGCGAACAGCAGGAAGCTGAAAGAGAACAGCAAGGCCACCGGGTCTTGCGGTCGTCTCAGGAACAGCAGGACGGCACATCCGATAAGCGTCATGCAGGTCAGCAGCGAAATGATCATCCTCGCCGCCATCCGTCCGTCCCGACCTAGCGGGGGCGAGAGGTCCCGTCCTTCGGTGTAGCGTGGCGAGACCTCTATCCGCTGGGTCGCGCTCCGCCCGTCCGGTAACACGAGGGTGAGCGCGATCACCTGGCCGTCCTTGCCCTTCAGGCGCGCAGCGAGGTCCCAGACCGGGGTGTCCTGAGCGACAGGCTTTCCGTCGATCGCGGTGATGCGGGAAAGGGCGGGAACCGCGGGCACGCCAGCGACATCCGGAATACTCTCGACCGTGACCGACCCGTCGTTCTCGATTTGCGAAGTCAGCGACAGGCGGTGGAATTGGGGATCGTTGCGGTAGACGTCGCGCATCACGAACACCGTGCCGGCAATGTCGAGCACCACGGCAAGCGCTAGCGCTATGAACCACAGTCCGCGAATCCAGGTAAGCTGGGTATTGGTGGGCGGCGGCAACCGGCTCGGCAAGAAGCGGTGGACGCGTATCGCCATGTCAGACCTTACTGGCGCCCACGACGAACGGCCGGCCGTGCAACGGCCAGCCCTTTCGCCCCTTTGACGACCTCAAGGCCGATCCACCCCTTCATAGCGATACATTATCGCTACTTCGTCGCTGCTCTGCAACCGGAGGTTATTCGGGACCGATCTTCACAGCGGAAGGCCGCAGCCGCGCGGGCGGAGAAACTCCGCTGTCTGCAGCAACATGTCGAACATCGCGTCGCGCGCTTGCTGTGAAAGGTGGAGCCAGACGTTCCGGCCATCGCACTTCTCAGGCGTGGCAACGACCAGACCCAAGTCTGTCAGCGTCTGCACGCTGTCTGCCACACAAACCCGGTCTATCTGCGTGAGAGCCGCCAGGCCCTCGAGCGAGAGACGGCGAGCCTTTTTCTCATGCACGACAATCTCGAGCATGACCCGCAGCGTAGGGTCACCGAAATTGAGCTTGCCGTACTGGAGATCGAAGCCCCGGCGAATCGTCCGGATGGCGTCGGCCAAGCCTCGCGCGAGGTCCGAGCGTTCCTCATCGAGCAAATGCGTACCCGGCACCTGCGCAGGCGCGAGCTCCTCCGACCAGGCCAGCAGCTGGCGCGCAAGCACCTCTGCTTCGCATGACTTCGGTGCATCCTGGTCGAACATCAATTCCTCCGGCATTCCTGAGAGGGCCGGATAGAGACCTGAAACCGCGGTTGCTTAACCGATCGCGCCGTTCACGCAGCAATCGACCCGCAAAATGACGACCGTTGGTCAATCGGGTCCAACCGCGTCCCGTATCGGGAAAAGGCCTGACAGACAGGGGGATTTTCCTGCGCCACAGTACCGCGAACGGAACTCTCTGGAACTTGCCCATGCATCAAGTCCGTGCCGTAATTCTGACCGGTTATCTCGAAGTCGCAAAGCACGTCTGCCTGGATGGTCCGCGCATGTTGCGGGAGATGGACATTTCTCTGCAGTCGCTTTCTCACCCGGAAAGCCCGCTTCCGGCGGCGACGGTCAACAAGCTCCTCGAACGGTCCGCGGCGGAATCAGGATGTGACAACTTCGGCTTGTTCATGGCTGAATGCCGATCCTTCGCCAGCCTCGGCCCCCTGAGCCTGCTGTTCGAGCACCTGCCCAATGTGCGGGAAGTGGCGAAGGCAAGCATCGCCTACCGGCGTTACATGAACGACGTCATTCACATCTCGATGGAAGAGGACGCGGATACCTGCGTGCTGCGGGTCGAAGTCCTGCCGATCGCCATGGGGGTGCAGATGCTGGACCTGGTCGTGGGCTCAGGATATCGCATCCTTTCGGGCGTCTCGGCGGACCGCTGGCGGCCTTCGAGTGTCCACCTGGTTCGGCCCGAACCCAAGGACCTCGCGCCCTGGCGCCGCTTCTATCCGTGCCGCATAGAGTTCGAGAGCAATTTCAACGGTTACGTCGCTCCCAGCAGCTCGATGCGCCTACCGACCTTGTTGCCCGACGCGACGATGGCCAAACACGCGGAGCATCTGCTGCACCTGGTGCCCCTGCCCAATCCGGACAAGGTCGGTGACAGCGTGAGGCGAGCGATCACCCTGCTCCTGCCGAGCGGCAAGGCGACGGTGCAGCAAGTCGCTTCCCACCTCGGCATGAGCCCCCGCACGCTTCAACGCAGGCTAGAGCAGGAGGGCGTGGTGTTTGGCGAACTGTTGAACGAGATCCGCCGGGGCCTCGCCACGCACTATCTTACCGGCTCGACCCGGCCGATCATCGTGATCGGCGGCTTGCTGGGGTTTGCCTCCCCCGGTTCTTTCACACGCTGGTTCGTCGGCGAATTCGGCGTGCCCCCCCGAACCTGGCGGGCCGAACAGGAGGAAGGCGAGCTCGAAACGGCCTAGGCCGGCCGGCTCAACTCCGGTCAGACCGCCGCCGGAGCCGCGAGCGGGAAGAACGGGATCGCCACATCGAACGAGGCGCCGTCCTCTCCGGCAAAAGAGTAGTGTCCTTCCATCGAGCCGATGTTGGTCATCAGTTCGCATCCGGACACATAGTCATGAGTCGCGCCGGGAGCGAGAACGGGCGTTTCGCCGACAACCCCCTCGCCATCGACCAGACTTACCATCCCGTGGGCGTCGGTGATCCGCCAATGGCGAGTACGCAACTGGATCACATCGTCGCGACCGTTTTCGATTCGTATATGGTAGACCCAGAACCATCGCTTTGCTTCGGTTCGCGACTGATCGGGCATGAAGTTGACCGCAACGCGCACGGTGACCCCGGCGGTTTTCGCCGCGTGCTGGAACAGGCTGGCGAGCACATCTTGCATACTTGGTCCCGTAACCCCTTTACCTACCCGGAGCAAAGGGCTTGCGGCCAGTTGCACCCAGCGAAGATCGCCGAGTTCAGCCATTTCCGGGACGAGTTCCCTCGCTCAGCAGGATTTTCTGTATGCGCGGCGGATTGGACGACAGATGTCGGAATTATTTGCGACCGCCTCTCAATAGCGATAAGGCTTCCGCTTTCGCAGTGGAGGTAAGCGATGAACAAATCCGGCGGCGTCCCCTGTCTGCCCGCGCCCATGCCGCACGATCGGACGACCCGGACAATTCTGTTTGCCCTCCGGCGCATGGCTATTCACGGGGTGCGCGATGCCAGCGCGTGCTGGCTTATGCTCGACCTATTCAGCACCGGATTTCGCCGTCCCCTGGTCCTATTGCGAGCCTTCATGCTCGAACTTTCGCACGCTTCGCGCGGACCGATCCGATTGGCCCCCTGCTGCACTCCGAGAATGACCGAAGACGAAAGCCTGATCATGCGCATCCTGTTCGGCGCGACAAACGACCTCGGCGCCGCCGAAGACCTGTTGGTCGAGCTTACACGTAATCCAGGGGTCTCCGAACCGCTTTCCGCCGCCGCGGCCTTCGGTCGTAGCTTGTCGTCGGCCGCGATTCCGAAAACGGCTTAGAGACCCGCTTTGGTGAAGGCCTGGTCGAGATCTTCGATCAGGTCAGCTGGATCCTCGAGCCCGACGTTGATCCGCAGCATTCCCTGCTCGATCCCCATCTCCAACCGCGCTTCTTCGCCCATGTTGGCATGAGTGGTGCTGGCCGGGTGGCATAGCAGCGACTTCGAATCCCCGATGTTGTTGGAGATGTCGATCAGTTGCAGCGCATCGAGCACAGCGTGCGCCTGCGCGCGGCCGCCATCGAGAACGAAGCTGAAGATCGGGCCGACGGCGTCCATCTGTTTCATCGCCAGATTGTGCTGCGGATGGCTCGGCAGACCGGGATGGAGCATTTGCGGCACCCGGCTTTCGACGAACCGCCCGACTTCGAGCGCATTCCGGCTTTGCGCATGCGCGCGCAACGACAGCGTCTCCAACCCCTTCAACACCACCCAGGCATTAAATGGAGAGCAGTTGGGACCGGTGTTGCGCTGAAACGGCAGCAGGACCTCGTCGATCCACTGCCTCGTTCCGCAAACCGCCCCGGCAAGGACCCTTCCCTGCCCGTCCATCAACTTGGTGGCCGAGTAGGCGACCACATCCGCACCGAATTCGAGCGGACGTTGCAGGGCGGCGGTGGCGAAGGCGTTGTCTACCACGCTGGTGATGCCGCGAGATTTCGCGAGGCCGCACACGAACTCGAGATCGACAACGTCCATCGTCGGATTGGCCGGAGTCTCGAAGAAGAACACCTTGGTGTTCGGCCGGATCGCGGCTTCCCAGGCCGCATTGTCCCGTGCGTCGATGACGGTCGCTTCGATCCCGAACTTGGGAAGAAGAGTGTCCACCAACCATCGGCACGAGCCAAAGGCAGCGCGGCCCGCCACGACATGGTCGCCAGTCTTCAGTTGGCAGAGAAGCGCGGTCGTCATTGCGGCCATGCCGGTTGCCTGGACTCGGCACGCTTCCGAGCCTTCCATCGCGGCAATACGTTCCTCAAGCATGGCAACTGTCGGATTTTGCAGGCGGGAGTAAGTCATCCCTTCCGCCTCGCCGGCAAACCTGGCCGCCACAGTCGCGGCGTCATCGTAGGTATATCCAGAGGTCAGGAACAAGGCTTCGCTGGTTTCGCCTTGTTCCGAGCGCCATGTCCCTGCGCGCACTGCGCGCGTGGCCGGGCGCCACTGGGAGGTGATCGAACGGTCCGTGCCGGTAGTCTTCTTCATCGCAGCGCGTCTAGGCGCTGCGTCTGGCGTGGGCAATGGGGTGGTTAGCGCCGAACGGCGTTACGGACTTATCGGAAAGTCGCTGTCATCGTCGCCGTCGATCAGAATGATCAGCGCAGCCAACACCTGCCCACTTTGGGCCAAAAAAAACGGGGCCCGTTGAGACCCCGCTTCCTTTGATAACTCAGATTCAGCCTAATTACGGGCTGGTCGGAGCATCATCACCGTCGTCGAGCAGCAGGATAAGGCCCAGCGCCACAGCCGCGAAAGCGGCCACGAGCCAAACCGAAACACCAGCCACGTTCTCGGCATTCTCAACCCCCGAAGGTGCACGCACCGGGGCAGCCTGAACGGAAGCCGCCTGGGCCGATCCGGCGACAAGTGTCAAAGCCGCGCCGGCGGCAAGAAGCGATTTACGCACCATAACTCCTCCACTGATTCTCTAAATGCGGTCGTAGCCGCAGGCCCGTCTATTATAAGAAGGATTAAGATGCACTAAAAAGTTCCTGCCCCGACAGGGCCTTACCGCAATCGCAACACAACTCGTCCGATGTCCCCGCACCGACCCGCCATTGTCACGGGCTGACGGGGATCAAATCCTCTTCGCTTTCGCTGAGGAGAAGGATCAGGAGGAATAGTCCCACAACCGAGGCAGCAATGATCCACATCGACGTGGAGTCGAGCTTGTCGGTCGCTTCACTGACCGCCGCAGGCATCCGTTGCGGCCGTGCGTCGGCTGTACCCGAAACGATCAGTGCCGAGACGAGTGCCGCAATTAGGGTTCGGCGGAGCATCCAAATTGGTCCTGGGAGAGCCCTTGGCGGCTTGAGCCGCGCCAAGAATCCAAAAGGGCAGATGTCCGACCGCTGTCCCGATGGGGGGCAGGACAGCGGCCGGCTCTCACTGCCCACAGGTCTTATGACGGAAAGCGAAGCCGCGTTATATTGGGGAATACCCCCAGTCCCTGTGAAAAGATTCCCGATTCAAATTTGCCATAATCGCCGGGATCGACAGCTTGCCACGCTCCCGTCGGCGCATTATCCGCTACGCCGATGAGCGCCGGCTCCGCTACCCCTCCCCTTCACCCCCGCGATCCCCTCGGCTGGACGGTCGCGATCACGCTTGGCTTCTTCGCGCTGATCATGGTGCGGCTGACGATACCCTCGAAGCCGTTCTTTGACGAGGTCCACTACCTTCCGGCTGCGCGCACCATCCTGGAGCTGTCGCATCTCGTGAATTCCGAGCACCCACCGATGGGCAAGGTCCTCATCGCGTTCGGGATGCGCGTGTTCGGCGACAACCCGCTCGGCTGGCGGATCATGTCGGCACTGTTCGGGACGCTGGGCTTGTGGTCGGCTATGCGCGCCATGTGGTTCGCATCAGGTGCCCGCTTCGCCACTATCGCCAACGGAATCCTGCTGGCCACCGCCTTTCCGCTCTTCATCCACTCACGAATCGCCATGCTCGACATCTTCATGGCGAGCTTCGTGCTGCTGGCGCTGTGGATGTGCGCCGGAGCCGTGCGCGAAAGCGAAACCGCCCGTTGGCGACTGGCGATAGCCGGTGCGGCGATGGGTTTTGCCATGGCCTGCAAATGGAACGCCATTCCTCTCGCCATGATGCCGGGCCTGACCTTCCTGGTGGTTCGAATGCATTCGGCGGGTTGGCGTTTCCTGACCTGCCGCCGAGGGCCCCCGGTTCCAGGCATGACCTTGCTGGAAGCCGCCTTCTGGCTCGGCCTGGTGCCGGTCGTGGCCTACGCTCTGTCCTATGCCCCGCTGGCCTTTCTCCATCAGGGCGCGGTCGATCCGATGCATCTCGCCGAGCTGCAGAAGAAGATGTACGACCTGCAACAGACGGTTGTCCGTCCGCACACCTACATGAGCGTGTGGTATCAATGGGTCGTCAACTGGCGCGCCATCTGGTACCTCTACGAGGTCGTCGACGGAGCGCAGCGAGGCGTGCTGTTGATCGGCAACCCGCTTACCATGTTGATCGGCTTGCCTGCCCTGGCCTGGTGCCTTTGGGTCGGGATCAAGCGCCGGCGGTGGGACGCTCTGGCCGTCTTCACCCTTTACGCGGTGAGCCTGGGATTCTGGATCGTCGCCAAGAAGCCGGTCCAGTTTTACTACCACTACTTCCTGCCGAGCACCTTCCTGATCGCCGCGCTTGCCCTGGTGCTGGACGACTTCTGGCGGCGCGGACACCGCAGGATAGCGCTGGCCACGATCGCGGCCTCATGCGCGGTGTTCGCCTTCTTCTACCCCATCCTGTCCGCGGCCCCGCTCAAGGGCCACGATTCCTACGTCACCTGGATGTGGCTTCACAGCTGGCGTTAGGCATGCCCGCCCCCTTGATGGGGTAAAGGTTTTAGCCGAACCGCCCCCAGACGAAGCGGCTCGACAGGGCGTAGTTCCAAACCGAACCGATTAGAATCCCGGTCAGGGCCGCCGGATAAGTGTGAAAGCCCATGCGCACCAACACCGCCGCCGCGCCGACGTTGGTCAGCAGGCCGACTGAACAGGTCAAGCCAAACTTGAGCCAGCCTTTGGCCAGAGGCCACGCCCCGCGCAGCCGCTGGTCGGCATAAGTCAGCGCGTTGTTGAGCACGAAGTTGAAGGTCATCGCCACCAGTGCCGCGATCGTCTGTCCGACCTCGAAGGTCGAGACCAGATGATCCTCGAACCGCCCGCCGAACAGCGTCAGGAAGGCGCTGAGCACCGCCATGTGTACGATCACACCCGCAGCGCCGATCGTGCCGAACAAGGCGTAACGCGTTGGGATGATGCGCCCGAGCCACTTGTCGTAGAGGCCAACGAGGAATTCGAACACGACCGTCCGGTCGAGCTTGCTTTCACCTTCGGCGCGCGCTGCAAATTTCAAAGGGAATTCCTTTACCTTGAGCGGCGTGTCGATAGTCGCCAGGATGTCGAGCAGGATCTTGAAGCCGATCCCCGATAGCCGGTGGGCATCACGGCGGAGTAGCTCGGTCCGGAGCATGAAATAGCCGCTCATGGGATCGGTCAGGTCGACGCCCGTCACCTTGCGCGCGAGCTGGTTGGCGACTGCCGAGACCTTCTCGCGGTCCGGGCGGTTCCACCCTTCCATGCTCGCGCCTTCGGCAAAGCGCGATCCGACCGCAACGTCGCATTCCCCGGAATGAATGGCCGCGAGCATCCGCGGCAGAAGGGCTGGATCGTGCTGGTGGTCGGCATCCATCACCGCGACGATGGGCGCCGCGGTGGCGCACATGCCCTCTATCGCCGCGCTCGCCAGCCCGCGACGGCCGATGCGCTGGATTACCCTAATGCGCGGATCGCCGAGCGAGATCTCGCGGGCGGCATCGGCCGTGCCGTCACTGCTGTTGTCGTCGACGAAGATTGCTTCCCAGCCCGTCGGTCCGAGCGCAGCTTCCAGCCGGTCGACCATCGGCCCGATGTTGGGCCGCTCATTGAAGGTCGGCAGGACGACCGCCAGCTCCAGCGAGCCGGTGGCCGTAGCGTCAGAGCCGGGCAACGACGGCGTCGCCAATTTCCACCGTTCCCGCGCTTCCGCCAAGGTCCGCGCCCTTCACTCCGTCCGCCAGGGTCTTTGACACGGCCCCCTCGATCTGCGCCGCCTTGGCCTCGAGGCCGAAGCTGTGGCGCAGCATCATCGCCAAGCTGAGGATCATCGCCAGCGGATTGGCCTTGCCCTGACCGGCAATGTCGGGCGCGCTGCCGTGGATCGGCTCGTACAGGCCCTTGGTACCAAACTCCGTCTGGTGCTCGCCCAAAGAGGCGCTCGCGAGGAGGCCAATCGAACCTACGCACATGCTGGCCTGGTCGGACAGGATATCGCCGAACAGGTTTCCGGTGACGACGACGTCGAACTGCCCCGGATTGCGCACCAGCTGCATCGCCGCGTTGTCGACGTACATGTGGCTGAGTTCAACGTCTGGATATTCGGCCGATACCTCGATCACGACGTCGCGCCAGAGCTGGCTGGTTTCGAGGACGTTGGCCTTGTCCACGCTGCAGAGGCGCTTGCCCCGCCCTTGCGCAGCGCGGAAGCCGACGTGGGCGATGCGGCGCACTTCGTCTTCGGCGTAGGACATCAAGTCGAAGCCCTGCCGGCGGCCGTCATCGAGGCGGCGGATCGCCTTTTCGCCGAAATAGACGTCGCCGTTGAGTTCGCGCACGATCAGCAGATCGATGGCGCGAGCCACTTCAGGACGCAACGCAGAGAGATCCTCCAGCCCGGGAAACATGGTCGCGGGCCGCAAATTGGCGAACAGGCCGAGTGCCTGGCGCAAGCCGAGGATCGCCTGCTCAGGACGCAGATGCCGTTCAAGATTGTCGCATCCCGGGTCGCCGACAGCGCCGAACAGTACCGCGTCCGCGGCCTTGGCCATTTCCAGCGTTTCCGGTGGGAGCGGATGCCCGTGCCGTCGATAACCGATGCCCCCGACGTCGCCCTCCCAGATCGTCAGGCCCGGCAGGTCCAGCTTATCCAGCACACGGCGTGCTTCGGCCATGATCTCAGGGCCAATTCCATCTCCGGCAAGGCAAGCGATCTTCATAGGTCAGGCAATTCGTCCAAGCAGTTCACGCAATCGAGCGCGCGCGGCCATAACATCACCGCGGCGGTCGGCAAGGAGGTAGTGATCGAGAGACGCCGACAGCTTGTCCATCGCCCCCAGGATATCCTCGAGTTCGCCCTGCGGCCTCTCGCCGTCGCCGCCGTAGCCGAGCTCGCGCAGCAGCAGAGTCTCGTAACCTACAAGAGCTCCGGTCCATCCGCGCGCCGAAGGGGACAGGCAGATCGCCGAAAGCAAACCGGCGAGCGCATCGTAAAGCGGGGGATAGGCTTGCCGCTCTGGCAAGGCGGAGGCGGTCAGGGCGCAAACCCACCCAATCGCCGCCGCGGGCAAAGGCTCTGTCAGCCATGGCCCGCGGCTTTCGAGCAACTCGAGCTTGGCGAAGGGGAGCTGGCTGTCCGACCTGGCCGTAAGCTGCGCTTCCACCAGGTTTCCGGGAATCGTCACCGGCCGCAACTGTCGCCCACGGCCGCCAGCTACATAGGCGGCCACGACCCCGTACTCGGCCGTCAGCAGCCGCGCCACCACGGCGGTCTCGCCGTGCGGGCGTGCGGCAAGCAGGATGGCGGGGGCGCGGAGATGCATGGGGCGAGGCTTAGATCATCCTCCCCCGGCACGGGAGAGTTACTTGGAAAGCTTCGCCTCGAGCTCGGCCACGCGCGCCTCAAGCTTTGCGGCGTCCTCGCGAGCGCGGCTGGCCATTTCCTTGACCGCTTCGAACTCTTCACGCGAAACGAAGTCGAGACCGCCGAACGTCTCTTTCATCCGCGCACGCGCGCCTTCGCGCGCTTCGCGCGTCATGCCCGCAAACGTGCCGGCGGCGGCATTCGCCAGTTTCACGAAGTCGGCGATCAGGGGGTTTTCGCTCTGCATGGGGGCTATGTGGCCGCACCGCGTCAATTCGGCAAGCGCTAGGTAGGGGCCTGCCCCTAAAGTTCGAACCGCTGCACGGCGGCGGATACCTCTACCCCGTCGGCATCAGGATTGAGACGCAGGAACTGCCAGTTGAGCACCGTCGCGAACAGGAGCCAGGCGAGATAGGGCAGCATGAGCAAAGCTGCCGAGCGCCGCACTTTCCAGAACAACACGATGGTGACGATTACAGCCACGTTCAGGACGCCAATCACGATCAGCGCCAGGGTGATCTCGTGTGCGGCGAAGAATATCGGGTTCCAGGCGAGGTTTATCGCCAGCTGGACGATAAAGGCCACGATCGCCGCACTCCGATAGCGCGATCCCCAGGCCGAGCAAACGATCGCCATGGCAAAGCCCATCATGGTATAGAGGATGGGCCAGACGATGCCGAAAGCGGCCGGTGGCGGGAAGATCGATGGTTTGTCGAGCACCATGAACCAGGGGTCGCTCGACGTATCGCCGCCCGCCAGTCCGGACAGTCGGCCCAGAAGCAGAACCGCGGGCACAAGGAATAGGGACCAGCGCACGAAACTGGCACGCAACTGTGCGGGAGAAGCGAGACGGTTCATCGAAGCCCCTGAACGAATCGTGTCAAGGTATCGCGGAACCGCTGCCTGTGCGCAATCAGCCGCGATGGGCAGCCACTAGGAATTCCACGTTTCCTTCAGTTCCGGTGATCGGGCTCTCGATAATACCATCGATCCGCCATCCATCACCCTCGAGCCATGAACGCACTTCGTCACAAACCCTGGCATGAAGCACGGGGTCACGCACGATGCCCCCCTTGCCTACCTCTTCGCGGCCAACTTCGAACTGCGGTTTTATCAGCGCCACGAGGCGGCAGCGGGTCGCCGCGAGGCGCAGCGGCACCTCAAGGACCTTGGCCAGGCCGATGAACGAGGCATCGCACACCACCCAGTCGCAGGCCTGGTCGATCTGTTGCGGCGTCAGCGCCCGGGCGTTGGTTTGCTCGAGTACCGTGACGCGGGGGTCCTGGCGCAGCTTCCAGGCGAGCTGGTTGGTGCCGACGTCGACCGCGAACACGTGTGCCGCGCCGTTTTCGAGCAAGACCTCGGTAAAACCGCCGGTCGAGCTGCCTATGTCCATCGCCACCGCACCTTTGGCATCAAGCCCGAAGTGTTCGATGGCATGGGCCAGCTTCACTCCGCCCCGTCCGACCCACGGGTGGTCGCGCCCCCGGACTTCGATCGGTACGTCCTCGCGGACCTGCTGGCCGGGCTTGTCGATCCGGGTTTCGCCTGCAAAGACCAATCCGGCCATGACCAGCGCCTGGGCGCGGGCCCGGCTTTCGGCCTGCCCTCGCTCCACGAGTAACTGGTCGATGCGTCGCTTGCCTGCCATGATGGCGGCGATAGGGCGATGACAGCGGCCAGGCCAGAGGTTGTTGCCGGGCAGGGGAATACTGCCCACAGCGAGGAGCAGATTTGATGCGGTTCAAGCGGGTTCAACTAGGCATGGCGTTTTGTTGTCTTGCTATCGCCGGATGTGTTCCCGCCCCTCCACCGCCCCCCGCGCCGACTCCAGCGCCAGCCCCCCGTCCGGCGCCGCCGCCCGTTCCGGCCCCCGCTCCGGTTGCAAGCTACGATCACTGGATGGACGCTCCGGCAACGCCCGGGGACTGGACCTATCGCAATGGCACGGCGCTGTTCTCCGACCCCGCCGGCGGGGCGTTGCTGGCGCTGCGCTGCGATCGCGCGGCGGGCGCGGTCGAGCTCGTCCGGGCGGGTCAAGTCACCGCGACGGAGATAATCGTACGGGCGGAAACCCTGGAACGCGGGCTCAGCGCCAGGACCGCCGCCGCGGGCGTTGCGGCGCAGATCCCGTCGCGCGACCCGCTGCTCGACGCGATGGCCTTTTCAAAAGGCAGGTTCGCCGTCGAAGTGATTGGTCTGCCGACGCTTTATGCGCCCGCCTACCCAGAAGTAACCCGAGTTATCGAGGATTGCCGTTAGTTTAACTCCTCCCCTCCTCGAGAAGGAGGAGTGCCGCCAGAGGCGTGGGTGACGGTCCGCGACGCGTCCCTTGATCACCCCCGCCCGACGCTCTCCCAAGGAGAGGGGGCTGTCTCGGCTAGGGCAATTTTTCCGGGAGGTCCGCGGCTTGGCGCGAAGGCATGATTCTGACGGGGAAAAACATTTTTACAAGTCTTGTGTTCAAGCGCGAGGTGACTCAAATTCCACTTCAGGCCAGCGGTCCACGCAGGCTTGGCCCCACGGTGAAACGGGGGGCATGGCTTCCAAGCGCGAAAGGAGGTGATCCGATGTCTCATGGTTCAGCAGGGAGGTCGGTGACGGCCCGCGCGAAGCATTATCGGTAATCGCAACTTTCGCCGATAAAGGCTTCGTGGGCGGCTCATCCGGCCGCTGACCATGCGAAAGGTCGCTTCGGTTAAGGCCGAAGCGGCCTTTCTCATATCTGGGCCCGACAAAAACCTCTTTCCTACAAGGTGACTGGCAGGGCATGGGACTGTCATGCGTTGCGCGAGGCATCACTTTCAAAGGCAATTCCCGGCAGGGCCAAACCGGGATCTGGAAGGTTACACCCGCTTTTCGAAAAAGCCCGGATTTTCAACAAGAAGCCCGAATATCTCGATCCACCGGCAACCCTCAAATGTGTGATCGCAAAGGTAACAGACCGCGCTCTGCGCTGGATGGCCGCCAGACAGGTCGGAGAGCCCTGCCCCACCAAGCCATGCGCGCTGCGAGCCCCTTCTCAACCGGCTTCCAGCCAGCTAGGGCTACCCGGAAGCGGTTTCATCCCTTACCATTAATTACAAATTTACTTGTCATATTGTAATTTTCGTACAGAGATTGCCTCCGACAGAGGCAAGGACCAGGAATCATGGCGACGTTGGCCGACCCGAACACCCAGTTTACCCAGCTTCCCCACCCCTCGCCCGTGGCAGACGCCGATCGCGAGCGGCTGATTGCGGACCCCGGATTCGGTAAGGTTTTCACCGACCACATGGTGGTGATCGAATGGACCGAAGGACAAGGCTGGCACTCCCATACGCTCGGGCCACGTGAGCCGCTGAGCCTCGATCCAGCGGCCGCTGTCCTTCACTATGCGCAGGAAATTTTCGAAGGGCTCAAGGCCTACCGGCTCGATGACGGAACGATGGCCTTGTTCCGGCCGGAGGAGAACGCGCGCCGTTTCAACGCGTCGGCCCGACGCCTGGCGATGCCGGAGTTGCCGGAAGACGTCTTCGTCGAGGCCGTACGCCAACTCGCCCTGGCGGACCGCGATTGGTTTCCGAAAGTGCCCGGCGGCTCGCTTTACCTGCGGCCCTTCATGTTCGCCGACGAACCGTTCCTCGGCGTGCGCCCGGCCAAGCACTACAAGTTCCTCGTCATCTGCAGCCCGGCGGGCAACTATTTCAAGTCGGGCTCCCCGGCGGTCTCGATCTGGGTTTCCGGCGCCTACACCCGGGCGGCCCCCGGCGGCACCGGCGCAGCCAAGTGCGGCGGCAACTACGCCGCGAGCCTTGTCCCGCAAGCGGAAGCCATCGCGCGCGGCCACGACCAGGTCGTGTTTCTCGATGCCGCTGAGCACAAATGGGTCGAAGAACTCGGTGGCATGAACGTCTTTTTCGCCTTCGATGATGGCCGCGTCGTGACCCCGCCGCTGACCGGTACGATCCTTCCCGGCGTCACCCGCGACAGCCTGCTGAAGCTGGCGCGCGAAGACGGCCTCGACGTGCGCGAAGAGCGCTACAGCCTCGACCAATGGCGCGCCGATGCGGAGAGCGGCAAGCTCGTCGAATGCTTCGCCTGCGGCACCGCTGCCGTCGTCACCCCGATCGGTCGAGTGGCCGGTGAGGATGGCGAATTCACTATCGGCAGCGGCGGTCCCGGCCAGTTGACCAGCAAGCTGCGCGAGCGGCTCGTAGCGATCCAGCGCGGAGCGGCTGAGGATCGCCACGGCTGGGTAGTCCGGCTCGACTGAAGGTCTGAATGGCCTTCCGCCTCAAGGCTAGCGACGGGTCGCTTGAGGCAAGTGTAAAGCGGATTGCGGCGGAACAACTGGACAAGGCGCTGGCCTCGATCGAGAGCCAGGGTCCCGATCGCGCGATCCACGCGGTGCGTGAGCGGTGCAAGAAGATGCGCGCCCTCCTTCGCCTCGTGCGAACGGCCTTCCCAAACTACGCGGAAGAGAACGCGTTTCTTCGCGACACCGCGCGCCTGGTGTCGCGAAAACGCGATGCTTACGTCATCCGGGAAACTTTCGCGGCGCTCACTGGCGAGCCGGCCCAGATTGTTGCGGAGCCCGCGCAGGACATCAGCGCCTTGCTTGGGGAATGCCGCCTACGCTTGCTCGCGGTGAAAGCCCGCACCCCGTCCTGGTCGGTCGACGAACGGGGCTGGGATGCGCTGTCGGGCGGCTTCACCAAGACGACACGCGACGCTCGCAGAGCCGCGAAGACAGCTCGCCAGCACCCTGACGCGAGGTCCCACCACGAACTTCGAAAGCAAGTGAAGTACCATGGTTTCCACTGCCAGATCCTGCGTCCCATCAAACCTAGAAAGCTCAAGCGCCGCGTACGCGAGGCGGCTCGGCTCGCCGACGCTTTGGGCCGGCACCACGACCTCGTTTTGCTCACCTCACACCTCACCGGCGCTCCGACGGACTTCATCTCGGTCCGCCGCTCCCATGAAATCCTGATGAAGGCGTCAAACAGCTCGGCAGCGCTCGAACGCGTCGCAAGACGCCGGGCGCGGAAGCTACTGGCCCAGCGTCCCCGCCGATTGTCGAAAAGTTTGGGCAAGCAATGGAAGACCTGGGCAGCCGAAGAAAAATTCGAGCTATGATCAGAAGAGCGCCGTGGTGACCGCCCTTCTCGCCAAGCGGCCGATCGCCTGTCTCAGGCTGCTTCGGACCCGTCAACGCGCTCGGCTACCGTCGAGGGCTGAGCGCTGAGGAACAGGCGAATGTGGTCGAGCAAGGTCGGGTCGAGCGGCTTGGCAAAGCGCACGCCGTGCATCGCGCCCACGCGCCATTTGACCCGTCCTTCGAGTGGTTCCGCGCGCCCTACTTCAAGGCTCACGGGTGAGCCGACCTTGAAGGTGTGGCTCGATGAAAGACGGCAACCGCTCCAGGAGAGATTGGTCACCAGTACCGTATGCGGCTTGCCCAGCTCTTCCTTGAGCTTGGCGCTGACCTGCACGCTATAACGATCAGCGCGTCGGCGATTGATGCTCATTCTCCGCCCCTGAAGACTACCCAAATACCAGGGACGGTATTAGCGATGATTTGTTAACTGTGAGTTAGTTGCTGACTTAAGTTTAGTTGAGATCCCGAAGGCCGCCCAACACCAGGTCGCTGGCCCTTTCGCCAATCATGATCGAAGTTGCATTCGTATTACCCTGAGGGATCGTCGGCATGATCGACGCATCGGCGACCCATAGGCCCTGGACCCCGCGAACGGCGCAATCGGGACCGGTGACCGCGAGTGGATCGCTGGCCGCGCCCATCTTCGCGGTGCCGACGGGGTGGAACATCGGGATTGTCGCCGCGCCGACATAACCTCGCAGCGCCTCGCGACTATCCGCGGATGCGCCGGGCCTTATCTCCGCCTTCACTTGCGGCGCGATCGCGGGCTGGGCCATGATCTTGCGCGCGATCTCGAGCCCCTCCACTAACTGCGCGGCGTCGTCTTCCTCACCCAGCAAACGATGTTCAATCAGCGGCGCGGCATAAGGGTCGCCCGACCGAAGTGAAATCCGCCCGCGCGACTTGGGCCGCATCACCGCGATGAAAGTACTGACCGCCGCATCCTTTGCGAGGGCCAGGTTGCCCTTGGGCGTGATCTCGAAGGCGAAGGCGCTGAAGGCGAGTTGGAGATTGGGAGCCGGCAGCCCCTCACGGCTCTTCACGAACGCCTGCGCATGACCAATCCCAGTCGTCAGCGCGCCGCTACGGGCAAAGGCCAGCTCCAGCACTTGGCGGAATCCGGCAAACCCCCGGGCGTCATCATTGAGCGTGTGAGCCGAGACCGTATTGACCAGATGGCAGCCGGGATGTTCCTGCAGATTCTGCCCAACTCCCGGCAGGTCGGTGACGAGTGCAATCCCATGCCCTTGCAGTTCGCTTGCAGGGCCTATGCCCGACAGCATGAGCAGCCGTGGCGTGTTGAGCGCACCCGCGCTCAGCACCACGCCGTAGCGAGCGGTGAGGGTCAGCACTTCGCCACCTCGACGGATCGTCACACCGCTAGCTCGACCATCCTGCACCTCGATCTTGAGCACTTGCGCCTCAAGCAGAAGCTCGAGCGTCGGTGGCCGGTTTCGCAGGTACCCCGCTGCCGTCGAGCAGCGCAGGCCGTTGCGTTGAGACAGTTGGATCATGTCGACGCCTTCGCCGACTTCGCCATTCAAATCCTTCGACCGCGCAATTCCCGCCTCTTCTGCCGCCTCGATCCATTCGTCGGTGATGGCATAGCGAGAGCGCACTTCCGAGACGTGGATCGGACCACCCTGGCCGCGCCAGGCATCGGCTCCGCGCTCGTTGTGCTCCAGCCGGCGGAAATAGGGCAGCACGCTCGCGTAGTCCCAGCCGGTAGCGCCAAGCTCCGCCCAATGGTCGAAATCCCACCGATGCCCGCGAATGAACATCATCCCGTTGATTGATGAGCCGCCACCGAGGCGCTTTCCGGCCGGCCACACGTCGGGCCGCCCACCCACGGAAGGATCGGGTTCCGCGCTGTAGCACCAGTCGAAGCCCGGCTTGTGAACCACCCCGCTCATCAGCGCGGGGATCGCGATCCGCGGATCCTTGTGGTCCTTACCGGCCTCGATCAGCAGGACCCTCAATCCGCTTTCGGCCAACCGCGTGGCACAGGCCAGTCCGGCTGAACCGCCGCCGACGACAATCAGGTCGGGCTCCCGCCCCATCCGCAATCCCCTCTACCCTTGGACAGAGGGGCGTAGCGGCATTCTACGGCTTCACAAAGCGCTGACTGATCCAATCTGAAATGACATCGAGCGCGGCCGGCGAGACTGTTTCCTCGATGTCGCGATACTCGCCCACCGAGCCGGTAGTGGCCGTCTGGAACAAGTGGTTGAGCCCAGGAAGCTCAACGACCGTGGCGTCCGGATTATTCTTCAGAGCCTCGCGAATGACAGGAAGGTTCTCCTTCGCAGGCACCTGAAGGTCGAGACTGCCGTTGAGCGCCAGTACCGGCACCTTGATCCGCGCAAGGTTGGGCACGGGATCGTACTTGAGGAAATACTGGAACCACGGCCCTGAAATCTGCCGCACCACGAGCGCACCGTCCATATCCGCCGGCATGCCAAGCGCGGTCTTCGCCTCTGGTGTGAGTACCGCCATCGCCGCGTCATAGCCCGCCTCAGGCGTATCGGCGTCGGCCATGGCCTTGAACAGGGCCGCCATGATCGGTTCCTGCCTGTCAATTTCCTCTTCGCTCAGGCCCATCTGAGCCGTCAGCAAGCGACGCTGGGAAAGCATGAGCTGGGATAGGTTCGTGCCCGGCCCGGCGAGCGCGACAAAGTAGGCGACGGCGGGATTGGTGGACATCGCGATGGGTCCGATCATTCCGCCTTCGGAGTGACCGATGAACCCGATTGCGTCGTGGCGAATGTCCGGACGAGCCGCCAGGTAGGCGAAGGCGGCATTGGCATCGGTGGCGAGATCGGCCGAGGTAGCGCTGGGGTAGTTGCCGGTCGACTTACCAACACCACGGTCATCGAAGCGCAAGACGGCGATGCCATGTCGCGTCAGATGATCGGCGATGACGGCGAAAGGCTTGTGCTCGAGCAAGGTCTCGTCACGGTCCTGCGCTCCGGATCCCGTGATCATAATCGCGGCGGGGAAAGGTCCCTTGCCCTCGGGCAGAGTGAGCGTGCCCGCAAGATGTACGTCGGCGAAGGCCGAATTGTCGAAGGCGACCTCTTCAACTTTGTAGGGAAACGGCTCCTTTGGCGTTTGAGGCCGGGAAAGCTGAGCGCGCGCGGCTATCTGCTCTTCGGTGGCCCGCGCGAATGTCATGGTCACGTCGGGTTGGTTGGAGCCCGTCCAGGTGCCCGTGAGCTCGTTGCCGGCCTCGGACAGCGTAGCTGCGAATTTTGCCATGCCGCGAAATACCGAGAGTGAGACGGACTGGCCGTCGCGCGTAAGGTCAGTCACTGGCACGGCCATAACCAGCTGGTCCGGCGAATCGTAAAGCGCGACCGTTCCGCGCTCCGAGGTCTTGATGCGCAGAACCTGCCGTAGCTTCGCTCCGTTGCGTTCGACACTGCCGACCCATACACCATCAAGTCCGGCGACGACCGGTTTTGGCGGCGGACTCCCCTTCGAAAGGTTCAGCTGCAAATCCATTCCCTGAGTCAGGGTGCCCTTCCACTGCTGATCCGCTTCGTCCCAGGTTCCCTGATAGGAAGCGTTGATCGGAGCGACCTTGAAAACAAGCTTGCCGCCAACCGCCGTGATTTCCGTTATCGGCGCCTTGTTGCCCGGATTTTGCTCGTAGTTTTCGATGGATGCGCTCAACACTCCGTCTTCGCCGCGGGTGACATAGAGGACCAGTGTCACGTCGCCGGTATTGGTCGAAATCTTGCCGTTCCAGGTACCAGCCACGTCGGGCGCCTCCTGCGCCACCGAGGGAGAAGCCACAACAACAGCGAGGGGGGCCGCCATGGCGAACGCGCACCTGATAAATCCTGTCATGCAAACTCTCCGAAACCCCTTCGGGCACTTAGTCGGCCAGCCGGACCGAGTCTTACTAGGACCGCAATTATTCCTCTCCTATAGCAAGGATGCATGACATCCTGTCAAGTATCATTGACTCCCTTTGTGGCAATTTGGCCGAACCCGGCTTCTGCGCTAGCAACCGGCATATGGCGGACGACGATGAAGAACGTATCGCAATGCGGGAAAGCGCCGGTTCGAGGCTGGCGCTGATCGCGGAAAGTTATGCCCGATTGACCGGAGAACCGCTTGTCGACGGAGCCTCGGGAGATGTCGAGGAAGCCTTGTGGCAATCTCCGCGCGTGATCATCGTGCACGGAACCGAGCCGGTCCCCCGCATCTTCTACGCCAACCGCAAAGCACTGGATCTATACCATATGTCGGCGAAGGCCTTCATCGGCATGCCGTCGCACCTTTGCGCCGAACCGGTGCGTCGCCACGAGCGGACGCGGGTCCTGAACGCGCTGAAGCGGAGCAACATGGTCCAGGTCGACACCGGAGTGAGGGTCGCCTCAACCGGACAGCGCTTCGAAATCGTACGGGCGCAATCATGGAACCTGCTCGACGAGCAGGGAGAAATCCACGGCGTCGTCGCCAGCTATCTTGAGTGGCGGTACATCGATCCGGCCTAGCCGCCGCGTTTCCAGACGCCCTGCCCCGGCAGGCGGCCGCGTTCGTGTGGAGTGGTGAGGTCGAGCCTTGGACCGATGGCCACGATGTGGTTCCGATCGGACAGGAACCAGTAACCGAACTTGATGAGTTCGAGGTCGACCGTACTCGCGATCCCGGGCCATTGGTAAAGCTCGCGCAAATAGCCGCGCAGGGCCGGATAATCCTCGATCCTCCGCAGGTTGCACTTGAACGCACCGTGGTATCCCACATCGAAGCGTACCAGCGATGTGAACGCCCGCCAGTCGGCTTCCGTCAGGAACTCGCCCGCCAGATAACGATGGCGTGAAAGGTGCTCTTCCATCGTATCGAGGGTGGCAAATACCTCGCGCACGGCTTCGTCATATGCCGCCTGTGTGCTGGCGAACCCGCTGCGGTAGACGCCGTTGTTCAGCCCCGGATAGATCAGCCCGTTCCATCGCTCGATCTCCGCGCGGAGCACCTCAGGATAGAAGTCGAGCCGATTGCCCGTGACTCCGTCGAACGCGGAATTGAGCATTCGGATGATCTCCGAACTCTCGTTGTTCACGATCCGTCGCTGTTTCTTGTCCCACAGCGTGGGCACAGTGACCTTGCCGGTGAAATTCGGATCGTGCTCCACATAGAGCCGGTGCAGCGGATAGCCGCCTTCGACGGGCCCGTCTGGGCCCTCGTCGAATATCCATCCCTCCTTGGGCAAGCCCGGGCGAGCGAAGGAGACAGTGATCACGTCCTCCAGGCCCTTGAGTACCCGAAAGGCTGTCGTGCGGGCGGCCCACGGGCAAACGGCCGCCACCCAGAGATGATAGCGGCCCGCTTCGGCGGGAAAGCTCGCGGCAGGATCCGGCGATATCCACTCCCGCAGCGGACTGTCGATCCGGCGAAAGCGCCCGTCCGCCCCGATCTCCTCGGCCGCCGGGAGTGTATCCACCCACTTGCCGTCTACCAGCTGCGCCATTTGCTCGTCTCCTCACAGCCCACCTAGGCGAAGTTGACCTCCGCACAAGTCCAGGACGATTTTGATTCAGGCCCGAGGTCGGTTACATTCCCCGCGGGGTCGCGTGGAGAGGGGAGACACATCATGTCCCAATTCGCAGCCGAAGCACCAGCCTCCAGGACACCGTGGCATGTTTGGGTCGTCGGTATTCTGTCCTTCCTGTGGAATGCGTCTGGAGCCTACATCATAGTTACCGCCCAACTGGGCAGGCTCGCGGGCGTCAGCGAGGCCGAGGCGGCCTACTACGCCGCCCAGGCGCCGTGGTTCGTAGCGCTAACGGATATCGCCCTGTTCAGCGCCATCGCCGGAGCCCTGGCCTTGCTCATCAAGAGCCGCTTTGCAGTGCCCCTCTTCGCGATCTCCCTGGTCTCGATCGTCGTGACCAATGGCTACGACCTGATCATGGGTACGAGCCAGATGTTCAACAACATGGGCACGATCGTCACGACCTGCCTCATCTGGGTGCTGTCGGTCCTGCAGCTGTGGTATGCGGCCGCGATGCGAGGGCGCGGAGTGTTGCGTTAGGCGAGGCGCTTGATCTCCTTGGGAGCCTTCTCAAGAAGCTTGATCAAGCCGCGCTCGTAACGACTCAGCCACTTGCTCTCGCGCGGAAGCCTGAGGCGCGCGCGCCATTTCTGCTGGCGGTCGACCAAGGCGACGACGGCCGGATGGATGTAGCTCTTGCGGGCCATTGCAGGCGTATTCCCAAGCTGCGCTCCAACCTCTGTGCTGAGCGCCTTCAGGGTCAGCGGCCGCTCGGCCTCGGCCAGCAGACGAAAGGCGAGAACACTCGCGTGCCAGGTGCGGAAGTTCTTGGCGGTGAAGTGTTCGCCCATCGCTTGGGCGATGTAGTCATTGACGTCCTGTGAGCCGACCGGATGAGCTTCGCCCGCGTCGTCGAGGTACTGGAACAGGTTCTGGCCAGGTAGGTCCTGCACTTTGCGCACGAAGCCGGCGAGCCGGCGGTCTGTCACGGTTGCTTCGCGCAATTGGCCGGACTTCGCCTTGAAACGCAACTTGAGCTTGGCCCCGGAAACACTGGCGTGGCGGCGCCGCAAGGTCGTGGCGCCGAAGCTCTTGTTGGCTTTGGCGTAACTCTCGTTTCCAACCCGGATGGCCCCCAGGTCAAGCAATCGGACAACGCTCGCCACCGCCCTCTCCCGGGTAAGTCCCCGGAGCGCAAGGTCCTTCGCCACTTGCTTGCGGACCCTCGGCAACAGCCGCCCGAATTCGGCGCAACCGTCGAACTTCTCGGCTTCTTGCCGGGAGCGGAACTCAGGGTTGTAGCGGTACTGCTTTCGGCCGCGGGCATCGATGCCGGTCGCCAGCAGATGCCCGCAGTCCTTCGGGCAGAACCAGGCATGGGTATAGGCAGGCGGCAAGGCGATCCGGTTGAGTCGGTCAATCTCGTTACGATCGGCAATGCGCTTGCCGCTGGGCAGGAAATAGGCCCAGCCCTTCCCCGCCCGCTTGCGGGTGATGCCCGGTTCGCTGTCATCGACATATTCGAGGTCGGAAGAATTGCGGGCCATGGATCGCTGCAACGACCACCGGACGCTTGCGGTTCCGCATCGGACACGCCATCTCCCCGCGACCCGACCTTTGCAGGAGTTTGCCGATGTCCGACGTTTACACCCCGCCCGAAGTCTGGACGTTCGATCCCGAGAACGGCGGCCAGTTCGCGGGCATCAACCGGCCGACGGCCGGCGCGCGAGAAGAAGTGGTTTTGCCGGTCGGCGACCATCCCTTCCAGCTCTATTCGCTTGGCACCCCTAACGGCGTCAAAGCGACGATCATGTTCGAAGAGTTGCTCGAGGCTGGTTTCTCCGGCGCCGAATACGATGCCTGGATGATCAAGATCTTTGCCGCCGACCAGTTCGGCTCCGGCTTCACCGAGCTCAACCCCAACGGCAAGATTCCCGCCCTGCTCGACCGCAGCGGCCCACAACCTTTCCGGGTTTTCGAAAGCGGATCAATCCTTGTGCACCTCGCGGAGAAGTTCGATTACCTTCTCCCCAAGACCCATCCGGCGCGGGCCGAGACGTTCAGCTGGCTCATGTGGCAGATGGGCAGCGCACCGTTCATCGGCGGCGGGTTCGGACATTTCTATGTCTACGCACCCGAACGCTACAAGTACCCGATCGACCGCTACGCGATGGAGACCAAGCGCCTCTTCTCCGTCGCCGACATGCAACTGGGCCAAACCGAGTATCTGGCCGGCTCCAACTTCACCATCGCCGACATCGCTGCCTACACCTGGCTCGGCAACCTATACCACGGGGCCTACAATGGTTCGGACAAGTTCCTCTCGTTGCACGAGTACGAGAATGTGGGCCGATGGGTGAAGGCGATCGACGCGCGTCCGGGCGTGATTCGCGGGCGCTTGGTCAATACTCAGGCCATGCCCGAGCGCCACTCGGCGGCGGACTTCGATGCAGTCGAGGACAAGTCGCTCTTCAACCCGGTGCGCAAACGCGCTGACGTCTGATCCTGTGCCTTGCGTGAGAGGCGCGACCCGTTATAGGGGCGCCTCTCCGCCATGCTGGGGCGTAGCCAAGCGGTAAGGCACCGGTTTTTGGTACCGGCATGCGCAGGTTCGAATCCTGCCGCCCCAGCCAGACTCCCTCTCTCCAGAGATGCGCTTGATTTGCCCTCGCTCAGCGCGCGGCGCAGTATCGCTTCACTGTTGCCGGTGAGAGGCCGAACTGTTCGGCTGTCTTGGCTATGCTGGCCTTGTTGGCCTTGCGCCACTCCCTCACCTCTTCCGCGTTCGCGGCAAAAGGCCGACCCAGGCTGGACTTCCCCCGGTGGGTCTTGCCCGTCGCTTTCAGCGCTTCTCTGGCCACTTGCCGCCCGGCGGCCGTGCGCTCGGCGATCTTGCGACGCTCCAGTTCAGCCAATTGTGCGAGCAGCGTGAGCAGAAGCTCCCCGACATCGCCGCCGATCCGGCCCAGGCCGCGGACTTCGACGGCCACCCCCGCGTCGATCAATCTCCTAACATTGGTCTGGACATCGAGCGCGTCGCGCCCCAGACGGTCGACCGCAAAAACATAAAGAGTGTCGCCCTTGCGGATGCTGGCAAGCAGGTCTGCAAAACCAGGTCTATCGGCCGCCTTCACCGAGCTGCTGACGCCCTCGTCAGAGAATTCCTGATCGAACGAGCCGCCCATCATGGTGCGCTGGACTTCGATGGAAGGGTCGGACGCGGAAACGCGGTAGTAGGCGATGTGATGAAACATGAGGCGCCCTTAGGCTCGGCTCAAAATATTCGTCAAGCTAAGTTTTGAGCTAGATCAAAAGTTATATTTTCGAGCCATTATCAACGATGGGTTCGCGCGGCTACTCTCGGTTTGACCAGTTACGCCGCCAATCCAGGGCGCCGGTGCGAGCGAGGGAACCGACATGATTGTGACACGGCTAACGTCACCGAGATTGCGCAACTCGATCGCCTGCTTGGCCGCTTCGTTCCTGCTTTCGCATGGGGCGCTCGCCACTGACCCTACGGAAGCGCCAGAGACGCTGACCGTCATCAGTCGCGAGGAATTGGCCAAGCTCCCGCTCGGCCCTGATCTGGTCGCGGTTCTCGATCTGCATAATCAGGCGCGAGCGGAAGCGGGTTCGCCTCCGTTGCAATGGAATCCCACGCTCGCACGTCACGCGCAGGAATACGCCAATGTCATTGCCGACACGGGCCGGCTCCAGCACTCGTCACGGGTCGGCCGGGAGAACGAACGCGAAAATCTCGTCGCGGGGCCACGTGCCGGAAATACTCCCCTCGGACTGGCACAGACCTGGCTCGACGAGCGCCGCTACTTTCGGGCGGGCATTTTTCCAGACGTCTGTGCCGGGGGCTGGTCGCGCTGTGCACACTACACGCAAATGATCTGGTCGACGACGACTGACGTAGGCTGCGGCTTCGCCTCAAAGGCCTACGACGCCCTGGTCTGCCGCTATTCGCCTCCGGGTAACAAGGACGGGCGGCCGGTCATTTCCATGGTACCGCAGGCCGCCCGCTAACTGAACCAAATCGATCAACCGGCCAAAAGCCGTGCCTGTGCGTACGTCGCATCGGGAAGCAATGGCTCGACGGTTGCCGTCTCCGGCACGAGCCGAGCGTGATCGCGACCGTTCTCGCGCAGCAGCTGTGCCAGGAGCGTCTTGCCGAAATGCCAGTCACCAATCCCGGAATCGGCATTGATGTGGCCTATGGCGCCGGCAAAGGCGAAGCGCGCGCCCCAGTCGCGAGCGAGGAGTTGCGCGGTGCGCAGGCTGCACAGCCGGTCATCCTGACTCGCGGCGAGGAACGAAGGGAAGGGAAGAGGTTCGCGCGGACACGAACCAAAGCGGGCCAGACGCGGGTCCGTCCCCGGACGATCGACGTCGGGCGGCGCCACAAGTAGCGCGCCTACGACTGGATTGCCGTATGCCGGTCGCTCGAACTCCGCCCACCACGCTACCGCCAGGCATCCAAGACTATGCGCCACCAGGATGACAGGCCGTTCCGCCCGATGAATCGCCAGGTTGAGCTTGTTGACCCAGGTATTGCGATGCGGATCGTCCCACATCCCCAGGTCGACGCGGCGGCAGTCGCTGCATTGCTGCTCCCAGCGCGATTGCCAGTGCTGCGGGTTGCTGTTGTGCATGCCCGGAACGATCAAGATCAGTGGATCATCGCGCAGGCTGCTATCATCGAGTTCGAGGTAGTGGGCCATTGCCGTCTCTCCCAAGGCAGAGGGATAAGGCCGTCCGATTCGCATGGTCCGACTGCGCTAAATTTAACTCAACAGTTTTGGTTGAGAACCCCCCTGCGACGAGATGAGGGTTCGATGCGATGGCGTCTTCCGACCCTTATTGCGACTCAAACGCAAAGCCATTGAAAACCTTTGGCCCTTGGTTATGGATCGCGGAAGGCGCCATGCGCTCGCCAAAGTGGCTGTCCCGGCCCCCTTGCTTGAAGGATTTCCATGGAATTTTCTAGGACCAGGCTCCGGTTGTTCCGGACCATAGCGTTTGTCGAGGGCGTAACCACTCTCGCGCTCTTTCTGGTCGCGATGCCAATGAAGTACTGGCTGGGGAATCCCGCTCTCGTTCCGCCAGCCGGTGCGATCCATGGCGCGGCGTGGCTAGCTTACCTTGGCGGCATGGTCCTGCTCTTGCCGGGTCAGGGACTTTCGGCCTGGAACTGGACCAGGACGTTCCTCGCTTCGCTTTTCCCGTTCGGCACATTCTTGAACGATGCGATGCTCAAAAAGGCCGAAGCCCGGATTATGCCTTCTGGCGAGGCAGATCCGGCCTGACCGCCCGTTCGCGGGTTACCCACATCAGGGCCCCGACGCTTACCAGGCTCGACACGAAAACCATGGCCGCGGCTCCTGAAACGCCGATCCATCTCATGGCGAACGGCAAGGATGCCAGCGCTAGCCCTGTCGGGACTCCTCGAAGCATGAAGTTGCGCAACGCGTGCCCTCGCGACACCAGCAGGGCCTCCAGAGACGCTCCTGCCAGCTCGATCGCTGCGGCGGCCGACAGGATAATCATCGGCGCATAGGCCGCGATGAATTCGGGGCCGGCGATCACCTTGATCACCCAGTGGCCGCCAAGGACGGAAAACAGAACTGCGCCCAGTCCGGTAAAGAAGGCGATCTTGCCGATCCGCGAAGCAATGTGCCGGGCCGCGTCGGGATCGCGGACGAGTTCCGGATAGGTGGCGCGCATCAGAGCCTGCGCCAACTTGAGCAGGCCCTCGCCAAGCTGGGCCGCCACGCGGTAAATGCCGGCCAGAGTTGCCCCGCCCAGCGCGCCGACCAACAGCACCAGTATCTGCCGCGAGGCGATCTGCAACGTCCCCGACAGCGCGGTCCCCCAGACAAAGCTCCAGACGCCCGGCTCGAACCGAGGCAGTCTCCGAAGGCTGATACGTGACAGGTCGATCTTCTCGCACTGGAGCGCGAAGAGCCAGTAAGTCGCCGCGGTGGCGATCTCTGCCAGGGCCCAAATGACGAGGAACGCTTCGATTGTCGGCACCATCAGCGCCGCGATACCGGCTCCGATAACCCTGACGATCGAGGTGACCGTATCCGCCCCCGCCCCTTTGGCGAAACGATCGTGGAGACGCAGGATCCCGGTGGGCGTCGAACGTATCGCCAGTAGGAAGACCAGGGTGAGCGCGTAAGCCTCCGGGCGAAGGTCGTACGGGATCGGCAGCCAGTCCCCGGCGAAGGCCAGCAACAGGGCCGAAGCGACCGCTCCCACACCGATCGCCAGTAAATCGAGCGCCAGCGCGAAACCGATCGCATCCTTCAGGGTGTCGCGCTGCTGGCCCCACCGGATCACGGCCTGCCAGGTCTGGAATGAGGTGAGCCCTGCCACCGCCTGAGCGAAAGTGAGACAGAGGGTGAAGTAGCCAAAGCCTTCAAGTCCGAGAGCCCGCGTAACGAGCGCAAGATAGGCCAGGCTCAGCACGCCGTTGACACCCCGCGCGCCCATCAGCCAACCGGTGTTCTGCAGTGCTCGGCGGATCATGGTGGGCCCTTTGGCGCAAGCCCTGCGGGATTGCAAAGCCATGTGCTCGCGCTAACTGAACAAAATGGGAGAAAATGGGATGGCTGCTGCTCAAGTCCGGCTGGGATTCTTCAAACTCAACGTGCCGGAGATGGCGCCGGCGTTGGCCTTCTGGGCGGAGGCGTTTGGATTTACGGTTACGACCAGCTTCGATGAGCCTGAGTTCCTTGAGCATATTCTCGCCCTGCCGGGACAGGAGACAGGGCCAAACCTGTTGCTGGTAGCCTATAAGGATGGGCGCGACGTCGGTGTCGGGCCGGGCCACGGTCCCGTAGGCCTGATCTGTGACGACATAGAGACCGCGCACGGCCGGGCACTCGCTTGCGGTGCCAGCCAACTGACGGGCGTGTTTGAGACCGCCGGCGTCAAGGTCGCAATGTTGCGCAGCCCCCAAGGTCACGAAATCGAGCTGATCCAGCTCCCCGCCAGCTGACGGCGGGAACCTAGGCGTACTCCTCGGCGAAGACCGAGATCGTGCGATAGTCAGGGTTCTGCAGGACGCTGGAAAACAAGAAGACCTGCACCGCATCGTAGCGCGGATCGATCCCGCCATCCTTGCGATACCAGAGCAACCTCCAGTTTTCGAGCGGGTGGAGCTGGATGACCTCATCGCGCATTTCCGCCGGCAGGATGGTGTCGGCAAATGACGCGACCCCGACTCCTCGCTCAAGCATGGCGGCCATTACGTCGTAATACTGGGTGTGCCCGATCACGCGGCGTGGAGCGATCCCGTAGCGCTCGAACAGTCTCAAGATCTCGCGCTCCTGCGAACTTGCGGCAAGCGGCATGATGAACGGCAACATGTTCACGAACTCGGAAGACAGCGGCAGCCGCCGCCCCTCGGCGAATTTGCGGTGACCGTAGATGCCGCCGCGAACCAGAGCGAGCTGGCGCAAGTGCGGCTCCACGGGCCGGTCCGCGCGCTGGTGGATCAGAGCGAAGTCAAACCGCCCGTCTTCAACATCGCGGGCAAGTTCCTTGCTGGGAGGATGAGCTTCGAACGTCAGCTCGATCTGAGGATGTGCAGCAAAGAACCGATCCAGCTTGGGACGAATGTAGTTGTCGAGCAGACCCTGCCCGATCAGAACACGAAAACGGATCGCGGGCAGCTCTTCCGGATCCTTGCGTCGATGAGAGGCTAACGCCTCACCCGCCGTCTGGAACGCTTTCAGATCGTCGAGGAACGCCATGCCCTCGGGCGTGAGGGTCGGGCGTTGACCGGGACGGCGCACGAACAGCGCCACGCCCAGTTGATCCTCGAGAACTTTCATCTGGTTGCTGACCGAAGCCTGTGAAATTCCCAGACTTTCCGCGGTGCGGCGAAAGCTACGTGTCCCGCAGAGGTTGGCGAATACTTCGAGCTGACGCAGGGTAAAAGGAAAGGCTGGCATTATCGGTTCCGAATGTATTGATAACTTGAAACCTATCACCTGTCATCACTTTGCAATGCGTTGCTTTGCCAGCCCACTCCGGGTGACCTCTCCCTCATAAGAAGGGGAGGAAGCTTCATGAGGTATGACAAGGACAACCGGGCTTGCTTGCGTCACGCGCTCGCGGGGGGCGTAAGCGCCGTGGTTCTGGCTCTGGGGGCGGCCCCGGCGCTGGCTCAGGGGCAGGCCGCGGCGGCGCCTCCAGCCGATGATATCGTTGAAGGCGCCGAGGAAGGCGGACCGATCTACGTCACCGGCTCACGCATCCGCGCTGACGGCATGCAAGCTCCCGTTCCGGTCACCGTGGTGAATGCCAGCGAGTTGGAAGCTCTCTCCCCAGGGGCCCTCATCACGGCAGTCAGCCAGTTGCCGCAGTTCTATGGCAACCAGACGCCGAACAGCGGGAACTTCTTCCTGCGCAGCGGCTATGGCTCGCTCAACTTGCGCGGCCTCGGCGTCAATCGCACGCTGACCTTGCTCAACGGGCGCCGCGTCCCCTCGACCAGCGCGTTCGGCGGTGTCGACATCAATCTGTTTCCTGAGGCGATGATCGCCAGTGTCGAGACGACGACAGGCGGCGCTTCGGCCGCGTATGGCACCGACGCGGTGGCCGGCGTGGTCAATTTCATTCTCAACACCGAGTTCGAAGGTCTCGAGGTGAGCGGCCAAGTCGGCGTGACCGACCGGGGCGACGGGGATAACTACGAGGTCTCCGCCGCGTGGGGCACATCGTTCGCCGACGACCGGGGCCATTTCCTGGTCTCGGGCGAACATTACAACCAGAACGGCATTCACAACTACCGTGAGCGAGACTGGTATCAGGCCTGGGGCACGGTCGGTGCAGGCACAGCCGACAATCCCTATCGCTTCTCGCCAAACGTCATCTCCGCTACGTCGTCCTTCGACGGCGTCATCTTCGCCCCCGGGACCGCGATCAATGGCCTCGCCTTCGATCGGAACGGCAATGTCTCCCCCTTCGTGCTCGGCGACACGGCGACCGGGCAAGGGGCCATCGGCGTCCCCGGTTCACGGCAAATCGCCGGATCGGGCACCAGCGGGGACGACCTGGGGTCAGAGGTCTTCACGCTCTATCCGGATATCGAGCGCTATTCGGCCTTCGCTTTTGCCGACTTCGACGTGAGCGACGGCTTCACGGTCTTCGGGCAGTATCTGTTCGGCCAGACCAGCATCTTCAGCTACAACACCCCGCGCGGCAGCTTCCAGGGTACGCCGACGACGCTGACGATCTTCCAGGACAACGCGTTCCTGCCTGACGATCTTCGGCAAACGATGATCGACAACGACATTGCCAGCTTCGTCCTGCGCCGCACCGGCAGCATCGAGGATGTCGGCCAGATGACCCTCGACGACACGACCACCCAGCACATCGGCACGGTCGGCTTCGACTGGGACCTCGAAACCGGCGGCCTCATGGATGGCTGGCAGGTGGACGGCTTTTACCAGTACGGCCGCTCCAAGCGTGACTGGCGGCAATACGGCCTGCGCGTCGACCGCATCTTTGCTGCGGCCGACGCCGTGCGCGACAGCAACGGAAATATCGTCTGTCGCGTCTCGACCTTCTCCGGAGGGGCGGCCGCGTTTCCCGGATGCGTCCCGATCAATCTCTTCGGACGCGGAAACGCGTCGGCTGCTGCGGTCGACTATGTCGTCGGGTTCGAGCCGGGCCAGTCGGTCAGCACCCCGCTCTTCTTCCCGGACACCGGCTATTCGCTGGGCGAGACTTACGACTACACTACCTCGGACTCGAAGGTGAACCTGACCACGTTCGAACAGCAACTTGCCGAGGTTTCGGCCTCCGGCAATCTGATCGATCTTTGGGCCGGGCCCGTCGCCCTAGCGTTCGGCGGTTCGTGGCGGCAGGACAAGATCCGCCAAGTGGTCCAGGACGTCACCAATCCGGCGTCCGACCACAGCAGCTTCCACCCGGTACGCTGCAATGATCCCACGATCGGGCTGCGCGGCGTGAGCGGTCCGGATTGCGCCAATACGGTCGGTGTCCAATACTCCAAAGTCTCGAACATCAACGGCAAGTCCGATGTGTGGGAAGCCTTCGGAGAAGTCCTGATTCCGCTGCTCGATTCGAACGGCTTCACCGCCAACCTCAACGGTGCGGGCCGCTGGGCGGACTATTCGGGGTCGGGCACGATCTGGGCCTACAAGGGCGGCGCGGAAGTCGGGCTGTTCGACGAGATGCTACGCCTGCGCGGCACCTATTCCCGCGACGTGCGCGCGGCCAACCTTTCGGAGCGGTTCGACAAGACCGGCGGCGCAGCCACCGTCACCGATCCGCGTAACCTGGACGACAACGATCCGACCAACGACACCCAGCAATACAATGTCACGCGCTTTTCGGGCGGCAACCCCAACGTCGAGCCGGAGCGTGCGGACACCATCACTCTGGGCGCGGTGTTCCAGCCGGATTTCGTTCCCGGGTTCCGCGCGTCGCTCGACTGGTATGACATCAAGATCAAGGACGCGATCAGCCAGGTGGGCACGCAGTCGGTGGTCAATCGCTGCCTGATCGAAGGGGCGCAGGAATTCTGCGACCTCATCACCTTCAATTCGAGCGGCGGTCTCCAGGACGCGATCGTGGGCGACGTGTTCGTCAACGTCGCAGCAGCGCGAGTGAGCGGTATCGACCTCGAGGTCAGTTACACCACCGACTTCAAGCTGCTTGGCGGTGGAATGGAATCGCTCGACTTCCGCGGGTTCGCCAGCTGGCTCAACGAGCGGTCCGAGACCAATAGCACCGGCTTTACCACCGACTACGCCGGGCAAACCGGCGCGCGCCAATCGGACGGGGTCTATTTCCCCTACCCCGACTTCAAGGTGACGGCGGGCCTCACCTACAACAACGGGGGCTTCTCCGCGCTGCTCCAGGGCCGCTACATCGGCAGCGCAATCCAGGATGTGACGCCGAACTTCCCGCCCCTCAACCCACAGGGCCAGCCGACCGCCCCGATCGTCATCGAGGACAACACGGTCGACGACATCCTCTACCTCGACCTGAGGCTCGGCTATCAGTTCCAGGGCGGCGGTCTCGACTGGGAACTCTTCGCCAACGTCACAAACCTCACCGACGCCGATCCGCCGCTGACCCCGTCCTACACCGCGTTCTCAGCCTATTCAGTGCAGTACAACTCGGCGGTTTACGACGTCCTGGGTCGCCGCTTCACCTTCGGTGTGAAGATGAAGATGTGACGAACGCTGGATTGGCCCAAGGTTGAGGCTAGTGTCGCGCCAGAGGTGCTCCTGGCGCGCCACTAGCCGAAACGGGCGGCCCCTGGATCCGGGGCCGCCCCCATTTTCTCTGAAAGAGGGATATACTCGGAACATGACTGACACGACTGCCCGCCACGGAGTAACACGGCGTACCGCGCTAGCCGGCGCCCTGGGGACGGCCGCGCTCGTCGCCGCTGGCCCAGCGTGGGCGCAAGCGGCAGGACGCAAGCCGAACTTCCTGTTCATCATGGCCGACGACCTCGGCTACGCGGACCTCTCGGTCTATGGGCGGCAGGAATACCAGACGCCCGTGCTCGACCGGCTTGCCGCCGAAGGCATGCTGTTCACCGACGGCTACGCCAACAGCGCCGTCTGCAGCGCAACTCGCTTCGGCCTGATTACCGGCCGCTATCAGTACCGCCTGCGAGCCGGCCTCGAAGAACCGCTTGGCGGCACCGAATACGGGCTGCCGCCCGAACACCCGACCCTGCCCTCGCTACTTCGCAAGCAGGGTTATCACACGGGGCTGGTTGGCAAATGGCACCTTGGTTCTCTGCCAAAGTACGGCCCCTTGCAGAGCGGCTACGACGAGTTCTGGGGCAACCGCGGCGGCGGGGTCGACTATTTCACCCACAAGGTCGGCGGCCGGCCCGATTTGTGGGACGGCGACGTCCAGGTGGAGGAAATGGGGTACTACACCGACCTCCTCGCCGACCGGAGCATCGAATTCCTGGAAGCTCGCGCCAAGCAGGACAAGCCATGGCTGCTCAGCCTCCACTTCACCGCCGCTCACTGGCCCTGGGAAGGCAACGATGCCGAAGGCCGTGCCGAATCCGCCCGCCTCGACAGAGACGCATCCGGCGACGCGCTCGCAATCGCGCACTACGATGGCGGCACCATGAAGACTTATGCCGACATGGTGACCAGCCTCGACACTAACGTCGGACGCGTCCTGGCGAAACTGGCCGAGCTTGGCATGGACGACAACACGGTGGTCGTGTTCACCAGCGACAACGGCGGCGAGCGGTTTTCGCACAACTGGCCGTTCACCGGAATGAAGACCGAACTTCTCGAAGGCGGCACGCGCGTGCCGTTCATCGTCAGATGGCCGGGCCTCACGGCTCCTGGCAGCACCAACAGTTCACCGGTGATTTCGATGGACTTCCTGCCGACGTTCCTGGCGGCCGCCGGTGGCGCTCCCGACCCTGCCTATCCCGCCGATGGGATCGACTTCCGCCCGGCCTTGGCGGGCCAGCCACTTCCCGACCGCACACTGTTCTGGCGATACTTCAGCAAGAACCAGAAGGCCGCGCGACATGGCCGCTACAAGTACCTCTCGATCAACGACAACGAGTACCTCTTCGACGTGACCGCCGATCCGCGAGAGCGAGCCAACTTGAAGGAGCGCATGCCCGAGAAGTTCGCGGAGCTGAAATCGGCCTTCGACGAGTGGAATAAGGGCATGCTCAGCGACCCAAAGGTTTCCAGCTATGGCTGGTCTCCCAAGGAACTGGCCGATCATTATGGATGGAACGACTGAAGGTTTGCCCCTCCACCCTCCGCTTCGCGGACGTCCCTCTCCCCGAGCTTGTCTCGGGGAGGTGCGACGGAGGGGCGTTACGCCGTCGCCGGCTCCAACTGCGGCTCCACCCCAGGGCTACGCCGCTCCACGGCCCCAAGCCACAGGATCAGCACCGCAACGAGCACGGCCGGTATGGCGATCACGACCATGATCGTCTGCAGCGGCAGCATGGCCTGCAGCGCAAAGGCCCCGGCCGCTGGGAAAGCGATTCCACCGATCCGGCCCGAGCCGCCGGCCCAGCCAATCCCGCTGCTGCGCATCTCGGGCGGATAGCCCAGCGTGGCGATGGTGTTGATGCCGGTCTGGCCGCCGACCTGGCAATAGTTCCACACCACCAGTCCGATCACGAAGATGACCGTACCCACCGGCAGGAACCCGAGCGAGGCAATCGCTAAAGCATCGACGAAGAAGAACGTCGCAATCAGAATATGCGGGTTCACCCGGTCCATCCACCAGCCCATGGAAAGCGTACCCAACGCCCCGCCGACGAAGCCGATCATCATGTACTTGGCGAACTCCTGGATCGGCACGCCGCCGAGCTCCTGGAAATAGGTCGGAAGCCAATTCGCCAGCAGGGCAATGTTGCCCATCGCCAGGAAGCAGGCGCACCACAGAATCGCAGTCTTGAGCCGATATGGCGCGCTGAACATGGCCAGCGGACCCTTTTGCTCCACCGGCTTCGCCTTTTCGCCTAGGTGGAACGCCTCACCACCGATCACGCCCGCCTGCGGATCGATGCGCTGGATCGTAGCGGCAATCTGAGGGTCGGCAGGATTGCGCGCCACTCTGAAGGGCAGGGATTCGTGCACGAGCAGTAAGAGCGGAAGCCCGAGTAAGGGCAAAAGACCGCCGAGCCAGAAGCCGATCTGCCAGCCGTAGATATCGAGCATCCACGCGGTCATCGCTCCGCTGGCGACGTTCGCTCCGGAAAAGCACACCAGCGCAATTGCCATGAACGAAGCACGGCGGCGTCGAGGGGTCATCTCCGCCAGGAAGGCCAGCGAGATAGGAAGCATCGCCGAAAAGAAGATGCCTGAGATCCCGCGCAGCCAGGCCATCATGGTCGGCGTCGTCGAATAGGCCGTCCACAGCGAGAGGATGCCGAAAGACAGAAGGCAGATCGCCAGGACCGGCTTCCGTCCGATCCGGTCGGCGAGCGGCGGCATCAGGAAGGCGCCGATGGCCATTCCCACCTGCTGTGCCGTCACCACTCCGGCCATCCCCGCCGGAGTCACTCCCAGGCCGTCCGCCACCGCGGGCAGGATCTTGCCGAAGAAGTACATGTCGAAGCCGTCGATGAAGAGCACGATCGAAACCACCACCAGCGTGGTGATCTCGCGCCAGCCGATCGGTCGGTCGTCTATGAAGGCGGCGACGTCAAATCGCTCGCCAGAACCAGTTTCAGCCATGCGTCCCTCTCCGGCAGGACTTTGTCCTTTTGCGCAGAGTGGCCGCGCGAGCGGCTCAGGTCAACGCGCCTCTATCGCTGGTTGCGGGTTGTGCGGCACCAGAATCATCGTGTCGCCTTCGACCCGCCAGGAAGCGAGCCGCGAGAGCAGGTTCATGCCGATGACGTTGGTCGGCCCCAAGCCCGGTGCGATGATCGCGTCGAGTCCGCGGGCCGCCACGTTGCCGAAGCGTAGCTCGTCGATGGTCGTAAGGTCGGCCGCGACCGGGCCGTTGGCCGTCTGCATGCGCACCGGCAGTCCAGCCTCACGCGGCTCGAGGCCGGCCGCCGCAGCGGTCTCGGACGATATGGCGGTCAAGGTCGCCCCCGTATCGACGAGGAAGTTGGCCGGCTCTCCGTTGATCTCGGCGCGAAGCCAGAAATGGCCGTCGGGTGCGAGCTTGACGCGCGTCTCGGCGCCCTCGACCACTTGCTCGGGCAGGCCGATCTCGGGCATCGCCAGCTCGAAGCGTGGATCCATGCGCGAGACCTGCAGCACCACCACCAGCAGCACGCCGACCAGCCCAAACGTGCTCGCCATGCGCAAGGCCTTGCCGAGCGCGGGAGTGTATCGGACAAGCAGCGAGCCCAGTACGCCAAGCAGCATCGCGCCCACTGCGGCCATGAGCAGGCCGGAGCGGGGCACCTGATGCAGGCTATGGACGAGTTGTTCCCAGACCGGTGCTAGATCCATCGGGTCGATATAAGGCGGCCCAAATCGATTTGCGACGTGGGCCTAGGCCGAATGCGGTGGACGACCGACCGAAGGCGGCGGGTCGATGACCAACCCCTGCGGCCATTCGAGCAAGCCCCCGGCCGCCACGAAGGTCGAATTGAGAAAACGCTGCACTTCGAAGTCGGGATCGGCCGCCTCCCTGACCGCGGCATAGGGCAGTATGAATTCGCCTAGCTCCGCTTTCCAGAACGCGGCGTCCGGCTCCACGTCCTGATCGGCCAGTCCAGCGGGTGTCGGGTAGGCGTAAGCATAGAACGCCGCCTCGTCGAAGCCACCGCCACCCGGCCAGAAGCCCGCACTTATGACCTCATGGCTGTAGGCCTCACGCGTGACGCTGTCGGGCAAGTTGGGAACGCCCCCGGAGTGAGCGGGCGCGCCACGGCCCGAAAAGCGCGTCACCGCAAGATCGAAGCTCCCCCAGAACAAGTGGCTGGGCGACGACTTGCCGAGGTAGAGCGAGCGGAACAGGTTGAAGTTGCGGTCGGCGCACAGGAACGCCTCGTGGAGCCGTCGGGCCGCGTCCGCATCCCATTCGCGCGGCCGTTCGTCTTCGGCGAAGGGAATAGGGTCGGGCAGTTCGTTCGGGGCGCCGTGCAGGGGCGCCGGAAGACCAAGGTCCGCAAGCAGTGAACCGAGCTCGCGACTGACCTTGGCGATGGTCTTGCCCGCCACCGGGAGGACCGACTGGAAGCCGTTGCCGCAATCCACCTTGATCGCGCCCTCGAGGAAGTCCAGCTCGACCGCGAAGTAGCGTGCCCCCGCCGGCAGGCTGCGGGTCACGGCGCCGCTAGGCGTCAGCCGCAAGGCAACGTGCCACCCGTGGTTGATCCAGGGATGCAGCCTCACGGGGAGCTTGCCGATCAGTTGCAGCAGCAGGTGCAGTGTCTCGACCGTGCCTTTGTCGGCGGCGTAGTCGAGTTTCGGCCAAGCGCTCATGGTGCGTTCCGCGGGCGCGTGGCTTCGGCGAGAAGGAGCGAGAAGCGTCCTTCGGAATCGAGCCAGCGCTCAACCGGCGTCCAGCCCCCGGCAAGCAATAAGGTGTACTGGCTGCGCCGGTCGAACTTGTGGCTGTTTTCGGTATGGATTGTCTCGCCGCGCGCTAGTCTGAAGGGCTGGCCGGAGACTTCGAAGGTCAACTCTTCGGTCGCCTCCAGATGCATCTCGATGCGGGCGAAGGTATCATTCCAGCGGGCAACATGGCGGAGCTTGTCGAGCGGTAGGGTGCCGCCCAGTTCGCGGTTCACGCGACGGGCCAGGTTGAGGTTGAACTCCGCGGTCACACCCTTGGCGTCGTCGTAGGCCGCTTCGAGGACTTCAATGTCCTTCACCAGGTCCATCCCGATCAGCAGCAGCGCATCCCCGCCAAGGGTCGCACGCATCGACCGCAACAGATCCACTGCCGTGCGGGCCACCATGTTGCCGATGGTCGATCCTGGGAAGAAGCCGAGCTTGGGCATGGCGGCGACTTCGTCTGGCAGGGTCACGGCTCTCATGAAGTCAGCCTCGACCGGATGGATCGGCAAGCCCGGGAACTTAACCGCCAGGTCGGCCGCCGCAGAACGGAGGAAATCGCCTGATATATCGAGCGGTACGTAGGCGGCAGGATCGATGCAGCCGAGCAGGAGCGGAGTCTTGACCGAAGAACCGGAACCGAATTCGACCACCGCTCTTCCCGGCTCGATCATTCGGCGAAAGTCACTGCAGTGGTCAGTCAGGATCTCGGTCTCGGCGCGCGTCAGGTAGTATTCCGGCAAGCGCGTGATGGCTTCGAACAGCTCCGACCCGGCATCGTCGTAGAGCCACCGCGCGGGGATCGCCTTGGGGTCCTGCCCCAGCCCTTCGAGCACCTGCTCGCGAAACGCCCGGTCGACGCCGTCTTCGTCAAGCTCGACCAACGCCAGGCCCTGTCCCGTGTTCATTACAGATCCTTCGCCAGTCTCAGGCCGGTGAATTGCCAGCGTTGTTGTGGATAGAAGAAGTTGCGGTAGCTGGCGCGCGAATGGCCCCTGACGGTCGCGCAACTTGCCCCCTTCAGCACCCACTGCCCCGCCATGAACTTGCCGTTGTATTCCCCCACCGCACCCTCAGCCGGAGCGAAACGGGGATAGGGCAGATAAGCGGAACGGGTGAACTGCCAGCAATCCCCGAACAGCCCCGCGCTTCCGGTGGGCAAGGGCGGCGCGGCAGTATCGAATTGGTTGCCCCCGGAGGGGTCGTGGGACTGGCCGATGGCCTCCCACTCGAACTCGGTCGGCAATCTGGCGCCCGCCCAGGACGCAAACGCGTCTGCCTCGTAGTACGAGATGTGGCACACCGGTGCCTCGGAGGGCCGTGGCTGCCATCCGGCGTGGGTGAAGTGCTCGCCGTCTTTCCAGTAGAGCGGCGCGCCGATTTGCTCGCGCCGCACCCAGTCCCAACCGTCGGACAGCCACAGCGACGCAGCCCGATATCCCCCGTCGTCGATGAACGCCTGCCAGTCGCCATTGGTCACGAGCTTGCCCGCCAACCCGAAAGGTTCGAGCAGCACGCGGTGCGGCGGGCCCTCGTTATCGAAGGCAAAGCCCCCATCCCCTTGCCCGATCAGCGCAATGCCTCCGGGGTGTTCGTACCAATCGGGAAGCGCCTCGGCTGCGATTGTTTCGGTCAAAGGCGCCGTCCACATCGCCGGTCCGAGCGGGTTCTGGAACAGCGCGTGCTTGATGTCGGTGAGCAGCAATTCCTGGTGCTGCTGTTCGTGCGCGATGCCCAGTTCGATCAGCGACGCGTGAGCGGTGTCGCCGAGCAGCGCCTGCATCGATTCGTCCACATGAACCCGCCAGTCGAGGATCTCGCGCAAGGTCGGCCGGGACAGCATGCCTCGACGGGGGCGCAGGATGCGTTCGCCCTCTCCCTCGTAGTAGGAGTTGAACAGGAACGGCCAACGATCGTCGAACAACCGATACGAAGGCAGCCTGTCGCGAAGCAGGAAGGTCTCGAAGAACCAGGTGGTGTGCGCCAGATGCCATTTCGCCGGCGAGGCGTCGGGCATCGACTGGATCGTGGCATCGGCTTCCGAGAGCGGCTCGACCAGAGCCTCGCTCAGCCGCCGCGTGGCAGCGTAGCGTGAAATGAGATCAGGTGCGGCGGTTGTCCGCTGGCGTTGGGCTTCGGGCAAGGTAAACCTCCAGGCCTCGATCGGCCCAGAATGGCCGACCGAGCCTGGAAAGGAAAGCCCTCAACCCGCCGTCATGTTCCTGAAAAGCTTCAGGCTGCGTCCTTCTGACGCACAGTGGCCTCGAGATTGAGCATCTCGGCCAGCAGGAACGCCAGCTCCAGAGACTGGGGCCCATTGAGCCGCGGATCGCAGTGCGTGTGGTAGCGATCGGCCAACCCCTCATCGGTGATCGCCACGGCGCCACCGGTGCATTCGGTGACATCCTGGCCGGTCATCTCGATGTGAATGCCGCCGGCGTGAGTGCCTTCCGCACGGTGCACGGCGAAGAAGCCCTTCACTTCGGAGAGGATGCGGTCGAACGGCCGGGTTTTGTAGCCGCTTTCTGCCTTGATCACGTTGCCGTGCATCGGATCGCAGCTCCAAACGACCGGATGCCCTTCGCGCTTTACGGCACGGATCAGGCGCGGGAGGCCGGCTTCGACCTTGTCATGCCCGAAGCGACTGATGAGCGTGATGCGGCCCGGATCGCGCGTGGGGTTGAGCGTGTCGAGCAAGTCCAGCAGCGCGTCGGGCTCAAGGCTCGGCCCACACTTCATCCCTATCGGGTTGCCGACGCCGCGCAGGAACTCGACATGCGCGCTCCCCGGGAAGCGCGTGCGATCCCCGATCCACAGCATGTGGGCGCTGGTGTCGTACCATTGGCCGGTCAGCGAATCCTGCCGCGTCATCGCCTCCTCATAGGGGAGCAGCAGCGCTTCGTGGCTGGTGTAGAAGTTGGTCGTCTTCAGTTGCGGCACGGTTTCGGGATCGACTCCGCAGGCCTGCATGAAGTCCAGCGCTTCACTGATGCGATTGGCGACATCGGTGAAACGATCCGACCACGGGCTGCGGCCCATGAACTCGAGCGTCCACTGGTGGACCTGCCGCAGGTTCGCGTATCCGCCGCTGGCAAACGCGCGCAGCAGGTTCAGCGTAGCAGCCGACTGGCTGTAGGCGCGGATCATCCGCTGCGGATCGTTGCGGCGCGCTTCGGCCGTGAATTCGATGCCGTTGACGTTATCACCGAGGTAGCTCGGCAGCGTCACATCACCGTGCGTCTCAGTCGGAGCGCTGCGCGGCTTGGCGAACTGACCGGCCATGCGACCGACTTTCACCACCGGCAGCTTGCTGGCGAAGGTCAGCACGACCGCCATCTGCAGCAGCACGCGGAAGGTGTCGCGAATGTTGTTCGGATGGAACTCGGCAAAGCTCTCCGCGCAGTCGCCGCCCTGGAGCAGGAAACCCCGCCCCTCGGCCACTTCAGCCAGTTGCGCCTTGAGGTTACGCGCTTCCCCGGCGAAGACCAGCGGAGGGAAACTCGCCATGGTCGCTTCTGCAGAGGCAAGCGCCTCGGCGTCCTCGTAAACGGGCAAGTGTTTCGCCTCGTGCTGCTTCCAGCCCTCGGGAGTCCAGTTCTTCACTTCAAAATTCCAGCTAATCCTAGGAGGGCCGGGCAACTACGCTCCGGCGGCCTCGCATGCAAATGTTACATGTGCAATCGCCTTAGCGACCGGCGGCAGATGCTTCCTTCTCGGGCAGGACTGCAAGTCGCCAGCCACTGTAGTTACCGAAATAGCGCGCGGCCAAGGCACGCAGCTCTTCAGGGGTCACTTCAGTGTAATCGCGCATCAGCGAGCCCAGATATTGGCGACGATTGGGGTCGAATGCCGAGCCGGAGAGCTGGCTGAGCCAGAACGTGTGACCGGTCTGGATGCGGTTGAGCAATTGCAGCTTCGGTTCCTTGACCCGCGCAATCTCGTCAGCGGTCGGGCCGTTGGCGGCCAGGTCCTTGGCGATCTCGTCCGCGGCGTTGAAAAAGGCCTGAACCTGCTCGGGCGGCAATTGGGCCAACGCCAGGATGCGGCCACCGCTCGGCACGTCGAGCGGCCAGCTCGAGCCGACATAAGGAGAGTAGCTGGCGCCCGCCCGCTCGCGCATCTCATCCATCAGGCGGTTGGAGAAGAGTTCGGCGAGAACCTCCAGCTTGCGGCTTTCCGGCAATCCGGCCGATCCGCCACCTGTCGGCCAAGCGATCACAGCCGCGGCCTGGTCGGGCTCGCCACGATGGGTCAGGATCACCGGATCCTTGTTCGCGGCAGGAAAGCCCGGCGTGTTCGCGAGCATTTCCGGAGCAACGGCCTCACGCGGCGGAAGCGCACCAAAAGTTCGCGAGAGTGCCTCGACAACTTCGTCGCGCTTGAAGTCTCCGAACACGTCGACTTCGATCGGACCCTGCGCGAGCATGCGCGACCAGACTTCCTTGAAGCCCTCAGGGGTCGTGGTCTGGAGCATGGCCGCATCGGGCGTCGCGTAACGCGGGTCGCGGTCATTGAGCAGCCATTCGAGGTCGCGGTTGATCACCCCGTTCGGATTGCCGCCATAAGTTCCGTAGGAGAGCAGCATGCTGGCCTTGGCCCGCTCCACCGGCGCGGCATCCCAGCGCGGCGAGGCGAGCTTCGATGCGAACAGGTAGAGCTGGTCGGCTACGTCTTCTGCCCGGGTCAGGCCCTCGAATACGAACGACCCTTCCTCGATGCGGAAGTCGAAGCTGAACTTGCGGCCCGCGGCGAGGAGCTCAAGTTCGTTCTGGCCGAGCGACCCTTGACCTGAACCCACAAGCGCGAGCTGCCCGAGCTGGACGTAGGCACCCTCCTCCGGCTTGAAAGCCTGCAACCCACCACCAAAACGCACCCGGACCGTGGCGCGGCCCGGCTCGTTCGCCGTAGGCCACAACAAGACGCGCACGCCATTGGGGAAGGCCAGCCCTTCGACGTCGTCGATGTAGGTAGAATCGAAGACACCGAGCGGCCCGCGGACCGAAGGCGCCACTGGTTCGCCGATCGGCGGGAGGTCGGCGAACGAAATCGCTTCCGCCGATGCCCGTTCGTTTCCATTGCCGTCGACCTTGGCGAGCATGGCATTGCGCAAGCCCGCGGCATCGGCCTCGCCGGTTTCCGGCGTGAGGTACAACGAGCGCACCACCACGCCTTCGAACAAGTCGCGCGTGTGCTCATGAACCGCTTCCGGGGTGAACCGGTCGCGCATCGAGCGGAACACCTCGAGGATCGTTTCCGGTGCGGCCACGGCCTCGCGGATGTCGACCGCGTTGACGATGTCATCGGCGAGCTTCGAGCCCGCCTGAATCCGGCGCTGCTCGACCATATTGGCGAAGATAACGTCGTATTCGGACAATTCGCGATCGATCTCGGCCTGGCTCGGCGGCATGGCGATGGCATCGGCAATCACCGCGCGCACGTCGGTCAGCGCAGCCTGCCAGTCCGATGTCAGCGGCGCGACCGATACGTAAGTCGCATCCGCAGAGCGGCTGGTCTTCTCGTTCTCGACCCCGGCGTAGAGGTAGCTGCCTCCGGCTCGTGCCGCGGTCTCGAGCCGGCGGTTGACGATCGCTTCGGCAATCGAGTCAATCAGAAGGCCGCGATTGTATTCGATGTTGTCGGTCACTTGGTGCCACGGACGCATGACCGCGTAAGTCAGCGAGCGGGGCTGGCCCGGTTCCACCAACACGCGTGTCTCGCCTACCGGATTGGCCGGATCGGCCCCGGCAGGAGCAGCAGGAACGCCGAAATCGGGGTCGGGCGTGGGCTCGCCTGGTGCCTGCCAATCACCGAAGTTCTCCTCGACGAGCGCGGCCAGCCGCATGGGGTCAGCGTCGCCGACAATGACCACCACGGTCTTGTCAGGGCGGTACCAGCGTTGGTGGAACGCCTGGACGGCCTGCGACGTGGCGGCCTGCAGCGTTTCGACCTGGCCGATCGGATTGCGTTCGGACAGGCGTTGTCCGGCAAACAGAACTTCACGCGTCGCTTCGGCAATGCGCCGTTCCGGACCATTCCGCTCTCTCCGCTCCGCGAGCACGATCGGCACCTCCGCCGCGAGATTCGCCGCGCTGAGCTTCGGTTCGCGGATCATGCCGGCAAACAGGCGCACGCTCTCGTCAAGAACGGGACCTTGCGCGTTGGGAAGATCGAGCTGGTAGACTGTCTGGGTCGGGCTGGTGATGGCGTTGGTGTCATTGCCCAGGCTCGCCCCCAGCCGCTGGAAATGCGGAATAGCCTCGGCATTCTTGAGGTACTTCGATTCGCGGAACACGAGGTGCTCGATCAAGTGGGCGAAGCCCTGCTCCGAAGCGTTTTCGTGCAGCGAGCCTGCGTCGATGCGAATTCGCATCGAGACCTGACCCGGCGGGACGCCGTTCCGACGAACTGCATAGCGCACGCCGTTCGGCAGCTCGCCGAACAGCCACTCCTTGTCGACCGGGATGTCGGTTCCGCGATAGATCCACGGATCGTCCGGCTGGGCGTAACGCGGCTGAGCCGAGGCGGAGGCAACCGGTGCGACGGCAATGGGGGCTTGCTGCGCCGCAAGGGGGATCGGGGCCAGCAGCAGCAGCGCGGAAAGGGCGCGCAGCGCGCGCGAAGAGAATGTCATGGCCGGGAAATAGGCGGCGATGTGATGAAGGGACAGTGAATAGCGGTCATGATCGTCATAACGGAGGCATTCGACATTGTTCCCTTTCCTACAAGTGGGGATTTGCCCTAGGTCGAATCATCGGCCCATCGCCTGCAGTCCCGGAAACGGGAAATAGGATTTGGGGGGCCACATCATTGCGCGCAACTGTGTCACCCCGTCACCCCTCGTCTCGGATTGCGGGTCGAAGCGCGAGTTGTCGAACCTAAACAAATGCCCTCCGACGTCGGACTAGCCCGAGCTTGCGGGTGGCACCCCGACTCCCTACATCGCGGGCATGTTCATCGAGACCGAAACCACCCCCAATCCGGCCACGCTGAAGTTCTTGCCAGGCCAGCGCGTCATGCCGTCGGGGACTCGCGACTTCGCGTCACCCGAAGATGCGGAAGCCAGCCCCTTGGCACAGGCGCTGTTCGATACCGGCGAAGTGACAGGTGTGTTCTTCGGCCAAGACTTCGTTTCGGTTACCGCTGCTCCCGGGGCTGACTGGTCCGCTCTCAAGTCGCAGGTGGTCGCCGTGCTCCTCGACCATTTCGTCAGTCAGGCGCCGCTATTCGCCGGCGGGGACGCCGGGGCCATCGCGGTGCCTGCCGATGAGGACGTCATGGAAGATGATCCGGCCGATGCCGACATCATCGACCAGATCAAGGAACTGATCGAAACTCGCGTACGCCCCGCTGTCGCAAACGACGGCGGGGACATCCGCTATCGCGGCTTCCGCGACGGAGTGGTGTTCCTGACCATGCAGGGCGCTTGCTCTGGCTGTCCAAGCTCGACCGCGACTCTCAAGAACGGAATTGAAGGCCTGCTCAAGCACTACGTGCCCGAGGTCACTGAAGTCCGGGCGGCGTGATGTCGGCACCGCTCGACGACGCCGCGCTGGACAAGATCTTCGGCGAAGCCCGGAGTTTCAGCAAATTCCTCGATCGCGATGTAAGCGACGAACAGATTCATGCGATCTGGGACCTGGTGAAGATGGGGCCTACTTCGGCCAATCAGCAGCCGGTTCGGTTGATCTGGTGCAAATCGCAAGCATCGCGCGACAGGTTGTCCCTGCATTCCTCTGCGGGCAACAAGGACAAGATCCGCAGCGCTCCAGTTTGCGTGATCGTCGGAATGGACCTGGAATTTCACGAGCACCTGCCGTGGCTGTTCCCGCACACCGATGCGCGCAGCTGGTTCACGAACGATGCTGCCGCGCGCGAGACTTCGGCATTCCGAAATTCCACCCTTCAAGGGGCGTACCTCATCCTCGCGGCTCGTGCGCTCGGGCTCGATTGCGGTCCGATGTCGGGCTTCGACAATGCAGCGGTCGACGCCGATTTCTTTGCTGACCAACCGAATTGGAAGTCGAACTTCATCTGCGCGATCGGTTACGGGGACAGGGAAAGCCTGTTTCCTCGTAGCCCACGCCCGGACTTCGACACCTTCAATCGACTGCTTTGACCGGGCCGGCAGTGCTGACCCTCGCAATCGATAGCGCAACGGAAGCCTGCTCGGCAGCGCTGTTCGAAGACGGCCATTTGCTTCAAGGCACCTGCGAAACGATCGGTCGCGGGCATGTCGAACGGCTCGTGCCGATGATCGCCGCGCTGCCCGGCAAGGGGCGGGCCGATCGTCTGGTCGTGTCGCTGGGTCCGGGAAGCTTTACGGGGGTTCGCATTGGGCTGGCGACGGCGCGAGCGCTGGGACTCGCCTGGAATGCCGAGGTCCTGGGCTATCCAACGCTCGCCTTGATCGCGGCCATGGCCCAACGGCAAAAAGACGGACCCGTCACCGTCTGCACGACGGGCGGCCACGGCGAATGGTTCGTGCAGAACTTCGATGGATCGGGACTGCCGGAAGAGGCCCTGGTCTCGCTACCTCCCGACAACGCCGCTTCGTTTGCGCGCCACCAGTCGGTCGCGGGCAATCAATCCGAAAGACTCGTCGAGTTGCGCGGTGATGGCGACGCGCTGCCGATACTGCCCGATGCGCGAAGCCTGATGCTGCTCCCGACCTCGTTGTTCACCTCGACGCTTGCTCCCCTCTACGGTCGCCCGCCCGACGCAAGGCTTCCATCGAGAACCGCATGATCGACGATCTCGATCGAATAATGCACGTCATGGATGCGGCTTTCGATCCCGCATTCGGCGAAGCATGGAGCCGCGGCCAAGTCGGTGACGCGCTGGTCATGCCCAATACTCATTACTTGCTGGCAGGCGTCGACGGCTCCACTCCGCGAGAGGATCAACAGGCGGCGGGTTTTGCCCTTTCTCGCGGAGCGGCCGACGAAGAGGAATTGCTGCTCATCGCTGTCGATCCAGTCCACCAGGGCAAGGGTATCGGCTCGATCCTTATGCAGCGTTTTATGGAAGCGGCCCATGATCGTGGCGCGGTTCGGTTGTTTCTTGAAATGCGCGAAGGCAATTCGGCCGAAGCACTCTATCGAAAGTACGGCTTCGAAAATGTCGGTCGCCGCAGGCACTATTACCGACGCGGTATGGGAACACCCCTCGATGCGATTACGTTCGCGTTCCACAAAAATGACGCAATCCGCGAAGACTTCAACTAAAACGGTCAAGAATTTTCGATTCCGACCCTTGTAAACGATCTTCGGAAGGGGCAAGTGCCCCTTCGTCTCCGCATATGACGAATTTGCGGCAATAGAGACGAGTCGCGAAGAAGGATTCCCCATGGCTACAATCGAAAGCGATCTCTCCGAGACGCTTATCACTCTCACTTCTGACATCGTTGCCGCTCATGTGAGCAACAACAGCGTTTCAGTCGATGACGTCCCTTCGTTGATCCAGAACGTCTACGGTGCGCTCGCAGGCCTGGGCTCCACGCCGCAGCCTGAAGAGAAGCTGCAGCCGGCCGTTTCGGTCCGTGCATCGGTAAAGTCCGATCATCTGGTTTGCCTTGAAGACGGTAAGAAGATGAAGATGCTCAAGCGCCACCTGATGACGGATCACGGGCTCACCCCGGCCGAATATCGTGCGCGCTGGAACCTGCCGGCCGACTACCCGATGGTCGCTCCTGACTATGCGGAAAAGCGCCGTGTGCTCGCCAAGGAAATCGGCCTCGGCCGCAAGCCCGGCCAGCGTCGGGGACGGCGGAAGAAGGTCGCCGCCTAATTCGTTCCGGCGGTTGAAAAAGGGCCTCGCCGCTTCCATAGTGGCGGGGCCGACTGCCCTGACAGTCGTGGCTTAGAGGCGAACCTTGCATCAACCGATAGATTTAGAAGCGCTATGCGCAGAGAGGGGCCTCAGGATTACCGAGCAGCGGCGCGTTATCGCCCGCGTCTTGTCCGAGGCAGAGGATCATCCTGACGTCGAAGCTCTGCACGAGCGCGCATCCGCGATCGATCCCAAGATTTCCATCGCGACCGTATATCGCACCGTGCGCCTGTTCGAAGAAGCGGGCATTCTCGATCGCCACGATTTCGGCGACGGCAGGGCCCGCTATGAGGCCGCACCGGAAGCGCATCATGACCATCTGATCGATGTCGAGACTGGCAAGGTCGTCGAATTCGTCGATCCGGAGCTCGAGGCCCTTCAGAAGGTGATTGCAGAGAAGCTCGGCTACCGGCTCGTCGACCATCGCATGGAATTGTACGGCGTCCGCATCGACCGCGAGGATTGAGGCTGGCCTTCGTTCGCAGCGGCGTGAGGTGGCTGGGCGTCGCGCTCGTCTTTCTGACCATAGTCCCGCTCCACGTGCTGGTATCGCTGGTCTGGAGGCGGGACGCCGTGCCTCCTATCTTTCTGGGTCTAATGGGCCGTGTGGCAGGCCTGCGCATTCGCACCGAAGGCGTACCCTGCCGGGGTGGGCTGTTCCTTGCCAACCATATTAGCTGGCTCGACATCCTCGCCCTCGCGAAGACCAGCCAGGCTGTCTTCGTCGCCCACAGCGGGCTTGCCGGACACGGTGGGCTCAAGTGGCTGTGCGATCAGAACGATACGGTGTTCATCACCCGCGATCGTCGAGGCTCCGTGGCCAGCCAGGTCGAGCAGGTGCGCGCCGCACTTTCCGACAGGCCGCTGGTCATCTTTCCCGAAGGGACCACCGACGATGGAACCGCCCTTCTGCCATTCCGAAGCTCGCTGCTGTCGGCCGTTGAGCCCCTGGCAGGCCAGGTACCGATCCAGCCTGTCGCGCTCGACTACGCCGATGCTGCCGCGATCGCTTGGTTCGGCGACGAGCCTGGAATGACCAATGTGCGACGGATCCTGTCTCGCCGGGGGCGCATAGAGTTGACCATTCGCTTCCTTGAGCCCCTGTCGGGCGAGGCATTGGCGAACCGCAAGACCATGACGGCGGAAGCCCAGCAGGCCATCGCACAGGCCTTGCGCCTTCCACTCGCGGCGCAAATCCCTTAAGGGGCCAGCCCATGCGACAGATCCGCGCCCCAGAGACCTTCAGGGTCAAGAGCTTCGGCTGCCAGATGAACGTCTACGATGGCGAGCGCATGGCCGAACTCCTGGCAGAGAAAGGCATGCGCGCCGCGCCGGAGGGTGCGGAGGCGGACCTGGTTGTGCTCAACACCTGCCACATCCGCGAGAAGGCGGCCGAGAAGGTCTATTCGGATATCGGGCGCCTCGTGAAAGCTGGTGGCGACCGTCCGCCGATGATCGCGGTCGCCGGCTGTGTCGCGCAGGCAGAGGGCGAAGAGATCATGGCACGCGCGCCGGCCGTCGGTCTGGTGGTCGGTCCTCAGGCCTACCACCGGCTTCCGTCGATGATCGACCAGGTCGTGGGAGGCCAACGAGCCGCCGACACCGACATGCCGGCGGATGCGAAATTCGCCGCCCTTCCCGCTCGGCGCCGCGTTGGGCCGAGCGCGTTTCTGACGATCCAGGAGGGATGCGACAAATTTTGCACTTACTGCGTCGTGCCTTATACGCGAGGGGCGGAAATTTCCCGACCCTTCAGTGATTTGCTGCGCGAAGCGGAGACGTTGGTTGAGCACGGCGCGCGCGAGATCACGCTGCTTGGGCAAAACGTCAACGCCTGGTCAAATGACGAAACCGGTTTCGACAGCCTGATAAGAGAGCTCGCCAAGATCCCTGATCTACGGCGAATCCGCTACACAACAAGCCATCCTAATGACGTGACAGAGGGCCTCATCCGCGCTCATGCGGAAGTGGACAAGCTGATGCCCTACCTGCACCTGCCGGTACAAAGCGGCAGTGACCGAGTGCTCAGGGCGATGAACCGCAGCCACACCGCGGACAGCTATTTGCGCCTGCTTGATCGCTTCCGCGCGGCCCGGCCCGATCTGGCCTTAAGCGGGGACTTCATAGTCGGCTTTCCGGGAGAGAGCGACGCGGAGTTCGAGGAAACGCTCCGACTGGTCGACGCGGTCGGCTACGCGCAGGCCTTCAGCTTCAAGTATTCACCCCGCCCGGGCACTCCCGCAGCCACGATGGACGACCAGATCGCCGGCGACGTGATGGACGAGCGGCTCCAGCGCCTGCAGGCCTCCATCAACCGTGACCAGCTCGCCTTCAACGAAGCGAGTGTCGGCAAGCACTGCCAGGTCCTGGTGGAGCGCAAGGGCAAGAAGCCCGGCCAGTGGCTGGGCAAGTCTCCCTGGCTGCAATCGGTGCATTTCGAGGGCGAAGCCGCGATGGGCGACGTCGTAGAGGTCGAACTGGTCCAGGCCGGCCCGAACTCACTCGCCGCCCTCCTCCTCACATCCGGGGCCGCCGAAGCTGCCTGACGGCTATTGCGCCAGATAGCCACCATCGACCGGGTAGTAGGCCCCGGTCAGGAAACTGGCGGCGTCGCTCAGCAGGAAGTTGGTTAGCGCCGCGACTTCTTCCGAGGTTCCCAAGCGCCCCATCGGATGGAGGCCGACGAGCGCCGCTCGCGCCGCGTCGTCCATGCTGTTTTCGATCAGTGGCGTGGCAATGAACGCGGGCCCGACGGCGTTCACGCGAATGCCCTGCGTCGCATATTCGAGCGCCGCCGTCTTTGTCAGGCCAGCCACCGCGTGCTTGGCGGCGACATAACCCGCCGAACCGCGCCAGCCTACCGCCCCCAATATCGAGGCCATGTTGACGATGGCACCGCCACCGGTCTTCAGCATCGCCGGAATTTCGTAGCGAAGTCCGTAGAACACCCCGTGGAGATTGACGTCGATCACGCGGTGCCAGTCGCTCAGTTCGGTATCGCCGATCGGTGCGCTCTGGCCGCCGATCCCCGCGTTGTTGACCGCCAGGTCGAGCCGGCCGAAGGCCTGCACGGCGAAGGTAACCATCGTTTCCACAGCGCCAGCATCCGAGGTGTCGACCTTGAAGGCCTTGGCACCGCTACCCACCTCGGTAGCCACCTCCTCAGCCCCAGCCAGATTGTAGTCCGCCACGACAACTTTGGCGCCGCGTTCGGCCAGGTCACGGACGATAGCCGCGCCGATACCGGACGCTCCGCCTGTGACGATGGCAACCTTGCCGGAAAAATCTTCAGCCATGACCGATCTCCACCAATTCGATCCCACTCCAATGATCGACCGCTTGTTTTGTTCTGTTCTGTCCTCTGACCCGGGGAGCGGAGTTTGGCGTTTTTCCACCACGGCTTTTCGCAACCCCGCTTGCGGGGAGCTTGGGGCGCAGTATCTTCCGACTCAGACTGAAAGGAGCGCATGGCCCGTAAAGCTACTCGCGCCGGGGAACCCTCGGCGCTCGCCCATCCCGAAGACCGGCGCGACGCAGCGCGCCGCGCCAGGGTCGAAGTCCTGTTCGATGAGCAGGCAATGCTCGGAGCCTTGTTCGGCGAATTCGACGCCAACCTAGTCCTGATCGAAAATCGGCTCGGCGTGCTGATCGCCGCGCGCGGTAACAAGGTCGTGATCGAAGGCGCCGAGGATGACGTCGCCCGTGCCCGCGAGGTTCTCGTGGCCCTCCACGAACGCCTGTTGACGGGTGCCGAGCTGGATTCGGGTATGATCGAAGCTCTCATTGCCCGATCCAACGAACCTACGCTCGAAGGCATCATCACCGGCGACGCCAAGGGCCCGCCGATCATGATCCGGACTCGACGCAAGACGATCGTGCCTCGCACGGCGATGCAGGCCGATTACATGCGCCAGTTAGCCTCGCGAGACATCATCTTCGCGCTTGGCCCAGCCGGGACCGGCAAGACCTATCTAGCGGTCGCTCAGGCCGTCAGCCAGTTGATTACCGGTAGCGTCCAGCGTCTCATCCTCAGCCGTCCTGCGGTCGAGGCCGGGGAACGCCTCGGCTTCCTGCCGGGCGACATGAAGGAGAAGGTCGATCCCTATCTCCGCCCGCTCTACGATGCACTTTACGATTGCATGCCTCCCGAACAGGTCGATCGTCGCATCGCCAGCGGCGAGATCGAAATCGCCCCAATCGCCTTCATGCGCGGCCGCACTCTCGCCGACGCCTTCGTGATCCTGGACGAAGCCCAGAATACCACCCGTGAGCAGATGAAGATGTTTCTCACCCGCTTCGGCCAGAATAGCCGGATGGTGGTCTGCGGAGACCCGAAACAGGTCGACATTCCCGGCGGCGATGCGCAAAGCGGGCTGATCGATGCGGTCAACCGTCTGACCGGCATCGACGGGATCGGGGTCACCCGGTTCTCTGTCATCGACGTGGTCCGCCATCCCGTGGTCGGCCGGATCGTCGAGGCTTACGAGGGCAAGAGCGCCTGAGCTCTTCCGTCTGGGGTAGGAAGCAGAGCGAAGTCGATATGGCGTCAGAGCCCGTTCCCACAGTCTTGATTCTGGCTGGCCAGCGACTCGGTAAAGTCGACCCCCTCGCCGCTAAGTACGGGATCGAACACAAGTGCCTGGTCCCGCTGCTGGGCCGGCCGTTGATCGGCTACGTGCTGGACGCGGTCGATGCCGCCTTCCCCACCGCCCCGATTATCGTTTCGATCAATGACCCCCACGCGCTCGATAACGAGCCGGAGGCGCGCCGCTTCTTTGAGGCCGGTCGGCTGAAGGTGGTTGCCGCTGCGCACAACCTTCTGGAGAGCGTGTTCGCGGCCACGACCGTTGTTAAATACCCTGTACTCGTCACGACTGGCGACAACGTGCTCATGACGCCCGAGGCGCTGCGCGGCTTCCATGAGTTTGCGCTGGCTGAAGGTGCCGACTGCGCCGCCATGTTCGCGCGTAAGGAGGATATTCTGGCTGCCCACTCAGAGGGCCAGCCGCGCTTCTGGAAATTCCGTGACGGAGAGTTTTCGGGCTGCAATTCCTTCTGGATGAAGGACGCCTCGGCCAAGAAGGTGGGCGAGATATTCCGGGGTGGCGGCCAGTTCCTCAAGTTTCCGAAGCGCTTCATCTCGGCCTTCGGCCTGTCCAACCTGATCGGCTTCAGGCTCGGCCTCTTCAACGTGAAACGGATGCTCTCGCGCGTGTCCGCCCGCTTTGGGAAGAAGATCGCCGTTCAGATAGTCGATGACGGAAAACTGGCAATCGACGTCGACACCGAGTTTAGTCATCTCGTGGCCGAAAGGTTGCTGCGCGCCAAAGGCGCGCCCGACCTCGCCGCCTGATGGAGCTCGAGATCGATATCGAAGAGCCCTGGCCGGAAGGCCGGTGGGAAGTATTGGCATCTCGCGCGGCAGAGGCTGCCGCGGCGGTGGCGCCCGAACTGGCCAACAAACGCTTGTCGGCCAGTCTCCTGTTCACGTCCGATGGGGAAATCCACGAACTCAATCGCGACTGGCGACAGCGGGACAAGCCCACCAATGTCCTATCCTTCCCGATGCTTGAGCGGCAGGGTCTGCTTGAGCTCGGGCACACGGGCCCCCCGGAACTGCTCGGTGACATCGCCCTCGCCCACGAGACTTGCGCACGTGAGGCCCTGGAAAAGGGCGTGTCGCTGGAAGCTCACGCGAGCCATCTGATCGTGCACGGCCTGCTGCATCTTGCCGGATACGACCACGAGATTTCTCCCGCCGACGCCGATGCCATGGAGACGCTGGAAATAAAGGCGCTTGCGATTTGCGGTATCGCTGACCCATATGGGGACCGCGACATGGAAAAAGGAAAGCAAGAGGGCGATGCCCGATAATTCAAGACCGGGCGAATCCAGTACAGGAGACGCGGACAGTAGACGCGGGCTCTGGCACGCGATCCGGAGCTTTTTCGACGAAGGCGAAACCTCGCTGCGGGCGCAGATCGAGGAAGCGCTCGACGAGCACGAAGATGAGCAGTCCGCCGGGGACGACCGGCCTTCCAAGAGCGACATGTCGCCAGCGGAGCTCACCATGCTCCGCAACCTGTTGCACTTCAGCGAACATGACGCCGACGACGTGGCGATCCCGCGGGGTGAAATCATCGCGGTTTCGGCGGATGCCAGCTGGGACGAGCTCGTCGGCCTGTTTGCCGAGCATGGGCATTCGCGTCTTCCGGTCTACCGCGAAACGCTCGACCAGGTGATCGGCATGATGCACCTCAAGGACGTGTTTCCGTTTCTCGCGAACGGTACGCCGCCGCCTGCCGACTGGACAACGCTGATGCGCCAACCGCTCTACGTGCCGCAGGCGCGCGGAGCGCTCGACGTGTTGGCCGACATGCGTTCTCGCCGGATTCACTTGGCCATCGTGGTGGACGAATTCTCCGGCACCGACGGGATCATCACCATCGAGGACCTCGTCGAAGAGATCGTCGGCAACATTGAAGACGAACACGACGACGCTCCAATCGAGCTCGTAGTGCCGATCGGCGACGGCATGTGGGATGTCGATGCCCGGGCTGAGCTCGACGACGTGGCCCGCGCTGTAGGAGATCCGCGCATAGCCGAGGTCGACGAAGCGGTCGACACGCTCGGCGGCCTCGCGACAATTCTGGCGGAGCAGGTTCCCGAGGTCGGAGCTGTCCTGCGCCACCCTAGCGGATGGTGCATCGAAGTGACCGGCGGCGACGAAACCCACGTCACTCGGTTGCGTTTACATCAACCTGACGAAGCCGAAGCTGAAGTCGAGGAGTGAACGGAGCGCGCCAAGCTGCCCAGGCAGCCCTCTCCCACGACAGAGTTCAGGTCCGGCCTCGGCCGTCGCCGTGCGGACACCTCAAGCGAAGCGCTGCCGTTCAACTGTAGTACACCCGGACCTCGCTTTACGGGTAAGATCCGGGAGAACGGGGCGATGGGGCTGCGAAAACTTCGGCATGACAAAACGGAAAGGCGCCAGGGCCACGGGGCCGGGCTTGGGAGAGGCATGATTTCGAACACTTTGCATTTCAGTTCATCTTTTTCCTCAACTTGCTGCCAATACGGCTCGACACCAGTTGCATTTTTCTGAACAGAAGCATTGATGCGCCGTCTTCCTCCTCTTCGTGCGCTTGAAGCGTTCGTGCGCGTCGTCCGTCTCGGATCGGCGCGGGCGGCGGCGAACGAGCTTGGCCTAAGCCCGTCGGCGCTTTCGCGGCGTATCGGCAACCTCGAGGAGTTCACCGGCCGCAAACTGTTCTCGCGCACCGGCCAGACCATGCGACTGACAGAAGAAGGCCGGCAATTCTACGACAACGTCGCGCCCCACCTGGAAGCGCTGGCCGTGGCCGTGCAGGCACAATCGGAGAACCTGCAGCTCCTGCGCCTGCGGCTGGGCGTCCTTCCGCTTTTCGGCACGCAGCGGCTGTTTCCCCGGCTCCCCGAGCTACGCGGTCTCCATCCGCGATTGCACATCGACATCGACACCGGCCCACACCTGATCGACCGGGTCGGCGATACCCTCGACGCCGCAATACTGCTCACGACCGATCCCGGCCCCGGCTTTCATTCGGTGCAGCTGGACCAGAACACGGTCCACGCCATCTGCAGCCGCACCCTGGCCGACGAGCTGGGGCCGGCTCCCGACATCAAGGCGCTAAGCAAGCAGACCTTCCTGATCCATACCGACATGCCGCTGAGCTTCGACGCGTGGAAATCCGCGCTCGGTTTTCAGGGGCTGCAGCCGCAGGCGATCGACCACTACGATTCCGGGCAGCTCATCCTCGAAGCCGCCGCCCAGGGCCTGGGTATTGCCGTGATGCACGACGATCACCTGAAGCGGAACAACGACCCCCGTCTTGCCAAGCTTTACGACATCCGTATCGACAGCCCCTATAGTTACTGGTTCGTCTGCCGGCCCGTCGATCTCGACAGCCGGCCCGTGCGCCTATTTCATGATTGGCTCGTGGAAGCAGGACTGTAGGATATTGCCGCCATTCACCGGCCAAGAAGCGCCGGGAGGTTCAGGAGAGGAAACACCGTGCAAATGAAGTTCGCTTTGTTGGCCGCTGCGCTGACGCTCAGTCCAGCGATCGCCCCGACCACTGCCTTTGCCCAGATGCGGGCCCTGAGCGACCCGGTCGTCGGCCACCCCGACCCGGAATCGCTGTTCACCAGCCCGGACCGCAAGCTCCATCGCAACAAGCAGGCAGCGCTGCGTATTCAGCGTGAACTGCTCAAGTGCAACGAATGGGCTCGCGCCGGCGAATGGCTGACCGATCGCTATATTCAGCACAACCCTGTGGCCGCCTCGGGCCTGAAGGGCGTGCAGGACTACTTCCTCAATGTAGCCAAGCGCACTCCGACGGTTCCCTGCCCCAACCTGAGCGCCAACGATCCCAACGCGGTCGTCGCGGTGATGGCCGAAGGGGACTACGTCACCATCCTTACCAAGCGCATCGTTCCGTACGCCGACGATCCGAGCCAGAGCTACACCACCACCTGGTTCGACACCTGGCGCTTCGTTGACGGCAAGGCCGACGAGCATTGGGACCCGGCGACCCTTCCGACGGGCCCGGCGCCCCAGGCCGCGGCCTCGGCGCCTTATCTCGGAACCGACGAAGACCGAGCGGCCATCAACGCCCTGATGTGGCGCTACGACCGCTCGCTCGATCACTACGATGCCGAGGCCTACGCCGCCAACTTCACCCCGGACGGCGCGTTCGGGCAGGTCAAGGGCCACGACGCCTTGCGCAAGATGATCACCGACCTCGTCGCCGGGCAAGACAAGCGCCGGGCCGAAGGCGCGACGATCGGGAAGATGCACCACTTCACGATGAACCAGTGGCTCGAGTTCACCGGACCGACGACTGCCCGCTATCACTACTATCACCAGACCGTGTTCGGCACCGGTGGCGCCCTCGGTAGCCCCACGGCCCCGGTGATGGCCGCGGCGGGCCAGGGCGTGGACGATCTCGTGAAGGTCGATGGCAAGTGGTACATCCAGTACCGCAACGTCGCTCCGACGAGGGAGCAGGAGTAGGCGCGGGTCTTAGCCGAATGTAGAAGGGGCGCCTTCCGGCGCCCCTTTTTTTGTTTCAGCTAACCGTCGCTTTGACGATCTTGCCGGGCTGCCGCGGCGGCTCGCCCTTGGGCAGCGCGTCGATGTGTTCCATGCCGCTCTCGACCTGGCCCCAGACGGTGTACTGCTTGTCGAGGAAGCGGGCATCGTCGAAGCAGATGAAGAACTGGCTGTTGGCGCTGTCGGGCACTTGGGTCCGCGCCATCGAGCAGGTTCCACGCACGTGCGGTTCGGCGTTGAATTCGGCCTTGATGTCGGGTCGGTCGGAACCGCCCATGCCCGTTCCGGTCGGGTCGCCGCCCTGGGCCATGAAGCCCGGGATCACGCGGTGGAACACGACGCCGTCGTAAAAGCCTTCCTTCGCGAGATCGGTGATCCGCTCGACATGACCGGGCGCGAGATCAGGCCGTAGCTTGATCACGACATCCCTGGCCTCCCCGTCGCCAGTATCGAGAGTAAAGGTCAGCTTTTCGTCGGCCATGAGGGTATCTCCTGAAAGTTGTGGGCGGGATATAAGCTTATAGCCAAGGATGTCACCCGCCCGCTTTGCTTTTGCGGCCTACGAGAATAGGGCCGAATCATGGCCGAACAGGATCTCACCGAGCTGGAACAGGAGGCACCCCGCGAGGATGGTGCCGAGCTCGACGAGGAGAATCGGTTGAAGCCGCAGTTCGTCAACGCCGTGATCGAAGCGCTCGACCAGGGCGACGAGAGCCGCGCCTACGAGCTGGTGGAACCACTCCACCCAGCCGACATCGCCGACTTGTTCGAATTGCTCGAACGTGACCAGCGCCGTCGCCTCGCCGCCGCCATCACCGATCTGCTGACCGGCGAGGTCATCGCCGAACTCAACGACTACGTCCGCGACGACATGATGGAGGCCCTGCCCGCCTCTGCCGTGGCCGAGATCGCCGAGCAACTCGACACTGACGACGCCGTCCAGTTGATCGAGGACCTCGAGCCCGAAGACCAGCGCGCCATTCTCGCGGAAATGGAGCCGGAAGACCGCGCGGCCATCGAAAGCGCGTTGTCCTACCCCGAAGAGTCCGCCGGCCGCCTGATGCAGCGCGAGCTGGTGGCGGTGCCCGAACACCTCAGCGTGGGCGACCTGATCGACTATCTGCGCGAGCATGACGAGCTCACCACCGAGTTCTGGGAAGTGTTCATCGTCGACCACACGCACAAGCCGGTGGGCACCTGTCAGCTCAGCTGGATCCTGCGCACTCCGCGGCAGATCCCGCTGGCGGACGTAATGAAGCGTGACCAGACCCTGATCCCGGTAACGATGGACCAGGAAGAAGTCGCTCTGCGCTTTCAGAAGTACGCCCTGATCAGCGCCGCGGTGGTCGACGAGGACGGCAGGCTGGTCGGCCAGATCACCGTCGACGACGTAGTCCACATCATCCAGGAAGAGGCTGACGAGGACGTCATGCTTCTGTCCGGCGCGGGCGAAGGCGACATCAACGAGCCGATCCGGGAGTCCTATTCCGCACGTGTTCGCTGGCTGATGGCGAACCTCATCACCGCTTCGGTCGCCTCGTTCGTCATCTACCGCTTTGAAGGCGTCCTGGCCCAACTCATCACGCTCGCGGTATTGATGCCGATCGTTGCCGGGATCGGCGGAAATGCCGGCACGCAAACGTTGGCGGTGACCGTCCGGGCCCTGGCGACCAACCAGCTCACATCGAGCAACAGCTGGCGCGCGGTGCGGCGCGAGCTGTCGATCGCCTTGCTCAACGGCCTCAGTCTCGCCCTGGTGACGGGCACGGCGGTGAGCATCCTGTTCGCCGACTGGAGCCTTGGACTACCGGCGGGAATCGAATGGCACCTCGGTTTGGTGATCGGCCTGGCGATGATGGCCAACATTCTCATTGCGGGCATGGCCGGCGTGGTCGTCCCGCTGACTATCGAGAGGTTCCGCGCCGACCCGGCGATCGCTTCGTCGATCTTCGTGACCATGACGACGGATTCGATGGGCTTCCTGGTCTTCCTGGGGCTGGCGGTCGCGACCGGATTGGTGAACTGATTTGTCATGCCGCTGAGCATGACCAAGATCGCCTATCGTTCGGGCAGCATCGAGAACCTCAGGCAATGGGTCGAGGCCGGGCCGGAGGCTCTGATGACGACGCGCTATCTGCCCAAGAGGCATGAGGAAATGATCGGGGGATCGCTCTACTGGATCATCGAGCATGCGATCGTGGCCCGCAGTGAAATTTGCGGCTTCGAGCAACGCCCCGATGGGCGATGGACCATCCGCCTCGCTCCGCGCCTGGTCCTGGTCCACCCCCGCGCCAAACGGGCACACCAGGGTTGGCGTTATCTCGAGGAAGCGGATGCGCCCGCAGATCTGGAAGACGGCGAGACCTCGGGCGACGTCATGCCCGGCCGCCTGGTTCGCGAACTGAGCAAGCTGGGGCTGGCCTGAAGAGGTTAAGCGCCGCGCAACCCTTTGCCACGGCTCTGTAACAATCCTCTGCCAGCGCGCCCGTTAGTTAAGGGACGCAAAAGCCGGGGGATCAATGATGAGCGAGGTGGTTCCGGCGCAAACAGGCGCCGCATCCGCGCGCCTGCACGGCGTGGTGGTGCTCGCACCGCACGATGCCTTGCTCGCTTCGATCAAGGAGCGACTGGCCCGGCCCTGGCGCCAGGCGCGCCAGTCGCTGGCCGCCCGTATCGGGCTAGCGGCAGGGGGCATGACCCTGCTGCTGGTCGTTCTTGGCCTGACTGTCGGTGCCGCCATGGTCACACTCGCCACCAGCAGTGAACGATCACGGGTCCTCAATGAAGCGGCCCTGGCTTCCGCCGAACTGACTTCGAGCATCGCCGACAGCCGGTACTACGCCTCCCGCTACGCCGCGACCGGCGAGGGGGACGAGATCGAGCGAGCTGGGAAAACGCTCGCCAGGGCCAAGGAGCGGCTGGAGCTGGCTCGGGAAAGGTCGCTCAATACCGATGCGCAAGCGGTCGAGGCGATGGAGTGGCTGCGCTACCAGGTCGACGGGTTCGAGAATGAACTCGGCGCGCTCAAGAACTCGGTCGCTCGGTACGGTCCGTCGGCGAGCGGCGACGCCCTCGCCAAGGCCATCGACGTCAGCGGCGAGCAACTGGCCGAGCAGGCTCGCGGAGTCGAGAAGCGGCTGGCCGGAGCCTCGGAGTCCACCACGGCCAGAGTTTCCCGGCTCGGCTGGCAACTCGTCGCGGCCGTGGTCGCACTTCTGGCCGCCGGCCTCGCGGTCACCGTCGTGGGAGCTCGCTTCGTTGCCCGGACGACCTCGCATTCGATTCGTGAGATAACCGCCGCGATGAGCGCTCTCGCCAAAGGCGATCGCCATGTCGCCGTCCCCGGCACGGCGCGCGAAGACGAAATAGGCGAGATGGCGCGAGCGCTCGCGGTGTTCCGGAAGAGCGCGCAGGACTTGGCCACCTTGCAGGAAGAGGCTGCCCGGTCCGCGCGTGAGGAGCTCGTGCGGCAGGAAATGGAGCGCGACCGCAGGATTCGGCTGATGCACGAGGTGGCGTCGCAATTCGAGCATACCGTCGGTGGCATCGTGAGCGGCGTCGCCACCGCGTCCAAGCAACTGGAATTGACCGCCAGTTCTATGGCCGCCAGGGCCAGCCAATCGGCGCAGGTCACCGGTGACGTCTCCCGGTCGATCCAGCAGTCGACCGGTGGCATGACCGCCGCCGCATCGGTTAGCGACCAGTTCGCGGCCTCGATCGGCGAGATCAGCCAGCAGGCGGCCAGCTCCGCCGCAAGGGCACAAGACGCGCGGCGGATCGTCCAGGGAGCCGACGCTATTGTCGCCGCCCTGGCCAACTCCACCGGCGAGATCGAAACCATTGTCGGGATGATCGATGGGATCGCTCAGCGGACCTCGCTCCTCGCCCTCAACGCCTCGATCGAGGCGGCGCGCAGCGGTGAGGCCGGGCGTGGCTTTGCGGTCGTGGCGGGAGAGGTGAAGGCGCTCGCCAGGCAAACCAGCGACGCGACCGGCGATGTGGCGGATCGCATTCAGGCGATCCAGCATGCGACCGGAGAGAGCATCGCCGCGCTGCGCCAGATCGCGGAACAGGTCCACCTACTCGAAGGCAGTGCCGTGGCGATCGCGCAATCGGTCGACGAGCAGATGATGGCGAGCAAGGAACTGGCCAGCAACCTCGCCCGCGCCGCGTCCGGAGCGGACGAAGTCGGTTACAATATGGGTCAGGTCAGCGAGACGGCGGACTCGACAGGGGCGGCGGCGGCGCAAGTGCTCGATGCGGCCAGCGATCTCCATCGCCAGGCCGAAGTCCTGCGGGGTCAGGTGGACGAGTTTCTCGGTTACGTGCGCGCGGCTTGATCCTCCCGCGAGAGCCCGTCCGCCCCCGACTGCGTCGGCGGTCCCCCTCCCCGAGCGAACTCGGGGAGGATCTGGAGGGTATCCCCCTCCCGCTTGCGGGAGGGGAGCAGGCACAGCCAACCACCCGCGGGCGAGTGCGGGCCTAACGCCGGGAAGACCAAAGTCGCGGACGGGCAAAGGCCGGCGCGTCCTGGGCGTCACAGGATTGCCTTGCGCGAGCATGGAGTGCGAACGGCGGCGAGGGCTGCGGCAAACCTCGCTGCTCGGCCCTGTCGGACCCGAGGCGCTGGCGGTTAGGGCTCGCAGGTCCCGCCAGCGGTTGTCATCCCCGTATCCTGCGGACACCCTCTGACGATGTCGGAAGGGCGCCGGCCTTGCGCGGGAGAGAGAAGCGAAGCGCTAACCGCTCCCGCACCCGTCGCTGGTGTCAGTGGCATTCTGACGGCGGGGCACATAACCGATATGGTTCGTTGTGTCAAGATTTAAGCGGCCTGAACCAGACCCGCGACCTGCCGCAGCATCTTGGAGAAGTCCTGCTGCTCGCGGGCACCGAGGATCAGGTATTTGCCGTCGATCACGAAGCTCGGCACCGAGTTAATCCCCGCTTGCCGCCCCCGCTCTTCCTCGTAACGCGTGGCGATAGCGAGCGCCTCGTCATCCAGCGCGGCCGCCGCCTTGGCGCGGTCGAGCCCCTCGGCAGCCGCGATGTCGAGCAGCACCTCCCGGTCGCTCACGTTGCGGCGCTGCTGGAAATGCGCCTTGAACAAAGCTACCTCGAGCCGGGTCTGCGCCTCGGGCCCCTGCTCCGCCAGCGCCCAGCGCAGAAGCTTGTGGGCGTCGAAGGTGTTCCAGATCATCGGCGCGGGCTCGTCACCCTCGCCGGTGTAGGCCATCGGAAAGCCCGCACGCTCGGCGGTCTCCTGCATATTGCTGCGCATCGCAGCGATCTCCGCCGGAGTGCGGCTGTAGACTTCCGCAAGGTGCCGGGCCTGATCCTTGCCTTCGGCAGGAAGTTCGGGATTGAGTTCGAACGGCATCCAGCGAACGGTGACGTCGACCTCGCTCGACAGTTCGCTAACCGATTTGGCAAATTGCGTATAGCCGATGGCGCACCAGGGACACATGACATCGGACCAGATGTCGACAGCGATCTTGGGTCTCTCGGTCATGCGGTTTGCTCCAGCCACCATTGCAACAAGTGATGGGCGATCGCCTGGCGTGGCGGGGGAATGAAACTTTCACTCTCCGCCCCCTTCGCCATCGCCTCGGCCACGTCGGATCTCGTGAACCAGTTTGCGTCTTCGATCTCGGTCTTGTCGATCGCAAGTTCACGGCTGTCCGCTTTTCCTATGCACCCGATCATCAGCTGTGAGGGGAACGGCCAGGGCTGGCTGGCGACGTAGCGCACGTCGCGCACCCGCACCCCGGCCTCTTCGAACACCTCGCGCGCCACGGCCTCCTCGATCGTCTCGCCGGGTTCGACGAAGCCGGCGAGTGCAGAATAGCTGCGCGGCGGAAATCGCGACTGTCGGCCGAGCAGGAGCTTGCCCTCGCATTCGACGAGCATGATCGCGACAGGGTCGACACGGGGGAAATGCTGGGCCGAGCAGGACCCGCAGTCCCGCTGCCAACCGCCCTTGGCCAAGTGCGTCGGCCGTCCGCAACGGGCGCAGAAACGGTGTCGCGCGTGCCAGTCGAGCACACTGCGTGCGGTGCCGAAGATCGCGAGGTCTGCCGCCCCCAGCTGCGCGATCGCGCCCCAGGTCTTGCGGTGAGCGTAGGCCGGGTCCGGATCGCCTTCGGTGGGAACGGCAGCGAACAGCGCCTGTCCCTCTCGCTGACCGAGGAACACCAGTTCGACGTCACCCGGCGCTTCGCTCACCGGCCCCCACGCCAGGCCCCCGTCCTCGGACAGCTCCGGCAAGAGACCCTCCAGCTTGAGCAGCAGGGCATCACCCGCGCGCAGCGCCGCCAGCTTCTCAGGATCGGTACGCAGATGGTCGGCGCGGTCTAGCGGCTGACCGGCAAAGGCGATGGAGTTCATGCCCGGCCCATAGCCGCTAGGTCAGCGCGAATGGCGGCGGGAAATTCTTCGAGCAACGGATACTCCATCTGCGGCATGTATTGGGTGAACAGTCCGGCGCGCAGGCCAAGCGGCAGGTGGACGAAGCCGATGGTCCCCGCTGCGCCGGCCCAGCCGTAAACCCCCGCCTCGTCGCCGCGCCCCACACGAGCCCCGGCACCGAAGTCCCAGGTCTTGGTGAAGTCGTCCTCGGGCAAGATGGTGTTCGGCAGGATGTTAGAGGTGCCGAGACGGACCGCCTGCTCGCTTATGACGCGCAGCCCCCCGGTCTCGCCGTAGCCGACCAGCATCTTGAGGAACTTGTCGTAGTCGAGCGGCGTGCTCGCCAGTCCTGCCCCACCGAAAGGAAACGGCGGCTTGTCGAAGTAGATGGAATTCGCACCCAGATCGATCGGCAGCAGGGTGCCGTTGAGCAGGAAATAGCTAGTCGTCATGCGGTCCGCGTTTTCGCGCGGAACCTGGAAGCCGGTATCCGCCATTGTCAGCGGGTCGAAGAAGCGTTCCTGCAGGAAGCGATCGAAGGGTTGGCCGGAAACGACCTCGATCACCCGGCCCATCAAGTCGAGCGCCATCGAGTAGCTCCACCGCGTGCCTGGCTGGTAGACCAGCGGCATCTCCGCCAGCCGGTCGGCGAACACATCTAGCCCCTGCACCGGCGTGCCGCGGAAGATCGGCAGCGCCTGGAGCCGAGTGACCATGCCGGGGACGATTCCGTTCTCCCGGAAGGCCGTGGCGATTGGGCCCTGTTGGACGATGCCATAGCCTATGCCCGCCGTGTGGGTGAGCATCTGGCGGATCGTGATCGGGCGGATCGCCGGCTCCAGATTGTCGGGCGTGATCGGTCCGTCATAGACCTTCTGCACCTGCATGTTCCGATACTTGGGCAGGATTTCGTAGAGGGGTTGGTCGAGGCCGAGCTTGCCCTCGTCGATCAGCGAGATCGCGGCCATGCCGGTGATTGGCTTGGTCATCGAATAGATGCGGTAGATGCTGCGTCCGTCCGACTGGCGTGGGCCGGTGAAGCTGTCGACTCCCGCCGCGATCACCATCGGATCCTCCTGCCCAAAGCCGAGAGTCACCACCATGTTGGCGACCTTGCGGCTATCGACGTAGCTGGAGATAAGGCGGGTGACGTTGGGCCACGCGGCCGGGGCCTGGGCGAAGGCCGGAATGCCTGGCAGCAAGGCCCCCGCTCCCAGCATCGCCGCGCCGCCAAGGCATTGGCGGCGAGTGAGACCGACGTCCTTCAGAAGCTCCTGCATCGCTCAGTTTCCTCCCTAGGGGTGACGGGGTGACACGGTACGTGAAAGTGTCAACTTAGCCGTTTCCGCCCCCGTTTCCGCCCCCGTTTTCCGTAGCCTGACGCCGACTGTTTGGACCTCGCATGAATGGAAGACTCGGCCATCGGGCGACCCTGCGCCGAAATGGGGTGAGTAGGAAAGTTCTATTCTTCCGGGCTCTTGATTAGCTCCAGTGTATTAGCGATATAACGCACATGCTCAACGTACTCTCGATCCTCACCGGTATTGTCGCGCTGGTTCTGGCCATCCCTTCCGCCATCCCGTTCCTTGGTTGGGGCAATTGGATTGTGCTGCCCATTGCCGTGGTCGGCATCGGGCTTGGCGCCTTGTCGCGTTCGAATGGAGGGCGGAACTTCTGCCTGATCGTGTTCGGGATCGCGGTCGTACGGCTGATGCTGGGCGGCGGGATTATTTGACGGTCCTGCTTAGCTTGCCGGATCGTACCCGAACTCGCGCAGCTCCTGCGAGCAACGACAAGCCTTTGCGATCTTCGCCGCCCAACGAACGGCCTCGTCCCGCGTCGGCAATTCCAGGATGGTGAAACCGCCGTTCAGCGTGCTTCCGGGATAAAGTTCATGCGAGATCAGGCCCCCGGACGATACCAGCACCGGAGCCGCCTGCTCATCTATCCCGCCGCCAAATACGTAGACACCGGCCTTCTTTGCTTCTTCGATGACGGCATGTGAGTCGGCCACCACATTGGGAAAATCCTCGTCGGTGACGACCATGGCTTCGCTGGGAAACGAAATCAGGTACTTCGTCATTTGGCATTCCTCGATCCAGGCAAGCCCATGATGAACGAAGTAGCCTACCGACCGGAGCGATGGCCGCAATGGGTGTAATGCGGTCGTTCAGCTACCAATTGTACCGAACTCCGATCTTCGCGTCGTAGGCTTTACTGTCTCCGTCGAAGGTCGAGTTGTAGCTGCCTGCTCCGAAGAGCGTAGTGTTGCGATCGAGGTGCCAGCTCACACCGGCGTCGATCTCCCACCAGGTGCGCGGAAGCTCGGCTTCGAACGCCAGAAAGCCGGTTTCTGTCGAGAACTCGGTCTTGGGGTGTCCGGTGAACTCGTGCCACAAGTTCACCCGGATCCAGCCCAGCTCGTCGCCGATATTATTGAGCCTGGCGCCGATGCGTCCCGCGAGGGAATTGAGATCGCGAAAACGGATGGTGGAAGCGACGTCGCTCATGTCGTCGAGTGACAAGGTCTGGTAGATCAACTGCGCTTGGGGTTCGAGCCGCCAATCGTCATCGATCTCGAGCGGATATCCGCCCTCGAGAGAGGCGGCCAGGCTGAATCCGTCAGTTCTGACTTCCGCAAGGCGTCGCGGCCGGACGTGGATGTTGAGCCAGGTGGCCTGAACCACGGCATCGAGATATTCCCCGCCCTCCTCAAAGTGAGTCCAATAGGCACCCAGGGTGCCATTCTTCATGGTCACCGTTCCGCCAGCGAACTCCTGGTCCAGTATCTGGTGCGTGACTCGGGAGTCGGCTTCTCCGTAAACGCCATAGATTCCCGCGTGGTCGCGATCGCCCTCGTCGTCTTCGGCACGGTAGATATCGATCCCGCCCTGAAATGCCCAGCTATCCATCTTGTAGCTGGGCCCCGTTCCGTAGATGCCTCTGTCGGTGTGGTGCCGGACGTCCTTCGCGATGAAGCGCCCCCACACGCCATTGGGGTTTTCATCGTCATTCAGTTCCGGATCGCCGCGCAACTGCTCTTCATCTCCCACTCGTTCGTGGAGAGTGTCGAGGATACCCCGGCCATAGACGAGCGCGGCCGTCGGTAACGCCGTTATGAGAGAAACCTCCTCGCGATAATTGGGCGTTGGCCGGGGATGCGGCGTCGGCGTTGGAGTGGGTGTCGGCGTTGGCGTCGGAGCGGGTGTCGGCGTCGGCGTCGGCGTTGGTGTCGGAGTGGGTGTCGGCGTTGGTGTCGGCGTCGGAGTGGGGGTCGGAGTGGGCGTTGGCGTGGGCGTTGGCGTGGGCGTCGGAGTGGGCGTTGGCGTTGGCGTGGGCGTGGGCGTGGGTGTTGGCGTCGGAGTCGGAGTGGGTGTCGGTGTCGGTGTCGGCGTTGGTGTTGGTGTTGGCGTCGGAGTGGGTGTCGGTGTCGGTGTCGGTGTCGGTGTCGGCGTTGGTGTTGGTGTTGGTGTTGGTGTTGGTGTTGGCGTAGGTGTGGGGCACGGCGGCGAGGGGGCGCCCGGGACGGAGCAATCGAGAGTGGACCGCAAGTACCAGCTGTCAGGCCCACTCGTGTCGACACTCCCCCGATACAGCAGGTACTCGTACGGTCCTGCTATCGCGGGGGCACCAAGCTGAAATGCCCCCGTCGCGGTCGTGCCGCCGTTGACGGCATCCACGACAAGAATGCCGTTTCCCGTTGTGACTGCACCGCGACCGGTCGTGTTTGTGATGCGAAGCGCGGTATTCCCCGTGCCGGTCCCGCCGTCGATAACCAATAGGTCGGAAGGGGAGCCGTCCAGGCCGAGATAAGTGTTGAGCCCGAGTACGCCTCCCTGCCCAATCCAGTTGATCACCGTCAGCGTTTTGTAGCTCGAAAGAAGCGTGGGATCGCTCGTCGGAGCCAGGTACAAAATGCTGCTCAGGTTATTCGTGACGCTGGTGAGATTGGAGTTGCCGGTGAGATCCCACACGCTGCCCTGGTCCAGGACCAGATTGGACACGCTGCCGGACGCTGTCAGCGCCGAACCCGTCGCCCGCGAAGCTGTGAGGGTCACGTTCGCAAGACCGGGCAGCGCTGCCGGAGCCAGGGCAGCCGGCGACAGCCGTGCCGAAACGAGCGTCAGACCCGGATCCTGGTTTTCGCTCAACGGAGCTTGGGCATCGAGCGGAGCGAAATCATCCGACGTCGCAACTTGCAACCACTGCTCGTTTCCACCTTCGGCAAGCGGAGTGCCCACTGTCGAGCGGAGAAAGACAATGTCGGCATTTCCGGCCGCGACAACAGTGGCTCCATTCGCGTTGGCGAGCTCGCTGTCGGCGACGCTGGCGAGCGACGCGGGCCCGAAATCCCCGAGTACAAAAAGCGCGGCGGCGCCGGACCCCGTAGCGTCGATCGAGACATCCGTTCCCGACAAGCGGGCTCCGTTCTGGACGACGGCGCCGTGCGCGAGCGCTCCACTTGTTTCGATCGACAACCCCGTCAGCGTGATCGAGGTCGGTTCGTCGCGGCCGTCGGGCACAACCGCATCGACGAAGTACCGCGACTGCACTCCGTAGGCACTCGGCCCGGACGTAACGACTTGTCCGTTCTGTGCCGTCAATTGTCCGCCACCAATGGCTCGTAGCCCGATAGCGTCGCTGCCCGATGTCGTGATTGAAATCCCGGCGAGGTCCATCGTTGCCGTGGCGATGTGGAAGTCCCGCGAGACGTACGCCCCATAGGCTCGCAGGCCTTCGGTAGTAACCACCAGGTCCGTGCCGGTGACATCGACAAGGAATTGCGCGCCTTCCTGGTCGATGCCCGCGTAAAGCCCGATCCCAAGAGCGCCCTCCGTGCTGATCGAATTGCCGTCGAGCGTGACGATCCCGCCATCGTCCGCGACCACGCCAAAGGCTTCCAGTCCGGTCACGAGAACCGAGGTGCCGGTAGAGTCGAGAAGGCCACCCGAATTGTAGGCGGTCATTCCATGGGCGCGCCGGGCGCTTGCCGTGCCCGCATTCTCAGCATCCCCCGAAGTGGTGATCGAACCCCCTGTCAGTGAGATGGTACTGCTTCCGCCCGAAACCGCCCCGTAGGATCGGCCAGCGCCCGTCGTCGCAATGACGACATTGGTCGCATCGACGGTGGAGGACCCAGCTTCGAGGGCGGCAGAATTGATTCCGCCCGTGCTGATCGATCCGCCACTCAACGTGGCTGTCGATTGATTCACCACGCGCACGCCTGGCGCTGTGGGACCGGTCGCCGTGATGCTGGTATCGGTCGCGGAAAAGCTGGAACCAGTCCCGCCAAGCACGCCCACTGCGACGGCAGTCACAACCGCCGTCAGGCTGCTATCCGAGACACTGACCGTCGCACCGTTTTGAATGTCGATCGCATTCGCTGCCGCGTTACCTTGCGTACCACTCGTCGTAACCGTGATGTCGCTCGCATCTATGCGCGATCCCGCCCCGTCGGCGTGCAGGCCGTCTCCGCGACCCCCGGTGGTGGTAATCGTCACACCGTCGAGGGTCATCGTACCACCGGTGCGGACGTCCGCCGCCGCCGCGTTGAGCACTTCTGAGCCGCCGCTTCCGGTGGTGTGAAGGGTGCCGCCGGTCAATTCGATGCGGGCGCCATCTTCGGCTCGGGCGGCGTTGGTCGCCGTTCCACCGGCACTGGCAGCGAGGTTCGTTCCGATCACGGAACTACCCGTCCCGGTAGCCAACAAGGTGTGACTGGCCCCAGCCGCCGTGCTGTAGGTGCCGTCCGTCAACTCAATCGCCGCCCCGGCCTCGCTGCGCGCTGCGCTCGCCGTCGCGTTGGTTGTGTTGACCGTGAGCGATTGGCCTTCGATCCGTGAATGGGTGCCCGTAGCGAACAACGCATGCGCGTTGGCCGCACTAGTGGAAAGGCTGCTGGTAAACAGATCGATCGTAGCCCCGCTTTCGGCCCGTGCAGCGTTGGCAAAGGCTCCGGCCGTGGTGACGGTGATGTCTCGGCCCAGGATCGAGCTGCCGGTTCCGGTTGCGGTCAGGGCGTAGCTGCTGGTGTTGGCGGGCACGCCTACCGCGGCACTCGTCGTGTTGGTCGTCGCGATCGTCGCACCTTGAGACAAGGAGATTGCGCCGCCGTTCTCCGCCCGCACGCCGAACGACGCGCGCGATGTGGTCGTGACAGAGCCCCCCGTCATCTCGATCCGGCTGTCTTGCCCTGACGCGACCAGACCATGGTTGAAGTAGCTTACTGTCCCGCTGTTTCCGCCCAGCATCTGTATGCTTGATGTCGTCAAAGCGACGAAGCCGCCATCCACGGCGCGTATCGCGGTAAGGTTGTTCGCGGCGGTCGTGCCGTTTCCCAAGGTAAACGCGCTGTCGGTGACTCTTGCGAGGCTGCCGATACCCGTGACGATCGCCCCCGTTTGGCCGCTGATGGTCGTGGTTGCGGTCGAGGTGGTCTTGAGCGTGCTGTTAGTGACAGTGATGTCGGCGCCGGTCTGCAACCTCGCACCGGTCGCGTTCCCGGCCTGCAGGTTGATGGTTATGCCGTCGGCGGTGACGTCTCCATTGGCACCGCTATTCGAGAGGCCGGTCCCACCGGCAGTGGTTACTGTAATGATTGTGCCGCTCGGCACCGTGCATTCGAGATCGTTTACATTAAGAGTCGGACAAGTTTGCGCCTGTGCCGACCGAATGAGGCACGCACTCGTCAGGCACCCCACCGCAAGCGCGAGCGCGGAACTCCCCGCCAGTAAGTTAAAGCGCGCTCCGCCACACGATCTCGCATGACTTCCGGCCCAATCGAGCCACGCTTGACCTGGTGAATTCACTGACATCTCAGCGAACTCCTCTCAAGTGTCTGCTATTTTTCGAAATACCGGGCCGCGTCTGTGTCGCGCCATCGGGTAATCCCCCGACAAGCCGTGACGATTGTACTCACTAAGCTATAAGGGTCCGGTCGAGCCGGGCGGCTCAGAAATGGCTACTTTGAGTGTCCGCAACGGGTGGGAACCGCTCAGTCCGGTTCCGTTGCGATCTCTCCCGACAGGCGATCGAGCCAGGCTTGCGCCTGCTTGGGTTCACCTACCGCTTGCGGACCCACCGGGCCTCGTGAAGCGAGGAACTGTCGATGAAGTTCGAATGGCGGCAGCGCGAGTTGGTCTCTCGCTCGGTCAATCGCTTCACTTATCTCATTCAGATTATCGATGACTGGTGCAATCGCTTCACGTGTACGGCGGTCGCCATTATGATCGAACAGACCCCACTTCCCCGACGCCGCAACACGAAGTGCAACAAGCAGCGCATCGGAATATTCCGCTTCAAGTTCCAAGCGGCGGACGTCTAAACGAGCAAGGCGATCGATCTTTGCCATCACGTAAGTCCTAGGCCGTCGTGGTTTCGGCCGCAACATGCCCGCAATGGGTCGAAAGCAGTCTGTCCGCTTCCGACCCATGCACCGCTTCGCGCCTTGGTGCCTTTGCGCGGACCCCGCTCGCCGCTCGCGCGCGCGACGAACTTGGGGAGGGCCTACTCCACCGCCATCGCCAACAGCGCTGCCTTGGCAAAGAGCGTCGGCAACCCCGCCTCCTCGATCCGGGCAATCGGCCACCACTCTCCCTCACCCAATGCGCCGAATTTCTCCCCGGCATAGATCGCGAGGCCAAGCTCGAGGTCGAAGTGCGTAAACCCATGGCGCACCACGCCTCCGGCTTTCCACGCCCCGGGAATCGGCGCGTTTTCCGAGCCATCCTTGCGCGAGCTCCAGCCATCGTCTGGCAGCGCGCGCATTCCGCCGAGCATGCCCTTCGAGGGCCGCCGCACCAACCAGACCTGTCCGTTGCGTTCGATCCAGAAGGCCGTCCCTGTGCGCCCAGTCCGCTCCTTCTTGCGCGCCTTGACCGGCAGGTCAGACTGCCTCCCCTGCGCCCGGGCAAGGCACGGCGCCGACAGCGGGCACAGCAGGCACTTGGGCGCCCGAGTGGTGCAGATCGTAGCGCCGAGGTCCATCATCGCCTGCGCGAAGTCGCCCGGGCGTTCGCGCGGGGTGATGTCTTCGGCAGCGGCCCGGATGGCCTTGCGGGCGCCAGGCAGCGGCTCGTCGATCAGGAACAGGCGGGCGACCACCCGCTCGACATTGGCGTCCACCACCGTCGCCGCCTCGCCGAACGCAATCGCCGCTACCGCCGCAGCGGTGTAGGCACCAAGGCCGGGGAGTTGTCTCAGGCCCTCTTCGGTCTCGGGAAAACCTCCGCGTTCGGCCACGGCTTTGGCGCAGGCAATGAGGTTGCGAGCGCGCGAGTAGTATCCCAGCCCTGCCCACTCGGCCATGACCGCTTCCTCCGGCGCGTCGGCCAGCGCTTTCACCGTTGGCCAGCGAGCGGCGAACTTTTCGAAATAGGGCGCGGCGTGCGCGGTCGTGGTCTGCTGAAGCATGACCTCCGACAGCCACACCCGGTACGGGTCGGGGCGTTCGGCCGAGCCAGGTGCGATTCTCCACGGAAATGCGCGCGCGTGGCCATCGTACCATTCGAGCAAAGCGGCTGGGACCCTATCCTCCATCGCGCCGCTATGGCATGGGCTTGGCGTCCATGGAACGCGATGGCGAAAAGAAGAAGGGGGTTAAGCCCAAGGCTTACGAGCGCCCGCGCGGAGGTCCCGCTCGGCCGGTGGCGGAGCTTGTCCCGCAGATCGGGCGCGCCGCGTTCCGCCGGTTCGGTTTCGTGCAGTCGAGCGTGGTCACGCGCTGGCCCGAGATCGTCGGCCCCACCCATGCGAAAGTCTGCAGCCCCGAAGCGATCCGCTTTCCGCCAGGGGAGAAGAACGACGGCATCCTGCAACTGGTCGTCCTGCCGGCCCATGCCCCGCTGATCCAGCACCTGATCCCCGAGATCATGGAGCGCGTGAACCGGTTCTTCGGCTACAAGGCTGTGGCGCGGGTGAAGTTGCGGCAAGGCGCGGTTAAGCCGCCGCGTGCAGAAGGCGTGCGGACGGCGCCGCCTTCGCTCAAGCCAATCCCGATGGAATTGGGCGACAGCTTGCGCGATATTGGGGATCCGGAACTGCGTGCCGTGCTCGAATCGCTGGCGCGCAGTCTTGGAACGAGAGAGGGGTCCGAATGATCGGTAGAAGGATTGCCGCTGCCCTTGCGCTGGGTGTCGCGGCGCTGGCATCGGGCGGTGCCACCGCAAACTGGAACGCCACGGTCAGCGCGACCGGCACGAGCCACCTTATCGGCAACCCGGCCGCCAAGGTCAGGCTTGTCGAGTACATCAGCTATACCTGCCCGCATTGCGCGGCTTTCACCCGCGAGGGGGAAGAGCCGATCAAGCTGGCCTACATCGCGCCAGGCAAGGTCAACCTGGAGGTCCGCCACCTGCTGCGCGATCCGGTGGACCTGACAGTAGCCGTGCTGGCGCATTGCGGCCCCGTGTCGAAGTTCCCGCAGAACCATTCCGCGTTCATGTTCGGGCAGGACAAGTGGCTCGCGACCCTGACCAAGGCCACGCCGGCCCAACAGCAGCGCTGGAAGGCGAGCGGGGCCGCCGGCCGCAAGGCGATCGCGAGTGACGGCGGCCTCTACGCCATCATGACTCGGCGCGGGTATTCGCGCACGGAAGTCGACCGCTGCCTGGCCGATGACGCTTTCGTGAAGACCCTGGCGGAAACGTCGGCCAAGGATTGGGAAAAGCCCGGTATCGACAGCACCCCGACTTTCGCGGTCAACGGGGTGGTCCTGCCCGGCACACACACCTGGGACGCGCTTTCCAAGCAGCTCGACGAATTCGTCCGCAAAGCGTCCTGAGCCCCTAGTTCAGCTATATAGACCCACTCGAGAGGGAACCCGCATGATAACCATTCGCCAAGTGTCCTTCGCCATCCTCGCCGCAACGTCGGCGCTCGCGCTCGCCGCGTGTGGCGAAAAAGCCGAGGAAGGCGCGCCCAAGGGCGAACCGATCGCCAACATCGCCGCGCCGGCCGGCACGACCTGGGCCGAGACCGCCGTTGAAACACCCGAAGGCGGCTTCCGCATCGGCAATCCCGAAGCCCCGCTCAAGCTGGTCGAATACGCCAGCCACACCTGCTCGCACTGCGCCGAGTTCTCGCAGCAGGGATCCGGCCCGCTCGATGAATATGTGAACCGTGGCATCGTCAGCTACGAGATCCGCAACCTCGTCCGCGACTCGCTGGACCTGACGATTGCCATGCTGGCCCGCTGCGGTACGCCTGAGACATTCCACCCGCTCGCTAACCAGGCCTGGGCCAACTTCACCCCGATCATGGAGCACGTGCAGGCCAATGCCGGCGCGGTCCAGGCGGCGATGGAATCGGCCCCGGCCCAGCGCTTCCAGAACATTGCCGAGGCCGCTGGCCTGTTCGACTTCTTCGCCGCTCGCGGAATCAGTCGCGACCAGGCGATGATGTGCCTGGCCGACACGGCCAAGGCGCAGAAGATCGCTACCGCGTCGCAGACCCAGGCTGACGAACTCAAACTCACCGGCACGCCGACCTTCATTCTCAACGGCAAGGTCATCGACGGCACGAGCTGGGAAGTGCTCGAGGCCGCGCTTCAGGCCGCCGGAGCGCGCTGAAGTTTAGGCCGCAAACCCCGACACGGCACCGTACCGGGGATTGCGGCCTGACCATGGCGCGGCGCATAGCTGTGGAAACAGCGGCGCCGCGCTTCTTCCGCCAGCTCCGTTGGTCTAGCCTCTCCCTCTTACGCAGGGGGTTTTTGCGACCGATGGACATTCACGTCCAATGCTGATCCGCAAACTCAAGCTCGCAGGCTTCAAGAGCTTCGTCGAGCCCTCCGAGCTGCGCATCGAGCCCGGCCTCACTGGCGTGGTCGGGCCTAACGGCTGCGGCAAGTCCAACCTTCTCGAAGCAATCCGCTGGGTCATGGGCGAAAACTCGCCCAAGTCGATGCGTTCGGGCGGCATGGACGACGTGATCTTTGCCGGCACGGCCCAGCGCCCACCGCGCGATTTCGCCGAGGTCGTCCTCGACGCTGTGCGTGACGATGGCGAGGAATTGCAGGTCACTCGCCGGATCGAGCGGGGCGCGGGCAGCGCCTATCGCGTCAACGGGCGCGATGTGCGGGCGAAGGACGTGTCGCTGGTCTTCGCCGACGCGGCCACCGGTGCGCACAGTCCCGCGCTCGTCAGCCAGGGCAAGATCGCCGCGGTCATCGCCGCCAAGCCGGCAGAGCGGCGCATGATGTTGGAGGAAGCCGCCGGCATCGCCGGGCTCCACGTCCGCCGTCGGGACGCGGAGAGCAAACTCAAGCAGACCGAGGCCAACCTCGCCCGCCTCGAAGATCTTGCCGCCGGACTAGACAGCCAGATGGCGACGCTGCGCCGGCAGGCCAAACAGGCGGAGCGGTACAAGGCTCTGTCCGACAAGATTCAGCACGCCGAGGCGCGTCTCGTCTTCGCACGGTGGCGCGACGCCGCCCAGGCGGCGGAGGCCGCGCGGGCCAGCGCACGTGGCGCCGAACAGAAGGTCGAGTTGGCCCAGCGGTTAACCCAGGAAGCGCAGAAGGCTCAGGCGGCCGCGGCAGAAAAACTGGCCGAAGTGCGCGAGGAACTGGCCGACAGGCGCGATGATGCCAGCGCGCACGGTCACCGGATGGCAGCGCTTTCCAGCCAACTCGAAGCCGCCGAACAGCGCCTGGCCGACCTCGACCGTCAGAAGCAGCGGCTGGAGGAAGACCGCGGCGAGGCTGATCGCGTGACGCGCGACGCGGCCGAGGCACTCAAGAAGCTGGCCGAAGATCTCGCCAGGGGTGAGGCCGGCTTGACTGCGGACGAGGCGCGCAGGCCCGAATTCACCCGCGCGGCGGAGCAGGCCGAAGCGGCCTCGCGCGCCGCCGAACTGGCGCTGGCCAAGGCGACCGCCGACCATGCGGGCGTAGAGGCGGAGTGGCGCATCGCCCAGGCCGAGGTCGGCCAGGTCGAAGCCAGGCTCGCGCGATTGGAGAATGAGGTCCGGCGGCTCGAGGACCAGCGCGCCTCCCTTTCCGCCCAGGGCGACCCTGACGAGGTGGTCGTCACCGCCCAGTCCGCCGCCGACGAAGCCGCACAAACCCTCGCCCGCACTCGCGAGAAGCTCTCCGAGGGGCAGGCGCGCAAGGAAGACCTAGCCAAGGCCCGCGACGAAGCTGCCAGCGCCCTCGCCACCGCGCGCGCCGAGCTGGCCGGGATCGAGCGTGAGTGGCAAGCGCTCCAGCGTGATCGAGAGGCCCGAGCGAAACAGGCCGCGGGCAAGCACGGCCTCCCCGTCGCGCTAGACAAGGTCGCCGCCGAACCGGGCTACGAACGGGCGCTCGCCGCCGTCCTCGGGCGTGACGCCAAGGCGCCACTTGGATCACCCTCGGGAGACGCGGAGGGCCGCTACTGGAGCGGCGCCGAAGCGCCCTCGCCGGTCGCCGGCAGTCTTGCAGCCCATGTCCGCGACTGCCCGCCGCAGTTAGCTGCGCGGCTGGCACTGGTCCATTTCGTGGAGAGCGACGATGGCCGCTTGCTCAAGCCGGGTGAATGGCTGGTCACGCGCGATGGTCGCTTGCGCCGGTGGGATGGCTTCCTGGCGCGCGGCGAAGGAGCGGCCGAGGCGGCCCGCCTTGAGGCCGAGAACCGATTTGCCGAACTCGACGCCCAGCTCCCGGCCCTTCGCGAGGCCGCGAACAAGGCCGAATTGGCCCAACGGGCAGCGCAGAAAGACCTCGCCGAGCTCCAGCGAACCCTTGTCGGGATCGAGCGCGAGACCCAACAGGCCGCCGAAGTCGAACGTCAGGCCCTGCGCGCGCTCGATCAGGCCGAAGCCGCGCGCGAACGCCTCGCGGCCCGCCGAGAAGAGCTAACTGCGGCTGAGACCGGCCTCGCCGAACAGCGCCAACAGGTCCAGGCGGAACTCACGGCGGCGCAGGCCAAGAAGCGCGACTTGCCCGACCCCGAGACCGGGCGCGCCGCCCTCACCGCCGCGCAGGCGAGGAACGAAGCTGCGCGCGTTACGCTCCAAAGCACCGCGGCCGCCCTCGCCGCGCACGACCAGGCACTCGCCGTCGCGCGCGAGCGGGTCTCGACCCAGCGCGCCGACATCAAGGGTTGGGAAGCCCGTGCCGGCGACGCCGCCAAGCGCTTGTCCGACATGTCCCTGCGGTTCGACGAGATCGCCGAGGAACGTGCGATCGTCGCTGCCAAGCCCGCTTCGCTGATGCGCGAGATCGAGGGCGGCGAAGCGGTGCGTGACCGGTTGGCCACCGAACTCGCCGCCGCCGAGGCCGCGGTCGCTGCGGCCACCGAGGAAGGCCGGACCGCGGATGGCGCTCTGACAGTGGCCAACGAAGCCCTGGCCTCTGCCCGCGAAGAGCGTGCCGGTTCCGCCGCTCGCGCCGAAAACGAAGAATCCCGGCGCGAGGAGATGGCGCGCATTTCCGGCGAGCGCTTCCAATGTCCGCCGCCAGTGCTCGCCAGCCGCTTCGAGTTCGACCCCGCCGAGATTTCCGGCTCGGGGGAGGAATCCGCGGTGATGGACCGCCTGGTCGGTGATCGCGAGAGGATCGGTCCGGTCAACCTCGTCGCGGCCGACGAACTGGCCCGGATCGAGGAAGAGCATGGCGCGAGCGTGGCCGAACAGGCCGAATTGGCCGAGGCCGTCAATCGCCTGCGCGGCTCGATCGGCAACCTCAACCGCGAAGGCCGTGAGCGGCTGCGCACCGCCTTTGAGGAAGTGGACGCGCATTTCCGCCAGCTGTTCACGCGGCTGTTCGAGGGTGGGCAGGCTCACCTTGCGTTGGTCGATTCCGACGATCCGCTCGAGGCGGGCCTTGAGATCTATGCCCAGCCCCCCGGCAAGCGGCTGCAATCGCTGACACTGCTATCAGGTGGCGAGCAGGCCCTGACCGCAGTGGCGCTGATCTTTGCTCTGTTCCTGACGAATCCCGCGCCGATCTGCGTACTCGACGAAGTCGACGCCCCGCTCGACGATGCCAATATCGATCGCTTCTGCGACCTGCTCGATGCAATGGTCCGAGAGACGCAGACCCGCTACCTCATCGTCACCCATAACGCGGTGACCATGAGCCGGATGCATCGCCTGTTCGGCGTGACGATGGTGGAGAAGGGCGTGAGCCGCCTGGTGAGCGTGGACCTCGGCGGAGCCGAGGAGCTTCTGGCGGCTGAGTAGAACCGACTAAGCGTAATAGGTCTCGATGAAGGGTTTGAGGAACGCCCGGTAAGGCTCCGCCGAGCCAATTCCTTCGCGGTTGATCGGACGGCGGACCTGCATGACGCTTGCCGTCGCAACGGCTCGCTCGCTCAGATGCGGCGCGAAAACCTGTGGTTCCTCAACCAATCCGCAGTGCGAAAGGATGCGGCGTACCCAGTCGCCTGGGTCGGTCACAAGTTCCTCGTAGGGCACGACAAGCAGGCGGTTGCCCAGAATGGACCGCCACTCGCGAAGCAATTGGTCGTCGAGGCGGAAATGAAAAGCGATGTCCTCGAGGTCGTAGCTCCAGGGCATGGTGCCAAGGAAATAGGTGCGGAAGCACGACCAGGCGCGGTCGAGTGGATCTCGGGTGACCCAGATCAAAGGTGCTTCGGGAAAGAATGCCGCGGCAAGGCCCAGATGCCGGCTGGTGTTGACCGTCTTGTCGACAATCCGTCCGCCCTTGGGAAAGCGCTCCGCGAGCAAATGATTCCATAGCTCCGTAAGGGAGAGCGTGCCCTGCTCCTTTACATAGCGTTCCAGCGTCTCGCAGGATTGGCCGCCGACTTCCTGGCTCAGCAGATCGAGCCGATTGATTTCGCCACCATCGCTCACCGCACTGTGGCTGGTGAGGATTTGCTCTACCAGGGTCGTACCCGAGCGAGGCAGGCCGGTGACGAAAATCGAACGGTGCGTCGGTTGCTGTTGCTGGCGACCGATGGCAGCGATCGCTTCGGCGGTATAGCCTTGCGTCGCGTCTTCCGCGTTCCTGCGATCCGCTTCGCGGTCGTAAACGATGAGCGTCTTCTGCAGTTCGGCACCGCGCGCAAAGGCCGCGAAAGCCGGGTCGTGCTCTCCACGATCGGCGCGTGCCTTTCCCAAGGCGTAATAATACGCCGCCTGTTCCGAGGGGCCCGCGGCTTCCATGCCCGGCTCGGCCCGGACAAGACGCTCGGCCAGTTCGGCCTCCCGCCCGAGATTGACGGACAGGGCCAGGGCCAGCCACGCCGAACCGGACTCCGGCCGCAGCTGCGTTACGCGTTCAAGCAACTCTTGCGCCTGGTCGGCCCTGCCCAGACTGAGCAAACTGGTTCCGCGACTATAGGCATTGGCCGCAGGGTCGGGGGCGGTATCGGGCAGCGTACAAAGCAGGGCGTAGGCTTCATCCAGGGCGCCGCCATAGGCCAGCAGGACAGCCTTCTGATACTGGGCGGCCGGATCGTTTTCCGCCGCTTCCACGAACAGGTCGATAGCCGCTCGCGACAGCGTCAACTCTCCAAAGTTGGCCGCGATTTGGGCGAGTTGCTGCCACTGCCCACCCATCGGCGCGCGTATCGCCACCAGCTCTCCAATTATGCGCTTTATCTCCGCGCGATCGCTTCGCTGAAGCGCCGGCTGCAGGTGCGCCAGTAGCCGCAGCTCTGCGGCCACGTCGCGGGAGTGCAAATTTCCGGTTTCTGGAGATGTGGGCACTTATCTGGCCGTGATGCGAAAATTCGACCCTTGGGGAACTCCAATTGCGAAGGGTTTTCAATGGCAAAAGTGTCGTAAGTTGTATCTTTGCCACGACATTAAACTTAGTGAGCTAAGTAACCCCGATTGCTTGTGCGCCCCGTCGTACGTGGCATATTCGGGTAAGGGAGGCTGCCGGTCATGCTGGAGCATCAGCAGATTGGCATTGAAGAGGTTCGTGCCGCCATCGCTATCCGGGATCATGACCTGGAGGGTGTAAGGTATCCAGCTGGAATCAAGCGCAAGTCCTGCGTCAACGGCCGGCTTCCCTGGACATGTCATTCATGCCGGGATTCATCTTAATGCCAGACGATCCAAAATTGCCTACGAGTCAGGACAAAGGGGACGGAAAGGCCCCGTGGCGGGAACTTGACGTCCAGCGCGCGATCAGTGCCGCAGAGAAGGCTGGCCTGAATCTCTACCGGGTCGAACTTGCTCCGGACGGCACGATTTCGATCGTTGTCCGCACCGAGTCCTGACTCGCGGAAAAGCACAATCCTCAGACAGGATCGCCGAGTTATAACGTCGGAACCGTTTCCAATCCCGCAGGCTGACGCCAGCGACCGGATTGTATCGAGAGGGTTTCGTCATGACCGATCACCCGCACACTCCTCTCGCGTTGGTCCCCTGCAACGATATCGAAGCCAGTGCGGCGTTTTATGCGCGGCTCGGTCTCGACGTGCTGAGCGACTACGGCAGCTATCGCATCCTCGGTGACGGTAAGGGCTGACTGCTGTACTTCTCTTCGGATCGCCCGAGGGGTCGTCCCCGGCCGCAATGTCAACGGCGTCTATCTCTATCTCGAAGACGTCGACGGCCTTGCCGCCAGGCTTGCGGATTGGCGCCCCGGTGGTGGTCCTTCTCACAAGACGTGGGGCGTGCACGAAGAGTCGGTACCGGACCCCGATGGTACGCTGACGCTGGTAAGGATCGGCTTGCCCAGCGAATGGGTCCGTTGAGGACGTGCCATCGCGGCACAACCGGGCCCCTGTGCGCAAAACGCCAAATATCTGGCGCTTTCAGTATAGCATGGTGGCGAGTGAAACCATATCTGTGTGCCTACCGAGGCCAGCGAGCGCGGAGGTCACGGAACCGGAGATTCCCCTTCGGCATGCTAAGCTGACGGCAAGGTCCAACCTGAACCCCTGGGCCAAACCGTTTCCGCGCTCACTCCTGGCTATCCGAGTATAGCGCGCGGCCCGGCGCCCATGGCGCCAAGACGGTCGTCCTTGTTGTAGAGCTGGCACTTCTGCAAGCTCAGGCAACCGCATCCGATACATTGATCGAGCTGATTGCGGGTACGTGTCAGCAAGTTGATCCGCTGGTCGATCTCGAACCGCATCCCGCGGCTGATCTGCTGCCAGTCGGACAACGTCGGCGCCCTGCCCTGCGGCAACTGGGCCAGCTGCTGCTCGATATCGGCCAGAGCCAATCCCAGCTTCTGAGCGATGAGAATGAAGCTGACCCGGCGAATGTCGGAGCGCAGGAACCGGCGTTGATTGCCACCCGTGCGCAGCGCCTGGAGAAGCCCCTTGTCTTCGTAATATCGGATCGCCGAAACCGCCACGCCCGTACGTGCCGCGAGCTGGCCAATCGTAATGAAGCGGTCTTCCACCATGGCGAACCCACCCATTTTCGTTTGACCTCAAGTTAGCTTGAGGTTGCACAAGGAGCAAGCGAATTGATTCGCCCGCGCCCGCTAGTGAGCGCGAATGCATTGTTAAAACAAGCTTTTATCGCAATTTCTTGCTAGAAGAGTGGAGCCCTGAGATGAACGAACCGCTCAGAACGCCCGAACTAGAGTTCTATCGCCTCACCCAGCTCGTACGCCGTGATCCGTCGGTCAAAGAAGCCGAGAGACGCCCGCTGCTCGGACCACTGGCGCATATGCGCCGTCTCAAAATGAGCTGAAAGGGCCTCACGGCGGGTCCAGACTTCCGTCACTCTGAACAACCCTGCTTCGGCGATGTCCTCGGCGTAAGCGTAAACGCGGCAGCCCGGCTCTGCGAGCGTCGCCTCGATCACCGCGCGCATCAGCGGGCGGGCCGCGGCCAGCGAGTCCGCCGGAAATCGAAACGTCCCGATGACGGCGATCAAGGCTCGTAGTCCGGGAGGGGTTTCAGGACACCGAAGGTCTCCTCGCTCGGCTTGCCCGTGAGCGGTGGCAGTTCCAGCGGGACATCCTGAACCCTGGTGTCGGGAACTCGCCGAAGTAGGTCCTGGATCAAGGTCAGCCGACCGACCCTCTGGTTGTTGAAGTCGACCAGCGTCCACGGCGCGTGCTCGGTATGGGTCGCCCGAAGCATGGCCTCGCGAGCGCGGGTATAGTCATCGTACTGCTCGCGCGCGGTCAGGTCGATCGGCGAGAGCTTCCAGCCCTTCAGCGGATCCTCCGCCCGTTCGGCGAACCGCTCCTCCTGCTTCTCCTGGTCACAGCACAGCCAGTACTTGAGCAGCAGCACGCCGTCATCGACGAGCAGCTTTTCGAATACCGGCGTCACTCTCAGAAATGAATCGACCTGGGCCGGAGTCGCGAACCCCATGACATGCTCGACCCCGGCACGATTGTACCAACTGCGGTCGAACAGCACGATTTCGCCGGCGGCCGGCAGGTGCGAAACGTAGCGCTGAAAGTACCACTGGCCCGCTTCTCGTTCCGTCGGCGTGCCGAGGGCGACGACGTGGCACTGACGAGGATTGAGGTGCCGGCTGATCGCATTGATCGCCCCGCCCTTCCCTGCGCTGTCCCGCCCTTCGAACACCACCACCACGCGGGCACCGGTATGCTTGACCCAGCGGGCCAGCTCGATCAGCTCGCGCTGCATCGGCTTGAGAGCTTCTTCGTATTCCTTGCGCTTTAGCTTGCTCATGGAATGACCTCCGGCAAGCCTCCGTATCGGCGCTAGAAGCTCTCTTCGTAAACCCGGGAAATGTCCTGACCCCACTCGCCGTGGAACTTGTCGAGCAGACGTTGGGCCGGGACCTTTCCGCTGGCGACGATTTCCTGAAGGGGTTCAAGAAAGCCAGCCTCGCTGTCGCCACCGGCATTGAAGCGCGCGCGGGCGTTAAGGCCGGCGCTGGCGATCTCGAGCGCCGGGCCCGCCAGATCGCGCAGAGTACCGCCGCCCGGCAGCGGAGCATCAAGCGCGAGCTTCGGCACTGCATTGCGCAGCGCCTCGCGCTCTTCCATCGACCAGTGCTTGACCAAGTCCCACGCTGCATCCAGCGCGGCGCCGTCGTAAAGCAACCCGACCCACAGCGCCGGGAGCGCGCAGATCCTGTTCCACGGGCCGCCGTCGGCCCCGCGCATTTCGAGGAAGCTCTTGAGGCGGACCTCGGGGAACGCTGTCGAGAGGTGGTCGGTCCAGTCGCTCGCCGTCGGCAGCTCGCCCGGGAGCGCCGGCAGACGGCCCTGCATGAAGTCGCGGAAGCTCCGCCCGGCGGCATCGATGTACCTGCCGTCGCGGAACACGAAATACATGGGAACGTCGAGCATGTAGTCGACGTAGCGTTCGTACCCGAACCCATCCTCGAACACGAACGGCAGCATTCCCGTCCTATGCGGATCCGTGTCCGACCAGATATGGCTGCGATAGCTGAGGAAGCCGTTAGGCTTTCCTTCGGTGAACGGCGAATTGGCGAACAAGGCGGTGGCCAGGGGCTGGAGCGCCAGACCGACACGGAACTTCTTGGCCATGTCGGCTTCGGAGGCATAGTCCAGGTTAACCTGGATCGTGCAAGTCCGCAGCATCATGTCGAGGCCCATCGAGCCCACCCGCGGCATGTGGCGCAGCATGATCTCGTACCGGCCCTTGGGCATGATCGGCAGTTCGTCGCGCCGCTTGTCGGGCCACATGCCCAGGCCGAGGTAGCCGATGCCCAACGCCTCGCCCACTTCCTTGACCTGTTCCAGGTGGCGGCCGGTCTCGGCACAAGTCTGGTGCAGGTTGTCCAGGGGAGCGCCCGAGAGTTCGAGCTGCCCGGCGGGTTCCAGGCTGACATTGCCGTCAGGCCCTTCGAGCGCAATGACGTTCTCGCCCTCGTAGACCGGCTTCCAGCCGAAACGCGTCAGCGCGAACAGCAACGAATGGATGCCGCCTGGCTCTTCATAGGAAGGAGCGTGATGATCGGTCAGCGAGAAGACTAGCTTTTCGTGCTCGGTACCGATGCGCCAGTTGATGACCGGCTTTTCGCCAGCCTGCATGGGTTCGACGAGCTGCTCACGCCGCTCGATCCGCAGATCCTCCCCCTCGGACGTCTTGCGCGTGCTCATGGCCGGGCCGTTAGGCGAGCCTTGCGAACCACGCCAGCGCAATTTTCATGGGCACGGATATCTACCAATCGCCGACGCTTCCCATCCACAGCGCTGCGGCCGCCATCGCGGCGGTTTCGCCCCGTAAGATACGCGGGCCGAGTGTGATGGGGCGCGCTTGTGGGACAGCTCGCACAGCCTCGCGCTCGGCGTCGTCGAAACCGCCCTCTGGTCCAATCAATAACGCAGCTGGTCCCGAATGCGCAGCGAAAGCGGCCGCCGCCGGTCCGCCCCCGAGCTCGTCGGCGAAAAACAAGGTTCGATCCGCCGGCCAGTCGCGCAGCAGCTTATCGAGTTTCACCGGGTCAGCGAGTTCCGGCAGCGCCGTCCGGGCGCACTGCTCCGCCGCTTCGGTCACCACCGAGCGGGCCCGCTCCAGGTTGAGCTTGTCCGCCACGCACCGCCGCATCAGCACAGGCTGGATTCGCCGCACGCCGAGCTCGGTCGCCTTCTCGAGCACCAGATCAAAGCGATCCTTCTTGAGCAGCGCGGCGCAGAGCCACAGGTCCGGCACCTGCTCACGCGAGCGCAGCCGTTCGACGAGATCGAGCCGGAGGTCGCGTTTGCCGGTATCGGAAACCCTGGCCGCCCACTCACCGGTTTCGTCGTCGCACAGAATCACTGTGTCGCCTTGCGCTATGCGCATCACCCGCAGCAGGTAATGCGCCTGCGAACCCTCGAGCAGGAGCGACTCTCCCTGGGCCAAAGGTCCGGATACGAACAGGCGCGGGGCGCTGCGCGGAGGCCAGGCGGGGGTGGCGGGCATTTGCACCTCCTACCTGCGTCCTAGCCGACCGCAATGTTCTTAAGGGCCTCACGTTGGCTCAACCCGCTGAGGCGGTCAGCGTTCGCTGCCACGTAGCGGCGGACTTCCGCGGGATCGGTCCAGGCGTATTGCCGTAGCGCCCAGCCGATCGCCTTGCGCAGAAAGAACTCCTTCGAATCCAGCGAGGGCTCGATGCAGGCGTAAAGGAGGTCCAGGTCTGTCTCCTGCTTGGCCTTGAGCTGGCAGAGGATCGCACTCCGCCGCTTCCATATGTCCTTGTCCTTGCTCCAGGTGAGCATGGCCTGCTTCATCGGCTCGCCCTCGGCCTTGAGGATGGGCCAGAAGCGCTGGCCGGCGATGGCATCGACGTAGTCCCACCAGGCGCCGCTCACGATCATTTCCTCGTACATGGGCAGGGCATCGAGCCTCTGGAACAGGCGTGCACCGCGCTCTCCGGTGAGTTCGATCGCCGCGTAGCGCTCCTCGCGGAATTCGGCGTTTCGCCAGATCGCCAGCACGTCAGCCTGCCATGCCGAGGTATCGGGCCACGCCAGGCCCGCGAAGAGGTTCCGGCACACCTTGCGCAAGGGCACCGCCGACACCCCTAGGTATGGCATGGCCGACTTCATGTAGGCCTGCATACCGGGCGCGCGAGCGGGCTCGGCCGCTTCGGCAAGAGCCGCGCGCAGGGTGGCGGCCAGATCGGGCTTTGCGGGCGGCATGCCGCTCTCCTAGCCCTATCCTCGCGAATCTTATAGGGCGTCGCGCATGACAGAAGCCATCGTCCCCGACAGCGAACACAAGGGCTTGGTCGCCCGCCTGCCGCAGCGACTGCGCGATTTCGCGCTGCTGGCGAGGTTCGACCGGCCGATCGGCTGGTGGCTCTTGTTCTGGCCCTGCGCCTGGGGTGTGTGGCTGACGGGCAGCGGGCTGCAGTGGCAGCTGATCTTGTGGCTCCTGCTCGGCGCCATCGCCATGAGAGGCGCCGGTTGCGTCTATAACGATGTCGTCGATGCCGATCTCGACCGGCAGGTCGCGCGCACTGCCAGCCGTCCGGTCGCGAGCGGCCGTGTCAGTGCCAAGGCCGCCTGGGCCTGGCTCTTCGCGCTATGCGGCGTCGGGCTCTTGGTGCTTTTTCAGTTGAGGTTGGAGGCGCAGATCGTCGCGCTGGCCAGCCTGGGCCTCGTCGCTGCCTATCCCTTCATGAAGCGGATCACCTGGTGGCCCCAGGCTTGGCTCGGCCTGGTATTCACCTGGGGTGCCCCGGTAGGCTGGGTAGCCATGCGTTCCGACCGGCTGGAGGTGCTCGCAGCGCTCTATGCGGGGAGCATCTTCTGGTGCATCGGCTACGACACGATTTACGCCCTGCAAGACCGGGAGGACGACGCACTGGTCGGCATCCGCTCGAGCGCGCTGCGGCTGGGAAACAATGTGCAGGCTGGGGTGATCGCGTTCTATGCCCTGGCCCTGAGCCTGTGGGGCCTAGCGTTCTGGCTGCTACGGGAGGACTGGGTCGCCCTGGTCGCGCTGCTGCCGGCCGCGCTTCACCTGATGTGGCAGGCGTTCACGCTCGATCCAACCGATCCTGACAATCCGCTGGCACGCTTCCGTTCCAATCGATTTGCCGGACTGTTGGTCGCCGCCGCCTGCCTGGTGGTCGGGAACGCCTGAGCTACTCCGCCGGCTGAACTTGCAAGCGGCGCGGACGCGCTCGGGTCAACGCGCGCGATAGCGGTGCGGTGATGAGCCCGTGATCGGCCATCCACGCGTGGTATTCCCGGTACTTCGGGTCCTCGGACAGCAAATGCGCTTCCTCGGTCCGGGCGCGCCAGTAGTAGATTCCGCTTATGATGGCGAGGAACACGGTGTTGCGTACCGCTTCCAGCCAAGAGCCGGTCGTTACCAGGAACGGCATGGCCGAAAGCCACCAGAACAGGTTCTTCGAGACGTAGGCCGGATGCCGCGTGAAGCGGTACGGCCCGTTGGTCACGACCCCGCGATAGGTCAGGTTGGAGAACCGTATCCCGAACGCGAAAGTCGCCCAGGCATAAATCGCCGTGAGGCTCAGCAGCAGCGCGGCCCAGATCCACAGCAGCGCGTCGTGGCCGGCCAGCCAATGTCCCCAGCCGGCGGTCTGATATTCGTATTGCAGGATGCCGCCGCTTCCCATCGTCACGAAGACGAACGGCGGATAGCAGATCAGCGCGGCGACCCAGCCCGCCAGGAAGGGATTGCCGCTGCGAATATGGGCGTCGAGCGGGCGCAGCGTCAGCAGGTAGCCGACGGTGCCGATCTGCACGTCGATAACGAACAACAGTTCGAACAGCCGGGCGCCAAGCTGCACCGGATCGTGGACCATGGCGCCAAAGTCAGCCTCCACCACGCCGGCAAAGCCGGGCGGCAGGATTGAGATCATGAATGCGCAGAAGAAACCCTTGATGATCCACGCCCGCCAGTGGCGCTTGACCTCGACAGGATCCCACGGCTCCCGGCTCATGAACATCGCGCCGAAGTGCCAGGCGTGGTCGCGCGGCTCCTTGAGATAGCGGTCGAGCCACAGGACATAGGGCACCGACAGCACGAACAACGGGATCGCCGCTGCGAAGATCACGTCCATCGCGAACAGGTACTGCCCACTCCAGTACCAGCGCCCGAGGCAATAGAAGGCGCCAATCGCGATCCAGGTCGCCCAGAGCCCCGCCAGCTTGACCAGCGAGACCTCGATCACTGCCGAAAGCGGCCGCGGGCGGCTCCAGTCGATGCCGGTCGACGGGCGGCGATGCACCTTGTCGACGAGCAAGGACCATGCCCCCATGGCTAGGCCGGTAAGGATCATCGCCATGAGCGCCGAATGCGGTCCGGACAGGACCTCCCGCCTGACGGGAAGGTCGAGAGCGGCGGAGATTTCCGGCCACAGTCGGGCAACGGCGATCCAGCCGAGCAATGTCACGACGCCGACGAGCCCGACCGACGCCGAAACGTCGCTCGTCGGCCGCTTTGCAAGCGTGGTGGAGGACGCGCTCATAGGCGCGCCCTAGCTCACAACGGTTAAAGCCCCGGTAACGCCTGCCTGCGGACTGGAGTCAGGGCCCTAACGCCAGGCCGTGATGCGGCCGCCGTCATCTAGGATGTACATCGTTCCGCCGGCGACGATCGGCGGCAGGGAGACCGGGTTGCTCAACTTGGTGAACGGAGTCACCGACCCATTGGTAACATCGACCGACTGGACCTCGCCCTCCGAACTGGCGATCCACAGGCGATTGTTGGCCAGAACCGGGCCGGTCCAGAAGATCGGTCCGGTCTCCTTCTCCGGATTGCGCCAATGCGGCAGCTGGATGACCCAGCGCACCTTGCCGGTGTTGCGGGCGATCGCCAGCATGCGCGAGTCGTCGGTCAGAGTGAAGATCCACTCGCCGGAGATGACAGGCGTGGAGATACCCGCGAGGCTCAGTTCCCAGAGGCGCTGGCCGGTTACCAGTTCGTAGGCCGCCATGCGCCCGCCCTGACCCAGCGCGTAGACGCGGCCATCGGCAATGATCGGGTCGGCGTCCACGTCGGTAAGCGTGCCAACCTGCGTCGAGATCGAGGTGCGCGAGAGCGCGTCCGACCACAAGTTGCGGCCGTTCTCGTAGCGGTAGGCGACGAGTTCACCTTGCGAATAACCGGCAATGACCGTGCCCTGTCCGGCGGCGGGCGCCGCCACGCCGAACACGCCTGATTCACCGGTCGCGGCCGCGTCGGTCCAGATGGGCGTGCCATCGGCGATGCGGAGAGCGTGAATCTGGTTGTCCTGCGTCATGACATAGACGGTGTTGAAGGCGATCGTCGGCGAACCGCGCAGCGGGCCAGCCGGCTTGACGCGCCAAAGCTCGGAACCGGTCGTCGCATCGAGCGCGACGACGTAGCCCGCGCCGTTGGTGGCATAGACCCGGCCTTCGAAGTAGCTCACGCCGCCACCGAAGGCTGCATTGCGAAGCTCGTTGGCGACCTGGATCTGGTGCACCCAGCGGGAAGCCCCGGTTGCCGCGTCAAACGCGTGGACCGAGCCCGTGGTGTCGACCGCGAACAGCGTCCCGCCGCCAACGACTGGCGCTGCGGCCAGGCGGCGTGCGGAGGTCGAGCCGGGGATCGAGGCCACCCAGGCCTGGGTGGGAGCAGCGGACAGCGCGACGTGTCCGGCGGTCTTCGACGCGTTGCCACCGGCCTGTGGCCAATCGGCATTGGTCTGCGCGGGAGGCAGCACGACCGTGATCGAGGCGAGGGTCGGGTCTGCCTTCACCTCGTTCGAAATACGCGAGAGGATCGGCGTGCGATTGCCGACAGTCGGCGTGCCCGGCTTGTCCTTGCCACCGAACGCACCGCATCCGGCAAGCGCGACTGCCAGCAAAGGCAGGGCGAGATAACGAGCGTGGGTAGTGAGACGCGAAGTCTTATGCATCAATCGGTTCACCATTATTGGGCCGGCTGGGCGGCGGGAGCGCCACCTTCCTGCTCGCGGACTTCGGCCAGCGTCTTGTCGACGTCGACAACGGCGTCGACCCCGAGCAGGCCGGCCATCTGGCGAGTACGCGAACGCAGGGACTTCGGCACGGTTTCATCCTTGGCGATTGCCGCGAACAGCGGCCCCGCAAGGTCGGGTTTGTTCTGCTTGAGATAGGCCATGGCGACCAGCTCGCCGGCGCTGCCGAACCAGGGGTTGCCTGGAGTGGCGAGCGGCTTCAGGCGGTCGATCACCTTCTGCGGCTCCAACTGGTCGAACTGCGCTGCCATCGAACGGATCGACGCGAGGTCGCGATAGGCCTGCGGGGCGTTGCCGTCGGCCGAAACCTCTTCGTACAGCTTGACCGCGTCCGCGTGGCGATTCTGATTAAGGGCGATACCGGCGCGGGCGAGCTTCGCCGAAACCGCTTGGGCGTCGCTCCGTTCGCTAGCCAGGGCCGCGAGGTCCTTGTCCGCCTGAGGGATCTGTCCTGCTTCGAGCCGGTCGAACGCGGTGATGAGCCGTTCCGAACGCTCTTCCTTTACGCCTTCCTGGTGCTCTGTCCACCACAGCCAGCCGCCAAAGGCCGCCAGCACGAGAATCAGGCCGATCGCAACAGGGATGCCGTATTTCTTGGCCGCGCCCCCCAGCTGGTCCTGTCGGACAGCCTCGTCGACCTCACGAAAGAGGACTTCCTGCTCGCGCGACTGGCGGTCGGCAAGCTCATCGGCACGGGACTTTCCGGAGTCAGGTCTAAGGGCCACGGGACTTTTCTGTTCAAGTTAATTGGTCGGCGCGCTGTTTAACGGATGGCTGCGCCTTTTCAATTGCCGAGTCGCCTCTGTCCCCGCCGCGGTGAACCTTGGCTGAAAGCTCAACGCGCGACTCCGGCTCGATTCATCAGGCCCCAGTAGAGTGCGCGATAGCGTTCGATCATCCGGCCTTCGTCGTATTCGGCCCGGGCCTTGGCTCGATTGGCCTCCCCGATGCGCTTGCGCAGCGCCTGATCGCCTGCAAGCGCCGTGATGGCCGCGGCAAGTCCTGCCTCGTCACCCGGCGCGCAAAGGTAGGGGCCGTTCTCGGTTGCAACCATAGCCGCGATGTCGCCGACCCGCGGGGCCGCGATTGGAAGCCCGGCCGCCATCGCCTCGACCAGCGAGATCGGGAACTGTTCCGATAACGAGGACAGGGCGAAGATATCGAACAGGGCGGTCGCCTTTGCCGGCTCGACTTGCCCAGGCAAATGAAGCCTATGCACCAGGCCGCAAGCGGATGCCTGGGCAAGGATCGCATCACGATCGGGCCCCTCTCCTCCAATGACCACCTGCCATTCTTCGGGCAGATCGCGGCAAGCCCGGACCAGGAGTGGCAGGTTTTTGACCGGTCGCAGGCCCGCCAGCGTGCCGACCCACAACTCGCCCTTGCGCTTGACCACGCGCGGCAACGCGTCGCGCTTGGGCGGCAGGGAGAAGGCGCGGGTGTCGATGCCGTTGGGGATCAGGCGCACACGGGTCCGTGGCTGATGCCATGTCTCGAGCGCGATCCGCTCCAGCGTGCGCGAAGGCACCACGAGGGCCGAGCTCCGCCCGAGCGCGATCCCACGGTAGAAGTTGCGCAGGGGTTTGAGGCCCGATGCCTCGTCCTCGTTGAAACCGTCCTCGTGATGGACGAGCGGCGGCAGCTTGTAGACGTCGGCAAACAGGGTGTGCGCCATCACCGCATCCATCGCACCCCAATTGTAAGTGCAGATGAGGTCGTACCCGGCCATTGCGGCGGCGAGACGTTTAAGCCGTCCGGGTAGTGGCTTCCCTTTGAGCGAAGGAAACTCGGGCCACGAGACTTGTGCCGCGCCGGAGAAGCGCTCGGCCGCCGCCCGGCGCTCGGGATCCGCCGAGACGATTGCATGCTCGGCATCGCGGCCGAAAGCGTTGATCAGTTGGACACAGCGCAGTTCCTTGCCGCCCGCATCGAAGCTCGAATGAAGGTGAAGTACTCGCGGAATGCTCATACCTGCGCGGCTTCGACCTTGCCGAGGAGCCGGGAAATCGCGTCCAGCGCCTGGGGCTCGTCCAGAGTTGGCGCATGGCCGACGCGGCGGATCGTGACGGCGTCGAGGCCCGGCAGCTCTTTCTTCATGCGACTGAGTGTTGCGGCGGAGAGGATGTCCGATACGCCCCCGCGTATCGCAAGCACCGGACGGCCTGCTAGCGCCTTAAACGCTGGCCACATGTCGGCGGGAGCCGTCCCTGAGGGCGTGCTAAACGGCTCTGCAATCCTCATGTCGTAGTCGAACGCGATACGGCCGCCCGGCCCCACCGCCATCAGCCGCTTGGCGAGCTTGAGCCAATCGGCGATCTTGAAATCGGGATAGGCGATGCCGCCCTGCTCCCGCAGGCCCCGGGCGGCGTGCATCCAAGTTGGGTAGCTGCGCCCCTGACCCACGTAGTCACGGATTCGGGTAAGTCCGGCCTCCTCGATATGTGGACCGATGTCGTTGAGCACCACGCCCGCGATCCGTTCCGGCGACAAGGTCGCCAGCAACATCGCCACGATCCCGCCGAGCGAAGTCCCGATCACGACCACCCGCGCCAGGCCCGCCTGGTCGAGCAGGGCGGAGATGTCGGCCACGTACTGCATCGGATTGTAGCTGGCCGAATCCTTCGCGTAGTCGCTCAGCCCCCGTCCCCGCAGGTCGGCGCAGATCACGCGCCAGCCTCCTGCGAAGGTCGAGGCTACGGATTCGAAGTCACGCGCGTTGCGAGTCAGACCCGGGATGCAGAGGATCGGCGGACGGCCCTCGCCGCCCGGATGGTCGCGATAACGGAGCGTCAGTCCATCCGCGCTAATCCATTCGCCCACTGTGAAGGCGGGTTCGCTCTGTACCACGTTCTGCTTGCTCCCCCGCTCTGGCCGCCCCACTAATGCAAAGATGCGAGCCGAACCGCAAGCTGCCCCTTATCGCCCCGATCCGCAGATCCTGAGCCTGGCCGATTGGCTTGGCGACCCGGTGAAGCCTGCCGACTTCCCTCGACATGACTTGCGCTTCCGCAACCAGCGATGGGCCAAGGCGGTCGGCCTCGACGGCTTGAACGATGAGGAGTGGATCGGTCATTTCGGACGCTTCGAGCCGTTGGCCGACAACCTGCCCCAGCCGCTGGCCCTGCGCTATCACGGCCACCAGTTCCGCGTTTACAATCCGGAGATCGGCGACGGTCGCGGTTTCACTTTCGCGCAGATGCGCGACGGCGGCGGACGTTTGCTCGAGCTGGGCACCAAGGGGTCCGGCCTGACTCCCTACAGCCGCACGGCCGACGGGCGACTGACGCTCAAGGGCGCCGTTCGGGAAATTCTCGCGACGGAGATGCTCGAGGCGTTGGGGGTCTACACCTCCAAGACCTTTTCCGTGATAGAGACCGGCGAAGAGCTGGAACGGGGCGACGAACCCTCGCCTACCCGCTCTGCGGTCCTGGTTCGCATGAGCCACTCGCACGTCCGCATCGGCACCTTCCAGCGTCTCCTGGCCTTCGAAGAGGATGGCCACATGCGGCAACTGGTGGACTACTGTCTCGCCCAGTTTCCCGGCCCGCCACCGCCAGACGACGCGCCGGGCCGCGACGAGCCGGCGGTGGTCCTGATGCATCAGGCGGTCGAGCGGCTGGCCGACCTCGCCGCGTCGTACATGGTCGCCGGCTTCGTCCATGGCGTGCTCAATTCGGACAACATGAACGTGACCGGCGAGAGCTTCGACTACGGACCATGGCGCTGGCTCCCGCAGTGGGATCCGGCTTTTACCGCCGCATACTTCGACCACAGCGGCCTCTATGCGTTTGGCCGTCAGCCCGAAGCGATCCGGTGGAATCTGACGCAACTGGCAATCTCGCTCACGCTTCTGGTCGAGGCTCCACCGCTCGTCGCCGCGATCGAGCGCTTTCCCGATCTTTACCACCAGGCGATCACTCGTCGGTTCTGCTGGCGCCTCGGCCTCGAGAGCCAGGGCGTGGAGGCGGATATGCATCTGATCGCAGCCGCGGAACAGACCATGCGAGGAGACGGGACCGGACCCGCCCGGTTCTTCTTCGACTACCGCGGCGGTCGCAGCGCCCAAGGCCCCCTCGCGGAAAGGCTTGCTAGTTACTCGGCGGTCACGAACGACCATCCCTATTGGTCGGGAGACGCTCCGCAAGCGATGCTCATCGACGAGGTCGAGGCCATCTGGTCGGCTATTGCTGAGCGCGACGACTGGCAGCCCCTGCACGACAAGGTCGCCGCGGTCCGCATGATGGGAGACGCTCTCGGGGAACCTCCTGAGCCGGCCGGACACCGGGCATAAAGAGCTTTGTAATATCTGGCGGACTGGCAAGATGAGACTAGTGGGACTATCTACCGTGATCGACCCCCCTTCCCTGTGAAACAGCGCGCGTGAGCGAAACCGAGATCATCTCTTTCGAACCGGCAACGGGTGCCGAACTCTGGCGTAGCCAGGTAGGTAACGTTGACGAAGTAGTCGGGCGGGCCCGTTTGGCCTGGCCCAAATGGGCGGCCGAACCCAATGCCGTGCGCATGGAACTCATGCGCCGCTTCGCCAACGAAGTGCGCAAACGCCTCGATGAGTTCGCCCAGCTCATCGCGAGAGAGACCGGCAAGCCGCTGTGGGAAAGCCGGACCGAAGTGGAAGCGGTCATCGCAAAGGTCGAAATTTCGATCCGCGCTCATGGTGAACGGACGGGACAGAGACGCCTCGACAGCGCCCTGCAGGGTTCACAGGCGCTGCGGCACAAGCCCCACGGCGTCATGGCCGTGCTGGGTCCCTATAACTTCCCTGCCCACCTCCCCAATGGCCACATCGTCCCAGCACTGATCGCGGGCAACGCCGTGATCCTGAAGCCGAGTGAAAAGACCCCGGCGACCGGTGAGTTCCTTCTCAAATGCTTCCACGCGGCCGGTGTCCCCGCCGACGTGGTCCAGTTGCTTGTCGGCGGACCTGACGAGGGCAAGGCGCTGGTCGCCCATGACGGCATCGACGGCGTGCTGTTCACCGGTTCGGCCCAGGCCGGCATCGCGATCAACCGCAAGATGGCGAGCAATCCGGGCAAGATCGTCGCGCTGGAGATGGGCGGCAACAACCCGATCGTGGTGTGGAACACGCCCAAGATAACCGACGCTGCCGCCTTGATCGTGCAATCGGCGTTCACCACCGCCGGCCAACGTTGCACCGCAGCCCGTCGGCTGATCGTCAAGTCCAGCATGTACGACAAGATCGTTGCCGAGGTGAAGCGGCTGACTGGCCGGATCATCGTCGGCGCACCGTTCGACGATCCCCAGCCGTTCATGGGTCCGGTCATCGACATGCAGGCGGCCGTCCAGCTCGCCGAGAGCGTGGTCTACCTGATCTCGAAAGGCGGCAAGGCGCTGACGCACATGAAGCAGCCGTTCGAAGGCCTGCCGTTTGTGACACCGGCGGTGATCGACACCACGGCGCTGAGCGAACGGCCCGACGTCGAGCTGTTCGGTCCGATCCTGCAAGTGATCAAGGTCGACGACTTCGACGAGGCGATCGCGGAGGCGAACAATACGCGCTTCGGACTCTCAGCCTCGTTGATCGGCGGTACACCCGAAGAGTACGATCACTTCTGGGCGGGAATCCGCGCCGGGATCGTCAACTGGAACCGGCCGACCAACGGCGCCTCTTCGGCCGCGCCGTTTGGCGGGATAGGCCTGTCGGGCAATCATCGGCCCGCCGCCTATTATGCCGCCGATTACTGCGCCTATCCGGTGGCGAGCACCGAAATGGAGCAACCGCGCGCCAGTGTCGGGGTAGGCTTCCGCGAAGACGGCAAGGCCAAAAGCGAGGCTTAGCCCGCCGTCACCAGGTCCACTTCGACCAAGCCCGAGGGTAACTCGCGGGCATAGACCACGATCGAGCGTGTGCCGTTGCTTCCCGCCAACACGTTATCGCCGCCTTGAAGGCCGTGCCTGGCCGGAAGCCCGGCGTTGCGGGCTCGCGTGAAATAGAAGTCCATCACCTCGTCCAATGGAACAGGCGTGACGAAATTGACCACGCGGAGAGCGCATCCCTCGGCATCGGTCCCGGCTGCTTCCTGCACGGCGCCCCGAGGGTAGATCGGAAACGCCGCCGGCATCTTGGCGGCCCATTGCATGGTGTAACTCACTTGCCCCGCACAAGCCGGATCGATTCCAGGCGCCACCTCCGCCCGAGCGCCGGCCGTCAGGGAGGATTCGGGAGCCAGTGAGTCGGAAATATCCTCGGGTTCCGGCGCCTTGCGCATGAGACCGACACCGCCCACCAACCCGAGGGCCTCCGCCCGAGCGGCTTCGATCGCGTCGGGCCCACTGTCCACGGTCGGCAGCGATCCATCCTGCCAAGGTAGCGATGCCGCGCTATTGGCGCGGTTCATGGCGGAGAGGTCCGGGTCGTAGCTGAGCGGTTGATTGAGGGCCGTGGTGACGGCGGGGTCTTGCTCCGTGTCGGCACGCGCGAGCTCATCCGATCCACCACATGCCGACAACAGAACCGGGGCGCAGGTCGCCAGGAGGATTCGAAAGCTCAGACACATCACTGCGCCCTAGCGCAAACTGGCAACTAAAGTGTTTAGGCTGAGAAACGAACAAGGCGCTCGCGTGGATCCATCACGCGAGCGCCTCGGCGCGATCCCTCATGAACACGTCCCGAAGGGCCGCACTCCAGCCGGAGCCGCTACAGGAGCAGCGGGCTCCGGCTGTCGGGTTGTCGGATCAACGGCATTTCACGCCGTCATCGAGGTTCTTACCAATCAGGGCACCGGCGGCGGCGCCGAGGATGGTGCCGAGCGAGCGATCGCCGCTGCTGTCGACTTCGCGACCGAGCAGAGCGCCGGCCGCACCGCCGATGATCAGGCCCGTAGTGCCGTCCTTCTTGCGGCAATAAGTCCGCCCATCGTTGCCGCGCCATACCCGCGTGTTGCGGCTAACTTGCTCACCACCGTAGTACGACTGGCGATAGCGGCGGTCATCGCGATGATGGCGACGATCGCGGTTCCAGCTGTCCTCTTTGGGAGCAGCACTGACCCCAGTGCGGACGTGACCGAAATCGGCGGCCATGGCCGGAACCGCCGAAGCGGTCATTCCGAGGGCAGCGATGGCGAGGGTGATATTTTTGGACAGCTTATTCATGTCTCGGCTCCGTTGAACTTCTTGTGACGGTTCATGCCTAAGCCCGGAATCCTGAACGGACGACAACCTGTCTGAAAGGATCGCATTTTTTTCGAACGGCTTGTCGAAAAGTGACTTCGTGCCTAACCGACAGCCAGTGAACGGGCACTCGGAACAGCATCGCAGTGGTCTACCCTACGCCCTTGGCGCGCACGCGTTCTGGGGCTCGATGCCCCTCTATCTGTTGCTGGTGCACCAGGTGCCGCCGATTGAATTCGTGGCGTGGCGGATCATCTTCACTCTGCCCTTGTGCCTCGTTTTCCTCACCTGGTCGCATAACCGCGGGAATGACGGTTGGGGTGAATTGCGGGCCGTCCTGGCCGACCGCCGGGCGCTGCTGACGCTGCTGGCCAGTGCCGCCCTGATCGGAGTCAACTGGTCGCTCTACGTCTGGGCGATCCAGACCGAGCATGTCTATGCCGCGAGCCTAGGGTATTACATCCTGCCGCTGGCCATGATGCTCATGGGCCTCGTCGTACTGGGAGAGCGGCTCAACCGCATCCAGTGGTGTGCGCTTCTCCTGGCAGGCGTCGGAGTCACCGCCCTGGCCATCGGGGCCCTGACGACCTTGTGGCTGAGCCTGTCGATGGCGCTGAGCTTCGGCATCTACGGCCTGTTGCGCAAGACCGTGGCGGCCGGGGCGCTGGTGGGCCTCACGATCGAATCGCTGCTGTTGTTGCTGCCGGCCGTGGCCATCGTCAGCTGGTACGCTGCCAGCCCGGCGGGAACCGTCATTGGGCGCGATACACTGGAGACCGCCGCGATCGCCTGGGCCGGGCCCATGACTGCGATACCGCTGATCTGGTTCGCCATCGCGGCCAGGCGGATGCCTTATACGGTCCTGGGCTTCCTGCAGTTTATTTCGCCAACCATCGTTTTCCTGATCGGCCTGCTGGTATTCGGCGAGAAACTGCGGCCGGCTCAGCTCGCCTGTTTCGTGGCGATCTGGGCCGCGGCGGGTTTGTTTGTGTGGGACCTGCTACGCCGTCGGAGTGCGTCCGAGGCTCATTGAACGCCTGTCTCCCCTCCCGCGCGCGGGAGGGAATCCTCACGCCGCCAGCGACAACTTCAGCTTGTCGAGAGCCGTAGCCTTGAGCTGATGCACACGCGGGATGCTGACGTTGAGCACCTGGGCGATCTCCGACAGGTTCAGTTCCTCCACGAAGTAGAGCTGGATCACGAGCTGCAGCCGTTCAGGCAAGGCCGTGATCTCGTCGATCAGGCGTGCACGATCCTCGGCTTCGAGAAGTATCGCTTCGGCACCCTCGTCATCTGACGCGAACACCGAAGAGGTGTCCGAATAACATTCGTCGATCGAGTCGAGCTGGATCACTGCCGCGTCGGTGCGCAGCTTCTCGAACTCCGCGAGCGTCAGGCCAAGCGCGGCTGCGGTTTCCGCAGCGGTCGGGACGCGCTTCAGCTTGAGCCGGAGCTGCTGTTGCGTCTGCTCGACCTTCCGCCTGTTGGCGCGCGCGCCCCTCGCTTCGGGAGAAGACGCGCGGAGCAAGTCCACCATCGCGCCCCTGACCCGCAACTTGGCATAGGCGGCAAAACCATCCTCGCTCGGTCCTTCGTGGCGCTGGGCGCACTCGGTAAGCGCTACGAGCCCAGCCTGCATCAAGTCCTCGACATCGAGCGAGGGGCCGGCGCTGCCCGAAAGGTGCCAAGCGAGCTTGCGCACCATGGGCAGGAACCGGGAGACCCGGTCGCCCACTTGAACTGAGTAGGCTTTCGCAGCCGAAAAACGGGTGTGATCCTGGATCATGCGGCCAAAGTCTCCCTGTCGGGTTCGTTGTTCTGTGTTTGATGCGATTCCGGCGCCTGGTGCGCCGCCAGGGCATTGTCGTCCCCGATCACGGCGATCACTTCGATCGGCTGCGTCACGGGAAGCTCATGGATCGAGATCACCAGGCAGCCCGGGGCACGAAGCTTGAGCAAGGCGGTTAGCGGTCGGCGGGCCCGCTGCTGGACGACCAGGGCTGGAGCGCCCTCGCCCGGCTGACGGGAGGCGACAATTGCAGCCACGCGCTCTCCGAGCGAACGAGCAAGGTCGGGCTCGATGATGACTTGGCCGGTGCCCGGATCCTGCATGCCTCCGACGACCATCTCTTCGAGATCGGCGGCGAGCGTTATGACCGGGAGGCGCTGATCTGGCGCGCAGATCTGGCCCACGATCATACCACCCAGGTCGGCACGGATCATATCGATCAGGCGATCGTGGTCGGTCGTCTGTTGCGCGGCTTGCGAGAGACTGGACAGAACCGGCAGCGGGTGAGCCAACGGAATGCCGTCGGCCAGGAGCGAGCGCATCACGCGGGTGATCGCAGCGAGCGATAGCGGTTGCGGTGTGATCGTATCGACCAGCTGAGCGTTGTTCTCGCGCACCGAGTCGAGCAGCTCGCGGACCTGATCGGGTCCCAGCAGTTCCTGCGGCCGCGCGGCGAGCAGCTGGTTCACGTGGGTCGCGATGACACTCTCTATGTCGACCACGAGATAGCCTTCGGCCACCGCGAGGTCGCGATTGTTTGGATCGATCCACAGCGCCGGGCAGCCGAAGCTGGGGTCGAACGTCGCCTCGCCCACGATCTGGTCATTGGGCTTGGCGTCTCCGGTATCGATGGCGAGAACTCGGTTGGTACGGATCTGGGCCGAGCCGAGCGGCGCGCCGCCAAGCAGGACGCGATAATGATCGGGCGCCAGATCGAAGGAGTCGCGAACGCGGAAACGCGGGACGACGAAACCAAAGGTCTGGCAAAGTTGCCGCCGCAGGCCCGTAAGGCGCGCCACGAGCGGGGCGCCCTTCCGGTCGTCGGCCAGATGAACCAGGCCATAGCCCAGTTCGATCGTGACAAGCGTCTGTTCCGAAATCTCCTCGATCGAGATGCGCGACGGATCGGTCACCGGCTTGGGCTCTTCGACCACGGCAGCGGTCCGGGCACGGCGGCCGAGCGACTTCCACAGCCAGAAGGCCCCCAGGGAAAGCGGCCAGAAGATGGTCTGCGGCATCGCCGGGATCATTCCCATCGCGCCGAGAATGCAGGCCACAGGCAACCAGATGCGCGGGTCCGAAAGCTGGCCGCTGATCTGGCCGGTAAGGTCGCGGCTGTCCGAAACTCGCGTGACGATAACGGCGGCCGCAATCGACAGCAGCAGGGCCGGAATGGAGGCGACCAGCGCGTCGCCCACGGCCAGTGTGACATAAAGCGCACCGGCATCGGCAAGCGACAGGCCGTGGCTCACGACGCCAAGGATGAGACCCGCGACGAGGTTGACGAACAGGATCAGCAGGGCAGCGATCGCGTCGCCCTTCACGAACTTGCTGGCGCCATCCATCGAGCCGTAGAAATCGGCCTCGGTCGCCACTTCGCGGCGGCGGGCCTTGGCTTCGGCAGCGGTCATGAGGCCTGCCGCGAGATCGGCGTCGATCGCCATCTGCTTGCCGGGCAAGGCGTCGAGGGTGAAGCGCGCGGACACTTCGGACACGCGGCCGGCGCCCTTGGTCACGACGACCAGGTTGATGATCATCAGGATCATGAATACGAACAGGCCGACGGCGAAGTTGCCGCCGATCAGGAAGGCCCCGAAAGCCTCGATCACCTTACCCGCCGCGGCTTCGCCCTCGTGGCCGTTCATCAGGACCACACGGGTCGAAGCGACGTTGAGCGCCAGCCTCAATAGGGTGGCGAAGAGCAGAACGGAGGGAAAGGACGAGAAGTCGAGCGGCTTTTCCGAGTTGATCGCTGCCATCAGGATCGCGACCGACAAGGCGATGTTGAGCACGAAGAAGACGTCGAGCATCATCGCCGGGATCGGCACGACCATCAGCACGATGATCGTCAGGATGCCCACCGGCAGGGCGAGCGACGGCGTCAGGATCGAACGAAGCGCGTTCACAGCCCGAATGTCCTGAATGCGGAGTAGGCTTTCTCGACGCGTTCACCGGCCTTGCCAGGCAGGTTCGCAGTGGAACCGAAGGTCGCCTGCAGCGTGTCCGCCATGGAGGGGATGCGCTGCGGCTGCTCGGGTGCCGCCGAGCGGCTGTAGGACGCGGCCTGGAAGGACGACTGCGGCGAATAGTAGCGTCCGCCGGAGAACCCGTCGAAGCCGCCTTCCATGGCCGAGGAAACCTTGTTCCGCATGAGGTCCATGACCTCGCCGACCGAACGGGGCCGGCCGTTGTCGTAGAAGATCGGGCGATTGGCCGACGCGGATTCGGGAAAGAGATCCGCCGCCGACTGTCCAGGGTTGTTTTGAAGCGCCGTGAGGAACGAGCGAGCCCCTCCGGCTCCCATGAAGTGCGCCAGGTAGAGTTCGGCGGAATCAGGCTCGCGGCCCAGGACCCCGCGCAGTTCGGTCGCGTTGTCGCGAGCCAGTTCGGCGGCCATCAGGGCCGAGGCGTCCGGATCGAAGCGCAAGTTCATCACTTGCGCCCGCATCGTCGGATCATCGATTCCCGCGCGTCCGCCTGAGCGGGAGATCGCGGCGTCGGCCCAGCTGAGCCCGTGGCGCGCACCGTGCCGGTCGAGCGTCTCGAGCCAGGTGCCGGCAGTGAACTGGAATAGGCCCGCCGCGCTCGAGGTCGAGGCGCGGGCGCTGGGATCGAAGGCGGACTCGATCTTGGCCTGAGCGAGCAGGTAGTCGAAATTGACTCCTGTAGCGGCGGACGCGCGGGCAATCGCCGCACGAACATCGCTTCGCTGCACAGAACTGACTTCAGGCACTGTTACCCCCGGATCGGAAAACTCGATCCGGGTTCAGCATGATCCGTGCCAAACTAGGCGCGGGCGGGAATTTCCCTTTGCCGGGGAGTGCGGCGAGCCTCGTATACCGAGTTTCCGCCGCTCAAGGCCGTAAGGCGCGATTGCACGTTGGCGGCGATCAGGTTGCGCAGCTTCCGGTTTACGTCGTTAAGGCGAAGGACGGAGTCGAGAATCCCCCGGCTTTCCTCATCAAGCTCCGCGCCGCGGCCCTCGATGGCGTCGCACAGGGTCATCTTGCCGTCGGCACAGGTAACGATACGTTCGAGGTCGATGGCGGCAAGGGCCTGCCGTTCTGCCTCGAGTAGGGCAAACATTTGCCGCAGACTTTCGCGAAGGGCCGGGTTGCTCATGGTTTGGTCCTGAGAAGGATGCCGGCGGCGATCATCGCGTCAGCGACTTTCATCGGCACGATGGGATAGTGACCTTCCTCGATCGCCTGGCGGATTTGCTCGACGCGATCGATATCGACGGGCGCGGACTCGCCGGCGGAAGCTGCGGAAAGAGCCACTTCGCCGAGCCCTTCCTGTTCGCGGGATTCGACGGGCCGCACACGCGCAACCGCGTTCACGGGGGTGGCCCCCGCTCCCGTTATGCGGGGAGTTATCCCGCTCAGCCCTGATGTTTCGATCGGTCTCATTGTGCCGCTCCGTCGTCTGGACAATGACTAAGACGGCGGCAACCAACTTATTTTAAGGCCCCGCCTTCACGAGGCCGGGCAAAATTTGCCGGGTTACGGCAATTCCATGCCGACAATGCCGGGACGCAGGACCTGTGCGCGCAGCGGATCACCCTTGCGGTCGAGCGGTTGCACGCGGATCCATTCGCCCACGGCACCGGCTTCCAGCGCCTCTCCTTGACGGGAAAGCGTGAAACCCGAACCCTTGACGCTGATGGTCACGCGCGAGCCGCGGCTGACCACATCGGGTCCTGCGGCAACGGCGGAAGCCGATGCGTTGCCGCCGTCGACAAGCGGGACGAACACCCGCCAACCGCCCGGCTCGGGGCATTGCACGATCACGGTGTTGCGGGTCCTGCCATACCATTCGAGCGCCATTCCCGGCGCGCATTCGGCCAGGCGCAAGCGGCGGTCTACCGGTAGCCGGGCACCCCCTGGCGTACCGATGGCCGCACCGGTGAAATCGGCAACGGCGCGGTCGATGGCGGAAAGGTCGGTAACCCCTGCCGCCAGGGCAGGAGCGGACATTGCCGAAAGCGTTGCGGCGGCAATCAGAACCCTTCCTGTGAGGCGACGCCTCAACGGCAGGGGGATCGCACGCGAAGCGGAGGGCGGAGGCTCGGGCGGCGTACCGCAGGCTCCTCCGTCAGCCGCCTTGGGCGACTGCCGCCTCTCCAGGGCGTCGCAATTCGAAAGATTGCGAAGGAAAGCTCGCTGCTTGGCGATAGAGCCCGGTTTCGCACGCATACTAGTAAATCCCTTGCAACGGATCAGTTCTGCCGATCCTGCTGCAAGGTTTGTGCCATCTTCTCTTCACCCTGGTCGAAAGCGAGCACGGCAAGAGCTTCGGCTTTCGGCCCCTGCTCCAGAATAATGCGAGCGGATTGTCCCGCTGGACCGGCCGCACGAGCCATCTCGATCGCTTTCGCCGCCGCCTCAGGAGCATGCCCCGCCTCGTAGCGGACGACCAGGGAGAGCTGCTGGCGCTGGTCGGGCGCCTGCTCGGCCAGCCATTGGGATAGCGGCGGCGCCCCCTCGGCGTCGCTGTAGATCGCAAGCGGCTCACCCGACACCGGCAGGACTGGCGCCTGGCGCTTCTGGATTTCCGAGCTGATCCCGGCTGCGGTGACGATGAACAGGATCAGCGCCAGGTCGGCCATGGTGGTCTGCCAGCCGACGGACATCTTCGGGATCATGCGGCCTCCCTTGCCGCCGCCTCGGGATGGCGGCGGAGCGAGGCCTCTATCGCCGAGGCAAGCCAGTCGATCATTTGCTCGCGCGCCTTATCTTCGGCCTGCGCCTTCCGGTCGACGACCGCGGCAAGCGGCGCAAATATGAAGTTCGCGGCGACCAGGCCGTAGAGCGTCGTCGCCACGGCCATTCCGATCGACTCGGCGAAATTGCCCGTCGCGGCGGCGAAGGATGACAGCCCCCCGAGCGAGATTAGCGTGCCCGCCAGCCCCAGGACCGGACCAAGATCCGCCGCCGCGGCAAAGAACGTCGTAGCCCTCTGGGCCGCATCCATGCGCTTGGCGCGATGGGCTTCATGGCTGCTGTGAATGGTCTTTATCGAGCGGGTGCGGATCAGTTCGTCGGTCACCTCGTCGAATTCGCCATCGCCAAAATGGCGCGGCTCCGCTCCGAGGAAGCCTTGGGCCTCGATGTCCTGCACCTGTATGGCCAATTCGGACTTCGCCCTGTTCGCGTCAAAGCCCCGGCCGAACAGGAGCCCGAACTCGCGAAGCGCAGCGCGGGCATCGCCCCAACCGCAGCGCATGACCGTGGCGACGATCGTCCCGCCGAAAACGAGCACCGCCGCTACGGGATCGAAAAAATGACTGCCTTCCATCACGAGATCTCCTCACCCGAAAGAACGGCGGGAAATCGCTGCTTTCAGGGTGTGGCCGAACTTTGCCGGTTTGCGGCAAACCCTTGCCGCCACCCCCGCCCTGCCTCCGGTGAGACTGCTCCTCGAAGGCATTTGGCACGGCCCTTGCTCAAGACATTGCGAACGAACGTCCGTGGCGACGAATGCCGAGGGCGAACGAACGTGGAGACTATGATGAGCGAGGGATTGTTCGGTGTTCACGGCGCAGCGCTGGAAGTACGCGCTCAACGCCTGGGAATGCTCGGCTCCAACATCGCGAATGCCGCGACCCCCGGGTACAAGGCGCGCGACATCGACTTCGCCAAGGCGCTCGAAGCGCGCATGGGCGGAACCGAGGCCGACGCGGCCGCTGAATCGGCCGTGCAGTATCGCGTGCCGGTGATGCCCAGCCTTGATGGCAACACGGTGGAGATGTCGGTCGAACAGACGGCCTTCGCCGAAAACGCCGTCGCCTACTCGGCGACTCTCGGCTTCTTGCGCGGGCGGATCGAAACCGTCACCCGCGCGATCAAGGGCGAATGACGATGCCGGGCCAGATGACCCTGTTCGACGTCGCCCAGCGCGCCATGTCGGCGCAGCTCGTGCGTATGAACACCGCCGCTTCCAACCTAGCCAACGCGGGCAGCGTGGCGGGCAGCGAGGCCGAAGCCTACCGCCCGCTCCGTCCGGTGTTCGCCGAACAGCTGGACCAGGCGACCGGCCTCAGCACCGTGCGCGTCGACGGCGTCTACCGCGCCGATGTCACGCCGACCAAGACGCACGATCCCAATCACCCGCTGGCCGACGAGAACGGCGATGTCTGGGCCTCTCCGGTCGATGAGAACTCGGAGATGGTCGAGATGATGGAGGCGTCCCGCCAATATCGGAACGTCGTCGACGCTCTCTCCACCGCCAAGCAACTGATGCTCGAAACGATGAGGATGAAATGACCGTATCGCAAGTCAACTCGACTGGGGCGAACGCCGCCACCAGCACGACCGGGCGGGGTTACTCGTCGCTCGACCAGACCGATTTTCTGCGCCTGCTGACCGTACAGGTGCAACAGCAGGATCCGTTCGATCCGGTCGATAACAAGGAGATGCTGGCGCAGATGGCCCAGTTCTCCTCGCTAGCCGGCATCAACGACGTGAACTCCAACCTCGAACAGATCTCGGCGAAGCTCGACGCCCTCGCCGCTGCGCAAACCGCCCAATCAACGGGAGCCTAATCCGATGTCCTTCTACACTTCGCTCAACGGCCTCAAGAACGCCCAGACCGACCTGGGTGTCATCGCCCACAACATCGCTAACGCCGAAACGAACGGCTTCAAGAAGGGCAACACCCAGTTCGCCGACATCGTCGTGAACTCGGCATCGTCCAACCCGCGCTTGGCCCAGGGCCTTGGCGCCCGCGTCGAAGCGATCACTCAGAATTTCTCGCTCGGCCCGATCGAGCAGACCGGTTCGGCACTCGACATTGCTATCTCGGGTGACGGCTTCTTCGCCATGCGCGCGCCCGATGGCTCGACCCTTTACACCCGCAACGGCGCCTTCGACACCGACGGCGCGGGCTTCATCAACGACGGTTCGGACAACCGGCTGCAGGTCTTCCCGACGGACGCCACCGGCACCGTCACCAGCATGACCCCGATCGATGCGCAGATCCCGCCCTTCAACGGCGCAGGCGCAGAGTATGCCGGCGTATCGGTGACCGACAACGGCCTGGTCGTCGCGACTTATGCCGACGGCAGCCAGACCAACATCGGCACCGTCGCCCTCGCCCGCTTCGTTTCCCCGACCGGCCTCAAGCAGGTCGGTTCGTCGAACTGGGAATCGACCGGCATCTCCGGCGCCGCCACCTTCGGCCTGCCGAACCAGGGCGCTTACGGCAGCCTCATGTCGGGCGCGCTCGAGCGTTCGAACGTCGACATCGCCGAAGAGCTCGTCGGCCTGATTACCGCCCAGCGTAACTTCCAGGCGAACGCCAAGGCGATCGACACTGCGACCCAGATCTCGCAGGCGATCATGAACCTGCGGACGTAAGATCATGGACCGGCTGATCTACACCGCCCTCTCCGGCATGCAGTCCTCGATGAATCGCCAGCGCGTTATCGCCAGCAACATGGCGAACGCGCAGACGATCGGCTTCCGGGCCGAAATCATGGACCAGCGGCCGATGACCCTGAAGGGAGACGGGCTCGAAGCGCGCTCCCTGCAGGAAGCCCTGGTGCGCTCGGCAGACATGTCGGGTGGCGAGATCGTCGAGACCGGGCGCGGGCTCGATCTCTCGATCGACGGCGAAGCACTGATGGCGGTGCAGGCAACCGATGGCTCGGAGGCCTATACCCGGAGGGGCGACCTGTCGATCACGGCAGGTGGCCTCCTCGTCAACGGAGAAGGCAATCCGGTGCTTGGTGACGCCGGTCCCATTACCGTTCCCCTCGGCACCAACCCTTCGATCTCGCCTGACGGCACGATCATGGTCGCCGACCCGGCCGCGCCCGACGCGCCGCCGCAGGAGGTGGGGCGGATCAAGCTGGCCTCCTGGCAGGGCAGTCCCATCGCGAAAGGCCTCGACGGCCTGTTCCGCGTCGAAGGGGGCGGTGTTCTGCCTCAGGATGCAGAGGCCACGGTCAAGACCGGCAGCCTCGAGCAATCCAACGTCAAATCCACCGAGGTGCTGGTCGACATGATCGATGCCCAGCGTCTCTATGCCATGCGCAGCAAACTGATCGTCACGGCCCGCGAGGTCGATGAAGGCGGTTCACAACTGCTGCGGATGAGCTGAGCAAAAGGAACCAGACCATGCCCATTTCAGCTCTCCAGGTCGCCCGTACCGGACTCGAAGCGCAGGACGTGCGGATGCGCGTCATCGCCAACAACCTCGCCAACGTCGGCACGACCGGCTTCAAGAAGGATCGTGCCAACTTCGCGACCCTCGCCTACCAGGACGCCCGCACCGCCGGTCAGCGTTCCTCCGGCGAAACGGCATACGCGACGGGCCTTAACCTTGGCACCGGCGTCTCGGTCCAGTCGACCAGTCAGATCGTCACCCAGGGTGCGATGCAGACCACCAACAACGCCCTCGACCTCGCGCTCGATGGTGACGGCTACTTCCAGGTCGAAATGCCCGGCGGCCAGATGGGCTATACCCGTGCCGGCAACTTCGCCCTGTCCTCCGAAGGCCAGGTTGTGACCCAGCAGGGCTACGTCCTGCAGCCGGCGATCACAGTTCCAGAAGGCGCGGGCTCGATCACGGTTTCGCCCGACGGCATCGTCTCCGCCGTTCTTCCCGGTGAAGCCGAACCGGCCGAACTCGGTCAGATCCAGGTCGCGAGCTTCACCAACGCCGCGGGCCTCCAGGCCATCGGCGACAACTTCCTGGTCGAAACCGCCGGCAGCGGCGCGGCCCAGCTCGCTCCGGGCGGGGAACTCGGCCGGGGCAATATCCGCCAGGGCATGCTCGAAGCCTCGAACGTCAACATCGTCGAAGAGCTCGTCGGCATGATCGAATGCCAGCGCGCCTACGAGATCAACTCAAAGATGATCTCCTCGGTCGACGAGATGCTGCGCAACGCCAACCAGACACTGTGAGGCCCAAGATGATCCGCAAGCTTCCGATATCCGCGCTCTGCCTGGTCATGTTGGCCGGCTGTGCGGCGGACCAGCGTCCGGCGGGATTTACCGCCACGCTCCCGCCCCCACCCGTCGCGGCTCCGGCCCAGGCGAACGGAGCCATCTTCAACGCTTCTGCCGGCTACGCCCCGCTCCACTTCGGACAGCGCGCGCACCGGGTCGGCGACCTTGTCACCGTGGTGCTGATGGAGAGGACCACGACCTCCAAATCGGCCGACTCCACGCAGTCGCGCGACGGCAGCATTTCGCTGACGCCGCCCACGGCCGGTCCGTTCGCTTTCAACCCTAATGTCCTTAATTCTGGCGGTTCTTCGTCGTTCAATGGAGGCGGGGACGCTTCGCAGACCAGTTCGCTCAGGGGCGATCTGACGGTCACGATCGCCGAAGTTCGCCCGAACGGAACCGCTCTGGTGAAAGGCGAAAAGGTCATGCAGTTCAGCCAGGGCGAAGAATGGGTCCAGCTGGCCGGCATCATCCGCCTTGCCGACATCGACCAGGACAACCGCATCGCTTCGCAACGCGTTGCCGACGCGCAGATCACTTATGCCGGTAAGGGCGCTGTCCAGCGCGCGAGCCGCGAAGGCTGGCTGTCGCGCTTCTTCAACACCGTAACTCCGTTCTGAGGTGAGGCCATGATCCGCAAGCTCATCCTCGCCGCGACGGCCGCACTGGCCGCTGCTCTCGCACTCAGCGCAGCCCCGGCCGCCGCAGAACGCGTCCGCGACCTCGGGACGTTCCAGTCGGTTCGTTCGAACCAGCTGACCGGCTACGGCATCGTCGTCGGCCTGGACGGTTCGGGCGATGACAACTTCGCCTATCTGACGCAGGCCATGCGCGGCGTTTCCGGCCGGTTCGGCCTGCAGCTGCCGCCGGGTGTGAACCCGGCGCTGAAGAACGCCGCGGCGGTCATGATTACGGCCGAGCTTCCAGCCTTCGCCAAACCCGGCCAGCGGATCGACATCACCGTCTCGGCCATCGGCAAGGCCAAGAGCCTTCGCGGCGGGGCGCTCATCATGACCCCCCTCTACGGCGCCGATGGAGAGATCTACGCCATGGCCCAGGGCAATCTGGCCGTAGGCGGTCTCGGGGTTTCGGGCCGCGACGGCTCGAAGCTGACGGTCAACATTCCCACCGTCGGCCGCATTGCCGACGGCGCCAGCGTCGAACGCGCAGTGGCTACGGGCTTCGATACATCCGAAGCGCTGCGCTGGAACCTCGCCACCGCTGATTTCCTGACCGCCTCACGAGTCCGCGACGCGATTAACGCCCGCTATCCAGGAACGGCCGTAGTCGAGGACGGGGTCACCCTCGCCCTTCGACTCCCGCTTAACCCCGACGAGCGGGCCGGCATGATGGCCGCCATCGAGATGATCGAGATCAACCCGGCCGAGACCGCCGCGCGCGTCATCATCAACAGCCGGACCGGCACGGTGGTGATCTCCAACGCCGTACGCCTTTCTCCCGCGGCAATCAGCCACGGCAGCCTGGTGGTCCGGATCGATGAGGACCAGAGAGTTGTCCAGCCCGAACCCTTCAGCCGCGGCCAGACCGCGGTCGAGGAAAGCAGCGCGATCGACATCGAACAACAGGGCAACAGGGTCACCCTGGTCCAGCCGGGCGCTTCGCTAGCGCAGGTTGTCGACGCTCTCAACATGCTCGGCGTCAGCCCAGCCGACCTGGTCGCGATCCTGGAAGCGCTCAAGCAGGCCGGATCGCTCAAAGCCGAAATGGTGGTGATATGACCCTGCCCGTCCAGCTCGGCGCATCCCCGATGTCGACCGCCGGTTCCGACCACGCTCGCCTGAAGGAAGTGGCGCAGCAGTTCGAAGCGATCTTCGTCCGCCAGATGTTGTCCGCCGCGCGCAGCGCCGGCTTCGGCGGTGACGAGCTGTTCGGCAGCGCCGGCGAAGAGACCTTCCAGGAGATGCGCGACTCCCAGTTCGCGGACATCGCCAGCCAGACCGGCACGCTCGGCTTTGCGGCCAGCATCGAAAAGCAACTCGCACAACACCTGGGGGCGAAAGGCTAACCCATGGCATCCGATCTTCTTACCATTGCCGCCAGCGGCACCCGGGCCGCGCGAAGCGCGCTCGACGTTACGGCGCAGAACATCGCCAATGCTTCCACCGAAGGCTACATCCGCCGTACCGCGCAGATGGAAGAGGTGGCGGGCGCCAGCGGGTTCCGCACCAACGACATATCGCTCTCGGGCGTCCGTGTCGCAGGCGTCAACCGCAACGCCGATGCATTCCGCCAGGCCGAGGTGCGGCGCACCAACAGCGATGCGACGCGGGCCTCGACCGAGCTTAACGGCCTCAAGGACATCGAAAGCGCGGTCGAACAGGCGGATGTCTATACGGCGATCGTCGAGCTCGAGAGCGCGCTCAAACAGCTTGGCCAGGATCCGGTGGATCCCTCGCTTCGCGCGGCGACGCTCGCAGCAGCTGACGCGCTCGCCGGCAAGTTCAACATCGCCGCCAACGGGCTCAACGCCGTCACGCAGGGCGAGCAGTTCGATGCCTCGGCCGAGGTCGATCAGGCCAACGTCCTCGCGGGGGAGCTCGCGCGGATCAACCAGCGCCTCGCGCGCGCCGGTGCCGGTAGCAGTGACCAGTCGAGCCTGCTCGACCAGCGCGACCTGATGCTCGAGAAGCTGAGCGGCATCGCCAACATCAACACGACTTTTGCGGCCGACGGCACGGTGACGGTCAACCTCGGCGGACCTACCGGCCCAGCCCTGGTGAGCGGGAACAACACATCACCGCTCGCGATGACCACCGCAGCCGATGGAACCATCTCCTTCGATGTCGGCGGAACCGCCGTCAGCGTTTCGGGCGGCTCGCTGTCAGGCCATGCGCTGGCGCTGCAGGAAGTGGCCAATGTGCGCGGCAAGCTCGACACGCTCGCCGCGAGCGTCGCCGATACCGTAAACGCCGCGCAAGCCGCGGGCGTCGATCTAGACGGCGCGACGGGCACCCCTCTGTTCACCGGCACGACCGCCGCCACAATCGCCCTGGCGACGACCGACGGCCGGGCGATAGCCACAGCTCCCGCCGGAGCCGCCGCTGGCAGCCGCGACGCTTCGAACCTGACCGCGCTCAGCAGTGCGCTGGAAACCGGTGGCGCAGCGGATCGCATGAACAGCCTGTTGTTCGACATTTCGAGCCGGGTCTCGGGCCGGCAAGTCACCAGCGAGGCGCTGACCACGATCGCCTCGTCGGCTCGCGCCACCCTGCTGCAGCAGTCCGGCGTGGATCTCGACCAGGAGGCGGCCAATCTGATCCGCTTCCAGCAGGCCTTCCAGGCTTCCGGACGCGCGATGCAGGTCGCAACCGACATCTTCGACACCTTGATCGGAATTGGCTGAAACCATGATCAACCTTAGCACCGCGTCGTACTTCGAACGGTCGACCCAGCAGTTGGGCAGCCTGCGCGAACAGGCCAACAAGCTGCAGGACCAGATCAGCACCGGCGATCGACTGACCCGCTCGTCCGACGATCCGGTCGCCGCCGCCCGGCTACGCATTCTCGACCGTCGCGAACGTCTCGCGGCCGTCGACCAGCGCAACTCCGACGCGGCGCTGAGCGATCTGAAACTGGCCGACACCGCACTCAGCACGATGGTCAACATCATCACTCGCGCCAAGGAGCTTGCCCTTTCGGCGGCTAACGAAGCCCAGGGGCCGGAACAGCGCGCACTGCTCAGCGCCGAACTCGACACGCTGCGCGAAAGCCTGCTGTCGGTGGCCAACAGCCGCAACGCGTCGGGCCACGCGCTGTTCGGCGGCCAGACCGGCGGAGCGGCCTACACCCTCAGCGGGACCACCATCACTTATGCCGGCACGGCCGCGACGGGCGCGATCGACATCGGCGAAGGCCAGCAGGTGACGCCCTCCTTCACCGGACCGGAGGTTCTGAACTTCGACCAAGGCGGCACCACGACCGATCTGTTTGCCCTGCTCGGCAATCTCTCCGCCGCGTTGCAGGACCCGGCGGTCGATTCCGTGGCGGTGGCGCAAGCCTCGCTCGACGGGCTCGACAGCTCGTTCGACAAGGTCACCACCGCGCAGACCATCACCGGTGCGCGCATGGGTTGGATCGACATGATGGACACCCGCCGCCAGGCAGTCGGCGACCAGGTGACCCAGGAAAAGTCCGACATCGGCAGCGTCGATCCAGCGACCGCCATGGTGCACCTGCAGGAAACTCTCACCGTGCTCGAGGCCAGCCAGGCGAGCTTCGTCAAACTCTCCGGCCTTTCGCTTTTCAACTTAATCCGCTGACCGGTATCAAGGGGACTTTTAGAGATGTACGCGGTAATCGGGATCGTCCTCCTGATCGTAATGGTGTTTGGCGGCTTCGCCATCACGGGCGGTGCTCTCGGCCCGGTCATGCATGCGATCCCCCACGAGATGCTCATCATCGGGGGCGCAGGTGTCGCGGCCCTGGTCACGGGCAACTCGCTGCATGAGCTCAAGGCCATCGGCGGATCCTTCAAGAAGGTCTTCAAGGGGCCGCGCCATAACAAGCAGGATCACATCGACGCGATCGCACTGACGACCAAGCTCATGCGCCTGCTTCGCGCCGAAGGGCCGCTGGCGCTGGAGGCCCACGTGCAGGAGCCGGAGAATTCGCCGATCTTTGCAGAGTTCCCCAACTTGCTCGCCAACAAGCCGCTGATCGACCTGATCTGCGATCCGCTGACTCTTCTCGTCGTCTCATCGGGCTCGCTCGACGCCTATGCAGTCGAGGAAGTCATGGACAACGCCATGAAGACGCACTTCCACGAATTGCAGGAACCGCAGCACGCTTTGCAGGGCCTGGCTGACGCCCTGCCCGCGCTCGGCATCGTCGCCGCGGTGCTCGGCGTGGTGAAGACCATGGGTTCGATCGACGAGCCGCCATCCGTTCTGGGCGGCATGATCGGCTCGGCGTTGGTCGGCACCTTCCTCGGCGTTTTGCTCGCCTATGGTATCGTCGGCCCCATGGCCTCGCGGCTCAAGCAGGTCCTCGACCAGGACGAACAGATCTTCCACGTGGTCAAGCAGGTGATCATCGCCAGCCTCCACGGCCATCCGCAGCCGCTGGTGGTGGAGAGCGCACGATCGAGCCTGGGTGAATCGGTAAGACCGCGCCTGACCGAACTGCTCGACAGTCTGCGGGGTCGCTGACATGGCCCAGGCCAAGGGCAAGAACGAACCTCCGCGCCCGATCATCGTCAAGAAGATCATCGTCGCGGCGAGCGGACACCACGGCGGTGCCTGGAAGGTCGCTTATGCGGACTTCGTGACCGCCATGATGGCCTTCTTCCTGCTGCTCTGGCTGCTGGGCTCGACCACCGAGGACCAGCGCAAGGGGCTGGCCGACTATTTCGCTCCAACGCTGGTCAAGCTGAAGGAACAAAGCGCGGGTTCTTACGGACTGCTCGGCGGCGCTTCGCTGACCGATCCGGACAACTATCCGCATCGCGCCTCGCAGACCGGCAAGAGCGCCATCACCATCCCGCGCGACGCCTCTGGCGGGCAGCGCGAGGGGGCGAGCCAGATATCCCGCATGCAGCAGCGTTTGATGCAGCGGGTTGCCGAGAACGAGCGCCTACGCAAGCTGATGCAGCAGGTGCGCATGGTGGACACCACCGAAGGCGTGCGGATCGACCTGGTCGACGATGCCGACTTCTCCATGTTCACGCTCGGCACCACCGTGCTGACGACGGACGCCCGCGACCTGCTCGCCGCGATCGCCGACACGGTGGCGCCCGAGAACGGCAAGGTCACGATCCGCGGCCATACCGACGCACTTCCGTGGCGCAGCGGGGTGAAGGCTAACAACTGGTCGCTTTCCGCCGGCCGCGCCGAGGCTACCCGCCAGGCTCTCCTTCGCGAGGGCATCGCCGAGGGCCGCTTCTTCCGCATCGAAGGCGTCGCGGACCGCGAGCTGCTGATCAAGGACAAGCCCCAGGATCCGCGCAACCGGCGCATGTCGATCCTGCTGACGAACTGAGGACTTTCAGCCGGACCGTTTCACCTCTGGCAGCTTGTAGCTGCCGTTGAGGAGCGGTTCGGTGGGGACGTAAGTGCGCAGAAGGAGCGCGAACTGATCGTCAGGCGCGGGCAACCAGTTGGCCTTGCCTTCTGCATCCTCGGGCTCATCCCGCGAGAGCACTAGCGTCAGCGAGCCGTCCTCGCCGAATTTCAGTTCGTCGGCGTCGAGGTTGACCGTGCCGATGTTGTGCCGCGCGTTGGGGCTGCTCGGCGTCATGAAGTAGTCGCGGTCGTACATGGTGAGTGACCAGAAACCGCCCGTAGTGCGGTCTACCGGCGGCAGTTGGTCCTTTTCGAAGCGCATCGTGTAGCGATAGCGGCCCTGCAGCAGCTCACCCTTCGCGTCGGTGCCACGGATGAAGTAGATCGCCTCGTGGTAATCATTGACGTAGATATAGATCACCGCTGCGAGCGCCCGGCCATACCAATCGGTCTTCCAGGCGCCCCCATTTTCCTGCCGCTGCCAGCCGTTGCCGGCGTCGACCCCAACCTGATCGTAGCGCGCGCCTTCGTATAGCTCGGCATCCGCGGTGAGCGCCGCGCGATCGAGCAGCGCCTTCCATCGCTGATCGGCCTTGCGAAGGTCGATCAGCGTCCGCGCTTGCGCCGCCATGGGCGCGTCATCGGGTCCAACCAGGGGATTGGCATCGAGGGCCCTTTCCAGGTCATCCCAAAAGGTCTCACCATGCACGGGCCGGTTGCGCAACAGATCAGGGTCGGCCGCCAGGATCGCAGCGTTCAGTCCTTCAGGATAGACCTTGTTGCGGGCGCTGGCTTCGCAATCGAACTGGTGCCGCCCGGGTTTGTCCGCACTCAGCGGGAGTGCCCCCATCTGATTGAGCACTGCTCGTGCCCGGGCCTTCCCCTCTGGCGTTCGCGAGGCGAAGCTTCGAGCCATAGCGACGCCGATGTTGGTCGGAGAGCGCAATACCTCGACGAAGCCCTGCGGCGTCTCGCCATGCCATTCGGGGCCGACCCACAGGAATTTGCCGGCGGGCGTACGCGACGCGGAGCCGAGTTGGTGGGTTACGGTGGTAAATGCATCGACGATCTGGATCGTCCAGTAATGTCCTTCCGGCACGTCCTGCGGTGTCTGGATGACGACCGGTTCCTCACCCAGGTCGGCAAAGCACGCGCCATAAATGGTGTCGTTGTTGGGCGTGACCACCTTTCGCTGCTGGGCAGGAAGATAGTCGTCGACATAGCCCATCCAGTTCTTCGGGCAGCCGGGGAAGAGACCCATCGCCATGCCCGGCCCGTGACCTTCCATTAGTTCCCAGGTGCTGGTCCGTCCGACCGTGTTAACGAGCGGGTGCCCCCAGACATAGACGACCCGCGCCAGCGCCTCGACATAGTGTTCGCTGGCAAGGCTTGCCGGCACGCCAGCGCCGTTCTTGAGATCGGCATGGGCCGGTGTGAACTGGCGGACAGGGTAGGGAAGCTCGCCATCGGCTCTCGCCGTTGCGGGGCGCGCAAGAGTGTCGGTGCCGGTCATGTTCGTCTCCGTGCCTCCTCGATATTCGAAGAATGCTAGAGCGCGAGGCTGCCCCTGCCATGGGCACAAACCCGGATTCCCGCCGCTGCAATCACCCAAGCGGAAGTGCATGCTGCAACCGGGTCTTTCCTGACCCGAGAACAAGAAAAGCCCGGCGCTCGCGAGGAGCGCCGGGCCCGGCTAGGGACTGTGAAGTCCGGTACTATTAGCGCAGCAGCGACAGAACGTTCTGCTGGCTCTGGTTCGCCTGCGACAGCATCGCGGTCGAGGCCTGGCTCAGAATCTGGGCCTTGGCGAGCGCGGTGGTTTCAGCCGAGTAGTCGGTGTCTTCGATCCGCGAACGAGCGTCCGACAGGTTGTTGACGTTGTTGGTCAGGTTGTTGACCACCGATTCAAGGCGGCTCTGACCAGCACCGAGCGTAGCGCGGGCGCCGTTAACGTCGTCGAGAGCGTCGTCGACGTTGTCGAGCGTGGTGTTCGACAGGGCAGCCGTCGAAACGTCGAGCGTGCCGACCGTGATGGCATCGACCGTCAGGGTGACGGTGTCGCCGTTGTTCGAACCGGTCTGGATGTCGAAGGTGTCGCCGGCGCCAGCCGCGAGAACCTTGACGCCGTTGAACTCGGTGTCGGCCAGAATGCTGGTGATCTGCGAGCTGAGCTCGGTGACTTCCTTGTTCATGTAAGCGCGGTCGGTGGCGTCGTTGTAGATGCCCGAAGCCGACTGGACGGCGAGTTCACGAACGCGCTGCAGCATGTTGGTGACTTCCTGCAGAGCGCCTTCAGCGGTCTGCGCCAGCGAGATGCCGTCGTTCGAGTTGCGGATCGCCTGGTTCATGCCGCGAACCTGCGAGGTCATCGAGTTGCTGATGGCGAGGCCGGCAGCGTCGTCCTTGGCGCTGTTGATGCGCTTGCCGGTCGACAGACGCTCCATGGCGGTGCCGAGGGCCTTGTCGGCCTTGTTCGACGCGGAAGCGGCGCGCAGCGCGCTGGTGTTGCTGTTGATAACGGACATTTGAAAGCTCCTTCGATACGGTCCCAAGTCTTCGTGCGCTGCCGAGAAAAGTTCGTTGGCAAGCGGCAGCCATGGACAAGACCGGCAGGAGTGGTGCGGATTTTAAGCCCGGCTTTTCAGAAAGCTCGTTGCAAAGCGCGCTGCGGGGCTCCCTCCTTCTTGCGCGAGGGGGCGATGGCGGCCGTCCAGGCCAGGCGTACCGCGTCCTGCGCCATCCCTTAACACCTCTCGCGAACGCGCGCCGAATTTCGGCAAATTTTTTCCGCGCACTCAAAAATTTCTTCAAGAAAGTTAATTCGACAGTTCCGGGCGGGTTACGTGCGAGCCTCGCCCTATCCGTATTTTGGCAAAAATACGTAAAGTTACTTACGCACTTATACGTCACCTATAATTAGCCATACTTTTCACGTCCCCGCCCCAAAAGCGCCTCAAGAGTTACCGGTTCAGGGGGTATTCGAAGTGGGGTCGTTGGAAACATCCGATGCGTTCAAGAAAAATCATCCGGCCCTTGCGGCACGGATTGCGGGAATGGCGGCTTCGCTTTTTCCGGGCCGCTCACTCACTGTCGGGGATGACAGTGAAAGGCTGTTGGCCGATCGCGCCTCGACTGTAAGTGTATCGCGTAGCGATCGTTGCGGCCTCAGCCGCACGGCAACGCGGGCTCGTCTGGCTTATGACGATCCCAACGCGGAAGCCTCTTTCGCCGCCCTCGTCGCCCTGCTCGCAGGTCGTCACGAGCCGGTGGCGGCGGATCCGACCACGCTGTCGGTACTGGCGATGGCGGATCGCCTGGCTAACACCGAGATTCCAGTGCTGATCAACGGCCCGACCGGAACCGGCAAGGAAGTCCTCTCGCGCTTCATTCACAACCGCAGCAACCGCCGCGACAAGCCGTTCATCGCGGTTAACTGCGCGGCCATTCCCGAAACCATGATCGAAGCGCTGCTGTTCGGCCATCAAAAGGGCGCCTTCACCGGTGCCAACTCCGCCAGCGAAGGCTTCTTCCGCGCCGCCGATGGCGGCACCCTGTTCCTCGACGAAATCGCCGAGATGCCGTTGCAGCTGCAAGCCAAGCTTCTGCGTGCCCTGCAGGAAGGCGAAGTGATCCCGGTCGGCGCCACCCGTCCGGTCAAGGTCGACGTCCGTATCGTCGCCGCCGCCAACCGCGACCTTCCGCTCGAAGTCGAGGAAGGCCGCTTCCGTGCCGACCTCTACTATCGCCTCAACGTTTTCCCGATGAGCCTTTCGCCGCTGCGCGAACGCCCGGCGGATATCGCTCCGCTCGCGTTCGCCTTGCTCCTGCGCCACTCGCCCGACGGAGCCCCGGCCCCGTGGATCAGCGATGCCGCCCTCGCCGCTCTCCGTGGTCACGGCTGGCCGGGCAACGTGCGCGAGCTCGAGAACGTCATGCGCCGCGCCCAGATCCTGGCCGCCGGCCAGCCGATGATCCAGCCCGAGCACATCGTGTTCGACCGTCCTGTGCGCCTGGTCTCCCAGCCCCCTGCGGCGGAAGACGAAGAGGCAGGCTCCGGCGAAAAGCTGTCGAAGATCGTCCAGATCTCGGAAGCACGCGCCATCATGGAAACGCTCAACGCTTGCGGCGGACGTCGCGCCGAAGCGGCCCGCCAGCTCGGCATCAGCGAGCGTACCCTGCGCTATCGCCTGGCTTCTTTCCGTGATGCCGGCCTTGCCATGGGAGCCGGCCGATGAGCGTTATCAATAGCATCGGCAGCGGCGGCTCCGTCGCCCAGATCATCGCCATGCGTCAGCAGATCATCGACCGTTCGAGCCTGCTGCAAGAACTGCACCGGGCCCGGCAGGCAGAAGCCCCGCAGGAGTCCGCCCCGGCGGGTGGCGGCTTCGCCGACACGCTGAAGACCGCGCTCGACGGTGTCAACGCGACCCAGAAGAACGCTTCGGAATTGAGCGAAGGCTACGAACGCGGCGAGGTGACCGACATCGCCAAGGTCATGCTCGCCCGTCAGGAAGCCGGCGTCGCGTTCGAGGCGACCTTGCAAGTCAGGAACAAGCTGCTGTCCGCGTACCAGGACATCATGCGGATGGGGGTTTGATTAGATGAGCGACCTTATTCCAGCAGCCGGGGGAGGCGGGGCGGCGCGGCCGCAATCGCTGCTCGATCCGCTGCGCAATCCCTCGCTCGGGACGATGGACCGCGTCAGCGCGTTCGCCGCCCAGCCGCCCGTCAGGAAGGCCCTGCCCTGGTTCGCCGGGGTGGCCGCCATCGGTCTCGTCGCCATTGCCTGGGCCGCCTTTTCGACGCCGCCGCAGCGGGTTCTCTACGCCTCGCTCGGCGATAGCGAACGGGCCGGTGTCGTCGAAGCGCTCGACAAGGCCTCGATCAACTACACGATCGATAACGCGACCGGTGCGCTGACCGTCGCCGAAGGCGACCTCTACAAGGCGCGCATGCTCGTGGCGTCGGAGAACGCGCTGGCGATGCCGCAGAGCGGCGCGGAAATGCTCGACTCCCTGCCGATGGGAGCCAGCCGGACGCTCGAAGGCGATCGCCTGCGCGCCGCCCAGGAGCGCGAGCTCACTCTAACTGTCGCGGAGATCGACGGCGTGGAAGCCGTGCGGGTCCACCTCGCGCGGCCGGACCGCTCCGTCTTCGTGCGCGACGATGCGCCGCCGAGCGCCTCGGTCATGGTCCGGATGGCCCCGGGTCGGCAGCTTGCCGACAGCCAGGTCACCGCGATCGCCAATCTCGTGGCCGCGTCCGTCCCAGGCCTCACGGTCGATGCGGTGCGGATCGTCGATCAGCACGGCCGCCTGCTGTCGGAACCGTCGAGCGACAAGTCGGACCGCCTTAACCTGCAATCGCGCATGGAAGATAAGCTCCGCGCGCAAGTCGCCCAGCTGCTGACGCCGATGATCGGCGAAGGCAACTTCTCGAGCGAGATTCAGGTCGATCTCGACATGAACGAGGTCACCTCGGCGCGCGAAAGCTACGACAAGGACGGCTCGATCCGCCGGGAAACCGAGCAGCAGAGCCAGACGGTCGGCTCAGGCGCCGTGGGTGTACCGGGCGTCCTTTCGAACAGCCCGCCTCCCCCGACCCAAGTGCAGCCTGGCGCGCCCCTGGGCACTGTCCCGCAACCGGCCAATCCGACAACCGGCGAAAGCAGCGCGACGCGCACTTACGAACTCGGTCGCGAAGTCGCCGTGTCGAACAACGCGCCGGGCAATATCCGCCGCCTGACCGTCGCCGTCGCGCTAAGCAAAGAGGCGATGAAGGGCACCAGCGCCGCGGAGATGAAGAAGCTCGAACAGCTGATCGGCGCGGCCGTGGGCATCGACCCCAACCGTGGCGATCAGGTCGCGGTCATGGTGCGTCCTTTCGAAGTCGTCGATGCGGAGGCGCTGCCTTTTTGGGAAACCTCCTGGTTCGCGATGATCCTGCGCAACGGCGTGGCTCTGGTTGTCGTGCTGCTGGTGCTGCTGCTGGCGGTTCGCCCGCTCATGAAGGCGCTGACCGGCAAGGCAAAGGCGCAAGCCGAGGAAGGTAGCGGGGAGATCGCAGCCTTGGCTCCGGCCGGAAACGTCGCCGCACTAGCTGCACCGGCGGAAGAAGAATCCGAGCGCGAGAAGCTCGCCGCACAGATCGACCTTGCCCGACGCATCGTACGTGAAAAGCCCGACGACGCCGTACTCGCCCTGAAACGAATGCTGGCGGGTAATCGGCCTGATGCGGAGGCAGCCCGATGAGCGAGGACGTTCTGGATAGATTGCCCGACGCGGAACGCGCGGCGATCCTGGTCATGCTGCTCGAAGAAGAAGACGCAGCGGGCCTGCTGTCACGGCTGTCGCCGGAAGAGTTGCAGCAGCTCGGGTCGAAGATGTTTGGCCTTGGCGAGCTTGGCCCCGCGGCCATCACCGACGCGCTGACCGGCTTTGCCGAAAGCGCCTCGCAGGGTGGGTTGCCGGCGCAGGATCGCTCCGAAGACGTCCGCCGGATCATGACCGGAGCAGTCGGCGAGCTGAAGGCCAACAGCCTCATGCGCCGGATCGCCCCGGACGCCGGGCAGCAGCAGAGCCCGACTCTCGAGCTTGCCCGCTGGCTCAACGCCGACGTGATCATCTCGTTGATCGAGGAAGAGCATCCCCAGGCCATTGCGGTGCTGCTGCTCCAGCTCGATCCCCAGGTTGCGGCGCAAGTGCTGGCCGGGTTGCCGGAAGCCGTTCAGGCGCCGGTGATTCAGCGTGTCGCCCGACTCGACCCGATCGCGCCCGAAGCACTGGTCATGCTCGAAGAAATGCTCTCGACCCGGATCGCCACGAACCATGGCCGCGTCCCGCTCTCGATGGGCGGAGTGCGCGAAGCGGCGGAAATCATCAACGCCGCGGTCAAGGCCGTAGAGAAGCGCGTGATGCCAGAGATCACCAAGGTCGACAAAAAGCTCGCCAAGGAACTCGAGAACGAGATGTTCAAGTTCGAACATCTCTTCAAGCTCGACGCCAAGACGATGGGCCAACTGCTGCGCGAGATCGAGAACGAAGTGCTGATCGACGCGCTCAAGGGCATCACGGAAGAAGAGCGCGAGCCGTTCTTCGCAGCGATGTCTGCCCGTGCGGCCGATGGCGTGCGCGACGAAATCGAGGCGCGCGGCCGGGTCAAGAAGGCCGATGCGCTCACGGCACAGCAATCGGTCATCGCGACCGCCAAGCGCCTCGCCACCGAAGGCACGATCTCGCTCGGCGACGGCGGAGACGAATATGTCTAGCATGTCGTTCGAAGAGTTTGCCCGCCCTGCCGTTTTCGCCCGTGACCCGCGCTTTTCCGTCCTTTTCGGCGAAGCTCCCGTCGTCCAGGGAGACGCTCCGCCGGATCCGGTCGTCGAGGCCTACGAACGCGGATTGCGCGAAGGCGCGGCGGCCGCGGCAGTCGAAGCGGAGCGGCTCGACCTTGAACGCGAAGCCGCCCGGAAGAAGATCGAACTGGCTTTCGCCCTGTTCGACCAGAGTTCCGCCGCGGACCTGACCGAGCGCCTGCGCCAGACGGTCCATGCCCTGTGCGAAGCAGCCGTCATCCCGCTGGCAATCGATCCCGAGGGACTGGCCAGGCGCACCGAGAAAGCCGTCTCGATGTTGCAGCGCGCCCAGGATGAGAAGCTCGTTCTGCTCAATCCGGAGGACCTCGAACTCGTGCGCCAGCGCCTGCCCGAGGACCTCAAGGTTCAGGGCGATCCCAGCGTGGAGCGCGGAGGCCTGCGGATCGAAACCGCCGACGGCGGAATCGAGGACGGCCCAGCGCACTGGCGCCGCATGCTGCTCGAGGCGTTCCGCGAATGCTGAGCCAGATCGACTCCGTTCTTAGCGATTTCGCTGACGCCTCGGTCGACTTTCGACCGCAGCGCTATGGTCTGGTCACGGCCTGTGATGGCGGCCTGATCGAGGTCAGTGGGCTTTCGGTCCCGGTCGGCGCCCTGTGCCGCATCGACGACGGAAAAGGTTCCGCTCTGACCGCCGAGACGATCGGCTTTCGGAATGGTCGCACCATGATGACCTTGCTCGGCGACGTAGTGCTGCTGCGTCCTGGCGCTCGCGTGCGTCCTGAAGGCGCGCCGGGCATGCTGCCCGTCGGGCCTGCCTATCTCGGGCGCGCTGTCGATGGCGAAGGGAAGCCGATCGACGGCGGACCGGCACTGCGCAGCAAGATCGATTGGCCAGCCGGGGGCGTCCGTACGGGCGCTCTCGACCGCGCCAGCGTCAAGGAGCCGTTCGACATCGGCATCCGCGCCATCAACGGGCTGATGACGCTCGGCGTCGGGCAACGCGTCGGCATCATGGCCGGATCGGGTGTCGGCAAGTCGGTGCTGATCGACATGATCGCCCGCGGTGCCCAGGCAGACGTGGTCGTGGTAGGCCTGATTGGCGAACGCGCCCGCGAAGTATCCGATTTCGTCGAACGTCACATGCACGGCGAAAAGGCCGGGCGCACCGCGGTCGTCGCCGTACCCGCCGATCATGCGCCCAACTTGCGCCTGCGCGGGGCCTTGCTCGCGACCTCCCTGGCCGAGCATTTCCGCAACTCAGGCAAACGCGTCCTGCTGATCATCGACAGCCTGACCCGCATCGCCCACGCGGCTCGCGAAATCGGGCTCCTCCTCGGAGAGCCCGGCGCGGCGCGCGGCTATCCTCCATCGGCTCTCGCAACGATTACCAAGCTGGTGGAGCGAGCTGGCAATTCCGCGGAAAGCGGCGGTTCGATTACCGGTCTCTACTCGGTCCTTGCCGATGGTGACGACCACAACGATCCGGTGGTCGATACCGCCCGTTCGATCCTCGATGGCCATATCGTGCTCTCGCGCGATCTGGCCCAGCGCGGACAGTACCCAGCCATCGACGTCGCCGCCTCGCTCAGCCGCGTGATGAACGACATCGTTCCGCCCGAGCACGCCGAATTGGCGCGCCGCTTTCGCGCCTTGAGCTCGGCCTACGAAGGTAACCGCGATCTCGTGCTGATGGGTGCTTATCGCCCTGGCGCTGATCCTTTGGTCGATCGGGCCATCGCCATGCACGGGGACCTGACCAAGTTTCTCGGCCAGCCGACCGGAGACCTGGTCTCGCTGGAATCCTCCCTTGCGGAACTGTCGCGGCTGATCGGCCATGATGGCTGATCGCGGGCGCCTCAAGCGCGCCAAGCTGATCGAACGCGTCCGCACTGCCGAAAAGCGCAAGGTCGCGGCCGAGGCCTACGAGGCCGAGGCCCGTCGCGCACGCCTCGCGGGAATCTCGGAACGGACGATGCTGCTCGGGCAGGCCTATTCTGGACGCTCCTCCGTCGCCGACGGAGACGAGTTGCGCGGTGTCGTCATGCTCTCCGCGCAGTTGCACGCGCTCGGCATCACCGCAGCCAAGCAGGCAGACCATGCACGGGTCGAGGCCGACGCCCGTCTGGCCGACCTCGCCTCGGCCGACCGCCGCCAGAAGCACGCCGAAGAACAGCGCCGTGGCCTCGCCCGGCTGCTGGACGAGCGCAATAACCGGCCCGTTCTGCCGACCACGAGGCAAACTGGCACGGAACTTGATTAGCAGAGAGCAAACAATGGTGAACGGCCAAGACTATGCTCTCTACTGCTTCTTCATCGTCGACCCTTTCCTCAGCGCTGCAGGCGATCGCCGGCGGTAAGAAAAGCGGGTTAACGCAAGGCGTATCCGAGGAAGGCGCCAGCTTCGGCAACCTGCTCTCCACGCTCTCCGGCATCGCCACTTCCTCCGACAAGGCAGCCGATCCCGCCACTGCGGTAGAACAGGCTCTCGCCTCTCCCGTTGCCGGTGCGGCAATTGCCGGCGGCAAAATCTTGCCGGGCCTGTTGCCGACGTCGCCGGAAGGCGAAGGCGAGACCGACCTGGCAGCCACCGAGACCGACGAGAAGGACGCGCCCGTCGCCCTGACGCCCGAGATGATGCAGCTCGTCCTCGCGGGCCTTCCTGCCGCGGCATTGCCCGCAACCGACGAAGTCGCTGAGCTGCCGGCCGTCCCGGCGAAGTCGGCTCCGACGGTGAGCCCGCAGATGCCGCCGCCGGTGGTTGCGGACGCGCTCCCCGTTCTCCAGCAACCGGCGAAGCCGGATCGCCGCACAGCGCCAACCGAAATCTCCCTCACCGTTCGCGTGGACAGCCCGGCCACAACGGAAACTCCGGCAGCCGAAGCCACCGAAGCCGTCGCGACGACCGCACCCACCAAGGCGGCGAGCCCGGCCCTGGCGGCTCGGGCGGACGCGCCGGTCGTACAGCCGCTGGCACCGCAGTTCTCGGCCGCTTCGCCGGACGCGCCGACGGCCGCGACGCATCACGCCACCAACCACGTCGCGTCGCTGCACAACGCGAACGCTGTCGACATCGGCGCCACGCTCGACCGGCTGGTCGCCGCCCGCGAAGCGCTTATGCCTGCTCAGGCTACGATCGATATCGACCATGCCGACTTTGGCGAAGTCTCGATCCGTATCGAACAGACCGTTCACGGTCATCTCTCGGTCGAGCTGGCTGGATCGGACCCCGACCTCAAGCGCGCGGTTGCCGCCGCCGTCCAGGCCGACAGCGCCACCGCCGGCAACCAGGACAACGCCGCCTCCCGCTCCGGCACCCAGCACCGCGACAGCCCCATGGATCGCGGAGCCGGTACCGGCTCGGGCGGCGAGACCCGCCCTCAGGGCGAGCGCAACAGCCAGGGCCGTCGCGACAGCACCCGGCAGCGTGATGACCTCGCCCAATCTGAATCCCGCTCCGGCACTTTCGCCTGAGCGCCCCCACCTCCGGACATTCGAGGAACACGATGAGCAGCAAGAAGACCAGTGAAGAGAAGCCGAAGAAGGGCAAGGGCCTGATCATGATGATCGGCCTGGGGATCGTCCTCGTCGCGGCTGGCGGCGGTGGTGCCTTCGCTTTGGTCCAGACCGGCGTGATCGGAAAGGGCCATGGCGAAGAGGACAACAAGCCCAAGCTCGTCCGCAAGGGCGAGGACGATCCCTACGCTCCCGCTCCCGCCAAGGGAGAAGAAGGCGGCGCCGAACTGGTCTATGGCGACGGTGGCAGCAAGTACCGCACCGCCTATTACCGGTTTCCCGAAGAATTCACCTCCAACCTGCGCAATTCCGACGGCCTGGTGCAGCTGAGCCTTGCAGCCTCGACCCGTTATGACGGGCGTGTGCTGATGTGGCTGGCCGAGCACCAGCTGGCGATCCGCTCGCGCCTGTTGGTGGAGATCGCCAACTCCAGCGCCGAGGAAGTCGAAACGCCGCAGGGCAAGGCCCAGCTGCAGAAGCGCCTCACCGCGGCGATCAACGACGTGCTGGAAAAGGCCGAAGGCTTCGGTGGCGTCGACAATGTCCACTTCCTGACTTTCATCGTCCAATGAAACCCGAACGCACCCTCAAGGCCGCTGGCCTTGCCGTAAGTCACTGCGAGGCGCTGTTCCGCCAGCGTGGCGAGGAAGTGGACCTGCTGCCCGAGTTCGGGCGGCTCGGCGAACGTCTGGCGCGCGCAATCGCTCCGTCCCTCGCCGCCTTTTCCGGCGGCAAGGCTCCTGAAGTGCGGGTAGAGAGCGCAGTCCGCATGAATGGTGGCGACCTGGCCGGCAAGATTTTGCCGCTGGCGGCAAATTCTCTCCTCGGACCGGAAGAAGGTTCGCACCGCCTGCTTCTGTCTATCGACGGCGCGGCGATCCTCGCCCAGCTCGATCGGACGTTCGGCGGCACGGGAGAACTGACCGAGGCCCTGCCCAAGGTGTTGCCGCTCTCGGCCGACCTCCTGGCCCAGCGCCTGGAGAAAATGGTTACCGAGGCGCTCGGTCAATTGGTTACCGACCTCGGACCGCTGACGATCGCCGAGCGCGACTGCTCGTACTCGACGATTTCCCCGTACCGTAAGGCGGAAGCGCTCGTAGTCCTGACCCTCGAGATCGACGACGGCAGCTTGAAGCCATGGACGATGACGGTGGCGACGAAGGCGGAAACCCTGCCCTCGATCGTCGCGGCGCCGTCCTCGCCCAAGCGCCGCGAGCGTCGCAAGATGGGGCCGCTCGACGATCCCTTCGCCAGCGTTCCGCTGTCGGTCGAAGCGGTTCTCGCCGAAATGCGCATCCCGCTGAGCCGCCTCGCGACCTTCGCTCCGGGGCAGACAATTCCGATCCCGGTCGCTCGCGCCGTTCCGCTGCGCGTGGGTGGCACGATCATTGCAAAGGGAACTGTGGGTGAGTTCGAAGACCGGGCTGCCCTGCAACTGACCACGACGATGTTTACCCGAAAGGACCCACAGTGACATTCCAAGCTCCGGGCTTTGGCCTGATCCAGGACATCGATGTCCGCCTGACGGTGGAGCTCGGTCGCACCGACCTGCACCTGCGCGATGTTCTGGCGCTCGGTGAGGAAAGCGTGGTCATGCTCGATCGCCTGGTCGACGAACCGCTCGACGTTAAGGTCAATGGCAAGCTGATCGCCCGGGGCGAAGTCGTGGCCGAAGGCAACCGCTTCGGCCTGCGCATCCTGGAGCTGGTCGGACCGGCCCAACCCGCACTCGAGGCGTAATCCCAGTGGGCTGGTATATCCTCAAGCTGTTCCTGCTCCTGCCGCTGATCGGCGGGATGATCTGGGGCAGCCTCAAGCTGACCCAGCGACTGCAGGGCAAGTTCGGCGGCCCGCAAGGCGGCACCCGCGCGGTGCGGATCGTGGAGACGACCATGCTCTCCCCCACGATGCGCCTGGCGGTGATCGAATTCCATGGCCGCGAGATCCTCGTCTCGACTTCGCGCAATGGCCTCACGCGGCTGGCCGAAGCGCCGGCTCGCGAAGTCGTGGAGACCGCAGCGTGAAGCGTCTTGCCTCCCTTTCGGCGCTCGTCGCGCTGATCCTTCCGAAATTGGCCTACGCCCAGGCGGCTGTCGCGCAGGCCGTTCCTGCATCGGCGGCCATGCCGGGCGCGCTCGACCGCGCTTTCAGCAACATGGCCGGTGCAGGTGGCGAACCGCTGAGCCTGTCGCTCCAGCTGCTGCTGGTCATGGGTCTGCTGACGATCCTGCCGGCCCTGATCCTGATGATGACCAGCTTCACCCGCATTATCGTGGTGCTGGCGATCCTGCGCCAGGCGCTGGGGCTGCAGCAGTCTCCGCCGAACCAGGTGCTGATCGGTCTGTCGCTGTTCCTCTCGCTGTTCGTCATGGCGCCGACGCTGGAGAAAGTGAACGCCAACGCGCTCGCCCCCTATTCCGCCGGCCAGATCAACGCTGAACAGGCGATCGCGGCGGCCGGTACCGAATTCCACGGCTTCATGATCCGCCAGACCCGCAAGACCGACCTGGCGATGTTCGCCGACATGGCCAAGGCGCCGAAGTTTCAGTCTTCCGCCGATGTGCCCTTCTCGATCCTTCTGCCGGCCTTCGTCACCAGCGAGCTCAAGACCGCCTTCCAGATCGGCTTCATGCTGTTCCTGCCGTTCCTCGTCATCGACCTCGTCGTCTCCAGCGTCCTCATGTCGCTGGGCATGATGATGATGTCGCCGATGCTCGTTTCCCTGCCGTTCAAGCTGTTGCTCTTCGTCCTCGTCGACGGGTGGGCGCTGCTGATGGGCTCCCTCGCGGCGAGTTTTGTCTAGCGATGGACGACCTTTCCAACCTGCTTGCGCTCGCCGACAGGATGCTGTGGGTCACGGCGCTGCTCGCGGCGCCGGTGCTCCTCGCCAGCCTTGCGGTGGGTCTCGTGATCGGCCTGATCCAGGCCGCGACCTCGGTCAACGAGCAGACCCTCACCTTTGTCCCGAAGCTTGCCGCGATCGCCATCGTGCTGGTCATCTTCGGCGCGTCGATGATGACGCTGCTGGGTGATTTCATGCAAGAGATCTTCGCAGAGATAAGCCGCATCGGCCAATGATCGCCCTCGACTTCGGCTTCGGCGCCCTCGAGACCGAGTTCTGGCGCGTCGTCTTCCTGATGACCCGGATCGGAGCCGCGATGATGGCGGCGCCGATCTTCGGCGCTGCGATCATCCCGGTGACCGTACGCACTTGTGCGACCGGCGCGGTCGCCGTGTTCGTAGCCGCCTGGATGCCGGGTATCCCAGTGCCCGAAGCGCTATTTTCGGTGCAGGGCCTGCTGGCGGTTCTCGGTGAAGTCCTGGTCGGCGTCTCGCTGGGCTTCGTGTTGCAGATCGCCTTTGCCGCTCCGGTCGTGGCAGCGGAACTCATCGGCGGCGGCATGGGCATGAGCATGGCCATGGCGGCGGACCCAAGCGGCGGGGGCCAAACCACTGCCTTCGGGCAATTCTTCACCATCGTCCTGACGCTTATCTTCCTTGCGACGGGGGCGCACCTCCACTGGATCCACCTGGTGGTCGAAAGCTACAACGCCTTCCCGCCGGGAGAGACCTGGCTCGGCGCCGATCGCTTTGCGCTGATCGCCTCGTTCGCCGGCACCATGCTCGAAACCGCTGTGCGCATCGCGCTACCGGTGACGCTGGTACTGCTGCTGGTGCAGATCCTCACCGGCGTGCTCAGCCGTTCCGCGCCATCGCTCAACCTCTTCGCCCTCGGCCTTCCGGCGGGCGTGCTGGCCGGGATCACCGCGGTGATCCTCGCCGCGCCGATGATCTATGACCAGCTTACCGGTGTCGCCGCAGTCTCGCTCGAACAAGTCGAGGAAGTGCTGATCCGATGAGCGAGAGCGCCGGCGAAAAGACCTTTGCGCCAACCGAGAAGCGCCGCCGCGACGCAGCCACCAAGGGCGACGTCCTCCGCTCGCGCGAACTGTCGACCGCTGCCGTCATGCTGTTCGGCGCCGCCTGGCTCGCCTTTGCCGGGCCCTGGCTTCTCGGCGATATGGCCGACGCCCTGCGCGGCGGTCTGACATTCGACCGGAACGCGATCGACAACTTCAGCGTCGGCTCGACGCTCATCTCACTGCTGCTGTCGGTGTTCCCGCCGCTCGCCTCGCTGGCGGTACCGATCATGCTGCTCACGGTCGTCTCGCAACTCGGCTTTTCCGACGGGCGCTGGGTCGGCTCCAACATCGCCTTCAAGGGCTCGCGCATCAATCCGCTGTCGGGTCTCAAGCGTATGTTCGGCATGACCGGGGTGATCGAGATGGGCAAAGGCCTGCTCAAGATTGCCCTGCTCGGCGGCATCGCGTTCTATTGGGGCAGCAGTTGGCTCGAAACGATCGCGGGCATGGGTAAGGGCAACCTGTCGCAACAGCTTCAGGCCGGATGGGGCGCGCTGATCAGCCTGCTCTTCGCCCTCGCCGCAGGCCTGGTCGCGATCGCGCTGATCGACGTGCCGATCCAGTGGGTCCGCCGCATGCAGCGCCTCAAGATGAGCCACCAGGACATGCGCGACGAGAACAAGGAGGCCGAAGGCTCGCCCGAGGCGAAAGCCATGCGTCGCCAGCGCCAGCGCGAGATCGCCATGGGTGGCGTCGCCCCGGCGATGCGCGAAGCGCAGTTCGTCCTTACCAACCCGACCCACTTCAGCGTGGCGATGACCTACGACCCGGAAAAGGCTTCAGCTCCGATCGTCCTGGCCAAGGGACGCGGCGAAAAGGCCATGGCCATGCGCGAACTGGCCCACGAACTGGGTGTGCCGATGATCGAACTGCCACAACTCGCGCGGTCGGTCTACTTCACCACCCGCGAGAACCAGACGATCCGCGAGGAGCTCTACGGCGCCCTCGCCTCGGTCCTGGCCTTCGTCTACTCGCTCAAGCGCGGCGAAATGCCGAGCCTCCCCGCGATCGACGTGCCGCTCGAACTGCGCTTCGACGCGGAAGGACGGTTGGGTTCGTAGCGAAGATCCTCCCCGTAACGCGGAGGAATTTTCCCCTTAATCCTCACCCTCGCCAGCCGTTCTGCCATTCATGAGCGAAACCAGTTCCATCGTAAGCGCCCTCGGTGCCGGTAGCGGCGTCGACATGGTCGCGTTGGCCAACAACCTTGCCCTCACGCAATTCAAGCTGCGCAACGACAGGCTGGCGGCCAAGAAGGACCTGCTGAGCCAGCAAATCTCTTCCGCGTCCTCGATCAAGAACATGCTGACCCAGCTCGCCTCCGCGATGGGCGAGCGTGTGCGCGTGGGCGACCTTTCGCCGCAGCCGAGCGTTGCGAACGGCAGCGTGGCGACCGCCTCGAGCCCGAGCGGAACCCAAGGATCGGGCACCTATTCGCTCGAGGTTCTGGCGCTCGCCAGCTCGCAGACCCTCTCAAGCCCGGCCCTTGCCTCGAGCACGACGGTTGTCGGTGCGGGCAAGCTGACCTTGCGCTTCGGCGCAACGACCGCGGCGGGATTCACCGAAGGCACCAAGGCCGCGGTGGAAATCGACATTCCGACCGGCGCAACGCTGTCCACCATCGCTTCAGCCATCAACGCGAAGAGCTCCGGCGTCACCGCTTATGTCGCGCAGACGAGCTCTGGTGCCCAGTTGGTGCTCAAGGGACCCGACGGGGCCCAGAACGGCTTCATCGTCGAAGCTACGGAAACCGCCGGCCAGGAAGGGCTAGCCGCGCTGGCCTGGAACCCTTCCGCTGGGGGCGCCTCCTCCAGGCTCCTCGCCACCGCAAGCGATGCCTCGTTCAAGCTCGACGGCTTGAGCATGACCAGCGCCAGCAACACGATCTCGAACGTCGCGCCGGGCCTCTCGCTGTCGCTGACCGGTACGAACGCCGGATCGCCGACCAAGATCACCTTTTCCAACCCGTCCAGCACGATCGCCACCGCGATGCAGGATCTCGTTGACGCGCTCAACGAGATCGCCGGCGACTTGAAGGCGGCGACCGATCCCACGTCCGGCGATCTCGCAGGCGATCCGGGCGCCCGCAGGCTCAAGCAGCAGCTGTCGAAGCTGGCGGGCGAGATCGTCATGCCGAATGGGGCCGAAGGCTCGCGAACGCTGTCGGATCTCGGCCTCGCCATCCAGCGCGACGGCACGTTCAAGCTCGACACGACGCGCCTGCAGGCCACGCTGACTCGCGATCCCGCCGGTGTGGCTGCCATGTTCACGACCGGCCTCTACGGTGTCTATTCGACAATCGACAAGGTCGCCCGTGCCGCCACCACCTCGACCGATCCGGGTTCGCTCGGCGGATCGATCACCCGATACCAGAAGCTGTCGACCCAAATCACCGAACAGAGCGCCAAGCTGGCCGATCAGCAGGAAACCCTGCGCGCCAACCTGGTGAGCCGCTTCGCCAAGGCCGACACCCGCATCAGCACCTCGCAATCGACCTTGAGCTTCCTGAAGCAGCAGATCGAGTCCTGGAACGCCGGGAAAGATTGATGCTGGCCTTCACCGACCCGCGCGAAGCCTATCGTCGCAGCGAAATCGAAGCCCGTATCCAGGGCATCGGCGATCCCGGCGACCTCGTCCGCATCTGCATCGAGCAGGTCGTCGGCGGCCTGGGTCTTGCGCTCATCACCAACAAGCGGCCGGACCCTGCGGCCCGAAGCAAGGCGCTTTCGCGGGCCCTTTCGGCCCTCATCGCGCTGGAGATGGGCGTGGACCAATCCGCGCCGCTCGCCCCGGCCTTGATGCAGCTTTACGGGGCGGCGAAGAGGACCATCCTCGACAGCGTCATCTCCTTCGACAGCGAGATGCTCGGGCGGGTCCGGGCCGACTTCATCGAAATCGGCAGGACGCTGAAGAACGCTTGAGTGCGCAGAACCTCCCCCAGCCCACTGGAGGAGGATGAACCTCGCACATCCGTAACATGCCCGTCATATCCCTGCGGCATTCCGGTCCTGAAAACCGGGAATGAGCGGCGTATGATCATGGTCAACATTTTCACTACCAGCCCGCTTGGGGGACCTCAGGGCGACTTCCAGCACGGAGGCGTCACGTTCACGTTCGACCTGCTGGTCGAGGACACTCCCAGGCGGCTTGTCGAAGGCCCCATGTACGCTTTCGTGGATTGGGCGCTTCCCGGTATATCCGGTCTCGAGATGTGCCGCCGCCTGCGCGCCAATCCGCGCACGGCCTATGCCCACCTGACGCTCGTTCTCGAAGAAGACGATCCCGAGGACAACCGCCGCGCGCTCAAGGCCGGGGCCGACGACTACATGGTCGGTCCACTCGATCGTACGCGCGTGCTCGACAGGGTGCTGGCGCTGTTTTCCGAGCGGCAGGATCATCATGCCGCCCGTACGGTGGTTGCCGGCGGCCTGGTGATCGATCTCGTGGCATTTCAAGCTCGCTGGCGCGGCAACCCGATCCGGCTTGCCCCCAACGAGTTCCGGCTGCTGCGCTTCCTCGCCGAAAATCCCAACAAGGCCCACTCGCGGCAGGACATCATCAAGGGCCTGGGCAAAGGCTATGCCCATATCGGCGAGCGCACGGTCGATGTGTGGATGAAGCGCCTGCGCCCTGCCCTGCAGGAAGCGGGTATGGGCGACGCGATCCGCACCATCAGGATGGTCGGCTATTGCCTCGACGTGACCTAAGGAAAAACAACTTTCCTACAAAGGCTTAGGCATCGCATAGACTTGTGGTGCCCTTCCCGCCTTCCTCGCCCGGCGCGTTCAACGCCAAGCTCAATGGTGCGTTGAAAGGTTACACGGGTTTTTCGAAGCACCGCGGAATTCCGCCGAAAAAGGCGTCACCCCGGGAGTTCCGAAACCCCGAAATGCGTGTGCGCAAAGGTTACACTGGGCCGGGACATGGGAAACTCGCCGCCCGCGACCTCAAGCGAGCGGCGGAGGGAGCCGGCTATGCGGCGCCAGCCCCTCCGACACTGACCTACGGCGAAAGCCACCTCCCTGTGACCGCGTCGCGATCACAAGGAGGGTTGAACTCAGAACGTCACCTGCGCCGACAGCGAGATCAGGCGGCCCATGTCGTAAGTGTTCACGTCGATGCGGTTGTCGCCCGCCTGCTGGAACTCTTCGTGACCCGTGCCGAGGATGTTGCGGACCTCGAACTTGAACTCCACTTCCTTGCCGGCCAGTTGCACGCCCTCGCGCGCCACGAAGTCCAGGCGAACGCCAGGCTTTTCGATCACGTCGGGCTGCGGCGGCGTGCCATTGAGGCCGCGGCTCACCACGCGCGAGCTCGCGTAAGTCAGCAGGAAGGTCTGCTGCGACAACCGGTCGGGATGCTCGAGGCCGACCTGAAGGTTGACGATGTGGTCCGATTGCCCAGTCAGCGGCGAACCGTCGCGGAAGTAGTCGGTCGCCAGGCTCGACGATGCGGCATAAACCGCAGTGGTATCGTCGGCGCCGACCTTCAGTTCCGATTGGGTGTAAGTGTAGTTTCCGATGACGACAACCCGGCGGTCGCCCGGAAGAGTACCGGGGGCGAAGTCGAAGTACTTCTGCAATTCGATCTCGCCGCCGTAGAGCCGAGCTTCCGGCGCGTTGGCGTAACTGGTGGTCAGCAAACCGCTAAGCTGGGTCACGAAAGCTTCGATCGGACGATCGATCTTCTTGTAGAACCCGGCAACCGAGAGGCGCTGGTCGGCATCGAAATACCACTCGCCGCGCAGTTCACCGTTCCACAGCTCGCTGTCCACCAACAGCGGGTTGCCGAGGTAGACGCGGTTGCTCTCCGGATCATTGTACGGTTGGTAGATCAGCTCGCGGAACTGCGGCCGGGCGATGGTCTTCGAAGCGCTCGCTCGCAACTGCAGGTCAGGCTGGACTTCCCAGGTGAGAGTTGCGCCGGGCAACCAGTAGCTGTTGCTCAGCGCGGTGCTCGCGGAGGATCCGCTGGGGTTGGTGAACACCTGCACCGGCGTGACCGTCTGGTCGGCCGATTCAAAGCGCACGCCCGCGTCGAGGCTGACCCCTTCGGCAAACTCGATCGTGGCCTTGCCGTAGGCGGCGTAAGTCGTCAGCTCTGCGAGGAATTCCGGGGTGCTTTCGTCTTCCTCGATCAGGCCGATGTCGTAGTAATCGATGACCGAGGGTTGCAGCAGCAGGTCCGGGCGGAACAGCCCAACGCCCGGCTCGAACGTGGATGGAGCGTCAAACAGGAAGCCCCGGCGCGATTGGGTACGAGCGGTATCCTGATAGGCGCCCCCGACGGTGACGGTCACCTCGGGAATGACCTCGTAGCTCAGGTCGAGTCCGCCGGACCACAGGTCCTCGTTGAGGTCCGAGAACGCAATGTCGGCCGAGCCGCTGTTGCGGTTCAGGCGGTTGACGAAGTAGGCGCCGAGCGGATCGGTCGCCGAATTCGAACGTACATATTCGAACGAGAGCTCGTACGGGGCTTCGCGCTGCGAGTTCGCGTAGCCCGCACGAACGTCCAGCCCGACGCGATCGGCGATTTGGAACTCGCCGACGATCTGGGTGTCGATCAGCTGCCGTTCGTACCAGGCCGTATCCTGCTGCAGGAAATCGGCGACGCCTTCGTCCTTCTTGCCCTGGGCCAGGCGCGCCTGTTTGATCGTGTCGCGAATGAACAGGTTGGTCCAGCGGATGGTGTGTTCGCCGAACTCGTAGCCCAGGCCAATGAGCGCGTTGGTAACCATGCGCTGGTCGGTCGTCACGCGGCGGAAATCGCTGTCGAGTGTAGAGAGATCGGCGCTGAGCGAGGTCTGCTGGATCGCATCGCGGTTGAGCCACTTGCTGCTGAATCCACCGCCCACGATGAGGCCGAGCTCCCCGTCGCCCACCTCCCAGGAGTCGCCGCCCGAAAGCGACATCGAGTAGTTGGGCGGAAGGTGCTTCCAGCGCTGGACGATCGCATTCCGGCCGTTGACCAGCTCGCGGGCGATTGCCTGCGTATCGACCGTGCCGTCGCTGATGCGGGCGCCACTGTCGAAGAAGGCCTGCAGGGCCGGCGGAATGTCGCGCTGGCCGTTGTCGAAGCCGGTCCAGTCGGACGAGCTGCCGTAGAAGTCGTAGCCGAGCTGGTTGGTCGTCTCGGTGTCCCACTGCCCGCCGACCCCGACGGTAAGGAACGCTTCGGCCGGAATTGCCTTGGTAGTCAGGTTGATGACCCCGCCGCCGAACTCGCCCGGATAGTTCGCCGAGTAGCTCTTCTGCACGAGCGAGGAAGCGATGACGCCAGTCGGGAACAGGTCGAGCGGCACCACGCGCCGCAGCGGTTCGGGGCTCGGCAGGGGCGAGCCGTTGAGCAGGGCCAGCGAGTAACGGTCACCCAGGCCGCGCACGTAGACAAAGCCCGATCCGACCACGCTCAGGCCGGTCACGCGGCCAAGCGCGCCGGCGATGTTGCCTTCGCCGGTGCGGGCGATCTGCTCGGTCGTGAGAACCGAGAGAACCTGTGACGCACCCTGGGTCGGATCGCGGTTGATGCGCCCGGTGACGATGATCGCACCGCCGGGGATCGAGATGTCGGTATCCTCGACCGGCTGGTCCGCGGGAGCAGACGCTGTGCCGTCGTCCGGAGTGGCTGCTTCCTCGGATGCGGCCGCTGGAACGGCATCCTGCGCCCATGCCGATATCGGGCACGTAAGCGCGGTGGTTAGAAGAAGCAGCCCCGCCAGCTTCTTGCCAGTGGTCATAACCTGGACCCCCATGGGTAAAACAAAAAACAAGACCGGGCCGGGCCCGGATACGACGAAGGGGCGGCCCCGGAATGTCTCCGAGGCACGCCCCTCCAGTTCATTACGAGATGGTAGGCAGGCTGGTGCAGTTGCCCGAGTTGTCGGTTCCGAAGTTCGCCAGCGCGCTGTTGCAGGTCCACCCGGCGTACCAGGTGTCCGCGGCATCCTTCACCGCGCCAACATAAGTGGTCGAGTCGAAGAACGAAGAGATGGTCTTCGGATCGGTCGCCACCAGTGCCGTCTCATTGGCGCCATTGATGAACAGGCCGGTCAGAGTGTTGGTGAAGGCGTCCTTGTTGTTATTGCCGGTAAAGACCGCCGCAACGTCAGCCGCGGTGAAGGCGACGCCGGTGCTGCCGCTGCCGATGAACTTGGTGGCGTTGCACTCCAGTGCCACCGAGCGAGCCAGCAGCGTGTTGCGCAGCGCAGTCGATCCCGTTCCGTGACGACGGACGCACTCGTTGTTCGGCGAAATGATCATGCCGTTGACGAGAGTGATGTCCGAGTTGCCGCGGAAGAGCGCCGACGCCTGGTCGTTGTTGTCGTTATTGACGCTGGCCTGGCGCTGGATGGCAGTGAAGTTCGCCACCTTGAGGTTCGTACGCGGTGTGTCGGCTTCGTTGCCGTTGCTGTCGATTTCGAACAGGGCGTCACCGATCCCGTCGCGCTGAAGGAGCAGGGCATATTGAACGTTGACGCGCGCCCCCGTGTCGACGTCGAGGCTGTCGTCGTCGGCGCCGGTCGCGATGTAGTACTTCATGTTGAACTGGCCGCCGAAGAACTCAGCACCGTCGTCCGAGCTGTTGTGGCTGTGGATGTGATCGATGGTCGTACCGCTGCCGACGCCTTCCGCGGTGAGAGCCTGGAGCTCCACGTTCTGACCCAGGACGAAGCCCGAATAACGGATCTGCACGTAGCGCAGCGAGCCGGCATTGTAGGTGTCGTCCGCACCGCCGAAGCGGGCCGGATCCGGTGCACCTTCAGTCTGACGTTCGCAGGTTCCCGCGGCGACCGAACCCGTCGTGCAATCCGTTGTACGGGCGCGGCCCATCAGCACGACCCCACCCCACTGGCCCTGCGAGTTGTCCGTGTTGAGGCCAAGGACGTTGTCGCGGCTGGTGAAGATGATCGGCTGGGTGGCCGTACCGACGGCGCTGATCGTATTGCCCCGGTTGACCGCGAGCCAGGACTGGCCCGTACCGCCGAAGAGGATCACGCCCGGCTCGATGGTAAGCTTGACGTTGGTGTCGCTGGTCAGCGTGGCAGTGGGGCATCCGACGGTGGAGGTGGCGAAGGGCGCTCCGGCAGTCGGGGCCGAGAAGCCGCCGTCGCAACCCACGTCCACGCGGCCGTTCAGGCGGTAGAGGACGCCGGGAAGGCGCGGCAGAGTGCTCGACGCGCGGATAACGTGGGGCAAGTCGCAAACGCGCCATTCGCCAGTCGGCCCGGAAATCGTGCCTGCGTCGGTAAGCCCCTGCGGATCGGTGATGGTCGGGCAACCCGAGGCCGGAGTCACCAGGGCTGGCGCCGTTGGCGTGGGCGTCGGCGACGGGCTGGGCGCCGGAGCCGGTGGGTTGATGATGACGTTGCCACCGGTACCCGGTGAAGCGATGTCCTCGGGACCGCAGGCGGCCAGCGCCAGGACACTGCAGCCAAGAACGAGCGAGCGAGAAATATTAGTCACGAAGCGGTCCCCCTCAAAAATCCGGGAATGCGGATGGCGCGATTCGAAATTCGCGACTCGCCAGTTAGGACCGGGAGGTGACAGTTTTTTTTCAAACTTCTCCAAATAGATATATGTCCGAAATATTACATTTATGACGACTCTTGATGTTCATTCATTTTTTCATGATTTCACTTTTATGACAGTATTACATTTTCATTGCAGATGGATTTGAGCCGGCGCACTATCGCCAGGTAGCAAGCGGGGAGAAAAGCCATGGCTGCAATGTTTGTGCTATCGGCGGTGATCGCCGTGCATTCAGTTACTTCGGTGCCGGGTCCAGAACCCGTGGTCACCGAAGTCAAGGAAGTCGCCTTTGAATCTCTGATCGAGGGTCGGGCCGAAGAGGCTATCGTCACTCTCGAAGCTCAGCGAGCCAACGAGCCTAACGATCCAGCTGTGCTGATCAATCTCGGCACCGCCTATGCGAAGACCGGCCAGTGGGCCAAGGCCGAAGCGGCCTACAAGGCCGCGATGGCCAGCAGGGTCGGGTATCAGCTCGAACTCTCGGATGGCCGCTGGACCGACTCGCGCTCGGCCGCCCGTCGGGGGTTGCGCAGCCTCGGGACCACCTCGCTCGCAATGCGCTGACGCGCAGCTCATTGGGTCAAGAGCCCAAGGTCGCAAAAGAGGGCCCGGGGGAAGCACCACCCGGGCCCTTATTCTGTCCGATCGTCACGGAACGGTCATCCGACTAGTCGTGCGGCTTCATCCCGTAGGGCAGCTCTGACGTGAACGCCTCGACGCGCTCAATCTTGCCGTCGACGAAGCGCAGCAGGACCACGACCTGGTAGGTCAACGGATATCCGCTTCCCCCGCTGGCGGGCAGATCTTCGAACAGGCGGTAGGCGATCAAGCCACGGCTTTCGTCGGCCGCGAGCAGTTCCTTGTCGCGTATCCGCTCGATCGCCGCGAGCGGGGCCGAGCCGAACGCTGGAGCGCAGGCAGCCACGTCCTGGCCGTTCACTACCCACCGGCAGTTGTCGGCCAGCCCGGCGGGAGCCTTGCCGTCCTTGGCGGTCATGGCAGTCTGGAACGCCTCGGCGCCCGCAATCATCGCCGCGCGCGAAGTACGCCTGCCTTGCGGGACGACGGCGAACGTCGGTCCCGCAAGCGGCTCGACGTAGGGCGTGCCGTATTCCTTACGCCGGATCAAAGCGTCGATACCGCCGATCTGGCGGCCTGCGCTGGTAACCGTGATCGCGGCCCAGGCCGGCTGGCCGTGCTCCTCCACCCGGCCGATCCACACGCCCTTGCCGGTCTGGGCATCGGCGACGACCAGCGGCTTGGCGTCGATGGCGGTGATGCCCTGCCAGATGCCCTCGTTGACGCGGATACCGACGCTGTTTTCAGCATAGGCGACTTTGTCCGCCCAGGGCAGCTGCTGCCACTGCCCGCGCACGGGATAGGCCTGCATGACCGCGTTGGTGTTCGCCGCGACACAAGCCGTGTCGCAGGCGGCCGGGTCAGGCTGGTGGGACGGCGCCACGGCCGGGCCCCAGAACGGGTTCTGCTTGAAGTAAGGCACGTAGGTGAACACCGCCTCGATCCGCTGGATCTCCGCATCCTTGATCCGGAACGCTTCGAGCAACGTGATCGAGTTCGGCCACTTGAGCGCCGTCTTCATCTCTCGCCCATTGGTCAGCAGGTAACGGTCCCACTCGTTGGCGTGATCGAAGAAGCCCCGGCCCACGGCCACGCCGCGTTCTTCGTCGATGATGAAGAAGTCGCGGCGGATGCGTTTGTTGATGCGATAGAGTCCAAGTTCGAACTGCGCCCGGCAGCCCGAGGCGATCGCCGCCGCGTTGCCACCCCCGCCGCCCGGAGGCGGGGCGGTGGTGGAGATGCCGTTTTCCAGCCGCGCGCAGTCCTCGGAGAATGGCGCGAAGACCTGGCCGTCGTTGACCTCGACCGTGTCGAAGTAGGAGTCCGCAATCGCGTGCATCCGCTCGCGGCTGCGGCGCTGCTCGGGGGGGAGGACCTGATTGAACTCCGGGTCATGGACCATCTTGCTCACGTCACCGAACGGCGCGGGGAGCGAGGTCTTGCGGTGGACCACGCTCTCGATCTCGTCGATCTTCCCGTCGGCCACATGGATGCGGACCGCGTAGATCGCGGGCACACCGTTCTCCTTGACCGAGCCGAACCACGCGGCATTGCCAGTGGTGGGGTCGGCGGTTTCCAGGCCGACCGCATCGACGCCGGTCACCGTGTTCCACAGCCCCTCGCCCACCGGGATGAACACGTTGTTCTCGGCGAAGCGCACATTGGCGGCGAGCGGGAGACTCGAGGGATCGCGCGCTTCCAGCGCCTTCATGTGAGCCTTGAGCAACCCGATAAGGCATTCGCGGTCACAGGCGGGAATGCGCACCGCGCTATCCTCGCCCGGAGCCTGGGCGGCCAGCGGCGTCGCGGCGAGCACGAGGCAGCCCGCCACCAGTCGAGTAATCGCACGCATCCTCATTATCCCCCTATTGTGCCTTGGCGGACGCGTCCGCGTAATCCTCGTTGCCCCGTGCGATCAAATAGGCGTGGATCGCCTCGACATCTGATGGCGAGAGCACGTCCGCAAAGCTCGCCATGCCCTTGTCGGCGTAGAGCCCCTTGAGGACGATGTCGTTGAACTTCGCATGAGTGTCCGCGGTCATGAACCGCAAGTCCTTGACCCCGCCCACAGCATTGTCGCCGTGGCAGCGATTGCAGGTCTGCCCGAACAGCGCCCGGCCTTCACCCACTTGCGCCTCGGAGGCCCGCAGCATCGGCGGGCGTGGGAGCGCCGAGGGCGGTGGCAGAGGCGGGAGCGACACGCCCTTGGCGTCGAGCTTGAAGACCAGCAGTTTCGCCGTCGAGGTCTGGAACGGCCCGAGGTTGTAGACCGGTGATCCGCCCCACCCCGCGTTGATCGCAATATATTGCTCGCCGTCGATCATGTAGGTGATCGCCCCCGCCACGGGCGCCTGGTCGATGTTCATCTCCCAGAGCTTGGCCCCGGTGTCGGCCCGATAGATCGCCAGCGTCTTGTCGATCGTCCCCTGGATCAGGAGGTTGCCCGCCGTCGCCAGCACGCCGCCCGAGCCCGGATGGGCATAGGGCACGCGCCAGGCCTCGCTCTGCGTCACCGGGTTCCAGGCCAGCAGATAGCCCTTCTCCTTGGCGTTTGCCTCTTGTTGCAGCTTGGCGCGCAGTTCCGGCATGTTGCCGTAGCCCTGCCCGCTATTCGAGCGGTGGTGCACGAAGTTGAACGCGCCATCCTCCGCGCGGGCATAGATCGAAGGCTGCTCCTGCGCGCTCAGGTACATGAGGCCCGTCAGCGGGCTGTAGGCCATCGGATGCCAGGTATGCGCGGCGAGCCAGCTCGGGCTCATCAGGTGCGGCGTCGTGGTGTTGTGCGCGCCGGGCTGGAGCACCGGGCGCCCCGTCTCGAGGTCGATGCGGCTCGCCCAGGTGTTCTCCGACACATAGGTCTCGGCAGAGATCAGCTTACCCGTCGCCCGGTCGAGGACGTAGAAGAAGCCGTTCTTCGGCGCCTGCATGATGACCTGGCGCGGCTTCCCGGCGATCTCCATGTCGGCCAGCACCATCGGTTGAGTGCAGGTGTAGTCCCACTCCTCTTCGGGGACCATCTGGTAGTGCCACTTGTACGCACCCGTGGTCGCATCGACCGCGACGATCGAGCAGAGGAACAGGTTGTCGCCCTTCCCCTCGCTGCGGAAGTGCCACATGTGCGGCGAGCCGTTGCCCGTGCCGATGTAGACCAGGTTGAGCTTGGGATCGTAAGCGAAGCTGTCCCACGCTGTGCCGCCGCCGCCGTACTTCCACCATTCACCATGCCAGGTCGGCAGCGCGATCTTCATCGCCGAGTCCGAAGCTTCGCCATCGGGTCCGTCCGCCGGGTTGCCGGGCACCGTGTAGAACTTCCACAGCTGCTTGCCGGTCTCCGCGTCGTAAGCGACCACGAACCCGCGCACGCCGTAGTCCGCGCCGCCGTTTCCGATCACGACCTTGCCGTCATAGACCCGCGGAGCGCCGGTAATCGAATAGGCGTCCTTGTCGTCGAAGGTCTGCTCGGACCAGACTTCCTTGCCCGTCTTGGCATCGACCGCGATCAGACGCCCATCGAGCGCGCCGATGTAGATCTTGCCGTTCCACGCCGCGATTCCGCGAGCCGATGGACCGCAGCAGGCCAGCCGCGCCCACTCAGCGCCAACCTTGGGATCATAAGTCCATAACTTTCGACCCGTTTTGCCGTCATAGGCGGTGACGATGTTGTAGATGCTGACGTTGTAGAGCACCCCGTCGATCACCAGCGGGCTCGCCTGAACGCCGCGGAAGGTCTCGAGGTCGTCGTACCAGGCGAGGCCGAGGCGCCCGACATTGCTATCGTTGATCTGGTTGAGCGGGCTGAAGCGCTGTTCGTCCCAGGTGCGGCTGTAGGACTGCCAGTCACCCACGCTGGCCGGTGCATCGGTATTGCGCATGGTGTCGCCGGTCACTTCGGCCGGCCCGGCGCTCAACGCCATGCCGTTGGCCAGGAGTCCCAGCGACGCGATGGCCGCAATCGCCCGCGCACTCATCCTCGAAGCGGTGAAGTCCGTCACCCGTCCCATCCCCAATCCCGATACCCTTGTTTTGCCGTTCTTTGCCGGGCGCGAGCGCTCCTGTGAAGCCTCAAGCGAACTTTCTGCGGCAATCACCCTTCCAACCCGTCCGCTGCGCTCTATGATGCTGCCAAGACTAGAAAAGCGAGAGGGAGAGATCATGAAGAACGGCGCGATGCTTGGGGCCCTGTTGGCGGCGGGATGCGTCATTCTCCCGCTGTCGTCGGCCAGTGCCGACATCCGCGTCAACGGCAGCCGCATCCACCCCGAGAGCATTACCGCCGACGCGGCAGGCAACATCTACACCGGCAGCGTGCCGGGGACGATCTACCGCGCCAAGCCCGGAAGCGACACCGCCGAACCGTGGATCGTGCCGAGCGCGGCGAACGGACTGACCTCGCAGCTGGGCGTGCTGGTGGACGATGCGCGCGGGGTGCTCCTGGTCTGCAACAACCCGCCCTTCGGCGGTCCGCCTCAGTCCGGCGCGAAGTCGAGCCTCAAGGCGTTCGACCTCAAGACCGGCGAACTCAAGGCGAGCCATGACTTTCCGACCGGCGGGCCGATCATCTGCAATGACATCGCCGTCGACCGCGGCGGGACGACTTTCGCAACGGACACCTCGGGCGGGCGCATCTTCGCGCTGGCACCGGGTGGCAGCGAGCTGACGGTCTTCGCAGCCGATCCAGAACTGGTCGGAATTGACGGTATCGCCTTCGCCGCAGACGGCGCGATGTACATCAACAACGTGCGCAAGAACACGGTCCAGCGGGTCAACCGCAAGGGCGGCGGCGCCTATGAAGGCCTGACAACCCTCACCCTCTCCGAGCCCGTGAACGGCCCGGACGCGCTGCGGCCCGTCAGCGGCAACCGCTTCCTCCAGGCAGAGGGCCCCGGCAATCGCGTAACCTACGTCGATATCGAAGGCGACCGGGCGATCATCACCCCGATCAAGACCGGCCTCGATTCCTCACCCGGCGTCACCCACATTGGCAACACTGGCTACGCCACCGAGGGCAAGATCAACTACCTGTTCGACCCGGCCCTGAAGGAGAAGAGCCCAGACCCCTTCTTCATCCGCAGCTTCCCGCTCAGCGGCCAGTGAAGGCAGTCGAAGGCAAGACCGCCTTCGTCACTGGTGGAACGAGCCGATCGGCTCGACATGGCGAAGGTCTTTGCCGGGGCAGGGATGACGGGGTCCCGGCCGACATCCGCGAGGATCGCATCCCCAAGAATACCCGCGGCTCCGAGGCGCCACGCCCCAAACGCCAGGCCGCTATCCTGCGCGCTGGAAGAGGACAAGCAGCGCGAGGCGACCGCGCCTGAGTTGAGACCGGGGCTGGTTGAAAGCCCAAATCCATCGCGAAGCGCTGTAGGGTAGACGACCCGCGCACTGCGGGTTTTTCCCTATGCAAGCAAACCCTTAACAATCTTAACATTTCTGTAGATGCAGTAGCCGGGTCTGTAGAACTTTTTCCGGGTGAGCGGCCTGGCGGCAAAGGCAGCCGTCACGCCGACGCTTGCCAGAACAGAACCGGGTGAGAGCCGGCCAAAGCTGAACAGGGGGGCTCATGCATCCCGTCGATACTTTCGAACTCGTTCTGTCGCTTCTCGCTGTCGTGGTCGCGCTGCATTGGGCCGCGCAACGCGCGGGCTTTCCACCCTCGATTGCCTTGCTCATCGGGGGTGGTGCGATGGCCTTTATTTCAGGCCTGCCGCCGGTTGAACTCGACCCGGAGCTAGCGCTGGTCCTGTTTCTCCCGCCGCTGGTTATGGACGGCGCTTACTACACGGCCTTGGGGCGTTTTCGGCGCCATTTGCCGGGGATATTGTCGCTCGCGATCGGCGCCGTCATCTTCACGACGCTTGCGGTGGGCCTCGTGGTGCACTGGCTCGTGCCCGGTCTCCCGTGGGCTGCTTGTTTCGCGCTCGGGGCTATCGTTTCTCCGCCCGATGCAATTTCGGCTCGCGCCGTGCTGCACCGCGTAACGCTGCCCCGTCGGCTATCGGCCCTGCTTGAAGGGGAAAGCCTTCTGAACGACGCGACCGGCCTGGTGCTGTTCCGTTTCGCAGTGGCCGCCGCCCTGAGCGGGGTCTTCGATGCAGGCGCCGCCCTTTCGACTTTCATCGTGCACGCGTTCGGCGGCGTGGCCGCGGGACTGGCGGTATCGGCGCTCTGGATCTTCGCGGTGCGCCATCTGCGGGACTCGACCCTGATCATCATGGCCAACACCCTGATGTGCTGGGTCGCCTATATCGCCGCCGAGACCCTTCACGTCTCCGGCGTCATCGCCACGGTCATCGCGGGATTGGTGCTGGGCTGGTACCAGCACATCATCCTCCCGGCGCGCATCCGTCTTCGCGGCGCGGTCGTATGGCAGACGCTGGTGTTTACGCTGGAAGCGCTGGTCTTCATCCTCATCGGCTTCTCACTGCGCGGCGTGCTGGATCGCGTCGGCGGCATCGAAGCCGTCACGCAGACCATGGCGGTTCCCATCATCGGCGTGGTACTGGCGGTGACGGTGGCGCGCTTCGTGTGGGTCTTCGGCACCGATCTCGTTCAATACGCGCTCTGTGCGATGGGCATGACCTACCCCCGCCCGCTGGGCCCAAGAAAGGCCACCGTGCTGTCCTGGACCGGCATGCGTGGAGTGGTAACCCTGGCGGTGGCGCTGTCCTTGCCCGCGGCGATGCCTGGGCGGGACCTGATGTTGGTGACGGCCTTCGCGGTGATCTTCGCCACGATCGTGCTGCAAGGCGCCACTCTGGGCTGGCTGATCCGAATGCTGAAGCCGGTGGACCGGGATCCCCCAGCGCAAATGAGCATGGCCGAAACCGAAGCGGCCATCGAGCGCGCGCGGGCGGAGGCGATGGAGGTTCACGCCTATGCTCCAGACGGCACCCTGATCCACCCGAACCTGCTCGACGAATCCCGCAAACGCCTTGAGATCGTCCAACGCTATGCGGCCGACGAAGAGGGTTATGCGGAAGGCTTTCGGCTGCATTTCGAGGTGCAGCAGCGCACCCTTGCCGCAGGACGCGCCGAACTTCTGCGCATTCATCGCGCGGGCCTGATCGAAGACGAGGTCCTGCACGATCTGGAGCATGACCTGGATATCGAGGAACTCGCCATCATCCTTCAGCGAGGGGAATGACCCGCACAAGCCCTTGAATTAACAAAAACTGCTTTCCTACAGACGCTCGCCTGGTCCAGGGCGGCAGTGGCTCTTTCGTATCGTTGGATTGGCGTTTGTGGCGCGCGCCGACTCCCCGAGCTTGTCTCGGGGAGGGTGGTGGGCCCCTCCAAGTTGACACTTTTTTTCCGCAGATCCCCGGGAAAAACACGCAAGTTGACACTCTTGTGAACTAGCCCCGCGACGGTGTCACCCCGTCACCCCTAAAGTGTCAACTTGGCCCGATACCCTGCTCCCCCCAACCCGGATCGAAGTGATGGCCCTCGCTCCAGACCTCTGTAATGATCACGCCACACCGCGCGTGTTGGGATGGCCCGATCGAATGGCGGCGCGGCCCGCGGTAGGCGCGCTAGCCCGTTTTGCAGGGGCCCGGTGACCTGCTGGCCGGGACAGGATAGGTACTTCGGATGCCGACACGATTCCCGGAAGTCCGCGCCGCGCTGGACGAGCTCCGCGCCCTCTACGATGCCTCGGTGGGGAACCTGCGGGATGCGCTCCAGCTCTACGCGGAGCAAGGCACGCCTCCGGCGCTCGAAGCGCGCCGTCAAGGGGCCTTCGCCTATCCCGAGCTTTGCGTGGCATACGAACCTGGGGGCACCCCGCCACCGCTTTCGCGGTCGTACGCCCGCCTTAACCAGCCGGGGCTCTATTCGACCAGCATTACTCGCCCCGACCTCTTCGCCGACAGCCTTACCGAACAACTCGACCAGCTGGTCGGCGATTTCGGGGCCACGGTCTCGGTAGGGCGTTCGGCGAGCGAGATACCCTTCCCCTACGTACTCGATGGTTCGGGGATCGAACTCGGCACGATCAGCGCGGCGGACCTCGCAAGACACTTTCCCTCGACCGAGTTGGTCCACATCGGGGACGAAATCGCCGATGGCCTCTACCAGCACCAACCTGGTAAGCCGCGACCGCTCTCGCTGTTCGATGGGCCCAGGACAGACTTCAGCCTCGCGCGCCTCAAACACTACACCGGCACCCCGCCCGAGGACTTCCAGCACTTCGTGCTGTTCACCAACTATGCGCGCTATGTCGACGAGTTCATCGAGTTTGCCACCGCGGCATTGAGGGAGCCCGGCAGCGATTACAGCCGGCTCGCCGTGCCGCGCGGAAGCTACACTCGCGACGGCCTGGTAGACCCGCAGGCGCAAGTCGCAGCCGGATCCTGGCGCAAGTACCAGATGCCCGCCTACCACTTGGTCGCTGAAGGGAAGCGCGGCATCACCTTGGTCAACATCGGCGTCGGCCCATCGAACGCCAAGACCATCTGCGACCACCTGGCCGTGCTTCGCCCGCACGTCTGGCTGATGATCGGCCACTGCGGCGGGTTGCGTGAGAGCCAGAAGATTGGCGACTATGTCCTGGCCCACGCCTACCTGCGCGACGACCACCTGCTCGACGACCTGCTGCCGCCCGAGATCCCCCTTCCTGCCATTGCAGAGGTCCAGCAAGCGCTTTTCCAGGCGACGCTAGCGGTCACCGGCGAGGACGAGGACGCAGTCAAGACGCGCCTGCGTACGGGTACCGTGGTGACAACCGATGACCGCAACTGGGAGCTTCGGTACACCCGCTCCGCGCTGCGTTTCAATCAGAGCCGCGCGGTCGCGATCGACATGGAGTCGGCCACGGTCGCTGCGCAGGGCTATCGCCACCGCGTCCCCTACGGGACCTTGCTCTGCGTCTCCGACAAACCCCTGCACGGAGAGCTCAAGCTTCCGGGCCAGGCCAACGCCTTCTACCAGTTCGCCACCCACCAGCACTTGCGCGTGGGGATCGAGGCGCTCGGCATCTTGAAGCAGGACGTCGAGGCCTTGCACAGCCGCAAGCTGCGCAGCTTCGACGAGCCACCGCTACGCTAGCTGCCAGCGCAGGGTCTGCCCCGCATGGAACGGCACGACATCAGTGCCATTCACGTCGATCACGTCCGGCACTTGCACTTCCGTCCGCTTCAGGGTCACCGTACCCTCGTTGAGCGGCAGTCCATAGAAGCGCGGCCCGTTCTCACTGGCGAAGGCCTCGAACCTTTCGATCGCACCCTCGTCGTCGAACACGGTCAGGTAGCTCTCGAGCGCGAAAGGCGCGTTGAAGATGCCCGCGCAGCCGCATGCCGATTCCTTGGCCTCCCGGGCATGGGGTGCCGTGTCGGTGCCGAGGAAGAACTTGGGCGACCCCGAGGTCGCCGCGCGGCGCAGCGCCAACCGATGCTTCTCCCGCTTGGCCACCGGCAGGCAGTAGGCGTGAGGCCGGATGCCGCCCACGAGCATGGCGTTGCGGTTGATGTGAAGATGCTGCGGCGTGATCGTCGCTGCGACCTTGGGTCCGGCGGCTTCGACGAAGTCGACCGCGTCTTCGGTCGTGGCGTGCTCGAACACCACTTTGAGCTCGGGCAGGTCATAGAGCAGTGGTGCGAGGATGCGCTCGATGAACACCGCTTCCCGGTCGAACACGTCGATCTGCGGGTCGGTCACCTCCCCATGGACGCACAGGACCATGCCGATCTCCTGCATCCGCTCCAGCACCGGGCGGATGTTGGCCACGTCCGTCACGCCGTTGTCGGAGTTGGTCGTGGCGCCCGCCGGGTAGAGCTTTGCCGCCGTGAACGCGCCCTCTTCGAACCCTTCGGCGAGGTCATCGGGATCGGTCGCGTCGGTCAGATAACAGGTCATGAGCGGCTCGAAGTCCGTCCCGGGCGGCAGGGCCGAGAGGATGCGCTGGCGGTATGCGGCCGCCCCGGCGGCTTTCGTCACGGGCGGCACGAGATTGGGCATGACGATGGCGCGGGCGAACTGCCGGGCCGTCCATGGAGCGAGACCGCGAAGGATCTCCCCATCGCGCAAATGGACATGCCAGTCGTCGGGTCGACGGATGGTCAGCGAATCGGTCATGCCGGGTCTCTCGTGGCTAGCGAAAGTGACGAGGGGTGACAGGGGTGACACTGTTCTGAATGTGTCAACTTGGCGCCGGAAAGTGTCACCCTTGCCCGTAAAGCGGCGAAATTCGGTCGCTGGAAGACAGGGTGATCAGGGCTCATTTCCAAGCCCATGGCACACTGGCGCGGAGTAGGACAGACCTGCTTGCTTGACTATCGTCGCGCCCCGCCCAACTTGCGGTCCATGGCCCACGAACGCTTGTTCTCCCGCGCGGTAATACGCATCACCCCTGAAGATCCGGCCGAGGATGCAGCCCGCTTCCTCCAGGCTCTCGTCACCAATGACGTAACCGGCGAACTGCCGGTCTACGCCGGATTGCTGACCCCGCAGGGCAAGGCCCTGTTCGATTTCATCGTCTGGCCTGGCAGCCATGGGGCCCTGTTGCTCGACTGCGAGGCCGAGGCGGCCGAGGACCTCGTGCGGCGACTTTCGCTCTACCGCTTGCGGCGCAAGATCGGGATCGCGGTCGACCCCTCGCTCGGTGTGTACTGGCAGGCGGAAGTAGGAGATGGCGGCGCCCCCGATCCGCGCCTGCCGGGGCTCGGCCAGCGCTGGATCGCTGCCGTTTCCGATGAGGATCAATCAGTCGACGCCGAATGGCAGCGGCACCGCCTCACACTGGGCGTGCCCGAGGGCCGAGCCGAACTTGGCGACGTCTTGTGGCTGGAAACCAACGCCATGGAACTCGGCGGGGTGTCATTCTCCAAGGGCTGCTACATCGGACAGGAGAACACTGCGCGGATGAACTGGCGGCAAAAGATCAACCGGCGTTTGCTGGTCGTGCCGCTCGACCAGTCGGAAGAGAAGCGGCGCAAGGCCGCCTATCCTGAGCTCGGGCTGGCCATCGATCACTGGCGGGTGGAGGACATCGCCCCGGCGCTGCTGCCGCATTGGCTGGAGCTGGCGGAACCCTCTGACGACGCAGGCTAAGGGCCTGTGCACGGGCGGCGCAGATTGGGGCCTCACTGCCCGCGCTTAGATGCTCTAGTGGGCCGTCCGCAGTCGCAGACCTAGCCCGCGATGTAGCCGCTCTTCACATAGGCCGCTGTCAGCATGGCCTCGGCATGATCGCGCGTCGTGTCTCGTGGGACCTGCAGCGAATGGGCGAGGCGTTCGCCCATCATCGCATCACCCAGTGCCATCAGCACCAGCGCCAGCGTCGCCTCGTGCATCGTGCGCTCCGCGCCCGGTGTCAGCTCCTGAGGATGCAACTCGTCCACCAAGCTGTGAATCATGTCGATGATCGGATCGAGTGCATTCTCGTTGCCGGTCAGGATCATCCAGGTCGCGAGCGCCCCACCGCCTTCGCGATCCATGATGTCGAAAGTCAGCTCGACGATCTCACCGGGCGTACCCAGACCGGCACGCGTGGCGACCGCCGCCTCGGCGATCGAGGCGCAGACGGTGGCGGCGAGATGCTCGGCCAGGGCCTGCTGCAAACCGGACGCGGAGCCGAAGTGGTGCAGCAGGTTGGCGTGTGTCCGATCGACCCGAGAGGCCACGGCCTTCAACGTCACCGCCTGCGGACCGGCTTCGATCAGCAAGGCTCGCGCGGCTTCGAGAGCCACGCGGCGGCTCTCATCCGGGGTCAGGCGCTTTCTTATTGACATGTTTGTCAGTTAATCCCACCCTGCTTCCATGAACGCACCTTCCCACTTCGGCGAGGATGCGGCAAGCGCCGCCGCGCCGGCATCCCACACCTTAACCGTACGCGATCGCCGGTTTGGCCGGAGTTCAAGGCAAGAACGCTGGTGGCTGGGCGGCGATCCCGTCGCGACGGCCTGGTTCAACGCCTTGTCCGCGACATTCCCTCGCGGGGAGGCGCTGTTCATCGACTCGGTGCGGGCTTTCCGTGAGGGCGCCTCCCCCGAACTCGAAGCCGAGATCCGCGCCTTCATCAAGCAGGAGATCAACCACACCCGCGAGCACCTGGCCTTCAACCGCGCGGCGGAGGAAGCGGGTTACGACATGAGCCGCATCAACGATCGGGTTGGGCGGCTGATCGAGCTTGTCTATGCGCGGCCAAAACATGGCTGGCTCGCGGTCACCATTGCACTCGAACATTTCACCGCCATGTTCGCTCACCAGTTCCTGCGGCATCCGCAGCACTTCGCCGGAGCCAAGCCCGACCAGGCCGAGCTGTGGCGCTGGCATGCGGTTGAAGAGATCGAACACAAGGGCGTCGCCTACGACACATGGCTCCACGCGACCAAGGACTGGAGCCGATGGAAGCGATGGAAGGTGAAGAGCCTGCTCATGCTGGTGATCACCAAGCGTTTCGTGACCAACCGCTCGCGCGATGCGCTCGACCTGCTGGCGCAGGACGGCATCACCGGCTGGCGGGCGAAGGCGCGGCTCGGCTGGTACCTCGCTGGGCAGCCGGGCATCCTGCGGCGGGTGTTTCCCGAATGGTGCGCCTATTTCGTGCCCGGCTTCCATCCGTGGAACCAGGACGACCGGGCGCTGATCCAGCGCTACGATAGCGAGTACGCCGCGGCGGTAATGCCGGCCGAGTAGCCATTGCGGAGGGTCGCCTCGCGGCTCATAATCGCGCGATGCGATGGAGCCCGCTTCTGCTGCTGGCCGCACTGAGCGGTTGCTCGGAGAGTGTCGATACCTTCCACGTCTATGATCCGGACGGAAGGGTCCGAGCGGCCCATGTGCAGCTCTGCGGTACCGAGACTCCGATGCTCCAGCACGGGAAGTACTTCTTCGCCGGTGTTCCGATCACGTGTGAGGGTAGCGGCCAGATCCACTTGGCATACCGCGACGGAGACCGCGCTGACTGCGCAATCGGCCACGTGAGCACCGGCTCGCAGCAGTGGTATTTTCGCGCCCAGAAGGCGAGCTGCGAACCCCGGGAGATGCACGGCTAGCCACTTTTCCGGCAGACGTTATGAGGGCATCCGGCAACAAGGGGGCATCGTCGCGTGGAATTACCTGAAGACATCTTCACCGAACCGGAGAACGTCGATCCGGAAACCTTGCACAACCTCGGCCCCTTGCGCCGCCTCGCGGGCACCTGGGAAGGTTTGCGCGGCGTGGACGTCAATCCGAAGGCCGACGGTCCCGAGCAGCGCGACTTCCGCGAACGAATCGAGATGGTCCCGATCGACCCCCAGGCCAACGGGCCGCAGCTGTTCTATGGCCTGCGTTACCACGTCCATATCAACACGCCTGAAGAGGACATTACCTTCCACGACCAGGTCGGATACTGGCTGTGGGAGCCTGCGACCGGTCTTGTCCTGCAGACGATCGCGATCCCGCGCGGGCAGGTGGCGATTGCGGCGGGCCACGCCAACCCTGACGCAACCAAGCTGGTGCTGTCCGCCGAACGGGGGCAAACCGAGTACGGCATCTGCTCGACGACCTTCCTCGAGCTGGCCTTCCGCACCGATTCCTATCGTATCGAGGTCGACTTCCACGAAGACGGCTCGTGGAGTTATGTCCAGGACACGATGCTGATGGTTCGCGGCCAGGACACGCTTTTCCAGCATCGTGACCGCAATCGCTTGAGCAAGATTGTAGAGCCAGACCTCAACCCGTGGTCGAAGATTTTGCGGGCTAAGTAAATGAACCAATCCTCCCCGAGCCATCTCGGGGAGGACTATTGGCTCAAGCCGCTACCGGCATTCGAGCAGAGCAATCCTCGCTCAATTCGGCCGAATATTCGACCGACAGCGAAGTCGTTCCCCGCGCCAGGCTTGGGCGCTTGCTGGTGCGACCGGTGGGCACGAAGCCGACCTTGCGCAACACCCGGCCCGAGGCCGGATTGTCGGCAAAGTGGTCGGCCCGCACACGGCGGTATCCGATCGCCTGGGCGAGCTTGAGGATCGCTTGGTTCGCTTCGGTGGCATAGCCCTGCCCCTGGTGCGAGCGAGCGATCCAATAACCGATGGCCGGCTCGCCCTGCTCTTCGTGGAAGCCGCAGACGCCGATGATCCGCCCGCCTTCGTCAGGTACGGTGATGAGAAAGCTCGGCAATTTGTCCGGCTTGGGCGTGGTCAGCCACTGGCGGGCATGGTCCATGTGGTAGGGCCAGGGAACGCGAGCAAGGTTGCGCACGATCGATTCGTCGCCGATGGCGCGCGCCAGTTCCGGCGCGTCCTCTATCCAGCCAGGCCGCAGGAACAGCCTCTCGGTGCGAATGAACATCCAACGTACTCCCTTGCTCCGCCGCGCGCCTTAGGAAGAGCGCGTGACAGTGTGATTGCGAGGGAGAAAAACAAAAAGGGAGACGGGTTGGCCCGTCTCCCTCTTGAGCCGGATTGATCCGGCCGGGCCATCCCTGAGGATGACCCCTTTAGCGAGTCATCCGATTATTCGGCGGCTTCTGCCATAGCGTCCACGGACACGTACTTGCGGCTCTGCTTGCCATCGTGGAATCGCACCTTGCCTGCGGTGAGCGCAAAGAGGGTGTGATCCTTGCCAATGCCGACGTTCACGCCCGGATAGACGCGGGTGCCGCGCTGACGGATGATAATGTTGCCGCCGACCACTTCCTGGCCGCCGAACTTCTTCACGCCGAGGCGACGGCCAGCCGAATCGCGACCGTTGCGCGAGCTACCGCCTGCTTTTTTATGTGCCATCTCGAACTACTCCTCGGACTTCTCTTAGTCGGCCTTCTTGGCAGCCGGCTTCTTGGCCGGTGCCTTCTTGGCGGCGACGGGCTTCTCGGCAGCGGCTTCCGTCTTCGGAGCCGGCTTCGCAGCCTTGGTTTCCTTCACAGCGGCCGGAGCGGCTTCAGCCTTCGGCGCTTCGGCCTTCTCAGCAGCAGCCTTCTTCGGGGCTTCCGACTTCGCATCGCCGACTGCGACGATTCGCAGCAGGGTCATCTGCTGGCGATGACCGGCCTTGCGGCGGTAGTTGTGCCGGCGGCGCTTCTTGAAGACGACGACTTTCTCGCTCTTCGCCTGGGCAATGATCTCGGCCGAAACCTTGACCTTGGCGGCATCCTTGAGGTCGCCACCTTCGCCGGCGAGCAAAACGTCACCCAGCGTGATCGTGTCGCCGGCTTCACCCGCCAGCTTCTCGACCGCGATCTTGTCTCCGGGGGCGACGCGATACTGCTTGCCGCCCGTGCGCACTACTGCGAACATGGTCTTCAAATCCGTTCGTTACGACTGCCGCTTTCCCGGGATATCCCGTGTAAACGACAAAAAAGGCGCCCAGTGGGGCACCGGAAAGTGCGCCGCCGTTAGGCCAACAGCCTGTCTCTGTCAACGCTCCGCCGGAGCATTTTCGGCTCGGCAACGCTGGAAACCGCTTCAGTGCACAGCTAAGGCCGTCCCGATGCGTTTCAAGCCCACTGCCCTCCCCTTGCTCATCCTGGCATTACCGCTGACCGCCTGCGCCAGCGCGTCCGACGCTTATCCGAGCCTGGCGATCCGCGAGGGGGAGAGGGTCGAAGGGACGATGACGCCCGTCATCCCTCCCGTCATTCGGCCTGCCGCGCCCGCCGGTGTGCTCAGCCGCGTGGACCAGCTGGAAGCCGAGGCCTCCAGCGCCAACCAGGCCTTCATGTCGGCGACTCCGGCCGCGCGCCGAGTGGTCGGCGCGGCTCGCGGGCAGGACATCGGCAGTGAGAACTGGTCAGTGGCGCAAGTCGCGCTGGCCGGGCTCGAGGCCGAACGCAGCAAGGCCATGACCGCGCTCGCCGACCTCGACCGGCTCTACGTCGATGCCGGAGTCGCGGGCACCGAGATTGAGCGAATCGCTTCCGCCCGAGAGAGCGTCATGTCGCTGGTCGAACAGCAGGACGCCGTGCTTGAGGAATTGGCGGGGAGCTTGCGCTGATGGGGCTCAACTGTTCCACCTGCCCCGTCAGAGATCGGGCGGCCTGTTCGGTGCTGACCGATGGCGAGCGCGAAGCGCTGGCTCGCTCGGGCCGCTCGCGCAAGCTCAGGCGTGGTGAAGTTCTGTTCGCCGCGGGTGACGAAAACACCGCCTGCGCCACTCTGCTCAAGGGCGCGCTCAAGGTGACCAGCGTCGACGAACAGGGCACCGAGCGAATCCTCGCCATCGTTCACCCCTCGGGCTTTATCGGCGAACTGTTTGCGCCTTTCGCTCACCATGACGTGGTCGCCCTCACCGACAGTGAGCTGTGCGTGTTCCCCCGTAGCGAGATGGGCCGGGCGATCGACCTCAATCCCAGGTTGAGCCAGGCCTTGCTGCGGCGCTCTCAGGAAGACTTGCTCCAAAGCCGCGAACTCCTCGCCCTCAGCGGCCGCCGCAGCGCGCCGTCTAAGGTCGCGGGTCTCGTGATGGGTATCGCCGAAGGGGCGAGCGATTCGTCGTGCCACGCGGCGCGCGAATTCGAGCTTCCGCTGACTCGCGGCGAGATCGCGGGAATGCTCGGACTGACGATCGAAACTGTCAGTCGCGCGCTGACGAAGTTCGAGCGCGACGGGGTCATCCGACGAAGGGGAGCGCGCGGAATCGAGTTGCTCGACCCGGCACAACTGGGTTGGGTCGCAGAGGGCGCGGAACTCTAGACCCGACCTGGCTCAGTTGCCGTTGGTGGCGTTCCTGGTGCGCTGCAGTTCCCGAGTCTTGTCACGCGCCTCCCGTTCTTCCTGCTGCCATTGCTCGGGCGTGCGGCAGACCTTGGGGCCTCGCACGCGCGAGCCGACCGGCGTCAGCCTGCGGCAGGTCAACTTTTCAGTCGACCCATCGGCGTTGGTCACCGTGACCGGGTCGGCAGTCCGATCCTGGGCACGAGCCGGCATCGCCGTCGGCAAAATCGATACAGCCAGCACCAGCGAAAGGCCTGTCAGTTTAGTAAGCGACATTGAAATCATCAGCCCCCAAGTTTCATTCGATACAATCGCTCCTTGGATCGGTTTTTGCAAGCGGGCGGATGATCGGCTCGGGAAGCCTGGTGCGCGGGATCGATTGGCTCGACCCCGCGCGGCTGGGCCAGGGTGTGGAAGGCGCGGTTAGCGGACCACCGCGGCGATAATCACCGCAGCAAGGCCCCACAGCAGGATCAGAACCGGGAGGATCAGAACCTGCACGGCGGCTGCCCCAGCAGTGCTGCGGCCATACGGGGTCATCACCCCGCGCTGTTGGAAGCGGCTCCAGCTGGTCAGCTGTTGCGGGTTGAGCGGCCCCATTTTCATCCACATCGCCGGCACAGCGAAGAACATCGCGACGAACACGATGAAAATCGCCATCGGTACGATCAGGCCAGGATTACCAAAGCCCACGGCCATCACGCCCAGGAAGCCGAAGTAGGACGCCGCGGTCCCGACGTAGAGACCAGCCGGAAGTTCGAACGTGCGGTCGACCGAAGTCGGCAGGCTCAGCGCGGGTTCATCCAGAACGATCGCCTTCTCGGCGACAACTTGGCGAGTCAGTCTTTCGGCCATGGTTCACTCCTGTCTGTGAGAACAGGCATGCGCCGAATCGGCCAGAAGCGCTTTGATGGCGATCAAATCCTCAACGCTACGCGACAGGGAGGATCGAGGATTACCCCCAGCGCTTAAGGTCGGAATGATCCTGCTGGCGAGGTTCGATCCAGTGCCAGCCGTCAGCACGTTTCTCGCGCTTCCAGAACCAGGCGTTGCTCTTGAGGTGATCCATCGCAAAGTCCGCGGCTTCGAAAGCGTCGCGCCGGTGGCGTGCAGCCGCGGCAACCAGCACGATGGGCTCGCCCGCTCGCATCAGGCCGGTGCGGTGGATCAGGAGCAAGCCGTCCAGAGGCCAGCGGGCCAGCGCCTCTTCCGCGAGCGCTTCCATGCCGGGCTGCGTCAGCGGCTCGTAATGGCTGAGCTCGAGCGCCTCGACCCCTTCGTCGGGGCGCACTTTGCCGACGAAGCTGGCGATACCGCCTGCCGCCGGATGGGTTGCCGAGAAGGCCGCCAGCTCGGCCTCCGGAACCAGAGCATGATCGAGCAGCCGAACGTCCCGCGCCATGTCAGCCCCCGCTGACGGGAGGAAGCAGCGCAACTTCGTCGCCATCTGCGGCCGAAAGCGCCGTCTTGTCGGACAGGAGCTTGCCGTTCACGGCCAGCTTGACCTTGTCGCCGCGAGCCCCTTCTCCCAAAGGCCCGGGAAGCGCCGTCAGCAAACCTTCCCAATCCAGAGGGCCGGGCACGAGCGTCTCGGGGGCGCCCGAAAGGTCGGCCAGCTTGCCCAGGAAGACCAGCTTTACGGACATCGTCAGCCGCCGGTGAGCGACATGTGACGCGGCTGTGCCGGTTCCTGGCCGCGTTCGATGCGGAAGTGGTGGCGCTCTGGCTTGATCCGCATCGCTTCGTCGAGCGCAGCGGCAAGGTTCGCATCCGGCGAGTCGGACCGCAGCGCGGCCCGCAAGTCGACCTGCTCCGCCCCGCCGAGGCACGCATAGAGCTGCCCGGTCGCCGTCACCCGGATGCGGTTGCACCCGGCACAGAAGTTGTTCGTCAGCGGTGTGATCAGACCCAGTCGCCCGCCGGTCTCGACCACGTCGAAGTAGCGCGCAGGGCCGCCGGAGCGGTATTCGCTCGGGACCAGCGTCCAACGGGCTTCAAGCGCATCCTGCACCACGGTCAGCGGGAGGTAGTGATCGACCCGTTCGCCCTCGACCTCGCCCAGCGGCATGACTTCAATCAGCGTCATGTCATGGCCCTGGGCGTGGGCCCATTCGACCAGGAACGGAATCTCCGCCTCATTGAGATTCTTGAGCGCCACGGTGTTGAGCTTGACCTTGAGCCCCGCTTCCTTGGCGGCGGCAATGCCCTGCAGCACCTGGCCAAGCCGATCGCGGCGGCTGAGCGTCTGGAACAGGCTATTGTCCATCGTGTCGAGCGAGACGTTGATCCGGCGAATACCAGCCGCCGCCAAATCGTCCGCGTGCTGCGCCAGTTGTGTCCCGTTGGTGGTGAGGGTCAGCTCTTCCAACCCGTCCCCGAGCTTGCGACCGAGAGCCTGGACAAGCTGGATCATGTCACGCCGGACGAGAGGCTCGCCCCCAGTCAGGCGGATCTTGCTGATGCCGCGATCGATGAAGGCCAGCGCGAGCTTGTGCAACTCTTCAAGGCTGAGCACTTCCTTGCGCGGAAGGAACTGCATCTGCTCCGGCATGCAATAGCTGCAGCGCAAATCGCACCGGTCGGTCACCGACAGGCGGAGGTAGGTGATACGCCGATTGAACGCGTCAACTAGAGGGGCAGAGCAACTCATCCAGATCGTATCTAGTCGTTTTCGCCGGATTTGCCATCCACGGTGAGGATTTGGCCCGTGATGCCGGGAGCGGTGGCCAGGAATGCGAGCGATCGAGTGATTGCCGCCTCGTCCTCTCCCCCGATGCCGTTCACTCGCAACGGTGTAGCGGCGCGGGCCAGGTCCTGGATCGCGGCAAGCCTCCAGGCTCGATGATCATGAGGGGCGGATGGGAACACGATAACCAAGCCCTCCCCATCCTGGGAAGGATCGAGCTGGCCTAACTCCGCTCGAATTCGGGGCAGCACGTCCGCATGAAACACGGCCGCCGCGTCGAGCGCACCTTCGGGTAACGGTCCGACGCGGATGACCGCCATCAACGCCGCTCGCGATGCAGGGTGATGCCTATCTTCTCGTCCGCTTCGCTCAGCGCCAGCTTGACGATCTTGACCGTCACCGCCTCGACCCGCTTGTCTTGCAGGAACAATGTCTCGCACACGTGGTCGGCCACTGCCTCGATCAGCTTGAAATGCGTACCCCCGTCGAGCGCTTCGGAACACGCGAACTTCAGGTCCATGTAGTTCTTGCTCGCGTCGAGCGAGGTGTCGGGATCGTAGTGCTCGATGGGCTTCATCCGCACTTGCACGGCGAAGCGCAGCGGCTGCGGCTTGCCCGTCTCTTCGGAGTAGATCCCGGTGTGGACCATGTGCTCGAAGTCGGCGATCTCGAGGATCAGGCTGTCTTGCATTCGGGGAGAGTCTTCCTTGGCTTGGCGCCGCCGATGGCACCAAGAAGGGCGAAAGTCCATCGGCCGCGATCGAGGCCCCACCCGTGCGACAATTCGCGACTTATCACCCTTGGGGACCGCGGTTATAGCCCCACGACTTTCGCCCGGCCGCCGACGCCGGAGCGCACTTGAGAACGCCAGGGGATCGCCATGAACAAGCTTGCTCTCAACCTTCGCCTTGCCGGTGCCGCCGCTGCACTTGCCGCAAGCCTCGTTGTGCCCGGAGCGGCATTCGCCCAGCAGGCCGGCGCGGACCTCACCGTGATGCCGCCGGTATCGACTGACTTCCAACCGAAGAAGACCTCGTGGGGAGACCCCGACTTCCGCGGCACCTGGCCGATCAACGACGTGGCCGAACTGCCGGTCAACCGGCCGGAGCAATACGGCAACCGCTTCTTCAAAACCGAAGAGGAACTCGCCGCCGAGCAGGCCCGCGCAACCGAGCTCGAGACTCGCTACGCCAAGGAAGAGAAGGAAGAGACCATCGGCACCGGGCACTGGATCGAATACCTGGCCGGCGCCCGCCGCACTTCGATGGTGATCGACCCAGTCGACGGCAAGCTCCCGGCCATGACTCCGCAAGCCGAGGCGCTGCACCGCGCGGGCCGTTCGAGCTGGACGCCCAACACCAGCTTCGACTGGGTGACGGACTTCGATTCGTGGGATCGCTGCATCAGCCGCGGGTTTCCGGCCTCGATGCTGCCGTTCCGCTACAATAACGGCATCCGCATCTACCAGGCACCAGGCTACGTAACCATTGCGCTCGAGATGCTCGGCACACGTGTCATTCCCGTGCGCAGCGCCGACCATTGGCCGGAAGGCGTCGAGGCGTATCTCGGCAACAGCGTCGGCCACTGGGAGGGCAACACGCTTGTCATCGAGACCACCAACCTGAAGTCAGGGGACAGCGCCACCCGCGACATGTTCGCCCGTAACGGTTCGCCGCTGAACATGGCCACTCGTGGGGTGCCGCCATGGAACACGATCCCGACGAGCCAGCAGGCCAAAGTGGTCGAGCGCCTGACCATGACCGGCGAGAACACGATCACCTACGAGATGACCTACTCCGACGCGCAGGTGTTCACCGCACCGTGGACGGTCCGCTTCGACTGGACGCGCGACGATTCCTATGAGTTCTTCGAATATGCCTGCCACGAAGGAAACGTGCAGGTGCGCAACTACATTACCGCCTCGCGCGCCGGGCGGCTGGAAGCGGCCTCGGCCGACGATCTTGCCGCCGAGGGTGGCGGCCACTGAGGTGAGTGACGGAGGGATGAGCAGGTCGAACGCTCACCCCTCCGCCATCCCCGAACGTGCTCGGGGATGATTAGGCGACGAGCGTCGACAACGCGATGCCGAGACTGGTCACCAGAATGAGGGCGGTCAACCAGTACTCGGGGTAAAAGCGGCGGCGCTGAAGAGGGCGGCGCCTCAGCTCGAAGCCTTGTGGCTGATGTAGGGCCTGACCAGGCATCTTTCGTCTCCGTAAATCTTCGCGCGACATGGCGCTATTTTGGCGACGAATGGGTTCCAGCGCCTTACCCAGCAGGGCTTCGGATAATGCTTAACGCCAAGGCGTAAGCGCAGCGAAAAATTAACCATGCCCCGGGCCCCGGGAAAACGAGGAACACCCTAAGTCGCGGAGGGTATTGTCTTAATGCCGCGCTCGGCGCGCTCGCCCACCCCTCTCCCTGGGACAGAGGGTTTCTAGTCGTTGCTCCAGCGGGCGAAGATCGCGGTCGGCAGCAGGCGGCCACCTTCCCCGTCCTCTCGTACGGCGAGATCGCCGTGCTCAATCCGGCCTGGAAGATCGGCGAAATGCTCCGCCAGCAGCCCGGCCAGCGCCAGGCTGCTCATGCGCACGGCGTAGACCGTCAGGAACAGGAAACGGCTGTCCTGATCGAGAAGGCGGCGGCAGTCGGCGATCAGCGGCGGCAGGCCTTCCTCGATCCGCCAGACCTCTCCTTCGGGACCGCGGCCGAATTTCGGCGGGTCGAGAATGATTCCATCGTAACGCTTGCCCCGGCGCACCTCGCGCGCGGTGAACTTGGCCGCGTCATCGATCAACCAGCGGACCGGACGCTCCGCCATGCCGGAAAGAGCTGCGTTCTCGCGCGCCTGTGCAACCGACTTCTTGCTCGCATCGACATGAGTGACGGGACCGCACTCACTCAGGGCCAAGGTGCCGACGCCGGTGTAGCCGAACAGGTTAAGCGTTTGCACATCGGCCTTCCCCGCCAGTCGGCCGCGCATCCAGTCCCACACGGGCGCCATATCGGGGAAGAACCCGAGGTGCCGGAACGGAGTGCAGTGCGCGGTGAAGCGGACCTCGTTCCACATCAGCGGCCAACCTTCTTGCGGAACGGCGCGGGCGAACCCCCAACGCCCCCCGCCATCCTCGTCGGAGCCGGGGACGAACTCGCCTTCCGCATCCCAGTCGTCGAGACGCGCCGACCACAGCGCCTGTGGCTCGGGTCGGATAAAGCGATAGGCACCATAGCGCTCGAACTTGCGCCCGAAGCCGCTGTCGATCAGGCCATAGTCGGCCCAACCGCTGCCTTCGATCACCAGCGGCTGTTCGACGAACTCTGCCATCAGGCCGAAGGGGTCGCGTGCTCCGCGACGTAAGCGGCGACCGCCTCGTAAGTGCCCGGAAGCTCGGTGTAGCGCTCCTCGCGGTCGAACAGGTCGCCGACCCGCGTAGGAAGCGGGGGACGTTGGCCGGTAGCGCGCTCGACAGCGTCGGGGAACTTCGCCGGGTGCGCCGTCGCCAAGGTGACGACGGGAATCTCGCGCGGGAGGCCGGCGGCGCGGGCAGCGTGAAGGCCGATGGCAGTGTGCGGATCGATCACCTCTCCACACTCACGCGCTGCCCAGGCCATCGCCTGCGTCATCTCGGTCGCGTCGGCACGAGCGCTGGTGATCAGCGCCGCGGCGCCTTCCCGCTGCGAGTTGGTGAGCCGCATGGCCTTGCTCGCCTCAAAGCCCCGCATTTGTTCAGCCAGGGCAAGGCCGTCACGTCCGCCGCAATCGAACAACAGCCGCTCGAAGTTGGAGCTGACCTGGATGTCCATCGAAGGCGCCGCGGTCGGTGTGACCGTTCCGGCCGAGTAGTCGCCCGCCGAAAGCGCGCGGTGAAGGATGTCGTTGACGTTGGTGGCGACGATCAGCCGCTCGATCGGCAGCCCCATCTGCGCCGCGACGTAGCCGGCGAAAACGTCCCCGAAGTTGCCGGTCGGCACGCTGAACGCAACCTTGCGCTCGGGCGCGCCGAGCTGGAGCGCCGAGGCGAAGTAGTAGACGACTTGCGCCATCAGCCGGGCCCAGTTGATCGAGTTGACCGCGCTGATGTGGAAGCGGGTCGTCATGACGGTGTCGCCAAACATGCGCTTCACCATCGCCTGGGCATCGTCGAAGCTGCCTTCGATGGCGATGTTATGGACGTTGGGCGCCTTGACCGTGGTCATTTGCCGCCGCTGGACCTCGCTCACCCGGCCCTTCGGGTGCAGCATGAAGATGTCGATCCGCTCGCGCCCGGCAACCGCGTCGATCGCAGCAGAGCCGGTGTCGCCGCTGGTGGCTCCAACGATGGTCAGGCGGTCGTCGCTGCGGGAAAGGAATTCCTCGAACAGCCGGCCAAGCAGCTGCAGCGCCACGTCCTTGAACGCCAGGGTGGGTCCATGGAACAGCTCCAGCAGCCACTGCTGCTCGTCGAGTTGCTTGAGCGGTGTGACGGCGGCGTGGGCGAAGCGACCGTAAGCCTCGCTGCACAGCTCGCGCAGGCGCTCTTCGGTCAAGCTCGTGCCGACGAAAGGCAACATGACGCGCACGGCCAATTCGGCATAAGACAACCCGGCCATGTCGGCGATCTGCTCGGGCGTGAACCGCGGCCATTCGCGCGGCACATAGAGGCCGCCGTCGGACGCCAGTCCGGCCAGGGTGACACCTTCGAAGTCGAGCGCAGGCGCGTTGCCGCGGGTAGAGACGTATTCCATCGTGCGCAGCGGTTAGCGGCGGGCCGCTGGCGTGGAAAGAGTTTCCTGCTCCAGATCAATCTTCAGACGATGAAGCCGCCCCACCGCCTGCGCAGCGAGCGGCCCGATCCAGCGCTCGTGGATCGCCTGGATCGGCATCGCGTCGAGATAATTGAACCGCTCCCGCCCTTTCCGCACCGCCACGACCAGACCCGCGCGCTCGAGAGCGCCGAGGTGGAGCATGACGGTGCAGCGGTCGAGTTCGGGAAAGCAGGCGCAGAGCTGCTTGGTGGTCAGCGGCCGCAGCTTGAGCACGTCGCAAATACGTCGCCGCACGGGATTGGCCAGCGCCTTGAAAACCGCATCCAGATCGTCTTCGGTTGACATGTTATCTTTTTATAACATAATTTCCTGCGACTCAAGCGAGGAAGACCGTTATGGAACTCAAATTCAGGGTCGCCGCCCGCGTAGCCAAGCCAGTGCACGAGGTGTTTGAGGCTGTCGCAGACCCGAAGCAGTTATCGGAATACTTCACCACCGGCGGCGCCAAGGGCCGGTTGGAGACGGGAGCCACGGTAACGTGGGATTTCCACGACTTCCCCGGCGCCTTCCCGGTCCACGTTGTCGAAGTCGTACCCAACCAACGGATCGTGCTTCGCTGGCAGGCGAACGAAGGCGAAGCGCCCAATGTCGAAGGCGGCGAGTTAACCGATGCCGATTACGAGACCACGGTCACCATGAACTTCAAGTCGCTCGACGACGGCCGGACCCTGGTAGAAATCGCCGAGGAAGGCTGGCGATTCAACCAGGGCGCACTCGGCGCCTCCTACGGAAACTGCCAGGGCTGGTCGCAGATGCTTTGCGCACTCAAGGCCTGGCTCGAGCACGGCATCAACTTGCGCGAGGGGATGTACAAATAGGGGGAGCTAGTCCGGCTTCCGCTCATCACCGTGGAGTTGGGCCCACAAGGCGTCGGTCCCGGCTTCACGGCTCTTGTTCACATATTGCGAAGCGACGAGCCAACCCTTGATCGGCCGCAGCGGCAGCACACAGCCCGCCACCATCAACGGCACCGACGTCAACAGGTGGACCCAGATCGGTGGAGTGAATGCGACCTCGAGCCAGACGACGATGAAAATCAGCGGCAGCGCCACGATGCAGAGCGAGAAGAACGCGGGGCCGTCATCGGGTGAGGCAAAGCGATAGTCCAGTCCGCAGGACTCACAGCGATCGACGAGCTTGAGCCAGGACTTGAACATGTGTCCCTTCCCGCAACGCGGACAGACACCTTTCCAACCAGCCTTGAGTATCCACGGCAGGGCTTCACCTTCCTTGAGGGTGATCACTGGGCACTCCTTCTGCTGGCCATGATTTGGAGATAGGCCCACGACCGCCGTTTGCCACCAGCATTGGCTTGCCTGGGGTAAACTCGCACTACGGCTCCCGTCTGCGCCGTCGGAGCGCGAGGACGTATATCACCAGCGCCGTGACCGCGAAGAAGAACCACTGGCCCGCGTACATCAAGTGGTTATTGGGAAGGTCCTTGGGGTCGGGCGCGGCGAGCGGCTTCAGACCCACTGCGGGCTTGGCGACGTGGAGGATGCCGTGCGGGGCGATGACCCCGCTGACCTCTCCACCCGTCCAGGTGAACGGCTGCGTCGGCAGCGACCAGCCAAGAGCTACCTCGGCTTCCCCTCCGCCATCGAGCGCGCAACGGGCGATCTGGGCGACGCCCTTCGAACCATCGACCGCCGTCGCGGCGGTGGTGCGCATTCCGATGACGCGCTGGCAATCGAACTGACTCCAGCGAAATAGCGAGTGCTCAAGCTCGGCTTCCGTCCGCGGCCAAGCGACCGCGGAGGACAGGGCCTGGGCCTGGCTGTACTGCGCGATCAAACCCTCTTTCCATTCCGCACGGCGAAGCTGCCATACGCCAAGGCCGATCATCGCCGCGATCGCGGCGGCGACGATGATCGTGGGAAGAACAGGCAGCTTGCGGGTCATCGGGCGCTCAAATCAAAAGGGCAGCCACGGCCAAGCCGGGCTGCCCCTTTGTCGTTTCAAATACGTGGGTCACTCAACCTCAGTGGTAAGCCGCACCCCAGCCACCCCAGACGTAGACGACGACGAACAGGAACAGCCACACCACGTCGACGAAGTGCCAGTACCAGGCAGCTGCTTCGAAGCCGAAGTGCTGCTTCGGGGTGAAGTGACCCAGGTAGGCGCGACGCAGGCAGACGATCAGGAAGATCGTGCCGACGATCACGTGGAAGCCGTGGAACCCGGTCGCCATGTAGAACGCCGAACCATAGGTGTTCTCGCCGAACGGGAACGGCGCGTGGATGTACTCGTAGGCCTGGATGCTGGTGAACAGGAGGCCCAGCAGGATCGTCAGCCACAGGCCCTTCTTGAGGCCGTCACGATCACCGTGAATAAGGCAGTGGTGTGCCCAGGTGACGGTGGTGCCGGAGCACAGCAGGATCAGCGTGTTGAGCAGCGGAAGGGCGAAGGGGTCCATGACCGCTTCGATCGCCTTGGGCGGGAACTGTCCGCCGATTACCTCGGCGATCTCGCTCGGGAAAAGGGCGAAGTTGAACCAGGCCCAGAACCAGCCGACGAAGAACATCACTTCCGAAGCGATGAACAGGATCATGCCATAGCGCAGGTGCAGCTGCACGACCGGTGTGTGGTCGCCCGCCTGGGCTTCCTTCACGATGTTCGAAAACCAGCTGAAGAAAGTGGCGATCAGGCCGGCGATGCCGAGACCCAGGACCAGCCAATGGCCGGGCAGGTCGTGCATGAACAGCACCATGCCCGTGGTAAACGTCACTGCCGAAGCGGCACCGGCAATCGGCCAGATGTCGGGTGGCAGAATGTGATAATCGTGGTTCTTGGCGCCGGCCATGTGAACTTTCCTGATCCTTGATGCGGTGGCCCTTAATGCGGTGGCGCGGGCCGGTCTAGAGGTTTGCTAGCTACCTTGTGCGATGGAACGTGTAGCTGAGGGTAATCTGCTCAACATGCTTCATGTTGGGATCGTCGAGCGCCTTGGGATCGACGTAGAACAGCACCGGCATCGCGACTTCCTCGCCCGGCTTGAGCGTCTGCTCTGTGAAGCAGAAGCACTGGATCTTGTTGAAGTACTTGCCCGCCTGCTCGGGCTCGACGTTGAAGCTGGCCGTGCCCGTAATCGGAACCGCGCTGAGATTCTTCGCCTCGAAGATCGCCATGTCGCGTTCGCCGAACTGCACCGTGTCGGTTACGTGGCGCGGACGGAAGGTCCAGGGCATGTCCGCAGCCGTGTTGGCGTCGAAGCGGATGGAGATCGTCCGCACCCCGGCGTTCTGGGCCTGCTTCTGCGCCTCGACAGCCTCCGCCATCGTCGCGCGCTGAGTGGTGCCGCCGAAGCCGGTCACGCGGCAAAACAGGTCGTAGAGCGGTACCGCGGCATAACCCAGTCCGAGCATGGCTAACGCCACGATCAGGGCGATAAGACCGACGCGGCGATTCTTCCGTTCGATCGAGGCCGTACTCATCCGCCGCTTCCTACCTTCACGATAGTGATCGCATAGAACAAGGCCACAAAGGCCGCGAGGACCAGCGCCAGGGCGATGTTGCGCCCACGGCGGGCCTTCTTGAACTGCGCTTCTTCTTCCGGAGTCATGACGCAATCCCCTGCCCCAGTATCAGCCGGTCCGCAACCAGCGCGGCGAACAGGGCGAAAAGATATAGAACCGAAAAGCCGAACAGGCGCTTTTCCGGCTTCATTTTGTCCTCCTCCTGACGGCTTCGGAACGCGACCGGGAGCGCGAGGATCACGAACAGGCCGGACAGAACCAGCGCGGCCATTCCGTAGATCGCGCCAGTGCCGCCAATCCACCAGGGCGCCAGGCTCACGGCAAAGAGGATGACCGAATAGATCAGTATCTGCCGCCGTGTCGCGCCCTCACCGGCCACTACCGGCAGCATCGGAATACCGGCCTTGGCGTAGTCCGACTTCACGAACAGCGCGAGGGCCCAGAAGTGCGGCGGGGTCCACATGAAGATGATCACGAACAGCAGCACCGGCATCAACGTGATGTGGCCCGTCACCGCGACCCATCCGATCAGCGGCGGGAAAGCCCCCGCCCCACCGCCGATGACGATGTTCTGCGGCGTGCGCGGCTTGAGCCATATGGTGTAGATCACCGCGTAATAGAGGATCGAGGCGGCCAGGATCAGCCCTGCCAGCCAGTTCACCACCAGCCCCATCACCAGGACAGAAGCAACCGAGATCGCCACGCCGAAGTCGCGGGCGTCATTGGGCCTCATGCGGCCTTGTGGAAGCGGCCGCTGGGCGGTGCGCTTCATCTTGGCGTCGATGTCCGCTTCCCACCACATGTTGAGCGCGGCCGCGCCCCCGGCGCCGACCGCAATGCACAGCACCGCGGTGAAGGCGATCACGGGGTGGATGTGGCCAGGCGCGGCAAGCAACCCGCAGAGCCCGGTGAATACCACCAGGCTCATCACGCGCGGCTTGGTCAGCGCGAAGAAGTCGCGCCATTCGGCCGGGAGCGTCTGGGTCTGGGCAGTTGCTGTCATGGTCTTACCTGAAAAGGGGGCGCACCGTTACCGGCACGCCCCCTCCTTATTCCCTGCGGCCCGTTTGGGCCACCGCGTCAGTGAGCCGTCGCCGTGTCCGGCTTGGCGCCGATCGCGTCGTGATGCGAGTGGTGGTCCTCGATCACCGGCAGCGTTTCGAACTGGTGGTACGGCGGCGGGCTGGACAGCGACCATTCGAGCGTGGTCGCACCTTCGCCCCAGTAGTTCGCCGGCGCCTTCTTGCCTGCGACGAACGCGTAAATCAGGTTCGCGAAGAAGATCAGCATCGAGCCGGCCATGATCACGTAACCGATCGAGGAGATGTGGTTCCAGTACTCATAGGCCGGGGTGTAGTCCGGATAGCGGCGAGCCATCCCCTGCAGACCCAGGAAGTGCTGCGGGAAGAAGATGATGTTCACGCCGATGAAGAAGATCCAGAAGTGCAGGTGGGCGAGGAACTCGCTGTGCATCTTGCCGCTCATCTTCGGGAACCAGTAGTAGAACCCGGCGAAGAGCGAGAATACCGCACCCATCGACAGCACGTAGTGGAAGTGCGCCACCACGTAGTAGGTGTCGTGCAGGTTGTCGTCGAGACCGCCGTTGGCCAGCACGACGCCGGTCACGCCGCCGACGGTGAACAGGAAGATGAAGCCCATCGCCCAGACCATCGGGCTCTTGAACTCCAGGCTGCCGCCCCACATCGTCGCGACCCAGCTGAAGATCTTGATGCCGGTCGGCACCGCGATCACCATGGTTGCGGCAGTGAAGTACATCTTGGTGTTCACGTCCATGCCGACGGTGAACATGTGGTGGGCCCACACGACGAAGCCGACGACCCCGATCGCAACCATCGCATAGGCCATGCCAAGGTAGCCGAACACCGGCTTGCGGCTGAAGGTCGCCACGATCTGGCTGATCATGCCGAAGCCCGGCAGGATCATGATGTAGACTTCCGGGTGACCGAAGAACCAGAACAGGTGCTGGTAAAGGATCGGGTCGCCACCGCCCGCCGGATCGAAGAACGTCGTGCCGAAGTTACGGTCGGTGATCAGCATGGTGATCGCCGCGGCGAGCACCGGCAGTGCCAGCAGCAGCAGGAACGCGGTCACCAGAACCGACCAGGCGAACAGCGGCATCTTGTGCAGGGTCATCCCCGGCGCGCGCATGTTGAAGATCGTGGTGATGAAGTTGATCGCGCCCATGATGGAGGCAGCGCCCGCCAAGTGCAGCGAGAAGATACCGAAGTCGACCGCGGGTCCGACCGATCCGGACGTCGAGAGCGGTGCATAGACCGTCCAGCCTGTACCGGCGCCATTGCCAGTACCGCCGGGGAAGAACGCCGAAAGCATCAGCGAGATGAAGCCCGCAACGGTCAGCCAGAACGAGATGTTGTTCATGCGCGGGAACGCCATGTCCGGCGCACCGATCATCAGGGGCACGAACCAGTTGCCGAAGCCGCCGATCATCGCCGGCATGACCATGAAGAACACCATGATCAGGCCGTGAGCGGTGATCAGGACGTTCCACATGTGGCCGTCATGATTGATGTCCGAAGGCGTACCGTTCAGGAACTCCACGATGTGACCCATGATCTGCACGCCCGGCTCGGCGAGCTCCCAGCGCATCAGGCCCGACACAGCACCACCAATGATCCCCGCGAAGATTGCGAAGATCAGGTAGAGCGTGCCGATGTCCTTGTGGTTGGTGGACATGAACCAGCGGGCGAAGAAGCCGGGCTTGTGATCGGCATCATGGTGATGCTCGTCCGCATGGGCCTGGAAATGGTCGGCGGTGGTAGCCATCGTCAGCGTTACCTTAAAATCTATCGTTCAGCGAAATTCAGGCGGCGGGAGCCGTCGCGGCGGGCGAAGCGTCAGCGGCGGGAACCGCGGCCGCGGGCGTGGCTGCCGGAGCGGCAGCCGGAGCAGCCGCAGGTGCCGCGGCAGGCGCGTCACCGGGAACCGTGCCACCCTGCGAGCGAACCCAGGCTTCGAACTGCGGCCGCGGCAGAGCCTCGATCGCGATCGGCATGTAGCCGTGGCGAGCACCACACAGTTCCATGCACTGCCCGTAATAGATGCCCGGCTCGTTGATCTTGAGCGTGCGCTCGTTGATTCGGCCGGGGACAGCGTCGATCTTGAACCACAGCGACGGCACGCCGAACGAGTGGATCACATCGGCACCGACGACCTGGATGCGAATCGTTTCACCGACCGGCACGACCATGCGGTTGTCGGCGGCTAGGTGGCGCGGCTCGCCACGCTTGTCGGCCTCTTCCTCGCTCAGCATGTTCGAGATGACTTCGAACCCGCCGTTGTCGGGATAGGTGTAGCCCCAATACCACTGGTAGCCCGTCGCCTTGATCGTCAGGGCGTCCTTCGGCGCGCTTTCGTATTGGCGGGCCAACAGGGTGATCGAGGGAACGGCGATCACAACCAGGATCAGCACCGGCACCACAGTCCAGATCACTTCGATCAGGGTGTTGTGGCTGGTCTTCGACGGCACTTCGTTGCGCTTGCGATTGTAGCGCACCACCACCCACAGCAGCAGCGCCAGGACAAACAGGCTGATGGCAGTGATGATCGGCAGCAGCACGAAGGTGTGCATGCCATAAGCGAAACGGCCATCGTCGGTGTGCTGGGTCTGGAAGTTGATCGCGCCGGGCGTCGGGGCGCCCTTGATCCATTCCGGACCGAGCGGCTTGTAGGTGTTATCCAAAACGACCTCGCCGATCGCGGTAGCCTCGGCCGGCGTGGCCGCAGGGGCTTCGGCCGCGACGGGGGCAGCAACGGCAGCAGCAGGAGCCGCGACAGTCGATTCGGCGGGCGGCGTGGCAACCGCAGCCTCCTGTGCGAGGCTCACCTGCGGCGTCGCGGCGACGGCGAAGAGTGAGGCCAGGATGAGGGTGTGCAACCGCTTGCGGGCGATATCGCCGAAGTTCATTTTACTGACGCTTTCCGTTCTCGATTGACGCGCGCTAAGGCTCGCCCGACCCCGGGCAGGGCCGGTTTTGGCGGGCCTATACGCCCGCTTGCCCCATGCCTCAAGCGCTTCTAGGGAGATTTTTCGCATGGATCGTCAGGGGGGTATGAACGCCGCCCTCGGCAACTGGAACTGGTACACCGAAAGGCCGCTCCCCTCATGACAGAAGACGAGGTACTTGCAGAGTTCCGGGCCAGCCACGCCCTGCTGGAGGGTCACTTCCTGCTCTCCTCCGGCCGGCACAGCGGTTATTATCTGCAATGCGCCCGCGTGCTGATGAATCCCGAACGCGGCGGCAAACTCGCCCGCGCGCTCGTGCAAAAGCTCCCGCGCGAACTGCGCAGCCAAATTCGCAAGGTAGTATCCCCGGCGATGGGAGGGGTCATTATCGGGCACGAAGTCGGTCGAGCGCTCGATGTTGATGCGATCTTTCTAGAGCGCCCAACCGGCGTGTTCGAGCTGCGCCGCGGGTTCGATATCGCGGAAGGCGAGAAGATCCTTCTGGTGGAAGACGTCATCACCACCGGGCTCTCCAGCCGCGAGGCGATGAAGGAGATTGTGGCCCTGGGAGGAGACGTCATCGCAGCGGCGGCTCTGGTCGACCGGACCGGAGGCGAAGTCGACCTCGGCGTGCCGTTTCATGCTCTCGTGACAATCAATTTCCCGACCTACGAGGAAAGCGAAGTTCCGCCCGAGCTGGCCGCCATTCCGGCGATGAAGCCGGGGAGCCGCAAATAGTGGCGTTGCAGCAGGCTCGGGGCGGGCGGTCCGCGGGTCGCTTACGTCTCGGCGTCAACATCGATCACGTCGCCACGATCCGCAACGCGCGCGGAGGCGAGCATCCCGACCCGGTTCGCGCGGCGGAGATCGTCGCGACAGTTGGCGGCGACGGGATCACCGCGCACCTTCGCGAAGACCGGCGCCACATCCGCGACGAGGACCTCCGCCGAATCCAGGCCGCTACGGATCTGCCGCTCAACCTGGAGATGGCCGCCACCGACGAAATGGTGGAGATCGCGCTGCGCCACATGCCGCACGCAGCCTGCATCGTTCCCGAGAAGCGCGAGGAACGCACCACGGAAGGGGGGCTCGACGCAGCCGGTCAGCACAATCATCTGCAGCCGGTCGTATCACGCCTGGTCGACGCGGGCATCAGGGTAAGCCTTTTCATCGCTCCCGACGAGCGCCAACTCGAAGCCGCCTTGCGGCTCGGCGCCCCCGTCGTCGAGTTCCATACCGGCGAATACGCGCACGCCACAGGCGATCAGGTGGCCATCGAGCTCAAGAAGATCGCCGACATGGCTGCGCTAGCGGCGAAGAACGGCATTGAACCCCACGCCGGCCACGGCCTGACATACGAGAACGTGCAACCGATCGCGGCGATCCCGCAACTCGCCGAACTCAACATCGGCCACTATCTTATCGGTGAGGCCGTTTTCGTCGGCCTGGAGAATGCGGTGCGGCGGATGCGCGAAATGATGGACGCGGCGCGGTGATGCTCCCTCTCCCCTTAGGAGAGATAAGAGGCCCGTGCCGCATGCGCGGGACGGGTGAGGGTCACGGGGCCCAATCGCCCTCACCCTTCCGTGGCTCCGCCACTCTGTCTCTCTTCGGCGCGGAGAGGGCATCATGATAATCGGCATGGGGTCAGACTTGTGCAATATCGAGCGCATTCAGGCCGCACTCGACCGCCATGGCGATCGATTCGAGTTGCGCTGCTTTACCGTGATCGAGCGGGCGAAGGCGGCCAAGCGACCCTTCACTCGGGCTGGAACGTACGCCAAGCGCTTCGCCGCCAAGGAAGCCTTTTCCAAGGCCGTCGGCACCGGGTTCTTCCAGGGCGTCTACATGAAGGATATCGGAGTAGTGAACCTACCCTCCGGCGCCCCGACCTTGCACCTTGAAAATGGCGCGGCGAAGCGGCTTGCGGAACTGACACCGGATGGCCATGAGGCGCACATCCATCTTACCCTTACCGACGACCATCCCTGGGCCCAGGCTTTCGTCGTAATCGAGGCACGCCCGCTACCGTGAACGATCAGCCTTCCGAACCGATTGGTACCGAGGAATCACCGGCCAAGCCGAAGAAAAAGGTCAACTGGCTGGCGGAGGTCCGCGGCCTGCTGCTGATGCTGCTGGGAGTACTGGCGTTTCACACCTTCGTCGCCAAGCCGTTCTACATTCCCAGCGCCTCGATGGTCCCCAACCTTCTCGTCGGCGACAGGCTGATTGTCAGCAAGTATCCGTTTGGCTGGAGTTGGGTCTCTGCCTCATTCCACCTGCTCCCGAGGAGTGACTGGCGCATTGCCCCGGCAACACCCGAATATGGCGACATCGTCATCGCCGTCCCGCCGGACAGGGCAGAAGATTATATCAAGCGCGTAGTCGCCCTTCCCGGCGATCGCATCGCCATGGTCAATGGACAGATCATTCTCAACGGCAAGGAAGTTCCGCAGGACGTCGAACCTCCGGTGCGAATTCCCGTGGCCGACCAGCAGTTCTGCGACGGACACCCTTGCCTCGCCGATTTCGATCAGTTCCGCGTGCGCGATCCGGATGGGCGTGAGTTCTACGAGCCGCCCACCTATCGGGAAACACTTCCCAATGGCGCGAGCTACCTGATCATCGACCACTTCGACCAGCAACTCGACAATTTCGACGAGATCGAAGTGCCCGAAGGCTACGTTTTCCTGATGGGTGACAACCGCGATCACTCGGCGGATAGCCGGGCACCGGCCGCGCCGTTCGGCAATGGCCTCGGAGGCCCGGTGCCCATATCGAGCGTCGGCGGTCGTGCCGAAATCATCACCTTCTCTCTCGACGGCAGCGCCGGCTGGAATCCCCTGAGCTGGTTCAGGGCATTGCGCCCGGACCGCGCTTGGACCACTCTTCGCCCTGAACTGCGCAAGGCGGGAGAGGATGATGGCAGAGGCTGACGCCAGCGAAGGTCCTGCGGGCGACAACCGGGCGAGCCCGACCCACATCACGAGCCCGGCCCTGCGCTACGAGGCCAAGCGAGCGCTGCTTTGGGTCACCATAGTCGGCCTCGCCATCCTGGCGATCTACATCTCACAAGCCTTGCTGGTGATCTTCGGCGCCATGGTCTTCGCCTCGATGCTCGACGGCGGAGCCCGCCTGCTCGGGCGGGTCCTTCCTATCGGGCGCGGTTGGCGGCTGGCGATCGTGCTGCTCCTTGCGACTGGCTTCATCGTCTGGCTGGTCCAGTTCGCGGGCAACCAGATCGCTTACGAGGCGGCCGAACTTCCGCAGATCGTCTCCCAACAAGCCAATCGATTCTTAGTGTGGCTCGACCAGAAGGGTTTCGATATCGAGCTTAAGGACGTTCAGGGCGTGGCCGGCCAACTGATGAGCGGCGTCGGAACGCTGACCAAGGCGATCGGTGGTCTTCTGGGCGGTCTGACCACCTTATTTCTGGTGGCGATCATCGGCCTCTACGTCGCGCTCGAGCCGCGGTTATACGAACGGGGCATCGCCTGGATGCTCCCGCCCGAGCGGCGCGGGAATTTCTACATCACGGTGAACCGCATGGCTTTCACCATGCGCCGACTGATGGGCGGACGCCTGCTCGGCATGGTTTTCGAGGGCGTGTTCACCTGGATCATGCTGGCGGTCTATGGCGTGCCGATGGCGGCGCTGCTCGCCATCCTGACCGGCATGCTCGCCTTCATTCCGAACGTCGGCGCGATCGTATCCGGGATCTTGATGATCCTCGTCGGGTTCTCCGGCGGTCTCGAGATGGGGCTCTACACGATCTTCGTCTACTTCCTGGTCCAGAACATCGACGGCTACATCGTGGTGCCGCTCATCGCGAGGAAGACCGTCGATCTTGCCCCGGCGCTGGTACTTGCCGCCCAGCTCATTATGGGGGTGTTGTTCGGAGTGCTTGGCCTGTTCCTGGCCGATCCCCTGCTGGCGATGATCAAGGTCGCGCTAGAGCGCCGGGCGGAGCAGAACGAACAAGGCGGGTCGCAACTCAAGGTGGAGGCCGATGGCCCGTAAGTTTCTCTACATTGTCGCCTTTTTCCTGGTCATCCTGATCGCCGGTGCCTTCGCTTTGCGCTTATGGTCGAGCAAGCTGGCGGAAATCGCCTTCGTGCCCTCGACGGAGTTCGTCGTCCAGGACCCGCTCGCTAGCAATGCATATCAGGACCCGGCAATGTGGTTCTCGCGGCCCGGCATTGGAGCGCCGACAGATCCGTCGCGTTGGCAGCCCGCCGGGGTACCCGCTGCGACCAAGCCGCCGGTTAACTTCGCGGTCTTTTTTGTCCATCCGACCAGCTATCTTGAGAGCGTCCACTGGAACGCGCCGCTCGACGACCCTCAGTCGGAGATGCGCGCCAAGCTATATCTCCGTGGCATGGCGAGCCCCTTCAACCGGGCGAGCGAGATCTGGGCGCCGCGTTATCGCCAGGCGACGTTCGGCGCGTTCCTCACCGATGCCGCAGGCGCTGACGAAGCGATCGACGCTGCTTATCAGGACGTTGCGCAGGCTTTCGACTACTTCGTCGACAGTGTCGGCCCCGACACGCCGATCGTGCTTGCGGGGCACAGCCAGGGCTCCCATCACATCTTGAGGCTGTTGCGAGAGAAGATCGCCGGCACTCCGCTGCAGCAGCGTATTGCGATGGTCTATCCCGTGGGCTGGCCGATCTCTGTTGCGCATGACCTCCCCGCGCTCGGGCTTCCCGCTTGCGCCACGCCAGATCAGGCCGGCTGCATCGTGACCTGGTCGAGCTTCGCCGAACCGGCCGAGCCAGACGCCTGGTTCGAGATCTTCCGGGCTTCGAAGGGCTTTGACGGGCAGCCGCGGGGCGAAGGTCCGATCCTTTGCGTCAATCCACTCAACGGAACGTTGAACGGCACCGCCCCTGCTTCCGCAAACCTCGGCACGCTGGTCCCGAACCAGGACATGACGAGCGGCGAACTGGTCCCCGGCGCGGTACCGGCGCGCTGCGACCCACGGGGAATTCTGCTGGTAGGTGATCCGCCTGAGCTCGGCATGTACGTGCTGCCGGGGAACAACTATCACGTCTACGACATCCCTCTGTTCTGGCGGAACCTGCAGGAAGACGTGACCCGCCGGATCGGTGCCTGGTCGGCCCCGCGATGATTACCGAGCAGGCAGGCGAGTTCCGTTCCGCCCTGCCCGATGGCGGGGTCTTGCTCGGGCTTGATCTTGGTACAAAGACCATCGGTACGGCGCTGTGCGACGCCGGGTGGAGCTTCGCAACGGCGGGGAAGACGCTGCCGCGCGGGAAGTTCACGCGCGACCTGGCAGCGCTACAAGCCCTCGTGACGGAGCGGCGAGTCAAAGGCGTGGTGATAGGGCTGCCCCTCAACATGGACGGCACGGGCGGCCCCCGCGCCCAGGCTAGCCGTGCCTTCGCGCGCAACCTCGCACCCTTGGGCTTGCCGGTGCTGCTGTGGGACGAACGCTGGTCGACCGCGAGCGCAGAGCGGGACATGATCTCGCAGGACTTTAGCCGCGCCAAGCGGGCCGAACGTATCGACAGTCACGCCGCCGCGGTCATCCTGCAAGCGGCGATCGACCGCCTGGCCGGGGGGATTCTCTAGGCGTTCGGCGCCCGCCGAAGCACCAAGACCAAGCCGCGCGGCAGAGATCCGTCATGCGGTAAGGTCCGCCGCACCGCGTCGGCTCGAGCGCGGTCGAGTACCGCGGAGCCAATCTCCGGCTCAAACAGAATGGCGTCCGCACTGCCTAGCAACCGGGCCTGCCTCAGAGTCAGCTCATCCGGATCGTCGCTGCTGATCGTGAGTTCGATAGCCTCGACCGTCACGGGTGCCGGTGCCTCGGCCAACCACTCGTCAACGCTGACAGCCGCGCCATCCTTCAACGGGTCGAGCGCGCCGCCCTCGGCCAACGCTGCGTCGAGTGCCATGCGACGGTCCGCCGCGATCGGCCAGCGGGCGCGCAGTTTCGCCCGCGCACTGTTTAACGTCTCGGCCAGTCGGCCAAGATCTGCGGGAAGCAAAGCCTCAAGCCGCAACCGCAGCTGCTTGGCCAGGCCAGCCGATGCTCCGGAAGTGCCGACTGCAATCAACACCGGGTCGCGGTCGAGCAAACTCGGCACGGTGAAGTCACACAAATCCGGCCGATCAACCGTGTTTACGAGCACACCGGCAGCTCGAAGCCGCGCGGCGTCGGCCTCACAGGCGGCAGCATCTTCATGGGCGACAAAAGCCAGTCGAGCCCCGCGTAAAAGCCCATCCTCAAGTTCGCTTGAGGTATAAGCTCCAGCCCTTTCGACGAGGCGCCTTTTCGCCTCGGCGGCGGCTCCCTCCCCCAGCACGATGACCGATTGTCCGGCGACGCGATGGAAGAGTGGGAGCGACCGCATCAGAGCCAGTCCGGCACCCGCTCGGCAGCGGTTATTTCTTCCGGGAGGATGCGGTCGGCGACGATGGCGTACTTGTCGCCATCAACCATAACCTCGGCCACGAAGCCCCGGCTGTTGTAGCTCGAGGCCATCGTCGCACCGTAAGCCCCGGCCGTGCGGAAAACCGCCAGGTCACCGGCTTCGACGCCCTCGATGTTACGACCCATGGCAAATGTGTCGCCGGTCTCGCAGATCGGCCCGACAATGTTGGCGGTCATCCGCTTGTTCGAAGGGCGGACCGCCTCGAAATCATGCCATGAACCATAGAGCGCAGGACGCGCCAGGTCGTTCATGGCGGCGTCGACGATCACGAACGGATCGCGAATTCCGCGCTTTACGCGCACGACCTTGGTGAGCAGAACCCCGGCGTTGCCCGCGATGACGCGGCCCGGCTCGAACATCAGACGAACGTCCCAGCCCGCGGTCACCCGTGCGACCATCGCGCCATATTCGGCCGGGCTCGGCATGACGTCACCGGCCTTGTACGGGACGCCCAAGCCGCCGCCGAGATCGGCATGGGTCACCTTGAGGCCCACCGCGCGCAACGTGGCGATCAACGTGCCGAGCTTCTCGAACGCCCGCTCAAGCGGCGAGAGATCGGACAGCTGGCTGCCGATATGTACAGCGACACCGCGCATATCCAGGCCCGGCAAGGCGGCAAGGCGCGCGTAGATCGCCGGGGCCTCTCCGATCGGAACGCCGAACTTGTTGTCGGCCTTGCCGGTCGAGATCTTGTCATGCGTACCGGCATCGACGTCCGGATTGACGCGCAGCGCACAGGGCGCGCGAACACCGCGTGCAGCGGCGAGCACTGAAAGTTCGGTGCCCTCTTCTTCCGATTCGAGGTTGAACTGGCCAAGTCCGGCATCGAGCCCGCGGATCAGTTCGTACTCTTGCTTGCCGACGCCGGAGAACACGACTTCGCTTGCAGGCATGCCCGCAGCCAGAGCGCGTGCCAGTTCGCCGCCCGAGACGACGTCGGCCCCAAACCCTTCTCGCTGCATCACTCGCAGCACCGCGAGGTTGGGGTTGGCTTTCACGGCGAATGCCAGGTGGGGGTCTCCGAGCGGAGCCAGCGCCTCCTTGAACACGCGCGCATGGCGTTCGAGCGTCGCGCGCGAGTAAACGTAGACGGGGGTGCCGACTTCCGCGGCGATGCGGGCCAGCGGAACGTCCTCGGCGTAAAGCTCGCCGTCGCGTAAGTGAAAATGATCCATGATTAGACTGTCTTTACCCTTCGGGCGGCAGGTCGAACGGGTCGTCCTCGCGCTCTTCGGAGCGCTGTCGCAATTCGACATTGCGAGTGGGGACGGCCTGTGTGTTGGGCTCCAGCAACTCGGCTGAAGTCTCGGGCTCGTTCCGGGCGAACGGAGTGGGCGGCAAGGGTTGCCCAGCCGCCTGTTTCAGGTCCTGCTGGCTACCACAGGCTGCGAGGCCCAAGCCCACAAGGAGCACGAGAACGCGAAGACGAGTCATCCACCCATACCTAGCGCTTCACGCGCCTCGGCGATACGCTTGCGTACTTCGACGGGCGCGGTGCCGCCGTGGCTCGCCCGGACAGCGACCGAGGCCTCGACCGAAAGCGCCGCGTAGACGCCCTCCCCGATTCGGGCGTCGATGGCCTGCAAGTCGGCCAGAGACAGGGCCTCGAGCGCGATGCCGCGGCTCTCCGCCAGCTTCACGGCGGCGCCGGTGATGTGATGCGCCTCACGGAAGGGAATGCCCGCCTGGCGCACTAGCCAGTCGGCGAGATCGGTCGCGGTGGCATAGCCGAGCTCTGCCGCCTGGCGCATCCGATCGGTCCGAAACTGCGCTTCCGCGACCATCCCGGTCATCGCCGCGACCGACAGGCTCAGAAGGCTTGCGGCTTCGAAAACCGGCGGCTTATCGTCCTGCATGTCTTTCGAATAGGCGAGCGGCAGGCCCTTCATCGTCACCATCAACGACACCGCGCTGCCAACGATGCGTCCGGCATGGCCGCGCACCAATTCCGCCGCGTCGGGGTTCTTCTTTTGCGGCATGATCGAACTGCCGGTCGAAAGCGAATCCGGCAAGCGCACAAAACCGAAGGGCTGGCTCGCCCAAATGATGAACTCTTCCGCCAGCCGCGAGAGGTGCAGGGAACACTGCGCCGCCGACATCAGGTAATCGAGCGCGAAGTCGCGGTCGGATACCGAGTCCAGGCTGTTCGCGGTCGGCTTGTCGAAACCTAGCGCTTGCGCGGTCATCTCGCGGTCGATCGGGAAGCCGGTCCCCGCCAGCGCCGCGCTCCCCAACGGCGATTCATTCGCGCGCTTACGGGCATCGGCGAACCGCGAACGGTCGCGCCGGAACATCTCGTAATAGGCCATGAGGTGATGACCCAGCGTGACCGGTTGCGCTGTCTGCAGGTGAGTGAAGCCCGGCATGATGCTGTCGGCATGTTCGGCAGCGCGCATTACCAGAGCGCGCTGGAGCGCCTCGAGTCCAGCGTCGACCTGGTCGATCGCATCGCGGACCCAAAGGCGGAAGTCGGTCGCTACCTGGTCATTGCGGCTGCGCCCCGTGTGCAGGCGGCCCGCCGCTGCGCCGATCAGCTCGGCCAGCCGGCTCTCGGTGGTCATGTGGATGTCTTCGAGCGACCAGTCCTCCGGAACCCCTTCCGCCTCGTACTCGGCGGCGACCCTGTCGAGGCCTGCCTCGATCGCCTTGGCGTCCTCCGCCGAAACGATCCCACAAGCACCGAGCATCGCAGCGTGAGCCTTGCTCGCCGCGATGTCCTGGCGCCACAATGCCTTGTCGAACGGGATCGAAGCGTTAATTTCGCGCATGATCGAGCTGGGCCCTTCCGCGAAGCGCCCGCCCCACATCTGGTTGGAGCCTGCAATGCCCCGTTCGCCGTCGTTCTTGCTCACGTGTGTTATCGCCCTCGTCGTCGCGGGCTGCGATAGGCAAAGCACCGAACCCGCGCAACCGCAGGAAGACGCTTCGGCTGAAAACGATGCCCAGCTCACCGGCACCCTAGACCGCAGCTTTGCCGGCCAAGCCCTTCCTGCGGTGGAGCTGGTCGACCCCTCCGGCACGACGCTGGCGATGGCGGACCTCAAGGGCAAACCGACCCTGGTGAACCTCTGGGCCACCTGGTGCGTCCCCTGCGTTGCGGAGATGCCGATGCTCGACAAGCTTGCCGCTGAACTGGGCGACAGCGTGCGCGTCGTAACCATCAGCCAGGACATGAAGGGCGCCGAGGTGGTCGAACCGTTCTTCGCCCAGCGAAAACTCGCAAACCTGCCGAAGTGGATCGACCAGAAGAACGATCTGCCGATCGCTTACGGCGGCGGCGCGGCCCTGCCGTTGACCGTGCTCTATGATGCCGAAGGCAAGGAAGTCTGGCGCATCATGGGCGGCTTCGACTGGTCCAGTTCCGAGGCGCACCGACTGGTAGCGGAAGCGACGTCAGGAAAGGGATGACACGATGTCCCAGCTGAGCCGCGACCTTGCCGCCGGAATGGACCGCAGGCGCGTGCTCGGTGGCATCGCCCTTGGGCTGGGTGGCGTGCTGGCGGGTTGCGGATCCAGGGCGGGAGCCCAGGATGGCGCGACAGCTTGCATGGCCACACCGACGGAGACCAAGGGCCCATTCCCGGCGGACGGCAGCAACGGATCGCAACGGCCGATCAACGTCCTCGATCTGGACGGCGTGATCAGGCGCGATATTCGCTCAGGGTTTGCCGGCATGTCGGGAACCGCGGAAGGCGTGCCGTTCGAACTGGAGATCGAAATCGTCGGTGCGACTTGTGGCGTCCTTCCGGGCCACGCAATCTACTTATGGCAGAACGACGCAAAGGGCGCCTATTCCCTCTACACCCACGCAGAGACGAACTACCTCCGCGGTCTGCAGCCTGCCGATGCGAAAGGCCGCGTCCGCTTCACCAGCATCGTGCCGGGATGCTACGGCGGTCGCTATCCCCATTGCCACTTCGAAGTGTTCGAGAGCGCCGAGGCCGCCGTTGGCGGTGCGCGCCCGCTATTGGTCTCGCAACTGGCTTTCCCCCAAGCGGAATGCCGCGCAATCTACCTCAACGACGCTCGATATGGCGACTCGCTGAGCAACCTAGAGCGACTGCCCATCGGCCGAGATTTCGTTTTCGGCGATGCCGATGCCGCCGGGCAGGCACGACAGACTGTGGTGCTAACTGGGGATCTGGCACACGGGTACCGAGGAGTGGCCAAGGTGGCGCTGGGTTAGATCGAAGCCGCCTGGATCGCGAATGGTGGGCGGTGACGGGCTCGAACCGCCGACCCTCTCGGTGTAAACGAGATGCTCTACCAACTGAGCTAACCGCCCTAAAATCGGAAGCCGCGAGATAGCGCGTCTTCGCCGCAGGTCAACGCCTGTTGGTCTAGGGAAGGACGAACTTCAACCCGGCGTAGATGGCCCGGCCCGCAGTTCCGTAGCTAAGAACCTCCTCGTAGTCCGCATCGAGCGCGTTCTCTAAGCGGCCAAACAGCTCCAGCTTATCACTTATCCGGTAGCCGGCGGCGATCCGGACCAGCGTGTAGGCGTCGAGAGCGGTCTTCTCCGCCACGAAGCCGTTGGTGAAGTAGTTGCGGAAGTCGTTGTCGAGCCGCTCGCCGTTGTAGATCAGGCTGGCGCTGAAGTGGCCTCGCTTCGCTGGGCCGAAGGTTCCGTTCACGTCGAAGCTTGCCTGATTCTTCGGCCGCAGTGCTTCGGGACTACCGTCGGCATCTTCGGCGTCGAGATGGGTGTAGCTGCCGCCGATACTGACGGGCCCGAGATCGATTCGCGCGCTTAGCTCCACGCCTTCGCGTGTACTCTCGCCCAGGTCATTGCCGATGCTCGGGAACTGGTCGACGATCTCGTTTTCGAGCGTCGAGTTGAAATAGGTCAGGTCGATCAGGACCCGATCGTCGAACAAGCGCTGCTCGACCCCAAGGTCGAAGCCCTTGGCGCGCTCTGGCACTAGGTCGGGATTGCCCACGAAAGTGCCTGGGACAAAGCCGAACTGTTCGAAAAAGGTCGGGTTTGTCACGCCCGTCCCGTAGCTCGCATGAAGTCGGGTCGAGCCGAGCACCCACGATCCCGCGACGCTGTAAGTCGTCGCGTCGCCAAACGCTTCGTTGTCGTCGTGACGGATGGCTGCGCGCAGGAACAGGTTCCTGAACAGGTCGAGGCGATACTCCGCGCCGATACCCAGGAGGCTGCGCTCCTGTCGCGCAACCTGGCTCGGATCGGAGGGAAAGGTGTTACGGAAGCTCTCTTCCTCGTGTTCCGCGAAGATCGTCACGTTGTGAACGGCACCGGCGAAGGAGGGGGTATCGATGCCGAACGAGCTGCGCGCCGAGAGGGTCAGGCGCCCACCTTCGCTGCCGAAACTGTCGATCGTGCCGAACCCACCCGTGCTCTCATCACCCGAATAGGCGGCGGACAGGACGTTTTCCCAGCGGTCGATGGGTTCAAGGGTCAAGGCGACGCCGCCCGACCAGTTGCGAGTGTCGGAATAGCTGTCGTCGTCGATGGCCAGGCCTTGCTGCGGTCCGCCCGTGAAGTCGAAGCCGTCCGTGTCGGTGGCCTTGTCGACAAACCTGAGCGATGCCTCGACGCGCGCCGTATCGGCAAGCTTCACTCCACCGCGCCAATAGAGTGTCAGGTTGCGATCACCATCTGGCTCGGTGCCGATGGCGGCCGAACTGAAGCCGTCGGTCTTGCGGTAGATTGCGGCGGCGGAAACGAAGGTGTCCCGATCGCCCACGGTCATGCCGGCGCGGCCGAACAGACTGTCGTAACTGCCGTACTCGGCGGCGGCATCGAAGGCGGGTCCGTCCCCACCCCTGGTGATGACGTTGATCACGCCGGCCAGGGCGTTCGAGCCGTAAAGGCCGCTCTGCGGGCCGCGGAGAATTTCCACACGCTCGATGTTGTCCGCGAGGAGAGTGGAGAAGTCGAACTCCCCCGAGCCCACGGGCGCAACCTCGATGCCGTCAATCAGCACCAACACATGATTGGCTTCCGCGCCGCGGATTCGGACCTGGGTCAGCGAACCGAACGAGCCACCCTGGCTGACAGCCACACCGGGCACCTCGCGCAGGATATCCTGCAGGTAGGCCGTGTGCCGCGCTTCGATCGTCTCACCTTCGATGACGGTGAGCGTATTGCCGATCTGCACCCGTTCGACAGGAATGGCGGTGCCGGTGACCACTATCGTGTTGGCGTCCTGTGCCAACGCGGGTGAGGTCGCCGGAAGCAAGACCAACGCAAACAGTCGCGCTACTCGCTTACGGTTGCTCGATGCTCGGACGATGGCCCCCATGAATCCCCTGAATTCTGCTTTGCCGCAATGATCGCCGCCGCCGATGCCGCCGAACGCTCCTCTCTGCAAAGTTATTTACGGTAATGCCGTCGTTACAACGCGGCTTGCGGGACGAAATCGACTGTTGCCGTGGGGGTGCCGGCGCCGGTGACGCACGCGTCCACCTCGAACACCTGGCGCAAAAGCGCGGCGGTCAGTGTCAGGGACGTTGGACCGAAGGCGGCAAGCTTCCCGCCGCTCATCACCGCCACGTGCGTGGCATAGCGGGCGGCCAGCGTCAGGTCGTGAAGCGAGGCGATAACGAGCTTCCCCTCATCGGCGAGAGCGCGGAGGCGGATAATCCCATCGAGCGCGTGTCGCGGGTCGAGGCCGGCTAGCGGTTCGTCGACCAGGAGAACCTCTGGATCGCCCACCAGCGCGCGCGCGAGCATGGCGCGGCCAAGTTCGCCACCCGATAGCGTCGTCGCGGGCTGGTCGCGATGGTTTGTCAGGTCGGCCGCCTCGAGGGCCATGGCCACCCGCGCATGCATGTGAGCAGGAAGCCCACCAAATGCCGGCAGCTGGGGCAGCAGCCCGAGCGCCACGAGCCGTTCGACCGATACCGGCCATTCGGCGCGGGGATTCTGCGGCAAGTAGGCGCGGACTTGAGCGAGCTTGCGGCGATCGATCGAAGTGAGCGCGGCGCCGTCGAGCTTCGCCGAGCCGCCATCGGGCCGCAGCAATCCTGCGAGGAGCGACAGCAGCGTCGACTTCCCTGCGCCATTCGGACCGATAAGGGCGACCAACTGACCGCTTTCGATCTGCAAGTTCACACCGTCGACGATGGCTCGCCCCGCCCGCTCGACAGTGACCGCCTCGGCTTCGATCCGGCTCATGGCGACATTCGCCTCAGCCGGGCAACGAGCCAGAAGAAGAAGGGCGTACCCACGAGGCTCGTCAACACGCCCAACTTCACTTCCTGGGCCGTCGGAATGATCCGCGTCGCGACGTCGGCGAACAGCAGAAGGATCGCCCCGAACAGGGCAGAGGGGAGCAGAACCCGGCTTGGCTGATGCCCCACGAACGGCCGGACGAGGTGCGGCGCCAGCAGACCGATGAAGCCGATGGTTCCCGTCACGGCCGTGGCCGCTCCTACAGAGAGCGCCGTACCGGCAAGTGCCAAAAAGCGCGTGCGCGAGAGATCGATCCCGAGGCTTTGCGCTTGCGCCTCGCCCAAGGTCAGCGCGTCGAGGTCGCGGGCGGTCAATGCCAGGCAGACCCAGCCGGCAAGGATGAAGGGCGCGGCCAACAGAACCTGGCTCCAATCCCGGTCCGCGAGCGAGCCGAGCAGCCAGATCGTCATCTCGTAGGCCGCATAGGGGTTGGGAGCGAAATTAAGGGCGAGGCTGAGCCCCGCTGCCATCAGGCCCGAGACTGCCACACCGGCGAGGATCATGGTCAAGGTACCGCCCCTCCCTGCCATTAAGGTCAACGAGGCGGCAGCCAGGGCGCCGGCAATCCCGAGCATGGGCGTGGCCAGGGCGAAGGAGCCCGAAAGACCAAAATAGATTGCAATCACAGCACCAAGCGCTGCACCCGGCGAGACCCCGAGCAGGCCGGGCTCGGCAAGCGGATTGCGCAACAGGCCCTGCAGTGCGGCGCCCGCGAGGCCGAGCGTAGCTCCCGCGAGGACCGCAAGGACGGTGCGGGGCATGCGAAGTTCGGACAGGATCAGCCAGGGCAGATTGGGCTTCGGTTCGAACAGGCTGCCCGCCAGTACCGCAGGGTCGAGCCATACCCTTCCAGTGCCAAGCGAGAGCAGCACGCCGACCACGAGAAGCACGGCTGTCAGCAGCGGCCAGGCCGCGCGGCCTACCACCTCACACCGCCTTGTGGGACTTTGGCCAGCGCCGCGCGCAATTGAAGTGCGGCGTCGGCCGATTGCGGCAGGCCGCAGGCATAGAGCGAGGCCGGGTAGGAAATTCGCCGTCCGGCGTAGGCCTTGCGGATCGCCGGGTGTTCCGACACCGCGTCGCGCAGGGCAGGACCGTCGTAGCGGTCTTCGCCGCGCATTATCGCATCGGGTCGCGCGGCCAGAAGCTCCTCGACACCGAAGGTTGAATAGCTTGCATCGGGCATGCGCCGCGCGAGGTTGACCGCGCCGGCTCGCCGGATGATCTCATCGGTCAGGGTGCCCGCACCGGGTACGGTATCGCCACTGCTCCAGGCCGCGACCTCGATCGGACGCGTGGGTCGGTCCCGATCGAGCAGGGCGAGCTTGGCGTCCATTTCGGCGATCAGCACTTCGGCCCGTCCAGGTTCCCCAACTGCCCTCCCGACCTGCCGGGTGATGCGCCGGATATCGTCGAAACTGTTGGCGGCCTCGATTTCGATCAACGGTGCCCGCACCTTGCCTGCCAGGCGCCGCATTGCTGAGGCCGACCAGGGGCTCGCGAGGATCAAGTCGGGGTGTTGTGCAACGACCTCCTCGGCCGAACCGTGGTTGATCGCGACACCGGCGTCTGCACCCGGCATCAGGACCTCCACCTGATCGTGCGCGAGGTAGGTGATCGAGGCTATCCGATCTTTCGGCACCAGCATCAGAAGCAGAATATCGCTGCACATGTTCGTGGACATGATGCGTTGAGGCTTGCCATCGGGAAGGCGCCCGTCCGTTCGGCTTGAAGCAGCAGCCGTCATGCAAGCGAGCACCGTGAGGCAGGCCGCAACGGCGCCGAACCAAAGCCTCCCCCAACACATGCCTTGCGCCGCTCCTGTCTCTAAGTTCGTCGGATATCCATTGGCGGGCGCTTATCCTCCGACCGTCAGCGAAGGTCCAGCGCAGGCTAAGTCAACTTGGCCGTACTTCTCCCAACCTCGGCGAAATAACGGGCCATCATGTGGGCGGCGCGATCGGTCAAGGCGATGAAGGCGCGCCGGCGGTCCGCATCGTCTTCGTTCCGATGCAACAGCCCGGCTTGAATCATCTGGCCAATCCACCGCAGGGCGGTGGTCGGCGGCACTCCACTCGCGATGCAGAGCGAAGTCACCGAGACGCGGACGCTCTCGATCCGGGCCGCCGTGAGATCGAGCAGGATGTCCCAGGCGGGGTCGGCAAACAGCGCGCCGTCGAAAAACCGCGTCCGCGCGTGACGGTTGCGAATGATCCGCCGGATCGTCCGTGCGTCGGGCAACGTGGGGCTGACGCCCGAAGCCAGCCTTTTGCTTCCTTTGCCCCCCTGCGCGGCAAAATCCGAACCGGGGCTTTCGACGCGGAACGCCTTTCCTTCTCCAAAGATCGCAGCGTGCCCCACGCCGAACTGGTCGAGACGTTGAGCAATTTCGCCGACCTGTTCGATCAGCCGCAGCAAAGTGACGCGGTCCTCTTCCGATAGTTCTCTGAGGCGGAGATTGGAAAATCGAGTGAGCGCCCGCCCCAGGGCAATGATGCGATCGGCCCGGCTCGGGTCCACCAGAATCTGCGCGTCTGACTGGTCACAACAGGCAAACACGTCATCCAGCGCCTCGATCGAGGTGGAAACGATCAGATGCGCCGCCGAGTGCACGCGCAAGTCCAACCGCGACAAGGCCGCCAGAACCGGCGCATCGGCTCGCGGGCAATCGACCAGTACGACTTCCCCGATAGGCCGCGCCTCCCCATCGAACAAAGCCGCCACGGGCCCACATTCGCGAAGGGCCATGCCCGCCGCCATGGTGTCATCACGAATCTGGTCCCTGACCTGTTCCCGATCGGCGAAGATCGACACGGCAAGTCGCATTCCGGCTGGTCCGGCGGCCTGCTCCTCTAAGGAGGCGTAGGGAAAATCGGCTTGCGGCATCAGTTCCTCCAGATGAGAACATCATAGGAACAAAATCCAACAAGTCAAGTATTTTCAGCTCGTTATCTCAATCGGCGTGCCGTCCGGAACGAGTTGCCAAAGCTCGGCAATCTCGTTGTTTTCGAGAGCGATGCAGCCATCGGTCCAGTCCCCCGGAAGCCGGCCCTCGGGAAGCCAGTTCGGTTGTCCGTGAATGAAGATCGCCCCGCCGGGAGATCGGCCGCGCGAGCGGGCGAACTGGGTGTCGGTAGCGTTGGGATAGGAGATGTGCAGGCTCAGGTAATAGGCGCTCTGCGGGTTTCGGTAATCGATAGAGTAGACACCCTCGGGCGTCTTCTCGTCGCCTTCGAATCGCTTGTGACCCTGCGGCGCGTCGCCAAGCTGCAAGCCCTGGTAAGTGCGGTAGGGCTTGCCGCCGGAATAGAGCGTCAGGACCCGCTCCGACTTGTCTACCCGCACATAGTCGGCCAGCGGCAGGTCTTCGACTTCGGCCTGGGCCGGTCCGCATCCGGCCAGGGCAAGGGAAAGTGAAAGCAGCCGGATCCAGCGCATGGGCCCTTTATGCCCGATGCCGCTGCTGCCGCGCAATCAACGAAGCCGTTCGCCGACCAGCGTGCCTTTGGCGCCCGGAAGCAGGGTGAAGCGGAAGTCGGGCCAGTCGCGCCGCCAACGCTGGGCCACCACGCGCTCTCCGGGTCGGGCCGCATCGTCGAGCAGGATCATCCCGCCCGGCACGATGCGGTCGAACAGGAGTTCGGCACGTCCGCGGATGAACGGGTTGAGCGACCAGGGCGGACCGTCGATAACCAGCAAGTCGATCTCGCGCGGGACCGAGCCAAGCTCATACCAGGTGTGAGACCATTCCGACCGATCTTCCACCAGAGGCGCGTGGCGCATGTTCGCCTGCACGCCATGGCTTTCCAGCCATTGGCCGGTCGACACCACGAAATCGGCGTGCTGATCGAAACTCGTCAAGCGCCCGCCGCCGTTGATCTCCAGCGCCTTGCCCAGCACCAGCGTTGAGGCGCCGCAGCCCAGTTCCACCACCTCGCGCGGGCGCAGCTTCTCGATCGCTTCGACCATGCGCCAAAGGAACCAGGTGTCGGCTTTCCAGCTGCCGAGGTGAGGCAGCGCGTCATGCGGCAAGCCGAGCTTGTCGAGCAGCGCCTGCTTGTCGGCCAGCTTGCCGCCCCACAGGCTCCGCAGCAGCCACGGCCACTGGATCGCACCCCAGGCTATGGTGAGGGCCTTTTCCGACAGGGGACGATCGGGACCGATCGTCTCCAGCGGAAGAAAGCTTGTCTTTTCGCGGGATGTCATTGGGGCAGCAATCTCTCCGCGCAGTGGCTTTCAGGCTCAACCCTCAAACGGGTCGCGCACCAGGATGGTATCGTCTCGCTCCGGGCTGGTCGAGACAGAAGCGACAGGACACTCGATCAGTTCCTCGATCCGGCGGATGTACTTGATCGCCTGGGCCGGGAGGTCCGCCCAGCGACGCGCGCCGGCGGTGGTCTCGCTCCAGCCGTCCATTTCCTCGTAAACCGGTTCGAGCGCTTCCTGATCGGCGGCATTGGCCGGCAGGTAATCGATCACCTCGCCCTTGAGGCGATAGCCGGTGCAGATGCGAATCTTTTCGAAGCCATCGAGCACGTCGAGCTTGGTCAGCGCGACGCCGGTCACGCCGCTGATGGCGCAACTCTGCCGCACCAGGACCGCATCGAACCAGCCGCAACGGCGCTGGCGCCCCGTGACCGTACCGAACTCGTGCCCCCGCTCTCCCAGGCGTTGGCCATCGGCATCGAACAATTCCGTCGGGAACGGGCCCGAACCGACGCGAGTGGTGTAAGCTTTGACGATGCCGAGCACGAAGCCGGCCGATCCGGGGCCGAGGCCACTACCCGAGGCGACCGAACCGCTGACCGTATTGGAGCTGGTGACGAACGGATAAGTCCCGTGGTCGACGTCGAGCAGCACGCCCTGCGCACCTTCGAACAGGATGCGCGAGCCCTTCTTGCGCTCTTCCCGCAGGCGCATCCACACCGGCTGCGAGTACTGCTGCACGAAGGGGGCAATCTCCCGGAGCTTTTCCTTCAGCGCCGCCCGGTCGATCGGTGGTTCGCCAAAGCCGGCGCGCAAGGCATCGTGGTGAGCGCAGAGACGGTCGAGCTGCGGTTCGAGTTCGTGAAGGTGGGCCAGGTCGCACACGCGAATCGCACGACGTCCGACCTTGTCTTCGTAAGCCGGGCCGATGCCGCGCCCGGTAGTGCCGATCTTGCCCTTGCCCGCGGCCGCTTCGCGCATGACGTCGAGTTCGCTGTGAACAGGCAGGATCAGCGGGCAGTTGTCGGCGATCGCGAGGTTCGCCGGGGTGATCTTCACGCCCTGCCCTTCAAGCCGCTCAATCTCCGCCTTGAGCGCCCAAGGATCGAGCACCACGCCGTTGCCGATTATCGACAAGGTGCCGGTGACGATCCCGGAGGGAAGCAGGCTGAGCTTGTAGGTCGTATTGCCGACAACCAGCGTATGCCCGGCATTGTGGCCACCCTGGAAGCGCACGACCACGTCTGCCCGGCTTGCCAGCCAGTCGACGATCTTGCCCTTGCCCTCATCGCCCCACTGGGCGCCGATCACGGTAACGTTGGCCAAAGGAGACGTGCCTTCCTGCGTGCAAAAACCCGCGCGGCCCTAGGCCGCTTGGCGATCAAGGGCAAGGCACACAGACCGACATTTCGGCCGGTTCAACTCTCAGTCTCGCAACCCTCCGTAGGCTCGAGCGCTTCTTCAAGGGCAGCCTCGGGGTGACCCTCGATGTGGGAGAAGCCGGCCATGCGGCAAAGGTCGTCCTCGAAGGCCACTGTCACAGGTGCGGTCGAAGCGCCGATCAGGAACGCCGCAAATGCCGGAATAGACAGGCCGATTGCCCAGAACAGTCCCTGGAAAGCGACGTCACCAAAGGATCGGTAGGTGGCCGAGTTGAAAAGAGCATCGGCTACCGCGAGCAAGTGGCCGGCTATCGTCAGATAGAGGATGAAGGCCAGGAATGGGGCATTGCTCATCCCCAGCTGGTAGGGAAACAGCGTAGCCGCCACGATCCATACCAGAACGCCCAGGCCGAAGGCTGGCTCTGCGAGGATCCGGTCTTTCATCTGCGTGCGACCTCTAGCGACAGCCTTCCAACGTGCATTACCCGTAAGAACACTAGGCTCCGGGTGGCGGTGGCTCAACTGCCGTTAGATGGCGACGGGAGCGGTTCCTTCAAGCCGATGCGAGCAACCGAGCCGCGCTGGATCGTCGGCCTCAGACAGCGCCGCAACCGTGCGCCAACCTTCGGCGCGCAGCTTCGCACCCGCGGCCGGATCGTGACCCAACGGCAGGAACACAGTGTTTTGCCTGGGCTCTTCGGCCTTGACGGCTTCGACCAGTTCTTCGGGATAAAGCGAAAAGCCGGTGGCCGCCTCGTCCGTGCCGCCGATGCTGTAAGTGCCGCCCCGGCCCAGCGTGCCGCGTACGCCGTCGGCATAAAGCGTGAACCCGAACCACGATTGGTATTCGAACCCATGACGTTCGGAGGGATCGAGCGTCAACCGAGCGCGGCCGCTAACGCGATGCGCGATCTGCCGCAGCCCTTCGATCCGGCTGGCAAGCACACCGACGGTGTCGATTCCGGCAAGCTTTTCGATCGCTTCGTCGAACGGTCCGCTAGCGTAGAGCAGCGGCAGGTAGGCTTCCCCACCCGCCTCTTTCAATCCACCCGCGTCCTTCGCGTCGAGCTCGCGCCGCACGGCCACGACTTGCTCGGGCGTGAGCGGAAATTCCTGCACCGCGAGGGTATCGACCAGATCCGGCAAGGTGAAGTCGACCGAAATTCCCGTGGCGCCGGCCGCTTCTAGCGAGGCAATCGCCAATTCGACGATCTCGGCGGCGGCAGCGACAGAATCGCTGCCGATAAGCTCGGCCCCCAGTTGGAGATTTTCCCGCCGCGGATCGAGTTGACTGCCGGCAATCTTGACGACCTGGCCGGCGTAGCACAGCCGCAAGGGGCGCGATGCATTGGCCAGGCCGGTCGCGGCGATGCGCCCGACCTGCACGGTCATGTCCGATCGCAGAGCCAGCGTACGCAAACTCTTGGGATCGACGAAGCGGAACAGATGACGGGTCTTTACTCCGTCCATGCGCCGAGCCATCGATTGCATGAATTCGATCAGCGGCGGACGTACGCGATCATACCCGTGCGCATCGAGGACGCCGAGCACCGCGCGTTCGATGCGCGCTACCGCCGCAGTGCTTTGCGGCAGACGGTCTTCAAGCCCTTCAGGGAGAAGGTCAGCGGCAGGATCAGTCATTGGAGCCCCCTAGAGCCTGCCTTGGAGGGTTGGAAGCGTCGTGACGGCGTTCGCGCCGCTTGCACGGGCAACCAAGCCCGCGCTGCGTGTCGCTCCTACCCAGCGAGCTTCCCTCTGCTATCACGATGTTTCCAACCCCCCAAGGCAGGCCCTAGCCGCTCACCCTTCTCATGCGAAGGGTGAGCGGTTCAAGGTTGTTCAGAACGCCAGCGCCATGGCGCGCTTGACGCCCGGCAGGGTGCGGGCCTTCTCCAGCACGTGGGCCGGAACTTCGCCGTCGACAGACAGCAGCAATACCGCCTCGCCACCGGCTTCGCGACGGCCAAGGTTGAAAGTGCCGATGTTGATGCCGTTTTCACCCAGGAGCGTGCCGATGCGGCCAATGAAGCCCGGAGCGTCCTCGTTGACGATGTACATCATGTGGCCCGCCAGTTCGGCCTCGACCTTGATGCCGAACAGTTCGACAAGGCGCGGCTCGGCGTTGCTGAACAGCGTGCCCGCAACCGAGCGTTCACCCGCATCGGTCTTGACCGAAACGCGCAGCAGCGTGTGGTAATCGCCTTCCTTCTCGGTCCGCACTTCACGCACCTCGATGCCGCGCTCCTTGGCCAGGAACGGGGCGTTGACCATGTTCACCGTGTCCGACTGCTCGCGCAGGAACCCGGCCAGCACGGCGGCAACCATCGGCTTGATATTGAGCTCGTTGGCATGACCTTCGGTGTGGATCGAAACCCGCGGTACCGAGCCGGTGGTCAGCTGGCCGACCAGGCTGCCCAGCTTTTCGGCCAGCGCCATGTAGGGCTTGAGCTTCGGCGCCTCTTCGGCGCTCAGCGAAGGCACGTTGAGCGCGTTGGTGACGCCGCCATTGACCAGGTAGTCGCTGAGCTGCTCGGCGACCTGCAGCGCGACGTTGACCTGCGCTTCGTTAGTCGAGGCGCCGAGGTGCGGGGTCGCCACGAAGTTCGGCGTGCCGAACAGCGCGTGCTCCTTGGCCGGCTCGGTCACGAACACGTCGAGCGCGGCACCGGCGACGTGGCCGGAATCGAGCAAATCCTTGAGCGCTTCCTCGTCGACCAGACCACCGCGAGCGCAGTTGACGATGCGCACGCCCTTCTTGGTCTTGGCGAGGTTCTCGCGGCTGAGGATGTTGCGGGTCTGGTCGGTCAACGGCGTGTGCAGCGTGATGAAGTCGGCACGGGCCAGCAGGTCGTCGAGCTCGACCTTCTCCACGCCCATCTCAACCGCACGCTCGGGCGACAGGAACGGATCGTAGGCAACGACCTTCATGCGCAGGCCATGGGCCCGGTCGGCGACGATCGAGCCAATGTTGCCGGCGCCGATCAGGCCGAGAGTCTTCCCAGTGACTTCGACGCCCATGAAGCCGTTCTTCGGCCACAGGCCCGCCTGGGTCTGGGCATTGGCTTCCGGAAGCTGACGAGCCAGCGCGAACATCAGCGCAATAGCGTGCTCGGCGGTGGTGATCGAGTTGCCGAACGGGGTATTCATCACCACGATGCCCTTGGAGCTGGCATAGGGGATGTCGACGTTGTCGACGCCGATGCCGGCGCGGCCGATCACCTTGAGGTTGGTGGCCGCGTCGATGATTTCCTTGGTCACCTTGGTCGAGCTGCGGATCGCCAGGCCGTCGTACTGGCCGATGATTTCCTTGAGCTCTTCCGGGGTCTTGCCGGTGATGACGTCCACTTCGCAGCCCCGCTCTTCGAAAATGCGCGCGGCGTTGGGATCCATTTTGTCGGAAATGAGAACTTTGGGCTTCGTCATGAAAGCCTCCTGCAAATAGCAATTGAGTGGTTCGGCGGACCCTCAGGTCCGCCGGAAACGGGTTCAGGCCGCCTTGAGCGAAGCCCAGGCCCAATCGAGCCAGGGACCGAGCGCTTCGATATCCGCCGTGTCGACGGTCGCGCCGCACCAGATGCGCAGGCCCGGAGGGGCGTCGCGGTATCCGGCGATGTCGTAAGCGGCGTCGGCCTTCTCAAGCAGGCCGGCGAAGGCCTTGATGAAATCGGCGTCGGCGCCCTCGACAGTCAGGCAGACCGAGGTCTTGGAACGGGTACCATGGTCGACCGCGAGGTGACCGAGCCAGTCACGCTCCGCCACGATCTTGTCGAGGGCAGCGGCGTTGGCGTTGGATCGAGCCTGAAGGCCCTTGAGGCCGCCGAGACCCTTTGCCCATTCGAGGGCCCAAATCGCGTCTTCGACCGCCAACATCGAGGGAGTGTTGATGGTTTCGCCCTTGAACACGCCTTCAGCGAGCTTGCCCTTCGACATGAGGCGGAACACCTTCGGCAGCGGCCAGGAGGGGGTGTATTCCTCCAGCCGCTGGACGGCGCGCGGGCCGAGGATCAGCACGCCATGGCCACCCTCGCCACCCAGCACCTTCTGCCAGGAGAAGGTGGCGACATCGATCTTGTCCCACGGGATGTCGTAGGCGAACACGGCGCTGGTGGCATCGGCGAAGCTGAGGCCCTGCCGGTCGGCCGGGATCCATTCGGCGTCGGGAACGCGAACGCCGGACGTGGTGCCGTTCCAGGTAAACAGGACGTCATCCGACCAGTCGACCTTGTCGAGGTCGGGGAGTTGGCCGTAATCGGCGCGCATCACGTTCGCTTCGATCTTGAGCTGCTTGACGACATCGGTGACCCAACCTTCACCGAAGCTTTCCCAAGCAAGCGCCGTCACACCGCGAGCGCCGAGCATGGTCCACATGGCCATCTCGAAGGCGCCGGTGTCGGATCCGGGCACGATACCGATGCGGTGCGTATCGGGCAGCTGCAGCACTTCGCGCATCAGGTCGATGCAGTATTGAAGGCGCGACTTGCCGATCTTGGCGCGGTGCGAGCGGCCCAGCGATTCGGTGGCGAGCTTGTCAGGGGAATATCCCGGCGGCTTCGCGCAGGGACCGGAAGAAAAGAACGGACGCGCGGGTTTGCGCGTCGGCAACGTAATCTCAGACATGTAGTCTCTCCTTGCAGAGAGCACGCGCGGCGTTGGGACCGCGTGGCCCGCGGCGGCCCTTAGAGACGAGCATCCTTGGCCGCAAGGACGAAATGGAATATCTTTGCGGCAACCTAGGTAAGGAGGACGCTATGCGCTTCGTTCACCTGGCATTGTCCGCAACAATTGCATTTGCCCTTGCGAGCCCTGCCCACTCAGCCCCCAAGCCTGAAGAGAGCTGGGGTCGCGCGGGCGTCGACTTCGAAACCTATCGTGCCGACTCGGTGGAATGCGCCGAGCTGGCTTATTACGCCGACGTTTCCGACACTGAGCAGGCGAAGGTATTCGTCACGGGTACTCGCCGGCTGGAAACAGCAGACAGAACCTCATCGGATTACCTCGCCCAGGCCAATGCCTATGCGCAGATCAACCACAGCGTCCGCGCTCCCGAACGGATCGAGGAATTGCGCAAGGCCCTGCAATCGATCGTCGACCGATGCCTGATCGAACGCGGCTACGTGAAGTTCAGGCTAACCGAAGCTCAGCGCGAACATCTGGGAATGCTTCGCTCCGGGTCCGACGAGAGGCATCACTACCTCCACTCGCTCGCTTCCAACAGCGCCACCTTGAAAAGCCAGGCCGTTCACAACGGTAAGTCCTGAGGCGCCCGGCGGCGCGTGCGGAGCCTTACGCGCCCTGATCGCGCCCTGAAAGTAGTCTCAGGGGATTCCTTGGGATCGAAGGCCGTGATATCATGGCGTTAGATGGTCAGGACGGGACTTGCCTTGATTTGCGCGGCCTTGGTCGCGGGTTGCTCCGCGGTGCCCGAGGAACGTGGGCGGCAGACCACCGCGAGTTCGAGCAAGCCGCTCGCTCTCCCGGCCCCACGAAGCGCGGAGGCAGGACAATGCCTGTCCCGGCTCGTGCAGATGGGGGCGCACTACACACCGCTGGACGATCAGTATCTAGGCCAGGGCTGCAGTCTGCTGGGCTCGGTCCAACTTAGCAGCCTGGCCTCCGACAGCGCCAACCTGGGGCTGTCGAACATCGGTCCGGTGACTTGTGAAGTCAGCCAGGTGTTCAGCGGTTGGGCTCGCTACGGTGTCGATCGCGCGGCGAGACAAATTCTCGGCTCCCCGGTTCGGACGATCGAAACGATGGGCAGCTATTCATGCCGCAATGTCGCCGGCACGGGGCGGCGCTCAGGTCACGCCACCGGCGCGGCGATCGATGTCTCGGGTTTCGTGCTCGAGGATGGACGGCGGATTACCGTAAAGGGCGGCTGGTTCGGTGGTACCGAGAAGGAACAGCAATTCCTCCGCACCGTGCAGCAAAGCGCGTGCAAACGGTTCGATACGGTGCTGGGGCCCGACTACAATTCCGCCCACAACGACCACCTCCACGTGGAGGGAGTCATTGGGACCAAGGCCTACTGCCGCTGACGATGGGCCTCGCGCAGCGCGCGTGCCGTGGTCCGCTTTGACCGGATGCGTCCGGCAACGACCGCCTGGTCGATCTTGATGTCGTCGTTCGCGTTCGCGGGCAGCGTCGCAGGCAGTTCGAACTGGGCGTCGAGCCACAGGCGGATCGCGTCGGCAATGTGACCCGCGGCAAGCTTGGTCATCATATTCCCACGGTGGATTTCAACCGTGCGCGGGCTGATGTCGAGCAGGCTGCCGATCTCGCGGTTGGACCGCCCCGCGCTCAGCAGCTCGAGCACTTCATGTTCACGACGGCTGAGCATGGCGATCGAACGGCGGGCGAAGACTTCGCGCCGGCGACGTTCGGAGTATTCGCGGGACTCTGCGATGATTCCCGCCAGGCGACGCACGAAGCTGCCCATCTCCAGCGGTAGAGTCAGATAGTCGATAGCACCGGCCTTGATCGCGGAAACGGCCCGCTCGATCTTCGGCTCGTCAGAGGCAACCACCACCGGAAGCCAGATGCCGTGTTCGCCGAACTTCTTGATGAGCGAACCGGTCATGCCCGCCTCACCGTCATCGGCTGCAATGATGATCCCTTCGTTCGGCGGTCTGTCGACCAGTTCCTCGAACTCTGAATAGACTTCCGCATGATGGCCCAACGCGAAAGCGATACGGGCCTGCTCGGCGCGGGAGCGGCTGTCGCCGCCAACGATGTGAAGGGTCGTCCTTTTCATGGACAACACGATGCCGCCGACAACGCACTCGTGCATCAGGAGGCCCATCGGTTTCGGTGTGAATCCCTATGGTTACGAAGGGATATACGGCTTATCCCCTAGGTAAATATACCTCCATTCTGGATGAGATTACCGGAGTTATCCCCAATATTTTCAACAATATACGTAAAACTACTTAGTTTTCGCGGCTGGCGCGTTCTGGTAAAAAGTGTAGTCCGGAAGCACATGGAATGCGCTCCGCAGCGCTTCGCCCCAGCCCGATGATATCGAGTCAAAATACGGATCGCCGTACTCGATCCGGCGCTCGTGCAGCGGTTTGAACTCATCTCGTTTGACGACCAGCAGATCGAATGGAAGTCCCACCGAAAGGTTCGCCTTGAGCGTTGAGTCAAAGCTGAGGAACAGCAGCTTGACCGCGTCCTCGAAGCTCATGTCCTTGTCGTAACCGCGGACCAGGATCGGGCGACCGTACTTGGTCTCTCCGATCTGGAAGAAGGGCGTGTCGAAGCTGGCTTCGATGAAGTTTCCTTCCGGATAGATCATGAACAGCCGTGGCTCCATGCCCTTGATCTGCCCGGCCACGATGATGGAGGCCGTGAAGCGCCCCATGCCCTGCATGCCGTTTTCGTCCTGAATCTCGCGCACGGTCTCTCGCAGGAGCTTTCCGATTTCGGCGGCGACCTGGAACATGGTTGGCAGTTCGAGCAAGGAGTTCTGCCTGTCGTCCGGCGCTTTCGATCGCTCTTCGAGCTTGCTGATGACCGCTTGGGTCGTCGCGAGATTGCCGGCCGTCATCATCGCGATCAGCCGCTCGCCCGGTTTCGTCCAATGGAACATCTTGCGAAAGACCGAGATGTTGTCGACGCCCGAATTGGTACGGGTATCGCTCATCAGGACGAGACCGTCGTCGAGCTTCATCCCTACGCAATACGTCATGTCCTGCCCCTGTTGCTGCCCTGTCGAGTGGCCCGAGTTGCGCGGCCGATCGGCCGCCGCCCTCTGTTACTGTTGTACGGTCTGCTGTTCCACTGCCAGTGCGACAAACAGGTCCGCGGTCACGGCGCCATAGTTTATGCCAGAGATGGGAGCCGCATCGGCATAATCGCGTCCGGTGGCAAGGCGGACATAGCGCGGATCGGGGCTGATACCGTTGGAAACGTCGAAGCCAACCCAGCCGAGGCCATCGAGCCAGGCTTCCGCCCACGCATGGGTCGCTTCCTGCTCCACGCGGTCGTTCATCATCAGGTAGCCGCTGACATAACGCGCGGGAACTTCGAGGCATCGCGCTGCGGCGATGAATATCTGCGCGTGATCCTGGCACACCCCATGGCCCGCGGCCACTGCGTCCTCGGCGGTGGTATCAACCATCGTGTGACCGGTATCGTAGATTACACGCTCGCGGATGGCGGCGGAAAGATTGTGCAACGTCGCCACAACGCCATCGTCGCTGTGCCCCACGGAGGCCACGAGCTGCTTGATGCGCGGACCGGGTTGAGTGAGCTTCGTATGGCCGAGAAAGGCCCATAAGGGCAGATGGCCCGCGTGCTGTCCAAGGACACCGGCCCGATCTTCGGTAACGACGGTACCCCGACAGGAGATGACGACTTCCGTTGCCCCCTCGATCACCGACACCAGCGTCACGTGATTGAAATTCTGATCGTCGTAACTCAGCTCTTCGCGCGCGCCTTCGTATTCCATCGTCCAGTCGAGAACGGTCTGCCCCTGCGTTCCCTTGGGGATGAGCCGCAGCCGCTGGAGCCCGTAGGCAACCGGCTCCGCGAAGCGGTACCGTGTCGTATGGCGAATGGCGAGGCGCATGGCTGTCAGTCCCGACCTCAGGCGGTGAAACGATATTGCTCGGCAATCGCCGTAGCGACCGAACGGTTGCGAAGGATGAACTGCAGCAGGAACTCGTGCAGCCCCTGGTCGAAGATCTCTTCGATGGTCTTGCCCGTCAGCTGCTGATCGACTTGCCGCATCAGCGCGTCGGCCGGCCCCTCGTGACCGTGCAGCCGCGCCAACGCCCCGAGATTCTCGCGCATTGTCGCATAGGAAAACGCCAGGCTGCGCGGAAAACGGTCGTCGAGCACGACGAACTGGGCGATCGAGCGCGCATCCATCCGCCCCGCGTTAAGCCAGCGATAAGCGCGCTCTCCGGACAGGGACCGCAGCACATTGTCCCACTGCGCGGTGTCGAGGACTGTACCGACGTAGGAGAGCGACGGCAGCAACAGGTAATACTTCACGTCGAGAATACGCGCCGTGTTGTCCGCCCGCTCGAGGAAGGTGCCGGCGCGGGCGAAGTAGTAAGTCTCGTTACGCATCATCGAGCCATGCGTCGCGCCTCTTGCCAGGGTGGACTCGCGACGGACCGCCGCCAAGGCGTGCCCCAACCCGGATTCGCGCACCGGACGAGCGAGCATATCGCGCAGCGTCATCCAGCCTTCATTGACCGCTTCCCACACCTCCAGCGTAATCGCCGACCGGCAAGTCCGGGCATTGACCCTCGCCCTCTCGAACATCGAGAGAACGTTTTCGGGATTGGCCTTCGAACGCAGCACGAAGTCGCTGACGTGCGCGCCCGAGAAGTCACTGAAGCTTGCCTCGTAGCTCTGCAGCAGCCCCAGCGTGTGGAGAACCGAACGCCATTCTTCGGTCTCGGCATCGGGGCCCCGGGTGAGCGCCATCCGATGGCCCGCCGCAAGCAGGCGGGCGGTGTTCTCCGCCCGCTCCAGATAACGGTACATCCAGAAGATGCCGTTGGCGACGCGCCCTAGCATTGTGTGTCCTTGCAGGTGGGTCGCTCGGCCATCAGTCGTCCAGCACCCAGCTGTCTTTGGTTCCGCCGCCCTGGCTCGAATTGACCACCAGCGAGCCCTTCTTCAGCGCCACCCGGGTCAACCCGCCGGGCGTAATCTCGACGCCGTCGGGCGAGACGAGCACGAACGGCCGCAAGTCGACGTGCCGTGGGGCCAGGCCGCGCTGCGTGAGGATCGGGCAGGTCGATAGCGCCAGCGTCGGCTGAGCGATGTAGTTCGCAGGATTGGCCTCCAGCTTAGCGCGGAACTCGACCAGTTCGCGCTTGCTCGCCGCGGGGCCGATCAACATGCCATAGCCTCCCGAGCCATGGACTTCCTTCACCACCAGTTCCGTCAAATGGTCGAGCACGTACTTGAGGCTGTCGGCATCGGCACAACGCCAGGTCTGCACATTGGGAAGGATCGGCTTCTCGCCAGTATAGAACTCGACAATTTCCGGCATGAACGAATAGATCGCCTTGTCATCGCCGATCCCCGTTCCCGGCGCGTTGGCAATCGTGACGCGGCCCGCGCGATAGACGTCCATGATCCCCGGCACGCCCAACACGCTTGTCGGATTGAAGGTCAGCGGATCCAGGAAGTCGTCGTCGACCCTACGGTAAAGCACGTCGATCGGATGATAACCTCGCGTCGTGCGCATCTGGACCCGGCCGTCGAACACCCTGAGATCGGACCCCTCGACAAGCTCGGCGCCCATCTGGTCGGCCAGGAACGCGTGCTCGAAGTAGGCTGAGTTGTAGATGCCGGGGGTAAGGACCGCGATGGTGGGGTTGTCGGATAAACCGGCTGGAGCGCAAGCAGCCAGGCTCTTGCCGAGGCGCCTGGGATAGTTGGAAACGGGTTGCACTTTCACCCGGGCAAACAGCTCGGGGAACATCGCCATCATCGTTTCGCGGTTTTCGAGCATGTAGCTGACACCCGAGGGGGTGCGGGCGTTGTCCTCGAGAACCAGGAATTCGTCCGGACCGGTGCGGACCAGGTCGATACCGACGATGTGGGTATAGACCCCGCCCGGAGGCGTAAATCCGACCATCTGCGGCAGCCAGGCGCTGTTGTGGCGGAATAGACGCTCTGGCAGACGGCCCGAACGGATGATCTCCTGCCGATGGTAGAGATCGTGCATGAACGCGTTGAGCGCCCGCACCCTTTGCTCGATCCCACGCGACAGCCGGCGCCATTCGCTGCCCGTCAGGATCCGAGGCACGATGTCGAATGGGATCAGCCGCTCTTCGGCGTCATCCTCGCCATAGACGTTGAAGGTTATGCCGGTGCGGCGGAAGAAGCTTTCGGCTTCGAAACCCTTGCGGCGCATCCACGCCTGGTCCTGCTCCGACAGCCACTGCTGATAATCACGGTAGGCGTGGCGCACGGCCCCGTCGGGCGCCTGCATTTCGTCGAACTGATCTGAACTCGTCGCGTTCATGCTTGCCTTGTTTTGCAGTGCAACATGGCACGCTTCGGCGTCGCCGCCAAGAGTAGTTTTCGGCTACAAAATCAGGCTCGTTCGAGCTCCCTTGCGACCGCCTCGATGGCTTCGGCCGAGTTAGCAAATCCCAGGTGCGTGCAACGTAGGGCTATCGCCCGATCACGTTCGCCCGCGCGACCGCAGGAACTGCGCGGTGAGACGATCCCGTCACGCGGGCTCCACAGCGCCACGGTCTCCACCGGCGGCTTGGCAGCCATGTCCGCCGCAACCGGCGGTTGCTCCACCGAATGTCCGGTAACGAGGTGATAAATACGCCAGGCATTGTTCGCATAGGGCGTACCTGAGAACGGGGAGCCCATGGTGATGACCTTGGCCACGAGGTCCGGATTGCGCTTGGCGATTTCGCGCGCGAACACACCGCCCAAGCTCCAGCCGACGAGTACGACGTCCTGACCATAGCGCCCGTGAATCTGCTTCAGCCGCTTTTCGAGCAGCGCGAAATTCTCTTCCGTTGGACCGAGGTTGAAACCCAGACCCCAGCGCTTGACCTTATGGCCTGCCCTTTCGAGCTGTTCTGCCATGTAGCGCATGCGGAACGGGTGCGTGCCGAAACCCGGCAGCAGCATCACCACGCGCGGATTGGCGCTGCGGGGCAGTTCGAACGGTGCGCGAAAGCGGCGGCGCAGCGGTTCCAACGGAGAGAGCATTTCGCCCAGGAGGTATGGCAGGGCAGGCCCATGCACATTCTCCGGAGCCTTCTCGCGCGCCAGCGCCACGCGCCGCGTGAGGGCATCGCGAATGACGGCTGCCTCGGGGATCTGTCGGCGAAGAGTTGCAGCGTTGGTTGCCATGGGTGTCACTGTAATCAAGCTGACTGATTGCAGCATGAACGTCACAGACAGGCAAGGTTCCCGCTACCGGCGTCTCGAAGCCGTAATGTGGAACTCGCGCGCCCTACGAAAGCGCGCGGGAGTCACCTGCAAGCGGTCCGCCGTTGGTTGAAAGCCAGCGCCTAGCGCGCTGGCCCTTTCAGAAACGGCTCAGGCACACTCCCCGATACGGTTGGAGTTGACCCGCATCTTCATGTTCACCGCGCCCACATTCGGCAGCTCCTGGTTCATGTCCATCGTCATGGTGGAGCTTTCGGCGGTCATCTCACCCTGCATCTTGACGCTGTTCGTGGTCCCGCCCTGACCGGCGCATTGCATCTCCGCGACGACTTCGTTGCCCGAGACGTTGAACTTCTTCACCTCGCAATCGCTTTCAGCCAGGTTCTTGACCATCTGCTCGGGCCCGTTCTTCGCCGCGTCTTCCTCGGTCATGCAAAACGTGTTGCCCTGGGCAAGCCCACCGGCGAAGACCTGCTGCATTTGCTGCTTGGCCGAATCCGGCATTCCGGGCGCGTCGAATTCCAACAGCTCGAGCGTGGTCTTGTATTGGCCGGGACGCGGCGTCACCAGATCGCCGGCCTCGTCAGCCACCTGCTCCGGGGACAATCCCTCGCCTTTGGTATCGTCGTTGCTTCCGCAGGCCGCCAGCAGGATGGCCGCAACCAGCGGCAGTGTGTGGATCGCACGCATCGAGATCTCCCCTTGTTACCGGAGCATCCGGCCCTCGACCAGCACGCTAACAGCCTCTGCCTTTGCTGCCAACGATTGCGATGGCGCCTCCCGTGTTCCATATTCGTACACATGGCCGAGCTCGTAATCCGTCGCGGGCTGGAGGAACCGGATACGTCCGGGTCCTTCACCCCGCACAAACCGCAGCGTCCCGAGAAAGCTCTCGGCGGGCGCAAGTTCACGCTGGTCTCCGACTATCAGCCCGCCGGCGACCAACCGACGGCAATCCGGGAGCTGGTCGACTCTGCACAGGAGGGAGAGGCCACGCAGGTCCTGCTCGGCGTTACCGGCAGCGGCAAGACTTTCACCATGGCCAAGGTGATCGAGGAACTGCAGCGCCCCGCGCTGGTACTAGCGCCGAACAAAATCCTCGCCGCGCAGCTCTACGGCGAGTTCAAGAGCTTCTTCCCGGAAAACGCGGTCGAGTACTTCGTCAGCTACTACGACTATTACCAGCCCGAAGCCTACGTGCCCCGGTCCGACACCTACATCGAGAAGGAAAGCTCGGTGAACGAGGCGATCGACCGGATGCGCCACTCGGCCACTCGCGCGCTGCTCGAGCGGGACGATGTCATCATCGTCGCTTCGGTTTCTTGCCTCTACGGTATCGGCAGCCTCGAGACCTATTCGGCGATGACCTTCGACCTCAAGAAGGGCCAATCCGTCGACCAGCGCGAGATCATCAGGAAGCTGGTAGCGCTGCAGTACAAGCGCAACGACACCGCCTTCGCCCGCGGCAACTTCCGGGTGCGCGGTGACAGCCTGGAAATCTTTCCGAGCCACTACGAAGACACGGCCTGGCGAGTGTCGTTCTTCGGCGACGATATCGAAGAGATTAGCGAGTTCGACCCACTGACCGGCCAGAAAGGCGCGAGCCTCGACGCGGTGGCGGTGTTCGCCAACTCCCACCACGTCACTCCTGGCCCGACCATGAAGCAGGCGATGGAAGCGATCCGCTTCGAACTCGCCGAGCGCCTGAAGGAACTCCATGCGGAGGGCCGGCTGCTGGAAGCCCAGCGGCTGGAACAACGCACCATGTTCGATCTCGAGATGATTGCCGCCACCGGCTCGTGCGCAGGGATCGAGAACTACAGTCGCTTCCTCACCGGGCGCCTTCCTGGCGAACCTCCCCCGACGCTGTTCGAATATCTGCCGGAGAACGCCCTGCTCTTTGTCGACGAAAGTCACCAGACGATCCCGCAGATAGGCGCCATGGCACGGGGCGATCATCGCCGTAAGCTGACCTTGGCCGAATACGGTTTTCGCCTCCCGAGCTGCATCGACAACCGGCCGCTGCGTTTCAATGAGTGGGATGCCATGCGCCCGCAGACTTTCGCGGTCTCGGCGACGCCCGGCGGCTGGGAGATGGAGCAGACCGGTGGTGTCTTTGCCGAACAGATCATCCGCCCGACGGGCCTGATCGACCCGCCAGTCGAGATACGCCCGGTCGAGGACCAGGTGCAGGACTGCATCACCGAATGCCGCCTGACCGCGCAGAAGGGCTACCGCACGCTCGTCACGACGCTGACCAAGCGTATGGCGGAGGACCTGACCGAGTTCATGCACGAGGCGGGGCTGCGGGTTCGCTACATGCACTCGGACGTCGAGACCCTGGAACGCATCGAGCTGATCCGCGACTTGCGGCTCGGGGTCTATGACGTGCTCGTCGGCATCAACCTGCTGCGCGAGGGACTCGATATTCCCGAGTGCGGGCTCGTTTGCATCCTCGACGCCGACAAGGAAGGGTTCCTGCGCTCCGAGACCAGCCTGATCCAGACGATCGGCCGCGCCGCGCGAAACGTTGACAGCAAAGTGATCCTCTACGCCGACCGCATCACCGGTAGCATGGAACGCGCCATGGCCGAGACCGATCGCCGGCGCGAGAGGCAGGAAGCCTACAACGCCGAGCACGGCATCACTCCGACGACGATCAAGCGCGGCATCGCCGACATCGTGGCCAATGTCGCCAGCCGCGACAGCGTCCTCATCGAGACTGGAGACGACGAGCGTAACAACCTCGTCGGCCACAACCTGCGAGCCTACATCGAGGATCTGGAAAAGCGCATGCGCGCCGCCGCCGCCGATCTTGAATTCGAGGAGGCCGGACGCCTGCGCGACGAGATCAGGCGCCTGGAGAACGAGGAACTCGGCCTGCCGGACGACCAGAAGAAGGCGCCGGTCGTGGGACGCAGCAACGAGGGCAAGCCCGGCACGCGCAAGATGCGTTACGGCAAGACCCAGCGGAAGTGGGGGCGGTAACGGCTCGCCTCTCGATTGAAACGTTTGAGGATAGCCCGGCTGCTAATTCTTGAAACCGGAAGGCGCGCCCGCCATCAGGCACCATGGTTCGCTTCCAGACTGCTTCGATCCTTGCCCTCTGTGTGATTCTCTCGGCCTGCGGGGGGGATGCCGATACGCCGGAGGCGGCGCAACGCATCTCGCTCGACACCGTGCGCCAGCCGCCGAGCGAACCCCTTCCATCGCCCGACTCGAAGGACGCGGGATGGACGGTCAGCGACAACGGCCAGGCTATAAGCTTCGGGCGGACGGGTGAGCCGATGTTGTCCCTGGTGTGCAACCTGAAGGCTACTCCGGCACGGCTTACCGTCATCCGGCACGTCGGCACGCGGCCTGGGCAGAAGGCGCTGTTCCCCGTCATCGGCAACGGAACCATCTCGCGGTTCAAGGCCGATGCGGCTCTCCATGAGGGGGAATGGCGTTGGGAGGCAGCGCTCGAGGCCCGCGATCCGCTGCTCGACGTGTTTACCGGTACACACGAGCTGGAGGCGACCTTGCCCGGCGGGGGGACCTTGAAAATGGGAGGCAGCCGCGTCCCGAGCGAATTCGTCAACTGGTGTCGCGCAGGTGGGCGTTTGCAGCAAGTCCAGGCGGTGGAGAAGGCGGCAGACGCCCTCAAGACCCCGCCTGCGGGCCGTTAACTCTTCGCCGCTCGCGCGATAAGGCTGTCGGGCGTCAAGACCTGAGGAAGTATCTCGCCGTCCTTGCCGGGTGCGTACCACAGGTAAAGCGGCACTCCAGCAACGCCATTCTCGGTAAGGAAGCGGGTGATCGCCGGATCCCGCCGCGTCCAGTCTCCCCGCATCGCCACGACTCCGGCCTTTGCAAAAGCGTCACGAGTTGCTTCGCGCTCGATCGCAACGCCTTCGTTGACCTTGCAGGTCAGGCACCAGTCAGCGGTGAACCAGAGGAACACGGGCTTGCCCGCGGCGCGCGCCTCGGCGAGCTTGGCGTCGCTGAAGGGCACGGCGGCGAGGAGGCTTTCTTCGGACGCTGTCGTCGGGCGATAGGCATGAGGCAGCACGACCGCCGCCACCGCACTCAAGATCGCCACAGCCGGCACGGCGAACAGCCATGGCCGCGTCTCCTTGCGCTGCACCAGCACCAGGATGCCCAAGAACGCCAGCGCCACCACCGCCGCGAACACAGCGAACAAGTTTCCACCCAAGCGCCAGGCGAGCCACAACAGGGCCAGCGCGGTGAGCCCCATCGGCACCGCAAGAATGCGCCGGAATGTATCCATCCACTTACCCGGCTTCGGCAGCAGACGTCTCAACGCGGGCACGAATCCGAGAAGCAGGAATGGCAGCGCCAGTCCGAACCCGAGCGCGGCAAACAAGAACAGTCCTTGCCACCAAGGCAGCAGTAGCGCAGCACCCATCGCAGCGGCCATGAATGGACCTGTGCAAGGCGTAGCCACGAAGGCCGCAAGCAGGCCCGTGGCAAACGCGCTCGACCGGCCACCCGAGCGTGTAAACGAAACAGAAGGCAGCTCGTAGAGCCCGGCGAAGTTCGCGGTGATCGCCACGGCGAGTGCGAGCAGCGCGACAACCACGCCAGGCTCCTGCAGCTGAAACGCCCAGCCCACTTCGCTGCCACCTGCGCGCAGCGCCAGCAGCAGCCCGCCAAGCGCCAGGCATGCGAGCATCACGCCCGCCGTATAGGCCACGCCTTCGCGACGGGCCCCGGCCTCGCTTTCGCCGGCGCGAGCCAACGTCATCGCCTTGAGGCTGAGGATTGGGAACACGCATGGCATCAGGTTGAGAATCAGCCCGCCAAGGAACGCGCCGCCCACAAGAACCCAAAGCGGAGCAAGGCCCGCACCCGAACCCTCGATCAACGACCCACCGCTCGGTACTTCGCCCGGCACAGCATCGAAAGTGATGCCGTTGCCTTCGTTGTCGAGCTTGAGAATGCCGGATAGGCTTTGCGCGTCTTGTGCCAGTCCCTTGCGAGGAATTTCGGCGACGAGCACATCGCCATCGCGGCGGAAGACCTGAGCCGCCGCATAGTCGATCAACTGTTCGTTGCCGAGAAACACATGCGGTTCTGCCAGCGCAAGCGAAGCCGGAATCGGTATTGCGATCCGCAACGTGTCTTCCGTCAGCCCGAAGCTGGCTTTCTGATCGAGCAGCGGGGGCAAGGCCGCGCGCCATTGATCGAAGCGCGGATCGGCGGGCGCCTGACCCGACGCGAGGCGCAATGTGAGCGTGGCCTGTTCAGGTACGCAAATCTTGTCGGTGCAGGCCAGCCAGTTAGCCTTGACCTCGATCGGTGTGATATTCGCCACGGCAGCATTTGCAGGCACGACGAGCGGGACGAGCACCGCATATTCGCCCTCGTAAACATGGTTCATCAACCCGGCGACCAGCAGCTTGTGAGGTACCGGATAGAGCGGCTCGCCCGCCTTCCAGCCTTCGGGCAGCTGCCATTCGAGGTCCATGCCGAGACCGGCATCGCCGGGATTCTTCCAGTAGCCGTGCCAGCCCGGCTCGGGGCGGAACAGCAATGCCAGGTCCAGTTCCTCGCCAGGCACCACTGGTCCTGCGGCGACAAGCTCGGCAGCAATGTGATTGCCCTGGGCTGGAACGGCCAGCTGCGCCGCCGCGGGCAGCGCGAGCGTCGCCACGATCAGCAGAACCACGGCTTTCAGGAAGGGTATGAAGCTTGCGCGCATCGTCATCTCCGCTCTAGGGGACTGAGCCATGGCGGACAAGCGCGACCTCCTCATCCTCGGCGGCGGCCTGGTAGGCATGACCCTGGCTCTGGCAGCGGCGAGGAAAGGTATCTCGAGCCACGTGATCGACCGAGCCGATCCGGCGGAACTGACCGCCGAGGGGTTCGACGGCCGCGCCTCCGCCATTTCCACCGCGAGTTGGAACCTCTTCAGCAACATCGGGCTCGACTCCGCTCTCGAGCCTTTCGGTTGTCCGATCGCTTCGATCGCGGTGACTGACGGCATGAAGCCGGGACGAATCGACTTCCAGCCGGAAGCGCACGAGGGCTCGCTCGGCCTGATGTTTACCAACCGCTCGCTGCGGCTGGCTCTGTTCGAAGCAGCCAAGGACGAGCCGCTGATCAGCTGGCACGCCCGGGCCGAAGTGATCAAACGCGAGCGCCTTGAATTCGAGGTCGCCGCAACCCTCGCCAGTGGCGAGAGGTTGGAGGCCAAGCTCATGGTCGCAGCCGAGGGACGCAATTCGCCCACGCGCGAAGACGCCGGGATTTCCGTGGCCAAGTGGGATTACCGCCACCGGGCGATCATCGTTGGCCTGACCCATGAAAAACCACACGGCAACGTCGCGTGGGAAATCTTTTATCCCGCAGGTCCCTTCGCCCTGTTGCCCTTGCTCGACGCCCCCGACGGGAAGCACCGCAGCGCATTGGTCTGGACCGTGAACGAGAAGGACGCCGCTGGAGTTCTGGCTCTCTCCGATCGCGCGTTCCTAGCCGAAGTCGACAAGCGGATGCACGGCGTGTTCGGGGCCATCGCCCTCGACGGGCCGCGGTCCTCCTATCCGCTCGGCTTCCATCACACCGCGAAGATCACCGAGCATCGCCTCGCCCTTGTAGGCGACGCCGCGCACGGCATTCACCCTATAGCCGGGCAAGGCCTCAACCTCGGCCTACGCGACGTGGGTGCGCTGGTTGAAGTGCTGGTTGAAGGCATGCGCCTGGGCCTCGATCCGGCCGACGCGCAATCGCTCACCCGCTACGAACGCTGGCGCGGGCTGGACAGCTTCATGGTCGCTTTTGCCACCGACGGCCTCACGCGCCTGTTCGGCATTCCGGGCCGACTCCCCAGCGCCATTCGCCGATTTGGCATGGGCGTGGTGCAGCGCACACCGGTGCTGAAGCACTGGTTCATGGATGAGGCCCGCGGGATGTCCGGCACCCTGCCGGAGCTGATGCGCGGCTAGGGCTGATCGCCCTCTTACCTCAACGCACGACGACGGGGCTTGGCTGATCGACCGGTTTACCCGTCCCGTCTCGCAATTCGCGCGGCTCGAGGATCGCGGCCGCTTCCAGCGCTTCGAGCGCTTGCTGAGTTGCAGCGTAGCGTTGTGCGTCGGCGATCCAGCCGGAGGCCTCATCCGCACTGGGCAAATTGCGGACTTCGGAAATCGCCGCCTCTGTCCGGCCGCTTTGGAGGAACAGCCTCGCCCTTTCGAGCCGCTGCACCGGTGCCGGCGACGGTGAATCCTCCCGTCGAACGACGAACAGCTCGGACAGCTCCCTTGAAATCCAACTGAAGGCGCCTTCGGTCTGCGGGGCCTTTGTCAACTGCGGCGCGAGCCCGTCAAGCCGCGCGAGCAACTGGTCGAGCGTGATGGGATCGCGCGAGGCGACGAGGACCGTCTGCACAGCCTGGGGCTGAGCTTCGCCGAAACGCACCTGGAGTTGGTCAGCCAGATAACCGAGCGGCGCCCCCCGCTCGATAGCCCTGCGGGTGGCGAAAGCGATGAGCAGCCCTTCTGCCCGAGCCGCGTTACCCGCTGCCGCCTGCGACTGCAGGTCGATCTCGGTAAGGCGCTGCTCCATGGCCGCGACACGCTGGTCCATCCGGCCATCCGCTGCGTATTCATTGGAGATCGCCTGCGAGGCCGCCTGGTCGCGGGTCGGCACGCCCGGCGTGGCGACAACCGGCTGATCTTTCCGGAACACGAACAAGTCAGACGTGGAGAGGCCCGGCGAACCGCCGAGGTACCAGGTGGCGACGCCACCCAACAGGAAGGCGCCGAGGGCGGCACCTATAAGGACACGGCCATTGCCAGACTTGCGGCCGGCAGAACGCCCGTGAGTGAGGAGTTCCTCGTCCATATCATCCTTCGCGCCCCAAGACCGCGCCTGTTTGACGTCGACCTCCTTCTCAATCGAGGTCATGGCACATATCGGACGCCAAAGCCAAGAGTGCAGCTTCCCCCGGTACCCGGGCGGATCGCACGGCTGCCCAACCGTCACCGGCCGCGTCGGCAATTCGCGGTCCAAGAACCGCCATGGCGACGCGGTTCCTTGGCACTCCACAGCGGTCGCATTCGGCGGCAAAATGCCGGGCCGCCGCAGCCGAGTGGACCAGCACGAGGGCCCCGCTCGCCAGGTGCCCGGCGAGAGCGTCGGGGAGCGGCAGCCCGATACTCTCGTAGGCAATACGCGTTTCGACTGAGATGCCGACGGGGGGATGCAGGGGAACGTGCTCGGCTCCAGTTACTCGAAGGAGGCGCAGTTTCTGCCCGGCGAGGGTGTCGAGCACCGGTTGCAGGACTCCTTGCCCGCAGACCGCAACGGAAAACCCCGCTGCCTCAGCCGCCTTTCCGGTCGCCGCTCCCACCGAGAAAACCGGCTTGCCCCGGTATTGTTCGAGCGCCGAGCCTGCGTGCCGCACAGCGTTGGCGCTCCCGAGAAGGAGCGCGTCGATCGTCTCAGGCGCGGGTGGGTTCCAGGCGACCGGCCGGATCGCAAATAGCGGATAGCCTTCGATCGTCAGGCCGACTTCTCGTCCGGCCTCGACAGTCGCCGAGCATCCCGGTTCGGGTCTGATGGTGAGGATCAGTGCGGTCACTTGGGCCCTGTGAAGTGAACCGATACTCCCGCCGTCGCCCGGGCGAGGAGGTCTTGGGCGAGACGCGCCGGCCCATCGTCATCTCCTGCTGAAAAGCTGGCCGCTCCTTCGACGCGCTCGGCGCCGTCGGGGCTGAAGAGGACCGCGCGCATGGAGAGCATCGATCCAGAATGATCGCACACCACCGCGATCGGACTGTGGCAATTGCCGCCAAGTGCCGCCAGCAACGCCCGCTCGGCCATCGCCTCGGCGCGGCTCGGTGCGTGGTCGATGGCCTGCAATAGGTCGCGCGCGCGTTGGTCCCCGGTGCGACACTCGATGCCTATCGCGCCTTGCGCGGGTGCGGGGAGCCAGTCCTTGGTCTCGAGCGGATGACCGGTACCCGTCTCGCCAAGACGGACCAAACCCGCCGCGGCGAGGAAAGTGGCGTCAAATTCTCCCGCGGCGAGCTTGGCCAAGCGCGTGGCGACATTGCCCCTCAGTGTCACGACCCGGCAATCAGGTCGCAAGTGCAGCAGCTGCGCCGCCCGCCGGGGAGCGCTGGTGCCGATGGTCGCGCCTTGCGGCAGGGCGTGTATCGTGGCCGCGCCGATCAGCACGTCACGCTTGTCGGCGCGTGGCAGGATCGCGGCGAGCGTGAAGCTGTCGGGCCGCCAGGTCTCTACGTCCTTGAGCGAATGGACGGCCGCGTCGATCTGGCCTTCGGCCAGCCAGGCGTCGAGTTCGCGCGTCCACAGCGCCTTGCCGCCGATTTCGGCTAGCGGGCGGTCCTGGATCTTGTCACCGCTCGCGACCACAGGGATAAGCTCTACGGCGGATTCTTCCCAGCCATGCGCGGCGCACAGGCGGGAACGGGCCTCGTAGGCTTGGGCCATGGCGAGCGGCGAGCGGCGTGTGCCGAGCTTAAGGAGTGGTGTTATGGGCATCAGGTCGGCTTGCCCTAATTGTCATTTGCGTCCAGTGGAAGCACCGGATGAGGATCGTACTGGGCATCGAGAGCAGTTGCGACGAGACAGCCGCGGCGCTGGTGACGGAAGACCGTCGCATTCTCGCCCAGGCCATCGCTTCGCAAGACGACAGCCACGCCCCTTATGGCGGCGTGGTTCCCGAAATCGCTGCCAGGGCCCATGCTGAGCGGCTGACGCCGCTAATAGGACGCGTGCTCGACGACGCCGGGCTATCGCTGGACGATTGTTCTGCCATAGCTGCGACGGCCGGGCCCGGCCTGATCGGCGGAGTCATGGTGGGACTTGTGACTGCCAAGGCCCTCGCCATGGCGAGCGACCGCCCCTTGCTCGCGATCAACCATCTCGAAGGTCACGCGCTGAGCCCCCGGCTCGCCGACGCGGATCTCCAGTTTCCCTACGCACTGTTGCTCGTATCGGGCGGACACTGCCAGGTGCTTCGTGTGGATGGCGTGGGCCGCTACCGGCGCCTGGCGACCACGATTGACGACGCGCTCGGTGAGGCATTCGACAAAACCGCCAAGATTCTGGGGCTCGGCTTTCCCGGCGGACCTGCCGTCGAACGTCTCGCAGCGGAAGGTGACGCAAAGGCCGTCCCCCTGCCCCGCCCCCTGTTCGGAAGTGAGGAGCCGCACTTTTCCTTCGCCGGTCTCAAGAGCGCGGTCCTACGCGCGCACGAAAGTGGGAAGTACCGCGCGGCCGACATCGCCGCGAGCTTCCAACAGGCCGCTATCGACTGCATCCTCGATCGCACCACCCGCGCCCTTTCGGCTATGGGCGAAGTGACCGCATTGGTCGTAGCCGGAGGAGTTGCCGCCAACCGCAGCGTGCGCGCTGCTCTTGAACACCTCGCCGCCAGCCACGGCGTGCGTTTTGTGGCGCCACCCCCTGCGCTGTGCACCGACAATGCCGCGATGATCGCCTGGGCGGGGCTGGAGTGGCTCGAGAAGGGCCGTCCGGGTGACGCGCTCGACGTTGCGGCCCGGCCGCGCTGGCCGCTTGATCCGGAGGCGACACCGGTACGTGGCGCGGGAGTCAAAGGATGAGCGCCGCAACGATAGGAGTTGTCGGAGCAGGTGCTTGGGGCACCGCGCTCGCGCAGATGCTCGCTTCTGACGGGCGCGAAGTCCTGTTGTGGGTGCTCGAGGCGGAACTCGCCGAGGAAATCAACGCCCGGCACACCAACTCGCTGTTCCTGCCCTCGGCATCGCTGGCGCCGACAATCCGCGCCACCAACGACCTTGCCGACGCCGCAGGCTGCGAAATACTGCTGCTTGTCACGCCCGCCCAGCACCTCGCCCCAACGATGGCGCGGATGCCCGCTTACCCGCGCGACCTCGTGCTCTGCGCGAAGGGTATCGAGGCCAGCAGCGGCCGCATGATGCACCAGGTCGCCGCCGAGGCCGCGCCCGACAGCGAGATCGCCGTGCTCTCCGGCCCGACGTTTGCGCATGAGGTCGCCGCGGGCTTGCCCACGGCCGTCACTCTCGCCTGTGGGGGTGGCGAGGCTCAATGGCAGCGGCTTGCTACGGCGATCGCCCGCCCCGCTTTCCGCCCGTATTTCAGCGACGACCTAACCGGCGCCGAGATCGGCGGAGCGGTCAAGAACGTGCTCGCCATCGCCTGTGGGGTGGTCGACGGCCTGGGTCTTGGCCAGAATGCCCGCGCCGCCCTGATCGCGCGCGGCTATGCCGAAATGCAGCGCTTCGGCGACGCCCTTGGCGCCCAGCGGGCGACGCTCGCCGGTCTTTGTGGGCTAGGCGACCTTGTCTTGACCTGTTCGTCGACGTCCAGCCGCAACTTCTCGCTGGGCGTAGCGCTTGGGCAAGGACAGGATCCCCAAGCCCTTATGCGAGAGCGGCACACCGTTGCCGAAGGGGCCCACACTGCACCCATTTTGGTCGAGCTCGCGCAGAGGTACGGGGTCAGCATGCCGATCGTCGAGTCGGTCGGACACTTGCTTGAAGGTGCCCCTGCGCTTGAGGTGGTGTCGCGAATCCTCGCCCGCCCGCTGACGGCTGAGGATCAACCTTCGCCCTTGCCTGAAAGGCCTGCGATTTGACGCCCGCTCCTGCGGGTGAGGCTCCGGGCGGCGATCTCGCCGTGCTAGCCAAGGGCGGTCGAACCAATCTGTTGGGGTTCCTCCTGCGCTTGGCGGCGCGGCTACCGTTCCTGTTTATCGCGGGACGCTTCTACGGACCGGATGCCCTGGGCCGCTTCGCTTCTGCCCTGGTGATCGTCGAACTCGCGGCAATGGTCTGCACCTTCGGCGAAAAGCGCGGCCTCGCGCAGCGCCTTTCCGAAGGCGAAGGGGACCAGACCCATCTCGTGTTCGATGGCCTGGCGGTTGCTCTGCTGGCGGGGATTGTAGCCGGCCTGGCGCTATGGATCGTGCCGGCGCCGATGTTCCCGAGCGGGATCTATACCGAAGTCGACCGCATGCTGGTGCTGGCGATCCCGGCCCTGGCCGCCACCGAGATCCTGCTTGCGGCCCAAGCCTACCGCTACGATGTGGCCGCCACCGTGCGTGCCCGGGCCGTGGTGGAGCCGTGGACCATCTCGATCATGGCCGGTGTCCTGGTATTCGTCGCACCGCAGAGCGGCCTTTCGCTCGCCTACATCATCTCGATCTACGCTGCGCTCCTCACGGCCGCCTGGCCGTTCTTCAAGAGCTACGGCCTGCCCCGGGGATGGCAATTCAGTCCCAAGCGGATGGCGCGCATGGCAACGCGCGGGCTACCCGTGGCCGCCGCCGACACGATCGAATGGGGCACGCGACGGCTCGACATCTTCATCCTTGGCCTGTTCGCCGCCCCCGCTGCGGTCGGTATCTACTATGTGGCCCAACAGGTCGCGAGCCTGCCGCAGAAGCTGAAGACCAGCTTCGAACCGATCCTCGGCCCCGTCCTTACGCGCAAGCTGAAGGAGAAGGACTACGCGGCGATCGCCAAGCAGGTCTGCCAGGTCGGCTTCTGGATCACCGCGGCACAGGCGGGTGTCGGTCTGGCACTGGGCATTCCAGGCGAGGCGATCATGGGCCTGGTCGGACCGCACTTCGTCGGCGCCACCGGCGCGCTCGGCTTCCTTCTCGCGGCCGAGGTCGTCGCCGCGACGGCGGTGGTTTCCGAGGCTGCGCTTATTTATGTCGCGAGATTGCGAAACCTATGGGTCTCCTTCGGCACGATCGCGCTGCAAGGTGGCTTGACCGTGGGAGCGATGCTGATCGCCGACAAGCTGGACTTCAATGACGGCTGGCGGGCGGCGGCCGTTGCCGCGTCGTTGATGCTCGCGCTCGGGGTTTCCTCGGTCATCAAGGCCATCATGCTCAGCCGCATAGTCGGCCGTACGATCAACAACTGGCGCTGGGCGCTGGTCGTGGCATCGGCGGCGGCGGTCGTAGTCGGGCAAGTCGTGATCCGCATGCCTGAATGGGCCCAGCTGGTGATTGGCATTCCCGCCATCATGGCTGTCTACGGATGGATCATCTGGACCCGCGGCTTCGGACCTGAAGACCGCGTCCTCTTTGCCCGCAAGGTCAAACAGGAAGAGGTTGAAGAGGGGCACTAGCTTCCTCTCGACGCGCGGCGACCTATCAAGCTAGGGTCCCCACGATGCCCATGATGCGTAGTCCCGTCACCGTATTGCTTGGTCTCGTGCCGGTCGCTGCTCTCGCTTTCCTGGCGAACGCGCTGAATGGGCGGGATATGGCCGCCCACCTCGATGCGCAGGCCAGAGTGGCGATTGCCAAGGCGGGCGGTGCGCCGGTGCAAGCGCGATTCGCCACGGCAACCGGATCGCCATCCCGCCATCCGCTCTTGAGCGGCGGTGAAAAGCTCGATGAGGGAACCCGAGACCGCGTGGCGAAGGCCGTCTCGGCCGTTCCCGGCGTTGGCGGCGTAACCTGGGTGGACGGCACCGCCCTTGCGGTGACCACCCAGTCTTCGATCAAGCCTCAACACTGCCAGGATGACGTGGAGGCGCTGCTGAACTCCCGTACCATTCGGTTCGAGGGAGGTTCCTCGCGTATCCAGGCAGCGAGCGGGGAACTCGTCGACGAAGTGGCGGCGGCCCTTCGGCCCTGCCTCGGCAGCATTATCGCGATCACCGGTCACACCGATTCTTCAGGGCCGGAACCGGGCAACCTTCAGCTTTCGCTGGCCAGGGCGCGCGCCGTTCGCGATGCGCTTATCGAGCGCGGCATTCCCGCCGATGGGCTACGGACTCGCGGCTTGGGTTCGCGCTCCCCGGTCGAAGGCCTCGACGCCACCGATCCGGCGAACCGGCGTATCGAGTTCAGCGTCCTTGCGATCCAGCCGGTCAAGCCCACACCCGTCGACACACCCGGTCCGCGCTAGATCGACCTTTTCGGCAGAGAGATTGCAAAGCGGCAGCTTCGCCCCCTAAAGATCCATTCATGCCCATATGGATGGAACTGCTGATCCTGATGCTGGTCGCCTACGTGACGGGGATCGCCATCGGCTGGATCCTCTGGGGCCGAGAAATCAGGAAGGAGATCGCTGATGGTTGAGCTGGTGCAGGAAAACTGGATCTTCCTGATTATCGCCCTGGTCATCGGGTTGCTCACCGCCTGGTGGGTTCTGGTCGCATCGCGCCGGACAAAGGTCGAGATCAACCGCAGCGACGAGGGGGCGCCGGCCAAGCGCAACCAGGCGCTGATCGACGCTCCGCCAGCGGCGACGCCCCAAGTTGAGATTCCGCCCCAAACTCCTGTCGGACTTGCTGGGGTGGGCGAGGCGGTTGCCGCAGCGGTCGCACCGGTCGAGGCCGCGCCTGAGCCGACAATTCCCCCCGCGCCTGCGGCGGCCCCCGTCGCAGCCCCGGCCCCTGCGGAAGCGCCCGGGTCGCCGGGTGTTGACGACCTTACGCGGATCAAGGGTCTGGGCCCCAAGATCGCCCAGCAGCTCAAGGAGCTGGGCGTCACCAGCTTCGCCCAGATTTCAGACTGGGACGATGCCGAGATCGACCGGATCGATGCCCAACTCGGTCGCTTCCAGGGCCGCATCCGCCGCGACGACTGGCCGACCCAGGCGCGCCTCCTGGCGGCAGGCGATACCTCCGGATACGAGGCAAAGTTCGGAAAACTCTAATCGCGCCACGGGAACAATCGGACACAGGTCGACTTGTCTTATTTGGGCCCAGGTGTCGGCCCGGGAGACCTGAGAGATGGCGCGCCCCGCTGGGTATGACAGGCCGACGGTGCTTGTCGTTGAAGATGAGTTCATCATTGCGCTCGACTTGTCGGAAACGGTGAAAGACCTTGGCTACGCGCTGGAGGGTCCCTTCCCTGACAAGAAAAGGGCCTTGGCTTCAATTCGAGGAGGGATGCCCGATTGCGCCATCCTCGACATTCAGACCAGCGACGGCGAGGTCTACCCGTTGGCCGACGAACTGGTCGAAGCCGGGGTCCCGATCATCTTCCATTCCGGGCACGTGCCCCCCGAAGAGGTTCGTAGCCGTTATCCCGATGCCGTAGCGTGCAGCAAACCCTGCCCTCCCGATCAGTTGATCGAGGTACTGCAGGAAGCCGTAGCCAAGGCGCACGCCGGATAACCATCGCAACGATTGGCGAGACCCTCCGCAGCCGCTAAACCGGTTGCAAAGGAGACTTGCAGACATGGTGCCATTCAGCTGGGCTGATCCGCTCGACCTCGAAGGCCAGCTGAGCGAAGAAGAGCGGATGATCCGCGACGCCGCGCGGGGCTTTGCCCAGGACGTGCTCCAGCCGAGGGTGATTGAGGGCTTCCGCGAAGAGATCGACGCGCCGGAGCTGTTTCCCTTGATGGGAGAGGCCGGACTACTCGGGGTGACCGTTCCCGACGAGTTCGGCGGAGCGGGCGCCAACTACGTTTCCTATGGTTTGGTGGCCCGAGAGATCGAGCGGGTGGACTCGGGTTACCGGTCGATGGCTTCGGTCCAATCCAGCCTCGTGATGTATCCCATCCACGCCTACGGCTCGGCGGAGCAGAAGGCCAATTACCTGCCGCGCCTCGCCAGCGGGGAGTTGATCGGCTGCTTTGGCCTTACCGAGCCCGACGCCGGATCCGATCCCGCTTCGATGCGGACTTATGCCAGGAAGGACGGCGACGGGTTCGTCATCTCCGGCAGCAAGACCTGGATCAGCAACTCTCCGTTCGCCGACCTGTTCGTGGTCTGGGCCAAGAGCGAAGCGCACGATGGGCGCATCCGTGGCTTCCTGCTCGAGAAAGGAATGCCCGGCCTCTCGGCTCCAAAGATCGAGGGCAAATTCTCGCTGCGGGCCTCGACGACCGGCATGATCATGATGGACGAGGTCAAGCTTCCGGCCGAGGCCCTGCTGCCCGGCGTCGAAGGTATGAAGGGGCCATTCGGCTGCCTCAACCGCGCCCGCTATGGCATCTCGTGGGGCACCATGGGCGCCGCGGAGTTCTGCCTCGCCGCAGCGCGCGAATATGGACTCGACCGTAAGCAGTTCGGCAAGCCGCTCGCGGCGAACCAGTTGTTTCAAAAGAAGCTTGCGGACATGGCGACCGAAATCGCATTGGGCCTTCAGGGCTCGCTCCAAGTGGGGCGGCTGATGGACGAAGGGCGGTTCGCACCTGAGATGATCAGCCTCGTCAAACGCAATAACGCCGGCAAGGCGCTGGAAATCGCCCGCTGGGCGCGGGACATGCATGGCGGGAACGGCATCTCCGAAGAATACCAGGTGATCCGGCACATGCTGAACTTGGAGAGCGTCAACACTTACGAGGGCACGCATGATGTCCATGCGCTGATCCTCGGACGCGCTATCACCGGGATCGCCGCGTTCTAAGCCTGACTCCGGGGAACCCCTGCCTTGGTTGACCGCTTTATTCGATTGCAACCAAGGAGTTCGAGATGATCGGGAAGATGATCGGCGCCCTCGCCGGTGCGAAAGTGGCTGAACATGCGCGCGGGGTCAGTGGCCCAGTGGGCGCACTGCTTGGGGTAGGCATCGTCGCAGCGATCCGCCGGATGAGCCCGGTCACTCTCGTAGCAGCGGCCGTGGGCGGTTATGTGCTCAAGCGCTACGCCGAAAAGCAGGCGGCGACCAAACCGGCACCCAAAGCGTCGGCTCGCTGATCTTCGACGGGGTCAGGCCGCCAGCAGAACGGCCCGGTAACCGGTATCCTCGAGAGCCCGGCCCGCGCCCAGCGCCACGCAATTGAGCGGATCCTCGGCCACGCGAACCGGAAGCCCAGTCACTTCCGAGAGACGCTGATCGATCCCGTGAAGCAGCGAACCGCCACCGGTCATCACGATGCCATGCTCGAGAATGTCGGCAGCGATTTCCGGTGCAGTCGTCTCCAGCGCGCGGCGAACGGCGTCGACGATCTGCGAGACGGTACTTGCCAAAGCGTCAGCCACATCCGATCGCTTGATCGAGACTTCGCGCGGGATACCCCGAACCGCATCGCGGCCACGGATGGTGATGATTTCCTCGCTGCCGTCGCAAATCGCGGAGCCCGCGTCCTTCTTGACCCGCTCCGCCGTCGCTTCCCCGATGTGCAGGTTGTGATGACGGCGGACATAAGAAACAATGGCCTCGTCCATCTGGTCGCCGCCGACCCGCTCCGAAAGCGAAGTGCTCATTCCGCCGATCGACATAACTCCGACTTCGGTCGAGCCGCCGCCGATATCGACCACCATTGATCCGATTGGATGGACTACGGGCAAGTCCGCTCCGATCGCAGCCGCCATGGGTTCCTCAATCAGCCACACCTGCCTCGCTCCCGCATTGGAAGCGGCGTCACGGATCGCGCGCCGCTCTACCGCGGTCGAGCCGGAGGGGACGCAGATCACGATCTCGGGGCTCTTGAAGCGGCGCGGGCCAAGCCGCTCGCGCGCCTTGCGTACGAAATGCTTGATCATGTGCTCGGCGATCTCGAGGTCAGCGATGACGCCATTGCGGAGCGGACGGACGGTGCGGACGTTTTCGGGAGTCTTGCCCAGCATCATCTTGGCATCCTCACCCACCGCACGAATTGTATCGATGCCGTTTATGGTCTCGATGGTGACAACCGATGGCTCCGCCAGCACGACACCGTGATCGCGAAGATAGACGACGGTGTTCGCTGTTCCGAGGTCAATGGCCAAGTCCGCCGAAGCGAACGGCATGACGCTAAAAATCGACATGTTTTAGTTTGTCCCGACCCTTCCCCCCTTGGGGATTGGGACGAGATCAGCACCCTTTCCTGTCTACAGTGTTAACGGTTTCACATATCGGCCCTAACCGCGACCGAAGGTGGCCATAAGGCGACGAACAGGGGGGCGGTCACCAGTCCCGATCTCGAAGAGTCCTCGAAAATGGGGCCTAACGCGTTGTCGTTCATCGGCATCGAACGCTCGTTTGCCGATGCTCAAGTGCACTTGAGGAATGCTAGTGTATTGCGCATCTAGGACACTTGGGAGCCGAAAACATGACCACAAGTTCCGCGACGATCCGGACGGAGAAAGACGGCTCATCGGCTCAGATCCACCCGGCCGACCACCTCGCGCGCGAGGTCTTCAAGGCCGGCCCGGCGAAGGCTCCGGCCTTGTCGCTGGCAGTCGCGCGGGCAGACGAAGTCGTTTGGGCTGCCGCCTATGGCAAGTCGAACCTGGAGTTCGACGTTCCCGCAACGACCGCCCACCTTTTCCGCCTCGGCTCGGTCAGCAAAGCCGTAACCGCGACAGCCGCGGCTAAGCTGGTGTCCTCTGGCGTGATCGACCTCAAAGCTCCAATATCAGCGTGGCTACCTGACTTACCCAAGCATCACCGCGCGACCACGATGAAGGAGCTGCTGACCCATCAGGGCGGCGTGCGGCACTACCTGGCCAAGGACTTCGACATCAAGGCGCCCGGCGGAGCGATCTACGCCCGGGCCTATCCCACGAACGGGGACATCCTGGCCCTGTTCATTGAAGACCCGTTGATCGCCAGGCCCGGCACCAGCGTCAGCTATTCTTCCTACGGGTACAGCTTGGCCTCGATTGTCATGGAGGCCGCAGCGGATCTTCCGTTCCTGGAGTTGATCCAGCGCGAGATCGCCCGGCCCTTCGCACTACCGAGCCTGACCGAGGACGCCCCCCTAACCGTGCTGCCGCTTCGCGCCAGCGGCTACATGATCGAGTTTGAGCGGAACATGTTCTTCGACCAGTTGGCCGTGGAAGCGCGCCCCAGGCTTAGCGACGGTTACATCAATATCCCCACCAACAATCCCGCTTACTGCTGGGCTGGTGCCGGTCTGCTGATGACACCGTCAGACGCCGCACGTTTTGGTGCCGCGCATCTCGCCTCTCCGAACTCACGGATCAGCGGCGCCGAGAGGAAGCTGCTGTTCACCCCGCTAACCAAGGCCACGACCAATTCGCCGCCCCTCGGGTTGGGCTGGCGTGTCGATGTCGACAAGTCCGGCCGCCTCCGGTGGCACCACGCGGGCGCGACCCCGGGCGGGCGTTTCGGCCTGGTGATCTATCCCGACCTCGGCCTGTCGATCGCGATGGGAAGCAATCTTATGGTTTCACCTGGAGACGTACTCGGGCCCGCCTCTCGCCTGGCGGACATCTTTACCTGAGTGCGGGCCGAATCCGCCCCGTGAGGCCGAACCACAGGGCGGATCCTATCGTCAGCCGACCAGCATCAACGCGTCGAGCGCGACGACACCTTCACCTTCGGGATGGATGATGACCGGGTTGAGGTCGATCTCACGGATCGAGGGATTGCCGGCCATGACCCGGCCGATCTGCACGATCAGTCCGGCCAGCGCGGCAACGTCCAGCGCCGGCGAACCCCGATAGCCCTTGAGCAGCGCGGCCTGCTTGAGTTCGAGCAAGCCAGCATGCACCGCGGCCTGATCCATGTCGGGGGTGAACAGCTTCACGTCCTTGAGGATTTCGGCCGTGACGCCACCGAAACCGGCCAGGACAACCGGACCCCATTCCGGATCGTTCTTGGCGCCGACGATCATCTCGGTGCCCATGCGCCCCATCTTCTCGACCAGCACGCCGTCGAGCACGATCGAAGCGTCGTAAGCGCCGACGTTGGCGTACATGCGGTCGAACGCGGCACGCACGTCGTCACCGGACTTGAGATTGAGGATGACGCCGCCCGCGTCGCTCTTGTGACCGAGAGCCGCGGCCTGGGCCTTCATCACGACCGGGTAACCGATGGTCTCGGCAGCGCCGACCGCGTCGTCAGCGCTGGCAGCGAACTTGCTTTGGGGGAACGCGATGCCGAGCGGGCGGAGCAGTTCCTTGGACTTGTACTCCGGAACGACGCCCGCAACAGTGTCGATGCCGGGAACCGTGATCGGTTCGCCCGAGCGGTCGGTCAGGTCGCGCTTGGCGAGGTCCGCCAGGCGAGCGATCGCGCGATAGGCGCGCTCGGTGCTTGGGAACCAGGGAATGCCGACCTTGCGTAGGCCCTCGATGTATTCCTCGGGAACGGTGGCGCCCTCGTCGACGCCGGCGAAGACCAGCGGCTTGGGGAAGGAACCGTCCTCTAGAACTTTGATGATGTGCGGGAACTTGATGCCGCTGGTAATCGGGTCCGACTGGATGATCGAGGCGACCACAGAGCCGACGCGGTCGTCTTCGAGAAGCGCCGTCAGGACCTTTGTGTAGATCTCCGGCTCCGACAGGCCGAGCGCGGTGATATCGGTCGGGTTCGAGACAGGCACAAAGTCCGGCAGCACGGCGCGCAGGGCCGGACTGTTGTCGTCGTTGAGATCGATCAGATCGAGGCCGATGTCCTCGGCAATGTCGAACGCCAGGCCGCGCAGGGCACCGCTCTCACCCAGAACCGCCATGTTCGCGCCAGGCAGCGCCGGGCAACGCAAGGCGATTTCGGTTATATCGGCCAGCTCTTCCAGCGTGTCGGCGAAGATCACGCCTTCGCGGGCGAGCTTGGCCTTCATCAGGGCATAGTCGCCTGCCATCGCCCCGGTGTGCGTGGCAGCGCTTTCCTGCGCCTTGTTCGACTTGCCCGGGTGCAGCATCACGATGGGCTTTCCGGCAGCGCGAGCGCGGCGGGCCGCAGCGACGAACGCCTTCGGACGCCGCAGACTCTCGACGTACATGGCGATGACGTGGGTGTCCTCGTCATCGATCAGCCACTCGACGTAATCCTCGACCCCCGAGGCAGCCTCGTTCCCGGTCGAAACCGAGGTAGAGACATAGCAGCCGCGCGGATGCAGCGCGGTCGCTAGGACCGCGGCCAGTGCGCCCGACTGGCTCGCCACGCCAACTGCGCGAGTGCCCTTGGGCGGCGTCATCATGTTGGTCTCAACGAAAGTCAGCGGTACCCGCCAGACATAGTTGGTGCAGCCGAGGCAGTTCGGGCCTTCGATCACCATCCCGTGCTTGGCCGCAATCTCACCGAGTTCGAGCTGATCGCGCATGCCTTCCTCCCCCGCTTCGGAGAAGCCGGCCGAGTAGATGACCACCGCCCCGCACTTGCGCGCGGCGAGTTCGCGCACGGTGTCGAGCACGAAGGGACGGGGGATGGCGAGGACCGCGCAGTCGATGCCCTCGGGCAGCTCATCCACGGTGTGGTAGACTTTGAGCCCGAGCAGTTCGTCACGCTTCGGATTCACCGGGTAGATGTCACCCGCGAATTCATACTGGACGAGGTTGTTGAGCAGCGTGGCACCGAGCGCCCCCTTGCGGTCCGAGGCGCCGATCACGGCGACGGACTTGGGCCGCAGCAGCCGGTCGATCTGCTGATTGGTGAAACGCCGCTCGGTCATCGAATCCCTCTCTCCGGAAAGTCATCGGCCTGATAGCCGAAAAGCCCTCCCCCTCAAGGGGGAGGGTTTAGGGGGTGTCTCCACCCTGCGATCCCCTCCCAGCCAGGGAGGGGACGATCATCAGTCCGCCTTGACCTTGTTCTTGTCGAACGCGCCGAGTCCCGGCTTGAAGGTCTTGTCGTCCAGGAACTGCTTGGTCGCTTCCTTGCGGGTTTCCCAACCACCGAAGTCGTTGAGCGCTTCCTGCGCGCGGATCAGGTAGTCTTCGGCGTTGTCGTAGGTCATCTCGCGCACACGGCGCACGGCCCACTTGGTGGCACGCAGCGCATGACTGTCCTTCTTCTTGAGGACGTCGGCGACCTGCTGCACGCGCTCGCGCAGCTTGTCCGCCGGCAGCGACTCGTTGACCATGCCCTTCTCTGCGGCCTGCTTGCCGGTCAGGTTCTCGCCCATCATCGCGTGATACATGGCGTCGCGGAAGCCCATCAGCTCGGCCGCGACCTTCGAGGCACCGCCGCCAGGCAGAATCGCCCAGTTGATTTCCGACAGACCGAACTGCGCGTCGTCCGAGCAGAAGGCGAGATCGCAAGCGAACAGCGGGCCATAGGCGCCGCCGAAACACCAGCCGTTGATCATGGCGACCGTCGGCTTCTCATACCAACGCAGGCGTTCCCACCAGCTGTAGGCTTCGCGCTGCGAACGGCGCGTGGCGTGAATGCCCTCGGCCTCGCTCATGCGGAAGTATTCCAGCAAGTCCATGCCGGCCGACCAGGCAGAGCCTTCGCCAGTCAGGACCAGCACCTGCACGTCATCACGGAACTCGAGCTCTTCGAGAACCTGCAGCATGCGGCGGTTGAGCTTCGGGCTCATGCAGTTCCGCTTGTCGGGACGGTTGAAATAGACCCAGGCGACACCGTCCACGATATCGAAGCGAACGGTTTCGGATTCCGGACGCGGATCCGGCTGCGACGGCATGGCCATTTGAAAGTTCCTCTCAGATTGAACGAAGCGGGAATCCCGCTGACTTCGTTATCAGCTATAGCAATCGTGGTTGCTATGGACAACAGCAATCATTACGGTTGCGCTTATGCGCGATCCGCTTCCCTCCTACCCCGGCTATGCGCTGCGGCGCGCCGCAAACGCGACGGCTGCGGAGCTGGCAAGCCGGCTGGGCCAGGTGGGACTGCGCCAATCGGACGTATCGGTCCTGATCCTGGTCGCCGAGAACCCGGGCATCACCGCCAGTGCCGTCGGCCGCGCGCTCGACATTCAGCGGGCCAACATGGTGCCGCTGCTCAAGAGGATCGAGGATGCGGGGCTGATCGCGCGGGAGCCCATCGACGGGAAGTCACGTGGGCTCGACCTGACCGAAACCGGCCGGGAACGGCTTGCCCAGGGCCGGCGAGTCGTCGAGGCTTTTGAGGCAGAGCTGATTGAGCGCGTGCCCGTGGAGCACCGCGCGCACCTGCTCCCGGCATTGGAAGCCCTCTGGCGTTAGTGCGCGCGGTTCTCTAGCCTACAGGAAACAAAAAATCATTTCGCTTCGACATTGCGAGGGGCGGAAGTAATGAAAGAATTCAAGGAGTTGAGCGCTCTCACCCTGGATTGCTTCGCTCCGCTGGCAATGACAAACGTGTGAGAGGAGAGAGATCGTGAATGACGGCGTAATTCATCCCGTACCCGAGACATGGGCGAAAGAGGCCCTGATCGATGCCGGAACCTACGCCGAGAAATACCGCCGCTCCGTACAAGATCCCGAGGGTTTCTGGCGCGAGGAAGCGCGGCGGCTTGACTGGTTGAAGCCCTTCACCACGGTCAAGAACACGAGCTTCGACGAAGCCACCTTTGGCATCCGCTGGTTCGAAGACGGCACGCTCAACCTCACCGCCAACTGCCTCGACCGCCACCTCGCCGCCCGGGGCGATCAGACAGCGATCATCTGGGAGCCGGACGATCCGGCCACGCCCGTCCGCACCCTCACCTATCGCCAACTGCATGAAGCCACCTGCCGCTTCGCCAACCTTCTAAGGGCAGAGGGGGTCCGCAAAGGTGACCGGGTGACGATCTACCTGCCGATGGTCCCCGAAGCGGCGGTGGCGATGCTGGCCTGTGCGCGGATCGGTGCAATCCACTCGATCGTCTTTGCCGGTTTCTCCCCGGAGGCGCTCGGCAGCCGGATCGAGGATTGCGACAGCGACGTCGTCATCACCGCCGATGAGGGCCTGCGCGGCGGCAAGCGCGTGCCGCTCAAGGCCAATGTCGATGCGGCGCTGGAGCATCACGGCAAGGTCCGGCGAGTCATCATGCTGCGGCACACGGGCGCCGATGTGCCGATGATCGAGGGCCGCGATCTCGATTGGGCCACCGCTGTCGCCAGCCAGTCAACCGACTGTCCGGCAGAGGAAATGGGCGCCGAGGACCCGCTGTTCATCCTCTACACCAGCGGATCGACCGGAAAGCCCAAGGGCGTGCTTCACACCACCGGCGGCTATGCCGTGTGGGTCGGCATGACCCATGAGTATACGTTTGACTACCGCCCCCACCCGGACAGCACCCCACAAGTCTACTGGTGCGCGGCGGATATTGGCTGGGTCACCGGCCACAGTTACGTGGTCTACGGCCCGCTGCTCAACGGCGCGATCTCGGTCATGTTCGAAGGCGTGCCGAACTACCCTGACTTCTCCCGCTTCTGGCAAGTGGTTGACAAGCACAAGGTGGAGATCTTCTACGCCGCCCCAACCGCCCTGCGCGCCCTGATGAGGGAGGGCGATGACTGGGTGAAGAAGACGAGCCGCAGCACGCTGCGCCTGCTCGGCTCGGTCGGCGAGCCGATCAACCCCGAAGCCTGGGAGTGGTACTACAACGTCGTGGGCGACGCGCGCTGCCCCATCGTCGACACCTGGTGGCAGACCGAAACCGGTGGGCACATGATCACGCCCCTCCCCGGTGCGACGGACCTCAAGCCCGGAAGCGCCAGCAAGCCGATGTTCGGCGTTCAGCCGGCGATCCTCGACAGCGAGGGCAAGGAACTGCACGGCGCCTGCGAGGGCGCGCTGGTCATCAGCGACAGCTGGCCCGGTCAGATGCGCACCGTCTACGGCGATCACGCGCGCTTCTTCCAGACCTACTTCAGCACCTTCCCCGGCCACTACTTCACCGGCGACGGCTGCCGCCGGGACGAGGACGGCTACTACTGGATCACCGGCCGCATCGACGACGTGATCAACGTCTCCGGTCATCGCATGGGCACTGCCGAGATCGAGAGCGCGCTGGTCCTGCACGAACGGGTCGCGGAGGCTGCCGTCGTCGGTATGCCGCACGACATCAAGGGCCAGGGTATTTACGCGTACGTCACCACAACCTCGGGCACCGAGGATAGTGACGACCTCCGCAAAGAGCTGATCCAGTGGGTCCGTCGCGAGATCGGCCCAATCGCCACGCCCGACGTGCTCCAGTTCGCGCCCTCGCTGCCCAAGACCCGCAGTGGCAAGATCATGCGCCGCATTCTGCGCAAGATCGCCGAGAACGACACCGGCAATCTCGGCGACACCTCGACGCTGGCCGATCCGGGGGTGGTCGACGACCTGCTGGCGAACCGGCCGAAGACCTGATTAGATACGACAAAATAAACAGGGAGTGGGGAAATGAGGAATTCGATTCGCGCAGGCCTTGCCGCGCTGGCGATGACTTTTGCCGCGACGGCTTCGGCGCAAGCGCCCGAGAAGCCGCAGTCCTGCCAGCGCGAGTGCCTCGAAGGGTTCGTCAACCGCTACCTCCAGGCGATGGCCGACGGAAAGGTCGACCCGGCCCTGTTTGCCGCCGATGTGCGCTTCACCGAAAACGGCATCCAGCTTCCCTTCGGGAACGAAGGCCTCTGGGCCACCGCCAGCGGCGTCGGTCAGTACAAGTTCTATGTTCCCGACACTGAGACCCAGCAGGTCGCTTTCCTTGGCACCGTGCTCGAACAGGCCCAGAGTTCGGCCACCGGCCCGCAGCGGCCGCCCGAACTCGTCGGCATCGCCCTGCGCTTGCGGATAGTGGACGGCAAGATCACCGAGGTCGAGCAGATCGCCGCCCGGCCCGAACGGCCCTTGGGCCCCGTTCAGACCGCGAGCAGCAGCCCATTCCCGGCTACGGGCGCGGCCGTAGAAGCGATGGGCGCACCGCACCCGAAGTTCCTCGAGGCCATCCCCGAGGGCGAGCGTCAGAGCCGCGCGGACCTGATCCGGATCGGAAACTATTACTTCGATGCGATCCAGCGCAACACCGGCAAGGGCTATTACCCCTTCAGCGACGATTGTCTGAGGCACGAGAATGGCATGATCATTGTCGGCCCGCCGGGTACGATCGGCATGCAGGGGCGCGAAGTCCAGGGATGCAAACAGCAGCTTGAGACTTCGCTGATTGGCGCCGTCACCGGCATTCGCGACCGCCGCTTCGTGGCCGTCGACCGCGAGCGCGGGATCGTATTCGCCTTCGCCTTCTTCGATCACCGGCCGATCAACTGGACCTGGCAACTCGGCGAACTGTTCAAGATCGAAGGCGAGGAGATCACACGCGTCGAAGCGATTTTCATCCGCGGACCCTACGGCATCAATGCGGGCTGGAGCACTTACGAACAGGGCCGCTCCGAACAGATCCAGGATGTGCGCTAAGGTCCTTCGACAAGCGGATCTCGGATTAGGGGGACACATATGATGATCAAGAAACTGCTCTGTGCCGCGCTCTTGCTCGGCGGTTCGACGCCAGCATTTGCCCAAGGGGGGCCGCCGCCGAGTCCGTGGGCTCCGCTGCAAGACCGCCCGACTTGCACTCGCGACGAGCTAAAGTCCGCCACCACCGCCTATGTCGAGGCCCAGCGAAAGGGCGACATCTCCGGTCTGCCGCTGCACGAGAAGGCCCACTTCCTCGAGAACATGAGCGATGTGGATCGCGGCTCCGGGCTGTGGAACACGCCCCTCCCCATCGCCCACGCGATGAGCTTCCATGACGACAAGCGCTGCAAGACCTTCACCGAGATCATTGTCACAGAAGGCGCCCACCAATACGTGATCGGCACGCGCCTCTACTTGCACGACGGCAAGGTCCTGCGCGTCGACAGCCTGGTGACCGACAAGGGCGACTGGCTTTTCAACGCCAACGCCTATCTGAAGTACGCGAAGCAGGAGGACTGGTCGGATCTGTTCAAGTACCAGAAGACCGCACCGGCCGAGATGATCCGCGGCGCCAACGCGTATCTCGATGGATTTGCCGACAAGTTCACCGACATTCCCTGGGGCACACCCTGCGCGCGCCTTGAAGGTGGGGCCTACACCAATCGAACGGGCGATCCGCACGCCTCCTGCGAAATCGGCCTGCCCCCCGGTGTGCTCTACATCGTCAACCGGGACTATCTGATCGACGAGGAAAAGGGCGTCATCAATATCTTTTGCCGCTTCGGCAATTCGACCAGCGGCATGCCCGACAGCCACACCTTTCGCTTCATCGACGGCAAGATCCGCGCCGCGCATACCCTTAGCGTGAACCTCGGCACGGCGCCCTCGCCCCAGGCTGACGATAATGGCGGGATCGTGGGAGGACCTCCCGGTATAAACTGAACGGCGCGTTGGGGATTCGGCAAGGATTGCACTTTAAGAGTGATTCCCGGAGTCTTGGGGTGCCGGTTCAGTGATCGAAATCGAAGTCCAGAACGAAACCCACCAGAGCCAGGAACGCCTGCGCTTTGCGGCCGTCCCGCGCATTGGCGAGGGCATCCGCCTGCGCGAGCCCGACGGCTTCTGGGCGTCCTACGACGTTGTCGACTTGTGGTACCAGAAAGCCGAATTCGGCGATGTTTGGATACCGTACCTCCATGTCCGGCTGACCCCCGCTCCGGCGGCAGCGGAACCCGGCCCGGTCGAGATCCCGGCGCAGGCCCCCGCTCAGGCGCAGGTCTACGGGATCAAGGAGGTCTACTCATTCACGGGCTGATCAAACGCACCGCGCCCCATGGTGAGGGCGCACAGCCGGCTCCGGCCGAAACGGTGCAGGCCGCCCCGACAGAGGCGCCCGCCCCTGCCCAGGTACGACGCTGCCTGATCGTCGACGATTCCCGCGTCATGCGCGCGGTCTCGCGGCGGGTGGTAGAGAGCCTCGGCTATGCCGTGGCGGAAGCGGAGAACGGCCAGGAAGCGCTCGCTCGCTGCGAAGCCGGCGGAATGCCCGACCTGATCCTGCTCGACTGGAACATGCCGATCATGTCCGGCATCGAATTCATCACCGCGCTGCGCGCTCAGCCGGGCGGCGGCGGGCCCAAGGTGGTGTTCTGCACGACAGAAAACGATCCAACGATCGTCGGCCGCGGGATTGCCGCCGGCGCTGACGGTTTCGTCACCAAGCCTTTCGACGGCGAAACTCTCCAGGCCAGATTGCAGCGCCTCGGCGCCGCCTGACGCGAAACGGCCGCCGGTTTCCCGACGGCCGTCTGGGGGGCAATTTATAATCCGAAATCAGTCGAGCGAGGCCAGCGCCGTGCCTTCGACAGCCGCGCCCTTGGCAGCGGCCTGTTCGACAGCGTTCTGCATCGCGGCTTCACGGCAGGCGCTGAGAGCGGCACCAGCCTTCATGTCACGCGGGTCGACGCGGCCGCAAGCGGCGTTCGCCCCGATCTCCAGGCGCTCGGCGAGAACCGCGGCGCCAGCCGGCGAGGCAATATCGAGATCACCGTGATGTACGGCAACGCTGACTTCCTGCGCAGCGGCGGGGGCAATTGCGAAGAGGGAAAGCGAGGCGGCGGCAAGGGCCTTGAGGGCAATCGTGTTCATCTGATTACGTCCTTCACTGGGGGGCGCCTCGATCGGCGTGATGACGGGATAGGACCTGCTTGTCGCACCGGTATGCCGCGCCTGAACCAAATTGTCGGAAAGTGTCCGCCTGCAGAACTTGACGAAACCCGCGGAATCCTGGGGCTGGAGGCTGCTCCGGCACTGATTTGCACCCGCAATCCCGCGACAAGTTCGCGAGACAGTTACAGCTTGTGACCGAACGCTACTCCGGCCGCATGCCATAATCGATTCTGATCCGGACCCACGAACCCACCAGCGACTTTCCGCCCCGACGCGGGGGGCGAACCTTGAACTGCCAGGTCGCTGCGAGAATTGCGCGGTTCATCATCGAGCCTTGCGGATACTCGGCCAGAGGCACGCAGTCCTCCACGCGATAATCCGGCGCCGTGCGGCAAGCGATCAAGCCCCAACCCGGTCCCGAAGCGGTCGAAAGATAGCCATCCAGCTCATCGTCGGTCGGCCGCTTGTACCAGGCCGCCTTGTAGAGAGGCTCCCCGTTAGGTGCCGTGCCGACGATCTCGGTGTCGCCCATCGCGCCGGAGGATCCCGTATTGGGCGGTCCATAGGAGGGCATGCCCGGCTGTGGCTTCTGTATGGGTCTTGGGCCTACCGGAGGAGCAGGAGGCGGTGGTGCGACGGGTTGGACCCTCGGGATCGGAATAACCGTGGGAGCAATCGGCGCCGGGGTCACAACGACCGGTTTTTCGATTGGCGCTTCTTCGGGTTGGGCGGTGGCGGGCTGCTGTTTTTGGTCGGGCTCCGGTGTCTCATCCTCGGATTCGGAGTAGTCGCTGGACTTGAACTGGACTTCGACGACCTTGGGCTTAGTCGGCTGATTGATCGACCAGCCGAGCGAGAGCAGCAGGAGCAGAAGCACCGCCTCGAGCAGCAGCGCCACCGCCATGCCCGTTGCGCGCGGGCCTAGGTCCCGGCGAAACCGCTCAGGAAGGAAATCGGCCAGCGCGCGCGCCGGCCGTTCTGGGGAAGTCTGATCCAAGAACGATTACCCAATCAGTCGTTCGAGCCCGCGCCGCAAATCCATCGCCGCCTGTTCGGCCAGTCCTGTTCCCGGGACCATTTCAAACGCATGAATGGCACCTGGGTACACGTGTAATTCCGTCTGCACCCCGCAATCGATCAAGCGCCGGGCATAGTCGAGGTCCTCGTCGAGGAACAGGTCCAGCGCGCCGGTACCGATGTAGGCAGGCGCGACGGCGGAGAGGTCTTCTGCCAGGGCGGGCGAGAACCAACCCTTTCGAGCGTCGGCAGGTTGGTATTCGCCGCGTAGCGCCTCCCAGCCGAAGCGGTTCTTCTCGCGCGTCCAGATGAACTCGCCGGTGTGGCGGTTGCGATAGGCATCCTCGGGCCCTCCGGTGCGCCAGTCGAGCATCGGGTAGATCAGCACTTGGCCCGCCAGCCGGGGCCCACCCCTGTCGCGCGTCATCAGCGCGAGGCTGGCGGCAAGGCCCCCGCCCGCGCTCTCTCCCATCACGACGATCCGGGCGGGATCCACCCCGAGCGAGGCCGCGTTGGCCGCCAGCCAAAGAAGCGCGGCATAGTTATCCTCTTGCGGGCCAGGAAACGGCGTCTCCGGAGCGAGGCGGTAGTCGACCGAGACCACCACGCAATCGTGCTGGAGCGCCAGGGCAGGCTTGTCGGCCACGGCGCGATCGGCGGTGCCGACGACCATGCCGCCACCGTGGATGTGAAGGATCGCCGCGCGGTCCTTCGCCTGCGACGGCGGATCAATCACCACCAGCCGCACATCGGGGCTGCCGGAGACGGGCGCGAAGGCTTCGCTGACCGGAAAGGGCGGCGGCGGGACGTCCGTGCCGGTGAATAGCGGGTTAGCGCGAATTTCCGGCAAGGCCTCCGCCGTCAATTCGAGCGAGGGCAACTCCAGCAAGGGTCCAATCTCGGGGTCCACCAGGTGGCGCGAGGTCATTCATTCTCTCCAAGCTTGGGCGATGACCTGCCCAGCGTCAGCTCCGCATCCGAGAAACGGATGGGAGTGCGTAATCCTTTGATGCCCGCGCCAAGATCGAGCACCATGCCCCGCGCGACGATTTGAGGATCGGCCAGCGCCTCGGCCACAGAGTTGATCGGACCCGCCGGGATGCCCTGCTCCTCGAGATCGGCAAGCAGGGCATCGCGCTCCCAATCGCGGGTCTGGGCGGAGACTGCCTGCGAGAGAGCGTGCCGATCCCGCACTCTACCGGCATTGGTCGCCCACAGCTCGCGCGCCGGCAGGTCGAGCAGGTCCGACAGGCGGCGGAACTGGGCGTCGTTGCCGACCGCGATGATGATCCACCCGTCGGCGACCGGGAAAGCCTCGTAGGGCGAGATATTCGGATGGGCATTGCCCAGCCGCTTGGGCACCACGCCTGAGACAAGGTAATTCATCGCCTGATTGGCGAGCGTTCCCGTCATCACGTCCATCAGCGCCATGTCGATGTGCTGGCCCTTACCGGTCAGTTCGCGCTGATGAAGCGCGGCCTGGATCGCGATCACCGCGTAGAGCCCCGTGAGAATATCGGCATAGGCGACGCCGATCTTCTGCGGTGCCCCTTGCGGATCGCCGGTCAGGTCCATGATCCCGCTCATGCCCTGGACTATGAAGTCGTACCCGGCGCGCGAGGCGTAAGGTCCGTCCTGCCCAAAGCCGGTGATCGAACAGTACACGAGCCTGGGATTCACCTCGCGCAGGCTGTCGTAATCCAGCCCGAACCTGGCGAGCCCGCCGAGCTTGAAGTTCTCGATCAGGACATCCGCGTCGCGCACGAGGTCCAGCACCGTCGCGCGCCCTTCCTCGGTTCCGAAGTCCGCGACCACCGACCGTTTTCCTCGGTTGGTGGCGTGAAAGTAGGCTGCGTCCTTCGTTCCGTCGCCATGCTCGACGAAGGGGGGCCCCCAGCGGCGGGTGTCGTCGCCTTCCGGGCTCTCGATTTTCACTACTTCGGCGCCGAGATCGGCCAGCACCTGACCCGCCCAGGGGCCGGCGAGAATCCGCGCCAGCTCGACGACTTTGATCCCGGCGAGCGGCGAGGTCATGTCAGGTCAGGCAGCAAGCGCGAAGACAGCGGGGCCGTCGTCGTCGTTGGCGGAGGGCAGCAGGCGTTTCACCGGACGGGTGCGGCGACGGCGAGCAGCGACGAGGCGTCTTGTCGCTTTCCCATTGCCAAGGCGCAACCGAACATAGCGAACCCCCTGGCGCGCAACGGCAGCGGCAGCAACCGCGTAGGCCACCAACACCGCGTCGTAATAGACCGCCATTTGCAGCGCGTAGGCGGCCACCACCTCGGGCTCGAGAAGAACGATCACCTCGCCTCCTCCGATCATCAGAGCCGACAGGATCAGCAGATAGAACAGCTTATGCCGTTCGAAGACGGCCATGTGTTCGAGCGGTTTGCTGACCAAATGCCTGTTCAGCACCGACCCGACCCCTGAATCCGGTGCGAAACGCATCACCAGCATCAGCGCCACGCACAGGCCATAGAGCCCATAAACCATCGCCAGAGTCCCTTACGCCGGATCGATGTGGAAGATGCGTTCGGCATTGCCGTGGCACAAGGCGTGGCGTTCTTCTTCGGTGCATTCGAAGGCCTCGATGAAGTCGACCGCGGGTTTCATTGGCTGATAGGGATAGTCGATCGCCCACATCACGTTCTGCACGCCGAGCTTGTCGATCGCATAGCGCAGCGCGAGCGGGTCCTCGACGCCGCTGGTGGTGATGACGAAGTTGTCCTGGAAGTACTCGGCCATCGAGCGGCCCGTCTTCTTCGCGCGGCCCACGACTTGCGCGCGGCTGTTCATGAAATTGATGCGCCAGAGCCAGAACGGAACCGCCTCGCCCATATGGCCGATGCAGATCTTGAGCTTGGGGAAGTGGTCGAACACGCCGCCCGCCATCATGCGCACCGCATGAGTGCCGACTTCGACGCCATAGCCCCACATGGCGCTGTCCATGCCATAGTCCTGCAGCGGCCCCTTGAGCGTATCGCTGGCCGCGCGCGGGTGGATGTAGATGCACCGGTCAAGCGCCTCGGCCGCTTCGAGGATCGGCCAGAACTTCGGATCGTCCAAGTATTCGCCGTTGGTGTGGCTGTTGATCATGAAGCCGTTGAGGCCGAGATCGTTGATGGCCCGCTCCATCTCCTTGGCCGCGCGCTTGGGGCTATGCGGGGCGAAGCTGGCGAGGCCGGCGAAGCGAGTCGGATACTTGCGGCAGACTTCCGCCAGGCGGTCGTTGGCGAGGGAGGCCAGCTCCATCGCCGTGTCGGCATCGAACATCTGCACCCCGGGAGCGGTGAGCGCGAGCAGGTGCATGTCGACGCCGAATTCGTCCATCTGCGGCAGGCGATGCTCCTCGATGTCCTTGAGGCCGCTGAGGAAGTCGAGCTTGCCGTAGCCCGAGGTGTCGCTCGGCGCGTCGTAGATGCCCTTCACCAGCAGCTTGTCGAGGCTCTGCGTAGGGCTGTTGGCGGTCTTGCGCAGTTCCTCCGCGACTTCGGGGATCGACCAGGCTTCCTCGGTGGCAATCAGGCGCAATTCGGCTCTCCTTTTGTCTGTTTGGGGAAAGGTATGGCGCAAAGGCGGGCTCGGGCAAAGGGCTCCGATCGCCTGTCAGAAGGGCAGGATGACGGGAACCAGCAGCACCGTCACCACCAGCACGATCAGCGTCAGCGGAATCCCGATCCGCACGAAGTCACCGAAGCGGTAATTGCCCGGCCCGACGACCAGCATGTTCACGGGCGAGGAAACAGGCGTGATGAACGCGGCAGATGCGGCCAGCGCCACCGTCATGGCGAGGGGGTAAGGCGACACTCCCAAGGCCTGCGCCATGGCAATCGCGATCGGCGCCATCAGCACCGCGGTTGCGGTGTTGGAGATGAACAGGCCGAGCACGGCGGTGACGACGAACAGCATCACCAGGACCAGCGTCAGCGAACCTGAACTGACGACCGACAGCAACCATTGGGCCGCGATGTCGGTAGCGCCTACGGCCTCCAGCGCGATGGAGAATGGCAACATGCCCACGATCAGCACCAGCGTCTTCCAGTGAATCGATTCATAGGCGGAGTTCATGTCGATGCAGCGGGTGAGGCCGAACAGCAGGCAGCCGATCAGGGCGGCGAGGACGTTGGGCACGAAGCCGGTCGCCAGCAGGAACACGGTCAGCGCCAGGATCGCCACGGCATAGGGCGCGCGCGACGCCTGGGGCACCACGTCCTCGACCTCCACCGGCGTATTGAGGACGATCAGGTCATCCGAATGAACCGGCAGGTAGTCGATCGCGCGCCACGGCCCGATGACCAGCAGCGTGTCGCCGGCGCGAAGGACCACATCTGCGACAAGGCCATCGAGCACTTCCCGGGCCCGGCGAATGCCGACCACCGAGAGATCGTGCTCCGTGCGGAAACCGCTTGTTACGACTGTCTTACCGACCAGATCGGAGTCGGGTGAAAGCAGCACTTCGGCCATGCCGATCTCCTGGCTGCGATCGCCGAAATAGGGCGCCGCCAGGGGAAGCCGGTGAAACTTGTAGAGGCGTTCCAACTCGTCGAGGTCGATATCCGGGCGGCACATGTCGATCATCACGACGTCGCCCGCCTCCAGCCTGAACTGGGCATAGGGCCGCAGCAGTTCGCGGGTGAAGACCTTTGTCCGCTCGATGGCGATCACGTTGATCCCGGTGCTGCCCCGCAGATTGAATTCATTCAGGGCCCGGCCGATCAGCGGCGAACCGGATTCGACAAGAAAGCGGTATTCGCGACCTTCCAGTCCGTAGCGCTCGACAAAGTCGCCCAGCGTTGGCCGTCCGGAGGTCGCGGCCAAAGCGCTCTCCCCGCCAAGGAAACGTCGGGCCCCGAGCATGTAAGCGACCGCCAGAACGAGCAGCGGAATGCCGAACGGGGTGAAGTCGAAGAAGCCGAACCCTGGCAATCCATGCCGCTGCAACTCCGCGTGAATCACCAGGTTGGGCGCGGTCGCAACCAGGGTCATCATCCCGCTGAGCAGGGCCGCGACCGACAGCGGCATCATCAACCGGCCGGCCGGAATGCGGGCATTACGGGCGATGCGCAGGACGATAGGGACGAAGATCGCCACCACGCCGGTGGAGCTCATGAATGAGCCAGCCCCGGCAACGACGATCATCAGCAGCACGATCAGCCGCGCCTCGCTGCTGCCCGACCGGGTCACCAGCCAGTCGCCGAGCGACTTGGCTACCCCGGTCCGGACCAGTGCCTCCCCGACCACAAACAGCGCGGCGATGAGGATGATATTGGGATCGGCGAACCCGGCCAGCGCCTGTTCTACGGTGATGATGCCGGACAGCGGCAGCATCACCATCATCAGCAGCGCGACCGCATCCATTCTCGGCCGCCCGATCGCAAACATCACGATCGCCGCAAGCAACAGACCAAGGACGATGAGCAAGTCGAACATCTTACTCCAATCTACGGCAATTAGGGCCGGCAGAGGAGCCCGGCCCGCTCTCCCCTTATTCGCCGTCCCTCCTTCCGTCCGACCAGGTCAGTCGCGTCACGGGCTCGCGGCCGCTGACCGGGTTGGCGAAGTGGAAGCCCATCGGGGCAATGCGCGGATAGGGGGCGAAAGTCTCGCCGCGGAGCGGAGCGTCGGGTCCAAAAGCCGCGAGTTGTTCCGCCGTCGGGGCAAAGCGCTTGCTCGCATCCGGATCGATGCCGGTCCAGCCCGTGGCGTAATCGGCCAACCAGACATAATCGAGGTCCATCCCCTGGATCCGCCACACGCCGTCTTCCTTGATCACCTGGTTTTCGTAGATCCCGCCAATCCACGAGCCCGGACCGGTCGAAGAGCTGTTGAACTGCAGCAAACGCGTGCGAATGAAGGCGCGGCCGCCGTCGCCGTAAACGGAGACGAAAGGCTGCGTCTTCTGGTGGATTGCCTGAAAGGCATCGTTCGGCCCCCCTTCGCCATAGCGCTGGATCAGGCTTTTCAGCACATGGTCCTTGCCGATGAAGGTGCCGATGTAGCTCAATTCCTTCCACCCATCGCGGGCGAACAGGTCGGCGGTGTTACGCCAGGCGAACTGGTCGATATAGTAACCATAGGCGTTCGACACGTTCTCGGCGCCATCGAAGGCCTCGGCCATTTCCAGCGCATTGGCGGTAATCGCAACCTGCCCGCCGGGCTCGCGCGCCGGGAAGATCACGCCCGGCGGCAGGGCCTGCATGGCAAAGGCATGATCGGGATAGGAGAGGTCGACCGGTTGCGGGGGACCGTCGGGCCACTGGCTCTCCCCAATCGGCAAGGCGGCGGGCAAGGGGTGCGCCCAACCTTCCTTGTAGTTCGCCCGCATCAGCGGACGAATATGCAGCTGGGCAATTTTCCAGTGGCCGCGTTCGTCGGCGCGAAGGAGGAAGGTGTCGATCGCCGCCGACCAGAACCCCTCTCCCCCATGCTGACCGGTCATGCCCAGTTCGACCACGCGGACGAGCGCGGTCGAGCCGTCGTCGGAGATATTGACCAGCGGCATGAGCAGGGGACGATCGTTGAGTTCTCCGGGGTCGAGCCCCGGTTCACCGAAGCGGGCGAGAAACTTCCGCACCCCCGCCGTGCCGTTGTAGACACCCTGCCCCGCCACATCGATCTGGCCGTCGGCGGCGAACAGGTCGACGATATCGTCGTACATCCCACGGTCGAGATAGTAGCCAAAGGCATTGGCGAGGTTCTGGGCCGTACCATGGCGCAGCAACAGCGATGACTCCCGCGCCAGTTCGTCGCCCGGGCGCGGTTGTGCGGCCTCGCGATCGGGCAGCACCACGCCCGCCTCGTCAGGGGTGTAGTGGTAGGGCGCGCGTTCGAGCGCGTTGGCGTCATGGCGCCAACCTGTTTCGTAGGGGCCGGAGAAGTTGAGGTAAGGCCGGATGAACGCGACCCGCCAGCCGTCGCGCGTCTTGTGATATTCGATGACGTCGGTGGTCCCCCGCCACTCGGCGGACTTACCGGCTTCGCCCGTCAGCGCGATCTGGTGCCAACGCCCGGTTGCGCGGTCTCCCATGGCCGAGAGCGTGATGACCGGGCTGATCCACACCCGCAAGTTGAGCTGCCCGGCGGGCATCCCGTCGGCGCCGTGGCCCATGCGGTCGCGCAGCCACTGCTCCACCGCGTTGCGGCCCGTGGCGTTTCCGCCGGGGAGGACCATCTCGACATAATCGGTTCCAAGTTCGGCCATCCCCTTCCAATCGCCGGCCATGGCCCGGTAGCCCCACTCCGCCTGGAGCCGCTTGATTTCACGGATCGAGCGCAAGTCCTCGACTCTGGCGGTGTCCCGCGCGAGGTCGTCCTGCGCTTGTACCGTGGGAGCCAGCAACAAGGCGGCAAGCGCCAGAAGCAGACGGCAGATCATTGCCCGCCCGCCAGCGCCAGCGCCAGCGCCTCTTCGTACACGCTGGTGTCGATCAATATCGCCAGCTCCTCCCGCCCCCGTGCTCGGCGGTTGTCGCGCTGGGCAAGCCATTGTTCCTCCAGCACCAGCACGTCGAGCAAGTCGGGCGGAAAGTTCGCGTTGAAGCGGTGATGCCTCCAGCTGTCGGCGACATCGTCCGGCGAGAACCCTCCGGCCTTCGCTACCAGCCGCTTGGCCTTGGCCGGATCGGCGTTTATCTGCGCCGTGGCGTCGATCACTGCGCGCACGAAGCGGACGATCTTCGCGCGCCTGGCCGGATCGGCGAGATGGGCCTCCGTTGTGTTGAGGTTGAACAGCTCCCGATAAACACCATCACCATGGAACTCGATCAGGTCGGCGCCCAGCACCTGGGCCGAATTCTCGCTTTCCGGCTCCCAGATCACCACGGCATCGACCTCTCCTTTGCGCAGGGCTTGCGTCATGGCGGAAAGTGGGGCGATCGGCACCGCCACTATATCGGCGAAGCTCAGCCCCTCTTCCGCCAGCATGCGGTGCAGGAAGTAGCCCGAGCTGGTTTGGGCAATCGTGGCAACGCGCTTGCCCTTGAGGTCGGCGACGCTCTCAATCCCTGCGGAGCGCCGCGCGACAATTCGGTAGAGCCCTTCGCTGACGTTGAGGATGATGCGCAAGTCGGGGTGCCGAACCGAGTAGCGCAGCGCCTGGGTTTCGGCATGAGTGGCGACATCGGCCACGCCTTCCTCGCCAAAACCCGGCACGATCGGCTCGCCGACGAGGTTCGGGATGCCGCCCATCTTCACCGTCGCGACATCGGGATAAAATTCGTCCGCCGCGTAGAGAACGGGCGCGATCTCGAATGTCTGCATGTTGCCATGGATGGCGATGGGCCCGGGAGAACCTTGGGCAAGGGCGGGCGCGGCGACGGTCAGCATGAGCCCGGCCAGCAGCGCCCCTATCATCCTCATGACGGCCCCTCCCCGTTCGTCGCGAGCTTGCGGTTCGACGAGCTCACCCCGAACGGAAGGTGTAGCGGTTGGTTCGATGGGGGCAATCCCCAAGCGGCAGGAAGGGCGCGCGGCTTTGCCGGGCGCGCGAAGCGGCTCGTTCATGAATGTCTCCGTCGATGTGAGGGTGCGCGAGTAGCAGGGGCACTATCGCGATGCTCATCATTTGTGCCATATTAGCGTTTCGATGTCAAGGCTTTTCACCCACTTGGTACATTGCCGGATCTCCACGCAGAACTTGTCTAAGGGAGGATTTCGGGAGTCCTTGCCGCATCGCCCAACGCAGCCTAGCCTCCGCCCATGACCCCGACCGCCTCTCTCGACGACGCCAGCTGGACTTCCGCCGGCCTGGCCCGGCGCGAGGCGGTGCGGGAGTGGCAGGAGTGGGCCGCCCGCACGATCGCCCCGATCGACGTCTGCGTGTTCGATACCGAAAGCTTCGCCGCGCGCTGGTCCAGCCACGGTGTCGGCCAGTTGCGCTTGCTGCGCCTGGAAGCGCCGGCCCAGCGCGTGGTTCATTGCGGCAACGAGGGCAACGCCGGGAAAGCCACGCCCTCGATCCAGTTGGTCTACGCCCGCAGTGGCGCGCTCAAGACCCGGATGGGCGGGAAGCGATTTACCGTCCAGCCGGGGGAGTTCGTGCTGCTCGACAACACCCGCTTCTACCAGATGGAGATGGACACCGCGCACGAGGCGGTCGACCTGATGATGCCGCTCGGCTGGCTCGACCGCTACTTGCCCGATCCGGGCGCGCTGCTGGGGCGTCCGGTGAGCGCGCGCGAAGGCTGGGGCGCGCCGCTCGGCAGTCTGCTCGAGACGATGGCCGAAGGGATCGACCAGACGCCTCTTCCGCGGCCGATGATCGCCGAGCAGGTCGGCGCCCTGCTAACCCTCGCCACAGGCTTCCACGAACCCGCCACCGAAAGCCGGCATCGCGGCCAGCTGGCCCGGCAGATCCTGCGCCGCATCGAAACCGACTTCGCCGACCCCGACCTTTCGCCCGAGGGGCTGGCGGCGGAACTCGGTATCTCCAAGCGCTACCTGCAGACGCTGCTGGCGGGCAGCGGGACCAGCTTCGTGCAGGAACTGACCGCCACCCGCCTCGACCGCGCGAGCGACATGCTGACCGACCCGCGCGCCGGTGGGCTGAGCGTGGGGGAGATCGCCTTCCGCTGCGGCTTCCTCGACCCCGGCTACTTCGCGCGGGCATTCCGCAAACGCTTTGGCAGGACGCCGAGCGAGTGGCGGTTGGCGACGCGAGGGTGAAGATCCTCCCCGAGCTGGCTCGGGGAGGATTGTGACCCAGATCAAATCCCCTCGCTCCCACTCGGTTGTATCCTCGGCCCCACCCCTGCTAAGCAAAGACTACCGGAGAAGGAGCCCCCCATGCCCGATACCGCCGCCGCCAAGGCCAACCTCGAAGCCCAGCTTGCCGAGCTGCAAGGGCGGCTCGATCGCATCGAAACCGACCTCGCCGAACCGCTCAACCCCGACTTGCCCGAACAGGCGACGGAGATGCAGGACGACGATTCGCTCGGTGGCCAGGCCGAACTCGCCGCCCGCCAGATCGCCTCGATCGAGCGCGCGCTGGAGCGGATCGACGAGGGAACTTACGGGGTCTGCGTGCAGTGCGGCGCCGACATTGCCGAAGGCCGTCTGGAAGCCCGGCCCGAAGCGGCGCTGTGCATCGATTGCGCCAGGGGCCAGTAGGACGCGCTCACTGCGCGATAATCCCACCCCTCTTGCGCGGGAATCCTCACATTCAGTTGCGGGCAAGGGCTAGACCTGCAACCCTTCGAAGATGCCCGCCATTCTAGAGACCGCAAAGGTCCGGTGGGCGCTTCCGCGAGAGAGGTTTGCCCACGATGCCCGAAGCCAAGTCCTTCCCCCTGCCCAGCGATCTCAAGGTCGTTCCCGGAACCGAGGCGGCCCAGGCCTCCTATCCCTACTACACCCAGTTCGTGCCCGAAGATGACCAGAAGTTCTGGTTCTATAACTCGATGCACTTCCCAGAGCCGATGCATCACTTCGACATGATCACGGCAGAGGCCGCCTATGTCGCGCTGGGGGCGTTCAACACCCGCGTCCATGTGCTGCCGACCGCAAAGGGTATCGAGCACCGGGTGATCAACGGCCGGGTCTACATCGGCGGCGTCGCGGTGACCGATCCGGCCGAGATCGGCGAGCGGGTCGAGCAGTTCCAGCAGCGCGCGTTCTACTACTACGAGCACTGGGAGAAGCTCTACGACCAGTGGAAGGTCAAGATGAAGACGCTGATCGCAGACGCCCAGGCGCTGCCCAAGCCTTCGCTGCCCGACTACGAACCGATCGAGACGACCCACACCGGCAAGGGCGTCGCCAGCAATCACGCGCTGCTCGACATTTACCAGAAGCAGGTCGAAGGGTACCACCGGATGTGGCACCACCACTTCGAGTTCCTGCTGCTCGGCTACGGCGCCTACATGACCTTCTTCGACTTCTGCAAGAAGGCCTTCCCCGAGATCAGCGACCAGGCGATCAGCCGCATGGTGGCGGGCATGGAAGCCGAGATCTTCCGTCCGGACGAGGAAGTGAAGCGCCTCGCCCGCCGCGCAGTGGAGCTGGGCGTCGACCGGCATTTCACCGACGGCATGAACATCGACCAGGTCCTGGCCGAACTCGAGGCGGTCGGCAACGCGGGCAAGGAATGGCTCGGCGAGCTGGAGACCAGCCGCAATCCGTGGTTCAACGTCAGCAGCGGTGACGGGTTTTACCACTATCACCGAAGCTGGAACGACGACCTCTCACTGCCGTTCGCCGCGCTCCCGGGCTACATCGACAAGATCAAGTCCGGCGCCAACATCGAGAGGCCGACCGAGCAGCTCATTTCCGAGCGCGAGCAGCTGGTGGCCGATTACCGCGAACTGCTCGACACCGACGAGGATCGCGCGACTTACGACCAGCTCATCGGCCTGGCGCACCGCGTGTTCCCCTACGTCGAAGGGCACAAGTTCTACTGCGAGCACTGGTATACCAACCTCTTCTTCAACAAGATCCGCGAGTTCGGCGCCCTGTTGCGCGACCACGGGTTCTGGGAGCGGGAGGAGGACGTGTTCCACCTCACCCAGTACGAAGTCGAAAGCGCGATCATCGACCTGATGCTGAGCTGGGGGATCGGTGCCCCGCCACGCGGGCCGCAGCACTGGCCGGCGATCGTCGCCCAGCGCAAGGCGGCCATCGAGGAATGGGGCAAGCACCCGACTTCGCCCGCGCTCGGCGCCGTACCCGACGTGATCGACGATCCGGCGATCGTCATGCTGTGGGGCATTACCCGCGACAACCTCGATTCCTGGCTGTCCGACGGCGACGAGGACTCCAACGAGCTTAAGGGTTTTGCCGCCTGCTCGGGCGTGGTCGAAGGCACCGCGCGTATCGTCAAGTCGGTCGAGGAGATCGGCCGCTTGCAGCAGGGTGATATCCTGGTCTGCCAGGTGACCAATCCCACCTGGTCACCGATCTTCCAGAAGATCAGCGCCGCGGTGTCCGACATCGGCGGATCGATGAGCCACATGGCCATCGTCGCTCGCGAATACGGGCTGCCAGCGGTGGTGGGCACCGGCAAGGCGACACAGCGGATCAAGGATGGCCAGCGCATCCGCGTCGATGGCGGACGCGGGGTGGTGACGATCCTCGAAGACGAGCCGGTACTGGAAGAAGTGTAATGTCGACCAAGCGCAACTATTCCCCCCTCCCGCTTGCCGGAGGGGCCGGGGGTGGGCCTGTCAGGCCAAACGCCCCGCTATCCCGCACGCACCCACCCCTAACCCCTCCCGCAAGCGGGAGGGGGATGTGACCGCCGTTTCCTGGTTCCGCGAGGTCGGCATCGCCGATCGCCCCACCGTCGGCGGCAAGGGCGGCTCGCTGGGCGAACTGACCAACGCCGGCATCGCCGTGCCGCCGGGGTTCGTGGTCACCACTCACGGGTTCGAGCTATTCCTGGAAGCTCTTGAGGCGCGCGAGCCCGTGCGGTCCAAGGTCGAAGCGCTCGACCCGCACGACCTCGGAGCGGCGACCAAACTGTCCGAAGAACTGCGCCGCCGGGTTATCGAGGAACCGATGCCCGCCGATGTCGAGCAAGCGATCCGCGCCGCCCACGCCGAGCTGTGCCCGAATGCCGAGCCCGTCGCGGTTCGCTCTTCCGCCACCACCGAAGACGCCGAGGACGCGAGCTTCGCCGGTTTGCAGGACACCTTCCTCTGGGTTCTCGATGCCGACCAGATGGTCGCCAAGGTGCGCGAGTGCTGGGGCAGCCTCTACTCGGTCGAGTCCATGACCTACCGCCTCAAGCATTCGTTCCCCGAAGCGGGCGTCGCGATGGCTGTGGTCGTCCAGCAGATGGTCGATGCCATGTGCGCCGGGGTCATGTTCACCCGCAGCCCGACGACCGGCGACAAGTCGGTCATCACCATCGAGGGCGCCTGGGGCCTCGGTAGCGCTGTCGTTTCGGGCGAAGTCACGCCCGACCGCTGGGTGCTGGGCAAGATCACCGGCGAGATCTCGGTTCGCGACATCTCCGACAAGCATGCGCGGCAGGTCCCTGCGCCGGGCGGCGGGATCGAGGAGATCGCCAACGAGGCGGTCATCGCCAACCAGCCTTGCCTCACTGACGACCAGCTCATGGCCCTGCGCGAAGTCGGGCGAAAGATCGAGCGGCACTATGGCAAGCCGCAGGACATCGAATGGGCGCTCGACGAGCACGGCAACGTCTTCCTGCTGCAGAGCCGCCCCGAAACCGTGTGGTCGGCCAAGGATGCCGCCGCGCCGGTCAAGCCGACCGAGGACAACCCGCTCAAGCACGTGATGAGCATTTTCGGGGGCCGCAAGTGAGCCTGACGGCCCGGGACATTGCCGAAATCGCGAAGCTGCTCGACACCTCGCATTTTTCCTCGCTCGATCTGACGGTCGGGGAGTTCAAGCTGCGTATCCGCCGTGATGGAGGCTGGTCGGGACGCGATCTCGACGACGAACCTGTTCGTCCCGCCGAGCAACAAAAGTCACCCTCTTCTGAGCCGCCCCCGCCGCCCTTGGGGCAGGAGGCCGGCGCCGCCCGTGTCGGCGAGGTCGATGTGCCCGCCCCCTTGCTCGGCAATTTCTACACCGCGCCGCGCCCGGGCGACCCGCCGTTCGTGAATGTCGGCGACGCCGTCGATGAAGAGACCGTGGTCGGCATCATCGAGGTGATGAAGCTGATGAACCCGATCCGCGCCGGCGTCTCCGGCACGGTCGTTGCGATCCTGGCCGAGAACGGCACCGCGGTCGAGGAAGACCAGCCGCTGCTCCGCGTCCGGCTGAAGGGGTGAGAATGCAGATGCTGATCCCAGCCGTGCCCGTTCGTGGTGAGCTTGTCGAACCACCACACGGTGCGTCAGCGTCCTTCGACAAGCTCAGGACGAACGGAGCTTGGGAACAGGGTTCGGTTTTCCATCCCTCCTTTCCATTCGTGGTGAGCTTGTCGAACCACCACCCACAGCGCCAGCGTCCTTCGACAAGCTCAGGACGAACGGAAGTGGGGAGGCAAATTTAGATCATGGCCAACATCCAGATCGTCGAAACCTCACTGCGCGACGGCAATCAGTGCCTGTGGGGTGCGCTGGGCGTCACCACCGCGAACACGCTGACCATCGCGCCCGCGATGGAGCGGGCCGGTTATCGCGCGATCGACTTCACCACCTCCACCCACATGGGCGTGGCCGTGCGCTACAAGCAGGAGGATCCCTGGGAGCGGATCCGGGCCATGGCGGACATCTGCCGCAACACCCCGCTGCAGTTCCTTTCGACCGGCTTCCGCTTCATCGCCTGGGAAACCGCGAGCCCCGAGTTCATGGAGCTCGCCTTCCGCACCCTCGCCCGCAACGGCATTCGCCGTTTCGCGCTGGCGGACCCGATGAACGATGCAGCCTCCAATGTCGAAGTGGCGAGGCTGGTCAAGCGCAACGGCGGCGAGCAGGTCGTTGGCGCGCTGGTCTACACCATCAGCCCGATCCACGACGATGCGCACTATGCCGAAGCCGCGCGGATCATGGCGGCGAGCCCGGATATCGAGTCGCTCTACATCAAGGATCCAGGCGGCCTGCTGACGGCCCGGCGCGCCCGCACGCTGATCCCGGCGATCCTGGCCGAGATTGGCGACAAGCCGCTCGAACTGCACAACCACTGCACCATCGGCCTGGCCGAGCCGGCCTGCCTTGAGGGCGCGGAGCTGGGTCTGGCGGCGGTGCAGTGCGCCAGCGGCGGAGCGGCGGACGGGACCTCCAACCCACCGATCCAGCGGATGATCGCCAACTTGCGCTCACTCGGCCATACCGTCGACATCGATGACGAGGCGGTGGCAGAGGTCGCGCAGTACTTCACCGCCCTTGCCGAGGCCGAGGGCCTACCCACGGGGCACCCGATGGCCTTCGACGCCGCCTACCTCCAGCACCAGCTCCCCGGCGGCATGGTCGGCACCATGCGCCGCCATCTGGCCGACCATGGCGTGCCGCACCTCGAAGGCGCGGTGATCGAGGAGATGGGCCGGGTGCGAGAGGAACTGGGCTGGCCAATCGTGATGACCCCGTTCGCGCAGATGCTGCAGACCCAGGCGGTGCTCAACGTCACCGGCAAGGAACGCTACGGCGTGATCCCCGACGAGATCATCCGCTACGCCATCGGCCGCTTCGGACGACCCAACGTGCCGATCGAAGGCGAGGTGCTGGACCGCATCATGGCCAACCCGCGCACCAAGGAACTGGACGCCGAGCCGGGCATGGCCGAACTCTCGGATCTCAGAAGGCGCATCGGGCCGAACCTGTCCGACGAGGAATTCCTCCTGAGGGCGACCATGCCCGCGAACCTCGTCGATGCGATGCAGGCCGCCGGACCCGCTGAGCGCGAGTACGATCCCGCTACCGTGCCGGTGATGAATCTCCTGCGCGAGGTGCTGAAGCGCACGGACGTAACCCAACTCACGGTCGAAAAGGCCGGATTCAAACTGGAAGTCGAAGCATGACGCTGGACCGCCGCCCGAAGGGCTTCATGTTCGACCTCGACGGGACGCTGATCCTCTCCGACCGCAAGCTGGGCGGCTACACCGTCATTCCCGGCGCGGCCGAGGCGCTGGCCGCTCTCGACGAGCGCGGCATCCCCTGGATCGCGATGACCAATGGCAGCGCCTACCCGGCCTCGGTCCAGGCCCCGCGCCTGCGCGCCGTCGGTCTGCCTGTGGCGGACGAGCGATTGTTCACGCCCAACAGCGTGGCCGGAAAGGTCATGCTCCAGCGCGGCTATGCACGCGTGCTGGTGCTGGGCACCCAAGGCGTGGTCGATGCCCTCGAGGAAATGGGTGTGGCCTGCTGCCTGACCGGCTCGCCCGAGGCGGAAAGCGCCGATGCGGTCTATGTCGCCTGGCACCCGGAGTGCACGATGGACCACATCCACGCCGCCTGCTCGCGCGTGCTCGACGGGGCGGCCTTCCTCACCGCCTCGGACGTCCCCTACTTCGCCACCAAGGATGGCCGCTCGTTCGGCTATTCCTGCGCCATCAACGGCGCGATCGCCCGCGTGACGGGCCACGAACCGGAACCCTGCGGCAAGCCGAGCGCGCTGGCTTTGGAGTTGATCGCCGAGGAACTTGGCCTGGCCGAACAGGACGTTGGTGTAGTGGGGGACGATGCCGTCGCGGAAATGCAGATGGCCCGCGCGGGCGGCGCCATCGGCATTGCCGTCACCAGCGGCTCGACCGATCGTGCGCAATGGGCCGCGCAGCCGCCGGAGCGCGCGCCGCATGCGGTGATCGACAACGTCGGGGGTTTGCTGGCGGACGGACTTATCGGCTAGAAGCCGGGCATGAAGCTCGGCCGTCTCAATCACGTGGGCGTGGCGACGCCCGATATCGAGGCCGCCATCGCCTTCTGGCGCGACACGATGGGTGCCACCGCTATCTCCGACCCCTTCGACATGCCGACACAGGGCGTGCGGGTGTGCTTCGTCGATACGCCGAACGCCAATGGACTCTGGGGCACCCAGATCGAGCTGATCGCCCCGCTGGACGAAAGCTCACCGCTGACCGGCTTCCTCGAACGCAACCCGCTCGGCGGGCAGCATCATGTCGCCTTCGAAGTGCCAAGCATCGAGACCGCCCGCACCGATTTCGAAGCCGCAGGCAAGCGCATCCTCGGCCCGACGCGGATCGGGGCGCACGGCACGCCGGTGTTCTTCGTCCACCCGAAGGACATGAACGGCATGCTCACCGAGATCATGGAAACGCCAAGTCATGGCTGACCGCAAGGACTGGCAGGACAAGGCGGCCAAGGAACTCAAGGGCCGCGATGCCGCCTGGCATGTGCCCGAGGGTTTCACCGTCCAGCCGCTCTATACCGCCGAGGACTTGCCGCCCGATCCAGGCCTCCCCGGCTTCGCACCGTTCACTCGCGGCCCCTACGCGAGCATGTACACCGGCCGCCCCTGGACCCTCCGCCAGTACGCCGGGTTCTCGACCGCCGAGGAATCGAACGCTTTCTACCGCCGCAATCTCGCCGCCGGGCAGAAGGGGCTTTCGGTCGCCTTCGACCTCGCCACCCACCGCGGCTACGACAGCGATCACCCGCGCGTGGTGGGCGACGTCGGCAAGGCGGGCGTGGCGATCGATACCGTGCGTGACATGGAGATCCTGTTCGACGGCATCCCGCTCGACCAGATGTCGGTCTCCATGACCATGAACGGCGCGGTGCTGCCGGTGCTGGCGTTCTACATCGTCGCGGCGGAGCGCCAGGGCGTCGCGCAGGACCAGCTTTCGGGGACCATCCAGAACGACATCCTTAAGGAGTTCATGGTCCGCAACACCTACATCTACCCGCCCGAACCGAGCATGCGGATCGTCTCCGACATTATCGCCTATTGCTCGGCGAACATGCCGAAGTTCAACAGCATCTCGATTTCCGGCTATCACATGCACGAGGCCGGGGCGACGGCGGTGCAGGAGCTGGCTTTCACCATCGCCGACGGCAAGGAGTACGTGCGGCGCGCCATCGCCGCCGGGCTGAGCATCGACGCCTTCGCGCCCCGGCTGTCGTTCTTTTTCGGGATCGGCATGAACTTCTTCATGGAAGTCGCCAAGCTACGGGCCGCGCGAACCTTGTGGTTCAAGGTGATGGACGGCCTTGGGGCGAAGGACGAACGCTCAAAGGTCCTGCGCACCCATTGCCAGACCAGCGGCGTGAGCCTGCAGGAGCAGGATCCCTACAACAACGTCATCCGCACCACGGTGGAGGCGCTGGCGGCTGTCCTTGGCGGGACGCAGAGCCTGCACACCAATGCGCTCGACGAGGCGCTGGCCCTGCCGACCGACTTCTCCGCCCGCATCGCCCGCAACACCCAACTGGTTCTCGCCGAGGAGACCGGCGTGACACGGGTGATCGATCCGCTCGGCGGCTCCTATTACGTCGAGGCCCTGACCGCGAAGCTGGTCGAGGAAGCCGAAGCGCTGATGACCGAGGTCGACGGCCTTGGCGGCATGACGGCAGCCGTGGCGAGCGGCATGCCCAAGCGGCTGATCGAAGAAGCGGCGGCCGCCCGGCAAGCGCGTGTCGACCGCGGCGAGGACGCCGTGATCGGGGTCAACCGCTACCCCCTCGACGAACATGCGCGGATCGACACGCTCGAGGTCGACAACCACAAAGTGCGCGACGGGCAGATCGCGCGGATCGGGCGCGTGCGGTCCGGGCGCGACGAGGCGCGCTTAAAATCCGCGTTGGAAGCGCTGACCAAAGGCGCTGAATCTAACGACAATCTCCTCGCCCTCGCGGTCGAAGCAGCCCGCGCCGACGCCACTTTAGGCGAAATCTCAAGCTCCCTTGAGGTTGTCTTCGGACGCTACGGAACGACCCCAGAACCGGTTGCGGGAGTGTACTCGCAGTCCTACGCCGGCGATGCCCGCTACGCCCAGGTCGTGGCGGGCGTCGAGGCCGTCACCCGCCGCCTTGGACGGCCTCCTCGCCTGCTCGTCGCCAAGATGGGTCAGGACGGTCACGACCGCGGTGCCAACGTCATCGCCAGCGCCTTTGCCGACATGGGTTTCCATGTGATCCCCGGCCCGCTTTTCCAGACACCGGGCGAAGCGGCCAATCTCGCCATCGCCGAGGAGGTCGACGCCGTCGGCGCCTCAAGCCTGGCAGGCGGACACAAGACTTTGATCCCCGAACTGGTCCAGGCGCTCAAGGCCGCCGACAAGGCCGACATCAAGGTCGTCGCCGGAGGGGTGATCCCACCGCAGGACTATCAGTTCCTGCGTGACGCGGGCGTGCAGGGAATCTACGGCCCTGGCTCGAACGTGGTCGAATGCGCGGCGGACTTGCTGCGCTTGCTCGGCCACAACATGCCGCCTGCGGGCGAAGGATTGGAAGAGGCTGCGGAATGAGCACTATGAAGTCCCCCTCCCGCTTGCGTGAGGGGTTAGGGGTGGGCCAGAGCGCAGCACCCGGACAGACCCACCCCCAACCCCTCCCGCAAGCGGGAGGGGAGATCGTTGGCGCCCTCCCGCAAGCGGGAGGGGAGATCCGCACCGACTGGACCCGCGAAGAGATCGCCACCCTTTTCGCCCTGCCCTTCACCGAGCTCGTTTTCCGCGCCGCCGAGGTCCACCGCGCCCATCACCGCGCGGGTGAGGTGCAGCTTTGCACGCTGCTCAGCATCAAGACAGGCGGATGCCCGGAGGATTGCGGCTATTGCTCGCAGTCGACCTCCGCCGACAGCGGGGTGAAGGCGACCAAGTTGCTCGACGTGCAGGAAGTGCTCCAGCGCGCGGCACAGGCGAAGGACGCGGGCAGCCAGCGCTTCTGCATGGGCGCCGCCTGGCGCAACCCCAAGGACCGTGACATGCCGGCGATCGTCGAGATCGTGAAAGGCGTGCGGGCGATGGGGCTGGAGACCTGCATGACCCTCGGCATGCTGACCCCCCAGCAGGCCGGACAGCTCGCCGAGGCGGGCCTCGACTACTACAACCACAATATCGACAGCAGCCCCGAATACTACGAACGCGTCATCACCACCCGCACGATGGGCGACCGCCTGGAGACTCTGGCCAATGTCCGAGCGGCGGGGATCAACGTCTGCTCGGGCGGCATCGTCGGCATGGGGGAGACGCGCGAGGACCGCGTCGGCTTCATCCACACCCTCGCCACCCTGCCGCAGCATCCCGAAAGCGTACCGGTCAACGCGCTGGTGCCGGTCAAGGGAACGGTGCTCGGCGACATGCTGGCCGACACCCCGCTCGCCAAGATCGATGACATCGAGTTCGTCCGCACCGTGGCGGCCGCGCGGATCACCATGCCGCTTTCGATGGTACGCCTTTCCGCCGGGCGCGAGGCAATGAGCGAGGCCACGCAGGCGCTATGCTTCCTCGCGGGCGCGAATTCGATCTTCACCGGCGACAAGCTGCTCACCGCGCCCAACGCGGGCGACGATGCGGACGGGGCTCTTTTCGCGAAGCTGGGCCTGGTGCCACTCGCGGGTGAAGAGCCGATGCGGGCTTGCGCGAGGGTCGAGGCGGCGGAGTGATCGCGGCACTGCTCCTGCTTCTTACCCAACCGGACGCGAGCGCCGCGGCGGATAGCGAAGCGCTCGATGACTGCGCCGACCCACAAGCCCAGCAGGACATGAACCGCTGCGCCTATCAGGACTTTCAAAGCGCCGACGCCGCGCTCAACGAGGAATGGGCCACTACCGTCGCCGCGATGAAGGCCGCCGACGCCGAGATCGACCGCGAGCACGACCAGCAGCCCGGCCACTACGAAACTCTGCTCGAAGGCCAGCGCGCCTGGCTCAAATACCGCGACGCGCAGTGCCTGATGGAGAGCTTCGAAGCGCGCGGCGGTTCGATGCAGCCGATGCTCGAAAACTTCTGCAAGACTTATATGACCGAGCTGCGCATCCAGCAGCTGCGGCTGATGACGGCGGGGCCGGAATAACCGATGTTCTCCAAGATCCTCATCGCCAATCGTGGAGAAATCGCCTGCCGGGTGATCCGCACCGCGCGGCGTATGGGGATCGCGACAGTGGCGGTCTATTCGGACGCTGACGCGCGCAGCCCGCATGTGAAGATGGCCGACGAGGCGGTTCATATCGGCCCCTCGCCGGCCGCGGAAAGCTACCTGCGCGCCGACAAGATCGTCGAAGCCTGCAAAGCCACTGGCGCCCAGGCCGTACACCCGGGCTACGGGTTCCTCTCCGAACGGGCGAGCTTCGTCGAAGCGCTTGAGGCGGAGGGTATCGCTTTCATCGGCCCGCCCGCTTCTGCCATCGCGGCAATGGGCGACAAGATCGAGAGCAAGAAGCTGGCGCTCACCGCCGGGGTCAATGTGGTGCCCGGCTTCGTGGGCGAGATCACCGACACCGGGCACGCAGTAAGCATCGCCGCCGAGATCGGTTACCCCGTGATGATGAAGGCCAGCGCCGGGGGCGGTGGTAAGGGAATGCGGCTTGCGTGGTCCGAACAGGATGTGCGCGAAGGCTTCGAAAGCGTGCGACGCGAAGGCCTCAACTCCTTCGGCGACGACCGGGTGTTCATCGAGAAGTTCATCGAGGACCCGCGCCACATCGAAATCCAGCTGCTCGGGGACAAGCACGGCAACCTTGTCTACCTCAACGAGCGCGAATGCTCGATCCAGCGGCGGCACCAGAAGGTGGTCGAGGAAGCGCCCAGCCCCTTCGTAACGCCGGACATGCGAGCGCGGATGGGCGAGCAAGCCATCGCCCTCGCGCAGGCCGTCGGGTATTTTTCCGCCGGTACCGTCGAGCTGATCGTCAGCGGCGCCGATCCGACGGGCGAGAGCTTCTACTTCCTTGAGATGAACACACGCCTCCAGGTGGAGCATCCGGTGACCGAAGCGGTGACCGGGATCGATCTTGTGGAGCAGATGATCCGCGTCGCCGCCGGTGAGCGTCTTCCGTTCAGACAGGAAGACATCGGCCTCAACGGTTGGGCGATCGAGACGCGCGTCTATGCCGAGGATCCCTATCGCGGTTTCCTGCCGAGTATCGGGCGACTGGTGCGCTACAAGTCCCCCTCCCGTTGGCGGGAGGGGTTAGGAGTGGGCCAGAGCGCTAGCTCCACACTCACCCACCCCCAGCCCCTTCCGCAAACGGGAGGGGAGTATATCCGCGTCGATGACGGCGTGGCCGAGGGCGGCGAGGTTTCGATCTTCTACGATCCGATGATCGCCAAGCTCATCACCTGGGCCGGAACGCGCGAGGCGGCGGCGGACCTGCAAGTCGAAGCGCTCGACGACTTCGAGATCGAAGGCCCCGGCCACAACATCGATTTCCTCAGCGCATTGATGCAGCACCCGCGCTTCCGCGCGGGCGACCTCACGACCGGCTTCATCGCCGAGGAATATCCGGACGGTTTCCACGGCGCCCCGGCCGACGAGGAGCGGCGGCGGCTGATCGCCGCCATCGCGGCAGGCAACAGCTTCAGCCGCATGGGGCTGGCCCGCCGAACCTCCGGCCAGATAAACGGCCCCCCTCCGGTCCCCTGCGACTGGACCGTGCGGATCGAGGGGCACGACTACGAGGTCGCCCTGGGCGATGGCCACGCGATGGTCGACCAGCATCGCATCGAGGGCACTTGCGACTGGATGCCCGGCATGCGCACCGCAACCGCCACCGGGCAAGGCGTCCGCCTGGGCCTCAAGGTCGCGCGCGAGGGTTTGGACTGGATCATCACCACGCACGGGCGGCGCCACCGCGCCCGCGCGCTGCCGGCCCGTCTTGCCCCGCTCGCGGCGCTCATGAAGGAAAAGGTCCCGCCCGACCTCTCGCGCCTGCTGCTGAGCCCGATGCCGGGCCTGCTGGTCAGGCTTCACGTGGCGCAGGGTGACAAGGTCGTGACGGGGCAGCCGCTCGCCACGGTCGAGGCGATGAAGATGGAGAATATCCTGCGCGCGCAGAGAAATGGCACCGTCAAGGCCATCGCCGCCGAAGTCGGCATTAGCCTCGCCACCGACGCGGTCATCCTCGAACTGGAGTGACGATGGACTACGCCGAGTACGAACGGGTCTTCAACACTGGCGACGACGAGTTGCTGGTCGAGCGGTTCTTCTGTGACGACGTGAAGTTCTCCGCCGGGTCGGGCGATCGCTCGGGCAAGGACGGATTGCTCGCCTTTCTCCGCTGGGCACACGACGGCGTGCGCGAGGTGATGCGGCCGCAAAGCTGGGTGCTGCAGGGCGACCATCTATTCGCCGAAGTCGACATGGATTTTCACGCGAGCAAGGAGCGGCCGGACTTCCCATTCGGCCACCTGCATCCGGGCGACACGGTGACGGTGAAGTTCCTCGTCCACTACACTCTGCGCGACGGCAAGGTTGCGGCGCTCAAGTCCATGACCTGGCCGCCCGGCAAAGGAGTGACCACCCTGCCCCTTCTCGGCCCACACCCCAGCCAGATGGCCGCCTACGGGGCTTATACCTCCGCCTTCTCGAACGGCGATCCCGAGAGGTACACGCGGTTCTACACCGCTGATGTCGAGTTGCTGCTGGGCTCGGTGCCGCCAATGAAGGGCAAGCAGGCGATCGCCGCTTTCTACACCGCGATGTTCCAGCGCGTGCGCGAGAGCCTGACGGTGCACTCGATCACGGCCACCGAGCAGGAGATCGTCAGCGACACCACCAGCCGCTTCACCGCCATTGCCGATGCGCCGGACTTCGTCGTGGGGCCGCTTAGCAAGGGCGACTACATCGAGGTGCGGGTGATCGTGACCTACACCTTGCGCGATGGCCTGATCGAGCGGATCGCGGTCCAGCGCGCGGGGGAGCCTGTCACGGTGCGGGCCTAGGTCGAAGGACCCGCGCGACCTTTGCCAGACCCTCCACCGTATCCACGTCGAGTAAGGCTCCGGGAGGCGCCTCCCACAGAGAAGCACCGGTGAGCAGCGGTCCCGCACCGCGGTCTCCTGAGAGTGCCATGGCTTGCGCGATCAACGTCCGGTCGAGCAATGCAGGGACGCCGGGCCGCCCGTCATCCTGCCTAGTGGCAGCGGGCGCCGGGGCCGAGGCCAGGCCGCGCAGAAAATCCGGGTCAATCAACGGCATGTCGGCCAGCAGGACGAGCAACGCCTCGTCCCCAGCCTCGAACGCGGCGCGCGCGGCCAGCGCCAGCGAGGAACCGAGCCCGGCTTCCGGCTCGCGATTGACCAGCGCCCGCCAACCCGCGGCAAAGCTAACGCCTTCCGGCCCGGTGACGATCAGGCCCGGCTCGAGCCCGGCCTGCTCCACCGCTTCGATCACCCATCGGCCCAGCGGCTTCCCGGCGCAATCGGTCTCAAGCTTGCCGCCGCCGAACCGCCTGCCGCGACCTGCCGCCAGCACCGCGACCAGCGGCCTAGCCATGCGGGTGAAGTGCCTCGTATTCACCGACGACCCCAGCAAGCACGGATAGGGCCAGCACTCCTGGTTCGCGGCTGTGTGTAATCACGCCCACCGGGCTGCGGATACGGCCGCGCTGCTCGGCCGGCACCCCGGTCGTGGCCAGCCGCTCCAGACGCGTCCGGCGAGCCTCGAAACCGCCCTGGGCGCCAATGTAGAACGCGGGCGTACCGAGGGCCCATTCGAGGATCGCCTGCTCCCACTCATGGTCGTGAAACAGCAGGACCGCGGCCGTCCAGGCGTCGGCTGACAGGCCCGCCGGGCGCCGTCCGAGCGACAGGGCGTCCTTGCCGTGGGCCGACACCTCGATGCCCGCCGCGTCCGCCAGAGACACCAGCGCCTCCAATTCCGGCCCCTCTCCGAACAACTGCAAGCGCAGCGCCGGAATATAGCGCCGGGTGTGCAAGTCACTCGTCATGACCGGCAATTCGAGCGAGGCCGATTGCCGATCGTCCAACAGCGCGATCGCCGCCCTGCAAGCCTCGCGATCGGGCTCCGGATCGATCAGCACGTCGAGCCCGCTTCCGCACGGCAAGCGGAAGTCGATCAGTTCCGACCCGCTCCCAAACCGCTTGACCACCGGTCCGCTCGCTTGGGCAACCTCGCTCGATAACTGCCGTTCGAGGCAGCCATCGGCGAGGCTGCCGGTGATCCTGCCGTCGGGATGCACCGCCAGTTGCGCGCCCAGTCGACGCGAGAAGCTGCCCTCGATACCGACGATCGTGCACAGCCCGACCCCCGGCTCGCAAGCGGCACGCAAGGCCGCGCGGTCGTCAGCCCAGGCGGGTGTACGATCCGCGCGCGCGAGCATCAGCTTTGCGTGGAACCGGCGGCGATAGTGACCGTGCACTGGAAGCTCGCCGGATCGTTCGGGTCGCCCTGCCCCTTGTACTGGGCGAAGGCGGGCCAGGCGCAGAGCGGCCGGGTCATCGGCTCGCGCGGCGGGCCGGCAGGAGCGCCCGGAGGGCCGCCAGCCGCTGTCGGGCGCGTCGCGATGATCTGGTTCGGCGCCTTGCCCGACGTCGCCCACTCGTCAATCACGCCGAGGGTGTCGAAGTCGCTCGGCCCCTCGCCGCCCGAGCAGTGATCCATGCCCGGCGCCATGAACAAGCGGAACTGGTTGCTCGCCTGCTCTGAGGTGAGTGTGGGGCGGAGCCGGTCGTAGAAACCGAGCGAGTTGGTCGCCGGAATCAGCCCGTCGCTCCAGCCGTGGCTCATCAGCAGCTTGCCGCCGCGCGCGAAAAAGGCCTTCAACCCGTCCGCCGGAACGTTGAGAATATCCGCCCCGTATTCGCGCGATCGCTGCATGTCCCGCTGATAGTCGAAGGTCTTCCAGTCCCATCCCTGCTGGTCGCCGAACACCAGCATCGAGAAGTAGGTCAACGCCACCGGGAACGGTTGCGGCCCCTGCGTCAAAGCACCGAGCTGCATCTCGCTGCCAGCGGGCCAGCCCGGCAATCCCGGAGGGCCGTGGTAGATCGCGCGCATGGTCTCCACTTGCGGCGCGGTCAGGCACTGGTCGTTGTCGGCACCGGTGCACTGGATCGTGGCGGGATCGAACTTGCAGGCATCGGGCCGTCCGATCACGCCATCTTCGAGCCCATCGAGCTTGTCGCACTGCGCAACGGCGGCGCGATGCACGGCGGCCATCTTGGGAACCGATACCTTTGCGCCAGGATCCCGATTGGGCTGCCAGCCCGCCCACATCGACTGGGTCATGAGGTCGGTCATGGGATTGGCCGGAGCCATCGCGCTGATCGCGTCGAAATCGTCCGGATAGCGGTGAGCCGCCATCAGGCCCTGGCGTCCGCCGGTCGAGCACGAGTTCCAGTACGAGAGCTTCGGTCCGCTGCCATAGAAGGTGGCGATCGACTTCTTGGCCGTGACCACCATCTGGTGCACCGCGCGATGACCGAAATCGACCAGCTTTTCGGGATGACCGATAGCCCAATCGGCGGTCATGCCGCTGCCGGTGTGCCCGGTGTCGGTCGTCGCCACGGCATAGCCGCGCTTGAGCGGGTCGGCGAGCTGCGAATAGCTGAGTTGCCCGGCCCAGATGCCGTTGCCGATGCCGACGAACTTGCCGTTCCAACCCTTTGCCGGCAGCCAGACTTCGACCTTGATGTCGGAATCGCTGGTCGGAGTGAGCGTCGCCTGTACGCGGCAGAACTGCGGCAGGTCGCGATAGGCGGCATTGGCCACGCCTGGCGGCAGGTTGCCCGGCAGGCCTGGCTGCTGGAATGCGCCCGGTGCGACCAGCTCGGCCGAAGTGACCTTGCCCCCGTCGAGCGCCATCTTGGCCAGGTCACCACAATCCGCCGCCGCGGCGGGTGCTGCGGCCGTCAGCGCAGCTACGGCGCCTCCGCTCAGCAATCCCCGCAACAGTCCCGTGCCCAAAAGCGTTCTCCGCATAGCCGATCCTCCCCTCATTCGGTTTTGGGGATCGTAATAGTCGGGTTTGCCGCGAAGGCCAGAAGCGCGTTTGTCGCAAAATGTCCGTGGGCTTGCTCCGCTCGCCATCTGGCCGCAAAGTCTGTCCCGAAGCCGGCGGTGACCGGAGACAGGGAGAGAGGGGATTTCCGAGATGATGAAACTCAAGCTGCTTGCAGGCGCCGCGGCCATGGCTCTGGCCTTGCCTGCCACCGCCCAGGCGCAGGATTGCGACCGGGCCTGCCTCATCGCCATGGCTGATAACTATGCCGCCGCTCTCGTGGCGCACGACCCGTCGAGGGCCCCGCTCGCCAGCAACGTCGTGACGGTCGAGAACATCAAGAAGATCGGCAGCGGCGAAGGCCTGTGGCGCACGGCGACCGGTGGGCCGACCGAATTTCAGATCCACGTGGCTGACCCGGTCTCGCAGCAGGTGGGCCTACTGGCGATGATGGAAGTCGAGGGCAAGCCGGCGCTTGTCGGCATCCGGCTCAAGCGCGAGGGCGGCAAGATCGTCGAGGCCGAACACATGGTCGCGGGCAACCTCAGCGAGGGGCAGCTTGCCAACTTGCGCACGCCACGTCCGGCGATCATGCGCCCCGTGTCCGAGGAATACGCGGATTCGCGCGGGCGGCTGATCCACATCGGCAAGAGCTATTACGACTCGCTCGACAACAACAACGGCAGCCTGACGCCCTTCTCCGACGACTGCGAGCGGCGCGAGAACGGCTTCCAGACCGCACGCAACCCGATGGTCCGCAACACACCCGGCGGCAACGGCCAGACCGACCCGGCCTTCGCCTACCTCGGTGGGCTTGGTTGCGAGGCGCAGATGGACACCAACATGTGGGAGTACATCGACACCATCGAAAACCGCCGGGTCGATATCGCCGATACGGAGACCGGCCTGGTCTGGGGCATGAGTCACTTCCACCACGACATGAAGGAAGAGCGCTATCGCCTGCTCGGCGTGCCGGGCACCGAGTACCGGGTCATCCGGGCCTCGACCGGGGCAGGCTTCGATATGCCGGCGATCCACATCTACAAGATCTGGGGCGGCCAGATGCACGAGATCGAGGCGATAGGGATCGTCACGCCCTACATGTCGCCGACCGGTTGGGAGAAGTGAGTTAGCTCCCCTCCCGCTTGCGGGAAGGCTGGGGGTGGGCTTGTCAGGCCAAGCGCCGCCTCACCCTACACTCACCCACCCCTACCCCTCCCGCAAGCGGGAGGGGGCTTCCAGTCCTCCGCGAGACAAGCTCGGGGAGGAACTGGTTACGCAAACAGCTTGGTATCGATCGGCAGGCTGCGCACCCGCTTGCCGGTCAGCTTGAACAGCGCGTTTGTCAGTGCCGGGATTACCGGCGGCAGGGCGGGTTCGCCCATGCCGGTCGGCGCGTTGTCGGTGATGACGAACTCTGTGTGGATCTTCGGCGTGATCGGCATGCGCGGTAACTGGTAGTCGTGGAAGTTCGACTGCTTGGCGCCGCCATTTTCGATCTGGACCGCAAGGCCCATCGCCTGGCCGATGCCATCGATGATCGAACCTTCGACCTGGTTGAGCGCGCCGAACGGGTTGATGATGTGGCTGCCCACGTCGCCTGCGGCCCAGACGTTGTGCACCTGGACTTGCTTGCGATCGGACAGGCTCGCTTCGACCACTTCGGCGAAGTAGCCCATGTGGCTGAAGTAGAAGCCGAAGCCGAGCGCATGGCCATCGGCCACGGGCTTGCCCCAGTTGGCCATCGCCATCGCCTTCGTGATGACGCCGCGCATGCGGTCCGGGTTGAAGCCCGGCGACACGCCCATGAAGCCGCGCTCGTCGGGTTCCTTCTCGCGTCCGTCGATCATCTCGAGCAGCAGGGTCGGCAAGTCCTTCCCGGTCTCGACCGCAACCTCGTCAAGGAAGCTCTGCATGACATAGGCCAGTGCGTTCGACGACGGGGCGCGCAGCGCGCCCATCGGCACCCGCGTTTCCATCTGCGTCTGCGCGTAGCGGAGGTTCGGCACATACTTGGCCGGGAAGATGTCCGGCGCCATCGCTGCCGGGTTGTAGGCCCCGGCGCCGGGCAGCGAGAAGGTGACGAAGTGGTCGTCGAACCCGGTGAGCTTGCCGTCGGCGTCGATGGCCGCACGCAGGCGGTGCCAACCGGCGGGGCGATAGAAGTCGCTGCGGACGTCGTCCTCGCGGCTCCAGATAAGCTGGACCGGAGTGCCCGGCACCTTCTGCGCGATGGCCGCGGCCTGATGCATGAAGTCGTTGGTCAGCCGCCGGCCGAAACCGCCACCCATGCGGGTGATATGCAGCCTGACCTTGTCCGGCGTGATCCCGAGCATCTGCGCCACCGAGCCCTGCCCAGCCTGCGGGTTCTGCGTCGGCGCCCAGAACTCGATCGCGCCGTCATCGTGCATCAGCGCGGTGCAGTTCTGCGGCTCCATCGGCACGTGGGCCAGGAACGGATAGAAATACTCCTGGTCGAGCACCTTGGCCGCCGAAGCGAACGCCGCGTCGACATCGCCATGCGAGACGATCGGTTCCTGCGGCTTGCCCGAAGCCATCGCCGCGCGGGCGGTTTCGTCATAGCGCTGGCTCGAATGGTCACCCCACGGGCCGTTGTCCCACTCGATGGTGAGCTTCTCGCGCGCCTTGTTGGCGAGCCACCAGTTGTTCGACAGGATTGCGACACCGTCGACGAGCTGCTCGGCATTGCCGTTGCCCTCGATCACGAAGGCATCGATCACGCCCGGTTCGGCCTTCACCGCATCGAGGTTGGCCGACTTGAGCTTGGCCCCGAACACATGCGAGCGTTCGAACGCGGCATAGACCATGCCGGGAAGCTGGGTATCGACGCCGAAGATCGGCTCGCCCTTCACAACCCGCGGCGAATCGACGCCGCCGATGGCGCGGCCGATGATGTGGAATGCCTTCGGGTCCTTGAGCGTGACCGTGGCAGGGTCCGGCGGCGACAGCTTGGCTGCGTCGCTGGCGAGTTCGCCATAAGTGGCGGAGCGGCCCGACGACACCTCGATGACCTTGCCGAGTTCGGTCTTGAGGCCCTTGGCATCGACGCCCCAGCGCTGCGCGGCGGCGGCCAGCATCATCTGGCGCGTGGCGGCGCCGACCTGGCGCATCGGCATCCAGTTCATCGGCGTCGCAAAGCTGCCCCCGGCGAGCTGCGGGCCGAACCTGGCCGCATCGCTTTCGGCCTGGGTGACGCGCACCTGGTTCCAGTCGGCATCGAGCTCATCGGCGATCAGCATCGGCAGCATGGTCTTGATACCCTGGCCGATCTCGGGATTCTTGCCCACGATGGTGATCGTGTTGTCCGGTGCGATCGAGACGAAGGCGTTGAGCGTCGCCTCGGCGGGTCCGCCCGCGGCCGCCGTCGCCGCGCGGGCGACCATCGGGATCGAGGCGGTCAGCACCAGGCCACCGCCCGCCAGGGCGCTGGCTTTCAGCAGCGTGCGGCGTGAAAGGGTCGCTTGCTCAGACATTGGCCGTCCCCTTTTCCGCGACCACGGCAATCGCATCGCGAATGCGGGTGTAGCAGGCGCAGCGGCAGATGTTGCCGGCCATCGCGGAGTCGATCTGGCTGGCGCTGGGCTTCGGATTGCGGGCGAGAAGCGCGCTGGCGTTCATCAGCTGGCCGGCCTGGCAATACCCGCACTGCATCACGTCTTCTTCGAGCCAGGCCTGTTGCAGCGCGCGGCCGATCTCGGTCTTCTCCAGCGCCTCGATCGTCGTGACCTTGCTGTCCGCACCGATCGAGCCGACCGGGAGCGAGCAAGAACGTTGCGCCACGCCGTCGACGTGGACGGTGCAGGCACCGCACAGCGCCTTGCCGCAACCGAACTTGGTGCCGACCATGCCGAGCTCGTTACGCAGTGCCCAAAGCAGCGGCATGTCTTCCGGAACGTCCAGCTCGCGGACCTCGCCGTTGATGTTGACCCTGTAGGTCATCGAAAAATCTCCCCAAATCGCCGCGTCCCACCAGTACGCTGGACAAAGTCAATCGCTTGTAGCTCAGGACAATTGTTCGGGAAAGCTTGCTCTCTAAGAGAGTGCATTGCTTGACAAGCGGCCCGGGTATCCGGAAGCCATGCATCATGACGAAAGTCACACAGGCTACAACCGTCCTCGCTTCGGATCCCGAAGGCTCGAGTTTCGAGATTTATCGCCATGGCGGTACCACGCGTGAGATCCGCTTGACGGTACATCTTGTGCTGGCGGCGCGGCGGTGGCGCTCGTTGCTGGACGAACAGTTGCGCCTGATCGGCCAGAGCTCCGCCCGCATGGAAGCGCTGGCCGCGATCATCAATTCGCCCTCGCTCAGCGCGCAGGTCGATATCGCCAAGCGCCTGCGGATCGAAGGTCCGACGATGACGCGGATGCTCGACACGCTGGAGAAGGACGGGTTGGTCGAGCGCCTGCCCGACCCGAGCGATCGCCGCAGCAAGTTGCTGCGCCTCACGCACCAGGGCGAGGCGGCGCTGAAGGATATCTTCGAAATCGCCGACACCTTGCGCACGCGGCTGCTCGAAGGCCTGCCTGCCGACAAGGTCGACGAGCTCGATGGATTTCTCGAGCTCTTGATAGGTCGCTTGGACGCCGGGTTACCCTCGCAGGCTGGCTAAGCAATCCTCCCCATCGCTATGCGACAGGGAGGATTTTCTTACTCGCTCCGCCCCCAGTCCTCGTTCGCCCGGGCGATCAGATAATTGTGGATCGCTTCGACATCCTCCTTCTTCAAGAGGTCGGCGAAGCTCGCCATCCCCTTGTCGAGGTAGAGCCCCTCCAGGACGATCTGGTTGAACTTGCTGTGAGTGTCGGCTGTCATGTGCCGCAGGTCCTTGACCCCGCCTATGGCGTTCTGGCCGTGACACACGGCGCAAGTCTGGGCGAACAACTGGGCTCCCGCCTGAATCTGCGCTTCGGACGCCCGCAATGGCGGCGGAGGAGGCACGGCTGCCGTAGCGGCCAAAGGCGGAAGCTGCTTCGTCCCGCCGAGCTTGAACACCAGGAGCCGAGCCTTGGCACGAGGCAGCTCCGTGCCCGATGACTGTTCGATCTGAGCGGCTCCGCCGCCCCAGCCCGCGTTCACCGCCACGTATTGCTCGCCGTCGAGCATGTAGGTGATGCCGCCCGCCACCGGAGCACTCTGGGTCGGGAACTCCCATAGCGTCTTCCCGGTCCGCGCATCGAACGCGGCGAAAGTTTGCTTGGTCGTGCCTTCGAAAACCAGGTCGCTGGCCGTCACGAACACACCGCCGTTGCCATGGCGCGGCAGCTCAACTTGCCAGGCGGCCTGCTGCTTGACCGGATCCCAGGCGGTCAGCCAGGCCTTTTCGATCTTGTTGGCCTCCTCCATCAGCTTCATCCGCTGCTGCAGCACCGGGCCGGAGAACCCGCCCCAGCCGCTGTTCGAGCGCATCGGCTGCGGCTTCCAGTCGGGCTGGAGCGCGTAGACGAAGCCCGACTGGTAGGACGGGAAGTACGCGAGCCCCGTCCGCGGACTATAGGCCATCGGGAACCAGTTATGCGCCCCGCCCGGCCCCGGCATCACCAGCTTGGGGTCAAAGCCGTAGCGCACTGCTTCATTCACGATCGGCCGGCCCTTGTCGTCGAAGCCGGCGTTCCAGTTCTGGATCACATGCGCGGCGGCGCTGATGAACTCGCCCGTCTTGCGGTCGAGCACGTAGAAGAAGCCGTTCTTCGGCGCCTGCATCAACACCTTGCGCGGCTTGCCGTCGATCTGGAGATCGGCGCTGATGATCGAGGCGGTGCAGGTCCAGTCCCACTCCTCCCCCGGGTTCATCTGGTAGTGCCAGGCGTACTCGCCGGTATCGGCCTTGAGCGCCACGATCGAACAGACGAACAGATTGTCGCCCTTGTTCTCCGACCGGTAGAAACGCGCATGCGGCGTCGAGTTGCCAGTGCCGACATAGACCAGGTTGAGCTCGGGGTCGTAGGCGATCGAATCCCATGGGTTGGCCCCGCCGCCAAGCTCCCAGTACTTGTTGCCGAACCAGGTCTCGCGCACCCAGCTCATCACGCCGTCCGACGCCTCTCCGTCCGGCCCGTTGGCCGGATTCCCGGGGGTGAGGAAGAACTTCCACTTCTTTGCCCCGGTTTCGATGTCGTAGGCCGCCACGAATCCGCGCACGCCGAAGTCGCCCCCGGACTGGCCGACAACGACCTTGTCACCGAACACGCGCGGCGCGCCCGTGATCGAATAGGGGAACTCCTTGCCGAAGGTCTGCGTGGTCCAGATCGGCTTGCCGCTGGTCTTGTCGAGCGCGATCAGGCGGCCATCGAGTGTAGCGATGATGACCTTGTTGCCGGACATGGCGAGTCCGCGCGAAACGGGTTCGCAGCAGGCATAGCGGGCCATCTCGCGCGGCACTTGCGGATCGTAAGTCCACAGCCGCTCGCCGGTCTTGGCGTCGTAGGCGATGGTCACGTTGAACGGCAGGATGTTGTAGAGCACCCCGTCCGAATAGATCGGTGTCGCCTCGACCCCGCGGTAGGTGTCGAGATCGTCGTACCAGGCGAGCCCGAGCTTGCTCACGTTCGAAGCGTCGATTTGCGTCAGCGGGCTGTAGCGCTGCGCCGAATAGTCGCGCCCATCGCTCGGCCACTCCCCGGCCTCGGGCGCCGCGAGCGGATCGCTAGCTGCCGCGGTGCTGGCGAAGGTTAGCGAAGCCAGGGAAGCAAGCGCCGCCAGGGCGCCGAGCCAGGCGGCGGGACGATGTCTCAACGGGGTCATGTCAATCTTTCGGAGGTTCGGCGATCGGTTGCGTGCCGTCTGCAAGACGGCCGACCGTGAGCGATTGCTGCTGTTCAGGAGTTCCCGGCGGACGGTGATAGGCCCCGACCTGACCGGTGTCGGGGACCATCGCATGGCCCGTCACCGGGTTCGGATAGTGGAAGGGCACGATGTAGTAGGCCGGATAGGTCAGGTAGACCGTCGAGGGTGGCAGGTCCGGCGGCGGATCGAACTTGTCGGGCCAGGTGTTGTTGAGGGCGTTTTTGCCCCAGCCTTCCCAGTTGGTGTACATCGTGAAGGGCCCGCTGAGGCGGCTGATCCGCCACACGCCGTCCTCGCCCTTCTTGTACTCGTTCTCATAGAGCGGGAGGCCCCAGCCCGCGTTGCTCATCACATAGGCGCGTGAGCGGACCCAGCCGGTCTTGCCGTCGGCCGAGATGTCGGGAATCGGCTGGAACTGCATGTGATTGGCCAGCACGCCTTCCTTCGCGCCGTCCGGACCGAAGGCGGTCTGCATGTATTCGAGCACGCGGTGCTTGCCGAGGAACAGGCCCTTGCCGCCGATCTCCAGCGTGGCGTCGTCGGTGAACAGCTCGCTGAGCTGGGTCCACTGGCCCTTGTCGACGAAGTAGCCGTAGGCCTTCTGCAACCGCTCGATGGCGTTCATGTCTTCCAGCCGCGCGATGCGCGCGTCGAGCTGGTCGAGCTTGTCCTCCGTCGACTGGGCGAGAGCGGGGGCGGCGACCGCGCAAAGCAGGGCGGCAGCCAGGGTCAGCTTCAGAGTCATGGGCGCCCCACCACGTTGTCGGCCGGTTGCTTGATGTCCTTCAGTGACTGGCCGGTCACCGGATGAACGTAGCTGAACGGCGGTATGTAGGCCGAAGGGAAGGTCCGATAGACTTCGGTCGGTGGCCTGTCCGGCGGGAACAGCGCGCTCGGTCCGTCCATCCGCAGGGCGGAGCGCATGAAGCCGAGGTCGTAATCGGTCAGCGCGACGGGATAGAAATGCAGCTTGGAAATCTTCCACGTGCCGCGGTCCTTGACGTACTCGTTTTCGTAAATCCCCACGCCCCACACACCATTGGCGCCAGGCTCGGCGAGCTGAATCATCCCCTGCCAGCGCGCCGTCGCGGTCTTCCCATCCGGCGCGACCGAAATGATCGACTGAAGCTGCATGTGGTTGTTGAGCCGCCCCTGCGCGAGCCCTTCCGGGCCGAACAAGAGCAGCGCGCGACGGATGCGGTCCTGCCCGAGGTAGACCCCGCGCTGGCCGTATTCGAAGCTGCCGTTTGCGGAGAAAAGGTCGGCGACCTCGTTCCACAGGCCCTTGTCGAAGTAGTAGCCGTAGTACGCCTGAAGGTTTTCGATGGCGTCCTGGTCTTCCAGCCGTTCGACGCGTTCACGGTAGGAGGCGAGGCGGGATTCGACCGACTGGGCCTGCGCGCTCACCGGCACGACAGCGGCGCAGAGCGAGAGGGCGGCGGCGCTGGCCAAGGTCAAAGCGCGCATTACCGGACCTCCCTTACTGCGCGGCCCGTCACCGGGTTCGGCGCCTGGAAGGGTGGACGCTGAACGTCCGGGAACGAGGCTAGCGTCGCCGTCGGTCCGCGATCGGGCGGGAACGCCTTCGAGGCTTCGCTCTGCGCCACGCCTTCCCCCTGCCGCAGCCGAGCCCAGCCCTTTTCATAGGGCGCGACGAAGTTGACGTAGAGGTGCATGGACTTGATTTTCCACACCCCGTCTTCCTTGACGTAGGTGTTCTCGTAAATCCCGTCACGCCATTCGGCGTGCTTCTTGTACTGACCGGTCATGCCAAGGTCGCGCCAGCGCGCCGTGGCACTGCGGCCATCAGCGCCCATGTCGACAGCGGGCTGCAAGGTCACCCACTCGTTGAGCTGGCCATAGATCAGGCCCTGCTGGCCGCCGTGCAGCCGCTCGAGGTATTCGCCGATGCGCGCCTTGCCCGCGTAGACGCCGTCGACACCGATCTCGATCGTGCCGTCCTCGGTGAACAGATCTGCCGCCTCGCCCCACAAGCCCCGGTCGACGTAGTAGCCGAAAGCGCGCTGCAGCTTCTTGATGGCGCGCGTGCCTTCGAGCTTTTCCACCCGCTGCGTCAGCGCGGCGATCTCGCTATCGGGGTCGGCCGCTTGCGCGGGCGCCGCCAGCATGAGGACCGCGCACAGCGGTATCGGCCACAGGCCCTTTAGCCGCACGGTGTGCATCCCTCTTCCTCCCCGTTCACCCACTTGTTTGCGCTCATCATAGGCGGCGCGTCCGAGGTGAAAAGCCACAAACGACCAGAGCGCAACAACTTTGAGGAGGTGAATACCGATGGGCGCGTAAGATTCCCGGCTCTGAGACCACTAATCCTTGATCGAGGGTATGCTGCTTGTCGGCAACGGTGGGCCACTGGTCGATTGCGACAAAATCCGACTGGTTCTTGCTTCTGCTGATGTGTATTAATACAGCAAGACAGGTTGATGGGGGCATTGGCTGTGACGATTGGCGCGGTGAGCGAACCCACGAGGGGAGTGCATCAAATTCGCCGTAGCCCTTTGGGCCCGCGTCGCTGCATAAACCGCTTGATGAGTGAGCGCTCACTCACTATCCTTCCGAGCATGAACCGCGCTTCGCCCCTTCCAGCTGCCGAACGGCGCGCCGCAATCGTAGCGGTGACGGAGCGACTGCTGATCGCCAAGGGTGGGGCTGTCAGTACCCGGGAAATCGCCGAGGCTGCGGGAATTGCGGAAGGCACGATCTTTCGGGTCTTCCCGACTAAGGACGCGATCATCGACGCGATCTTCGCGGACGCCTTCGACCAGGAGGCGGCGCGCGCGGAACTGGCGGGGATCGATTGCGGTGGCGACCTCGAATCATGCCTCGTCCAACTCGTCACTTCGCTGCAAAGGCGGATCAAGCGGGTCCTCGCGCTCATTGCCGCCGTCGGATTCCATCAGCCAGAGGGGACCGACAAGGAAAAGTTCCAGGAACAACGCAAGCTCGGGTACGAAGCCGTCGCCGCGCTGCTCCGGCCCCATGCGGATCGGCTGCGGATCGCCCCAGAGGACGCCGCCCGGCATCTCCACGGGCTGGTTCTGGCGATGACACACCCGATGCTCACCGACCGGCCCATTGGCGATCCGGCGGCGATCGTGGACATTGCGCTCAACGGCATCGGCCGGCGGCCATCAGAACCGGAAACCAGAGGATCATGACCCGCTTGTCTCGAAGCTCTTTCCGTCTCCGTCCGCGCAGGACTGCCGCTTTGCTGACGGTGGCGATGAGTTCGCTGGCCCTCGCCAGCTGCGCCCGGCCGGACATCGCTTCGCCCGAGGCTGGCATTTCTGTGCCACAAAACTGGGTCGAGACCGAGCACGGCCAGGCCTCGCTCGACCTCTCGCAATATTGGCAGCTTCTCGACGATCCGCTCCTGACCCAGTTCGTCGAGGCGGCCGTCGCCAACAACCTCGACCTCGCACAGAGCGCGGCACGGCTTGAACAAGCTCGCGCGCAGTTAGCAGGCTCGCGATCCAGCTACTTCCCCTACGTTTCGGCAAGCGGATCGGGGCGGCGTAATTTCAACGACGGCTTGCCCGACGCGAGCGCTTACTCGATCGGGGCGGACGCTTCGTGGGAGATTGACCTGTTCGGTCGCATCGGCGCTGACGTGGCCGCGTCCGAGGCAGACCTCGCGGCTGCGGGTTACTCGCTCGCCGATCTCGAGCGCCTGATCACCGGCCAAGTTGCCCTCGCGACCATCTCGGCGCGAGCGACGGCAATGCAGCTCGCGATCGCGCGCGACAGCCTTCAATCGCAGGATGACAACCTGCAAATCGCCCGCTGGCGGGCCCAGGCGGGGCTCGTCTCTACGCTCGATGTCGAACAAGCCCGGAGCCAGCGAGCCGCAACGGCAGCCAGCATCCCGCAACTTGAAAGCAGCCTCGCCGCGACGGCCAACGCTATCTCGACCCTTATCGGTGAACCGCCGGGCCGGGTTCTGCAGTTGCTCGTGGACTCCGACTTCGTCCCTGTCCCGCCCGATTTGGCGGGTTTCGAGGCACCGGCCGAGGTCCTGCGCCGCCGGCCCGACGTGCGCCAGGCGGAGGCCAATCTGGTCGCCAGCACCGCCCGCATCGAAGGCGCCAAGGCGCAACTCTATCCGCTGATCCAGCTCGGCGGCACGATATCGTCTTCGGCCATCGGCTTCGGCAACTTGTTCGATTTGGTTTCGGGAGGCCTGTTCGGTTCGGTCAGCCAGTTGATCTTCGACGGCGGCCGCACCCAGTCGCAGATCGACAGTTCCAAAGCCGCCGCGGAAGGCTCGCTCGCAGCCTGGCGGCTGTCGATCCTCGGCGCGCTGGAGGACGTGGAGAGTTCGGCCGTCGATCTCGAGAAGTCGCGCGAACGGGTGGTGATCTTCGGGGAAGCCGTGGACGCCGCAAACAATTCGGCCATCCTCGCCCGCAGCCAGTACCAGGCCGGCCTGACCGATTTTCAGAACTTGCTAACTTCTGAGCTACAGCTACGCACCGCCCGCAACGCGGAAGTCGCTTCGCAGGCCGAGCGGGCGAGCGCTTTCGTGCGCCTGACCCAGGCGCTCGGCGGTGGCTGGTCGCCCAGGGAATATCCGCTGCCCGTCAGTGACAGGATCCAATGATGACCGAAATGACCGCAAATCCGACGGCCGGGGCCACGATGTCAGTGGACGAATTCCTCGGAACGACCGAACGCCCCCGTTGGCGTCGTTGGGCCAAGTTCTGGATCCCAGGCGTGATCGTGCTGCTGGTGGCGCTCTACTTCGTCAACCGCGACGAGAAGAAGCCCGAGTATATCACCGAGAAAGTTGTCGAACGCTCCCTCGACATCGAGGTGACGGCAACTGGTAACCTGCGCCCCACCAACCAGGTTGAGGTCGGCTCCGAAGTCTCGGGCCGCATCGACCGGGTCTACGTCGACGTGAACGACCGCGTGTCGCGCGGCCAGGTCCTGGCGCAGATCAATACCGACGTGATCGAGGACCAGATCAAGCAGAGCCAGGCCAATCTCCAGGCCTCGCGCGCCCAGGTCGCCCAGGCCCGCGCGACGCTTGACGTCGATAGCGCCCAGCTGGCGCGCCTGCAGGACGTCTATCGCCTGTCGGACGGCAAGGTCCCCTCGAAGACCGAGATGGAAGCTGCCGAGGCCAATGTCGCCCGCAGCAAGGCCTCGCTCAATTCCGCGCAGGCCAATGTCACCTCGGCCCAGGCGCAGCTTTCTTCGAGCCTGACCAACCGCGACCGGGCGCTGATCCGCTCTCCCGTCTCGGGCGTGGTCCTGGCCCGCCAGGTCGAACCCGGTCAGACCGTGGCGGCCAGCTTCAACACGCCGACCCTGTTCGTCCTCGCCGAAGACCTGTCGCAAATGCAGCTGCGCGTCTCGGTCGACGAAGCGGACGTCGGTGAAGTGAAGCAGGGCCAGAAGGCCACCTTCACCGTCGACGCCTATCCCGGCCGCCAATTCCCGGCGACGGTCGAACGCGTGAACCTGGCGTCGAACAACACCGCGCAGTCCAGCCAGCAACAGCAGCAGGGCCAGCAAGGCAATGCCGTCATCAGCTACGAAGCACGGCTCACGGTCGACAACGCCAACGGCCTCCTGCGCCCGGGCATGACGGCCACGGCCAACATCGCCACCCAGCAGACCGGCAAGCGCATGCTCGTTCCCAACGGCGCCCTGCGGTTCGAGCCCCCGAAGGCAGAGGCCACCGGCGGCGTCCAGCTCAACAACGGCGACGACTTCGGCCTCGAACGCGAGGAAGAGCGCGCCACGATCGGCCGCGGCAGCCGCCAGACCGTGCACATCCTGCAGGCCGATGGCACGCTCAAACCGATCGAGGTCGTCACCGGCCAGAGCGACGGCCGCTTCACGGTCGTCACCTCGAACGAGCTGAAGCCCGGCATGACGGTCGTGACCTCGCTCAAGGCGGACAAGAAGTGACGGGACAGGCGATCATCGAACTGAAGGGGATAACCAAGACCTTCGGCCAAGGGATCGCTGCGTTCCAGGCCCTGAAAGGGGTCGACCTGACCATCGAGCGCGGCGATTTCGTCGCGGTCATGGGACCCTCGGGCTCGGGCAAGTCCACCACGATGAATATCCTCGGCTGCCTGGACTCGCCGACTTCGGGGGTGTTCAAGTTCCTGGGGACCGAGGTGCAGTCGCTGACCAATGACCAGCGCTCACTCCTGCGCCGCAGGTACCTCGGGTTCGTGTTCCAGGGCTTCAACCTGCTCGCCCGTACCAGCGCGCTCGAAAACGTCGAGCTGCCGCTGCTCTATCGCGGTGAGCGCAAGGAACAACGGCGCGAGGCCGCGATGCGTGCGCTCGACCGCGTCGGCCTGGGGCCCTGGGCCGACCACACTCCGGCCGAGCTTTCCGGCGGCCAGCAGCAGCGCGTTGCCATCGCCCGCGCGCTGGTAACCGATCCCGAAGTGCTGCTGGCGGACGAGCCGACCGGCAACCTCGACTCCGAACGCTCAATCGAAATCATGGAATTCCTCACCGAACTCAACGCCACGGGCATCACCATCCTGATGGTCACTCACGAGGCCGAGATGGCGGCTTATGCAAAGACCGTTGTCCACTTCAAGGACGGGCTGGTCGAGCGGATCGAGGCCAACCACCGCCAGGGTGCGCCGGTGGAGGCGAACTGATGTTCGGCACCACGCTTCTCCTCGCGTTCCGCGAGATCCGCCGCCACATCCTGCGCAGCTTCCTGACGACGCTCGGCATCATCATCGGCGTGGGCGCGGTTATCACTATGGTGACCCTGGGCAAGGGCGTCACTGCCGACATCGAAGAGCAGATCAGCTCGCTCGGTTCCAACGTGTTCTTCGTCTTCCCGATCCAGACCGACCGCGGCCAGATCCGTCCGTTCGACGAGCGCGACGTGCAGGCCGTGCGCGAACAGGTGGCGGGGGTGAACTTCGTCGCGGGTCAGGTCGAACGCAATGTCTCCGCGATCCACAACGGCCAGGACTGGCAGACCAAGGTCGAGGGCGTCGGCAACGAGTTCCTCGACGCGCGCGGGATCGAGATCGAGGAAGGCCGCCGCTTCACTGCCGCCGAGCAAACTGCGGGCGCTAACGTCTGCATCATCGGCCCGACCGTGCGCGACGAAATCTTCCTCGCCAACCAGAGCCCCGTCGGCGAGCGCATGCGCCTTAACGACGTGTCCTGCCAAGTGATCGGGGTCTTCGCCACGCGCGGCAGTGTCGGCGGCGGTGGGGATGACGACAACTCGATCTTCATGCCGCTGACCAACGTGCAGCGCCGTTTCACCGGCGATGACAACATCGGCTACATGGTCGTCGCCTACGACGCCTCCTACGACAGCAAGACGATGATCAACGCCATCGTCAAGCTGATGCGCGAGCGCCGGGTGCTGCTGGAAGGACAGCAGAACGACTTCGATATCGTCGATACGGCGCAGATCAACGAGACGGTTGCCGCCACAGTCGGCACGATGACAGTCATGGTCGCCGCGATCGCCGCAATCAGCCTGATCGTAGGCGGCGTCGGGATCATGAACATCATGCTCGTGTCGGTGACCGAGCGAACGCGGGAGATCGGCATCCGCCTCGCCATCGGTGCGCTGGCGCGAGAAGTGCAGTTGCAGTTCCTGACCGAAGCGGTCGTGCTGTGCTGCTTCGGCGGGATCGTCGGCATTCTGCTAGGCTTCGCGCTCTCGTTCGGTCTCTCGACCGCGCTGGGCATCGCCTACGTATTCGACCCGTTCATCAACGTTCTCAGCTTCGTGATCTCGGCCCTGATCGGAATCATCTTCGGCTACTTCCCGGCGCGAAGGGCCTCGAAGCTCGATCCGATCGAGGCGCTGCGGCACGAATGACCGGCCTCATCCAATCGATGTAACGGCATGTAACGAAGGAATTACGGTAATTAACTCCCCTCTCGACAGGGGAGGCCTACAAGGACAGGCGCGGGTTGAGCTGTCACGCCGTCAACTCCGCGGCGTGAAGATCTTCCATACCTCGCGCCACGTCCGGACTGCCTCCCCAAGACGGCCGGACGTGGCGCTTCCTTTTCCCCACACGATGGCCTAGTGCGCCGCCCGTGCAATCCCTGCGATCCTTCCTGCATACGCGTTGGTGGCTGGCCCTGCTCCTGCTGGCAGCCGCGCTCGCGCCGCGTTGGGCGATCCCACAGGGTTACATGGTCGATACCGGCAAGACGCTGACGGTGTCGATCTGCTCGCCCACCGGACATTCGGCCGCGACGGTCGAGATTCCGATCAAGGGCAAGCAGGACAAGAAGGCCGGCGACACCGCTCCTTCTTGCGCCTTCGGCACACTCGGCCAAGGCATGCTCGGCGGCGCGGACCCGATCCTGCTCGCCACCGCGCTTGCCTTCCTGATCGCGCTGGGCTTCGCGCCTTACCATGCGGCGCTGCTGAGCCAGCCGGCCGGTATCCGGCCCCCTTCGAGAGCGCCACCCCGCACCGCCTGATCCTTTGATGGCCGCCGCAGCAACCATGCCGCGGCATTCCTTCATCACGCGCCCTCACCCGGCGCGATGTTCAGGTAGATCCCCGTGTCCGTTTCCCGCATCGCGCTCGCCGCAGCGCTATCCCTAGCCGCCATTCCTGCCCATGCCGAGGACACCGAGAGCCAGCTGATCCTGGTCGTCGGCCAGCGTGACGCGCCGATCTCGATCGATCCCAGAGGGCTTTCGGTCAGCCTCGGCCACGAGCAGTTCGACGGCATAAACGCCCAGAATGTCGAAGACCTGATGAAGTACGCGCCCGACTTCTTCGTACGCAAACGCTACGCGGGCGATTCCAACGGAGTGCCCGGCTTCCGCGGCACCCACTCGAGCCAGAGCGCCCGCGCACTGGTGATGGTCGACGGTTTCGTCGTTTCTAATTTCCTCGGCAACTCGTTCAACTTCGCACCGAAGTGGGGTGTGGTCGGCCCGGGCGAGGTCGAGCAGTTCGACATCGTCTATGGCCCATACTCGTCGCGCTATTCGGGCAACTCGATGGGCGGGATCGTCAACATCACAACCCGTGCGCCCGAACGGACCGAAGCCTTCGCTACGGTGCAGGGCTTTGCCCAGCCTTACGATCAGTATGCTACGCACGACACTTATCTCGGCTGGTCGGGAGAGGCCGGGCTCGGCTGGCGGCAGAAGGACGGGCCCTGGTCCGCGCGTCTCTCTGCCCGTCACTTCCGCAACGATGGCCAGCCGATGAGCTGGTACGGGCTCGCCCCTGCGATCGGCACAGCGCAGGGTACTCCCGTCACCGGCGCGATCGTCGACGCCGGCCAGGCGATCCCCAACGCTCCGGGCACCGCGAGCAACCCGATCTTCGCCGCGCAATCGCCCGCCGCGATCACGCAGGACCAGGCAAAGCTCCGGCTCGGCTATGACGGCAGTGCCGTTACCGGCGAGGCGCTGTTCGCCTATTGGCACAACGTCGACCGGCAGGAGGCGCCCGACTGTTACTTACGCAACCCGGCCGGCGACCCCGTATGCGAAGGGCGGGTCACGACGCTCGGCACGGCCTGGAACGCCAGCGGAGCGCGCTGGTCGCAAACCGTGCGCGACGAGTATCTCGCGGGCCTGAAGCTCGCCGCTCCGTTGAGTGACGCGGTCACGGCGTCATTCAACGTCTCGACCTATCAGATCGCCCGCTCCGACGGTTTCACCTCGGCCAGCTACGCCGCCGGGGAGGACGACGGCCCCGGAACTCTCGCCCGGCAAGGACCGACCGGCTGGTACACCGGCGACCTCACGTTCGAGGGCCGATGGGGCGACTTTGAGCTGGCGGCCGGCGCAACCGGGAATCTCTATCGCACCGACCTGACCAACTACGCCTTGCCGAACTGGCGCGACGATGCGGGCGCGACGTTCTCGTCGCAGACCTTTGGCAAGACCCGCCTTCTCTCCGGCTGGGCCGAGGGCCGCTACATCCTGAGCCAGTGGACGCTCACCTTAGGAGCGCGATACGAAGATTGGCGGGCGTTCGACGGCGGCCTCGGCCGGCTTGGCACCAACACGCAGCCGGTATTCAACACCTACGCCGCGCGAGGCGATAGCGCGTTCGATCCCAAGGCTTCGCTCGAATGGCGCAATGGCGCCACCAGCGTACAACTCACCCTGGCCGAGGCGACGCGCTTCCCGACCGTGGGGGAGCTCTTTCAGGGCAGCCTCAATGGCGACGGGAGCTTCAATCCCGACAGCTTCGACCCGAACCTGAAGCCCGAACGCTCGCGCGACGCCAACCTGCTGGTCGCGCGCGACTTCGGCGTGCTTAAGCTCACCGGCTCGCTGTTCTGGCAACGGGTGCAGGATACGATCTTCAGCTTCGTCGGCTTCAACCAGAACGGGGTTACAACCTCCAACTACAAGAACATCGACCTGACCCGGCAATATGGCGCCGAGCTTATCGCCGAAGCCCGCGATGTGGGGCTCTCCGGGCTCGACATCGACGCCAACGTGGCCTGGATCGATTCCGAGACCGTACGCAACGACAGCGCCCCGTCGGCCGAGGGTGTGCAATTCCCACGCATCCCGCGCTGGCGCATCAACGCCAACGCCCGTTACGCGATCACGGCCGACGTCCTCGCGTCGGTCGGAATGCGTTATGCCTCGCGTCCCAACACCGACTTGTTCGGTCTCCAGCGCGGCGACACCTTCGGCTACACGTCCGAGCTGTTCGTCCTCGATGCGCGGGTGAACTGGCGGGCAACCGACCACTTCCGCTTCAGTGCCGGGATCGACAACATCACCAACAACAAGGCCTGGGTTTACCACCCCTACCCGCAACGCAGCTTCACCATCGAAGCGGGGTGGACGCTATGAGCACCGCCCCTCGCTACGAGCGCTGGTATCTCGCGGTCTGGCGCTGGCATTTCTACGCCGGCCTGTTCTGCGTGCCCTTCATCCTTTGGCTTTCGGTCACGGGCGGGATCTACCTGTTCAAGCCGCAGATCGAGAGCCTGCTCTACGCTCCCTATCGCGGCGTGGTGGTGGAGAGCGGTCCGCTGCTCACTCCCGCTCGGATCGTAGAGGCAGGCACTGCGGCAGTCCCTGGCTCGGTGCTGCACAAGTACGTGCTTCCGGAAGACCCGGCCGACGCCGTTCAGCTCCTCGTTGGGGCGGGAGAGCGAGAGACCCGCGTCTGGGTCCACCCGCAGAGCGGCGAGGTGCTCCACAAGGTCGCGGAAGAGGACCGCCTGATGCGCGTCGTGTTCCGGCTTCATGGCGAGCTGCTGGCGGGCAAGTGGGGCTCGGCGCTGGTCGAAATCGCCGCGTGCTGGACGATTGTGATGATCCTCACCGGCCTGTTCCTGTGGTGGCCGCGCGGAGGGGCTGGTCTTGCAGGCGTGGTTTGGCCGCGCCTGCGCCGTGGCAAGCGTGTGTTCTGGCGGGACATCCACGCGGTCACCGGCCTGTGGGTCTCGATCGGGGCCGTATTCCTGATTGCATCGGGTTTGCCCTGGGCGACCAACTGGAGCGCCTACTTGCGCGAAGTGCGCGCGGTTACCGGCACGTCTGCGCTAAAGCAGGATTGGTCGAGCGGATCGGAGGCCGACGCCGCCGCCCGCGCGCAGCTCGACATGGGCGCCCGCGCGATGCTCGACGAACATGCCGGGCATCACGGCGTGACCATGGTACATGAGAAACCGACCGACCGGGCGCTCAACCATGTGATCCCGCAGGCGGCTGAGCTAGGTCTTGCCGCACCGGTGGAGATCAGCCCGCCCACGGCTCCAAACGGCTACTGGCTGGCGCAGTCGCAAGCCGCCAACCGGCCCGAACGCGGCGAAGCGGAGCTGGACGACAGCGGGGCTTTGATCGGCCGCCAGACGTTCGACCAGCGCCACTGGATCGACCGCGTCGTTGGTTATGGCGTCGCGGTGCACGAAGGCGCCTGGCTCGGCCTCGCCAATCAACTGCTCAACCTGGCGATCCTGCTCGGCCTCGTGACGCTGGCGCTATCCAGCGTCGTCCTGTGGTGGCGAAGGCGGCCCGCGGGCAAGCTGGGCACCCCGCCCGCCAGCGCCCCTCTCCGGCACAGCTGGGCGCTGGTCGGCGCTACCGTGGGTCTCGCCCTGCTGATGCCTCTGTTCGGACTGACGCTGGCCCTGGTGGCGTTTGCGGGGCGGGTTCTGCCTCGCGTGGCACCGGGCGCGGCGAACTGGGCTGGGATACGGCGTTAGCGGATCAGCAAGTTCCGCAGCCAAGCCGCGCCCGACCTGGAAGCTTCGCGCCAATCGGTGTCGTGCTCGCTGTCCGGCTCGAAACGCGCCGGATCCATAACCTTGACCCGCCCGGCGCGATACGTCCGCGGCTCACTGGTGACGAGCGTGAGGTTGTGAACCAGCGCGGTAGCGGCAAGGAGTCCTTCGCGATCCTCCGCATAGGGAATTTGCGCGCGCCGTCGGACGACGGCTGCGTCGATCGCAAGGATGCGCCCCTCGAAAGCCTGCGCGACTTGTCGGTCGAGCCAGTCACGCCATGCTAGACCGGCATCCTTTCCGCGCCGCGCGGTTACCGCCACGGCGTTCTCCAGTTCCAGCAGCGAGAGCGCCGACAAGAACATCTGTTGCGCAGAGGTGCGCTCTGCCCAAGCCACCAAAGCCGGTTCGCCTCCGGACCGGCGAGCCTCACGCAGGTCGAGCAGCATCTTAGTATCGAGAAGAAACATCAGCGCGCGGCCTTGCCGCCCAGGTCTGCCTGCGGATCCAGCGGCGCCACGGGAGCGCTATCAGGGTCCGCCCCGATCAGGTCGAGGATACTCTGCCGGTCGCCACTGAGTTTCCGGTAGGCGCCGATGCTTAAAAGCACATGGGTCGGGCGCCCCCGATCGGTCACGAATACGGGCTCACTAACCGCGAATCGCTTCGCCTTGCTGATGTCTTGATTGAATTCCCGCGCCGTGACGATCTTCATGCAGGGCCCCCAATTTCGAGCCTGAAGCGCCAAAAATGGTACCGCTCCCATGTAGGTACATTACTACAATGTAGCGCCATGGCAACAAGTCGGACCGGATGGCTGAAAATCGACAATCGGCTGATCGATTTTAGGTTGCAGCCGTCCCGCGGATTCGATGCTCTTCCCTTATCCCGCACAGACGGGGACTGGGACCTGGGGGAAAAATCATGGCTACCGACTTGGTGAGTCAGTTTCTTGCGGCAGCAGCTGACGTGTTCAACGCACACGGACCCGCCGTTCAAGCCGAGGCGAGCTTTTCGCCAACCGACTTTTCAATCCGCTTCTTTCTGCAACTGGCGATTATCATCGCCACCTGCCGCATTGTCGGCTGGTTGGGACAGAAGCTGCTCGCTCAACCGCAAGTCGTCGGCGAGATGATCGCCGGCGTCGTTCTGGGCCCCTCCCTGCTCGGGCTCTTTTTCCCGGATTTGCAAGCCGCCATCTTTCCCAAGGAAACGAAGAGCGTCCTCTATGCCGGGGCCCAGTTCGGCGTGGGCCTGTACATGTTCCTGGTCGGTGCGACGCTGCGGCTCGATCACTTCCAGACCAAGGCCAGGAGCGCGGTGGGTGTTTCGATCGCGGGGATCGCCACTCCGTTTCTGATGGCGTTCCTGATCACCCCCTTCCTGCTCGATATCCCGGGCCTGTTCGCCGAAGGGATCAGCCGCTTCAACGCCACGCTCTTCATGGGCGCCTGCATCGCGCTGACCGCCTTCCCGATGCTGGCCCGCATCATCAACGAGCGCGGACTGGCCAACACCTCCCTCGGTACCCTGTCGCTAACGGCCGGGGCGTTCGACGATGCGATGTCCTGGTGCGTGCTCGCGATCGTGCTCGCCACTTTCGGGGCCGGAGCGGGAGTCGCCTTGCTCGCCATCTTCAGTGGCCTGGCCTATGCCGCTTTCCTGTTTTTCTTCGGCAAGCGCCTCCTCGCCCCGCTTGGCCGCGCGGTCGAGAGAAGCGGCGAGATGAGCAACACCGTGCTCGGCATCACCTTGTGCCTGTTCTGCCTCTCGGCCTTCCTGATGGATGCAGCCGGCCTGCATGCGGTGTTCGGCGGCTTCCTGCTTGGAGCCTGCATGCCGCGCGGAAAGTTCGTGGAGGAGCTTCGGCGCAAGGTCGAACCCTTCGCTGTCGTTGTGTTGCTGCCGATGTTCTTCACCTACTCCGGACTCAACACCCGGATGGACATGGTCAACTCGGTCGAGCTGCTGGCGATTGCCCTCGGCATCCTTGTGGTGTCGATCCTGGCCAAGTTCGGCGCCTGCTGGGCCGCGGCGCGGCTTTCGGGCGAGGACAACCGCACTGCGCTCGGCATCGGCGCGCTGATGAACTCGCGCGGCTTGATGGAGCTGATCATCATCAACATTGGCCTGCAACAGGGCGTGATCGGCCCGGCGCTGTTTTCGATGATGGTGCTTATGGCGATCGTCACGACGATGATGGCCGGTCCCCTGTTCGAGGCGGTCTACGGCAAGAAGGCCCGCGAAAGCGGCGAACTCGGCGCCATTCAAGGCGAGGCAGCGCCCAGCGCCGCCTAGGGGCCTCTACGAGGCTCACGTCCGAAGGCCCCGCTCCTGCACGCCCTTGGGAGCGGGGCCTCTTTTTTGGGGGATCCTTCATGAAACTCTGGCCGCTGGTGCCCGCTGTCGCATTGTGCGCTACGGCTGTGCAGGCTGAAGACCTGCAATTGACGCCCTCTGTCGATGCTCGGTTGCGTTACGAGAATGTCGAGCAGGACGGCCTGCCGGGGGATGCCGACGCCCTGACCCTCAGAGCGCGGCCCGGCCTAACAGCAAAGAGTGGTGAATGGTCGGCGCTGGTCGAGGCGGAAGCGACCGTGGCACTCTCGACCGGATACAACGACGGCCTCAACGGCAAGACGCAGTTTCCGCTGGTCGCCGATCCGAGCAACCTTGAGATCAACCGGGCGCAGATACGCTACTCCAGTTTGAGCGGGATGACAGCGACCGCCGGGCGCCAGCGGATCGAACTTGCCGATCAGCGCTTTGTCGGCCCCGCCGCGTTCCGCCAGAATGAACAGACTTTCGACGCGCTGCGGGTGCAATGGACCAGAGGCCGCCTCAGCGCGGACCTGACTTACGCTGGCAGTGTCCGGACCGTGAACGGATCGCGCGGCGCCGGCGCGCGGCCGAGCGCCATCGATGGCGACAACATCTTCGCTCTGTTGGGGTACCGGTCCGATATCGGTACGCTCGCCGGCTTCGCCTACCTCGTCGATCAGGACGATGTCGCCGTTCAGGGCTTCAGGCTCTCAAGCCAGACTTACGGCGTACGCCTAAACGGCAGCCTCGACATCGCGGCGGGCGCTAAGCTTGGCTACACCGCCAGCTGGGCCCGGCAAAGCGACTACCATCGCAACCCCAACGACTATTCCGCAGAATACTGGTTGGGGGAAGCCACCCTCAACTACAGCGGCTTCAATGCCTCACTCGGCTACGAAGTGCTTGGAGCCGATGACGGGACTCCGCTCACCAGCGTCCAGACACCGCTTGCGTCCTTCTTCAGGTGGAACGGCTGGGCCGGGAAGTTCAGCACCATTCCGCCCGATGGGCTGCACGATCTCTACGCCACGGTCGGCCACACCTTGAAAAAGGTCGGTCCGTTACAGGCCATCAATCTCGCCGCCACCTGGCACCGCTTCGACAGCGATCGCCTCGACCGCCGGTATGGCCATGAGCTGGACCTGGTGCTGAGCGCCCGTCACGGTCCGTTCGGCGCCTCCCTCCGCTACGCCGGTTATCGCGCGGACACTCTCGCGACCGACACGGACAAGCTGTGGCTGACGCTGGAATGGGCCGTGTGACGAGCCGTCGGGCCGTCAGGAACCCACAGTCGCGGCGGGCTCGCCGGCCTGAATTCGTTCGATCAGCGCCCGGTGCGATGGCAGATCGCGCGCCGCAAGATCACCGAAATGACGGATACGCTCGAAGATTTTCTCCGCCTCGTCGGTGTGCGGAAACTCGTCCCGGACCGGCGATAGGTCGGTGCGAAAACCCATGCCGTAGAGAATGTACTGGTAGTTGAAGAACGCGAAGCTTTCGTGATCGAGCACGAAGTCGAACCGGCTCGGCGGGCGATAGCTCCACTGTTCGAGCAGATCCCGCAACTGGTCGGGTATCGACGAGGCCGCGGTGTTGTCGCGCCAGAACGGCTCGACTCGTTGGCTTAGGCAGTAGTGGAGCTTGAGGAACTTGATGATGCTCTCGTAGCGGGCAACCATCAGTTCGTTGAAACGCCGGGCTGGTCCATCGGCAGGGCCATAGTGCGGAAACAGCTCCGCTATCATCGCCGCTGCGGCCTCGATCATCACTACGCCGGTCGATTCCAGCGGTTCGAGAAACCCTCCGGCCAACCCGACGGCGACGCAATTCTTCTCCCACGGACGGGTGCGATAACCAGCGCGGAATGGAATCTGTCGTGAGCTCACCTCAAGACTGCGGCCACCGGTATATCGCTCCAAGGTCCGAGCGGCGGCGTCATCCGACATGTGCGCGCTGGAATAGACGCACCCAACTCCATGCGCGCCCGAAAGGCCGATGTCCCAGATCCATCCGGCCTCGTGAGCGGAAGCGACTGTGTAGCTCCGCAGCGGCGAGCCCTCTTGGTCATAGGGCAACTTGCAGGCGAGCGCCCGGTCAGTGAACAGCACGTCGCCCACTTCCTTGAACGGCACGCCCAGCGCCCCATCGATGAGCTCGGCTCGAAAACCGGAACAGTCGACATAAAGGTCGGCCTTCAGGTTGCCGTGCTCGCGCGTCACGACATGATCGATCGCGCCGGTCTCGGGATCGAGCTCCACCCCGGTCATCAGGCCTTGCAGGTGATGCACGCCTGAGGCGCGAGCGTGATCCGAGAGTACCTCGGCGACTCGCGCCGCATCGAAATGATAGGCGTAGTTGAGCGGACCGGCGAAATCGCCCTCGTCCGCACCCTTGGGGGCCCGTCCTGCCTCAGCCACGCGGTTCTGGATCGACATTGCTTCTGCGAACGGAACGCGAGTCCGCTCATCCTGCAGCAGCCAGTAGGAGACCAGGCTGTAGCCCTCGGCATGGAATGGAGCCTCGAAGGGATGGAGGAAGTGTTCCTCCCGCCCGGCCGCAGGTGTCTGCACCCAGTTATCGAAGCGAATGCCTTGCTTGAAGGTGGCGGATGTCGTGCGGACGAATTGGGATTCATCGATGCCGATATAACGCAGGGTGTTTCGGATCGTCGGGAAAGTGCCCTCGCCGACGCCGATGATTCCGATCTCCGGCGACTCCAGCACGGTGACCCGAATCCGCGGATTGCGCGCCACATCGAAGAACCGCGCCAGATAGGCTGCCGTCAGCCACCCCGCGGTTCCGCCGCCCACGACAAGGATCGAGCGCTCTGCCATTGGGCTAGACATAGACTTGCCGCGTTCGTGGCGACAAGCAATCGTCGGCGCTTATCCTCGCAGGACTTGCAAGCAAGCAATGCCGGGATTGCTGAGATCAGGCATCGATACCGACCCTGCCGCAAAGTCTTTAGTGGGCACCAGACCCAATCCGCCGACCAACAAAGAAGCTTGCGCCAGCACTATTAGCCTCTGGCTCCCTACCGTCACCGGCACGGGCAAACACTGTTTCACGCTTTACTATGATCCAGTTCTGACCAAGGCCGCGCCTTCTGGACTCGAGAATTCTGTGAACTTCTGGATTGAATGAATATCTATTTTCGGTGTTCATGAGATGGTTAATAATATCTGATGTTGGAAAATCATTAGGTAATTTCACTTAAAGGGCACGATTTTCTGACCAATTTAACTGTTGATTAAGTTCGGTTTGAGTTTGACTTGGGCATTCCATTGCTTGGGCCAATATCGAATTTTGCCCGAGCGCCCTTCTGATTCGCTCATCGCTTGCGCAAACGGCTGATTCACGGCATTATTGTGAACTACAGCAAGAGGATGCGCCGCATGAACTGGAAGGTGCAAACGGTGCTGGCCGGCGTTATGGCCGCACTTGGGCTTTATGTGCTGTTCAACCCGGTAACCGTAACCGGCCTTGTGTTCGGTGTCGTTCCCTGGTTGCTGCTTGGGGCGGGGGCGATTTACCTGCTCGGCGTGATCTTTCGAAAGCGGCGGCGCCCCATTACAATGATCCTGCCGGGGCTGGTGGGCGTGTTCCTGGTCTATGCCGGGCTCAGCATGAAACTGGGCGACCCGCGCACAGTCGGGCCTGTGGACGTATCCTTCATTCTCTCGCTGCTGCTGGTCGGCGGCGGCATCGCCAAGCTGGCTTCGATCGCGGAGGTGCGTAAATCGCGCTACTTTCCCGCCTTCCTGGGTTCGGGCGTTCTCTCGATCGTGATGGGCCTGGTCGTGCTATTCAACTGGGCCGCGGTATCGGATGGCTTCCTTGGCGTCGTTCTGGGGCTGGAACTGATCGCAGACGCAGCGTTCCTTGGCGCTTTCGCTTTCCGGGACAAGGACAACGAAGAACACAAGGAAGCGCTCGGGCTGACCCCGGGCGGCTGAAACCCGGCTCAGTGGCCGCGGGCCCGCCGGTTCTCACTTGCGCAAAAGACCGGGGAAACCCCGATAGACAGCGCGCCTCTTCAGGTGCCCTATTTCCGCGTCGAATAACTCGGGAAAGCCGAGTGTTTGTGCGGACTTCGCCGCACCGGTTAAGGGAAGGAGCGGGCTATGCGCGTCGTTGTTGGAACCCTACTTGCGATGTTGGTCATGCTACCGGCCGCGAGCGCCCAGCAACAAGTGGAGCCGCTGCAAACGCCGGAAGAGATGCGCAACCGCCCGCCGCAGCAAGGCGGGCTCGAGGCGATCGTCCATCGCGACACCTTCTTCAGCGGGCCGTTCCTGTCAGTGAGAGCGTCCACCCCTGACTTGCGGCCCGGTTGGGACATCCGTTCAATTCGTGTGCGCAGCGGCGAATGGCAGATCTGCACTGGCCGCAACTTCACCGGCACCTGCCGCACGATCGACCGCGACTTGCCGACAATCCCCAACCAGTTCCGCACTATCCAGTCGATGCGTCCAACCGGCGGCTTCGGCACCGGCGTCGGCAATTCGTTGCGTGGAGCTACCGCCGAATTCTTCCCCGCCCCGTTGCGCAACGGCGAGCGCATTCCGTGCAACAACTCGAGCTGCGCCCGCACCCAAGCGAACCAGTTCTGTCGCTCGGTCGGCTGGATCATCTCGCGCAGCCAGGCCCTCGACAACATCGGCGGACGCACCGTGGTCGCGGACGTGCTCTGTGCGCGGAATGTGTTTTAGAGGTTCGGTTTCGTAGCTCGCATGCCCCAAGGATCGAAGTCACGAGCTCTAATCCAGCGGGTACAGACCCACTTCTCGCCTGTCTCGACGGGCAAGCCGGCATGGCGACTTGCCTGGTCGACCAAATCACCAACAGTGTTCGCGATGACGATGGCATCGCCGACTCTTCCTTTGAACTCAATGTCTGCGCCGGGGAAACGAGTTCTCCCGCCCGCATAGCCATCATTGAGGTAGACAATCACGGTAAGAACGCGCTGATTGGACTCGCCCGGCAAGCAGTCATGATGGAGCCGGTATTGCTGCCCGGGCGCGTAACGCAGGACCCCAAGCGGCTCGCCCTGCTCTGGCGATGTGCGGGTCACGGTCGCAATCCGACGGTTTAGCGCTTCAATCACGAGGTCTTGCTGTATGGGTCCCAGCACCGCTCCATCCGAGGTGCGGATGGGGTGCTGCATCATTCGCCCCGTTGTGGAATCTACGACGACAGACGGCGCGAGGCGCGGCTGAGCAAGTGACGCGACATGCGCGCACTCCACATTACTGAAGAGGTTGCGAATTACTTCAACGTGAGGACGCCGCGAGAGGGGCCTAACCTCTGGTACGAACTTCGGCGTGCCGATCCTGGTGAGTGGCATTGCGTCCAGCAATGAGATTTGGGCGGCGGCAGCCCGATCGGTCCTGGCGGCAGCGCGTAACAAGTCGACAGCGCGCGACCAGTCTGGTGGAAGCCCGCCCGCGCCGAGAGCGACGAAAACGGCGTGGATGATCGCGGAAGCGGAGTGACCGGAAGTTCCCGCAAGCTCGAAAAGCCGGCGTGCGACGCCGAAATCGCGTGAAAGCGGCTCACCATAGACGTGCCAGAGTGCGAGTTGGTGCATCGCATGAACGTCACCGCGCCGCGCAGCCGCCGCCACGAGCCCGACCGCTTCCTTCACCGAACCGACCGCAAGAAGGTCTGCACCTTGCGCTACCGCGGCAGAGTAATTTTTCACCGGGCCTGTCCGTTCACTGATCATCTCAAAAGGAAGGGGGCCGGATGATCCCCGCCCCCCCTCTTTTCTGTCAGACGTTAGAAGGTCGCCTTGAAGCCGGTATAGAATGTGCGGCCCCGGAAATCGTAAATCGCACTGCCTGCCCCGGTGGCCGTCGAACCAAGCGGCGGACGCGTGTTGAGGAAGTTATCGACGCCGAGATAGTACTTCAGGTCGCCACCGCCGACGCCCTTCGCGACTTCGATATCAACACGAATATCGTGATAGAACACCGCTTGGTACTTCTGGATATCGGCATAGTCCGCATCCTGAGGAGGACGACCCTGCAAGCTGTTGAAATCCTCAAAGTAATTGACCCACATTGGCCCAATGTAGCTCATCTGATAGCCAAGCGTGAAAGGTCCGCTGCTGACGTCGACGTTCCACCGGAACTCATCTTGGGGATCACCCAATTCACCTAGGAGACGATTTTCGAATTTAGAATCTGTCGGGTTCTGGAAGTTGCTGCTCTTCAACTGATGCGAGTAGAGAAACCGTGTCTTCAGCCTGGCGTCATCGGTAAAACTCGTCACGTAAGTGAGGTCGAAATCGATTCCACGGCGGACCCGCCTGGCAAAATTGAAGGGCGCAGAATTGAGCGAATTGCCCAGGACTTGCCCGGCCACTTCGCCGAAGGGTCCAGCACCAGTTCCTCGGTAGCGCTGAAACACGGCGCATAGAGGGTTGTCCATTGTCGGCTGGTCATAACAGCCGTTGACTATCTGCTGAGCGGTGAGCGAGGTGATCACACCGTTCACGGCGATGTCGTAGTAGTCGACGGTCAGCGACAGACCAGGCACAAACCCTGGCTGAATCACCGCACCAAACGTCCAGGAATCTGACGTCTCGGGCTTCAGGTTTGGATTGCTGCCGCTCAAGATGGGCAACGAATAAGATCCGGTCGGGATATTCGCCAGGAGCGAGCCTAGATCAGCTTCGCAATTGGTCGCGCGATACTGCGAACCCGAACCGATGTTGTTGACATTGCAGGGATCCAGGAAGCCGGGAGCGAAATTCGCCGTCACCGGTGAGCCACTTTCCGCGACGTTCGGTGCACGGACCGCGCGCCCGTAGCCGCCACGAAAACGTATATCGCGCACCGGCGCCCATTCCGCGCCCGCGTTATAGGCCCAGACCGTGCCGACAAGTCCCTTGTAGTCGGCAACGCGAGCGGCGCCATTGAGCGAAAGGTCGTGGAAGAAAGGCTTGTCGCTCAGGATCGGGAGTTGGAGTTCCCCAAAGGCCTCCTTGACCACGAACGACGGTGGCTCGAAGGTCGGTATGACGACCGCATTGGTCGCTCCTGACTCCACAAATGGGTCCTGCTGGAAGAACGCATTTTCACGTCTGTATTCAGCACCCAAGGCAAAACGAATGGGACCGCCGGGGAGCTCGAATACTTGGCTGGAATCGCCTGTGACGAAGCCATTGAAGACCAGTTGATCTATCGAGCCCGTGTGCCGGGCGTTGTAGCTAAAGTAGTTGACCGACTTACTGTTATCGGCGGCACCAAACGGGTTGTAGGGGACGCACGCAGCAACGTCGGCGGCAAGACGTGCGACGTTCTCCGGAGTGTTGGGATAGGGCACTGCCGCAGCCGGATCAAATTGCGCGCGGCATACGATCTGACCGCTTACAGGATCGACACCTCCATCGAGCGCCAACATGAAGCGCTGCCGATCAAGGAATCCGTAAGTAGAGGTTTTTTCCTTCATCTTGCCGTAGTTGGCGGAGACTTCGTACTGCCAGTCATCATTGAAGGTCCCGCGAAGACCACCGACGATCCGATACGTATCCCTCTGAAAATCTTCGTCTCGGATGCCGACATCAAGAAGATTCCGTCCGAGGACGAAGCGATAGCTGCCGTCTGCAATTCCCGCTATCTGATCTGAAGTGAGTTCGTTACGCGCCGAAAAGCTCGTATCGTATCCCGACGATAGGATCGCGTTGGCGAGTGTCAGGCGATCTTCGGGGCGCAGGAACGGGTTGTCGAGCCGGATGCGCTCACGCTCGTCGAATTGGACGCGCTGCCCTTGGATGAACGATGCCCCGGCGTTGGACCCCCTCGCGTTAACGCGGACATATTTTGCTTCGACGAACGCGTCCGCAGCTTCACTGAATTCGTAGTGGGCGAGAAGGTTGGTGTTGTAGCGCTGCATCTCCGGCAGGACTGACAGGAGCCGCCCCTCACGGCCCGTCTGGCCGTTGCCGCCAATGATGCCTCCAATAATTCCCGATCCGTAACGCGTGCCGGTCTGCGGCACCATCTCCCCCTCCGGCGTAAAGAGATAGGAACAGTTGTAGGGCGAGCCAGGGATCACTCCATTGCTAATCCCAGTACCGCAAAGTCCGCCATCTGGCTGAACGACCGGAACGAGACCGAAGCGATTGATGGAGGCACTGCGCAGATCGCGAATGAGAACACGATCGGGCATGCCATCGCTGCCGTTAGCAAGCCCGGGCGGATCAATATCGACCGTACCTAAGCCGTCAGCACGACGTAAACCGGCAATCTCGGAAGCGAAGACACGCTCCTGATTGGCGAATTCGGCGTGAATGGTAATGTTGCCCCGGCCGTCAGCAAAGTTCGTGCCCCCAAGGGTTGAAATGTACTGGTTCTCCCCGAATCCACCCTGGGATATGCCAGCACTACCGCGGACCTGAAGACCTTCGTAGTCCTTCTTCAAGATGAAGTTGACCACCCCCGCGATTGCGTCTGATCCGTAAACGGCGGAGTTGGCGCCCGTCACAACGTCAACGCGCTCGATCAGGTCGTTCGGGATGGTATTGACGTCGGTGGAAACGGCATACTCGTTGAGGTCACCGGCCACATGCCGGCGACCATTGACCAACACGAGAGTGCGCTGGGTACCAAGCCCGCGCAGATCGAGGAGATTGAGCCCTGCAATGCCGATGCCCAGACCGGGATTCTGCTGGGCATAGGTCGACCGAAACTGCGGAAGTTGATTCAGCGTATCGCCGATATTGGTCTGCGCTTGCTGAAAAAGGTCTTCGCCGTTGATGATCGTCACCGGCACCGGTGTATCAAGGTTTGGTCGACCAATCCGCGACCCCGTTACGATGATCACCTCACCCTCATCCTCACCCTGGCTCAGGTCGATTTCTTGCCCGAACGCGGGCTGCGACACGAGTGCGGCCAGGCTCAGAACTGCCGTGCCCGCGAGAAAAGAATGCAATGACCTCATGGTATTCAGTCCCTGTCTTCGGCGGCCCAATTCGTCCGCTCTCACAGGGCCAAAAGGCCGCTGGTATCCTGCGAAACAATACGTAGAGTCCGCATAGCGCGGAGGGGTGGACGGCTTCTCTGAGGGAGCTTGTGACCCGCAGGTTACTGTTTCGATTGACGTTTCATCCGCCCCCGTGGCCAAGATGCAACTGCGGGGCGAGCTTGGACTACCTGACCGGCCGCACCTCGCCCAGCTGGACAATCTCGGCGTCGGCTGGAATCTCGATCTCGTAGGCCGCGCCCTCCTCTCCAACCAGCTCGATGCGCCAGGGGCCGGGCGCCAGGCCGACGAGGCCGAAGCGACCGTCGCGGTTGGTGAACAGGGCGAGCGGTTCGCGGTCGAGATGGTCGAGCTCGCGCGCGGTGCCCGACACGAGCGAAACCGGTTGGCCCGCCGCGTCGAGCAAGCGGCCCGTGGCACTGACGTTGTAGTCGGAACCGACGGTCAGCAGGTAACCGGCGCGGTAAGGTGGGAACAGTCGGAAGGCGCCTTGCCCGAGGTCGAGATTGATCGCGGCCTCGGGGGCCGAAATGATCAGCGAGCGGTCGCTGTAGCTGCTTAGCGAGGGTTGCAGCGCCGTACCCAGAGCGCCGGTGCTGGCGGCAGCGGAGTCGCCGGTGGGGTCGACCAGGATCTCGTTGTCCCGGATCGCGCGGTGGGCTTTGACCAGCGCGAAAGCGTCGTAGATTGGGCGGCCCACAGTGACCGCGCCGTCGGCCACGGCCAGCGAGGTACCGAACCGCAACGAGCTGCGCTGGCCGGTCGAGGCGCCCAGGTCGCGTTCGAAGATGCCGAAGTGGCTGAAGCCCAGCTCGGCGCGGTTGCCGTAGTAGTTGGCGTTGACGCTCGCCCCGGTGCCGATGTCGCTGTGCTCGACGTCGGCGTTGAGGGTGTAGGAGACGAGCCCGGTGCCGCCAAAGGTCTGGTAGGAGACTCTCGCGCGGTCGTAGCGGCTGTCGAAATCGCTCCGCAGGCTCGAACGCCGGCCAAGGCGGTAGGTGAGGGAAAGCAAGGTGCCGAGATTGGTGCCGCGACTATCCTTCTCGTAAGTCAGGTCGCCGGTGAAACTGAGGTTGGGTGCAATGTTCCAGCTGACCATGCCGCGCAGGCTCTGAACGTCGGGCTCGTCGCCGCGGCCCTGGGAGTACCGGGCGTCGATCCCGGCGTAGAGGTCGTAGGTAAGCGAGCGGCCGTAGCTAGCGCCGACAATCAGCGAGTAGGGATTTTCCGGCACGCGAATGCCGATCGGGGCGAAGTCCTTGCTCCGCGCCTCGACCGAGAGCGTGAGCGTGTCGGCCGAAATGCCGCCGCTCGCGAACGTGCGCTGGAAGTTGAGCAGACCCGCCCAGCCGCCGCCGACGTCCTCGACATGCGAGGCCGAGGCGAGGCCGGCGAGCGAGCCGAAGGGTGTCGCCAGCACCACCTCGCCGCCGCCCATCCAGCCGTGGGTGTCGACCTGGAGGTTGGCTCCAAGCGTAAGGCGATCGCTGATCCCACGGCGGTAGAAGCCGCTGAACGCCGGGGTGTCGCTGTAGACGGGGCCATGGAAGCCCAGCGGGGCCAGGGCGCCGGCGTAGAAGGCGAATTCGCTCAGCCCCTCGGCGAGCTGGGCCTGATCGAGAAAAATGTTGAAATTCGCCCGTTCGGTGCGGCCCGAGTCGTCGGTGATTGTGAGTTCGACGTTGTTCGCGCCTTGGGCAAAGGGAAAATCCTGCAGGTCGAAAGTGCCCGGGTCGAGCTCGATGCGCCGGACGAGCTGGCCGTTGATCCGCACCTCGACCATCGAGCGGCGGTCGAGCTGGAAGCTGCGGCTGCCCCGCGGGCGGATCACGGTCTGGGGGTCGAGGATCGAATAGCGGCGGCTGACCCCCAGGCCCGCTATTTCGGGCGCGGACTGGAAGCCGTAGGCGACGGTCAGCTGGTCGCCCGCGGACCAGCGCACCAGGTGCTTGCGGTCGTCGTAGACCAGGCGCGTGCCGCGTCGTTGGTAGTCGGCGCCGGGCGCGTCGGGCTGGAGGTTCAGCTCGCCTTCGAGCACGACACCTTTCCAGCGAGCCGCGCCGTCGATGAACATGACCGGGGCGGAGACGCCCTCGTCTGCGTCGTCCTCTCCCTGCTGGACCCAATCGACCGAGCCGCGGACGTTGAGGTAGGCGCTGAACCTGGCGGGCTCCATATAGTTCACCGTCCGCCCCAGCGCCGCACCGAGGCCGATGACGCTGGCCGCGCGGCTCGAAGGGGCGATGTCCATTTCCACCTGCAGGGTCCGCGGATTGTAACGGATCGTGATCCCGGCACCGGCCAGGTCGGTGCTGGTCAGGCGGCCGTTGGCTGCGAGCCGACTGAGGAGCATCTCATCCGCCTGGGCAGTCAGGCGCGGCTCGAGGAGCGCGAGCAGGCGGGCGGCCGAAAAGCTGGCGCTGCCGTCGGCGCCGAGGGTGAGAGTTGCGTCACCGAGATAGACCTCGCCATCCATGATCGGCGCGGTGAGGACGACGGACCGGCCGGAGGGATTGATCTGGTTGGCCGGCAGTTCGGGCACGATCAGGATCAAGCTTTCGCCGGTGCGCGGACTGCTCTCCTGCGCTTGCGCGACTTGACCAGCGAAGGCGCCGGCTAGAACAACTATCCCGCCCGTCCAGAACCGAAGCCCCCGCACGACGTCAGGCGTCTGGGGTATACCGGACCGTGACCGTCCCATCGGCGGAGGGAAGAGGCTCCGGCAGCACGACGCGGCGACTTTGCATTCCACCAATCAGACCGTAGCCGAGCGACTGCTGGATCTGCGGGCCGGTCAACTCCTTGCGGAACAATTCCTGCCCGGCCGCGCTGCGCTGCACGATTTCGAGGCGACCTCGGGAGAGGTAGCCGTGCGCGACCGAGGAATTGCTGGCGACGATGACCGGCACGGGCTGCCCTTCGGCATTGCGGCCGATCTCCGCGGAAGAGATGGTGATCGAGGGTTGGGCATCGCCAGGCGCGACGCTGACCAGGACCTGGAAGTTGTAGAGCAGCTGAATGTTCGCCCCACCCTCGTCCGTCTGCACAGGCAATTGTGAGACGGTGACGTAGAAGTGCTTGCTCTTGGCCAGCACGGGATCGCCGACGTACTGCACCCGGAAGTTCTGGCGCTCGCCCGGCTGGATCACGGCCTGAGGCGGGAATACCGCCAGTTCCTGCGTGTCCTGTCCGGTGGCGTGAACACCGTCTTCGGTGAGTTCGAGCGATTGCATGGTCAATTCGACAGCCAGCGGCCGGTCGAACGTGTTTTCGACGATGATGACTTCGCTCATCGCCCGGCCCGCGGTGGCCAGGTCGATCACGACCGGCTGGACCGTCATGGCTTCGGCAGTGATGGGAGCAACCAGGCTTGCCATCGCGGCCAGACCCAGTGCCAGGGAACGCATTTTACGGTTCATCGCGCGCATGGCTTCCCTCCAGTTCCCCCTCTGCCCACGGCTGAATAATGCCGTAGTGTGCGGCTTGTGCCCCTACTTAGGCAACTTAACGGAGAAGCCGCGGGTTTTATCCGCAAGCCCGGAACGGGCAGACGCTTCGTATTCCTCTGCAAGGTACAGAAGGTCCGCTCGTTCCGGGATATCTGCCACCGCAGCACGCTCGCGGAGTTCCGCGGCGAGCTGCAGGAGCATGTGCGGGGTCATCGGTCGGCAGTCCTTACGGAGCGGCCGTGATGATGATGTCGACGCTGCCGGTGTAGCTACCGGCCTCGAGGATCGCGGTGGAGTTCGAGGTGATACCGTCGAGGATGGTCAGCGTGACGTTGTTCGCTTCGGCGGCCAGACGGTCGCCGATGCGGCCGGTGGTGGCGCCGCTGTTGAGCGACAGGTCGGTGATCGCGGTGGTCGTGCCTTTGGCGCCCTTGGCAGCCAGCTTGGCCGAGTAATCGACCGTGTTGGTGTAGCCGTTCGGCGAGTTGGTCGCGGCGGTGTTCACCAGCGAGCGCGCTTCAACCGACAGGTTGGGGTTGGTGCCGTTGCAGCGAACGGTGAAATTGCGGCTCAGGCCATTGGTCGCGCCGGCAAAGGCTTTGTCGACGGTGCCGTCAGCCTTGGCGAGTTCGCCCAGGTTGATCGTGCCACTGATCGGATCGGTGGCGCTGCACTTCGCGGCGACAGTGCCGTTCACGACAACAGTGCCGCTGGCCGACTGAGCCATGGCAGGGGTGCCGACGATCGCGGCAGCGGCGAAAATAAGGGTAGCAACAGACTTCTTCATTACCGATCTCCAATGACCCCTACGGGTCCGCTATTGGTGATCCGGTAATACGCGGCGGGTCGGGGACCCACTATCTAGCCGCCAGCGAATTCGGCGCTAACCGGCGGCGGCAAACGCTATATCGTCCGATATACCCCAGCCGTCACAACCCGGCGCACGACTGCGCACCAGAAGCCATGATGATCGGTGTAAAGGTGATCGTGACCGTGTCGGCATAGTCGGAGGACGGCGTCTTTCCGGCCCCCCCTTCGGTCAGCTTCGCGCGGATCGGCAGAACTCCTGAGGTTCCGGCCACGCCTGCCCTCGCGCAAGTCTTGGTGCCAAAACTGGCGTTGGAGGCGGTGTCCTGGCCCAGGAAGCGCACGCTGTAACGGATCGTGTCGGACGAGCTGGCCAGGTTGCCGCCGGGGAAGGTGAGGCGGAAGTCGTTATCCGAACGAAGGCGCACCTCGAACGGGCCGGAACTGCGCACGCGCAGGGAATTGCTCGCCGAAGTGGTAAAGCTCGCCGGGTTCGCGAGAACTTGTGCGGTAGTGACGTCCCCGATCTCCCCAAAATCCAGCGTCGATCCTGCATAGTAGGCCTGCAGCGCGCTCACAGTGTTGACGTTGACGCGAACCGCGCGGATTTCGCGTGTAGGGGAAGAAACGCTCTGCATCCCTCCTGCGCCTGAGCAGATGTAGAGGATGTCGAAGTAGATCGATTCCCCTGCCGAGAGGTCGGTCCCCGGTGGCACCGTGACGCGCAGGTTGAGCGCCGTCGACAGATCGGTGGCCGAACTTCCACCGAAGGTATAGCGGATTTCGCCCGCGGCCCCTGCCCCGCCGTCCTTCGAGTTGAGCGAGCGAGGACGGCCTGCCGTGCTGCCTTCCTGGTAGAGGACACTCTGCCCCTGATACGTCACCTGCAGCGGGGGAGTGCCGGCGGGCGCGACGAGGACGAGGCTCACTTCGGAGGTGCGGCCGGTCTGGGTGTTGCGGTTCCGTTGTAGGATCAGCGGTATCGTGGCTTGCGACAGCCCGCCGGGCGAAAACGGATCGTAAGTGATTGTGGTCGGCGCGGTCGCGTAACCGGTGACGCCGCAGACCGGGGAGTACTGGACCTGGGCGGAGGCCTCGCTCGGCAGCGCGGCAACGGCAAGCATGGCCGTGGCAGCGGCTGCAAGACGCCAGGTCAGGATCTGGGCGATACCGTTACGCGGACCTGTGGGCGGGCGCCGTGCTGAGCGGAGCCCGGATGCTCCGTCCGCTCGACCCGAACCGAGGCCGAGCTGTTCGAGCACCGGATGGGATTTCGCTCGCTCGATGCCGATGCTTCCGACGCAACGAAGGCGGGAATGGCCCAGCAGCGTGGCGAGACATATCCCGAGACCGTAACCCGCTGACTGGCCTGGGCCGTCGCCTGGCCCGCCGGTATGGCGAACGAGATCGCCAGCGCGGAGGCGCAGCATGCTTCGCCGTAGAGCACAAGTCGCCAGGAGAGTCCGTTTCTCATGCCACATGGATTACGGCTCCACTGGTAAAGATGTTCCCACCGTCAGGGTGCGATACTAATCGTAATTGTGAGGGTATCGGAATAGCTTCCTGCCAACAGAGGCTTGCTGTCGGTGTAAGGCTGGGCAGATACCCGCAGATAGGACCCGTTAGCCTTGGTCGAAGCTGCACCCAGCCGGAGGCCGTTGCTCGTGCTGGCGTTGCCGCCGAAAGCGCATCCTGCCCCCGACTTGAGAAGGGCGGCAGAGCAGGTGGCGCTGGCGTTTGTGCCGTTATCGGCGACCATCTTGAGCTCGACGTTGTAGGGCGCGCTCGAGGCATATCCGGTCACGGTCTCACCTTGGGCCAGCCCGCCGTTCAGAGAACTCACAGCGATGCGTGAGGCGCTCGTGCAATTGAGGCGGATCGTGAAGTCCTTGCTGAAGCCGGTTCGGTCGAACTCCGTCTGGCTGATCGTTCCCGACGGAGCCCCATCGGTGGCAAAGCCGCAGCGGTCACGCACCGAAGCGTGCACGTCGATGCCCACCTCGATACGGTTCACCGAGCCCTGGCCGGCGGCATAAGCCGTGTGCGCGGCTGCGGGTGCGGAAATCGCACCTGCCAGCAACGCCAGAACGGGAAGAACCAGAACCCTGAGGGATACCATATGCCGTGTGCCTGCGGCGGACACAGGCCCGCCAATTCACGGTGGCTTCTGGCGGTTTGCGGGCTGGGCGAATATTCATCGAGAGGCGAGAAACACCTTATCCCTTGGCGCCGCCGACTATATCCTTCGCCATAGTGATCACTCTTCACGGGCCGTGGCGAGAAGGATCAATTCGGTCCGGCTCTGCAGCCGAAGCTTCTCGAAAATCTTGTGGAGATGGACCTTTACGGTGCCCTCGGTGAGACCCAGCTCATCGGCGATTTCCTTGTTCCGCAGCCCGCGCTGCACCAGAGCCGCGATGCCGCGCTCGCGCGGAGAAAGCGGACCGAGCGGGTCGCGCTCGGCCTCGGGTGACGAGACGAAGTCCATTGCGCGTTGCATCACCTCCTGGTCGAACCAGCGGCGCCCGCTGGCGACCGCGTCGAGGCAGGCCAGCAGGTCCCTGGGGGCTGTGCCCTTGATGACCAATCCATTGACCCCGAGGCTCATCGCCTCTTTCACATCCTGGTCCTTGATGCTGCCGGTGAGCAGGACGATGGGCCGGTGATCTCCGCGCCCCCGCAAAGTCCGCAGGACATCGAGACCGCTGCGCTCCGGCATCTTGATATCGAGGACAAGGATGTCCGGCCGGGCGCTGGCCAGGATTTCGAGCACCTCGGAGCCAGATCTTACACTGGAAACGACCTCGAATAGCGATCCGGCAAGCAAGACCTCGATACCCGCAGCCGTCAGAGGATCGTCGTCCGCCACTAAAACTCTAGTCATTTCAAGAACATATCCCCACCCTGTTCGGTTCTGCGCCATGAGCGGTTACTGTCAATCGCCCAACAGGTTCCCGATGCCGCAGGCCAACGTGAGATTTCGATGACCCAATTCGAACAGAGAATGGAGGTTCTTCGAGCCCGCTTCATCGCGCGGTGCCGAACCGAAGTGTCTGAATTGAGGGGAGCTTTTCAGCAGGATGATCTGACGACCTTGCGTCGGATAGGGCACAGTCTGGCCGGCAATGCCGGGCTGTTCGGCTTTCCGCGGCTCAGTGTCCGGGCCCGAGAGCTAGAGGATGCCATCGATCGAGCCCGGTCGGCCGAAGACGTCCGGGCGAACCTGGACGCGGTCATTGCGGAAATGCCAGATGAACCAGATCGAGGCCCGAACGTTCTTGAGCCATGACACCATCGGCGGACGGTAATTCCGGAGCTCTCCCGAACGATAGGGTAGCTGATAGCGCATACGGCGGTCGCTCGATGTTCGACCGCGCCGACTTCAACAATCATCCCTGGAATGACACTTCGCTCGGACCTTGTGCAGAGTGGCCCAGGCAATTGCACTTCATGTGCGATCTCATCCTGGGTTCCAAGCAGCCCATGTTCATGCTGTGGGGGTCCGATCGCGCGTTCATCTACAATGCCGCGTATCAGGCCATCTGGGGCAGGACTTCCCTCGACACGCTGGGCCGGCCGATCCAGGATGTCGCCGGTCCGATATGGCAAAAGCTGCGGCAGGACGTGGAGCGCGTCTTCCAAGGCCATTCGTTCACGCTGTCGAACTTCGGCATTCGGGCCCGGGAAGACGAACCGACGCGCTACTTCGATTTCAGCTATACGCCGATCCCAGACTACGACGGGACGTCTGATACCGTCGTCGGCGTCCTGTGCATTTCGACCGACGTTACCGAACGCATCGTCGCCGCCGAAGAAACAAGGGAAGACCGCGAGGTCCTGGCCCTGACCATGGACAACGTCACCGAAGGTGTCGCACTGGTCGAGTTCGACTTCACCCTGGTACTGTGGAATCACCAGTTCGGCGTTCATTTCGGCTACGAGCCCGAACAGATCAGGGCGGGCATGAATGCGCGGGAGCTAATGCTCATCACGGCCGGCAGAGGCGATCTTGGCGAGGGTGATCCCGAAGTCATCGTCGACGCTCTCATCCAGGCCATCCAGCAGAGCGAAAGCGGGCGGATGGAAGTCCAGCGCAGCGACGGTACCGTGCTCAGCCTTTACCGCCGGGCGGTCAGCGCCGGAAGGTACCTACTCGTATCGCAGGACGTCACCGAAGCGCGGACCGCCGCGCGCCTCAAGGACGAGCTCGTTTCCACGGTGAGCCACGAACTGAGAACGCCGCTGACGGCCATCTCGGGCGCGCTAGGAATAGTCAGCGCGGGTGCTGCGGGGGAGCTGTCGGCGAAGGCCGAAAGGCTGATCGACATAGCCCAGCGCAACAGTGAGCGACTCATCGTGTTGGTCAACGACCTGCTCGACATCGACAAGCTGCGGTCCGGCCGGATGGAGTTCCATCTGGAAAGGCTCGACCTTGCCGAACTGATCGGCCTGGGGGTGGACCAGAACATGCCCTTTGCTGAAAAGGGCGGCGTCGACCTGAAAGCGGACCTGACCGATCAACCGGTGGTCGTCATGGGGGATCGCCACAGACTGCTCCAGGTCCTCGCCAACCTGATCTCCAATGCGGTCAAGTTCTCGTCGAGCGGGGGGATTGTCACGGTACGGCTGCGGACGATCGGGCAGCGGGCCCGCCTCAGCGTGATCGACCATGGCATGGGCGTGGCGGAATCATTTCGTGACCGCCTGTTCAATCGGTTCTCTCAATTCGACTCCTCCTCGAGCCGGGTTCAGCAAGGCACCGGGCTCGGCCTGGCCATCTGCAAAAGCATCGTGGACCAACTGGGAGGCACGATCTGGCTCGACACCGGAGTCTCGAGCGGCGCAACGTTCCACGTCGAATTGCCACTTGTGGAGCGCGGAAAGCTGGCAGCTACGAAAGGTGATGAATGAGCTGGCGGATCCTCTACGTCGATGACGAACCCGATCTGCGCGAAGTGGCGCAGATCAGCCTGGAACTCGATCCGGAACTGGTGGTGCGTTGCAGCGCGTCGGGCGCCGAAGCCATCGAAGCCCTGCCCGATTGGCGTCCGGATCTCGTACTCCTCGACGTCATGATGCCCGAAATGGACGGGCCCGCGACGCTCGAACGCATCCGCCAGTCACCGGGAGGCGGTCCGCCCGTTGTCTTCATCACCGCACGCGCAGGTGACAACGATGCCGCGCGCCTGATGGCGCTCGGCGCGGCAGGAGTGATCGGCAAGCCGTTCGATCCGTTGCAACTCGCCGTCCAGGTTCGCCGCTACCTGGAAAGTTGACCGGGCGCGCAGCTCAGAACCGCCGCTCGCGAACCGTTGGCCCGACCGCAGACTTGTAAGTAACCTCGGTTTCGAACGGCAACGTCTGTTCCCAGACGGCACCAGGGTAGAGCCGCTTTGACGGAAGCTCCTGGCAGTTGCTCCCGCTCGCGTCGCATTGTTTTCCGTCGAACAGCTCCTGCGCGGTGTTGCCGTCGTTCACCAATCTGAGCGTGCGTCCGGCACGCTGGCCATCGACGTCGCCCGTGAATTCTTCCGGCCGAAAGATCACTAAGGTGTCATAGCCGACAAAGACCTTCAGCGCGCTGACGTCAGCCGTGATCGGCCCACCGACAGGTTTGATCGCCACGCGAAACACGCGGTCGGCCGCGGCGCGATCGCCGATCGAGGCGACCCTGATCGTGCGGCGCTCGCCGGGTTCCAGGACCAGGCGTTGCGGAGCGACGAGGATACCGGATTCCTCGGGGACCCCAGCGGGAACGCGTTCCTCTGCCGAAGTCCCCGCCGCGCGGATTTCGAAGGGTTGCGCCGAAACATACATCCGTTCCTCGCCATCGTTCCAGACCTCGATGTCTTCACGCGGCGGCTTCCCGGGCAGCAAGTCGACTATCACCTGGCTCAACACCATTTCCGCCTGCGCGGTTGAGCCTCCACACAGGGCCGCGCCTGCAGCCAGTGTCCACATGAGCGTTGTGAGTTTCACTTTGATCCTCCGTTGGCGGGGCCAGGCAGTTCTCCCAGAGACCCGAGCTGGATTTCAGATTCAGTGCAGCAGACGATCGCGCCGAGCCGCGCGATACCGGAGCGAATTTCACCGGCCGGAAGCGTCATCGCGTACGTCCGGCCATCATTGAGGGTGACTTCCAGTTCGGCGTCGTCGGGAGCCTCGATCTGGAAATACCCGTTGTCGTCAGTTTGGCTCCAGATGCCCTTGCCCGTGATCGAGGCGCCCGGAAGCGGTGCCCCACCAGGGGCCGTCAGGCGGCCGAATTTGATCGTGATCCGCGAAACGGCCCAGTCGAGATTGGAGACCGTTCCGGGATAGAGGCTGACCTTGCGCGGCGAGCTGTCGTAGGCCAGCAGCCCCTCTCCGGTCGGCCGGATGCGGACGTCGTAGGCGCGATAGGGCGGCAAGGAGAGCGTGAACGGCTCGGCACCGGTGATCGAACCAGCCACCTGATCGTCGACATAGATATCGAAGCGATCGTCCTGGCTGGCGCCCTTCACGCGGGCGACGATCATGCTTTCCGTGGTTGTCTTGCCCGCGACCTGTACTGCGCCAGCCCCGGCAATAAGGGTAGTCTGCAGCCCAAGGCTGTATTGCGTGACGGAAGAACCTTGTCCCTGACTGTGAACCAGATCGCCCGAGACCGTTCCAAGGCGATGCCGAAACTCCGTCGATCCAACGATATTATCGCGGTCGGGCTGGTGATCGAAACCGGCTCCGAGAGCCAACTCGCCCTCTGAAAGTGCCGGACTCCAGGCGGCGGAGAGCGCCCCAGCCGGACCTTCACCCAGGTCATCGCCGGTGATGGTCGAGGCCCTGGCGCCGCCAAGTCCGGTGAGCGACGCGCGGGAGCCGAGGAAGCGCAAGGAAAGGCCCGCGAAGCCGGATGTGCCACGCTCCGTGGCGGTCGCATCCCCGCGCATTGTCAGCGTGAACGGCCCCTTGTTCAGCACGTCCCACTCCACCGCCGGGCCAATGCTGTATCGGGCATCCCGCATGGGGTCGTCGCGATAGAAAAAGGTACCCAGGAAGCGGACGGTGGCCAGGCTGAACGAGACGACGCCACCGACCTGGGAATAGCTCCCGCCCTGCCAGAACGAACCTGGGAGGCCCGCAGGGGCGTCCGGGGGTACGATTGCGCCCGCATCGAACTCGTCAGCTTCGATCCGGCGGAGATCAAAGTTGAAGTTCAGGCGCGAGTAGCCGCCGGACATGATTTGCAGCACGCCGCCGTAGGTTCCTGCAATATTGGCGACTGCTGCCGCCCGCAGCTGGACGATGTCGCTGAGGAAGATCGCCGCAACCTCGGCCGAGGCGGTCTCGTCCGTTGCTTCTACGCCGCCTTCGATAACCCAGCTCTTGTTCAGTCTGTGAGCCACCCCGCCTTGGAAATAGGGACGGTCAGAGACGTTCAGAGAGTGGCTTTCGGATGCGTCGACCAGCATGCCGCCAAAAGCGAAGAAGTCGGTCCGCCCTTCCGATGGCACGCGGCGGCTCTTGTTGAAGAACCGCCGCTCCTCCCGCGCGGGTTGCCCCGGCTCCTCAATCCGCAGGATGATGTCGTATGCCCCGTCGGGCAGCGAAGAAGTGTCGAGTTGCTGGTTCCCCGCCTCGTAGATGGCCGAACTGAGCACCCGCCCGTCGCGCACGATATCGACGCGCGCCCGCTGTTGCAGATAGACAACCACGGGGCTGCCGGTCAGCACGTCCTTGTCGAGCCGGGTATCGATCTGCGTTTCGATTCCTGCCCCGACCAGCTTGCGGCGACCGGAAATGTCGTTGCCCGGTGCCCAGATGGCCCCGGCCGAGTACCGCAAGCCCGGTCGATCCCATTCAAGGGCGATCCGTTCGGCTCCAAACCCGAGCTCGCTGGCATAGGACAAGTCCGCACGCACGCGCCGCACTCCGTTGCCGACGACGATGCTATCCTGGAAATTGTAGTAGTTTGACCCTTCGCCCAATCTTCCCGACATTATCGCGCCGATTGAGTTGATCATCGCCAGGCCACCTTCCGGCTCGGGCAGGTACTCGTCTGCGATCGACTCGCGCACGGCGACGAAGCGGGGGTTCAAGAAGATATCCAGACGAAAGTGGTTCCTGTCGAAGATCACTCCGACCACGTCGGGATTGAGCTTTCCGCACTGAGCCGGGTCGGTATTGTCCGAACACGCTAGAGCCGCGTTCGCCGGAAGGCTTCCTGCGGCAAGGGCTGCCTCGACTGCCGCCCTATCGGAGAGCTCCGGAAGCAGCGCGAGAGCGGCGGACGGTTCGACGAAGCTGATCGCACCGGGTACGGTGTTGATCTTCGCCTCTCCCCTGCGCACGCCTCCGAAGTAGACGTCGACCAGCAGGACCTGGCTCTCGGTCAGGTCGGAAAACCCTTCGGGCTCCCCGACCAGGATCGCCAGGCTGTGGGCTTCTTTCGCGTGCGCCGGCTGAAACACCGTCCCGGCCGAAAGGATCGTGCAGCCCAAGGCCAGTCCTCGTAACGAAGCCCGGGCACCGAGCGAATGAAGCCTGGCCACGGCTAGCACCGGCTCACTGTGGCACGATCGTGATGTGCAGAGTTCCCGAATAGTTGCCCGCTGTGGCAGCGGCAGCCTGGGTCCCGCGGATGATCACGATCAGGGTGGCAGTGCCATTGGTCTGGAAAGTGCAGCCGTTGAACAGGGCGCTATTGTCGTATCCGGTAGAGAGCACATTCGCCGTGAGCTGCGTGCCCGCGGTCTGGTTGGCCGCATCGGCCCATTGCACCTCGTAGGCGAGCGTCCTGGCGCCATTGGCGATCGTAAACGCGCTGCCCGCCCCGCTGCCGGTGGCCCGGACTCCATAGCTGAGCGCCGTGAAGCCCTGCCTGGCGTAGGCGCAGACGTTTTGCCTGACGGTCTGATCGGCAGCGGCGCTGAGCGTCCCGAAGTTGACGTCGGCAAGCATGCTGATCCGAGCATCCGCATGCGCCGGCGCTTCCGCCAACAAGGCGATCAGGGCGACTGCCAATGCCCCCGCACTAAGGGTTTTCCCCAAGACCATGGTTAACGATATGGAGAAACATGGTAAAATTTCGGTTACTGAATAAGAAAAACCCGCCCCGAACTTTGAGTGTTCGGAGCGGGTCAGGAAGTTGTTATTGAACGATTATTGAGGTGTGACGAGGAGCGTCAACGTACCGTTGTAGGCAGTACCGGCGGACATCGTCAGAAGGTCGGTGCTGGCGATCGTTATGATCAGGCTGGCGGTAGCAGTCGGCGCCACCGAGCAAGTCTGATTGAGCGCACCAGAGGTCATCGTAGCCGAGGCCGTGCCTGCCGTGAGTGCGGTGCCGGTCGTCTGGCCCGAGGTAGCGGCCCACTGCACAGTGTACGGGACTGGAGTGCCGGTACCCAGCGTGAAGGCCGACCCACTCCCCCCGCTGCCGGTGGCCGTGATCGTATAGGCCTTGGTCGCCGTATTGCTCCACACGCAGACGCTCTGATTGGCTGAAGCGTTGGCGGACGGATCCACGTTGCTGAAGGTCACGTCGGCAAGCCCGGTGATGCGGGCCCTGTTCGCCACGGAGGCGGAGATATTGATGATGCCGGTCGAGGTGGCACCGAGAGTGCCCTGTGTGGGAGCTGCCGAAGCGGCAGTGCCCAGGAAGGCAGAGGCAAGAGCACCTAGCACCACGAGATGCTTGCCGGCGCGCGCCTTATGGAACTGAATGATCATGCTATTGGTCCCCTAACCATCTTCTACGTAATACTACGCAAGGGGTTTCTACGTAGATTGGGTTAATAACCCGTTTGTCATGATCAAGATGCTCACTCGACCGTCCTGGCGTGGAGGTCATTTGGAGCGGCTGCACCCCGAACTACGCCCACTCGGGATCCTCGGTGAAGACGATCGTCAGCCATTGATGCGGGCCATCCCCGCCGATGGCCTCGCCAATCTCGTCTCTTAGGGCATCCCATTCGGCCATGGCGCGAGGCGGTCCGCCAGGCTTCAGGATAAAATAGACCTCGATGTTATGCGAGCGGCCGACTTTCGCGACGTAGGCGCGATAGGTGAGAAAGCCCTGTTCGGTCACGAACCGCGCGGCAATTTCATCGACCCGCTGCTTGAGGTCCACCGGTGTGACGAGGAGGATATCGGACAGCGCCCTTCGCACGCTCGATATCGGCAAAGGAATGACCACCAGGCAAATCAGCGCGAGGGCTGCCGGGTCGATATAGGGGGAAAGCCATTGATACTGGGTCCCCTGGACCGTCAGGCCGATGGCGAAGGCGAACAGCAGGGCGGCTGCAATGCAGCCCGACATGATCCAGGACCTGACATCGAGCCGAATGAACTCCGAGCCAAGGTGGCGGTTAGCCCGTGTCTCGATGGTCGCAACGGTGACGCAGATCATCAGCGTGATCGCGGCATAAAGAATGGCCAGGCCGAACTGCAGGTCGCGGCCGCCTTCTAGCAGGCTGCTCACGGCGTTGAACAAGGCGTATACGGCGACCCCCATCAGCAGCAGGCCGTTCATGGCCAGCACGATCGGCTCGAGGTGCCAGAAGCCCATCGTGAACCGCTCGCGCAGGCGCGGTGGAAGGTCGGTCGATTGGGCGTAGGCGGTGATTAGGTTAACGACGACCAGCGAAAGCAGGCTCATCCCCGCATCGACGATCGCATAAATCCCCTCGAACATGATCGAGAACGAACCCGATGCGAGGCCCAAAATGATGCCCACGGCCGCGACGGTTAGCGTGGCCGCGATCGAGGCCCGCAGAACATTACCCTCGTGGCGGAAGTCGAAAATTGGGGAGGTTCGCCTCATTGCGCTCCTACACAACCATGACTTTGATCGCTCGGGGATCGGGAAAACTCCCGAGAGGAGCACTTGTTTCGGCGAAGAGTTCGAACGAGGCCGGATCAAGGCAGATCCGAAAGCTATCCCAAGAACGACCAAGGCCATCCCCGCCATCATTCGCAGGAGCTGCAGTGCTCAAGAACGAGCCCTCCCGTGAAGGAGGGCTCGGGTGTCTTGAGGCTTGCCGTCGATCAGAAGCGCGCGCTGGCACCCAGGTAGAAACGGCGTCCGTTGGTGTCGTAATAGCCCGACGAGAACGATCCCCCTCTCAGCGCACCAGTGGTCTCCGGGCGGTTGTTGGCGGGATTGTAATTGGTCAGGGGCGGCGCCTTGTTGAACAGGTTGTCCACTCCGAAGCGGATGTTGAGTTCATCGGTCAGGGCATAGCTGCCATTGAGATGGAAGAGGTTATACGACGGAGCACCGACCGTCTTTGTGGGGAAGTGGGCCTCTGACGTGTCATCCAGAGCCGGGAGGTGTTGCCACTGCAACCCGATGCCGACCTTGCCCACGGAGTAATTCAGTTTAGCCAGGATTCGGTATTCGTAAGCCCCTGGGTTGAGCCCGTTCTCGGTTGTACCGAAAGTGCCGACATAGTCGACCATCCGCAGGGTCGGCAAAGCGGCGCTTTTGTACTTCAGTAGGTAGTTGACGACGACGTTGGCACTCAGTTGTCCGGGCCCGACGTCCATGCCCCAGTCGAGCTGGGTGTCGATGCCCTGGACGTTGAACCGGCCACTGTTCGTGTAGGTGGTATACACCGTACCAAGACCGCCGGTCTGGTTGCGATTGACGTTTTGACAGAAAGCCGTGTTCGCGGCCTGGTATGCGTCGGTCAGAACCAGGGGATTGAATTCGGGATTGAGGCACTGCTGCAGGGCGGCCGCCACGGTAAGCGGCGCAATCGCATCCTTCACCGAAATGTCGAACCAGTCGACCGATAGCTTGAGGCGGGAGAGCGCCGGGCTCGAAAACGGCGAGTTGATGACAAAGCCAGCCGTCCAGGTGTCCGCCCTCTCGGGCCGCAGGCCTGCGTTGCCAACCAGTGTGGGCCACGCGAAGCCCGAGGTCGAGGCAGACTGGACCGCGCTGTAAAACTGCGTCTTCGCCGTTGGATTGCCCGAGCGATCCATCAGGACCTCGCAGAGGGCCCGAACGGCATTGCCGTTGGCATTGGCAGGATTGGCCGACCAGGACATGGGGTTCTTCAGCGAGCAGGGATCACCGGCCGTATTGGGGGCGAAGGTCTCCTGCGAGGACAGGAAGAGTTCGCCGATGTTGGGGGCGCGCTCGGCGCGGTTGTACCCGCCACGGAAGCGCAGCCAGTCGGTCACCTCCCAATCGCCCAGTAGCTTGTAGGTGTAGCTCGTGCCGGTGGTACTATAGTCGGAGAGGCGCCCGCCCAGCTCGAGGTTGAACTGCTGTATGAACGGAATATCCGACAGGACCGGAACCAGCAGTTCGCCATAAGCCTCCCTCACGTCGAAACGACCAAAGGAGTCGGCGCTCGGGTAAATGCCAAGGGCCTGGTCGAGGAACGAAGCGCCCTGCGTGGTGAGCGTGTCGTTGATGAACTCGTACTGCTGCTCTCGGTAGGTCGCGCCGAATGCCCCGCGAACATCACCCGCCGGAAGGGTGAGCAGCTTGCCCTGGGCATTGGCCTCTGCGATCGTCTGGCGAAGCTTGGACCGGTTCTTCAGCTCCGCGCTAATGGCCTCGAGGCAATCCCGCGAATAGCCGCCTGCGGGCGGGATGAAGAAGTTGAGCCCGCTCGTACACGTCGCCGTGCTGGCACCGAACCCACCGTTCGTGGGATTGCCCGTCTGCGAAAAGCCCTGACCGAAATTCCCGGAGTTCAAGACAGCCCGCAAGCGCTCGAGCGAATAGATCCCCGTCTGCCGAGAGAAAGTCACCGTTTCGCCGTGACTGACGTAAGCCTCCCAGGTCCAGTCCGTGTCCGGGACGCTGCCCTGGAGGCCAGCCAGCATATTGTAAGTCGAGACATCGGTGAACGTCTCCCGGTTGGCCGGCATCAGGGTGGTCATCTCGAACTGGGCATCGGGATCCGGCCGGCTGTCGAGCAAGTCCCACATCTCTCCGGGCAATTGGTCTCGATCGAGTTTGGTGGGATCGATGAATACGCTCCAGCCCGAGGTGATCGGGCCTGGCTCCTGGCGAGTGCGGGTCTTCACCGTGTTGTAGCGGGCCTGACCAAAGACCCCGATCCAATCGTTGATCTCATAGTTGCCGCGAGCGAAGAAGTTGTACCGGGTAAGCGGCAGGATCAGGAGGGTATCGGTATTGTTTCGCGCCAAGGTGCCTGCATTGGTGAGCTTGTGGTTGAAGCCATCAATGTCGCCGTTGAAGCCTTCAAAGTACGAATAATACGTATTCTCCGGACCGATGGTGCCATTGGCATCGACCCAGGATCCGCTCACGAACGGCGTGCCATCGGCATTCGTGCGGACAGTGACGCCACCGTCGGGAAAGGTCGAGTTCGGGAACATCGAGTTCAGGGCCGTGGGCAGGTTGGCGAACCCGAAGTTGATGCCAGGCTGGTCGAGGAAGAACCCAGTCCCGCCAGCGTCCGGATCGGCCCAAAGATCGCGGTACCATCTGCGGTCGCGTTGATAACTGGCCTCGCGGTTGTTCATCGACATCGCCAGGCTGACATTGCCGCGGCCGTCCGCGAAGCCGGTCCCCATGATCCCCGACAGTTGATATTCGAAACCATCTGCTTCCTGGGTCATGCCCACCTGGGCGTCGAGCTCGAGACCCTGGACATTCTTCTTCAGAATGAAGTTGGTCACGCCCGCAACCGCGTCGGCGCCGTAAGTCGCCGAAGCACCGCCCGAGATGATTTCAACGCGCTCGATCGCGGCACTCGGAATAGTGGAAATATCGACTACGCCAGAGGCATTGCTCGGTGTGCTGCGCCGACCATCGAGGAGAACGAGGTTGCGATTGGCGCCGATACCGCGGAGCGAGACCGTCGCGGCGCCCGGCGTGTTGGTCGCGGTTGGCTGGATGTCGCCACCCGCCGTTGGAGTCTGCGCGGGGGCGAATTGCGGTAGTTTGTTGAGGTTCACCTCAAGAGCCGCGGTTGATGAATCCTGCAGCAGCGAATCATTCACCGTCACGATCGGGCTGTTGGCTTCGAAGTCTTGCCGCACAATGCGCGAACCGGTGACGAGGATGTCTCCACCGCCGGCCACGCCATCCTCGCGGTCTTGCGCGGCCGCCGGCATCGCTATCGCAAACGCGCCCGCACAGCCAGTCAGCAGCAGAACCTTGCACGCCCTCATGTTATGAAACCCCCTCACCTTTAACTCCACAAATAATATTATGCCAATCTTCAATTAGATTTCGTATTGGCTAGCACATACCTTCAATAGATGATCACTTGACCATGATATTTATGAGTCATGTTAACGCCTATGCCTGATTATACGCGAACCAATTCGTTTACTATTGCCTGACTCGCCAGAGCTTTGTGCAAACAACAGCTTGACGACCCATGGAAACTTCTCCATGAAATCCAACATCTCAATACGTATGTTTGCTTAGCGCCGGAAATCCGTGGCGCTTATGTTGCTGATTTCCCTCAGCAGACGCGCTCGAAGGTGGCCCCGCAACGGGAGGCCACCTCGCAAGTCAACGGCCCGCCTTGTCTAGGCCGGGCCCGACACCTATTCTTTCGATGTGCCTGAATGGCGCGAACCAAAGCATCCGGCGCACACGGCGCAAGAGATGCAAAAACAAAAGAACGGGCGCCCAGAGCGTCCCGCGCAGGAGAAGATGCCATGAAGATTGTTGGAGCCGCGATTGCGGCCGCTGGTTTGCTTGTCTCTACCGCAGCCATCGCCAATGTGCGTGACGACCAGATGTCGGTTTCTGTGTCACGTCCAGCCGAAGGCGGGCGGGAGCAGGTTGCGCTTCAGGTGTCGACCGAGGGTCTCAACCTCGCCACCGTCGATGGTACGGCAAAGCTGCGCAAGCGCGTCAGCCGTGCGATCGCCCTGGCCTGCAATCCTGGCGACCGCCTCGATGCCGACCTGGCGCCGGACTTCCAGTGCCGTCGCGAGATGGCCGCGAGCGCCGAGCCGGCGCTGCTCGACGCCTCGCGCCAGGCGGTGACTTACAACTGATCGATTGAAGCGGGTCGGTGGCCGGGTGCACCCTCACCCGGCCACCTCCTCGCTCCCCCAGGCTCAAGCTGCCAGTGCGCGCTGGTGCAGACGCGTGACCGCGTCGAGCGAGGATAGCAGGGCGCCTTCCATCCAGCACCCGTAGTAAGAGGCATGCTCGCCCGCGAGCACGATGCGGCCGTCGAGCGAGACGAGGTCCTGATAATGCGCCTCGCGGGTCTGGTCGGTCCAGGTGGCGCAGCAGCCGAGGATCCATGGCATGCGGCTCCAGGCCACCGAGGCGCCGTTGCGGAATTCGCGGCGGTATTCGTCCGGATGAAAGACCGAGCCCTGGGCGAGCGCCGCCTCGATCCGCGCCTCGGGCGTCATGCCCGCGAACTGGTATCCACCCGCCCCGCTGGCGAATGCGCCGAGCAGGACCGCGGGACCGTCCTTGAACATGTTGTTGTTCGGGTAGGAGATCAGCCCGATCGCCTGGTCGGTGAAGCTATGCCCGCCGTAGATCGAATATTTGTCCTCCCAGAAGCGGCTGGCCATTTCGAGCCCGATCTTGACCTGGCCGGAGTAGGGCAGCGCCTTGATCGCGGCCTTCTTGGCATCGCTGACCTGGATATCCATCTGCGCCAGGATCGAGGCCGGGATGGTGCAAACGCAATAGTCGGCCTGGGCATCGCCGGTCCGGCCCGTCTTGGTATCTTCCCAGCTGACGGTCACGCCGCTGTCGCTCTGCGCGATCTTGGTGACCTTGGTGTCGTAGCGGATCACGTTGCCGAGCTGTTTCACGAAGCCCTTGCCGATCATGTCCATCCCGCCCTTGGGCTGGAACATGGTCGTCTGCATCACATAGCCGAAGTAGAAGCCCATCTGCGACCAGACATGCGACGAGAGGACGTCGCCAAGGCCATTAACTTGCGACATCGTCGGCGCGCCGTCGACACCGCCGCCAGGAGCCTTGTCGAATCCGCGCTGGCCGGACACTTTCAGCGACGAGGAGTACTTCATGTTCCCGTCGAGAGCGCCCCATTCGCGCATGGCGACGAGCAGCTTCTCCTTGTCTTCCGCGGTGACCGCATCGTCGAGCGAGCCCGCGTTGAGCGCCTTCCCCAGCAGCTCCGAGACGTGGCCTTTGAAGTCGACCGCGACCTCCTTGTAGCGCTGCGGCTTGCCGCCGAACGCGTCGGAGCGGTGGACGAAGGCGTTGTGGTTGAGCTGGATGAAGGGCTCGAGCTCGACCCCGAACTGCTTGCAGTAGTGCAGCAGAGTGCGGTGGTGATGCGGGATGCGCCACGGGCCGGGATTGAGGTAGTTGCCCGGCGCGAAGCCGACTGTCTGGGTGGCGCCGCCGACTTCGACGATCTTGTCGCCTCCGCGCACCGAGTAGTTCCGGCCACCCGGACGATCCTGGTATTCGAGGATCTGCACCGAGTAGCCGGCACGCGTTAGCTCATAGGCGGCGAGCAGGCCGGCCAGACCCGCGCCGAGAACCAGCACCTTGGACCCTGGCCGTGCGCCCGAGAGATTGGGCGGGCCGGTGAACTGGGTTTCGGCCGCGTGGCCAAGCGCGGTCATCGCCTGGTACATGGCCAGGCCGCCCCCGACCTTGCCGATCATCGCCAGGAGTTCGCGGCGGCTCTGCGGAGTGAAATTCATGGGCAGTCCTTTCTGGCTGCGCGCTCAGCGGCAGCTTGAGCAATCGGGAGTGGGAGCTTCGGTGGCGGCGATGACGCGCTTCACGTCTGCCTCGGTGACCGGTTCGGGATAGTCATTGAGATCGCTGCGCACGTAGGTCAGCACGGCCGCCATCTGCCCGGGGGTGAGGATGTCAGTGAACCAAGGCATGCCGCCCCGACCCTTCACCAGTATTCCGACGCCGAAGGCTGGATCGGCCAGGTTCGGGTTTCCGGCGAGCGCAGGGATCGAGGCACCAGCCCCGCCGCCGCCCTTGCCGTCGGCCATGTGGCAGGCCTGGCATATCTGTTCGTAGACTTCGCGGCCTTCCTCGGAGACCTCGACCGAGGTCGTGCCGCCGGGCGCATCCTGCGCTCGGGCGACGAAGGAGGTGACGAGCGCAAAGCCGGCCACGCCGATCGCCAAGCGCGATAATGTGAGTTTCATTGGGGTGACTCCCGATTGCGACTTTTCGGGGTTGCGAGGTTCACTTGGCAGCGATCGCTTCGATCTCGACGTACATCGTTGGGCGGCCGAGCGCGGCGACCTGAATGGTCGAGCGGGTCGGCGAATTGGGTTGCTCGGCGGTGCCGAAGAAGGTGCGAAACACCTCGTTCATGGCCGCCGAGTCCATCTTGCCCTCCTTCTCCGGCACACCGACGAGGAACACGGTCATCTTGACCACGTCGCCCATGCCTAGACCCATCGCTTCGAGCTGGGCCTTGATCTTGGTGAGCACGCTGAGCGTCTGCGCCCGGGTGTCGCCGAGCTCTTCCGGCTTGGCGGGGTCAAGCGGTGACGGCGTGGTCCCCGAGATGAAGTGGAGCGTCGTCCCCGGTGGAACGGTCGCCGTGCTGGCGATAGGGGATTCCGGGTTGTTCTTGGTCCGCGTCACTTGCGCCTGGGCGGGCGCGGTCGACGCGGCGACACTGAACGCGAAGGCCAGTGCGGGCAGCATTTTGAGGGTCATTGTATCGGCTCTCCGTAACTCATCGTGAGTGGGGCCGGACGCCTTCCAGCGCCCGGCCGGAAGGTCAGAAGTTGAAATCGAGGCGAGCGTAATAGTACCCGCCGTTGCTGCCGTACGAGCCGTGGCCATACCGCGAGTTGATCGTGGTCGTGCCGTTGACGTAGGGCGAGGTGCCCGACGCCACCGCAACCGGCAGCAGTTCGGGGATTTCAGGCTTCTTGTTGAACAGGTTGTTCGCGCCGATGGAGAACTTCATCCAGTCGGTGAACTCGTAGCCGACTTCGAGGTCGGTCAGCGGCGTTGCCTCGACCACGCCCTCGTAGGGCCCGTATCCGCTGATGGCTGGGAACACGAGGATGGTGGACTTGCCCTGGTAGGACTGGCGCAAGTTGATGCTGAAGGCGTCCTTGGTGAACAGGACGCCGAGCGTCGCCTTGTACTTGGGCTGCGCGGTTTCGAGGTAGCTCTCCGCCTGCGCGGTGAACAGGGCCTCACCCAACCGGTTCTCGGTGACCTTGGTTTCGTTGTAGTTGGCGTTGAGCGAGAGATCGAGTTCACCGAAGGCGAGATCGACCGGATAGCGCGCCGAGAAGTCCAGGCCCCAGGTCCGGGTGTCGATGCCGTTGGTGAATGTCTGCACGCTGACCGTGGGCACGTTGTCGATCACCGTGCCCCGGGCCGCGATCGCCGCCATGACCGCATCGTAGGCGGGGATGCCATTGATGAGGTTGGTCTGCGGTACGCCATTGACGAGGCCGCGGATGGCGGAGGTACCGGCGATGCGATCCTTGATCGTGATGTAGTAGCCGTCGAGGGAGACCACGAGCCTGTCCGCCGGACGCAGCACCACACCCGCCGAGTAGTTCTTCGACTTCTCGGGCTTGAGCGGGGAGAAGCCGAGCAAGGCCGCGGCCTCAGAGTTCGGCGGCAACTGGACGCTCGCGCTGGTCGGCGCGACGTTGGTGGCCGAGTAGTAGGATTCGCCCATGGTCGGAGCGCGGAAACCCGTGCTGACCGTGCCGCGTACCGCGATCTCGTCGGTGAAATCGTAGCGGGTGGTCAGCTTGCCGATCACCGTGTCGCCGAAGTCGCTGTAATCCTCGTAACGGCCTGCGATATCGACCACCCATCCTTCGACCGGATTGGTGATGAAGTTGAGGTAGGCCGACTTAGAATCCCGGCTGTAGTCGCCGGCGTCGGTCAACGAGTAGCCCGGGAAGGACTGCCCGCCCTCCTTGTAGCGCGAGCCGTAGTCGCCGGGGCTGATGCCGTAGGTTTCCTCGCGGTATTCGGCACCGAAGGCGATGGTCAGGGGTTCGGCCAGGCCGATCTCGACGTCATGCTGGATGTCGAGGGTATTGGTCCACTGGGTCAGCGAGAACGAACCGTTGTAGAAGTCGGTCGGAGTGAACCCGGTGTCGATGAACAGCGAGCGGTTGGCCGACTCGATCGTGAAGATGTCGTTCCCGTCCGAGCCGTAAGTGCTCGAGAGATCCCATTCCCACCCACCGATGTCGCCGCGGAAGCCGCCGGTGACCGAGTACTGGTCCTGGACCACCTTCTGCAGCGGCACCATGCCGGTCGTTCCGGTGTCGGCGAAGCAGGTGGTCGGGTCCGACGAACTGGTGCAGATGCGGTTCGGGACGCGATAGCCTTGGTATGCCTCGCCTTCGCGTCGCGCGACGTTGCCGAACGAGTAGAACTCGAAGTCGCCAAAGTCGTAACCCGCATTGTAGAACGCGATGTTGAGATCAGACTTGGCCTGGCCGCCATTGATGTTTTTCAGGTCTAGCGCGTCGTAGATCGGCACGAAGGCGGCCGGGATGTTGGTCGCCAGGTTGCCGTCGATGTCGCGGACCGAAGTCTGGCCGTCGCCCTGGAAGGTGTGGCCGTTGCGGCGGTGGAACAGGGTCAGGTTGAGGAACCCGTTGTCCCCGATCGGGAAACCGAGGTTGCCGCTGACGCTGAGCGTTTCGCCCTCGCTGTCGTAGTACTGGCCACCGGTCACCTTGGCGGTGCCGCCCTGGTCGTTACTCTTGAGGATGATGTTGACGACGCCAGCGATGGCGTCCGAACCGTAGACCGCGGCGGCGCCTTCCTGGAATACCTCAATGCGCTGGACGGCATCAGGTGGGATGAGGTCAATGCTCGGAGCCGCCGAGCCCTGGAACGGGCCGGCGATGACCTGAAGGATCGCCGAACCATGGCGGCGCTTGCCGTTGACCAAAACCAGGGTGTGGTTCGGGTTCAGGCCGCGCAGCCTCGCACTAAGCGAGAAGTTCGACATGTCGGTACCCTGCGTCTGCGCCGAGAACGAAGGCACGAGTTGCGTGAGCGCCTGGTTGAGGTTGGGCTGGCCAACGCGGCCCAGCTCCTCGGCTCCCAACAGCCTGATCGGCGAGGCGCTGTCGGCTGCCTGCTGGCCGGTGGCACGGGTGCCGGTGACCATGATGACGTTCTCGTCAGCTGGGGCAGCTTCGTCGAGCGTGGGCTCGGCTTGTGTGGTCTGGGCATGGGCAGCGGAGAACGTGCTCGAAGCCAGAAGAATGGAAATGAAAGTCCGTGAAACGCGCGACATTGGATAGCCCCCAAACTGGTTGCGGACCTCCCCCGGATTGCCCGGGCGCACACTCGCGATTTTCAGCCGTTTGGCCCTTATCGTTCATGCGACCCGTACAGGTCTTTTGTTTTGTTTCAGGTCGTTGGGTTGGCTTTTCAGTGAGAACCCCAACCACCCGTCACCGCCATGACAAACGAAAACCGCGCGGTTGGACATACGCCGATATGCGTACGTCCGATCACAGCGCTGTCCCTACTATGCGGTCCCGGATTCGACGGGCGGCGGGCGCCGCCTGGGACCAGGAGACCTTGATGCTGAACCGATATTTGGTAGCTGCCGCCGCGACCGCCGCATTTGCCCTGCCTGCTGCCGCTTCGGCGCAAGTCACGCGAGTGCAGAGCAACCCGCAGGCGCTGATCCTCGATGCGGCCGAAGTCAGCGCGGGGGCCGACATGATCTACCTCTCGGGTCAGCTCCCCTCACCGATCGACCCGGCCAAGCCGATGAACGCGGTGACCTCGCTGGAAGAGATGGGTGACACCAAGACTCAGACGATCAGCACGCTTTCGAAGGTCAAGGCCATCCTCGAATCGCGCGGTTACTCCATGAGTGACGTGATCAAGCTCACCCTGTTCGTTGCCGCCGATCCGCGCCTCGGAAAAATGGACTTCACCGGCGTCAACGAGGGGTTCCGCGAGTTCTTCAAGACCGACGAGAACCCCAACACCGTGGCCCGCTCGACCTTCCAGGTCGCAGGGCTGGTCGGCCCGCACTTCCTTATCGAGATCGAAGCGATCGCCGCCAAGGCGCCAGCCAGATAGCCTACTGGCCGAGCACCTTGATCGCCATCGCCGCGGCTGCCGAGCGCGTCTCCACGCCTAGCTTCTCGTAGATGCGCTCGAGGTGCTTCTGCACCGTGCGCGGGCTGATCGTCAGGACTTCGCTAATGTCCGAATTGGACTTGCCGTAGCTGATCCACAGCATGACTTCGGCTTCGCGCTGGGTCAGGCCCAGTTGCGCCTGCAGCTTCTGGGCATCGCGCTCGGGATTGAGCTCGGTTAGCCGGATCAGCACCTCGTTGCTGCGGTAGTGCTCGATAATGGCCAGCTCCAGCGAACAGTTCGGACGCTCGACGCGGGCGCTGCCCCCCTTTGCGTCCGAACGCGAAAGCAGCCGCTCGATGGCACCGCGTATTTCCGCCGGGAGGTTCGCTTCGCGTCGGTCCCAGCCGGGCAGGGTTCGGGCGATGAGGCGCTCGGCCTTGGGGGTGCACCACAGAAGCTCCCCCGCGGTGTCCGTCGCCATCATCATGCGTCCGGTGGCGTCGAGGCTGGCGGTGCTCGCATGAACGGCCCGGCCGTGCGCCATGTGCAGCCTGACCCGGGCCAGGAGTTCATCGAGATTTACCGGTTTGCGGACGTAATCGACCCCGCCGACCTCGAACGCCTCGATCACGTGCTCACTTTCGGTAAGACCGGTCATGAAGATCACCGGGACGTGCGACAGCGCGGGGTTCTGCTTGATCTTGAGGGTGGTTTCGAACCCGTCGAGGCCTGGCATGATTGCGTCCACCACCACGAGGTCTGGAACCGTCCGGCTCAGGATGTCGAGGCCCGCCCGGCCCGAATTGGCGACGAGCGCGATTATCTGCGCCGATTCCAACATACTAGCTACCGTTCGCAGCGACTCCGGATCGTCGTCCACCACGAGAACAGTATCGGCATGCAATGCGGCCACTTCAGTAAGCCTCCAGCTTCCGCGCCATCGCGGCTAGGTCGAACCGGTCGAGCTTTTCTAGGAGGAAGGCGACCAGATCCGAGGCCTCCGGGACGTCCTCCGCCAGTTCGCCCAGTGCGCTTTCGACGCCCCGATAGTGCCCGATGCTCAGGAATTCGCGAATCCGGGTGATGTGCGGAAGCGCCCGCGGGTTTGCCCCCTCGGACTTGTGGAGTGCCGGGAGTTTGCCAGGCATTGGCGCTGGCCGACAGGCGATCTCAAGCAGCTCGCCCACCGCTTCCAGCAAGGCGTTAAATTCGACCGGTTTGGCCAGGAACCTGTCGTGAATGGGCTCCTCGACGGAGCCTTTAGGGGCTTCCTGCAAATTGCCCGAGAGCATTAAAATGCGGATATCCCGGCCAAGCAATTCACGAACCCGATGGCCGGTCTCCCAGCCCGAGATGCCCGGCAAGTTTATGTCGAGCATCGCCAGGTCGAAGGAAGCCTGGCGGCATAGGCAGACAGCCGTTTCTCCGTCTGGCACCGCCGTCACGGCAAAGCCCTGTGCCGCGAGCAGCGCCTTCATAAACGACAGCTGCTGCGGGTCGTCATCGACCAGCAGGATCGAGCGGCCTCTGCCGTCGAGTGCCAGAGCGGTCACCGGGGTAGCGGGACGCAATGCCGCATTGGCGAAGGCGCCCGCCACTTCACCAAGCATCAAAGTCACCCGGAAACAGGTACCGATGCCGGGTTCGCTTTCGACCTCGATCTGCCCGCCGAGAATCTCGACGATGGCCTTGGTAATCGGCAGTCCGAGGCCCACACCGGGCCGCCGTTGCTGGTCTTCCGCCTCACCGCGCTCGAAGGGAATGAAGATGCGCTCGCGGTCCGCCGTCTGAATCCCGGGCCCGGTATCAAAGACTTCAAACACCGCGATCTGGTTCGAGTAGCGGACCTTCAGAGTGACCGAGCCACGGTCGGTAAACTTGATCGCATTCGAGAGCAGATTGATCAGCACCTGACGCAGGCGGCTTTGATCCGTCCGAACCAGTTCGGGAATCCGCCCCGTCAGCTCGACGCGGAAATCGAGATCTTTCGCCTGGGCGTCAGGGCGCATCATCCAGCAGGTCTGGTCGATGAACTCGCGCAAACTGACTTGATCGCTCCTGATACGCATCATGCCGTTTTCAAGCAGCGAGATGTCGAGCAGGCCTTCGATCAAGGTGATCAGATGCTCGGTGCTGCGCTTGATGACGCGCGCGGCTTCGCGGGCGTTTTGGTTGTCGCTGCGCTCGATGAGCTGGGCATAGCCGTAGATGGCGTTGAGCGGCGAGCGGATTTCGTGGCTGACGTTAGCGAGGTAGCGGCTCTTGGCAGCATTGGCCGTCTCGGCTGCCAAGCTCCGGTGAGACTGAGTTGCGGCCTCCAGCGAAGCCGCTTCAGCCTCCCGGCCTTTCTTGATGGCAACCAGTCCGAATCCCGCTGCGGTGCACCAACCGGCGATCGCAAGGGCCAGCATCGGGAGCTGCTCGGCCTCTCTATCACTCAGATCGAAGGCAATCAGCGCCGCCATGGTAGCCACCGCGAGACGCAAGATCGATTCCGGGGCCCACCCCTTCAGCGAAGCCGATGATTCGGCGGCAGGGCCCGGCGGATACGCTTGGGCCGGGTCTCTCTCCGCCTGGAGACCACGACCGACGATTGCCCACCCCCCCGGGCAGTTTTCATCATTCACAACGCGACCCTCATCGGCGCTGGCAGCTAAACAGATGCGCCGACACTCATGCTGCAACGCAAAGTTAGTTTAGGCAAGTATCTGTTGCACTGCACAAACGCTAACCTCGGGGGGGTGCTCATTTCGCCACATTGACCCGGCTAGTGAGCCGTTTGCGCCAGCCGGTTGACCAGCCGTTCGGCGACAGAATTGCGGATGGCCATGCCCTTGCGCAGCTTGGCCCAGGTGTTGAGGCTGATCCCGAAATGGTGCTGGATCACGTCGGCCTTGTGGCAAGAGACCATCGTTTCCATCTGTTGCACCACCGAGCGATCTACCACCGTCATTCTCTGCACGACCCATTCTCCATTGCTTTTGTGAGAGAAAAGCTAGGAGAGCCTCTTTTCCGTCTGAATACGCCATTCGCCGTATTGGCGGCCCTTCGGGGCGTCCCCTCACGGAGGGGTGAAATCGAACTTGCCCCTTGACTAGCGCGCCGATCGTCCGAGGGTACCGCCGGGACGCAAGGGGGAGGAACGGTATGGTTATCCTGACATCGCGAAGCCTGAAGATCGGCACCATCATCGACAAGACGCTCGGCGTCGTCGAACACGGTATGAAGCCGACCTTGATCTACGTCGTCGGCCTGACGCTCATCAACGCCGCGATCGGATACTACACGGTGGGAATGACCGCACCGATGGATCAGGTGGTCATCGGCCTGGGCAAGTTCGTCGTTGGTGTCGTCACCGCCTACGTATTATTTGACGCCCTGCTGCGCAGGACCGGCCTAATCTCGCGAACCGAAGGTGACGTCTTCCTGCCGTATGTCGGACTTTCGATCCTCTACACGCTGGGTGTCGTGGCTGGGATGATCGCCATAGTCATTCCGGGTTTGGTAATCATGGCCCGCTGGATGATCGCCCAACCCTTGCTGATAGGTCGAGGTTACGGCGTACGGCAGGCACTGGGAGAGAGCTGGGAACGGACCAGGGGTTCCGAATTCACGATCCTCGGCGCCTGGTTCGCACTGGCGCTTCCGTTGCTCGCTGTCGTCATCGCCTGTGCCATCCTGTTCGACCCGGCCGATCCGATCGGTATCGTCATCACCCAGCTGGCCTCTAGCGCGATGAGCGTGGTGTCGCTGGCCATGGGCGTTGCCGTCTATGGCCTTATCGTAGGCAAGGAATCCCAGGCAGCCGCCTTCGCTTGACGAGGGGTCCCTGACCGGCGGGCGATCGCAAGCGGTTCGCTTGCCCTTTCCAATATCGCCGAGCCCTACTACTTCGGCGCACGAACCGAGGATTGTTGGGATTGTCCGCCGATCGTTCTAGCGCCGGTCTTGAGGCCGCATACCTTGAGCATCGTGACCGCCTGCTGCGCTTCCTGGTCGCACGCGGGGCGGGAGAGGCTGCCGAAGACCTGCTGCAAGAGATCTGGCTGAAATTGGCGAAAGGAACCTCGGGCCCGGTTGCCTCTCCCATGTCCTATCTGTTCCGCATGGCGGACACGCTGATGATCGACCGTTATCGCGCGGCGAGCCAGGCCCTCCGACGAGACCATGCGTGGAGTGAAGCCCAGGACGGTGCCGTGCCCGGTGTTTCGGATGCTCCTTCGGTGGAGCGGCACCTGATCGGTCACCAACAGGCTCGGCTTGTCGCACAAGCCCTGGCCGCCCTGGGCGATCGGCCTTCCGCCATTTTTCGCCGGCACCGGGTCGATGGAATTCCGCAGCGCCAGGTGGCCGAGGAATTCGGTGTGAGCCTGAGCACGGTCGAGAGCGATCTCCGGCGAGCTTATGCGGCGCTGACGCAGCTGAAAGAACAGATCGATGAGGCTTGAACCCCACGACTCCGTCCTTGCCTGCAGGAGACACGGCGAATGACGGCGGACGAAAAGATGCGTGACCAAGCAATCGCCTGGGCCATAAGAACCGGAGATCCGGAGTTCGACGACTGGGACGGCTTCACAAGCTGGCTCGAGGCCGATCCGGCCCACTCGGTCGCGTACGACCAGGTCGTGGCGGCCGTTGGCGAAGCGGTGGAAGTCTTGCCTCCCACGCCAAAGGCGGAAAACGACGACCTGCCGGTTCAAGGAGCCACGCGGCGCCGGTGGATCAGCGGCGCAGCAGCGATGACCCTGGCTCTGGTGGCGGCTTTCGGCGCCTGGCAATTCAGGGGCGGGAGCTACACCGTGGAGACCGCGCCGGGCCAGGTCCAACTGGTCAAGCTGGAGGATGGCAGCCAGATTGCGCTCGCCGGTGGCTCGCGGATCGTACTCGACCGGAGCGACCCCCGCGTAGCCTCACTCGAACAGGGACAGGCCCTGTTCACCGTCATTCACGATACCTCGGCACCGTTCAGAGTGACCGTGGGGAACGAGACGCTGGTAGACGTCGGGACGATCTTCGACGTTAAGCGAGCTCGGAATGCCCTGTCCGTCGCCGTGTCGGAAGGTGCCGTCGTGCTCAATCCCCAAAGCCAGAACGTGCAGGTCTCGCGCGGGCAAGTCCTGTCGCTGGACACCGCTTCCGGCCACTATCGCGTGGGCGAGATCGTCACCGCAGAGGTAGGCGAATGGCGCGAGGGACGATTGACGTATCACGACGCCAGTCTGGCAGACGTCGCTGCGGACTTGACTCGGGCCACCGGCCTGACGTTTGAGGTCGCGCCAGACTCCGTCACCCATCGTGTATCGGGTAGCATTCTGGTGGATCCGATTCGCGCCGATCCGCAAACACTCGGTCCGCTGCTCGGGCTGTCGGTGCGCCGTGATGGCGAGGTCTGGGAGATCAAAGCTAACTAGTCATGCGTGCGGGGAGGTGGATCTGTCTTGCAGCCTGCGTGGCGAGCGCACCGGCCTATGCCGAAGAGGTGACCGTGAGCGCCCCGGCCGGCCAAGCCGAGCAAGCCGCGATCGTCATTGCTCGCCAGACCGGAACCAGCATCGTCATCACCGACCGAGTGATAGCGAAGCGCACTGTCACTGCGATCCGGGGCAAGTTCTCCGCGCAGGAGGCCGTCGCTCGCCTGGCACGCGCCGCAGGCGCCCGCGCTGTACCGGCCGGGTCTAGCGGCTGGCGATTGGTGGCGGCCCAGGCAGCCGCGCCCCGGCGGGCTCCGGCACCCACCTCTCGTCCCATGCCGACAGCGAGCGAAGCACCGCCGGCCGAGCCTTCGGAGATCGTGGTCATCGGAAGCAAGCGCGAAGTGACGCTGGCGAACTACGCGGGCCAAGTGGAGCTTCTCGATGGAGAGGAGCTGGAATTTGGCGGCGTCGGTGGAACCGAGAAGATCATGCAGCGCGTGCCGACGGTCTCGTCGACCTATCTCGGGAGCGGCCGAAACAAGCTGTTCGTGCGCGGGATCGCGGATTCGAGCTTTACCGGGCCGACCCAGTCGACGGTCGGCCAGTATCTCGGTGACTTGCGTCTGAGCTACAACTCGCCTGATCCGGACTTGCGGCTATCCGATATGAAGCGGGTCGAAGTTCTCGAGGGTCCTCAGGGTACCCTCTATGGCGCAGGTTCGCTCGGCGGCATCATTCGCTTGGTCCCGAACGAGCCGGAAATGGGCGTATCAAGTGGATCGGCTATGATCGGCGGCAGCGCGACCCAACACGGGGCGATCGGTGCCGATGCCAGCGCCACGGCGAACCTGCCGCTGGCCGGCGAGCGGGCCGCGCTGCGCTTCACCGTCAACCTGGAAACCCAAGGCGGCTACATCGACAAGCCCTTACTCGGCGAGGAAGATGTCAACCGCACCCAAATCTACAGCGGTCGGGCCATGGCCCGCCTGGCGCTCGGCGGCGACTGGACTGTCGACCTTCTCGGAGTTGCGCAGCAGATCGAAGGCCGGGACAGCCAGTATGCCGACCGCGATGGCCCGCCACTGAGCCGGTCGGCCTCCGTTACCGAAGGCTTCGATACCGATTTTGCCCAAGGCCAACTGGTGCTGACGGGCCGTCTGGGCGACGTGCAGTTCAAGTCCTCAACCGGCATCACCGGACAAAATCTCGAAGAGCGCTACGACGCCACGGCGCCGGGAGAGAATCCGCGCCTTTTTGTCCAGCACAACGACACCCAGATGATCGCGAACGAGACACGGCTGTGGCAGCCGATCGAAGATCGTTTCGGATGGCTTCTGGGAGTAAGCTATACCCACAACCGCACTCGGTTGACGCGCACGCTCGGCGCGCCGAATACGTCGGGCGCCGTCACTGGCGTCACCAACGTCATCGATGAATTCACAGGTTACGGCGAAGGAAGTGTTCGTCTGCTGGATGGCCTGATCGCGACCGCGGGAGGGCGCTACACCAGCTCGCGCCTGAGTGGCGAAGGCGAAGACGTCGCCGCCGCGTTGGCCTTGTCGATGGCCGCAATCACCTCTTCGCGCACGGAGGAGGTGTTCCTGCCGTCCGCATCGCTGGTCGCCGAGGTATTGCCCGACACCGCGCTCTACTTGCGCTACCAGGAGGGCTTCCGACCTGGTGGACTGGCCATTGCGGGTGATTTCGTCAGTCGCTTCCGCAACGACCGGATCGCCACGCTCGAATTGGGCGCGCGTCATGGCCGTCCCGGCAGCGGCCCGTTCGATCTCGCGGCAAACGTGGCCTATACTCGTTGGCAGGACATTCAGGCCGATTTCATTGACAGCGCGGGGCTGCCGAGCACCGCTAATATCGGTGACGGCAGGATTTGGTCCGCGACCGTCATAGCCGGTGTCGCCGTAACCCCCGAACTCAGGATCGACGCGGGCCTTACCTACAACGACGGCCGGATCGACGAACCGTCCGAGATGTTGTTTGCGCGCCTCACGCAGATCCTCAACTTCCCCAACTTTTCAGGCCGCCTCGATGAGTTGCCTGACGCTGTACTCGAGAATATCACGGAAATACCGAACGTGGCGCGCTTCTCGGGCCGGATTGGGTTCGATTATCGGAGACCCATCGGGAGCAACCTCGAACTCGCCGCGCAGGGTTGGGCGAACTACGTTGGGCGCTCGCGCCTTGGGGTGGGGCCCGAACTTGGCGAGACGCAAGGGGACTATCTCGATACCGGCCTCACCGTGCGGCTCGGACGGGATGATCTCGGAGTTTCGGTCGGTCTGACCAACCTCACTGACGAGGAAGGCAACCGTTTCGCACTGGGAACGCCCTTCGCCGTGGGTCGCGACCAGATCACGCCGCTACGTCCCCGCACGATCCGTCTCGGGGTCGACGCCAACTTCTGAACTTTTTTCCGCCCGCGACAAGGTTCGGGCCAACCGTCTCCGTCTCTCAGTTCGACAACCGACCTGAGGGGACTCCATGTACCGCTACCTGCTAGCCAGCGCTGCCGTTCTTGCGCTCGCCGCGCCCGCTGCCGCCGAAACGATCTCGAATGCCAGGACCCAGCCTGTTCGCACCTCGACGGTGAAGAACGGTACGCCCGATTCAATCACGATCGCCGCCGCCGGCTCGGTCAAGCCAACCTCGGGCACGGCCGTGACGATGGACAGCAATCACGCCGTCACCAACAACGGCGCGATCGCGATCAGCAACGCCAACGGCGCTATCGGAATACTGGCCGCGGCCGGAACCACCGGGGACATCGTAAATTCGGGCACGATCACGATCGACGAACCCTACACGCCCACGGACAGCAATAATGACGGCGACCTCGACGGGCCCTTTGCGCTCGGTTCCAACCGGTTCGGGATCCGTACCGCCGGGGCCCATTCCGGCCAAATCGCCAATAGCGGCACGATCAAGGTCGAAGGCAACGATTCGGCGGGCATCTGGCTAGGCGGCCCGCTGACCGGCGCTTTCACTCATAACGGTACCACCAACGTCCTGGGCGACCGTAGCGTCGCCGTTCATGCCGAAGCGATTACCGGAAACGTCCGGCTGGCCGGTACCGTGACCGCCCAGGGCAAGGACGCCATCGGCGCCCACTTTGCGGGCGACGTGACGGGTGCCATGGTCGTGCAAGGCAACGTCGGCTCGACCGGCTATCGCTACACGACCTCCCCGGCCAACCCTGCCAGTCTCGATGCCGACGACTTGCTGCAAGGCGGCCCTGCCCTGCTGATCGAGGGCAACGTCACCGGAGGCATCGTCCTGGCCGTCGCCCCCAAGGATAACGACAAGAACGACGCCGACGAGGATGATGACGGAATCGAAGATGCCAAGGAGGGCTCGGCCTCGGTCATCTCCGTCGGCGCTGCTCCGGGCATGGTGATCGGCGCGACCAATCGCGACATCGCCATCGGTCCGGTAGCCGGCACTGCCTCGAAGTTTGGCCTCATCGTCGATGGTACGATCGCTGGTAATGGCCTCTATTCCGGTGTGAATGCCACCGGCCTCCAGATCGGCGGGCGTGGCGGCGCGGTAAGTATCGCCAACGGCATGAGCATTTCCGGCACGGTTTCGGCGAAATCCAATGGCGCCAGTGCGACGGCGATACGCTTCGGCGACGGCGCATCCGTGCCGGACGTGCGCATCTCGGGTACGGTAGAAGCAGTCGGCGGCAATGCCGCGACAGCCCATGCCACGGCGATCCTGATCGATCAGGGTGCTTCGGTGCCGGTGATCCGCAACAATGGCACGATCAAAGCTACGGCATCGGGAACCAGCGGTTCGGCAACGGCCATTCTCGATCGCAGTGGCGGCTTGACCCTGATCGAGAACAGCGGAGCGATTTCGGCCAGCGGCGCAGCCACCGATTCCATTCGCAACATCGCCATCGACCTGTCCGCCAACACCAGCGGTGCAACCGTCAAGCAGACGCCCGTCGCGGCGGGAATCACAGCCCCGTCGATCACCGGGGACATTCGCTTCGGCACCGGCAACGACACGCTCGACGTCGCTGACGGGACGGTGAAGGGAAACGTCTACTTCGGCAATGGCAACGATGCGCTGAAACTGTCCGGCGACGCTGTGCAGACAGGCAAGGTGTTCTTCGGAGCGGGTAGCAACACCATGAGCCTCGGCGGCACGTCGAAGTTCGAAGGCATCGCCGACTTCGGTGGCGGGGCGGGAACGCTGACGCTGTCCAGCAAGGCTACTTTCATCGGCGGCCTCGTCAATTCCGGCAACCTCGCAGTCAATGTAACCGGGGGCATCCTGAATGCGACTCAGGCCTCCGCGATCGGATCGCTTGCCGTCGGGGCGGACGGCGTGCTGCTCGCCACCCTCGACAAGAGCCTCGGCAACGGCGCGCTCATCACGGTCGGCGGGACGACGAGCTTCGCCGATGGCGCGACACTGGCGGTGAAGATCGCGGACGTGGAGGATGCCGAGGGGCGCTACCTTGTGCTGCAGTCGGGCTCGATCACTGGCCTTTCGGATATCGAGTTCAATACCGACCTTGTCCCCTTCCTGTTCAAGGCCACCCTCGCGACCAATGCCGGCCCGAACGCAATCGCGGTCGACATCGCCAAGCGGTCTGCTCAGGAGCTGGGTCTCAACCAGTCCCAGTCCGCCGCATACAACGCGGTTTTCGCGGCTCTTAACAACGACGACAAGATCGAAGACGTGTTCCTCGGGATCACGACTGGCGAGCAGTTCCGCGCCACTCTTGGCCAGATGTTGCCCGATCATGCCGGCGGCGCGTTCGAGGGCGTCAGCCTCGGCTCGCGCACATTGGCACGGCAAGTGTTCCAGCCGGCCAACCCGGTCTACTCGCTGGGTGGTCTCGACATCATCCTGAGCACCGCCGGCTGGACCAGCAGCAAGGACATCGGCGTGACCGCCGCCTACGACGTGGGTGGCATGGGCTTCTCTGCGGCCGGCGAGATCGACACGGGTCTTGGCAGCTTCGGTGCTTCGGCAGCCTGGTTCTGGAGTGTCCATGACGATGGCGACCTGCGCGAAGTTGAGTCGCGTAATTGGGAACTGGCGGGCTACTGGCGCGGAAACTGGGGCGACTTCAGCGCGTTTTCCCGCGCGTCCATCGGTCTTTCCAACTTCAGCGGAAGCCGTACTTTCAGTGGCACCGCCAATGGCGAGGCTGTGACAAAGACCGCGAAGGGCGAATGGGACGGCACGGTCTTCACCCTGAGCGGCGGCGCTTCCTACGAAGGTCACGCCGGGAAGTTCTTCTTCCGACCTTCGGTAACGGCCGACTACATCAAGCTTGATGAAGAGGGTTACACCGAGACGGGCGGGGGCAAGGGCTTCGACCTCATCGTCGATGACCGCGACAGCGACCAGTTGGCAGTGAACGGCGGCCTTGCGGTCGGCCTCGACTTCGTCGGCCGCGGCGGTGGCGGGCTGTGGCGTGCGCCGAGCCATGACAATCGTTGGTTCCGCGTCGAAGCCGAAGGCGGCTGGCGGGAAATAGCTGGTGGCACCCTCGGTGCGACGACCGCGCGCTTCGAGGGTGGCACCCCCTTCACGTTGCAGCCGGAACAGTACGACAGCGGCTGGTTTGCGCGCGCCCGGATGATGGGCGGGACAGACCGTTTCGAAATGGACGGGGAGGTCGGCGTGGAAGACCGCAACGGCAACACCGCCCTATCCCTGCTCGGCACGCTGCGCATCGGTTTCTAGGACCCCCCCCCGCCTCTCCGTGGCGACGGCCACGGAGAGGCGAAACCCGCTGGGTTTCACTGGGCTCTACACCGCGGTCGTGTGGACGGAGACCTCCATGCGGTCGAACGCATTCGCCGGGCCTGCCCACGCTCCGGAAACAGGACAGGCCTTCTCCTGTTCGCGGGCTACCGCAACGGGGATGTGCTCACTCCCGACCATCTTGTTGTTGGTGGGATCGAACCCGTGCCAGCCGGCGCCGGGTATGTAGATCTCGGTCCACGCGTGCGAGGCACCGTGCTGACCTTCGCTTAACTGGATGTAGCCGGTGACAAAACGCGCGCCAAAGCCCCAATACCGCGCCGCCTCCATCATCAGCACCGCAAAGTCGCGGCAGGATCCCGTGCCAAGCGAGAGCGTTTCGCAGGGCGGCTGAGTTCCGTGTTCTTCGCGGTTCATGTATTTGAACGAGCTGTAGATATGCGAGTTGAGCATGCCGAGAAGATCGAACGTCTCCATAATCTCGCCGCTGCCGTGACGGTAAAGATCCTCCAGCCAATCGTGCAGCACCGTGCCGTCGTAGGGATAGCTGGGTAGGCGATACTGGATCAGTTCGATCTGCTCTTCGGGTGCATATTGGAATGGGAAAAGACGCGCGTAGGGCTCGATCAGGCATTCGATGGGACTATCGCGCAGGTAGTCGATCTCCGCTTCGCCCATGATGCTCAACTTGTCCGACGGCTCCATGAACGTAAGGATGGCGATGGAGTTGTTGTAGATGTCGCGCAACCAACGCACGGTCGCTTCCGGCTCAACTTCGAGACGGCCATCGACGATGCGGATGTCGTGTCCCTCACGCGGGCGCATCATGATGCGATGCGGTCCGAATGAAACCGGGGTGTTATAGAAATACTCTGTCTTGTGAGAAATCTTGAGACGTTTCACGACATCTCGCCTCTTGACTGGGGCCCCATGCAGCCGGCCGCGCCTATAGGCTCGTCACGCCAACACCTGGCCTCGAAGCTTCGTGAATTCTTCCGCATTGATCACGCCGGATGCCTTGAGCTTTTCCAGCTTCTCCAACTCATCCGCCCGACTGTAACCGACAAATTCGCGCAACTCGGTGCGGGCCTGACTTCGCTGGAGGTCATTGCGTTCCGCCATGCCTCTCGACTGCGTCAACAAATAGAGAAATACGCCCAGGAATGGCGTGATGAAGAGCAGGATGACCCACAGCACTTTCTTGAACCCGCCTGCATCACCCCGGCGGATGAGATCGCCAATCACCGTGATCAAAAGCCAGAACCACATGACGAACGCGAAAATGATAGTAACACTCACGAGGAACGACCAAAGATTTTGCCACATCAGACTTCCCTTTCGGCTGATGAGACAATGAATATCGCGCGCCCTTCCAATTGATTATCGGGATAAACCCGAACGAGCGGTCGGGTTCTGTCTGAGGCATCTCAAGGGCTCAAAACAAACCGGTGTCAGGGCAAGCGATTCTTTTGTCTCGCTCCGTACTAGCCGGAGGATCCTGCATCAGCCGGGGCAGCCCTGATGGGGGTCCATGGGGTTCGGATAACACATCTTTCCGCCCGATGCGCTGCGATTGAAGTCGTCCAACCCGCGCTTGTTCCTTGTGTTGAAATCACGCCACTCCGCAGCAGTCAGGCAAATTCTGGTGCGGCGAGTAAGTGAGCCTGTCATCTTTTCGGAACGACAGATCTTCTTCTCTTGTTTTGCAGTGTCGGCAGTCGCCTCTTGTGCCGCTTCCTGCGCAGTCGCGGGAACCGCGATCATTGCCAGTACTATGGCGGTTGTGAAGACGTTCTTCATCCCCTACCCCGGCTCTATTATCGGTCATTCCATCTTTAACCGAAATAATATAATTGCTTCCCATCAGTAGCAACGCGCCTGGGCGGAAAGCTAAGGCTATTTCGATACCGGCAAGACCAACACCGGGCATCCGACCTCGCTGATTAGCCGCTCGGTCGTGCTGCCCCTGATGGCATCGAGGAATCCGTTGCGCCCCTCCGTGGGCATGGCGATCAAATTCACGCTGTCGGCTTCCAGCACGAGAGCTTCGACCACCGAGCCCTCGACTGTGCGAACGGGCAGGGGCGCTCCGTTACCATCCTCTACCCGAGGCGCGTCCGTGCCCACGTGCACAAAGTCGAACGTCACCTCCAGCGCGCTCGTCAGCGACTGCAGTTTGGCGATCGCGCCGTTGGGCGAAGGACGGTGATCGACAGGGACCAAAACGATTCCGACCTCCATCACGCCAGAGTCCGAGGCCACAAAAGGACGCGCCTCCGGGCCCAGAACCAGCGTCGGAACCAGCGTTTCCCTCAAGATCTCGGCGGAAACGGATCCCTTTAGCCACCTCTCGAGACCGGCATGCCCACGGCTGGCCATCACCAGCAGGTCGGGCCGATGTTCGTGCAGATAGTTGGATAACCCGTCGCCCGCGTCGCCATCCCGGATATCGACCTTGCGCACTTCGACACCGGTGGTCGCCAGGATGTCCTCCACCGGCGCATCCTCAGCCAGGTAGTTCCATCGATGCAGCACTTCGCGAACGCGCGGAAACGCCTGCCATCTGGGAGGCTCTTCCGGATGGCGCACATGCAGCAGGTCGAGGCGGCTGCGGTTGAGCATCGCCAATCTCAGCGCGTGTTCGAACGCAGTCGTGCCAGCGTCCGAGAAGTCGGTCGGAAGGGCGATGGAATTGATCATGGGGCGGTTCGTCCCGTTGATGGTGCCACCCAATATGCTGAGGATGAACCCGCCTGTATCTCCGGGATTTTGCTGAGTTCGACGAACTCTAGCTACCGAAACCAATTCCCCGCAAAGTCGCCTCGTCGCCGGTCAGCGACTGTCCTGGTTGGAACCCGTTGGCCTGCAGCAAGTAGGCCACCACCGCGAGGTATTCCGTCTCGGGCAGCGATCCCCCGGCACCCGGGGGCATTGTGGTGCGCACGAGGGTGACAAAATCAGCCATGGTCCGCCCGCGCCAGTTGGCGAGGAAGGCGGCGCCCTGGACTGGAGGCGCACCGGGCCCGGGCGTGAAGGTTGCGCCGTGACAGGCGGCGCAACGGGTTTCGTAGACCGCCTTGCCGGCCGTGGCCTGGGCGAAACCGAACACGCCGTCGCTCACGTTCCGCGACGGTGCCACATCTAGCGCGGGATCGTTGGTGGTCACCCTCGCCGCGGGATCGATCGGGGCCTTCACCGGACCACGATGACCTATTCCCGCGTCCGGCAAGGCAAAAACGTAAAGCGTGTTCTGTCCGCCGTGGATCAGTTCGGGCGTGAATACATCGCTGAGCCAGCGCCCGGTGGAGACGGCGAGGTATTGGTGCCCATCGACCTCGAACGTTGCCGGATAGCCGGTGACGGAAGAGCCGAGATTGACCTCCCACAGGATCGCGCCGCTCCGGTCGTCCATGGCCCGGAAGCGCCCGCCGGCGTCCCCGGCGAAGACGAGTCCGCCGCCAGTGGTCATCAGCGACTGCATTCCAGCCCGCTGCGCGTATGTCCATTCGGTCAGGCCGGTGACGGCATTGACCGCATGGATCACTCCGACATTGCCGTCGGCTCCCGGTGCAAGCTGGGCCCGCGCCGCCATACCGTAGACACCGGCCCCGTCTGGGCTGGGCGCCACGGCGGAGACCATGGCGCAGGTGTTCTGCGCCGGGAAGTACAGCGTCTTCGTCAGCGGGCTGTAGGCCGGAGCCTGGTAGTTCGCGCCACCGGAGGCGGAAGGACAGACGAGGGCCGCCTTGCCATATTCGGTGAACACCGTGGCGGGATTGACCGTGACGCGACCTGACTTGCCGTCGATCGCCTGGACCACGTTCTGGTAGATCGTCGGCCGGGCCCAGAGGAACTCGCCGGTCTCGCGGTCGAGGGTGTATACCACCCCGGTCTTGCCCGGCACGCCAGTCAAGACCTTGTAAGTCTTGCCGCGCTTGATCTTCGGATTGATCCAGTTGACCTCGGCCGGATCGGGCGCGACTTCCTCGTCCATAAGCATGCGTGGAAACGGGTGGTCGAGGTCCCAGTGATCGACGATATGCTGGTAATGCCAGACGATCTTCCCGGTCTTCACGTCGAGCGCCAGGGTCGAGTTGTGGTACAGGTAGTCGAAGTCGTTGCCCGCAAGCGAAATCTTGGGCGCCGGGGCGCTGACAGATGTGCCCATGTAGACCAGCTTGAGCTGCGGGTCGTAGCTGGCGATCATCCAGGCGCCGACTTGCTGGCGCTTCTCTTCCGGCACACTGCCCCATGTCGCGCTGTTTGGATCCGTGCCGCGAGCGATCGTGCTGGTGCGCCAGACTTCGCGACCGGTGAGCGCATCATGCGCGGTGATGACGCAAGCGTCCGGCCCGCCTTCGGGTTCGCACGAGCGCCCCGTGATCGCCAGGCCATCGGCGATGATCGGGCCCGAAGACTGTTTGGCACCGCGCTTGTAATCGAGGATTTTCGTCTCCCAGACCTGCTCGCCGGTGCGCGCGTCGAGGGCGTAGATGAAGTCGTCGGAGCTGCTGGCGATGATCAGGTTGCCGTATATAGCGATGTTGCGCTTGGTATCCGGCACGGTGAGGAACTGGCGGACATCCTCCGGTACGGCCCGGCGGTGCTCCCACAGCACGTCGCCGGACTTCGCGTCGATTGCGGCGATCACGTCGCCTGGCTCCGGGAAGTAGAGAACGCCGTCGTGGACCAGCGGCGTGCCCTCTTGTGAGCCGGCGTTGAGCGGCCGTGCCCAGACCAGGCGCAGCTGATTGACGTTCGCGCGGTCGATCTGGTCGAGCGGGCTGTAGCCCCAGGAATCGAGTGTGCGCCGCCAGCTCAGCCAGTCCTTGGGGTCGGGCTGCTGGATCATCGCGTCGGTGACGGGCTCGAACGTAGCACCGGATTGCCCGACGGCTTGCGCGAAAGCCATTGACGCCAGAGCCAATCCCACGACCGCCTTTGCGGCCATGCGCTTCGCTATCATCCCGTCCCTCCCCGACATGTTTGCGGCGAGACTAGCACGGATTGGCTGCGGCTCTAGTATGCGCGAAAGCTAGCCGGCCCTGCCAACCAGGACGCGGATGCTCGCCTGCTCGTTGCCGGATATCTCCAGGGTGTAGTCGCCCGGCTCGAGCTGGAAGCTGACGACCTTGCGGATGCCCGTGCATTCTGGGCCATGGCCGAACGTCGAGGTCTTCTGCGGCACCCCATTCCGGACCACGTCTACCCAGGCGAACGCGCCCAGGCCGACGGAGTACAGCCCGGCCTCGGTCACTGAGAAGCGGGCCATGCCCCCGAACGATTTTGCTTCCCCCGCGCCTTGCGGCAGGGTCTGGTAGGCCACCTCGCCATCAGGGTGCAGCTGCAGTTCGACAGCTTCCCCCGCCGCGAAGTGTGCCTGCTCCAGGTCTTCGGCCTTGGTCACTGACGGCAGTGCGCGTGGCTCCGACCAGCTCGAGAAATGCGGTGGTGGCGCGGTGGGCGCAGGCGGACAGGCTTCGGGCTCCGCTGCCGTCGTGCCGGTTGCGGTCAAGAGCGCAAACGCAGCCAAAATAATTCTCATCGAACCCCCTTCACATACTATATCTTGCTGAATATAGCGCGCGCCATATTCGTCAGAATACAGCATTGCAAGCCGCAACGCTGATATCCGTAAAAGGGAGGAATTTCGTGCGTTTACGCCTGCTGCCCGCTGCTGCCTGTGCCGTTAGCCTTTTGCCCATCGTCGCTCATGCCCAAGAGGCGTCCGCGGATGACACCGCCTTCGGTCTCGGCCAGATCATCGTGCGCGCTCCCGCCCGGGAAGACGCGGTGATCGGCAGTGAGACCATCGACCAGGAAGCGATCGAGAGCTTTTATCGCAATACGCTCGACGAAGCCGCCAGCCTCCTGCCCGGCGTCAACGCCTCGAACTCGGGCGGATCGCGCAACGAGCGGCTGCTGTTCGTCCGCGGCTTCGACCGTTTCCAGGTGCCACTCTCGATCGACGGCATCCGGGTCTATCTCCCGGCCGACAACCGGCTCGATTACGGCCGCTTTCTCACCCCCGACCTTGCCGAGATCCAGGTGGCCAAGGGCTATGCTTCGGTTCTCGACGGCCCAGGTGCCATGGGCGGCGCGGTCAACCTGGTGACCCGCAAGCCTACCCAGGAATTCGAAGCTGAGGCCCGCGGATCGCTCGACCTCGACCGCGACCTGGGATACGCCGGTTACACGGCCTTCGCTCTGGTCGGCACCCGTCAGGATAAGTGGTACGCCCAGGCGAGCTATACCCGGAACGAGCAAGACCACTGGGACTTGCCAGGCAGCTTCGCCCCGACAGCCAGCGAAGATGGCGGCGAGCGCGATTTCTCGCAGACCGAAGACTGGCGTTTCAACGCCAAGGTCGCCTTCACCCCCAACGCAACCGATGAGTACTCGATCAGCTACACCCGCCAGGAAGGTTCCAAGAACGCCCCGCTCCACGTGTCCGACACGGTCGCGAGCCAGCGCAACTGGAGCTGGCCGTACTGGAATATCGACAGCATCTACTGGCTCTCGACCACGGCGATTACCGATCAGCTTACGCTCAAGACCCGCGCCTATCGCAACGGGTTCGACAACCTGCTGAGCGCGTTCGACGACGCGACCCAGACCACCCAGACCCGTCCACGCGCGTTCAATTCGTACTATGAGGACGAAGCTTGGGGAGGTTCGGCCGAGCTTGGTTATGCCTTCAGCGACACCGACTTGCTCAGCATCGCCTTGCACTACCGGAGCGACGAGCACGTCGAATTCCAGCAGTCCTTCCCGAGTGGAGCGGTGGAGCCGCCCCAGACCAACAAGGAAGACACCTAGAGCATCGCCGGTGAGTATTCAGGCCAGTTGGCACCCGCCTTCACCCTCACGGTCGGGGCGAGCTACGACTGGCGAAATCTCAAGCGGGCGGAAGAGTACGGCACAGTGCCGGGCGGCGGCTCGACGCCGGTGCTGTTCGATTATCCCATCCGCGATGCCGATGCCTACAACGTGCAGGGCCGCCTGGAATGGCAGGCGAACGAAACCACATCGCTCTACGCCAGCATTTCCTCCCGATCCCGCTTCCCGACGATCTTCGAACGCTTCAGCTCGCGCTTTGGCGGCGCCGTGTCCAACCCCGATCTCGAAGCCGAGCGGGCGGTGAACTACGAAATAGGCGCAACGACCGACGTCGGTAAGGTCCATGCCGAAGGCGCGTTGTTCTACTCGGACATCTCGAACGCGATCGTGTCTTTCCCGTTCATTTACGAAGGTCAGGCCGTCTCGCAGAGCCGAAACGTGGGTAGCGCCGAGTACTACGGGCTCGAGCTGTCGCTCGACGCTCGCATCGCCGCCTCGCTCACCGCGGGTGCCAACTATACCTTCATCAAGCGAGACTACGAGGACCCTTCGAACGCCGCGTTCGAGCCGACCGGTGTGCCGACCCACAAGGGTATCGTCTACGTCGAATGGCAGCCAGTCGAAGGGCTCCACGTCCTGCCGAACGTGGAGTTGGCCTCGGACCGCTGGACGGTGAATACCGCGGGCACGACCTACTATCGCACCGGCGGTTATGTGCTGGCGAACTTCCGTGTCGACTACGACGTGACCGACAAGGTCACTCTAGGCGCTGGAGTACGCAATGCGTTCGACGAGCTTTACTATCTGACCGATGGGTTTCCGGAGCCGGGTCGCCGGTTCTACCTGACGGCGCGCGTCCGGACCTGACGGCAAAAAATCGGGGGGCGGCTCTGCGCGGCCGCCCCCGACCCCCCATTGTAGATCGTACAGTCCTCTCCCTATGGAAGAGGCGTTCTTCAATCCAACCCCAGGGCCGCTTTGACTGCGGCCCAGGAGACCAGCTTGAAGTTTTGCGCGGCAGGCTGGTTGTGGCCGTCCTGCGCGATGAAAAGGCCGTCGGGAAAGTCAGGCCCGAAGCTTCCGCCAGCAAGTTCGATACCGTCGGTTTCCTCGACCGATCCGACCCGACCGCCAGCAATCTTGAACCGACCGAGCGGCGTCATCTCGGGAAGCGCAAAGACGGCGTAGGCATTGTCGCCCTGGCTGGAAGCTACCAGCACTGCCCGATTCTGGGTGCGAAGCAGAGCCAGGCCTTCGACATCGGCAACGAGGTATTTGTTGTCGATCGGCGCGACCAGGGCACCCTCGGTCGAACCGGGAGCGAACTTCCAGATACCGACGTCCTCCTCACCCACGTAGAGGGTCCCATCGGAGGGATCCGCCACGCACCCTTCGGTCTGGGTGGCGAGTTTCATCGTCCGCTGCGGCTCACCCGTGGGCGCGCCATTGAGGTTGATCCGCACTTCGTGGATCGTGCCCTCCTTGAGCACGGAATAGGCAATCAGGTCGTCGCCATTCCGCCAGAGGCAAACGCCATAGCCTTCACCGGTGCCGCCCGACACCGCGCCGAGCGGTTCGAGACGCGCATTGGCCGTATCCAGCCGCCAGATGCGCAACTTGGCGTTCATCGGATCGTTGCGGTCGCTCGCGACGACGATGACTCGGCCGTCGGGCATGGTGGCCAGGTCGACGTTGTTGAGCAGGCCCGAATTGTCGGTGAAGCGAGTCCGGCCGCTGAGGTCGTAGACCAGGAGGCCGGACTTCTTGTCGGTAGCGACGATGAGGCTCGCCGACGGGTCTGTCGCATTGCGCCAGATCGCCGGGTCGTCAGCCGCGTCGGCATTTGCGGTTCCGACCGGCTCGGTCTCAGTCACCGCCGTGACGGCGACCGGCGGCAGGCCTGCGGGCGGCGTGGTGGCACATCCGGCGAGCACGAGGCTCGCCGGAAGGGCCGCGATGACCAGGCCGCGCATCAGAACGCGTACCGGCCGACGAGCTGGAACACCGGTCCCGCCCGTTCGCTCTCAAGTTCGTATTCGTCGAAGGCGCGTACCACCTGGTCTTCGATCGAGTCGAACTTGTTGAAGGCTTCCTTCTTCTTACCGTCGAGCAGGTTCGAACCCACCGCACGGATGGTAAAGCTGTCACCGACGCGCTTCTCGACGAAGATCTCCAGATCCGCCCCGTAAGTGGTAGTCACTTCCTCGGTCAGGACGCGGCCGAAGGCTGAGCCTTGCTTGCGGTAAGTCGCGCCGAACGCAACGCCCACCTTCGGCAGGTTCTGGATCACGCCGAAGTTGTACACCAGGTCCGACTGGTCATTGAAACGACGTTCCCCGAAGACGTCCTCGACCGAGCTGTCGAGCACCGAGAGGTTGCCGAACACACCGGTGTTGGGAAGGCCGATGAAGCCCAGATCTGCCGAAAGGTCGAACTCGATGCCGTAAACCTCGCCGCTGCCAACGTTCTGCGGCTGAAGGACGATGCCGCCCTCTTGGCCGGGAACGGGAACGCCATCCTCGTCGAACACGGTCGCCAGTTCGACCAGATCTTCAACCTTTCGGTAGAACACGTTTACCCCGATTACTCCGGTACGGCCCAGGTGGTGCTCGTAGCCGAAATCAGCGCCCCAAGCCTTCTCTGGCAGAAGTAGCGGATTGCCCTGGAAATCGTTGTCGCCGATTTCCTCCACCAACACCGCGGGCGTAAGATAGTCGAACTGGGGCCGGCGAACGGTACGGGCGCCAGAGAGCGTAAAGCGCCCCATGCCGATGTCGTACTTGAGCGAGGCCGACGGCAGGAAGTGATCGTAATCGTTTTCGACCACGGCATTCTCGATGAGATCCGTGATGCGGGTCCTGGTGCTTTCCCAGCGAACACCGGCTTCCCAACTCACCACGCCATGATCGCCTTCGAACAGCGCGTAAAGGTCGCGCCGCTTCTCGCTGATGGAACTGAGGTCTTCAGCTTCAGGATCGTCGAACGAACCGATGAGGTCGACCGGAGAGTCCGTAAACTGATCCCAGTCGCGGTTATCGAGTCCGCCTTTCTGCTTCGTCTCGGCGATGTTGGTATCGCGATCTTTGTCCTGCAGGAAACCGCCCACCACGAAGTTGATGTCCATCGACACCGGGATCTCGTGATCCAACGCGAATGACAGCTCCTGGTCATCGTTATGCTGAGCGGTGAGTTTGCTCTCCCATTCGGGATCATCGCCCTCTTCAGTGTCGAACGCGAGTTCGGTCTCGGTCGAGTCGACATTGTCGTCGAAGCGCGCGAGGTTCGCCTTGAACGTGGTCTTGCCGAGCGACCATTCATGGGCGAGCTTTGCCGCAAATGCCCAGTTCTCCTGATCGATATCTTCGAGCTGGTGGGCGTCGGTCAGAAGGCCCGGGTTATTGTCGTCTTCGGACTCGACCGGCCCCGGGGTGCCGGAAATGACGTTATACTCGAAGCTGCGCTCGGTCTCTGCACGGTCCGTGCGGACATAGTTGCCGCTGAACTCGACCGTGGTCGTGTCCGACTCAAGAATATAGCTACCGTTGAAGGCGTAGTCGGTGCCGTCGCGAATATCGCTCTGGTCTTCTCGGTTGTCGAAGACGGGCTGGTTTTCACCGTCGTTAGAGTAGCGCAGGCTTAGCTTCTCCTTGGGATTATAGCGTCCCTGCAGGTTTGCGCCGACAAGCACCCGGCCCGGCCCGAGCGCGCCGCCATAGTACAGGCCGAGGGTCGGCTTCAGTTCGCCATCATCGAACAGGATCCCTCCGCCCTTGATATAGCCGCCGTCGAGCGCCAGCGCGTCGCGCAGCTTGATGTTAATCGTGCCAGCCACCGCGTCGCCCGTGCGGCGGGCCGAAGAGGAGCGGACGATCTCGACCTGCTCGATAAGCTCAGCGGGAATACGGTCGAGGAAGAACGAACGGTCTGGATTGGGGCCGGGAACCCTCTCGCCGTTGATCAGGATCTGGGTGTAACCCGGATCGAGGCCGCGTAGGCGCGGGCCGTCGCTCTCGATGACGTCCGAGAGGAAAGTGACCGAGGGAACGCGCTTGAGCGCATCACCGGCGGTCAGCGGCTCGAAGCGCTGGAAGTAATCCTCGTCATAAACGAGAACCGGCTCGGCGCCCTCGCTGCGATTGCGGAAGCCGATGTCGGCCTGAACCACGATCTGGCTGCTGGTCTGCGGCTGCGAAGTTTCGCTCACATCCTCGTCGGCGCTATCAGCGACTTGCGCCTGTGCGGGCAGCGTAAACGCAAGTGCGATCGCGGTGAATGCTGCACCGTTCGAAAGGTGCCCCCAAAGTCTCATTAGTGTCCTCCGTCCATGTGACGAAGGGCCCTCTAGGGACGGCTAATGACGCTTTACGGTCGGTTCGATTGCAGGACTATGACGGTCGACGTTGTGCCTTTTCGGCAACAGCCGTGCCGCCACCGCGTCAGTCCGCTTCCGGTGCTTCCGAGTTAAGCTGGATGTAGTTCTGCAGCCCCATCCGCTCGATCATGTCGAACTGGGTTTCGAGGAAGTCGATGTGCTCTTCCTCACTTTCGAGGATGCGTTCGAATATCTCGCGACTGACGTAGTCTCGCACGGTTTCTGAGTGAGCGATCGCGTCCTTGAGCAATGGGACGGCCTCATACTCTAGCGCCAGATCGGCCTTGAGGATTTCCTCGACCGTCTCGCCCACCTTGATCTTGTGCAGAGCCTGGAAGTTGGGGAGCCCATCGAGAAACAGGATTCGCTCCGCCAAGGTGTCGGCGTGCTTCATCTCGTCGATCGATTCGTGCCGCTCGTACTCCGCGAGCTTCTTCACGCCCCAGTGGTTCAGCGTGCGATAGTGCAGCCAATACTGGTTGATCGCCGTCAGCTCGTTGGTGAGCGCCTTGTTCAGGTAGTCGATGACCTGCGGATCACCTTTCATCGCGCATTCTCCTGCATGCGCGCATTATCCGCCAGCGACACCCCAGGAGGCAACCCTAAACTGGCAGAAAACCCCAGAAATCCTGAGGTTTGCGAATGATTGTCAGGATCGAATCACGCGGCTGCGAGTGCGAGTTGCGAACTGCACAGTCGCTCTTCGAAAATGATCTCGTCAGCCTCTTCAAGGCACTGGCCGCATTGCGGGCGTTTGCCGAGAGTTTCATAGACTCGCTCGGCATTTCCGCAGCTGCGCTGGGCGGCGCGGCGGAGTTCACATTCCCGAACGGCATTGCAAACGCAGATGTACATGACGCGCCCGAACTAATGCGAATGGATCGCAGTAGCAAGCCTTATTTGCGAATGGGCATCAATTTCCAATACGTCAGGCAGCGCCACAACCATTCCAGTGGGCCGTAACGGAAATGTGCGAGCCAGGGCTTGGACCATGCGAGCATCAAAACCCAAGCTAGAAGGACCAATGGCAACATCCCGATTCGATGTAACTGCCCAAACAAGCCGCCCGCCCATCCCTGGAAGACCAGCATCATCAGCATCGAACCACCGAGGTAATTGCTGAACGCCATTCGTCCCGCCGCAACCACCCGGTCACCGAGCCAACCCCGCGCCGCGGTCCGGGACCAAAGCGAGAGCAAGGCGGTGAGCCCCAGAACCATGGGCAAGTGGAGGAACGCAGACAGGCCATTGAATGCAAACTGGGTCAGTAACACGGGGAACCCCGCCCACATCACCCACAGCCCGATCGGTAGGGTCAAGACGGCTCCACCGATAAAGCCGATCCATCCCCAGCGTCGCATCCTCGCCTGATCGAGCCGTCCGTCGAACAAGCCCAGGCGATAAAGGGCCATGCCCACGAGCATGAGCGGTATGGTTTCGACCAAGGCGAAGAACACCAATTCAAAGGGTAGCTCCGGCCCCTCTTCAGTGAGACGCCAGGCTACCAGCTTCGGCCAACTACCGGCCTGCGTCACTTCGATTTCCTCGTTCGCATCCTTGACGAAGCTGGCGGCGCCTTGCTGGGCTTGTTCGTGGGAGATCGGCGTCGGATCGGGAATTCCGGGGAAGCCTTCCGCGGTGACGGCGGTCCCGATCGCTGCCGAGAAGATCAGAGCTCCGGCCAGGAACCAGGCCACCCCGATCCGGAACTGTGTTCGCCCATCCCAACCCGTCATCAGAAGGGCGCCAAATCCGGCGACAGCGTAGAGCAGGAGGATATCGCCGGTCCAAACTAGAAAAGTGTGCGCGAGCCCGAAGACCCCCAGCCACGCGAGCCGCCTGATTTGCAGCTCCGGACCACCGCCCCGCGCCTCCACACGATCGAGGAACAGGATCAAACCGGCACCGAAGAGCAGCGTGAAGACGCCGCGCAGCTTTCCGTCGATCAGGACGAACTGGATCAGCCACACGTACCGGTCGAACGCCGTTGACCCGCCCGGCAGGCCCTCGGGCCAATAGTACGCCAACATGGGATGCCCGTAGGCGACGATGTTGGGGAACAGGATGCCGAGCACTGCGATACCGCGAATGAAGTCGAGCGCCACAATACGCTCAGCCGCACTGACTGGCTGGCTGGGTGTCACGCTCTCGACTTCCAACTCGCTCATGGACTTCCCCGACGGAAGGGGGAGCCATAGGGTGCTTCAGCTCCGGGTCACAAGGCAATCCTGGCCCGAACGTTGGAGCGAGCGGCACGCCTCGTCGGCGGCGGCGCGAGTGGGAAAGCCGCCAGCTTGGAGCTTGGTGACCCGGCCTGAGGGAACCATCAGTCTCTCCGTGCCCTTGAGTTCGGACCGGCTGCTCAACTTGCCCCAAAGCTTCTCCGCATTGCCGGCAACCGAGAACGCGCCCAATTGCACGCGCCATGGGCCGGTGGCGGCCTGAGCGGACTCGCGCGCAGCTCCGGGAGAAACGCTACGTTCTTGGGCCCGTGCCGGCCTTGCTGCGGGGGCATGAGCCTCGATCGACGCCACGACGACGGGTTCTGCTTCCCGCACGTCGGTTCCGCCCGGTGCACTCGCGACTCCATCGGCGCTGCCAAGCGCGAAGTTCGCTCCGGCCTCTGCAGGATTTTCCATGCCCGTTGCGAGGATCGCGTCGTCGAGCGCCGAGCGGGATGCGCTTGCGGGCGGCGACACGGTAGAGACCGCCGAAGGCCCGGCACTAGCCAGCGATGGACCGAGTTCGGCCGCGGTCAGTTCGGTTGCTCGGGCGAGCTGCGCTTCCTCACGCAGTTGCATCGCAAGACCGGCGCCCTGCTGGCGTTGATCGAGCGGGATGGCCTGGTCCATCTCCGAGAGAGCGACAGCCGCTTGAGGCAACCCTGATCCATTGGCCAGAGTGAGAAGGGCATAGGCACGCACCCAGTCGCGGTCCAGCCCGTCCCCGTTGAAGTGCGCCACCCCAAGCAGATATTGCGCGCGCGGGTCCCCGCGTCGGGCCGCTGCCTGCACGTAAGGCAGCGCTGCTTCCCTGCGGCCCTCCTGGAACAGCATCAGGCCATAAGTGTCCGCCGCCCGAATGTGCCCAGCCTCTGCGGCGCGAGCATAGAGTGACTCCGCACGAGCAAAGTCGACGGGCACTCCGCGTCCGAGCCGATAAGCCTGAGCCAGATTGAACATAGCATCGGCATCGCCGTTGGCGGCAGGCGCTTCCCATTCGCGCACGGCCAGGGCGAAATCTCCCCGGCTCCAGGCGTCTACCCCCGCCCTCACGTCGGCCAAGGCGGGCACTGCGCCCAATACGGCGAGCGCCACGGCGGCGGCGCGGACCGGCTTCTTCAGGTCAGGTAACATAAGGCGGCTTACCCAGGCTCCGTTAGTCGGTTCGAACCACAGGATAGTAAATGAGCCATTAGCAAATGCTTTATGCCGCTCGATTTTCTGTGAATCGGGATGGCCGGCGGCAATTTCCGAAAGCGCCGCCGAGTTAACCCAAAATTTAGGGTGTTCTGCGATCTCCACTGTCGAATGGGCCGGAAACGCCTTGTCTCCGGCGTCGAATTAGGGGGAATTGGTCTTGCGCGTATTGGCATTGGCTTCGCAGAAAGGCGGGTCGGGCAAGACCACGCTCTCGGGTCACCTGGCGGTCCAGGCCCAGCGTGCGGGGGCGGGTCCCGTGGTCCTGATCGACATCGATCCCCAAGGCTCTCTCGCTGACTGGTGGAACGAACGAGAGGCCGATTACCCGGCGTTTGCGCAGACCACCGTCGCGCGGCTTGCCAACGACCTGGCTATCCTCCGCCAGCAAGGTTTCAAGCTCGCCGTGATCGACACGCCGCCGGCCATCACGATGGCGATCCAGTCAGTCATCTCCGTGGCAGAACTGATCGTCGTCCCGACTCGCCCGTCCCCGCACGACTTGCGCGCTGTTGGCGCCACGGTCGACCTTTGCGAACGAGCGGGCAAGCCGCTGATTTTCGTCGTCAACGCCGCGACTCCCAAGGCCAAGATTACGTCCGAAGCCGCCGTGGCGCTATCGCAGCACGGCACGGTCGCCCCGATCACCTTGCACCATCGCACCGATTACGCGGCCTCAATGATCGATGGCCGGACGGTCATGGAAGTCGAACCCGAGGGGCGTAGCGCGCAGGAAGTCGTGGCGCTGTGGCACTACATCGCCGACCGGCTCGAAAAGAACTTCCGCCGGACCGTCTTCGCTGCTCCCGGCACTGCGGTTCAAAACCCTGGCAATTATCGCCCGCAAGGCGGCTTCGGCCGCCGCGTCGCCCAGTAAGAAGGGGACGCAACGATGAGCGAACCAAAGAATTTCGCTTCGCTCGGTCCCTCGCTTCTGGCCCGCAAGGGCGGCGCGAAACCGGCGATGCGGCCGCAGATGGCGTCGCTCGGCGGCGCGCAGACCGCGCAGGCCCTGGCCCAGGATCTCGAAGACCTGGGTTGGAACGACATGGGCCAGGAAGACGATTTTCCCGCTCCCATGCATAAGGCCGAGATCTACTCGCTGACGCCCGCAGCGGCGTCCGGCTCGTTCAGCGAAGAGGAGCTTGGCGAGGAAGAAGAATTTGAGGACGAGGCCGATTATCCGGCCCTCGTTACTCCCGCGGAAGGGGCTGACTATCCCAGCTTCACCGCGCCCGAACCCGAGGTGTTGCGTCAAAGGCGAGCTGTCGAAACGGCAGTCACCGCTGAGCCGCAGCGCCCCGAGTCCCGACGCCGCAGTGCCACCGACGCGGGCCGTCGTGCAGCTTTCACGCTGCGCCTCGATGGCAAGCGTCACCTTAAGCTGCGTCTTGCGAGCACGGTCATGAACCGCAGCGCACAGCAGCTGGTCACGGCGGCGTTGGACAAGTTCCTGTCAGAGATTCCGGAGGTCGAGGTACTCGCTGTGCAGGTGGAGCGTGACTTACAGCAACGGATATAGAGGCCAATGACCATGAACCGCACGATCGCCAACAAGCGCGGGATCAACCTCGCCCTGACGACCACTCTGGCCGGGACGCTCCTGGCAAGTTGTGCGACCGGCACCCCGCCGTCCGCGGCCGTTTCGGCCAGCATGGCACAAGAGGCCCTTGCCCAGGGCAAGCAGGACAAGGCGATCACCCACGCCGAGGCCGCAGTCCTGGCAGAGCCGCGCAACGCCGACTTCCGCGCTACTCTGGCTTCGGCTTATCTGGATGCCGGGCGGTTCGATTCCGCCGCGGCCACTTTCAGTGACGCGATGGAACTCGGCAAGAGCTCGCCCCGTGTGGTGCTCGGACGCGCTCTGGCGCTCGCCGGAGCCGGGAAGCATGCCGAGGCCGCAGCGCTACTGAACACGCACGAGAGCGACATTACCACTGCCGACTTGGGCCTGGCGCTGGCGATTTCGGGACAGCAACAGCGCGGCATCATGCTGATGTCGAACGCCATCCGCCGCGGCGAGAACACCGCCAAGATGCGGCAGAACCTGGCCTACTCCTACGCCCTCGCCGGTCAATGGCGCGAAGCCCGCCTTATGGCGCAGCAGGACGTTCCGGCCGACAAGGTCGGCGACCGCATGACCGAGTGGGCCATGATGGCGCAACCGGAAGCCTGGCAGCAGCGCGTCGCCACCCTGCTGGACGTGCCATCAGGTGTGCGCGACACCGGTCAGCCCACTCAACTCGCACTGGCGAACAATCCGGCCGTCGAGCAGCTCTTCGCCGAAGCCGCCGTTCCGACCGCCGAGCCCGCCTTCACCGACATCGCCGAACCGTCTCGGGAACTTCCGGCTCTCGCTTCGATCGATCCCAACGCGGGAATCGAGACAATTGAGCGCCCTGCCCTCCAGCAGGTCAGCGCTACTCACGTCGCGGCCCCGGTTGTTCAGGTGGCACAGGCCGCCCCGAGCGCCGCTCCGCAACCGGCTGCTCGTCGCGCTCCGGCTCGCCCCGCGACTGCTTCCGCTCAGCAGGCCAACGGCACACACCGCGTGCAGCTCGGCAGCTTCCTCAGTGAAGCGAGCGCCCGGCGCGCCTGGAACATTTATGCCCGTAAGTACCCCGAGCTCTCCGGACACCAGATGGTGATCACCGAGGCGGTGGTCAGGGGCAAGCGTTACTGGCGGGTTTCCGCCGCGGGCTTTGCCAAGGCCTCATCGGCGGCCATGTGTGGCCGGGTTCGCGCTTCTGGGAATACCTGCTTCGCTTACGACCAGAGCCGCCCGCTTCCAGGGGCTGTCGAAACCGGCACGCAACTCGCGCGCCGCTGACCTTTCACTTTGCAGGTCGAGTACCCAGGACCCCTCCCCTAACCGGGAGGGGTTTTTGTTTTCGTCCCGTCACCACGGTGGGCGAGCGCCAAGTTGTCCCTTAGGGGTGACGGGGTGACACGGTTCGTGGGAAAACTGTCAACTTGCCGCTCCAAGAACTGTCAACTTGCTGAATTTTCCCGGAACTCGGCGGAATAATGTGTCAACTTGGGCGGGAAAAGTGTCAACTTGCGAAGCCGGCTTACGGGCCGGAGGAGTGAGCGGCAAAGCCCCGCAGATGACAAACTTACAATGTAAAAGAGCCGCCAGGGCCCTGAACCGCTTCGGGCTTTGTAGGAAAGTTTTTTCTTTCAATTTCAGCCCGTTCGCTGCCCCAGAATGCGGGCCTCGCGCACGTAGCCAAAGTCGCCCTCGCCCGACCAGGCCCGGCCGTCAGGATAACGGAGCTCGATGCCCACCAGGTCGTTTTCGTCCGCCAGCCGCAGGTTGACGCCAGCCAGGCTATTTCCAAATCGGGAAACGGCGCTCTCGGTCAAGGTAAAGTGGGTTGTCGAACCGCATCGAGGGCAGAAATGTATCTCTGCGCCCGCATCGTCCTTGTCATCCCTGACATAGCTGCTCGACGCCCCTTCGACGGCGACTTCAGACGGGTGGAAATAGCCCCAGCGGGCACCCGTCTTGCAGCACAGCGAGCAATTGCACTCGTTGACGTAGTCAGGGCGCTTATTGAGGTCGATGCGGATCTGACCGCAGTGGCAGGAGAGCTTCATTCCCGCGCCATAAAGCGAAAGACGCGGGCCCGGTAGCCGTCGAAACTAACCGACAGGCACCCCACCCTTCCACAGTCCGGTCACACGGCCCTGGACCGGCTGACGGTCGAACGGCGTGTTTCCAGCCGTCGCGGCCATCTTCGCCGAATCGACGATCCACGGCTTCGCCGGATCGATCAGGGCGAGGTCGGCCTCGGCCCCAACGCGCAATTCGCCGGCCTGCACCCCGATCAGCGAAGCGGGATTGCGGGCAACGAGGTCGAAGGCCCGTTCCATCGGGATCACCCCATCGCGCACCAGCGTCAGCACCAGGGCCAACAGCGTTTCGGCCCCGGCCATTCCGGGAGTGGCATCCGCGAATGGCAGGCGCTTGTCCTCCGGACCGCGGGGATCGTGGCCGGACGCGATGACGTCGATCGTGCCATCGCCGATCGCCTCTATCACCGCCTGCCGGTCCGCTTCTTCACGCAACGGCGGCGAGAGACGGGCGAATGTCCTGAAGCCCTGTAGCGCCAGGTCCGACAGCATGAAATGCGCTGGCGTAACGCCCGCCGTCACAGCCACCCCCCGGCTCTTTGCTGCGCGGACGAGGTCGAGCGCAGCGCGTGTCGTGACCTGACGTAGATGCAGGCGGGCGCCGGTCATCTCGGCAAGCGCGATATCGCGCGCGACAGCGAGCGCTTCAGCTTCCGCTGGCGCGCTGGGCAGCCCCAGGCGAGTGGCCATTTCACCGGCCGTCGCGGTAGCGGTGCCGGCTATGCCGCCATCCTCGGCGTGGGTGACGACCACCAGGCCGAGCATTGCCGCGTATTGCAGCAAGCGCAGCATGACGCCGCTATCGGCGATCCACGACCGGCCAGTGGCCACGGCCCGTGCCCCGGCCTCGCGCATCAACGCCAGCTCAGCCAGGTGCTCGCCCTCCAGCGCCACGGTGGCGGCGGCCAGCGGGTGAACCCAGAGGTCGGGCTTGCCGCTCGAAGCGGCGAACCGCACCCTGGCGGGGTGGTCGAGCGGCGGCGACTCGTCGGGCATCAACGCGGCGCGGGTAATGCCGCCGAAATGGAATGCCGGCTTGTCGATCGCAAAGACGCCGAAGTCGACCAGCCCGGGGGCGACAATTTGTCCGCCTGCGTCGACATGCTCGTCACCGTCTTGGGGCCGAGCTTCGCCCACAGCTTCGATCATGCCCTGGACGCAACGGATCGTGCCTCCCTTTACGCCCGAGGGAGTGACCAGCAGGCCGCCGGTGATCGTGAGTGGGCGCGACGGCTTCATGCCCAACCCTCCACACCGCGGGCTCGTCGCGTCAGCACGTCGAGGCAGGCCATGCGGATGGCAACACCCATTTCGACCTGGTCGGTGATGATCGAACGGCCGGCGAGATCCGCCACGGTGCTGTCGATCTCGACTCCGCGGTTCATCGGTCCCGGGTGCATGACGATGGCATCGGGCGCGGCGCGGGCCAGCCGCTCGGCGGTGAGGCCGTAGAGATGGCGGTACTCGCGCGGACTGGGAATGAACTGGCCCTGCATCCGCTCGTTCTGCAACCGCAGCATCATCACCACCTCGGCGCCTTCGAGCGCGGCATTGAAGTCGTGGAACGTCTCCACCCCCATGGCCTCGATCCCGGAGGGCATCAGCGCGGGCGGGGCACAGACTCGCACGACGGCGCCCAGCGCCTGCAGGCACAGGATATTCGAGCGGGCTACGCGGCTGTGCAGGATGTCGCCGCAGATCGTCACCACGAGGCCATTGAATTCCTGCCGGCCTCGCGCACGCAAGGCGTGACGCAAGGCCAGGGCATCGAGCAGGCCCTGGGTGGGGTGTTCGTGCTGCCCATCCCCGGCGTTGAGAACTGGACAATCGACTTGCTCGGCAATGAGCTGGACCGCGCCCGAGCTGCCGTGGCGGATCACGATCGCATCCACGCGCATCGCGTTGAGAGTCATCGCAGTGTCGATCAGCGTTTCGCCCTTCTTCACGCTCGACTGCGCGGCGTGCATGTTGACCACGTCGGCGCCTAGGCGCTTGCCGGCAATCTCGAAGCTCAGCAGCGTGCGCGTCGAATTTTCGAAGAAGGCGTTGATGATGGTGAGACCGGCAAGCCTGTCAGTATGTTTCTTCGATTGCCGGTTAAGCTCAACCCACTGTTCCGCCTCGTCCAGCAGGTAGTGGATCTGGTGGGTTTCGAGCTGGCCGATGCCCAGCAGGCTGCGGTGCGGAAAGGCCAGCGCACCGGCCGGATAGCGGCCTGCGAAAGGTGGGGTGTTCGCCGATGTCATTAAAGCCGAGCCCTTAGGGCCTGCCCCCCGCACTGGCAAGTCGCCTCGGCGGGCAAAACACGGTTTCGACTGGAACCGGAGCGCCAGGCCCCCTAGATTGCGGTTCAACGGAAGATTTGCGGAAACAGGGGCATAGGATGAGTTTTGCAGGCAAAGTCTGGCGGTTGCTCGTCGGCATCAAGGACGCGCTCGCCTTACTGTTCCTGCTGCTGTTCTTCGCCGCGATCTTCGCCATCCTCAATTCTCGCCCCAGCCCCGGCGTGGTGCGCGAAGGGGCGCTGCTGCTCGACCTCGACGGCGCAGTGGTGGAGGAAGTCTCGCCGGTCGACCCGCTGACCTTGCTCCTCTCCTCCGCCGTGCCAACGCGTGAATTTGCGGCGCGCGACGTGGTGCGCGCGATCGATGAGGCGGCAAAGGACAAGCGGATCAAGGCGATAGCTCTCGACCTTTCGACCTTCCTTGGCGGCGGCCACGTCCATATGCAGGAAATCGGCGAGGCGCTCGACCGCTTCCGGACGACCAAGAAGCCGGTGCTCGCCTACGCAGTCGCCTATAGCGACGATTCGATGATGCTCGCTGCGCATGCCAGCGAAGTCTGGGTCGATCCGATGGGTGGCGCGGCGATCACCGGACCCGGAGGTGAGCGGCTCTACTACGCCGGCCTGCTGGAACGGCTGAAGGTCAACGCGCACGTTTTCCGCGTCGGCACTTACAAGAGCGCGGTCGAACCTTACCTGCTCGGCGGGATGTCACCCGCGGCGCGCGAGAACTACGAGCAGCTCTACGGCTCGCTGTGGCAGGAATGGCAGGCCAACGTCCGCCAGGCGCGGCCGCAGGCCAACATCGCCATGGCCACCACCGACATTCCCGCCTGGCTCACCGCGAGCAAGGGCGACCTCGCGGCGGCGGCAGTGGCCGCGGGCCTGGTCGATCGCACCGGCACTCGCACCGAATGGGGCGAGCGCGTGGCGCAGATCGTGGGCGAGGACGATTGGGACGATACGCCCGGCGCCTTCGCCAATACTGACTTCGATGCGTGGCACGCCTCGATCGAACCCAAGACCCCGGGCGCGAAGATCGGCGTCATCACTATCGCCGGAGAAATCAGCGACGGGATGGCCGGCCCTGGAGAGGCAGGGGCGGAGCGGATCGTCGAACTGCTCGACGACGCTTTGGACGACGATCTCAAAGCGCTGGTGGTGCGGGTCGATTCACCCGGCGGCACGGTCACCGGTTCCGAGGCCATCCGGCGCGCCATCCTGCGCCACAAGGCCAGGAACATTCCGGTCGTGGTGTCGATGGGCAATGTCGCGGCGAGCGGAGGGTACTGGGTTTCGACCCCGGCCGATCGCATCTTTGCAGAGCCAGAGACGATCACCGGGTCCATCGGCATCTTTGGCGTTCTCCCGACATTCGAAGACGCTCTCGCCGAATTCGGCGTGACCACCGACGGCGTCAAGACGACTGGTCTTTCGGGCCAGCCAGACCTCTTCGCCGGGCTTACACCCGAGGCAGAGGCCGTGCTGCAGGCGACTGTCGAATCCGGTTACGAGCGTTTCCTTTCGCTAGTGGCCGAGTCCCGCGGCATCTCCCGCGCGCGGGCTGACGAGCTTGGCCAGGGCCGCGTATGGGACGGCGGCTCGGCCCGGCAGCTTGGCCTGGTCGATCAGTTCGGCGACTTGGACGCGGCCATCGAATGGGCGGCGAAGCAGGCCCAGCTCAAGAAGGGTAACTGGCACGCGGACTACCTCGGCAGGGACGTGGATCCGTTCGCCTCGGTGATCGAGCGGATCCTGCAAGCCGAAGGCAGCGAAGCGAAAGGCAGCGACATGTTCGCCTTCTTCGCTCGCAACGATCGCCAGCTCGGGGCGCGGATCATGTCTGATTTGCATGGACTGCTCAAGGTTCGCGGCGCCCAGGCCCGGTGCCTCGAATGCCCGGCACCCGCCGCTCCGCTCCGGCGAGTGTCGCTCGATGGCGGAACACCGACCGTGTATGGCTGGCTCGCCCGGTATTTGCTCGACTGACGGCTTGCAAGCGGCGGGCGCGCGTGGCAAAGGCGCGCCCCTGCCGCGGGGTCATGTCCCCACGTGCGGGCGCGTAGCTCAGTGGTAGAGCACACCCTTCACACGGGTGGGGTCGCAGGTTCAATCCCTGCCGCGCCCACCAGGCTTCGGTCCTGCGACTCATCCTGGCGCAAGCGCTTTCTCGCTATCGCGGCCTCCGCGGTCTGTTCCCAGGCGGTCACGATGGGACCGGGCGTGAAACGCTCGGCCGATCGCCGCGCCTCCGCCGCCAGGCGTTCACGCAAGGCGGGGTCGTCCATCATCTTGGAAAGCGCGGCCGCCAGCGCGGGAACTTCTTCCGCGCGGACCAGCAATCCGTTGACGCCGTCCTTGACCATCTCGCGCGGGCCCCAGGGACAATCGAACGAGATCGAGGGAATACCAGCCGCCAGCGCCTCGAGCAGCACATTGCCCCAACCTTCGTAACGCGACGACATGACGAACAAGTCCGCGCCGCTCGCCCAGCCTCCTGGCTGCGCGGTAATGCCCGGCAAGCTGGCCCGGCCCTCGAGGCCGAGCCGAGCGATCTCCTGCTCTAGCGCGGGGCGTTCTTCGCCCTCGCCCCAGATCACCAGGTTCCAGTCGGGGTGGCTGGCGGCAATTCGTGCGAAGGCCCGCAACAGCAAGTCGAAGCCTTTTTGCCGGACCAGTCGGCCCACCGCCACCACCGTCCTGGTGTCGGACGGTTCCGCCCGGGCTTGCACGACGGGGGGCATGACCGGATTGGGAATTACCCACCCACGGCGCCGCATCTTCTCGGGAAAGAAGTCCATCGCGTGGGGCGTCATCGTGACGAGGCCGAACGCCGAGGGGTAGAGTTTGGCGCGCAGAACCGACCATATCCGGCCGAAGTTCTGGACCTCCGGGTTGTTGCGTTCGGAGACCACCACGGGAATGTCCATTCCGATCGTGGCGAGCAAGGCAACCACGTTGGTGCGGGTGAGGAAGCTCAGGACCACGTCGGGCCGCAAGCGATCCAGCGCCCGCCGCAGAACGTGAATACGGGTTACCGTGCGCAGCGTCCGTTCGATCGCCGGTCGTCGGGCTGGCGCGTAGCCGAGGCTGACGATCTCCACGGCCGGATCGTAGTCGTAATAAGACCGAGACGCCGGTTCGTCGAACGCAAGGACTGTCACACGCCAGCCCCGCTTCACCATGGCGTTTGCGATAATGCTGACGACGCGCTCTGCCCCGCCAGCGCCCAGACCGGGCAGCGCGAATGCCACGTGGCCTCGCGCAGCACCTCGGACCGGGTCGCCCGCGACGCCTCCTGACGGCCCAGACTGGCCCTTCACAGACACCCCAGCTTTGACAGCAGTCGCCCCTTGATCTTTCACCCCCAGGGCGAAGACTGACATAGCCATTTCGCTATTTCAAATGGGCGAAGGGGGTAGGCCCGAGGGATATTGGCCCAGCGGTCGGCGCGAAACTCGCTCTCCACTGGACAATATCCGGGGGCAACGGGCATAGGCCGCGACCATGCATGATCTACGCGCCATTCGCGAAAACCCGCAGGCTTTCGATGCCGGCCTTGCCCGACGCGGAGTGGAGCCGATTGCGGCCCGCATCCTCGAGCTGGACGAACGTCGCCGCTCGGTAACAACCCGGGTGCAGGAGTCCCAGGCTCGCCGCAACGAAGCCTCGAAGGCCATCGGTGCCGCCATGGGCAAGGGTGACACCGCCACCGCCGAAGCGCTCAAGGCCGAAGTGGCGCAGCTGAAGGACACTCTGCCGGCGCTGGAAGACGAAGACCGGGCGCTGGGCGCGGAGCTCGACGAACTGCTTGCCGCGATCCCCAACATCCCGGCCGAGGACATACCCGACGGCGAAGACGAGACGGGCAATCTCGAAGTCGCGCGATGGGGCGAGCAACGCAACTTCGCCTTCGAACCCCAGGAGCATGCCGACCTCGGCCCCCCGCTGGGCCTGGATTTCGAGACCGGTGCTGCGATGAGCGGGGCGCGCTTCACATTCCTGCGCGGATCGATGGCGCGGCTGCACCGGGCGCTCGCCCAGTTCATGCTCGACTTCCACACTGCCCAAAGGGGTTATGTCGAGTGCGCCCCACCGCTGCTGGTGCGCGATGAAACCGTCTTCGGGACCGGCCAGCTGCCCAAGTTCGCCGATGACTTGTTTCGAACGACCGATGGCCGCTGGCTGATCCCGACGGCCGAGGTCAGTTTGACCAACTCGGTGCGCGAACAGATCCTCGACGACCTGTCGCAACCGATCCGCCTCACCGCCCTCACCCCGTGCTTCCGCTCGGAGGCAGGCGCCGCGGGCAAGGATACGCGCGGCTTCATCCGCCAGCACCAGTTCGAAAAGGTGGAGCTGGTCACGATCTGCCGTCCCGAAGACTGGCAGGCCGAACACGGTCACATGGTCGAATCCGCCGAAGCGATCCTGGAGACGCTCGGCTTGCCTTATCGCAAGATGCTGCTCTGCGCGGGCGACATGGGCGCGGGGGCCAAGAAGACGTTCGACCTCGAAGTCTGGTTGCCGGGGCAGGACGCCTATCGCGAGATCAGCTCGATCAGCTGGTGCGGCGACTATCAGGCGCGGCGCATGAACGCGCGCTACCGGCCCGAAGGGCAGAAGGGGACCGCCTTCGTACATACGCTCAATGGCTCAGGCCTGGCGGTAGGCCGGACGCTGGTGGCGGTGCTGGAAAACTACCAGCAAGAGGACGGCACAGTCGCCGTTCCCGCGGCGCTCACCGCCTATATGGGAGGGGTCGACAAGCTCGTCCCAGCCACCTGATGCGCATCCTCCTCACCAACGACGATGGCATCAACGCCCCAGGGTTCGAGGTGCTGGAGGCCATCGCCCGCAAACTGTCGGACGATGTCTGGGTCTGCGCTCCAGCAGAGGAGAACTCCGGCGCCGGACACTCGCTGACGTTGCACCTGCCAGTCAGGCTGCGCGAACATGGCAAGCAGCGCTATTCGGTGACAGGCACACCAACGGACTCGGTGAACCTGGCGCTGCGCAAGCTGTTTCCCGATCGCCCGCCCGACCTGGTGATCTCAGGCGTCAACAATGGCGAGAACCTCGCCGACGACGTGACGTACTCCGGCACGATCTCCGCTGCGATGGAAGCGGCGCTCGCCGGTATTCCCGCCGTGGCGCTGAGCCAGGTCATGCGTGATGCCGGGCACGGGTTCGCAGCGGCCGAGGGATGGGCCCAGAAGGTACTTGCCCCCCTGCTAGACCTGCAGATGGCCAAGCGCACGGTGATCAACGTGAACTTTCCCGCGCTCGCCGCTGCGGACGTGAAGGGCATTCGCGTCGTGCGGCAGGGCTTCCACGACTACGCGCGCGGTCTGTTGCTCGAGGGGACCGACCCGCGCGGGCGGCCCTACTACTGGTTCGGGCTTGAGGACATCGAGCATACGCTCGACCACGGGACGGATCTCGAAGCGGTGTCGGAGGGTTATGTCTCGGTGACCCCGCTCCATGTCGACCTTACCCATTACGCCTCCCTCGGTTCGCTGGCGGAGAGCTACGCGGCATGATCGAGCGGCCCAATCCGACGGAGCAGAAACACACTCAGTCGGTAAGGGCCCGCAAGTTCACCCCGTTGCGCCGGGCGGTCAAGGTGCCGGTCTGGGCCGACGCCAGCCTGCGTCTCGGCGCGGCGCTGGCCCTCGTGTTCATCGTGGTGCTGATCCACTGGATCGGCCGGGATGGACTCGTGGACAGCCACGACGGTCATGTCAGCTTCCTCGACGTGTTCTATTTCACGATGATCTCGATCACCACGACGGGGTTTGGCGACATCGCCCCGGTCAGCAACAGCGCACGGCTGGTGGAAGCGGTGATCGTCACTCCGATCCGCGTGGCAGTGCTCTTCATCTTCGTTGGCGCGGCTTATAATTTCGTCATCAAGCATGGTTGGGAGAAATGGCGCATGGCTCGCATCCAGGAACAGCTTTCGGACCACATCGTCGTGCTCGGCTACGGCATCTCCGGCGCCGAGGCGGTGGCTGAGCTGATCGCCCGGGGGACGGATCCCGAATGCATTGTCGTCATGGACACCGACCCCGAACGGCTCGAAGCGGCCGAAGAACTGGGCTGCAACGTGATCGAGGCCGATGCCACGCGCGACGAGCATCTCATTGCCGTGCAGATCGCCAAGGCGCGCTCCGTGCTGGTCTCAGCCGGGCGAGACGATGCCTCGATCCTGATCGTGCTGACCGCCCGTCATCTTGCACCGGGCGTGCCGATCAGCGTCGTCATCCGCGCCACCGACAACGAGATTCTCGCGATACAGGCCGGCGCCGACAATGTGATCAACCCCGTCCGCTTCACCGGCTTGCTGCTCGCGGGCAGTTCGCAAGGGGCGCATGTCGCCGAATATCTCGCCGATCTCGCCTCGGTCAGCGGCAAGGTCCAACTGGTCGAGCGACCGGTGCATCCGGAGGAGGTCGGCAAGTCGCTCCACAATCTCGCCACGGGCGGCCAAGGCCTCCGGCTCTACCGTGACGGCAAACCCTACGGTTTCTGGGAGGCCGAGGCCCGATCGCTCCAGGCCGGGGACCTCGTGGTCGAGATCAAGCCGACCGAAGCGACCGAGTGTGAGACCACGCCATAGCGGCTCCCCTCCCGCAAGCGGGAACGGAAGCCCTGGCGGGTTAGCTCAAAAACACGTGCACCGCGCCCATCGCCGCCGTGCCGACGATGAAGTGGCCGGCATCGATCAGGAACAGCTTCAGCGAGCGGTTCTGGTAAAGGTAGTTGATCCCGATCGCGGGCGTCATGAGGAACGCGCCGAACCCCACCGCGAACATCATGATCACGTGAGGCGAAGGACTGGTGCGGGCGACCAGGTGCCCCAGCATCCACGACACGATCAGCTCCAGCACCAGGGTCAAGCCCATGATCGTGACGAAGTGACTAGCGCCTTTGGCCTGGGCGGCAGCTTTCTCCGCCTCGCCCATGCCGACTTCGCGCTGCCAGGCCTTGCTGAACAGAAAGCTGTACCAGACCGCCCCAACCGCGAAAAACGCCACTGCGCCGAGTACGACCGCGAGCCAATTGACGGGTCCCATATTCCCCTCCGGATCCTTAGTCGCGCTATCGCCTTCGGCTACTTGAGCGCGGTACCTTTCACCACCCTAGCGCAAACCGCGGTTTGGGTGTAGGGGCGCGGCCATCGTGGCATCAGCAACTCCAGACGTTCGCTCCATTCCGGAGGCGAAGAAGATCGGCATGGTCAGCCTTGGCTGTCCCAAGGCCCTGGTCGATTCCGAGCGCATCCTCACGCGCCTACGCGCCGATGGCTATGCCATGAGCCCCGATTACGAGGGCGCCGACGTGGTCGTGGTCAACACCTGCGGCTTCCTCGATTCCGCCAAGGAGGAAAGCCTCGAGGCGATCGGCGAAGCCATTGCCGAGAACGGCCGCGTGATCGTGACTGGCTGCATGGGTGACGAGGCCGACGTGATCCGCGCTCGCTTCCCCGAAGTGCTCGCCGTGACCGGCGCCCACCAGTACGAACAGGTGGTCGAAGCCGTCCACGAGGCGGCGCCGCCGACCCAGGGCCCGTTCGTCGACCTGATCCCGCAACCCGATGAAGGGGGGATCAAGCTCACCCCGCGTCACTACAGCTACCTCAAGATTTCCGAGGGCTGTAATCACTCCTGCGCCTTCTGCATCATCCCGCACCTGCGCGGGAAGCTAGCCAGCCGACGCATCGATGCCGTGCTACGCGAGGCCGAAAAGCTGGTCGCGGCCGGCACCAAGGAGCTGCTGGTCATCAGCCAGGACACCAGTGCCTATGGCGTCGACATTCGCCACCAGGAGCAGATGTGGAAGGGCAGCCCGGTCCGCGCCCACATGACCGACCTCGCCCGCGAGCTCGGACAGCTCCGCACTCCGCAGGGCGAAACGCCGTGGGTGCGGATGCACTACGTCTACCCCTACCCTCACGTCGACGCGGTCATTCCGCTGATGGCAGAGGGGTTGCTGACTCCTTACCTCGACATCCCGTTCCAGCACGCGAGCCCCAAGGTGCTCAAGGCGATGAAGCGCCCGGCCAACGAGGCCAAGGTGCTTGAGCGGATCAAGGCCTGGCGCCAGATCGTGCCCGACCTCACGATCCGCAGCAGCTTTGTCGTCGGCTTCCCCGGAGAGACCGAGGAAGACTTCGAATACTTGCTCGACTGGCTCGACCACGCTCAGCTGGACCGCGTGGGCGCCTTCCGTTTCGAACCCGTGGCCGGCGCGGCCGCCAACGACTTGCCGGACCAGGTGCCCGAAGCGCTCAAGGAAGAGCGCTACGCCCGGATCATGGAAGTGACCGAGCGGATCAGCGCTGCCAAGCTCCAGGCCAAGATCGGCCGCACCCTGCCGGTAATCATCGACGAAGTCGGGGAGCCCGATGAAGATGGTGACATCGGCGCCACCGGCCGCAGCCAGGCCGATGCGCCTGAGATCGACGGTGCGGTCTACCTCCGCAACGTGCCGGTCACGCTGCAGCCGGGCGACATCGTGCAGGTCACCGTCGAGGATGCCGACGCGCACGACCTCTTCGGGGTGATCGGCTGATCCAGCCCCTGCGCAGGCGACGGTCAGCGCAAGTGCTTCGCCAGGAAGTCCACAAAGACTCGGACGCGCGCCGGTATCGCGGCGCCGCCGACGAACACCGCGTGGATCAGCTCGACGTCGCCGGGGTTGAATTCCTCGAGAACGCGGACGAGTTGTCCGCGGCTCAACTCCTCAGCCACGCTGAAGCAGCCGACCCGCGCCAGGCCGACACCTGATGCTGCCAATTGGCCCAGGGTCTCGCCGTTGTTCGCTTCGATATTGCCCTTGACCGACAGGGCCAGGTCCTGCCCGTCAACGCGGAACGGCCACACCGGCTCGACGCGGCGAAAATTGAAATTGAGGCAATTGTGTCCATGTAGATCGTCCGGCACCCGCGGGGTGCCATGCCGCGCAAGATAGTCGGGCGAAGCGACGATCACCCGGCGGTTCTCGCCGAGCTTGCGAGCCGTGAGCGTGCTGTCCGCGAGCGGACCGAAGCGGATCGCTACGTCGGCCTCGCCCGCCGCGACGTTCACCAGGGTATCGGTCAGCGCGATATCGATAAGGATCTCCGGGTAGAGCGCGGCGAACTCACCCAGGAGAGGCACCACGCAAAGTCGGCCATGCGCGAGCGCCGCGTTGACGCGCAGCCGGCCACGCGGCGTGCCCCGATCCGCAATCTGCTGCTCGGCGTCGTCGAGATCGGCAAGGATGCGCCGGGCGGCCTGGAGATAAGTCAGCCCTTCTGAAGTGAGGGACAGCGCTCTTGTCGAGCGGAGCAACAGGCGAACCCCCAATCGCGCCTCGATCCGATCGATGGCCCGACTGACGGCCGATGGGCTCATCTCGAACAAGCGGCCGGCGCCCGAAAAGCTGCCCTGTTCCACCACGGCCGCGAACAGCGCCAGAGCTCGCGCCCTGTCCGATCCACCTGCCAGCTTTGCATCCATCGCAAAAACCCTTCGCGTTCGGCGTCGCTAGTCTGCCGTCTACGTCGTGTCCATCTATGCACCGAAGTTAGCAAAAGGTGATCTATGGACTATCGTCAACTTGGGGCCTCCGGCCTGCGTGTTCCGGCTTTGAGCTTCGGCACCGGCACTTTCGGTGGCAAGGGACCGCTATTCAGCGCCTGGGGCCAAAGCGACGCGGCAGAGGCTCGGCGCCTGATCGACATCTGCCTGGATGCCGGGGTCACCTTGTTCGACACGGCCGACGTCTATTCGAACGGCGCTTCCGAGGAGGTGCTGGGGCAAGCCATCCGCGGGCGGCGTGATGCAGTGCTGATCTCCACCAAGACCGGCCTGCCGATGGGCGACGGACCGCAGGATTGGGGCGTCTCGCGCGCGCGTCTTTTCCGGGCGGTCGAGGATTCGCTGCGGCGGTTGGGGACGGATTACATCGACCTGTTACAGCTCCATGCTTTCGACGCGTCCACACCCGTCGAGGAACTGATGGGCACGCTCGACCTGCTGATCACCGCGGGGAAGGTCCGCTACGCGGGCGTTTCGAACTACCCTGGCTGGCAATTGATGAAGGCGCAGGCCGCGGCGGAACGCCACGGTTGGCAGCGCCTGGTAGCTCATCAAGTCTACTATTCCTTGATCGGCAGGGCGTACGAGGCAGACCTGATGCCGTTGGCAGCCGATCAGGGAATTGGCGCACTCGTGTGGAGTCCCCTCGGCTGGGGTCGCCTCACGGGGAAGATCGGCCGCGATCGTCCGATTCCGGAAGGCAGCCGGTTGCACGAGACCGAACAGTTCGCGCCGCCGGTCGAGGCTGAGTTGCTCTACCGGGTAGTGGATGCCTTGGAGTGGGTCGCGGCGGAAACCGGCAAGTCCGTGCCCCAGATCGCGATCAACTGGCTGCTTCAGCGCCCCACTGTGTCCTCCGTCATCATCGGCGCTCGCAACGAGGCGCAGCTTCGGCAGAACCTCGGCGCGGTAGGCTGGTCGCTAACGTCTGAGCAGATCACAGCACTCGACGCGGCCAGCGACGTGCTGCCTCCCTATCCCCACACGCCGTACCGCCAACAAGAGGGCTTTGCCCGCCTGAACCCCCCGCTGGTCTGAGAGGAGGGTAAAGATGAAACTCAACTCTGGGCTTATCGCCCTGGCGGTAGGCGCCTTCAGCATCGGGGTGACGGAGTTCGCGCCGATGGGATTACTGCCGGTGATCGCGAACGACCTCGGCGTTTCGATCCCGGCGGCTGGGTTACTGATCAGCGCTTATGCCCTGGGCGTGATGCTCGGTGCGCCGCTCATGACACTCACCACTGGGCGAGTGCCGCGCCGGACACTGCTGATCGGCCTCGCCGCGATATTCACGCTCGGCAATGCTTTGGCGGCCGTATCACACAGTTATGGCCTGCTATTGGCAGCGCGTGTCCTGGCCTCGCTCAACCATGGCGCATTCTTCGGCGTCGGCTCGATCGTAGCGGCAAGCCTGGTCCCGCCTCAGCGCCAGGCGGCAGCCGTCGCCGCGATGTTCATGGGGCTGACGATTGCCAATGTCGTAGGTGTGCCGCTGGCGACCTGGGCCGGCGAGCACCTCGGCTGGCGAGCGTCCTTCTGGGGGATCGCCGCTCTGGGCGTAGTGACCATGGCATCGCTGAGGCTGACCTTGCCGGATCTGCCCGCACCCAAGGGGGCGAACGTCAGGGCAGAGTTGCTCGTACTGACCCGCGGTAAAGTGTTGGGCGCCCTCGCCCTGACCGTCGTGGGTTCGAGTGCCATGTTCACCGTCTTCACATACATCGTGCCGATCCTGCGCGACGAGACCCAGGCTTCGCTGGGGTTCGTGACATCCATGCTCGTCACCTATGGCGTGGGTCTCACGGTCGGCAATTGGTTGGGCGGCAAGTTCGCCGATCGTTCGGTGGATCGTACGCTCATCGTCACGCTGGGATGTCTCTCGGCGATCCTGATAGCCTTTGCGCTACTCATGCCTCAGGCTGGTCCGGCGGCCGTGCTGATCTTTCTGTGGGGAGTGGCGAGCTTCGCCCTGGTGCCACCGTTGCAAGTGCAGGTGATGACCGCCGCCGCAGACGCGCCGACCCTTGCCTCATCGGTCAATATCGGTGCCTTCAATCTCGGCAATGCCCTCGGCGCCGCGCTGGGCGGTGGAGTGATTGCCGCGGGGCTCGGTTATCCCATGGTCGCGCTCGCGGGCGCGATAACCTCAGCGCTGGGACTTGCTGGCGTGCTGATCGCAAGCAGGCGACCATCGGCGCGCCGGAGACAGGAACTCTGCGTGGCGGAAGGCTAGGCCAGGCTCGTCAATCCGCCTTTCGCCCCCGCCTCGCGTGGGACCTCTAGCCGCTCAAGGCTTCACCCTCAGGCGCCCCTCGGCCGAGCTTGTCCGGCAAAGGGTCGCCGTTGGGCGTGAATTCGAGCGATACCGAGTTGATGCAGTAGCGCTCGCCCGTCGGCGGGGGGCCGTCGGGGAAGACATGGCCTTGATGCGAACCGCAACGGGCGCAGACGATCTCGGTGCGAACCATCCCGTAGCTCGTGTCACGGATGTATTCGAGGTGATCCGGATCGTAGGGCTGAGTGAAGCTGGGCCAGCCGGTGCCGCTTTCGAACTTGGTTCCTCCGTGGAACAGGGGCAACCCGCAGAGCCGGCAGGTGTAGACACCCGGACGCTTCTCGGTGAGGAACACGCCGCAGAAGGGCGCTTCGGTCCCATGTTCGAGCAGGACCTCGCGCTCATCCTCTCCAAGGTCGGCGGCGAGGCGGGCGAACTCTTCCTCGGTGGGCGGGGTCAGATCGAACTGAAGTGTCGCGGAATCGGTCATGCACGGGTCCTTGTCATGGGGCTCATTCAGCGAATTCGGTCAGCGGTTTACCCTTCTCTACCACGTAAGTCGCCAGTTCGCTGCCCTGCGTGGTGCCGACGTTCCGCGCCGAATGAATCACCCGCGCAGGTACGTAGAGGACGTCGCCGGCCATCAAAGTCTTGGGCGGCTGCCCTTCGAGTTGGTATTCGAGGATACCTTCGAGCACGTAGATGATTTCCTCGCCCGGATGGCGATGCGCAGGGAAGTTGGCTCCAGGCGCGAAATCGACGCGCGCTTGGATGGTCTCCCAACCCGGTATGCTGAGATCATGACGCTGAAGATCGGTGCGCGTGCTGCCAGGGGGCCGAGGGGCTTGTGCGGCGAGCATCGCCGAGCTTCCGAGGATAAGGGCGATAGCCATGAACGGGATGCGGCGCACGGCAGGTCTCCCTCGTGGATGGTGGAAGTGCGGGCACCGCGACTCCGCGCTGCCCGCACCGTTGGTTGCCCTCAGCGGACCGACCGGAAGCCGGCGCGCATTTCCTCCACCAGATACCCCGGCTGCTCGAACGCTGCGAAGTGCCCGCCCTTTGGCAGCCGGTTGTAGTGGATGAGCTTGGGATAGGCCCGCTCCGCCCAACTCCTGGGAGCCTGGTTGAGCTCGTCGGGGAAGGCACTCACCGCGATCGGCGCCTTGACCCCGATCGGCTCGAAGAAGCGAACATTGTTATGTTCGACGCCAAACCCCGGAGAGGTGCGCGGCAAGGCCTCCCAATAGAGTCTTGCGCCCGAGATGGCCGTATTGGTGAGCCAGGCGATAGTGATGTTGTCGAGAACGTCATCGCGCGACAGCCCTTCCGCCACACCGTCGAACGCGCGGGCAATCATCCGATAGCTCGAAATGTCATGATCGAGGAACCACGCGGCGAGGCCGACGGGGGAGTCGGCGATGCCGTACAGTGTCTGGGGGCGTTGCCCCATCTGCTGCGCGTAGGCGAGGCCATGGGTGAAGAAGAGATCGAGCCGCTCATAGGCCCAACGCTCGTCGTCGGTAAGACCGGCCGGCGGTCCCTCTCCTGCACGCAGCGCATCGAACACCTCCGGCGGTGCCGTCGATGCCATATTGGTGTGAACCGCGATCAGCTCCGGCGGGGCCATCGCACCCAGGGTCTCGGTGATCAGAGCGCCCCAGTCGCCACCCTGCGCCACGAACTGTGTATAGCCGAGCCTTTGCATCAGGGTGAGCCACGCATTCGCGATTCGGGGAGGATTCCAGCCGGCTTCGGTCGGCCTGCCGGAGAATCCATATCCGGGAATCGAGGGGATCACGACGTCGAACGCGTCCGCTTCGGTACCGCCGTGAGCTGTCGGGTCGGTCAGCGGCTCGATGATCTTGAGCTGCTCCACGATCGAGCCCGGCCAGCCGTGGGTCACGATGACAGGGAGCGCATTGGAGTGCTTCGACTTCACGTGGATGAAATGGATGTCGAGCCCGTCGATCGAGGTGATGAAATTGGTCAGCGCGTTGAGCCGCGCCTCGCATTTACGCCAGTCGTAGTCGTTCGCCCAATAGTCGGCGAGTTTCTTCATCGTGGCCAGCTGCACACCTTGGCTGTCGTCTGGAACGGTTTCCCTGTCGGGCCACCGGGTCGCCAGAATGCGGTGCTTTAGGTCAGCGAGGTCTTCGTCGGAAGCGCGGTACTGAAACGGCCGGATTGTCGCGCCGTCCTGGGGATCGACGATCAGCGCTTCGGTGAATCCCGCTGTCTTGGCCGACTGCGCGAGTGGGGTCGCTGGCTTAAGTTCAGTCTCGGGACGAGCCGTAGTTCCAGTTTCAGACATAAACGTCCTCCTGGTCCGGGGCAAAGGCATGAGGCAGCCTGCCGTCGGACGACAAACTATACCGGCCGTCAGGACCGGCGCCGTTGTGAACGGATCGAAATGCGAGCCGGACTTCGTTGCCGAATGATCTCGACTCGGTCGCAATGACAGGCGAGCGGTACAAAGGTTGAAAATGCTCGTCACGATGATTGCGTGACGATGCCCCAACCCTGCGCTGGACTGCGCAGGCCATAGCGGCAGCGGCATTCGCGGGCCTGAATCTTCACGGCAGGCTAAACTCAACGCAACGAGAGCAGGTGCAAGAAAGTCACAGAATTCTCACGCTCGTTATAATCCCTCGATTCCATGATTGCTAATGCGATTAGTTCTCATTAGTGGCGCCTCTCAAGGGGCCTTGCACGAAGCAGGGCTGGGTCAATGAGGTCTCCATGCGTATCGCCCGAGTTCTGCTGCTTTCTGCCACCATGCTGTCCGCCGTTCCGGCATTCGCCCAGGACAGCTCCGCGGCCACCGACGATGGGGACCGCATCCTCGTCACTGCCGACTATCTGCGCAGCGGGTCTTCGACCAAGACCGACACCCCGGCGATCCAGGTGCCGCAGCCGGTCACGATCATCTCGGACGACTTGTTCAACGCCCAGGGCGCCATTTCCGTTAGCGACACACTGAATTACGTCGCCGGGGTTCAGGCCAACCCCTACGGACCTGACAGCCGTGTCGACGGTGCCATCATCCGCGGCGTTAACGCGCTGCAGTTCCGCGACGGCATGCGCGACATCTTCAGCTACTACGCAAGCATCCGCTCGGACCCGTACAACTTCGACAGCGTACAGGTCCTGCGCGGCCCCTCCTCCGTGCTGTTCGGCGCCGGTTCGACGGGCGGCATCATCAACATGAACTCGAAACTCCCGCAGTTCACCGAGTCCGGCGAAGTCCTGCTCCGTTACGGCTCGTTCAACCGCTTCGAGGCAATGGCCGACTACACCGGTCCGATCAGCGACGACGTGGCCTTCCGCGTTGTGGCCCGCGCCCGCGACGCCGACACGCAGACCGACCACGTGCCTGACGACCGCGTGCTGTTTGCGCCCTCGCTCACCTGGGCGCCGGACATGGACACCTCGATCACCTTCCTTGGCATGTATCAGGAGGACGACGGCGGCTCGACCGCGCAGTTTCTGCCCTTGGTCGGGACGATCCTGCCCAACCCGAACGGCCAGCTGCCAAACAACCTGTTCATCGGCAAGCCCGGCTGGGACCGCTACGATGGCCGGCTGCTCGAAGGCACGATCCTCGTAGAGCATCGCGTCTCCGACGCGTTCAAGATCAACTCGCGCGCCCGCTACATCGACAGCGACCTGACCTACTTTACGCACTATCCGGACAGCTATTCGAACCCGGCCAATCCGTTCGTGCAGCTCGATGCCAACGGCGCCCCCGTGTTCGACGTCAACGGCGTGCCTGTGCCCGACCCAGAACAACGTACGATCGGCCTCTATTCCGACGGCAGCGTCGCGCGCATGGAAATTTTCACTTCCGACAACAACGCGCAGTTCAACTTCAACACCGGTGCCCAGGTCGAGCACCTCGTCCTCGCCGGTGTCGACTTCAGCTGGAACCACGTCCGCAAGGTCGGCGGTTACGGTTACGAATACATCGACATCTATGACATCGACTACGACGCCATCTCCGATCACAATGGGGGCCTGCCGCAGCCTTCGGGTCCGGCAGAGGACGTGGAGCAGCAGCAGATCGGCTTCTACCTGCAGGACCAGGTCCGCATGTGGGATCGCGTCTCGCTCGTGCTCGGCGCGCGTTATGACGATGTCTGGAGCACGACCTTCAGCGGGCCGCGGGTGAAGGACAACGCACTCACGTTGCGTGCCGGGATCATCGGTGACGTGATCAAGGGTGTGTCTCCCTTCTTCAGCTACACCGAGAGCTTCGAGCCGATCGCGGGCACTGCCAGCAACGGCGAAGCGTTCATCCCGCAGCGCGGAAAGCAGTTCGAGCTTGGCGTGAAGCTGCAGCCGAACGAAGCCAGCATGATCACGCTGACCGCGTACCACATCAAGGAAACCAACCGCCCGATCTCGGACGACAGCACCGCCGATCCGTTCGACCAGATCCAGGCCGGCGAGATGACCTCGAAGGGGTTCGAATTCGAAGCCTCGACGGTCCTGCCGGGCAATTTCCAGGTGATCGCCAACTATAGCTACAACGACGCCACGCTCGACGGCAGCGACGTTCAGCTCGACGACGTGCCGAAGCACAACGCGTCGCTGTGGCTGTCGCGTCCGTTCAACCTGACCCACGACGCGACGCTGACTTTGGGGGGCGGCGCGCGTTACCAGGGTGCTCACACCTCCTACGGGTTTGCCTTCCCGGACGGGATTCGTACGCCGGACAACCTGCTGTTCGACGCTTACGCCTCGATCGACTGGCTCAAGTGGAGCTTCTCGCTCAACGCCACGAACCTGACGGGCAAGGACTACTACTCCGCCTGTCTGGCACGCGGTGACTGCTTCGTGGGAGCCGCGCGCAACGTGTTCGCGACCGTGGGCTACCACTTCTGATGGGGGGAGCCTCGCCGATGTTGTGGCTTGCAGTCACGCTCGGCGTGGCCGGCGTCGGGGCGCTCCGCTACGCGTGGTCGCTGCCCCGACGCTCTCCCGTCGCAAATGGGACGGGATGGGCCCTGCTGGGGCTCGCAACGATCCTCGCGGCCGTGACCGACGGTGCATGGGGAGTGTCGGTCGCCGCTCTGGGCGCGATGCTCACCGCCTTTGCCATCCTCGCCGTCGCCGGCATTCGCTCGCCTGAAAAGAGCGCCAAGGCCTCGAACCGGCGTGTAGGTATGCTGCCCGAGCAGGGTGAGCCGAAGCGGATCGGCCGGCGTGTCGTCACTTTTCTCCTGCTCATCGTGGCAGGTTTCGCCGTGTCGGTCGGCCTCGGACTCGCCATGCGCGGCCTTGGCAGCTTGCTCGGCTGGAGCGAATCCAACGCCAATGTCCTTGCGCTTTACTCGGTGCCTTTGACTTGGTCGGTATTGGTCACGGCGATGCTGATGCAGCAAACCCGCCGAAGCCAGGTGCTGCTTTTGCTGGCATGCTGCATCCCTGTCCTGCCCGTGCTCGTTAGCGGAGTTGTCCAATGACCGTGGCGCCCGAAACTTCGACCGTTAAGCGTGCGCTCTCCGCACACGCCGCGATTGGCCTTCTCGCCGGGGCGCTGCTTTATCTCGTCAGTCTCAGCGGCACCCTGCTGGTCTTCTATGAAGAATGGCAACGCGTTGAGCAGCCGAGCCCGCCGCAAATGACCGCAATCTCGCCCGAGGCCGTGCAACGCGGGATGGAGGCTATGCTGGCGCGGGAAACCGGCAAGACCCCGACGACCCATTTCTACGTCGACATGCCGCTGCAAGAATTGCCCACGACGCGCGTCATTACCGACACCGAGTCTTTCCACATCGATTCCGCGGGCCGACTTTCCGGTACCGAGGATATCGAATGGTCGAACTTCCTCTACGCCCTGCACTACACGCTCAACATCACCGCCGGTAATGGGCTGATCGGCATCACGCTGGTCGGTATCCTCGGCATGCTGATGCTGGCGCTCGCGATCACCGGCGTAGTAGCCCATCCTAAGATCTTTCGCGATGCCTTCCGTCTCCGCACCCGCCACACGGGGGGCGTCGCGATGGCCGATTGGCACAACCGCCTGAGTGTCTGGACACTCCCGTTCGGAATTGCGCTGTCGCTGACCGGCGCCGTCATCGGGCTCAGCTCGGTCAGCGCCTATGCCGCCGCCGCGCTGTTCTACAAGGGCGATGTCGAAGCCCTCTACGCCACGATCTTTGGCGAGGAAGGCGAACCCAACGAGGCGAAGGCGGCTTTGCCCGATGTCGCCGCCCCGCTGCGCTACATGGCGGCAAACTACCCAGACGTACGCGTGACCTACGTGACCGTTCACGAGCCCGGCACGGCAGGCCAGCAGGTGCAGATCGTCGCCGAGCATCCCCGGCGGCTGATCTTTGGCGAGTATTACATGTTCGACGCCAACGGCAATTTCACTGGCACCGCGGGCCTTTCCGACGGTGAGCTCGGCAGCCAGGCGGCGGCATCGAACTATAGCCTGCATTTCGGAAACTACGGCGGCCTGACGGTCAAGATCATCTATGCCTTGTTCGGTCTGGCGCTGACCGCGGTCGTGGCGACCGGCAGCTACATCTGGCTCGGCAAGCGCCGCCGCCGCGGGATCGTCGAACCGCGCCTTCATGCCGCCTGGAGCGCCGTGGTCTGGGGTTCGCCGCTGATGCTCGCGCTGACGCTGGTAGCCCGCTTCGCCATCGGCCACCAGGCGCCCTTCGCCGCGATCTTCTGGATCGGTCTCGCGATCCTGATCGTCGCCGCGCTGGTCGCGCCTAGTCGGATGCCCCGCGCTTTACGCCTGCAGCCGGCCGCCTGAGCCGGCGAACGCCCATCCACGCACCGAGTACACAGAGCAACGAGACGCCGACCAGCAGCGGCAAGGTGACCACATCCCAGATCGGTCGCGAGCGAAGGACGGGGAAGTCGAGGCGATGCAGGCCGTAGTGTAGCCAGCGGTAAGCACGGCCCGAAGCGTCAACGAAGTTGACCAGTTCCCCGGTGCGCGGATCGAAGTAGAGCCGCGTCGCGTCCGCGTTGGCGTAGATCACCCGATAGGCCGGCAAGACCACGCGCTCTTCCTTGTGGGCGTAATGGTAATTGTCGGGGGTGGTGATCAATTCCGCCGACGCGATCCGGCTGGCGGGCTTGGCGGTCCGCGCCTTGGCTGTGAGTTCGTTATTGTCCAACGGGGCAGGCGCCAGGCCGGGAAGCGAGAACCGCTCACGTGAACCATCCTGGCGCACCAGGATCGCCCATGGTCGACCTCCTTGCACCGACACTTCGGCCGAAACTGCTCCGGTCTGAGGGTTCGCAGCGAGAGCTCGATAGAGCGCCTCGACGTCGCCGGCCTCGAGCGGGCGACCTGCGAGGTTCGGGATTACCTCACCTGGCCCGTCGCTCTCAAACCAGCCCCAGGGATTCATCGAGAACAATCCGCTGGCGACCCAAGTCAGTGTCACCACGCCAAAGACGAGGCCCGTCCAGTGATGCCACAGCGCAATCCCTCGGAACGGAGACCAGCGCTTACCCTTGCGCCACATGATCAAACCGACATAGATGCCAGAGACCGAGAGGAACACGCCCAATGCCGAGGCGTAGACGACGAGGTTGTACCAGAGCGGCTGTATCTCGCGCAGAGCGGTGAAATAGAGCCAGTGCGGCACCGCGCCAATCCAGTTCCAGAAGCGCTCGTGAGCGCTCGTGTCCTGGATGATCTGGCCCGTCAGACCCGAGACGTAGAGCACGGTCCCTCGCTCGTCGGCAAAGCTTGCCTTGTAGAGCGGCTGGTGTTGGCGGAAGCGGCCGTAGACCGTCCATTGGTCGCGGTCGATTTCCTCCACTGTCGGCCGCCCCGACGGAACGAACGCACGGCTCATGTGCTCGGCGGCGATCCTTCCTGCAGTGGCCGCGTCGATCGGCGGTAGCGCGGTCTCGCCCAGGCTGGCCAGCCCTGCGCTTTCCGAGCCCTGCCAGCGGAGCGCGGGATGGCCGTCGACCATCTCAACCGTGGCCGCCTCGATCGCCACACCGCCTGGCAGCACGACATGATCGCAGCAGCCCGATAGGTCGAGCGGCTCCAGCCCGGCGGCCTTCTCCTCGGCCGTCGTGTCGGGAAACGCGACATACATCATGGTTATGCCGCTGATCGCCCAGATCGCCATCAGCAGCGCGAGCACGATGCCGAGCCAGCGGTGCGTGAGGAACATCATGCGCCGCGCCCAGCGTGCCAGTCGCGTGAAGCTGGACATGCGGGGCGCGGCGCGCGGCGCGGGAGAGAGGCCCGCGCCGGGGGCGATGGAGTTAGAGGGAGACGGCGTAAGTGACATGCAGAGTGCGCGGAGTGCCACGGAAGCCCGCAGCGTAAGAGGCGTTGGTCACGTCGTCGCGCACGCGGGTCATCTGCGTGTTGTAGTCAGCGTCAAGCAGGTTCTCCAGCCGCAGGCCGATCCGATGACGCTGATCCCGGTCGATGAAGGCATAGGCCGCCACGTCAACCACCGCGTAGTTGCCGTAGTTCACCCGGCCTACCGCTGCGACATTGGCGAAGATGTCCCCGACGTAATTGACCGAAGCCGTACCGCCGAAGCGGCCGTCATCGGTCTGCGCATTGAAGATCGCCTTGACCAGGTCGCGCGGGATGTTGACCAACTGGAGGTCGTCCCCGGCCGCGGTGGCCTCGGTGTGAGTCCAGTCGAGCGTGCCGCTGAAGTTCTTGTTGATCTGCGCCGTCACGACCGCTTCCCCGCCCCACATGGTCACCTTGTCGGGCGTGTTGATGATGAAGCCGTCGGGATAGGCCGGCAGGTCATAGGTGATTCCGATGAGGTTATCGACCTTGCGATAGAAGCCCATCAGCTCGGCGTTGAGGGTATCGTTGGTGTAGCCGAAGCCGCCCTCGACGTTGAAGCTCTCCTCGCCGACGAGGTCCGGGTTCCCCCGCTCGCAGCACGGATCAATGACGTAGAGCTCGTAGGCGGTGGGCAGGCGGAAAGACGTGCCCACCTGGCCGCGGCCGTAGAAGCCGTCATCGCCGCCGTAACGGCCCGAGACGTTCCACACGGTCGCTTCCTGCCCGTCGCTTGGCATGTTGTGCCGCACGCCCGCAGCGAGACTCAGGTCGCCGGAATCGAACTTCACCTGCGCGAACGGGGCGTGGACGCTCTCGCTCGACGGCGCGATCAGGAAGACGTCGTCGAAGCCGCTGTAGGTCTGGAAGTCGTACCCGCCGACCAGGGTGAACTGGTCGTTGGCGTGGAATTCCCCGAGGACGTTGATGCCCTTGTCGTCGAAGCCCCACTGCTCGCCGTCGTTGATGGTGATGATGTTGCCCGTGAGCGCTCCACCGACCACCTCGGGCCGCAGGTCGAGGTAGGTGGAATCCCAATCGTGCCAGTAGCCCTTGACGTAAACGTCGAACTGTTCGCTTGGCGACCAGTCGATCTTGAGCGAGGCGATGTCCTCGTTCCGCTTGTTCCAGTTGCGGTAGATGTCCTCTGCCTTGGCAAAGTCGAGCCGCCCCTCAATGTGCTGGTAGGAGGTGCTGAGGCGGAAGTTGTCCGACGGCTCGAAGGCGTACTTGCCGCCGATCGAGGCGACCTTGTAACCGCGCTTGCGGTCGAGCGCACTCGGCTGCGTATCTTCGTCGCGGAACGGTTGGAAGCCCTTGGCCTCATCGTAGGAGCCGAAGCCGACAAAGTAGTGATCTCCGATGCCGCCGCGGATGTAGCCGTTGCCGTGATAGCCGTCGTTCGTGTCATAGCCCACTTCGAGGCGCCCGTCCGTCTCCCGGGTGAAGGACTTGGTGACGACGTTGACGATGCCGCCCACCGCCTGAGTACCGTAGTAAAGGCTCTGCCCGCCCTTGAGGACTTCGATGCGCTCGATCATGCCCGCCGGGATCGTGTCGAGCGGCGTAGTCGAGGCGTAAAGCCGATTGTTGATCCGCACGCCGTCGACCAGGAACAGCACTTCGCTCGTCCGCGCGCCGGTCAGCGAGGCCTGGACGTAGTCGAACGCGCCACTCTTCTGGCCGATGTAAAGGCCAGGAACGAGATTGCGCAGCGCGCTTGAGGTGTCGACGTAACCGGCCTTGTCGATCGCCTCGCCTTCGACGATCTCCAGCCGCGAGCCATACTTCTCCAGCGTCTCCGGAGTGGATTCCTCAAGCCTCTGCCCAAGGACCAAAATGGCCTCGGCGTCGTTCTGATCGTTATTGGCAGAGGTTGTGTCCTGCGCCATCGCCGGCGCCGCCACTGCTATCGCCAGCGAGGCTACCCCTGCAAGGTACGAAACTTTTCCCAACATTCTCATGACCCCGACTTTCCCCATCTGTGTCCGTCTTGTTGAGGGCGGACCTATGGAGCGGCGCCAGGGTACGTCAGTTATTTACGGTAAAGCGCCCGTTACAGCGGCGTTACACTGCCAATCCTCCCTGTGAGGTGCAGCCCCATGGGAGGGGGACGGTCCGCGAAGCGGATGGTGGAGGGGCTGGCGTTGCGCCCTAGCCCCTCCCGTCACGCACCCGCGTTGCGCGCCACCTCCCCTTCGCTGCGCGACAGGCAGGATTTAGATCAGGTATGCTGGCCAAGGATCCGGTCGACCTCTTCCTTCTGGTCGGGATACCAGAACTCGAGATGGCAGCTCTCGCACACGCCATCGAGCTGGTCGACAAGCGGGCCGACGGCCGCGGCATCGTGCTTACGAGCACCGGTGGCGATGTCGCCCATGTGGCGGGCGAGCGTGTGAGCCAGGTCGCGCAGCTTTTCCGGGTCTTCATTGATCTTCGCCTGGACTTCGGCGGCCGTGTGGCCCCCGATAAGCCCTTCGTCACCGATCTTTACGCCAGGCTTGGCCACGACCACCGGATCCATCGTCGCGATCTCCAGCGCGGCGTGCTGTACCGCCTCCGCCTTCTCGGCGAGCTGCTCCCAGCTCGCGTCGGTCATCTTTGCAGGATCGATGCCTGCCATGTCGGCGATCGCCGCGTTCGAGACATCCCACAGTTCGTCGGCATTCTTGTCGACCTGATCCTTCATCACTTCATGGAAGGTCAGTTGCACGGGCTGGGCCGGCTTCTCCTCCTCTTGCGACGAACATCCGGCCACGAGCGCCAGGGCCGGCAGCAGCCACAATCCCGTTGTCTTCATATTGCTTGCTCCACGCGAGAATCCCCTACGGATCTCCGGGCGCTATGTGGACCTGCAGGGGCGCGTGGTCAGGTTAATTACCGTTTCGCCGGACGTTACATCCGGTCCGGATCACTCCGCGGGCTCAGCCACGGCCTTTTGGGTCACCGGTCTCGCCAGTGGCTTTGCAGGCTTGGCGAACCAGAAGCTCCAGGTCGCGAGCGTGCCGAGCAGCACCAGCACGAGACCGCCGAACGTGAGCGCGAGCCGCCAAAGCACTCCCCCGACCTTGCCGGCGTGAAGCGGATAGTACTTCTCCGAAATCGCGGAGACCGTGTCGCCGCTCGCCGAATCCTCGACCGAGAGCACCTGCGCCGTCGCCGCGTCGAGGTAGACATAAGTCCGACCGTTCGGCGTCCACTCGAAGTCTTGCCGTAGCCGCAGCGTCACCGGCCTGCCGGGCTCCTTCGGCAGCATCAGCCGCCGGGGTGCGGCATCGGGAAAAGCCGCCTGCGCGTTCGTCATGAGAAGCGGCCAGTCTGTGTCCGGGCCCGGGTCGCCACTCGCCTGAGGCGGCTCAGCTTCCTCTAACGCGGGATTGGCCCAAGGCGAGAGCAAGGCATCCGATAGCGCCGGGAAGATCATGAACGACCCGGTGAGCGAAGCGAGGAGCAGCAAGGGGCTCGCCACCACGCCAATGTCGCGGTGCTGGCGCACGATCGCGCTCTTGGTCATCCGCGCCGGCCAGAGGCGGAATTTGAAGGTCTTGCGCGTGCGCCACCACAGGATCACCCCGGTCAGGGTAAAGGCGAACAGCAACAAGCCGAGGACGCCGGTGATGGATTTCCCGGTGTCGCCCAGGAACAGGTAGTGATGCAGGTCGAACAGCCAGAGCTCTGGCCGGCCCCACAGCGAATCCCACCGGTCAACGACCTGGCCAGCCTGGGTCAGATAGGCCCCGCCACCGTCGGCAAAGACCGCCTGGTGCAGGCCCATCCGTTCGTCGGCGAATGTGATCCGCGTCAACGAGGGATCGACCGCGATGGCCGCCTCCACCGCCCTGCCAATCTCGGCCGGATCAGGGCGGAGCGGATCGTCCGCCCCAGGCAAGGCGATCCACGCTTCCTCCCACACCAGCACCGTACCCGACAGTCCCAAGACCGCGAGCAGCAGACCGGCGATGCCGCCGGTCCACCGGTGCAGGAGCGCGAGGACATTCATCAGAATGCGCCGCGCCAGCTCAGTGTGAAGGTACGGCCACGACCAGCATAGAAGCGGGTGTCGCTGGCCACCTGGACGGTGTCGCTGTCATAGGTGACGAAGAACTTGTCAGTCAGGTTCTGCACCGCCAGCGCGAACTCGCCGAATTCGGTGTCGTAGGCAACATAGGCGTCGATCAGCTCATAGCCTTCGAAGTCGGTCGCAGTGGCGGCGTCGTTGAAGGTGCGCGAGAGGTAGAACCGGGTCTGCAGACGGGCAGAGAACGGACCGCTGCGATAGTCGGCGGCCAAGTTCAACCGGTCGGGCGCGATGTTGGCGCCATCGAGATCGTTGTTGACCAGATCGTCCGCATCGTTGCTGTCGGTCTGACCCTTGAGGTTGGCATAGGCCGCGCTCAACAGCAGGCCCGGGAGCGGCGTCTTCCATGATACGCTGGCTTCAAGTCCCTCGATCTGGATCGGCTGGCGCGAGACGTTGAAGATGCCGTCAGGGTTGGCCACGAGGATCGAGCCGAGCTTGCTCGACGACCAGAAGTAGCTGACCGCCGCCTCGATCGGCCCCTGCTTCACTTCCAGCCCCAGCTCGCGGTTATTTGAAATGACCGGTTCGAGCGCGAGGTAATTGTCGATGTCGACCCCCGGCTCGTCTACCGCGCGCAAGATGCGGCCCACGTCTGCGATGGTGTAGCCTTCCGCGTAGCTGCCATAGGCGCGCACGCCCTGCACCGGCTCCAGGATGACACCGCCGTTGAACAGCACGTCGCTAAAGGACGGGTTGCCACCCGAGACTTGCACCCGCTGGTAGGTCGAAAGGTCTGCAAGGTCGGTCGCGCCGTTGGAAGCCAGCGTCTCGTAATCGTCCACCTTGAGTTCGACGTTTTCCCAACGGCCACCGCCAGCAAAGCGCAGCACGCCGTCGAACAGCGCCAGATTGGCCTGGACGAACGGGGCAAGGCTGCGGAAATCGGTCTGCGGCACCCAAGCACGATCGGTTTGGACGAGGTACTGCTCTGTCCTGTCGAACAGCGCGTCGAAGCCGCCAGTCAGGACCAGATCCTCGAAGCCCGGCACTTCGCGCTCGTAAGTGATTTTCCCGCCAAGCTTGCGCGACTTGTTGGCCGACTGGTCGAACAACTGCCCCGTCGGATCGATCGCCGGATCCTGGAAGGTGCTGGTGACGAGACCGCCGAAAATGTCGCGGGTCCGGCTGTAGAAGGCCTGCACCGAGAAGGTGCCACCGCCGAGGTTGTCGTCGGTCAGCGCGGCCGAGAGCAAGTCGGCGCGGTTGGACGGTGGCTCTCCCTGGATATCTCCGCGCGTGCTGCTGGCGGGGATGCCTTGGGCGCGGCTGCCCGGGACCAGAACGTAGTTGCCGTTGCCCTCAAGCTCAAAATGGTTGGCGACAATTTCGAAGCGGGCGCTGTCGGTCAGCTGGTAGCCGAAGCGGCCGAACAGCGACCAGGAATCGCTGTCCTGTACCTCGCCCTGGGTGCCATCGATGCCGATGTTGTTGCCGTGGCCGTCCTGATAGACCCCGCGGCGTTCGAAGGCGAAACCGCCGGTCGCGTCGACGGCGCCCGAACGATAGCCGGCCAGCGCGGCCACCTTCCCACCCATGGCCGAACCATCGAAGCTGGTCGGGATCGTGCCTTGCAGCAGCGTACGCACGGCCAGTCCGTCATCCTTAGGAGCGCCGACGGTGACTTGATTCACCACACCGCCCGTGGCGCCGATGCCCTGCAGCGCGTTCGAACCGTAGATCACCTCGACCCGGTCGATGAAGAACGGATCGATAGTGTAGCCGTCGCGCGAGCCGTCGCGGACCGGCGTCGACTGCGGGATGCCGTTGATGGCGTAGAGCGGCGAGCGTCCGCGCAGGCTCTCGCCCGAACCGGAGAGCTTTTCGCGCGTCGGCGAGAATGAGGGCGACAGGGCCGAAACCGCATCAACAGTCGAGCCCGAAATCTGCACCTGCTGCTGCAGCGTTTCGGCATCGATCACGTCGATCGTCATCGGCAGCGCGCTCGCGGGAAGTTGCGTGCGAGCGGCGGTTACGATGATGCTGGAACCGGTCTCGACGTCCTGGGCGGTTGACTGGGCAAGCGCGGGGAGCGGCAGGGCGAAACAAGCGACACCGGCCAGACAACGTGTACGAAGCAAGGGACCCTCCTGGAAGATGGAGGGCCGCTAGAGTGATTGCGAATTATTATCAATAGGAAATGCTAGGTCGGGTTGAGATTTCCCCGGATCTGACGATCGGAGCTCAAAACCGGTATCGATGCCGGTGAGGAGGTTCCATGGCTTTGGCCAGTCAGGGTAACTTCTGCATGGCCATGAATAGAATCCGAGGCGCTGCCAACGGACAGTAGGATAAGCCCCGGCTCGATGACCCATCCGCCACTCTGCCCCCAGAACGCGAAGTGCGCCGCGTCGAGCGTGAAGCTCACCATGCGAGTTTCGCCCGGCGCCAACGCCACACGACGGAAACCCCGCAGCTGCTGGATCGGCCGGGACACGGACGCGACAGGATCGCGCATATAGAGCTGCACGACCTCGTCGCCTGCTCGGAGTCCGCTATTGGTCACCGCCACGGACACCGTCACCCTTCCTCCTTCAGCTGGAATGCTGGCGCGGTCCACGGCAACGGGACCATAGTCGAAAGTGGTGTAGCTGAGGCCGTAACCGAACGCGTAAAGCGGCGTGATCGGCAGATCCATGTAGCGCGCCGTATCCTTGGCCAAGTCCGGGTCCGCCGGCCGACCACTCGGCAGGTGGTCGTATGCGAACGGCACTTGCCCGGTTGTCCTTGGGAAGCTGGCGGGCAATCGGCCCGCAGGATTCTCGTCGCCGAACAAAGTACGCACGATCGCCGGTCCGGCCTCATCACCCAGCAGCCAGGTTACGAGGATGGCGTCGGCTTTTTCAGCGACCTCGGGGATTGCCAACGGACGGCCACCCATCAGAACCACGACAACCGGTTTGCCCGTCGAAGCCACAGCCTCGAACAGTTCCTCCTGCGCCCCGGGCAGTTCCAGGCTGGAGCGGCTGCGAGCTTCTCCCGACCAATCGAAATCCTCCCCTAGCGCCATGACGACCACGTCCGAGGCCCGCGCTGCAGAAACGGCCTCGGCAATTCCAGCGGCCTCGCTGCTGCGGCTGTCGGCGCCGCGAACGTAGGTCACGCCGGCATGGACCGCCTCGAGCGCCGCTCGCAGGGTTACCACGTCCTCTTCCACTCCGCGCGCCCGCCACGAACCGAGCTGCGAGCGCGCATCGTCAGCCAAAGCTCCGATCAAGGCGATGCGTCCGGCTCCCTTCGCCAGCGGCAGGACATTGCCCTCGTTCTTGAGAAGCACGATCGACCGCTCGGCGATGCGACGGGCCTCGGCGCGATGCTCGGGGCTGAGCATGACCGCGGCCTCTCGGGCCGCATCGTGGTATTTGTAGGGATCGACGAAAAGGCCCAGGTCGCGCTTCACCTTGAGGATGCGCATCACCGCCTCATCCAGCCGGGCCTTGAGTTCGGGGTCGGCCTCGACTGAGGCGATCAGGTCCTGACCGTAGATATCGCTGACCATATCCATGTCGACGCCCGCCTCCAACGCCAGCCGAGCGGCCGCGGCCCGGTCGCCGGCCACGCCGTGCGCCATGAGCTCCTCGATTGCGTGCCAGTCGGACAGCAACACGCCGTCATAGCCCCACTCGCCTCGCAAGATGCCACGCAACAGCGTGGCGTTGCCGGTGGTCGGTACGCCGCCAAGTGCGTTGAACGCAGTCATGAAGCTCGCCGTCCCGGCCTTTGCGGCCGCTTCGAAGGGCGGGAGGTAGGTCTCGCGCAAGGTCCGTTCGGACAAGTCCGCGCCCGCATAGTCGCGCCCGCCTTCCGCCGCGCCGTAAGCTCCGAAGTGCTTCGTCCCGGCCATGATCGTGTCGGCGGCTGACAAATCGGACCCCTGGAATCCGCGTACTTGAGCGGCCGCCATGGCAGCGCCGAGGAAAGGGTCTTCCCCTGCCCCCTCGACAATACGCCCCCAGCGTGGATCGCGAGCCACGTCGACCATCGGGGCAAAGGTCCAATGCAGTCCCGCCGCGCTCGCTTCCTGCGCGGCAATGCGGGCGTGACTTTCGGCGGCGGAAGGATCCCAGGTCGCGGCCATCGCCAGCGGTACGGGGAAGATCGTGCGATAGCCGTGCACCACATCCATCGCGAACAGCAAGGGGATGCCGAGCCGGCTTTCCTCCACGGCCACACGCTGCAATTCCCGCAGCGGCTCAGCGCCAGCGACGTGGAGATAAGACCCCACTTCCCCTCGCCGCACCTTCTCGAGCTCTTCGGGACCGAGCCGCGAATTAAGCGCCCGCTGCCTGCCGCCCATGCGCTGCACCAGTTGCCCGATCTTCTCGGCAGTCGTCATCCTGGCGAGGAGCGCCTCGAGATCGCTTGCGCTCGCAGTCGCAGCGGAAGGAGATTCGCGCTGTTGAGCCCACAAGGACACGGGGGACACTACAAAAATTGATAACGCTACCAATCGAACCCATCTGGACTTCACGGCACTCTCCCTCCCCGATGCGCCGTTCAAGGCCGTAGCACGATGAACGCTCCGAAGGCCTCCTGACCGGTTGGCGCCAACAAGGCCTGGGGCCGGGCCCATCCCGCCTTGACTGAAAGTGCGCCCGTAACCGCACTCCGGCGCGAGAAACCCATCAGCACCCCCAGTGGCCGACGACCTCGGTCCATCTACCGTTTCGCCGGCAACCGTGCAAACCCGTTCGCCCCCTGTCGCGGGTTCGCTTATAGGGCTTCCCATGGATCAGTCGCTCACCAGTCTTTCGTTCGATACCCACGGCACCGGCCTCTACGAAATCACCGACGAGATAGCCGATTGGCTGAGCCATGCGGGCATCGAGACGGGTCTTCTCACCGTGTTCTGCCAGCATACCAGCGCCGGACTGCTGATCACCGAGAACGCTTCCCCGGCGGTCCATCGCGACGTCGTCCGCTGGCTGTCGAAGTTGGCGCCGGAAGGTGACGGCTACGAACATTCCGACGAAGGGCCAGACGACATGCCCGCCCACCTCAAGGCCCTGCTCACCGGCAACAGCCTGACCGTTCCGGTCGCGCAAGGACGCATGCTGCTCGGTACGTGGCAGGGGATATTCCTCGCCGAACACCGGCGCAGGCCTCATCGCCGCAAGATCGTGGTGCATGTTTCGGGTGAGTAGGCGAAACATCCGGGCACGGCGAGCGTTGCCCTGATCATGCCAATCGAAATCCTGTCTCGTTTTTCCTTCACCGCGAGGCAGCCGGCTGACGTGCTGCTGCAGTTCGCCGCCGCGCAAATTCCGGAGCAGCGGGTACTCGACAGCCGCACCCACCTGAGCCAGGCCCATCACGTGGCCAACATTCCCGCGCAGGACGACATCGGGGAACGCGTCTGGCTTCACTTGAGCGGGCGTTTCGAAGTGTCATACTCCGCCACGGTTGAAGTCAACCGCCTCCTCGCCGACATACCCACCCTAGCCAAGCTGGAGCCGCATGAGCTCCCGGCGGAAGCGGTGCAGTACCTTTTCGACTCCCGCTATTGCCCTGCCGAACGATTCCAACCGTTCGTCGAAGGGGAATTCGGCAACCTCTCCGGCGGCTCGCGGATTTGGGCCATGCACGACTGGATTGCCGAGCATCTCAGCTATTCACCGGGGTCGAGTAATCCCAAGACGACGGCGCTCGACACTTTCGTGGAGCGGCGGGGGATCTGCCGGGATTATACCCACTTGCTGGTTACATTGGCGCGCGCTTCCGCCATTCCCGCGCGCTACTGCAGCGTCTACGCTCCGGGTGTCGAGCCGCCCGATTTCCACGCCGTCGCCGAAGTCTTTCTCGCCGATCCGACGACGCCGGGGGGCGGCGCCTGGCACATCGTGGATGCGACGGGCATGGCCGACCCGGCAAGCGCCGTGAAGATCGGCGTTGGCCGTGACGCGGCTGACGTGAGTTTCATGACGGCCTTCGGGGAGGTAGATTTCGACGATAAAATGGTAGCGGTATCAAAGGTCCCTTGACCTTTCGCCCAATCCATCTGCTATCGCAATGCAGCGAAGGTCTCGCGCATGTTGGGGGAAGGTTGTGAGTCAATGAGGTCCAGGGCCGATACATTATTGCTTTTCGGTGCCACTGGCGACCTGGCCCAGAGGATGCTGCTACCCTCGCTCTGCGCGCTCAACGCTGGCGGGTTGCTTGATCCGAACTTGAAGATCATCGGCACCGCCCGCACCGCGATGGATGACGCGGAGTTCCGCAATTTCGCCCGCGCGGCGCTGGAAAAGTTCCTCCCTGCGGAGCGCCGAGGTCCCATCGCGGAATTTCTCAACCGCCTGCATTACCAGCCGCTCGATGTGACCAATCCGGACAGCTTCACGGAGCTAGCGGCCAAGGTCGGGCCAGAGGGCAAGCGCGTCGCTATTTTCCTGTCGACCGCGCCGAGCCTTTTTGAACCGACGATCCGTGGCCTCGAGGCGGCCGGTCTCGCTGGGGATGGCTCGCGCATTGGCCTGGAGAAGCCGCTCGGCCTCGATCTCGCTTCGAGCCGGGAGATCAACGATGCGGTGGCGAGTGCCTTTCCGGAAAGGCGCATTTTCCGCATCGATCACTACCTGGGCAAGGAAACCGTCCAGAACCTGCTCGCCCTGCGATTCGCCAACATCCTGTTCGAGCCGCTGTGGAACGCCCAGCACATCGAACATGTCCAGATCACTGTCGGGGAGACGGTGGGATTGGAAAAGCGGGCCGACTTCTACGACCAGACCGGCGCGCTGCGAGACATGGTGCAGAACCACATGCTCCAGCTGCTCTCGCTAGTAGCGATGGAGCCGCCGAGCAGCTTCGAGTCCGAAGCCGTGCGCGACGAGAAGGTGAAAGTTCTTCGCGCGCTCCGCCCCGTCGGCCGGGGCGAGAGCGTGACCGGCCAATACCGCGGCGGCGCCGTCGGGGGGCAGATCGTGCCGGGCTATGACGAGGAGCTTGGCCGCGAGAGCGAGACCGAGACCTTCGTCGCCATCAAGGCCCACGTCGACAACTGGCGTTGGAAGGGCGTGCCGTTTTACCTCCGCACCGGCAAGCGCATGCCCAAGCGCGTGACCGAGATCCTGGTCCAGTTCCGCGACGTTCCGCACTCCATCTTCAAAGGCGTGCAGACCAAGCCGAACAAGCTGTTGATCGGTATCCAGCCGGAAGAAAACATCACGCTCTCGCTGATGGCCAAGGTGCCGGGTCTGGACCGCGACGGCATCGCCCTGCGCGAAGTGCCGCTCGATATCGCCATGCCCGACGCCTTCTCAGGCAAGGAGCGCCGCATCGCCTACGAGCGGCTCCTGCTGGACCTGATCGACATGGACCAGACGCTGTTTGTCCGTCGCGACGAAGTGGAGGCGCAGTGGGCCTGGGTCGACAAGATCCGCGAGCTGTGGGGCGAGGAGCGCCTGACGCCCAAGACATACGCCGCGGGGAGCTGGGGTCCCAGTGCAGGTATCGCCCTGGCAGAACGCGATGGGGTGACATGGCATGAGTAACCTCCACCCGACCGTCTCGCGCGTTACCGACCGCATTATCGAGCGTTCGCGCGACAGCCGCCGGCGTTACCTCGAACTGATGGATGCCGAAGGCGAGCGACACGCCGATCGCAATGTCGCCCTCCCCTGCTCCAACCTCGCGCACGGCTTTGCCGCGATGGAGCAAGACAAGGCCTCGATCGCGACGAGGCGAGGCCCCAACATTGGCGTGATCACAGCCTACAACGACACAATCTCCGCGCATCAGCCCTACGGCGCGTATCCGCCGCAGATGAAGGTCTGGGCGCGCGAGGTGGGAGCCACCTGCCAGGTCGCCGGGTCCACACCGGCTATGTGCGATGGCGTGACCCAGGGCACTGACGGCATGGAGCTGTCGCTGTTCAGCCGTGACGTGATCGCCTTGTCGACCACAGTCGGTCTGAGCCACGCGATGTACGACAGCGTCGCGATGCTGGGCATCTGCGACAAGATCGTGCCAGGCCTCCTGATCGGCGGCCTGCGCTTCGGCTGGCTGCCGACGGTGTTCATCCCTTCCGGCCCGATGCCGAGCGGGATCGCCAACAAGGAAAAGCAGCGCGTCCGACAGCTCTATGCCGAGGGTAAGGCGAGCCGCGCGGAACTGCTCGACAGCGAGGCAAAGTCCTATCACTCGCCCGGCACATGCACCTTTTATGGCACGGCCAACTCCAACCAGATGATGATGGAGCTGATGGGCCTGCACATGCCCGGTGCCGCCTTCGTCAATCCCGGCACGCCCCTGCGCCAGGCGCTGACCCGCGCCGCCGTTCATCGGCTCGCGGCGATCACCCGCGATGGCAATGACTACCGCCCGCTCTCGCGCTGCGTCGATGAGAAGGCCGTGGTCAACGCCGCGGTCGGCCTGCTCGCGACGGGCGGCTCGACAAACCACGCGATCCACATTCCCGCCTTCGCCCGCGCGGCGGGAGTCATCATCGACTGGAACGATCTCGACGAACTGAGCCAGGCCGTTCCTCTCCTCGCCCGGGTCTATCCAAACGGCGCGGGCGACGTGAACCACTTCCACGCCGCTGGCGGCATCGGCTTCGTCATCGGCGAGTTGCTCGACGCCGGCCTCGCCCATCGCGACATCGTGACGGTCGGCGGCGATGATCTTGGCGCCTATGCCCAGGAGCCTTGGCTCGACGGAGAGGCCCTCGCCTGGCGCGATGCCGGTCCTTCTGGCGACGAAGAGATGCTCCGCCCCGTGGCAAATCCGTTCATGGCCGATGGGGGCATGCGGCTGGTCGAAGGAAATCTCGGGCGTGCGACGTTCAAGACCAGCGCCGTCGATCCGGACCGGTGGACGATCGAGGCCCCTTGTCGGATCTTCGAGCGGCAGGAGGACGTCGCCCACGCCTTCACCGCCGGAGAACTCGATCGGGACGTCGTGGTCGTGATGCGCTTCCAAGGTCCTCGCGCCAACGGCATGCCCGAGCTGCACAAGCTAACGCCGGTACTCGGCGTCCTGCAGGATCGCGGCTACCGCGTGGCACTTGTCACCGACGGGCGGATGTCGGGAGCGAGCGGCAAAGTGCCCGCGGCGATCCACGTCAGTCCGGAAGCGCTTGGCGGTGGACCGCTGGCCTACTTGAGAGACGGTGACGTGGTTCGCCTGTGTGCCACTCGCGGCGAAGTTTCCACCACCGCTGATTTCACCGGTCGCGAGCCCGCGTCTATGCGCGAGGTCGAGTTGGGAACCGGGCGGGAATTGTACGGCATGTTCCGTGTGGGAGCCGACGAAGCGGAAAAGGGCGGAAGCGCCATGCTTGCCTTGGGGGGTCTGTGAAGGAAATTGTCGCGCTCGACGTGGGCGGCACGCACGCGCGCTTCGCTCTGGCTGCCATCGCCGACGATGGTGCGATCTCGGTTGGTGAACCCGTCACGCTCAAGACCGGAGATTACGCCAGTCTCCAGACGGCGTGGGAGGAATTCGAACGCCGCTGCGGCGCCCCGCTGCCTCGAGCCGCCGCGATCGCCATTGCCGCGCCGATCGTCGGTGACACGATCAGGATGACCAACAATAGCTGGATCTTCCACACCCGCGGTCTTGTCGACCAACTAGGCATCGACGCAGTGACGCTAATCAACGACTTCGGCGCTGTCGCCCATGCCGTGGCGAGCGTTCCCGAAGACCAGCTGGTCCATATTACCGGTCCGGAAGGCCCGTTGCCGGCGGCCGGGACCATTAGCGTGATAGGGCCTGGCACGGGCCTCGGCGTGGCGCACTTCTTCCGCCATTCCGGAGGCTACCACGTGCAGTCGACTGAAGGCGGCCACATGGAGTTCGCCCCGCTCGATTCCATCGACGACCGAATTCTCGCCAAGTTGCGGGCCCAGCATCAGCGCGTTTCTACCGAACGGGTCCATGCCGGCCCCGGCATCATGGAAATCTACCGCTGCCTCGCCGAGCTCGAAGGTCGCGCGCCCGACCTTACCGATAATACCACGGTCTGGCAGAAGGGCATCGCGCGCGAAGACAGCCTGGCCGCGGCCGCGGTCGACCGGTTCTGCTCTTCGCTCGGCAGCGTCGCGGGCGACTACGCCCTGGCCCAGGGGGCGAGCGCCGTCGTCCTCGCCGGTGGTCTCGGGTTGCGGTTGCGCGACTTGCTGCCCACGTCGGGCTTCGGCGAACGCTTCCGCTTCAAGGGCCGGTACACACAGATGATGTCGGGAATTCCCGTGAAGCTTATCATCCACCCCCAGCCGGGCCTTTATGGCGCGGTCGCTGCTTTCATGACGGAGCACCCCCAATGAGTTCGATCGGCCAGATCATGCGGACATCGCCGGTCATTCCGGTGCTGGTGATCGAAGAGGGTACCGACGCACGAGCATTGGCAGAAGCGCTGGTCGCTGGCGGACTAAGGGTGCTCGAAGTAACCTTGCGCACGCCGGCGGGGCTGCAGGCGATCCGCGCCATGCGCGAAGTGCCCGGCGCCATCGTCGGGGCCGGCACGGTTACCAATGTGGGAGAACTCGACAGCGCGCTCGAGGCGGGGTCGGAATTCATCGTCTCGCCCGGCCTCACCGACCGCCTGGCCAGCGCCGCGATCGAACGGCAGGTGCCGTTCCTCCCGGGCATCGCCTCGGCCAGCGACATCATGCGAGGGCTCGATCATGGGCTCGACCATTTCAAGTTCTTCCCCGCCATGGCCGCGGGCGGAACTCCCGCGCTGAAGGCGCTGTCCGCGCCTTTCTCGCAGTGCCGCTTCTGCCCGACCGGCGGCATCACCCTTGAGACCGCGCCCGACTGGTTGGCGATAAGCTCCGTCCTTTGCGTCGGAGGCAGCTGGATCGTGAAACCGGGGGCCAGCTTCGTACAAATCGAGGCGCTGGCCCGGCAAGCGGCGGCGCTGTCTCGATGAAGACCGTCGGTGAACTGGTCGAGCGGATCCAATCGCTCCATCGGCGCACCGAAGAAACACCTCTATTCAATCCTGTCTTCCAGCTTTCGCTGGACTTGTCCCGCCTGCTGGAAAGCGGCGACCTGACTCTCGATGACTGCGACCGCCTGATTGCCGAGCTCGAATGCGATGCGCTGAAAAGCCGCGCCGAGCGGCTGCACCGCCTCATCGCACCGTCCAGCCCCGAAGCCAACGCTGACGAGCTGGCGACGGCGCTCTCCGCCGGAGACTTCACCACCTTCCGCGACCGCTGGGAACGGCCGCAGCTTCACGCCGTGTTCACCGCACACCCCACGTTCTTGCTGAGCCCGGCTCAATCGGCTGCCGTCGCCGAGGCCGCGAGCATCGACGAGCCGGTCGATTCCGCCGTTTGCGCCGTCCCCGCCGCGCGCCCGCCAATCACCCTCGCCTATGAGCACGAGCAGGCGATGCGGGCGATCGCTCACGCCCAGGACGCGCGTGACCGGATCGTCGCTCAATTGCTGACCCATGCCCGCCAGCACTGGCCGGACGAGTGGACAGCCTTCGCTCCGCTGCCATTCCGGTTCGCCAGCTGGGTCGGTTACGACATGGACGGTCGTACCGACATCGGCTGGGCGCAATCGATCGGGTTTCGCCTGGCCGAAAAGGCGGAGCGGCTGGCCCGCTATGTCGTGTCGCTCGACGCAATCGATCCAGCGCACGCCTTGCTCCGTGAGCTGCGCCCTGCAGCGGACTATGCCGCCGACCGCGCACGCGACTTTTCCGCCGACCTTTCCGATCCTGCGGCGCTGTCGGTCGCCGCCAACCGCCTGACGGCGAACGATCCCCGAAAGCTCCTCACTCTCGCGCGTTATATCGAAGCGCTGGAAAGCGAGGCCCGAAGCGCCCAGGACGAGCGAGCCGTCGGTCTCAAGACCCTCGCCGCCGCGATGCGTGCCGACGGGCTCGGTATGGGCTGGATCCATTTCCGGGTGAACGCCAAGCAGCTTCACAACGCGATCCGCCGGCGGCTCGACCCGGACGGGGCGCTCGACCTCTCGAGCAAGAGCGCCGTCGTCCACCTTCGCCGCGTGATCTCCGAAGCCAAGCCGCTGCGGTCCAACTTCGCTGCGCTCGCGATCGAGAGCTCCACCGCGATCCGCCAGTTCCTGGCAATGGCGCAGATCCTCCAGCACGTTGACGCCGACGCCCCGATCCGCATGCTGATTGCGGAGTGCGAAGAGCCAGCCACGCTCCTCGCCGGGCTCTATTTTGCGCGTCTGTTCGGGATTGCGGACAAGGTGGACCTGTCACCCCTGTTCGAAACCGAAACGGCACTCGAACATGGCGGTCGATTTCTCGACTCCCTTCTCGCGGAAGAGGAATACCGAACTTACGCCAGGGAACGCGGACGGGTCTCGATCCAGACCGGCTTTTCGGACGCCGGGCGCTTCGTCGGCCAGATCCCGGCGAGCCTCGCTATCGAACGCCTCCAGGGGCGACTGGCGCAGGCGATGGAGACCAACGGTCTCGGCGACGTCGCAGCGCTTGTATTCAACACCCACGGCGAGAGCATGGGCCGCGGCGCCCACCCGGATTCGTTCGCCGACCGGCTCGACTGGCCCCTCAGTCCTTGGGCTCGCAGGCGGTTCGTCCGCGCCGGTATCCGTCTTGAGCCCGAAGTGAGCTTTCAGGGTGGCGACGGCTATCTGCTCTTCGCCACACCTGAACTGGCGCTCGCGACCCTGACCCGGATCGCGGAGTTACGCCCAGCGGAGACCGACGCGGATGCCGCGCCCGACCCCTTCTATCGCCGCATAGATATCAGCCTCGATTTCTATCGCGCGATCCGCGACCATCAGCATTCGCATCTGGAAAGTCGGACGTATTCGCGCGCCGTCACGGCGTTCGGTCTCGGCCTGCTCAACCCGACCGGAAGCCGCGTCTCGCGCCGCCAGTCGGACCTCTCGGCCGATCGGGAGATGAGCCTGAGGCAAATCCGGGCGATTCCGCATAACGCCATCCTCCAGCAGCTCGGTTATCCGGTAAACGTGATTGCTGGTGTCGGCAGCGCGGCGGACGGCAACTACGAGGAAATCGCCGCCCTCCTCTCCTCGAGCGAACGAGGCATGCAGCTTATCCGCCTGGTTCGCGCCGCCAATGCTCTCGCCAGCGTGAAGACCGTTGCGGCCTTTGGCGAGTTATTCAACTCGGCCTACTGGGCCAGCCGGCCCTATCGCGGAACCGAGAGCCATCTTTCGGAGCCTTGCCAGGCCCTGGCGGAATACCTGATCAAGGACGACCGCGCCGGGGTGTTCCGCCGCCTCGCCTCTCGACTTCGGGTCGACGCGCTCAAGTTGCACCGTCTGCTGGCGATGATGCCGGAAGGCGAGGGACGGTCGCAGAACGAGTCGGTCCGCCGCGCGATCGGTGTCTGCCAGGCCCTGCGCCTCGCCCTGTTCCAGCACATGTTCATCCGCGCGGTGTCCGTCCCGGCCTTCAGCCGCGCCAACGACGTTTCACGTGACGACGTGCTGGAGATGGTCTTCACCTTGCGCATCGACGAAGCGCTCGCACAGTTGCGCCGGGCCTTTCCGACCAGCTTTCCCAAGATCGGAGACTTCGAACTGGCCGAGCCGACGGACTATCCCGAAGGAGCTGACGAAGGCTACGAAGGCCTGCGCAGGGCATTCATCGACCCGATCGACCGCGCCTATGCCCTGTCGCTCCGCATCACCACCGCCATCGCCAACCACTTCGGAGCACACGGCTAGGGCGCGCTTCGGACGTTAACCATTGTCACCCGCGCGTCTCGCAGCGGGACGCTTCGTTTTCAGCGCTAGCCGTTAACCGTAATTGTCGCCAATATGAGGCGCATGAGCGAGGCGCTTAAGTGGATTGGTGGAACGACAGTGGTGGCCGCAGTGCTGCTGGGCTCGGCCATTGTCGCGGGCAATGCGCTCGAGGCGCGGAGCAGCTCCCGGCTCGTCGACGCCCCGAAGCCTACTCAAGTGGCTGCCGTCACTCCCGCGCCCAAGCCGAGCCCGCGCCCCTTTGCGATCAGGCGTGTCCTGCCGATAGACGGCCCCATTAAATACGGCGAGTGGCACTGGAACGAGGAAGGCGCGCCGGCCGACGGGCCGATCGTCATGACGGTCGATCTCGATGCACGCGTCCTCTCGGTGTTCCGCGACGGCTACGAGATCGGCGCCGCTGCGGTCCTCCTAGGTACCGATAAGCATCCTACACCGCTCGGCGTGTTCCCGATCCTGAGCAAGGAACGGCACAACGTGTCCGAGCAATATGGCAATGCGCCAATGCCCTGGACCCTGCGCCTGACGCACGACGGAGTGGCGATCCATGGCGGTTCCACGGTCGAACTCGGATGGGCCAGCCATGGTTGCATCGGCGCCCCGGATCCGTTCGTTTCGCGGTTGTTCGACGTGGCCAGCAAGGGCGACGTGGTGATCATCACTCGCGGCAAAAAGGCCGAAGTGGGGACGCCGCTCGCCTAAACGCGGCGGGGAGGTTCCGGGCGAAAGACCCACTGACCATTCTCGACAGTCACCAGAACCCCAGCAAGGTTACCGCTGCCGCCCGCTTCCAACCGCTCGACCAGCCGCGCGAGATCGCCTCCCCTGGGCTGCCCGCCAATGACGCCGACGGCCCGTGCCGCCACCCGAAGGGCTATCGCGCGCGGCGGGTTGGACGGGAGATAGCGAAGATCATCCGGCGACGCGGAAACACGCTCCACCCACTCTCTGTCGGTCGCCCAGGCCAAGGCCTCTTCAGCATCGGCCAGGTTGCCGGCGGAGCGGGCAAGCGCCGGAACGTCAAGCCAGTCTGCCTCCGCGAGCGCCTTTCGCAGCCGAACACGATCATACCTGTCGTCGAGATTGCTGGGGTCCTGCGCCGCGACAAGACCGGCAGCTTCGACGACGCTTTCGAGCTCGCGGCGGCGGAATTCGAGCAGGAGCCGGATCAGCGGAATCGCGCTGTCTGCGATTGTGCCCACTTCTCGAACGCCCGCAAGCCCCCCTACCCCGCTGCCTCGATTGAGCCGCATCAACAGCGTCTCGGCCTGATCGTCGGCATGGTGGGCGGTGGCAATGGCCGAGAGGCCGCGACGGTCGGCCCAGCCCGCGAGAGCCCGATAACGCGCCTCTCGCGCCGCTGCCTGGATGTTACCGCCCGCAACGGTCACGCGAAGAACCTCGCAGGGGATGTCCCGCTCCGCGCAGACCTGCGCGACCATCGCGCATTCGTCAGCCGCTTCGGCGCGCAGGCCGTGATCGACTGTCGCTACTTCGAAGCGGCCCGGAATCGCAGCCTCGGCCAGCAGCAGCATCGCCAGGCTGTCGGGCCCACCGGAAACCGCCAGACCCAGTCGACCACCGCCCGTCCACAACCGCGCAAGCGAGCGCGAGAAGCGCTCGATCAGCGCTTCCGGGATCGCGTCAGCTGCAGGAGACCTTGTTCTTGGTGCGGTCATATTGCTCTTTCAGCCGACCCGTCGCGAGTGCCGGGTAGCTGTCGCTGAACTCAGCGAGCGCGATGCACGCTCGGTTCTTGTCATTGATCGCGATCATCGATTCGGACAGGAACAGCAGACTGTCGCCCGCCCGCGCCCCTTGCTTGTCGGACTGGTAGTTCTCGAAAAAATGCGTGGCCGCTTCGCGCGGCTGACCATTATCGAGATAGGCGCGGCCAAGCAGGTTGCGGCCAAAGCTGATACGGGCGTGGCGCGGATACTTCTCGACATAAAGCGCCAGCTGCTGCTGCGCTTCGGGGAAGAACCCGGCCTCCCACAGGCGATAGCCGTAGTTGTATTCGTCTTCGCCCGCGTCCGCAGTCGTGGGCTTGGTGATCGCGCGAACCGCAGCCAGGCGTCCTGCGGAAGGACCGTTGCGATTGCCGCTAGCCGCGGGTGCAGGCGTGGGAGTGGCAGTGGGCGTACGCGAGGCGTTGCCGGCCGGCTGGGTGGCAGGCCGCCCGGCCGCCGCAGCGGGCGCTGGAGTGGGGGTAAGCGTGCCGGCGCGCGGCGGCGTGCTGGCCGGAGCCGAAGCGCCCGGACGCGGCCCACTGCCCTGCATGGCAGGAGTGGACGGGGTCAACGACGCCTGTTCGGGCCCAGCCGCCGATTCCTGCACGGCCTTGAGCTGGGCTTCCAGCTGCGCCAGGTGGTTGGCGTTCTCCTCGCTGCGGGCGGTCAGCCGCGCGAGTTGGGCTTCGAGCGAATCGAGCCGCTGCAACACGTCGGTCAAAGCGCTGCCAGAGGGGGCGGTACTGGAACTGGGCCGCGCCTGCTGAGGGGTTGCCGTGTCGACTTCCGGCGCGAAATAACGACCATCGCCGCCAGGAAACACGGCCCGCTGCAGTGCCTTCAGTTCAGACTCGATTTTCCGCAGCCGCGCATCGTCCTGGGCGGCAGCAGGAACCGGCAGCAGCGCCGTCATACTCATGCCTGCCAGCAGCAACGCGGTGATTGTCTTGCGGGTGGCGCCGAAGCGGCTCCTCGTAACTTGCATTTGTTCCCTCTCGTCGCGTCTCATCGCGGTCATGCGGAATGGAAGTCGAACCGCGGGTGAACTGCCTCCGCGATCATTGTGCCAATGCGGGATTCGGTTGTCGAGGCGAACGCCCGGCTAGGCTGTGGGCGACGGCGTCGGCACGGGCGTTGCAACCCCTCCCGCCGGCACGGATGCCGCCCCCGGCGCCGCACCAGGAACAGACCCAGCCTGGGCACGAGCGAGCAGGGCCTCCGCGCTGACCGGAACGTTTTTCATCACCTTGTCATCGTCGGCCAGCTTGGGCACCGCCTTGCCGCCGATCGTTATCGCTAGCGCATCCGGACGTCCGGTCCACAATTGCGGACCCTCGACATCGACCGGCACGGTGTAGGTTTCGCCCTTTGCCATGAGCTTCTGCATCAGCTGCGTATCGGACGCATCCGAGAACCGGACCCAGATCCCATCTTCAAGCGCGGTGAACACCACGGGGCCTGACACCGGTACAACCAGCCTGGGTGTCGTCGCGGCGGCCCGCTGGCTTGCCTCGGCGGCCTCACGCTCGGCCTGCTCCTGATCGACCAGCGAAGGCAATTCGGCAGCGGGGGCAAAGAAGGTTCGCGCCGCGACGAACAGGCCCGCCAGGACCAGTACGACGGCCAGAATCGAAACCCAGGCCAAAGAGCGCGAAGGCACGCGGGCCGGATCTCCCGGCTCGAACGTCGTCGGGCGAGGCCGTTGCCGCGGCTCTTGCGCATCGAGCTCTGCCCGCACCATCTCGACCACGTCTTCTTCATTGAGGCCGACGAGCTTGGCATAGTTGCGGGAGAATCCCACGGCGTAAGTTCGAGCCGGCAGGGCGGCGAAGTCACCGACCTCTATCTTCTCCAGGTGCCGTAACGGAATGCGCGTTTCCGCGGCCACTTCCTTAAGCGTCAGTCCAAGCTTCTCGCGGGCAGCACGCAGTTGCGCGCCAACACCGTCCGTTGCCGGCTGCCCCGCCGCCTCTTCTGGGATTTCCTCTGACATTCCACTCCAGCTCTGCGCTGGTCCTTGCGAACCTGAAAACGACAGAGAGAAGGCCGCGCGCCGCAAGTCAAGCGCGTTAGGCCTTACCCCTCTTATTCAACCTCGATTTCTCGCTCCTCGGCCCATTTTTGTAGCGCATGGCGCATGTCCGGAGGCGGATTGGCGAGCCAGCCGGTCATCGCCTCACCGATCTCATTCATGTCGACCTTGCGGACGAGTTCCTTGATCGGGCCAACGGCGGCCGGAGTGATCGAGAGCCGCTTTATGCCAACGCCAAGCAAGGCCAGCGCTTCCAACCGCCGTCCGCCCATTTCGCCACACACGCCCAGCTGGACGGGATGGCCGATCGTACCAGCCACGACCCGTCGCAGGAAACGCAGGATTGCGGGGCTCACCCAATCGTAGCGCTCCGCCAACTTGGGATTGGCGCGATCCGCGGCGAACAGGAACTGGGTAAGGTCGTTCGTCCCCACGGAGATGAACGAAACGCGCGGTACGAGCACGTCCAACATCTCGGCGAGCGAGGGTACTTCGAGCATCACGCCATAGCGGATCGCCTCGGGCAGGGTCTTGCGGCACTGCCGCAGGAACGCGACCTGGCTTTCGAATACTGCCCGCGCCGCTTCGAATTCCCAAGGCTCCGAAACCATTGGGAACATCACGTTGAGACAACGTCCCGCAGCGGCTTCGATCAAGGACCGCGCCTGAACCTTGAGCAGCCCTTCGCGCTCCAGCGCCAGGCGCAAGGCCCGCCAGCCCATGGCGGGGTTCTCGTCCTCGCGGCTGCTTTCGCTGCGCAAGTAGGGCAAGGATTTGTCCCCGCCGATATCGACTGTGCGAAAGATCACCGGCTTGTCGCCCGCGGCATCGAGAACGTCCCGATAAAGGCGAGTCTGGCGGTCACGCTGCGGCAATGCGGCGGAGACGAGGAACTGGAACTCGGTACGAAACAGCCCGATGCCATCGGCGCCGGTCAGGCTCAGCATCGGAATGTCATCGCGCAGGCCCGCGTTCATCATGACCTCGATGCGGGTGCCGTCGCGAGTGAACGGCTCGACATCGCGCATCGCGGCGTAAGTGGCTTGCTTCTCCCGGTTGCGGACAAAGCGCGCATCGAACGCATCCAGCACCTGCTGTGCCGGACGGATCGTCAGTTGGCTGGCGTCTCCATCGAGCAGCAACAGATCGCCTTCGCGGATCAAGCCGCGAGCATTTCGCACTCGGCCGAGGACCGGAATGCCCATTGCCCGAGCCACGATCACCACGTGCGCGGTGAGCGATCCTTCCTCGAGCACCACACCCTTGAGCCGTCGCTTGTCATATTCAAGCAGTTCGGCCGGGCCCAGGTTCTTGGCGATGAGGATCGAATCCCCGCGCAGGCCGGCGGAAGCCGCGGTGCCAAGCTGGCCGGACACGATCCTGAGCAGCCTGTTCGCCAGGTCTTCCAGGTCGTGCATCCTGTCCTGCAGCAGCGGATCCTGGATTTCGCGCATGCGCATCCGGGTGCGCTGCTGGACGCGCTCGATCGCCGCCTCAGCCGTCAGGCCGGAATCGATCGCCTCGTTGATACGCCGGCTCCAGCCTTCGTCGTAGGCGAACATCTTGTAGGTCTCGAGCACCTGCTCGTGCTCGCCATCGACACCGAACTCGGCCTGGCCCGCCATCTGTTCGATCTGTTCGCGCATCTTGTCGAACGCGAGATAGACGCGCTGGCGTTCGGCCTCGACATCTTCGGCCACGGTCTGCTCGATATTGATCCGCGGTTGGTGGAAGACCGCGTTGGCCACCGCGAGACCCTTTACCAGTTGCAGGCCGGTGAGCACTTCCTGTCCGGAATGGGCGGCCTCGGCGGCAGTCGAGCCTTCTTCGTCGGCAAGGCCGGCGTTGTGGATCAACTCCGCCAGGACCATGGCAACCGTCTGCAGCGCCTCGATCTCGACTTCTTCGTACCGCCGAGGCTCGACATGCTGGACGGTCAGAACCCCGATCGAGCGTTCCCGCCGGACGATCGGCACACCGGCGAAAGAGTGGAATTTTTCTTCGCCGGTTTCCGGCACGTACTGGAACTCGGGGTGCGTGGCCGCTTCGGCAAGGTTCAGCGTCTCGATGTTCTGGGCAATGGTGCCGGTCAGCCCCTCGCCAATGCCGAGACGCGTGACGTGCACCGCGCTCTGGTTGAGGCCCCGCGTCGCGAACAGTTCAAGCATGCCTTCGCGCAACAGGTAGATCGAGCACACCTCGCTATCGAGCGTCTCGCCGATGATCTCGACAACCTGGTTGAGCTTGCCCTGCGCATGGCTGCGCGAAGCCATCACATCGTGAAGCTGATTGAGGATTGAGCGAGCGGCTGCTGTGGCGGACATGCCTAACGGTTAACGCATTGCCGCGAGTTTGAAAATGCGGGCGACGGTCGGGAAAAAGCTGTTTTGCCCGGGTCCGTCACCCGCGCAGCGCCGCCGTCAGCTAAACGACAACTCTTCCTTGACCTTGAGCTTTTGCTTCTTGAGCGTCTGGATCATCGAACTGTCGGGTGAAGGCCGGCTCAACTCTTCGCGTAGCCGGCGGTCCAGCCCTTCGTGTTTCGCTTGAAGGGCTGTGACGTGCGAGGATTCCATTCGCGTTCTCCTTTGCCTTTGGGGAGCAAGCTCCCGACGGGACTAGACCCGGAGCAGCGACTCACTTCTCAGGCGGCGAGCCGCGCGATTGTCATCAAATCATAGAAGTCTTAAGTCTTCAAACCCTGGCTGCGATGAGCCGGTCAAACAACTCGATATTGCGCTTTGAGGGGATAATCCGGTCGTGACCGAAGAGGAGATGCGGAAGCGGCTGGCGGGGCTTCGAATCGAGCACCGCGACCTTGATGCGGCGATTGCCGCGCTGACGGCGGCAAACACCCAGGATCAACTGCAAATCGCGCGGCTGAAAAAGCGCAAGCTGCGGCTAAAGGACCAGATTTCGATCATCGAGGACTTCCTCACCCCTGACATCATCGCCTGATTGGCTGGTGCGCCCGGCGTGCCTTCGCGGGACAGGTGCGGCGAACCGCGGAAAAGCCTGAGCTGGGAACTGGCGCAGCTAACTGATGTTAGAGTAGTATTCGTACGCAAATGGCTGAAACGGTAGATCTCAACCCGGCGATCGTGGAGGCGCTCTATGGCGAGGCCCTGACGCTGGCCGACCGGGCTCGCGACACGTTCGACCTTTCGGGCAGGATCACCACCGTTAGCGAGAACGAGGATCTCGCTCGCGTCGCCTTGTCGTGCGAGGCGCTGCGGACCACGACCAGAATGATGCACGCGATTGCGTGGCTTCTGAACCAGCGCGCGCATTTCGCCGGTGAACTTTCCGCGGCCCAATTGCGGCGCCACGGGCATCTTCCACCTTCGCAGGCAGAGCCCGATGCCGACCAGTTGGCCCTGCTGTCTCCCGAGGTGAACGAACTGATCGAGCGCAGCCGCCGGTTCTACGCCCGTATCCAGCGGCTCGACGATGCGTCGCGGAGCCAGTTCGAAGGACATCCCACCACCGTCCATGATCTTCGCAACCGGCTGGACAAGGCGGTCTAGGCCCTCTGAGGGCTGCGGCTCTCGACTTCGCGGCAGGCTCGCGCCAAGGCGGTACTATGCCGATGCCCCCAAAACCCTGGCCCACGGGACAATGCGAACAGCTCGAACCGTTGGTCCGAAGGGTGCTTGCGCCTAACGGTTCGCCGTTCACCTACACCGGCACCCAGACCTACCTCGTCGGCGACAGCAGTGCCGTCGCGGTGATCGATCCGGGCCCGGATCTGCCCGAACACCTTGCCGCTCTTGAAGCGGCGATCGGTGATGCGACAATAGTGGCTATCTGCTGCACGCATACCCACCGCGACCATTCACCCGCAGCAGCGCCGCTTTCCGCGAGCAGGGACGCCCCCATCATCGGCTGCGAACCACTCGTGCTCGAAAGCGACGAACCGCGGGCCGATGTTCCCTTCGACATCGACTATCGCCCCGACCGCGTTTTGAAGGACGGCGAAAGCCTCTCGGGTCCCGCCTGGACCCTCACCGCCCTCGCCACTCCGGGGCACACCTCCAATCACCTGTGCTTTGCTCTTGAAGAGACCAAAGCGCTGTTTACCGGGGATCACGTCATGGGATGGTCGACCACCGTGGTCGCTCCGCCCGACGGCGACATGGCGGATTACATGGCCAGTCTTGAGCGTCTCTACGGACGGGACGACCGGATCTACTATCCGGCACATGGCCCTGCCGTGACGAGACCGCGGCAGCTGGTGCGGGGGATGATCGGCCATCGGCGTCAGCGCGAACGGCAGATCCTGAGGCTGCTACAACAGGGGTCGAAGGACATAGCGGAACTGGTACCGGCGATGTACAAGGGCGTTGACATGAGATTGTGGCCCGCCGCCGGCCAATCGGTCCGCGCCCACCTGATCGATCTGGAACGGCGAGGCGCTGTTGGACGTTCGGGAGACCGATGGACAATCCCCACTTGATCAAGCGCGAGACTTCGAGCGACCGGATGCAGCACGGGGTGCACCGGGAAAAGCCGCTGGCCCGAGTTCAGGCGGTGCCCTGGCTCCTGTTCATCCTGGCGCTGGCAGGTGCCCTGTGGTTCGCCTGGCTGGCCTATGGGCCGAAGAACCTGGGCGATCCGGTCGCCACCAGCCTGGTCGCGTTTGAGCGGCAGAACCGGTTGACGGTCTTCTCGGCGCAACTGTCCCCCGTCGTGGCGAGCCGCGACAGCCGGTTATTCGGAACGATCCAGAGCCGCCAGGTTGCTGTCATTCCCGCCAGGGTCGACTACACGCTCGACTTGTCCAAGATGGGCCGCGATCGCATGCGCTGGGATGCCGAGACCAAGACGATGGACGTCCAGCTTCCCGCCCTCACGGTCGGTCGACCGAACCTCGACGAAGGGCGCGCGCAATACCTTCGCGAGGGGCTGTGGATCAGTCGCGACGCGCAGGACAACCTTACGCGGCAGAACACCCGCCTCGCCGAACAGCAGGCGATGGAGCAAGCCGCCAACCCGGTGCTGATGGGCTTGGCCCGGTCGGCGGCGAAGGATGCGATCCGCCAGAACCTTACCATCCCGCTCGAGGTCGCGGGCTACGGCGAGGTCACGGTCAACGTCCGCTTTGACGGCGAAGCCCTGCCCGCTCGCTGAAGGTTGCCCCTAACAGTACGCGCTGGTAATCCCACTCCGGGTCGCCGGACGGGGGAGTTCGGTCGATGGCTAGTGTTCCCTATGCACGCGGTGCCGATCAGGGCGAGGCCCGTTTCTTCTTCATCATGGCCTGCCTCATGGTGGCGACGATCCTGTCGGGATTCTCGCTCAATTTCATTCTTGGCCGGTCGAGCCTTTCCTCGCCCCTGATCGTTCACGCCCACGGCGTGGTGATGCTGACTTGGCTCGGTTTCTATCTGACGCAGAACTCGCTGATATTTGCAGGCAATGTGGCCCTGCACCGCCGCGTCGGATGGTTCGCCGCCGCCTGGGTGCCGGTCGTTGTAGTCATGGGCCTGCTGGTGATGCGCCATTCCCTGCAGACGCGTGGCGGCCCGCCGTTCTTCGACCAGAACGAGTTCCTGATCAGCAATCCCCTCCAGATCTTTGGATTCGCCACGTTGACTGCCTGGGCCATCTCGGTTCGCCGTAATACCAGTTGGCACCGCCGGCTGATGTTCTGCGGCATGGCGGTGCTCTGCGGACCCGGTTTCGGACGGCTCCTGCCGATGCCATTGCTGATACCCTATGCCTGGTACGCCTCGATCTTCCTGCCGCTGGCCCTGTTCGTTGGCGCAGGTATGATCGCCGACAAGCGCCGGTATGGCCGAGTGCATCCGGCCTGGCTTTGCGGAATCGCCCTGTCGGTGGGCCTGCAGATCGTCGCCGACCTCATCGCCTATAGCCCTCTCGGTTACTCGCTGACCGAATGGTTCGTTGCCGGTACGCCAGGGGCCGACCGGCCAATGGCAGCGTTCATGACACCCTGAACCCGCTATTGCCGCGACCGGCCAGGGTGCCTATTTCGACCGTACCATGAGCATCCAGACCAAGCTCCCGACTGGCGCCGACTTGCGCGCCGAGATCGAACGCCTCCGCAAGGAGCGCAACGCCGTAATCCTGGCGCACTACTACCAGCGACCGGAGCTGCAGGACCTCGCCGATTTCGTCGGCGACTCGCTTGAGCTGAGCCGCAAGGCAGCGGACACGAACGCCGATGTGATAGCGTTCTGCGGGGTCAAGTTCATGGCCGACACCGCCAAGATCCTCAGCCCCGAAAAGATTGTCGTCCTGCCGGACATGGAAGCCGGGTGCAGCCTGGAAGACTCCTGCCCGCCGGAGAAGTTCAAGGCCTTCCGCGAGGCGCACCCCGATCACATCGCACTGACCTACATCAATTGCTCGACCGAGGTGAAAGCCCTGAGCGACGTGATCGTCACCAGCTCCAGCGCCGAAACGATCATCAGCCAGATTCCCAAGGACCAGAAGATCATCTTCGGGCCCGACAGGCACCTCGGCGGCTATCTCAACCGCAAGTTCGGGCGCGACATGTTGCTGTGGCCGGGGGTCTGCATCGTCCACGAGGCGTTCAGCGAGCGAGAGCTGCTCAAGCTCAAGGAACAGTATCCCGACGCGCCGATCGCCGCGCATCCCGAATGCCCGCCGCACATCATCGACCTTGCCGACTACGTCGGCTCGACCAGCGGCATCCTCAATTACGCCAAGACGATGACGGCCCAGACGCTCATCGTCGCCACCGAGCCCCACATCATCCACCAGATGGAAAAAGCGCTGCCGGAAAAGACCTTCGTCGGCGCGCCGGGCGCGGACGGCAACTGCAACTGCAACATCTGTCCGTACATGGCGCTCAACACCATGGAGAAGCTCTACATCGCCCTGCGCGACCTTCAGCCGCGCATCGAAATCGAGGAGGGCCTGCGCCTGGCGGCGAAGAAGAGCCTCGACCGGATGTTGGAGATGGCCAGCGGGACGATCGGGATGGGCGACCTGGGGCGGGTTTGAGCCTTATCTGACGGCAATCTGGCAACCGCCTCGCCAAGGCGAGCCAGGTCCACTTCGGATTAGTCCTTGGGCTCCGCCACTTTCGCCAGCACCAGCGCCGATCCCACCAGCACCACGCCCACAAAATCGAGCGGAGTCAGCACTTCGCCAAAGCTGACCCATCCCGCAAAGGCCGCGACCACCGGCTGACACAACAGGGCGATGCCGATCACCAGCGGGGAGAAGTGGCGCAGCGAATAGACCAGCAGCCCTTGGCCGATCAGTTGGCTGGAGATGAACAGTCCGATCACGGGCCACCAGTTCGTCGGCAGGACCGGCTCACCCAGTGCCAGCGCAATCGCCAGCAGCACTGGGGCGCTGGCGCAGCACGACCAGGTCAGAAGGCTCCAACTTCCGAGCCCTTTTCGGGCGCTCTGCAGGATCAGAAGGTATCCGGCGTAGAGGATGCCGGCGAGCAAGCAGAACAAGTCCCCCGCTAGCGTTTGCGGAGAGATTTCGAATGAACGGCCCATCAGGATCGCCGCTCCGCCAAGCGCCGCGCCCAGCGCCAGCCACTCGCGCCCCGCGGGCAAGCGGCGCCAGGCGATGAAGCCCCAGACCATCAGGATCAGGCTCCCGGCATTCCCGAACAGCGCCGCGTTGGCGAGGCGAGTGAAGCCGATCCCGATATGCCAGCTGGCAATGTCGAGCCCGAACAGCACGCCTCCACCAAGCACCAGCATCAGGGTCTTGCGCGGAATGCCCAGGAGCGGCTGTTTGTTGAGGCGCGCGAACAGGGCGAGGAAAGGCAAAGCCAGGAATACCCGCCAGAAACCCGCCGAGACCGGCCCGCTATCGGCCAGACGCACGAACCACGGCCCCATCGCCAGCGCCGCGTTACCCAGCAGCAGTGCGGCAAGCGGAAGCCAGGGTGTACGATGGTGGGGGACGACGGTACGTTCCATCGGCGCTCGTCTAGCGCGGCCTGCTGGCTTGGCTATAGATAACGTGCACAGTGGGGATACGGAGGACGCTTCGATGGCGATGCGGTCATGGCTGTTCGTGCCGGGGGACAGCGAAACCAAGCTCGGGAAAGTGGCGGGCTATGGCGCGGACGTCTGCATCGCCGACCTGGAGGACGCGGTCGCACCGCCTGCCAAGCCCATGGCGCGGATGATGGTGCGCACTTGGCTCGAAGCCGGACTGCGCGCCGCGCCCCAGGGATCGGCCCGTTGGGTACGCATCAACCCGCTCGACACGCCCCTCTGGCGCGAGGACCTGGCGGCGATCATGCCCGGGCGGCCTCAGGGTATCATGGTGCCCAAGGCTTCGGGGCCCGAGCAGCTCCAGGCGCTTGCGGCGGAGTTGCAGCAGGCGGAACAGCGCAACGGCAGCCCGCCCGGTTCGACACGAATCCTGCCTCTGGTTAGTGAAACACCTGCGGCGGCGCTCTCGATACCCACCTATGTCGGAGCGCAGTTGCCCCGGCTGGTCGGACTGACATGGGGCGCCGAAGACCTTTCCGCGGCGATCGGCGCCAGCCGCAAGCGCGACGCTCTGGGCAACTGGACCGACACGTTCCGTCATGTGCGAGCCCAAGTCCTGCTCACGGCGCATGCCCGCGGCGTTCTCGCCATCGACACGCTCCACGCCGAGTTCCGCGATCTCGATGGACTGGGCCGGATAGCTGCCGAGTCCTACGCCGATGGGTTTGCCGGAATGCTCGCGATCCATCCAAGCCAGGTAGCGGTGATCAACGCCGCCTTCACGCCCGGCGATGCCGAGATCGCCGAAGCCCGCGCCATCGTGCACGCCTTCAGCGCCAATCCGGGGGCGGGCGCATTACAGCTTGAAGGACGGATGATCGACCAGCCACACCTGGAACAGGCGCGCCGTCTGCTTGAACGGTTAGGGTAAGACTGTAGCGGGCCGTGGCCCGGTCAGTTCGTGGCCACAGGCGCAGGAGTCAGCGGGGCCGGTGTCAGCGTGACTTCCGGCGGTGTCTCCGCCTCACCTTCGGCGGGCTGCGTCTCTTCGCCCGGCGGCGCGGCAGCATCGGTGCCCACCGCCCCGCCCGTCCGTTCCGGCGGCGCGAACGGCGCTTGCGAGCGGACCTGATCGACCGGAAGCATGGCATCGCTGGCCGTGCCTTCGAGCACTTCGCCCGAGGCCGAGCGACTGTCGTCAGCCGGCTTCTTCCCGCCACAGGCCGAGAGCATCGTAACGGCCGCGAGGGCATAGATCAGGCGCTTGTCTGTCATTCTCAGTCCGTTTCGAGTGCCGTCAAGTAATGGGCGCGGGCGCGCAGGGCCCCATCCCATTCCTCGGGCGTAACCGCAAGGCCAAGCCGGGCAAGGCTGGTGACACCGAACTCCGCGATCCCGCAAGGCACGATGCCCGAAAAGTGCGACAGGTCAGGATCGAGGTTCACCGAGAAGCCGTGCATCGTCACCCACTTGCGTACCCGCACGCCGATCGCGCCGATCTTGGCTTCGGAGCCGTCGATGTCGCGCGTCCAGATGCCGATCCGGTCGGGGACAGCCCAGGCCTCCACTCCGAAGTCCGCCAGCGTCGCTATGACCCACTCTTCCAGAGAATGGACAAAGCGCCGCACATCGCGCCCACGCCGGCTCAGGTCGAGCAGGACGTATCCGACCCGCTGCCCCGGGCCGTGATAGGTGTAGCGTCCTCCCCTCCCCGTCGCGACTACCTCGAAGCGGGGATCGAGCAGTTCCCCGGCAGGGGCGCTGGTTCCCGCAGTGTAGACAGGGGGATGCTCGAGCAACCAGACCAGCTCCGGCGCCTCGCCCGCGGCGATCGCGGCGTTGCGCGCTTCCTGTTCGGCCAGCGCCTCTCGATAGGGAATTAGCGCATGGCTGCGACGCCATTCGACGCCTTGATCCAAAAATGATCGCATATCCGGCATTTCACGTAGTTTGCTGGCGCCTCAAAACCGGCTTATCAAGGACAAGTTCGGTTTCGAAAGAGGGAAGAAGCATGAAATTTGACATGGGGCGGGCTTGGAACGACGCGGTGGCGCTATTGCAGGCCAATCGTGACGTAGTGCTCATCGTGGGCGCAGCGTTCTTTTTCCTGCCCTCTCTTGCGCTCATGCTGCTGTCGCCTGACTACGCCGCGCTGGCGAGCGGCGCCGCGGTGGCGCCCCAGCCGACCGACCCGTCCGACGCGTTCGACCTGGCGCTTAAGCAGGCCGGGGAAGTGTTCGACCAGATCAAGTGGTTCCTGCTGGCCTCCGCGATCGTCCAGGGCATCGGGATGTTGGGGCTGCTCGCCCTGCTGACCGACCGGGCGCGGCCCACCGTGGGCGAAGCGCTACTGATCGGGGCCAAGTGCCTGATCCCCTATATCCTCGCGCAAATCCTTCTAAGCCTCGTGGTGGCATTGCTACTGGTGATCCCGGTCCTTGCGGGGACCTCGGGAGGGGCCGCTCTCGCGGTCCTCTTCGGCCTCGGCGCGCTCGTGGCCTTCTGTTACCTCATGACTAAATTCTCACTGGTCGCGCCAGTGATCGCGATTGAGCGTGTGACGAATCCCCTCGTGGCTCTGCAGCGCTCGTGGCGGCTGACCAAAGGCAACAGCGTGCGGCTGTTCGCCTTCTACGTCCTTTTGTTGATCGCCGTGATGGTGATCTCGACTGTGGTCGGCCTGTTCGCCGGCCTGTTTACGGCTCTGGGCGGTCAGACGGTGGGACTGATCGTGAGCGGCCTGGTCAACGCGCTGTTCGGTATGATCGTGACCGTGCTGTTTCTTGCGGTTCTCGCCGGCACTCACAAGCAACTGGCCCGCCCGACGCAGGCCGTAAGCGAAATCTTCGAATAAGCTGGAGTCCCCTCCTCACCCGAGGAGGGGATTTCCCTCAGCCGGCCTTCCAGCCCCAGGCGAGCAGGCAGGGCGGGATGTTCAGCCAGGTAAAGCCGGTGTCCACCTTCTCGAAATGGCGAGCGGTCAGGTCGCGCGCCACGGTGCTGAACTGATATGTTAGGAACGCGCCACCGGTACGAACCACCCGATAAGTCGCGGCCGCGATCGAGGGTCCAACGCCGTCGGGCAGGGTCGAGAAGGGCAAGCCCGACAAGACGTAGTCGGCCTGTTCGTGTCCAAGCGATCGGACGATCTCCTCGACATCCTCGGCCGAGCCAAGCACCGCGTGGAAGCGGCTGTCCCGGATGGTCTTCTTCAGATAGTCGATGAACAAGGGGTTGGTGTCGATCACCAGCAGTTCGCCGCCGCGCGGCAGCCGGTCGAGGACCGGGCGGCAGAACGTGCCTACACCGGGTCCGTATTCGACGAACAGCTTGCACTCGTCCCACTTCACCGGTTCGAGCATCTTGTCGATGGTCGATCTCGACGACGGAATGATCGAGCCAACCATCCGTGGATGTTCGAGGAACCCCTGGAAGAACACGCCCGCCGGCCCCAGCGCCTGCTTAATACGCTGACGGAGCCCGGAGGGACGCTCCTCGGCTAACTCGCTGCCATTCATGAGTAGGAACGCGCCCCTTTCATTGCGCCAAGCGCGGTCATTCGTTGATTGAGCACGCTCATGTGTTCGGGGGACTGGCAAATAAGCCGCCCCAATGCAAGCCGCACCATTACCTAGAGGATCTCTTCCACCCGCTCCGCAGGCCGGCACAACCTCACGCCGTTCTCGGTTTCCACAAGCGGGCGCTCGATCAAGGCGGGCTCCTCCACCATGGCATCGAGCACGGTGTCGTCGTCAGCAGCGGGCAGCCCGCGTTCATCGGCATCCGTACCGCGCCGGCGTATGCCCTCGCCTGGGGCCATGCCCGCATCTCGATAGAGCTGCGCGAGCTTGTCGCGGCTCGGCGGCTGCTTCAAATATTCGACCACGGTAAGATCGAGATCGCCGCTCTCCTGCAACCTCGCCAACACCTTGCGTGAGGTGCCGCAGTTCGGGTTGTGCCAGATTGTCGCCTTCAAAAAACTGCTCCTTAGACTAATCCGCGCGCATGGCGGGCACGGCCGCCGCCGCATCCTTGGCATCTATGCCGGGCGCCGGGGCCGCGCTGATCCGCTCCGCCCGCCGTGTCACCCGCCCCGCCCGCTGTATGGCCCGCACCAGGCGGGGATAGACACCACAGCGGCACAAGTTGGTAATCGCCTGCTTGATCTGGTCTTCCGACGGATCGGCATTGGTCCTGAGCAGCGCCGCAGCGGCCATGACGATGCCAGGCGTGCAGAACCCACACTGGATCGCCTGCTCCGCCACCAGCGCCTGCTGAACAGGATGCGAGCGATCGCGCGACAGGCCCTCGACGGTGACGACCACGCGTCCTTCGCATTCGGCGAGCGTGACGAGACAGCTCCTCAGCGCCTCTCCGTCGATCAGTACCATACACGCGCCGCAGTCGCCCGAACCGCAGCCGTACTTGGTACCGGTCAGGTTTGCAGCATCGCGGAGCGCCCACAGCAGCGGCGTCTGCGGATCCATGTTGAAACGGACTGGACGGTCATTGACGATGAGATCGGTCATGCCCCGCCCACTACTTCGTCACTACGAGGGTAGCGAAACAAGCCATTCTCACTCACGCCAGCTCCGGTCGATGGTGTCGAGTTTGCGGGTCCAGGCTTCGAAGTCTGCCTTGCCAAAGTCCTTGAGTGCGACCTGGTCACGGTCACGCTGGTGCACCGCGACCACCTCCGCCGGGACCCGGATCGGCTTGCCGAGCGCGCAAGTCTTGACCTGGATCTCGCATGCCCGCTGCAGCATGTAGTAGTTGAGGAACATCTCGTAGAGCGTCGCGCCCAGCACCACGGGGCCGTGATTGCGCAGCATCAGCACGCGATTGTCGCCCAGGTTCTCAAGCAGGCGCACGCCTTCTTCGGCGCGGACGGTGATGCCCTCGAAGTCATGATAGCCGACACTGCCTTCGAAAAAGCAGGCGTAAAAATTCGTCGGCGTCAGCCCTTCCTCACTCGAACAGACAGCCATCGTGTCCGGCGTATGGGTATGGACGATGGCGTGCGCCCAATCGATGTTCTTGTGGAAGCAGGCGTGCTGGGTGAAGCCGGCCTTGTTCACCGGGTAGGGGCTGCTGCAGAGCTTGTTACCCTCGGAATCGATCTTCACGAGATTGGAAGCCGTGACCTCCGACCATAACAGGCCGTAGGGATTGATGAGGAACGCCTCTTCGCCTGGCACCCGCACGGTGATGTGATTGTAGATCGACTCGGACCAGCCCATCATGTCGAAGATGCGGTAACAAGCCGCGAGTTCCTGCCGCGCCGTCCATTCCGCTTCGCTGCAATCCGAATTGCGCTTGAGTTGCGTGGCCATGGCTTACTTGCCTTTGATCAATTTGAGGCCTGTCCATACGGCGAAGACCGAGCCCGCCGCCAGCATCACGAAGATCGCAATCAACATCGCGGTAGTCATGGCACTCTCTCCTTGCGCATCCGATCTAGCACGGCGTGATTGACTTTGTCGCGCCGATTGGCGAGCGATGAGGCCGACTGGCGCTCCGATGGTACGAGTGTCCGCGGGAGGAATGATGTCTGGTAAGCTTGGCTACGGCCAACCCATGGGCGGCGTGGCGCAAACGGCGTTCATCGTGCCCGATTTGAAGCAGGCGATCCATCACTGGGTCAGCAACATGCGCGCGGGCCCGTTCTTCGTGCTGCCGAATTTCCTCGTCCCCGGCCAGACGTATCGGGGGGAAGAATCCCGCGCCGATATCACCATTGCCATGGGCTTTGCCGGGCACATGCTGATCGAATTGATCCAACCGCTGGATGACGAACCTTCGGTCTATCGCGAGACGATCGAATTGCGCGGCTTCGGCTTCCACCACCTGGGCATTGCCAGCGCCAACGTCGATGCCGACAGCCTCGAATATCAATCGCGCGGCTACCACGAGGCGTTCCGCGCGTCAGTCCCCACGGGCGGCGAAGTGATCTATCTCGACAATGGGACGGGCGCCCAACTCGGCTTCATCGAGCTGCTGCCGGTGACCCCGGGGATGGACCAGACTTTCACGCGTTTCTGGGAAGCGAGCCTCGGCTGGGATGGGACCGATCCGATCCGCAGCTTCCTCTGATTGAATAAGCCAAAACGATAATATGCCGCACAAAGAGGCGGCCGGGAGAATCGGAATGCAGCCAAGCGCCACCACCCAGACTGGGAACTGGGTGAACAATTCGGCGGGGTATCAGGTCCTGCTGGTATTCCTGCTGAGCCTCAACTTCGGGATCGTGTTCTTCGACCGGCAGGCGCTCAACGTGCTCATGCCCTCGGTGCAGCCCGAGCTGGGCCTGACGCAGACGCAGATCGGCATCATCGCCGGTGGCCTCAGCTTCTCGTGGGCGATCGCGGCCTTCTTCTATGGCCGGCTCTCGGACTCGATCGGCAAACGCAAGATACTGCTGGTCCTGGCGACTCTTGCTTTCTCGTTCTGCTCGTTCCTCACCGGTCTGGCTTCGAGCTTTGCGTTGCTGCTCGGCGCGCGTTTGCTCATGGGCGCGGCCGAAGGCGGCGTCATGCCGATCAGCCATGCCATGGTCGCAAGCGAAGTCGACCCTAAGCGCCGCGGCCTGGCACAAGGTGTGGCGCAGAACATGGGCTCGAACCTGCTCGGCAGCTTCGCGGCTCCGGTCGTGCTGGTCGCCTTTGCCCACGCCTTCGGATGGCGCGAGGCGTTCTTCCTCGCCGGCATCCCGGGCATCATCAGCGCGATCATTATCTGGTTCATGCTCAAGGAGCCCGTGCCGCTGCCCAAGCCGGTGGAGGCCGAAAAGTCGATGACCATCCCCGAGGCGATCAAGGTCCGCAACATGTGGGTTTGTGTCGTGGTCGGCGTGCTGATGGTCGGACACTTCGTGACCACCTGGGCCTTCATGCCGCTATTCCTTGTTCAGGAGAGGGGCTTCGACGAAACCACCGCCAGCTGGCTGATGGGCTCGCTAGGCATCGCCGCGTTCGTCTACAGCTTTGCCGTTTCGGGGCTGTCGGATCTGATCGGTCGCAAACCGGTGATGGTGGTCCTGCCGTTCCTGTCTGTTCTTGGCCCCCTCGGTGCTCTCTACTTCGACGGTCCGGCCTATCTTATGGCCGGGATCTTCGTGGTCGGTTGGGCGGTGAACGGGATATTCCCGATCTTCATGGCGACCATCCCGTCGGAGAGTTTCGACGCGCGTCACCATGCCACCGTGCTCGGTCTGGCGATGGGCTCGTGCGAGATCCTCGGCGGCGTGTTCGGCCCGCCGATTGCCGGTGCGCTTAACGACGCCTTCGGCAATTCGACCTTCCTGTGGATGCTGATGGTGCTCGCGGTGATCAGCGGCTTCGTCGCCATGGCTCTCAAGGAAACCGCGCCTGCGGTTGTGGCACGGCGCGGCCTCGCGCCCGCAGTCGCATAAGGAGGTTCCCGTGCCTGAAACACCAACCACTGAACCCTGGGCCGGTACTCCGCCGGTCCCGCATGCCTTTCGCCCGGGTGCCAAGCCCGAGGCCTATTTCGCCAAGATCGCCGAGGGTGACGAGCGCCTCTGGGTGCCGATCGGGCGGCCGATGGTCGAGGACGTCTATTCCAAGCCGGTCTGGATCAGCCCGACTCTCAACATGTGGGCCGACGTGCTCATGGCCAAGAAGCCGTGCATCGTGAACCGGCACTATCACCCGAAGCCGATCTGGGCCTACACGATCAGCGGCAAGTGGGCCTATCTCGAGCATGAGTGGACCGCGACCGCGGGCGACTTTATCTTCGAGACGCCGGGGGAAAGCCACACACTCGTCTCCTACGCGCACCCTGACCCGATGAAGGTGTTCTTCGTCGTCTCCGGTCCGCTGATGTGGTTGGATGAGCAGGGCAACACTGTCGGTCATTACGACGTGTTCGACTACATGCGGGATGCCCGTGCCCATTACAAAGAGGTCGGCATCGCAGATGACTACCTCGACAGCCTGATCCGCTGAAAGGAACCCTGCCATGGCCACACAGATGAAGGCCCCGCCCTCGACCAAGAAGGCGATTGTCGACGTCCCGTTCAATTACCGCTCACTGGTGGAGAAGTACTCGCCCGGTGGCCGCTATATCGACGCACAGACCGACGACGACAGCCCGTGGGTTCCGTTTGGCGAGACCGCCGCGATCAAGCACCTGGCGTTCGACGTGCGCCGCAACCTGTTCTCGAACATCCTTTGGGTGAAGGGTCCGGGCACGATCGGCACGCACTTTCACCGCGGCACGATCACCATGGTCGTCCTCGAAGGCTCGGTCCGTTACCTCGAGTATGACTGGGTGGCGACGCCGGGCGGTCTTATCCTGGAGGTACCGGGAGAGAGCCATACGCTCGTCACCGAGCACCCTGATGGCGTGAAGCTGTTCGGGTGGATGGAAGGCCCGATCGAGTTCTATGACGAGAACGCGGTGCTTATCGAAACCACCGACGTCTGGTGGATGATGAACCACTACGAAAGCTACTGCAAAGAGAACGGCATCCCGATCAACCCGAAGCTGTATCTCTGACCGTCACCCCCGGCAAAGGCCGGGGACTCGTTGGACCCGGTCCGACTTCACTGGACGCGATCCCGGTCTTCACCGGGATGACGAAGGAAATCGCATGAAGACCCTCGACCAGTTCGACATCAAAGGCCGCTCGGCGCTCGTGACCGGCGCGGCCAGCGGCATCGGCCTCGCCTATGCCGAGTGTATGGCCGAAGCAGGCGCCAAGGTGACGCTGACCGACATCGACGCCGAAGGCGCCGCCCGCGAAGCGCAGCGGCTGGTCAACGAAGGTTACGAGGCGCGCTTCGGTGTCTGTGACGTGTCGAAGCTCGACCAGGTCGCCAAGGTCTTCGACGAGCATGTCCATGCTTACGGAGGGTGCGACATCGCGTTCGCCAACGCCGGGCTCGATGTCGGCAACGGTTTCTGGACGCCCGAGGGCGACCGCAACCCTGACGGCCAGATCGACGTCTACGACCCCGACCGCTGGTACAAATCGATCGGCATCAACCTCAACGGCGTGTTCCACACAGTGCGCGAGGCGTCGCGGGTGATGAAGGCCAACAAGCAGCGCCGCGGCGGCAGCATCGTGATCACCAGCTCCAACGCCGCAGAGGTCAACGAGGCGATCGTCGGCGTGCCCTACATGGCGGCGAAGGCCGGCGTGAAACACTTCATGCGCCATGCCGCTTACGAGCTGGCCGCCTACGGCATCCGCGTGAACGCCATCGCGCCGGGCCCCTTCGTGACCAACATCGGCGATGGCTGGGTGAAGAAGAATCCTGCGGCCAAGGCAGCGTGGGACGAGCTGGTCCCGGTAGGCCGCATGGCCGAAACCTACCAGATCAAGCCGCTCGCCCTGTTGCTGGCGTCCGACGCCGGAAGCTACATGACCGGCGCCCACGTCATGATCGATGGCGGGATGCAACTGGGACCGGTGAAACCGCTGAACGCTTGAGATGAAAGCCGTAACCTTCCAGGCGCTGCACGCGCCGCTCGCCTTCGAGACCCTGCCCGATCCGACCCCCGGCACCGGCCAGGTCGTGGTCAAGGTCGGCCGCTGCGGCATCTGTGGCTCCGACCTGCACATGACCGAGGACGCCGCCTATGGCTGCAAGCACGGTGACGTGCTGGGCCACGAGTTCGCGGGAGAGGTCGTGGCGCTGGGGCGTGATACCGAGGGCCTGAAGACCGGCGACCTCGTCTCGGTCATCCCGTTAGTGAGCTGCGGCCAGTGCGACCATTGCCGCAAGGGCGAGGTCCAGTGGTGCGAGCATTTCGGCCTCCAGGGCGGGGGCTATGCCGAGTTCGCCGTTACTCGCCCGAACCAGTGCGTGAGGCTGCCCACCGACGTGTCGCTGGCGGACGGCGCGATCATCGAGCCGCTGGCCGTAGCGCTCCATGGGGTCAACCTGTCGGGCATGAAGGCCGGCGACAAAGTTCTCGTGCTCGGCGCAGGTCCCATCGGCCTAGCAGTCGCCTTCTGGGCCAAGCGCATGGGCGCGTCGCGGGTCGCGGTGCAGGATATCGCCGAGTTTCAGCGGGACCGCGCGCTCGGCATGGGTGCCGACGTGTTCGTGGTCGATCCGCAAGACCCCATCGGCGGCGCCGAGCGTGAACTTGGCGGCAAGGCGGACGTGGTGTTCGAATGCGTTGGCATCCCCGGCCTGATAAACCAGGCGGTCAGCAAGGTGCGCAATCGCGGCACCATCCTGCTGCTCGGGCTCTGCACTCGGCCCGACACCTTCAACAGCTTCGCCATGCTGTCGAAGGAAGTGCGCCTGGTCACCAGTGCCTTCTTCACCCGTCAGGAATACGAAGCTTCGCTCGATGCGCTGGCCAGCGGCGCGATCGAGCCGCGCCTGTTGGTGACCGACACGATTTCGCTCTCCGATACGCCTGAAATATTCGAAAGTCTCAAGCAGCGCAGCGGTCAGTGCAAGGTGCTGATCGCACCCTGATCAGTCGCGCGTGAGCGGGGCCCGACGGATCGAGGTTTCCAGCGTTTCGAAGCTGGTGCCGGGGACCCCACCCTCCACTTGTTCCGAGAGCGCACGATAGGCCGCAAGAGCGCTTTCGCCCTCCTCCGTCAGCTTCGCGCCCGCCGCCTGCCCGCCACCGGGGTGGGTTTCCACTAGCGGCGAGCGGAAGCAGCGGTTCATCGTGTCGACCAGCAGCCAGGCACGACGATAGCTCATTCCGAGCGCGCGCCCGGCGCCGGAGATCGAACCTTCGCGCGCGATGGCGTCGAGCAAGTCGGCCTTGCCCGGACCCATCGCGATCTCATCGCCGCAGTAGAGCTGAATCTTGAGTTTCAGGCGGGCCATCGCCCGCCTGTCTATCAAGAAAGCGGGCGACTGGAACCGAAGAATAGCGCCTGGCTGATCGCCGCACGAACCGTATCTTCCTGGAACGGCTTGGTGATCAGGTAGGTCGGCTCCGGGCGGTCACCGGTGAGCAGGCGTTCCGGATAAGCGGTGATGAAAATCACCGGCACGCTGTCGATGGCGAGAATGTCGTCCACCGCGTCGAGCCCGGAGGAGCCATCGGCCAACTGAATGTCGGCCAGCACCAGCCCCGGTGTCTTTTCCGAAACGACCTTTTGCGCTTGCCTGCGTGTCGCAGCGGTGCCGCAAATCTCATGGCCGAGCGAGCGCACGAGATCCTCAAGCTGCATAGAGATCAGCGGCTCATCCTCGATGATCAGCACGCTGGTAGTGGTCTCGCGTTCGATTTCCTCGACCGCTTCCTGGACCAGCGTATCGACGTCATCCTCGCCGATTTCCATGATCCGGGCCGCCTCGCCGGGCGAGAAATCCTCGACCGTCGTGAGCAAGAGTGCCTGGCGGTTCACCGGCGTAATGCGGCGGAGCTGATCCTGGGCGGCACTTTCGTGAAGCCCCCGGCCCGAATTGTCGTCCGCCACCTCAAGGTAGGCGCTCGACCAGACTTTGGTGAAAGCGCGATAGAGCGGAACTCGTCCCTCGCGCAGCGACTCGGCCAGGCCATCATCGGCCAGAGCGGCCTCGAGCGTGGCGCGGACGAAAGCATCACCCGTCGACTGCGAGCCCGTAAGCGCGCGAGCGTAACGACGGAGAAACGGAAGATGTGCGGCTACTTCAGCCCCGATCGACATAAGACCCCTTCCCATTAGACTTCGTGGCTAGGAACGTGCGTGGGCGGCACTGGTTCCGCCTTGGCCATCGGTCCATTGGATGCCTCCACAAGGCACTGCGGATACCCCAAGCATGGGCCTGCGGCGAGGTTGAGGCAAGCCACATCAACCCGCGAAAAAATTTTCTGGCGCTGGGAACTACCGGCCTGTCCGCTCATTGAGCAGATGTCACCGCCGAGACCCCCCCTCCCGTCCAAGCGGCTGGTGATACGATCCCGAAAGGCCTCCGCCCCAAACGGCGGAGGCCTTTTTTCTTGGGTCACGCTTCACGCTTTTTCTGTCGGTCAGATCCCTCCCCCTTCGGAGAGTCCGAGGCGCCGTCAGACGCAAGGGGCGACGTTTTTGGAGAACGCGTGTTCACCCTCACCCAACCGAAACGGCTAAGCTGCTCGGGCGGCGAGTGATCTAAGAAATCACATTGCGAAGGCGGTCGAAAAGGCCTTCCTTGTCGCTCGCCAGCACTTCAACCAGGCGTGCAGGGTCATAGGGCTTTTCGAAGATGGGGCCCATCTCGGCGATCTCCGGAGGGATATCCTGGGGCGCTCCGGTCGAGAAGACGATCCGCGGCGGCTTCGGTCCGATTAGGTCGACCAGTTCCGCTATGGCCCAGCCATCGTCGCGGTCAGCCAGGTGGACGTCGAGTACAATGGCCTCGGCCGGACCTTGTTCGAGCGCATCCATGGTCATGGCTATGCTGGGGCAGATGACGACCTCAGTCGCGCCCGCATCGAGCAGCGCAGTCTCGATCGAAAGGGCGAGGATGGAGTCGTCCTCTACCACCAACACTCGACCTAGCCTGAGCTTGGGTACCTTTTTTGACTTTCCGCGGCGCATGTCTGTCCCTGGCGGGTCGACACTGTGCGCCCGCCTCTCTCAACGACGAGGACCGTACCAGGGTTCCACGCCCCGTCGCAGAGATGAGGCTGAAGAGCCTAGAGAGCCTTCGAATAGATGCGATATTCGCGGTTCATTTTGCTGCCGATGGCATCGGCGATGGCGACCATGCCCTGATTGTCTTCCAGGACCCAGCCCACCTCCGCGCGTTTGACGCCATGATTGGCGACGGCATAGCGGCGGATATACTCGATCATCATGAAAGCGAGCTGGCTCGCCATGCGCGAGTTCTGCAGCTTGGTGACCACGCCCATCAGCGGCACGCGGAAACCCTCGCTTTGCGGGTTACGCAGCCACCACAGCAGCTTGGCCCAGTTGAACGGGAACAGCTTGCCGCCCATCGTCTTGAGCTTCGCATTTACGTCGGGAAGCGACAGCATGAAGGCCACGGGCTCGCCGTCGATCTCGGCGATCATGTTGGCCCCTTCGATGATCATCGGCGCGAGCTTCTTGGCCCCATAGACCTTCTCGGTCTCGGTGAAGGGAACGAAGCCCCAGTTCTTCGACCAGGCGTTGTTCAGGATATCGAGGATGATCGCGGTCTCGCGCTGCATCTGCTTCTTGTCGACCGGCCGTACCTTGATGCTGGCGTTCTTTTCACCCAGCGCGACGATGCGGTTGATCAGCGGCGGAAAGCCGTCCTGGACCATCACGTCGTAAGTCAGCAGGCGCTTGGCCACCTGGTATCCGGCGCTTTCGATCCAGCCTTCATACTGCGGCAAGTTGTGGCCCATCATGACCATGGGGGAATGATCGTGGCCGTGCACCAGCAGACCGGGCTCCTCCCAGATCGACAGGCTGATCGGCGCCAGGATGCGGGTCATGCCCTGTTCGCGCAACCATTCCTCCGCGCGAGCGATCAGGGCGTGGGCGACGCCTTCGTCCTCGGCTTCGAACATGCCCCAATTGCCCGTTCCGGGTCCCATTCCCTGTTCGACGGGCTGGGTCAGTGCGAGCTCGTCGTAGTGAGCGGAGATGCGGCCGACGACCTTGCCAGAGCGTCGCGCGAGGAAAAGCTGGACCTTGGCGTGTTCGTGAAACGGGTTCTTGCCGGGTGTCAGCAACTCGACGACTTCGGCGCGCAGCGGCGGCACCCAATGGGGATCGTCGCGATTCAGGCGATAACTGAGATCGATAAAGGCATTGAAGTCGCTCTTGCCCGAAACGGGCGCAATAACTACGTCGGCTGCTGACACGGTTTAGGGGCCTTCATTCAGGGAAGGTTAGCACTGCGTATGGTGTCTATGGCTTGTCAAGCCGGACCCCTGAAGAAAGCCGCACTGCGGCAACTTGCCTGCGCAATTGCCAGGCGGACGCCTGATTTTGGAAAATTTGCATGACTGCCCATGACTCAACGACCGTCCTCGGTGACACTGCATCTCAGGCTTCTGCTCGCGCCAAGACGGCCGGCAAGGCTGACGACATGGCAATGCTGCGCACCGCGGCGGAAGTGACGCGCGACATCGGCACGGCGCGGCCGGATATCTACTGGCCGGACATGTTGATTTCGGCTGCGGTCGGCTATGCCGCGCTGGCCGGCGCGATCCTGATCGACAACGCCGTGCTGGCAATCGCTTCGGGCATTGTCTCCGTACTCGCGCTCTATCGTGCCTTGCTGTTCATCCACGAATTGACTCACATCCACCGGAACGCGCTGCCCGGCTTCAGGCTGGTGTGGAACCTGATAGTCGGGATTCCGCTGCTCACGCCCTCGCTGATGTACGAAAACGTCCATACGCTGCATCACGCGCGCACTCGCTACGGCACGGCGGAGGATCCGGAGTACCTTCCCCTGGCGCTGATGAAGCCCTGGTCGCTGCCGCTGTTCATCCTCGTCGCGCTGTTGGCACCCCTGGCGTTCCTGATCCGCTCGGCGATTTTGGTGCCGTTGGGCGTTGTCATCCCGCCCCTGCGCAAGCTGGTGTGGGAGAAGTTCTCCGCGCTTTCGATCAACCCCGACTTCCGCCGCCGCCCCGCTGAAGGAGAGTTCGCGCGGCAGGTGTTCTGGCAAGAGCTTGGCGCCTCGATCTGGGCCATCGCGCTGATCGCCAGCGTCTTCGCCTTCGGCTGGCGGCCGCTCGCCATCGCACTCGTCGTGCTTTCGGGCGTTGCCGTGCTCAACCAGTTGCGCACCCTGGTGGCGCACTTGTGGGAGAACGAAGGGGAACCGATGAGCGTGACCGCCCAGTACCTCGACTCGGTAAACGTCCCGCCCCCCTCTCCTCTCGCCGTGCTCTGGGCGCCCGTGGGACTTCGCTATCACGCGTTGCACCACCTGCTTCCGAGCTTGCCCTACCATTCGCTGGCCGAGGCCCACCGACGGCTGAACGAGCGGCTTGGCGCGACATCTACCTACGCGGAGGCCAATCATCCGGGTCTGTTCGTGCTGGTAGCTCGTATTGCCCGCAGCACTATGGTCAGGGGCAGCGATCGACGTGCGCCCAAGCGGGCCGAAGCCGCCTGATCACCCCGCACGCCGGCCGCTCCACCCGCAGCCAAAAAAGAAAGGGCGCGCAAGCCAAGCTTGCGCGCCCCTCTTTTCGCGTAAGGCCGGGGTTACCCGCCAGCCTAAGCGAAAGCTAATTACTTAGCAGCAGCGGCCGCGTCAGTAGCAGCAGCAGCAGCGTCGGTCGCGGCAGCAGCAGCGTCGGTCGCGGCAGCAGCGGCGTCGGTCGCCTCAGCAGCGGCAGCGTCAACAGCGGCGGTGTCGGTCGCAACCGGCTCAACAGCGGCAGCGTCGGTCGCTTCGGTGGTGGCTTCTTCGGTCGGGGCCGAGCTGTCGCCGCAAGCCGACAGGGCGAGCAGGGCGGTGGCCGAGAAGGCAGCCAGAGCAATCTTCTTCATCTCAGTTTCTCCTAGAGGGGGACAGGCCCCACAGAAACTCGCAGCGCGCGAGCGGCGCCTCAAATAATGGCAAAAATGTGGCAGTGCAAGCGGCGAGTGAGGCAGGGGCCGCTCTATTCCTCTGTTCGGATCAGCACTGTTTCCCCCAGGAGGAAGAACAGCACGAACGGAGCCCAGGCCGCGAGAAGCGGCGGATAGCCGCCAAAACTGCCCATGGCCAGCGCCGCATTATCGACCACAAAGAAGGCGAACCCAAGCGACATGCCAATTATGGCACGCGCCAGCAGGTGACCCGAACGGGCGAGCCCGAATCCGGCCACGGCACCGAGCAGGGGCATCAAGACTGCCGACAGCGGGCCGGAGAACTTGTGCCACCATTTGCCCCGCAGTTCGGCCGTTCGCCGCCCCGCGCTGTCGAGCGCCTGGATGGAGCGTCTGAGCTCACCGACCGACTCGGCGTCGGGATCGACCTTGCGCAAGGCTATCTGAGTGAGGGTAATGCCCGGTCCGACGATCACGGGTTCCGCAAGGTTTCGGACTTCGGCTGTGGCCACGTCGAACTGGCGCGCGTTCTCCAGCCGCCAACCGGGATCGGCAAACCGGGCGACGGGCGCGCGAAATTGCCGCACGATCATTCCGGAGTCGTCGCGTTCGTAGAACGAGACGCCTTGCATGACGATGTTCTTCCCGGTGCCGCTTATCGTCGAAGCCATCAGGACGTCATTGCCGTCGTTCAGGTAGATGTTCGCCCGCAGCGTCGGATCGTCGGGCACCGGACCATAGTCGTTGGCTTCCCAGGCCGTGAGCGTCGCGCTTGCCCGCGTCACCACCCGCTCGTTGAACCCGAACGAGATTATGGCGATGCCGAGGGCTACGAGGATCAGCGGCGCAAGGATCTGGTGCGCCGAAAGGCCGGCCGCCTTCATGGCGATGACTTCGCTGTTCTGGTTGAAGGTCGCGAGCGTGAGGATCGTCGCCAGTAGGACCGAATAAGGCAGGAACCGAGCGATTAGCTGAGGCACCCGCAGGCCGACGTATTTCAGGACCTCCGCCTGACCGTTGCCCTCATAGGCCAGTATCTTGGCTGTATTGCTGAGCAGGTCGAGCATCATCAGGACCAGCACGAGCATGATCAGCACGGCCAGGATGCGAATGAGGAAGGTCTTGCCGAGATACCAGGTGAGGGTCTTCGACGGGAAAAAGTCAAACTGCACGCGCTGGCTCCTCGCCATGCGCCGCCGCCTGCTCGCGCGCCTCGCGCAAGCGTTCACGCCGTTTCAGCAGGTCGGTAATGCGCCTCACCAGCTTGGCATAGGCCGATTCCAGAGCCCCGATGGCCTGGCCGCCGGGTACAAAGGCGACGCGGTAGTACATCCACCCGATCAGCGCCGCGAACAGCACGAAGGGTCCCCATAGGGCGAGCAAAGGGTTGATCCGGCCCAGCTCGGCCACCGAGGCGCCGTACTGGTTGACCTTGTGATACGCGACGACCAGCACGATCGACACGAACACGCCGAGAGCCGAAGTCGAGCGCTTGGGCGGAATCGCCAGTGCCACCGCCATCAGCGGGAGCATCAGCATCATGATCACTTCGACCAGACGGTAGTTGAAATTGGCCTGACCGCCGGCCCGCTGAACAGAGGTCGACTGATCGCTCCACCCGATGTGCATGAGTTCGGGAAGGAGATATTCACGGTTCTCGTCTCCGCGCGCGCGGAAGCGTTCGATCGCCGGCAAGTCTATCGGCAGGTCGTGCTGGGTGAAGCTGAGCACGCGGGGTGACTTCCCCGGAATGTCCTGCACGATCGTGCCGTCCTCCAACCGGAAGATGATCGTGTTGCGGTTCTCGCGGTTGGCGAGAAAGCGCCCTTCCCGCGCCGAGATCGACAGGACCTGCCCCTTGTCGTCAGCGACGCGCGCGAAGATCCCCATCAACCGGCGCCCGTCGTCGCGGCTTTCCTCTATGCGCAGCGCCACGCGATCTTCGATCGCAGTGAACTCACCCACCTTGATCGCCGCACCGAGAGCGCCCGAACGAAGTTCGAATTCCATCTGCGCGTAGCTGTAGCGAGCCAAAGGCTGCAGGTAGCCGACGATGGCGAAATTGACCGCCATCAGCAGTAGAGTGATCACATAGGGTACGCGCAGCAGCCGGGTGTAGCTCCAACCCACGGCGCGAAGCACGTCGAGTTCGCTCGTCGTGGCGAGCTTGCGGAAGGCGAACAGGATACCGAGCATGAGCCCAAGTGGAATCGCCAGGCCGGCGTATTCGGGAATCAGGTTGACCAGCATCTTGAACACGACCCGCACCGGGCCGCCTTCGCTGGACACGAATTCCATCAGCCGCAGCATCTTCTCGAGCATGAGCAGCGACGCGGCGAGCAGGAACACGCCAATCATCGGCATGAGCACCAGCCGGAATACGTATCGGTCGATCGCGGTGAAGAAGGTCAACCTGGGGGCAATCGCTTTTGAGGCGGAAGTTCGGGCGGCCTATAACCCGGTGTTCGCCTCAGGTCATGTCCGTTATTTTCTCCGGCAGGCGGGCCACCGGTCACAAGCTAGGCCTTTTCCAGCGTACACTGGAGCGGATGCTGGTTCTGTCGGGCGAAATCCATGACCTGCGTCACCTTGGTCTCGGCCACTTCGTAAGGATACACCCCGCATACGCCGACGCCCCGCTGGTGGACGTGGAGCATGACGCGCGTGGCCTGTTCCAGATCCATGCGGAAGAAGCGCTTGAGCACCATCACGACGAATTCCATCGGAGTGTAATCGTCGTTCAACATCAGCACCTTGTACTGGCTGGGCTTCTTCGACTTGGCGCGCGTGCGCGTGGCGACCCCGATTTGCCCGTCCCCATTGCCCCCGAACGGATCGTCGTCCTGGCCAGCGGCACGCACGATTTCGCGCGGGGGCGGCCCTTGAAGGGAGAATGTCTGACGAGTCCGGTGCATAAGGCTGCAATATCGTATCGCGCGCCAACCCTGCAAGATGTGAGGGCAAATTCGCGTCATTGAGGTCCGCGCGGGTATGCGAAGGACCAGGAAGGGCGCCAGAAACGAAACGGACCGGATGACTTGCGTCACCCGGTCCGTCGTCTCGCCGCGGGGAGAGGAGAGCGCGGCGACTAGTTCTTCGCTCAGGCGACCTTGGCGAGCTTTTCGGCAGCCAGGTTCACGCGTCCGGAGAGCGGAGCGAAAGTATCCTTGGAAAGCTTGAGCACTGCTTCGGTGTTCTTCGAGCCAGTCGCGACCAGCGCTTCGAAGTTGCGGCGGAGGATCTTGCTCTGCAGCTGGAACAGCTCAGTCGGGCTCTTGACCGCGGCCAGCTCCTTTACGTCCGCAGTAGCGGTTTCGTAGGCCGACTTGGCTTCCTCGACATAGGACTTGCCGAGGCTCTGGGCTCCGGTGGCGAGGATCTTCGAGCTTTCCACGATCGCCTCGACGTTACCCTTGGTGAACTCGCTCAGCTCGGCGACGGCTTCGCTACTCTTGTCGTAAGCGGCCTGGGCACGAGTCTGAATCTCGCCGAAAGCGTCGGCGAACGGCTTGCTAAAGTCGGTGGTCTTGGCAGTCGCCATGATTTTTTCCTTCAATTCCGTAACTGTTGGTTTCGGGTTGAGAACCTTCACGGGCGCCGGAGCGGCCGCTGCCTTGGCGACGCGCACCGCGCGCTTTGCCGCCTTGGCCTTTGCATCTGCTGTCAGCCGCTTTGGAGCGGTCTTCTTGATCTTTACCGGGACGCTGGCCGGTTTGGCCGGGACCGGTTTCTTCGGGGTAGCGACGACTTTCGCTTCCACCGTCTTGCTTTCGACCGGCTGTGGGGCTGGCTTGGGAGCCGGCTCAACCGGGGCCTTCACCTCTTCGACCGCCTTCGCCTCAGCGGCCGCGGCCGCATAGGCTTCCTCGGCGCTCTTGGCGGCTTCGTCGGGGGAGTCGGCCATTCGTTTTCCTCGCTACGCAAGTGCGGCATTTGATTGCTGCATTGCACAAATAGGTGTCGGCACGAGTAGTGTCAATGGGCTTTTGTGCATTGCACAATGATGACATTTTGGGCGGTTCGGCGGGAGACAACGAGATCCTCCCCCAGCAAGCTCGGAGAGGAATTGCTCTAACGCTGCGTCACGTATCTTCCGGGCGCGTCCTCGATCACCCTGTCGCCCTTCCCCCCAGGCGCGCGCTTGCCCTTAGCCGGGACCTTTGCCTGGCCCTGCTGCTCTAGCCAGTCGAGCCAGTCGGTCCACCAGCTACCGGGATGTTCTGTCGCGCCCTTCACGAACGCGTCGAGAGAGCTCGCGAGGTCGCCAGTCCAATACTGGTACTTTCCGGCCGACGGCGGATTGACCACGCCCGCGATATGTCCGCTCCCTGCCAGCACGAAACGCACCGGGCCGGAGAGATGGCCGAGCATTCGGAAGACGCTCTCCGGCGGAGCAATGTGATCCTCGCGCCCCGCCTGAACGTAAGCGGGCGTTTTGATCAGTCTGAGGTCGATCGGATTCCCATCGGCCTCAAGCGCCCCTGGTTCAACCAGTAGGTTATCGCGATAACAATCGCGCAGGTAGGCCTCGTGCCACTTGGCCGGCAAGTTGGTTACGTCGCCGTTCCAGTAGAGCAAATCGAAGGCGGGATAGTCCTCCCCCAACAGGTAGTGGTTGACCACGTAGTTCCAGATGAGGTCGGTGCCGCGCAGCAGGTTGAAAGTCGCGGCCATATAGCGCCCGTCGAGATAGCCGCCCTGGCTCGCCTGGCGGATCAGATCGAGCTGGGTGTCGTCGACGAAGAGCTTGAGGTCGCCCGCGCGCTCGAAATCGACTTGCGCAGTGAGGAACGTCGCGCTCGCCACTTTGTCCGCCTGCCCGCGCTGGGCGAGGATCGCGAGAGTCGCCGCGAGTGTCGTCCCAGCCACGCAATAGCCGATCGCGTGAACGGAGGGCACATCGAGACGCTCGCGGATTACGTCGATCGCCTCGATCTGCGCGCGGACGTAATCGTCCCAAGTGACGTTCGCGAGGCTTTCGTCGGCGGAGCGCCAGCTGACCATGAACACGGTCAGTCCCCGCTCTACCGCCCATTTGACGAAGCTCTTCTTCGGGTTGAGGTCGAGGATGTAGAAGCGGTTGATCCACGGCGGGAAGATCACCAGCGGCACGGCCAGCACCTCCTCGGTCGCGGGTGAATACTGAATCAACTGAAACAGTTCGGATTCGTGGACGACCTTGCCGGGGGTACAGGCGATATTCTCGCCCAGGCGGAACTGGCTGCCGTCCGTATGGGTCAGCTGGCCGCGCTCCAGGTCGCGGGCGAGGCGCTCCATGCCTTTCGTGAGATTCTGGCCATGGGTCTCGATCGTACGTTCGAGCACGACCGGGTTCATCAGCGGGAAGTTCGACGGGCTCATCGCGTCGAGCACGCTGCGGGTGGCGAAGCGCAGTTGCTCGCGCTCCTGATCCGACAGGCCTTCGACGGCATCGACGGCTTCCAGAACTCGCTCGGCGAGAAGCAGGTAGGTCTGGTGTATCAGCGCGAAGACCGGCTGTTCGCGCCAGGCCTCGTCGGCGAAGCGCTTGTCCGCGCGGGGAAGGTGCGGCTCCGCAGAGGCCTGACCGTCGCTCCGCGGCCCAAGCCCGTACTGGGCCAGCACGTCTTCCCACAACGCCATTCCGTCGAGAAACAGCTTCTCCTGTCGCCGGGGGTCGAGCATCGGCATCTGCTGGTACCAGCCCTGCATCAACCCCATCCATTCGGCGGGATCGACGAACAGCGGCACCGGCATCTCTGCCCCCAGGGCGCTGTTGACCTGCTGTTCGTGAAATTGCAGCCACATAGCCTGCAATTTCTGTGCCGCCTCGCCCCAATCGCGAATCTCGCTGTCCTCCGGCAACGCCCCGGCCGCCTCGGGCAGGAAGGCCTGCATCATCTGCCGGGCCGTCTCCCCCTGGATGCGGAGCATTTCGGTGAACATGTCGCCGGCCGATGGGACGGAATCGTCGGATTGAGCCATGGTGACGGTCATAGGACGCAGACCTTTCGATTGGAAAGGCCCTGACGGACCCTTGGTCAAGAATGCGCGCTGGCCTCGCCATCGCGATTGCGCTGAGTGTCCTATTCCGCCAATATTGCAGCGCCGCGTGCCTGATGGCCGCGGCGTTTCGTCAAAAACCAATGGATAAACGAGGTCATGGAAACCGATTTCTACCGCATCAAGCGACTGCCGCCCTATGTCATCGCCGAAGTCAATGCGATGCGGGCAGCAGCACGCGCAAGCGGCAGGGATATCATCGACCTCGGCATGGGCAACCCCGACCTGCCCCCTCCCCAGCATGTGATCGACAAGCTGTGCGAGGTCGCCCAGAACCCTGACGCGCACGGCTATTCGCAGTCGAAGGGCATCCCCGGACTGCGCAAGGCCCAGGCCAACTATTACCAGCGCCGTTGGGGCGTGGACGTCGATCCCGAAAGCGAAGTGGTCGTCACGCTCGGCTCAAAGGAAGGCCTGGCCTCCCTCGCCACCGCGATCACCGCACCGGGCGACACCGTGCTGGCCCCCAACCCGAGCTACCCGATCCACACCTTCGGCTTCATCATTGCCGGCGCCACGATCCGCTCGGTACCGACCACCCCGGACGAGCGCTATTGGGACGCGCTGGAAAAGGCGATGAGCTTCACGGTCCCTCGGCCGACCGTGCTGATCGTCAACTATCCGTCAAACCCGACGGCCGAAGTGGTCGATCTGGAGTTCTACCAGCGCCTCGTCGACTGGGCGAAGGCGAACAAGGTTTGGGTCCTCTCAGACCTCGCCTATTCGGAGCTCTACTACAACGGCAAGCCGACCCCCTCGATCCTCCAGGCCAAGGGCGCGAAGGACGTTGCGGTGGAGTTCACCAGCCTCTCGAAGACATTCTCGATGGCGGGCTGGCGCATCGGCTTCGCGGTGGGCAACAAGACGCTCATCGCCGCGCTGACGCGGGTGAAGAGCTACATCGACTACGGTGCCTTCACCCCGATCCAGGCCGCCGCCTGCGCCGCCCTCAACGGCCCGCAGGACATCGTCGAAAAGAACCGCGAACTCTACCACAAGCGCCGCGACGTGATGGTCGAGGCGTTCGGCCGCGCGGGATGGGACATTCCCGCCCCGCCCGCCTCGATGTTCGCCTGGGCCCCGCTGCCTCCGGCGCTCAAGGAAATGGGCAGTCTCGAATTCTCGAAGCAGCTCCTGACCCATGCCGACGTCGCCGTGGCGCCGGGCGTGGGCTATGGCGAGGATGGCGAAGGCTTCGTCCGGATCGCCATGGTCGAGAACGAGCAGCGCTTGCGCCAGGCCGCACGCAACGTGAAGCGCTATCTCCAGAGCATGGGCGTCAACAGCTCGGCAGCCTAACTGTACCACGACAAGACCGGGGAGGCAGGACCAGCCTGCCCCTCGGTCGCGCCGTCGTTAACGGAAAAAGGGGCCCTGCAACGGGTTGTGCCGCGGAGTTTTGCTGTTACCCCTCCATAATAGATAGCACGCTACCGATCGGCCGGAGAGTCGCGGGCGGTTACAGAGAGGATGAATTGTGATGGCGGACGGGATTTCCACGAGCGCTTCTCCGGGTCGCGGAAAAACGCTCGATGTGGCCGAGTTTCTCAAGGACCTGCCGTTCACGCGTTTCCACGTCCAGTTGCTGGTCATCTGCTCGCTTGTCACGTTCTTCGACGGGCTCGACTTCTCCCTGATCTCCTTCACCTTGCCCTATCTGCGCGACGAGATGGGGCTCAGCGACCAGATGACCGGCTTTGTCAGCTCGGCGGCCTTCCTCGGGCAGATGATCGGCTCGCTGATGGGCTCCTACATCGCCGACATCATTGGCAGGCGCCAGGTCATCATATGGTGCACGATCCTGAGCGCGATCCTGACTTTCCTGACCGGCTTCGCCAACACTCCCGAAATGCTCATCGTCTTGCGCCTGATTGGCGGGCTCGCGATCGGCGGTCTCCTGGCACCGGCCTGGTCGATCAACATCGAGTCCATGCCCCCGGGCAAGAAGGCGCTGTCGGTGACCATCATCATGCTCGGCTTCTCGGCGGGCGGCGCAGCAGCGGGCCAGGTCACCAACTGGCTGGCCCCGCAATACGGCTGGGAAGGCGTGTTCTTCTTCTGCGGCGCCGCGACCGCCGTGCTCGCCATCGCGTTGCTGTTCACCATGCCGGAATCCGCCCGCTGGATGACCGCAAAGCGCAAGCCCGCGTCCGAAGTGATTCCGGTCCTGAGCCGCTTCGATCCCAGCCTGGCCAATGCCGGCTATACCGAGGTGATCCTGTCGGACGAGCGCGACATCGGCAGCAAGGTTTCGCCCTGGGCCAAGTCGGCCGAACTGTTCCGCGGCACGCTCGCCTTCATCACGCCGCTGATCTGGTTCACCTACTTCTTCTCCTCGTTCGCGATCTATCTCAAGGCGAGCTTCGGCGTGCTGTTCATGGAGCAACTGGGGATCGAGCGAGCGATGGCCGCTAACCTCGCCTCCATCGGCGGGATGATTGGCGCTATCGGCGGCGTGGCCCTGTTGTGGTTCACTGAAAAGCGCGGCCCGGCCTGGATCGCCATTGCCCCGCTCCTCGGCATCCCGCTCGCGCTGTGGATCGGATCCGGCATTCTGATCGGAGGTCCGCTCTTCATCCCGGTCATCCTGGTCGGAAGCGTGATGATCGGCGCCGGTCACGCAGCGGTGATCTCCATCACCAGCATCTATTACCCCAGCGCCGTGCGGGCGACGGGCGGTGGTTGGGCGAGCTTCATGGCGAAGTTCGCGGCGGTCGCGGCACCCATCCTCGGTGGGTACATGTTCCTCGCCGACAAGCAGGCGGTCCTCGACGGGTACCTGTTCACCGCGCTGTGCCTCGCGGGTGTTGTCATTGGGCTGCTGGTGCTGTCGGTCTTCGCCAGGCGTCTGCTCGCGGAGCAGGCCGAAGAAGCTAGCGAAGCACCGGTCGAAGCCGAACCTGCCACGGCCGGAGCCTGAGATGACCCTTCGCAGTCTCGCCGCCAACACGCCGGGCCGCCGTGCCAACTGGAAGGCACTCGGCCTGAGCGCAGAGGACATGGAAAAGCCGAAGATCGCGGTAGTGAACTCCTCCAGCGAACTTGCCATCTGCTATGCCCACCTCGATGGCATCGCGAAGATCGTCAAGGAAGAGATCCGCGCCGCCGGCGGTGTGCCGTTCGAGGTCCGCACGGCGGCCCCCTCGGACTTCATCACCGGCGCGGCGAAGCGGGGCAGCTACATCCTCGCCGGGCGCGACATCATCGCCAATGATATCGAAGTCCAGGTCGAAGCCGCCCTGCTCGACGGGATGATCTGTCTGACGAGCTGCGACAAGACGCCACCGGGCCACCTGATGGCGGCAGCCCGGCTCAATATTCCGACGATCCTCGTCATCGGCGGCTATCAACCCTCGGGCGAGATCGACGGTGAACCGGTGGACGTCGAAGACGTCTGGTCGGGATCGGTCGGCGAACGATTCGGAGCCAAGCCCAAGTTCCCGGTTCGCGACATGGCCGAGAACGCCATCATGGGGCCCGGCGTCTGCGCCGGGATGGCGACGGCCAACACGATGCATTGCGTGGTCGAAGCGCTCGGTATGTGCTTGCCCGGTCATGCCCCCGTGCGCGGCAACAGCCCCAAGATGCAGGCGAACGCGCGCGAGGCCGCTAGGCGGATTGTGGAGATGGTCCACGAAGACCTGAAGCCGCGCCAGATCCTCACCGAAGGCGCCTTCCGCAATGCCATCGCCACGGTTCTGGCAGTGTCGGGCTCGATCAACGCCATCAAGCATCTCCAGGCGACGGCGGTCGAGGCCGAAACCGATATCGACATATTCGCCCTGTGGGAGGAAATGGCCGACGTTCCGGTACTTTCCGCCGTGCGGCCGACGGGTGACATCCGGATCGAGCGGTTCGAAGATGCGGGCGGCGCCCGCGCCACCCTCAAGCGCCTGGAAAGCCGGATCGAGACCTCGGCACTCACCTGCACGGGCAAGACCCTGGCCGAGAACCTGGCGGGCTACCAAATCCCCGGACCGGACGTGATCCGGCCCCTGACCGACCCGGTCGGCCCCGGTCCGGCCATCGCCATCCTCAAGGGCAGCTTCGCTGAAACCGCCGTTGTCCGCCTGGGCATCCGCGACGGCTCGCGTCCCGAAGAGTTCCGGGGACCTGCTCGCGTATTCGAGGACGTCTTCGCCTGCATGGACGCGATCGCGGACGGCGTGATCCAGCCCGGAGACGTGGTCGTGTCACGCAATCAGGGCCTTAAGGGCGGCCCTGCCATGGGCGGTTCGGCCAGCCTGGTGCTATTTGCGCTCGATGCAGCGGGGCTCGCGAAAACCACGGCCTTCGTGACCGATGGCCAGCTATCCGGCTTGTGTCTCAAGGGTCTGACCGTGGCCGAAGTGGCGCCCGAGGCGGCGACGGGTGGGCCTATCGGCAAGGTCCAGGACGGCGATGTAATCGCGATCAGCGTCGCCCGGCGCTCGATCGAGATCGAGGTTTCGGCCGAGGAGTTGGCCGCCCGCGCATGGCCCGGCTACGTAAACGCCGCTACCGGATACCTCAGCAACTTTCGCGAGGCGGTGCGGCCCATGTCGACGGGCGGAGTGCTGCTGCCCACGAAGGACCGGTCGATCCCACGGGCTTGACATTTATAACCATATCGGTTATATGCTCCGCCGTCAGAATGCCACTGACACCAGCGACGGGTGCGGGAGCGGTTAGCGCTTCGCTTCTCTCTCCCGCGCAAGGCCGGCGCCCTTCCGACATCGTCAGAGGGTGTCCGCAGGATACGGGGATGACAACCGCTGGCGGGACCTGCGAGCCCTAACCGCCAGCGCCCCCTATCCGACAGGGCCGAGTAGCGAGGTTTGCCGCAGCCCTCGCCGCCGTTCGCACTCCATGCTCGCGCAAGGCAATCCTGTGACGCCCAGGACGCGCCGGCCTTCGCCCGTCCGCGACTTTGGTCTTCCCGGCGTTAGGCCCGCACTCGCCCGCGGGTGGTTGGCTGTGCCTGCTCCCCTCCCGCAAGCGGGAGGGGGATACCATCCAGATCCTCCCCGAGCTCGCTCGGGGAGGGGGACCGCCGACGCAGTCGGGGGTGGAGGGGCTCTCGCGCTGTTCCGCTTGCCCCTCCGTCACGCGCCTCCGGCGCGCCACCTCCCCGAGACGAGCTCGGGGAGGATTTAGAAGACTATCGCCCCTGGGCGCGCCAGCGCTGGACTGTGCGGACGACGCGCTCTTCCTCGCCGCCGTTCTCGCGCCACAGCTCCGTGAAGCTCGGGTCTTCCGAGGCTGGTCGTTTCGATTCCTCCAGGTTGTCGAAGGATACGCGGATCGGAATCGCTACGCCCTCGCCGCATATGATGCACTCGCGGTTGCGCAACGCGGGGATGGAATCGAGAAAGCCGCGCGCACCTTCGGGCATCGCGGCTTTCACGAAAGCCTGGTCCCGATCGTTGTTCAATCGCATCGACAGGATCGTGCCGCATTGTGACAGCACACCTTCGGCAAGGTCGGACGGGCGCTGCGTAATGAGGCCGAGGCTGATGCCGTACTTGCGACCCTCCTTGGCGATACGGCTGAGAATGCGGCCGACAGAAGAGCCGTCGGCATTGCGCTCGTTCGGAACGTAGCGGTGGGCTTCCTCGCAGACGAGAAGGATAGGCCGGGTCTTCTCTTCGCGGCCCCATATGGCGAAGTCGAATACCATGCGGCTGAGCACCGCGACCACGGTCGAGGTGATGTCAGACGGTACGCCCGACACGTCGATGATCGAGATCGGCTTGCCCTGCCCCGGCATGCGGAAGATGCGGCCGATAAAATCCGCCATGGTGTCGCCGACAAGCATGCCGGAGAACATGAACTGGTAGCGCGGATCGCCCTTGATCTCCTCGATCTTGGTCTTGATTCGCATGAAGGGCGCGCTCGACGTAGCCTTGTCGAGCTTGCCGGCCTCATCCTGAATGATGTTCGTCAGGTCGCTGAGCAGATAGGGTATCGGCGAATCGACTGTGATCTTGCCGAGCGTTTCGGCGAGGCGGTTTTTGCTTCGCGCCTTGAGCAAGGCCTTGGCCAGGATGTCCGCGTCTTCCTGGAATTCGCTGCCACTGGTGGTCAGGAAGACCTCGCAGTGCTCTTCGAAATTCATCAACCAGTACGGCATCTGCAGGTTGCCGACGTCGTAGATGACGCCGGTATTACGGAAGGCCGCCGCATACTCCCCGTGCGGGTCGATCATGACGACGTGCCCCTGCGGAGCGCTTTCGCAGATCCGATGCAAAATGAGGGCCGCGGTTGTCGATTTGCCGGTGCCGGTCGAGCCCAGCAGTGCGAAGTGCTTGCCGAGCATCGCATCGACGTAAAGGCCGGCGCGGATATCGGTGGTCGGATAGACGGTGCCGATCTGGATCGAGCTACGGCCATCCGAAGCATATATCTGGCGCAAGTCCTCGGTCGTCGCGGGAAAAACCAGCGCGCCCGGTGTCGGGTAACGCGTTACACCGCGACGGAAGCTGTGGATGCGGCCGGTCAGTTTTTCCTCGCTGCCTTCGCCCATGAAATCGATGTTCGCGAGGATACTGTCGCCGTCGCGGCGGCGATCCTGCCGCTGGTTGCGGACACTGGCGAGCAGCCAGCCGTCCTTGGTCTTGATCTTGACCTGGCTTCCCACTTGTCCCGCCAGCGCGATCGAGGGATCGGCATCGTCCATGCATTCATTGAGGCGTTCGATGTCGATCGCGATCTGGGAGCCTGAACCCGCGATCTCGATCACAACACCGATAGGCTGGGTGGCATTCTCCGCGGCCACGTCCCGCGTCGCCCTTGGCGCCACAGGCACGGCGCCTGGCTCATCGGCCGGGTTGAATGTATTGAATTGCTTCGGCATCTCGCTCATGCGGCGCGTCCGTCTAACCCCAAGTCCCGCCGGATTAAGCAACTTGAGTTAATATCGCGTCAAAGGGCCGTGAGTTCAGACCAGCGCGAATACCCGGCCGGCGAGCCACCCCATGAAAAGCGACAGAAGCACCGCAAACAGCCCGTAAAGAACCGAGGACTGGTCGGCCTGATCGGCCACGAAGCGTTCAAAACCGTGCTTTGTGACTTCCACTTCGGCGATGGCCGAATCGATCACCCGTCCGTCTGCGATGGCAAAGGTTTCCGCGGTGTATCGGCCGGTTATGACGTTAGACGGCAGGGCAATTCGGGCTTGATAGAGGACGCCGTCGCGGACCGTCACGCCCTTGGGGTCTTCCTTGTACAACCCTTCGCGCCGCCGCAGATCGACCAGACCTTCGGTGAAGCGCGTCTGCTCATCGGGGTCGATCGCCCCGGTCGGTGAAAGCTGCAGGAAATCGAGTCCCAGCTCGTAGATCGCGGCGGTCCGCTCATCGACGATCTGGTCGATGGGCCGGGAACTCGCCACGGCGAAAAACGACGGCGCCGATCGGAACGCCGTGCTGTCGGCATTCATCCAGATGCCAAATCGCTTCCCCTTTTCGCGGAGGAGGATCGGTTGCGTCGGCCCCTTGAGGACGACCACGATGTCGTAAGGCTGACTCGCCCGGCGGCCGTCGGCATCCAGAATGGCGCCGAACAGCAAAAGGTTGGTGCCGGTGAAGCCCTGCCGAACGCGCACTTCGTGTTGCGAGACGTCAGGGACCAGGATCGGCGCTCGCTGACCCGTGAGCGCGAGGAAGGCCAAGACGGCCAGGAGCGCGCGACCAGTCATAGCGGCAACACCGTAAAGACCTCGTCAGGCCGCACCCCGAGGCCGAACGCCATGCGAAGGGCGACGGCCAGCACGAGCACCGCCAGCAGCAAGCGCAAGATTTCCGGTTTCGCCAGCTGCGCAATGCGCGAGCCGAGTTGCGCACCGGTTACCGAACCGAACAGAAGCAGCCCGGCCAGAACAATGTCGACCGCCTTGGTGGTCAAGGCATGCATCATGGTCGCGGCCATGGTCACGAACAGGATCTGAAACAGGGAAGTACCGACCACGACACTCGCGCTCATGCCGAGGATGTAGAGCATGGCCGGGACGAGAATGAACCCACCGCCAACGCCCATTAGCATGGTCAGGATGCCGACCACGACACCCATGAGCAAAGGCGCCAGGGGTGAGATGTAGAGGCCCGAGCGATAGAACCGCCAGCGCATCGGCAGGGCAGCAACGAGAGGGTGATGACGGCGCTTCGCTGCGCGCGGACGGGCACCCCGGCTCTGCCGCAGCGCTTCCAGGCTCTCCCGCCCCATGAGGCCACCGATCATGCCAAGCATCAGAACATAGAGGATGTTGATGACGACATCGATCTGGCCGAGCGATTCTAGAAAGCGGAACAGCAGGGCTCCGATGGTTGCGCCAATCACCCCGCCGGCAACGCCCACCGCTCCGATCTGGTAATCCACCCCGCCCCGGCGCGTGTGCGCGAAAACGCCAGAGACGCTTGCCCCTGTCACCTGGCTCGCGGACGAGGCGGCCGCCACTGTCGGCGGCACGCCGTAGAAGATGAGTAAAGGCGTGGTCAGGAACCCGCCACCCACGCCGAATATGCCCGAAAGGATGCCCGTTCCGGCTCCCAGCAAGACAATGACCAGTCCGTTGACCGCCAGGTTCGCGATGGGCAGGTACACGTCCATGCCGCCACCTAACCCATGGGGGCGACGGAATGAAGGTTGGCCGCCCTAGAATCCGGCGGATAGCGTCAGGGCCGGCCCACTTTTCGGTTCCGCCTTCCCGGAAACACGAAAACGGTAATCGACGGAAAGTCTTGCCTGGGTCTGTCCGAGGCGAAAGGCGTGGCTGGCCGTCGGGCCGAAATCGAGACGAGCGGCGCCCTTCTGCTTTCCGCCCCATGCGCCAACGCCCGCGGTGAAGACCGCCTCATCGCGACCTCGCAGCGACCGCTGGATCCTGACCTGGCCATCGACGAAGCCGGTTGCGCCCTCTCCACCAACGTAACCCCCCTGGAGATAGACTTCGCCTCGGCCCTTCAATGGCAGCTCGACTGGAGGAATTTCCGTGACCGCGTACGCAGCCGGTCTGAACCGGGTGTGCCGATCGGTTTCTCCGACGCGCGCCTCCAGGGCAACTCTCACGGGAACCCGAGGGAGGACCCGTGCGGAGAGTCCCGCCGCAAGCTCCTGCCCGTGCGGTGCGATCAGCGCGGCGTTCGCGCGGATGTGCGCCTGCGGATTCCCCCATTCCGCAGACCCAAAACGATATCGCAGGAGGGCACCCGCCTGGCTGCGGCCATAGCTGGGCAGGCCCGCAGGTACCGGAGCGATTGTATCATGGCGCAACAGCAGCCAGCCATCACCCGACCAGCCGGCGGGACCTGCTGGCCGCAGCGCGGCCGGATAGGGGGCTGCCGCGGGTATCTCTGGGGGAGGCGTAAGTTCCCTTTCTATAGCGGGGCGGCCGGCCTTGGACGAGGCGAGCGGCATCGGAATGACTCGTTCGATCAATCGGGCGGGCGACAGCGCCGAGAAGGTTCCCCGAACGGTTCCGGTCTGGTCACCTTGACCCGAGATCGACTCGCCCCCCATCTCATCCCGTGCCGCTGCAGGTGGCGCGACGCTCGCAAGTTGCTGACCGCTGGGTTTGACGGCGTACGTTGGGGGAGAAGCCGCAGAAGTCAGGCCAATTCCGATGACCAGCGTGTCGGGCGGCAACTGCAGGATGGTCGCGCGAATCCCAAGCCATCCGACAAACAAGGCGCCAAGCACCATGGCGGGCTGTCCCCGCCGCCCCGTCTCGCAGTTCATCCGACTCGAACCGCTTGCAGCGCACCCGAAACCGGATGGTCATCGTGATCCGTCTTCTCCCACGCGGACACGGCACCCCTGAGCCATTCGGCATAAGCGCTGACCGCGCGCCTCGCTGCCATGATCGCGATGATGTTGCTCAAGGGTATTCGCAGTATCCCTCGTAACCCTTCGGCCCACCCGTATTCGCGCGCAGTGAAGGCAAATCGCATCGTCACCCGCCAGGCCAGACCGACGAAGTTGGCGGCGAGCAAAGCGGTGATCAGCACCGTCGGCCTGGGTGGCGGCGCGAGATCGAGCAGCCTGCCGGTCCAGAGCATCCCAGCCACTACCAGCAGGGCGTATCCCGCAAAGAGGACCAGAGCCGAGAGCGGACCACGACGGTCACGGGCGCGCATCCACCATTCACCGGGCCCACTGCTCCACCCAAGCCGATCCCAGCCCTGCAAGGCGATGCCGTGCAACCACCGCGCCTTCTGCATGACCGCCCTGTCGATCCGCGCCGGAAAGTACGCTCTCGTCGCCACCAAGCGTCCATCCTCTCCCCGGACCCGCATGAATTGCGATCGTCCTCCGGCCGCCTTGATTGTCATGCCCAGCTCGTAGTCTTCCGTCAGGGAATCGACGGGAAAGGGGCCGGTCCCATGGCCAGTCGCATCGATCCGGGCCAGCATCGACCGGGCAAAGCCGCAGCCAACCCCCGCTCCCGGCAGGGCAGCGCCAATGGCCTCCCGCACGACCATGGCCTTGCCATGCGCTTCGGCGAATTCATCGCAGTAATGGTTGCCGACCCAGCGACCCGGCCGGGGTTCCGGCAGGACGGGAAGCTGGACAAACTCGACGTCGTCCACTGCACGATCCATCAGGATCAGGGCGGCAGGATCGACCATGTCCTCCGCGTCCTGGAGCAGGATCAGGCGAAAGCGTGTTCCGCTGCGGCGCTCATCGGTTTCGAGCGCGGCGTAGAGGCGATTGAGACAATCGGCCTTTGTCGTCGGACCGATCTCGTCCCGGACAACCAAGCGAAGTCTCGGATCCCCGCCAGCGCCCCGCAAGACGGCTTCGATAGTCGGGAGGTCGTTGGCATAGCAGCCGACGTAGACACGCAGTCCTTTCTGCGGCCAGGCGGCCAAGGCGTGGGCGATCGTAAATCCGATGACGCTCGCTTCATTCCATGCCGGAATGAACAACGCGGCCGGTCCCATCAGCTCCTGGTTGCAGAGTTCGTGCCGCTCGATCCTGCGGCTTTTGGCGCGGCCGGTTAGCCGCAACCAAGCCCAGCTGAAATCGACTACCAACTCATCCAGGCTGCCGACCAGCAGGAACACGCCGGCAAAGAGCAGCAGTTCGTATTCGACGAGTGCGAGCCACTCGAGTGTCCAATGAGTCACGGGCCGCCCCTCCAAACGGTCCCAAAACCCTCTTGCTTTCCTCCCCCTCGGTTCTCAGATTTAACTTACTGGAAAATAAAGGCAATCGAGGAATTCCTTGTTTGTCACCCCCGCTTGGTGAAGGAGGGTCTGATGGCAAAATCACCGCCCCTCAGCGCCGCCGTGCGACCGTTCAAGGCGCTGTTCGATAGCGACGCTTTTGCGGGAATTCTGCTGATAGCCGTGGCTGCGGCGGCGATTGTTCTCGCGAACTCGCCGCTGGCCGGAGGTTACGACACCTTCTTCCATGCGGAGCTTGCCTGGACGCCCATTGCCAAGCTCGACACTCTGCATCTGTGGATCAACGACGGACTGATGGCGGTGTTCTTCTTCGTCGTCGGGCTGGAGGTGAAGCGGGAGATGCTTGTAGGCAATCTCGCGGACGCGCGCTCGCGCCGGCTGCCGATATGGGCCGCCGCCACCGGCATGGCGGTGCCTGCGCTGATCTATCTGTGGATTGCGGGCGGAGACCCTCAACTCGTCCGTGGCTGGGCGATCCCCGCTGCGACGGACATTGCCTTCGCCATGGGGGTGATCGGCCTGCTCGCCAACCGCGTGCCCCCATCGCTGCGGTTGTTCCTGCTGACAGTCGCCATCGTGGACGACATCGGCTCTATCGCCATCATCGCGCTCTTCTATTCCAGCGGGATCAAGATGGCCTGGCTGCTGGCCGCGATGTTCGTGGTGGCGGTCATGATCGCCCTCAATCGCTACGGCAGCCCACGCGCGTCGCCGCTCGTCGTTTGCTCCCTGCTCCTGTGGTACTGCGTCCTGCACTCGGGCGTCCACGCGACGATCGCCGGGGTCGTCGCCGCGCTGATCATCCCGATGCGCTCGCGCGACGGCCATAGCATGCTCGAAACCATGGAGCATGCGCTGGTCGGCTGGAATGCGCACCTGGTGGTGCCACTGTTCGGCTTCGCCAATGCCGGAGTTCCGCTGTTCCAGCTGGGCTTCCATGCCCTTCTCGAGCCCTTGCCACTCGCTGTTGGCGCAGGCTTGGTGATCGGCAAGCAACTGGGCATCTTCGGCAGTGTCTTTGCCGCCGAGAAGGTCGGGTTTGCCCCCCGTCCTCGCGGAGCCACCTGGACTCAGGTCTGGGGCCTCAGCGCGCTATGCGGCATAGGCTTCACGATGAGCCTGTTCATCGGGGCCCTGGCCTTTCCCCAGTCGCCGCTCCTCATCCAGGAGGCCAAGCTCGGCGTGCTGGCCGGCTCACTGGTCTCGGCGCTGTTCGGATATGCGGTGCTGCGCCTCGCTCGGGCGCAGCAGCCGGATCCGGAGAGTTAGTCCTTCTTCGCCACCGGCGGATTGTCCCCGAGGTCCTGGTACCAGGCTTCCACCGGGCCGGTGAGCTTGATCGTCAGCGGACGGCCCTTGCGGTCGACGGACTTGCCGGCCTGGACCCGCACCCAACTTTCGGAGATGCAGTACTCCTCGATATTGGTGCGCTCGACGCCCTTGAAACGGATGCCCACGCCGCGCATCAGCTTGTCGCTGTCGAAGTGGGGGCTCGAGGGATGGATCGCCAGATGATCGGGCGGCACGTCCGATGCGGACGTCGTTTCGGCCGGGGCCTGCGGTGTGGTCTCTTCGGTCATCCCGCGCGCTTAGCGCCACAGCGGGGAAAATCAATCCGGCGGCGTTTCAGGGGGAGCCTGGTCCGGCTGCGGAGGACTTTCGAGGGGTGAGCTGTCGGGATGCACTGAATCCCCCTGGTCGGGCGCAACTTCGTCAGGCGAACCTTCGGGGACGCCGTTGTCGTCGTTTCCAGGCCCGACTTCGTCCGGTTGCTCACCAGGGTAATCGCGGTCTCCTCCATCAGACCGACCTTGGTTGAAGTGCGCCGGCTTGGAGCCCGGAGCGCTTCCGTCCTCGTTGTCGTTGGCGAGCGTCGTCGCGGGATTGGGGTCGATTTCCGGGTAATCAGGGCGGTCCATCAGCGGGATCCTTTCGTCGACGGTGGAACGCCCCGCGGCCCCTCGCCGTTCCATCTCGGCGTTCGGGCTGCCGTGCCGCTTGCCCTTTCCAGCGCGCCCTACTAAGGGCGCTGCTTCATTTCGCAGGTGGGAGCCTGCAAAGTTCGTCGGGCCGCGGGCGTGGCGGAACTGGTAGACGCGCTGGATTTAGGTTCCAGTATCGCAAGATGTGGGGGTTCGAGTCCCTTCGCCCGCACCAGTTCCGGCGCTGGGGCACCGGATTGGATGTAGCGCCAAGTGTTTGGAAGGCTTTGGAATGCAGATCGTCGAAACGACCAATGAAGGTCTCAAGCGCGCCTACACGGTGAAGATCCCGGCGAAGGAAATCGCCGCGCGGATCGAAGCCGAAGTGAAGAAGGTCGCCCCGCAGGTCCGCATGCCCGGCTTCCGCCCGGGCAAGGTGCCGGCCAACCTGATCAAGAAGATGCACGGCGCCGCTCTGCATTCGGACGCGTTCAACGCCAGCGTCCGCGAATCGATCGACGCCCTGATGCGCGAAAAGCAGCTCCGCCCGGCGCTGCAGCCGAAGGTCGACCTCGATGAAGGCTACGAAGAAGGCAAGGATGCAGAGCTCAAGGTCGAGCTCGAAGTCCTGCCCGAGATCGAAGCGCCCTCGATCGACGGTCTCTCGCTCGAGCGCCTGGTCGTCCCCGTGTCGGACGAAGCGCTCGACGAAGCGCTCGGCCGTCTGGCCGAGAACCAGAAGACCTACAAGGATGCCCCGAAGACCAAGAAGTCGGCCGAAGGCGACCAGCTGATCATCGATTTCGTCGGCCGTGTCGACGGTGTCGAGTTCGAAGGCGGCAAGGCCGAAGGCGCGCCGCTGGTGATCGGTTCGGGACGCTTCATCCCGGGCTTCGAAGAACAGCTCGGCGGTCTCAAGGCTGGCGACACCAAGACCATCGAAGTCACGTTCCCCGAGGACTATCCGGCTGCCGAGCTCAAGGGCAAGAAGGCCGAGTTCGACGTGACCGTGCAGAAGCTCCAGGTCGAAGGCGAATCCAAGATCGACGAGGATTTTGCCAAGTCCCTCGGCCTCGACAGCCTCGACAAGCTCAAGGAGCTGATGAAGGTCCAGCTCGAGCAGGAAACGGCTGGTCTTACCCGCACCCAGATGAAGCGTCAGCTGCTCGACAAGCTCGCGGCCGAGCACGATTTCGAAGTGCCGCCGACCATGGTCGAGGCCGAGTTCGGCCAGATCTGGCAGCAGCTCCAGGCTGAGGTTGCTCGCGAAGACAACCCGGCGGAAGGCCTCAAGGAAATCGAAGCCGACAAGGAAGATTACCGCCGCATTGCCGAGCGTCGCGTGCGCCTGGGCCTGCTGTTGTCGGAAATCGGCCAGGCCAACGGTGTCCAGGTCACCGCGCAAGAAATGGGCATGCTGATCCAGCAGGCTGCGCAGCAGTATCGTCCGGAAGACCGCGAGCGGTTCGTCGAGTACGTTCGGGGCGACGCGATGGCGCAGGCCCAGCTCCGCGCCCCGCTCTACGAGGACAAGGTCGTCGACTTCCTGTTCGACAAGGCTGAAGTGAGCGAGCGCCAGGTGACTCGCGAGGAACTCGAAGCCGCGATCGAGGCCGAAGACACCACACCGGCCCCGGCTCCGAAGAAGGCCGCCGGCAAGAAGGCCCCGGCCAAGAAGGCCGAAGCCAAGGCTGACGAGAAGCCGGCCAAGGAAGAAAAGGCGCCTGCCAAGAAGGCTCCGGCGGCGAAGGCCGAACCTAAGGCTGCTGCTGAAAAGGCCCCCGCCAAGAAGGCTGCCCCGAAGGCTGAGGCTGAAAAAGCTCCTGCCAAGAAGCCGGCCGCCAAGAAGGCCCCGGCCAAGAAGTAAGCGCTTTGATCATACCCGGCCGTCCCGTCCAGGCGGGACGGCCGAGAGTACGATCAGAAGCTGCCCTTTACCTGCAACCGGAAGATCGGCTGCACACTGAGATCATGGTGTTCGGTAAAGAGGATCGGCGACCGATCGCGATACCCCCCCCAAACTGTACGGTGGAACAGCCCTCGACCGTCGGTCACATTGAAGACCTGTAGGTTGACGGTCATTCCGAACACGTCCTTGTTCTCGACGAACGCGAAAGTGTAGATCGGCCCCTCGTAGTCCTTTCCGGTCTCGAACAGGCGGATGTACGGCTGCACGTGCGTCCAGTTGAAACCGCCCCCGAAGGCCCAATCGCTGGCCGGCATGTCGTACCGCAGGCTTATCTCGCCGCTGAAGTCGGTGTTGCCGCTGAAGGGCCGCTTCTCAAAGGTCAGCGGGTCTTCGAGCTGTGACGTCTCGTAGGTCGAATTGAAATCGATCTTCGCGCCCTTCCAGCCGATCGGATCAAGGTTGATGGTCGCGGTCGCGGCAATTCCATAGAGCCGGGCCTTGTCGATATTTCCACTGGATTCGAGGCCGTTTCCGATCGGAATGATTTCGATCAGATCCTCATACCATCGGCCATAGAGGCGGATGTTGGCCGAGCCCCACCTCTTGAGGTTCTTCTTGACCTCCAGGTCCAGTTCCCAGCTTTGCGGCGGCACCAGTTCGGCGTTGCCGGCATTGGCATTGTCCTGGTCCAGGAAGACGCGCGCGAGGAAGTCGCTGAACGAAAGCTGCCCCACAACGCGGGCCAGCTTGAGCGAAAGATCCAATCCGTCCTCGGGCGTCCAGGCTAGATTGGCCGAACCCTTGGGCCGCCAGAACGTCCGGACCAGCCCGCCGGGGCCGGTCTGAGCCAGCTTCGAGTACTCGCCGCCCAGACCGATCTGCAGGGTCAGACCCTTGGCGAGCGTGCGGTTGTGGGTGAGGATCGATTCGTAACGGTCTTCCGTCACCCCGCCCGATCCCCCCGGGAATGGCAGTTCGACAAAATCCCCTTCCGTACTCAGTTCATAGAGCTGGGCGGTCTGGTCGAGGCGGTTGAAGGCGGCTTCTCCATCAAGCTGCCAGGACCCGCCGAGCATGTCCCAGCGATATTCTCCACGACCGATGATTTCACCGGACTGGCTTTGAAGGGCGAAGCGATTCCCGGTCGGCGGACTGTCATCCTCGATCGTGAGGATGGAATCCTGTTCCAGCTTGTTCTCGCTGTAGCGGTCCAGGCCTATCAGCTTCAGCCTGCCCGGTCCGAGGGCGAAATCGACATCGCCGCCGAGTTCGTAACCCCAGCCGCGATTGCTGTTGTCGAAGTCTCGGAACGACTCGATGCCAACCAGAGGATGGCGCAGCTCGTCGTTCGAAAAGTCGGTATAGGTGCGGTTGTAGTTGGCGTTGAAGTTGGCGACCATGGTGCCCGGGCCATCCCACTTCACGCTCCCGGAGAGTTTGGGATACTCGCCGATGAACCTGATGCGGACATCGCGATTTTCGATCACGTTCATGTCCGCATCGGTGATGTAGCCTGGCCCGACGGCCGCCCCGCGGCCGTTGTTGTGTGTGGCCGCTACGTTCCATTCCAGGCGCGGTGTCGAACCGCTCAGCGAGACTTCTCCGGCCACGAAACCGGGCTCGGCATATTTGGGCCGAGCGGTGGCTCTATATTCGAAGCGACCGCTGAGCCCGCCGCCGTGCGTGAAAATGTTGGCCACCTGGCCGGACAGGCCCGGGATACCGAGGGCCGATCCGTCGACGATCTCGATACGATCGACGCGGTTGGCCGGGATGCGTTGGAGTTGGTCGAACAGGCTTTCGGACTTGCTCGCCAATCGCTCGCCATTGACGAGCACGTTGTCACGGGTTTGCCCGAGACCGCGCCCCTGTTGCTCGGATACGATGGCGAAGCCAGGCACCTGGTTGAGCATGTCGAGAGCGCTGCGTGGGGCAAATCGTGCGAAATCGGCCGCCAGGAAGACTTGCGCCCGCGCTGCGTCCCCGGCGGGGACTTCGGCGGCCACCACCGGATCTTCGGTTGCCGGCTCCTCGACCGGCACCGGCGCGGGATTGTCGCCGCTATCCTGCCCCCAAGCGGAAACAGGTAACGCCAATAGCGCCACGACTGCGGTGGAATACCCCAACCCTCTCATCCAGCCCCTCGACTACAGTTGTAATTATTGGAGGTGCCTTACTCCCTCAACACGGTAACTGCGGCCGGTATCGACGGAGTGTCAATCCTGTCCGACGAACAGCTCCCCCGTCTCAGAAGCGGGGATCGTCAACGAACGGCCTTGAACTAGTGCCGGGGAGACGCGACATAGGCCCTGTTTCAAGACGAGAGGACTTTCATGATCGACGTGTTCGGCGGCAGCGGCGGGACCTACGGGGCCCAGGGCAAGTTCCATGTGGACCCGACGACTGGGGCGCTCGTGCCCGTGGTTGTCGAAAGCACCAGCCGCGGTGAGCGTAGCTTCGATATCTTCAGCCGCCTTTTGCGTGAGCGAATCGTGTTCGTGACCGGCGAGGTCGAGGACAACATGGCCTCGCTGATCGTGGCGCAATTGCTTTTCCTCGAGAGCGAGAATTCGCAGGATATCTCGATGTACATCAACTCGCCTGGCGGCGTGGTCACTGCAGGCATGGCGATCCACGACACCATGCAGTACATCAAGCCAAAGGTCCGCACCGTGTGCGTGGGCCAGGCGGCTTCGATGGGCAGCTTCCTGCTAGCGGCCGGTGAGCCGGGCATGCGCGTGGCACTGCCCAACGCGCGCATCATGGTCCACCAGCCCAGCGGCGGCGCGCGCGGCATGGCCTCGGACATCGAGATCCAGGCGCGGGAAATCCTGCGTATCCGCCGGCGGATGAACGATCTCTACGTCAAGTATACCGGCCAGAGCCTGACCGACATCGAGAAGGCCCTGGATCGCGACACCTTCCTCGAAGCCGAGGAAGCGCTGAAGTTCGGCATCGTCGACAAGGTGTTCGCGCACCGGCCGAAGGATGAAGAAACCGGTGTCGAAAGTGGTACGGGAGGTGCTCCGGAATAGTCCGGGCACCGTCCGGGAGCGCGCACCAAAGTGCTCCCGGCTCGTAGTAATTTGGCAACCTTGCCCCTTCAGGCTAGAGCAATTCGGGGCAATTAAGGTTGACGGAATTGATATTGCGTCCTTCGGAGCTACATTCCGAAGGCGATTCCCTGACGCCCCCCTGGTGGGGCAACGTCCGGGCCAATGGACGAGAGCATGACCAAACTTAGCGGATCCGACAGCAAGAGCACCCTCTACTGCAGCTTTTGCGGCAAGTCCCAGCACGAGGTTCGCAAGCTTATTGCGGGCCCGACCGTGTTCATCTGCGATGAATGCGTCGAGCTGTGCAACGACATCATCCGCGAAGAGACCAAGGGTGGTATAGCCGGCAAGAAGGACGGCGGCGTCCCCACGCCGCAGGACATCTGCAACACGCTCAACGATTATGTGATCGGCCAGGACCGCGCCAAGCGCGTGCTCTCGGTGGCGGTGCACAACCACTACAAGCGCCTCAAGCACAGCGGCAAGGCGGGCGATGTCGAGCTGGCGAAATCCAACATCCTGCTCGTCGGCCCGACGGGCAGCGGCAAGACGCTGCTCGCTCAGACGCTGGCCCGCACGTTCGACGTGCCCTTCACGATGGCCGACGCGACGACGCTGACCGAAGCCGGCTACGTCGGTGAAGACGTCGAAAACATCATCCTCAAGCTGCTTCAGGCCAGCGACTACAATGTCGAAAAGGCTCAGCACGGCATCGTCTACATCGACGAGATAGACAAGATCACTCGCAAGGCGGAGAACCCGTCCATCACCCGCGACGTGTCGGGCGAAGGCGTGCAGCAAGCCCTGCTCAAGCTGATGGAAGGCACCACAGCCTCGGTGCCACCGCAGGGCGGCCGCAAGCATCCGCAGCAGGAATTCCTGCAGGTGGACACGACGAACATCCTGTTCATCTGCGGCGGTGCGTTCGCGGGCCTCGAAAAGATTATCGGCGATCGCTTGCAGAAGCGCTCGATCGGCTTCGGCGCTCATATTGCCGATCCGCAGCAGGCCCGCGTGGGCGAAATGCTGCAGAAGTGTGAGCCGGAAGATCTGCTCAAGTTCGGCCTGATTCCTGAATTCGTCGGCCGTCTTCCGGTCATCGCCACGCTGCACGACCTCGACGTCCCGGCGCTGGTGGAGATCCTCAAGGAGCCGAAGAACGCGCTGGTCAAGCAGTACCACAAGCTGTTCGAGCTTGAGGATGTGGACCTGACCTTCACCGACGACGCGCTCGAAGCGATCGCCAAGAAGGCGATCAAGCGCAAGACCGGCGCCCGCGGCCTGCGGTCGATCGTCGAGGCGATCCTGCTCGACACCATGTTCGACTTGCCGAGTATGGACGATGTGGTCGAAGTCGTCGTCGACAAGGACGTGGTCGAAGGCCGCAAGGAACCGGTTCGCGTGGTCTCCAGCGAAGGCAAGAAGAAGGAAGCGGCGGCCTAACGGCGGCCGCTCCCGCCAATTTCCTAACTGTTCGGTATTGGTGGCGAAGGCGTCCGCACGGGCGGCTTAGCCTTCGCCTGCCTTCCGGCGCTCGATCAGCTTCTCGAGGCGCGCGACACGCTCTGGGGGTAGCACCTCGAACTGGTTGTAGACCGTCTCGAACGCCGGGATGCCCTCCGGCAGCGCGACCCAGGGCATCCTGCTTTCGGTAAAAATCACCGCATCGGGCCGAAAAGCGCCGGGATCGTCCAAAGTGCCGACCCGCACGCCCGCGCCCAGTCTGCCCAGGCGAGGGTAGATGCTCCACAGCGCCGCCCCGCACTTTGCGCAGCGCTGGATCACGTGCTGGCCGCCGCTCCCTGCCGTCACCGCATGATCCTTGAGCTCGCCTTGCAGCAGTGTGACCCGCTCGGCTTCGAAGAAGGCGTTGACCACCGAAGTCGACCCGGTCTGCTGTTGGCACAGCCGGCAGTGGCAGTTGTTGACGAAGACCGGATCGCCTTCGACCTGATAGCGCACCTCGCCGCAGCCGCAGCCGCCCTCGCGCATCGTCTCACCCATGACCGTGTCCTCCCGAGCCATGCGCTTCGTGCAGGCTGCAATCGTGTTCGTGCCCCGTCTCCACCTGCACGGTGGCGTGGCCGATGTGGAAGCGGTGGTCGAGCTCGTGCGCGACGTCGTGCAGGAAGCCGTCTCCCGGTTGGCCGGCGGGCACGACGATGTGCGCGGTGAGCGCGGTCTCGGTGGTGCTCATGGGCCAGATGTGCAGATCGTGGACCGCAGCCACGCCGGGCAGCCCATCGAGGTAAGCCCGCACTTCGGCCTCGTCGATCGAGTCCGGTACCCCCAGCAATCCCATCTTCACGCTGTCCTTGAGCAGGCCCCAGGTGCCGCCGGCGATCACCGCGACGATGATCAAGCTGGTCACCGGATCCACCCAGTAAGCGCCGGTCAGCAGGATCACGACGCCCGCGACCACCACGCCGACCGAGACCAGCGCGTCCGCCGCCATGTGCAGGTAAGCCCCGCGAATGTTGATGTCGTGCTTGCGTCCCCTGGCGAACATCAGCGCGGTGGCGCCGTTGACGAGGATGCCGACACCGGCGACCGCGATCATCGTCCAACCCTGCACGGGTGCGGGATCGAAAAGCCGGTTCACCGTCTCGAACAGGATCGCCCCGACCGCTACCAGGAGCAATCCCGCATTGGCGAGCGCGGCCAGGATCGAGCTGGATTTATAACCGTATGTGAAGCGCCCGTTCGCCGGCAGCCCGCTCATATACGCAGCGCCCCACGCGATCAGCAGGCTGAGCACGTCCGACAGGTTGTGCCCGGCGTCCGCCACCAGCGCCATCGATCCCGACCACAGACCAAACCCCGCCTCGACCAGCACGAAGGCCGAGTTGAGCAGGATGCCCACGGCAAAGGCGCGGCCAAAGCCGGCAGGAGCCTGATCATGCCCGTGCGCATGTCCGTGGCTATGTGAATGTCCGGCGCCCATCGTGCTCAATCGTAGACGCAGGCGTCGAGGGCGTCACGCCGGACCGAACCGACGCGCGCCTGGATGGTGTTGCCGTAGCGGCGCGTGAAGCCGCTGGGGCTGACCACCGCGCGCTCCTTGGGCAAGGGCAGCGCGGCCGCCATGCGCGCCGCCTCCGCTTTGCTCAGCCGCGCGGCCGAGTGGTCGTAGTAGCGCTGGGCCCCGGCCTCGACCCCGTAAGTGCCGATGCCGGTTTCCGCGACATTGAGGTAGACCTCCATGATCCGCCGCTTGCCCCAGATCTGCTCGATCAGCAGCGTGAACCATGCCTCCAGCCCCTTGCGGAAATAACCGCCGCCTTGCCACAGGAACACGTTCTTGGCGGTCTGCTGGCTGATCGTGGAGCCACCCCTGATGCGCCCACCCTTGGCGTTGCGCTCGATCGCCTTCTCGATCGCCTCGCGGTCGAACCCGTCATGCTGGCAGAACTTGCCGTCCTCCGCCGCGATGACGGCGGCGACCATGTTGCGGTCGATGCGGCTGAGCGGGGTCCAGTCCTTGGTGATTCCGTTCTGGTCCATCAGCATGGTCGCGGTGACGGGTACCGGCAGGAACCGGAACAGGATGACGAGCAGGAAGCTGAGGCCGACAAACCAGATGAGGGCCCAGACAAGGAAGCGCAGGACACGGACCATGGCGCTCACCTAACCGCGCGGCGCGCCCTGCGCAATTCGGCAACTGCGCAAGCCCCCAATCCTCAGGATCCGCGACACCCTGCCTGTGTAACCTTTGCGCGCACACATTTCGGGGCTTTCAAAAGTGTCAACTTGCCCCCCAAAGCGTCAACCGAGCGTCCCGGGATAGCGCCCCACGACCATCCTCTCGAGCCGGGAGTTCAGGCGCAAAAGCGCGGAATTGTCAGGTGTCTGGGTCCATCCGACATAGCGCCCGCCATGCATGCGCGGCCGGATCAGGCCTTCATAGGCCAGGAACGCCAGGTCCCCGACTGTAACCTTCCGAACAGGCAATCCGAGCGCCGCATCCCACGCCGCAGCGAAGCTCTCCGCGCCCGGCATCTGGCGCAGCTTGTAAGCACTCTTGCGGCTCATGCCGACGCGCTCGCAAGCAGCGAGCACGGTGCCGGTTTCGGCCAGCAAGCCCAGGAAGGCGGCCTGTTTACCGCGCGTCCATCCGTCACGACGGCCACGCACCGGCACGGGATAGAAAGCAGGCACGCGACGGCGTGCGGGACGAGCGGGAGGTCTGGCTTGCGTCATCGAACAGCATAAGCCCGATTTTGGAACCTGTAGGAAAGCGTTTTCTTGCAAGCCCTTAGCGAACCCACCTGACGAACCGCACCACCGCTTCTTCGGCGATGACCATGACAGTCACAACGACCATGAGCGGGACCAGCCCGTCCATCGCACCTTCGAAGCGCACCTTGTCTCCGAAGACCAGATCGATGGCCTCGAGGATCACGAACTTGGACAGGACCAGCACCAACCACGCCGTGAAGACCCGCAAGACCTTCATCAGGGCGCCGCGCCTGGCGCTGAAGAACACTCCCAACTGATAGACGAGGGCGTTGGTCCCTTTCAGGAAAGCCTGCAGCAGGACAGCCGCGAGCAGCGACCAGCTGAACGAGGCGACGTGGACCTGGGCCCAGAACTCGTTGAACAAGTTCAGCACCACTAGATCGATGAGAACTGCGCAGAGGTAATGGACGATCAGCCGCTGGCGGTCAGTCGGAGGGTCCTGGGCGCTTGGCAGGAAACCATGGATCTTGCCTTGCATGGGGACCCCTTCCGCGAAGTCGGCCGAGCCTGCGCTTGGGCCGAGCCGACGTCAACGGACGTTGGCGAGGTTGGGACTAGCGGACAGTCGGCAAACGACCCTTTCCGGCCACGCGGCTAGCGGTAATGGACCAGCCCCAGAATTACCGCGGCGACACGCTCGAAATAGGGCGAGGCGACCACCGCTTCGTGCAGCGCGCCTTCGGCGACTATCCAACCCGCGCCGAGCAGCGACAAGGCGCCAATGCGACCGGTCGTGCGCCGTTCTTGCAGGAGGATCGCCGCCGCCATCGACCACAGCGTCAGGTAAAGCCAGAACGTCGGCACCGGATCGTCCAGCCCCAGCACATTGGCCCAGAAGCGGTTCACGCCGGGCGGGATGACCGGCAGCATGGCGAAGAGGATCATCCGGCGATGAACGTCTGGCCTCGTCCGGTTGCCGATCGCCAAGGCGAACATCAGGGCAAAGCCCAGGAAGGCGAGCAGCCCGAGGTAGAGCCCGTCGGTCCCGGCCGGTCTCCCAGCGGCATGACCGCGGCCCGAGGCGATCAGCTGCATCAGCAGGCCGATGAGGATGGTCGCGGTCCCTTGTGCGATGCCCCAGATGCCGAGCGCGCGGTGCAGCTTCGCATTGCCGGAGCACACCAGCGCCGACTGTACCAATAACAGCAGCATCCAGGCGACGAACACCATGCCGTGCAGATGCACTATCGGCGGCGCCGGCGGAAAATTGCCCTGGAGAGCGGGCAGGAAGGAGTGGAGCCCGAAGCCCGCGAAAACGAACAGGCACATCGCCAGCGTCATCCAGAAATAGAACGACGGCCGGAATCGGCTACCAACAGGCGTCAAAGTCGCGGCGGCGACGGATGCGGTCATGACCCTCCCCCAGTGCTCGCAGAATGACGCCCGCCTTCACGGACCGCAAGTCAGTTCCGAAGGTAGCAAGAACGGCCTCAGTGGCCGCGGTGATGGCGGCGCTGGCGCCGGCCAACCCAAAAATGATGCACCGCGTACGGTGCGGGCAGGTGCCACATTACGCAAGAGACCGCTTACGACCCATTGCGGACGTTCGAGTCTTAGCTACTCTCGCCTGACATGCGGAAATAGGAGCAGAGCGTGGCGGAGACACCCAGCATCGGCGCATTTGCAATCGTTCCCTGCAATCACTTGGAGTCCGCTGTCGCCTTCTGGGAGCGATTGGGCTTCGCTCGCACAGGCGGCGCCGACAACTACCCGATCATGACTGGGTGGGGCTGCGAAGTGCACCTTACCCAAGCGGGCGCCGACCCGTGGAGCGTCCCAGCGCACAACCCATTTGGCGTGTTTATACGGACGCCGCAGGTGGACGCCATTGCGGCCCGTGCGGACGATCTGATTATCCGGCCGGGCGGAGTGCTGCGACACAGAGAGTGGGGCCTCTATGAGGTCGGGATCGCGGGGCCCGATAGCCTCCTCGTTCGAGTTGGTTGGCCTTCGCACTTGGTGGGATCGGCGTAGTCCGCTTTCCCATGTCGGCCATCCCGAGGCGCAAAAGTCCATGTCGGCTCGCGCTCCAAAGCGGCCCGCATGCTTTCGACCCATCGCGGACATTGCGAGCCGGGCAACCATCGGGACTTGGTTAGGTCCTTCCATTTCGCGTTGTGCGCTTCGTTGTCGAAGTCAGCGGCGTCACTAGACCCCGCCCCTCGTAAAACCGCAGCGCGCGCGGCGTGAGTCCCGTCAGACGGGCGACTTCGGCGATGTCGAGCGAATCAGGCATGACGGCGTTATGCCAGCTGACGTAACGTCAGGCTCAAGCGGGAATTGAAGCGGGCATATTCATTGTGGCGACCATATCGCCTTGCCAGGACGTCCGACCCTGCGTGCGCTTTCGACCCATGTCGGTCGATCCGCCCTGAAAATCGTCAGGTCTGGGCTTTGACGTGATCTTCGAGTTTCCCCGTGACCGGGCGCACCGTCGAGACATTGCCGTTGGCGGCCTTCGTTTGCATCGTGCCGCCGGGTTGTCGCGGCCCGTCGGTAAAGCAATTCTCTTGCTCCTGGCCCTCGACGAGGAAGCAGGTTTTACCATCCTTCATGAAGATCGATCCGCCCGTGGCCTTACCGTCGGCAGCCACGCGCGAGAATGTCATGCCGGGATGAATCTCGATATAGTCGACTTCGCCGCCGGACCGCGTGATCTGGTAAGTACCCGGGGCGACGGCTTCAAAGCCCGGAGCGTCGCCTTCGAGAACGCTGGAGTTATCGGCCACTTCACCGGTTGCGGTGGCATCGACCTTGGCGGATTCCGCGTCGGCCTTGTTTAAACCGGTATCGGTCGAGTCGGTACGGGTCGGTTCGGTATTGTTGCAGGCCGAGAGCGCAAGCAGCGCGGCGAAGGCGATTGTCTTCCTCACATCAGGTCTCCCAGCGTCATTCACCAATGATAACCCTGAGCGGGAGGCGCAGTTCCGAGGCAGGCAGTTCAACCCATCTGCGCGGCAAACGCGGCCGTGGTGCCGGGCGGCCAAATCCACCTCGACGGCGATCCGCGCATGAGGCAAATTGCGGCATCCGCCGAAAGGGGATCAAACCATGCCGCAATTCGTGATCGAGCGGGAAATGCCGGGGGTGGGAAGCGCTTCGCCGAACGACCTCAAGGCCGCCTCGCAAACCAGTTGCAACGTGCTCAAGGAACTCGGGCCCGAAATCCAGTGGGTGCACAGCTACGTCACTGACGACAAGATCTACTGCATCTACCGCGCGCCCAGCGCAGAACTGATCCGCGAACACGCGGAGCGGGGCGGCTTCCCGGCCGACTCGATCAGCCAGGTGCGGACGGTGATCGACCCGACGACGGCGGAATAAAAAAATCCTCCCCAAGACGCTGAAGTCGAGGGGAGGATTAACCGTCGCTCAGTGCGACGGCGGGGGGTTCAGGCGGCCGCCAGCAGCTTTTCGCCGGCGATGCGCTGCATCGCCTTCTGAAGCTTCTCGAACGCGCGCACTTCGATCTGGCGAATGCGTTCGCGGCTGACGTCGTAGACCTGGCTCAATTCCTCAAGCGTCTGCGGATTGTCCGTCAGGCGCCGTTCGGTGAGAATGTGCTGCTCGCGCTCGTTGAGGCTTTCCATCGCCTCTGTGAGCATCTCGTGCCGCACCATCGCTTCTTCGGCGTCGGCGACGGTTTCGTCCTGCAATGGACGATCGTCGGTCAACCAGTCCTGCCACTGACCGGCGCCTTCCTCGTCCCCGCGCAGGCTGACGTTGAGCGACGCGTCGCCGCCCATCATCATCCGCCGGTTCATGTTGATCACTTCCTGCTCGGCCACGCCGAGATCGGTGGCGATCTTGGCGACATCGTCAGGATGAAGATCGCTGTCCTCGTAAGCTTCGAGGTTCTTCTTCATCCGGCGAAGGTTGAAGAACAGCTTCTTCTGGGCCGCGGTGGTGCCCATCTTCACGAGGCTCCAGGTGCGCAGGATGTATTCCTGGATCGAGGCCTTGATCCACCACATCGCGTAAGTGGCCAAGCGGAAGCCCCGATCGGGCTCGAACTTCTTGACGCCCTGCATCAGGCCAACGTTGCCCTCGGATATGAGGTCGCTGACAGGCAGGCCGTAACCGCGATAGCCCATGGCGATCTTGGCCACGAGTCGCAGGTGGCTCGTCACCAGTTGCGCTGCCGCTTCAGGATCCTGGTGTTCCGAATAGCGCTTGGCGAGCATGTATTCCTGCTCGGCCGTAAGCACGGGGAACTTCTTGATTTCCGCCAGGTAACGGTTGAGGCTCTGCTCACCGCCAAGCGCCGGGACGCTCGCTGACCGGGTGGTTCTTTTCTCGCTCACGTATTCCCTAGACCTTTCTCGTCGGCCGACTGTTCGCGAACCCCTGATGGGCATCCGCCGGGGAGCGGCCACGTACTTATCCCCCCTATAAACGAAAAAACTGGCGCAATGGCTCGCTTTTCATCGATTTCAATGACCGGTTTCGTCGATAAGTTCCTTCATGTCGGGTGGCAGATCGCTGGTGAAGCGCAGCCTGTCCGATGTTACGGGATGGACAAACCCGAGCACCGCCGCGTGCAGCGCCTGCCGCTTGAAGCCGAGTTGCTGGAGCACCGGCCGGACCTTGGAATTGGCTCGCCCATAAAGAGGATCCCCCAATAGCGCATGGCCGATTGACGCAAGGTGAACCCGAACCTGGTGGGTCCGACCGGTTTCGAGCCGGCATTCGATGAGGGCGCAACCGTCCATCTTCCGAAGTGTCTTATAATGCGTAACCGCGTGTTTTCCTCGCGAGGAATCCTTGGGCAGCACAGCCATTTTCTTGCGGTTCGCGTCCGACCTGCCGATCCGCTCGTCGACACGGCCGGATGGCGGGCTCGGATGGCCGTTGCAGACCGCGAGATAGGCGCGTTCGAGCGAATGGTCGGCGAACTGTCGGGCCAGCCCCTCGTGCGCCACGTCGGACTTGGCGACCACGAGCAGGCCCGAGGTATCCTTATCGATCCGATGCACGATGCCAGGGCGCGCCACGCCACCGATTCCGGAAAGCTGTCCCGCGCAGTGATGCAGCAGCGCGTTGACCAGAGTTCCGTCAGCGTTGCCGGCCGCCGGGTGGACGACCATGCCGGCCGGCTTGTCGACCACGATCAGGTGCTCATCCTCGTAGACGACGACGAGCGGAATCTCCTGCGCCGCAGCCGCGGCTTCGACCGGAGGTGGAAGCTCGATCGAGAACGCAGAGGCCGGAGCGCTCTTTGCTGACGGCTGGGAGGCCCGTGCACCGGCCACCGTGACCTTGCCTTCGGCCATCAGCGCCTTGACCCGTTCGCGCGACAGACCGCTGGCTTCGGCCAGCGCCTTGTCCAGCCGCTGTCCGCCCTCGAGGACGCCGGTTATGACTCTACCCTCCCCCATGATATGAAGATGGGAATGGCAGATTGGAGCGCAAGGGATACGGCATCGACGGGACTGCGAATTAGCAAGTCCGCGCTCGAAGCCATGAAAGCGCAGGCCTCGCGAGCCACGCCGGAGGAATGCTGCGGCCTCCTGTTTGGCGACGGCTCGGAAGTCGAAACGGCCGTACCGACGGCCAATGTCGCGACAGACCGCCTGCGCTTCTTCGAGATTGACCCCCAGGCGCTGGTGGACGCCTATCGAGCGGAGCGTTCGGGCGGGCCGCGCTTGTGCGGCTATTTCCACTCCCATCCCAACGGAACGGCAGTGCCATCGCCGACCGATCGTGCGCTCGCCAGCGCTGACGGGAAGGTCTGGGCCATCGTGGCCGGAGAAGAGGTGACCTTCTGGCGCGACCTCCCGTCCGGATTCATGCGGCTTTCCTATACGGTTAATGATCGCTAAGTCGCGTGGCGATGACTTCTTCAACCGACCTTGCGGCCCTGCTTTGCTCAAGGCTGTGCCACGACCTGCTCAGCCCGGTAGGGGCGCTCAGTAACGGGCTCGAACTTCTCGCTGACGAGAAGGACCCCGAGATGCGCAAGCGCTGCTTCGAACTGCTCGAACAGAGCGCCAAGATCAGCGCGGACAAGCTCAAGTTCTTCCGCCTTGCCTACGGCGCCGCCGGCGGCTTCGGGGAGGCCGTGCCGACGGAAGAGCCCCGCAGCCTGATCAGCGGCCTGGTGTCGGGCAATGAGCGTCTGCAGCTCGATTGGGCCGTCACCGACCTGACCTTGCCCAAGCCTGCAGTGAAGATCCTGCTCAACCTCTCGGCCATTGCGATAGACGCGCTTGTGCGCGGCGGCACGCTGGCCATTGGGGCCGAACAGCGCGAAGGCTCGACAGAGATCGCGGTTCGCGCGACCGGCCCGCGCGTCGCCTTCGACGCGAGCATCGGCAAGGCGCTCGACGGATCATTGCCCGAAAGCGAACTGTCCGGGCGGACCGCACCGGCTCACATGATCCGCCTGCTTGCAGAAGAGCGCGGCGGCGGGGTGCAATATGCCCTGAGTGGAGAGGCCCTGGTGATGGGCGCAGTGCTCCCCGGCAGCCTGGCCTGACCCTGGGCCCGGCCTGGTGAAGGACGAGCTTGTTCACCGCGATCAGCTCTCCCCCAACTGGGAAGAGCGGGCGCTCCCGGTATCGATGGTGGTGCTCCACTATACCGAGATGGAGTCTGCCGAAGCGTCCATCGCCCGTCTGACCGATCCCGAAGCCAAGGTCAGCGCGCATTACCTGATCGGGGAAGACGGAGAGGTCGTCCGCCTGGTGCCGGAGACTAAGCGCGCCTGGCATGCGGGCGCGAGCTATTGGCGCGGTATTCGCGACGTCAATTCGGCAAGCATCGGCATCGAGCTCCAGCATCCGGGCCACGCCCTGGGATACCGCGAGTTCGCCGAGGAACAGATCGAAGCGCTCGTACCGCTGCTCCACCGCATCGTGCGGGAATACAACATTCCCCGGGCCAACGTGGTCGCCCACTCCGACGTTGCTCCGGCGCGCAAAACCGATCCGGGCGAACTGTTCCCGTGGGACAGGCTGGCCGAATATCATTTGTGCCTGCCCCGCCCGGAAAAGCTCGAGCTAGGGGATCCCTTTCCCAACGACGGTTCGTTCTACCTCGCGCTCGAACGCTTCGGTTACGACATCACCGAGGGCCGCAAAACCGTCGAGGCGTTCCAGCGGCGCTGGCGGCCCGAGCGGATCGACGGGGAGATCGACGGAGAGGTCCGGGCAATCCTTTTCCAACTGCTCTTGGATCGCGACCGCGGATTGTCTAGGTAGGCCCCGCCAGGAGGCCGGGCAGCCGCGTCGAAGCGCAAGTTTCGCCGAGGAAAGTCCGGGCTCCACGAAACAAGGGTGGCGGGTAACGCCCGCCGGGCAAGGGGCTTCGGCCCCAAGTCCAGGGAAAGTGCCACAGAGAGTATACCGCCGATGGCCTCTAAAGGGCACAGGCAAGGGTGAAAGGGTGCGGCAAGAGCGCACCGGGCGACCGGTAACGGAAGCCGCATGGCAAACCCCACCCGGAGCAAGACCGCATAGGGGTCTCGAGCCGCAAGGCAGGGGAGTTTCGCCCCGAGAGACCCGGGTTGGTTGCTAGAGTGGCGGAGCAATCCGTCGCCGAGATGAATGGCTGCCACCGCGTGGCCGGTCCCTTCGGGGATACCGCGCGCGGGACAGAACCCGGCTTACAGGCCTCCTGGCGTTTCCCTTTGCCCCCCTCCCTTTGGAAGAAGGTTGGGTGAGGGTGAGTAAGAGCGATCTGAAGGACCTTCATGGTCCTGTGCGCCTGACGGCACTCCCCCTTTCCCAAGGGGCAATCCTGCTAAATCAGGCAGCGAGCGCGGTGGTAGAAATCGATCCCGCCTCGGTTTGCACCGCCTCGATGTAACGGCGCGCAGTCCCCTCGAGCACCAGCGCGGTCAGGCGGCCGCTCATGAACGCGCCAGTATCGATGCCGATACGGTTGCCGCAATCCTCGGGCGCTTCCGAGATCGTATGCCCATGGACGACCACTGCCCCATGCGAGTCGGTGTGGGACAGGAAGGGCTCGCGGATCCAGCGCAGGTCCTTGGTCCTTTGCTCGCCAATCGGCACGCGCGGGTCGATCCCCGCGTGGACGAACAGGTAATCGCCGATCGCGATCATGTCCTCGAAGCTCTTAAGGTAAGCGATGTCATCCGCTGGGACCGCTGCCGCCATGAGCGCCTGGGCTTCTTCGAGGCTAGCGGGCCAGAATTGCTCTTTATCGACGCCGAAGCTGAGCACAGTTTCCCGTCCACCATGCCGCAGGAAGTGCCGAAACGTCTCTACGTCCCTGAAGCTGCGCAGGAACATCTCTTCGTGATTGCCTTGAAGGATGCGCACCTTGCGCTTCGCCTGCCAGGCGCGGGCCAGGGCAATGACGCCTGCGCTGTCCGGACCGCGATCGACCAGGTCGCCAAGGAGGATGACAGTCGTGTCAGCCGGACCTGACGCGGCATCGTCCGCTTCGATGGCCGCGACCAAGGCTTCGAACAGATCCAGCCGGCCGTGAATGTCGCCCACAGCATAGACACGCTCGCCAGCGGGGATCGCCGCCGCGAGACGGCCTTCACCGGTGCGCTCTAGCATTCGTCGGATAGCTTGGAACATCGTGTTCGCTCAAAAACCTTGTTGGCGTCAGACACAACCCTGTTGCGCAAATCCAACCTGTCCGCAGGCTGAATGTGACGAAAAAACCACACAGGGATGCGGATAGCTATGAACCATGCGCAATTCCCTTGTGCGGTGCAACACGTCGGGGCAGGATTATTGCGCATTCACGGAAACGCTTCGCAACAAAAGAAAGCGGCCGGAATGTGCAGGTGGGACGAGGCAACAGTTATTCACCCAAGCAATAAGGGAACTGCCCATGCTTACGTCCGTCCGCAGCCTCACGGCTGCCACTCTCCTTGTTGGTACCGCGCTGGCCGCCACCCCGGCCCTTGCGCAGGATGCCGAGGAGAAAGCGAGCCCCATCACCGTTACCGGCAGCACCACTCTGGTGACCGATTACCGCTTCCGCGGCGTCGGCCTGTCGGGCGGTGACATCGCGATCCAGGGTGGCCTCACCCTGAACACCACCCCCGGCTTCTACGTCGGCACCTGGGCTTCCTCGCTTGAGGACAGCCCGGTTTACGGCGAAGTCGAACTCGACATCTTCGGCGGCTGGACCGGTGAAGTCACCGATGGCCTCGCGGCTGACGTCGGCGTCACGTACTACGCCTATCCCTCCAAGGACGCGGGCGCTGGTCCGTCGGACGTGTGGGAATTCTACGGCAAGCTTAAGCCGACTCTCGGCCCGGTCGGGCTGACCTTCGGCCTGTACTACTCGCCGGACCAGGATTCGCTCGGCGGCGGCGACAATCTCTATCTGTCGGCTGACGCAGGTGTCGGCATTCCGCAAACGCCGATCTCGTTCTCGGCGCACGTGGGATACACCGACGGTTTCCTGACCTTGACCGATAACGGCAAGGCTTGGGACTGGTCGGTTGGCGCTTCGGCGACCGTTCTCGGCGGCCTCAGCCTCGGCCTGAGCTACGTCGGTGTCGAAGGTTCGAAGATCAACGGCTCCATCGACGGCGTTACCGACGACACGGTCGTCGCCTCGCTGGGCTACGCTTTCTAAAGGCACACGACGGAATCGTCACGAGGAGGCCCGCGCCGGCAACGGCGCGGGCCTTTTCATTTAGCGCAGGTAGAAGTCGATCGTGGTGACCACGCGCACCCGCTTGTAAGGCGTGTCGGCCACGCCCCAGCCCCCACCATCGCCGTCGCGCCCGGTGATCTCGAAATAGCCTTGCGTGGCTTGTTTGATGCCGCCAACTCCGGTTGCGCTGTCCTTGGCAAACTGTTCCGCGGCCGATCGCGCATCCTTCGTCGCCGCGGCGACCATTTCCGGCTTGATGTCATTGAGCTTGGTGAAGGTGTAGGCCATGCCCGAGCCCTCCTCCAACAGCACGCCGCGACGAACCAGGTCGAACTGCCGCCGGACGGCTCGTTGGGCCCGGGCGATGTCGGTCGTGCGCAAGGTCATCCGCTGACGGACGGTGAAACGGGTCACGCCATCCTGCGTATAGCTCGAGACATTGACGCCGGTGGGCTGGAGGGCGTCATCGGGAAAGCCGAGCTCCTTGAAGAACGCCACGATCGCCGCCGTATCGCGGTCGACGCTGGCCTGGGCCGACGCCATGTCCTCGGCAGTGGCCGAATAGGCGATCGTCCAAGTTGCCAGGTCGGCCATCACGTCCCGTTCGGCCAGACCGCGGACAGTGACCGATCGATCGGCTTCTCGGGCCCGAGTGAGACCGTCACCCAGCAGGTATCCGCCAACGATCAGGCCTACGGCGAGGATGCCTGAGGCACCGAGGGCGACCTTCGTGAAAGGGGTATGCCAGAAACCGGTGGCGGATGGGGGTACCACTTGGCTATCGTCGGACATGAACGGTGCTCCCTGAACGGACTGCAACCCGGGTTGCTTGTGCTCTTGCGGCGATGAACCGTGCTTTAACTTAGACGAATGGAGTTTGTTCCCGATGACCAAGTACCTCCACAGCATGATCCGCGTCAGCGATCCCGACGCAACGGTCGGCTTCTTCAAGCTGCTCGGACTCGAGGAAACCCGCCGGATGGAGAGCGAGAAGGGCCGCTTCACGCTGATCTTCCTCGCGGGTCCGGGCCAGAAAGATGTCGCCGAGGTGGAGCTGACCTATAACTGGCCGCCCGAAGACGGCAGTCCGGCAGAAGAATACAGCGGCGGACGCAATTTCGGTCACCTCGCTTATCGCGTCGACAACATCTACGACACCTGCCAGCGACTCATGGACGCCGGCGTCACGATCAACCGTCCCCCGCGGGATGGACACATGGCTTTCGTCAAGACGCCCGACGGCATCTCTATCGAACTGCTGCAGGACGGCCATCTGGAGCCGCAGGAGCCCTGGGCGAGCATGGAGAACACAGGCAGCTGGTAAGCCGAAATCCTCCCTGTCGCGCAGCGATGGGGAGGTGGCAGTCACCGCATTCGGCCGAGGGAGGGACCCGTCGCGCTTGCGGCGGTTGGCTTCGCCGGGCCCTCTACCCTCCTCTTCGCGGATGGTTCCGTTCCCCAATGGCTCCGCCGGAGGGAGGATTTATTCCCGTTTCGCTTGCCAAGCGGCGCCCGGTTCGTCACCTGCACCTCATGGCAAAGGCCCCCCTCCCCCAGGTCGTGATCATTGGCCGGCCCAATGTCGGCAAGTCGACGCTGTTTAACCGGCTGGTCGGCAAGAAGCTGGCGCTGGTCGACGACCAGCCCGGCGTCACGCGCGATCGCCGTTTTGGCGAGGCGGGATTGCTCGGCCTCGAGTTCCAGGCGGTAGATACCGCCGGTTGGGAGGACGAGGAGCCGGACAGCCTCCCCGGCCGCATGCGCGCGCAAACCGAAGTCTCGCTCAAGGGTGCCGACGCCGCGCTGTTCGTTATTGACGCCCGCGCCGGCTTGACCCCGCTCGACGAAGAGATCGGCCGCTGGTTGCGGGAGCAGGAAGTACCGGTCGTCCTCATTGCCAACAAGGCCGAAGGCAACGCTGGGGAATCGGGCATCCTCGAATGCTATTCGCTAGGCCTGGGCCAGCCGGTTCCCGTCTCAGCCGAACACGGCGAAGGGATCGCCGATCTGTACGAAGCCCTGGTACCGCTGATCGCCGACAAGCAGCCGGTCGAAGACGAGTTCGAAGAAGACGAGGAAGGAGAGCCCGATCCCGACGCTCCGCTTCACCTCGCCATCGTCGGACGGCCGAATGCGGGCAAGTCGACGTTGATCAATCGCCTGCTCGGGGAGGACAGGCTGCTGACGGGCCCCGAAGCCGGCATCACTCGCGACTCGATCGCGGTCGACTGGCAATGGACCGACCCGCGCGACGGCAAGGTCCGCCCGATCAAGTTGGTCGACACTGCGGGAATGCGAAAGAAGGCCAAGGTCGACGACAAGCTGGAAAAGCTCGCCGTGGCCGACGCCCGACGCGCGGTCGATTTTGCCGAAGTCGTCGTGCTCCTGCTCGACGCCACGCGCGGTCTAGAAGTGCAGGACCTCAAGATCGCCAACCTGGTGCTCGAGGAAGGCCGCGCGCTGATGTTGGCGATCAACAAGTGGGACGTGGCAGAGAACGCCAGCAGCCTGTTCAACGGCGTGCGCTCCGCACTCGACGAAGGACTGGCGCAGCTCAAAGGCGTGCCGCTGCTGGCCGTCTCGGCCATGACCGGCAAGGGCCTAGACCAGATGCTCGGCGCCGCGTTCGATTTGCGTGAACAGTGGAGCCGGCGCGTCCCAACCGCCGCGCTCAACCGCTGGTTCGACCATGCGATGGATAGCAATCCGCCGCCTGCCCCAGGTGGCCGGCGAATCAAGCTCCGTTACATCACCCAGATCAAGACTCGCCCGCCGAGCTTCGTGGTGTTCGGCACCCGCCTGGATGATCTTCCGGCGAGCTACGAGCGCTATCTGGTCAATTCGATCCGCAAGGAGCTGGGTTTCGGCGCGGTACCCGTACGACTGACGATGCGCAGCCCGAAGAATCCGTTCTCGAAGGACTGATCGGATCACGTCGACACAGGTGGTCTCACCGCAGTTCTGAGGCGCAATATCGGCGCGAGCGCCGATACCGAGGTCAGGCTGCCGTCAGAAGCCGCTTCAGCTCGCCCATGTCGATGGGCTTGTGAATCACCGGTATCTGCGGGTCGCAGGATGCGAGCTTGCCCTTGGGATTGCCGGTCATGATCGCACCCCGCATCTGCGGCCAGCGGCCACGGACGGCCATGATCAGGCTCAAGCCATCCATTCCCGGCATGGAGAAATCGGTCAGCAGGAACTCGGCGGCCCCTTCATTCTGTAGCAAGGCCAGCGCGCGCTCGGCATTTTCGGCTTCCGACACGTTGAGTCCAAGATCGCGCAACTGCTCCGACACGACCATGCGCACTCCGTCGTCGTCGTCCACCACCAGCACCGAACCCACGAGATTCGTCCGCTCGTCACCCGTCGTTGCCGCGGCCGCGTTGCGCGCGTCGGATTTCGTCGCGGGAAAGGTCATCTGGACTTGCGTGCCAGTGCCCGTCTCGCTGACGATGCGGAACAATCCACCCGACTGTTCGACAAAGCCCGCGACCATCGACAGGCCAAGACCGGTGCCCTTGCCCGGCCCCTTGGTAGTGAAGAAGGGTTCGGTGACCCGTTCGATCAGTTCCGCGGGGATCCCGACTCCCTGATCGCACACGCTGATCCTGAGCCAATGGGGCGCCCCGTCTCGCGCCCGAAGTCCGTCCGGCCGTGCGACTTCCTCGATCTCGACGCTGATCTTGCCCCCATTCGTCATGGCATCGCGCGCGTTGATCAATAGGTTGACGAGGGCGAGCTCAAGTTGGCCCTCGTCGGCAAAGATTCGGAGTCCATTGGGATTTACCTCCCATTCGACGGACAGCGTTTCGCCGATCGCGTGGTCCACGAGACCGGAAACGATATCGCACAATTTCGCCGGTTCGATCGCAACAGGCGACAGTTCCTGCTTGCGCGCGAAGGCCATGAGACGGCGGACCAGTTCGACGCCATTCTCCGCCGCATGGCGCATGTGTTCGAAGATCCGCTGTTCGCGGATACCCAGCTCGACCCGGCCCTCGATCAGGCGCAGCCCACCGAGAACGGCGGCCAGCAGGTTGTTGAAATCGTGCGCGACCCCGCCGGTCAGCTGGCCGAGCGCTTCGGTCTTGCGCAACTGGACGAGCTGCTGCTCCAGTTCGCGTTGGGCGCTGACGTCGATCAGCGTGCCGACCCACACGCCGTCGTCGCCACCGGGTCTGACACGCTGGTCGATGACATGGATCACCGACCCGTCGCTGCGGGACCAACGGTACTGGGAGACGGACGTCCCCGTTTCCGGCTCTGCAGGGTCACCGTTCACAATGCGGTCTTCCCAGCGCAGCTCTCCGGAAAGCAGCGAGTCGGCATCAGCGCCGGCGAACTTGGCGATATCGCCGCCCACAAAGCGACGCAGGGGCCTGCCATCCTCATCTACGCTGGCTTCGTACACCGCCAGCGGCAGGGCCTCGAGGATCAGGGCCTGTTGCAACCTCGTCTGCTGCAGCTCCCGTTCGTAGACCAGCCGTTCGGCCTCTGCCCGGAGCGTAGCTTCACGCAACTCCTGCTCCGCCAACGCACGCGTCGCGACTTGCTGGCGGAGCTGGAACAGGTCGACGAACACCGCGACCTTCGACTTGAGTACGATGGGATCGACCGGCTTGAAGACGTAATCGACCGCGCCCATCGCGTAGCCGCGCATCAGGTGCTCGGTCTCCTTGTTGACTGCCGACAGGAAGATGATCGGAATCCGTGCCGTCTGTGCTCGCTTTCGGATCAGCGACGCGGTCTCGTACCCGTCCATCTCGGGCATGAACACGTCGAGAAGGATGACGGCGAAATCGCCCTTCAACAGCTCTCGTAAAGCGAGCCGTCCGGAGGTCGCGGTGATTACGTCGGCAATCGGTTCGAGGACCTCGGACAGAGCGAGCAGGTTGCGCTCGTCATCATCCACCAGCAGAATACGGGCGCGCGGCATAGCCTCCGGAGCGGGCGCGCCGGCGCGCTTCAGATTTGAACCCGCTTTTTTCACGCAACGTCCTCGACGACGATAGGAGAGGGCGTAGCGGTGCCGACCTCCGCCCGCCCGATCCAGACCCGCAGGAGGGCAAGCAGGAGGTCGATGTCGACCGGCTTTGAAATATAGTCCGACGCGCCGGCATCGAGACACTTCTGCCTGTCGCCTTTCATCGCCTTGGCGGTTACCGAGATCAGCGGAATGCCCGCCAGTGCGGGGTTGGTCCGTATGCGCCGCATGGTCTCGTAACCGTCCATTTCCGGCATCATGATGTCGATCAACGCGACATCGATATCGGGGTTGGCTTCGAGCAGGGCGATGCCTTCCTGGCCGCGCTCCGCGTGCAGCACTTCCGCGCCCTGAGCTTCGAGCACGCTCGCCAGCGAGTAGATGTTGCGGATGTCATCGTCGACGATGAGCAGCCGCTTGCCTGCAAGGGCCGTCCCCTCCGGCGGAGCCAGCGTTTCCTCTCGTTGGCGCTTTGTGCTTTTGCTCCGGCGGCGCTTCGGGCCGGACTCGAACGACTGGGCAATAGCGCCGAAGAGCGCGACCAGTTCTTCGCGATCGGCGGGCTTCTGGATCACCGTTGCTGCCCCCAACTTGAGCGCGTGCGACGCCTGGTCCGCACCTGAGATGACATGGACCGGAATGTCGCTCGAGTCCGGGTCGTGCCGCAGCAGGTCGAGCAACACGAAGCCGTCGATATCGCTGAGGCCGAGATCGAGCGTGATCGCGCTCGGCCGCATCTTGCGCACCATCGCGAGAGTCCCCGATCCCGCCGTGGAGACGACCGCCTTGAGCGGTCCCTCATGGACGATATCAAGCAGCACGCGAGCGAACGTCGGATCATCCTCGACGATCAGGACGAAGGGCTGACCCTGCAGCTCATCCCGGTCGTCGGCAATCGTGTCGCGCGCGGCAGGGGAGGTTTCGTCGTCGGCGGCGCCAGTTGTCGGCAAGGCCAGTGCCGGCGCGATCCCGGGCGACCTCAACGGGACATAGAGCGTAAACGTCGATCCCTTGCCAACTGTCGAACGGACGTGAATTTCACCGCCCAGGAGGCTGGCAATCTCGCGGCTGATCGAAAGCCCCAGGCCCGTACCGCCGTACTTGCGGCTGGTGGTACCGTCGGCTTGCTGGAAGGCTTCGAAGATCAGCTTCTGCTTGTCTTCGGGAATACCGATGCCGGTATCGCTGACCGCGATCTCGATCGCCTCTTCGACATCGCCGAGGATCGGATGAGACCTGTTCCACCCCTCGCGAGCCTTGCGCACCGACAGGGTGACCCGGCCGTTCGAAGTGAACTTGAAAGCGTTCGAGAGCATGTTGAGTGCGATCTGCTGCAGCCGCTGCTCGTCGGTCCGGATCGTCGCCGGGAGGTCCTCGGCAAAGTCGACCTCGAACTCCAGCTGCTTCTCTGAGGCAAGCTGCCGAAACGTCCGTTCGAGGTGCTGGCGCAGGCGAGCGAGCGACATGTCGCCGATCTCGATCGCGACGGTGCCGGACTCCACCTTCGACAAGTCGAGGATGTCGTTGATCAGAGTGAGCAGGTCGGTGCCGGCCGAATGGATCGTCCGGGCGAACTCGGTCTGCTTCTCGTTCAGATTGCCCTGCTGATTGTCGGCCAGCATCTTCGAGAGGATCAGCAGCGAGTTGAGCGGAGTGCGCAGTTCGTGGCTCATGTTGGCCAGGAACTCCGACTTGTACTTCGAGGTCAGGGCCAGCTGCTCGGCCTTCTCCTCGACGGCGCGGCGGGCCATTTCGATCTCGAAGTTCTTGGCTTCTACCTGGCGCTTCTCGTTCTCGAGGAGCTGGGCCTTTTCCTGCAGTTCCTCGTTCGTGGCGTGGAGTTCTTCCTGCTTGCGGGTCAGCTCGGTTTGCCGCGATTGCAGCTCCTGCGTCAGGAGCTGCGATTCCTTGAGCAGCTCTTCCGTGCGCATGGTTGCCGCGATCGTGTTGAGCACGATGCCGACCGTCTCCATGAGCTGGTTGAGGAAGGTGTGGTGGGTCTCGTTGAATTCCTCGAACGAGGCGAGTTCGATGACGGCCTTGACCTCGTCCTCGAACAGCGCCGGCAGGATATTGATGTTCGCCGGAGCAGCGGCGCCAAGGCCCGAGCCGATCTTGATGAAGTCCCCTGGGACCTTGTTGAGCCGCATCGGCCGCTTGTCGGCCGCCGCCTGTCCGATCAGGCCCTCGCGCAGTTCGAACGACTTCTTGAGCTCGTCGCGGCGGTCGGCCCCGTAGGTGGCGACCAGGTCCAGCGTGGGACCATCTTCGTTCTCGTTGGCCACGTAGAACACGCCGTACTGGGCGTTAACCAGCGGGGCGAGCTCGCTCATGATCAGGCTGGAAATCGTGGTCAGGTCGCGCTCGCCTTGCAGCATGCGGCTGAAGCGCGCGAGGTTGGTCTTGAGCCAGTCCTGCTCGGCGTTCTTCAAGGTCTGGTCCTTGAGGTTGCCGATCATCTCGTTGATGTTGTCCTTGAGCGCGGCCATCTCGCCCGAAGCCTCGACCGAGATCGAGCGCGTGAGGTCGCCCTTGGTCACCGCGGTGGCGACGTCGGCGATCGAGCGCACCTGATTGGTCAGGTTCGCCGCGAGCTGGTTCACGTTGTCGGTGAGATCGCGCCACAGGCCGGCGGCGCCCGGAACGCGCGCCTGGCCGCCAAGCCGGCCTTCGACGCCCACTTCGCGTGCCATGTTGGTGACCTGATCGCCGAAGGTCGAAAGCGTCTCGATCATGCCGTTGATGGTTTCGGCCAGCGCCGCGATCTCGCCCTTCGCGTCGAAGGTCAGCTTGCGCTTGAGGTTGCCCTGGGCAACCGCGGTCACGACGTCGGCGATGCCGCGCACCTGGTTGGTCAGGTTGGTCGCCATGAAGTTCACGTTATCCGTGAGGTCCTTCCAGGTGCCGCCGACCCCCGGCACTTGCGCCTGACCGCCGAGCTTGCCTTCCGAGCCCACCTCGCGCGCCACGCGAGTCACTTCCGAAGCGAACGAGTTCAGCTGGTCCACCATGGTGTTGATGGTGTTCTTGAGCTCGAGAATTTCGCCCTTCACGTCGACGGTGATCTTCTTAGACAAGTCGCCCTTGGCCACCGCCGTCGTCACTTCGGCGATGTTGCGCACCTGGCCGGTCAGGTTGTCCGCCATCAGGTTCACGTTGTCGGTCAGGTCGGCCCAGGTCCCGGCGACGCCGCGCACGTGCGCCTGCCCGCCCAGCTTGCCCTCGGTGCCGACCTCGCGCGCCACGCGAGTCACTTCGGAGGCGAACGAGTTGAGCTGATCCACCATGGTGTTGATGGTGTTCTTGAGCTCGAGAATTTCACCCTTCACGTCGACGGTGATCTTCTTCGACAAGTCACCGAGCGCCACCGCCGTCGTCACTTCGGCGATGTTGCGCACCTGACCTGTGAGGTTGGCCGCCATGGCGTTCACGTTGTCCGTGAGATCCTTCCAGGTCCCGCCGACGCCGGGCACCTGTGCCTGCCCGCCGAGCTTCCCCTCGGTGCCGACCTCGCGCGCCACGCGGGTCACTTCTGAAGCAAACGAATTCAACTGGTCCACCATGGTGTTGATGGTGTTCTTCAGTTCGAGAATCTCGCCCTTCACGTCGACGGTGATCTTCTTGGAGAGGTCACCCAGTGCCACCGCGGTCGTCACCTCGGCGATGTTGCGCACCTGGCCGGTGAGGTTGCCCGCCATGGCGTTCACATTGTCCGTGAGGTCCTTCCAGGTCCCGCCGACGCCTTCCACTTGCGCCTGACCGCCTAGCCGTCCTTCGGTACCGACCTCGCGCGCCACACGGGTCACTTCGGAAGCGAACGAGTTGAGCTGGTCCACCATCGTGTTGATAGTGATCTTGAGCTCGAGGATTTCGCCCTTCACGTCGACCGTGATCTTCTTCGACAAGTCGCCGCGCGCCACGGCGGTGGTCACCTCGGCGATGTTGCGGACCTGGCCGGTCAGGTTGCCCGCCATGGCGTTCACGTTGTCCGTCAGGTCCTTCCAGGTCCCGCCGACGCCTTCGACTTGCGCCTGCCCGCCCAGCCGGCCTTCGGTGCCGACCTCACGCGCCACACGCGTCACTTCCGAAGCGAACGAATTGAGCTGGTCCACCATGGTATTGATGGTGTCCTTGAGCTCAAGGATTTCGCCCCGCACCTCGACGGTGATCTTCTTGGACAAGTCACCCCGCGCCACGGCGGTGGTAACCTCGGCGATGTTGCGCACCTGGCCGGTCAGGTTCGCCGCCATCGAGTTGACGTTCTCTGTCAGGTCGGCCCAGGTCCCGGCAACCCCCGGCACTCTGGCCTGGCCGCCCAGGTTGCCCTCGGTGCCGACCTCACGCGCGACGCGGGTCACTTCCGAGGCGAAGCCGTTGAGCTGGTCCACCATGGTGTTGATGGTGTTCTTGAGCTCGAGAATCTCACCCTTTACGTCGACGGTGATCTTCTTGGACAAGTCGCCGCTCGCCACCGCCGTCGTCACCTCGGCGATGTTGCGGACCTGACCGGTCAGGTTTGCCGCCATCGAGTTGACGTTCTCTGTCAGGTCGGCCCAGGTCCCGGCAACCCCCGGCACTCGGGCCTGGCCGCCCAGCTTGCCCTCGGTACCCACTTCGCGCGCCACGCGGGTCACTTCGGAAGCGAAGCCGTTCAACTGATCCACCATGGTGTTGATGGTGTTCTTGAGCTCGAGAATTTCTCCCTTCACGTCGACGGTGATCTTCTTGGACAAGTCGCCGCTCGCCACCGCCGTCGTCACCTCGGCGATGTTACGCACCTGACCGGTCAGGTTCGCCGCCATCAGGTTGACGTTGTCGGTCAGGTCCTTCCAGGTACCGGCGACACCGCGCACCCTTGCCTGCCCGCCGAGCTTGCCCTCGGTACCCACCTCACGCGCCACGCGTGTCACCTCGGAGGTGAAGTTGGCCAACTGGTCGACCATGGTGTTCACGACCTTGCCGATGCGCAGGAACTCGCCCTTGAGCGGCCGCCCGTCGACCTCCGTCGCCATGGTCTGCGAAAGGTCGCCCTTCGCCACGCCGCCGATCACACGGGCCACTTCGATCGTCGGCTGCGCCATGTCGTCGATCAGCTCGTTGATGGAGCGGAGCTTGGTCTCCCAGCCGCCGGTCGCACCGTGAACCTTGGCGCGCTGGCCGATCTTGCCTTCTTTGCCCACGATCCGCGATACGCGTTCGAACTCGCCGGTCATCTGCTGGGTGAGCGACACGACCTCGTTGAACAGTGTGGCGATCTCTATGTCGGGATCGCCCTCTTCCTCAGGGAGTCGGACAGAAAAATCGCCGCGTCTAAAGCGGCGAAGAGCGACGATGAGTTCACGCCGGTTGCGCGAGAATTCCATAGGCTGAGTTTGCTTATTCACGTGCCCCCCGCGAGAATGCCGGATGCGCGAAACACGCCCCCAACGGCGACAAAACGGGAATCCCACTTCGAGTTCCCGGACGCGATGCGAAAGATCGTCGACTTTGATTTAAGTTAGAACGGTTTTGCGAAGTACTTTGCGCAACCGTGCCGCCTAACATGCGGATTAAAGTGGATTATCCGCCAATTCGTAGCTGGATTCCCGCGGTCAAGACTTGTCCGGATGCCGATCGAACACACCACGAAGGCCGCTTTCGAAATTCGCCAGACTCTTAACATGCATCATGGCGGAGGCTGCCAACTCAATATTATCTGGCGGAACAAGGGGTTCTGGCAGTGCCGTTTCGACCGCGTGATGGATCTGACGTGGAATGATCAAGCAAGCACCGCCCTGCCATTGGCTGGTTGAAAAACGGCTCGACTTCGGCGGTGGCGGAGGTCGGTCCCGGATCTCCTTGCTGTTGGATCGAGAGGGGAGCTTGGAAAAGTGCTCGGGGAGGACAAGCAGTGGCGGATAAACTCTCGGGCAAACGCATCCTTGTGGTCGAGGATGAGTACTTTATCGCAGCCGATTTGTGCCAAGTCCTTGAAGACGAAGGGGCTGAGGTGATCGGCCCGACGGGCAACGTCTCCCAAGGACTTAATCTGGCGAGCCTGAAGCTCGATGCCGCCCTGCTCGACGTGAACCTGGAAGGCATGAATTCCTACCCGATCGCGGACCTTTTGACCGAGCGAGCCGTTCCGTACGTGTTCCTGACCGGCTATGATGGCTGGTCGCTGCCTGAAGGCTACCAGGCCGTGCCACACCTCGCGAAACCGTTTCGCATGGACGCCGTTGTGCTCGCCTTGGGCATGTTGCTCGACGAGTCCCAAGGGTGACAGTCTTGTTAGGTACCCCGCAGAACGGTGCGCGGGCCCCCGTGAGGCGGCTTGACGCGCTTTGGCGGCTCGATGACCAGGCCGCTGCTGCCCTTGAGAGCAGCATTTCGACCTCGATTCTGGAGCCTCCGGGTCGGGAGTTGGTCAAGGAAGGTCAAAAGATTGCCAAGGCGATGCTGGTCGTCAGCGGGCTTGCCGCCCGCTACCGCCTCCTCGCCGACGGGCGTCGCCAGTTGATCAGCTTTGTCCTCCCCGGCGACCTGTTCGGGATTTGCCATCATCCGGAACCGCTTGCGGTTTCGGGTCTGATGTCACTCACATCTCTGGGAATCTGCGCGGCTCCCTCGGCAGATATCTCGGAGACCTTGCAGCATGCCTATCGGGTCAGCAACGCGCTGGAGGAGGCCTATCTTCTCGCGCAGATCACCCGCCTCGGCCGAATGAGCGCGCGAGAGCGTTTGCTGGATCTTGTGCTGGAGATCGAGGAGCGCCTGGCGCTCGCCGGACTCGCCCAAAACGGCCGGTTCCAGTTGCCCGTTACCCAGGAAACGCTTTCCGACGCCCTTGGCCTCACCCCGGTCCATCTCAATAGGACAATTCAGGTGGTTCGCCGCGAAGACGACCTTCAATGGCGCGCGGGATGGATCACGATCAAGGATCCGGCGTTGCTGGCACGCAAGGTCGGCCGGGTTCCGACCAGGGTCACAGCGGCCCGCTAAGCCCACCCGCCAAAGCACCAACCATGCGAAGGATATGACGAACCCTTCGTTCAGCGAACCCTGGTGACCGATTAGTCGTACCCGATCCCGAGCCCTACGGCTCGCTCACGGCGGCGCTTTTCCATGTCATTACACCTGTCCGAAGCCATGGCGTACCTCCAGTACCAGCTTGGTGCCGAGGTCGACTCCGCGGGACGTGCGGTGGCCGATACGTCTTGGAGCACCCAGTTGCAGAGTTCGGAGCATCTGTGGATGCTGCTCGAAGGCGCGCACGTCCTCACCTTGATGTTATTCGCCGGAACGATCCTGTTCGTCGACATGCGCCTTCTAGGGCTGGTCCTGCGCAAGGTTCCCGTTTCGGCCGTTGCCGATACCGTGCTGCCCTACACTGTCGCGGGCTTCGCGATCATGGTTCTGACCGGCTCCGCGTTGTTCTTCGCCAATCCGCTGGAGTACTATCACAATCCAGTTTTTCGCGTGAAAGCGGTGTTCCTTGTCGCCGCCGCGCTCAACATCTTCATCTTCCACTGGCGCGTCCAGGCGGACCGGGAGAAATGGGACGCCAGGGACCGCCCGCCGACGGCGGCCAGGGTGTCGGCCGGTATTTCGATCGTGCTGTGGATCGCCGTGATCGTCACGGGGCGTTACGCCGCCTATGACTGGTTCAGGTGCGGCCAGACCACAGGCGTTATCGCAGAGCTCGCCCAGTGCACCGAGTTCGAGACCACGCTGGTCCATGCCGAGCAGGAGCTCGCGGTATGAGCTTCAGCTTTCACCACCTCACGCCTGGATTTTCGGACGCCGTCCTCAGCTTATCGCGAACCCCGCTTATCAAGCAGATCAACGAGACCATCTGGATTTTCGCGGCGGTCGAGACACTGCACCTGCTCTCGCTTGCGGTCCTTGGCGGCGCCGTCTTTGCGCTCAATCTGCGGCTGCTCGGCGTGGCCCTGCAGAGGGTCCCGGCCCGCGAGGTGGAGCGCGCCACCCGGCCCTGGTTGTGGGGCGGCATCGTCGGCACGATCCTTACCGGAATCGTCATGGCCGTTGCGACCGCAGGTGGCCTGCTCGCCAGCGCGGCGTTCTTCGTGAAAATGGTCGCGCTCGTCGCGGCGATCCTGTTTAGCCTCGCCGTTTCACAGCTGGTTCGCCAGGAACCGACCGAGCGCCGCGGTCGGGCCACGGCGCTCGCCGTCGCGGCTCTGGTGTTGTGGGCAGGAGCGCTCCTGCTGTTCGCCTCGACCAGCGGCATTCGGGCCGGAGCCCTGCTTGTGGCCTTTGCCGGATTTGGACTGTTCGCAGCCTTCGCCCGACACTACCGCCGGGTCTATCTGGTCGCGGTCGCGGCGATCGTGGGCGGCGGGCTGGTGCTGGCCGAGCTTTGGCCGGCCGCGCGCCACGATTTGGCGGTCGCTCAGTCGGTCTACTTTGCCACCGTTGGCGCGGCGTTAGCTGTCGCCCTGGGAGTAGCTTTGGCCGAGGCCCGGTCCCGCGGCGAACCCGCCGCCGGCCTTCACAGGCTGCCGGCCTTCGCCTCGACCCTCGCCTGGATCTCTGTCGCCGCGGCGGGCCGCTGGATTGGATTCAGCTAAGACGCGAGCCTATATGCCGATTTGGCATATTAACATGCCAATGCATTCGTTCCCGCACCCCTAGAAGCAAAATATATCCCTCGCACCAAGTTGATGAGGGTATGATGCGTAACACAGAAAAGTCATTTCGCCACAAAGCGTTCCTTAGAGCAACTCGCACATCATTTGCGCTTTTGGCGATGGGCGTCAGCTCGACGGCGCTTTTTACGCATCCAGCGCTTTCCCAATCGTCAGCACAAGCGGGACCTGCGCAGGCTGAGAACGTGCTCAACCGGCAGCAAGTGGACCAGTTGCTCGCCGCGCCCGACAAGGTGACCTTCATCGACCTGCGCCGGGCGGATGAAATCGCCGCCATCGGTAGCCTCCCAGTCTATCTCAACATCCAGGTCTCGGAACTCGACCGTTTCCTGCCCTACATCCCGCGCGACCGGAGCGTAGTCACGATCTCCAATCACGCCGGACGGGCCAAGCGCGCGGCGACCTACCTTCGTTCTCAGGGCTACTCGGTCACCGGCGTCGTCGGAGTTGAAAACTACGCCGCAGAGGGCGGCACTCTCTACGGCAAGCTGTTCACCACTCCGGCCATCGACGGTGTCGTGGCCGCCGGCACCCGGGTCGAGGTGATCCGCGAAGGGTTCGACGGCACCGAAGGGCCGGTCGCGCTAACCGATGGCTCGATCATCTTCACGGAGAACCGGGCCGACCGCATCGTCCGCATTGCTCCGGACAACTCGGTGTCAACTTATCTCGAAAAGACCGGCGGTGCGAACTCGCTCGCGGTCGGCGCCAAAGGCGAATTGCTCGCCGTTCAGACCACCACTCCTGGTGTCGCGCAGTTGCAGCCGGCGAGCAACGTCCTTGCGGCTGCTTATTCGGGCAAGCCGTTCAACCGTCCCAACGACCTTGCGCTAGCCCGCACGGGGAACATCTACTTCTCGGACCCGGGTGCGCCGCCGGCGGCGGGAACCCCCGCTCCCCGAGTCCCGGCCAAGACGGGGCTTTACTGGCTCAACCCGCGCGGACAGGTGAGGCTCGTCACCGATGACATCCCGCGCCCGAACGGCGTTGCCCTGAGCCCGGATGAGAAGACCCTCTACGTCGCCAATACCTGGGGTGAAAACCTGATCGCCTTCAGCGTCCAGCCGGACGGCAGCCTGGCCGGACGGCACGACTTCGCCCGGCTCGCCGGTTTCCGGAACGCGCCCGAAGGTCCCACCAGCGGAGCGGACGGGGTCGCCGTAGACGCATCGGGTCGGGTCTATGTCGCCTCCAGCGCTGGTGTCGAAGTATTCTCGCCAGAGGGAACGCCGCTAGGCGTCATCGCGCTGCCGAAACAGCCGCAGAACCTGGCCTTCGGAGGGGCAGACCGCTCGCAGCTCTACGTGGTCGGCCGTGGCTCGGTCTACCGCATCAAGACGCTGACCAAGGGCGTCGACCGGCCCGGCAAATAGCCCCCGGTCCTCCCTCTCATCCCGCCCGGAAAGACAATAAGATCATGAAAAACAACAATCATCCGTCGGGCGCGTCGCGCCGACCCCGTGCCCGCGCGTCGTGGCTGGCGAGCGCCGCCGCGCTAGCCGCCATCCTCCCGCAGGCCGCCCTCGCCGCGGAGGAAACCACCGCGGCAACGAACACCGAAGCGCCCGCCACAACAGTTAGCGAAGCACCGCAGGGCGATATCATCATCGTCACCGCGCGGAACCGCGAGGAATCGCTCGTCGACGTGCCGATTCCGATCTCGGTCATCAGCGCCGCGACGCTCGAACAGCAGCATGTCTTCACCGTCGCCGACATTACCCAGCGCGCGCCGGGCCTGACTGCGACCACACCGAACGCGCGCCGTACTGGCGTGTCACTGCGCGGGATCGGCAAGACCAGCGGCAACGACAACATGGAGGCCGCCGTCGGCGTGATCGTCGACGACGTGTTCCTCGATCACGTGGGCATGACGTACCAGGACTTCACCGACCTTGCACAGGTCGAGATCCTGCGCGGCCCGCAAGGTACGCTGCTGGGCAAGAACACCTCGCTGGGCGTGATCAAGTACACCAGCAAGCTGCCGTCATTCACCCCCGAAGGCACGCTTGAGGTCGAAGGCGGGCTCGACCGTAACACCTTCAAGGCCCGAGGTTCTTTCTCCGATGCGCTGATCGAAGACTTGCTCGCCTTCCGCGCATCGTTCTTCTACGACAACCAGGACGGCGACATCCTCAACGTCAATCCCGCGGTCGGCGGCCGGTGGCACGAACAGAACCGCTGGGGCGGACGCTTCCAGCTGTTGCTCGAGCCGAGCGACAACTTCTCGCTCAGGCTCAATGTCGACGGCGCGGAGACCGACGAGCGCAGCAACACCAAGCCGTTCATGGTCGATCCGACGACGCTGAACGACGGCTCGGTCCGCACGACCACCTATTCGACCCGCCTCGCCCGCAGCTACTTCCAGCCCTACACTCCGATCATCGGATCGTGGGATACGATCGACATCGACGAAGCGCTCCCGCTGGTCACCCGTAACTACGGCGGATCGCTGATCGCGACCTGGGACGTCGGCGAAGTCGAGATCAAGTCGATCACGGCCGGCCGCTGGTTCCACTTCGACGCGACCAACGACCAGGAGCAGACCCGCTTCCCGATCGCGCGCAGCGGCTCACTGGTGAACACCGAACAGTTCTCGCAGGAGTTCCGCTTCACCGGCGATATCACCGACACGATCGATTACCAGGCGGGTCTCTACCTGATGCGGATCGAGACCGACACGAACGGCCGCAGCCGCTTCGGTCGGGATGCCGGGGCGTTCTTCGCCACCAACGCGCAGTACAACGCGCTGAACAATCCGGCCGGTTGGCTGCTGCTGCAGGAGGCGCTCGATAATACCCAGAGCATCAGCAACCAGCATCCGATCTCCAACAGCCAGGCGGTGTTCGCCCAGGCGAACTGGGAAATCACAGACCGGGCGAGCCTCACCGCCGGCCTTCGTTACACCCGCGAGCAGAAGACCAGCACAACCACGAAGACCATCGGCACCGAGGACGGATCGCCCCTGGTTTCGACCGGCGATCCCATCGCCGACGCGATCCGGGCGGCGCAGCTGCAGACGCCCTTCGAGACGATAATCGGCGAACCCATCGACGACGGCGCCTTCGCGTGGCTGATCAATCCCAGCTACAAGATCACCGAAGACGTGCTGTTCTACGCGTCGGCCAGCGGCGGCGGCAAATCCGGGGCGGTCGCGTTCGACAACAACGGTACCCGCCGTAACGTCGCTCCCGAAAAGACGACGGATTTCGAACTCGGCGTGAAGGGCCAGTTCTTCGACAACGTGTTGTGGCTCAGCGCCAACCTCTATTACACCAAGGTTCGCGACTATCAGGCTGTCACCAGCATAGCGGATACCAACTCCTCGACCGGGTTCAGCTCGGTCCTCGGCAACATTCCCGGAATCCGCGCCCAGGGCATCGAGATCGATGGTACGCTAACGCCGTTCGACGGTCTGACGATCAACTTCGGCGGGGCCTATAACGACGCGGTCTATACGGACTGGGCCAACGCCACCTGCCCGCGGGCCTTCCCCTCGAGCATCCCGACGTGCGACAACACCGGCAAGCAGATCGTCGGCGCGCCTAAGTGGGTCGGCATCATCGGCTTCAACTTCGAACGAGAAGTCGGCTCCTCGGGCGTGTCGTTCTACGCCTATGCCAACGACACCTACCGCTCGAAGCACAACCTCGAGCAGTTGCTGTCGCCCTATGGCTGGCAGGACTCCTATCATCTGACCGACGCCGGCATCGGCATCATCACCGAGATCGCGGGCGCTCGTACCCAGATCGGCATCGCAGCCAAGAACCTGTTCGACGTCCAGTACACGACCAGCATCAACGACTTCAGCAACAACGCACCGGTTGGCTACGACGGCATCGGCCCCAGCCGCACGATCAACGCTGTTGTCCGAGCGACCTTCTAAGGAGCACCCCTATGAAAACGCGTTTGCACTTATCCCTCGTGGGCTTTGCATTGGCTGCGGTCGGCGCCGGGTATTCGATACCCAGCCTGGCCCACCACGCCTTCGCGGCCGAGTTCGATTCTTCCAAGCCGCTTGTGGTCGAAGGCACCGTCACCAGGGCCCGGTTCGTCAATCCGCATAGCTGGATCTACCTCGACGTGAAGAACCGTGACGGTTCGGTCACCAACTGGGGCTTTGAGTTCGGCACGCCCAGCTCGCTCAAGGCCAGCGGCCTGAGCCGGGCGGACGTGGCTTTCGGCACCAAGATCAAGCTAGCGGGCTTCCGCGCCAAGAACGGTGGGGCCTTCGGCTATGCCGGGGCGATTGCCCTTCCCGACGGCCGCAAGATCAAGACCGGCGGCGCGCCTGATGCTCCCACTCCGGCGTTCTGACATGCTGGAGGTTCTCAAGCGCAGTAGCCGTGGGCTGCTGGCTGCGGCCGCAATGGCGGCCGTCACGCTGACGGCCGGCCCGATCCAGGCGCAGGATCCGGTCGCTATACCTCGGCTCGCCAGTGGCAAGCCCGACTTCTCGGGCATCTGGCAGACGCTCAGCGAGGCCGACTACGACCTCGAGCCCCACTCGGGACGGCGCGATGCGCCGCCTGGGCCGGGCGTCGTGGAAGGCGGGGCGATCCCGTACCTTCCGGGTGCTTTGGAGCAGCGGTCGCGCAACTTCGAGACACGTGCCGAGGACGATCCCCGGCTCAAGTGCTGGGTCCTGGGAGTGCCGCGGGGGGTCTACTACCCGGCGCCGTTCCAGATCTTCCAGCGCGACAATGACGTGACCCTGGTCCACCAATTCGGAAACCAGGTCCGCACGATCGCCACCAACGGATCGGACCACCCGGAGGAAAAGCAGCAGGAGTTCTGGCTCGGCGATTCCCGTGGGCACTGGGAAGGCGACACGCTTGTTGTCGACGTGGCCGACTTCAACCCCGAGACCTGGCTCGACCGCGCGGGCAACTACCACAGCGAGGAGCTGCATGTGGTCGAGCGCTGGCGCTTCGTCGACCCCGACACGATTGCCTATTCGGCAACGCTCGACGACCCGAAGGTCTACAGCAAGCCCTGGACGATCGACGTCCTGCTGCACCGCCGGCGCGACGCCAACTTCCAGCTCATCGAGGATTACTGCTTCACGCTCCAGTACGAGCAGTACTACCCGCACCATAAGGACGGACAATAATGGCTCGTCGGATCTTGACCGCCGCGCTCCTGCTGACGGTCGGCGCGCTGCCCCAAATCGCTCTCGCCCAGCAGACCCCCGCCCCGGCTCCCCAGCCGACCGCGCCGGGGATTCGCTGGAGCAAGGAAGTCATTCCGATCGCCTCTGGCGAGTGGACCGGACCAAGGCTGGCTGACGGGCAGCCGGACGTGCAGGGGTTCTGGTCGAACACGATCTCGAACCACAGCAATTTCACCGACCCGCAGGCGGGACCTCCCGGAGAGCCCTCCGGCACGGCAAAGCTGCCGCGCGATCAGCGGGCGCCCAGCCGCGTGTCGGATCCTGCGGACGGCGAGATCCCCTACCGTCCCGAAGCCCGGGCGCTGCAGGCGGATTTCGCACACAACTTTCCCAACCCGACCGAGCCGCAATACATCGAGCCCCTCGCCCGCTGTGCTCCGGCTGGCGTCCCCAAATCGTTCATGTGGCACGGTTATGAGCTCCGGCAGTATCCGGGCTACGTCGTGCTGCTGTTCGATTCCGGCAACCGGATCATCCGCCTTGAAGACGGCGCCCCTCTCTCCGACAAGATCAAGCTGTGGAATGGGGACTCCCGCGGCCACTGGGAAGGCAACACCCTGGTCGTCAGTGTGCGCAACAACAACGGCAAGGCGCTGTTCGGACGCTACGGCGACTTCATGAGCGAGAACGGCACGGTCGAGGAACGCTATATCTTCGATGCCGACGGCAAGCGCTTCAACTACGTCGCGACGTTCACCGATCCCACGGTCTACACCCGTCCCTGGACGGCAACCATCCCCGCCCGCCGCTACACCGACGCGGACGAGCCCGATGGCTGGCACTTCGACGTCCAGCCGGTGAACATCGCCGGCGGCACACCGCGCTACGAGCATCACGAGCGGATCTGTGTCGAGAACAACGGTCCCTTCGGTGGTGGCGCCGTGGGCGTTCCGTTCGAAGGGTCAGTGATCGCCCGCTGACGCCAGGATTTCCCCGGATCCGGCCCGCCTGAGTTTCCTCAAGGCATCCTCTCTCCCAGCCGGATTCGAACTTGGGCGGGGCTCCGATACCACGGAGTCCCGCTCTTCTTTTGCCGGTGGTGAGGTGGTTCTTTTACCCGAACTTGAGAGCCAGAGCCGCAGCGACGGCGTCGGCCTCTTCAGGCGTCAGGGGGGCCTTGTAAACGTTGACCATCTTGGTCACCGCGTCCTTCCAGAACTGAGCCCCTTTGCCGCGCGGCTGGGTGGTGATGTAGTCGAGCGAATGGCAACTCGAACAATGGTTCACCACGACCTCAGCATCTGCGTCGGCAAGTTCTGTCGGGGTGTCGCCGATCGGAAAATCGAACGTCACCGGCTGGGCGGCCGTGGCGATGCTCAGAACGAAGGTGCCGGCCCCGAGCAGGATGGCGAGGGGACGGATCATGCGACCTCCAGGGTCAAGGTCTCGGCCACATTGCGCATGTAGCCGGCCGGCTGCCACAATGGGTCGAGCGGTTGAGTGGCACCGCTCTGGCTGAATGCCCGCACCTTGATCGGATGACGGCCCTTGCCAAGCTTCGACCCCAAGCGCCACTCGCGGAACGAGTAGCGGCCCAGATCCTCGCCAAGCCGGGCTTCCTGCCAAGTCCCGCCGTCATCGGTCGACACCAGCACTCGCGCGACACCCTCGCCTCCGCTGAAGGCGATGCCCCGCAATTCGGTGCTCCCCGTCTCCGGCACGACCTGGCCGTCGCAGTGGCTGGTGACGAACGAGCGGACGTTGAGGCGGCTGATCGGCCGGGTCTTGTCAGGCTTGCCTCCCGGTTCGACGCAATTGCAGTCGTTGTCGGGCACGCGATAGGCGGTCTTCATCCAGTAACCGTCAAATACGCCTTCTACGACGTTGATCTCACTGAGGTGCTTGATCCAGTAGGTCCCGTAATAGCCCGGCACGACCAGCCGTAGCGGAAAGCCGTTGAGGAACGGCAAGTCGGCGCCGTTCATGGCAAAGGCGACCAGCACCTCGCCATCGCGCGCGTGATCAAGGTCCAGCGCCTTCACGAAGTCGGGGATCGTATCGAGCGGCGGCTTGTCGAGGCCGTTGAAGGTCACTTGCCCCGCCCCGGCTTTGACACCTGCACGATCGAGCAGCGCCTTGAGCGGCACTCCGGTCCAACGGGCGTTGCCCATCGCGCCATTCCCGAGCTGCCCGCCGCCTACGCGCGGTTCGAAGAAGCCGCGGCTGTTGCCCGAGCATTGGTTGACCGCGACGATCTCCTGGACGGGAAAGCCCGTCTTGAGGTCTGCCAACGACAGGGTTAGCGGCGTGTCGACCAGCCCACCGATCGTCAGCCGAAACGTCGCTGGGTCGATGGTGCTGGGCAGACCGGAGAGGTGATAGCGGACGAAGAAGGCATCGTTCGGCGTCAGCACTCCTTCGTTGAAGACCTCGAATGGGGTCTCCAGCTGGGGCGGACGGGCTGTCAGCCCGATCAGCGGCCGCTTCTGTGGGAGCTGGACCAGGGGCCGCTCGCCGTTCGCGAAGGGTTGGACGATGCGCTCCTGAGCAAGGGCGCGGGCGGACAGCACGGATGCGGCTGCCCCGACGAGGAAGCCCCGCCGTTGTACGAATGTCATGCGGGATTGGCTCCGGAAATGGCGCTCTTCAGGATCGGACGCGGCCCAGCGCCGAAGCGCAGGTCGTGTCTGTCGACAAAGGACCGCAGGATATCCGGCTGGTGAACCGTCGTGTGCCTGCGGGAGTCCTTCAACGTTCGCGCGTCCAGGTGCGGGGCCAGCAGTTCGATCAGGCGACCGGTGTAGTTTCGCAGCAGAGCGCCATGGGGAATGGCGATCTTGGTGCTCGACGCCTTGAAGAACTTGTTGGACCCCGCGACAGTCGCGAAGGCGTCGTCCGGCCCGTTCTCGATCGCCATCTGCGCCACGATCCCCACCCCCATGCCGAGCTTGACGTAGGTCTTGATCACGTCCGCATCGACGGCGGAGAGATGAAAGTCGGGCTGTAGCCCTGCGCTGGCGAAAGCCGCGTCGATGTTGGAGCGACCGGTGAATTCCGGCGTGTAGGTGACGATCGGGTAGCGCACGAGATCGGCCAATGTGGGCGCTTTGACCCGCGCCAGCGGATGCTCGTGCGGGACGATGGCCACGTGCTCCCAGGTGAAGCAGGGGAAGGTCTGGAGGCCCAACTCGCCATCGACCGCTTCGGTCGCCACGCCGATGTCGGCTTCTCCCCGCAGCAGCATATCGACCACCGCGCTTGGGCTGCCCTGCCGCAGCTCCACTTCGACATCGGGGAATTCCCGGCTGAAGCGGACAAGCACTTGCGGCAGCACATAGTTGGCCTGGTTGTGCGTCGTCGCGATCGTCAGGCGGCCCTTATCGGCCTGCACGAACTGCTGGGACAGGCGCTTGAGGTTCTCGGCCTCCTGCAGCAGGCGGTCGATCACTTCGGCCGCGCTGTGCCCCGCCTCCGTCAGACCGACCAGGCGTTTGCCCCGGCGGACGAAAATCTCTATCCCGAGTTCGGCCTCGAGCTCCTTGATCTGTTTGCTGACGCCCGACTGCGATGTGAAGAGCCCGTCGGCAACCTTGGTCAGGTTGAGATCGTTCTGAACCGCAGCGCGAATGTATCGGAGTTGCTGGAAGTTCATAGGGTGCCCGCCTTGATGAAGGGGGCGCGACGGACATTCAAGCCGCTGACTCCACGCACTTTCTGTGTTCGCGCCACCATACCACCCGCCAATTCAGAGGAGCAGCATCCGGTGTCGGGTAGCTTTCTCTACCGATTTGATTGAGAAATGTGTCCCTGGCAAGACTCAAAGGGCAGCCCGTTTCGCAACTGCGACAAGGAATTCTTCTATCGGTGCAAGATGGAGCGAGAAGTCAGAAGTTCACGATCCAGTCGCCTGAGAACACCCACCCCGTCCCGCCGACTTGCGACGGCAGCGAGGAACCGCCCACGGGGGAGCCGTTGAGCTTCAGCGCCTGGATGTTGAACCGGGTTTCCTTCCGGTTGAACGGATAGATATTGGCGCCAAGCGCCAGCTCCCACGGGTCGCCGTACTCGCCGAAGATCTTGGAATAGGTGACATAGGGCTGGAGTACCTTCGAGATCGCCATGGCGGAGGCCTGGAGCGAGAAGCCGGTATCGTAGAGCTCGGTCACCGGGATCGGCCCGACCGTGACGAAGTCATCCACCCAACGGAAGTAATATTCGCCTTCGAAGTGGAATCCCTTGAACTTCACGCCCGCGTTGAGGGCGAGCATCTGGTAGGTCGCCTTCTCGATGTGGCCCCCGGTGTTGAAGGGATCGGGGCTGAACAGCAGAGTGCCGTCCGACAGGCGGATCTGGCTGTTCTCGAAGTCGTCGAGGTCAGGCTGCCCTTGAGCGTCCTCCCGGCTGCGCGTGAAGTGGACGCCGACGAGGGTAGCGACTTGCTGGTGCTCTTCGAAGTCACCCATGCCTGCCGAAGGGCCGAATTCACCGGTGGTGGGCATCCACCACAAAGCGCCCGACAGGGTGTTGAACCCCGCGTCGAGCTCCTGCGAGCTCACGCCCAACTGGGCGAGATTGTTGGCCAGCGCGACGCGGTAGCGAAGTCCGCGCGCGATCTCGCCCTGAGCGTCGATCCCGGTTGAGTAGGACCCGCGGAAAAACTCGTCCGCCATGACCCGGTTGTCGTTCCGCAACCAGTTCGGGAAAGTGTAGTTGGTCGAACGGGTGGTGGGCAGCGGCATCACGCCTGCGGTAACCGTCAACGCATCGTTGAAGTGGTACTGGAAGTATCCACCCAGGACGACCTGTGCGCCCTCGCCCATTTGCGGGTTCGAGGTCCAGAAGAAGAAGTAGTAGCGGAAGTCGGGGTCGAACAACCAACCCTTGAAGTTCCAGCTGAGCTTCTGGAACTGGATGTCCTCGCGGATGTCCGCCAGCTCCTTGGTCCGGCCGAACGCGTCGACGTAGGTTGGGTTGAGGTTTTCCTGGTTGAGGTACCGGGCATAGGCGAAGACACCGGCGCCCAGCTCGCCTTCGTCTCCTCGGACCAAGACGAAACCTCGGCCGGGAATGTAGCGGCCGCCAAAAGAGGGGTCTTCTCCGGATACCGCCACAGCGGTCGGCGGTGGCGCAGGATCGGCAATCGGGGCTTCAGCCAGATCCGGTGTGCTGAATGTGGTCTCGTAGTCTTTCCCGTCGCTCGAAGCGGTCACCGCAGGACTTACGGGTTGGCCTGAAACCGTGGCGGTCTCCGGCTGACGCGCGGCTGGCTGCACAGGGATCGCGGCCGCTGCTTCGGGTTCCGCAGCCTCCTCCATTCCCAGCCGCCTTTCCAGGGCTTCGATGCGCGCATCGAACTCTCGCCTGGATTGCTGCAGCTCGCGCAGCTCGGCCTGGATCGCGGCGCGGTCCTCGGGAGACATGGCCGTTTCCTGCGCTTGCGTTGCCCAAGGAAAGACCAAGGCGGCGAGGGACAGGGATCCCTTCAACCAGGCCAGTCGCAACCCTCGTCCGTTGTTGGACATTTTCCCTCCGCGGCCAGTGCGCTTTGTCCAACCTATGCTTCCGCAGGAGCCGTTCACTCGGGTTTTCTCTCAATAGAGCCGGTATTTACCCTGAGGAGGTCAGCCGGGCACATTGGCTTGTTCCCACGCTCGAACTTTCGCCCGCCCCGCGTCGAACAGGCGCTCGTAGTTTCCCAGAGTGATCGCCTGTCGGGTTTCGGGCCGAACCTGACCGAAAATCCCGTCCCACAAATGGAACACCCGCAAGTTCGCCTCGATGTTGGCCGGGGCCACATTGTCGGTGCCGAACAGGAACCGGTCCGGGTACTTGTCGAACAACTGCGCGGTCCGCCGCATCGTCTCGGGAGAGGTCACGGCGTACTTGGCGACCTCATCCCAGCTGATGTCGAAGTAGACATGCGAAAGCTGCGGGTCGGCCAAGAGCTGGTCGACCAGTTCGAGGTGATTAGGGGGTCGTTCGCCGTTGGGTCCTGGATCCTGCACCGGCTCGGGCGAGACGACGCGCCCCAGTCCCGTATGCGCCCAGATGATGGTCGTCTGGGGATGGCGCAGCAGCAGTTCGCGCATCTGGGTATAGTAGATCGGCAACGCGTTGCCCTTGGCGAACGGCACATCGATGTCGCAATGGAGGATCACGACGAGCCCAACCTCACCCGCAAAGTCGAGTATCTTGTCGAGCGCCGGGTTGAGCAGCGAGGCCGTCTCGCCCGCGACTTTGCTCGAGACGAATTCCTTGTGCACGCTGAATTCGCCGATCCCGGTGAACACGCCGGGGTAGATGGTCAGCACGCGGCGGATGTGGTCGGGGGCGTACATGTCGGCCGGATTGAACCCGGTGATCATCGGGTCGAGCCGCGCGCGCTGGTCTGGCGGCAGCGCGAGGTATTCGGTCGCGATTACCGCGTCGGTAAAGCTGTAGTAGTAAAGCGAAGCGTCCGACTGCAGGTAATAAGTGGGCGCGAAATCGCCCGAGTTCGGGTGGTACCAGATCTGCTGCAGCGGGATCCCGAACAGCGTCGAGCGCTTGACGGTATTCCCCATCATCTGGACGTATTGGGCCGCCGTCAGCCCCCGTTGAATGTAGTTGGTCAGATGGAAGTGGGAGTCACTGTAAAGGTAACCCCCACTGTCCTGCGCGTGCGAGGGCGTGCTGAGAAGCGCAGCCCCGAGTGCGGCCAGTGCTGCGACCCTGCGCACGCTCCGCTTCCGTTCAACCGAACTGCGCGTAGGGGTTGGCCTTGAGCTCGTTGACGATGTCGATGATCGCCTTCTGCCCGCGCACGCTGTTCCCCGCATCGTCGAGCGGTGGCGCGAATGTGCCTATGCCGAACTTGCCGGGCACGACCGCCAGAATCCCGCCACCCACGCCGCTCTTGGCCGGCACGCCGCCGGTGTGGAATGCCCACTTGCCGCTGTCGTCGTACATGCCCGCTGTCGCCATGATCGCGAGCACCCCGGGCACGATGCTCGGATCGAGCACCTGCTTCTTGGTCACCGGGTTGCGCCCGCCGAAGGCCAAGGTCGCTGCCATCGTGGCGAGGTCCACCGCGTTGACGTTGATCGAGCACTGCCGAGTGTAGAGATCGACCGCCACCGCCGGGTCCGACGGGAACCGCTCATAGGCCGACATCAGCGCCCCGATAGCCCGGTTGCGCTGGTTGGTCGCCGCTTCGGATTGATAGACCGGCTGGTTTACCTGAAGCTGGCGCCCGGCCATGTCGGAATGGATACCAATGATCTTGTTCCACACCTCGTCCGGGGTGCCCTTGACGTTGCCGACCGTGGCGATGGCGCCCGGATTGACCAGCGGGTTCATCTCCTTGCCGCGATACTGCTCGACCGCAGTGATCGAGTTGAACACTTGGCCGGTGGCGTCGACCCCGACGCTGTCTTCGATCAGCTTCGAGCCCGACTCCTGCATCACCAACGCAGCGGTGATCGGCTTGGAGACCGACTGGATCGAAAACTCCTGCTTGGAATCTCCGGCCTGGTAGACCGTGCCGTCACCCGTCACGATCGCGATGCCGAAGAAATTCGAGGGCACCTCCGCCAGCGCCGGAATGTAATCGGCGTTCTTGCCTTCGTTGAGGCCGCGGTACTTGCCATAAGCGTTGTCGAGCGCCGCCTGGATCGCGCTCGACGACGGGCCTGAGCCACGGCCCTGGGCAAATGCGACCTCGGGAAGACCCACCGCCCCCGCCACGGCTCCAAGCGCCAGCACGCCCATCAGCTGGCGGCGATCAAGATCGAAATCGGCCATCGTTGTCTTCCCTGTCGCTCGAGTGTGTCCGTCAGTTGCCCCAGATGTCCTTGCTTGAGAACGAGGCCTTGAAGCTGGTCTGCAGGCGCAGATCGTCGCCTTGCGCGCCATCGTTGTCGGTCCGCTGGCCCCACAATAGTTCGATGCCCGCCAGGAGCCGGCTTTCGGGCTGCCACAACAGGTTGACCGAGGCGTACTCGCCTTTGTGGAAGGCCGTCGGGTCCTGGAAATTGGTGTTGTCGACTTCGGTGAAGCTGTAGCCGAGCGCCGAACTTAGCTGCTCGGTCCACTGCATTTCGATGTAGCCGGTGACGCCCAGCAGCTCGACCGCGTCGGCCTCAAGCAACAGGCCGTTGCCCGGCGTCGGCGGGACGCCTGGGGTCACCTGGCCAAGCTCAGCCGAGGGCGCCAGGTCCATGCCGCCATCGTTCATGTAGCTGGCAATACCCTCGCCATAGACGACGCCGCCACGGAAGGTCACGGGCGCGAACTTGAGCACCGTGGTGGCGTTCAGGCCCCAGCCGGTCTCGCTGCCGGAAGGTTCGTTGTCGGGCGTGTCGACCGTGTCATAGCCGACCTTGCGCAAGACGCCGGCGAGCTGGACGTGCCCCCAGTCGCCGCCGTAGCGGACCTGGCCGGTCAGATCGGGGAGTTCCTCGGTGCCGCGCAAGTTGGCGGCGACTTCGGGCGACACCAGCCTGATCGACCCAGGGTCGACGTCGTTGTTCGGCTGCTCAAGTCCGATCTTCGCCGTCCACCCGCCCCCGTCGACCAGCGTCAGAGCGATCTGCGGGTTGCGGATGAAGACCATTCCCGCTGGCCCCCAATAGTCGACCACGTTGGGGAATATGTCGCCATCCATGAACAGCGTGTTGGTCTGCCCCGCCAGGATTGGACCCCACTTGGCATAGGCATGCCGCAGGCGGAACGTAGTCTGCCCCTCGTCCACTCCGACGCCGTAAAGATCGAATTCGAACTTCGCCTCGTAGGGCTTGCCGGCAATCATACCATCGGCCTTCACGCCGAGGCGCGATTGCCGCGCGCTGGCGATGAACTGGCCGTCACTGCCATAGAGACCATCGACCGTCGGGATCTTCGAGGGCCGCAGCGTCGCATCCCAACTGGGGTTCACGCGGTCAAAATCCTGGATCAGGTCGACCTGGGCAAATCCGTAGAGCTCGAGATTGTGATCGCTGCCGATGCCCCCGCTATCGGCCGGCTTGCTTGCGGCAACCTGCGCGGCCTGCGCGGCTTGCTGCTGTTGTTGTTGCGCATCGGCCTGGGCCCGGGCGGCCACTTGCGCCTCCAGCTCGGCCAGGCGCTGCCGGAGCGCTTCGAACTCCGCCCGCTCGGCCGGGGTCATCCCCGACTGGGCTTGAGCCGGCACCGCTGCCACAATCGCGCTCGCCGCGACGAAAGCCAGAATCCTGCGCATTTCGCTTGCCCCTCCTGAGAAAGGCCACTCCCTGTGGCCAATCAAATTCAAGAGGTTGAACTATGAACCTTGGGAATGGGCCGCCAATCAGCACAAACCCTCATTTAACTCCGGGAACTTTGTGGATAGTCGGGAGCCGTTATTTGCTTCGCCATTTCATCGGGTTCGAAAAACTCTTGACGAAATCGACCCGCGATTTGCGCTTTTTCGAGGGTCAGTTGGCTTCGCTAATCTCTGCCGGGGTGGCAACGGCACTGTCCGACCCAAGCGCACGATAGAGCTCGATCCGATTGCGTACGCCGATCAGCAGGACCGCCACCTCCCTCTGCCGGGCGACATAGAGGCTGCGCTGGGCATCGAGATTGGCGAGGAAGCTGTCGATGCCGCCGCGATAGCGAGCTTCGGTCAGGCGGGCGGTGTCTGCCGTTGCTTCGCTGCTCACTCGTGCAGCGCGCAGGCGTTCTCCGATCGTGCCTTGCACCGCGAGAGCGTCGGCCACCTCGCGAAAGGCGGTCTGGATGGAGCGTTCGTAGGCGGCGAGCGCGGCGTCGCGCTGCGCCTGGCTCACCTCGACATTGGCGCGACGTCCGCCGCCATCGAAGATAGTGTAAGCGGCATCGGCGCCGAGTGTGGTCGGGAACGCGCCGCCGGTGAACAGCGAGCCCAGCGTATCGCTCGCCACTCCAACGAGGCCGGTCAGCGAGATGCGCGGGAACATCTCGGCGCGAGCGACGCCAATGTCGGCGTTGGCGGCCCGGAGCAAATATTCGGCCTCGACGATATCGGGCCGGCGCAGCAGCACAGCGGAATCGAGACCCGCCGGTAAAGTTGCGACCGATGCAAAGACTTCGTCCAGCCCGGCGGGGAGCAAGGCGGGATCGACCGCGCCACCGACCAACAGCCGTATCAGGTTCTCGTCCTGCGCCACGGCGGTGGTCTGCGCGGCGAGGTCACCCTCCGCCGTCGCCAGCACCTGCTCTGCCTGGCGGACGTCGGTTCGAGGAGCGATGCCGCCTTCGAGTCGCGCCTGCGTCAGCTGGACCGCGCGGCGGGCGTTGGCGGCTGTGTCGGCGGCGACGGCCAGGAGCTCGCGGTCGGCGGCGTATGTCGCCCAGGCGTCGGCCAAGTCCGCGACGAGGCCGATGCGCACGGTTCGTCCGGAGGCCTCGGTCGCCAACATGCGCTCGCGCTCCGCCGCCGTGGCATTGGCCAGGCGCCCGAACAGGTCGAGCTCGAAGCTCGCGACACCGCCTTGGAGCGCGTAGCTCTCGCTGTCCGCCCCCTCCCGGGTGAGGTAGCTGCTCGAAGCGCTGACGCCAACTTCGGGGAACTGCCCGGAGCGGACGACACGGAACTGCGCCCGAGCCGCCGTCAGATTGGCGGCAGCGATGCGCACGTCGCGGTTATTGACCAGGGCTTGGCCGATCAGCGTCTGGAGCCGCGGATCCTGGAACACGTCGCGATAGGAGACCTCGGGCAGCGCCGCTTCGGTCTGGGCCAGGTAGGCGTCACCGGCCGGCCACGACACCGGCACCGGCGCCTCGGGCCGAACATAGTCCGGTGCCAGCGAGCAGCCGGCCAGGGCCAGCGCCAGGAGGCTAGCGGAAAGGGAGCGGTTCAAGCGGCCGTCTCCGGGTCCGGGCGGCGGCCGAACCGCTCGCGCAGCTTCTTGAGCCCTTCGCGCGTTCCCCGGCGCACCAGGACGAACAGCAACGGAATGTAAAAGACCGCCAGCAGGCTCGCCGTCAGCATGCCGCCGATCACCGAAGTGCCGATGGCGATGCGGCTGTTGGCGCCCGCGCCGGTCGCCAGCGCCAAGGGCATAACGCCGAAGATAAAGGCAAAGCTGGTCATCAGGATCGGGCGCAAGCGGATGCGGGCAGCCCGCAGCACCGCGTCGATAACCCGCGCGCCTTTCTTCTCCTCGTGCTCGGCGAACTCGATCATCAGGATCGCGTTCTTCGAGGCGAGCCCCATCGTGGTCAGCAGGCCGATCTGGAGGAACACGTCGTTCTCCAGGCCGCGCAGGTTGGCGAGGAACAACGACCCTACTAGGCCGAGCGGGATCACCAGCAACACCGCCACCGGAATCGACCAGCTTTCATAGAGCGCGGCCAGGCACAGGAACACGACCAGCAGCGAAACCGCATAGAGCAGCGGCGCCTGGCCTGAAGCCTGGCGTTCCTCGTAGGACGCGCCCGACCAGCCGACGCTGGTGCCTTGAATCCCGCTCGCCAGGCGCTCGATTTCCGCCATCGCCTCGCCCGAGCTGACGCCCGCGGCGGCCTGGCCGGAAATGCCAAAAGCCGGAACTCCCCCGAAGCGGCTGGTGCTGGCCGGAGTGGTTGCCCAACCGATATCGGAGAAGGCGGAGAAGGGCGCCATGCTGCCATCGGCCGAACGCACGTACCACTGCCCGAGGTCTTCGGGCTTGGCGCGGTACTGCGCATCACCCTGGACGTAGACACGCTTGACGCGGCCGTGCTCGATGAAGTCGTTGACGTAGCGCCCACCCCAGGCGGTCGAGAGCGTGTTGTTCACGTTGGCCTGGGTGAGCCCATAAGCGCTCAGCCGTTGCGTATCGAGATCGACCTTCAAAGTGGCTACGTCGGGCAAGTCAGCCAACCGGACTTGCGTCAACAGCGGGCTTTTGTTGGCCAATTCCAGAAGGCGATCCTTGGCCGCCACGAACTCTTCGCGGCTCATCCCGCTCGAATTCTGGAACTGCATGCTGAAGCCGGAGGCGTCGCCCAGCCCCTGCACCGATCCCGGCACGAGGGTGAAGACCTGGGCATCGCGCAAGTTGCGGAATGCGGCCGTCGCGCGCTGGGCGATCGCGTCGGCGGTGTTCTCCTTGCCCGGGCGGTCGTCCCAATCCTTGAGATTGACGAAACCTTGCCCGGTATTCTGCCCGGCGACACCGCCACCCCCGCCGCCGCCGGCAACCAGGAAGTGGAAATCGACGTTATTCTTCTCGTAAGTGTCGAGGTACTTCTCGATTTCGTTGCGCACCTCGATGGTGCGGGCCTGCGTCGCGCCAGCGGGCAAGCGCCACTGGATTTGCACCCGTCCCTGGTCCTCGCCGGGAATGAACCCGCCGGGGAGGCGCCAGAACAGGAAGACCAGCAGCACGATGATCACCGCATAGAGGCCCATGAACAGCCACTTGCGGTCGATCACGTTGCGCACCGCCGAAACGTAGCGCAGCACCATGCGGTCGAAGGTGACGTTGAACCACACCTTGGCGTGCTCGAGAGCGTTCGCAATTCCTGCGAAGCGGCCGTGATGCGGGTGGAATTCGGTCCTCGAGCCATGCGATCTGGGCCTGAGGACGTTGGCGGTGATCGCGGGGCTCAGGATCAGCGCGACAAGGACCGACAGCACCATGCAGGAGATGATGGTGATCGAGAACTGGCGATAGATCACCCCGGTCGAGCCGCCGAAGAACGCCATCGGCAGAAACACGGCCGACAAGACCAGAGCGATCGCGATCAGCGCGGTCTGCAGTTCCTTCATCGACTGGATGGTGGCCTCTCGGGCGGTCATGCCCGGGTTCTCTTCCATCAGGCGCTCGACGTTCTCCACCACCACAATCGCGTCGTCGACCAGCAGGCCGATCGCGAGGACCAGCCCGAACAGGGTCAGCGTGTTGATGCTGAAGTCCGCGAGGTAGAATATTCCCAGCGTACCGAGCAGCACGACCGGCACGGCGACGGTCGGGACCATCAGCGCGCGCCAGTTCTGCAGGAAAGCGAACATCACCAGCACGACGAGCACGACCGCCTCTAGCAGCGCCTTCTGCACCTCCGTCACCGAGAGGCGGATGAAGGCAGAGCTGTCGTTTGCGTAAGTATAGGCGAGCCCCTCGGGCAAGCTGCGCCCCAGCTCTTCCATCTTGGCCTTGACCAGGTCGGCGGTCTTGAGCGCGTCGGCGCCCGGCGTCAGCGAGATCTGCATGCCCGCGCCGGGATAGCCGCTCATGCGCAGGATTACGTTATACTGCTCGGCCCCGATCTCGACCCGGGCGACATCCTTGATGCGCACGCTCGAACCGCTGGGCAGGGTCTTGAGGACGATATCGCCGAACTGCTCCGGGGTCTGGAGCTTCGACAGCGCGGTCACCGTCGCTTGCAGCATCTGCCCCTCGGGCGAGGGAAGGCCGCCGACGTCGCCCGCGGCGACCTCGGTGTTCTGGGACTGGATCGCGCTGACCACGTCGCTCGGCATCAGACCGAAGCCGGCCAGGCGTTGCGGGTTGAGCCAGATGCGCATCGCGTGGGGCGAGCCGAACACGTTGACGTCGCCCACCCCGGGAATGCGCGACAGCGGGTCCTGAATATTGGAGGCGAGGTAGTCCGAGATGTCGACGTAGTTACGCGTGCCGGTGGTGTCGTAGACCGCGACCATCAGCAAGGTATCGGCGTTGGACTTGGTCACCCGCACGCCCTGCTGCTGCACTTCGGCTGGCAGGCGAGAGATCGCAGTCTGGATCTTGTTCTGCACCTGCACCTGGGCAATGTCGGGATCGACGCCCTTCTCGAAAGTCGCGGTGATGCGCGCCTGGCCGCGCGAGCTGGAGCTGGCGCTGAAGTAGAGCAGGCCGTCGAGGCCGGTGAGCTGCTGCTCGAGAATCTGCGTGACGCTGTTCTCGACTGTTTCGGCCGATGCGCCCGGATAGTTGGCCTGGATGTTGACGTTGGTAGGCGCAATGTCGGGATATTGCTCGATCGGCAAGGCGCTGAACGCACCGATCCCCCCGAGCATCACGATGATCGCGAGCACCCAGGCAAAGATCGGCCGGTCGATGAATATCCGTGACATGGCGCGTTACCGGGCCTGTCCGGACGCGGGCTTGCCGCCGCCGTTCCTTCCCGGCGGAGAGACGTTTTGCGGCGCGCTGGCCGGCACCGGACGGACCTCGCCGTCGGGCCGGAGATTATTGCCGAGCCCCTGGGTGATCACCTTGTCGCCCGGGTTGAGACCGGCGGTCACGACCCAGTTGGTGCCGTTGGTACGCGCGGCAGTCACCTTGCGGCGCTGCGCCTTGTTGTCCGGAGTGACGACGAAGACGAAGGCCGAACCGTCGAAATCGCGCTGCAAGGCCGGTTGCGGAACGAGGAACGCGCGCGGCTCGACGGCTTGGTCGAACACGGCTTTCACGAACATGCCCGGAAGGAGCAGGCCCTGCGGGTTCGGGAAGCTCGCCCTCAAAGTGACGGTGCCGGTGCTCTCATCGACAGCGATGTCGGAGAACTTCACCTGGCCGGCAACGCCATAGTCGCTGCCATCTTCGAGCAGCAGGCGCACGCTCGTGCTGCCGGGAGTCACTTCGCCCCGCTGCAAGGCCTGGCGCAGCGAGGTCAGCTCGGCGCTCGACTGCTGCATGTCGACGAAGATCGGGTCGAGCCGCTGGATCACCGCGAGCGGGCTCTGCTGGCTGGCGTTGACGAGCGCGCCGACGGTATAGAGCGAACGGCCGATCCGTCCGCTGATCGGGGCGGTCACGGTCGTGTAGCGCAAGTTGATCCGCGCGGTATCGAGCGCCGCGGCATTCTGCGCGACGCCGGCCCTGGCAACACGCGCCTGTGCCGCCGCGTCGGTGTAGTCCTGTTGCGCGATCGCCTCCATCTCGGCGAGCGGCTGGTACCGGTCAGCCCGTGCAACCGCCGCGTCGGCGCTGGCCCTAGCGCTGGCGAGATTGGCTTCGGCCTGGTTGACCGCTGCGCGATAGAGGCTGGCGTCGATCTCGTAGAGTGGCTGCCCCGCCCGTACCACGCTGCCTTCGGTGAACAGTCGCCGGCGGATCAGGCCGTTGATCTGCGGCCGAACTTCGCTGGTCTCATAAGCCACAGTCCGGCCCCCAAGGGTGACCGAAACGGGCACGGCGGAAGGTTGTACGACGACATAGCCGACTTCAGGTGCCGGACGACCATCCCCGCCACCTGTGTCCGAGCAGGCCGCCAGGACCGAGAGAAGGATGCAAAGGCCTCCACGAATGAGGGCCGATCGCGTGTTCAACATTGCTGGGCTGCGCCCTTCGCCACTGGTTCAAGATTCCGGGGGGGCTTTCAGCGAAAGGCGCCCATATCACAAGGGGGTCATCAACCCTTCTGACAATTTGCGACAAATTCGCGGAAAGGAAGGCGCGTGCCCTGACCGCTTGTTAGCAGGAAATCCCCATTCGCCTACAGGGTTTACCCCGATTAAGCCGACCCCCGATTGTCCATAGCTCTGGCGTAAAGGGGGGCCTTGGCCTTTGCGCATTACGCCAATCCTGTTCCTGCTCGTCGCCCTGATGCTCGGCGGATGCAACCGGCAGGATTCGCTTTCCGCCCCGCCGCGGTCGACCAGCGTACCCCAGTTCGAGAGTCAAAACTCGACGCTGGTGGTGCCGATCGAGCTTCCTCTCGACGATCTGCAGAGCGCGCTTGAACGGCGGACGCCCCACACGCTGTGGTCGATCGACCGCCGCAACAAGAGGTGTGTGAGGGGTCAGCGGGTCAAGGTGTTCGGCGAACGGCTCAAGGTGACGCCCGACATCGACTGCCGGATCGTGGGCCAGGTGACCCGGGGCCGGATCACCCTCTCGGGTTCAGGCAAGCGGCTTACGATCAACATGCCAATCAAGGCCGTAGTGAGCGCACGGGACGTAGGCGGGGTCTTGAAGGGAGAGACAGCCACGGCCACCGCCAATGTGCGGGCGGATGTTGCTTTCGGCCTCGACTCCAACTGGAACGCCTCCGCCAAGGTCAATATCTCCTATGACTGGGCCGAGCCACCGGGGATCGACTTCCTCGGCCAGCGGATCGAATTCGCCAGGAGGGCCGATAAGGAACTCGCCGGAGTCATCGCCAGGCTCGAGCGGGAAGTTCGGGCGGAAGTCGGGCAGGCGAATATCAGGCCGATCCTGACCGAGGCCTGGAAGCAGGGCTTCACCAACATCCGCCTCAGCAGCAGGAACCCGCCCGCCTGGATGCGCATCACACCACAAGGCATGGGCCTGGCGGGCTACAGCGTCGATGGACGCAAGGTGATTTTGACGGTTGCGGTCGAGGCCCAGACCGAGACTTTCGTCGGCGACGAACCGCCTGCGCCGACCCCCACGCCGCTGCCGCCACAACTGGCCGAGGTGCAGGACGTCGGGCTCAATTTCTTCATGCCGGTGGTCGCCGACTATGCGCAACTCGAGCCCGTGGTGTTGAGGGAACTCCGCAAGCTGGCCGACAAGGGCATCAATATTGAAGGCGTGGGCTCGGTGAACGCGCAGTTCAACGAGGTGACGATCTTTGCCACCGACAACGGCCGACTGGCGGTCGGGATCGATGCCGAGGTCGAACCGATCGGCGCGCGCACCGGAATGAGCTTCGGCAAATCGAAGGGCAAAGTCTGGCTGACGGGCCTGCCGATCAGCGAGGCGGATTCGCAAGTGGTGCGCATCCAGGACCTGCGGATCTATGGCCGCACCGACGGCATGGCTACCAACCTGCTGCTTCGCCTGGCCTCTAGCGAGAGCGTGCTGCAGAGGATCGCCAGCAGCCTGGAGGAGGACTTCACCAAGGATTACGACAAAGTGCTGGGCAAGGCCCAGCGTGCGGTGGCTGGCAGGCAAGTGGGCCGGTTCCTGCTCTCGGCACAAATCGACGAGGTCCACCACGACAAGGTTCAGGTTACGGGCGCGGGCCTGTTCACCCCGGTGAGGGTGAGCGGCAGGGGCCAGATCAAACTCGTCCCCCAGAAGCAGACGAATTGAGCCGCTTTAGCGTCGGTAGAATGGGGGCAGTTGGGCGTCGACGTTGAGCCAGACGCTCTTGGGCTCGGTGAACTCGTCCATCGCGAAAAAGCCCATCTCGCGGCCATAGCCCGAGTCCTTGACCCCGCCGAACGGCGAGCCGGGGTGGAACCGCTTGTAGCAGTTGATCCACACCATGCCGGTATCCATGCCCCGAGCCATGCGGTGGGCGCGGTTGAGGTCGTTGGTCCATAGCCCGCCGCCGAGGCCGTAGGGTGTGGCGTTGGCCATCTCCAGCACCTCTTCCTCGCGGCTGAAAGTCGAGACCGCGGCGAAGGGGCCGAAGACTTCTTCGTGACAAACCCGGTCCTGCGGCTGGGCAGTCACCACCGTGGGCTCGACGTAGCAGCCCTTGGCGAACGTTTCGCCTTCGGGGGCCTTGCCACCGGCGAGGATCTCGCTGCCTTCCTGGTGGGCGATCTTGACGTAGCTGAGCACCTTCTCCTGGTGCATGCGACTGGTCAGCGGACCCATTTCGGTCGCCGGATCGCGCGGGTCCCCCAGCTTGATCGACCGGGTCAGGTTCAGGAACTTGTCGAGGAACTCGTCCCGGATTGTCTCGTGCAGGATGATGCGGCTGCCGGCGATGCAGGCCTGGCCCTGGTTATGGAAAATCGCGAAGGCCGAGCCGTTCACCGCGGCATCGATGTTCGCATCATCCCACACGATGTTCGCGCCTTTGCCGCCCAGTTCGAGTTGAACGCGCTTGAGGTTACCCGCCGAGGCTTCCACCACTTTGCGGCCCGTCGCGGTTGAGCCGGTGAAGCCGATCTTGTCGACATCCATGTGCTCGGCCAGCGCCTGTCCGGCCGTGGCGCCAAAGCCCGGCACGACGTTTATGACGCCTTCGGGGAAGCCGACCTCGGCCGCGAGCTCGGCGACGCGCATGGTCGAGAGGGGGGTCAGCTCGGCAGGCTTGAGCACCAGCGTGTTCCCGGCGGCGAGTGCGGGACCCATCTTCCAGCTGGTGAACATCAGCGGGAAGTTCCAGGGTACCACCAGCCCGACCACGCCCACCGGCACCCGCATCACGTAGTTGAGGAATCCGGTATCGACCGGGATCACCCGGCCTTCGTGCTTGTCGGCGATGCCGGCGAAGTAGCGGAAGGTCTGCACCGTGCGGAAGATGTCGAGGTTGTGCGTGTCGCGGATCGGGTGCCCGGTATCGAGCGTCTCGGTCAGTGCCAGGGTGTCGCGGTCTCTCTCGATCGCATCGGCGAGCTTGTAGATCAGCTCGCCGCGCTGGGTGGCCGACATCGCGCGCCAGACGGGCAGCGCCTTCCGAGCTGCCGCGACAGCGCGGTCGATATCCTCTCGGTCGCCCTCCGCCACTTGCGCCAGCACCGAGTTGTCGTGCGGGTTGAGCACGTCGAAGGTCTTCCCGCTCGCCGCGTCGACGAACTGGCCGCCGATGAACAGCTTGGTCTGGAAGGCGGGCAGAGTAGCGGTGTCGAGCATGGGCATCCCTCTTGTTTTGCAGCTGTTTGCCACGCCAGCGCGGCCGATGCGAGGCCCTGTGCACAGCCTCCGACAACCCATTGCGGACGTTGAGCTTAGGGGTACACTCGACGCCAAGAACAAAGGTTCGGAGAGGGAGCCGATGAATCTGAAAAACCTGACGCGCGGCCTTGCGCTGCTGAGTTTCGCTGTCGCCTTGCCGATGCCGGCGCTGGCGCATCATTCGTTCGCGATGTTCGACAATAGCCGCTCGATCACGCTGCACGGCAAAGTCAGCAAATACCAATGGACCAACCCGCACGCCTACCTGGAGGTCGACGCCGACCAGCCCGGTGGCGGCACCAAACATTACACGCTGGAGATGACCAGCATCAACATGATGTCCCGCGGGGGCTGGACTTCGCGGACGGTCAAGACGGGCGACGTGGTCACGGTGGTGGTCGCGCCGCTGCGCGACGGGCAGGCCGGCGGCCTCGTGCTCGAAGTGACGCTTCCGGACGGGCGCAAGATGCTGCCCGGCGTGCCCAACGCTCAGAACTACAAGCGCACGTCCTGAGCCGATGGAAAGGATGACGATGGCTTCGAAAGCCCTGTTGATTGGCGCCAGCCTCGCGGCGTTGGCGTCCCCGGCCCTGGCCGAACCGGACTTCACCGGCAGCTGGGAACGGTACCCGCAAGCGGGCGAGACACCCGACCCGAAGTACGCGCCGACACCGATCCCCAACCCGCCGCTCAAGCCCGAATACCTGGCGAAGTGGAAAGAGCACGAGGCCAAGCTAGCGGCGCGCATGGCCGAGGGGCAACCCGCGGGCGACAACTATGTGAAGTGCCTGCCCGACGGCATGCCGGCGATGATGCAGGGCATGTTCCCGATGGAGATCTTCCAGCGGCCCGAACAGATCAACATCACCCAGGAAGCCTTCAACCAGACGCGTCGCGTCTACATGAACGAGACGCTGCCGCGCTGGGACGAGCTCGATCCCACCTTCTACGGCCGCTCGGTCGCGCACTGGGAGGGTGAGACGCTCGTGATCGAGACCACCGGGATCAAGGAAAACGTCCAGTTCCGCTGGACGCCGCATTCCGAAGGCATGAAAATTACAGAGCGGCTCCACCTGCTCGCGCCCGATATCCTGCGCAACGAAATCGTGGTCGAGGACGAATACCTCGCCCAGCCCTGGACCTACTCTTACACCTACCGGCGGATGCCGGGATACAAGCTGCTCGAGTACGTGTGCGAGGATAATCGCGAGTACGTCGACGAAACGGGCATGGCCCGGCTGCGGATCGAGGAACGATAGCGGGCCCGAAATCCTCCGTGTGAGGCGCAGCTTCACCGGGAGGATCTGGAGGGTATCCCCCTCCCGCGTGCGGGAGGGGAGCAGGCTTACCCAACCTCCCGCGAGCGGGAGGGCAGTCGGGACCGCCTCACCTCGCAGGCAAGGCGAACGTCACATAACGGCTGGGTCCGGGATCGGGCTGGCCCTTGTGCGAGAACAGCCCGTCTCCGCCGACGGGAATGGTGATGTATTCGCGCCCGCCGACTTCGTAGATCGCCGGCACACCCTCGGTCGCCGCGTCTAGCTTGTGCTCCCACAGCACCTTGCCAGTCGCGGCATCGCGGGCGCGGAAGGTGCGGTCGCCCGCGGTGCCGACGAACAGCAACCCGCTGGCCGTGGCCACCGGGCCGCCGCGCGGGGCCTGGCTGCCGATGCCGGTGATGCCCTGCTGTTGCAGCAGCATGCTCTCCCCGTTGGGGATGTGGTAGAGCATTTCGCCGGTATTCATGTCGTAGGCAGTCAGGAACGAGAACGGCGGCTTGATCGCGACCATGCCGTTCGACTGCATCAGGAAGTTGTACGGCGTGTTGAAGGGCGTCACGCCGGGAGTGTAGCCCGGCATCGTCTTTGGGTCGGTCTTGGTGTCGGGGATCAGCGTATTGAGCACCGGGATCTCGCGGCTGACCACGAACAGGCGCTGATGCACCGGATCGATCGCGGTGTTGCCCCAGCTGGTCCCGCCGTTGTGGCCCGGGATCGAGATCGAGCCCTGCACGCTCGGTGGCGTAAACAGGCCCTCGTTGCGCGCGGTACGCAGCAGTTCGCGCAGCTTCGCCTGGTCCTCGGGCGGGATGTAGGGGTTGATGTCCGCTTCGGTGAAGGTCTGGCGCGAGAACGGCTTGGGCCAAGTGGGGAACGGCTGGGTGGGCGAGGTATGCTCGCCCGGCGCGTCGGACTGCGGCACGGCGCGCTCCTCGATCGGCCAGATCGGCTCGCCGGTGCGGCGGTCGAAGGCGAATACGAAGCCGTGCTTGGCGACAACGATAACCGCCGGGATTTTCTTGCCGTCCTTGGTGATGGTCATCAGCTTCGGCGCATTCGGCAGGTCGAAGTCCCACAAGTCGTGGTGAACCGTCTGGAAGTGCCAAAGGCGCTTGCCGGTACGGGCGTCGAGCGCGAGGATCGAGTTCCCGAACAGGTTGTCGCCCGGGCGATTGCCACCATAAAAGTCCGAACGCGCCGTGCCGGTCGGGATGTAGGCCACGCCGGTCTCGGTATCGACGGTGAACTCCGACCAGTTGTGGACCCCGCCGAACTTCTCGCGGTCCTGTTCGGGCCAAGTGTCGGAGCCGACCTCACCCACGCGCGGCACGACGTGGAACACCCACTTCAGCGCGCCAGTGCGGATGTCGTAGGCTTGGATGTCTGCCGGGTGCGAGGCATAGCCCCCGCCCGCCGGCAGCGAGATGATGATCGTGTCCTCGAAGATGCGCCCCGGATTGTTGGTCATCAGCGGCCGCGGCGTCTCCGCGTGTCCGGCCGGAAGGGCATCGCGCAAGTCGACGCTGAAGCCCGGAATGTACCTGCCAGTGCGCGCATCGATCGCGCGCAGGAGGCCATCGTTGAGGAAGACCAGGCGGCGGTCGCTGCCGTCCTTGCTCTGCCAGTAATTGATCCCACGCGTGCTGATGCGGCCGGTAGTCTCGCTCTTCCACAGCTGCTTGCCGGTCGCCGGGTCAAGCGCCGCGATCTGGCCGTCGCCCGTCTGGACATACATCAGGCCGTTGACGACAATCGGATTGAACTGCGGCGCGGCACCCTCTCCCGTCGGGAACTCCCACGCGACCTGCAGCTGCCCGACATTGGCCGGGGTGATCTGGTCGAGCGCGGTGTACTGCGAGCTGTCCGGCCCACCGAGGTACTGGTCCCACCCTACATAATCGAAGGTCTCGTTCGCCAGCGCGGCCTGGTTGGCCGAACCCGCTCCGGGTGTTTGCGCACAGGCAGCGAGGGAAAGGGCGAATCCGGAAACGGCAAGCAGTCTGGCGCGAAGACGCGCGCGGCCGAGGTTGTTGAGCATGGAACTCCCTGATTTCTTTCTATTATGTGTTATTGGGGCAGTGACGGGATCAGCCGAAATCGACCGGATAAGGTTTGAGTTCGCCCGAAGCGTAGCGCAATTCAAGACCGGGCGTACCGTTCTCCATCACCATCAGCATCGATCGCTTGGGTGAAAAGCCCTGGTGGCGAATGTCGGCCGGCATCGCGCACACGTCTCCCGCCTTCATCACGATCCGCCCGCGTGGCAGGCCGGAGTTCTTGTCGGCGATCTGCCAGTGAATCTCGTCGGTGAGCTGGATGAACCACTCGTTGCGGTCGTTGCCGTGGATTACCGGCAGCATGTGCTCTTCACTGGTGACACAGCAGATGCTGGCGCCGGTGATCGCGGTGAAAGACGGGTTCCAGGTCACGTCGGCCCGGGCGATGTGGTCGAACAGGTTGATCGCGTGGAGCTGCCCTTCGAAGCCGGGTTCGCATTCGATGTCCGGCTTGTCGAACTCCAAGTCGGCGAAAGCTCGGTTGATCGGATGGCCCGTGGCGTCGGAACGGACCGGCGCGTCGCCCTCCAGCCCGAGCATGCGAGTGGCGGACTGGAAGCCGCGGACCAGCGGATCGGTGCGCTCTCGCGTCTTCGAGCCCAGCGGCGATCCGGTCTCGAGCGGGGCGCTGAGCGGATCGTAGCCCTCGTTGATCCAGTTCCGGCTGATCGTCTCGAACGCGTCCTTCACCACCTCGGCCGGAAAAGTCTCCAGGTGGTCGATGCCCTGGTCCTTGCACCCCTGGTCATAGGCGCCGGCAAACACGTCGACCGTGCCGTAGTGATTGGTGGTGCCAAAGATGTCGTCGAAGAAAATCCAGCCGTAGAAGAAGCCCCAGCCGATATCACGCACCATGGCGCGCAGAAACCGGTCGATCTCGATGATGTGGCTGCCCTTGGGCCATTCGATATGCGCGAAATACTCGTCGCGGCGGAAGGTGAACTGGCCGAGGCGGAAGCTGTCGTAGCCGGTGTCTGGATTGGTTCCGATGGCGACGACTTTGGAAGATTGCACGTCCATCGTTCTCTCCCTCAGCTCAAGGTGCAGATATCGGACCAGCGCTTGGTCGTGACCGGACCGTCCATGGTCTGGACGAGGACGACCCCGGGCGCCGCCGAGGTCAGCTGGTAGGCCGCCCCTTTCGGCAAGAGCACCTGATGTCCGCGCCTCGCCCTCACGCGTCCCATCGTCGGACCGTTCGGCTTGGCGCCAAGCTGCGCCGCCCCGCCTGCGTGGCTCGGCACCTGGGCGTCCGCGAGCTTGACGAAGTTGAAGGTTATCTCGCCGTCCATGACGATGGCGAACTCGTCGTGCGGCGCGGCATACCAGGGGGACTCGCCATCCACTCGCATGACCTCGGCAACATACTCGAGGTTTTGCGCGACCGCGGTTCGTTCGAACGGAGGGCTATGGCTCGCCACCTCGAACACGTTCGAGAACGCGTATTTGCGAAGGTCATCCTTGAGCTCGATCACGCCTTTCTCGAAGGCGCTCAGCGAACTGACATGCGTCTTGTAAGCCACGACGCTATCCTCCCACGACTGTTATGTTCTTGGGTCGTGGCCGGATGATAACATCGTCGGCAAATCGACGGCAACCGCTCGATTGGATTGCCAGAATGCCGGCGCGGTCAGTGGCGGCCTAGGCGTCGTTCAGCTTGAAGGGGATCTGCACCAGCCCGGTAATGGATACGGGCCGGCCATCCCTTACCGTGGGGGACCAGCGCCACTTCCCAACCGCCGCAACGGCCGCGTCATCCAGCGCGGGAAAGCCGCTCGATCGCGAAACGGAGACGCTTGCGACCCGCCCATCCTCCGTGATCACCAACCTCAGCACGACAGTACCTTGCTCGCGCTTGCGACGGGATGCGTTGGGGTAGACCGGCGGAGCCCCGCTCAGGAGGTTCGTATTGAGATTGGCAACCTTGACCGGTCCGGGTGCCGCTGGCGCAGCGGAAGGCGCGGCGACCGGGGCCGGTGAAGGGACCGGGGGCACGGGAGCCTGGGTTTCCACCGCCGGTTGCTGCTCGGGCCGCGGGACCACGAGGTCAGGCTGCGGCACGATTTCGGCGACCCGAGGTTGCGGCTGCGCCACAGGATCGAGGTGGGCTTCCGCCGGCTTGGGTGGAGATGGCGGTGCCGCCTCGGGAGAGGTCGGACGAACGTCGAGTACCGTCAATCTCTCTTCCCGGGACTTGGTCATCGAACCGATGCCCAGGGAGAGAAGCGCGGCGAATATCAGCCCTTCCAGCCCAACCGTGACACCGACGGCGATCCAGTTCAGCCGCCGGAAGCGGTCAACCATCCCGTCGCGCAAGCTGGCGACGACGGACGCGGCAGACTCTGGCCGTGCGTCGGGAAGAAGCGGGGATTTCGCGGACATGACAGTCATTTCCAAATTCGATCGCGTGGGAGCCGATCAGCCATCGGCCTCAATGCGCTGGAGCGTTCGCGGATCGAAGAAGGCTTCGACCTTCTTTCCATTCTCGTCGAAGCCGTAGACTTCATAGCATCCGTAATAGACCTGGATCTTCTGGATCTTCCATCCGGCCTCCTTGAGTTGCTGCTGCAACTTGACCGAAGGCTGCCGCTCCTTGCGCGGCACGGTGCACGACACGTTGCCGTGAGCCAGGGCGGGCAAGGACGTGAGGCCGGCCGTCAGGACCGCGCCTGCCGTAATCAACGCCGTGATCGTCTTCTTCATGACATGCTCCTGGAGATTTCGCCCGCTGACACCGTTAGGTCTTTGCCCAACGCCGCAGCAGATTGTGGTAAAGGCCCGACAGGCCCGCAAGTTCGGGGCTATCCGCGTCCAGTTGTCCTGACAGGCTCTGGATCGTCTGGTCGAGATCGAACAGCATCTCGCGCTCCGCGACATCGGCGACAAGGCTCTCGATCCAGAAGAACGAGGCCAGGCGCTCGCCACGGGTGACGGGCGCCACGCGATGCAGCGTGCTTGCGGGATAGAGCACGGCATCCCCTGCCGCGAGCTTGACAGCTTGCGCACCCAGGCTGCTTTCGATCTCCAGCTCTCCCCCGTCGTAGTCTTCCGGATCCGAAAGGAACACCGTGATCGAAAGGTCGGTTCGCACCATCCGGTCCGATCCAGGCGCGCGCATCAAAGCCGCGTCGACGTGCGCACCATAGGTCTGACCCACGCCGTAGCGGTTGAAGCGCGGAGGGTAGAGCTTGCGTGGAAGCGCCGCCGAAATGAACAAAGGGTCGGTCCACAGGCGGTCAACGATCCGCTCGCCCAGTTCGAGGGCGAGGGGTGCGCCATCGGGCAGCTGCCAGTTGTTCTTCTGGCCGCGGGCAAAGGCTCCGGCTGTGTTGGCACCGCTCTCCCAGTCGGCATCGGCGAGCTTCTTTCGAACCGCGCCCAGCGTCTCGCTATCCAGCACACCTTCGAGGATGACGATCATGCCGCTCTATCTCCCGGCGCCCAGAGGAACCAGGTCGGTATCGCGCACATCCGCCAGCGTGGCACACCCGGAGAGGGCCATGCACGCCTCCATCTCCTGGCGCAGAAGCTTTATCATATGAGCCACGCCAAGGGCCCCGGCCACACTGAGGGCGTAGGCCTGGAGGCGACCGACCAATACTGCATCGGCGCCCCCCGCGATCGCCTTGAACACATCCGCGCCGGAGCGAATTCCGCTGTCGAGCATGAGAGGGAACCGGTCTCCGACCGAGGCGCGCACGGCCGAGATTGCCGAGACGCTGGCCGGCGCGCCATCAAGCGCCCGGCCGCCATGGTTTGAGACAATGATGCCGGAAACGCCACGCGTGACCAGTTCCCGCGCATCCTCGGGATGCAGGATACCCTTGACCCATAGCGGCAGGCCCGTCTCCTGGGCCAGCCAATCGATGTCACCAAAGGTCGGTGCGCCCCGCATCATCCCGCACAGGATCTCACTTTCGCCGGGCTCCAGGTCCTGGGCGGGCGGTTTGGGATAATCGCGCAGATTGGCCATCTCCGAAGGAGGGACGAATCCGGCCTCAAGAGCGCGATGGCTTGGAAGCTGGATCGGCGTATCTACCGTGACAACCAGTCCGGTATAGCCCGCCGTTTCGGCGCGGCGCACAATGTCGCGCGTGACCTGACGATCCGGCTGGAAGTAGAGCTGGAACCACCTGTCGGGTCCCGCGACCGCCGCCACGTCCTCAAGACTAAGCGACGCCATCGTGCTGGCGATGAAGCAGGTATCGGTGGCCTGCGCCGCCGCCGCTGACGCCCTTTCGGCATCGGCGTGGAAAAGCGCCTGCGAGCCGACGGGTGCCAGCATGATCGGATGGGGCCGTTGCTGCCCGTTGAGTACGCAGCGGGTGTGCCCCCCGCTCACCCGGCGCAAGGGCTGGGGCACGACGCCGAGGTTCGCGAACGCGGCGAGGTTTTCGGCGGCTGTCCGGCCTGGTCCGCTGCCCCCCTCGAGATAGGCAAACAGAGCCGGGTCCATCACCTCCGCCGCAAGGCGAGCGTAATCCGCCGCACTGTGCACGCCGGCGGGTATCTCGTGAAGGGATAGGGGCTGCTCGTTCATCGTATCCCGCAAGTGCCGGCCCAGACTCGAATGTCCGGACCGGCTTTAGCTGGCGTTTCGTTTATCAGAAACTGATGTTCAATGTTCCCGTTACTCTACGGGCGTCGCCCTTGTAGAGCATTGCACCGGAACGATAGACCGCGAGATAGTATTCCTCGTTGGTCACGTTGTTCACGTTTACGCGCAGTTCCATGTTGTCGGTGAGGTGGAGCTCCGCAAACAGGTCGAGCACTGTGTAAGCGGGCACGATGCGCGAACCATCGCCGGTGACGGCACCGGTGTCCGGCTGGCCGCCGTACCGCTTGCTCTTGTATTTGACCGCGCCGCCCAGGGCGAAGTCTTCGGTGATCTGATAGCGGCTCATGAACTGCACCTGGTTGTTGGCGAAGTTTGCCAACGGCTGACCGATGTTCGCCGGAGTAAACGAGTCGGTCACCTTGCTGTCCATGATCGCGATGCCACCCTGTACGGACCATTCCGGGGTGATGTTGCCGGTAGCTTCAAGCTCGATCCCGCGGACCCGGTTCGCCCCGGTGTTGACGGTGCCGGCGCTGGTGTAGTCCTGCCCTGAGAGACCTTCCATCACGTCGCTCTTGTCGATCTGGAACAACGCTGCGGTCAGCAGGAGCTTCTCGTCGAAGATGTTCCACTTGGTGCCGACTTCGTAGTTCCACGACCGTTCGGGTCGGGCTCCGACATCGACGCCACCGACGATGACGAAGCCGCCGTAGCCGGCGCTTGTGCCAACGTCGGACTCGCCGCCGTTGATGTCCGCCGAGCTGGCGATCGAGGCATAGATCACACCGCCGCCGCCGACCTTGTAGGTCAGGCCGAGGTGGCCGTTCCAAAAGGTGTCGGAGTCTTCGTACGAGGTGACGGCAAGTGCGGCGGACTGAACATCGAGATTGAACTTGTATTTGTCCATGCGCAGGCCCGCGAATACGGTCAGGTCGCCGATGTCAAAGGTATCCATGACGTAGCCGGAGATTGTTTCCACTCCCCAGTCCTGATCCCAGCGCCCCTGCGTGACCCGCCGGTTCATCAGGGTATTCAACCCGTTCACCACGTTGCCGCCGGTGTCGTAGACGCAGAACTGGGTGCCGCAATTGGGTGTGCCCGTGAACAGCCTGTTCGAGCCATCGAGGGCGTTGACGTACACACCGTTCAGCACCTTGTGATCGGTGTATTCCGCGCCGAAGATCAACTCGTGGTCGAGGCCGGCCAACTGGGCGTTGACGTAGAGATTGGTCTGGTTGGCAAAATAACGAACCTCCTGCCAGCCGTTGTGGGTACCAAGCTGGACACGCGGATTGGTTCGGCCGTTTGCGCTCGTCAGGACGTAGCCGTTGTCCGAACTCCCGTAACGCGTCAGGTTGTTGAGGCGAACGTTTGGTGAGAACTCGTACCTGATGCGGGCGGTACCGACGTCGACCTGGGTGTCCTGGAAATCCTGGGCCTGGGCGTAAGTCGGGACCTCGACCGGCTCGTTGTCTGTCGTGAGATACCCGCCAAGGTCCGGATTATCGTGCGCCCTCAGGCCGTAATAGTCTGCCGTGATGCTGAAGTTGTCGGTCGGGGTATAGTAGGCCGACGTGGCCAGCCCCCTGCGCTCGCGGTCCGCGGGACCCCGATCGGGAACGAGCTCGTAGGCATAGAGCACATTGGCGCGGACAGCGAAGCTGTTGCCGGTCGAATAGTTGATGTCAGCGGTGGTGCGCACGAACTGGTCGGTGCCGATCCCGACCGATCCCTTGCCGAAATTGTAGTCGATCGTCGCCTGCTTGGTGATCGCGTTGATCGCGCCGCCTGCCGTGCCGCGCCCGCCGAAGGTCGAGCTCGGGCCCTTGGAGATCTCGAGCTGTTCGATGGCGAAGCTCTCGCGCGTCGTCATGCCCGGGTCGCGCAGACCGTCGACGAAGACGTCGCTACGCGCTTCCTGGCCGCGAATGATGTAGCGGTCGCCAAAGGCGTTGCCGTTCTCGCCGGTGCCGACCGTGATGCCAGGCTGGGAGTCGAGAATCTGCTTGAGATCGGTGTAGCCGGAATCTTCGATCTGGGACCGAGTCAGAACCGTAATCGTCTGCGGCGTTTCCGCGATCGGGCGTGTATGGCGTTCGTCGCCCGACGTCCTCGCCTTGTACGGTACGCCGACCTGAGCATTGGGGTTCGGATCGATTGCCGTCGCTTCGACAGTGACGGTTGCCAGGGGCGCTTCGTCAGCCTCTTCCGGTTCGGACTGGGCCAATACCGCTGTCGGCATCAGCATCGCGACGGAGAGCCCCAGAGCCGCGCCCGCCTTCAGGTGACCATGGCCGGAACGAAGGCTTCCTGGCCGGCGGATGTTGCGAGTTGCGGTCCCCATTGATTTCCCCTGTTTGGAATTGTGGTTGAAATATAGATACTTATTTTAGACGCAATCGAGCTATCGCTCGTCGCAAAGAGAATCAGCAATTGCGATGCAATCGCAATAACGAGCGGCGCCTAGCGACCGACGGGATTCCGCACAAGGCCAAATGCGCCAGGGATGGATTTTTTTGGCCTCGCCCGCTCCTGCGCGGAAAACCACGAGGGCAGACCGGGCCGGCCGGACACCCGGAGGCGGCATAAAGGCGCGCCGAGCCCAAGCTAACGCTCGGGCAAAGTGATTACGGTACTTGGAGGGTGGCTATCGGCTCTGCGACAACTCGGCCGTCGCCTTGAGATAGGCGGCGATTGCGTCGATGTCCGCGTCGGCCAGTTCCGCTTTGCGGAAACTCGGCATGGCGCCGATCCCGTTGCGGACAAACAGCCGCAGCGCGTCGCCGTCGAGGTCGTCACGCAGCTCGAGCGCGCCGGGGATCTCGCCGCCGTAGCGCCGCGAGAGAGCCGCCGTGCCCGGAAGCATCGGCGAACCATCGTCGCCCGGACCTGCTCCATGACAAGGAGCGCATTGGCGCTCGAAGATGGTCCGGCCGGGCAGGTCGGCCTTGACCACCACCGCTGGCGTAACCGGAGCCTGCCGGTTCTGGGCGGCAGCGACGCCGGCCATTCCAGCAAGAACCAGCACCACTGCCGCTGTGGTTGTTGTGCGCCGGCTCATTTGCGGAACCTCTTCGGCCAGACGCCCCCGCGGCCGGGGGCTATGATGCCATCGGGATCGACGGCATCCTTCAGCTGCTCGTGAAAGCGCCGGAGCGCGTGGTGGTTGAAGCTGTAGGTATCGGCCACATGATCCTGGTAGATCGGCGCCGCGCGGTAATCGCCCCAACCGTGCTCGGCGGCCACCGCCACGACCTTCTTCATCGCCTGATGAACGATGGCGTTATGCGCCGGGTCGTCGTGCTTCACCGAGGGGGCAAAGACCATCTGGAACGCGTAAGTGTGCCAGTAAAGCGGCGCGGTGGTTGCGTTGAAGAACGGCCGCAAGGGGAACTCCTTCAAGGCATCGCCCAGCACGCGCTGCATCTCGAACACCGCCTCCCCGCTGCGGGGGAGGATCGGGAAGAAGCCCACATGACCATTGTCGCCGACGATGCGCCAGATGCCGAGGCTCGGGACCCCAAGTGCCCCGTAGCGGCGAATGCCGGTCTGGTAGGGCTGGGTCTTGTTGAGCAGCTGCTCCTCGGTCGCGGGCAAGGGGAAATGATCGCCGTCGATCGCCTTCGCTCCCGGGATGTCGGAAAGGATGCGCGCTTTGGCGTAATCCCAGTTCGCACTGGTTGTGGCCTCCGGTCCGAAGAACTGCAGGTCCACCTGCCAGCTCGGCAGGCCCGCGCGCTCTGCTGCCGCGTCCATATCGGCGTCGGAGGGGCCGCCCAGCTTGGTCGCGAGGGCGAGAAACTGTGGATCGCCCATCAACCGCTGCAACGGACTGCCATAGACCGCCTCGCCGCACATCGAGCTGTCTGACAAGTAGTTCACGTGCTCGACCAGCTTCACGAAGTCGCGCCGCCGGGGCACAGTGATCAGGCCCGTGCGGTAGTATTCGGGCAGAGGCATCAGGCGGAAGCCCATCTTGGTGACGATGCCGAAGTTGCCCTGCGCGAACAGGCCCGCCGGGTCAGGCCCGAACCCGTAGCGATATTCCTGCCAGGTCCTGGAACCCGGCAGCGCGCCCATGCCGGTACGCATGAGTTCGCCATTGGGCAGCACCACTTCCATGCCGCAACTGGCGCCGAAGTGATCGCGGAACTGCGGCATGGTATAGCCGATACCGCGCTCCAGGGAGTTGCCGATCGGGCTGCCCCAACCCGGATCGGGGCAATCGACCATGACCTTGAGCCCGCGTTCCTGGATGTGGCGATAGAGATCGAAGTAGGACACGCCCGGTTCGACCAGGGCGAAGTGGCGCTTGTCGTCGACCTCCAGCACCTGGTTCAATCGCTTCAGGTCAAGCACCACGCTGCCGTTCACGTTGGGCGAGGGGCCGCCGTAGCCGTAGTTCTTGCCCGTGGAGATGGGGAACAACGGCACCTTGTACTTGCCTGCGATACGCACGATCGCCTGGACCTGCGGCACGTCGGCGGGAGCAATGGCGGCTGAGGCGTGACGTTCCTCCGCCGTGTCCCACACGGGCGAGAAGCTGTCGCGATAGGGACCAAGATCCTCGTCGCTCGACCAGAGCCAGTCGGCACCCACCGCGCCTCGGAGCTCTTCGAGCATTTGCGAGAACGTGGCCGCATTCATGTCGGGGGGTAGGACCGCCATCGCCTCAGGCCTTCACCACGCTGGGGTGAACGGGCGCGATGACCCAGCTCGCCGCCGCCACGCCGAAACGGTCGGCCGGACGCAGTTCGGTGCGGCTGACCGCCCGGCGACCGCAATCGAAAGCGAGCCGTTCGAGCACGAACAAGGCATCGGTGCCGGTAATGCCGCCGAGCACGAAGCCGGGCTTGCGCCAGAGCGTATCGAGCGTGTTGTACCAAAGCGCGGTAACGTCGCCGTCGATGGTGTAGGTCCGGCGAGCCGCCAGGGCGGAAAGCCCGGCGTCGGCAAGACGGCTGTCGACCACCAGGGCATCGAGGCCTTCGGGTACCGCCGCGAGCGCGCCATAGGGTCCGCTCGCCAGAACTGGGGCGACGATGCCCCACGTCAACATCTCTCTCCGATCGACCATCGGGCCGCCCCCACTGTCGCCCATTCTCGGCGTCACTCAACCTCCCTCAGGTTTTATACGATCGTACAACTTATACGACCGCATAAACGCCTTGCGGCTCAGGTCAAGAGTGACATCATTGTTGCGGAGGTAGCGACAGCGCAGCCCGGGCAAACGGCAGGAGATAGCTCATATCGTCCAGCCTGATGGCGCCCTTGCCCAGAGGGGTGGTGTTGCTTCGGGGCGGTGGTCCGAGAGCGGCGCCGGAGATGAAACGCACTCGCGCGCGAATCTCGTCGTTGGACAGGTGCGGGAGGGATGGAGCGAGAGCCGCGCGAAGCCGCAAGCTGAACTCCTCCATCGAACGCAGCACGCGCTCTTTCAGCGCCGCTTCGCCGTGCGCGGCTAACCCGTCGAGCACGGCCAGCGCCCGCCCGTTCGGCGTGAACGCGGCTGGCCTGAGCAGCGGCTCCAGCCATTGCACCAACACTTCATCGGTTGTTAGCCCGCGGTCCGTTCGGATGCCGCTCCATGCGTCGAGCATCGGTTCGAGGTTGATCCCGCAAAGCTCGTCCAGGAGGTTGTACAAGCTCTTGAAATGATAAGTCACCAAGGCGGGGTTCTGGCCAGCGCCTTCTCCCACCCGCCTCACCGAAAGAGCATTTACGCCTTGCTCGACAAGGATCCTCTCCGCTGCCGCCAGCAGGCGCGTCCTGGTGCTATCTGTCGACACCTTTGCTTCCCTATGGTCCCGCGCGGTGATCCGCAACGGGCGCCTCAGGCCAATGACTTGGAACGCGAGGCCATCACGTCGAAATGGTGGCCCCTGCCGACTTGCTTGAAAGCCTCGAAGCCGGCGTCCCGCAGCATCGCCGCGATCAGGTCCTTGTCAGACCAGCGGCGGTCTACCTCGTAGAAGATGCACTCGATCCTTGGCGCATGGGAGCAGGTCAGCAGCTGCTCGATCACGGTCGCCTCATGCCCTTCGACGTCGACCTTGATCACCAGCGGCAGCGCTCCATCGAGCAGGCGATCGAGCTCGACGGCCGAAACCACTTCGATCGTCTCGGTCTCGGAATTCGATCCTGCGGAGGGACGCAAGGTTGCCATGCCGCTATGGCCACGCGGGACCGAGATCTCGATCCGCTCCGCCTTGTCCGACACGCCGAGATTAAGCGCTGTGACCTTCTCGGCCCCCAGGTTGATGGCGATATTTGCCCGCAGGGCTGCGAAAGTCGCAGCTACAGGTTCGAATGCGATGACCTGCTGGCAATGGGGGTTCTTCGCCGCGATGAGGCTGTAGAGGCCCTGGTTCGCGCCGACATCTGCAAACGCGAAGTCATCTTGCCGGTTGGCCAGGTAGTCCGAAAGAAAACGCCCGTAAGTTCCAGCCCGACAGTAAACGAAAGTCCTGTCATCCCACCGCTGCCAAAGCCGCACGCCATAGGCGGTCGGGCCGTGCGCAGGTTTCTGACCCGTAACCCGGTTCCAGGCCGACCGCACGCGCGCGGTCGATAGCCACACCGTCTTGTGCGCGGTCTTGACGATTCCGTAGCGCCAGAAGCTCATGCGCGATCGCCTGCCGCTCGGCGGTCCAGCCAAGCGACGATCGCCTCTGCCGCCCTGTCGGCGGACGGCCGGTCGTTCAAATCGAAGCTGTAGGCGAAAAGGCGCTGCTGCATGTCGGCATACTCGTTGGGGTAGACGAGCGCTTGGTGAAGGGCGCTGGCCATGGTGTCGATGGAACTCACTACCGGACCGGCCTGCCAGTGCGCAAAATCCGCGGAGCCCTGCCACCTGAGTTCCCCTGGATTGAGGAAGACGCAGGGGCGCGGGCGACGAATGAACTCATAGACCTGGCTGCTCGCGTCGCCGAGGTAGATGTCCGCCGCGTTTGTATAGCTCATGTCGAGCGATGCCGGGCTGCCGCGATCGATGCGGATATGCGGTAGGCCCAGATAACGTTCCGGCACGTGCGGCACGCGCGCGATGGAAGGCGGCGACAACGCGATAGTCCAGCGCTTGGCAAACAGCATCACGTGCGGCGCAAAGATCAGGTTGAACCTGTCCTGCCGGGCAAACCAGTCGAGGACCTCCCTCCCCATCCGATACCACGAGGAAAGAGCCGGCGACGGGTGCGGATTGTAGAGCACGGTCGGGCGATCGTTGTCGAACAGGCGCTTTGCCGGCGCGCTATCTCCGCAAAGGTCGAATTTGGGATAGCCGACGATCGCGTATCCATCGGGCTTCAGCAGGCCCGCCTGCTCAAGCCGATCCTTGATCTTCTGACCGGACAGAAGAACCAGATCGAACCGGCCGCTTGCCGCATCGAAACCGACCGCGCGATCTCCGGCGCCATGACGAGTGTGAATCAAAGCCACCTGCTCCAGCCCGAAGCGAGACTTGAGCAACGTGGAAGTCTTCTCCGGCGCTATGAGGGCATCGAGGCCGCGAAAGCGATCGATATTGCGGCGCAGGATGGAAACCCTGTCGGCAGGTATCGCGCCGCCGGACAGGGAGGCCAGTAGGCTGGTTGCCTTGGATGGAGGGCTCAGACGTTCGATGCGGTGGTCATCGAAGGCATGACCACAGGCAGCCCATGCGCGCCGGACTTCAGCCTCGGCCGCCCCCGTCGCAACGAAGAGCTGCAGCTCGATGCCCGGATAAAGCCGCGCAAGAGCCGATGCTATCGGAAGGGCATGGGCCACCTGATGCCCTGCGGCATGATTGAAGAGAAAGCCCACACGCATCAGTCACGCGGTCCGCCAATCGATAACAGGCCAGCCCTTCAACTGTGCGAGCGCGAGCATCTTGGGCGAAGGATTGACCGCAAAGGCCTCGTCGGCCCATTCGCAGACGTCCCTGTCCGATGCATGATCGGTGAAGAACCTGACATGCGCCTTCGCCCGATCGATCTTTCTTGCCTCCAACGCATCGATGATCATCGTGAGCTTATGCGCGCCGTAGCAATTGGTGCCCGCGATCCGATGCGTCAGAATGTCTCCGCGACGGAGGGCCCCGGTGGCCACGACATCGGCGATCGCCAGGTGCTTAGCCAGCGGCGCGATATAGAGCGAGGGAGCTGCCGTCGCGAGCACGACCGTACGCCCGGCCTTCCGTTCGGCCTCGATCCGCTCGATGGCTTGGGGATAGAGGCCGTCGCGATATAGCTCGGTGGCGAACTCCTCTGCCAGGATCTCCGCCTCTTCGCCCGCCAGGGATCGACCCAGTGCGACCCAATGCATGCATTCCTTCATGCGGGTGCGGGTGATCAGCCCCCCGGCATAGGCCAGCGCTGCCGGGATCAGGATCGGCGTGAGAATGACCCTCCAGGGCGCATGCCGCCGCATCGCGTGCAACAGGAACAGGCTGTACGTCGGCTTCCGCGTAATCGTGCGGTCGACGTCGAAAATCGAAAGCTCGATCATTGGAGCTGGCGGGCTAGCATGCTTTCTACCAACGAGTGATCCGCCAGCTTGTCAACGTCTACCCCGGCTCGCGCGAATGGAATTCGAACCGGACGCGCCTCGACGCCCAGCTTCCGGCCCGCGGCCCCGAAGGCCTCGATCAGCGTCAGCCGCCGCAGAAGGAAGCTCACCAGGAGAGTCGGCCCAAGCTTCCAAGCCATGCGCCAGGGCTTCTTGCGATTGGCCTCGAGCGATCGCCAGTATTGCAGGGCCGGGAACACCGATCGCGAATTCAACGCGAAGAGGTTGGCGCCCGTGACGTCAACGTCGCGGAAGCGCAGCCAGGTTCTCTTGGTCTCGAGCGCGTCCGCCACGAAGGCATGGCTGTCCACCATCCCGACCGCCACGTCGCAATCAGCCGAGTGGTCGAAGAACCAGTCGAGCGTCCCCTTGTCGAGCAGCACGTGATCCGAAGTCGTGATCAAGACCGGCCAATCGAGCCATTGCCGCTGCAGCGTCCCTTCGATGGAGCTGGCGATGCCCGAACCCGAAGTCTCCAGACGAACACGCGGGTCTGCCAGAAACGAACTGAGCGCCGGATTTTCGAACAATAGTTCGGGATCCTGGGCGAGGACGAAGACATCCCCGATCTGCGGATGCGCAAGCAACGTTTGCAACACGTGCGCCAGCATCGGCTTTCCGCCGAGCGGGACCAAGGATTTGGAGGCCACACCGAAAGCATGCGCAAGAGGATCGCCCCCCGGCCTGTCGCCAGCGAGAAGTATGGCATGCCACCGCGTCGTCTGTGCGCTGGCGCTCGCTGCCGTAACGGGACGCAATTCCATGCGTCGCTCATTTCAGAAGCCCCTTGGATCGGTATGGGCGCAACATTTATTTTCGCCCATCTTTGGCCGGGATGGGCGTCGCAAGTATGTAGGAATCCAAATCCAACGATAAGCTGGAGCTCACGCTCAATCTCTACGCCGCCCGGTCGACGCAGGACGGAGAAGCACGCATGAAGGGTCTGGGCCCCCTGGCCTTTGTCATATTGTCGATCGGGAGCGCCGCCGTCGCACAGCGGCCGGCAACGATTTCGGTTCTCGACGCGGTAAGGATCGCCGAACGTAGCGGAAACTGGCAGGTGACCGATGTCGAGATGGACCACTGGGGAAAAACGCCGGTCTACGAAATCGAGGTCGTTCACGCCGCGAAGTCGGAAGAGTACATCATCGATGCCAGGAACGGGAAGATACTGCGGCAAAACTCATCGTTAATGAGAGACTTCTGGGAAGAGGTTTTCGGCCGATCGAACGAGGCTTATCTGAAGCGGGCACGCAGCTTGTCGTCGATCATCGCCCCACTTGAGAGTCGCACCGGAGGCAAGGTGCTTTCGGCGTCGTTCGACGTAGAGGACGGTACAGCCTATTATGAAGTGGAGTTTCTCAGCCAGATCGGCCGCACCAAGCTTTACCTCGATCCGGTAACCGGCCAGCGCCTCAACTTCATTCCGGACGATTAGGGTCAGGATCCATAGGAGTTATCAAGACCGTGCAGGTTCTGCTGATCGAGGATGACACCCGAGTGGCCGAATTCGTCGCCGGGGGATTGCGGCAGGCCGGTCACCAGGTCGACGTTCGCCATGACGGCAGGGACGGATTGATCCAGGCCACTTCGGAAACCTACGACGTGATAGTCCTCGATCGCATGCTGCCCAATGTCGATGGTCTCAAGATCCTTCAGACGCTCCGCGCGACAGGTGACACGACGCCGGTTCTGATCCTGAGCGCGCTCGCCGATGTCGACGAGCGCGTCCGCGGCCTGAAGGCCGGTGGCGACGATTATCTGGGCAAGCCTTTCGCCCTGTCCGAATTGTTGGCGCGTGTCGAAGCCCTGGCCCGGCGCGCTCCACAGTCGGACGCTCCGGTCACCGGGTTTGAAATCGACAACCTGGTGATCGACCTGCTGGGGCATACGGCCCAGCGCGGCGGTAGACGCATCGACCTGACTTCAAGGGAGTTTCGGATTCTTGTTTGCCTGGCGGAAAACGCCGGGCGCGTCGTGACGCGCAGCATGCTGCTCGAACAGGTCTGGGATTACAGCTTCGATCCTCAAACGAACGTGATCGACCAGCACATCAGCAAGCTTCGCCAAAAAATCGACCGCGAGTTCGAAAGGCCGCTGATCCACACGGTCCGCGGCAGCGGCTACGTGCTTCGCGCGGGATGAATTACGTCCGCAGTTTCTCGCTGCGCCTTGCGCTGACTTACGTCGGACTTTTCCTGCTTTCGATCGGGCTGTTGGTCGGTTCGTTCTACTATTTCAGCGTTCACCGGCCGCACGAGGCGCTCAGAAAGCAGATCCGGCGCGAAGCGCTGCAGCTTGAGCAAATCTACGCGGTCGATGGCGAAGCCGCCCTGATAAAAGCGTTGGCCGCGCGCGCCGCGGCGCGAGGCGACAGGGCAGCGTTTCATGTCTTCATCGGTCCGGACGGCGATCTGAAGTCCGCCAACATTCCGACCTGGCCCTCGGAGCGGGGCGATCAGTGGCTCGACCTCGAGGCGGACATCTATACCGAAGGCGCCGAGTTCGATCAGCACGCCTTTGCCCTCGACATCGGGTTCGACAACGGGGCGAGGTTGATGGTTGGGCGCGATGCGGAAGACTTGGAGGAACTTCGCGAACTCCTCGCTAACGGAATGGTTTGGCTGGTGGGAAGCAGCCTGGTTCTCGGCTTGCTCGGCGGCGGCCTGATCAGCCGCGCGATTGGCATGCGACTGGAGCAAATCTCGCGTGCGGCGACCCAGGTCATGGAGGGCGACCTCGCAGGAAGGGTCCCGGTCGACGGCAGCAACGACGATTTCGATCGAGTCAGCCAGACCCTGAATCAAATGCTCGATCGCAACGAAGAACTCTTCGCGTCCGTTCGAAGGGTGTCGGACAATGTCGCGCATGAGTTGAGGACACCGCTAGCCCGCTTGCTCGCGGACGTGGAAACGCTGGAGGCGCGGTATCCGAGCGAAACCAATCCGGAGGTAAAAAGGATTGGGATCGAGACGCGGCGGCTGCGGACGATCTTCGACTGTCTGCTGCGCATCTCGCGCATCGAGGCCGGACGGCATTCGCTGGCCTTCACCCCCATCGCGCCAGTCGCTTTGCTTCAGGATCTCAAGGAGTTCTATGATCCGGCCGCCGAGGAACTGGAGGGTCGGATCAAGATAGAGAACGGGGCATGCGAGACGTTCGGTGGTGACCGGGACCTGCTCTTCCAGGCTTTGAGCAACCTGGTCGACAATGCGCTCAAGTACGGCGGGCCCGAACCCCAAATCGGAATCTCGGCCTGCGACAGGGATGGTTCAGTCTGCTTCACGGTCGCGAACAATGGACCGGAAGTTGGCGAAGACCTTTTGGAGCGCGCAAGCGAGCGGTTCTTCCGAGGCGAGAACGCGACCGATAAGCCGGGAGAAGGACTTGGCCTGGCGGTGGTCCAGGCAATCGCCGATGCTCACGAGGGCCACTTCGAGCTGCGTCACGCAAATGGACAGACCGAAGCGATCCTTTGCGTCCCATCGCGCCGGGTATCCTAGCCCCGGTCTCCTGCGTATCCCAGGTGCTTCTATTTGGGATGAGTCGAGAATAGACCTACGTGAGGGCACCAATTCGAGTTAACCCGCGACTGCCGATCCGCGGAATGCACGGAAAGGAACGTATGTCCCGATCAAGGCGCGAGGTCTTTCTTTCGACCCGGAATACATTGCTGTATTCCGATCCAGAGAGGCTCATCGGCATCGGACGTGCGGTGACCGTGGGGTTCGCCCTCCTGGCGATGTACCTGGACCCGACCCAACCCCGCAAATTCCAGTACGAAGTCAGCACCCTGCTAGCGGCCTACGCGGTTTTCGCGGCGGTCCTCCTCCTCAGACCGATAGATCGACCGACGCGCAGCCTCGCCCACCTATGGGTCCACCTGATCGACTCGCTCGTTCTCGGATTGCTGGCCTTCCTCTCTAACGAACTGACCAGCCCGTTCTTCTCGTTCTTCTCGTTCCCCCTGCTGGCGATGACGATGCGCTGGGGCCTCAAGGGTACGATCCTCGGGGCCGCTATCCTGGAAGTCATGCTGCTGGTCATCGGGATTCCCGATATCCTCGATGGGAACTCGGAGCTGAATTACCTGATCGTCCGCGGCGCCTATTTCTTGGTGTTCGCAACGATGCTGGGATACTTCGCGGCCTATCGCGAACAAAGCCGTGCCAGGCTGATCAGTCTGGCAAACTGGCCGACCGACAATCTCGCCTACGACCAATACGCGTGGCTGAGCCGAATGTGCAGGCATGCCACGACCGTTCTCGATGGTGAGGAACTGATCGTCGTGTGGCGGGAACAGGAGAGCCCGCGCGGTTGCGTCGCGCATTGGCAGGGCGGCCAGTTGTCGATTCATCGCAACGCCGATCCCAACTATTGGAGCAGCGTCGAAACCCATGCGTTTGCCCGTCTCCCGGCGCGCGGCGCGCGCCTCATCGACCGGGCAAACCTTGCGGAAATGAAGCTGGCGCTCGGTATCGCCGGCACTTCCTCGATTACAAAGGAGCCGACAGTCATTGCCGCGAGCTTCCACACGTTGCGGTTCACTGGCCTTTGCGCGATTTCCAATCCCGACAGCCGGCCCGAAGACGCTCTTTCGCTTGTGGAGATCATCGCCTCCCATTTCGCGGGAGAACTGGAACGGTTCGACCTCGTGTCCCAAGTGTCGGACATCGCGCGATCCGAAGAGCGGGAGAAGCTCGCAAGGGATCTCCATGACGGCGTCCTCCAGGACTTGACGGCGATCACCCTCAAGTTGCGCAATGCGCATGTCCCGCTGCCGGAACAGACGCCGGTCCTTCGGGAGATCGAACTGCTGATCGCTGAGCAACAGCGGCGGATCAGGCACTTTGTTGAAGACCAGCGTGACCGTCGCTCGAGTCACACATTCGATGCCGCTTCGGAATTGCGAGTCCTGGTCGGGCGGCTGGCGAACCAGTGGGCGATCGATGTCGAGATCGAAGAGATCGATCTCCCGACCAAGCTGCCCCGAGGAGTTCTGGAGAATGTCGAGCAACTCGTCTCCGAAGCCACCGCGAACGCGGTTCGGCACGGCGCGGCGCGGCAGGTACTCGTGCGCCTCTCCGGCGATTCCGAGAAGCTGGCGCTGGTGATAAGGGACGACGGCAAGGGCTTGGCTGAGGAGAAGCTGGACACGGGTTCGAGTTCGCTGCGCTCAAGGCTTGAGAAATTTGGCGGGAGCATGTCCATTGGCCGCGCCTTTCCGGGCCTGGAAATCACGATGAACATTCCGATGCGAGGCCGCGCATGAATCGAACTGTCCTCCTGTGCGACGATCATCCGCTACTGCTTCAGGGCCTGGTCGACCTGCTGCGGGGAGCCGGCGGATTCGACATTCTCGATTCCACTACCAGCGGCCATCGGGCGCTGAGTCAGATCCGCAAGCTCCGGCCCGACATCGCCGTCCTGGATGTGTCGATGCCTGACATCGGCGGCCTCGACATTCTGCGCGCAGTCCATACCGAACGGTTGGGAGTCCGCGTCGTTTTCCTCACCGCCACCATCCCGGGCAAGAAGGTCGCCGAGGCACTTTCCTATGGGATCTGGGGCTTGTTGACCAAGGATTACGCCACCGAGCACTTCCTCGAATGCCTCCAGACAGTCGCGGCTGGCGAACGGTGGCTTCCCAAGAACCTGCTCGAAAAGGTCGAATTGGAAGAGGACGACGACATCAGCGCGCGCCTCGCCACGCTCACCTTGCGCGAACTGGAAATTTCCCGCCTGGTGTGCCGGGGATTGTCCAACCGTTCCATCGCGGCAGAACTTGGCTCCGCCGAAGGCACGGTCAGCATCCACCTGGGCAATATCTATCGCAAGCTCGACATCTCGAGCCGGACCATGCTCGCCTCGCTCTTCGTGCAACACCACATGTTGACCGACGACTAGCGATGGAAGTGCCCGGGGATACCGCGTTCGCCTCCTCGGCAAACAAGGGCTGGCGTTGGCTCAAGGCCATAGTCGGAATTCTATTCGGCGCGATCGCACTGTTCGTGCTGTGGCAATCGGTCGATTATCGCGATGTGGCCGCCCATTTCGGCAAGGCGGCGGTGGCTCCTCTCATCGTCGGCCTCGTCGCCTACGCGCTCGATTTCCTGCTCCGCGCTTACCGGTTCAAGCTCTTGCTCGAAGGAACCCGGCACGAGATTCGCTTCCTTCCCACCGTGGCGCCCTTTGTCGCGAGCTTTGGAATCAACGATATCCTTCCGTTTCGATTGGGTGATGGTTTTCGTGTCTTCTGGTTTCACGATCGCCTGAACCTCCCGCTAGGAAGGGTCCTCGGCGCTATGCTGCTCGAGCGGCTGCTCGATCTGGTTACGATCGTCCTGTTGGCCTGCCTGGCGCTGATGGCCATCGACGCCGAGGTTTCGGACCTGGTGCTGGAGCGGCTCCGCTGGGTTATGATCGCGTGCTCCGTCGGGGGAGTGTTGATCCTGTTCTCACCCCTGGCGCTCAGCCGGCTCGGGGAGCGCTTGCGCCAATCTCGGCGGCGCACGATCGCGCTTATCGGCGCTGGCATCGCGTCGATGTCGGATGCCATCAAGGAAGCCGGCACACTCAGCCGCATGAGCCGGTTGATCGCTTTCTCGCTGCTTATCTGGCTGCTGGAGAGTGTGCTCGCCCTGGCGGTCTGGGTCAGCCTCGATGGAACGGTCAGCGAGTGGCTCAAGCCGTTCTTCGCCTTTACAATCGCAATGCTGGGTACCTTGGTCCCCGCCTTGCCAGGGCACTTCGGGTCTTTCGACTACTTCGGCGTGCTGTCATTCCAGGCCGTCGGAGTCGATCGGGACTTTGCGGCCGCGGTGATCTTGCTGCTGCATCTCTTGCTGTGGCTGCCGACCGCTCTGTTCGCGATCGGCTGGCTGATTCTGGCGCCAAAATCGGGAAGACGGGTCTTCAGGCCAGCGTCTTGAGGAGTCGAAGTACGCCCTGTCGCAGAGGGGCCCGATGAGCGGTGTCCGCCTCTCCGCGTCCCGCATGCTGGACGAACCAGTCGTAACTTTGTCGCAGCATCGAAGCGTTGGAATGGGCCGGCTTCCATCCGAGCGCCAGAAGCGGCTGAATGTCGAAGAAGCAATCGCAATGATAGGTCCGGTAATGCCAGGGGGTCAGCCCTGAAAGACCCATGGCGTGCAGAACCCGGAGCGACTGCACCGCCGGCCAGACAGGCAGCGGCCGCACGCGCGAGGCGCTACCGGCATGCGCGATGAGCCCCTCGAGGTCCTGGCGCAGCGTTCCGAAGCTGTCGGTGCCGACGTTGAAAGTGCCCTCCAATCGCCGTTTCAACGCAAGCGAATGGAACGCGATAAGGTCGTCGACGTGGATGAACTGCTGTCGCTGCGCCCCATTGCCGATGATCGGAATGGAGGCCCCGTCGCGGATCCATTCGAATAGGATGTGGAAGATGCCGAGGCGGCCTGGGCCGAGGGTCACTCTGGGACGGATAGTTGTTAGCGGGATCGAGGCTTCCTCGCTGATCCGCTTCATCGCGCTCTCCCCGGCAAGCTTGGAGCGGCCGTAGTCCTCGATCGGACGCGGCACGACGTAGCTAGTGATCGCCCCAGGGCCGGTCAGCCCATAGACGGCCGTGGTGCTGAGGTGGATGATGTGCCCAACTTGGCCGCGTGCCGCTGCCAACGCGACATTGCGCGCGCCTTCGCGATTGACCTCGTAATACCGTTGCCCCGCGGCCGACTGAGCAACCAGGGCCGCGTTGTGGTGGACCACGTCGACGTCCTTCATCGCACGCGACACGGCGGCTGCATCGGTAACCGAGCCGCGCTGGAACTCGATTTCCGGAAGCCGGGACGGATCGTCAACGATGTCCAGTACCCGGACCTGTTCGCCCTGCATCGCCAGCTTGCGGGCAATCGTGCCGCCGATGAACCCCGTTCCGCCGGTGATCAGGTGACGCATCGGCCCGCTCAGCCAAACCGGCGTTCGATTGCGTCGAGGACATTGCGGTGGGCCACGCCCATGACCGTCCCCTGCGGGTTCACCACCGTCGGCGTGCAGAGCAGCGAGGCGTCGGCAATGTAGAGACCGTCGGCCCCGTGAACCTTGCCGAATGAATTGGTAGCGGTGCGCCTCTCGTTCTCACCCATGGGGCAGGACGAGAACACATGCACCGACGTGACGCTTCCGTCGGAGGAATCGAGGCTTGAAGGCATGAATTCCACACCTCGCTTCGATGCGACATCGGCGTAGCCCGCGACACACGGAATCACACGAACCGCGTCGGCAGCACGCAGGCCTTCGCAAAGCTTCCGTAGGCCGGTTCCGAGAACGTGGAGATCGTCAGCGGTGAATCCAATCCTGACCAGCGGATCGGAAAAGCCAGGGAGATTCCGCACAGTTGCGGACCCACCGGTCGTCTGCACGTAATAGATACCCATGCGCCTCGACCGCTCCTGCACCAGATCCCAGGCGCCATGCCGGTCAGACAGAGCGACGCCCAGCATCGGCCGCTTGCTGATCGAACATCCCATGCCGAAGGATGGCTCGAACTCCTTGATCTGGTGAACCGGGTCGAGGTCTCCGGCGGCATTCACGTCGCGATCGAATTCGGCCACCACTTTGACCATCGGGTGAAAGCGCAAGCTGTTGCCGACATTGTGCGTGATCCCGGATCGCCTGAGGAGCGCGGGTGTCTGCACCGCGCCACAGGCAACGAAGACTCTTTCGGATCGTATCTCGATCGGCTGCGAGCGTCCGGCGGCGTCCTTGGTAGTGCCTGTCGCGATCCAGGCGCCGGATACACGGCGAAGGCGATCAATGCGCGTTCGAGCGTGAAGTCGCCCGCCATGCTGCAGAAAACGCCGGACGAAAGTCTCCGACATCGATTGCCTTCTGCCACCGTTTCCATCGGGATCGTAACTGAAGAGACGTGGCGCCTCGGTCGATTGCCAACCCAGGGCCTGCGCGCCGCGCTGCAGCCGCTGGGACATCTCGGATGGCGTGCCCGGCACATATTCGACCCGAGCGATTTCCTCGCAAGCCGTGAAGTGAGCCTTCATCGAATGGGTGCCGATGTTGTCGACGCCGAAGTCTTTCCGCCAACTCTCGAGCACATAGTCGGGCGTCCGACGGTAGAGGCCGCGATTGACTTCGCTTCCTCCCCCTACGCAGCGCCCTTCGACCCAGGCCAGTTTATGCCGTCCCAACGCGACGCTCACGCCCCCGTTTCGGTATTTGCGGAGCATCTCCTCTCGTGAAAAGTGGGGTGCGGCATCGAGCGAAAGGTGCTCTCCTTCTTCCACCATCAGGACATCGTGCCCGGCTTCGGCCAGGAGGGTCCCGCTGACGCATCCGCCCGGACCTGAGCCTATCACCAGGATCGACGTGGTCATGACGTCCGGCCGGCTCATGCCGCGACCTTGTCGGTTTCGATGCCGTCGTCGTCCTGGACCTGCGAATAGAGCCCGAACGCGGTGAACGTGGCGTAAAAGGCGATCATGGACCGGCGAAAGCCCAGGCGGCTTGTCCGCCAGGCACCGACTTGCGCCTGTCGCTGCGCCTGATCGAGGCGATGAAAACGACCGCCACGCAAGGGCAGGCTCCACCAGTCGAACATCACCGCGAGCCAGCAGAACCCCAGCCGGAGGTAATCTGGCATGACCTCGACTGTATCTCGTACATATCGGCACACCACCGTGCGATCCGCTGCGCTGGCGGTCGGGCACACCTCCATCGCCAGGGTATCGACCAGCGCGTCCATCGCCCTTCCGGCTGCCTTACGCATGGCCGGATTCCGTCAGGATCGGGGCGAACACGTGGTCGCGAAAATCCCGAAAGGTTGGCGAGCGGTCGTTCGACCTGAACGATCGGATCAAGGTTGGCACCGAAATGGAGCGCGCGGCCTCCCAATCACGGTCGAACCGGTCACCCACGACGATGGCCTGATGGGGAGAGGTGGCCGTGCGATCGAGGATGAGCTGCAACCCTGCCGGGTCCGGCTTGAAGCGATTGACGGCAGGATCCGACGAGCAAACCGCGATGTCGGCCGTCAGTTCGAGTTTCGAGAGCTTGGACTCTACGGGATAGTCGGACCACGCCGCGATGGTGCGCCCCTTCTTTCTCAGGGCAGCGAAAAGCTCGCACGCCCCCGGTGTCCTGCGGCGCCTGAGCCGCGACAGGGGCTCTTGCTCGATCCAGCGTTCGACGATGGTCCGGACATGGGCCTCGCTACAGCCACGGTCTCTTGCCGTGCGACGATATTGTTCTCCGGAGACGCCTGGCGACCTGGCATTGCCGAGGCTCTCCCTGACCTTGCGGAAAGTCGACAGGATGCGGATCGTATCGAGAGAGCGCTGTTGCACACTGTCAGCAACCAGCGCGCGCGCCATGTCCAAGCGCAAGGGCCACTGATCGTAGAGCGTGCCATCCACGTCGAAGATGACCAGCTTGATACCCGACCAGTCGACCCTCATGAGCTAACCTCCGGGGCTTCTCATTTCGACCGGCGTGAACGTGCGTTCCGTCAGTTGGCGCAATTCCGGGATGTCCACGAAGGATAGCAGCAGGAGAGCGAGAGCCGTCACCACCAGTGTGGTCATCAGTCGCCGCGAACGAAACATCCTCTCCGGTCGCTGCGCGATCGAATTCTTGATCATCGCCAGCCAGAAATAGCATCCGAACAAGCCCACGATGAAGGGAAATGCGAGGAGAAATTCCAGCCGGTACTTGATCAGGAACACGCCGACGAAGAACGACGAGACCATGGCGTAGATCAGGCAACTGACCGTCAGGCTTTCCGCCGTATAGCCGCTGAACGAACGGCGGTAGCGTTGCAGCGTCGCAATCCCCTCGCTCGCCACGATATCGCGATATTCCGACAGGCGCTTTGACCCCATCAGGAAAGCCCCGCCGAACCAATAGGCCAGCAGCAAGCTGAGGGGCGGGAAGCTGGTCTGATCGATCATCAGCCAGCCGAGAGTCAGCCGTATCGGGTTATTGACCGATTCCGAGATCACGTCGACGAACGGGCGATCCTTCGAGCGGATCGGACGGACGTTATAGATCAGTCCCGAGATCAGAAACGCGGCCGAGACCAGGAAGAAATAGCTGCCCAGCGTCTTGGCGAGCGTCATGCCGAGCAGCGCAAAGATCAGGTATTCGACCGTGACGAGACCGGGCGAGAGCGAGCAGGCGACAGCTGCCCGGCGCGACTTTGTTGGATGGTGGGCGTCGAACTCGCGGTCCAGCCACTCGTTGATGACGTAGTTCGCCGAAGCGATCGCGATGGCCGACAGGAAACCGACCGGAACCTTCCACAGTGCATCGGCCAGTGAGGGCTCACGCAGCGCATAAGCCAGGACAAGGCCGGGCAAAATGAAGATATGTTTGGTGATGTGATCGAAGCGCGCCAGCGACAAGTAGTCGCTCAGCCTCGATTGCCGCGACGCGACGGGGGCGATGACCTCAGTCACGCTGAGCCCTCTCGTTGCCGTCGGAGACCACGCGGTAGACCCTGCCGTCGGCGAAGGACCCCACGAGCATCGCCGGCAGTCGAGCCGCGAGAACTTGCTCGTCCGCCAGGTAGAACCGCCAGTCGATGCCGTCGAAAAACACGACGGCGATCTCGCCAGAGTTCGCCTCTTCGCGAACGCGCCCGAGTTGCTTTTCGAGCGGATTGCCGGGCTCGGGCAGGTTCGTGCGCAACTGCTTCTCATGCGGAATGAACTGGGCTGTCCGCCCCGTCATGTAAGCGATCACGTCGGGAGCGTTCGAATAAATCCGGGTCCCCGCCGGCAGCGCTTCGACCGTGGCCATCGTGGGCGAGTTGCGCCACTGGATCGACTGGAAGCCGTATCCCTCGCGAGCCACTTCGATGGTCCGTACGCTCGTCCGGACCAAGTGGCCACCGAGCACGACAACCGAAAGCGCGGCGAGGCAGTAGAGCGCCAAGCGCTCGACAAGGATGTCTCGCGACAGCTTCGAGGCCTCTATCGACACCAGCATGACGAGAAGAACGTAGGCCGGGAAAGCGTATCGGCCGGTCAGGCTGAGATTGGCCTCGATCGATACCGACAACCCCACAAAGGCCAGGTAGAAGACGAAGAAGGCCCCAAGCATGAGCGGCAGGGATATCGCCGCATCGTCGATCCCCACTTCGGGGTCGCGGCGCAATTGCCTGGCCGTAATCAACCAACGCCAGCCGGCGAAGCAGACCACGGCAAGTACCGCGAGAATGCGCAGCGAGAAGGGAGCCGGCTTGGGCAGGATCCACGCCGCCATTGCCCCAAAGCTGGCGCGCCACTCCGCCGGGCCCATCGTCCCGTAGAACCAGAGATCGCGACCGATCGATCGACCCACTTCCAACTGACTGATCACCACCCAGCTGAAGAACAGCAATCCGCTCAATCCGCCGAGAATGGCGATATCTCTGACTTTCGCGGCTAATTCCCTTCGAGGATCGAGCAGGAACACGCCGGCGATCGCCGCGCCGAGCGGCGGCATGGTGAACCGGGTCAGCGATCCGATCGCGATCAGGAGGGCGGCGGCAATGAGCCAGGAAAGCCGCCCGTTCTCGAAGTAGTTCAGGATCGCCCACAAGGTCAGGAGCACACACAGCAGGAAGGGCGGCTCCGACAACGCGCCAGTGTGCATCGTCACGAATTGAGGTGAGAACGCGATCAGGGCGGTGCCGACGAAGGCGAACACCCAGCCCTTCGTAGCCCGCGCGATGAGCGTAAAGATGAGGCTGACATTGGCGACGACGAAGATCGCCGCGAGGAAGATCGCCACGGCGTCGAAGCTGAACCCGAGCGCGTGTCCACCGACCAGCAGCCAGTGATACATCGGCGCATCGTATCCCACCGGGCTCAAACCCATGTAGCGGGTGCTGTCGATATAGATGCCGATGCCCTGCCAGGTGTTGGCCACGAACAGACCGATGGAGGGAATCAGGACGGCGAGCCACGCCAGTAACAGCGTTGCCTGGGTGGTCCCGCTGTCCCGGCTTCGACTTAAGGCCGGAGTGGAGAAGAGACTGGCCATCAGCCAAACACCCGCTTGATGTTCTTAGCTACGAAGCGGACCGTCGCATCGGCAATTCCGCGGCCGAGAATGTCATCCAGCGCATCGACCAGCCGGTCGACCTGGGCTTCGTCGACGATGTAGGGAGGCATGAGGTGCAGGACTTCGCGCGCGCCCGGCTGGAAATGTGCCAGGATCGAGTGCCGCTCGAACAACTCCCGGGTCAGCGCTCCGATCAGAACCGTCTGATACGTGACGAACAGCGGATTCGTGCGGATATCGACCAGCTTCGCGGCAAGCTCTTCTCCGAAATTCAAGCGCACCGCCTGGAAGCAGCCCTTGCCTCTGAGCTCGACGATGGTGTTGGGGTATTTGACCTTGAGGCGGGCAAGACCGGCTTTCAAATGTTCGCCGATGCGGCCCGCGCGTTCGATGAGCCGCTCGCCCTCCAGAATGTTGAGCGTCTCGATCGCGACGGCGCAGGATTCGCCCATCCCGCTAAAGCTCGAGCTGTGGAGATTGCAGTCGTTCTTGTTGCCATAAGCCTTGTCCCACAGCGCCTGTGAGGTGACCATCGCCGCCATCTCGCGTTTGCCACCGCCCAGGGTCTTGCCCATGGTGACGATGTCGGGGACCGCCTCGGAGTGCTGGAACGCGCAGAACTGCCCGGTCCGCCCCATCCCGACCTTGATCTCGTCGAAGATCGTCAGGATGTCGGCTTCTCGGCAGATGCGCACGAATTCCTCGAGGTAGCCCGGTGGCGGCGTCTCGCACGATGTTCCGCGGATCGTCTCGACGATGCCGGCGATAATCCGGTTGCCCTTGCCGCGGGTCTCCCTCTCAATGGCCTCGCGCACGGATTCGATGTTGCCGAATTCGGCGTAGATCATGTTTTCCTTGGGAACGCCCAGGAGGAAGCCCGTCTGGACATCGGTCGCCGTTGTCAGGGACAACGCTCCGTGAGTTTTGCCGTGGAAGGCGCCCTGCATGCACAGGAACTTGGTCTTGCCCTTCGGCGTCTGGACTCGCTCGGCAAGCTTCATCGCCGCCTCGTTGGCCTCGGCACCGGACACCGCCAAAAAGGAAACGTCGAGCGGCTCGGGCAGCATGCGCGAGATATTGTAGGCCAGCGCGCCCTGGAGCTTGTGCGGCGCGATCTTGATGCAATCGATCACCTTCTCGTCATGGCACCGCCGCTCCGCAGCGATGATCCGCGGATGGTTGTGGCCAAGCCCGAGAACTCCGAAGCCGCCTGAGAAATCCAGAATCTTGCGGCCGCTTCCGAGTGTAATCTCGGCGCCCTGAGCGCTGGCGATATCGATGTCTCGCAGGCCAAGAATATCGAACACCTGCAGCATGTATTTATTCAAGTGCTGCGAATAGAGCTCCATCGCCGCGGCATTGTCGAGGTTAAGGCACTGATCGAGCGTCAACAGTTTATTGCCAACAAGCCTGTCCCGCCGCATTTCTGGTGCTCTACCGATCGCTGTCACGGGAAATCCTCACTCAGAGATTCCCTTTTCTTTAGCTCATACGGAAACACCGCGGCATCTACAGACCTCCATAGTCCCGATGGGCAGGCGACCTCTCCAAAGCGGTAGTCTTTCGGGTACGCATTTGGGCGAAAGATCGCCTCCATCGCCGCAAAGCCGCGCCGTGGGCCCGCAATCTTGACCCCCGTCAAAGTCAGGGACCCTCGGTAAGGCTACCGGAACGCCCAAATCAAAAATCGAGCATGACATGGACACTATCGTAACGCGGACCGGGTTCTGGTTCGTGGTCATCCTTCTGGCCATCGTCGCCGTGGCGCTGGCGCAGGACGCGGGATACGCCGCGCACATGACCATCGTCGCGCTGGCGGCGGGGGTGTGCCTCATCGTGAGCATGACCAACGTCGACTACACCGCGGTCGCCAACGGCATCCTGCGCGCTCCGGCCGATCCTTCGCGCTATGACGACGATCCGATCCGCTGGGGCGTGATCGCCACCGTGTTTTGGGGCATCGTCGGCTTCCTGGTCGGCGTCTTCATCGCCCTTCAGTTGGCCTATCCGCAGCTTAACTTCGAACCCTACCTCAACTTCGGACGCGTTCGGCCGCTGCATACTTCGGCGGTGATCTTCGCCTTCGGCGGCAATGCGCTGATCGCGACCAGCTTCTACGTCGTTCAGCGCACCTGCCGCGCCCGGCTGGCCTTTCCGCAGCTCGCCCGGTTCGTATTCTGGGGCTACCAGCTATTCATCGTCCTCGCTGCGACTGGCTACCTGCTCGGCGTCACTCAGTCGAAGGAATATGCCGAGCCCGAATGGTACGTGGACTGGTGGCTGACGATCGTCTGGCTCGCCTACCTCGCGGTATTCGTCGGCACGATCGTCAAGCGTTCGGAACCGCACATCTACGTCGCCAACTGGTTCTACCTCGGGTTCATCATCACGGTGGCGATGCTTCACGTCGTCAACAACCTCGACATGCCGGTGAGCCTGTTCGGATCGAAGAGCTACCCGCTGTTCGCCGGAGTGCAGGGGGCGCTGGTGCAGTGGTGGTACGGCCACAACGCGGTCGGCTTCTTCCTCACCGCCGGGTTCCTGGCGATGATGTACTACTTCGTGCCCAAGCAGGCGGAACGGCCGATATACAGCTATCGCCTGTCGATCATCCATTTCTGGAGCTTGATCTTCCTCTACATCTGGGCGGGTCCGCATCACCTCCACTACACGGCGCTGCCCGACTGGGCGCAGACGCTGGGCATGGTGTTTTCGGTCATGCTGTGGATGCCGAGCTGGGGCGGCATGATCAACGGCCTGATGACGCTCAACGGCGCGTGGGACAAGATTCGCACCGACCCCATCATCCGCATGATGGTGATGTCGCTCGCCTTCTACGGCATGAGCACCTTCGAAGGCCCGCTGATGTCGATCAAGAGCGTCAACGCGCTGTCGCACTACACAGACTGGACCATTGGCCATGTGCATTCCGGAGCGCTTGGCTGGAACGGCCTGATTACCTTCGCCGCCGTCTACTATCTCGTGCCGCGGCTGTGGGGGCGGGAGCGGCTCTACAGCCTGCGCATGGTCAATTGGCACTTCTGGCTCGCGACCATGGGAATCGTTTTCTACGCCGGAAGCATGTGGGTGGCCGGGATCACCCAGGGCCTGATGTGGCGCGAATTCGGGGCCGACGGCTATCTGGTGAACAGCTTCGCCGACACCGTTGCCGCGATCCATCCGATGTACGCGCTGCGGGCGCTGGGTGGGGCGCTGTACCTCGCAGGCGGCCTGGTCATGGTCTGGAACGTCTGGGCCACGATCCTCGGCCATCTGCGGACCGAAGCTCCGATGAGCGACGCCGCCTTCGACCCCGCCAAGGATCGCCCGATCGTCGCAGTTCCGGCCGAATAGGAAATCAAATCATGACCGGTTTGGCCCAGCGCCATAAGAAGCTCGAACGCAACGTGACGTTGCTCGCCCTTGGCGCCTTCGTCACTGTCGCGATCGGCGGCATTGTCGAGATCGCGCCGTTGTTCTGGATCGACAACACGATCGAGAAGGTGGAGGGGATGCGCCCTTACACTCCGCTCGAGCAGGCCGGGCGCGACATCTACATCCGCGAAGGCTGCTACGCCTGCCACAGCCAGATGATCCGTCCGTTTCGCGACGAAGCGGAGCGTTACGGCCACTACAGCCTCGCGGCGGAATCGATGTTCGACCACCCCTTCCAGTGGGGCTCCAAGCGCACCGGACCGGACCTTGCGCGCGTCGGCGGTCGCTATTCGGACGAGTGGCACGTGCAGCACCTCAAGGACCCGCAAAGCGTGGTGCCCGAGACGGTGATGCCGAAGTACGGCTTTCTTGCCGAAACCAACCTCGACATCGGCGATCCGGAGGCACGGCTGCGCGCGCTGCGTCGGGTCGGAGTCCCCTACACCGACCGCGACCTGAAAATGGCGATCGCCGACATCACCGCGCAGGCCGACCCGGATGCCGACGCGGGCGATCTGGAGACCCGCTATCCCAAAGCGCAGATCCGCGACTTTGACGGCGACCCGGGGCGCGTGACCGAGATGGATGCCCTCGTCGCTTACCTCCAGATGCTCGGCACCCTGGTCGACGTCAACGCCGCCGCCGCCCAGGAAGAACTGGTGCAGGAGACGGGGCGGTGAGCACGCATTCGACTTACAACATGCTGCGCCACCTAGCAGACAGCTGGGGCTTGCTAGTCATGCTGCTGGTGTTCCTGACGCTGGCGCTCTGGCCATTCCGCCCCGGCGCCAGACGGCGCAACAGCGACGCGGCCAATCTGATTTTCAAGGATGACCACGATGGCGAATAGGCGCCTCGACGAAGCGACCGGCACCGAAACCGTCGGTCACGAATGGGACGGCATCGAGGAACTCGATACGCCGATGCCGCGCTGGTGGCTGTGGACCTTCTTCGCAACCGTGCTCTTCGCTATCGGCTACACCATCGCCTATCCGGCCTGGCCGCTGGTCGAGAAAGGTACGGAGGGAGTTCTCGGCTGGACCAGCCGCGGCGACTTCGACCGGGAGATGCAGCTGGAGCGAGACGGCCGCGCGGCGCTGTTCGCGCAGCTCGCCACCACGCCGATCGAACGCTTACCTGACGATCCTGCGCTCATGCGGGCCGCGGTCTCCGGTGGGAGGGCGGCGTTCAAGGTCAACTGCGTCCAGTGCCACGGATCCGGCGCTGCCGGTTCGGCTGGCTATCCCAATCTCAATGACGATGACTGGTTGTGGGGCGGAGACCTCAAGACGATCGAGTACACGCTGCTCCACGGCATCCGCCAGCCTGGTGTGGACGCGACGCGCACCAGCCTTATGCCGGCTTTCGGTGGCGCGCTCAGTGCCGACCAGATCGCGCAAGTGACCGATCACATCATGAGCCTGTCGGGCAAGTCGAAGGGCGATGCCGCGGGCGCACAGTTGTTCGCGGACAATTGCGCGGCCTGTCACGGTCCCGCCGGCACCGGCAATCGAGAGCTGGGAGCGCCTAATCTCGCGGATGCGATCTGGCTCTATGGCGGGACACGGGAGAGCATCGGGCAACAGATCCGGCAGCCGCGCCACGGCGTGATGCCCGCCTGGAAGCACCGTCTCGATCCCGTGACTGTCCGGATGCTGGCAGCCTACGTCCATTCGTTGGGGGGCGGTGAGCAATTCTTGGAAGTTGCCGCGAACGCGGCGGACCAGGCCGATGAGCAGCGTTGAGCGCATAGCGCCGGACAGCCCAACCAAGCTCTTCGCCAAGCGCCAGCCCGTCCACCCGCGACGGATCGACGGACCCTTCCGCCGCTTCAAGTGGCTGGTGATGTTCGTCACCCTGACCATCTATTACGGTACGCCTTGGGTACGTTGGGATCGCGGTCCTTACGCGCCGGACCAGGCAGTCCTGATCGACCTCGCCAATCGGCGTTTCTACATGTTTGGCATCGAGATCTGGCCGCAAGAGTTCTACTTCGTCGCCGGACTGCTGATCATGGCCGGAGTCGGCCTGTTTCTGGTCACCAGTGCCGTCGGGCGCGCGTGGTGTGGTTATTCGTGCCCGCAGACGGTGTGGACCGATCTGTTCCAGCACGTCGACCGCTTCGTCGACGGGGATCGCAATGCTCGCATGCGGCTCGACGCGGCGCCGTGGAGCGCAGGCAAGGCGGCCCGGCGGGTGGGGAAATGGACGATCTATCTGGTCATCGCCTTTTGGACCGGCGGCGCGTGGATCATGTATTTCGCCGACGCCCCGACGCTGACCCGCGATTTCTGGAGCGGCGAGGCGGCCCCCGTGGCCTATGGGACAGTGGCGGTGTTGACCGCCACCACCTTCTGGCTCGGCGGATTCATGCGCGAGCAGGTGTGCCTCTACATGTGTCCCTGGCCGCGCATCCAGGGTGCACTAATCGATGAAAGATCGCTGATCGTTACCTACAAGGATTGGCGGGGAGAGCCCCGGGGCAGCGTCAAGAAGGCCGAGAAGGATCCCGGCGCTTTGGGCGACTGCATCGACTGCAACTTGTGCGTGGCGGTCTGTCCCACCGGCTATGACATTCGCAAGGGGCCCGACGTCGCTTGCATAACCTGCTCGCTATGTATCGACGCTTGCGATCGGGTGATGAAAGAGGTGGGCCGGCCGCGCGGATTAATCGATTATGCGACCCTCGAGGATTGCCGCAACGAAGCGGCAGGCGGCCAGCCCCGTCCGGCGTGGCGAACGCTAATGCGGCCGCGCACGGTGATCTATTTCACGATCTGGGCGGGCATCGGCCTCGCGCTGCTGTTTGCCCTTGGCACCCGAACCCACCTGGGGATCTCGATCGAGCCGGACCGCAACCCTTCGTTCATGCTCCTAAGCGACGGTAGCGTCCGCAACGCCTACATCGTCAAGCTCCGGAATATGCAGAGCCGGCCGCGCTGGGTGCAGCTCGATCTCAAAGGCTTTCCTGCGGCCGGAATGTGGACCGACGACATGTCCCGGCAGGATGCCGCGCGGCAAATCGTCCGCGAGGTGCCGCCCGACACCACGCTGCCGCTGCGCGTCTACGTCATCGCGCCGGCTGGTAGCCGGCCCCAAGCCTTCGACTTCGCTGCTACGGCTCAGGGCGAACGGCCGGAGCGGGCGGCGGGCGCAACCAGATTTGAAGCACCGGAGGACACACGATGAGCAGGCCATTCACCGGCTGGCATATGGCCACGATCCTCGTGGCCTTCTTCGCCGTCGTGATCGCGGTCAACTTCACCATGGCCCGCCTTGCCTCGTCCACCTTCGGCGGCATCGTGGTCGAGAATTCCTACGTCGCCAGCCAGAAGTTCAACGTCTGGCTCGATGCCGCCAAGGAGCAGGAGGAACTGGGGTGGGACGTGGTGACCACATGGCGGCCCGACGGGCGTTTGGCGGTCGCGGTCACGGGCGCCCCGGCGGGCACCAGGCTTACCGGCATGGCGCGTCATCCGCTCGGTAGGGTGGCCGACATTCCGATCGCATTCGACGGCATCGACGAAGGACGCTTCCTCTCGCAAGAGGTCTTGCCAGAGGGCCGCTGGACTCTGAGGCTCGAACTGGCGCGGGGCGGCGGCCAGGTGTGGCGTCGCGAGGAGACCTTGCGATGACGGCCGTGGCGCTCGAGTCCGAGCGGCTGGAGCGAACCACGCTGGCCGTTCCGGGCGCTCATTGCGCCGGGTGCATGAGCAAGATCGAACGCGGCCTGTCGGCGGTTCCGGGCGTCGCCGAGGCCCGTGTAAACTTGTCGGCGCGCATGGTCTCGGTCAGTCACGAAGAGGGGCTCGACCGGCGCAAGCTGGTGCATGCCCTGGCCGACCTCGGCTTCGAGGCCCAGACCCGTGTCAACGGCTCCGCTCGTCCGGACTCCGCCGCCCGTCAGTTGCTCGCACCACTGGCAGTCGCCGGCTTCGCGGCGATGAATGTCATGCTGCTCTCGGTCAGCGTGTGGTCGGGCGCCGAAGGTTCGACCCGCGACTTGTTCCACTGGCTCAGTGCCCTGATCGGCGTTCCCGCGATTGCCTACGCCGGGCAGCCGTTCTTCCGGTCCGCCCTTGGAGCCCTGCGCAAGGGGCACACCAACATGGACGTGCCGATCAGCCTCGGCGTGCTCATCGCCAGCGGGCTGAGCCTTTACGAAACCGCGGTCCATGGCAGGCATGCCTGGTTCGACGGCGCCCTGATGCTGCTGACTTTCCTGCTCGCCGGCCGCGCGCTTGATGCGATGATGCGCGACAGGGCGCGGACGGGGGTCGATGCTCTGATTAGCCAGGCCCCCCAGGGTGCGACCGTCGTGAGCGAAGATGGAACCCTTGCGTGGCAGGCGACCGATGCCTTGCGCCCCGGCATGATCCTGCGCGTCGTGGCGGGCGAACGCCTTGCCGCCGATGGTGAGGTGGTGAGCGGGGCGAGCCAATTCGATCAGTCACTCTTGACCGGGGAGAGCCGCCCTGTCGCCGCGCAAGTGGGCGACGGCGTTCTTGCGGGGACGCTCAATCTCACCGGCCCGGTCGACGTGCGGGTGAGCCATACCGGCTACGACACGACGCTGGCCGAGATCGTGCGGCTGATGGAGGCGAGCACGCAGAGTCGCTCGCGCTACGTCCGCCTCGCGGACCGGGCCTCGCGGCTCTACGCGCCGGCGGTCCATACGCTGGCGGCGCTGTCGGTGGGGGGGTGGCTGATTGGGGGGGCCAGTGTCTACCAGGCATTGGTGATCGGCGTAGCCGTGCTGATCATCACATGTCCCTGTGCGCTCGGGCTGGCGGTACCGGTGGCGCAAGTCGTGTCCAGTGGGGCACTGATGCGGGCGGGTATCATGGTCAAGGATGGCTCGGCGCTTGAGCGGATCGCACTCGTAGACCGCGCCTTGTTCGACAAGACCGGGACACTGACGATGAGCCGGCCCCAACCCGATCCGGCAGTACTCTCGGCGATCGATCCGGTAGCGGTATCGGTGGCGCTGGCCCTCGCTTCACATAGCGGCCACCCGCTTTCACGTGCCCTGGCGGCATCTCTTTCCGCCGACGGCCACCGGGCGGCTGAGCTCGACGCGGTCGAGGAGCGAGCCGGCGAGGGCATCTTCGCCCGATGGCTCGGCCTGGAAGTCGCCCTCCGCAGGCCCGAGGCCGCCAGCGGCATCGCCGTGAGTCTTTTTGTTGAGGGCAAGCCGACCTGGCTGATCCCTTACGCCTATCACCTGCGGCCCGATTACGCCGAAGCGCTGGCCGAGCTGCGTACTCTGGGGATCGAGGCGTCGATTCTGTCCGGCGATAGCGTCCCCGCCGTCGCCGAAGTCGCGCGCGCCACGGGCCTCAGCGCGCAGGCCATGACGTCGCCGGCGGACAAGCAGGCCCTCATTGGCAGATTGCAGGCCGCGGGGCGGCGCGTCCTGATGGTGGGCGACGGCCTCAACGATGGCCCCGCCCTCGCCGCCGCCGATGCGTCAATGGCGCCCGGCTCTGCAAGCGACGTCGGCCTCCAGTCCGCCGACCTTGTCTTTACCCAGGACTCGCTGCTGGCGATCCCCCGCGCTGTGAGGGCCGCGCGGGCAACGACGCGGGTGGTGAAACAGAACTTCGCGCTGGCGATCGGGTACAACGTGCTCGCCGTTCCGCTAGCGATGGCAGGTTTCGTCACCCCACTGGTCGCTGCCCTCGCCATGTCGACCAGTTCCTTGATCGTGATCGCAAACTCGCTCCGGCTTGCGAGGATCGCCCGGTGACAAGTCTCCTCTTCCTGATACCGGTCGCACTCGGCCTGGGGTTACTAGGGCTCGCGGGCTTCTTCTGGGCGCTGCGCAGTGGGCAGTTCGAGGACCCCGATGGCGCCGCCAGCCGCATCCTGATCGACGACGAGACCGACTGACGGGCCAAGCCCCGACCGGAATCCTCAATCCGCCGGTTGGGATTGGTCCGATGCCCTGCTAGGGGGCCCGCCGGACATGATCACCATCAACAACATCACCGTGCGCCTCGGCGGCCGCACCATCCTCGATCGCGCCTCGGCCGCGATCCCTCCGGGCGGCCGCGTCGGGCTGATCGGCCGCAATGGCGCGGGCAAATCGACCTTGATGAAAGTCCTGGTCGGCCAGCTCGATCCTGACGAAGGATCGATCGAAATGCCTCGCCGCACGAAGCTCGGCTATATCGCCCAAGAGGCACCCAACGGCACCATCACTCCGTTCGATGCGGTCCTGTCTGCGGACGTCGAGCGTGCCCAATTGCTTGACGAAGCAGAACATTGCACCGACCCCGACCGACTTGGCGACATACATGAACGCCTGCTGGCCATCGACGCCTACACCGCCCCGTCGCGCGCCGCGATCATCCTGACCGGGCTCGGCTTCGACGAAGACATGCAGGCTCGGCCGCTCGACAGCTTCTCCGGTGGCTGGAAGATGCGCGTCGCGCTGGCAGCGCTCTTGTTCTCGGCGCCCGACGTACTCCTGCTCGACGAACCGTCGAACCACCTCGATCTCGAATCGACGCTGTGGCTGGAGAACTTCCTCAAGGCCTACCCCGGCACCCTGATCATCATCAGCCACGAGCGCGACCTGCTTAACAACGTGGTCGATACGATCGTCCACCTGCAAGCCGGCAAGCTCACGCTCTACCCCGGCGGCTACGACGCCTTCGAAACCCAGCGGGCCGAGCGAGCCGCCCAGCTGGCAGCAGCGAAGGCCTCGCAAGATGCCCAGCGCGCCAGGCTGCAGGACTATGTGGCGCGCAACAGCGCCCGCGCCTCCACGGCAAAACAAGCGCAATCGCGCGCCAAGATGCTGGCCAAGATGCAGCCCATCGCAGCGCTGATGGAAGACCCGAGCCTGAGCTTTGACTTCCCGAGCCCCGACGAGATGCGCCCGCCGCTGATTACGCTCGACCTCGCGGCCGTGGGCTATGGCGGGAAACCGATCCTGCAGCGGCTTAACCTGCGGATCGATCCGGACGACCGCATTGCGCTGCTCGGCCGCAACGGTAACGGCAAGACCACGCTTGCACGCCTGCTTGCGGCGCAGCTGAGCCCGCTCGATGGTCAGATGCAGGCCTCCGGGCGGATGCGCGTAGGCTATTTCACGCAGTATCAGGTGGAGGAACTCGCGTCCGATGATACTCCGCTCGAGCATATGACCCGTGCCATGAAAGGCATGACGCCCGGCGCGGTCAGGGCGCAGCTGGGCCGGTTCGGTTTCTCGGGCAATCGCGCCACGACGAAGGTCGGCCAACTCTCCGGTGGCGAGCGCGCGCGTCTGGCCTTGGCCTTGATCACGCGCGATGCGCCGCACCTGTTGATCCTTGACGAGCCCACCAACCACCTCGACGTCGATGCCCGCGAGGCTCTGGTCCAGGCCCTCAACGACTTCGACGGGGCGGTCATCCTGATCAGCCACGACCGTCACATGGTCGAACTGACTGCCGACCGGCTGGTGCTGGTCGATAACGGTACCGCGGTGGACTACTCGGGCAGTATCGAAGACTACATCGACTTCGTCTTGGGCCGTAACCAGCCGAAGACCGGCTCGCGGCCGAAAGGCGAAAAGAAGGACCGCAAGGCCGCCGCGCAAGCGCGTGAGCAGGCCAAGCAGATCGGCAAGGAAGTTTCCGACGCAGAAGCGGCCATCGCGCGCCTGCAAGCCCAGGCCACCAGCATCGACCTTGCCATGGCCGATCCCGCCGCGGCGGAACCGGCCCTGCGCGCCCTGACGATGGGCGAGCTTGCTCGGCGTAGGGCGCAAATCGCTGAGGAATTGGAGCAAGCGGAATTGCGCTGGATGGCCGCAAGCGAACGGCTGGAAGGCCAGACTGCATAAGCAGCGGCCAATGGCTGGAGAGACAGCGTGCGGACCAGGCTAAGCATCTGCAGGAAGAAGGTGCGGTACAGCTCGAAAGACGAGGCGACCGCATCGGCGCGACGCGATGGCTTGCGGCTCCGTCCCTATCGTTGCGATCGGTGCGGCCAGTTCCATCTCACCAGCCGAACCAAGGGCAAGAAGGTGCCCCGCCACGAACTTGAGGCCGTGAGTAAGCGCCTGGAGCGCTAGCCCCTGTCGTCAGGCTGCGAACCGCTTTCGGGCTTCTCTCCGACCTCGACCAGCCCGTGCCCCACGCTGACCCGCTCGTCGAACACAAAGCAGCTACCCTGCCATCGGCTTTCGCTCTCGGGCACCTGTTCGAGGTAGGCTAGGATCCCGCCTTTCAGGTGGACTACGCCTTCGACACCCTGTGCGCGGAGGAAGGCGGTCGACTTCTCGCAGCGTATGCCGCCTGTACAGAACATTGCGACCTGCTTGCCCGCAAATGTCTCGGCGTTGGCGCGCCACCAGTCGGGAAAGTCGCCGAAGGCCCTGGTATGGGGATTCACCGCGCCGTCAAAAGTGCCGTAACCCACTTCGAAGGCGTTCCGGGTATCGATCAGCACGGTATCGGGGTCATCGATCAAAGCGTTCCACCCGCCGGGATCGATATAGCGCCCGGCATCACGCGCCGGATCGATACCCGGCACCTTCATGGTCACGATTTCCTTTTTCAATCGCACCTTGAGCCGCTGAAACGGCATGGTCGAGGCGAACGAATACTTGACGTCCAGTTCCGCGCAGCCGGGCAGGGACCGGATATGCTCGATCGTTGCCGCGATGGCCGCGGCGCTGCCCGCGATCGTTCCGTTGATCCCCTCGGGCGCAAGCAGCAGCGTGCCCTTGATCCCCTGTCTCGCACACAGGTCGAGCAGCGGCTGGCGCAGTGCCGCGGGCTCGTCAAAGGGCGCGAAGCAGTAAAGAGCGGCAACGGTAAGACTCATGGAGCCGCCCCTTACCGCGCAGGCCGGGCTTGTCGAGGCGCCTCGGCCGGGAAGTCTACCTCCCAGCGATGCCAACATCCCGACGGCGGCGAGCAATAGCCAGCCGCTTGCTTACCCGGTCGCGCCACATGTCCATGCGTCGCGCCAGCGTCCTTGGCGGCTGCGCCGCGAACCGGTCGTCGCCAATGTCTGATTCGAGCATCATCTCAAACAGCGGGAACGGGAAGACGCTTAGGTTGGGAACACCGTGCTCCCAGTGACGGTCGAGCTGGTCATCGACCGGGCGGACGACATTGCGGAAGGTCTTTACGAAAACTTCCGCCGCCGGTTTGGTGACGACATAGCCTTGGGTGCCGAAGGCAAGATCGAGCAGCTCGATGATCGAGGTGGAGCGACGCACGAAGTTCCGCTCCCGCACAAGGTAGCGAGCGGGATATTTGTAGTAAAGCCTCAGGTAGCGAATGCCGCGCTGGACCAGCGGCTCCCGGGCCAGGGCTGCCAGGAACTTCCAGTCCGGAACAACATCGTCCTCGAGAACGATGTAAGCGTCGTCGTCACTCTCGAGGAGTTGCTGCCAGATTGCGTAATGACTCGAATAACAGCCGAGCTCTCCGGGCTTAAGGGGCCGGCCCTTGCGACGGATGGCCTCCGCTTCATCGTAACGCAGGCCCGGGGCGAGACCGCGATGGGCGTCGAAGAACTCCCAGTCGAGAGAGTCCGCCGGAACCGTCGCGGAAAAACGTGCGCGCCGATCGCTGGCTGTATCGAGGCTGACGACGACGACCTTCACCTTCATGGACGAGCCAGACCTAGCTTCTTCTTCAACACGCCCGTTACCCCGCGCGCCCGCGCTATCGCCAGGCTGTGCTCAACGTATCCCGTCCAGTTCGCGCTCAGGTCACGGCGTATCGAAGCCGCAGTCGCCCGCAATTCGGCGACGAGTTCCGGTGGCATATATTCCGAATAACGGTCGACGAAGAAGTCCAGGCCCTGCGCGCGCTTCAGCGACCGTGAACCGATGCGCTCGCCGACGTGCTGTCTCCACTCCACCAGTGGTTCGTCGAGAACCGCGTAGTGCGGGTCCGCCGCGATCAGGCGGAACAGCAGATCCCAGTCATTGAAGACGCTAACTTCCGGATCGAACCCGCCAACCGCCAGGAAACGGTCGCGAGTGATGGCGAAGTTGCTGCCCGTCATGCCACCCGGGACCGTGAAGAGCGAATGTGAGTCGAGGCCTTCGGGAAATCTCCGAACGCGATCTTCCCGCTCCGGTGAGCATTCAACCAGCGGTGCCAGGATCAGGGTCGCGTTATCGAGGAGAGCGGCCTCGGCACAGCGACGCAGAAATTCGGGCCGCCAGACGTCGTCGTCATCGAGGAACGCCAACCAGTCACAGACCGCCAGCTGCGCGCCGAGGTTGCGCGAACCGCAGGCTCCCGGCTCGGGGCGGTTGACGACGTAACGCAAGGGGAAAGGAATGGCAGGCTGACGGGCCGCGATCAGTTCCCTTGTGTCCGCGTCATCCACGTCGCTCACGACGATGAGCTCGAGCGGTCGGAGGGACTGAGCAGCGACACTCGAAATGGCCTCGGAAAGCAGGTCCGGCCGCAGATGCGTAGGAATGATCGCGCTGAAGTATAGCTTGTCGACGGTATCACACATTATCGCGCAAGCTCCCCGCGCCCGGCCAGCGCCGTTTCCACGCTCGTTGCCAGCCGAAGGTGCTCATAGTTCCGGTTCCAGGCCCCGATGTAGCCGGAAACCTTGCCATAGCTGTTGTCGAGCGCGACGTGGGGCATGTCGAGCAGCAGCGACAGGATGTGGCCATGCAGCCGATCCGTGATGACCGCCTCGCCCTCCGACAGCATCGCCAGCCCACGTTCAAGGCGCTGCCGGGCAAGCCGATCGAACAGGGTGAGCCGCCTGGCCGAACGAGAGAATTGACCCCGCATGAGCGCTTCGACGCGAGCCCGACGCTTTGCATTCTTGAACAGATTGGCGGGCTCCTCGATCCAGTCGACGAGGCGTGAGTTTTCGAGCGAGCCGAAGGCTCCCCGCTCCACGCCCGCCCGCTCTTCATCCGTGCGCAGCAGCAGGACCGTCGCGACATCAGGCGTCGCGCGGCGCTGTTGCGGCCCAAGGTAGACCGCGCAATCGGGCACCAGCGGAGCCTCGATCCCCAGCGCTTCACGGGCGAACTCGCGGCTTGCCTCGTCGCGCACCATCAGCGTGAAGTTGCCGTGCTGCCGGCCGAGCTCTGCGAAACGCTGCGCACGGCCGAGGTCATGGAACTTGATCGATTGCGGCAGCTGGATGATCGGCCGACCGGGGAATCGCCGCAGCAACTCTTCCCGCAAATCCTGGTGCGCCGGCCAAAGATCGCCGAAGTTGCCGCCACCGTTGATCAGGATCGGACCGGAGCCAACAGCGGCGGTCAGTGCCGCTTCGTTGAAGCCCTTGATGGTCGCGACATAGGCTGGAGGACGGCCTGCCAAATCCTCGAGCAAGGCACGCGCGCCGAGCCATATCGCGCTGTCGCCGACGTTGGAAAAGTTTGGAAAGTCGACCAGCGCATAAGCTTGCCCTGGCGAGAGGACCTTTGCCATCGCATCGCGCAACAGCAGTCGTTGCTCGTGAACGAGCACGGCGCTCGAACGCAAGGTTGCCCCTGCATCTCCACCGTTCCGTGACCTGCGTGGGTCCGGCAAGTCGCCGATGATCATGGCGCTACTGTTGCGAAGGCTGGGCAAGGCGATTTCCCATTTGCTTAAGAGTTTGCACGATTTCCTTCTCCGGCCCGTCGGGCATCCCCGCCATGAACCAGAACACGGCGAGGCTGCCGATGTAGAGGACCGCCCCAATCAAGGTCATGGCGATGAGTTCCATCAGTTGGGCCTGCCAGCTTGTCCCGGTCGACAGCAGCCCATGTACGAGCAAGACGCCACCCGTCATGACGGCAGCCGCTGACAGGACGCGCAAGTTGTCCATCACCTGCTCTCGATAGCCCAGTCCGGTGATCGATCGAACGACGGCCATGTTGAAGCCGATTGCGACCGACCCGGTGATCGCCCGGGCCCACAAGATTCCCGGCAGTCCAGCCAGGAACATGCCGAGCACGATCAACGGTACCCTCAGGGCGAAATTCTGGAGATCGCGGATGAAGAGCATCCTCGTCCGCCCCGTCGCCATGGCGAGCGGCTGCGCGAGCGAACCGATCGTCTGGAGAGCGAAGACGGCCGAGAGCATCTGGACCACGAATACCGCCGGTCGCCATTTTTCCCCGAGGAGCAAGGGTATGAGCGGGTCGGCAATCAGGGCTGCACCGACGCCTAAGGGGAGTACGACGCATGTCACGGTGGACTGGGCGCGCTGATAGTTCCTTACGAGACGCTCCCTGGAATCAGTGACGCGCGTAAAGGCGGGAAACAGCGCCGAGAACAGCGGCGTCGTCACTTCCTGCGTGGGCATCGCCGCCAGATTGCTTCCCATCGAGTAATAGCCCAGTGCGGGCCTGCCGAGGAACCCGCCGATCAGCAGATGGTCGATGCGCCAATTGGCGGTTCGAACAATGCTTCCCAAGGTCAGCCAGACCGAAAAGCCGAGCAGCTCACGTGCGTGCTTCAGTCCGGGCCGGGGGCGATAGGGCAGGACGCTGTAGGAAACCGCAACGCTGACCGCCTGCCCGATGACGGTCCCGAGGATCATCGCCCAATAGCTGCGGTAGATCAGCGCGAGCGCCACGGCGACCAGCAGCTGCGTCAGCTTCTTGGAAACCTGCAGCATGAACTGCTGCCAGAAGATCAGATCCTTCGTCAGCAGGATCGACCTTGGGTTGGCAAATCCGCTGAGGACCAGCGTGATCGAAAGCACGTACATGACGTCGACCAGGCGCGGTTCGTTGAACAGGCGGGAAAGCGGATAGGCGGCGACCGAGAAGAGCACCGCGGCGATTACCCCGCGTATGACCCCCATGGTCAAAATGGTGTTGCAGTGGTCCTCGCCCGGATCGTCGTGCTGGACCAGGGCCGAAGCCAGCGACGTGTCGGTTATGGCCGACATCAGCAGGATCATCGCCATGGCCAGCGCGACCAGGCCGAAGTCGTCCGGCGTGAGGATGCGAGCGAGGACTACCGTACTCAGGAACCCGAGCGCGTTCACGGCGAGGCGCGAAGCCCCCATCCATCCGGCTCCGGCTAAGAGCTTGCCGCGAAACTCCACCATCAGACTCTTTCGGCCTCCCGATAAACGGCAAGCGTGTGTTGCGCGATCTGGTCCCAGTCGAAGCGGTCGTGGAGGTCTCGCGCGTCCACCGAGAACTCGACCGATGGCTTGCCCATCTTCTCGGCCAGTACGTCGGCATTGCCAACCGGGAAGTAGTTCGCCGCCCCCAATCCCAGATCTCGGTTAGGCTGGATGTCGCTAAGAAGCATCGGCGCTCCGCAGCGTCCCGCTTCTAGGGCCGTGATCGGCAAACCTTCGTGAAAGGAGGGGAGCACGAAGAGATCTGTGTTTTCATAAAGAGCCTTGAGCACGGGCCTCGGCTGCTGTCCTGTCAGTATGACGTTTCCGCCTGCTTCGCTCATGATCTTCCTGGCGTAGGCGGAGCCGTGATCGGCGCCTCCCGCGATCACCAGTTTCCGCCCGGTCCCACTCTTGCGAAACGCGTCGATAAGGTAGTCGAAGCCCTTCTCCGGTACGAAGCGGCCGACCGCGAGGATGAACTTTCGAGCCGAGAGGCCAAAACGCGACAATATTTCCGCGGAACCCAGCTCGTCGTCGATGAGCGCGGGCGCGCCGTTCGGAATGTAGCGAACCTTCTCCGCGCATGACGGGTATTGGCGCGCCAGTCTTTGCGCGAGCGAGGGCGACACCGCGATGACCCGATGGGCGCAGTTAAGGCCCCAGCTCTCGCCCGTCCGGAGCATGAACTTGGCGAAGCGGCCCCACTTCGCCCGCTCATAGTCGTCGCCGTGATGCGTCATCACGACCTTGAGCCCGATCAATCGGGCGAAGGGGGTAAGGATTGCGGGACCTATGGCGTGAATGTGAAGGACGCGAGCCCCCCTCCAGCGGGCGTAAAGCACCCCCACGGTGGTCGAGATGATGGCCTCGAGATGCGATTGTCGCGGGGACGGAAGCGACGTGATCAGCACGCCTTGGCACCGATCCGACACGCCCTTCATGTAGGGCCGTCGACCCAACACTTCGATTTCGAACTCAGGAGCACTTACCGCCACCCGCGGGAGCAGTTCTTCGCAGTGCGTTTCCACACCGCCCATCACCCCGGGAATACCGCGCAAGCCTGTGACGCACAGGCGAGAGCGTGCAGAATCCATAGCAACTCCTCGCCGTCCGTTCGACGCTACCACAGCGGTACCGCAGCCTCCCTGTTGCAACGCAGCATACGACTAGAACCTCAGATGCGTTCCGGCAGTTATTAGGCAAAGCGCCGAAGTGAGACTGGCGTGAGACCGGCTCACGAAACGTGCCTCCGAAGGCCATGGCGGAGAACGAAAGCCGTAATAGACAGTTGGGAGTACGCAGATGCACAATGGTGCGGAAAGGTGGGTATGACCGAGGCCTCGAAGATCCAGTTACGCGAAGATGTCGACCTCGAGGCGCTGGCCAAACCTCATTCACGCGGATGCCTCAAATCCTTTCGGGCGCTCCGGCTGTATCTGGCCGCTGACCTGCATCGCTACCACGGCGGCCGCTTCCACTTCTGGCGCCATTTCCTTTTTACACCCGGGTATAAATATACCTTCTGGATGCGGGTCAGTGGCTACCTGAAAAGTGGGCGCGTCACTCGGCTCACGCTCTATCCGGTCGCCAAGTTCATCCTGCTGCACTGCCGCTACAAATACGGGATAGCGATTCCCGAATATACCGAGATCGATCCCGGCCTGTTCATCAACCGCTTCGGCGGCATCTACGTCCATGGCCACACGAAGATCGGACATGATGTGACCTTGAGCGCGATGACCATGATCGGCCAGACTAACCGCGGAAAACGGGCCGGCACTCCCACTATCGGCAACCGGGTCTTCATGGGGGTCGGCGCGAAAGTCATTGGCAAGGTTACGGTTGGCCAGGATAGCGCGATCGGCGTGTCCGCGCTGGTAACCCGGGACGTGCCGCCCAACAGCGTGGTCGCCGGCATTCCCGCGAAGGTGATCTCGGAGGACGGCTCCGACGGCTATGTCAATCGTGTGGTTCCGGCGGACCTGCTCGCGGCTTGTTATGCGGCGAACGGGCAGACTGTGCCCTAGCCCGCCAGTTTCCGTAACCGCATAGCCCATGCGGCCAGCCAGTAGCCGGCCATCCTCATGCCGTCGCGCATCCAGGGCGCGTAAAGCGCCCGGAAGAACTCAAGCCCAAAGGGCACGCCGTTCCCTGCCGAGTGACGCGCGTAGAGCAGGACTTCCTGGTTCGACAGGCGCTTGAGAAGCTTGCGCTGCTCGGGCGTCGCTTCATCCAACAACGCTGCGATGGTCGAGACGATAACCGGCAAGCTCGAATGCCGTGTCGAGCGAGTTACCCGGTTTACCGTGTCCTGGTGGAACTCGGCGCTGGAGCGTTCGACGAACACCGCCTCGGAACGAGCCAGGGCGCGAAGCCACATGTCCTTGTCTCCGCCCCGCCGAGTGCCGTCTTCCGGGAATAGGCCGGCTTCGAGCAGAAGCTCGGTCCGAATGGCCGTCGCGCCCGTCCAGACAGGACATCGCTCGGTATCGAGCCAGGCCTCGATGAGACGTTCGAGCGGGAGCGCCTGGCCTGCCGTCAGCCGGTGTGAATGCCGATAAGGCCGTCGGCCCGCGGCCTCAACAATCTCGAACCGGCTGAACGCGCACCCTACGGGGTCGGATGAAGCGGTGATGGCCTTGTAGAGGTCTTCGAGATGGTGATCGCTCCACATGTCGTCGGCGTCGAGAAAGGCAATCCAGTCCCCCTTGGCTTCCCTGATGCCCACGTTCCTGGCGGCATAACCTCCGGGACCCGGAGGGGATCGGGTCAGGATGCGCAAGCGGTTGTCACTGATGGAGCGCACGATTTCCAGGCCTCCATCGGTCGAACCATCGTCAATGACGATGATCTCTTCTGGCGACCGGCTTTGACTGAGCGCGCTGCGGATCGTCGCCTCGACGTGCGGCGCCTTGTTGTAGAGCGGCATGACCACCGAGAAGCGCGGCACCGCGTTGCCCGATCCTCGCTCGGATGACATCACAGACTGCCGTGGAAGCGGGCTTCGAGCAGATGAGCTGGGTCGAACTCCCACTTCGGAGCCCGGCGGTAATAAGCGTGCATCGTGTGCCCCCAAAGATAGCCGTAGAGAATGAGCCCTTCGATCAACCAGAAGGGCATCGTCGCCATGTTGAGCAGAAGGAAGCTCAGGTGCGCCGCCAGCAATCGCGGTGCGAATTCGCCGCTCCGCGCCGCCAGGACGAAACCCGTCGCAAACAGGGTGATGAAGGCAGCTTCGCCCAGCAGGCCACCATCGAACAATCCGCCGATGAAGGTGTTGTGAGCGTAGATCTCAAAGTGATCTTCCCACGCATCGGGGCCGAAGCCGAGCAGATGCTGGAGCGCGTTTCCTTCCATCCACCCGTAAAGGTATTGGCTCCAGATATAGGCTCGGGCGCTCAGCAAATCCTGATCGGCGGCCGTGAAGGATTCCGGTGGCTTCAGCAGATCAACCTCGCCCTGGAGCAGCCCTCTGATCTCGCTGAAGCGCTCGGAAACTCCCAGGGCGTAAACGAGAAGCGCGACTCCAAGCAGAGTAATTCCGATGATCACCACCGCGCGCAACTTGGGCTCGACCCATCGGCCGACACCCATGGCGGTCGCGTAGAATCCCAGGGGCAGAATCCCGATCATGGCCGTACGATAGTTGGCTATCCAGATGCCGGCGGCGGCCGCCACCATGGCCATCGACCGGATGGTCAGGTTCGCGCCCTTGGCGAGACAGGCCGCGAAGAACAATCCGACAAGCGCCACTGAGAAGGCTGCTTCGTGATTGTACCCGCCGATGTAGCTGATCGAGCCGTCGGGCGCCGTCTTCGGCATTCCCAGCACCACCGAAATCAGCTGCAGAAGCACGAGCGGACTGAAGGCGAGGAGAACTGCAAGGCCGAAGCCGCGTTCGTTCTTCTGCAGCGCTTGATAAGTCGCGAGCGCTATCACCAGGAAATAGAGATACTTGATAAGGACGTCGAACCCGGCAACCAGCCGGGAGTTGGCCACGGCGCTTAGCACCGTCACGACGATCAGCAGGTAGATGGGTAGTACCGCCTTGTTGAGCAGCAGCGGCTTGCGAATGACCAGGAAGCCAAGTCCAACCACAAGGATCGAAAACAGCGCGTTGATCGACAGGCCGCCCGCGACCTGTGCGTAGGTATAGACATGCAAGGCCGAGAGGACGAGGCGCATCCAGATCGCGAACACCACGAAGCGGGCCGCCAACCCTTGGGCGGTCCACAGCGCGTAGAGCCCGACAAGCGTGAGCAGGCCGAGCGCAGGAAGCAGCGCATAGGCGGGAAGCATCGGGGCCACATCGGAAAAGCTGTCGCTCATCCTGCCACCGCCGGTTGGGTGAGGACGAGATCGGCCCGGATAGCGTGATGGTCCGAGCCCATGGCCGGAAGCACTTCGACGTTCTGCACCGACCATTGCGGCCCGGTGTAGACATGATCGATGGGAAGAAACGGCACGGGCCAGGATATTCCTGCGATCTTCGCCGGGAAGCTGAACGCCGCGCGCGTGCCACGGCTAAGCGGGGCGAGATCCCCATCGAGCTGATGCATGGCCGAACTCCAGGGCGTGAGATTGAAGTCACCGCCCAGGATCAGCCGCTGGGTTCCCAACGACGCCAGCGCATCTGGAAGGGTCTCCCGCCACCTCGCCTGTCGCGCCGCGGGCAGAGGCCAGGGCTGGTGATAAGTAACGATCGGAATCTGCGTCCCGTCCTCGAGTTTGGCGACGGCCCAGAGCAACGGTGGGCCGAATTCGTCGCCGCCCGATGTCCGGGCGCGGTACTGGGCCTCGATCAGCGGCAGTCGCGAATAAATCACAGCGGAGCAGCTTTCGCCGCAGGGACTGTGATAGGGAAAGCGTTGCTTGAGCCGTGGATGAAAAGAACCGACGGCGCCGTCGGTCTCCTGAAGCAGTACGATGTCCGCACCGCTCGCCAGCAAGGCGTCGATCGTGCCGATCGGGTCGGAATTCCGTACCGAGACATTTTGAGTGATCAATGTCAGGCGTTGGCCCGAAGCGCCTGTCGCATTCGCCCGGCCCGGGGCGACGACCTCCGGAACCATCGCCACCGCCGCGACGAGAAAGACGCACACCGCGATACCCTTCACGACACGGGACATGCTGCCTCGCCCTGGAATGAAGGCGGCCAAGGCGAATAGCGGGGCAAACGGCAAGAAAGAGGTAAAGGCATCGATCGTCCCGGACAGGCGACCGAAAGGCAAGGTCAGTATGATCGCGACAGCCATCATAACGCTAACATGGCGCCAGCCGATGCGAGTGCGCTTCATGGCTCGGCCACTCCATTTGCCATCACGGACTCGATAATTCCCCAGTACGCCCCAACGGCCCTGTCGACGCTGAACTCCGCCGCTCGCCGCCGTCCTTGCTCTCCGAAGGCACGAGCGCGGCCCGGCTCGCCCATAAGACCAATAGCGTCGGCCATGGCCGGAACGTCATTGGCCGGCACGAGCAGTCCGCCCTCGCCTTCGGCCACCTTCACGCCGTCGAGACTTGTCGCCAGGACCTCCGCTGGCCCGGATCGGCAATCGGTGGCGACGACGGGCAGGCCGACAGCCATCGCCTCAACCAGTGCGTTCGGGAAGCCCTCGGCATTGGAACTCAGCACGAACAGGCCGCCGCGAGCCAACAGCGCGTAGGGGTTCTCGACGAAACCGGGCATGACCAGCCGCTCGCCGAGGCCCAACTGGTCGCCAAGCGCGCGCAACTCTGCGTGAAGGGGGCCGGTGCCAATCAGCACCAGGCGTCCACGCCGGCCGCTGCGGGCAAACCCTTCGATGGCCAGGGCGAAGTTCTTGTTCGGGACCAGCCGACCCATGGCGATGCAGTCGTCCGCACGCATCTCTATCGAGGGGTCCTCGGCTGCGAGCGAGGCGATCCTGTCAAGGTCGACGGGATTGAAGACGACCGAAATCCGCCGCCGCTCGACGCCGAAGTCGCTCACAAGCGTGTCGGCGACACCGTGCGAGACTGCGATCACCGCCGCCGCGCGCGGGTAGGTGAGACGGACCAGAAATTTGCTCGCCCAGGCAAATCGCCCAGTCGCCAGGTGCGCCGCGGTATCGACACGCTCGCTGATGACGAAGGGCTGCCGGCGCATCATCATGGCGAAGGCGGCAGCGACATTCGACCGTGTGAGAAACGAAACGGCAAGCTGAGCTTTCTCTCGCCTCGCCGTTCGCGCCAGTCCGGCGATGCTCCGCGGCAAGCTGTGCCGGCTATTGAGTTGCTGCACACTCATGTCGCGCGGCAGGCCGTAGGCGCGCTCCTCGCGGTCGAGGAGCGCGACCGAGACGTCATATTCGTCTCGATAAGGCGCAGACGCCGACAGGATGGTACTGAAGACTCGCTCCGCACCCCCACCCGCCAGCGAGTTAATAACGAACACGATCCGCTTACTCATCGGATCAGGCGGGTTCCTTCTCGTACTCACGGTAGAGATGCGTCTCGGCGCTCGATTTCGCCTGCGCGCGGATATCGACCATGTTGAGTACCGCACCGGCAACGTCCGCGCCGGATCTCTCAAGCAGATCTAGCGCCATGCGCGCGGTGTGGACGGGCGTATCACGCCAACGGACCACAAAGAGCGTCTTGTCGGCCATGGCGGCCAGGGCCCGTGCCTCCGCGATCTGCAGCACCGGTGCGGTGTCGATTACGACCAGATCGAAGCTGTCGGCCAAGGTGTCGATCAGCTGCTGCATCCGGTCTGAAGCGAACATGTCGTAGTCGGGACTTTCGCCCCTGAGCTGCGGCAAAACGCTGAGGCCCGTCTCCTCGTCGGTGATGAGCGCGTCCTCGAAGTGGGCCGTGCCCGCCAGCACCTGGGCCAACCCGACAGGGCCGGTCCTGAATTCCCTGCTCGATCCCCGTTGCCGCTCGTCACAATCGACCAGCACCACGCGTTGGCCGAGCTTTGCCGTGGTCCGCGCAAGTGTGAGGGCGACCGTGGTCTTGCCTTCATGGGGAATCGAGGAAATCACCGCGACTGTCCTGGCGTCCCGGTCGCCCCGCCCAATACGCAAGGTTGTGCGGATCGAGCGGAACGTTTCTCCAAATAGCGAGCCGCTATTGGTCAGGGCATAGTCGCTCGCTGCCAACGGTGCATGGACCGAATGCGAACCGCCATTGACCGTGGCGAGATCGGGAGCGGAGGCCAGGACAGGAACTCCGAGCGAAGTTTCCAGTTCACGCCGCGTCCGCACGCCCCGCTCAAGCATCTCGAGCAGCAGCACGATCATCGCCGCTCCCGCGAGGCCCGCGAGAAGGCCGACTAGCAGGTATACCGTGAGATTGGGCGAAGTGGCCGCGCGCGGGATTGGCGCCAGAGAGACAATGTAGGCGTTGCCGCGCTCGGTGCCCTGTGTCGCAACGGCCTGCCGATAGCGCTCAAGCATGGCCGAATACAGGACACGAGCCGCCTCGGCGTTGCGTTCCAGTTCGGCCAAACGGACCGAGGCCCGATTGCCTGCGCGCACATTGCCGATCACCTCGCCAACAGACCCGCTGAGCGAGCCTGCCTTGCTACCCACCGCCCTCGCCTCGCTTACGAGGCTTCTGCTGAGACGACCAGTTTCCTCGGCGATCTTGCTGCGCACCACCGCCAACTCTTCGCTGAGGGGCGTCATCTCAGGGTAGTTGGGACCATAGCGAACGCTCATCGAAGCTTGCTTCGCGAGAAGCCGGGCTTCCTCAGTGCGCAACTGGTTTATCACCGGGGAATCGAGGATTTCGGCCACGTCACCGCTTTGGCCGCTCGCAGCGCGAGAAGCGGCGGCAGCTTGCTCGGACCGAGCCTGCGCCCGCATTCCGTTGATCGTGGCGATCTGCTGCTGCGCGTTGCCATTGTCGTTGTAGATGTCCACCAGGTTGGTCTGATCACGATAGCTCGCAACGTCAGCCTCTGCTTGCTGAACATCGTCGCGCAACATCTCGAGACGTTCGGCCAACAAAGCCACCTGCTTGTTGGTTTGCGCCGACAGACCCTGGGTTTGTGAATCAAGATAGACCTGAGCCGCGGTGTTCACGATCTCCGTCGAAGTTTGCGGGTCTCCCCAGGGAAAACTGATGGCAATCGCGTAGGACGTCCCCTCCCGCTTCACGTCGAGACCATTGCGCACCACGTCGATGGCCCGGGCCCGAGCGGCCGGAAGCGCCTCCGCGGCCGGAGGCGAAGCATCGGCGGGGAACCCGAAACCCTCGCGCTGGGCGAGATCGAGCCGATCGACGACGCCGGCAGCAATCGTCGGTGACCGGAGAATCTGCACCTCGGTGTCGACCGTCGAGGAATCTGTCATCACCGGCCGCTCGCGTGTGGAATCCATCGGAACAACGTCTTCCACCTGCCGTTCTATCGCGACGTGTGCCGTCGCGGAATAGGTAGGACTGGCCATGGTATAGGCGAGAATGGCGCCAAAAAAGGCGATCCCCATGACCAAAGCGATAGGAAGGGCACGTCGACGGATGATCCCCGCGATGCCGCGAATATCGATCAGGCCGGGCTCAGGAGCCCGGCGGCCGAAATTACTGGTGAGTGCGTCCATCAGTTATCCTTGAATGACGTCCGCCCCTCGACATCCTCACCTGACGCAGAACCGCGGGTCTCCCTACTGGTTCCAAAGGGATTCGGCTGGGTGTCAGTCACGGTGGAGCGGGCCCCTGACCGTCTTTCTAGTTTCGGCTCAGGAACTTAGTCCCGATCCGCCCATTTTAGGGGCAGGTAGAAATGCGACCAAGTGTTCAGCAATTCGGTTGAGCGCTTGAGTGTAAAGACGCTTGGGTATATTCTGGACATAGGCCGCCGGCGACAGTGGTTCGAAGAGCGGCAAGAGGATGCTGGCAAAGAATATCGTGAAGCTGGAAGACGTGAAGAGCCGTGCCGTGGTGACGGCGCCAGATGCAGTACCCCGAAAATCGGTACTCGCTTTTGGCGTGGCATTGTCGGTTGGCCTGCTCGCGTGGGTGGGTCTCTTTCTGCTGATTTTCTGAACTCCAGTACTTAGGATTGGATCGGTCGAGACGGTCCGAAATTGGCTGGCAGGGGTCGACGCCGGGTGTTTTCGGCGCCGTGATTGCTGCTGACCGCGCAATTTCCTCCGTTCGGCGCTACCTCAGGAACATTCGCGTCCATCGCTCGTGAAGGCCCCAACAAGGTCGGGGTCTCTTTTCGGGTGCGTAGCTCTTGAACTTTCAAACTCTCCGCGATGGCTTCATTGAATCTCGGCAAGCCCTCTCGCGGCGGCTTGAACCGCGGCGCCATGCGCGGGCGCAAATGTCGATGGTCCTGCTCGTCGGCGACATCGTCGCGATAGCCTTGGCACTCGCCCTTGCGGCCAAACTTGGCGCCTTTTGGTCGCGTGGCTTTGACTGGAGACCTGTCGCCCTCGCGGCGATGCCGATCTACATCGCTGCCGCGACCAACTTGCGGGCCTATGCTATCGATGCTTTGCAATATCCCGGCAAAGGACTCTCACGGGCCGTCATCGCGGCCGTCTTCACGTTGCTGGTCATTCTTCTCGTAGGCTACTCGCTGGGAGGGATCGGGCGCTCCGGCCTGGCGATCGCCCTGATCCTGGTTCCCGCGGCGCTGGCGCTCGCCAGACTGGCGGGAGGCGCGATTGGCGGGCACGTCTTCGAAAACCGCTATCTTACCGAACTTGTCATTGTGGACGGGGAGGAGGTCGATGCCCCCGCGCACGCGGTGGTCATCGATGCGCGGGATGTCGGGATCGAACCCAATCTGCGCGATCCGGTCATGTTGTTGCGCCTCGCCGAGGTTCTGGAAGGAGCCGACCGGGTCATCATCGCCTGCCGGCCGGAAGCTCAATATGATTGGGCCATGTCGCTTAAGGGAGCGAATGTCCGCGCCGAAATCCTCAAGCGCGATCTCGAAATGATGGGACCGATCGGCGTCGGCCGGATGAGCGGCGGGTCTACGATGGTCATCGCATCGGGTCCGCTCGGCCGACCCGATCAGATCGTCAAGCGGGGCTTCGATCTCGGACTAGCGGTTTTAGCGCTAGCCGTCCTCGCACCGGTTCTGGCTGCGATTGCCTGTGCCATCAAGCTCGACAGCAAAGGCCCGGTTCTCTTTCGACAATCCCGGGTCGGCTGGGGCAACTCGCTATTCACGGTCTTCAAGTTCCGCACCATGAGGACGGAGATGTGCGATGCGGATGGAACCGTTTCGACCCGCGCAGACGATGACCGGGTTACTCGCGTCGGCCACTTCTTACGGCGCACCAGTCTCGATGAGCTTCCCCAACTGTTCAACGTGCTCCTCGGGTCGATGAGCTTGGTCGGTCCCCGGCCCCACGCCCTGGGGTCGCTGGCCGGACAGGAGCACTTCTGGGAGGTAGACGAGCGCTACTGGCATCGCCATGCTCTTAAGCCCGGCATCACCGGCCTGGCCCAGGTCCGCGGCTTCCGCGGGGCCACGCATAAGCGTGCCGATCTCACGCAAAGGTTGCAAGCCGATCTCGAGTATATCTCAGGCTGGACCATAGGGCGGGACATCCAGATACTCATGAAGACGGCACTCGTCGTCGTCCACCCCAACGCGTACTGAGACCACCCACAGCGCGCTCTCAGCTCTAGCTGGCGGTGACGATGCGTTGCTCGGTTCGCGGAGGGACGAACTCGATGATCGGTGCCGGGCCGTTCTCGACAGCGATCAGCGCCGCCGACGGCGCCTCGATATCCGCTTCCTCGATCACGATGCGAGCGGGTGAGTTCGTATTGAAAAGGAAGACCGGAGAGGTGTTGCCTTGTTGGGCACGGACCTTGGGCCGGACAATGCGATAGGAGCCCACATCACCGTGGAAGGAGAAATGGGCGGTTCGTCCACTGCCGCCCCGAGAGACCGGATCAGTGCTCTCGCAATCCTGCAACTCTCCGCTGTTCCACAACCGGAAATTGCGCTTGTTCCCCTCGGCCTTGCAGCGTTCGAGCTTTACGCTTGCCGACTTGAGGTCGAACCCGCCATCGGTGCACCCTGTCGCCTGGCAGTCAAGGTAGCGGATGGCGCTGTTGCCGCGTTCGTCGGTGAAGCCGTCGCCGTTCCAGTAGCTGCCCGCCGCGCTGTTGGCCTCGCGGAACCCGTGTGCGGAAACTCGCTGGTAAGTAATCTCGCGGGCCTGGTCATCCAGCGCGAAGCCCACGCAGTAGGCATCGCCCCCGCTGTTTCTGCAGGTCGCGGTGACATCCTCGATCTGCCCCCGCGCCGATTGATAGCGCAATCGAAGGAAGCCGTGCTCAAGCTCTCCTGCCTGCACGTTTCGAATGACGAAATCGCTGAGCGAGGCATCGGGAAGTCCTGAAGCGGCCGTTGTGTCGAGGAAGCGGTGAAGATTGTCGCCGCGGCTATTCTCGACATTGAGCTGACCGATCGGCTTTGAGATGCGGACACCGGTGGCCAGGCCCTGAAATACGCCGTCCACAATCCGCGTTCCGTCAGAGGCAATCCTGATGCCCTCTCCGCCCGCGCTGCCGCTCCCCGATCCCCGGGTGCCGCTGAAGATTCGGCCCTGTATGAGATTGGTGACGGTGGCTGCGTTGGCTGCGGGAATGAGCAGGCCGCCCCAACGGCGCACGGTCAGTGAGGCGGATGAGACCGCCGCGATGGCGAACAGGTGGCGCCTGGTCACGCGTTCCCAGTCCACATCGCATCTCCTGAACTGATGTCGGTTGCCGACGGCACAAGCCGTTGATCGGCAACGGTGCTTAGCCCAAAATGTTCTCTCTTCCCGCCAATTGTCGGTCCAACCGTGGCCCCAGCCCGACGCTCCGCGTTGTCGAGCAAGCCGGCGTCCGGGCCAAAAAGACACTCCCCGGCAGCCAAGAGACTCTCTAGAAGCCGCCGATCCCCTAAGCCGAACACAGACGGAACCCATGATGTCCAGCACCGCCCAAGCTATCCTCGATACCTCCTCCGAACTCGCACGCGTGTTCGCGCTGCAGCAGGCCCATCAGTGGGATGTGAAGGCCTCGACTGCCGAACAGCGCAAGGCAAAGCTCGCCCGGCTCAAGGATTCCGTCCTGGCTCACGCGGACGCCATCGTCGCGGCCGTGCAGAAGGACACCCGCAAGCCCGAGGGTGAGATCCGCGTCACCGAGGTGCTCAACATCGTCGGCAACATCCAGCTCAACATCGACAATCTCGAGACCTGGATGACGCCGACCGAAGTCACCCCCTCGAAGAATCCGAACGACAAGGCCATGATCGCCTACGAGGCGCGCGGCGTGTGCCTGATCCTCGGGCCCTGGAACTTCCCGCTCGGCCTGACGCTCGGCCCGGTGGCCGCCGCGGTGGCCGCGGGCAACTGCTGCATGGTCAAGCTGACCGACCTCTGCCCGAACACCGCGCAGATCGCCGGAGTGATCATTCGCGAGGTCTTCGACGAGAACGAAGTGGCGCTGTTCGAAGGGGACGTCAGCGTCGCCCAGGAACTGCTCGAGCTGCCGTTCAGCCATATCTTCTTCACCGGCAGCACCCGCGTCGGCAAGATCGTGATGCAGGCGGCGGCCAAGCACCTCGCTACCGTGACCCTGGAACTCGGCGGGAAGTCGCCGGTCATCATCGATGACGGCGCCGACATCGACAAGATTGCTGCCGACCTTGCTGGCGCCAAGCAGTTCAACGGCGGCCAGGCCTGCATCTGCCCCGACTACGTGTTCGTGAAGGAAGACCAGAAGCAGCGCCTGGTCGATGGGTTCAAGGCCAATGTCACTGCCAATCTCTACGAAGGTGGCGAGCTCAAGAAGGAGCGCATCGCCCAGATCGTCAACGGCGGCAATTTCGCCCGCGTGAAGGGTCTGTTCGATGACGCTGTGGCCCAGGGCGCCACGGTCGCCGCGGGCGGCGTGCTGGAGGCCGACGACCTCACGGTCCACCCGACCATGCTGACCGATGTGACCCCGCAGATGAAGATCCTGCAGGAGGAAATCTTCGCCCCGGTCCTTCCGGTCATGACTTACGAGAACCTCGACCAGGTGATCGAATATATCGAAGCGCGCGACAAGCCGCTGGCGCTGTACATCTACAGCAACGACGAGGCGAACGTGGACAAAATCCTCGCCCGCACTTCCTCTGGCGGCGTCACCGTCAACGGCGTGTTCTCGCACTACCTGGAGAACGGCTTGCCCTTCGGCGGCGTCAACCAGAGCGGCATGGGCAGCTACCACGGCTACTTCGGCTTCAAGGCGTTCTCGCACGAGCGGGCGATCTACCGCCACCAGTAAGACTGGCTGATCCAATCCTCCCTGTCGCGAAGCGATGGGGAGGTGGCAGACGCCGAAGGCGGCTGACGGAGGGGCTAGTGACACTCCGCCAGCCCCTCCACCATCCGGTTCGCGGACGGTCCCCCTCCCCATCGCTTCGCGACAGGGAGGATTTTTGGACTCCAAGGTGACAAGGGGTGACGGGGTGACACTGTCCAACGGATTTCTGTCACCTTGCCCGCCCAAGTTGACACTTTTCCGCCCAAAACTGTCACCTTGGGCCGGAAAAGTGTCACCTTGCGACCGCCAGCGCGCGAAAAGTGTCAACTTGGCTTGCCGTTGAGATTGAGCGACGGACGAGCGAGGTTCGGTCTGGGCCATCTGACAGGATGAAGCAGATCGCGTGCTTGTAGGAAAATGTTTTTTCTCAAAGAGTTCCGCCCACAATACCGAGCTCATTCCGACCCCACCCTCGCGCTCGCATTGACCCGCCGTTTCGGTTAGATTGACCCCACAGGGGGGCTCCCATGAACGACGGTCGAAGCGACGGTGTGGGGAAAGCTTGGACATCGCTCCGCCCACAACTCTGCCTGACCGTGGGTGTGACCGGACACCGGCCGGCAAGGCTCGGTTCCGAGACCCTCGATCAGTTGCGTGAATTGGTGGCTTCGCTGCTGTCCGGCCTCGCGGATGCGGTCCAGACAGTCGGGCGTGAGCATGGCGAAGCGTTCAGTGAGGAGCCCCTTTGCCTCCGGCTGGTAACGGGCCTCGCCGAAGGAGCCGACACGCTCGTGGCCAAGAGCGCGGCTGAGCGCGGTTGGCGCATCGACGCCTGCATCCCGTTCCCGCGTGGCCTTTACCTCGAGGATTTTGCCGAGCCGGAAGCGAAGCAGACTTTCTCCCAACTTCTGGAGCGCGCGACGGCAGTGTTCGAACTGCCGGGGGATCGCGCCAACGAGGATGCGGCCTACGAAGCGGCCGGACGGGTGATGCTGGAACAAGCCGACATCGTCCTCGCCCTATGGGACGGCGAACCCGCGCGAGGGCGCGGCGGCACGGCCCAGATCGTGGCGGAGGCGATTGCTCATCAGGTTCCGGTGATCCGGGTCGATACGCACGCGGTCCAGCCGCCCACGCTCTACTGGTCGGGTCTGAGCGACCTCGACTTCGACAGGCCGACTATCGACAGCGTGGCCCGGGCGGCTGCGGGAACCGTTCTGGCGGGCGTGGTCTCGGCCCTGTGTGCGCCCCCGGACAACGACGTTGATCGCCGGATGCTGGCGAGGTTCCTGCAAGAGCGCGACCACAAGCGCACGCCCGCCTGGCCCTATCCTCTCCTTCTGTCAGCGGCCCGCGTTCGGCGGATCCGGCGCGCGGATTTGCGCCCTCCCCGCCCGGACCAGTGCGCTCTGTACTTGCAAGAGCGATCCAATCCCTTCGGCAACGAGCGAGGAACCTACGCGAGCGCCTTTATAGACAGGCTCGTCCCCCGTTTCGGCACCGCCGACGCCGCGGCCACCTATTTCGCGCAGATCTTCCGCAGCGGTTTCATCATCAATTTCGGGTTCGCCGTGCTGGCGGTCCTGCTGGCGACGGGCGGACTGCTATTCCCTTCGGCCAAGCTGTTCCTGATCGCGACCGAACTCGCCATCATCATCCTGATCCTGCTCAACACGCGGGTCGGCTCACGAGCGGGCTGGCATGAGCGATGGATGGACTACCGCCACCTGGCCGAACAGTTGCGAGTGCTCGCGGCAACGGGACTGCTCGGCGATCTCTATCTTCGACACGGGGACGCGGGAGAATCGGGAAGTATTCCGGGGTGGGTACGCTGGCTCAGCCGTGCGACCGCGCGGGAGCTGGGGCTGCCCTCGGTGTGCGCCGATCAGCATTACCTCTCGCGCGTACGGGCGGTGGCGCAGACAATGATCGAGGACCAGATCGAATATCACTCGCGCAATGCCCACCTGATGCACAAGCTGGATCATCGGCTGCACAAGGCGGGCGAGTACCTTTTCGGCGGCACCATCGTCGCCTGTGCCGCCTGGATCACGCTCAAGCTGGGCGGCTTCGACGTGACCCACGGGAGAGGCGTGAACGTCACCTCATTGGTCACGGCGGTCACCGCCGTCCTGCCCGCGATGGGTGCGGCGCTCTACGGCATTCGCATGCAAGGCGACTTCGCCGGGATCGCCGAGCGGTCGGCGGTCACGGTCAAGCGGCTTCAACGGCTCCAGCGGGTCGTCGAGGCCGACGGGCCCGATTTCGACTTGCTCTCCGCCCGGCTGCGGAGGCTGCGCGAGATCGCTCTGGCCGATGTCGCGCACTGGCGCACGACCTATCAGGCGCGGCCTCTCACCCTGCCGGGCTAAGGATCAGCGATTGACGATGCGCGGGTCGAGCGAAACGAGATGTCCGTTCGGAGGATCGGTCTCGACCCACAATTGGAGGCAATAGCTGTAGCCCGCGCCGTCATCGTCGTTGTCGTCGATGATCACTTGCATGAGGCTGTTGCCCGGCAGCGCGTTGATATCGCTGTTGCCGCCGCCATCGCGGGTGATGACCACCGCTTGTGACGGCGTGGCCGGGAAGCCGAAATTCACGTTGTTGCCGCTGGCGTCGGTGATCTGGCCCGACAGGTTCACGGTGATGTCGGTGTCCACGTTGTAGCTGCTGCTGTCGTAGGCCATGTTGTTGAGGTTGATGTCCCCGCTTGAGTCCACCACGTTGGAACTAACCGGGTTGGAGCCGGCCTGCGCATATTGCGCGCTGACCGAAACGTTACCGCTGGCGTCGACGGTCCCTGTCACCGTCACGTTTATGGTCAGGGTCATGTCGGGAAGGTCTGGCATGTCTGTCTCCTCAGGTTCGGAACAACTGCGGCAGCGAGTATTCACTCTTCATCGACGACCCGTTGGGCAGGGCAGAGAGTCCGGATTTATCCTTCAAGAAAGTGGCGGCGGCGATCATCCTTGAATCGGTGATCGTGGTGCCTGAGATCAGATCCCGCGCCTGGGCGAAGTCCGCCCTCGCGCGAGCCTTGTCACCGGACGCCGACCAATCCGCGCCGGACAAGAGATGGACCATGACTCGCGCCAGGCGCTCCTCGTCCGACTGCGGGTTGGTGCTGGCACGGAAGTCGCGTTGAAAGGCGTTGATCTTCTCGCGAGCCGCTTCCCGATTCCCCATGGCCTGGGCGATCGCAATCTCGCGCCAGCGCGCCGGCATCAGGCAGTCCGAACGCCATTCCATCACGCTCGCGTCGGTGGAGAGCAACTGCTGCGCCTGCCGCAGCGCCCATTGATTGGTCTCCCTGGCGCCGGACCAGTTCGCCATCATCATCTGCGCTTCGGTCCGGACGTTGGCGGACTTCACTGCCATTTCCCCCCACAGGCTGTTGGAGGGATCGCCCCGCTGCAGCGCCTGAAGCGCCTCGAAACTGGCATCGGCATACTTCAGCGCTTTCGCCGGTTCTCCGGCTTCCAGATGGAGTTCCGCGATCCTCAACCAGGCCAGATAGAGCGATTGCCTGATCTCGCTGTTCTTGGGATCGGTGGCGAGGACTTCGTTGTAGAGCTTCACCTCCTGCAGACGATCGACCAGCGCGCCCGACGGATCGAGCATCTTGCGCCGGACATCGGCCTTCCAGGCCAGCGCCTGGGCTATCAAGTAAGTCTGCTCCTGCTTGTCTGCTGCCTTTTCGCGGAGCTGGGTCGAGGCCTGCTGGGCCTTTTCAAAGTAGCTCAGCGCAGCCGGCAGGTGGCCATCGTCGAGTTCCAGCGTCCCCAGATTGGAATAAGCGTTGCTCAGTTCTCCCTCCCATTCCGGCTTGGGACGGTCGAGTTTGGAAAGCCTCTTCGCGTACTGGAGGTACTGGTCGAAATACCGGCGGGTCGTCGCGAGATCGCCGCGTTGCCACGCAATCGCGCCGACCCAGAACACGCTTTGCGCGTGATCGAAGAGGCGCTGGCCGTTGTCGGGATCGCGGCGCAATTGCTCCGAAGTGGTGGCCGCGGCCTGCTTGTAGGTAGCCAGCGCTGCGTCCAGATTGCCCTGCAGGTTCGCGACTTCGCCGACGAGCAGCAAGGCCCTCGCCCGGCGGCCAAGCGCATCGGCGTCGAGGCTGCCCGGGTCCTGCCTGGAATAGTAAGTGAGCGCCCGGTCGCCGACGCTGTCGAGGACGTCGAGGCGGCCCACCGGCTCAAGCTTCGAACGCAAGTCCGTCAGCATGTATTCGACCAGCCCGTCGGCCTCGGCCCGCTGGCGCTGTGCTTCGTTGCGCGACCTGATGGCCACGACAGTCAGCGTGCTCATGACTACCGCCAGCACCGAAGCCGCCGCCGCGATGGCGGTTAGGCGGCGGCGGCTGCGCTGGGCCTCGCGCTGGACCAGGTCGTCCAGCTTCAGCCCCGTCAGCCCCGCGACCACCTTGAGCTTGGCAAGGCGTTCGCCATCCCCCTCCGGCCGCAAGTCAGCGGCAATCGGTTCCGCCGGGACATCCGAAATCGTGCCGTCTGCCCGAACCCTCAAGCGCAAGGCCTCGGGAAAGCACTCCGCCTCCGCCTCGTCAGGCGTGACGCCAGCCCCGGGCTCGCCCGCGGCGATCACCACCAGGACCCGGTCCTCGCCCCGGTGCTGTTTGAATAACCGGATTTCCTCGTTGACCCAGCGCGAAGCGGCGGCCGACGGAGAGGCAATGACGATCAGGAATTCCGACGCCAGCAGCGCCTGTTCGATCTCGCGCGACAAGTCGCCGGCTGCCGGAAGTTCTTCCCGATCCTTGAAGATGGGGACCAATCGGCGGGGGACCGGGCCGATTTCGGTAACCTTGCCCACGAGGCGCGAGGGAACGCGGTAGGATTCAACCGCGCGATGGAGCCAACTCGCACGGGATGCGTCAGCATGACTATAGCTGATGAAAGCGCGGAATAGCATCTCGCCCGAATGCATCACAGCACCTCCGCCCCCCGCGGTTGCGCCAGCAAGGCAATGGCAGACTATTTATTGTATGCGGTTTCCACTCCAAAATCTATGTTCTATCCTGAGATGCAACTCTTTCATTTCCAAGATTATTTGTTTACTTCTTGCAGGATGGGGAGATTTGGATTCCGAACTCTATGTTTTAATCTATTGGATTATCTCACGAGTCTGGGCTCGATCAGGCCAGGCGAAAGGGGGGCCAGGCAACCGCTCCCTTGCGACCGCGCGATACCTCGCCTCTCGGAAAGAGCGCTGAGCAGACGCGACGTCGCTCATTCCGGGTGGTTGGCGTAGAAGTCGTTCGGCCAGCGGAAGTTGGTGTGGGTAAAGGTCACGCTGAAATCGAGAGCGGTGACCTGGTGCCACCAGCCCAGCGGGACGAATAGAGCGTCGCCCGGTTCGAGCATGACCTGATGCACGTGGATGCCTTCGAGTGCCGGAAAGCGCTCTACGATACCAGGTTCGGCGAGGTCGCGGATGCGGCTGTAGACGTGGTGGTCGTTGTAGAGATGCGGGGTCACGTCGGGCGCGACCAAGAGCACGCGCTTGCGACCGGTTATCTGAAGAAGCAGGTTGTTCGTCAGATCGTGATGCAGCGGGGTGAAGCTGTTCGCGGATCCGATCCAGGGCATGCCGTGCGCGGTCCCGCCCTCCCGCGTGAGCAGCTTGTCGAGGAAGCCGAGATCCTGGTGCAACAGCTCCAACGTGGCGGCGTTCGCTGCTGAGTTGTAGGCTGTCAGGTAGAGATCGTTACCGTCGCCTTCTGCAATGATGCGATCGATGAACGCGTCGAAGGGCATGGTGCGCCGGTGGCTTGTCATGTTGCGTTCGAAGTCCGGATCGGAGCTTCGATCGCCCTGCACCTCGATCTCGCGCGATCCAATCAGGTGCTTCAGGTAATCGGGCGTCCACCGGTCCAGCGCGGACCAATCCGCCAGTTCACCGTCGAGTATGACCGGCTGGTTGGCGGCGTAGTGCTGAGCCAGGAATTCCTCGGCCGAAATCCCTCGCTTCCGCAAGATCGCTCTGGGCGCCAGCGCCTGCAGTCGTTCCTTCGACGTCAGGATCCATTCGTACTTAGCTCCTAGACGGTCCTTCGCCGGCCGTTCGGCAGCGGGAGGCTCCGGACGAGAGCTGGGAGCGGCTGGGCGATCGGGGGTTTCACGGTGAAAGGCCGCGGCGCCGTCGAATTCGGCAAGACGCAGCTTGGATTGATGATCGCCTGCGCCCGGACAGCCGTCGGACTTCAGACCCCGGTAGTAGAATTTCTGCCACTTGGCGCTGGGATTGGCCGGCGGATTGGCCGCCACTTCCACGTGGAAGGCGTCGCGGGACCGGCTCCATTCCTCAAACTGCCGCTTGAGTTCGGGCTCTTCGTCGATCGCCAGGATGCGCGGCTCGACCGATTCCACCAGATGCCGCTCAACTGGAAAGAAGAAGCAGAACGGCTCATTCTCCTCGAAACGCACGACCTGATTGGGACGGGTGAAGCGCCAGTTCATGGTGAAGCTGAAAGGCGACCAGTCGGTTTCGATCACGCCCCCCAGTGGAGCGATGCCGTCCTTGGCATGGTTGGGTGACCCACCCACCCAGAGATTGAACCCGGGCGGGGTGCGCATGATGCCTTCTACATGAAAGGTAACCGTGCCCTGCCCGAACAGCGGAACCGGGGCACGATGGGCTGGCGTGCCAGGATCGGGCCGAACCTCGACATCGCTAGGCGCCGCGCCACCGTTCCATTCGGCCTCGAAGCCGCAGGGGCTGAGAATTTCCCAGCCATGGGCGTTGGCGATGTTGAGCGGCAGGCAGCGGTAAGCAAACCTCTCCGGCGTCGCATCCATCCAGTCCCGGCGTGGCGACGCGGCCCGGATTCGGGGCTCCCAGCCAGGATAGACGTAGCACCTGAGGTCCATCTTTCCTCCGTGGACTGTCGGCATGGCCAAGACGCCGCCGGGGGCCTGCCTGGCCAGGAAGCCAATCTGACAGAGCAAGACGAGTCCGTGAAGTACGGAGAAGTACGGACCATTCTTGACGGTCGAGGCTGGAGTTATACGGTCAAGACGGTCCGCGAACGCGGTATGCGGTGTCAGTTCGCGATAGCCAGGACTCTATTAGTCAGGCATAATATCGGCATTCCAATAAGAATAACCGGGCCGTGATTGGTTGTCCGAAAAGGACTCCATGAGAAGGATGCTATCGACGCCCGGAATAGTCCCGATTCCGCACGGACGAAGACTGGTTTCTGGCGTCGCAGCCTGCCCTGCGAGCCACCGCGACTGCCGATGAAGCCAGACGCCAAAAGAAATTAGCCGACCCACACGATTAGACGTCGCAAGAAACCACCGCCCTTCGAGTCGTCGCCCGGTACTCCATGCCTCGTACGGAAGGTTGAGCCATGTCTCATATCTGCGGAACGGTTCCTGTCCTCTCTCCCTCGCTCCATGTCGGCCCCGACACCGGAGAGGCCGCTACCTCTCCAAATGTATGGGAAAAGGACCTGACCTATTCGCCGGCACCGGGCGGCGGCACCAAGTTCATCATCCTCCATTTCATGAACGTCACCCTCCCGGCGAACAATCGCCTGGAAGTCGACCTAGGTTACGATACCGACGTATTCACCTCGGCCAGCGGCGGCTCGTTCTGGACGCGGCCGATCAACGTCGGCGCGGTCGGGGCCTCGATCAAGATCCGCTACATCACCAACGGCGCCGGGAACGGCGGAGCCTTCGTCGATCGATATGGCCGCGGCGAGAGCCTGCAGAGCACCGAGCCGGGCCACAACAGCATCACAAACTGCAACCCGTTCCTGATCAACGGCTGGGTCGAACCCAACTTCCCCCACATCCCGGGCTCGACCGATCCCAAGTACGATCCGTTCTGGATCTGCAACAAGTCGGCCGCACCGAAGTGGCAGAACGTACGTTGCGCGCCGGTCGGCTCTCCGCAGGACAAGGTCGCCCGTAGCGTCGGGATGATCGTGTCGATCCACCAGCCGAGCAGCGGCCACCCGGAAGAGAATGTCAGCACCTGCTCGGTCACGCTGATCGATTCAGACCTGGTCGTGCTCGCCGCCCACTGCATTTCGGACCATCCGTTCGAGGTGCCGACCAGCTCGGTGACCTTCGATTACGAAGTCGCTTGCGATGGCTCGCTGCTGCCCGCGTACAACGCGGTTTTCTACAAAGTGATCAAGCTGGTGAAGTTCCGCTTCACCGACGGGCGCGACTACGCGATCCTGCAGATCCGCGGCACGCCGCCCCTGTCGCCGGTCCCGGTCAGGATCACCAATCTCGGAGCCAACGAGGCGGTGTTCGGCGTCCATCACCCCAACGGCGCGGTCAAGAAGGTCTCCCCTTCAGCGAGCGGCACAATGCCGATCTCGTTCTTTGGCACTTCGATCGGCGTCAATCTCGACGTCGCCGGGGGCAGCTCGGGCTCGGGCCTGTTCGACGCCTCGGGTCATATCGTGGGGGTGCTTTCGAACGGAAGCGGCTGCAGCCTGTCCTATTCGGCGCTCAAGACCATGATGGCCGACCCGATCGTCATTCCCAACCCACCGACCCAGCGCGCGGTCATGCTGGTGTTCGATCGCTCGGGAAGCATGAGCGAAGGAGCCGGGGGCGGGAAAATCAAGATCAACGAGGCTCGCGCCGCTGCCGAGCTGTTCGTCAACATGATCCGCACCACCGGCAACCGCGCCGGGCTGATCTCCTTCTCGAACGATGCCACCAGCCCGGTCGACTTCGCCCTGGCGCCGGTCACGACGAGCACCAAGTCGCAGATCAACGGCAAGCTGGCGGCCATTTCGCCCAGCGGCGCAACGAGCATCGGCGATGGTCTAGCGGTCGCCCGCGATCAGCTTGCCGGTACTAGCGGTTTGCCCAAGACGATCCTGTTGCTCACGGACGGCATGGAGAACGAACCGCAGAAGATCGCCGATGTCAGCGGCCTCGGCGCGATCGAAATCACCGCCATCGGGTTCGGCGCGGAGAGCAATCTCGACGGCGCCAAGCTCAGCGGTCTCGCCCAGTCGCACGGCGGCCTCTACAAACGGGCCGGAGACGGGCTGCAGCTGAAGAAGTTCTTCGCCCTCGCCTTCGGTGAGATCTTCGAAGCCGGCTCCCTGGCCGATCCGCAACTGCACTTGCCGGCCAGCCTGAGGGTCGGGCCCTCAATTCCCTTCCACGTCTGCGGCGAGGAAGCGGTCACCATCGTGATCGGCTGGGACAACGAGGATGCTCCGCTGTTCATCGAGCTTGAGTCACCCAGCGGCCAGATCGTCAATCTGGGAGCCGGGGGGATCGACAGCGACGCCGGTACGACCTGGCGCTTTGCCCGCGTTCCCCTGCCGCAAGGCGGCGAGCGCGACGGTGTGTGGAAGACGCGGGTCTTCCGGCCCGGCGGGGGAGAGTTCCCGCCCCCGGCCATTCCCGTGAACTACTTCGTGAACGTCAACGCGCGCGGTGGTCCGAGCCTGCGGCCGTTCATCCAGCCGCAGCGGATCTACACAGGCGATGTCCTCCATCCCAAGGTGATCCTGCAATTCGCCGATGAGAGCGTGCCCCCGGGGGGAAGCGTGTCGCTCGCGGTGCGGAGACCGGCCAAGAGCGTCGGCACCCTGATCGCCAACAAGGGCCTGGCCGCGGCAACCACGATCAAGGGTGATGTCCTGCCGGAACGCCAGTCGACCCTGAAGAAGATCGAGCAGGACACTGGCGCGCCTGCGACCGACTATGTCGATTCAAACTACGTCCTGAGCGATGAACCCGAGGGTTCGGAGATGTTTGAGCCTGCCGGTATCTTCGGGGCGCGGCTCGACAACGTGCTCGTGGTAGACGGGACCTATACGTTCCACGCCAGGGCGACGGTGGCGATCAACTGTACGACCACTCGCGAATGCCAGTGGAGCTACCATGTCGCGGTCGGGATCGATCCGGGGTCCACCACGGTCACCACCCAGCCGAACGGTACCGGCCCGACGGGCGGTGACAAGTGGCAGGTCATCTTCACCCCCCAGGACAAGTACGGCAACCTGGTCGGGCCCGGAATGGGTGACGACCTAGACGTCCAACCGCTGCCCGGCGGGACCCTGGTAGGCGGCCTCGTCGACCTGGGCGACGGCCGTTACGTCCAGGAAGTGGAGACCGAGCCCGGCAGCGACGCCGATCCCGGCCTGACTGTCGGCCAGCCGGATCGAGGTCCGGTGGTCGTCGCCCCGCCATCCCGCATCCGTACGGGATACCGCTACACAACCTCGCTGGCATGCGGGGTGGAAGGCGGTGAATGCTGCGATTGCTCGTCGGTCGTGCCGGGACGCTTCGCCACCGCGGTCACAGCCTACAACGGGACCGAGAAGGATGTGGCGCTGATCCTCGCGGTCATCCCGACCACCTTTGCCGGAGCCACTTCCGGGCGGTGGCCGGATGCGGTTTCGGCACGGGCCAAGGATCGGATGGTCCTCAAGCCCGGAGAAGCGACGACGATCGATTGCTGCAGTATCGCCAGGATGCTGCTGGGAGCGCCGGCGCCGGCACAGGGTGCCTTGACCTTTGGCGTCGTGGCGCTCGAATGCAGCGCCAAGGTGGATGTGTCGGCGACCTATACCGTCGCCGGCCGCGAAGGGGAGGCTCCCTCGATCGATGTAGAGGCGCTGCTACCCAGCGAATTCCGGGTGCGAGAGGCCCGGCCCGCACCGCCTCCGCCCCCGCCGCCCCCGGCAAAAACGCGCGACGTCCCCCCGCCTCGCCCGCAGGATATCCCACGGCAGCGGGAAAAGGAGGAACGCCCCGAAACGGGAAAGGCCAGGCCGAAGCGCAGCTCCCAAAAGCCTGCCAGCTCGCGGAAGCCGGCCAAGACCTGAGCCGATGCGCCCTTGGTCGCGGGGCGCATCGGGTTCGCAGGCCGTTCGCGTTGACGCGCGAAGTGGCTATTTATGGATCGCCGAGATCTTCGACCCTTCCAGGTCCACGCCGGCCATCAGCCCCTTCTGGTCGAACGGGAAGGCGTAGACGTCATTCTTGAGCGTGGTCGTGTTGGCGGCGGCTGCCGCTCCCTCGTCGACCACGACCACGTTCGGTCCCGTGCCGATCGCCCATCCGTTGTTTTCCTTGAGATAGCCGATCGCGCTGTCGTTCATCAGGAAGAGCGCGTAGCCAAATGTCTGCCCACCGGCCTGAAGGCCAATCGAGGCTGCGGAAATCCGGTAATAGCCCGCCGGTTTGCCGTCGATGAAAAGAACGCCTTCCCCGCTTTGCCCGCCAACTACGAAGCCGGCCTTCACGATCTTGGGGAATACCAGGATGGCGCGGGCCTCCTGGCCAAGTTTGCGCGCCTTTTCCGACTGGGCATAGAGCCGCTCGAGCGCGGCCTTGCCGTCGGTGGACAATTCCGAAGCGCTTGCCGCAATGGCGCTGTGTGACGGACCGATAAGCGTGGTGGCCAGGACGAGCCCCAGCGCGACGAGCCAGTTGCGTAGTGTGGTCATGGTTCCGCCCTTCGAAGGTGAACGTGCGCGGGCAGTTTGATCCACCCAGCAGGCGCTAACCATCGGCAATTCACCTGAGCGAGGGGTTTGGGGCGAGATGTCCGTTACCGACCCTTGGTCCGGTTCGGAAAGCGGGTGCAGTGCCAGGCGCCTATCGCAGAGCAGGTGCCTTACTGGCTGTCCTTGACGCCGCCCTAAAGAACATGGCCGATATCAACCACAGCGCCGCGAAGATGCCGCCGAAGAGCAAAGCCTTTAACGGGCCGTCCGGCGTACTTGCGGTGACCGGCCCGGTCGCCGTGGCGGTGCCGAGGAGCATTTGCATGATCGCGACGCCGACCATGGCCCGTGCCATGCCGGCCGGACCGAACCCGGCAGAGACGGCCCCCACGATCGCCGCCATGACCAGCATGAAGTAACTCATACCGGTGCCGTCGTCGCGAACGATCGTCGTCCAAACCGTGAGTAGCGATGCCACCACAGCTACGAAGGCTCCCGCGCGGTAGGCCAGATTTTCGGCCGATCCCGTCATGCACTCATCTCCTCCGGCAAGCCGCGGAAGCATAATGACCTCAGTCAGGCTGTGGGGCATGAGCAAAGGGTGAGGAAGGGCTGAAACCGTGACTCTTCGCCAAACGATGGCTCGTCAATCGCGCGGGAAGGGCATAAGGGGACGGCTCAGATAGTGGAGGCAAGTCCATGAGATTGGGCAAGTATGTTCTGGTCGCGATTTCCGCGGTCTCGATGGCCGGTTCACCCGTCGTGGCGCAGGCTGCCGACGGCTCGGGCGCGATCGCTCGCACCGGCGCGGGAGTTGAAGAGGCCGAAAGCCTGGGTGGCAACGGCCTCCTCAGCGGCGGCGGGTTCGTTATCCCGTTGATCGCGGTTATGGCCGTGCTTTTGGCCGTCCTGGTGGGAACCGGCAACGACGATGCCGCGGTAAGTCCCTGACGCTCGGCAGGCGAGGGTTAACCTACCCTCGCCACTCGCGCCGTTCTTCGGCCTGCCGCAGCACTTCATAGGCGACCTGGCAGGCCTGGAATTCCTTTGCCGCTCCAGCGTCGCCCGGCTTGACGTCGGGGTGGAGTTCCTTGGCCCGCGCGCGCCAGGCTTTCTTGATCGTTTCGAAGTCCGCATCGACTTCGAGCCCTAAAACTTCGAGCGCGCGCATCTCGTCGGCACTGCGGCTGCCGTCGCCGGATCCGCCCCAGCCGTAGTACGTGGCAGAAGCATAAGCGGAATTGGTGCGCTCCTCGGCACCCGCGCGCTCTTCGGCCTCGGCCTTTTCCAGGCCTTCGAAGTAGTCCCACTTGGAGTTGTATTCGGCGGCGTGGCGCTGGCAGAAATACCAACGCTCGGGGCTGTTCGGCGCCTTCGGGGCGGGGCAGTTCCCGGGCTCGTCGCAGCCATGCCTGTCGCACAGGCGAACCTTGGCCGCCTCACGCGTGGTGCCGTAGCTGCGCCAGCGAGGAAAGCCCCAGTCAAGGGAGCGGGTCGAACGGCTCACGATATTAACTCTACCGACAGCATCTTTTCACTATAGGCGCTCCCGGCCATGCCGCATAGGCGTTGCCGCGCAGGATTCATTGACCGCGGTCCGGATATGCTGCGTTGCAATATAGACGGATATTCGCTACGTATAGCGCCAGTTTCCGAATAGAGATTGATTATGTCCAAGCAGCTTTCCGTGGCCTCGGCTTTTTCCGTGTTCGCTCTTTCGGCGCTGGCCCTGTTCGGTCCGGCCCAGGCTGGCATTGAACGCCTGGATCATGAAAAGGGCGCCACGATCGAACTCGCCGCGCCTTCTTTTTCGGCTGAACTGCCGCTTTTCGACTGACTCTGTCGCTGCGGCGGATCAGGCGACTCAACTTGCATCGTAACACCTGAGAACCCTCCCCCTCCCGCAAACGGAAGGGGGAGAGCGGAACTCACAGACCTCAGTTCAGGATAACCGTCACCGCGCGGCGGTTGCGGGCCCACGAGGCTTGGTCCGAGCCCAGCGCGATTGGGCGTTCCTTGCCGTAGCTGACCGTGTTCAGACGGTCCGGCGAGATACCCAGGCTGACGAGGTAGTTGCGGGCTGCAGTGGCCCGGCGCTCACCCAGAGCGAGGTTGTATTCGCGCGTGCCGCGCTCGTCGGCGTGGCCTTCGATCGTGGCGCGAATGTCGGCATACTGCTGCATGTACTGAGCCTGCTGGCGCAGTGCCGCCTGATCTTCCGGATCGATGTTGTACTGATCGGTGTCGAAGTAGATCGTGTCGCGGCCCTGCATCGCCTGCGCGAAGTGCGCTTGCGAGCCGGGGATCGGTCCGGTCTGCGGCGGCGGACCACTGGGGGTCGGCGTGGTGGTCTGCGGCGGTGGCGGCAGTTCTTCGGGCGCCTTCTTCGAACAGGCCGACAAGGCAAGCGCACTCGCAAGGGTCACGGCGATTGCGGTCTTGTTCATGTCTATTCTCCTCCTTGGATAACTTCTCTTTCGGTGCGACCCGATACGGAAACGTCTGTTGGTATTCAGGGTCAGGACCCTGACCCTATGGCAGGACTGGTCCCCAGGCGGGGTCGGATGCCCCGACTGGAGTATTGAGGCGGCGCTCGTTCCGGCCGGTCAGGTCGACCTGCCAGATCGAGGTTTCGCCGCTGTTCGGCGCCGTGCGGAAGAACTGCACGATGCGCCCGTTGGGAGCCCAGGTCGGCGCCTCGTCCTGCCAATTATTGGTCAGGTAACGCATGCCGCCGCCGGACGGACTCATGACGGCGACGCGGAGGTCGCCGGCAATGTGGGTGAAGGCGATCTGGTCGCCCCGCGGGCTCCATTCGGGCGTCGCCGCGCGGCCTCCGAAGAAGCTGATCCGCCGCTGGTTGCCGCCGTCGGCGTCCATCACATAGATCTGCTGGCTGCCCGAACGGTCGCTTTCGAACACGATCTTCGAGCCATCGGGCGAATAGGAACCACCGATGTCGATGCCCGGGGTGTCGGTTAGCCGCTGGCTGGTGCCGCCTCCGGAGGCCGAGACGCGATAGATGTCGGTGTTGCCGCCCGTGGCCATCGAATAGAGGATCCACTTGCCGTCCGGCGACCAGCGCGGCGCCATCGTCGGGTTCTGGCTTTCGGTCACCAGCGTCTGCCGTCCGGTTCCGATGTCGTAGACGAAGATGCGCGGATAGCCGTTGAGGTAGCTTAGGTAGACGATCTTCGAATAGTCGGGCGAATAGCGCGGCGTGAGCGCCGTTGCCTGGCCGTTGGTGATGAAGCGATGGTTCGCCCCATCCGAATCCATGATCGCCAGGCGCTTGACGCGGTTACCCTTGGGGCCGGTCTCCGCGATATAGGCGATCTTGCTGTCGAAGAACGGGCTCTCGCCGGAGAGGCGCGAATAGACGAGGTCGGCGCACTTGTGTGCGGCGCGGCGCCAGTCGGCTGCTGTGACCACCCAGCCTTCGCGGACGAGCTCCTGCTGCAGTTGCACGTCATAGAGGTAACAGCCGACCGTCAGCCCACCATCCGCATTGGCGCGCACGTAGCCCTGTACGAGCATCTCGGCCGAGCGTCCCTGCCACGCGCCCCAAGTCGGAGCGGTGATCTCCGGATAGGCCGGACGCGGCAGCGCGTCGGGCCCCACCGGGCGGAACAGGCCGTTGTTGCGCAAGTCGTTGTAGACGACGCGTCCAAGCTCGAGTCCAAGCGCGCCAGTTCCCTGCGCGTTGGCGGCCGTGGGCTGGTTGCTGTTGGTGGCGAAGGCCGGGATGGCGATGCCAAGATCCTGCCAGGCGCTTTCGTCGGTGACGGTGCCTACCAGACCTTCGTCTTCAAGGTTGGGTACCTCGACGGGCTGAGCACCCGCAGGAGCCTGGCCGGCATCTTGGGCGAACGCCGGAGCGGCGAGGACACAGAGGCCCACGCTGAGGAAGAGTGTGCGGATGTTCATGGTCCAAGCCTTCTGTCGAACGTCCATGTCAGGCGCTTCCATTTGCTATAAAATTCCTTGGGCAAGTCGAACGGCGCGGCTAGCTGTACCGCCTTGATCGCGCGTTCCGCGTGCAGCGCGGCCTGTGGCCGATTTGAATCGGTGATTCCCGTCTGCCTAACCAGCTGGGGTCTGCCCTTCAGGCTGCCATCCTCGTTGAGTTCCCAGACGAGAACCGTGACGAGTTTCTCCGCATCGAGACCCTGCGGCGCGCTCCAGTTGGGACCGAGTTGGCGGTTGATCGCCTGCTGCAGCGACGCCTGCTCTGCGGCGCCAAAAGCGGCTGCCTGTGTTCCGCGGGTCGCTCCGCTCTGGCTCGCTCCAGCGCCCGCAAGGAAGTCGGAACCGAGCCGGCTTCCGCCCCCACGATTGGCCTGCGTGGGCGCAGTTGTGGGGCGGGCCGAAGGGGCTGCCGACGGGCGCGCCGATGGCGCAGGTGCTGGGCGCGCGGAAGGCGCGGGCGTCGGGCGGGCTGAACTGGTCGGCCGGGGCGAAGGCCGTGCCGTTGGCGTGGGCGCGGGCTTGGGCGTCGGCCTGGCGGTAGGGCGCGGCGTGGGCGGTGGCGGAACCGGCCGCGCTGTCGGCTTGGGCTGAGGCGCGACAACCGGCTCCTGCACCGGCTCAACGACCGGCGCGGGCTCTGGCGCAAGCACGGGCGCGACGGCGGCCTGGACTTCCGGCACGGCATCCGGCGCGGTCGATTCAAGGCTCACCTGGTCAGCCAGGCTGACCGTCATCCGCTCCGGGATCGGCAGCGGCGTGGGGTCGTCCTGCACATTGTAGTACAGTCCCGCGACGAGCGCGATATGGGCCACGGCTGCTATGCCGAGACCGATGCGCTCTTCGCGAGATAGATGTGTAGCTGGCCCCATCATTGCCTGGGCTATGGAGCCTCAACTGAACCTTGGGTGACCAGCGAGATGCTATTGCATCCCGCACGGTTGAGTTCGCCCATCACCGCCATGACGCGGCCATAGTCGAGCGACTTGTCCGCTCGCAGGGTGATCAGCGGCGCGTCGGGACGGCTGCAGTTCACTCGCTCCATCGCTTCGGGGAAGCGGCCTTCCTCAACCGGGGAATCGTCGACGAAGATGAAGCCCTGGCGGTCGATCGAGATCGTGACCTGGTCCGGCTGCTGATCGAGCGCGTTGGCGCGGCTGTCGGGCAGTTCCACCGGCACGCCGCTCGCCAGCATTGGCGCGGTGACCATGAAGATGATCAGCAGCACCAGCATGACGTCGACGAGCGGAGTCACGTTGATCTCCGCCACCGGCGCTCGGCGGCCCGAACGGCCACGGCGGCGCGAGGATGCGTGAAGGCCCATTGCCATCAGGAGCGTTCCAGCTCGCGCCCGATCTGGGCGTGGACCTGGTCGGCGAAACGTTGCAGCCGGGCCTCATAGGCATTCACGCGGTGGCTGAAGCGGTTGTAGGCGATGACGGCGGGGATGGCCGCGAACAAACCGATCGCCGTCGCGAACAACGCTTCCGAAATGCCCGGCGCTACCACGGCGAGCGAAGAGTTCTGCTCCATCCCGATCTGGAAGAAGCTGTTCATGATGCCCCACACCGTGCCGAACAGGCCCACGAAAGGCGCAACCGAACCCGTGGTGGCGAGGAAGTTGAGCCTGTCCGCAAGGGCATCCGCCTCGGTCGCGACCTGGCCTTCCATGATCAGCGCGATACGCGCCTTTGTCCCATCGCGATTGCGCAAGCCGTCCTTGGTCGAGCTGCGCAGTTCTTCGAGCCCAGCCGCGGCCACACGGATAGAAGGGTTGTCCTGCTTCTTCTTTCGCGAAACCAACGCGTCAGGCTGATCTGCATCCCAGAACTCTTCCTCAAACCGGCGGCTCTGACGCCGGACCTTGGAGATACGCAGCGAAAACGAGACAATGATCATCCACACCCAGATGCTCGCCAGCACGAGGCCGGCGATGACGATCTGCACCACGATGTCGGCATCGAGGAACAATTGCACCGGATCGAGCCGTGTTGGCGCAGTGGCAGCTGTGGAAGAGAGGGTCGAAAGCAGGATCATGCAGCGTCTTTCGGGGCAAGTACGGTTTCGAAGGCGGCCCGCCACGGAGCGGGCTGGCGGCGCGGTCGTCCATCAGGGGAGATGAATCCAACCCGAACAGACATTTCCGCGAGCAGGTCTTTCTCTCGCGTCGCCCGCTGGAGCAGGCGTACGCTTGCCGCACCGATCTCGGTTGCGGTCGTTTCGATGATCACCGCATCGTCAAGGCGTGCGGGGGCAAGATAACGGATCGCGAGGTCGGCGACGGCATAGGCCCCCTCCCCGGCTTCGACAGCACCGCGCTGGTCAACCTCGAGCAGCCGGAGCATGTCCGAGCGGGCCCGTTCGAACCAACGCAGATAATTGGCGTGATAGACGATCCCCGAAAGGTCCGTGTCCTCGTAATAGACACGCACCGGGAACAGGTGCTGCGGGCCCTGGAACAGGCCCGAGGGAGGAGGGGGCAGCGTCTTAACCATCGTCCGGGAAGGCCTTAGCCAACCCGCGACTCGGGTTGCAACCTTCGGAGGACTATTCCCGGGTATTCTCCAACGCGGGGTGGCGGACTGTGCCTAGCGCGCGATCATCGGTCCGAGGGGGCGTCCGCCGAAAAGGTGAACGTGGAGATGCGGCACTTCCTGCCCACCATGGGCGCCGACATTGGCCAGCACGCGGTAGCCCGGTTCAACCAAGCCGTTTTCCCGCGCAATGTGCCCTATTGCCCGCACGAACCCGGCGATCTCTTCCGCCGAAGCCTTGGCGGCGAAGTCGTCCCAGCTCACATAGGCGCCCTTGGGCACTACCAGCACATGCACCGGCGCCTGGGGCGCGATGTCGTGGAAGGCGAGAGCCCACTCGTCCTCGTAGACCTTGTTGCACGGGATCTCCCCGCGCAGGATCTTGGCGAAGATGTTCTGGTCATCGTAGGCCAGGGTCGCGTCGATCGGCATCAGGCCCCCCGCGCGGCTTTTTCGGCAAGGCCCGAAGTCCCTTCCCGGCGTTCCAGCTCGTTCAGGACATCGCTGAACGGCACACCCTTTTCCGCGAGCAAGACCAGGAGATGGAACAGCAGGTCGGCGGACTCACCCACGAGGTCCTCGCGGCTGCCGGAGAGGGCGGCGATGACCGTCTCCACGCCTTCTTCCCCAAGCTTACGGGCCATGACCGGCAGTCCCCGAGCCTGGAGGCTGGCAACGTAGCTGCCTTCGTCCGCCGCCGACCGGCGTTCTGCAATCGTGCGTTCGAGGCGGGCCAGAGTGTCCATTGGCGCGGCATGCGCAAGCCGGCCGCTTGCGTCAAGTGAGGCGCTTGGCGCTCAGTCCTGGTCGCTGTCGCGCATCGCCGCCTTGCGACCGATGATGAGGCCGAGGACACCAAGGGCGAACAGGGTGAAATGCGACGCGCCGGAGACCAGTGACGCTTCCTGGGCAGCCACGGCGGGAGCCGCGGCGGTCAGGAGTATAACGAAGAGGAGGAAACGTGAGACCATGCCCCGGCCATGAACGCCGGAGCCGCGTTTGCAACCGCGCCGACGATATATGTCCCGCGCCGGGACCGTCCGCCGATTTGAGGTTAACCCCGCGCCGGTAACCCCGCCGCCCGCAGCGCCGCGTGGGCCTCTGCGATCGTGTAGGTGCCGAAGTGGAAGATCGAGGCCGCGAGCACCGCGCTGGCATGGCCTTCGATGACCCCTTCGACGAGGTGTTGCAGGTTGCCGACCCCGCCGCTGGCGACCACCGGTACCGAGACCGAGTCGGCGATCGCACGGGTCAGCTTGAGGTCGTAGCCGCGCTGGGTTCCATCGCCGTCCATCGACGTCACGAGCAGCTCGCCTGCACCCAGTTTGGCCAGGCGAACGGCATGCTCAATCGCGTCGATCCCGGTCGCGCGCCGGCCGCCGTGGGTGAAAATCTCCCAGTGGTCGTGGCTCCAGCGCGCATCGACCGAGGCGACAATGCACTGGCTGCCGAATCGTTCGGCGATGTCCGAAACCACTTCGGGCCGGGCCACGGCGGCACTGTTCACCGCCACCTTGTCCGCGCCAGCCAGCAGCAGCGCGCGCGCATCCTCGACCGCACGCACCCCGCCGCCAACGGTCAGCGGCATGAAGCAGACCTCGGCGGTGCGGCGAACGATGTCGAGCAACGTTCCGCGCCCTTCGTGGCTGGCGGAGATGTCGAGGAAGCAGAGCTCGTCAGCGCCGGCTTCGTCGTAGGCCTTGGCTTGCTCAACGGGGTCGCCGGCGTCTTTCAGGTCGACGAAGTTGACGCCCTTCACCACGCGGCCATCGGCCACGTCGAGGCACGGGATGACGCGGACGCGGACGGTCATGCAGAATTCCTGACAATCAGGATCGAGGCTAGCCCAAGCAATGTGACACTCATCAACAACTTCACGCCGCAGATGATCCGAAAAGCCGTCGGACGCTCCACCTTGGAGTAAGTACCGAATAGCGTCGTCGCGGACCCCAGGCGGATATTCTTGCGCGCGTCGAGAGCGATCAGGACGGCGGCCACGATCCCTACGATGACGAAGATCATCGCCCTGAGCCCGCCATCGCGATCGCCGCCGCCAGGTCCAGTCGACCGTCGTAGAGCGCCCGCCCCGTGATCACCCCTTCGATGCCCTCGTCCGCATGGAGAGCGAGCATGCGGATGTCGTCGAGACCCTTCACGCCGCCGCTGGCGATGACTGGCAAGTTGGTGCGCCTGGCAAGGTCCACCGTCGCGTCGATGTTGCAGCCGGTGAGAAGGCCGTCGCGGCCGATGTCGGTGAAAAGAAGGCTAGCGACCCCGGCGTCTTCGAACCGTCGGGCCATGTCCTCGACCGGCACGTCGGAGACTTCGGCCCAGCCTTCGGTCGCCACCATCCCGTCGCGAGCGTCCACCGCGACAACGATGCCGCCGGGGAACTCGGCCGCCATGTCCTTCACGAACTGCGGGTCTTTGAGCGCCGCGGTGCCCATGACCACTCGCGCCACGCCAAGGTCGAACCAGCCCTCGACAGCCTCGCGCGTACGGATGCCGCCGCCGAGTTGCACATAACCGGGAAACGCTGCGACAATCGCTTCGACCGCAGAGCGGTTCTCGGCCCGTCCGGCGAAGGAGCCGTCGAGATCGACGACGTGGAGATGTTGCGCCCCCGCCTCCGAGAACAGCATGGCTTGCGCGGCCGGATCGTCACCGTAGACGGTGGCGCGATCCATGTCGCCTTCGGCCAGGCGCACGACCTGACCCTGCTTGAGGTCGATGGCAGGAAATACGATCATCGCCGGCGCGAGTAGTGCGAAAGCTCTACCGGCGCAATCTCCTCCCCAGGGGAGGGGGCTAAGAGGGCGCGAACGCCGATTTGGGCACGTGCGTGACGCGGCATGCCAGGTCCGCCTCCCCGCTCGCCACGATGAAGTGATCCTCCGCCTCGACGATCCCGGTCGAGAAGACCACGTCGTCGAGATACATCTGGTCCTTGATCGGCTCGGTCAGTCCAGCATTCGGCTCGATCAGCGGCGAATGGTTGGTGGCGATGACCTTCCACGGCTCATCGGGATCGAGCAGCGACCAATACGTGCGATAGATGCCGACAAGCTGCTTCGGCTCCACCCCATGCCACAGCGACAACCAACCGCGCGTGCCGGCAACCGTGGTCAGGATCGGCGGCGTACCCCCACCGATCCGCGCGGTCGATGCGGTGCCCGAATGGGGGCGGATGTGCGGCTCTAGGCACGGCATCCAGTGCAACGCGTCGGGACTGGTGGCGAGATTGATCGACGGGCCCGCGTGATAAGGACTGCCCGGCGGATAGGCGAAGAACAGCTGCCCAAGCGGACGCGTTTGCGCCCAGTACTTCCCGCTCACCTTGCCTTCGAAAATCAACATGTCCTTGTTCTGGTGATCGAGGACGATACCCTCGAACTTCCAGTCGAGCGCATTGCGCGAGGAATAAAGCGTGGTCGAGTGCCGCTCCGGGCTGACCGAGCAGGTGGTCATCAGCCAGCGATCGCCGACCTTGCTTATCCGCGCGTCTTCGATCCCGTAGCATTGCCAACTGCCCTGCGGGGCAATCGCCTTGTCATAGTGGTAGCGAACCAGGTCGAGCCCGTCTGCGCTGACCTCTACCGGCAGCAGCCACGAGAGCGAGGTCAGCGCCATGATCGGCCAGCCCTGCCCGTGGAGCATGAACTTGCGCGGGTCCGAGGTGTCGCACAGCCCTAGCGGCCACGCGTCCAGCACGTAGCGCCCTTCGTCCCAGCGGATCGCATGGACCGCGTCGTCGAACACCGGCTTTCGTAGAGCCTCCGCCACCCGCACCATCAGAAGCAGGTTGCCGTTGGGCAGCCGGGTCATGCCCGGATTGAACGCGCCGAGGACGTAAGTCTCGCAGTCGATGTGCCCGGCAAGCGGGCCTCGAGAAAGGTCGATGTCGTTGGGAGTGATGACCAACCGGTCTTCGGCAAATGGCGTTCGGTGCAGGTTCCGATCCGCTTCTGTCATGGGCGCCTCCAATCCAGCGGAGACGCCTCGGATCAGTTGAGGTTCCCTCTCAGAGATCCCATTCGAGGAAGCGGGACAGCAGCCCGAGGCCATAAGCCTGGCTCTTTTCAGGGTGGAACTGGACCCCCACGATATTGTCGCGGGCGACCGCGGCAACGAGGCCGCCACCGTGATCGGTCATCGCCGCTACGTCGTGGCCGTCCTCGGGCCGGAAATGGTAGGAGTGGAGGAAATAGGCTTCGCCCGGCTCGATCAGCGTGGCACCGTTGGGATGAGCCATTGGCGAAACGTCGTTCCAGCCCATGTGCGGGACCTTTATCCCGGGATCGGTGCGTTCGATCAGTCTTACTTCGCCGGGGATCCAGCCCAGGCCGGGGTGCTCCCCGTGCTCGAAGCTGCTCGACGCGAGCAATTGCATTCCCACGCAAATGCCGAGGAAGGGAACGCCGTCCCGCAGTACTCGCTCCTCCAGCGCCTCAACCAGGCCCGGCATGGCCCGCAGGCCATCGGCGCAGGCCTTGAATGAGCCCACACCCGGCAGCACGATCCGCCGGGCGCCAAGCACCAGGTTGGGATCAGCGGTCACAGCCACGTGCTCTGCCCCCGCCGCCTTCAGGGCGTTATGGACCGAGTGAAGGTTGCCGGCGCCGTAATCGATCAGAGCAATGGCTTCAGCCATAAAATCGCGCTTCAGCCCCCGAGCTGCCCCTTGGTCGACGGGATGGCCCCGCCCTTGCGCGGATCGAGCTCGACCGCCTGGCGCATCGCGCGGGCAAAGCCCTTGTAGATCGCCTCGCACACGTGGTGGTTGTTCTGGCCGTAAAGCAGCTGGACATGCAGCGTGATCCCGGCGGCCTGAGCCACCGAATGGAACCAGTGCTCGATCAGCTCGGTATCCCATTCTCCCAGCTTTTCCTGTGTGAAGCGGGCTTTCCACACGAGGTAAGGTCTGCCCGAGATATCGAGCGACACGCGCGCCAACGTCTCGTCCATCGGCGAATAGGCCATGCCGTAGCGGCCGATCCCGGCCTTGTTGCCAAGCGCGTCCGAAAGCGCCTGCCCAAGGGCGATGGCGCTGTCTTCCGTCGTATGATGCTGGTCGATATGCAGGTCGCCCGCGACCTTGAGCGTCACGTCGATCAGGGAATGGCGGCTGAACTGTTCGACCATGTGGTCGAGGAAGCCGATCCCCGTCGACACGTTATAGGTTCCCGTCCCGTCGAGGTTAACCTCTACGGAGATGTCGGTCTCTGCCGTCTTGCGGGCTACACTGCCGGTGCGCATGGGCTGCGCTATACGCGACGAACCGACGCGCGCAAGCATTCGCGCTTGACCCGGCGGCGAGCGCTCGCCACGTAAAAGGGCATGAGTGAAGATACGCCTGACAGCCTGATACCCTACGACGAGATTGTGCAGGAGGCCCTGCGCGCCGTGGTTGGCCGGGTGCTCGGCTCGGTCGAGCGCGGGGGCGGCATGCTTCCGGGCAACCACCACTTCTACATCACCTTCAAGACCGGCGCCCCCGGGGTCAACATTCCCCAGCACCTGAAAGAACGGTTCCCTGACGAGATGACCATCGTCATGCAGAACAAGTTCTGGGACCTGGCCGTCGACGAACACGAGTTCACCGTCGGCCTGAGCTTCAACCAGATTCCGGCCAAGCTGGTCATTCCGTTCGCCGCCATCACCGCCTTCGTGGATCCCGCGGTCGATTTCGGACTCCAGTTCCAGGCCGCCGTCACCGACATCGAGCCCGCCGCGCACGAGGACGCCGAGAACGATACTCCCGACGCGGACGGCAAGCCTGATGCCGCCGCGCCCGACGATGGGTCAAACGTCGTAACGGTCGATTTCGGCCGCAAGAAATAACGCGCGCCGGTTCAAGCCCGCGCAGCCAAGGAGCTGGCGCATGAGCGTGAAGGCACCCAAGGGGATCAAGAGGGCCGCCAGGAAGGCCAAGGGTACCATCGCCAAGGTTCCCGGACCCAGCACCAATCCGGCCACCAACATCCTGATCTGGGATATCGCCACACGCGGCATCGTCATGATTGTCGGCCGCCAGATCGAGAAGGCCATGCTCGGGATGCGCTACGAGCCGGATAAGGCCTCCGACATCGTCAAGGGCCGCACCATGGTGAAGTCGATGACCGCGACTGGTGCCGCGCGGGTCGCGTCGAAATCGATACCGGGACTGCTGGCCGTGACCGGGGCGCTTCTGGCCAAGACCGCATTCGATCGCGGCTACAGCCGCCGGGAAGCGCGCCGGCGTGGTGAAAAGACGCTGTCGGACCAGGCTGCGAAGGCCGAAGACTAACGCCGGACTTGATTTCCCCTCCTCCGCTGCGCCAACAGCGCACATGGCGGATTCGACTTCCCACTCTCCCTCTCACCCTCGTCGCGGGCTGATGCTCATCCTGTCTTCCCCCTCGGGTGCGGGGAAGACCACGATAGCGCGCAAGCTTTTGGCCGAAGACGCCAACCTGCGCATGTCGGTCTCGGTCACCACCCGGCCGATGCGCCCGGGCGAAGTCGACGGGTACGACTACCATTTCACCGACTTGCCTCGCTTCCGTGAGATGGTCGACGCCGACGCCTTCCTCGAATGGGCCGAGGTTTTCGGCAATTGCTACGGCACCCCCCGCGCCCAGATCCGCGAAGGGCTGGAGAGCGGGCACGACTTTCTGTTCGACGTCGATTGGCAGGGCGCCCAGCAACTCTCGCAGCGGGCCGGGGCTGACGTCGTTTCCGTCTTCCTGTTGCCGCCGAGCATTGCCGAACTCGAAGCGCGCTTGCGCTCCCGGGGTACCGACAGTGACGAGGTCATTGCCGGCCGAATGGACAGGGCGCGGGCGGAGATCAGCCATTGGGATGGTTACGATTATGTCGTGGTCAATCACCAGATTGACGGCTGCTTCGAGCGAGTCCGCACCATCCTCGAAGCCGAACGCCTACGGCGTGCGCGGCAGACCGGACTGGTCGACTTCGTTCGCGAACTGACGCGTTAGTTACCCGGCCCTCTTCCAGAAGCCGAGGGCCTTCGCGGCAAGGATCAAAACTCCCGCGACCACCTAACAGCCGCGCCTGTGTCGTCGGGCAGCGTCGCGTAGTGACCGGGATCGGCACGATAGAACAGGCTCACCGCGGCGCTGCCCTCCAGCAGGAATCCTCGCCAGGCCAGTTCGACCAGCAGTTCCCGACCCGTAGGCGAAAGGCCGAGTTCGCGAACGGCATAGCCTGGCAGCAGCGTCTCGTAGCTGTAGCTGCTCGGAAGGAGCAGGTTGAGCGCACCCGCCTCGACCCGGAGCGGTTGCGAGACGCGGAAGCCCAGCGCATCGTCCTCAGCAACGACCGCGCGCCGCTCGAGATCGAAAGACCACGCCGTGCTCGAAATGGGCGAGCCGCGAGCGACCAGCCCGCCCGAATGCACCTTGGTCTGCCCGTGACGCAGGGCCGCGCCCAGCCGCCAGCCGGCCGCAAGCTCCCAGCCGAGCCGAGCATCAAGGAAGATCGTATCCGCGCCTGCCAGGCCGAACGCATCGTGGAACCGACCGCCCAGGAGAGTCCGCTCCTCGGCCAGCAACGAAAGCGCCAGGGAAGCGTCGAGGTCACCGAAGCGCCGGTCGAAAGCGACCGAATAAGTCGAAGCGCCACTTTCGAGCTGCCGTCCGCGCATCTCGTAGGCGCGGCGGATCTCCGCTCCGCTCAGGATTGCGCCGCGCTCGGCAGCAAAGGTCAGCCCCCAGCCGTCCAGCTGCTTTCGCAGCGCGAAAGAGACATCGCTCCGGTTGAGCGAACCGGTGTCGCCGGCTGCTTCCTGGGCAATCATGAACGCGGGTCGATCCTGCCCCTGCAGCTGCGCGACCAGCCCGTTCGCCCCTTCGGCAAAGGCGAAGCCCATGGCCAGGTCGGGGGCGAGGCGGGTGGCGACTCGCGCGGCGAGAACTCTGGCCTGTTCGGCGTCCTCGATGCCGAGATGCAGATCACCCTGCCGTAACCCGAGGTGGGGGTCCGAAGCATCGATCGAAAAGGCCAGCGAAATCTTCGCCGAGCCCAGCGAAATCTGCCTCTGCTGCCCCCCTACGGCGTTGCGGAGTCGTTCGGCGGGCCGGGCGCCGCGCAAGGTCCCTGCGAGGTCGGTTTCGAACGCTCGCCGATATTTATCGAGCACGATCGCCGGAAGCGCGGCAGTGGCAAACGCGTCGCCCATCGCCGAAGCCCCCGCTCCGGTCACGTCGGCCAGCGCGACCGGGGCGCCGCTGCCTGCCAGCGACAGGGTGCCGATGGGCTGGAACGCCTTGGCAATGTCGAGGATACCGCGGCCAAAGACCGCGTCAGTTCCAGGCGCGCCCACATCATACGCCGAACTCAACAGGATCTCGGCAAGCTCGCGCCCCGTCAGGTTGGGAAAGGCCTGCGCCAGCAGGGCCGCGGCGGCCGACACCTGGGGCGTCGAAAAGCTGGTGCCGGACAGAAGATAGGCAGTCCCACTCTCGTAGACGCAGCAGACGTCCTCTCCGAGAGCGGCCATGTAATGGCTGTTCTGCGCACCCGCCTTGTTACTGAAGCTGGACAGGGCTCCGTTGGCGTCCACCGAACCCACGATGATAACCCCGCCAGCGGCCGCGGTGTCGAGCAGCGTGGCGAAGCTTTCGGGCTCGTCCTCTCCGCCGTTCCCAGCCGCCAGGACGATCAGCACCCCGCGGTTGGCGGCCGCGGCGACGGCGTTACGGACTTGCGCCGTGGCGCCGTCCCCTCCGAGCGAGATGTTGATGACCTTGGCTCCGTTGTCGGCGGCATAGGTCACCGCGTCGGCGATGGCGCCATCCGAAAAGAGACAGCCCGAAGCCGAGCCCGAACTTCCCGGTACGCAAGAGCCCACGTCGTCGGTCCGCAAGGCCAATATCGTCGAGTCATAGGCGATCCCGACGACGCCGCTGTCGTTCCGGGCGGCGCTGGCGAAAGTCGCCACCCGCGTGCCGTGATTGTCCGAACCCGAGATATCCCGGCCGGCATTGAGGATGTCCTTGGAGAGCGGCGAAATCCGCCCGGCGAACTCGGGGTTGTCCACGTCGATGCCGGTGTCGACGAACGCGATCGTAACGCCCTTGCCGGTACTCCCGCCGCCCCAGGCCGTGGCCGCGTTATGGGCGACGGGCCCATCCGAGCGCCGGAATTCGGCGGTATTGAATGCCGTGGGCACCGGTTGGGCCGGCGGCAAACCGGAGGCCGGCGTCGGGGTCGGGGCAGGCGCGGGTGTAGGGGTCGGGCTCGGCGCTGGAGTGGGGGACGGAGTTGGCCCCACGATCGGTGGCGGTGTACTGATCGGGCCCCCTCCCGATCCTCCCCCACAGGCTGCGAGGAGTCCGACGGGCGCCAAGACCAAGACCAGTGGAGTTGCTCGAGAAAATTCTTTCGCCACCAACATCTTACCCGCCCAGTGACCCGCCCGGGGACAAGTGGCACCCCGCGTGAAAGTCGTCATCGGGTCGAGAGAATTTGCTATCGCGCCTTGCCCCTCCCCCCTCGCGAAGCTAGCGGCGCAAGCGCAACGGGCCCCGACCCATGGCCCACACAGGAGATACCATGTCCGCCGACCTCGAGAAAGCTATCGCCCAGGCTTGGGAAGACCGTGCCAATGTCACGCCGGCCAGCAGCCAGGTGCGCGAGCCGGTCGAGGCCGCGCTCGAGTTGCTCGACAGCGGCAAGGCCCGCGTGGCGGAGCCCGACGGTGAAGGCGGCTGGCGCGTCAACCAGTGGTTGAAGCAAGCGGTTCTGCTGTCCTTCCGCCTCAACGACAACCATCTCATCGAAGGCGGCGCGGCCGGAGCCCCTGCGTTCGACAAGGTGCCGAGCAAGTTCGACGGCTGGGGCGAGAACCGCTTCCGTGACGCCGGCTTCCGCGTGGTGCCGGGTGCGGTGGCCCGCCGTGGCAGCTATATCGCCAAGGGCGTGGTGCTGATGCCGAGCTTCGTGAACATCGGCGCCTATGTCGACGAAGGCACCATGGTCGATACCTGGGCCACCGTCGGCAGCTGCGCCCAGATCGGCAAGAACGTCCACATCTCCGGCGGTGCAGGCATTGGCGGCGTGCTTGAGCCGCTGCAGGCCGGGCCGGTGATCATCGGCGACGGCGCCTTCATCGGTGCGCGCGCCGAAGTGGCCGAGGGCGTTCGCGTGGGCGAAGGCGCGGTGCTTTCGATGGGCGTCTACCTCGGCGCCTCGACCAAGATCGTCGACCGGGCGACCGGCGAGGTCCACCAGGGCGTGGTGCCGCCCTACGCGGTCGTCGTACCGGGCAACCTGCCGGGCAAGCCGCTACCCGACGGCACCCCGGGCCCGTCGCTCTATTGCGCGGTGATCGTGAAGACCGTCGACGCCCAGACGCGCTCCAAGACCGGGATCAACGAGCTGCTGCGCGACTAGGCGCATGGCCGGGTAGCCGGGCAAGTTCGAGGACTTTCCCGGCCGCCTCCAACGGAACATTCTCTGGCCCGAACCGTAGTTTCCCGGTGGTCCCGCTCGCGTGCGGGCGGAACGGGAGGCCGTGAATGGCTAACGAGCAAGACGAAATCCACGCCGAGACCGATGCCGCACGGGCAGGGTCGACGCCGCACATCGTCCGCTGGATCCTGATTCTGAGCCTTTTCGCAGCGATAGTGTTGCTCTCGCTAATCTGGATTACCGGCGCCGCCACCCGTGGCCCAGGCCCGCAGAACGTCGAATACTCAGAGGCCGCTCAGGGTAGCTCGACCGAAAGTATAGTGAGCGATAACGCCGACAAGCTGCAAGCGCCGAAGGCGGGCGACGTCGGCTCAGCCCCGCTTCCCACCGTCGAGAACCAGGCGGAACCCGCCCCTTCACCGACAGCCAATACCGGCAACTGACCCCGGGAGCCCCTCCAGCCCTAGGCGCCCGCAGCAGCGGCCGGCCGAGGTTCGGCCATCTTGCGCATGACCTGCGAAGCAATATCCAGAATCTGTAGCTGGGTGGCATACTTGGCCACGACAGAGCCGTCTTCGGCCAACGCATCGGCCAGCGCCTCGATCGCGACGGCGACGTTCATCAAGTCCGTACCCGTGATCGGCGTCGGTTCGAGATCCGTCCGCGGCTCAGGCTTGGTGTCGACCCTGCCCTCCTTCACTTCGTGAACTATCCGGTCCACATCCTGCTGCGTTGTGCCGCTTCCAGCGGGGAGCCAATCGGAGACCTGGACTTCGCGATCGAAGCACATGCCGGCCTTCCGGGGCTGGCGCCAGACGACTTTGCCGGAGACGCTCAGACCAGAGCGCACCAGCTTCAAGTGTTCCCCGATATTGGGAAGCGACTCACCTTCGATGAGGGCCCCGCCGGCCGACATGTTCCTGATCTTGATGGGTCCAGAGGCCGAAGTAGTGGCCATGGTGGCGAGCACGAACATACTGGTTCGCGAATGAGCGCGCTTCCCATCTCGTTGTGCGTCCACGTCTAACGACCTCCCATCACCCGCGTAGGCGATTATGGTAAGCGTCACCTTCTCAATGATATAGGTAAAATCACGTATTCAGCGAGCGACTTGCCCGGGCGAGCCTAGGCCCCGCTTCGCACCAGTACTCCAAATGCTTCATACGGGACGAGTTGTTTCAAATACCGGCCCGGCACTCGTTGTTAAAATAGCAAGTTTATGGCAATATAACCTGAATAGAACGCTGCGATCGGGGAGATGCAAAATGCCCCTGAGGCTCGATGCGATCAAGTTCAACCACGATCCTAACACCGTTCATAACAACGCCATTAATATCCGGCGAAACGGCACGACTTTCGTCACGGTCCCCGAATGGCGGGCCGGTGTCAGCGTCAATGCAGAAGACTCGCCCGCGGCCTACGTCAAGAAAGAAACCGCCGGCCACACGCTGACGATCCAGGCGCGCTTTCGCTGGACCTCCAAGCCTGCCCGCGTGCGAATTCGAGCGATCGACGCGACGATCCGAGGTCATGGACCTTCAGGCTGTCTGGGTTGGCTGCTCCGCTTGTTCCGGGCGCTGTTCGGCAACGTGTTGGGAGAGGTCAAGGCGCGGCATGTCGACTTCAACGGTCCAGGCCTGAGCAGCTGGGAGACGTTCGAACTGCGCAAGACGAGACTGCACAAGGTCGGCGTGGGCATTCGCATCACCTCGTGGCGCTGGCAGTACCGGCGCAAGCGCGGGCCCTGGAAGGATTTCGATACCTCCAACCACCGGATCTACGTGCTGCTCGAAACTCCGACGGCACCCTGGCAGCAGGCTCCCTATGCCTCTTCCAACACCCAGCTTCCCTGGACCGAAGTGCTCGACAAGGCCTGCGGCTGGGCGTTCGGCGCGGTCGACCGGGACACCGCCGCCGGCCAGATCACCCAGATGGTCTACGATCTCGGCCATTCGGTCATAGAGTATGACTGCCCTGGCGGCGGCAGCACGCGCTATGCCTATCCGGACTTCGACTGCACGGCGTTCCTCGAACGGATCGCCGGAGGCCCCGGCCGCGGCCAGTACGTCAACTGCACCGACTGCGCGACGTTCGTCTCCACTTTCGCCAACGCCCTTGGTTGCGATCTCTGGCAATCGCGGATGGGTTGGGGCTTCCAGCTCAATCCCCTGCTCGCGATCGGATCTTCGACCTGGCAGACGGCCTGCGGCTGGTCCGGCTTCAGCTATCACGAAATCCCGTGGAAGGATGCCTGCGGAGCGGCGGACCGCGTCTACGACGCTTGCCTGCAGGTCGATGGCGACGCCGATCCCACAAGCGCCCCGCACACGCCCCTTCTGCCGGCCAACATGGTCTTCGGGACGCCGGGCAGCGGCGACTATCGCGACAAACTCTCGCCCTCGGGCAACTGCGACCCGCAACCCTCGACGCGTGTCCGGCGCAGCGTGTTCTGACTATCGGAGGAGCGCAAATGGTCACGCAGCAATATGAAGCTCTCCGCGAACGGTTCGGGTTCGATGATTGGAAGGGCACCAACCGGCTGGAACAGGATCTTGAGCTGCACGACGTCGCGCTGCCCTGGGACCTGATCCCCGGCCTCGACGCGGGACGGGTGCGGCTGATCGACCCGGGCGACGGCACCCGGCTGCTGCGAGCCTCGTGGACCCCGCCCGACAAGCCCGACGCACTGCTGCTGCTCGACATCCGCGAATGCCCTTCGCGCGAGGCGGCGCACGAGGTGCTGCTCGAACTGCTCGGCAACATGCAGGCCCCCGAAGTGCATCAGCTGCAAGACGCGCCCGGCGACGTGGCGTTCTCCTATGCCGCGGCGGTCGCGCTGACCTTCGCGCGCGGAAACCTTGCGGTCAGCATCGCCAACGGCGGATCGGGAAAGGCCCCTGTCGAACCGATCGCGCGCAAGATCGACGACTGGATCGTCCGCAGCGGATCGGGTTCACCCTTGCCTGCGAACTCGGCTTGAGGGTTTGGGGTGCCATTCACCGCTCCGGCTCCAGCCTGGCATTCCAACTGCGAGGTGGACTGACCGCCTACCGTTTAAGGCTCCACACCCAGGCAGTGCGAAAGGTCCCAGGAACTGCGTTTCCTTGCTCATCCCGGGCAGGATCGTAACGGACACCTTGGAAGCCGTGACAGGCCGCTTTGTCCAAAGAGGCATGACCACTTGAGGTCACGACACTGCAGCGGGTTGGTTTGCCGGACGCATCGACAGCGCATCATCCACCCTCGCAAGGGGGGCTCCGGGCCGGAAGTCGCGGAAAACACTTTCCTACAGGCCCGCCCCTGGTCCAGGGTGATTCCGGCTCTTTCCCAATGTTGGATACTCTTCGTGGACTGTCGCCCAAGCGCGAAAAACTGTCAGCTTGCGACAATGGCAAGAGGCCCAAAGGTTACACTCGTCGATGCAAGTTGGCGGAAATATTGGCGGTTTTCTGCGGAAAATCGGCAAGGTGACACTTTTGCGCAAATGGCGCACGACAGTGTCACCCCGTCACCCCAAAAGCGTCAACTTACTCGCGGATAGCAGACCAAGGATCCTCGACACGTGGCCCGGCTGATTCTGTTCAACAAACCCTATGGCGTGCTGTCGCAGTTCACCGACCGCAGCCTCGATGCGGCTCGCAGAACGCTGTCGGACTTCATCGACCTGCCCGGCGTCTATCCCGCCGGACGGCTCGACCTCGACAGCGAAGGCCTGCTGCTGCTGTGCGACGATGGGCGGCTGCAGGCGCGGATTGCTGATCCCCGCTTCAAGATGCCGAAGACCTACCTCGTCCAAGTCGAAGGGGAGCCGGGCGACGCTAATCTCGACCAGTTGCGCGCGGGGGTCCAGCTGAAGGATGGTCCTACCCGGCCCGCCAAGGCCGACCGCATTCCGGCTCCGGACCTGTGGCCACGCGATCCGCCGATACGGGTTCGCAAGACCATCCCCGACAGCTGGCTCAAGCTGACGATCAGCGAAGGTCGGAACCGCCAGGTCCGCAGGATGACCGCCGCTGTGGGCCACCCGACGCTCAGGCTGGTTCGATGGTCGATCGGCGACTTGACGGTGGAGGGCCTGGCACCGGGCCAGTGGCGGGAGATCGCGGTGTCCTAGGCGCCGGGGCTGCCTCAGTCCTCCTCGTCGAAAGCGACGCTTCCCTGATTGAGCAGGATCGTGATCAGTTCCACCGTGGGCTCGGACGCATCGGGGCCGACTGATACCCGCTCTTGCCCTGCGAGCCGCTCGGCGAAGGAGGTCGTCTCGCCCGCACAGTCGAAGCAGTGGCCGTCGACCGCCAACAGCACCGAACCTGACTCCTGGCGAACGAAGGCAAAGCGGCTGGCGGGATTGCGCAGCAGTTGGGCGGGCTCGGCCAGGATGCGACGCACATCATCGACTGCGAAGGGATCATCGGGCTGCCAGCTGATCTCGGGCCGCTTGGGCGTGGTGCTGTATCCCGCGAACCAGCGTGTGAAGGCGTCGCGATCGAGCATTCGTTCGGCAACCATCCCAAGCAGGTGCTCGATGGCTTCCGGTGAAATCTCGCCGGGATTGTCCTGCGCCGTCAGGTTCGGATCAGAGTAGCGATCGTCATCCTCGAGGTCAGCCGCAACGGCCTCGGCCAGATCGGTGATCAGCTCGGTCCGCGACGGTGCCCGGAACCCGACCGAATAGGTCATGCAGTCGTCGCCGACGGCAATGCCGTTGTGCGCGACACGCGGCGGGACGTAGAGGATGTCGCCAGGCTCAAGCAGCCATTCTTCGGTCGCCTCGAAATTCGCGAGCAGCCGCAAGTCGTCGTGCGACAATAGCTCAGCGTCGGGGCCACACGTCGCGCCCAGTTGCCAGAGGCGCTTGCCAAGACCTTGCACCAGGAACACGTCGTACTGATCGAAATGCGGACCGACCCCACCACCGTCGGTCGCGTAACTGACCATCACGTCATCAACCCGCCAGTTCGGGATGAAGCGAAACGGCTCGAGCAGTGCGGCCACTGAAGGAACGTGGTGGTCGACCGCCTGGACCAACAGCGTCCAGGGCGCCCTGCCCAGCCGGCCGAACTGGCTTTCCGCCAGGGGCCCGTGCTTCAGCTCCCAGTTGTCCGCGGCCAGCGTGACGAGGCGGCTCTCGACCTCGCTTTCGCAAGCCAGCCCGGCGAGCTCGTCAGGCTCGAGCGGGTTGCTCCATGATTTCCAGGGGTTCCTGATCAGGAGCGGCTTCTTCTGCCAGAATTCGCGTAGGAATTGCTGGTGGTCGAATGAGGTCATTTCCATTGGCGCGGGGCTAGCCGTATCTCGGCCAGGCGCAAGGCAAAGCTTAGTCTGATGCGCTCACCAGCTCCGCCAGCGCCATGGCCGCCGCGGGCGCACGGTGCTTGGCGCCGTTAATCATGAAGGCGAAAACATCACCGCCCTTGCCGCTGCTTTGCGCCGCATCGCCAGCGTAGGGCAGACCCTTGATCGCTTCGCCAGCCTCCCATCCTCGGCACAGGCCGGCAATGCGCGCGAGGTCGGTGGGCGCATAGCCGGTCGGCTGATCGGCATCGAGGTTCTTGCAGCGCAGATAGGCGAAATCCGCGGTGCGGTCCGCGATCGGAGTGCGGCTCTCCTGTTCGCACCAGACGATCGCCACGCCCGCCGCTCGTGCCAGTTCGACGAACTCGGGACAGGCGAAGCTTTCATGTCCGGTCTCGATCGCGTGGCGCAGCGGCACACCCTTCAGATCGCGCGGCAACAGATCGAAGAACGCCGCGATGTCTTCGGCATCGAACCGCTTGGTGCCCATCAGCTGCCACAGGATCGGGCCGAGCCGATCGCCAAGCTCCTCGAGGCCTTGGCCAAAAAACCTCGCCATCGCCTCTCCCGTCGAAGCCAGAACCTTGCGGTTGGTGACGTAGGACGATCCCTTGACCGCAAACACGAAGCCATCGGGCGTCGCTTCGCGCCATTTGCGGAAGCTCTCCGGCTTCTGCAGGCTGTGGTAGGTTCCGTTGATCTCGATCGCGCCGAGCTGGCGCGAAGCCCACTCAAGCTCGCGCTTCTGCGGAAGCCCTTCGGGATAGAAGGTACCCTTGCGCCATGGGGGATAGACCCAACCGCCGATGCCGGTGCGAATCACCCAGCTCTCCTTCGCGACAATGGAACCGAAGTCCGCGATCCGCGATTTGTTCGAGGAAGGATGTGCAGAAGGGAGCTACCCATGGCGGTGGAGGCTATCTGGAACGACCAGGTCATAGCCCATAGTGACCGCACAGTCGTGGTCGAAGGCAACCACTATTTTCCACGCGAAGATGTCGATCCCTCGGTACTGGAGAAGAGTTCCACGACCACTGAATGCCCGTGGAAGGGTACGGCCCATTACTATACGCTAGATCTCGACGGTGACCGGAACGTCGATGCCGCGTGGTATTATCCGGAGCCCAAGCCGAAGGCTGAGACAATCCGTGACCGCATCGCCTTCTGGAACGGAGTGGAAGTGATCGAAGTGTGAGCCCCGTCAAAGCGCTCATCGAAGACCTTCGGCTGGTCCCCCACCCGGAAGGCGGCTGGTATCGTGAGACCTGGCGGGCCGAAGCTCCTGAAGGGCAGCGGTCTGGAGCGACGGCGATCCTGTTTCTGCTCGAAGCCCATCAGCGTTCGCACTGGCACAAAGTGGACGCCGCGGAAGTGTGGCTGTGGCACGCAGGCGACCCACTGCTGTTAAGTCTGTCGGCGGGCGTCGAAGGTCCGGTTCGCGAGGTGCGTCTCGGTCCCGATGTCCTGGCCGAGGACGTCCCCCAATACGTGGTTGCTCCGTTTGAATGGCAAGCCGCCGCGCCGTTGCCGGGCCGGGCCGGTTACACGCTCGTGTCCTGCATCGTGACGCCCGGGTTCGAGTTCGCCGGCTTCACTCTTGCGGAGCCGGGTTGGCGTCCCGGCCGTTGACGGCTGACCTTAGCGCACGACCAGTACCGGGATCGAACTCAGCACCAACACTTCCGAGGTCACGCTGCCAAGGATCATTCGGCGAAGGCCCCGCCGCCCATGCGAAGACATGACGATCAGATCACAGTCGTGCACCTTTGCGGCTCCGACGATCGCTTCGGCGGGCGAAGCGTTCTCCAGACAGTCCGTCTCCGCCGAGACGCCCGCGCTGCGGGCCTCCATTTTTGCAGCAGTCAGTATCTTCTCGGTGAGGTCTTTCTGGACGGCCGCGTATTCCTGATAGGCAAAGACGCTGACATCGGCACCCGCCGCGAGGTAAGGCAGCTGACTCTCGGCAACCGCAACGATCGTCACTTTAGCATCGATCGTTTTGGCAAGCTCAAGACCGTGATCCAACCCCTTTTGAGCGATCTCCGAACCGTCGGTGGCGATGAGAATATGCCGGTACATGAGCTCCTTCCCGAGCTTGAGCCTTGCACCAAAAAAACCCAAAGATCGGGCGCGAGAGGCTGTTCGCCGCATTATCTTTGACGGCTCGCCACAGGCCAATACAGGGAATCACTGATAGTTGCGCGACACAGATCGCCACGGACGAGGAAGATGTCGAAGGTGAATCTGTCGCCGCACTGGTGTGGGCCCACGGGCACTTTTCGCGTCTGCGCGCGTTAGGTCGCGGTGTCGAAACGCATCCTCGTAGTCGAAGACGATCTTCTCAATCGGATGCTGCTGTGCACCGTCCTTGAGAACTCGGGCTTCCTGGTGCAGGCGGTTACCGACGGCAAGCACGTGCTGAAGAAGACCAAAGAATTTTCGCCGGACCTGATTACGATGGACATCAATTTGCCCAGCGTTTCCGGCTTCGAGCTGATCCAGCGCCTGCAGGCCGATCCGAAGCTGCAGCAGATTCCCATTCTCGCGGTGACGGCCTACGTCGGCAAGGGGGAGGAAGCCCGCATCCGGCGGGCAGGTGCCAGCGATTTTCTGGCCAAACCGATTTCAATCAAGCCTTTCCTTGCCGCGATTGCGCGGCTGCTCCCCGAAGGCACGCAGGTCCCAGCCGGCCTCGGCCCAACAGCGCTCTCCTGAGCGACCAGGGAAGACGAAGTCGCTCCAGTCGCAGAGCGATGGGTTTGGGAGGGTCTCGGCAAGCGGCTGACCGGTTTCTCGCGCGGACCGGCTCCCCATCGCCGACTTTGGCAGGAGATTTTCCTCCCCGAGCTAGCTCAGGGAGGAACTTGAACTTTAGTCTTCCTTGCCGGCCACGCCGTAGTTGATCTGGGCGTTGCGGGTCTTCTGGAAGTCGGGAACCGAGAGCCCCTTCATCGCGGCATAGATGTCGATGTTGCCGATGCCGGTTACTGCGCCAAGCTTTTCCAGCATGAAGAAGATCACGCCATAGTGGATCATGCCGATCCAGTCCCGTTCACGCACGAGGCGCTTTTCTTCCTCGCTGAGTCCGGCCTGGGTCATCGCCGCTTCCTCGTCATCCCGGAACAGCTTGCGGACCGTGGGATCGGTCAGGGAGTGGAGGAAGTGATTGAGCCGGAAACCCTTGACCGAACGCTCGATAGTGAAGGGATAAGTGCCCTCCATCTTTTCCGAACCGGCATAGTCCCAATTGATGCGTTCTAGCGTCTTGGCCGGGTCTTCAACCGGGGCGTCGTTCGAACGCTCTTCCATGATCATCGTCGCGATCGGGCACATCGAAGGCAGGAAGTAGGTCTTGTGGGTGCACTCGACCTCGGCCGAAAGCGCGCCGCGCATCATCAGCCACATGACCACCTCGGCGCCTTCCCAACCCCCCAGTTCGGCCAGCTTGGCGATCGGATAGTCGAGCAGGGCCTCGGGATCCTTCTCGAGCATGTCCATGAACTTCATGTCCCAATCGGGATTGTTGAAGCCGCAGGCTTCGCCGTGGACCTGATGGCTGAGACCGCCGGTACCGGCGATGGCGACCTTGATGTCTTCCGGATAGGACAGGATCGCCTGACGCAGCGACTTGCCGAATTTGTAGAACCGGCGCGCCGAAGGCAGCGGCACGGTCAGAACCCCACAGACGACGGGCAGCAACTTCACGGCCCAGCCGTTTTCGTCATGATCGACCATCACCGAAAGCGGTGAAAAGGCCCCGTGGTCGAGACCCTTGCCCTGGAAATAGCTGAGGTCGAATTCGTTCGCGACCATGACCTTGGCGACATGCTCTGCGAATTTCGGATCGCCCATGATCGCCGGGATGTCACGCGGTCCGCCACCCTCGTCGGCCGGTTCGAACCTTTCTCCTACACCCAGCGCGAAGTGGCTGTAGTGGTCGAAGAACGAAGTCATGTGATCGTTGTAGATGTAAATCAGCACGTCCGGCTTTTTTTCGCGAAACCACTGCTGCACCGGTTCGTAACCTTCGAAGATCGGCTTCCATACCGGATCGTCGAACTTCTTCGCATCCTTGGCGAAGGCGATGGTTGGGGTGTGCGAAGTGGCGATGCCGCCGACGATCTTTGCCATGCTGTTCTTCTATTCCTCTCGGGCGGCCTCTTCCTTGACGGCTCTCAAAAAAGTCGACCCCAAAAAACGACGCTGGCCCGCATGCCATCAGCGAGGCACGCGGGCCAGCCATTTTCGCTTCATTGGCGCGAAGCGGACGCGGGGCCCGCTTCGTCCGAAATCAGCTGAGGTGCTTGTTGACCGCCGACGTCATCTTGAACATCGAGATCTGATCCTTGCCGATCACCGCGCCGAGCTTGGCGTCTGGGTTGATCATGCGCTTGTCCTTGGAGTCTTGCAGGCCGTTCGCCTTGATGTGTTCCCACACCTTCGAGGTGACCTGGGCGCGGCTGAGCGGACCCTTGCCGACGACGGCCTCCAGTTCAGGCGAAAGATTCACCGGTTTGCTAAGTGCATTGTTCTTGGCGGCCATAAGATTGTCCTTTCCTTGCTCACCTGACGCCGAGATCAGCCCCCGTCGTCCTCATCCCAGTCATATTCGTCTTCATCGCTGCGCTGATAGGTCGCGGTCAAGACCGCGACGGCGATAACGTGCCCTTTCATCGCTGCGACGAGGTCGGCGCGCGTTGCCCCGGGCATTAGCGCGAGCGTTTCGTCAAGCGCGAAGAGCTGAAATACGTAATCATGCGGATCCTGCCCTGTCGGCGGATCAGGCAAAAGCCACTCGGAGTTGCCAAACGCATTCTTGCCAACGCGCGGGGGCGTTTCGCCCTCGAGCAACTGCCCCTTCTGTGGTGCAAGGCCCCAGACGAGCCAGTGGCAAAACGGCTCAGCCCCGGGGGCGTCCGGATCCTCGACCACCAGAACGAGTTCCTGCGCTCCTGCAGGGGGCGTGGTCCATTCGAGAGGCGGGGCGACGGCATCTTCTTCACTGGCCGTGAAGCTCGGATCGAGTTCCTCGCCATCTTCGAAAGCTGCGGAACGTAGCCTGAAGCCACCGCGATTGAGCAGCCCTTCGTCGCCAAGCGCAGCGACAATCAGCCTGGCATGCCCAGGCCGGGCGTCGGGCAGCGCCTCGCCGAGCCATGCGGGTATCTGTGCGGGCATTTAGCCTTCTCTTGCTTGCGGCGATCGAATTTTGGGCGCTCTGCCCCTTCGCCCGCCCGATGGCAAGGGCCACTCCCCTCGTACCTGTCGAAGAATTTCCCACAGGTTTCGATAGATAATGGCGTCACGACGGCACCAGACCGCTTGCGGCAATCCGTGCCTCGCCATAGCTTGGCCCGCAGACGGGTGACTAAGCGACTGTGAAAACTTCAGTTTTCTTGCGACGGAGCAAGAATCTTGCGCTGACTGCCGCATGTGTGGCGATGGTGGCAGCTTGCGGAGGAGGAGGCGGATCGGGTGGTTCGGGCAGCGCAACAGGTAGCGTCGCTCCCGCGCCCAGTCCCACCCCGACGCCCGCGACGACGACCGGGTGCTCCCTCGCTACACGCAAGGACTGGGTGAAAAACCAGCTCGGCGAATGGTACCTCTTCCCCAGCTTGCTCGACCTGAGCGCGAGCCAGACGGCGAACAGCACCCTGGAAGACTACGTCGATGCGCTGGTGGCCCCAGCCAGAGCGCAGAATCGCGACCGCTATTTCACCTATTTGACCTCGATCGCCGAGGAAAACGCCTACTACGAGCAGGGTCAGGTCGACGCGAGCTTCGGGTTCCGTCTGGGCTATGATTCATCGTCGAACCGCGTGTTCGTCATTGAGGCGTTCGAGGGAGCGCCAGCACTCGCCGCGGGTATCGACCGTGGTGTGGAGATCGTCCAGATTGGCGGACAAAACGTCTCGACCCTGATGGGGGCCGGAGGACCTTATTCGGTAATAGACGCACTAGGAGCAGACACCGTAGGGCTCACCCGGCAACTGGTGGTCCGCGACCTGTCAGGAACGACGCGAACAGTCAGTTTGTCAAAATCCGTGTTCGATCTCGACCCGGTCTCCGATCGTTTCGGCTCGAAGATCATCGACGATGGCGGGCGAAAAGTCGGCTACATCAACCTGCGGACTTTCATCGACACCGCCGAGCCCGATCTTCGCGCGGCATTTGCGGAGTTCAAGGCCCATGGCGTCACCGAGCTGATTATCGACCTCCGTTATAACGGTGGCGGACTGATTTCGATCGCCGCCTTCATGGGCGACCTCATGGCAGCCGGCCGCAGTGGTCAGGACTTTGGCTACGTCACCTTTCGCGACTCCAAGTCCGCCGAAAACGAGACAATCGCATTCGAGCCACAGGCAGAATCGATCGCGCCAACGCGGATCGCGTTCATCGGTACGAGCGGCACTGCCTCAGCGAGCGAAATGGTCATCAACGGGATGCAACCCTACCTGGGTACTGGCATGGCGCTGATCGGGACCAATACCTACGGCAAGCCCGTTGGACAGATCGCCCTCGACAGGCCCGACTGCGACGACCGTTTGCGGGCAATTGCGCTGAAGGTGGAAAACGCCGACCATCAGGGAGAGTATTACAACGGGCTTGCCTCCACCGTGCCGAACACATGCCGGGCAAGCGACGACATCGGTCACCAGCTCGGCGATCCGAACGAAGCGATGGTGAGAACGGCTCTCGACTTCCTGGCGGGGCGCAGTTGCACAGCTATCGCGTCAGTCTCCACTGCCGCGACGGCTTCCATCTCCGGCAAGGTCGAAACTTCGGCGCCGCAGCGGAACCTGCTGACACCCGCCCAGCCGCGGCGAGCGACCGATCTGGAGCTGCCGGGCGTCCACTGATGTACTCCGGAACACCGGTCGCCTGCGCCCGTTGGCGGTAACGGGCAGTCCCGGAGGTTGGACCATGATCCGCAAGCTCACGTCGGGCCAGTACCGGCTCTATTCGCGTAAGAAGGACCCCAAAACCGGCAAGCGCCGCAACCTGGGAACGTTTGACAACAAGGAGGCGGCTCTGAAACACGAACGCGAAGTTCAGTATTTCAAGCACCACTGACGCCGCCTAACTTCTCCCAAACTGGAGAGGATCAAGCATGGTGGGCAAAGTTAGGCGCGTGGTCACCGGCCATGATGCGAATGGCAAATCGATTGTCGTCTCGGACGGCCTTCCACCGCAAAATCATCCCATGCTCGGCGCGGCTGTGGGCGCGGACTTCAACGAGATCTGGAACTCGGCCGAGGCCGTTCCGACACTAACCTCGCTGCCTGGCGGAGAACCCACAGCTCGGCCGTTCGAAATCATGCCGAACAGCGGTCACCTTATCCGAATCATCGACATTTATCCCCCGCACAAGGGCGGGCATCGCACGGTGATGCACCGAACACGAACGCTCGACTACGCCGTGGTGATCGAAGGCGAGATCGTGCTCGTTCTCGACGACAGCGAAGTCGTACTTAAGCCCGGCGAAGTGGTCGTGCAGCGCGGCACTGACCATGCGTGGGAAAACCGCGGGGACAAGATCGCCCGCATGGCCTTTTTCCACATCGCGGGCGAGTTCTCGGATGAACTTCTGGCCAAATTGCCGAAGCCCCTGCAACTGATGGAATGACAGGGCGTCAGGCGAAGCGGAATGCGGAAACCGCGCCGCCCAACACGAATTCGCGATAGTCCTGAATACCGACCTCCCCGGAGGCGCCGGCGGCCACCATCAGGGGGATCAGGTGCTCTTCGCGAGGATGGCAAAGCCGGGCCCAGGGTGCGGTGTCCCACCGGGCAAGTCGCTCGGCTCGTTCTTCCGATGACGATTCCGCGGCGGCCGCGAGCCATCGGTCGAACTCGGCTGAAGGTTCGGCAACGCGCGGATCGCCCATGGCGCGCAGATTGTGAAAGCTCATCCCAGAGCCGAGCACGAGCACGCCCTCTTCCCGCAACGGCGCCAGCGCCCGTCCGGCCGCGAGGTGCAAGGAGGGATCGAGCGAGGCGTGAAGCGACATCTGCACCACCGGCACGTCCGCGTCGGGAAAGGCGACCTTGAGGGGGATGAATACCCCATGGTCGAATCCACGCTCCTGAACGATCGCCACCTGCAGCCCGGCGTCGCGCAGAAGCTCCGCACCCCGTTCGGCCAGCCACGGCGCACCGAGCGCAGTCCACACAAGCCGGTAGGTTTCGGGAGGAAAACCGTAATAGTCGAAGATCAGTCCTGGATGCGCGTCGCTGCCGGTGAATGAAAAGGCGCGCTCTTCCCAATGTCCGGAGATCACCAGAATCGCCTTGGGAGTTTCGGGCAGAGTTAACGGCAGGGCTCGAAGATAGTCGCCCATCTTTGTCCAGACCCCGTGGGGATCAGGCATAAAAAAGCACGGACCGCCGCCGTGCGGGATGAACAGGCTCGGTTGTATCGTCACTGTGCCGATATAGGCACCCTCGAGCCCAGGGCCAGCGCTACGGCCGTTCCGGGCCTTCGAACCGATGCTTGTCCGACCACGCGCAACCGTTGCGGGTTTCCTCACCGATCTTGAGCATGACGGCGAAGGGGTAGACGCGATCGGACATGCCATCACTGCAACGCATGGGGGTGACTGTCATTTCAAGATCGGCGTGATCGAGAACACCGCTGAACGAGAGACCGCCTCGCCCCGCGAATCGCTCGACCGTGATCGTGGTGCCGTCGGGGTTTTCGGGCGTGGTATAGGTCAGCGCGGAACCCCTTACCTGACCTCCCCAGAAAGGCTCGGTCCCGGAAAAACGCAGGATTTCAGTTTCGGAGATTCCATCATAGGGCTTGGTCGAATCCGGATCAGGGACGTTCGCGCCTGCCTGCCCGGTGCCGTCACTCGCCTGGCACGCCGTGAGCAGCAGAAATGCGGAGCCCACCGCCAGTAGTGTCTTTCCTGTCATGACCACACCAATCCTTCGCCTTGTCGATGAGTTCCCTCGCGCGCCTTATCCCTCGGATCCGCCGTCCGCCGGTTCTTCCTCGATTTCTGCCCCACTCATGAGTCGTACCAGCTCTTGCCGATCCTCTACCGAACCGCTGTCGATCTTTTCAATCGCCATGCGGGCTGGCTCCGAAAGCCCATCAGGATGAGGTGAATAGGCAACCGGAATCAGGTGGTAGCGAGCCTCGGCAAACTTGCCTTCCGAGGCCAGTTCGCGAGCGACCATCATCTGCAAGCCAAGATCGAAAGGCGCCAGTTCCGCCGCGCGCTGCAGTCCCAGAACCGCAGTTTCAGGGGGTTGCCGGCCACTATCCACGAAGCTGCGATAATAGAAAATGAGCGGCAACGGATGGTCGTTTTCCAGCTTGTTAAGCGCCAGGAACGGAGCGACTGCCTTCCGGTAGGCGGTTGTTCGATCCTCGGCCTCTTCCGCCCCGCGGAACAACGCGAATCCCTTCTGAACATAAGCGTTAACCTGTCCCGGATCGATTGCCAGCGCCCCGTCGGCCGCGGCTATCGCTTCTGCGTCATTGCCCGCGTCGAACTCGGCTTCGGCCAAGGCGGCCAGCACCGCAGCATCGGCCGGGTATCGAGCCGCGACCTTTCTGGCGTCGACGAGAATCTCCATCGCCTCCTCTCGCGAGACGCCTCGCCGCGAGCGCAACCGTATGGGCATCATCTCTTCCTCGCCCTTGCTGATCTGACGCACGGCAATCGGCTGGATCGTGAGTTGCTCTGGAGCGAAACGAAGCGAGAGCATCGTCTTCTGCTCAAGGTACCTCTGCAGTTCGCGCTCCAGCTGGTCGAGATCCCCGAACACTTCCTCTGCCGCTTCCCGCGAGGTCTTCCCGCGAGCCATGGCTTGCACATAGCGCCGAAGCTGGCCCGATCGGTCGGGGGTGAACGTCAGGTAGTGATAGAGAAGCCAGCTCTTGCCGTAGAAGGCGTCGTAGCTATTCCGGCGCGACTTCTTCTCATAAGCTTCCGGATCGACCAGCTCGGCCACTTTGACGTTGCGCGCGAGGGCTAGTTCCCAGCCGCGGTGATTGGCAGGCATGCCAACGCTGACGCCTCCGCTGGTGGTGAATTCGGCCGAAGCGAAGAACTCCGCTCCTCCCTCTCCGAACCATCGCGGACTCGGAAAACGGCTGCTGGAGAGGAGGAAATGGTGAGCATACTCGTGCAGGAGGGCGATCATCGAGAAGTCCGGCTGCCCACTCTTGACCTCCACCCGAGGCACGAAGGCGACCGAACCTCCCGCTCGCGGAATGTAAAATCCATAGACGTCCCGATTGCCGGCCAGGCGCTGCACCTGGCGCGGGTTCTTCACCACGAAGACGGTCACCCGGTTTGACGGGCTCGGCATCTGGCCTTCCAGCCCGGTGACAATCTCCATGGCCGCGTGATACCGCTCGAGCTGTTCGGAAAACTTCCGCGCGTCCCGCTCTGTATCGTCGGCGTAGACCACGAAATGAGCGCTCGAAACTTCGAGCCATTCGGCATGTGCTGCTGACGGCAACAACGCCAGCGCGCAAAGCGCTGCCAGGATCCTCATGCTTCCCCCCGATTCAACCCCTGAACCACGCTAAGCGAAACGCAGGCGGAAACAAAGACTCGGAAACCCCGTACTCGCAATGGTATTTAGATTCTCGACGAGAAGTGGACCGGACCGATGAAGTCTGCCAATCGAAGGGACGTTTTGACAATCGCCTCGCTGGCGGCGGTCGGCATCGTGGTCGGAGCACTAACTGCCCCGCTTTTCGCGCCTGTGCCCAAGACTCCCGCTTACGAGCCCACGCTTCACTCCGGTCGGGCAAGAGTACCTGCGGAGACCCAATCCTGGGCCGAGCCGGATCTGCAGGGCACGACCGTGGAATACTCCGGCACATATGGCCCGTCGGATGCGTATGACGGCGCGATCTGGCAATATCCGGCACCGGTCTACGAGCCATGGGAACCGGTATCGACCTTGCCGCAGGAAGACATGGACGTGGCGGAGCCCAAAAGCGCCCGAGAGATCGCGCACGAAGCCGAAGAGGCCGTGAAGGACGCTGCGGCCGCCGCTGCTCGGCAATCGGAGACCGTGCGCAAGTCGAGTCTCCCCGAGGGGCTGTACTGAGCACGGCAAGTCCTTCTTCACCACTTGCCGCTAATCCCGTCATAAACAGGGGACGGGTGGTGGGCGAAACCAGCTTGATCGACGGGCGCAATGCCGAACTGCGGCGGCTGCCAGACTGGGCTGCCGTGCGACGTGCTCACGTCGCCACCGCCGAGGACATCGCGGAAGGCGCCACGTTGGTCAGCCTGAACCGGAACAAGAAATCGCACCGGGGAATTGGGCAGAGGAAGTCCATTATGACGCTGTTCGCCTCGGCAGTGGATCAGGCGTACCTTGACGAGATTTGCGAGCTGGAAGAGCTCGAATACTTGTGGCTGGGCTGGCCAGTGACTGCTGCTGATTTTTCGGGACTCGAGCGGTTGAGACGCCTCACCTACCTGAAGCTCGACAGCCCGCGGAACGTGGCTCACTTCGACCCTATTACCCGGCTCCCGGCCCTCACTCACCTGTTCGTCGAGAACGCCAAGCACATGGGCTCCCTCGACTGGATTTCCCCGTTGAAGGACCAGCTCACCTCGCTCGGCGTCGAGGGAAGTATGTGGACCATGCAGAAAGTGCCCAGCCTCGCCCCCCTCACCGGCTTCGGGTTCGAGGCACTTTTCATGACTTCCGTGCGCCTGGCCGACAAGAACCTGATCCCCCTCGCGGCCTGCCCCAATCTCGCCTACCTGCAGTGTGCTCGCTTCGCGCCCAAGAGGCAGTTTGACGACTTGAAGGCCCTTCGTCCCGACATCGCTTGTTCGTGGTTCGATCGCTACGACACCTGAGTTTGCGGATTGACGCCTTCCAGGCGGATCCACACAACGCGTAAATGATCGATCAACTCGCCATTGCGTCGGGCATGATCTTGCTGACGATCCTTATCCATGCTCTCGGTCTGCTGGGCTTGCGTCGGGTGGTTGGGCTCGAGCTCACGCATTCGCATCTCGACCTGCAATCCCATGTGACCGTGCGAGGGGTTGCGGTTACCGTGACCGTAGTGCTGGGTGTCTTTGTCCTCCATGGGATCGAGATCTGGCTCTATGCCGGGCTCTATCGGCTGCTCGGCGCGCTGCCCGACATGCACGAGGCGGTGTACTTTTCGACCATCACCTACGGCACCGTCGGCTACGACGACGAAGGCATCGAGCGGTCCTGGGAGCTGATCGCCGCGATCGAGGGGATCAACGGCATCATCCTGCTCGGCTGGTCGACCGCCTTCTTTGTCTCCGTCGGTAGCCGCGTGGCCCGCCACTGACGGCGGCTGGCTAGACCCGCGCGTCTAGCCAGCCAATGATGTCGCCCATGACCTTCTCCCGGCCCAGGTCGTTGAGGAGGTCGTGGTAGTAGTCCTGGTAGAGGATCAGCTGCTTGTCCTCACTGCTGGCGTGGTCGAAGAACTCCTGGCTTCCATCTGGCCGCGTCGCCTTGTCGGCTGTCCCGTGGAGGATCAGCACCGGCAGGGTGATCTTGCCGAACTCCTTTTCGAACCGGTCTCCCGCCCGGGCAAAGGCGGCGACGGTTTCGACCGGCTGCTTCTCGTCAAGGGTGTAAGGGTCGGCCAGGAGCTGCTCGACCCAGGCCGGATCCCGCGAGAAGTCCTCCATCTTCAGCTTCAACGCCGGCAGGTCCGGCACGACGTGGCTGGCGCCTTTGAGCAAGGTCAGCGCGAAGTCCGGAGCGAACACGCGGAAGGCGAAGCTCTCGCAGATCAGCCCGTCGATCTGGTCCTGGTGATCGAGCGCGTAGCTGACCGATGTCACCCCGCCAGCGCTGTGACCGAGCAGAAAGCACTTGCGACCCGGATCGAGCGACTTGGCCAATTCCACCGTGACCGCCACGTCGGCGACGTAGTCGTCGATCGTCTCGACATGGAAGCGCTCGCCCTCCGACCGCCCTCGGCCGCGCAGGTCGAGCGCGGTCACCGCGTATCCGGCGGCGGCGAACTCCTCGCCCGCGCGCAGGTATTGCCCACCGTGAGAATTGACCCCGTGGCAAATCACCAGCGCTGCCTTCGGCTCGCCTTCCGGCCGCCAGTGGCGGGTGAATATCTTCAGCCCGCCTTTGCTTTCGAGCCACTTTTCCTCAGGAATAGGGGTACCTGCAAGCGTCATCGGGAAACTCCTCGAATCAGGCGCGACCGGCCGGGAGGATATAGCTTTTGCTGCATCCGCGAAGTGGAATCGGAACAGAAAGGTATTTCAAACCGGAGACATAGCCCCCTCGCCCACAACCGTGGTCCATTCCCGCACACGCCATTCCCTGACGATGCCGTTGACCACGTAGGGATCGGCCCGCGCAAAGGCCTCGACCGAGGAGGCATCGTCACCGGCGAACAACAGCACCGCTTCCTCGGGAGGGTTGAGCGGTCCACCCAGCACAAGCTCCCCGCGCGCCACGGCTTCTTTCGCCAGCGCCAAATGCTCCATTCGAAAGGCCGGGCGCCGTTCGAGGTAGTCGGGCGCGAGCGTGTAAGTCAGCAGAAAATGCTTCATGCGATCCCCCAGGATAACTCAGCCAAATCTCGCCGCGAGTTGCGGCAGCAATCCCGCCGCCCGGGCGAAGCCGAGCGTGTCGAACAGCTCCAGGAAGCGCACGGCCTTACCGTCGCGGAAGGTCCAGATGTCGACTTTAGGCGAACTGATGACGAGCCCGGTATGGCGGTTGCGCCAGGAGCAGCGGCCGATCCACACGACCGTATCGCCTTGCTCCACCACCCGCTCGTTGGGGAAATCGATCATCTCCCAGTCCTGCTCGATGGCCGCGAAGTATTCGCGCATGCGGTCGAGCCCGTAGTGGTCGCTGGCAAGCTCGTGCATATCGGGCGGATCGAGTACCGAGGCCATTTCGACGTTTTCGTCGGCCAGGGCCATGAACGGTTCGGGATTGGTGCCCAGGCTTTCCTCCCACTGGCGATAGGCGGCCGCCACGCGGGTGGCGTTCGACAAGTCGTCGCTCATCGGCTTGCTCCTGTTCGAGGCGGGGCGATCATATCAGTTATCCCTACCGGCGGGCTCAGGCATTTCCCTGACGCCGGACCATCTCGCCGATCCAGGCCGGAGCGAAGGGAGAGGTGCAGCCGGCAGAGGTCGGATAGTCGCGATAAACCCCGAGCGCCTCCCCGATCGCCAGCGCCCGCTCGCGGTGCTGCGGGTGGTTGATCCCAATCGCGGCGAGGGTGTTGTTCATGGTCCACTGCGGTTCGGGATCGGCCGTCGCCATCTCGGCCTCGATCCGGTCGAGCAGCCGGGCCAGATCAAGGCCGTCGGGCTTCTTCGCCACTCGCTCTGCCGTCAGGCTCCAGCCCGCCCGGGCCGCCATCGGATGGTCGCTTTCCATCCACCGCTGCCGCAAGTCCTCCTTCTCCGGATGCACCTTTACTACATAACTATTGAGCCAATCGGAGACCGGCAGTTGCCGGTTCGCGCGGACCAACTGGTTGAGCGCCGCGCCCGACAGTTCCTTCGGCTTGATCAGCAGCACCGCCAGCAGCCGCGCTTCGAGAATGCGCGTGTCCCACAGCTCGAGCGCGAGCGAATGATCGGACTTGATCTCGTCTGCCAGCTTGCGGATGTCGCCCATCATCACACCATACTGGTCGCCGGTCACGCCGCGCTTGCTGTTCAGCTCGCGCACCCTCTCGCTGCCAAGCGCTTCGAGGCGGGCCAGGGCTTCGTCACGTGTCATCGCGAACCTCCTGTCGTTAGGCAGCTTACCCGATCGCGCCGGATCGCCAAAGTGACAGGGGTGACGGGGTGACACTGTCCAAGCGATTTCTGTCACCTTGCCGGTCCAAGGTGACAGTTTTCCGGCCAAAAGTGTCACCTTGGTCTGGAAAAGTGTCACCTTGCGGCTGCCGGTCCGCGAAAAGTGTCACTTTGGCGAGCGACGACGCCGATCTTGCGCGCCCTCTCCCACACTTCGCTAAACTGCGGTCCTAGCCGCTTGCGTAAACGATAAGCCGAATGCCGGGTCATGCCGACGGTGCGTGCTGCCTCGGCCACTTTGCCGCTGGTGGCGAGAGCGCGGAGGAAGGCGACCATTTTCTCCTGCGTCCAGCGATAGTCGGCGTGGGCACGCGGCTGAGATCGAGGAGCGGGTGAGCGGGGTGCGATCTGTGTCATCCGGCAGGATGAAGCAAATTAAAGTCATGTAGGAAAACGTTTTTTCTTCAAAGATCCTCCCCGAGCTCGTCTCGGGGAGGACTTGAAGGGTCCGACGACACTCTCCGTAGTTCCCGCAGGTTGCCACGCCTCCCCGTCCGGGATAGCCCTGAACTCCCGACAATTCATGGCGAGCAAGCCCTTGGAAAACCAGCCCATCGAAGGCCACTGCCTGTGCGGCGCGGTCACCGTGCGCGGGACGCCGGTGCGGCGGCATGTCGAAGCCTGCCATTGCGAAATGTGCCGCCGCTGGAACGGCCTCGCCTTCCTCGGCGCGCAGTTCGGGCCCGAGGTCGAGATCGGGGGCGAGGACCATGTCGTCCGCTACCGCTCCTCCGACTGGGCCGAGCGCGGCTTCTGCGGCCGCTGCGGCAGCAGCCTGTTCTATCACTATATCCCCAACGGCAATCACAGCTTCACCGCCGGCCTGTTCCCCGACGATGCCTTCTTGCCGTTGTCGGAAGAGATCTTCATCGACGAGAAGCCGGCGTACTATGCGTTCGACGCCGACAGCGAGAAGCTGACCGGGCCCGAGGTCATGGCCAAATTCGGCGTCGGGCAGGAAAGCGCGGGATCGTCCGACGGGGATTGATCGCTTCCAACCCCAACCTCGCCAAACCCCCGCAAGAGTGCCAAGGCATCCGGCAAAGGAGACCCCAACCATGTCCGGTGAAGACGAAGACTACGTATACGACGAAGACACCGGCGAATGGCTCCCCGCCTCCGAACTGGCGGCCAAGCGCGCCGCAGAGGGCGCGGTGGAAGTGCGAGATGCGGTGGGCAACCTGCTGGCCGATGGCGACCAGGTGACGCTGATCAAGGACCTCGAAGTCAAAGGCGCGGGCCGCACGCTCAAGCAGGGCACGCTCATCAAGTCGATCCGCCTGACCGGCGACGCGCAGGAAATCGACTGCCGGTTCGAGGGGATCAAGGGGCTGGTATTGCGGGCGGAGTTTGTGCGGAAGCGGTGAGGGGTGGAGCGCCGGGAGCTACGATTTTGCCGGCGCTTTCAGGATCTCGCGATCCTCATGCATCCAGATTAGTGGAGTTTTCGCTCCTTAGGCGGTCCAGAGCTTGGATCTCTTGCATCCTCGTATGCGGTGACCAACTGCTTGGCGAGAGTTTCATCGAGCAATGCCTCAAGTTCGGAGAGATCTAGACTGCCCTCATTCCATTGCTCGTCCGCTTTCTCGAGCGCCTTATAGTAGGGTGCTTTGTCTGCGGCGATATGCTCAGGCAACGTGACATGACCGGGCAATCGATATCCAATTTTGGCGCATAGAACGAAGTATGCCAAAGCGCGCGACGTCCGGCCATTTCCGTCGGTAAAGGGATGAATCCAATTAAGGCGCCACATCACGTATGCGCATAAATGAAGCGCTTGAGCGTCGTCGAACTTGGCCATGACATAGTCGCACATGTCCTCGATCAATTCGGCCACTAAATGAGCCTTGGGCGGCACATGCTTACTCTGGCCGATTTCGACATCGGCTGGCCGAAAGTTGCCCGAGTATTGACTTAGCCCGTCGAGCGCGAGCCGATGCAAGTCAAGGATCATTGAAGTTCGAAGACGGAAAGGTCGTGCGCCTCGGACCACCTCGTCGATAAGGTCTAGCACCCGATCGAATTGCGCCAGTGCGTTTTCCGACTCCCGACGCGCTTCTTCGACTGGATCGGAAATGAGCGACGGCTGCGCCGCAACGCTATGACGGTCGCCGTCGCTCACTCCTATTTGGCTTTCGCCAGCTTCTCAGCCGCTTCAGCAACCATTGCGCGCGTCACTCGCGAGTTTTCAATATGGGCGTTCCCGTAGGCGAAGCTTTGCCGCTGCGCCTCCTTTTCCGCATCCGACATCTCGCGACCGCGTGAGGCGTCGATCAGCTTTTGCAGATGCTCACTCATACCGCCTCCTTTCGATTTACGATAATCGTAACTCCAGCGGAATCCGTCAATGGAAATGCGGCAACTCGCCCCAAGCCTCACCCCGCCTTCTTCGCCTTATGCTCCGCAATAAGCCGGTCCAGCTCAGCAATCCGCTGCCTCTCCGGCGTGTCCTTCGCCAGCCCCTTGAGCCGGCACGTCGCCCACAGGGCCTTGCGTTCGGAATCCAGCGCCTTGGCGTAGAGGTCGGCCATTAGTCGTGCTCCCTTCCGCCCGAGCCCATGTAGAGCTCGCTGCCGGTTTCGCGGAATACCTCGCTCATCTGCTTCATCCCGGCTTCGGCTTCCTCGGCCGCGATGAAGGCGTTGCTTTCCTGGTTCTGCTTGGCGGCGAAGTCGCGCACTTCCTGAGTGATCTTCATCGAGCAGAACTTGGGCCCGCACATCGAGCAGAAGTGCGCGGTCTTGGCGCCTTCGGCGGGCAAGGTCTGGTCGTGGTATTGCTCGGCCGTCTCGGGATCGAGGCTGAGGTTGAACTGGTCGCGCCACCGGAACTCGAAACGCGCCTTGGACAGCGCGTCGTCGCGGACCTTGGCCGCCGGGTGGCCCTTGGCGAGATCGGCGGCATGGGCGGCCAGCTTGTAGGTGACCACGCCGACCTTCACGTCGTCGCGATCAGGCAGGCCGAGATGCTCCTTGGGGGTGACGTAGCAGAGCATGGCCGTGCCGTACCAACCGATCATCGCCGCGCCGATGCCGCTGGTGATGTGGTCGTAGCCCGGCGCAATGTCGGTGACCAAGGGCCCGAGGGTGTAGAACGGCGCCTCGCCGCAGCTTTCGAGCTGCTTGTCCATGTTCTCCTTGATCTTGTGCATCGGCACGTGGCCGGGCCCCTCGATCATCACCTGCACGTCCTGCGCCCAGGCGCGCTTGGTCAGCTCGCCCAAGGTATAGAGTTCGGCGAACTGGGCTTCGTCATTAGCGTCGGCGATCGAGCCGGGGCGCAAGCCGTCGCCGAGCGAATAGGCGATGTCGTAGGCCTTCATGATCTCGGTGATCTCGTCGAAGCGTTCGTAGAGGAACGATTCCCTGTGATGCGCCAGGCACCACTTGGCCATGATGCTGCCGCCGCGGCTGACGATGCCGGTGACGCGCTTGGCGGTGAGTGGAATGTAGGGCAGGCGCACGCCGGCATGGATGGTGAAGTAGTCGACGCCCTGCTCGGCCTGCTCGATCAGCGTGTCGCGGAAGATCTCCCAGGTGAGGTCCTCGGCGATCCCGCCGACCTTCTCGAGCGCCTGGTAGATCGGCACGGTGCCGATGGGCACGGGGCTGTTACGGATGATCCATTCGCGGGTGTCGTGGATGTTGCGCCCGGTGGAGAGGTCCATCACGGTGTCGGCGCCCCAACGGATCGACCAGACCATCTTGTCGACTTCGCTCGCCACGTCGCTGGCGACGGCGGAGTTGCCGATGTTGGCGTTGATCTTGACCAGGAAGTTGCGCCCGATCGCCATCGGCTCGGCTTCCGGGTGATTGACGTTGGAGGGGATGATCGCCCGCCCGCGCGCCACTTCCTCGCGCACGAACTCGGGGGTGACGTAGTCGGGGATCGCCGCGCCCCAGTCCTGCCCGTCGCGGATGTACTCGCGCAGCTGCGCGCGGCCGAGGTTCTCGCGGATGGCGACGTATTCCATCTCCGGCGTGATGATGCCGCGGCGGGCATAGTGCATCTGGCTGAGGTTGGCGCCGGGCTTGGCCTTGAGCACGCGCTTGGCGACGTTGGGGAACGCCGGAACTCCGCCCGAACGGTCGGGACCGAGCTGGCCGTTGTCCTCTGGCCGCACGTCACGGGCGGAGTATTCCTCCACGTCGCCGCGGGCGAGCTGCCATTCGCGGCGGAGTTGCGGCAGGCCGGAGGCAATGTCGATGGTGACGGCCGGGTCGCTGTAGGGGCCCGAGGTGTCGTAGACCCGCACCGGCGGCTCGCCGCTCGAAGGTTCGAGATCGATCTCGCGCATCGCCACCTTGAGCGGCCCGACGTGCACCTTGCGGCTGCCCCGGATCGGGCCCGTCGTCACGCCGATTTCCGCCCCGGGCACGGACTGTTCAAGGTGGGAATTGATGTCGGCCATCGATGCTCTCCAAATAAATCGGAAGGAGGGCGGCGATGACCGCGTCTCCCTCCCTACGCCGGTGTGAGCCGGATCAGGTTCGGCGGGTCGGAGCGTGCTCGCTCCCTCTCAACCGCGCATGAGCGGTCCCCCGGGGATGCGCGCACCCTAGGCGTGTTGGCGCGGGACTTAAAGAGTTCAATTCGAAGCGCTAGAGTGGCGCGATGTGCAACCTCTATCGCATGGAGAAAGCCCCCGACGCGATCGTCGGCCTTGCTCGCGAGCTCGGGCGTGAGATCGCCTTTCCCGACGGCGTGCCCAACTTCGAGCCGCGCGACGTGCGGATCACCGAGCGGGCGCCGATCGTGCGGACTTCGGCGAGCGGAGGGCTGGAACTGGTCGAGCGCCGCTGGAGCTGGCCCGCTCCGACCGGGAAGCCCGTCTTCAATTTTCGGGGCGAAGGCCGCCGCTTCGCTCCGGCCGAGCGCTGCGTTGTACTGACCGACGGCTTCTACGAATTCACCGCGCCCGAAGACCCCAAGGCCAAGCGTAAGGATCGCTGGCTGTTCACCTGGCCGGGCCACGAATGGTTCGGCATCGCGGGTATCGTTCGCTCCGATCCCAAGGTGGGCGAGGCGTTCACGCTACTCACCTGCGAGCCGGGGCCCGACATCGAACCCTATCATAACCGCCAGGTCGTGCTGCTAAGTCCGGCGGCCTGTTTCGGCTGGCTCGATGCTGTGGAACCGGAGGGGACTTTCATCCAGCCGCTGCTGAGTGGATCGCTGAACGTCAATCGCGCTTAGTAGTGGTACCGGCACTGGGCCACTTCGAGCGCTTGCGACGCACCTTTGCCGCTGACGCGATATACCAGCCGGTGTTCCTGGTTGATTCTACGAGACCACCAGCCCGCGAGATTCCCACCTAGCGGCTCAGGTTTGCCAGTTCCGCGGAATGGGTTCCGCAGGCACTCCTTGAGGAGCCCGTTCAGGCGCTTGAGCACCTTCGGATCTTCGGTCTGCCAGTAAAGATAATGCCCCCAAGCGCGTTCCGAGAAGACAAGCTTCACGGATCGATCAGCTCGCGTTCAACACCCTTGCCTGCATCAAGTTCGGCGATGCTCGCCAGCAGCTCACGCGCGTTCGCCGGTGAGCGCAGGAGGTACATCGTCTCTTCGATCGAGGCCCAATCGCTCTCCGACACCAGCACCGCGCCCTCCCCCCGCTGGCGAGTGATCGCGATGGGCGCATGATCCGCGACAACCTTGTCGATTACCGACTTCAAGTTCTCGCGTGCGTCTGAATAGCTAATGGTTTGCACGCCCCTCATATGTACAAAGTGTTGTCCAATTTCAAGCCCGCCTCAAAACATCTGCAGCCGGGACAACGCCGCCAGTACCGCCGCCACGCCGAACAAGGCCGCGAATCCGGCCCAGGCTCTCCCGGCTCGCCCCACCAGCGCCCTCGCGAAGTGGAGAAAGCGGTCGCCCGAGGCGAGGATCAGCGCGCCCTCGGCGACCGCGATGCCGCCGATCACGCTGACCGTGATCGACAGCCAGTCGCCAGGCCGCCAGGGGTTAACGAGGTAGATCGCGGCACCCAGCGCCAGCGCGACCAGGCCGGTGAGGAAGCGCAAGGCCGGGCTGCGCTCGAAGTCCTTGAGCATCGCCCACCAGGTGTTAGGCGCCCGCAGCTCACCCACCGCCGCGGCCAGCGCGTAGAACCCGATAAACAGCAGGATCCAGGCGGAAACGTCTGTATTTGCGGCCATATACCGGTCTCCTCTCGAGCGAGAGGTTAGGCCTTCAAAGGCCGCAGGTCCACTAGCGTCGGGATTGCACTTCGCGCCGCGTCACAAGCTGGCTTGACGAGTTCGCCCGCCCCGATCAGCAGGCCACCTCAGGACTCGAAGCTTCGAAGGTCGCTAACAGGGCAGAAAGCGTTTGGCGACTAAGTGCCAAATTATTCAGACGTTCGTCGACGCGCTCGATCTGTTCCCGCAAGAGCAGTTTCAGCTCATCGCAGGATTCATAGGCGGCCAACCGTTCCAGCGAGCAAGGTAGAAACTGGCGGATCACAGGCAGTGTCATGCCCGCCTCGCCGAGGTGCTGGACTTGCCTGATGATCTCCTCCTCAGCCGGTCCATAATCCCGATATCCGTTCTGGGTCCTAGTAGGCGTTAGAATCCCCTGAGCTTCGTAATAGCGAAGCATTCGGACGCTAACGCCAGTCCGCGTGGACAGTTCACCTATGCGCACAATAGCCTCTTGACCCTAACAGCGCTGTCAGGGTGTAAACGCGCCGCCCAATAAGTCAATTCCAAGGGCAACCACCATGTCGGACACTTCTAGCTTTCAAACTCAAATCGATGGTCGGCCGGCCACGCGTGAGGACCTCATACCGCTGGCGTTTTCGGGCTTCGCGCATTTCACCGCCATGCAATTGCAGGGGGGACGCGTAAGGGGGTTGGATCTCCATCTCGCGCGCCTTCGCACGGCCTCACTCGAGTTCTTTGGTCGGGCAGTCCCAGACAGTCATATTGATGTTCTTTTGCGGCGTGCAGTCGAGGGCGGGCCGGCTGAGCAATCGTTGACGGTTACGGTATTCTCGCGTGCCGGCGAATTCACCGCGGTTGGCGGGGAGCAGACTCCGGCCGTCCTTATCCGCACGGGACCGCCGGCCAGCGGCCCTAAGGGCCCGCTGCGGCTCGCGGTCGTTGAACACGAACGTCCGCTTCCTGGCATCAAGCACGTCGGCGAATCGGCCAAGACCTACTTTCTCCGAAAGGCAGTGGTGGAGGGCTACGATGATGCGGCCTTTATCGACTCGAGAGGACGGCTTAGCGAGGCGACAATTTGGAACCTCGCCTTCTGGGACGGCGAAGCGGTCATCTGGCCCGAGGCGGCTGTTTTGCCAGGCGTGACAATGGCGATCGTCCGACGCCAGTTGACACGGCGAGGCATTCCGCAACGCCAGGAAGTGGTGACGATGGAACGTGTGAGAAGCTTGGCAGGGGCAGTCATGAATTCCTGGACGCCCGGCATCGGGTTAGTGGGTATGGGACCGGTCGAAATGCCTGCTCCTGATGCCCTGGTGGCGATCCTCCATGACGCCTATCTCAGCGAACCGGCAACTATTCTGCGACCATGGCCTACCAGCTAATGGCTAGAGCCCGATCGCGTCGAGCAACTGGGTGATCCAGGCGCCCGTTGCCGGATCGCGCACCGGCATCGTGTTGGTATAGGCCCACACGCAACCGTCGACCTCCCCCGCGGCGAAGGCGTCGTGGACCGTGCCATACCAGGTCGCCCGTTGAGCGAGCGGGATGGTCTCGATCGCGCCGTACTCTCCCATGAATAGGGGACGGCCGGTGCGGGCGATGAAATCTTTCGCCTTCTGCACGTTGGCGGCGAGATCGGCGCTGTCGGTGCCGATCGGGAAGGCCACTCCGAACGGCGGGGTCGGCGTTACCCACGATGCGCCCTGGTGGGTGAAGTTGAACGGGTCGTAGTAGTGGAAGGTCGCGACGAGGTAGGCGTCGTCGGGCAGTGGCAAGGTCGCCAGCGAGTTGATCCCGCTCCAGAACTCGCCCCCGATCACCACCGGGCGGGTGGGATTGGTCGCGCGCACTTCGCGCAGGGCCGGTTCGAGCACCGAAAGCAGGTTGGCGTGCGTGATCTGGTCGTGCGGTTCGTTAAGCAGCTCGAACCACACCTTGTCATCCTTGTCGCGGAACCGCGCGGCGATCTGCTTCCATAGCCCCGCAAACCGCGCCGTCTGCCCGGTCGGGTTGGTGAAGAGGCTCCCCTGCGGATCGTCGTAGTGGTGCAAGTCGAGGATCACCCGCAGTCCCGCCGCCCGTGCCGTGTCGACCAGGTGCTCGACCCGATTCATGAAGGCGGCGTCGATGGTGTAGGGCGCAGTCGTCGCGGCGTGGTTGGAGAAGCGCACGGGCAGGCGCACCGTCTCGAAGCCGTGAGCCTTGATCTCAGCGAAGTCGCTGTCGACGATCGCCCGCCCCCAATCGCCCTCCTTCGGTGCTTCGAGGTGGTTGCCCATGTTGACGCAGGGCCCGATGCGGGTGTTCGCGTTGGTGAGAACCGGCGTCGCGGAGGGTGACGGGCTCGGCGAAGGCGACGGCGAGACGGTCGGTGCGGGCGTGGGCGTTCCTCCTCCGGTGGACGGACCAGAGCCGCCACCGCACGAAGACAGCACCAAGAGGCTGCACGCGACGACCGCACCGGACCACCGGGCCTTTCTCCATCGAGCCTTGCCTTCGCCCATGGTTCTTGCCTCCCCCTCTTGTGTTAGCGCTAACATGCCGCGCCGCCGCGCACGGTGTCAATCGTTCGCCTGCATGATATGATCGGTGCGAAGGGATCTCTGCTGCGACGGCACGTGCCAGTGGCCACCGAAAGGAGTGTCGCGATGAAGACTACCTCGAGATATGCAATCGGCCTCGCCGCAGCGCTGGGCCTTTCCGCCAGCGCCGCAGCACACCACGGCTGGGCCTGGACCGAAGATCAGGAAAGCCGCCTCACCGGCACGATCGTGTCGATCAGTTATGGCAATCCGCACATGCATCTCCAGGTCCGCACCGAGCAGGGCGGAGTGTGGGAAGTCGACCTCTCGCCGCCGATCGTCGCGCAAGGCTCGGGCTTTGGTCCGGGCGCGGCAAAGGCCGGGGACAAGGTCGTCGTGACGGGTCACCGGGCGCGCGACCGCGACCTCCTCGCCTTCAAGGGAGAGACAATCACCGTCGGCGGGAAGACCTACGACGTCTATCCCCAGCGCGAAAAAACGTTGAAGCCGACCGCCTGACGCATGCCTGGCCCGGACTGGCGCGCCCTCCCCTTGCCGGGCACCGGGCGCGACCGCATACCGCCGGTTGTGTTGGATGGAGGATTTCGACTCATGCGGTGCCTGTCGCTAGCCGGCGCGGCCCTTGTCATGGCCACGCTCGGTTCGATCTCCAGTCCCGCTGACGCGCAAAGACGCGCTTCGTCCGCGCAAAGGGCAACATCGGCCGCTCAGAGGGCCGCCACCGCCGCAGCCCAAAGAGCCAAGGAGGACGAAACCTGGTGCTGGGATGCGAACCAGGAATATTCGCCCCAGCAGCGGATCGCGGGCTGCAACGGCCTGCTCAAGTCGCGCACTTTGCTCGCCGAGGACCGGCCCTACGTGATTGCCATGCTGGGGTACTCGCACCACGAGCTTCAGCAATATGACGAGGCGCTGGAGAAGTTCTCCGAGAAGATCCGCCTGCAGCCCGAAGTGGCGGACGGTTATGGCTGGCGCGCCGATGTCTACCTTGAGCAGGGGGAGAACGAGCAGGCGCTCGACGATTATTCCAAGGCGCTAACCCTTCAGCCTAACTCACGGGACGCGGCAGGCTGGTACCAGAACCGCGGAATGGCGCGGGCCCATCTTGGCGACTTGAAGGGGGCGCTGCAGGATTACGACCGGTCGCTAGCGATCGGCGGGCCCGACGCCTCGCTGTTCCTCTACCGGGGCGATGTCTATCTCGACCAAAGGAAATACCGCGACGCGATCGAGGATTACTCCGAGGCCATCGAACTCGCCCCCCAGGATGGTCGCACCTGGAACGCGCGCTGCTGGGCCCGCGGAGCGCAAGGGCGCAATCTGGACAAGGCGCTGGCAGATTGCGAGGCGGCGCTCAACCTCGACGGCAACAGCTCGGACACCCACGATAGCCGCGGCCTGGTGCACCTCAAGCAGAAGGAGTGGGAGGCTGCCCTGGAGGACTACGAGACATCCCGCACGCTCGATCCCGGCGCGGCGTCAGCCTATTTCGGCCATGCGATCGCACTGCAAAGGCTCGATCGGGACGATGAGGCCGAAGCGGACTTCAAACGGGCGCTCGCGCTAGATCCAAAGATTGCGGAGAAGTACGAAGGGTGGGGCGTCAAGCGGCGTTAGAGGGGGAGGATTAAGTCCTATCCCATCGCCTGCCACTGCCGGATCGCTTCGACCGGCCAGAACAACATGATGACGTTGAGCGTCAGGTTGTCGCGGATCACCCATAGCGTCAGCAGCTCCAGAAACAGCGCCAGCGCTACGCTCGCCCAGGTCGGCAGGCGCGAGGCTGCCATGAAGCCGATAATCATCCAGGCGATGTCGGCGGCCGAATTGATGATGGAGTCGCCGCTGTAGCCGAAGCTGACGGTGACCGCGCGATAGCGGTCGATCACCATCGGCGTGTTCTCCACGATCTCCCAGGTCGCCTCGACAAGCACCGCGATCGGCAAGGCCCAGCGCGCGGGCTTGCCCCCGAACAGGCCGAGCTTGATCCACAGCAGCCAGGCGAAGAAGTACATGATCAGGCCGTGGGTGAAGTGGCTCGGCGAATACCAGTCGGTAATGTGCTGGCTATTGCCGTTGGATTCGACCACGCCGTGCCAGAGCTTGATCTCGCCGCAGGTGCATATCGGCGGCCGGTCCATCGCGAACAGGATCGCGATCGTCAGCAAGAACAAGGCCAGCGTCGCCAGCCAGGCGGCGCGGTGCGGCTTCAGTGTCATCGATTGCCCCCCGGAAACGAACTTCGCCGCTGGCGCTAAGCCTAGGTTGCCCCGTTCTGCACGTACCAGGTGACGAATTCGGCGGTGATGTCCTGTGCACCTGCGCTTTGCAACCCGGGAAGGTCCGTCGCCCTGGCCATCTTGATCTGGCTGCACCCGCGGCCACTGCCGTATGTCTGGGCGCCCTGGCTGATGCGGGCCTGGACCGGACCGACAAGTTCCGACTGGCGCGCGCTATAGTCGGCCTTGAGCTGATCCTGCCTGGCGGCGAGCTGCGCCCTCAGGTGCTGCTCTTCTTCCGAAGGCCCCGCCTCGGCGCGTTCAACTGGCGCTCCGTTTTCGTCGAGCTCTTGCTGCTGCGGGCGGTTCGCGGCCTGCAGGCGGTCGAGCGCTGCCTTCAGGCGGTTCACTTCCTCGACCTGCGGGCGCAGCGCCTCGTCCAGCTTGCGGATCGCGCTGCCGAGTTCATCGATCCCGCCCGGCGGAGCAGCCACGAGCTTGGGCACCTGAATATAACAGGATGATCCAGCGCCTTCTTGCGCTGCGGCGGATACCGAAAGGGCTGCGATTGTGCAGCCGGCGGCGAACAAGATCAGTTTCATGACCTCTCTCCCAAAAGGTCCGGGAGTCGAAGCTATCACAGATGCAGCGGTGGTCAACGCGAGGGCGGGCGTTGCGCCGCCTGTTTCATCGGCTAAGTGGTTGAGCATGGCTGATCGGAACTGCGATATCGCCCTCGTCGGCGGCGGGTTGTCCGGCGGCCTGATCGCGCTGGCACTGGCGCGGCACAGGCCGGAACTCACGGTCTCGTTGTTCGAAGCGGGCGATCGGCTCGGGGGCCATCATCGCTGGAGCTGGTTCGAAAGCGACCTCACGCCCGAAGGCGCAGCGCTGCTCGACGGCTTTCGGCTGACGCGGTGGGAACGAGGCTACGACGTGTGCTTTCCGGGCGTCTCGCGCCACCTTGGCACCCGTTACCGCTCGCTGGCGTCCGTCGACTTTGCGCAAGGGCTCGAGAATCTCCTCGCCAAAGGGACCATCCGTTGCGGGACCGATGTTCGGTCGCTCGACCGGCACGGTGTCACCCTGGCGGGGGCAGAGCGGGTCACGGCCGGGGCCGTCATCGATTGTCGGGGCTTCGAACAGGCCTCGCAGCTAAGCGGCGGCTGGCAAGTCTTCATGGGTCGGCACATACACACCGCGGCCCCGCACGGGATCGAGCACCCGGTGATCATGGACGCGGACGTCGAACAGATCGGCGGTTACCGCTTCGTCTACGTCCTGCCGCTCGGGCCGAACGAAATCTTTGTCGAGGACACTTATTACCAGGACGAACCCACGCTCGACCGGAAGGCGCTTTCGGCGCGAATCGACGCTTATTGCCAGGACAACGGCTGGACCGGCGAGACCGTCGACACCGAAACCGGGGTCTTGCCGGTGATCACGGGGGGCGACTTTGCCGCTTTCCAGCACGCCCAGCGCATCGAAGGCGTCGGCGTGGCCGGCGCGCGGGGCGGGTTCGCTCATCCGCTGACGAGCTACACCCTGCCCTTCGCGGTGGAGACGGCACTTGCGATCGCGAAGGCGACCCACCTCTCGGGCGAAGAAATCGCGATATTGCTGGAACAACGTGCCCGCCACCACTGGCGTTCGACACGGTTCTACCGCAAGCTCGGCGTCATGCTCTTCCGCGCCGCCCGACCCGAAGACCGCTGGCAAATCTTCGACCGGTTTTATCGCCTGGATCGTCGGCTCATCGAACGCTTCTACGCCGGCCGCTCGACGCGCGCCGACAAAGCTCGCATCCTTTGCGGGCGGCCGCCCGTTCCCGTCCATCGCGCGGTGAAGGCCGTGCTGGGGGCCGCATGAGCAGTGTCGAAGGCAGACGCGCCTGTGTGATCGGCGCCGGGTTCGGCGGGCTTGCACTCGCCATCCGGTTGCAGGCGGCAGGCGTCGCGACGACGCTGGTCGAGGCGCGCGACAAACCCGGCGGCCGTGCCTACTACTGGCAACGCGACGGCTTCACTTTCGACGCCGGGCCAACCGTGATCACCGACCCCAAGTGCCTGCGCGAACTCTGGGCGCTCACCGGCCATGACATGGCGGCCGATGTCGAGCTTCTCCCGGTCATGCCGTTCTACCGCTTGAGCTGGCCCGATGGGACGGTGTTCGACTATTCGAACGACGAGAACGAACTGCGCCGGGAAATCGCGCGGCTCGACCCGGGAGATATCGCCGGATACGACGCCTTCCTTCAGTACTCGGCCGCGGTTTACGAAGAAGGTTACGTCAAGCTCGGCGCGGTGCCGTTCCTCGACTTCCAGAGCATGATCAAGGCCGCACCTACGCTCGCGAAGCACCAGGCCTGGCGTTCGGTCTACGACCTTGTCAGCAAACACGTCCGCAACGAAAAGCTGCGCCAGGCGCTGAGCTTCCACACCCTGCTCGTTGGCGGCAATCCGATGACCGCCAGCAGCATCTACGCGCTGATCCACAAGCTGGAGCAGGACGGCGGCGTATGGTGGGCGCGGGGCGGCACCAATCGTCTGGTCGCCGGTATGCTGCGCCATTTCGAACGGCTCGGCGGCGAGGTTCGCCTGCACGATCCCGTGGTGCGCATCGACAGCACCGGCAACCGGGTGGAGCAAGTCGAAACGCAAAGCGGCTGGCAAGGGCGGTTCCACGCTATCGCCAGCAATGCCGACATCGTCCACTCCTACCGCGACCTGCTTGGTACCAGCCAGCGTGGGCAGGTCATGGGTCGGCGGCTGGCGAAGAAGCGCTTCAGCCCTTCGTTGTTCGTGGTGCATTTCGGGATCGAAGGTCACTGGCCGGGCATTCCCCACCATATGATCCTGTTCGGTCCGCGTTACGAAGGTTTGCTCGACGATATCTACGTCAACGGCGTGCTGCCGGCCGATTTCTCGATCTACCTCCATCACCCCACGGTGACCGACCCGACGATGGCGCCAGAAGGCATGAGCACGTTTTATGCCCTGGTGCCGGTCGCGCACATGGGCAAGCTGGCCATCGACTGGGAACAGTATGGCCCGCTGCTGGAGAAGCGCATCCTCGACGAAGTGGGCCGGCGGCTGATCCCGGACATCCACGACCGCATCCTGACCAAGTTCCACTACGCCCCGCGCGATTTCGCGCTCGACCTCAATGCCCACGTCGGTAGCGCGTTCAGCCTCGAGCCGATCCTCACGCAGAGTGCCTATTTCCGCGGTCACAACCGCGACGACGTGCTGCACAACTTCTACCTCGTCGGCGCCGGGACCCATCCTGGGGCGGGCATCCCCGGAGTGGTCGCGAGCGCGAAGGCGACCGCGGGGCTGATGCTGGAGGACCTCGCGCGATGAAACGCCTGGCGGTCTACTGCGGCTCGGCCTCGCCCGCCGATCCTCGTTATGAGGAACTGGCGATGGATGTCGGCAAGGCGCTCGCCCAGCGCGGCATCGGCGTGGTCTACGGCGGCGGCAAGATCGGGCTTATGGGCGCCGTTGCCGCCGGAGCCCTGCTCGAAGGGGGCGAGGTCGTCGGCGTGATCCCCGAAGCGCTGGTGGCCGCGGAGCTGGCCAATCGCGCCTGTACGGAACTGCACGTCGTCTCCACCATGCACGAGCGCAAGAAGGCCTTCACAGACCTTTCCGACGGGTTCCTCACCCTGCCCGGTGGCGTCGGCACGATGGACGAGTTGTGGGAAGCTTTGAGTTGGGCCCAGCTTGGATATCACGCCAAACCGGTGGGTCTGCTCAATGCCTACGGCTTCTACGACGGGCTGATCGAATTCTACCACCGCATGGGTGAGAGCGGGTTCGTCCGGGCCGAGCACCGCGGCATCCTGCTCCACCATCCGTCACTCGATCCGCTGGTGGCGAGCATGGAAGGCTATGTGCCGCACCGACCGATCTTCCGGATGAGTGCGGAGGAGCTGTAGCGCCATGGCGATCCGCAGCTTCAAGGACCGTCGCCCCCGTCTGCTCGCGCCGTCGCGCATACTGCGGCCACCGGTGCGGCAAGTCGGAGGCGGGCGCGAGCGCGAGGAGCTGCTTGAGGAGGCTCGCGAGTCCATCGCCAAAGGCAGCAAGAGCTTCGCGCTGGCCAGCCGCCTGTTCGATCGGCCCACGCGCGAAAAGGCCTGGCTGCTCTACGCCTGGTGCCGCCGCTGCGACGACATTGCCGACGGTCAGGAATTCGGCTGGCGGGCCGATGACGAGGAACTCGCCGAGCACCGCATCCAGGCGCTGCGCGTTCTCACCCGCCGCGCGCTCGACGGCCAGCCCACCGCCGATCCCGCGTTCGACGCCTTCGGCCAGGTCGCGCTGGAGGCCCGGCTGACCGAACAGATGGCCGATGACGTGATCGCCGGGTTCGAACTCGACGCCGAAGGCTGGCGCCCCCGTACGGAGGGCGACCTGATGCGCTATTGCTACCACGTGGCGGGAGCGGTCGGGGTGATGATGGCCCACGTAATGGGGGTGCCTGACGACGACGAGACCATGCTCGACCGCGCATGCGATCTCGGCCTGGCGTTCCAGCTCGCCAACATCGCGCGCGACATATCCGAGGACGACGCTGCCGGCCGCTGCTACCTGCCCGTCGAATGGCTGGTGGAGGCTGACATCCCGCCCGGCGAACACATGAAGCCGAACCATCGAGAAGCGCTCGTCGCCTTGGTTGCGCGCCTGGTCGACCTTTCCGAACAACACGAAGCCGCCGCTCGGATCGGGGCGGCGCAATTGCCGTTCCGCCAACGCTGGGCGGTGCTTTCGGCGGCGAACATTTACCTCGCCATAGCGCGCAAGGTGCGGGCCTGTGGCGTGAAGGCCTGGGATCACCGAGTGACGGTGTCGCTGCCGGCAAAAATCGGCGCCGTACTGCGGGCGTTCTCGCAAGCTCTGGCTCGTCCGCAGGAGCCTGCCCAATGGCCGCGCTGGACGCGGGGAGAGATCTTGCTTGCCGTACGCATGGAAGGCCCGATCGCCCCGATCCCCATGACCCCGCTGCCGGATGAGGATTCATGACAAATCCGACCAGGGAGGATTCATGATCCGTTCGCTCCTGATCGCCAACCGGGGAGAGATCGCCTGTCGGGTGATCCGCACCGCGCGGGAGATGGGGATCCGGACGATCGCAGTCTACTCGGACGCCGACGCCCGGGCACTGCACGTGCGGCAGGCGGATGAGGCGGTGCACATCGGCCCTTCGGCCGCGGCAGAGAGCTACCTGCGCGGCGAGACGATTATCGAGGCAGCGTTGGCCACCGGAGCCGAGGCAATCCATCCCGGCTACGGTTTCCTCAGCGAGAACGCCGAGTTCGCCGAGGCGGTGATGGCGGCCGGATTGATCTGGGTAGGCCCGCGCCCGGCGAGTATACGCGCCATGGGCCTCAAGGACGCGGCCAAGAAGCTGATGCAGGATGCGGGCGTGCCGGTCACCCCGGGGTATATGGGCGACGACCAGTCGCCCGAACGCCTGCTGACCGAAGCGGAAGCGATCGGCTGGCCCGTGCTCATCAAGGCGGTTGCGGGCGGCGGCGGCAAGGGCATGCGCAAGGTCGATGCGGCCGACCAGTTTCTCGACATGCTGGAGAGTTGTCAGCGCGAAGCGAAGGCCAGCTTCGGCAACGCCGAGGTTCTGCTGGAAAGATGGATCACCTCACCTCGGCACATCGAGGTGCAGGTGTTCGGCGACACCCACGGCAGCGTGGTACACTTGTTCGAGCGCGACTGTTCGCTCCAACGCCGACACCAGAAGGTGATCGAGGAGGCCCCTGCTCCCGGCATGAATTCGGCCACCCGAGAGGCGATATGTGCCGCCGCGGTGCGAGCGGCGAAGGCAGTCGATTATGTCGGCGCCGGCACGATCGAGTTCATCGCCGATGCCCGTGAGGGCCTTAGCGCCGAACGCATTTTCTTCATGGAGATGAACACTCGCCTGCAAGTCGAACATCCGGTGACCGAGGAAATCACCGGGGTGGACCTGGTTGAGTGGCAGTTGCGGGTGGCGAGCGGGGAGGCTCTGCCGAAGCGGCAGGAGGAGTTGTCCATCAAAGGCTGGGCGATGGAAGCCCGGCTCTACGCAGAGGATCCGGCAACGGGATTCCTGCCGAGCACGGGAAGGCTCGATCGCCTGCATTTTCCCTCCGGGGTGCGTATCGAGACCGGTGTCGAGGAGGGCGACGCCATCTCGCCTTTTTACGATCCCATGATCGCCAAGCTGGTCGCGTCTGCGGAAGATCGCGAAACCGCGCGGCGCGTCTTGTCCGAGGCCTGCGGTGAAACCTCGTGCGCGCCGGTGAAGACGAACGCCTGGTTTCTCAAGCGGTTGCTCGAAACCGAACAGTTCGCCATCGGCAAGGTGGAGACCGGCTTCATTGCCGACCACGAGGAGACGTTGACCACTCGATCGGCGCCGTCGGAGCGCTCCCTCAGCGAAGCCCTCGACAGGTTGCTGCGCCTGGCGAGCCATGGCGATCCGCGAGTGACGGGCCTCGCGGCCTTTCGGCTCAATTCGCGGCGCCAGCCCAGGCAGGTGCTGAACGTGGACGGCCATCCCACCGAGTTCACCTACACTCCGACCCTGCCCGGCCAAGACGCGCGACAGGGTTTCCGGGATTTGCCGCAATCCGACGCTCAACTCCTGAGCCTGGATGGGGACAGCTTCGTCATCGACTGGCCGCGGGCCGAAGGGACATCCGGAGCCTCTGTCGCCGACGGCGCAATCGTCTCTCCCATGCCGGGCAAGGTCATCGCGGTCGATGTGGCCGAGGGTGAGATCGTGAGCAAAGGCCAGCGCCTGCTGGTGCTCGAGGCGATGAAGATGGAGCATTCGCTAACCGCGCCGTTCACGGGAACCGTCGCGGAACTCAAAGTGGCGGAGGGTCAGCAGGTGCAGGTGGAAGCGCTGCTGGCAAGGGTGGAAAAGGGCGCCTAGTTTCTTTCCCTATGCGGGGGTTGCGCAGTCTGGTTCACTGCGGCATTCTCGCGCGAAATACTTTGTTTTCAGGGGGATACTGATGGAAAGCACCGCAGCCGTAGCATACGCACCTTCGCGCGAATCCCAGGTCAAGGTGATCGCGGCCAGCTCGCTCGGCACGGTGTTCGAGTGGTATGACTTTTATCTCTACGGCCTGCTCGCCACGATCATCACTGCGCAGTTCTTCTCCGGTGTGAACGAAACGACGGGCTTCATCCTCGCCCTCGCCGCCTTCGCCGCCGGCTTTGCTGTGCGGCCATTCGGAGCGCTGGTGTTCGGGCGGATCGGCGACCTCGTCGGGCGCAAGAATACCTTTCTCGTGACCATGGGCCTGATGGGCGCCTCGACCTTCGCCGTAGGATTGCTGCCGTCCTATGCCTCGATCGGCGTCGCCGCGCCGCTCATGCTGGTCGGGCTGCGGCTGATCCAGGGCCTCGCTCTGGGCGGCGAATACGGCGGCGCGGCCACTTACGTCGCCGAGCATGCGCCGGAGGGGAAGCGCGGGTTCTACACCAGCTTCATCCAGACCACCGCCACGCTTGGCCTTTTCGCGGCGCTGCTGGTGGTGATCGGCCTGCGCACCTGGATGGGCGAGGCTGCTTTCGCCGCCTGGGGGTGGCGCCTGCCGTTCCTGCTTTCGGCGATCCTGCTCGGCGTTTCGCTGTGGATCCGCCTGCAACTGCAAGAGAGCCCGGTGTTTCAGAAGATGAAGGAGGAAGGCACGACCTCCAAGGCGCCGCTGACCGAGGCCTTTGGCAAGTGGCGCAACCTGCGGCTGGTACTGATCGCGCTGCTCGGTGCCGTCGCCGGGCAAGCGGTGGTCTGGTACACCGGCCAGTTCTACGCGCTGTTCTATCTTGAGCGCATTCTCAAGGTAGACGGCGGCACGGCCAACGTTCTCATTGCGATCGCCCTGATTATCGGCACGCCATTCTTCGTGGTGTTCGGATGGCTATCCGACAAGATTGGCCGTAAGCCCATCATCCTGACGGGCTGCGCGCTGGCCGCGATCCTCTACTTCCCGCTGTTCGGCGCGCTGACCGAGGCGGCCAATCCCGCCCTCGCCCACGCCCAGGCGCGCGCGCCGGTGTCGGTGGTGGCGAATCCGGCGACCTGCTCGGTGCAGTTCGACCCGATCGGCAAGACGACTTTCGACAAGACCGGTTGCGACATCGCCAAGTCCGCGCTCGCCAAGGCCGGCATTCCCTACGTCAACGAGGAGACACCGGGCGATCCGGTGGTCATGGTCGGCGAGGTGCAGATCGACATCCACGACAAGGCCTCGTTCGACGCCATGCTGACGCCGGCGCTCGAGGCCGCAGGCTATCCGCTCAAGGCCGATCCGGCCCAGACCAATACCGTGATGGTCGTGGCAATCCTCACCGTCCTCGTGCTGCTGGTGACCATGGTCTATGGCCCGATTGCCGCGCTGCTGGTGGAGCTGTTCCCGAGCCGCATCCGCTATACCGCGATGAGCCTGCCCTATCACATCGGCAACGGCTGGTTCGGTGGCTTCCTGCCAACGATCGCCTTCGCGATGGTCGCCGCCTCCGGCGATATCTACGCCGGGCTCTGGTATCCGATCGGGGTGGCGGCGTTGACCGTAGTGGTCGGTCTGTTGTTCCTGCCCGAGACCTTCAAGCGGTCTATCGACCACCAGCATTGAGCTGACCCCCTCCCGCAAAGCGAGAGGGGGGTTAGCCCATGACCCTCGCGGGTGGATTGAGGCGCCGGAACAGCCTGCCCCTCTCGCTGTAGGAGACCAACACCAGCGCGCTGACGCTGCAGATCAGCAGCGCGTGGGCGAAAGGCTGGGCGGTTCCGTCGTAGGCCTGGCCGATGATCAGCCCGACCACGGCCGCGCCGAACATGCGGAAGAAGGTCTGGATGCTGCTAGCCGCGCCAGCGATCGTGGCGAAGGGCTGCATCGCGATCGAACCGAAGTTGGCGCCAAGGAAGCCGAGCAAGCCGAGGTTCGTCGCCATCAGGGGCAGGAACCAGGCGATGCTGTCGGGCCGGTAGTGCGAGGCCCATACCTGCACCATGCTCACGACAATGAACACCAGCACGCCGCTATGCGACACGCGCCGGGCGCCGAAGCGTTCGACAATGCGCGAATTGACGAGGTTCGAGACGACCATCATCGCAGCCGTGGCGCCGAACACGATGGGGAACATGTCGCCCATCCCGAAATGCTCGCCGATCAGCTGCTGCGCGCTGTTAACGTAGCCGAATACCGCGCCGATCAGCAGCATGGTGCCGAGGACGTAGCCGATCGAGGCGCGGTTGATCAGCGCCACCCGCATGTTCTTGGCGATCACCGGAATGTCGATCTGCTGGCGGTGCGCCGGATCGAGCGTCTCGGGAAGCCGGGTCCACACCCAGCACGCGGCCGCCACCGCGACCAGAGACAGCAACACGAAGATCCAGCGCCATCCGGCGAACAGCAGCACGGCCTGGCCCAGGCTCGGAGCGATCACCGGCACGGCGATGAACACCGCGCTGACCAGGCTCATAAGCCGGGCCATGCGGTCGCCTTCATACTGGTCGCGGATAATCGCGGTGGGAACGACCATCAGGCCGGCGGTCAGCATCCCCTGCATCCCGCGCAGGGCCAGCAACACGTAAAAGTCCTGCACCAGCGCGATCAGCAGCGAGAACACGGTGTAGGCCGCCAGCGAGAACAATAGCAGCGGCCGCCGACCGAACCGGTCGGCGAAGGCCCCCGGAACCAGGCAGCCGATCCCGTTGGCGAGCAAGTATACCGCCACCACCAACTGGCGCTGGTTGCCGCCTGCGGCACCAAGCTCGCGCGCCATGTCGTCGAGCGCCGGCAGCATGCCGTCGATCGTCAGCGCGTTGAGGCTCATCAACAGGGCGACCATTACCACCAGCTCCTTGCGGCCAATGGTCTTCTTGTCGTGCGGGACTCCGGTTATCGTCATGCGGGCGCCCGTAGCCCCATGTTGCGGTGCAACACAACGGTTAGATTGCTTTGATGACGAGTACCGTTCCTTCTCCGACCTCCGACGACGAAGAGGCGGCGCTCGGCCTGCGCAAGATAATCCATGTCGACATGGATGCCTTCTTCGCCAGCGTGGAACAGCGCGACAACCCGGACCTGCGCGGCAGGCCGGTCGCCGTCGGCGGGTCGAGCGGGCGCGGTGTGGTCGCGGCAGCCAGCTACGAGGCGAGGAAGTTCGGCGTCCGCTCCGCCATGCCCTCGCTCACCGCCAAGCGGCTCTGCCCCGACCTGATTTTCTGCAAGGCTCGTTTCGACGCCTATGCCGAGGTCTCGCAGCAAATCCGCGCGATCTTCCTCGACTTCACCCCGCACGTCGAGCCGCTGAGCCTCGACGAGGCCTATCTCGACGTGACCGAGGACTTGCGCGGGATCGGCTCCGCTACGCGCATCGCCGAGTTGATCCGCCAACGCATCCGCGAGGAAACCCAGCTCACCGCCAGCGCGGGTGTCTCGTACAATAAATTCCTCGCCAAGCTGGCCAGCGACCAGAACAAGCCCGACGGCCTGTGCGTTATCCGCCCGGGCCAGGGTGCAGCCTTCGTGCAGAGCCTGCCGGTGCGGCGCTTCCACGGCATCGGCCCGCGCGGGGCGGAGAAGATGGCGAGGCTCGGTATCGAGACGGGCGCCGACCTTGCGGCCAGGGACATCGCCTGGCTGCGCGGCCACTTCGGCAGCTTTGCCGACTATCTCTACCGCGCGGCGCGGGGAATCGATCTGCGCCCGGTTCGCGCCAACCGGATTCGCAAGTCGATCGGAGGGGAACGCACATTCTTCGAGGACATTTCGAGCGGCCAGGCGCTGCGCGAGGCGCTCGACAACATCATCGACATCGTCTGGGACCGGATCGCCGAGAAGGACGCTCGCGGCCGCACGGTGACGCTGAAGATGAAGTATACCGACTTCCAGCTTTCCACCCGCGCCCGATCTCTCTCGCAACCGATCAAGGACAAAGCCGAATTCGCCAAGGTTGCCCGCGCCTTGCTCGACGAACAGCTGCCCTTGCCGCTGCCGATCCGGCTGATGGGCCTGACCCTGAGCTCGCTCGAGCGCGATGCCGGGACCGAGGAGCGGCCGCGGGACGACGCCCAGCTATCGCTGCTCTGACTTAAGCGCGCCAGACTTCAGAGCGGTCACGGCGAGTTCGACGTGACTGGGGACCAGCCGCGCGCAGTCGGCCGGTAGGTGCGCGGGATCGAACAGGCCGACCTCGACAATCTCACGCATGTCGGGTCTCGGCGTGCCATTGAGCCGCGCCGCGAACAAGTGCACCGTGTCGCGCGATCCGGAAATATCGAGCTCGCGCGCTTCCAGAAGGGTGAGGTTCGACAGCTCGCAGGACAGTTCTTCGCGAAACTCGCGCGCGGCGGCCAGGGCCGGATCCTCCTGTTCGCCCATCCCTCCACCGGGAGCCGACCACACCCGAAGGCCGTAAGAATGGCGAACTAGGAGAACCCGCCCCTGTTCGTCGAAGGCCAGCACCACGACGCTGGTCCGGCGCGGGCGGCTGATGACCCACCACCGCTTCCGCAGGCCGTCGGCAACGCGATAGAGCTGCCGGTGCAAGGGAGCGGGGATCAGGTGAAGCATGTCACTTTCTGCCGGGCCTCCCGCAACAGCCGCGTTACCGGCAGGTCATGTTCGCCTCTTGCCGCGGTCTCGAACACGGAGCGCTTCTCTGTGCCGCGGATGACGAACAGCAATTCTTCACTATCGAGCAACGCCGGGATCGTCAGAGTGATCCTGTCGAACGGCGCTTCGGGCGGCAGGGGATCGGGAGTCAGCCGGCGGACGCGCTGGGGGTCGTCAGCTCGCGGGTCGGTGTTGGGAAAGAGCGAGGCGATATGCCCGTCGCCGCCCATCCCGAGCCAGGCCAGCGCAAAATGCGGCACCTCTTCCATGGTCGTCAGGGTCACGACTTCGGCGCCGACCGGTTCGAGCAGTCGGCGGATCTTGCCCGTGTTGCTGGCTGGATGATCCTCCGGCACCAGCCGGTCGTCGCCCGGCCAGACCGTCATCCGCCGCCAATCTAGCGAGGTGCTGGCGAGGGCCGACAGGATCGGGAACGGCGTTGAACCCCCTGGCACGGTAATCGCCACCGGTTCGGGGGAGCGCGAGAGCGCGGCCTCGATCCGCCCACACAACCAGACTGCGATCTCGTCGTCGGTGGCGTCTTCAATGATCTCGATCTCGGTCATTCAGCCCAGTATGCCTCGCCCGACCAGCCCCGTCACCATCGCTGCGGTGATCAGCAGCCCGGCGATCGAGAAGCGCAGTGGCTTCAGCGGAACCCGGGCTTCCCATGCCGCGCCCTTGAACCAGGCCGCGGTCAGTACTGCCCCGCTGCCAAGCGCGCCGCCGGCCGCGGCGAGTGCCGGTGCCCCAGTTGAGGCCGCGAGGGCGAAGACCAGGAAACCGGCCGCCCCTGTTACTTGCGCCACGCCGAGGACCAGCAGGATCGCGCCGAACGAGCGAGTGGGTTCGCGCGGGGAGCGGCCGGGGCCCAGCACGGCGAGTTCGAGGCCGGCCAGCAACAGTACGATGGCAACCAGCAGCGCCTGCGCCTGAGGGGCCAACTGCGCCGCAAGGCCACTGCCCAGCCACGCCGCCAGCGCGCTGGCAGCGATGCACGCTATCCAGCTCGCCACCAGTAAGCCTGGCGCCGGACCCAGCCCCGCCGAAAGGCGCGCCACCCGCACCGCTTCGCGCCCGCCAAGGGCGGCCGCTGCGGCGACGAGCAGAGCGAGAAAGAACGACGGCATCGTGGCAAATCCCCCAGTGGCGCGACCCTATACGAACGAGGTCCGATTGCGAAAGGCCGGGCGTCGACTCCTCTCGCGCCAACCAGCTTGCAACGGTTCACCGCTCGGGCCGGTCTGACTGGCCGTAAAGTTAACAACGTGGTTAAAATCGTTCATTTGCCAGCAAGGTTAGCCTGAACAGTCCTGACATCGGACGCGTTCGAGCACTGGTCGCAAGCCACAAAGTTGTTCAGCGAGATGAATGGGCTTCTGACCGCCAGGCACTCCATCACGGACGCTGCCGGGCGGAACGTCGCGAACGCGAGGAGGCGGATTTTGACGTTTGTAGGAGCAGAGTGATGAGGGTTTTTTCCAAAGGGTCGAAAGTTCCTTTCGTATTAGCCGCGCTTGCCATGCCAGCCTGGGCTGGCTTGTCCGCGCAGGAGGGTCCCGCCAACGGCGACGACCGAATTACCGTCGTCGGCACGGCTCCCACCGATCTGACCGGGCTCACCGAAGGGCCTGAGATCGAGGGGTACATTTCCGCGCGCACTGGCGAGCAGATGCAGGTCACTGGCGCCGATGGCGCTAACACCGTGATCCTTGTTTCCGAAGCCACGGACATCAAGTCCAGCGGTGGCCTTCTGGGCCTCGGCCGTACCAAGCTTGGCGCGGACGCGCTCCTCAACGGCCTGCCGGTTACGGTGCAGACCGTGCAGTGGGACGGTGGCCTGGTGGCGAGCCAGGTGCGATTCAAGAACAGCAACCTCGCGACGGCCTCGATGATCCGCACCGGCACCGCTCAGCGCTTTGGCGAACATGACACCGCCATTGCCGAAAACGCTGCGGCGGCGGAGGCCCTGCGCGGGCGCGTGGGCGATATTGACCAATACAATATCAAGGGCACGACCAACGTGTACTTCGACACCGGCAAGTGGGCGCTTTCGCAGTCCGCCGAAAGCGAACTTTGCGCCGCCGCCGCCCAGGCCAACTCCATGGACAACGCGCTGTTGCTCGTCGTCGGCTACACCGATGCGGTTGGTAGCGAGGACTACAACCAGGAGCTCAGCGAGCGGCGGGCTGGCCGCGTGGTGAACTATCTGCAGCAGAAGTGCGGCTGGGCACCCTATCGCATGCTGACTCCGACCGGGATGGCCGAGTCAGACCCGCTTGCGGACAATGAGACTCCCGCGGGCAAGGCCCAGAACCGCCGCGTCGCGGTCAACATCCTCGTCAGCAAGGCTGTCGAAGGTCTGTAAGACACGCGGGGTGGGCTTCGGCCCACCCCGTATCAGTGCAAGGTCGTCAGCCACTCGGCAATCATGGACTGCCCGGCCTTGACCGCGCGCGGTCCATGCCGGTCGTGATCGTCACGCAACCGTTCGACGGTGGTACCGCTCGCAGCGATGTCTTCCGGCCAACTCGCGGTCCAGGCATGGAATCGCTCGTCGACCCCCATCTCGGCGTGGAACTGCAGGCCCAGGGTATTGACCCCCCTGCGGAAAGCCTGGTGGCGATAGAGTTTGCTTGAGGCGAGCAGTTCGGCGCCCTCGGGCAGTTCGAAGGAATCGCTGTGCCAGTGCAGCAGCGGAACTCCGTCGAGATGACGTAGCGGTCCGGCCGCGGGGATCTCGGCGATCTGCAACTGATGAAAGCCAACTTCGCTCACCGGTCCGCGATAGACCTGGGCGCCTAGCGCCGCGGCGATCATCTGCGCCCCGAAGCACACCCCCAGCGTCGGCCGGTCGAGTTCCAGCCGCAGCGCAAGACGCCGCAGCTGGCAGCGGATCCAGGGATAGCGCTCTTGCTCATAGACCCCCATCGGCCCGCCCATCATGATCAGCAGATCGGGCTGGCGCAGGTCCAAGGTGGAGAATGCGGGATCGGCGACGTCGATCCGTTCGAGATGATAACCCGCAGCCTCGATCGGTTCCCGGTAACCGGCAATCCCTTCAAAGGGCACATGGCGAATGATCAACCCGGTCTTCAACTTCGTCTGCTCCAAAAACGACCCCGCAACCCTTCGGAGCGACCGTCAGCAGGGCGGCAGCCGCTTTCCCGTGGCTCAGGTTGCCGGGAGCAAGGCGAGGTGGAAATCAGGCACCTCACATTCTCAACTTATTCAATTGAGAATGTGAGTCAACGCGCGGGGAGCATAGACTTGCTATCACTGGATCAAGGCTGAGCCACAGCGCCGGTCAGGATCGGTTGGGGGCATCCTCTTGGCCGGCGGAAGCCTCGAGAGCCGCCGCAGCGCCCCACGATAGCGCGTGGAACACCAGCTGGAGCGCGCCCTGCGCAGCCATCAACGCGGCAACTTCGACCGAGGCGTCCTCCGTCAGGCTGACCGCGAGAGCGGCAAACAGGATTTCCTTGTTGGGGATGGGCATGCGCATGATCACCATGCGCAGCGCGCCGAGCAGGAACCAGTTCTGGAAGGTGATTCCGGGCAAGGCCACGGCCCAGCTTCCGACCAGCAGTGCCTGGACCGCCAGCACCCGGAACAGGTGCCAGCGGAAGGCGAACATGTTCTCCTTGACCGGGAGGCTCATGACTTTGCCCCTGAACACGAGAATCCCGATGTTCAGCAGGATCATCAGTACGAAGCTCCAGGTCAGGATTCGCAGTGTCCGGGGGTCGAGGGCCGCGCTCAGCACTGATGCGCCATCCATCGTCAACGTGATCAACAGCAGGACCAGCGTGGCGAAGTTTCCGGCCAGGCCGGATGTGATGGCCATGTCCTTCACGGCGGCAAACGGGTTCTTCGCCGGATCCACGCCCGGGCCATCGCCCCGGCCGAAGATCTTTGGCTTGGGTCCCTGGGGATCGAACTGAATGCCCATCCGGCGCGCGGCCCAGACCAGCAGGTAGGTGTGGCCGGAGTAACTGAACAGCGCGTCGTTCATCACCCGCATGCGCAGGAAAATGCCCATCGCGCCCCAGCCGAACTTCCACCAGTGCCGGTAGATGAACCACTCCATGAAGGGTTGCAGAAGATAGGAACTTACGAACAAGATCCAGAACAGCGCAGAAGCGGGAACCACCGCCACCACTTCGTGCCAGCCGACCTGCGCGATCGCCCGGGCGAGCAACATCAGGATGAGGATCGAAAGGAGAGCGTTGAAGCCCTTGCGTATCCTGGAAGCCAGCGGGGACTCCGCCCAGGCCTGTGCCCGTCCGGCGACTTGCATCAGACGGTCAAGAAGCCGGCTGTCGGTCATCCGGTGACGCTAACTCAGGTTATCCTTCCCGCCAAATGCTTCTATTCCCAATGGAGCAGCCGCCAATCCGGGTGGAACTGCCGCGTCGAGTGGAATTGCATCGTTTCGCGCATGACCGGCACCTCGAACGGAACGCTGGCGATGCGCCGCGTGCCAGGCAGCAGCCAAGGGGCGCCTGGCTCGCGGACGTTCAGTGAGTCCGCGGCCAGCCCCTACTGCAAAGGCCAAATGGAAAACCAGGCGATCGATATTGCGGTGGAGCGGGTGAAGGGAATCGAACCCTCGTCGTAAGCTTGGGAAGCTTCTGCTCTGCCATTGAGCTACACCCGCATTTCCGCCATTTTTGGACTGTCGAGACCGGCCAGTTTACAGGTCAGTTTACAGCCTTAGCGGCAAGGCGGTCGGCAAGTGCCACAACGGTCCTCGCTTGGTCAATATAGACCATCCGAATGGAGGCCACTCTTTCCGGCGACCATGCCAATACCCGAGCAATATCCTGATCGGTCGCGCCATCAAGCATAAGCTGGGTCGCGCAAGTACCACGGCAATCGTGCAAGTGTTTCCTGCGGCCATCCGTGTGAACGATGCCCGCCTTGGTGGCGGCTTCGCCGACCCGCTTACCCAGACCATCCGACGACCATCTCCTCCCGTCTGACGTAACAAGCACTGTGTCGACGTCAGGTTTCCGTTTGCGGGATCGAAGCTCTGTGAGAAGTTCGCTAAGTTGGGGTGTAACAGTCACCGTCGCCCTGCGTCTCTTGCCTCTGCTGACTTTGCTAGCAACGCGGATGATCGCCTTCTCTCCAATCTCACTCCATCGCAGATCGGCTAAGTCGGCGCATCGCAAACCAGTGAGGCAAGCAAGTCGGACGGCATCGTTGACAGCTTGGTTCGCAGCCTCGGCGAAGCGCCTTAGGTCGTCAGGGAGCCAAATTATCTCGGCTCGCTGACCGTTCCGGTAGAGGCTCGAAATATCAGCTGCCACATTAGTGGAGAGACGCCCCCTCTGCACGCCAAACTTGAGTAAGGCACGCAAGACCGTGACACCGATGTCCGCTGCTCTTGGCGTATCCTTGCGGCTATCCCTCCAGTCGAAGACCTTCGACTTCATTCGGGGGTCGTTGAACACGCCCAAAGGAATGCGGCCCCATTTCTCCTCAATCATGTCGAGGGCTGATCCCCATGTCTTTTTCGTGCTGTCCGCCAGTTGTTTCCATTCCGGGCTGCGACGCCAATCTCTGATGAGGGCCAGCAGGGTGGAAGGATCGGGACTGTTATCCATCTCGTCCGCCGCGACGATACGCCGCATAATATCGGCATCGAGGCGGGGCCGCTTCGGACCTTCTGACCGAAAGACCTGCGGTCCACCGCGCCAAGCGTAGATATACCAGACGATGCCAACTCGTGTCTTCTTGCGCACAAGGTGAGGCGTGCGCTTCAAAGCTTGTCAGCCCACTCCGAAAAAGCGTCACTTGGCCTGTGTCCCCGTGCAGCTTCTAGGGTAGTCAGGCTAATTGTGCCGTCTGGCCGTATCTCAACGCTGCCAATATGCAGCCCTACGCTTAGCGCGGCATCAACAGCCCGCTTGAGATCGACCTTCTTGAAAGTTGCCTGCAACTTACGCCTTCTCGGCGGATTAGGAAGTTGCGGCTCTTGAGCAATACGGCGGATCATTGGCGTTCCAAGTAAAAAAGACACCATGAAAAACTAGAAAATCCACCGAAAACTTCAAGAAAAAAAGATTGACATAAAAAGTTGGATGACATCCCAAATCGAATATGACTTACGGTATATAGTATTTGCTGCGATCACAGCGGCTCCCAGTTCGGATCAAGTACCGGCATGTTGCCCCAGTCGATAGCCTTGAGGTCTTCCTCGGTGCGGATGCGGGTCCGGGGCGGTGGGTTCACGGCATCGCCTTGGCGGATGCGCTGCGCCAGCGGGGACCGGGGATGGATCGGCATGTTCTCCAGCCGCTCGGCTCGCTTCACCTTGAGGTCGGCCTCACGCAGCTTCTGGTTGGCGTCGGTAGTCACCTTGCGGTTCTCGTCCCGCATGATCGACACGGCCTCGCGCTTCGACATCTCGTGCAGCGCCTCGTCGTGACTGTGGCCGGAGGCGACTAGCTTGTCGTACACGGTGCGCTGATCCTCGTTCATCCACGCGTCCAGATCGCCGCCCGCCCAAGCGTCAGCGAAGTGGTCGATGAACGAGACCAAGAACCCGATGTTCGGCGTCTTCGGTGGCGAAGATTTGGTCATCCACGAAAGCTGGGTCCGGCATACGCTGGCCCAGCTTCTGGCGCACCATCCGATGAAGTCCGGGAAGGTGATGCGGTCGGTGTGGAGCCAGCCCTTGGCCTTGTTCTTGACCATGTGAACTTCGCGGACGTTCCACGTCAGGACAGCGCCGGTCGGGTGAACCTCGCTGATGGCAGCCCGCCACTGAGCCTGAGCGGCGTCGACCCGGTCTTTCAGTTTCATGATCTTGGCGGCCGGGCGAGGCTTGCGGCGGGCGGAAACTTCTTCTCTTGCTTCCCGGATCAATTCGCTCGGATCAATGGTGCGCTGAGACGCAGGCTCAGCATAGTTTTCGTTCTCCAGACTTCCTTCTCCCGGATTACTTTCTCTCGTGTGCCACTGTGGCACTGCCCCCGTGCCAGCCTGACACTGGTCAAGTGTCACAGCGGCACCGGTTTTGAGGCGCTCCGGGACGTTAAGCATGGCGGAAGACCACCCGAGATTGACGGAAGATACCTTGATTTGCTTGCCCTCCGGATGATGATGGCGAGCAATCATACCCTTGAGTTCGAGCCTAGCGAGGGCGCGAAAAAGCGAACGCCGCGACACCGTGTTGCTCATGCCGCTGTATATCTTGTCGCCGTTGAGCACTCGGTCGAGGCTGAACGTGGCGCGGGTCTTCTGCCAGCCGAGGGTACGATCCAGCAGCACCATCACCACGACGAACTCGCTGGCGGAGAGGTGCGGCATCCATTCGCGGATGATCGTCTGAGTGGCGGTGAGCGCGGTGGGAGGCTTCTTCACCACCGCTGGCTTGGCGACGTCAAATTCAACTACTGTCATACACACCAACCTTTCGTTTGAGGCGGTGAGTTATTCATATTTTCGCATGGTATCAACAATTTTAGCTAAGAATTTTGTTTCATCTCTTCATGTATTCTACTCGTGTAGATTACCATTTCATAATTTGCCATGAAGTTACTCAATTCGACCATCTTAACTGATCACAACATTTTGAGCGAAGATGCAGAATGCGTCGTTGATGATCAAACCAACCCAGCGATGAAACCATTCGGAGCGATCCAAGAAGGGTGAGACAATTCCGAGGCACGGAACCCAGCAACCGAGATCACCACACCCCAACGCCTCCACGGGGGAGCCTTCAAGGGGGGGCAGGTCTACTGGCTGTCGGTCGGAGCCTTGACGCACATCGTTTCCCAGACCTTGTCCATTTCGGACGATGAGGTGAGATCGGAGGCAAGAAACGCTAGGCCGTCGACGTTGCCCGCAGCGACAAAACGTTCGTAGCCTGTGTATCCTCCGAAGCCATTCTTGGCATTGACCTCGCCGCAAGCGACGGGTGCTTTGCCACCCGAATAGAAGTGAACTTCTCGGAATTGCGCACTGTCCGGGTCTCTCAAGCGCGTTCGGATTGCATCCTTTGACACCTCAATCCACGCGACCTGCTTACCGCCGTCCGCGTATGGGTTTTCGCTTGCCTTGGTATCCGAACTGGCATTGCCAACTTTCGACCCGTCCTTATCCGACGCGCAGAACCGAGCGAGCAACACGAGCCCCACGACTATCGCGAAGTAGGTCAGACCCTTGATCGTGTTGTTCTGTTGTCCATTGGAACCGGCCGCGATCTCCGCCTCGGAAAACCGATGGCCGCAATGCTTACAAAGATGGGCGGCCTTTTTTATCGTTTCCCGGCATCGCGGGCACGCTTTCTCCCAAACCCTCATCGAACCCCCCATTTAAACCCCCGAAAAAGTTAGCGTCATCGCATCGCAAGGGAAGCGAATATATCCGGAGCCGCAGCGATCTGAATTGCCTCGTCCCGGTTCAACTCAATCGTTCGCAATGAGATGGCCCAGTCGCCGGGTCTCGAATGTTCTTCAACGAAAGCACGCCAACGAGGCGGATCGAAAAAGCGTCTATGAACGCGAAAATGGCATGAGCGGCAGACTTGCTTGATCGCCAAGGGCCGGAAATAGCACTCAGCATGTCTGTGCTCCGCTCCCGATGTACGGCAGATTGAGCAGCAATTAGCGGGGATGAGCAGCCGCAGTTGTTCTGCGATCCGCAACTTCTGCCACCCCATTATTCGTTCGATCCCACTGCTGCCGTTATAGGGTCGAGGAGTGCCCCAACCCCAGCGAGGTAAGGGATGGCCTGCCGCGATAGCCTTCTCAACCTGCATCTGGATAAGAACATCCTCGGGAAAGTCGTCGTCAAAGCCTGGCCTGCAAATGTCTTCGAGTTCGCCGGTAAGCCGGGCAAAAAGTTTGCTCATGGGCGGGCCTCAGCCAACAGACGGTAGACCGAGGCTCGGGAGACGCCCAGTTTTTTGGCAATATCAGGCGCTCTTAATCCTTCTCCCGCGAGGCGCTTGATATCGAGCAGTTTGGCGCGTGCGGTCGGTGCCCTTCCTCGATAGCGCCCCAAGCGCTTGGCCCGCTCAATGCCTTCGCGCTGACGAACAAGCATCAACTCCCGCTCAAATTGGGCCAAAGCTCCGAACATCGTGAGCGTCAGGCGGCCTGCGGGCGATTGGGTGTCCATCTCGCTTCCACCGAAGTCGATCACCCGGAGCGACACCCCTTTGGCCTCCAGAACGCTTACGATCCGCAACAGGTCGGCGGTAGAACGAGCGAGGCGGTCGAGCCGCGTGACGACGAGTGTGTCGCCCTCACGCACGAAGTCCAGCGCAGCATCGAGTTGAGGACGTTCAGCGACCGATGAGACCTGCTCGGCAAAGACCTTGCAACCCGTTGCAACCAGGTGCTCGATCTGCGCCTCTAGACCGGCGATTTGATCGAACGTCGAGGTGCGAGCGTATCCGACAAGCATCTGATAATCCTAGCAACTTACTTGCTAAGTCTAGGAGAGTGTGGATCGCAGGCAAGTCCGAATTGGGGCACCAAAGCTCCTTGGGATGATGTGGCTCCCGATCTCTTTGTCGCTGTTAGTTCTATGATTTTCAGTCGATCCATCAATCGTCGCGTCTTCAAACGCCTTCTTATTCCTATTGCGTTCACTGCTCTGGATCACTCGCCCCTTCTCTGCGAAGGTCTTGCAAAGGGGGGGCAAATGCAAAACCGATATGCCGGTGACATCGGCGATTACGTGAAGCTAGCGCTAATAAGAGCCATCGCTTCCGATCTCTCGCTCGGAGTGGCGTGGTATCTCTTTCCGGACGAAAACCACAATTCGGATGGAAGGCATGTCAGCTATCTCGACCAGCCCGAAAGGTGGCGGCACCTTGATCCGGACCTGTTCGACACGCTGAAAGCGACGGTGCGCGAGCAACGGACAGTTGCCGCATTGGAAGCCTCGGGAGCACTTCCCGGCGCACTATACTCCCGCGAACCGATCACCACAGATGCCATCCCTGCCGGAGAGCGTTGCGATTTTCGCCACCAGTGGTTTGGCCGAACTACCGACCAGCTACGCGGTTGCGACTTGGTGTTTGCCGACCCGGACAACGGGTTGGTTGATGATCACCCGCGTCGTAGGCGGGATCGGAAGTTCGGAAAGCAGCTGCCGATCTCGGAGGCGCTATCGTTGGCGCACGGGCGACAGGCCGTGATCTATCACCACAACACGCGCTATCCGGGACGGCATGATTTGGAGGTCGAGTGGTGGCGATCTCAGCTTGGCGATGGGACGATAGCTGTCCGGGCTAACGCGTATAGCTGTCGAACCTTCTTTATCGTCAATCCGTCCGAAGCAGTTAAGGACCGCACAGCGCAGTTTTGCGAGAGGTGGTCCGGGCATAGGGTGCGACTGACGGCCTAACGCAATCACACTTCGGCTCATGGTTGACGGCGAAGCAAAGGACCGCTCCCAACTCATCTCCACTTGGCTTCGCGCGCCGCAAGCCCCCCTATCTGGGCGCGAAAGAACACCGACGGACGCTTCGGCGCGAGTTAACCATGCGCGTCAGTGCCGGTGGACTGTAAGAGTGCCGCATATCCATCGGCGGTCAAAGGTGAAGGTTCAGGGAGTTCTTTCAACATTAATGACATCGCCGCCCTTACACCCCCCATCAAGCTAATAGCATCGTCAGTGGTCGAGATATGCTCCTCCGGATGCATCAGCGGGTTCCGATGCAAGTCTTTCAAATCGCGGAGTGCTGCTCGAACCCTCTGATCACCCTTCTCTAATTGACTTAACTTGTTGATATAATCACCCATATTTCGGCTGTCAGGCCGGTGCTCCGGTCCTGCGACCCGATCAAAATATCGGCGCAATACGCTCTCGTTCGCCCGATGCAGATGAAACCCAGCCGCGGTTGGAAGGTCGTATGCGATGCACCTTGCCGCCTGCTGCGCATCGAGGATTGCTTCGGGAACTTTCGTCGCCAGATCAACTGGGAAGCTGAGGTGCCCCTGTTGAAGATACCCCGTCATGTCTACGTTGTGCCGTGGCGGAACGTAGAACATTGGAGTTACACCTAACTCAGCTTTAAAAACCGTCTCAAACTTCGTAGCTTTGTCGATGACTGGCCACATTGTCGCGACAGGAACGAACTGCCCCTGTGAATTGAAGTCTGGCAGGTTGAACAAGAAGTTTCCGAGCAGGTTTAGAAGTTCGAGGCCCTCCTGTCGGCTGGTTCGAAGCTGATAGACGCTATTGTTCAGCAGCGCACCAAGTGCCCCTTGGGCCACCAGAGTAGGATGATGCGCCGCCTGCCATGTAGTGGCTTGAAAATTAAACTGAGTGAGAGGGTGAACCTGCGCCCCTAGTTCATACAGATAATATCCGTGGATCGGCTGCAAATCCGTTACCTCCTACTTGCTGATATCATCACATAGTATTGCAGACATTGATCGTCACGCCTCCACAACATTGGCATGCCCGCTTTCATTCAACTAGCTTCTAAGGCATCAGTGAGATTGTCTTCCGAGAGCACGATCCGACCTTATTGGGGGCCGTCTCCACAGTTCCGTCTCATCTATCAGAAGGAAGGTCATGCGAGAAAAAGGACACCCAGCTAAGTTAGCTCTACGCTCCTTATAGTATCGTCGGACCGAGCAGGCAGCACTGGCCTGGACGTTTCGCCCGAAGGCTCACTTTGCGGTGTCACCACTTTCGATGTCGGATATAATATTCTCGACGGTTCGGAGAACGAGTTCGACATCGGAGCCGGTTGACTGCGCCGCTACGTCGCCGTGCACAATGCGGTTGCGGACTTCGATCAAAGACCGAAGTTGTTGTTCTTCCCCGGGAGAGATGTGTCCGTTTGCTGCGAGCGTCTGCACAACCGTGCCGGGTGTTCGGGGCTTCGCGCTGTCTGTCTCGCCGACTAGCTGGAGGCAAGCCTCCAACAGTGACCAACCCATCACGAGAGCCGCATCCACAAAGCCTGCTTTGTTCAAACGATGGACGTCGTCCAGTCGCATACGAATAGCACTCGGCGTGGCGGACGGAATTGTCAGGGACTGGAGCGGCCCAGACGGCGCATAGACCACTAGAAGTTGCCAATCGGGGTGCCCGTCAAAGATACGCCGAAGGTCGCGCAACCTGGCCTGAGTTACCGGCGATTGCCCGTGCTTCACCTCAATGGCGATGGTCTTGTCGCCGGTCTGCACGATGGCATCCGGAATGTAAGGACCAAGAAACTCCGGCAACAAGGAAGCATCGGGCGCGACCACAAATGTGGACCCTTGCTGCTCATATCGTGACCTTAGACGCTCAAGAACTTCACGTTCTGCGTCAGCGTACGCTGTCTGGCGCGGCGAACTTGTCACACCGTCCTCCAACTTAGATCGTCATCAACTCGAATATAGACGACCGGAGGTTCCGTATCCAAAGCGAGAGCCAACATGTCGCTTGTCACAACGAACTCCCAACCACCATCTGGTTCAAATTTCTGAACCGTCACTCGTTCAACGACCTTATCATCGAGATAAGCGATGCTGATCATCCCATCCAGTATCAGTTTGGCGATATTGTCCACATCGCCTTCCATGGGCGCACTTGGGAAGTAGTAGATTGTGACCGCGAGCGCTCGATCATCCAAAAAACCCAACTGATATGTGGCGCGTTGTCGCTCGCTGGCCGCGTCGTTAACCCGCTTCTTCCAAGCCTCACGTGTTGCGCTTGTCTTGCATTGCAACGCAATGGGCGTGCCTTCTAGCACAACCTCAAACGGAAAGAGCGTCTCCTGATCCGACATGCTCGTCTTGCGTTGACCCTGACATGGCCCCCGACCTAGTCCATTGCAGACATCGCCGGCCAAACCTCTAACCTCAAACACCCACTAGCGCCGCGCCATTCGCTACGTTGGCTGCGCAGTGCCTCTTCGCATCACGTCGAGATGTCTCTTGACGCTTCATGAGCGTGGCGAGCGTCACCAACACGCCATGTTGGAACTCACGCTTGGACCTTATCGTCGGGTCGACACCCGCCGAAAACCCGACAGCGAGGCACATTCCACAGGTATTCGACGTGTAATGCCGAACCAACTTGCACCAAAGGCGCATGTCTCTTGCCCTGGGCATCCCCCCGTGGCCATTTAGCCATAAAAGGCCATGGAGTTTGTTCAGAGTGCTGGTGGAAATCATTCTCAGTGTAGTCGGAGAGGCCGCACTGGCTTATGCCTCAGATAAGGGGTTTGAACTATTCAAATCAAAGGAAGCGAAGAAGGAAGTCGCCGAGATTGGCTGTGCTGCCATCGAAGCTGGCATACAATCCGCTCCCTCACTCGCAGCCGATCTACGGTCTATCAGTTTCGTTAAAGGGGTGTTCGTCCCTGTCCTTGAAACCGTCATCAGTGATCCATCGGACCTCCCCGATCCGAACGGTTTGGCGAAGCAGTTTGTGGAAACGTTTGTGCAGCGTTTCGTTAAGGACGACACAACTGACGAGGTTTTACGTCGCATATTTTTGACGGACCCCAAAGACCTAGTGGCTGCGTTTGAGATCATCATTCGCGAACTCCGGTCTCAGTTCAACAGATCAAAATACTGGCGCGAGGTCGGTCACTTCATTGCGGTAGAGACGACGTTGGCCAACACGGCTGCAATCCGAGCCATCTTAGAGCGTCAGCAACGTGAGGGGGAGGAAGCGGCAATCGATTTCAATGCCGCGATCCGTGATGCGAAGGCGGGTTCAGATGAACTGCGAGAGTGGCCCAGAGACATTGCGGGCCGCGAAATCCTCAGACCCGAACTGGAGCGCCTCAAAAAGCATATTCAAGAGGCGCCCTACGGAACGTCGATCTTAATTGGGGAGGCGGGGTCCGGAAAATCCGCTTTGATGGGCACGCTGACTGACGAACTTGAAAGCTGCGGCCACGTCGTATTTGGGATCAAGGCTGACACATTACCCGCGACCATTCAGTCGATTGAGGACGTCGGGATCGCGCTAGGCATGGCAGGGCCTCTGGCGACAGAGATCGCCGTCGTCGCACGATCCGCACCCGTGACGGTTATTATCGACCAGTTGGATGCGGTCAGTGACGTCATGGATCGCTCCTCGGATCGAATGAAGGTGCTACTTAGGATGGTGAAGAACATCCGGGATCAAGCACTTCCAGTTCACGTCGTTGTCTCTTCGCGGCCGTTTGAGGCGGCTCACGATGCGCGGTTCCAACAACTCAAGGCAGAGGAATTCAGCCTAGCCCTCCCTTCAATTGACGATGTCGTTGCCCTGCTCAGTGAGTTGCAAGTTGAGTGCGCTGGCATTTCCGACGAGTTGAAAGAGACCCTTCGTCGACCCTTTGCGCTCAAGCTATTCGTCCAGTTGGTCCAGCGAGGCGTTGACCCTGCCTCGGTTGAAGCGGGCGATTTGCTGGACCGTTGGTTGGCGACTGCTGACCTCGGACCCGACGACACGCGCAGATCAGTCTTGAAATTGATGCAAAGCCTCGCTTCGGAAATGCTCGAAACCGAGACCCTCTGGCGACCCGCAGACGTATATGAGGCAGGCAGCAAAGGAGCGCTCGCTCGGGGCGAAGCTTGCGGATTGATTGTTCGTAGCGGCCAGAAAATTGGGTTCAGCCACCAATCTTGGCTAGATGACTTTCAGGCAAAGGGCTTCCGGACAGGCAAAGACCTCGCTGACTATGCTTGGCAAAACCAAGATAGCCTGTTTGTCCGTGCGACGGTGTTGCGATCTCTACAACGACTGCGGACAACGGACGAAGGTGCTTATGTTCGAGCAGTCTTCGCGCTCCTCAGCGATGGAAAAACGCGTCGTCACCTTAGACACCTAGTGACGGATGCAATTTCGACCGTTCGCTCACCTACCGCGCAAGAAGCTGCTTGGGTCGATACGTTAATCCGGACGGACCCGATATTGGCTAACCGCGCCCTCGGGAGGGTCGTTCAGAACTGGCCCAATTGGCGACCGTTTCTATCCAAATGCCTACCAGAGCTAATGGCAAAGACGCAATATCACTGGCCGGCCGTGCAGGCGCTTGCCGAAGAAGCAAAAATAGACCCAGATGGTGTCGTCTCGCTCGTTCGTTCGCATTGGAGCGATCCGGAGAGAGATGAACTGGTGTTCCGTATAGTCGAGCAATCAGGCGTCATAACCGAAAGGGTCGAGGAATTGATCGGCGTCCTGCTCAGACGCACAGCCATCGATCCGCATTCGGTTTCCCATCTGGTGACCATGCTAAGGACTGATGGCAGATTTCTCGAAGCCTGTCGGGTTGTTGCGATCTGGGTCCAAACTGTTGACGTTGGTCGTGACAAAAACCCTCAACTCTATGACGTCGAGAGACTGGCGGAAGCGGCCCCGCTGGAGTTTGCCGAAACGCTGATGCCTTGGTTTCTTGAGCAGGCAGCAAAGGATGTCGAACCCAATCGCGATGGGATCAAGCGATACTCCAAATCCCAATCACTACCGTGGGATTGGGATTTTGAACGAGAACGAGGCAGCATCATTGAGGCGTTTCGCGACGCGATGAACGCAGTGGCAAAGGCCGACGCAGCATCGTCAACCAGACTTATAGGCATGATGGGTTCGGTCGAGATTGACCAAGTGCAGGAAGTGATCGCACAAAACTACATCGCGGCGGGCGCTGCGCTGGCCTGTCACGCACTTCGTTACGTTCTAGCCGATGAGCGCCGGTTCTATCTTGGGGAAACCCACGTAATGGTAGAACCCGGCCTCTCTTCAATTGAGGCCGGTTTGACGTCGCAGGAGCTAGTCGAGGCGATTGGCGCGCACCTTCCGACTGACCGACTAGCGGACCTTCGCGACGCGATTGAGACTTGGTCCCTCTATGGCGCCGCCTATGGAACGGAGGATGACGCCGAACTGAAACGCATGCGCCTTCGATGGTCCGATGAACATCGCATGGAACTGCTTGAAAGGCTGCCGCCAGCGATCTTGGCTCCGCGTCGTCAGCGCCAGATCAAGGAATGGAGAGCGGCGAAGGGACGCCCCATCCCACGCAAGCGAGGGACAACAATGGCAACGTGGGTCGGATCACCCATGCCAGCGTCGACCATGGAACGGGCGGCAGATCACGACATTTTCGGTATGCTCGACGCGATACACGACACATCGCCCGAGTACCCTCGGCGACGTCCCATCTCGCGGAACGGGGGTGTCTCGGAGCTATCTCGCGCTTTCGGTGAATTCGGGAAGAACAATCCTGAACGAGCGGTTCGCGTCGCGCAAAGGTTCGTTGCCGGGAAGCATGAGAATGCTGCTGGCTACCTCATGGATGAGCTTTCGAAGGACGGCATCTATCCGCCTCGCGAGGTGCTAAGATTGATCCACGAATTTTCAGCCAAGGGATTTGCATCGCGAACTTGGACGACACACGCCGCGTGGGCGCTCTCTCGCCTTTCCGGAGAACTGAAAGGCCTACCAACCGAAACGCTGACCATGCTTGAAAGCTGGCTGGAAAACGATCCTGAAACAATCGCGGATCAAGTCCAGAAGCGCTTAGTCTCAGAGGCCGAAAATGAGCGCCGAAATAAGAAGGAGCGAGCGATGCCTTCGCCTTTCCTATTTCGCGCTTATGGTGGGATGCGCATGGTTCCCCAAGAGAACTACACACTTCTGGCAGCGATCTTTCACGGCCTGCTCGGACGTGATGAACCAGCCTACGAAGCATGGCTGGACGTCTTGGAGCGACACGCCTCCAAACCAGAAGACCCTCACATATGGTCCTTTCTGCTTGCAGACAAAGGCAAGTGGCTATTTTGGGCGGATAGGTCGCGAGTGCAGGCACTGCTCTCTAAACTGAGCGATCTCGACTTTCGCATCTTCATGAGCATCGATCTGGTGGGCCTACTTTGGAGCGCCCGAGCCATGTTCCCGGATCAACTTATCGTTCGAGTATGTGAGGCTTGGTTTGCTTCTGAGGACGATGAATTTCGGCAGGCTGCTGCGGAGTTAGCCGAGGCATTCGCCATTGTTGAGCCCGACAGTGTGACCGCGAAGGCGTTGGCAGCGTTGGTAAACGACGATGTTTCCCCAGAACTAACCGGACGTTTGTTCACCGCCGCATCAGCTTGGGGAGAAAACGAACGATCCTTAAAAGCTCAGGCACACGCGTTTTTGATGGAGCACGTGTCGCGAGTTGGCGGCGATCAAGCCCATGCAATTTCCGCGGCCGTTGACCAGACTGACAATCTTGCTCCCGATGATTTTACGCGAGAACTGATAGTCGCCGTTGCCGACAATGCGTCGGTTTTGGCTGCCTCTCTCACTGGCCGATTTGCAGACGGTCTACAGTCTCTATTGCTCTATCCTGGCTTCGACGAGCCAGTGATGTATGTCACCGAACGCATCGCGACCTTGATCGTGGATCAACGCGGAGGAATGCACAGAGGCTTCATTGATCGCGATTTTGTGCAGGTCGCGATAGCCCTCCAACGCAATGACGCCCCACTTCGGGCGAGAGCAATGGACGTCTACGAGAAGTTGCTTGATGCTGGCGCGTATGGTGCGGAGGAGGCAGCCAAGGCAGCGATGGGTCGATAAGCCGTTGCAACCCGTTGCACTGTGGGTCGTTCGACGCAGTTTACACTGCTCCCGCAAGTGTCTGATAGGTAAAGGGACAAAATCTGGCTGGTTTACAAAGAAGGTGGCAGAAAACTGCCAAATCGGCCAGCTTGGGAAGCTTCTGCTCTGCCATTGAGCTACACCCGCAGATTGGCGAAAATCTGCCAAGACCGATCCCGAGGCTCCGTCCGTCCTACACCTCAAGCGATCCGGGCGCCGATTGCCACGACCTTGGCAGGTTGGTCAACATAGACCTTGCGATTCGCGCGGCTTGGCAAGTCGTGCGATCCGTTGCAGAAACTCAAGCCAATAAGAACGGGACACGCAGTTCCGATTGAGGGGGATGACCGTCATGCGCATGCCATCGCGCCTGCTTCGTATTGCTTTGCTTTTGCC